>NZ_JAVBHX010000001.1 GCF_030732065.1 Oceanimonas aquatica
TGTACTGCCGCCAGTTGCTGATGTTGTGCCGAGCTTTGCCCATCTGCCTGCTCCTGAGTCCGTTCGTTAGGAGATCGGATCACGGCTGAGACAGATAGTTCCCTGATTTAGGAAACAACGCCGGTTCGCTTCGCTCATCACAACCTACTTTACTGCCCCAATAAATTGGGGCCTACGACCCCGCCGCCAGGTATTTGGCCATTTCTTCCTCGGGCACCATGCCGCCGCCGGTGGCCCACACCAGGTGATGGGCCCGGGCCAGCCGGGCAGGGGTTAACCCCATGCGCTCCCGGTAGCCCTGGTCTTCGTTCTCCACCCGCCAGGGGCCGGGCATGCCGGCCAGGGCCGAGGGCTCGAGGTAAATGCCTTCCTGCCGGGCCAGCAGGCTGAGCAGGTTCAGCATGTCTTCGTCGGGCAGGGTGTAAAAGCCGTCCAGCAGCGGGGCCATTACCCGGCCCACAAAGCCTGACGGCCGGCCCACCGCCAGGCCGTCGGCGGCGGTGAGATTGTCGATGCCCAGATCCTGCACCGAAATGCTGTCGTGCAGGCCGGTATACACCCCCAGCAGCATGCAGGGGGAGTGGGTCGGTTCGGCAAACACGCAGTGCACCGCATCGCCGAACGCCAGCTTCAGGCCAAAGGCCACACCGCCGGGGCCGCCGCCCACGCCACAGGGCAGGTACACAAACAGCGGGTGCTCCTTGTCCACTTTTATGTCCTGCTTTTCGAGCTGGGCCTTGAGCCGCTGGCCGGCCACGGCATAGCCGAGAAGCAGCTGCACCGAGTTTTCGTCATCCACAAAGTGGCAGCAAGGATCGTTCTGGGCCTTGGCCCGGCCTTCGGCCACTGCCACCGAGTAATCGTTCTGGTATTCCACCACGTTCACGCCGTGGCTGCGCAGCCGGGCTTTTTTCCATTCCCGGGCGTCGGCTGACATGTGCACACTGACCTTGAACCCCAGTTTGGCGCTGATAATGCCAATGGACAGTCCCAGGTTCCCGGTGGAACCTACGGCCACGGAATACTGACCGAAGAAAGCGCGGAATTCGTCGCTGTCGAGTTTGGCGTAGTCGTCACTCGGGTGCAGCAGGCCGGCCTTGATCGCCAGTTTTTCGGCATTCTGCAGAACTTCGTAAATGCCGCCCCGGGCCTTGATGGAGCCGGATACCGGCAGCAGATCGTCCCGCTTCAGCATCAGGGTGCCGGCAAGGGGCTGCTCCAGGCGCGTATCCATTGCCCGTTGCATGGCGGCAAGGGGCTGAACCGGTGATTCCAGCAGGCCGTTAAGCGCCCTGGTGTTGGGAAACACGGCGCGAAAGTAGGAGGCGAACCGATTCAGCCGGGCGGCGGCATCGGCCACGTCGTCGGCGTTCAGGTTCACCCCCGTCAGCGCCTGCTCCAGCGGCTGGCGTTCGGGGTTGAACCAGCTCACCGGGGTCAGGGCCATCAGCGGGTTCAGCAACGGATAGGCGCGGCTGAGTTCGTCAATGGCGCTTTGGGAATAATGGGGGTGTGTATGCATGGGAAAAGGTCCTGAATACAAGCTGTTGCCAGTATAACAGCGTTGGGCAACGAACAAAGGGCGTGGTTGGCATTCTTGTCAGCGCGGCAGAATGATTCTGGATCAGGAGCGAAAGAGCAGCGTCGTCTGCCCCTGGATCTCCGCCTTCGCGGAGATGACGAGTGGTTTTACTTCTGCGAAGAACCGCCATTCCCAAAAAAGCGGGGCGGGGTCATGCATTTCTGCAGACGCTGTGTTGTCGTCAATATCTTGCAACAAAAAGGGCACCGTTGCCGGTGCCCTTGGTACTGGTTACTCGATTAATCAGCTTGCTTTCTGCTTGGCGAAGTATTCCCTGGTCAGGCGGAATACCACCGGGCTCAGCAAGGCCAGAGCGATGAGGTTGGGAATGGCCATCATGGCGTTCATGGTGTCTGCCATCAGCCAGATAAACTCCAGCGACTGAGTGGCCCCCAGCGGCAGGGCCAGTACCCAGGCAACACGGAAGGGCACAATGGCCTTGACGCCAAACAGGAATTGCACACACTTCTCGCCGTAGAAACTCCAGCCCAGGATGGTGGTAAAGGCGAAGATGGCCAGCGCTACCGATACAATGTATTCCCCGCCGGGAATGGCCAGCGAGAAGGCCAGGGTGGTAAGCGACGCACCGGCCTCGCCGCTGGTCCAGCTGCCGGTCACGATAATAGCCAGACCGGTCACCGAACACACGATAATGGTGTCGATAAAGGTACCCAGCATGGCGATCAGACCCTGGCGCACCGGGTTGTCGGTCTTGGCGGCGGCGTGAGCAATGGGCGCACTGCCCAGGCCCGCTTCGTTGGAGAACACACCCCGGGCCACACCAAAGCGAATGGCGGCCCACACGGCGGCGCCGGCAAAACCACCCTGGGCGGCGATGGGCGTAAAGGCGTGCTCGATGATCAGCGCAAAGGCGGCGGGAATCTCGCCAATGTTCATGATCAGCACCACGATACCGGCGGTGAAGTAGGCCACTGTCATCAGCGGCACCAGCTTGCCCGCCACTTCCGAGATCCATCGAATGCCGCCAATCAGCACCAGGCCTACCAGCACCATCAGCACAATGCCGGTCATGGTGTGGGAAATGCCAAAGGACGCATCAAGGGCATCAGCCACCGAGTTGGCCTGCACCGTATTACCAATGCCAAAGCCGGCAATGCCGCCAAAGATGGCAAAGGCCACACCCAGCCAGGCCCACTTTGAACCCAGACCGTTGCGAATGTAATACATGGGGCCACCCACGTGGTTGCCCAGCTTGTCGGTCTCCCGGTATTTCACCGCACACACCGCCTCGGCGTATTTGGTGGCCATGCCCACCAGAGCGGTCATCCACATCCAGAACAGCGCACCCGGGCCACCAAAGAAGATGGCAGTGGCCACACCGGCAATATTACCGGTACCAATGGTGGCCGACAGGGCGGTCATCAGCGCGTTAAAGGGGGAAATTTCACCGACTCCGGCTTCGGTCTTGCTGAACAACAGTTTAAAACCGGTGCCCAGTTTGCGAATGGGCATCAGCCCCAGACCCAGCTGCAGGTACAGGCCCAGGCCGAGAATGCCCACCAGCATAGGCACGCCCCAGACAACGCCGTTAATTGAAGTTAATAGTGAGGTAAGTAGTTCCATCTATGCTGCTCCTTAAGGAAAAAAAGCATCCGGGTGAAAGCCGTCAGTTGAAGACTAGCCCCATTCAGGTCAATAGCATAATGACTTCATGTTTCAACTGGAACTTAAAAGTAACACTGCATGATTCGGCGCAGCGCCGCGATCACACTTTTCTGCCCGGCATAGCCCAGCTCTCTGGCCAGCCGGGTGGGATCGGCACCGGGCTCAAGGGCGGTGTGCAGCAGTGTGTGTTGTGCCTGAGTAAGGGATTGGCGCGGGGAATGGTGTGCAACAAAACGGCGCAGGGCCGGGCGATCCGCATGCAGATCTCTGTGATAAAAGGCAAAGTCATGAGCGCGCCAGCGATCCTGCTCTTCATCGGGCCGGGGCGGCACCAGGGGTATGTTTGCCGGCGCCCGGCGGCCCTCATCGTATATGTCGGCACTGAACCGCCCTTGCCACTTTGGCAATGCCGTGTGAGCCTTTGCCGTGACCGGCCACAACATCATGGCCGCCTGCAGCCCGCTGACCCCATCGGCGGCCAGCCCCAGGCGCACCAGCTTAAAACCATTGCCATGCCAGAAGGCCAGCAGCTCGGCGCTGGCACCAAAGCTGGTACCGAGAAAGTCGGTGTCGGTCTGCTGTTTGAGCCAGCTCAGCAACTGCGAGCCAACCCCCGCCTGCTGACAGGCCGGGTGCACCACAATGCGCATAATGCGGGCATAGCCGAACCGGCAGGCCTCGGCTAGGCCGCCATGAAAGGCCAGCGACTGGGGCAGCAAATGCCCGCGAGGGCGGCGCTGGCCCCGCCAGATAGGCTCGCTCAGTGCCGCGTCCAGCTCACCTTCCTGTTGCAGCAGGGCCGCAGCCACCGGCATCTTCTGCCGGAACACCACCGCCAGTGACACTCCTGGCGCATCCAGCAACTGGCGCAGATCGCTGGGCCGGGTCTGGTAATGGGCCAGGGTCAGCAGACCAAACACTTGTTGCAGCAGTTGATCGTCGGCCAGCAGGCGCGGGCGGGAGACCCATTCAGTATGCAGCTCACCGGCGGCGGGCGGGGCGGGCGCATCCGCGTTCAGGGCCAGCAGCCGAAACAGCAGGGGTTCAAGCGGATCGGTGTCGCTCCAGCGCGCCGGGGCCTGAATATGCACCTTGCGAAAGCCGGGATAATGCGCTGCCAGCGCCGGCTGAAACTTGAGGGCAAAGCCCAGGCCGGTGCCTTCGTAGCCGTGCTCGGTGCTGGCAAACAGGCAAGAATAACGGCGCGCCAGGGTCAGCAACATGGAAACGGGAATGGCGGCGGCCTCGTCCACCAGTACCACATCGGCCTCGGGGTGCTCAGCCAGCAGGGCGTCGGGGGCCATAAAGTCGAGGGGAAGATCACAGTGTGACAGAACTTGAGCGGCCGCCCCCGGGCTGGGGGCGGTGAGCAGCACCTGTTTGCCGGCACGCAGCAGCCGGCTGGCCGCCAGCCCCAGCAGGCTGGACTTGCCCCGTCCGCGATCCGCGGTGAGCACCAATGGACGCTGGTGGCGGGCACTGTGCAGCAACAGCGCCAGGGCATGGCGCTGTTGTGAGTTCAGGCAGCCGTGGCGGTCCCGGTGCAAGCGCCAGGCCGGGCCGGTGATTGCCGGCTGTGGCGGAAAAGCCTGGCCCTGCTGCCACAGCAGGACGCTTGTATCGCTTTGCAGCAGGGAGACGATCCGCGTAATAAAACGACTGGTCAGCCCTTCTGCCTGCTCGGGCAGGGCCACGTAGCGGCGCAGATCCGGATCCGTAAACTGGGGCCAGTCGCTCAGTGGGGGGCACAGCAACAGCAGCATGCCGCCGGCAGCCAGGGCCCCCACGGCGGCGCCAAGGGCATCGGGGTGCAGGCCGCTGCGGGCATTGAAGACCAGGTTTCGGTATTCTCTGCCCAGGGCGGTGTGGTACTTGCCCATGGGGCAATGAGGTTGCCCGGCAGAAGCATCGCCCAGCCAGAGGGTGTTTGAAGCGGATTCATCGGCGAGTAACCTCTGGGCCTGGTTGAGCGTCCAGTCGGCCTCACCGCTTAGCACCAGCAGCCGGCGTTCGCCAAGGTAGAACAGTTGCCGGCGAAAGCCGGGCCAGTCAGTCAAACAGGCGCTCACCATTTTCGTCGATCAGCCGCCTGGCCTTGCTCACCATCAGTTCGGCAGCCTGCTCGGCACCGGGCAGCAGGTCGGCCCGGATCAGCCGGTATTCCCGCTGCTCGCCATCCTTCTGCAACACAATGCGCCCCTGCAACCGGTACTGGCCGCCTTCGGCCCCCGGCTCGGGAATAATGGTAAAGCCCTGGTATTCCACCGGCTCAAACCGGGGTTGTTCCGGGACGGGTGCGGAGACGAGTTTTTTCAGCCAGCCGAACATGGTAATTACTTTTTAACCCGCAGGATCACGTCGTCGGCGGCGGTAACGGCGCCACTTTGCCGGGTCAGCTCCTTGACCTCGTCCATATTGGAAATCACGATGGGGGTCAGGGTGGACTTGGCCTTTTGTTCCAGCAGCGCCAGATCGAATTCCAGCACGGTATCGCCCTTTTTCACCTGCTGACCTTCCTGCGCCACCCGGGTAAAGCCTTCGCCCTTAAGCTCAACGGTGTCGATGCCGAAATGCACAAACAGCTCCAGGCCGGAATCGGATTCAATGGAAAAGGCGTGGTTGGTTTCAAAAATTTTGCCGATGGTGCCGTCGCAGGGCGCCACCATTTTATTGCCACTGGGCTTGATGGCGATGCCGTCACCCACGATCTTCTCGGCAAATACCACGTCCGGCACTTCCTCAAGAGGAACGATTTCACCGGAAAGGGGCGCAAACACCTCAATGGCGTTGGCTTCGCTGGTATCGTCTGACACCATTTTTTTCAGTTTATCGAACAGACCCATCGTCTCAGCTCCTGAAGGATTCAGTTGATGATGATAGCACGCCCTTAAAGCAGGTAAACAGCCGTTGAAAGGGGGAATGATCACCATCAAAAAAGGCGCCTTGCGGCGCCTTTTGATGACTGCGAATTATTGTTGCAGTTCCTGCTCGGTAAAGAGGCCCTGGAACAGGGCGGTGCTCAGGTAACGCTCACCGGAGCTGGGCAGGATCACGACGATATTCTTGTCGGCAAACTCGGGCAGTTGGGCGATGCGGTTGGCGGCCACCACGGCGGCGCCGGAGCTGATGCCGGCCAGAATGCCTTCGTCCTTCATCAGGCGGCGGGCCATATCGATGGCGTCTTCGCTGCTGATTTGCTCAACCCGGTCGATCAGCGACAGCTCCAGGTTGCCGGGAATAAAGCCGGCGCCAATGCCCTGAATCTTGTGCGGGCCGGGCTTGATTTCATCGCCGGCCAGGGCCTGGGTGATGACCGGGGATTCCACCGGCTCAACGGCCACTGTGGTGATGGCCTTGCCCTGGGTATGCTTGATGTAGCGGGATACACCGGTCAGGGTGCCGCCTGTGCCCACACCAGCCACGAACACGTCCACTGCACCGTCGGTGTCTTCCCAGATCTCGGGGCCGGTGGTCTTTTCGTGAATTTCCGGGTTGGCGGGGTTGTTGAACTGCTGCAGCAGTACGTATTTTTCCGGCTCGGATTCTTTCAGCTCCATTGCCTTTTCAATGGCGCCTTTCATGCCCTTGGCGCCGTCGGTCAGCACCAGGTTGGCCCCCAGGGCCTTGAGCAGCTGGCGGCGCTCCAGGCTCATGGTGTTGGGCATGGTCAGGGTAATGGCGTAACCACGGGACGCCGCCACAAAGGCCAGGGCAATACCGGTGTTGCCGCTGGTAGGCTCAATGAGCTCCTTGCCGGCCACCAGCTCGCCACGTTTTTCCGCGTCCCAGATCATGTTGGCGCCAATACGGCACTTCACGCTGAAGCTGGGGTTGCGGCTTTCCACCTTGGCAAACACCCGGCCCTGAGAAACCCGGTTCAGCTTGACCAGCGGAGTGTGGCCAATGGTGAGTGAGTTGTCTTCAAAAATCTTGCTCATTGTGGCTGTCCCTGAAGTAAATAAACATGAATAGAAAGAATACAGTGTCAGCTTAATCCTTCCGTCGAGAATGAGAAGTGACGATTTGTTATAACAATATGTTATTAAATGATAAAATAATATTCCTTACAGCTCTCTGTAATATCACCGAATGAAACCCTGTGACCCTGCTCACTTTTTTGTTTTTCAAGCTGAGCGGTGTTTTTGCAGGAGCCCTTGTCTTACAGTCATAAAAAAGTGGCAGGCTTGCTGGTTTGCCCCGGTCATGGTGAATAACGGACTTTCGGAACCCTGCTGATGAAAAGAACCCTAGTCTTGAGCTGGCTGTGCGGCCTGTGCCTGCTGAGCTTCGCCTCCCTTGCATCTACCTGGCAGCAGGCGCCTCAGGCCCGCCTGCAACTGCATCAGCTGGGGCTGGAGCTGGCCCTGGCGGATGTGCATCCGGAGCTGACGGCGCGCTGGCAGCAGGCGGTGTCGGCGAATACCTCCTCGGAAGCGGCAGACGACCGGCTATGGCTGGGGCTGGCGGCCTTCTGGCGGCAATGGGCCACCCTGGATTTTGAACAGCGCCAGTACCTGAGCACCGGCAAGCTGGCACTGGAGCCCAGCGAAGAAGAGCTGGCCCGGCTGAGTGCGGCCGCCGCCGGCAATAACCGGCTGGCGCTGGTGCGCGAGCTGGTACCCGGCTACGGCGATTACGATGCCCTCAAGGCGCAGCTGGCCCGGCTGCTGGCGCTGGCCGACGAGCCCTGGCCCGCCATTGCCGGTGCCACCTTGAGGCCGGGAGATAGCGGCGAGGCGGTGGTTAACTTGCGCCGCCGGCTGCAACGGCTGGGGGACTTGCCCACCGAACCCGATGCCCTTAATGATCCCGCCTTGTTTGACCAGACCCTGGCGGCGGCGGTTGCGAGCTTTCAGTATCGTCATGGCCTGACGGTGGACGGCGTGGTGGGCCCCCACACCTATGGCTGGCTGGATCTGCCGCCCCGGCGCCGGGCCCAGCTGCTGATGCGCAGCATGTTGCGCACCCTGATTGGCGACAGTCTGCCGTCG
This sequence comes from Oceanimonas aquatica, assembly GCF_030732065.1. GTDB lineage: Bacteria > Pseudomonadota > Gammaproteobacteria > Enterobacterales > Aeromonadaceae > Oceanimonas. Next base: position 8,200 of record NZ_JAVBHX010000001.1, read on the forward strand.
TCCTACCTGCTGGTGAACATTCCGGAATACCGGCTGCGGTTGTATCAGGATCGGGTTCAGGTGCTGGAAAGCGAGGTGATCGTGGGCCGCGACAGCCGGCGCACCCCCATTATGCACAGCGCTATTACCAACGTGGTGGTGAATCCGCCCTGGAACGTGCCCAACTCCATCATGACCAAGGACATAGTGCCCAAGCTGTATCGGGATCCGGATTACATCGCCCGTCAGGGCTTTGAAGTCATCGACCGGGCCGGCCGCATTGTGCCCACCGAAGAGTGGCAATACGTACTTTACATGGAAAACCGCTTTCCGTTTCGTCTGCGCCAAAAGCCCGGCAGCCGCAACGCCCTGGGGGCCTGGAAGTTTCATCTGCCCAACAACGAGGCCATTTACCTGCATGACACGCCGTCCCGCAACCTGTTTGCCCGCGACAGCCGGGCGCTCAGCTCCGGCTGTGTGCGGGTGGCCAACGCCGAGCAGCTGGCGCTGTGGTTGCTGAATGCCAACTGGAGCCCCGAGCGTCTGGCCGAGCTGAAGTCGACCAAACGTACCCGCTGGCTTCCGGTGAGCGAGCCGCTGCCGGTATTTATGGTGTACTGGCGCGGCTGGCTGGGTGCCGATGGCCTGCCCCGGTTTCGGGACGATATCTACGAGTTCGACAAGGGCCTGGCGGATCCCTTTGTGCCGTTACACCGGCAGAGCTGAATGACATTGGTTAACTTCCAAATGGCTCCTTATAACCAATGGTTGTTGAAGCACGGGCTTATTCCGGGTTAGCTTACGCTCACTTTTATCCATTCCAAGGCCGGATCACGCCATCGTGACCCGGCTTTTCGTTGGCTTGTTATTTTAGTGGGGGTTGTATGCTGAAACGCCATCTGGGTCGTCGTCGTTTTTTGCTGGGGCTGGGAGGGCTGGGCGCCGCCGCCCTGGTGCCAACACCGGCCGAGGCCAGTTTGTCGGCGCCGGTGCGCAAGCTCAGCCTGCATAATCTGCATACCGGAGAAAAGGTCAGCGCCCGCTTCTGGGAAGAAGGCCAGTACATCGATGACGGTCTGGCGTCCTTTAACGAGGTGATGCGCGATTTTCGCAGCAACGAGGTGCACCGCATCGATCCCAAGCTGTTCGATCAGCTGTTCCTGCTGCAGCACCGCCTGGGCAAGCAGGGAGAAATTCAGATCATCTCCGGCTACCGCTCACCCAAGACCAACGCCATGCTGCGCCGCACCAGCTCGGGCGTGGCCAAAAAAAGCTACCACATGAAGGGGCAGGCCATTGATCTGCGCATGCCCGGCGTGGAGCTGGCTCATCTGCGCAATGCCGCCCGCAAAATGGCGGTGGGTGGGGTAGGTTACTACCCCAGCTCCAACTTTGTTCACCTGGATACCGGCCCGGTACGCAGCTGGTAAAAGTGGTCTACCCACAGGGCGGTGGCCCCGCACACTGCCACCGGCATCACCAGCAGATTGATAAAGGGCAGGCTTGAGCACAGGGTCACGGTGGCGCCAAAGCCCCAGGTAAGCCGGCGTTTGCTGCTCAGCTCCCGCTGCATAAGGGTAAAGTCGATCTTGTGATTGTCGAAGGGATAATCACAATACTGAATGGCCATCATCCAGGCGCTGAAGGCAAACCACACCAGGGGCGCCAGGGTCTGACCCACCACCGGCACCAGAAACAGCAACAAACAGCCCAGCGCCCGGGGCAGGTAATAGGCCATTTTGCGCCATTCTCTGGCCAGCATGCGCGGCGTGTCTTTTATCAGGTCCAGCCAGCCGCTGTCGGGCACCGGGGTGCCGGTCAGCTTCAGCTCCACCCGCTCTGCCAGCAGGCCGTTAAAGGGCGCCGCCAGCATATTGGCAAAGCCGGTAAACACAAACGAAAACCCCACCGCTATGGTGATCAGTGCCAGCGGCCACAGCAGATAGCCCAGCCAGTGCAGGTAGTCGGGGGTCTGTTCGGCCAGCCAGGCAAACAGCACTTCCAGTTGGGTAAACAGGTAATAAAAGGCGCCGCCAAACAGCAGCAGGTTAATAAGCAGGGGCACCAGTACAAAGGGGCGCAGATCCCGCTCGCTGATAAGCGACAATCCCTTCATCAGATATTGCGGCCCGCTGGCGCTGTGGTAACTGGCAGACATAACGACTCTCTTTTTGAATGAAGGGCACATTCTAAATAAGCCCTTGCCCGACCGCCACCGTCGCGCGAAACCCCTTGTCGCAGTGCCGTTTCCCGCAAAAGGCGGGCTCAGGCGGCAAAAGCGCATGATTTTGTGTTACCAGTGCTTGCCAGACTCTTGTCAAACCCGAATGGTAAACATACCCTTGTCGCAGTATTCGGGATAACCCCTATGGATTGCGCCGGTGCCAGCGGCTCGGCAGGCAAACAAAAACAGAGAAACGATAATGCAGGACTTGCGAATTATCTTGATTATTCTGGGCGCCATGGCCATTGCCGCCCTGCTGATCCATGGACTGTGGACCAGCAAGAAGGATCGCCAACCCGCCATGCGCAACAAGCCCATGGGCAAGGTGGCCTCGGAGCCGGCCACCAGTGACGACTTTGATCAGGACGGCATTGGCCAGGTGCGGGTAGTGAGCGGCCCTCGAGCCGGTGAGCCCGTGGCCGGTGAACCTGTCCGGCGCGAAGAGCCCCACTTTTCCGCTCTGGACGAAGACGACGAGACGCAAGCTGCTGGCCCCGAGCTGAAGCCACAGCCCGCCAAGCCGGCGCCGGCCGCCGAAGTGAAGGCAAACGAGCAGGATGACGAGTTCGATCCCCTGTTTGACGAGCCGGTGCGCCCGGCAGCCCGCGCCACTGTGGCTGAACCCGAACCTGCAGCCGAGCCAGCTCAGCCCGAGCCAAAAGGTCAGCCCGAGCCGGCCAGTGAGCCCGAGATCAAGGCTGAAGCGCCTGCGGTCGCCGAGCCGGCTCCGCAGCCCGAGCCTGAACCGCAGGCCCCCCTGCGTGAGGTACCCCGCACCTGGCAGGATGTGTACGTAGTTAACCTGATGGCCCGCCCCAACCAGCAGATTGACGGCGCCGCTCTGATGCGCGCGCTCACCAACAACGGTTTTCACTTTGGCGACATGGACATTTTCCATCATCACCAGACACCGGCGGGTCAGGGCAGTGTGTTGTTCAGCCTGATCAATATGGTCAAGCCCGGCACCTTTAACCCCGAGGCCATGAGCGACTTCACCACCCCTGGTGTGTCCATCTTTATGCAGCTGCCGCGCCCCGGCATGGCCAAGAACCAGTTCAACCTTATGGTGCAGACCGCCGAGAACCTGGCCGAAGAGCTGGACGCCCTGCTGTTTGATGTGGAGCGCTCGCCGGTGAGCCCCGATTACCTGGCCCATTGTCGTGAGCAATTGCGCGACTACGACAGCCAGGCCCAGTAACCCATTACTTTGAAAGTTAAAGTGCGGCGCCAGCCGCACTTTTTGTTTAAGCGGAACCCATTAATGAACGACGTCCACGCCCGCCTGCTCGCCCTGCGCGATCAACTCAACACCTGGAACTATCAATACTACGTGGAAGACGCCCCCAGCGTGCCCGACGCGGAATATGACCGCTGTATGCGCGAACTGCAGGCCCTTGAAGCCGAGCATCCCGAGTGGCAGGATGCCAGCTCGCCCAGCCAGCGGGTGGGCGGGGCGCCGGTGTCGGCCTTTCCCGAGGTGCAGCACGCCATGCCCATGCTGTCTTTGGATAACGTATTCAGCGAAGACGAGCTGGCCGCCTTTGAAAAGCGTATTCTCGACCGCCTCGGCCGCGCCGAGCCGCTGGAGTTTTGCTGCGAGCCCAAGCTCGACGGCCTGGCGGTAAGCCTGGTGTACGAGCAGGGCCGGCTGGTGCAGGCCGCTACCCGGGGCGACGGCGCTACCGGCGAGGGCATAACCGAAAACGTGCGCACCATTCGTGCCGTGCCCCTTACTCTGCGCGGCGAAGGCTGGCCCGAGCGGCTGGAAGTACGCGGTGAAGTTTATATGCCCAGGGCCGGCTTTGAGCAGATGAATGAGCGTGCCCGTCTTGAGGGCGGCAAGGTATTTGCCAACCCGCGTAACGCCGCCGCCGGCAGTTTGCGCCAGCTCGACTCAAAAATTACCGCCAGCCGGCCCCTGGCCTTTTACTGCTACGGCGTCGGCCTGGTAGAAGGCGAGCCCCTGGGCGAGCGCCACTTTGATGTTCTGCAAACCCTCAAGGGCTGGGGCTTTCCGGTCAGCCCGGAAGTTAAGCGAGTCAGCGGACGTGAAGGTTGCCAGGCCTATCACGACGACATTCTGGCACGCCGGGATCAGCTGCCCTACGAGATAGACGGCGTGGTCTACAAGGTGGACGAGCTGGCGCTACAGGCGGAGCTGGGCTTTGTGGCCCGGGCGCCGCGCTGGGCCACCGCCCACAAGTTTCCGGCTCAGGAGGAGCTGACCGAGCTGCAAAATGTTGAGTTCCAGGTGGGCCGCACCGGTGCCATTACCCCGGTGGCCAAGCTTAAACCGGTGGCGGTAGCCGGCGTGACCGTATCCAATGCCACGTTGCACAACGCCGATGAAATCGCCCGCCTGGGCGTGATGATTGGCGATAGCGTGATCGTGCGCCGTGCCGGCGACGTTATTCCTCAGGTGGTGGGCGTAGTGTTGGAACGCCGGCCCGAGAATGCCCAGGCTGTGGTTTTTCCCGAGCGTTGCCCGGTGTGTGACTCCGACATTGAGCGCATTGAAGGCGAAGCCGTGGCCCGCTGCACCGGGGGGCTTATCTGCGCCGCTCAGCGCAAGGAGGCCCTGCGCCACTTCGCCTCGCGCAAAGCGCTCGACATAGAAGGCCTGGGTACCAAGCTGGTGGAGCAACTGGTGGATCATGACCTGGTCAAGACCCCGGCGGATCTGTTCCATCTCGATCAGGCCACCCTGATGGGCCTGGAGCGCATGGGTGAGAAGTCGGCAGTCAAGCTGCTGGCCGCCTTTGACAAGGCTCACCACACCACGCTGCCACGCTTTCTCTATGCGCTTGGTATTCGCGAGGTCGGTGAAGCCACCGCCAACAACCTGGCCCGGCATTTTCTGGAACTGGACGCGGTGATGAATGCCGAGGTGAAAAAGCTGATTGAAGTGCCGGATGTGGGCGAAATCGTGGCCAAGCACATCTATTACTTCTTTCGTCAGCCCCATAACCGGGAAGTGGTGGATGCACTGGTCACCCCCCGCGAGCAGGGCGGCTGCGGCCTCACCTGGCCAGCGATGGAAGCGCCCAAGACCGACGCCCAGCCCCTGGCGGGCCAGACTTTTGTGCTCACCGGCACGCTAAACCGCATGCCACGCAACGATGCCAAGGCCGCGCTGCAGGCCCTGGGGGCCAAGGTGGCCGGCTCGGTCTCCGCCAAAACCAGCGTGCTGGTCGCCGGCGAAGCCGCCGGGTCCAAGCTCACCAAGGCCCAGGAGTTGGGGGTTGCCATTATGGATGAAGAAGAGCTGATTGCGCTGCTGGCAGAGCACAACCTCGCTTAAATTACCTTCTCCCGCTAAGGAACGTCATTCATCGCGAAGGCGGGGAGCATGTGACAATGTCGGCTCACATTTCACAAGGTTTTTGTCACCCCCGCGGAGGCGGGGGACCATGCGGGCGAAGCGGCAATCTTCATCCGTCAGCAATACCCGGCTCGCGTCATTCCGGCCCCCGAGCCGGAATCTTTTTGCTGGCCGCTGTGAACCTGCGTAGCACCAACTCTGGCTCTTATCAAAAACACCCTAAAGCTTGGCCAAACGAAGCCGATAGCCCTGATGAAAGGCAGGGTGGCCATGGTGCATAGCTGCAAAACACAGCGAAAAAAACGCTAAAGAAGCCGAGAACCTCGCCGATAACCTGAATAACAACGCAATACCGGCACGGGCCGGAACAAACCTCACGGAGAGTTTATTATGGCGATTACAGTTAATACCAACGTTACTGCAATGGGTGCCCAGCGCAACCTGAACAAGTCTTCCAACGCCCTGGCCACCTCCATGGAGCGTCTGTCCACCGGCAGCCGCATTAACTCCGCCAAGGACGACGCCGCCGGCCTGCAAATCTCCAACCGTCTGAACTCTCAGGTGCGTGGTATGGGGGTTGCGATGAAAAACGCTCAGGATGGTATTTCTCTGGCACAAACCGCTGAAGGTGCGTTGGATGAATCCACTAATATTCTGCAGCGTATGCGTGATCTGTCGGTTCAGGCCGGTAACGACACTAACAGCACTGCAGACCGCACCGCGATTAAGGCCGAGATTGACGAGTTGTCTGATGAGCTGACCAAGATTACCGAGAGAACCAAGTTTGGTGGTGGCGCGCTGCTGGATGGTCAATTCACCAGTAAAGTATTTCAGATTGGCGCCAATTCTGGTGAGACCATCACCATAAGCATTGCAACCCTGAATGCTGCTGCTTTGAGCGTAAATGCCATTACTGTAGAAAGTAACGGAGCGGTATCAGTCGGGCTGGCAAAAATTGATGCAGCCATTGCATCAGTTGACACCGAGCGCTCGAAACTGGGTTCCTTCCAGAACCGGATGGACAGTACCATCAATAACCTAGCCAACATTCGTGAAAACACTGCAGCAGGTATGAGCCGTATCAAGGATGTGGACTTTGCCCAGGAAACCGTTAACCTGACCAAGCAGCAGATTCTGCAGCAGGCCGGTACTTCCATCCTGGCTCAGGCCAAGCAGATTCCGCAGGCTGCCCTGTCCCTGCTGGGCTAAGCCGAATGTCTACCGGGGGAGAGTCCCCCGGTTTATTCGCCGTTGAGCTTAGTGTCACAGATACCTGGTCATTAAGCTCAGCGGCGTCTTGGTTTTGGTGATGAGGACTCAACCATGAATACGCTTATCCCTTCTCAACGCATGCCTGCCTCAGTAACAGATGCTGTACAGAAACAGCCTCTCGTATCCACTCAGCCTGCCGGCAACGAGGCCACTCAAACTAACCAAGCCGTGCAAGCCGTGGATAAAACACAAAAAAGTGAGCTGAGCGGCAAGCAACTGGAAGAGATGGCAGAGCAGGTGGAGTCTTTTGTCAGTACTTTTAATCGCGGGCTCCAGTTCAGGGTGGATGAAGACTCGGGCCGGCATGTGGTCACAGTGCTCGATAGCGACACTGGCGATGTGGTACGCCAGATACCATCAGAAGAGTTGCTGGATGTGATTACTCGCCTAAATGAAGCCAGTAGAGGCTTGATTGATACCAAAGCATAGGAGATAGCACTGTGGCAGATTTGAAGTTACCCGGCGTAGGCTCCGGCTTTCCTATACAGGCTTTTGTTGATGCAACCGTAGCTGGCGAACGTGCAGCCAAGGATCAACAGTTGTCGCGCCGTGCCGATTCCATAGATGTGCAACTGTCAGCTTATGGCACCATTAAAAGTGCGATGGACGAGTTTAACACCGCACTTAAAAAGCTCACTGAGGATGAAGCCTTTCAGAAGCGTTCGGCGACACTGAATCATGAAGACTTTATTGCCGCCAAGGCAGATAGCACTGCCGTGGCGGGTAGCTACAGTATACAGGTGATACAGCTTGCTCAGGCACATAAGCTGGGGTCGGCTGCCGTAGAGCCAGATAAATCTCTTGGCTCTGGTAGTATGACGCTGGGAGTTGGCGGTGAGTCTTTTACCGTTAACATCGATATTAACAAGAGCTCTCTGGCCGATGTGGCTGCTGCCATCAATAACGCGGAAGACAACACGGGTGTCAGAGCAACAGTCATTACCGATGATGGTGGCTCGCGACTGGTTTATTTTGCCGATAAAACCGGCGAAGATCATCAGATCACCGTTGCAGCCAGCAGTAACGGGGATGGAGAGGCCGGGAACAGCCTGACTGCACTGGGGCAGACCACAGAAATAAATGCAGCTCAGAACGCTAAGGTAAGCATTGATGGTGCCACTGTTACCAGCCAGTCTAATCAGGTAAAAGATGCCATCGCCGGTGTTACCCTGGATTTGAAAGCCGTGAACAATGCCGCAGGTGAAAAACCTAATACGACTCTTACTATTGGTTATGACAAGGAAGCCGTAGAGACCAATATTAAAGATTTTGTTGCATCTTATAATAAGGTGATGAGCACGCTAAATAAATTGACCAGCTATGATGTGGTGAATGAAAAGGCCGGCGCTTTGAACGGAGACAGTACCGCTCGTAGCCTGCAGTCAAACATGAGAGCATTGTTGGGTGAATCGGTAGCAGGGGCAATTGGTGATCTGAACAGCTTGAATGACCTGGGTGTAAAAACTAAAAGAGATGGTTCAATAGAGCTTGATGATAGTGTGCTGAATAAACAGCTTACTGATAACTTTGATCAGTTGGGTGCCTTGTTTTCGTCTGATGATGGTGTTGGTAGTAAGCTCAGTAACTTAATAGATGGATATATTGGGAATGAGGGTGTTATTACTCAAAAAAATGATGCTCTTAATAAACAGATGACCCGAGTAGAGCAAGATGCCGATAAGTTTGAGTTGTACATGAGTGGTTTTGAGACTCGGGTTTACAAGCAATTTTCTGCGATGGATATGGCTGTAGCCCAAATGAACCAGCAACTTAACTCCGTAATGGCTGCATTTTCCAATATGCCGACCATGGGAATGAATCAGTGAGTGTATTAAAGGCGCTCACTGAACTGGATATTCATCTTTTGCAAAATTTGAAAGATGTGGACTCTATTGATGAAGTGGATCTCGAAAAGCAGATTGCTTTAAGAGGGGAGTTGTTGAAAAAAGTCATCAAAGAAGAACCTAGTATTGATCACGTCGAAGCTGAGCAGCTCATAGCGCGCTCTCGACAACTTAAGACGAATGTTGAGAATTTAAGGCAACAATTGGCTGATAAACTTAAAACGATTAATAAAGGCCGCCGTCTTATCCAAGAGTACCAATCTGTAAAAAATAATCAGGAGTAAACCATGCGCGGTTCTATGAAAGCGTATAAATCCGTAGCGATCGATAGCCAAAAATCGGTGGCAAGCCCCTATCAGATAGTCAAGTTGCTGCTAGCCGGTTCACTGGAACGTCTTGCCAAATCGCGTGTTGCCATTGAACAAAAAAACTATGAGCAACGTGGTGAGCTGATAAGTTCAACATTGCTCATATTGGCAGAGCTTCGCATGTCTCTGGATCATGAAGCAGGGGGTGAAATAGCCACTAACTTGGATAAACTATATGAGTTTATAATGGGTGAGTTGGTTGAGGCTAATAGTGAAAATAATATTGAACAGGTAGAGAATGCAAGCCGTCTTTTACGAGAAATAAAGGTTGCTTGGGATAATATTCCAACAGAGTTTCAGAGTTAATTAGTTTAAGGAATGGTAGCAATGCAAGCTTTTAAAAATAAAAAAAACATGACAGTTCAACGTCTATTAGATGAAGGGCTGCATTGTTACCATGAAAGGCGTCTCGAAGAGGCCCTTTTTTATTTTGAGAAACTACTGGATGTTGCTGATAACAATGTTGATCTTTTACATACTATTGTAAAGCTACTGCAGGAAATGCAAGATTTCAGTAAAGCAGCTATGTATGGTGAAAAACTTCTTGTTTTATCTCCGGAAAATGAAGACTTTTTGTTGTCCCAGGCTGAAAATCACTTTTTTTTGAAAGATTATCAAAGTGCATTACAACTTTATCTAAAGTTGCATCAGCAGTTTCCTTCTAGCCTACATCTGTTGAATCGATTTATTTTGATTTGTAATGAAGATGTCAAATGTTTGAGTTCGTTACAACTACAGTTGCTTGCTGATAATGACTTGGAGCATGAAACCCTTGTTGATTCAGCACTTTCTTTATCTGAAGCACTGCTGAATAAAGATGAACTTGACAAAGGTAAAATAATTCTGGAAAGTCTGCTTGCTATAGAGCAGGAGAACTTAGAAGTATTTGGGCTGTATGGTATTTTTCTGGAAAAATCAAGTAATCGAGAAAAAGCAATATTTTATTTAGATAAAGCGGTTGATAATGGTCATTTTAAATACTTAAGTACATTGGCAAAATGCCTTGAAATGGTATTTAACATTCCTGCAGTAGTGTTCTACCTTGAAAAACTGGTGGAAAAATTCCCTGATCATGATGTGACTAAAAAGTTGCTTGGCTATTATTATTATAGAAATGATGATTACGGGAATGCTGATAAAATATTTTCAAATTTTTCCGTTTCTCCTGAGGATGATATTTATCTTTTTAAGTATAAAACACTTGCTCGATTTAAAGTGGTCGATGAGCGTAGCGGTGCACAAGATATAAACGTACATATATCATTGATGAATGATCTTTTTTCACTATGGAAACACTTACCGCAGGATGAGCAAGTTTCATCTAACTTGGTTTTATTCTACCTGAATTTAGGGGAAATTGAAAAAGCACATGATATTTGTCTTAAGTTGGATGAAGTAATTCCAGGTAACTTGACCAATAAATGGAACAAGCATGTTTATTATCGTGCGAAAGGGTTAAAGGATGAGTACTTTGACGCTTATCTTGCCGGGCGTCATATTCGATACAGAAAATCCTGGAGTGTAATAAAAGATAAAGTATGGAACGGCGAAAGTCTAAAAGGTAAGCGAATTGTCGTATTCAGGGAGCAGGGGGTTGGTGATGAGTTACTTTTTGCTAGCAATTACGGTTGGCTCGTAGATAAGGCCGAGCACATTGATGTTTTCTGTGCTTCCAGATTAAAAGATATATTTAGCTGTGCATTTCCTACTATAAACTTCATACCCATTTCAGAAGAAAGTTTTAATTGCAATGATGAAAGTGTATTTCAGCTGATATCTGATGCTGACAAAATAATTCTTTCAGGAGATTTACCTTCATTCATATATCGGGAAAGAAGGGAGAGCTTGTATGAACAAGTTTTTCTTGAAGTAGAGGGTTATAAAAAAACTTTTTGGAATAGTAAGCTGGCTAATTTAACAGGAAGGAATAAGCCCAAAGTAGGTTTAATCTGGCGAAGTGGCTTTGTTAGTAGTTCAAGGAGTAAGCACTTTCTAGATGTTTATGAAGTGGCTAGTATTATTTCAGGTATGCCGGATGCTGATTTTTTTAGTTGCATGTATGTAGAGTGCGATAATGAGATTAAAGAAATAGAAAAGCTTTCAGGCAGGAAGATACATGTTATACCTGAACTTGATCAAAAAAATGACTTTGGTAATACAGCTGCAATGCTGAGTAGCTTGAATGTTTTGGTTGGTGCTTATACTGCTACTCTTTCTCTTGCTGCTGCTGTGGGCACTCCAATAGTGGCTTATGCTTCAGATTACTTTAAAAATGACGGCGTGCTTAAAAAAAGAGCGCTCTACTATAAAGATGTTGTCCATATTTCTTTGCCGAATAATGATAATTTAACACGGAGAGAAGCTGTAAAAGTTATTATGAATGAGGTAAGGCTTTCTATTTCTTAAAATGAAGTGATTCAGACACGATCTGACAGTTTCCGGCTACCGACTTTTCAACTCGTGACTGTCAGATTTTAATCATCCTGGACACTTCTCTTGCTAAGCTGATTTTTCATCAATCATTGCTTACATGGGGACAAGACTACAGCACATTTTTTCTTGATGGATTCGTTCATTGTTGTAGTACTCCAACTAGATACCCAGACCATCTTGCAGCTAATCAAGTGTGCTGTAAACCTTCTTCCTGAAAGTCACTTGTAGAATTCCTACAATATCGTCTTAAGGAAGTATGAAGGAGAGTAACATGAAAAAAGATAGTTCCTTGATTTAGGATAAACGGCCCAGTTTTCATTTAAGAGGAATAAGCAAAGTCAGTAGCACTTTTTTATCAGCAATGCTTTCAGAACTTTTATCAAGTTTGGTAAACCTCAATTATTCAAGGTTAGTGTTAGATTAAGTCAGGAATAATAAACCGCACCTTTGTATAACACATCAGTTGCAATTAATTTTCATGTAAAACGTTTTATTCATAAAACAAATTCCAATTCGTTGGTTGACCGTAACTAACACTTTCTTTTAATAACTTACCAATTAATGAATCAAAATATTTAGGAGCTAAACCATAACCTGGTCTTACACTGCGTATCGCATCTTCAGTTACAATGCTGTCGGCCTTTAGATCTTTAACGAAATAAAGCGAGCGGCGGAACTTAATATTACCCTGTTCACTGGACTTACGTCCGTAATCAATCTTTCCAAGCGCTTGCCAAGCTGTTTTGGTATCGTTGCACAGGGTTGTGAGTTCAGCAGGTTCAAGTGAGAAACTGTCGTCCGGGCTACCACCATTACGATCGAGAGTAAAGTGCTTTTCAATAATGGACGCACCCATAACAACGCTGGCGATGGCTGTGGTGTTATCCAAGGTGTGATCTGACAGACCAGTTACCAAACCAAAGCGCTCAATCATGTCCGGGATTGTACGCAGGTTGTAATCTTCTGCTGGTGCCGGATAGCCACTAACACAGTGAAGAATAGCCAGCTCCTTGCAACCACCTTCCCGCGCGGCCTCTATGGCTTCCTGAATTTCTTCTGCATCAGCCATGCCGGTTGAAATGATCATCGGCTTGCCGGTGCTGGCTACATATTTGATAAGAGGCAGATCAACGGCTTCAAAAGAAGCAATTTTGTAGGCGGGTGCATTCAGCTCTTCCAACAGATCGACTGCGGTGTTATCGAATGGTGAGCTGAAGATGGTAATGCCAAGTTTACGAGCGTGTTCAAAAAGTGGCTTGTGCCACTCCCAGGGCATATGAGCTTCTTCATATAGATCGTAAAGTGTGCGGCCGTCCCACAAGCCACCTTTGATCTGAAATTCTTCTCTGTTTCTGTTAAGTGTAATGGTGTCGGCAGTATAGGTTTGTAATTTAACAGCATCTGCACCTGCTTTTTTTGCTTCTTCAATAATACGAAGAGCAGTTTCTAGCTTCCCGTTATGGTTGGCAGACAGTTCAGCAATAATATAAGGACTAGTATCAGCAGCAATTTGGCGCCCAGCAATATTAATACTCGGAAGGTTAGCCATATGTTTATCTCTCATTATTTGTGTTCCATTCGCTTGAAATCAAACCAAAGCAAATAACATCATGGTACTGTTGCCCATCAAAGTATTGATCACGCAGCCTGCCTTCTTCTTCAAAGCCTAAGCGCAAATGAAAGCATATGGAGGGTTCGTTATAGCTCAACGCTTGGCCACATACTTTATGTAAGCCAGCAGTAGTAAATGCATAATGTAATGATGCTTGCCCGAGCAATTTTCCAGTTCCTTTGGGTGCCCCTGGTGCAGCATAAAAACCCCAGTCTGCCACCCCACCATCAGTAATTTGGTGAATATTAATAAATCCGAGGGGCTTGGCATCAATTTCAAAAATCAATAGGTGATAAGTGCTATCTTGAGATACTCGCTCAAACCAATGGGAGTGTTCAGCCAACGTAATTTCATGCTGTCTGTACATATATCGTCGCACATCTGAATGGTTGCGCCACCCTAATACAAATTCGAGATCACTCTCGAGCATAGGGCGTACTTTTATATGTGAATTTTTATTCATATCATGATTCCAGACGCTTTATTACTGTGTCAGCACCATAGCCATCGAGTATATCTGCAGCAGCTTGACTCATTTTTTTAAGCTGGAGTGGTTGTGCTACTAACGCTGCTAACATATTTGATATACATGAGCTAAGATGATCATTATTAGATAGAACTCGGGCAGCGTTTGCTTTTTCAAGGTTATTAGCAATTGTCTGCTGATTATCAGCCAAGACCACCATTACAGTAGGCAAGCCCAAACAACACCGCTCCCAGGATGTGGCTCCAGCAGCGCCTATGGCCAGATCACTATCGGCCATCAATTGGGCCATGTTACTAACCCCCACCTTGACTTCTGTTGACCATGGCAGTGTTTCGGCTTGTTGGATTACTCTTTCTAACCAGGGAGCTGTTGCTCCCATCACCACCATAATTCTGCAATCGGCCGGAAGTTCGCTGTCACGCAGTGCTTCAAGCACTTGTCCGGTTACATTGTCTTTATCCACTCCGCCCATGGTGATCAGCAATTGGCGTAGTGCCGGTTGGCGACGGCGCTGCTGGCTGTAAGGCCGTAGTTCGGCAAACTCCGGGCGCAGCAATGCGTATTGGGAGCCACATAGCAGCTCGCAATTATCAGGCACCAAGGGGCGATAGTCTGCTGCGCTGCGGCCAAAGGTCTGATCCAGCAATAGGTTGCACTGGTGTTCACGGTCGGCCAGATCATCAATCACCATAATACGGGCGGCAACCTCGGCTGCCTGCTGCTCCCAACCAATGTCCAGTGCATAGTGATCCGCTACCAGCCAGTCTACGGGCTGATTGCTGAGAACAGCGCGGGTCTGTTCGGCGTCCTGCTGCCAGGTGACACCCAGCCAAGGGGCGTGATCATTCCAGTTCAGCTCTGCTGATGCATGCTCTGCTTTATCACCAGCCGGCAGTAAATGCAATGAAAAGCCTTTCGCGGCAATCAGGTCACCTAGGTGCCCTTTGTGTTCACGGCAGATAAACAGGCATTCATGGCCTTGACGTTTCAGCTCTTCGGCCAGCGTAAAGCAGCGCATAACATGACCGGTGCCAATTTGAATGGAGGCATCGGCGCGAAAGGCGATGTTCATTCAGCCACCACATTGGCCTGCATGGCTTTGAACAGCCACTCGGCACGGGTCCAGTCTTCCGGGGTATCGATATCCTGCACCCGGTGCCGGGGCAGCTTTACCGGTACCGAGCCGCCGGCAAAGAGTGGTTTTTCGGCCAGCCAGGCTGCTGCTGTGCCCCAGTAGAACTGGCCCGCATCGTGCCAGGCTTCTTCCAGATCCTGAGAGCGGGTCATGAAATGTTCGGGGTTAAACATGGCCACACTCCCTTGCCCGGTAATGCGAATGGCCCGCTGAATGGGGAAGGCATAGCTGGTAACCGAAAAGGCGTAATCATGCGCTGTGCCATTGAGCAGTTGCCAGCCTTGCTGAAGATCTTCGGCTGACACAAAGGGCGCCGTGGCATAAATGCAGCAGGCATAATCAACAGAACCTTCATGTTCTTGAAGCCACTGCACCGCATGGCGTATCACCGGAATGGTGCCAGCGTAGTCGTCGGACAATTCTGTCGGCCGCATAAAAGGAACTTGTGCTCCCCATTGCCTGGCCGTTTCCGCAATCTCGATATCATCCGTGGAAACGATAATTTTATCGAAACAGCCGCTGGCCTTTGCCGCCTCAATAGACCAGGCAATCATGGGCTTGCCACAAAACGCTTTGATGTTTTTGCGCGGAATACGCTTGCTGCCGCCCCGGGCAGGGATAATGGCAACTCGGATCATGCTGTTGCCTTCTCCAGAACTGCGTTCAGCACCTGAATAACTTCATCCTGCTGCTCATCAGTCAGCCCCTGATACATTGGCAGGCTGATCGCTTCGCTGTAGTACTGCTCCGCTTGCGGGTAATCGCCCTGCTTAAAGCCCATGTTCTGGTAGTAGGGTTGGGTATGCACCGGAATATAATGCAGGTTTACGCCAACACCCTGCTCTCTCAGCTGTTCAAACACCTGACGATGAGTTTTACCGTGCAGGCGAACAACATACAGGTGTAACCCGGAGTAACTGTCGGGCTGCTGCCAGGGAGTGATAACCGGCAGGTTTTGCAGCAATTCATCGTAGCGCCTGGCCAGCTGATGTCGGTGGGCTACAAAGGAATCCAGCCGTTCCATCTGACTGATGCCCAGTGCCGCCTGCAACTCGGTCATACGGTAGTTGTAACCGAGTTCTATCTGCTGGTAATACCAAGGACCATCTGGCTCATGAGTCATAAGTTGTGGCTCACGAGTCACGCCATGGTTGCGATACAGCTTCATCTTCTCGGCTAGCTGATCATCGTTAGTTAGCGCCATGCCGCCTTCGGCAGTGGTGATGATTTTCACCGGATGGAAGCTGAACACAGTAATGTCGCTGTAGCGACCGTTTCCGATGTACTCGCCCTGATACTTGCCACCAATGGCGTGAGAAGCGTCTTCAATCACCTTGAAGCCGTATCGCTGTGCTAGTACATGTATGGCCGCCATATCGCAGGGCTGGCCACAAAGATGCACGGCTACCAGCACCTTTGGCAGGCGGCCTTCGCACTCGGCCACTTCCAGCTTGGTGGCCAATGCCTTGGGGCAAAGGTTATAAGTGCGTGGGTCTATATCGACAAAATCCACTTGGGCGCCACAATATAAGCCGCAGTTGGCGGAGGCGACAAACGTGATGGGAGTGGTCCACAGCCAGTCTCCTTTGCCAAGACCCAATGCCAGGCAGGCGATATGCAGTGCACTGGTTGCGCTGTTGGTAGAGAGAGCGTGTTTAGCTCCTACCTTGGTGGCAACGGTATGCTCAAACAGTGGTACTTTGGGACCCTGAGTAAGAAAGTCAGAATTGAGCACCTCAACCACCGCATCAATATCGGCCTGGGTGATTTCCTGTTTACCGTAGGGGATCATCAGATGCTGCCTATTTTTCCACGATTTACTTTAATCCAGCTTTGCAATTCAGCATCTGTCATCCAGTCGGCATTATTATCGCTGGCGTAAACGAAGCCTTCTGGTACTTTTTTGCCGTTCTTGATGCGTTTTTCACAGTTGGACCAGCCATGAATGCTGGGCAAAATTTTGAAATGCTCGTCGTATTCATAGGTGTAGTGGGCATCTTCAGCGCTGATCATTTGTTCATGCAGCTTCTCGCCGGGGCGAATGCCAATCAATTCCTGCTTGGCTTCGGGGGCAACTACGCGGGCCAGATCTGTTACCTTCATGGAAGGGATTTTTTTCACATAAATCTCGCCACCCACCATGTCTTCAAAGGCATGCCATACCAGCTCAACACCCTGTTCGAGTGAGATCATAAAGCGGGTCATCCGAGGATCTGTAATGGGCAATACGCCCTGATCCTTAAGTGACATGAAGAAAGGAATGACCGAGCCTCGTGAGCCCATGACATTGCCATAGCGAACAACGGAAAAGCGGGTACCGTGCTCACCGGAGTAGGAGTTACCAGCTACAAACAGCTTGTCGGATGCCAGTTTGGTGGCGCCATAAAGGTTGATGGGGCTGCTGGCCTTGTCTGTTGAGAGAGCCACAACGCCTTTAACTCCCTTGTCGATGCAGGCATCGATCAAATTCATGGCGCCGTTGATATTGGTTTTAACGCACTCGAACGGGTTGTATTCGGCGGTGGGCACTATTTTGGTGGCGGCGGCATGCACCACATAGTCGACACCATCCAGGGCTCGATAAAGGCGATCCTTGTCGCGTACATCGCCTATAAAGAAGCGGATTCGTTCATCGTGCTGGAACTTGGCGGCCATCTCCCACTGCTTCATCTCGTCTCGGGAGAACACGATCAGCTTTTTGGGGTTGTAACGGGCCAGTGTCATGGGGACGAAGGTGTTACCGAAGGAGCCTGTCCCTCCCGTGATGAGGATGGTTTTGTTGGAGAGCATGCCGATTCTCTGGTGCAATAGAATGAACCTGATTCTAAGCAAAATGTATGCCTGTTTACAGGGCATGATGACAAGCGCCATTTTCCCGCCACAGACTGCCTCCAAGTTTGACCTGACTGCCCTGCTCAAGATTGAAAATTAGTCACCTACTTTTCCAAGTTTGATCCTGATCAATATTGTTCGACTTTTTGCGTCTATCTTTGTCGAGTTGTTTTGACGCTTGTGTCAGAATTACGACTCATATGGTTTCATGTGTGTACCGCTTCAATGTTATGCTGGTGTCGAGCTAGGGATAAGCTCTGAAATTAAATTTAATAACCAACTGAATTTAAAGGATATTTACCCTATGGGCTTTAATGGCTGTGTCTTGATCATGGATCATAACCAGGAACGGCGGTCAAGACTGGAAGCTATCCTTTCCTTTATGCAGGTGCAGTGGCGCAGCGGCAGCCGCGCCAATGATCTGGCGTGGTTGCGGGAGCAACCCCATACCATGACGGTACTGTTGGGGGAAACGGACTTTCCGCCCGCCGAGTTGCTGAAAGAGCATCCCCATCATGTGTTTATTACGCTCAACCCTTGCCGCACCAGGGCGACTAATCTGCTGGGCGCCATTAATGAACTGACCTACGACGAGCTCACCCGGCTGCTGGGGCAGGCCGAGCAATGGCGGCCAGTGGCGCAAGGACATCAGCATGAGCAGTGCCTGAAGGAATTACTGGTGGGAGAGAGCCCCGCCATGCAGTCGGTAAAAGGGCTTATTCGTCAGGTGGCCGACAAGCAGGCCAATGTGCTGTTGCTGGGGGAGTCGGGTACCGGCAAGGAAGTGATCGCCCGGGCCATTCATTCATTGTCGCAACAGGCGAAGGGACCCTTTGTGCCCATTAACTGTGGAGCCATTCCGGCGGAGCTGCTGGAAAGCGAGCTGTTTGGTCATGAAAAGGGCGCCTTTACCGGCGCGGTATCGGCCCGTAAGGGGCGCTTCGAGCTGGCCGATGGCGGCACCCTGTTCCTGGATGAAATTGGCGACATGCCCCTGCCCATGCAGGTAAAGCTGCTGCGGGTGTTGCAGGAACGCAGTTTTGAGCGGGTAGGGGGCACGCGGCCCATCAAGGCCAATGTGCGGGTCATTGCCGCCACCCACCGGGATCTGGAAGAAATGATCCAGGAGCAGCGCTTTCGGGAAGATCTCTACTACCGGCTCAACGTGTTTCCGATCACGGCGCCGCCCCTGCGTGAACGAAAAGACGATATTGCCCTGCTGCTGAAAGAGCTGGTGGCGCGCCACCGCAGCGAGCACCGCGTGGATCTGGGCTTTTCGCCGGCGGCCATTCAGACCCTGCAGGGGTATCGCTGGCCCGGCAATGTACGCGAGTTGTCGAACCTGGTGGAGCGCATGATGATCCTGTGCCCCGATCAGCAAGTGGAGCCGGGCGATCTGCCGGAAAAATACCGGGGCGATTATGTACCTGCGTCGTTCGATGACATGGACGAGCAGGCAGCTCTGGCGTCCATTTTTTCCGATGAACCCGTCGAGTTCGATGAAGAAGGGGCTACCTTTTTTGATTTTGAACCGGAAGACGACACCCCGGTCATGAACGGTGAGCTGCACATTCCCGATCTCGCCACCGAGTGCTTCAACCTCAAGGAAATGCTGGCCAATATCGAGGTCGACATGATCGGCAAGGCGCTGGACGCCCACGACGGCGTGGTGGCCCGGGCCGCCGAGCACCTGGGCATGCGCCGCACCACCCTGGTGGAGAAGATGAAGAAGTACGGGATTGGGCGGGATTGACCGGCTCATTTGCGCGTAAGTCAGTCATGCCGGCCTTGAGCCGGCATCTTTTTCAATGCGACCCTGGGTGCCACAAGATTCCGGCTCGGTGGCCGGAATGACAGCGTGACTTGTTCCCTCCCCTTGGCAAGGGAAGGGGCAGGGTGTGGTTTTTATTTTGCTCATGGCACGTATTTTGAATAATGCGTGCCATGAGCACATTAACGCCCCCCCATACCGACACCGATGCTCCCTGGCTCAGCCTGCTGGGATCCGAGCGCCTTGAAGAAATTCTTCACACCATGCCCGGTGGTTTGCTGTGGGTGGACGGCCACGGTACGGTCAGCCGCGCCAACGCCGCCGCCCGCGAATTGCTGGGGGAGCCCTTGCTCAACATGCCCTGGCTTGAGGTGATCACCCGGGCCTTTGCCCCCCGGCCCGACGACGGCCTGCAGGTGTCGCTCAAAAATGGCCGGCGGGTGCAACTGGCCATTTCCCATCTGGAAGGTCAGCCCGGCCAGCTGGTGCAGCTCACCGATCTGACCCCCACCCGGGCCTGGGCCGAGCAGCAGGGGCATGCCGAGCGGCTGGCGGCGCTGGGGCGCATGGCGGCCACCCTGGCTCACCAAATACGTACGCCCTTGTCGGCGGCCACCCTGTATGGCGCCAACCTGGCCAGCCCCGAGCTGAATGCCTCGCAACGGGCGCGGTTTCAGCAGCGGCTGATGGAAAGGCTCACCGACATTGAACGTCAAATAAGCGACATTCTGCTGTTTGCCCGCCCGGATCAGGCTGCCCTGGCCGAGCCCCTTTGTGTGGACACCCTGCTAAACAGCGCCGCCGATGCGGCCGCTGCTTTGCTTTCCGGCAAGGCCCGTCTTGAATGCCGGAGTAAAAGCGCGCTGAGCGTACTGGGGAACGGCAACAGCCTGAAGGGCATTTTGCTGAACCTGGTGGAAAATGCCATCGAGGCCGGGGCCGATGCCCTTGTTCTGAGTGCTGAGCGTGAAAGGGGCTGGGTTGTCATTCGCCTTGCCGACAACGGCAAAGGCATGGATGAGGCCCTGCAAAAGGATATATTCACGCCCTTTTATACCACCCGCAGTCAGGGCACGGGCCTGGGGCTGGCAGCGGTGGCCTCGGTCATGCGGGCCCACCAGGGCCGGGTGGAGGTGAGCTCTGCGCCGGGGCGAGGCACTTGTTTCAGCCTGTGTCTGCCATTGGCGAAGCATGAGGAATCACAATGAATACCGATATTCTGATTGTGGAAGACGACACCGGCCTGCAGCAGGCGCTGCAGGACACCCTGGAGCTGGCCGGCCTTGGCTGCGACTGTGTGGCCAGCGCCGAAGACGCCATTATTTACCTGCAGCAAACGCCGGTGCGCATGGTGATCACCGATGTGCAAATGGCGGGTATGAACGGTCTGGAGCTGCTGGGCTGGATAAACGAGCGCCTGCCCGGCCTGCCGGTGCTGGTGATCACCGCTCACGCCCAGGTGTCGGGGGCAGTGGCCGCCATGCGTGCCGGCGCCGTCGACTATCTGGCCAAGCCCTTTACGCCCGATGCCCTGCTGGAGCGGGTGCGGCGTTTTGTGCGTCCGGCATTGCACAACAATGAAGAGCCCATTGCGGAAGACGCCGCCAGCCGCCACTTGCTGCAACTGGCGGCCCGTGTGGCGGCCACCGATGCCAGCGTGATGATCTCCGGCCCCAGCGGCACCGGCAAGGAGGTGCTGGCGCGCTTTATTCACCGCCGTTCGGCCAGAGCCGACAAGCCCTTTGTGGCCATCAACTGTGCCGCCATTCCCGACAACATGCTCGAAGCCACCCTGTTCGGTTATGAAAAGGGGGCCTTTACCGGCGCCGTGCAGGCCTGTGCGGGCAAGTTTGAGCAGGCCCATGATGGCACCCTGCTGCTGGATGAAATCACCGAAATGGACGTGAATCTGCAGGCCAAGCTGCTGCGGGTGCTCCAGGAGCAGGAGGTGGAGCGGCTGGGCGGACGCAAGACCCTGCGGCTGAATGTGCGGGTGCTCGCCACCAGCAACCGGGATCTGCGCCAGGCGGTGAGCGAAGGAAGGTTTCGGGAAGATCTTTTCTACCGGCTGAATGTGTTTCCGCTGGCGTGGCCGGCCCTGGCCGAGCGCCCCGCCGACATAGTACCGCTGGCCCGGTTTCTGCTGCATCGTCACGCTCAGGCTCAGGGGCGCCATGGCGTGGCACTCTCAAAGCAGGCCGAAACCCGGCTCACGGGCTGGCACTGGCCGGGCAATGTGCGCGAGCTGGATAACGTCATGCAGCGGGCGCTGATCCTGGCATCCGAAGACGAGATCGCCGCCGGCGATATTTTGCTGGATGAGGGCAGCCCGCTTTCCGTGCCGGTGCCGGCCGGTGCCGCGCAGGAGCTGGGTGAAGAGCTGGAAAGCCAGGAGCACCGCATTATTTTGCAGGCGCTGCACAGCAGTGGCGGCAGCCGGCGTGAAGTGGCCGAGCAGCTCGGCATCAGCCCGCGCACCCTGCGCTACAAGCTGGCACGCATGCGCGAAGCCGGCATAGAAGTACCCGCCTGACGCCGAAAAGATGAACTGGCCCGGGCTTTGCATTAAGATGCGTGGGTTGTTTGAAATTTTACTGATTGAGGAGCCAAATTGATGGAAATTAAAGCCGCCGCGCTGCTGGCTGAAATGCAGTCCATGCAGGGTGAGGCCCAGAACCTGGCCCCGGTGCAGGGCACCGGCCCTCGTCAGGATTTTTCCGAACTGCTGGGCCAGGCCGTCAACAAGGTCAACGGCCTGCAGCAAACCACCGGCGATTTGCGCACCCGTTTTGAGCTGGGTGATCCTTCCGTGGGCCTGGAGCAGGTGATGATTTCGGCGCAGAAGTCGAGCATTGCCTTTGATGCCACCGTGCAGGTGCGCAACAAGCTGGTGGACGCCTACAAAACCATCATGAACATGCCGGTGTAAGGAGCTGACGGGTGGCTGACAATCCGCTGGCGGAAACCGACAAGAACACACTGCCTGCCAATAACGACGCCTCCGCCATGGAGGCACAAGAGCGCAAGAGCACGCCCTTTGCCCTGCTGGGCAACACCGACGTGCTGCGTCAGATCGTCATTGTGCTGGCTCTGGCCATTTGCCTGGCCATGGCGGTGTTTGTGCTGCTGTGGGGCAAGGAGCCCGAAATGCGGCCGCTGGGGGTGTACAGCAATCAGGAACTGATTGAAACCCTCGATTTTCTCGACGCCCAGAAGATTGAATACAGCATCGACGGCAACAGCGTGCTGGTGCGCGCCGATCAATACCCCGACATTCAGCTCAGCCTGCGCCGTTCCGGCCTGACTCAGGCCCCTCCCGAAGGCGACAGCATTTTGCTGTCCGATCCCGGTTTTGGCATCAGCCAGCGGCTGGAGCGGGAACGCCTTAACCTCAGCCGGGAACGTCAGTTGTCCCGGGTGATTGAACAATACAACAGTGTGTCCCGGGCTCAGGTGCTGCTGGCCATTCCCCGGGAAAACGTATTCGTGCGCGACAAGCGCAAGCCCAGCGCCACCGTGGTGTTGAACCTGCGCCGGGGCAGCAGCCTGCGCCAGGAAGAAGTGGACGCCATCGTCGATACCGTGGCCTCGGCGGTGTCGGATCTCACCCCGGGCCGGGTCACGGTTACCGACCAGAACGGCCGCCTGCTCAACTCCGGCTCTCAGGATCCGCTGGCCGCCCGCAACCGGCGCGAGTTTGAGCTGCAGCAAAAGCAGGAAGAAGAATACCGCCAGAAGATTGACGCCATTCTCAGCCCGGTGCTGGGACTGGGCAATTACACCGCCGAGGTGGACCTGCGCCTCGACTTTCGTCGTCGTCAGCAAACGGTGAAAACCTACAATCCCGACATGCCGGCAGTGCGCTCGGAAATGGTGATGGAAGACAACAGCTCCGGTCGCGGTGCCATTGGCATTCCCGGCGCGCTCACCAACCAGCCGCCTCAGGACTCCGACATACCCGAGCAGGCCGGTCAGGCGTCGGAAAAATCCGGCACCGAACGCAGCCGGCGTGAAGCCACCCGCAACTTTGAACTCGACACCACTATCAGCCATACCGAAAGCGCCGTGGGCGACATTCGCCGGCTGACGGTGTCGGTAGCGGTGGATTACAAAACCGTGACCCAGGCCGACGGCAGCCTGGACCGTGTTCCGCTGGAAAACGCCGAGCTGGCCCGCATCGAGCGCTTGCTGAAAGGCGGCCTGGGCTTTGACGTGAGCCGGGGCGATGCCCTCGAGGTGGTGAGCATGTCGTTCAACCGCCCCGATCTCGACGCTGTGGCGGACATTCCCTTTTACGAGCAGGCCTGGTTCTGGCGGCTGGCCCGCATTCTGGGCGCCGTGCTGGTGCTGGTGGTGCTGTTGCTGGCGCTGGTGCGGCCCATGGTAAAACGCCTGCTTAATATCGATGAAAAGACCGACGAGCTGGATCTCGACGGCCAGAGCGCCCTGGCGGGCAGCGACGATCTGGAGCTGCTGGCGCAACAGGCGGAGCTGGAAGACGGCATGTTCGGCATCAAGGACGGTCAGCTCAAGCTGCCCAACCTGAACAAGGATGAAGACCTGCTGTCGGCGGTGCGGGCGCTGGTGGCCAACGAGCCGGATCTGGCGGCACAGGTGATCAAAGACTGGGTACAGAGCGATGAGTGATGAGCAGGAGCTGGTAATAACCGATGCGCAGCGGCAGTTGCTGTCCCGCATGAGCGGTGCCGAAAAGGCGGCCCTGCTGATGCTGAGCCTGCGTGAAGACGATGCCGCCCAGATTTTTCGTCATCTGGACCCCAAGCAGGTGCAGCGTCTGGGCATGAAAATGGCCGCCCTGGGCGACTTTGGCCCGGATCGGGTCAGCGCTGTGCACCGGCTGTTTATCGAGGATATTCAGCGCTTTACCAAAATCGGTGTGGGCAGTCAGGACTTTGTGCGCAACGCCCTGGTGGCGGCCCTGGGGGAAGACAAGGCAGGCCGGCTGGTCAACCAGATTGCCGCCGGCGCCGGCTCTCGCGGCCTCGACTCCCTCAAGTGGATGGATGCCCGCCAGGTGGCCGGTATTATTCACAACGAGCACCCGCAAATTCAGACCATAGTGCTGTCCTACCTCGACGCCGATCAGGCGGCGGCCATATTGCAGCAGTTTCCCGAGCCCATGCGGCTGGATCTCATTATGCGCATTGCCGAGCTGGAAGAAGTACAGCCGGCGGCCCTGCAGGAGCTCAACGACATCATGGAAAAACAGTTTGTCGGCAAGAGCAACGCCAAGGCGGCCAAGATGGGCGGCCTGAAGACCGCCGCCGACATCATGAACTACCTGGATACCTCGGTGGAAGGCATGCTGATGGACTCTATTCGCGATCAGGACGAGGAAATGAGCATGAAGATCCAGGATCTGATGTTCGTGTTCGAAAACCTGATCGATGTGGACGACCGGGGCATTCAGGTGCTGCTGCGCGAGGTCAATGCCGAGCTGCTGCAACGGGCGCTCAAGGGCGCCGACGATCAGCTCAAGGAGAAGTTTTTCGGCAACATGTCGAAGCGGGCCGCGGAAATGCTGCAGGAAGATCTCGAGGCCATGGGGCCGGTGCGGGTCAGCGATGTGGAAGCGGCCCAGCGCGAGATCCTGGCGGTGGCCCGGCGCCTGTCCGACAGTGGCGAACTGATGCTCTCCAAGGGGAGCGGGGATGACTTTGTATGAGTGGCTATAACGCCAAGGGCCGCATACCCGCCGGGCAGGCGGCCTGGCAGTGGCCCGAGCTGGAGCTGGCCCGGGAGCCACGGGAAGAGCGCGCCGCCTTGCATCTGCGCACCGAGCCCGAACCCGAGCCGCAAGCCTCCGAGCCCGCCGAGGAAGCCGCCCCCGAACCCCTTACCGCCGAAGCCCTGGACGCCATTCGTCAGGCCGCCTTTGAAGAAGGCCATGCCGAGGGCAGGGAGCAGGGGCTGGCCGAGGGCCGGGAAGAAGGCCGCTTGCAGGGCATGCAGGAAGGCCACGAGGCCGGCTTGCAACAGGGGCTGGAGCAGGGCCTAGCGGAAGGGCGGGAGCAGGTTCAGCAGCAACTGGAATGCTGGAGCGCGCTCACCGAGCAACTGCAGGCGCCACTGGCGCAAATTGATCACACAGTAGAGCAAAGCCTGGTCATCCTGGCCATGGAGCTGTCCCGCAACCTGTTGAAGGCCGAGGCCAGCGCCTCGCCCAGGCTGCTGCTGGCCACGGTGCAGGAAGCGCTGCAGGCGCTGCCCCATCACGACGGGCCGCTTACCTTTTACCTGCACGCCGACGATCTGGCCATGCTGGCCGAGCATTACGATGAAGCCGCCCAGGCCAAACGGGGCTGGGAATTTGTGGCCGAGCCCGGCCTGGCGCGGGGCGAGCTCAGGCTCACCACCGCCATGTCGAGCCTGGACGTGAGTCTGGCCAGCCGTATCGACACCCTGATGGCCAATTTTATCAAGGCCAACTGGAGTCGTTTCCATGACGCTGGCTGAGCGGCTGGCCGGCTACCAGACCGCCGGCCTGACGCCGCCCATGGCCGCCAGCGGCAAACTCACCCGGGTGGTGGGGCTCACCCTGGAAGCGGTGGGCTGCACCGCCGCCGTGGGCAGCCAGTGCAAGGTACAAACCCAGTTCGGTGAAATGGACGCGGAAGTGGTCGGCTTTGCCGACGACAAGCTCTATTTAATGCCCAGCGAATCCCTCAAGGGCGTGATCCCCGGCGCCCGGGTCACGCCCGCCGGCGACGGCACCGGCGTGCCCGTGGGCATGGCGCTGCTGGGCCGGGTGATCGACGGTATCGGCCAGCCCCTCGACGGCCTGGGGCCCATTAACACCGGCACCACCGCCGATTTTGTCTCCCGTCCCATCAACCCCATGGCCCGCCAGCCCATTGAAGCGCCCATGGACGTGGGCGTGCGCGCCATCAATTCGGTGCTGACCGTGGGCCAGGGCCAGCGCATGGGGCTGTTTGCCGGCTCCGGCGTGGGCAAGAGTGTGCTGCTGGGCATGATGACCCGGGGCGCCAAGGCCGACGTGGTGGTGGTGGGGCTCATCGGCGAGCGGGGCCGGGAAGTAAAGGAGTTTATCGACGTGATCCTCGGCGACGAGGGCCGGGCCCGCTCCGTGGTGGTGGCGGCCCCCGCCGATGCCTCGCCCTTGATGCGCCTCAAGGGCTGTGAAACGGCGCTGACTCTGGCGGAATATTACCGGGATCAGGGCCTGAATGTGCTGCTGCTGATGGACTCGCTCACCCGTTACGCCCAGGCTCAGCGAGAAATCGCCCTGGCGGTGGGCGAGCCGCCGGCGAGCAAGGGCTACCCGCCCTCGGTGTTCGCCAAATTGCCGGCGCTGGTGGAGCGCGCCGGCAACGGCGCCCAAGGCCAGGGCAGCATTACCGCCTTTTTTACCGTGCTGACCGAGGGCGACGACCTGCAGGATCCCATTGCCGACGCCGCCCGGGCCATTCTCGACGGCCATATTGTGCTGTCGCGTCAATTGGCCGACAGCGGTCACTATCCGGCCATCGACATCGAAAAGTCCATCAGCCGGGTGATGACAGCGGTAACCACGCCCGAGCACCAGCAGCAGGCCCGGGCCATCAAGCAGGCCTATGCCCTTTATCAGCAGAATCACGATTTGATCAACTTGGGCGCCTACAAGAGCGGCGCCGATCCCAGACTCGACATGGCCATCACCATTCGCCCCCGGCTGGAGCGGTTTCTGACCCAGAGCATGACCGACGTGTTTGATCTGGACGCCTGTCTGAAAGAGCTGGAAGTGGTGGCCATGCCGCTGCTGAGGGCCGGCTGATGAGCCGGGCCCTGAACCTGCTGCTGGAGCAGCTGGATGGCGAGGAGCGTAAGGCGGCGGCGGAGCTGAACATTGCGCAATTGCAGGTGCAGCAGATGGAGCAGCAACTGCAGACCCTGAGCCAGTACCAGCGTCAGTATGTACAAACCTTTCAGCAACGCGGCCAGAACGGGCTGGATGCTCACCAGTTTGAGCATTTTCGCGGCTTTATCGACAAGCTGGAAGTGGCACAACAGCAGCAACAGCAAGGCTTGCAGCAAGCCCGGGATCAGCTTACCCAAAGTCGTGAGGCCTGGCTGGCGGTGCGCGCCCGCAAACAGGCCATTGCCAAGCTGATGGAGCGCGAAAGCGAGCGCAAAAAGCTGGAAGCCGCCCGTCAGGAGCAAAAAATGCTCGACAACCTCGCCATCTACCGGTTTCACCGCAAGCCGCTTTAGGTTTTTAATCCGGACTCTTTCCTGCCGGTATTACATAAAGTTGGTACATTAATTGCTTTTCTTATGGTCACAGCATTCAGGCCGCACCGGCCACAGCGACCAACAAGGGATCAGCATGACCACAGTCATTCCCGCCCTGTCCGGCGGCATGGGTTCAGCAAGGTCCGTTTCGCCGCCGGGCGAGGCGGGAAAACCGTCCGCTTTTTCCGAGCTGCTGGCTCAGGCCGGCAGCGAAGCCGAGGTGGGTAACAGGTTGCCGGCCGATGCCGCCCCTGCGGCCGACACCGGCAAGGCTCCTGTTCTGGCCGATGAAACGGTCAGCGCGGCCGATGAGGCTGCGGCCGAAACCGATGCTGCCGCCGCAGAAGCCGGTGCCAATAAGTCGTCAACCACAGATGCGCCCGGTGTGAGTGCCGAGGCGGAGCAGGGCGCCAATAGCGCGAAAGAGACCGGCGAAGAGCCGCCCGAAGAGGCCGGTCTGCCGGCCGTCCCTTTGATGGCACCGGGCGGCAAGGTGCTGCCGGAGGCGGCAAACATCAGTACCGAGCAGGCGGACAACGACATGACCGAGCCTCGCCGGAACATGCGTTCGGCGGGCGAACCCTCGGGCACGCCGCCATCGACCGAGCCAGCGTCAACCAAACCTTCCAGCGCCGCTTTCGAGGGTGGCAGGGCGGTGCCGGTTAGCTCTGCCAATGATGCTGAAGCCGATGCCGGCCGCCAGCCAGCCGAAACCAAAGCCGCCGCTTCAGCGCAAAACCATGCAGCCGAGTCTGCGTTGGGCAACACCGTGAACACGCCGCCGTCTTCGGCCGCCGAGGAAGACACGCCGGCAGAGGCTAAACCCGCCCCGTTAAAGCCGGAGTCGGCTCAGGCGGGGCGGTCCGACGGCATTCCGCTGTCCGGCATGCAGGCCGTACAGGCCAGGCGCACCCAGGCAACGCCGCCGGTGCAGGAAAAAGCACCCGTTATTCAGCCCGGTAACAGCCCCGAGGCCATGCCGGCCGGCAGCCGACCGGCAGCGGGGGAAGCGATTCCGGCCCATGAGCCGCCGGCGAAGGAAGCCGGTGTACGTCAGCCCGGCATGGGGCCTGATGCCGCCGAGCGGCAAGCCCCCCGCTCGGCACCGGTGAATTTCGTGGCTGCCGAGCCACCGGCCGCCGAGAGCGATGTGACTCCCGAGCAGGCCGCTCAGCCCAGGCAGGATGCGGCCGTGACCCGGCAGGATGGCCAGCGTCAGCCCGCCACGCCCGAGTGGCTGGCCCAGATAGAACATGGCCGGCGCTGGCAGCAGCAGTCCGGTACCACCACCGCCACCGAGCAACCGGCCGAGCTCACGGTCGAGGCCGGCGATACTGAACGGCCGGTGGCGGATAACGCCGGCGAGGCCAAAGACCAGTCTGCGGATAGTGGCGCACGGGGTGAGCGGCTGGCCGAAGCCATGATGGCGGGGCAGGGCACCGGCCGCGAGGTACCGGTGCAGCAGGCCGGTGTTTCGGATGGACAGCAGCAGCTTGCCGGGATCTCTGCCGGGCGCGATACGTCCGCTACCATCTCCGAGCGGGCGCCGCTGCCTCAGGGGGAGCGAGTGCTCAACCTGCACCAGGCCGCCCCCGAGCAAAATGCCCGTCAGCTCAGCCAGCAGGTGCAGGTGATGGTGAACCGGGAATTGCAGGAGGCGGACATTCGTCTGAACCCGTCGGAGCTGGGCGGCATGCGCATTCAGCTCAAGTTTGATCAAGGCGAGGTCAGCATGCACATTCAGGCTCAGCACGCCCAGGCCCGGGACATGCTGGAGCAGGCCATGCCGCGCCTGCGAGACATGCTCAGCCAGCAGGGCATTCAACTGGGCCAGGGGCAGGTGGGTGGCTTTGCCGGCCAGCAGGGCTCGGCCCAGAACGGTGCCTCGGGGCAGGGTGCAACGGGCCGGGAAAATGGGCATAATCCCTCTCCGTTTGAGCAGGGGCCGGGTGGCGACGAACCGGCCTACGGCGGCCAGGCGGCGGGAGCCCTGGCCGGTGATGGCCGCATCGACTTTTTTGCCTGAACGTAACGGGCCGAACCTTTAAGGACACTTCATGGCAGAGAATCTCACCATTCCCAAGGTGGCATGGTACAAACGCAAGCTGATCTGGATGTTGTTTCTGGTGCTGCTGGCCGGTGGTGGCGGTGGCGCCGCCTGGTTTCTGATGAACCCGGCCGAGCAGGCCGCCAAGGCCAAGCCGGAAGACACCAGCAACCGGGCCATTTACGTCAGTCTGTCTCAGCCCTTTGTGTTCAGCGTGCCCGGCGGCACTCGGGACCGGCTGGTACAGATTGAGGCCCAGCTGATGGTGCGAGGCGAGTCAAATGAATCGCTCGCCAAACAGCACCTGCCCCTGCTCGAGAGCACCCTGCTGGATGTGTTCAGCCGCCAGAGTGCCGACAATTACCTGACCGCCGCCAACAAAAAGGCCCTGCGTCAGGAAGCCCTGAACGAGCTGAACCACGCCACCGCCGAGGTGCTGGAAAAGCGGCTGTTCGAGAAAGTGTTGTTTACCAGCATAGTGATGCAATAGGTGAGTTGTGAGCGATCTGTTATCCCAGGATGAAATCGATGCCCTGTTGCACGGGGTGGACGATGTCAAGGAAGAGGAAGTTCAGTCGGAAGGGGGCGTGGCCTCCTTTGACTTCTCTTCTCAGGATCGCATCGTCCGGGGTCGCATGCCGACCCTGGAGATGGTGAACGAGCGTTTTGCCCGTCATATGCGCATTAGCCTGTTCAACATGATGCGCCGCACCGCCGAGGTGTCCATCAACGGCGTGCAGGTCATCAAGTACGGCGAATACGTGCATTCGCTGTTTCTGCCCACCAGTCTCAACATGGTGCGCTTTCGCCCCCTCAAGGGCATTGGCCTGGTGACCATGGAAGCCCGGCTGGTGTTTATTCTGGTGGACAACTTCTTTGGCGGTGACGGTCGTCACGCCAAGATTGAAGGCCGGGAATTCACGCCCACCGAGCGCCGGGTGATCCAGCTGCTGCTGAAGCTGGTATTTGAGGATTACAAGGAAGCCTGGGCCCCGGTGATGGACGTGGAGTTCGAATACCTGGACTCGGAAGTGAACCCCACCATGGCCAATATCGTCAGCCCCACCGAGGTGGTGGTGGTGAGCTCCTTTCATATCGACCTCGACGGCGGCGGCGGCGATTTTCACGTCACCCTGCCCTACGGCATGCTGGAGCCCATTCGCGAACTGCTGGACGCTGGGGTGCAAAGCGACAAGGGCGAGAATGATTTGCGCTGGGGCAAGGCCCTGCGTGACGAGATCCTCGATGTGGAAGTGGAAATGACCACCCGGCTGCTGGAAAAAGAGGTCAGTCTGGGCGACATCATGGAGTGGAAGGCCGGCGACATTATTCCCGTCGAAATGCCCGAGCACCTGCTGGTGTCGGTGGAAGAGCTGCCCACCTTCAGAGCCCAGCTGGGGCGTACTCAGGAGAAAATGGCCATTCGCATCAGCGAAAAAATCAAGCGGCCGGAAACCGTGAAAACCGAATTGCATGAAGTGACCCGCCGCGGCGTGCGCATTGATGGCGAAGCCGAGCTGGAAGAACTGGAAAGAACCATTGAGGACGCATAATGAGCGAGCAGAACGATCAAAGCGAGCTGGATGATATCTGGGGCGACGCCATGGCGGAGCAGGAAGGGGGCGTGAAACCCGCCGAGCTGGACGATTTCAGCGCCGACGGCCAGTCACCCATTACCCAGGAAGAGCGGCGCAAGCTCGACACCATACTGGATATTCCGGTCACCATTTCCATGGAAGTGGGCAAAAGCCAGATCAGCATTCGCAACCTGCTGCAGCTGAATCAGGGATCCGTGGTGGAGCTGGACCGGCTGGCCGGCGAGCCGCTGGACGTGATGGTCAACGGCACCCTGATCGCCCACGGCGAAGTGGTGGTGGTGAACGACAAGTTCGGCATTCGCCTGACCGACGTGATCAGCCAGACCGAACGGATTAAAAAGCTCAAATGAGGCGCGCACTGTTATTGATGGCCGCCAGCGCCCCTGCCTACGCCCAGGGCGGGCCGGAAATCCAGTGGGATTCATGGGCCATGTCGTCGGCATTGGTGATCGGCCTGTTGCTGGCGTTGGGCTGGGGCCTGCGCCGGCTGAAATTGCCCGCTCTGGGCGGCAACCGGCAATTGCGGGTGATTACCAGCCTGGCGCTGGGGCACAAGGAAAAACTGGTGGTGGTGCAGGTGGGCGAGGAGCAGTGGCTGCTGGGCATTACCCCTCAGAACATCAATCGTCTGGGCAAGCTGGAGCAGCCGCTGGAAGCGCCTCAGGCCGGCAAACTGTTGACGGGCAAGCGTGATGAAGTGCATTAAGGTCTTGCTGCCGCTGTTGCTGCTGGCCACGCCGGCGCTGGCCCAGCAGGGCATGTCGGCGGTCACGGTCACCACCAACCCGGACGGCAGCCAGGAATACAGCCTCACCCTGCAGGTGCTGGCGCTGATGACGGCGCTGTCGTTTCTGCCGGCGGTGGTCATCATGATGACCTCGTTCACCCGCATTATCGTGGTGCTGTCCATTCTGCGGCAGGCCTTGGGCCTGCAGCAAAGTCCGTCCAACCAGGTGCTGATCGGCATCAGTCTGTTTCTGTCATTTTTTATCATGGCGCCGGTGCTCGACAGAGTGAATGCCGAGGCCCTGCAGCCTTATCTGGCGGAAGACATCGGCTCACGGGAAGCCCTGGCCCGGGCCGAGCTGCCCATTCGGGACTTTATGCTGGCCCAGACCCGGGTCAAGGATCTGGATACCTTTCTCAATATTGCCGATGTGCAGGTGAATAATGAGGCCGAGGTGCCGCTGCGCGTACTGATCCCGGCCTTTGTGACCAGTGAGCTGAAAACCGCCTTTCAGATTGGCTTTATGTTGTTTCTGCCTTTTCTGGTGATCGATCTGGTGGTGGCCAGTATTCTGATGGCCATGGGTATGATGATGCTGTCGCCCATGCTGATCTCGCTGCCGTTCAAGCTGATGTTGTTCGTGCTGGTGGACGGCTGGAACCTGATCATGGGCACGCTCGCCACCAGCTTTGGACTGGGAGCCCCGTAATGAGCCCGGAAACCTTTGTCGACATCTTTCGCAGCGCCCTCTGGCTGGTGACCGTACTGGTGTCGGCGGTGATCTTTCCGAGTCTGGCGGTGGGCCTGATGGTGTCGATCTTTCAGGCGGCCACCTCCATCAACGAACAGACCCTGAGCTTTCTGCCCCGTCTGCTGGTGACGCTGGGTGCCCTGGCCGTGGGGGCTCACTGGGGCTTTGGCATGCTGATTGATTATTTTCACGAGCTGGTGAGTCAAATCCCTCAGGTGGTGGGTTAGGGTGAACTACACCACCGCCGAGCTGATGCAATGGCTGGCGTCCTACCTCTGGCCGCTGTTTCGCATTGCCGGCCTGATGATGACCATGGTGATGTTTGGTGCTCAGCTCACGCCGGTGTATACCCGGCTGCTGCTGGCGGTGGCCACGACCCTGGCGGTGGCGCCGGTGCTGCCGGCCATGCCGGCGGTGGAACTGTTCTCGGTGCAGGGCTTTCTGATCACCATTCAGCAGGTGCTGATTGGCGCCGTGATTGGCCTTCTGTCCCAGTTTTTGCTGCAAACCTTTGTCACCGCCGGCCAGATCATCGCCATGCAGACCAGTCTGGGCTTTGCCTCCATGGTGGATCCGCTTAACGGTCAGTCGGCGCCGGTGGTGGGCCAGCTTTATCTGATGCTGGGCACCTTGCTGTTTCTGGCCCTGAACGGTCATCTGGTGATGATTGAAGCCATTGTGCTCAGCTTTACCTCGGTGCCGGTGGCGGCCAGCGGCTTTACCGTGGGTGACTGGCAGAATCTGGCCGGCCTGCTGACCCTGCTGTTTCAGGCGGCGGTGGCCATGTCGCTGTCGGCCATCGTGGCCATGCTGCTGATCAACTTCAGTTTTGGCGTCATGACCCGGGCCGCGCCCCAGCTCAATATCTTCAGCGTAGGCTTTGCCATCAGCATGGTCTGTGGCCTGTTTATCATGTGGCTGACCCTGGGCGGCTTTATGGATCACTTTGAAAATCAGTGGCTGCGCATGCAACAGGTGATGTGCGACACCCTGAGACTGACCTGCGAAGGAGGCTGACATGGCAGAGTCGGACGGTCAGGAAAGAACAGAACAGCCCACGGAGCAGCGACTTCGTCAGGCGCGGGAAAAAGGCCAGATCCCCCGTTCCAAGGAGCTGGGCACGGCGGCGGTGCTGCTCAGTGCCTGCGCCGCCCTGCTGATGCTGGGGAGCTCACTGGGGGCGGCATTATCGAAAGTCTTTGAGCAAAGTTTCCGGCTGGAGCGCGATGCCATTTTTGACCCCGCCGCCATGATGCCGGCCCTGGCCGAGGCCATCGGCGGCCTGATGTGGCCGCTGCTGGGGCTGTTCGCGGTGGTGCTGGTGGCGGCCCTGGTGGGCAACAGCCTGCTGGGCGGTTTTAACTTCAGCACTCAGGCGATAATGCCAAAATTCAGTCGCATCAGCCCGATGAACGGCCTCAAGCGCATGTTTGGCGTGCAGGCGCTGGTGGAGCTGCTGAAGTCCATCGCCAAGGTGGTGTTTATCGCCACCATTGCGGTCTGGCTGTTGTGGGGTCAGTTCGACAATATTCTGCGCCTGAGCGGCGAAACCCTGAACCTGGCCATGAAGGATGCCCTGGAGCTGCTGTTGTGGATGGGGCTGGGGCTGTGTCTGGCACTGCTGCCCATCGTGGCCATCGACGTTCCGTTTCAGGTGTGGAATCACACCCGTCAGCTCAAGATGACGCTGCAGGAGATCAAGGACGAATACAAGAACACCGAGGGCAAGCCCGAGGTGAAAAGCCGTATTCGCCGCCTGCAGCAGGAAATGGCCAACCGGCGCATGATGGCCGAGGTACCCACCGCCGATGTGGTGGTGGTGAACCCGACCCACTTCTCGGTGGCCCTGCGTTACGACAAGGACAAGCCCGGCGCTGCCCCCATGGTGGTGGCCAAGGGTCTGGACGAAGTCGCCCTTAAAATTCGGGAAGTGGCCCGGGAATACAAGGTACCGGTGATCTCCTCACCGGCCCTGGCCCGGGCGGTGTATTTCTCCACCAAACTGGACCGGGAAATTCCCGATGGCCTGTTCGTGGCCGTGGCCCAGATACTGGCCTATGTGTTCCAGCTTAACGCCTGGCGCAAGGGGCAGGGCAACAAGCCGGTGCCGCTCAAGGATGACCTGCCCATTCCCGACGAATATCGGGTTTAAAAGATATTAAGGGATTAGGGACTTGGGATTAGCATGCCCCAATCCCCAATCCCCAATCCCCAATCCCCAATCCCCAATCCCCAATCCCCAATCCCCAATCCCCAATCCCCAATCCCCAATCCCCGAAATGATTGGCTCATTTATTGCATTAACCCGCCCATGATTGTTGATGTTCAGCGAGTGTCATGGAGTTAAGGGCGAGGCTTTCACAGGCAAAACAGTGGTCCCGGTGGGTGAACAAGGGCATGGGTACCCCCTTGCTGGTGCTG
Organism: Oceanimonas aquatica; assembly: GCF_030732065.1. GTDB lineage: Bacteria > Pseudomonadota > Gammaproteobacteria > Enterobacterales > Aeromonadaceae > Oceanimonas. The sequence goes on from NZ_JAVBHX010000001.1 coordinate 43,276, forward strand.
GCGGCGCTGGCCATGGTGGTGCTGCCCATTCCGGCGCTGATGCTGGATGTGCTGTTTTCCTTCAACATCTCCCTGGCGCTGGTGGTACTGCTGGTGGCGGTCTATACGCAGCGCCCGCTCGACTTTGCCGCTTTTCCTACCGTGCTGCTGGTAGCCACCCTGCTTCGGCTGGCGCTCAATGTGGCGTCCACCCGGGTGGTGTTGCTGGAAGGCCACGAAGGCGGTAACGCCGCCGGTAACGTGATTGAGGCCTTTGGCTCCGTGGTGATCGGCGGCAACTATGCCGTGGGTCTGATTGTCTTTCTGATTTTGATGATCATCAACTTTGTGGTGGTCACCAAGGGTGCCGGCCGTATCTCCGAAGTGAGCGCCCGCTTTACCCTGGATGCCATGCCCGGCAAGCAGATGGCCATCGACGCCGATCTCAACGCGGGGCTGATCAATCAGGAAGAAGCCCGTACCCGCCGGGAAGAGGTCACTCAGGAAGCCGACTTCTACGGCTCCATGGACGGTGCGTCAAAATTCGTCAAGGGTGATGCCATTGCCGGCATCATGATCCTGTTCATCAACATTATCGGCGGTTTCATTATCGGCATGGCCCAGCATGAGCTGAGCTTTGGCGATGCCGCCCGTGTCTATACCCTGCTGACCATAGGTGACGGTCTGGTGGCGCAGATCCCGTCACTGCTGCTGTCCATTGCCGCCGCCATTATCGTGACGCGGCAGAATACTCGGGAAGACATGGGCCAGGCCATGCTGGGTCAGCTTTTTGACAACCCGCGTTCACTGGCCATTGCCGCCGGCATTCTTATCGCCATGGGCCTGGTGCCGGGCATGCCCCATTTTGCCTTTCTGCTGCTGGGCGGCCTGTCCGCCGCCGGCGCCTGGTGGATGCATAAACGCCAGGGTGAGCGTGAGCAGCAACAGCTGGAAAGCGATGCCCAGCCGCCGGCGGTGAGCGGCAACGAAAACCGCGAACTGAGCTGGGACGACGTTATGCAGGTCGACACCATTGGCCTGGAAGTGGGCTACCGGCTGATCAGCCTGGTGGACGTGTCTCAAGGGGGCGAGTTGCTCAGCCGTATCAAGGGGGTGCGCAAAAAGCTGTCCCAGGAGCTGGGCTTTCTTATTCCCGCCGTGCACATTCGCGACAACCTGGAGCTGGGCCCCAACGAATACCAGATCACCCTGATGGGAGTCAGCTCGGGGCTGGCGGATATTTATCCCGAGCGGGAGCTGGCCATCAACCCAGGGCAGGTGTTTGGTCCGGTGCAGGGCATCGACACCCGGGATCCGGCCTTTGGCCTGGAAGCCACCTGGATTGCCCGGGAGCAGATCGAAAATGCCCAGAGCCTGGGTTACACCGTGGTGGATGCGGCCACCGTAGTGGCTACTCACTTAAGTCAGTTGCTCACCAACAACGCGTCCCAGCTGCTGGGCCATGAAGAGGTGCAGAACCTGATCGACCAGGTGGGCCGCAGCCAGCCCAAGCTGGTGGAAGGCCTGGTGCCCAATACCCTGAGCCTGGCGCTGGTGACCAAGGTGCTGCAGAGCCTGCTGAACGAAGGTGTCTCCATTCGGGACATGCGCACCATTTTGCAGACCCTCACCGAATACGCCCCCAAAAGCCAGGATCCGGAAGTACTCACCGCCGCCTGCCGCATTGCCCTGCGCCGGTTTCTGGTGCAGGAGATCGCCGGCACCGAGCGCGAACTGCCGGTTATTACCCTGGCGCCAGAACTGGAACAGATATTGCAGAACTCTTTGCAGGCCGGCGGTGCTCAGGGCAGCGGCATAGAGCCGGGGCTGGCAGAGCGCATGCAGCAGTCTCTGACCCAGGCCGCCGCCAACCAGGAGCTGGAAGGTCAGCCGGCGATATTGCTGACCTCGGGCATGTTGCGTACCACCCTGGCGCGCTTTGTGAAACATACCATTCCCAGTCTGCGGGTGCTGTCTTACCAGGAAGTGCCGGATGATCGCCAAATCCGCATCGTGGCGTCGGTTGGGCAGCAGTAGCGGGAGAGATTGAATGAAGATTAAACGGTTTTTCGCCAAGGACATGAGGGCCGCCCTGGCCGAGGTTAAGGAAGTGCTCGGGGCGGACGCGGTGATCATGTCCAACAAGAAGGTGTCGGGCGGCATCGAAATCGTGGCCGCCGTGGACGACGACGACAGCGCGCCGGTAGAAGCCTCATCCCGGGCCCTGAGTGACGACAATGTCAGAATCTCGTCGCAGGCCCGTCAATTTGTTCCACCGCTGAGCGATCAGCAGCAGGCCGACTCGCTGCAGGCGCTGTTAAGCCGTGGCAAACCCGAGCCTTCGCCCAAAACCCTGGCCGAGCAGGTGGACTGGGGCCAGCCCGAGGCCCGCCGCGAGCCGGTGCTGAGCCAGCCCGCGCCGCTGTTTGCCGGCGGTGCCAAAAGCAGCGGTCGCCAGAAGGAAAGCGCCAAGGACAAAGAGCTCAACGCCATGCGTCAGGAAATTGCCAGCATTCGCCGGCTGCTGGAGCATCAGGTGTCGGGGCTGATGTGGCAGGAAGTGGAGCGCCGCGAGCCGGTGCGGGCCATGGTGATCAAGCAGCTAAACCAGCTCGGTTTCAGCGACGGCTTTGCCGACATGCTGGCCATGCGGGTGCACGAGCGCGCCGCGCCCCACGAAGCCTGGTCCCAGATTGAAGCGTCACTGAACGAACTGCTGGTCACCGGCGAAGACGAAATCATGCGCCAGGGTGGCGCCGTGGCCCTGCTCGGTCCTACCGGGGTGGGCAAGACCACCACCATCGCCAAGCTGGCCGCCCGCTTTGCCGCCCGCCACGGTGCCGATCAGCTGGCGCTGATCACCACGGATCACTATCGTATCGGCGCCCACGAACAGTTGCAGACCTATGGCCGCATCATGGGCGTGGCGGTCAAGCAGGCGCGCACCTATCAGGAGCTGGCTCAGGTACTGTATCAGCTGCGCCATCGCCGGCTGGTGTTGATCGACACCGCCGGCATGGGCCAGCGGGACATGCGCCTGAACGAACAGCTCGACAACCTGGTGGGGGATCGCCAGATCCGCATTCGCAATTATCTGGTGCTGCCGTCCACCGCCCAGCGCCGCGTGCTGCAGGAGGCGGTGGAGCATTTTCGCCGCATTCCCCTGGCCGGCTGCATTCTCACCAAGCTAGACGAGAGCCTGTCGCTGGGGGATGTGCTCGACATCAGCATTCAGAACAGCCTGCCCATCAGTTATGTCACCGACGGCCAGCGGGTGCCGGAAGATCTGCGTCTGGCCAGGGCCGACGAGCTGGTGCGCCAGGCACTGGGAACGGTGGAGCAGCAGCGGGAAGATCCCTATTACTGGGAAGCTTCCGATGCCGACCATGAGGATGCGCGTTTTTATGAATAATTGGTTTCAGGACCAGGCAAGCGGACTGCGGCTTATGCAAAAAATGAACAAAGTGCAGGTGATTGCCGTGACCGGCGGCAAGGGCGGCGTGGGCAAGACCAACATTACCCTTAACATGGCCTCGGCCATGGCGGCCCAGGGCAAGCGGGTGATGGTGCTGGATGCGGATCTGGGGCTGGCCAACGTGGACGTGCTGCTCGGCATTCGGGTCCGGCACAACCTGTCTCACGTGCTGCGGGGCGAATGCAGTCTGGACGAGGTAATGGTGGAAGGCCCTCAGGGCATTCGCATCATTCCCGCCACCTCCGGCAATCAGTCGATGACCGAGCTGTCGCCCCTGGAGCACGTCAGTCTGATCCGCGCCTTCAGCGAAATGCGTACCCCGGTGGACGTGCTGCTGGTGGACACCGCCGCCGGCATCTCCGACATGGTGCTGAGCTTTTCCCGGGCCTCTCAGGAAGTGCTGGTGGTGGTGTGCGACGAGCCCACTTCGATCACTGACGCTTATGCCCTGATCAAGCTGCTTTCCCGGGAGCACGGCGTATTTCGCTTCAAGATCGTCGCCAACATGGTGCGTAGTCAGCGCGAGGGCATGGAGCTGTTCGCCAAGCTCACCCGGGTCACCGACAAGTTTCTCGATGCCTCCCTTGAGCTGGTATCCTGCATTCCCTTTGACGGCAACCTGCGCATGGCGGTGCGCCGCCAGAGCCTGGTGGTGAACCAGTATCCCAAGTCGCCTTCCGCCATGGCCATTCGCGCTCTGGCGTCCAAGGCCCTGAACTGGCCCACGCCCCACCGGGCGGAAGGGCACCTGCAATTCTTTGTAGAGAGGCTGCTGGCCAACCCGGTCGCAGAGCAGGATGTTCGGGGGTAACAAGGCGCAGGCCTACGCCCGGCACAACGCCCAGGGGCTGGTGGAGCGCCACGCCGCTCTGGTGCGGCGCATCGCCCAGCATCTGCTGGCGCGCCTGCCAGACAGCGTGCTGCTGGACGATCTGATCCAGTCGGGCATGGTGGGTCTGCTGGAAGCGGCGAAAAATTTCGATGCCTCCAAGGGCGCCAGCTTCGAGACCTTTGCCGGCATTCGCATTCGCGGCGCCATGCTCGACGAAATTCGCCGGGGCGACTGGGTACCGCGCTCGGTGCACCGCAATGGCCGCCAGATTGCCGAGGCCATGCACAGCATTCAGCGCCGGGAAGGGCGCCCGGCTCAGGATCGGGAAATTGCCGATGAGCTAGGGGTATCGCTCACGCAATATCACGCCATGCTGGCGGACGTGAACCACGGCAAGCTGCTGGAAATGGATGAATTCGAGCAGGGGGTGGAATACCAGGCGTGCCCGTCGGCACACGCGGGCAGCCCCTTTGAAGGCATGGCCAAGGACCGTTTTCAGCACGCTCTGGCCGAGGGCATTCGCAAGCTGCCGGAGCGGGAAGCCCTGGTGCTGTCGCTGTATTACGACGAAGAGCTCAACCTGCGGGAAATCGGCCAGATCCTGGAAGTGTCCGAGTCTCGTGTGAGCCAGATCCACAGTCAGGCCATGTTACGGCTTAAATCTCGCCTTAAAGACTGGCAAATTTGATTTGTGACAACAAGTTAAGTGGAATAAACGACATATTCTCGCTCAAGAAGCCGGAATTTCTGCCGACTAGTTAACAGTGGGCATCTCTTACATGTTCAGCGGCTGTTGGTTCAGCAGAACAGGAGGAATGGGTTGGACAAGAACATGAAAATCCTCATCGTGGATGATTTTTCCACCATGCGCAGGATTATAAAAAATTTGCTCAGGGATCTGGGCTTTAACAATACGCACGAGGCGGATGATGGTCTGACGGCCCTGCCCATGCTCAAGAACGGCGACTTCGACTTTGTGGTGACCGACTGGAACATGCCGGGCATGCAGGGCATCGACCTGCTCAAGGCCATTCGCGCGGACGACAAGCTCAAGCACCTGCCGGTGCTGATGGTCACCGCCGAAGCCAAGCGCGAGCAGATCATCACCGCCGCCCAGGCGGGGGTAAACGGCTATGTGGTCAAGCCCTTTACCGCCGGTACCCTCAAGGAAAAACTCGAGAAGGTTTTCGAGCGCATCGGATAAAGGCCTCACATGACACAACCACAAGGACTGATCAGTCTGGAACAGGCTCGCGAGCTGGTGGCCCTGCTGGAGCAGGGAGATCAGGCCGGGGCCGATCGCTTTATGACCGACGTCTGCATGCCCCACGCCGATGCCCTGCTGGATCAGGTAGGGCAGCTGACCCGTCAGCTGCACGACGCGCTGCAGGAGTTTCGCAACGATCCTCGTCTGCCTCAGCTGGCCGAGACCGACATTCCCGATGCCCGCGAGCGCCTGAACTACGTCATCGACATGACCGACAAGGCCGCCAACCGCACCATGGATGCGGTGGAAGCCAGCCTGCCCATCGCCGACCGCCTGAATGATCGCATTCAGCAGGTGATGCCGGGCTGGCGCGGGCTGATGCAACGGCAGCTGGAGCTTAACAAGTTCAAGGAACTTTGCTACCAGCTCGATGATTTTCTCAAGGATTCCGAGCAGGATGCCGACCGGCTGCGCCAGTTGCTGACCGAGATCCTGATGGCCCAGGATTACCAGGACCTGACCGGTCAGGTGATTCGCCGTGTGATCAAGCTGGTGCAGGAAGTGGAAGCCAAGCTGGTGGACATTCTGTCGGTATTCGGTCGCCTCACCGGCGAGCAGCTGCACACCGGGAACCGGTCCGAGCCTCCGGCCGCCAGGGCGGTCGAGGCCACCGAGGCCGAGGGCCCCATCATCAACAAGGAACAGCGTGATGACGTGGTCTCGGATCAGGATGAAGTGGACGATCTGCTGTCCAGTCTGGGATTTTAAGGAGCAAGCATGGGCTTTGAGGTAGATGAAGATATTCTGCAGGATTTTCTGGTGGAAGCATCGGAAATTCTGGAGCAGCTGTCGGAACAACTGGTGACCCTGGAGCGTCAGCCCGACGACAAGGATCTGCTGAACGCCATTTTCCGCGGCTTTCACACCGTCAAGGGCGGTGCCGGCTTTTTGTCGCTGACCGCCCTGGTGGACACCTGCCACAAGGCCGAGAATGTGTTCGACATTCTGCGCACCGGCCAGCGCCGGGTCACCTCCGAGCTGATGGACGTGATCCTGCGGGCGCTGGATACGGTGAACGCCATGTTTGCGGAAATTCAGAACCGCCAGGAACCGACCCCCGCCGATCCGGCGCTGCTGGAAGAGCTGGGCTTTTATTGCCGGCCCGAGCAGGAAGACGAAACACCGCCGGTACAGTCGGCCGAGCCGGTGGCGGAAGCGCCCGCCGTGGATGACTCTATCGAGTCTCTCAACGAGCAGGAATACCAGCAAATGCTGGGCGAGCTTGAGGGCGAACAGAGCGCCGGCGACAGCGACGACATTACCGACGACGAATTTGAAGCCCTGCTGGATCAGCTGCACGGTGCCGGCCAGCACGGCGGTGTGCCGCAAACGGCGTCCGAATCTGCCCCCAAGTCCGAGGCAAGCCCCGGCGGCAAGGATGACGATGAGCTGATTGACGACGGCGAATTTGAAGCCCTGCTGGATCAGCTGCACGGTGCCGGCAAGGGCCCCACCGCCACGCCGGCCCCGGGCGGCGCCGTGCCTACCGGCGCCAAACAGCCTGAAGCCAAGCCCGAGGCGCCCGTTGCGGCGGCCAAACCCGCCGCCAAGGCAGAAGCCGCCAAACCGGCCGCCCATCAGCCGCCGCCCGCGGATACCACGGTGCGGGTGGACACCCGTACCCTCGACAGCATCATGAACATGGTGGGCGAGCTGGTGCTGGTGCGTAACCGTCTGCTCAGCCTGCAGTCCGGTCACGAGAACGAGGAGATCACCAAGGCGGTGACCAACCTCGACGCGGTGACCGGCGATCTGCAGGGTGAGGTAATGAAAACCCGCATGCAGCCCATCAAGAAGGTGTTTGGTCGTTTTCCCCGTGTGGTGCGGGACATCGCCCGCAACATGAAAAAGGAAATCGAACTGGAGATGGTGGGTGAAGATACCGACCTCGACAAAAACCTGGTGGAAGCCCTGGCCGATCCCCTGGTGCACCTGGTGCGCAATTCCTGTGATCACGGTATTGAATCGCCCGAAGAGCGGGAAGCCGCCGGCAAGCCGCGCAAGGGCGTGATAAGGCTGACCGCGTCTCAGGAAGGGGATCATATTCTGCTCGGTATCGAGGACGACGGCGCCGGCATGGATCCGGAAAAGCTCAAGAGCATCGCCATCAAGCGCGGCATTCTCGACGCCGACGGCGCCGCCCGCATGAGTGACAACGAGGCCTACAACCTGATTTTTGCCCCCGGCTTTTCCACCAAGGTGGAGATCACCGACGTGTCCGGCCGGGGTGTGGGCATGGATGTGGTCAAGACCGGCATCAGCTCGGTGAACGGCTCCATCGTGATCGACTCGGAAAAAGGCAAGGGCACCAAGCTGCAGATCAAGGTGCCGCTGACCCTGGCGATCCTGCCCACCCTGATGGTGGTGGTGGGAGAGCAGACCTTTGCCCTGCCGTTGACCAACGTCAACGAAATTTTCCACCTGGATCTGACCAAGACCAGCATGGTCGACGGCCAGCTCACCGTGGTGGTACGCAACAGGGCCATTCCGCTGTTCTACCTGCAGGACTGGCTGCTGCGCGGCGGCAAGCGCGAGCGCAAGGCCCATGGCCATGTGGTGATCGTGATGATCGGCAACCAGCAGGTGGGTTTTGTGGTGGACGGCCTGATCGGCCAGGAAGAAGTGGTGATCAAACCTCTGGATCAGTTGCTGCATGGCACGCCCGGCATGGCCGGCGCCACCATTACCAGCGACGGCGGCATCGCCCTGATCCTCGACATTGCCGGCCTGATCAAGGCCTACGCGCGTCGTTACGCCTGACGCCATAACAGGGAGCACGACAACAATAATGACTATTCGGGTTTTGGTGGTCGACGATTCCAGCTTTTTCCGCCGGCGGGTGAGCGAGATCCTGGCACAGGATCCCCTGCTGGAGGTGATCGATACCGCCGCCAACGGTCGTGAAGCGGTGGAAAAGGTGAAAACGCTGCGGCCGGACGTGATCACGATGGACATCGAAATGCCGGTGATGGACGGCATTTCCGCGGTGCGCGAGATCATGAAGGCCACGCCCACGCCGGTGCTGATGTTTTCCTCCCTCACCCACGAAGGTGCCCGGGCCACCCTGGAAGCGCTGGAAGCGGGGGCCATGGACTTTCTGCCCAAGCGCTTTGAAGACATTGCCCGCAGCAAGGAAGAAGCCATCGCCCAGCTGCAGCAGCGGGTGCGGGCCATTGCCCGGCGCCGCCCGCGGGCGGTAAGCCCGCGTCCGGCGCCGGCATCGTCGTCGCTTTCCGCGCGCTCCGCACCGGCCCGCAGCCCGGCCATGAGCCGGTTCAGCCGGCACGAGCCGGCGGCGGCACAACCGGCCGTGCAGGCGGCCCCCGAGCGGCGCAGTCTGCCCCGGCGCAGCGGCAAGAGCTATCAGTTGCTGGCCATCGGCACCTCCACCGGCGGCCCGGTGGCGCTGCAGGCGGTACTTACCCGGCTGCCGGCCAACTTTCCGCATCCGATTGTGCTGGTACAGCATATGCCGGGGACCTTTACCACCGCCTTTGCCGCCCGGCTCGACGGCTTGTGCCAGATTCGGGTGAAGGAAGCGGAAGACGGCGACGTGCTGCGCCCGGGTCATGCCTACCTGGCCCCCGGCGGCCGGCAGATGATGTTTGAAGGCCGGCCCGGCGCGGCCCGGCTGCGCATTCTCGACGGCAACGACAAGGTCAACTACAAGCCCTGTGTCGACATTACCTTTGCCTCTGCCGCCAAGATTTACGGCGGCAAGGTGCTGGCGGTGGTGCTCACCGGCATGGGGGCCGACGGTCGCGACGGCGCCCGCCTGCTGAAAGAGCAGGGCGCCAGTATCTGGGCGCAGGACGAGGACACCTGTGTGGTCTACGGCATGCCTCAGGCGGTGGCCAAGGCCGGTATTGCCTCCGAGTCGCTGCCGCTGCCGCTGATCGGCGAGGCCATCGTCAACGAAATGGCGGGCTGACATGGCACTGACCGGCCTGTTGCTCGCCCTTGCCTGCATTGCCCTGGCCCAGTGGTGGCACGGCGGTGAGCTGTCGGTACTGCTGGACGGCCCGGCCCTGCTGATCGTGCTGGGCGGCAGCCTGGGCGCGGTCTGGCTGCAGACGCCCTGGTTTCAGTTTCGCGCCGCCATTCGCGCGCTGGGTGCGCTGTTTACGCAGCGGGTCTGGCCCTTTCAGGAGCAGTGTACCCGCCTGTTGCGCTGGTCTCACGAGGCGCGTCAGGGCGGGTTCCTGGCGCTGGAGGGGCGGCTGCACAGCGATCAGCTCGACGGCTTTACCCGCCAGGGGCTGCAATGGCTGGTGGACGGCACCGAGCCGCAGATGATGGAACAGTTGCTCGACAACGAGCTGGCGCGCATCGAGGAGCAGAAAGAGCTGGAAGCCCGGGTGTTTGAAGCCATGGGCGGCTACAGCCCCACCATCGGCATTATCGGCGCCGTGCTGGGGCTGATCCAGGCCATGTCGCACCTGGACGATCCGGCCCGGCTGGGCAGCGGCATTGCCGTCGCCTTTGTCGCTACCCTCTATGGTGTGGGGCTGGCCAACCTGTTGCTGTTGCCCCTGGCCAACCGGCTCAGGGCCATTTACCGGCTGGAGCTGCGTTACCGCGAGCTCACCGCCATCGGCCTGCTGGCCATCGCCCGGGGCGAAGGCAGCCTGTCGGTCAGCCGGCAGCTGGGGCAGTTTCAGGGAGGCCGGCAATGAGGCGGCGTTCGCTGGTGCCCGCGCACCACGACCAGCACACCGAGCGCTGGCTGGTGTCCTACGCCGATTACATGACACTGGCGTTTGCGCTGTTTGTGATGCTGTACGCGGTGCATGCCTCGCGCAGCGAACTGCGCCAGCCGGTGGTGGAAGGGGTGCAGCAGGCGCTGGGACAACTGGGCATGCACCCCGACAGGCAAGGCGCCCTGAAGCGTCAGGGCCAGCCGGCGCTGCCGGTAAGCGAGCAGCCGGCGGCGACTTTCTCCGCCAACCGCCTGCATGAATTTCGTCTGGGCCTCGGTGATCGGCTGGCGCCGCTCACCGAGCGCGGGCTCGCCAGCATAGAGCTGGGGGAGGAAGAGCTGGTGCTGACTCTGGACGGCAGCCTGCTGTTTGCCGAGGGCAGCGCCCTGCTCGGGGCCAACAGCGAGGCGGTGTTTGCGGCCCTGCTGCCGCTGCTTGCGCAGGATACCCATTTTTTGCGGGTGCGCGGCTTTGCCGACAATATCGCGGTGAGCAACGAATTGTATGTGTCCAACTGGCAGCTTTCCGCCGAGCGCGCCCGGGTGGTGCTGGAGCGGCTGGCAGAGGGCGGCGTGGCTCCCCAGCGGCTGGTGCTGGAAGCTTATGGCCAGTACCGGCCCGCTTCGCGGAGCAGGGGAGACGACAGTCGGTCGCTGAACCGGCGGGTGGAGATTGCGGTTTCCAGCCGGCGCTGGCAGCCACCCGAGGTGTCGGCGCCGGCCCGCACTCTGCCGCCGGACGAGAACGGCGGCCTTAACGTGTATGAGCTGCCGGGTGGCGGCATTCGCATTACCAACGACAGGATGAGCCCGTGATAGTCTGGACAGTAGCAAATCAGAAAGGCGGCGTGGGCAAAACCACCAGCGTGGTGGCGCTGGCCGGGCTGCTGGCGCAGCGCAACAAGCGGGTACTGCTGATCGACACCGATCCCCACGGCTCGCTCACCGCCTATCTGGATTACAACTCCGATACCCTGGCCGGCACCCTGTTTGATCTGTTTCAGACCCCCGGCGCCGGCCGTGCCGAGTTCGACAGCGTGGCGCTGACCACCCGTTTTGACGGCATTACCCTGCTGCCGGCATCCATTTCCCTGGCTACCCTGGAGCGTACCTCCAGTACCCGGGAAGGCATGGGGCTGGTGCTGAAGCGCTTGCTGGCGGAAGTCAAAGACCAATTCGATGTGGCCATCATCGACTGCCCGCCGGTGCTGGGGGTGATGATGGTCAATGCCCTTGCCGCCTGTGACCGCATTCTGGTGCCGGTGCAGACGGAATTTCTGGCGCTCAAGGGGCTGGAGCGCATGGTCAGTACCTTCAGCCTGATGCACAAGGCCCGCAAGAACGGATTTAATTACACCGTCGTGCCGACCATGTATGATCAGCGCACCCGGGCCTCGGTACAGAGCCTCGACAGCCTGAAAGACCAATACGGCGACCGGGTGTGGCCAGCGGTGATCCCGGTGGACACCAAGTTTCGTGACGCCAGTCTGCGCCACGAGCCGCCATCCTATTTTGCCAAGGGCAGCCGGGGCGTGTATGCCTACCAGACCCTGCTGCGCTATTTGTGGCGTCTCGACGGAGGAGACCAGCCATTATGAATCAACGTCAGTTTGCGGCTCTCGACGACTATTTTGATGCCCTGCTGGAAGATCCGGCGCCGCAGCCGGCGGCCGAGCCCGAACGGCCGGCCGTGGCCTATGCGGATCCCGAGGAAGAGGAGCGCCGCCGGGCACTTGAATCCCTGCTGGCCACCGTGGCCGAGCTGAAGGAAGAAGAAGCCGCCGCGGTGGAGCCGGAGGTAATGGCAAGGCCGGCGCCGCTTGCCGAGCCGGTGATAAAGGCGACGCCAAAGGTCAGTACCCCCGAGGTGGTGCCCGAGATCCAGGCTGACACGCAGGTTGAGCCTCAGGTTGAAACACAGGTCAGTGCCGAGCCGGCCTGGCGCAACATGGACACCGAGCCACGCTTTCAGGCGCTGTTTTTCGAGGTGGCGGGCATGACCTTTGCGGTGCCACTCACCCATCTGGGGGGCATTTATCAGATATCCAAGCTGACCAGCCTGTTCGGCAAGCCGGCCTGGTTTGCCGGCATCATGACCGAGCGGGAACGGCAGCTCAGTGTGGTGGACACGGCGCGCTGGGCCATGCCCGGCCATACCCAGGACGAGGAATACCAGTATGTGGTGACCCTGGGGGAGAGCCACTGGGGGCTGTCGTGCCACCAGCTCAAGGGCACTGCCCAGCTTACCCGGGAGCAGGTGAAATGGCGTACCACGCCCGGCTCACGCCCCTGGCTGGCGGGCATGGTAAAAGAAAAAATGTGCGCTCTGCTGCACGTTGATGCATTGATTGCATTGCTGGAGCAGGGCAAAAATATCGACGGACAACGGGTCTGAGAGACATAAGGGTGAGTGTATGAGCAATCATCGCAATGTAGCGGAAAATCTGGCTGAAGACGAAGTGTTGCAGTGGGTGACCTTTCGCCTCGACAACGAAACCTATGGCATCAACGTGATGCAGGTGCAGGAGGTACTGCGCTACAGCGATATTGCCCCGGTACCCGGTGCCCCGGACTATGTGCTGGGCATCATCAACCTGCGTGGCAACGTGGTGACCGTGCTCGACACCCGGCTGCGTTTTGGCCTGCATCCCGCCGAGGTCAGTGACAACACCCGTATCGTCATTATCGAAGCGGAAAAGCAGGTCATCGGCATTCTGGTGGACAGCGTGGCCGAGGTGGTTTACCTCAAGTCGTCGGAAATCGAGAGTGCGCCCAATGTGGGCACCAGCGAAAGTGCGCGTTTCATTCAGGGCGTGTGCAACCGGGAAAGCGAGCTGCTGATCCTGGTGGATCTCGACAAGCTGTTGTCCGACGACGAGTGGGAAGAGCTGAGCCAGCTCTGATGATCGGCGAAACCGCACTGATCCTGGCGGTGCTGGCACTGGTCCTGGCCATGGCCGCCATGGGCATTGCCTGGATGATGTGGCGCCGCAGCCAGCGCAAGCTGGAGGCCATGAGCACCCTGATGCGCGAACTGGCCCGCAGCCGTGACAGCTACCGCAAACAGCTCGAAGAGCTGCAGGCAGCCAACATTGGCCTGGGCAAAAAACTCACCGAGCTGGGCCGCCAGCAGGTGAGTCTGCGCGAGCAACAGCAGGAGCTGGCGCTCAAGGATCCCCAGAGCAAGCTCTACAGCCGCGCCGCCCGCATGGTACAGCTGGGCGCCGACATCGAGGAGATCATGGCCGAGTGCGAAATGCCCCGGGCCGAAGCCGAGCTGCTGCTGTCGCTGCACCGGCAACGGTAACCCCTGGAGCGCAGGCTGCCAGCCTGCATTAGCGTCCGCTAGGGCGCTTTTTGCAGGGTTGCCGCTTCGCGCCAAGTTGCGGGCAAGCTGCCCGCGCTCCATTACCGATGTTTGTTCCAGCGCAATAAACCCCCGTTAATTCAGCTTCATGGCCCCAAGGGGCAAGTCTGCGCCGGCGCCTTGTGCTAGACTGGCGGCCATTTTTCAATGGTCCGAATGCTTACCTATGCTTGAAGCCAACGCCCTGACCTGCGTTCGCGAGGAACGCACCCTGTTCAGCGAGCTGTCGCTGACCGTCTCGCCCGGTGAGCTGGTGCAGATCGCCGGCCCCAACGGCGCCGGCAAAACCAGTTTGCTGCGGTTGCTGGCGGGCCTGTCCCGGCCCTATGGCGGCGAAGTGTGCTGGCAGGGAGAAAACATCGAGCACTGCCGCGATGGTTATCACCAGGAACTCTTCTATCTGGGCCACCAGGCGGGCATCAAGCACGAACTCACCGCCTATGAAAACCTGGCCTTCTTTCGCCGCATGCACCATCAGAACAGTCAGGCCAATCTGTGGGACGTGCTGGCCCAGGTGGGACTGGCGGGGCTGGAAGAGCAATATGCCGGCCAGCTCTCCGCCGGGCAGAAACGCCGGGTGGCCCTGGCTCGGCTGTGGCTGGGCGGCCCCAAACTGTGGATCCTCGACGAGCCCTTTACCGCCATCGACAAGCACGGCGTCAAGGTGCTGGAGCGGCTCTTTCTCGAGCACACCGATGCCGGCGGCATGGTGCTGATCACCACCCATCAGGATCTCAATCTCTGCGCCGACCGGGCGCGCATTCTTCATCTGGCGCCGCCCCGGGAGGTCACCCCATGATGCATACCTTTACCGGCGTGGTACGCCGGGAGCTGGTCAGCGCCCTGCGCCGGCGCGCCGACATTCTCAACCCGCTGTGGTTTTTCGTCATCGTCATTACCCTGTTTCCCCTGGGCGTGGGGCCGGAGCCGGCGCTGCTGGCGCGCATCGCCCCCGGCATCGTCTGGGTGGCGGCGCTGCTGGCCTCTTTGCTGGCGCTGGAGCGGCTGTTCCGGGACGACTTTATTGACGGCACCCTGGAACAAATGATGCTGATGCCCTGTCCTTTGGGGGTAGTGGTGCTGGCCAAGGTGCTGGCGCACTGGTTGCTGACCGGCTTGCCACTGCTGCTGCTGTCGCCCCTGGTGGCGGTGCTGCTGAGCATGGACATGAGCGGGTTTGCCGGCATGTTCTGGACCCTGTTGCTGGGAACGCCCATTCTCAGCCTGCTGGGCGCCATTGGCGTGGCCCTGACCGTGGGCATCGGCAAGGGCGGTGTGCTGCTCAGCCTGCTGACCCTGCCGCTGTATATTCCGGTGCTGATCTTCGCCACCTCGGCCATTGAAACCGCCGGCCTGGGGCTGCCCTACAGCGGTCAGCTGGCAATACTGGGCGCCATGCTGGCGGGCAGTGTGACCCTGGCGCCCTTTGCCATTGCGGCGGCGTTGCGGGTTAGCGTGAACTAGATTCGGCTGGCGCTGTCTGAGTCGGCAAAGGTTTCTAAAGGGGGCGGATTTGGGGTATCTTAAGCCCGCCCGAACAATGCGTAGTATACAAAAGGTCTTTGAGCAAGATGTGGAAATGGTTACACCCTTACGCCAAATCGGAAGAAGCCTACCGAATTGCCGGCCTGTGGCTGCCCTGGTTTGCCGTGTTCAGCCTGGTCTCCTTTGCAATAGGACTGGCCTGGGGGCTGGCGTTCGCGCCCGCCGATTATCAGCAGGGTGACGCCTTTCGCATCATCTACATTCACGTGCCTGCCGCCATTATGTCGATGGGGGCCTATTCCTCCATGGCCATTGCCGCCTTTATCGGCCTGGTGTGGCAGATAAAAACCGCCGACATGGCGGTGTCGGCCATCGCCCCGGTGGGCGCGGTATTTACCTTTATCGCCCTGTTTACCGGTGCCGCCTGGGGCAAGCCCATGTGGGGCACCTGGTGGGTGTGGGACGCCCGCCTGACCTCCGAGCTGATTTTGCTGTTCCTCTATCTCGGTGTCATCGCCCTGTATAACGCCATCTCCGACAAGGTGCTGGCCGGCCGTGCCGCCGGTATTCTGGCGCTGGTGGGGGTGATTAACCTGCCCATCATTCACTACTCGGTGGAGTGGTGGAACACCCTGCACCAGGGCGCCACCATCACCAAGTTTGACCGGCCGTCCATTTCCAATGACATGCTCTGGCCGCTGCTGATCATGATTTTTGCCTTTATCTGCTTTCTCGGTGCGGTCACCCTGATGCGGCTGCGCAACGAGCTGATACGGCGCGAGTCCCATCGTCCCTGGGTACTGAAAATGGCGGAGAAACAGAATGAAGTTTGATAGCTGGTCTGCCTTTCTGGCCATGGGTGGCTACGGCTTTTACGTCTGGCTGTCCTTTGCCGTGACCCTGCTGGCCCTGCTGGGGCTGGTGGTGGCCACCATAACAACAAAAAAACGCTTGCTGCGCGAGGTCAGCCAAAAACAGGCCCGGGCCGCCCGACGCGAGGCCGCCCGCAAGTTGGAGAACACCCTATGAATCCCAGACGTAAAAAGCGAATGACCCTGCTGCTGGCCGTGGTGGCCGGGCTGTCGGTAATGATTGGCCTGGTGCTTTACGCCCTGCAGCAAAACATCGACCTCTTCTATACCCCCACCGAGCTGGTGCAGGGCAAGGGGGAAGACCATATCAAGCCGGAAGTGGGCCAGCGCCTGCGCATCGGTGGTCTGGTGGTGCCGGGCTCGGTGGCGCGGGATCAGCAAAGCCTCAAGGTCAGCTTCGGGCTGGTGGATGCCGGCGGTGAGCAGGTCACGGTACGCTTTGACGGCATACTGCCGGATCTGTTCCGGGAAGGACAGGGCATTGTGGCTCAGGGTACCCTGGCGGACGCCCGCACCATAGACGCCTTTGAAGTGCTGGCCAAGCACGATGAAGAATACATGCCACCGGAGGTGGCGGAAGCGCTCAAGGGAATGGAGCACTTCAAACCCGAATACACGGAGGCACAGCTGAAGGGTAGCAACCTATGATCCCCGAGCTTGGACAATTCACCCTGGTGCTGGCCCTGGCCTGCGCCCTGGTGCTGAGCATTTATCCGCTGACCGGGGCCATTCGTGGCAACACCGCCATGATGCTGCTGGCCCGGCCGCTGGCCTATGCCCAGTTCGGCTTTTTGCTGGTGTCGTTTCTGTGTCTGGCCTGGGCCTTTGTGGAGCACGACTTTACCGTGCTCTATGTGGCGTCCAACTCCAACAGTCTGCTGCCGCTGGCCTACCGCATCTCGGCGGTGTGGGGCGCCCATGAGGGCTCGCTGCTGCTGTGGGTACTGATCCTCGCCGGCTGGACCGCCGCCGTGGCTCGCTTCAGCCGGGCGCTGCCGCTGGACGCGGTGGCCCGGGTGCTGAGCGTGATGGGCATGATCGCTATCGGCTTTTTGCTGTTTGTACTCTTTACCTCCAACCCCTTTGAACGCACACTGCCGTTCTTTCCGGTGGACGGCCGGGACCTGAACCCGCTGCTGCAGGATCCGGGGCTGATTTTCCACCCGCCCATGCTCTATATGGGCTATGTGGGCTTCTCGGTGGCCTTTGCCTTTGCCATCGCCTCACTGATGACCGGCAAGCTGGATGCCGCCTGGGCCCGCTGGTCCCGGCCCTGGACCATGGCCGCCTGGATTTTTCTGACCCTCGGCATTGCGCTGGGCTCCTGGTGGGCCTATTACGAGCTGGGCTGGGGCGGCTGGTGGTTCTGGGATCCGGTAGAAAACGCCTCATTCATGCCCTGGCTGGCGGGCACCGCCCTGATCCACTCCCTGGCGGTGACCGAAAAACGCGCCAGCTTCAAGGCCTGGACGGTACTGCTGGCGATAATGGCGTTCTCCCTCAGCCTGCTGGGTACCTTCCTGGTGCGCTCCGGGGTGCTGGTGTCGGTGCACGCCTTTGCCTCCGATCCCACCCGGGGCCTGTTTGTGCTGATCTTCCTGCTGCTGGTAGTGGGCTCGTCGCTGCTGCTGTATGCCATCAAGGGCGCCGAGGTGCGCAGCCACGGCAAGCATGAGCTGGCCAGCCGGGAAAGCCTGCTGCTGGGCAACAATATCGTGCTGATGGCCGGTCTGGTGGTGGTGCTAATCGGAACCCTGCTACCCCTGGTGCACAAGGAACTGGGGCTGGGCAGCATCAGTATCGGTGCGCCCTTCTTTAACAGCCTGTACGCCTGGCTGATCATTCCCTTTGCCCTGCTGCTGGGCGCCGGCCCGCTGTTCCGCTGGCGCCGTCAGCCCATGAAGGAAGTCAGCGGCAAGCTGTTGCTGGCACTGGTGCTGAGCATTGTGCTGGGGATTGGCCTGCCGGTGCTGTTCTCGGATCATTTTGAGCCCTGGGCGGCCGTGGGCATTGGCCTGGGTGTGTTTATCGCCATTACCAGCCTGCAGGAAACCTGGACCCGGGCCACGCATCGTCATTCATTCTTTACCGGCGTGCGCAAGCTCGGCAACAGCCACTGGGCCATGATCCTGGGGCACATTGGCCTGGCGGTGACCATAGTGGGCGTCAGCTGCACCCAGCTCTACAGCATCGAGCGGGACGTGCGCATGAGCAAGGGCGACACCGTCACCTTTGCCGATTACACCTTCACCTTTGACGGCATTCGCGAGGCCGATGGCCCCAACTACGACGGCTTCAAAGGCGTGATCAGCGTGGCCAAAAACGGCCGGCCGCTGACCGAGCTTCGTGCCGAAAAGCGCATGTATCTGGTGCAGCGCATGTCCATGACCGAGGCCGCCATCGATGCCGGCTTTACCCGGGATCTCTATGCCGCTCTGGGTGAAGAGCTGGACGACGGCGCCTGGGCGGTGCGGCTGTACTACAAGCCCTTTGTTCGCTGGATCTGGCTGGGTGGCCTGCTGATGGCCATTGGCGGCGCCATTGCCATTGCCGATAAGCGCTACCGTTTTGGTCGCAAGCAAGCCGTGGAGGCCCAATGAACCGCCGTATTCTGATCCTGTCCATTCCGCTGGTGCTGTTTCTGGCGGCCAGCGTGTTCCTGTACAAGGGGTTGTTTTCCGACCCCACCAAACTCGAGTCGGTGCTGATCGATCAGCCGATTCCCGAGTTCACCCTGCAGGATTTGCACGACCCGGACAAGCAGCACGACAAGGCCATTTTTACCGGCAAGCCCATGCTGCTGAACGTCTGGGCCACCTGGTGCCCCACCTGCTATGCCGAACATGAATACCTGAATGAGCTGAAGGCAAAGGAAGGCGTTTATATCATTGGCATGAACTACAAGGACGAGCGGGAAAAGGCCCTGCGCTGGCTCAGCAACCTGGGTAACCCCTATGCCATCGATCTGTACGACCCGCGCGGCATGCTGGGGCTGGATCTGGGCGTGTACGGCGCCCCCGAGACCTTTCTTATCGACAGCAAGGGGGTCATTCGCTATCGCCATGTGGGGGATGTGAATGAACAGGTGTGGACCCAGACCCTGAAGCCCATTTTCGAGCAAATGGAGTAAGCCATGTTGCGCGTGCTGATGCTGGCGGCCCTGCTGTGGCTGCCCCTGGCCCAGGCGGCCATTGACGTATACGAGTTTGACGATCCCAAGCAAGAAGAAGTATTCCGCGAGTTGCTGCGGGAGCTGCGCTGCCCCAAGTGTCAGAACCAGGACATTGCCGACTCCAATGCGGAGCTTGCCAAGGATCTGCGGGAAAAGACCTACCAGATGCTGCAGGACGGCAGCAGCAAGAGTGAGGTGGTCGACTACATGGTGGCCCGCTACGGCAATTTCATTCTCTACAAGCCGCCGGTGATGGCGTCCACCCTGATCCTCTGGGCCGGCCCGGTACTGGTGCTGATGATCGGCGTCATGGTAGTGCTGGTACGTACGCGAAAAAAGCCGGCAACCTCCGCCGATGAGGCCCTCAGCGACGAGGAAAAACAACGCCTCGATCGCCTGCTGAACAAGAACAAAGAGAGCTGACATGACTGTATTCTGGATCCTCAGTGCCACCCTGGTGGCGCTGCTGGCACTGGTGATTATTCTGCCGCTGACCCGCGGCCGCGCCGAGTCGAGCCAGAGCCGTAACGAACTGAACACCCGGCTTTATCGCCAGCGTCTGAAAGAGCTGGAGCAGGACAGCGAACTGGGCCTGCTGGAAGACGATGCCGCCCTGCAGCAGGAGCTGCAGAAAAGCCTGCTCGATGACGTGGTCAGCGACGAGCCTGCCGCCCGCCGTGGTCGCAGCCCGCTGGTGCTGCTCTCCGCCCTGGCGCTGGTGGTGCTGGTGAGTTACGGCACCTACTGGCAGCTGGGGGCATATCGTCAGGTGGACGAATGGCAGCGGGTCTCGGCGGCACTGCCCGAGCTGTCCCGTCATGTGCTGATCCAGCCCGACGACACCGTCACCGATCAGGACGTGCGCGAGCTGATACTGGCCCTGCGCACCCGCCTGCATCAGGACGGCGACGACTATCGCGGCTGGTTGCTGCTGGGCCGACTGGCGCTGGAGCTGCGCGATGGCGAAACCGCCCGCGACGCCCTGGAAAAAGCCATGACCCTGACCGACGAGCCCGACGCGGTGCGGGTGCCCTACGCCGAAGCCCTGGCCATGACCGGCGAAAGCCTGCGTGCCGAGCGGCTGGTGCGGGACGTGCTCACCCGTCAGCCCGGTAACTTGGAAGCCTGGTCGGTGTTTGCCTTTATGGCGCTGCAGCAGAGCGACTATCAGCTGGCCATCGCCCGCTGGCAGCAGATGCTGGAGATCATGCCCACCGACAATCCGCGCTACGCCATGGTGCAGCGCTCCATTGCCTTTGCCGAGCAGCAGCTGTCCGGCAGCGAGCAGGCACCGGTGACCGGGCCCCGCTATCAGGTGGAGATCAACACCGCAAGCAGTGTGCCCTATCACCCGGGGGCCGTGCTGTTTGTGTTCGCGGTGGATGCCAACGGTGGTGAAATGCCCCTGGCGGCCCGGCGCATTGAGCAGCCGGCCTTTCCCATGAGCATTACCCTGTCGAACGCCGATGCCATGGTGCCGGAGAATAACCTGAGCAGCCGTGAGGCGGTGATCATCAAGGCGCGCATAGCGCCGAGCGGCAATGTGACCGATGCCACCGATGCCTGGGAAGGGCGCAGCGGCAAGCTCGCCACCGATGAAGACAGCCAGCTGAGTGTGCTGATCGACACGCCTTTGTAAATTGCGGCTGGCCGTGATGGCCGGCCCTCGGTAGACTTGAACTTTCGATAACAACAACAAATGAGCGACTGATGATGTGGCATAGAGTGCTGATGCCCGCTGCCGGCATTCTGCTGACCGGCTGTGCGGCACACCAGGGCGTGGAGCAGGAGCGGGTTAACGATCCGTTTTCACCGTCCGTTCCGGCGGACTACGCCAAATCCACCGCGGCCGACTCCCGCGATCCTTTTGAGCCGGTGAACCGGGCCAGCTGGGTGATTAACTACGACATCGCGGATCCTTACGTGGTGCGTCCGGCGGCTCACGCCTATGCGGATTATGTGTCGCGTCCGGTGCGGGTGGGCATTCAGAACGTGGTGCTCAACCTGGAAGAGCCGGCCAGTTTCGTGAACCACCTGGTGACCGGCGACCTGCCGGGGGCCGGCAATAACCTGGTGCGCTTTGGCGTGAACAGCACTGTCGGGGTGCTGGGTTATTTCGACGTGGCCAGCAGGTTTTCGTTCGACCCCAAATCCAAGGACTTCAGTCAG
Source organism: Oceanimonas aquatica (assembly GCF_030732065.1). Taxonomy (GTDB): domain Bacteria; phylum Pseudomonadota; class Gammaproteobacteria; order Enterobacterales; family Aeromonadaceae; genus Oceanimonas. Next base: position 64,593 of record NZ_JAVBHX010000001.1, read on the forward strand.
GTACTGGGGCAGATGGGCGTGGGCGACGGTCCCTTCCTGATGATCCCGCTGATGGGCCCCACCACCCTGCGCCAGCTCTCCGGCGACATGGTGGACAGCCTGTATTTTCCCTACGATGTCATGACCTTTGCCATGCGTACCGGCAAGTGGGTGATGGACGGCCTCTATCAGCGCAGTGAGCTGATAGAGCGGGAAGCCATTATCGACAACTCCCTCGATCCTTATGGTCTGACCAAGGATCTGTACCTGCAATATCAGGACACCAAGATCGGCAAGGAATTCGAGCCTGCCTCCGATGAAGAGCTTGAAGCCTTTATGGAAGAAATCGACGGCTAATTTCTGTCAGGAGTGAAGGGGGAGGGGAGAGCTGTGGTGACACCTCTCCCCTGACATCTCCTCCCTTACGTCAGTCTCGGCGCTGCCAGCGCTGCCACCAGCGTTTGTACCAGGGCGGCGAAAACGCCCTGCTGTGCTCGGCGGCAAACAGGGCCTTCTGCATGGCGCCCGGGCTGGGGCGATAACCGTAATGCTGCTCCCAGCTGGCGGCCACCTCGGCCAGGATCAGCCGGCACTGGTGATCGTACAGGGTATCGTAATCGTAGGACGGCGGGCTTTGCCGGTAATCAACGCCGTAATGATCCAGAATACGCCGCAGGGCGGCGACCAGCTCCCGGTATTCATGCTCGCTCATGGCCATGCAGGCTCCTTGGTTCTTTTCATTATAGAGTTGACCCGCTTGCGGCTCTTTTCTGCGCATTAAAGCGACATTCTCCAAAATAACGGCCTTTTGCAACCTTCCAGGCTTTGCAAGCCCGGTCAGCCTTGGTAAGGTGAAGGTGGTTGCGTAAAAGAGAAATAGTCATAAGTCAAACAACAGTGGCCTTTTCTTTTTATTTGGTTGTAAGAAAAAGTTTACAGTGAGGATGTCATCATGCAGAAAGACACATTGAACAATATTCATATTCAATCCGAGAAGGTGATGATCACCCCGGCGGAGCTCAAGGCCAAGCTGCCCATCTCGCAGAAGGCGCTGGATTACATCGGCCAGGCCCGCCAGACCATTTCCGATATTGTTCATCGCAAGGATCACCGCCTGCTGGTGATCTGCGGACCCTGCTCCATTCACGATATCGACGCAGCCAAAGAGTACGCAACCCGCCTCAAAAAACTGCATGATGAATACCGTGACAGCCTTTATATCGTAATGCGCGTCTATTTTGAAAAGCCGCGCACGACCGTGGGATGGAAAGGCTTTATCAACGATCCTCACCTCGACGGCAGCTTTGACATTGAGCTGGGTTTGCACAAGGCGCGCGAGCTGCTGTGCTGGCTGGCGGAGCTGGAACTGCCCCTGGCCACCGAAGCGCTGGATCCCATCAGCCCGCAATACCTGGCCGAGCTGTTCTCCTGGTCGGCCATCGGCGCCCGTACCACCGAATCCCAGACCCATCGGGAAATGGCCTCCGGCCTGTCGATGCCGGTGGGCTTCAAGAACGGCACCGACGGCAACCTGGGCACCGCCATCAACGCCATGAAGGCGGCGGCCGAGCCCCATGCCTTTATGGGCATCAACCAGGAAGGTCAGGTGGCGCTGCTGGTGACTCAGGGTAACCCGGACGGCCACGTGATCCTGCGCGGCGGCAAGCACCCCAACTACGATTCGGTGAACATCGCCCTGGCGGAAAAGGCCATGACCGGCGCCGGCCTGAGCCCGCGGCTGGTGGTGGACTGCAGTCACGGCAACTCCAACAAGGACTACAGTCTGCAGCCGCTGGTAACCGAAAACGTGGTGCATCAGATCCAGGAAGGCAATCAGTCCATTCTCGGCATTATGCTGGAATCCCACCTGTTCGAGGGCAATCAGTCCAGCGAGCAGCCGGTTGGTGACATGCAGTACGGTGTCTCTATTACCGACGCCTGTATCGGCTGGGATACCACCGCCGAGCTGCTGGCGAATTGCCATCAGCAACTGGCTGACGCCCTTAAGGCTCGGGTGGGCTGAGCCGTGATTGTCAGTCGCGGCCAGTAACAGGCATAATGCAAAGGCGCCGGGCCTTGAGTGGTCCGGCGCCTTCATTCTGGGATGGAATCAATGGTAGATGAACTCAAGGTCCTGCGGGATCAAATCGATGAAGTCGATCAGCAGCTGGTAGAGCTGTTTGCCAGACGACTGAAACTGGTGGCCGGCGTGGGCGAAGTGAAGAGCCGCAACGGCGTGCCCATTTACGCTCCCGACCGGGAAGCGGCCATGCTGGCCAGTCGCCGGGCCGAGGCTGAGGCCCGGGGCGTGCCGCCGGATCTGATTGAAGACGTACTGCGCCGCTTTATGCGCGAGTCCTACGCCAGCGAAAAGGATACCGGCTTCAAGTGCGTTAACCCGGATCTGCGCAAGGCGGTAGTGGTCGGCGGCGGCGGCCAGCTTGGCGGTCTGTTTGCCCACCAGCTGACCCTGTCCGGTTACCGGGTTGAGGTGCTGGAAAAGGACGACTGGGAGCGGGCCGATACCCTGCTTGCCGATGCCGGCCTGGTGATGATCGCCGTGCCCATCGATCAGACGGTGGCGGTGATCGAGCGCCTACCGGCCCTGCCGCAAGACTGTTTGCTGGTGGATCTGACCAGCATCAAGAGCGAGCCGGTAGCGGCCATGCTCAAGGCCCATGCCGGCCCGGTGCTGGGTTTGCACCCCATGTTTGGCCCCGATGTGTCCAGCCTGGCCAAGCAGGTGATCATTCATTGCGAGGGCCGCGGTGCCGACCAGTATGAATGGCTGCTGGCACAAATTCGCATCTGGGGCGCCCGGCTGCAGGCGGTGCCCGCCGAGGAGCATGATGAGGCCATGAGTCTGGTGCAGGCGCTGCGTCACTTCACCAGCTTTGCCTATGGGGCGCATTTGTGTGCCGAGGGTGCCGATCTGGCCCAGCTGCTGCGCCTGAGCTCGCCCATTTACCGGCTGGAGCTGGCCATGGTGGGGCGGCTGTTCGCCCAGGATCCGGCGCTGTACGCCGACATCATTTTGTCGTCACCCCGCAACCTGGCGATGATCCGTCGCTACCATGGGCGTTTCGGCGAGCTGCTGGATCAGCTGGAAAGTGGTCAGCGTGAGGCCTTTGTGAACCAGTTTGAAACCGTGAGCGCGTTTTTCGGCGACTATGCCGACACCTTCCTCAAGGAAAGTCGACTGCTGCTGGCCCAGGCCAACGACAGCCGTCATCACGCGGACTGACGCGGCGCGCAGGTACGAAATGCCGGATCAAATCCGGCATGACGGACAATAAAAAGCCCGGCCAACTGGCCGGGCTTTTTGCGTTCTGGCCGAGCCTGGCTCAGTCGCGATACAGGCTGTGAGCCAGTTGCTCCAGGGCGGTGTCGTCGTCGCTCAGGGTCAGGCAGAAGCCGCTGACGCCGGCGGCATTGAGCGCCTCGCCCAGGCGGGGCAGGGCGGCGGTATCGCCACTGAGCCGGCTGACCAGCGGCAGGTGGGTCTGGCTGCCCAGCTCCAGCAGGCGCGCCAGGGGCAGCGCCTGGGTGTCCAGCAACGCCAGCTGCTGGTTGCCCTGATGCAGAATGTGCTGGGCCAGGCGCAGGCTGTTCTCGGGCTCGCCGGCCAGCTCCAGCAGCAGCGGCCGGGTACAGCGGCCGGCAGCGCTCACCAGCTCTTCATTGCCGGCGGCATCGGTACCCAGCAATAACAAGTCCACCGACTCGGCGGCCCTGTGTACCTGTTCGGCATTGCCGACCCGGGTCATGGCCGCCAGATCAAAGCGGGCGGCGGTGGTGCGCAACTGCTGCAGCCGTGCCAGGCCCTGCTCCGGCGTGACGCCGGTGAAGCAGTCCAGGGCCAGAACCTGGCCGCCCTGCTCCTTGATGCGGCGGGCGGCTTCCTGCAGCCGGGCCTCATCGGGCCAGCCCGCCAGCTCGGCGATCAGCAGCGGCTCGTCGCCGCCCAGGGTAAAGGGGCCCACCTGTACCTGGGTGTTGTCGGCCTTGTAATGACGGCTGTAACGCACCGGCTCGGTGCGCTCATCGCTCTGGGCCTGGTTCAGCAGCCGTGCCGGTATGCGGGTGGGCGCCACCTCGGCGCTGGGGTAGCAGCCCAGCACCTTGATAAAGCGGGTAATACGGCCCAGCTCCTTCATGGCGGCTTGCATGGCCTCGCTGTTGACGTTGGCGGCCACATCCACATAGAACATTTCTTCCCAGGGATTGCCGATAATGGGGCGGGATTCCAGCCTGGTCATGGTAATGCCATGACTGCGCAGCACTAGCAGGGCTTCCACCAGGGCACCGCTCTGCTGGCCGGTAGACATAATAAAGCTGGTCTTGGCGGGGATCTGCCCGGCCACCTCTATGGGCTTGCGGGCCACCACGATAAAGCGGGTCATGTTCTGCTTCTGGTTGGCCAGGCCTTCCACCAGCGGAGTGAGGCCGTGCAGCGCGCCGCCGTCGGCACTGCCCAGGGCGGCCACGTCGGGGCGGTTCAGTTTGGCGACCTGCTCCATGGCATTGGACGAGGCTGCGCAGAACTTCACTTCCAGCTTGCCCAGGCGCTCCAGGTACTGGGAGCACTGCTGGTAGGGCTGAGAGTGGGTATAGAGGGTCTTGATGTTCTCAACGCGGGTATCGGTGGCCACCAGCAGGCAGTGCTCAATGGGCTGGGTCAGCTCGCCCACAATGGACAGGCTGGTGTGCTGCATCAGATCGAAGACATCGTTGATGGAGCCGGAGCTGGTGTTTTCAATGGGCAGAATGCCGTACTGGGCCTGGCCCGATTCTACTGTGTCGAAGATCTGCTGAAAGGTATCGCAGTTGTGCTCGACAAGCGGCGCCTGATAACGGGACAGGTATTTGCGCGCCGCCATGTTGGAGTAGGAGCCCTTGAGCCCGAGAAAGGCCACGCTGATGGCGGGAACGCTGTCCTGAGGGTTAAGCAGATCCTGCAGCAGTGCCTGCTGGGACAGCACCGAATCCTCGATAACGGTTTGAAAGATGCGGGTCACAAAGTGGGCGTCGAGGCCGAGTTGCCGGCCCTGATTGACCAGCTCCACCAGCAGTGCCTGCTCCCGCTCCTGATCGCGAATGGGGCGCGGGTTTTCCAGTTTCGAGCGGGCCACGTCCAGGCTCAGGGCCTTGCGCTGGGCCAGCAGGCTGAGCAGCTCCCGGTCCAGGCGGGTGATCTTGCTTCGTATCTCGTCCAGGTTCATGAATAGGGCTTCCTTCCTCGCCAGACTGCGCGTGAATAAAAAAAGCCTCCCGGTGGGAGGCTTGGCTGTTCGTCTTTCGCTTGTTTCTCGCCAGACCCTCGCCTCCCGGATTCAGGATGCAAAAAAGAAGCGAAAGAAAAACAGATGTACCGGCATGCTTTATGACTCTTGATTAACGCAACCCATAGAAATACTGAAAAGCGGCGGTGCTGGCAAGCGTTTTCCCGGCTTTTTGGCGGTTAACGGTAAAAAAAAGCGGCCGAATGGCCGCTTTGCAGAAAGGATGGGGAGCAAGGTTACTCTTCTTCTTCCAGCACCGGCTGGGCGGTCTGGGTACGCTGGGCCAGGGGTTTTTCCGCGTAGCGGGTCAGCTGGCGTTCCAGCTTGTGGCCCAGATCGTTGATGGCGGCGTACAGGTTGTCGTCTTCTGCCTGGGCGAACAGGGTTTCACCGGGCAGGCCGGCACTGGCTTCCACCTGATAGTTAAGACCTTCCTTCTGGATCACGACCTGGGGGTTAATCAGGGCGATCTGGCGCCGGTTGAGCTTCTCGAAGCGACTTTCAATCCGTTCACGAATCGCGGGAGTGATGTCGATAACATGGCTGGTAATGGCAATGGACATAAGGGACCCCCTTGGTTGTTGTCTCTGCTTTACGGTTTCAGATTACTCCCTTTGTAAATTGGTATCGTGAGCTGGATCAAGTAAAGGGGGCGGGCACGGGAGGAAGACGGTAACTGTGATTGAGGACAAAATTTGGTGCTTAACGACTCCGCTTGTCCTGTACTTTAAAAGAATTTTGCGCTCGCCATTGGCAGCTCTGCCGGCATTTCTTACGATAGCGTCATTATATCGTCGCGGGAGAGAGCAACGTGTTCAAACGGGTAGGATTGGGAGTCTTGTTACTGAGTCTGGGGCTGAGCGCCCAGGCATCGCCGCAGCGGGAGCAGTATCGCCTGGCGGAGCAGGCCCTGGCTCAGGGTAAAACCGGCGAATACCGCCAGCTGAGGCAAGGGCTCGACACCTATCCGCTGGTGCCTTATCTGGACTATGAAGCGCTGTCGAAGCGACTGAATGAGCTCGGCACCGGTGATGTGCGCGATTTTATGCGCCGCTATGCCGACACGCCGCTGGCCAACCGGCTGGAGCGCCGTTTTTTGTTTCGTCTCGCTCGGGAGCAGCGCTGGCGGGAGTTTCTTTCTCTTTACCCCGAGCTGCCCAACAGCGCCGAGCTGCAATGTGCTCACTACCGGGCCAAATGGGCCACCGGCGACAAGGCCGAAGCCATGAAAGGCGCCGAGCGGCTGTGGCTGCATGGCCGCTCCCGTCCCGATGCCTGTGATCCCCTGTTTGAGGCCTGGAAGACGCGGGGCGGTCTGAATGACGAGCAGGTATGGCAGCGCATGCTGCTGGCCTACGAGTCCGGCCAGAGCGGCCTGCTCAAGTACCTGTCCGGTTTGCTTGGTGGCAAGGCCCGCGAGAGCGGCGACCTGCTGGTGAGCCTGGATCGCAATCCCGCCCTGCTGGCCGACGGTGAAGGTTTCAGCTCGTCCAACCCCCGCCACCAGGCCGCCATGGCAATGGCGCTGGTGCGGTTGGCCGACCGGGATCCGGGCCTGGCCATGACCCTGTATCCGCGTTATCAGCGTGCTCCCGGCCTGACCTCATTGCAGGTGGCCGAGGTGGAGCGCAGCCTGGCCCGGCGGCTGATGTTCAACCGCACCAAGGAGTATCGGGGCTGGCTGGACAAGCGCCTGCCCGAGATAGGTACCGATGCGCTGTTTGAGCTGCGCGCCCGTCTGGCCATCTGGGAGCAGGACTGGGGTCATCTGGTGGCCTGGATAGACCGGCTGCCGGCGGATGAGCAGAATACCAGCCGCTGGCAATACTGGCGTGGCCGCGCGCTGGCAAGTACCGGAAAGCAGAAAGAAGCGGATGCGGCCTGGGCCAGGGCCGCCGGCGAGCGGGAATATTATGGTTTTCTCGCCGCCCAGCGCAGCCAGCGGCCGTTTTCCCTCAATCGCCAGGCTCCTCCGGCGGCACCCGACTGGCAGCAGGCCCTAACGCGCTGGCCGGGGCTGGCCCGGGTAGCGGAGTGGCTGGCGCTGGGCAACAAGGCGGCGGCCCGCAGCGAGTGGTATCACCTGCTGGGCAGCGTGGGTGAAGCGGATCAGCTGGCGCTGGGCGCCCTGGCGCTGAAGCAGGGCTGGCACGACAAGTCGATTCTGGCCAGCATTCGCGCCCGGGCCTGGGATCAGCTGGAACTGCGTTTTCCCGTGGTATACGAACAGGTGTTTCGCGGCCAGGCCAACAAGCTGGATCTCGACGAGTCCACGCTCTTTGCCATTGCCCGACAGGAAAGTGCCTTTTACGAGCAGGCCCGCTCGCCGGTGGGCGCTGGCGGCCTGATGCAGCTGATGCCGGCCACCGCCCGGGAAACCGCGCGCAAGCACGGCATCCGTGATTATCAGCGGACCAGCGACGTTTACCGTCCCGAGGTGAATGTGCAACTTGGCTCCAGTTACTTCAAGGAGCTGCTGGAGCGCTATCAGGGCAACCGCATTCCGGCCATTGCCGCCTACAACGCCGGCCCCGGCCGCATTAACCGCTGGCTGGAGCAAAGTGCCAGTCGCCCACTGGATGTGTGGGTGGAAAACATTCCCTACCGGGAAACCCGGGGATACGTACAGAACGTGCTGGCTTATTCGGTGATATACCAGGATATGCTGGGACAGAAAAAGACCTTTATCACGCCGCAGGAGCTGGATTATGTCTATTGATCGCAGCCTGGCCATTCTTGGCCTGGGCTGGCTGGGCGAGCCGCTGGCACAAACCCTGCTGGAGCAAGGCTGGCGGGTAAGCGGCACCAGCCGCCAGGCCGACAAGGTGGAACGGCTTGAGCGTGCCGGCATGGCCACCCAGCTTTGGGACTTTAACGCACCACTGCCGTCACACTGGCCGGAGCGGCTGAAGGCCGGCACTCTGCTGCTGTGTGTGCCGCCGGGCAAGCTTGACGCTTATGCCGATACGCTGGGGGCCCTGGCCCGGCTGGCGGTGGCCGGGGGCGTGACGCGGGTGATCTTTACCAGTGCCACTTCCGTGTATGCCGGAGTAGGCAGCAAAACCGAGGCCGATGCCGGCCCCGATGGCCCTCGCGGCGAGCGCATGCTGGCCGCCGAGCGGGCAGTGCAGGCCTGCGGTGCCGAGCGGGTGCTGATTTTGCGCCTGTCGGGGCTGGTGGGCGGCAACCGGGAGCCGGGGCGGTTTCTTTCCGGCCGGCGTTTTGACGGCGGTGATGAGCCGGTCAACCTGGTGGCACTGGAGGATCTGCTGCGCTTTATTCCCGCTGTGCTGGAACGGGATGACTGGCCCTATGTGCTTAACGTCAGCGCGCCTCATCACCCCAGCCGGTGCGATTTTTACGGTGAAGCGGCGCGCCTGCAGGGGCTGGCACCGCCCGAGTTCGGCGGGGGCGGCGAGGGCAAGACCATTGATGGCAGCGCCCTGAGCCGCTGGCTGAATATGGACTATTCGGTCACCGACTGGTTTGACTGGCTCGCGGCGCGCCGGCCGCAAGGCTGAGTGACGATTGCGGGGGGCCACAAGGCGGACTATGATGCCGGCTTCGGTTTGAAAGAAGAGAATTGTAACCATGAGCGAACCACAAAGCCCTTGCGGAGACCTGCTGCTGCGTACCATGGCCATGCCGGCCGACACCAATGCCAACGGCGATATTTTCGGTGGCTGGATCATGTCGCAGATGGATCTGGGCGGCAGCCTGCTGGCCAATGAAATAGCCTTTGGCCGGGTGTGCACCGTGGCCGTGGATAAAATGGTGTTCGCCCGTCCGGTGCAGGTGGGTGATGTCATCTGCTGTTATGGCGAGCTGGTGAAGGTAGGCCGCACCTCCATTACCATCAAGGTGGAGGTCTGGGTCAAGCCGGTATTAACGCCGGAAAGCGGCCCGCGTTACCCGGTGGCCGGCGCCGAGTTCGTGTACGTGGCTATCGACGAGAACGGACGCCCCCGTGAAGTAAAAGGACGCGACTGATAACCGCCGCACCACAGAACAAAAAAGGGAGCCGAAAAGGCTCCCTTTTGCATTTAACGTGTGGTTAATCAACCGGAATTGGCGGCTACAATCAGCTTCTGGCCGGCGCGCAGCATGTGCTTGTTGCTGAGCCGGTTCCAGCGCAGCAGATCGGCAATGCTGACGCTGAAACGGCTGGCGATCACCGACAGCGAATCGCCGGCCCGCACCCGGTAGGTGCTTTGCTGAGTGCTGGCGCGAGCGGGCGCCGGCGCAGCGGAAGTGGGCACCAGCAGGGTCTGGCCAATGCGAATGGTGTTGCCGCGCAGGTTGTTGGCCTGCTTAAGCGCCACGATATGCGTGCCATGGCGACGGGCGATCACGCCCAGGCTGTCGCCGCCCTTGACCCGGTAGCGCTGGTAACTCATGCGTTCTTCCGCGGGCAGATCGGCCATGGCCAGCTCAAAGGTTTCGGCGTGGCGCACCGGTACCAGGATCTCGGTATCGATCAGCGGCGACGTGGCGGTGTGCTTGAACGCCGGGTTCAGCTCCCGAAGCTGGCTGCGGCTGACGCCGGCCAGATCTGCCGCCATGTTCAGATCGACCTGACCTTCCACGGTCACCGCCGCCACCTGAGGACGGTTGGGCAGTACGGGCACGTCCATGCCGTAATGGCCGGGCTGCTTGAGAATGTCGGCCAGGGCCATCAGCTTGGGCACGTAGTTCTGGGTTTCCTTGGGCAGCGACAGCGACCAGAAGTCGGTGGGCTTGCCGTGGCGACGGTTGGCGCGAATGGCCCGCTGTACCCGGCCTTCACCCGAGTTATAGGCGGCCAGGGCGTGGGTCCAGTTGCCGTCAAAGAACTTGTGCAGGTACTCCAGATAATCGAGGGCCGCATCGGTCGAGGCCATGATGTCATAGCGGCCGTCGTACCAGCTGTCGTAATGCAGGCCAAAGTTCTTGCCGGTGCCTTTCAGCATCTGCCAGATGCCGGCGGCATGGCTGTGGGAGTAGGCCTTGGGATCAAAGGTGCTTTCCACCACCGGCAGCAACACCAGCTCCATGGGCATGTCCCGCTTTTCTATCTCTTCCTTGATGAGATAGAGAAACGGTCTGGCGCGCTCGGTAACGGCGCGCATATATCCGGGCTGTTTCAGGTACCACTTGCGCTGAGCCACCACACGGGGGTGGTCGGCCGGAATATCCAGCGTCATGTCGTCGGCAATGGCCTGCCACATATCCTGCTGGCGGGCGTCGGCCTTGCGCTGTTCCGGGCCTTCATCGGACGAATGACGGCTGTCGCGGCCGGCGGCCTTGCGCGAAGCGTAATCACTGGATTTGGAGTAATACGGCTGGCTTGTCTGCTCTTCGGCGCGGTTCTGGTGACCATGGGTCTGGCGCGCCGAATCGGTCGATACCGCCTGGCAGCCAGCCAGGAGCAAGGCACCGGATAAAAGGCAAAGTCTTATCATCGTGTCTGCTTCTCTAAAAAACGGCGGCCAGTGTATGCTTTGTGAGCAGTTTAATCAAGTTCGTTAAAAATGGTCTTTCCAGCGCCGAAGTGCGGCGAACACTTGACAGTCTTCGTTTAACTCCTCCATCGCCTGTTGCTGAGCGGCGGCCCGCACCGCCGGCTCGCCGGTGCGCAGGAACACATTGATGGCTTTTTCGCGGCCAATGGTAGATGGCAGCGTGGGCACGTCCTGCTGGCGTAATTTGGCCGCTTGTTTCATGTAGTTCAACAGCGCTGGGTTATCGGGTTCCACGGCATGGCAGAACGCCAGGTTCGACAGCGTGTATTCGTGGGCACAATATACCTGGGTGTCGTCGGGCAGGGCGGCCAGGCGCTCGAGGGAATGGTGCATCTGCTCGGGCGTGCCCTCAAACAGCCGGCCACAGCCGCCGGAAAACAGGGTGTCGCCGCAAAACAGCATGCCGTTGCCAACATAGGCGATGTGGCCGCGGGTGTGGCCCGGTATCGACAGCACCGTCAGTTCAAGCCCGAGCGCCGGCAGCGACACCGGGTCGCCGTCGTACAGGGCAATGGCGCCGGGCGCAGGCAGGCGCTCGTCGGCGGGGGCATATACCGCGGCATCGGGCCAGGCGGCCAGCAGCTCGCGCACGCCGCCGGTATGGTCGTGATGATGATGGGTAATGAGAATGGCGGTCAGCTCAAGATCACGTTCGGCCAGGGCGGCCGTGACCGGAGCGGCCTCGCCCGGATCGACCACGGCGGCCTGACGGCCATTGCCAATCAGCCAGATATAGTTATCGTTAAAGGCACGAAGCGAAATAGCGTTCATCGTTGATCACATCCTTGGCATGAGCAGAATGCCAAAGTTTACCAGAGGGATCATGACCACAGCCAGCAAGATGCCCCCACCAGCCCCGTCCGGCTGGCATGCGCTGCCCCGGGGCAAGCATATCGCCGAGCAATTGCAGCAGCGCCTGGACGCCTGGGCGCCGGGCCTGTTCGGCTTTACCCTGCTCAAGGTGGATGCCCTGAGCGCGGCCCTGTCGCTGGACGGCAGCCGGCTGCGCCAGGGAGTGGTGATGACCCGGCATGAACAGGAAGGCACGGATCTGCTGGGGGACGCCACTGCCATGCCCTTTGCTCCGGGCAGCCTGGATGCCTGCCTGCTGGCCCATGTGCTCGACTACAGCGAACACCCTCATGCCATTTTGCGGGAAACCGAAGTGGTATTGCGGGATGACGGCTGGCTGGTGCTCACCGGCTTTAACCCTTACGGCAGTGCGGCCTGGGCCCGCTGGTTGCCGGGCTGGCGCAAGCGGTTGCCGGGCTGGCGCCATATGCTGGCACCGGCCCGGGTGGAAGACTGGCTGAAATTGCTGGGATTTGAGGTGATCGAGCGGGATTACATCGGTTTTACCAATTTCATGCCCTGGCTGGATCGCTGGCAGCGGCAGCGTTGCCCGCATTTTTGTCCGTCACCGGCGGCGGTGTATATCGTGCTGGCGCGCAAGCGCCGGTTTCCGCTGACTCCTGTGCGCGAGCGTCAGCGGGTGGCGGCGCCGGTGGCCCGGCCGGAAATGGCCCGTCAGCGGGAATAACCTTCGTCTTCTTGATGATTGCCGGAATCCATGGCCGCTTCCCGGGCCAGGTCGTCACAGCGTTCGTTTTCCGGATGGCCGGTATGGCCGCGCACCCAGTGCCACTGCACCCTGTGGCGCTGGCAGAGTTCGTCCAGCTGCTGCCACAAATCCGCGTTTTTCACCGCCGTTTTGGCGGCGGTACGCCAGTTATTCCGCTTCCAGCCCTTGATCCACTGGGTAATGCCCTGGCGCACATACTGGCTGTCGGTGGTCAGCTCTACCGCACAGTCGTGGCTGAGGGTTTCCAGCCCCTTGATGGCGGCCATCAGTTCCATGCGGTTGTTGGTGGTCAGCCGGTAGCCGCCGCTGAGCTCCTTGCGGTGCTGCTTGTAGATAAGCACGGCGCCGTAGCCGCCGGGGCCCGGGTTGCCGAGGCAGGAGCCGTCGGTAAATAGCTGAACCTGTTTCATGGTGTTGCCCGTTCGGTAAATTCTGTGAAAGGGCGCAGTCTGCCACAGGCAACGGGGAAGGAGCCAGCGCAGCGGGCCTTATCATCGGCCGGCGCAGGCGATATACTGGCCGCCGAATTTGTGGAGGAAAAACACAGTGATCACCGAATCTGGCTATCAGCGACAGGTGGTGCTCGATACCGAGACCACGGGCATGAATATGGACACCGGCCCTCATTACATGGGGCACAGGGTGATCGAGATCGGCTGTGTGGAAGTGGTCAACCGGCGGCTGACCGGTCGGCACCTGCACCTTTACCTCAAGCCGGACCGGCTGGTGGACGAAGAGGCCATTCGCGTTCACGGCATTACCGATGAATTTCTCGCCGACAAGCCCGAGTTTTCCGTTCATGTCGACGAATTTCTCGACTTTATTCGTGGCGCCGAAATGGTGGCCCACAACGCTCCCTTTGACGTGGGCTTTCTCGACTATGAAATGGAGCTGCTGGGCCGCCCCGAGCGCATGGCCGAGTTGTGCAAGGTAACCGATACCCTGGCCCTGGCCCGCCAGCTCTATCCGGGCAAGCGCAACAACCTGGATGTGCTCTGCGACCGCTACGGCATCGACAACAGCCATCGTACCCTGCACGGGGCCTTGCTCGATGCCGAGATCCTGGCCGATGTTTACCTGCTGATGACCGGCGGCCAGACCAAGCTGAACCTGCAGGCCGAAGGCAGCCAGCAAAGCGGCAACGGCGGCGAACTGCGCCGGCTGGCGGCCGGGCGGGCGCCACTTAAAGTGATCCTCGCGCTGGGCGCCGAGCTGGAGGCCCATGAAAGCCGGCTCGATCTGATCGAAAAAAAGGGGGGCAGCTGCCTGTGGCGCCCATGATGCTGCGTATTTTGCCGATGCTGGCGCTGCTGCCGGTCATGTTCGCCCATGCCGAAGAGCAGCATGCCCGCTGGCTGGGTAATACCTTTCGCATCGATCCGTCCATTCGGGAAGTGACCCTGTTTATCGAGCGTGAAGGACCCTCGATTCCGGTGGTACTGATCCGGCCCGATGGCAGCAAGTATTATTACCAGCGCCATCCCGATACCATCAGCTGGGCGTCCACGCCCACCCGGGACGTGATCACCCTGTGGCAGCCGGAGCCGGGCCCCTGGCAGGCCACCGGCAAAATTGCCGGCGAGCATGGCATTACCCTGCTCAGCGTGTTCCGTCTCGAGCTCGATGAGCTGCCGGCCAAACTGTACCAGAACGAGGTCATTCGGCTGCACGGGCAACTGCTCCACGGTAATACCACCCTGGATGCCAATTATTATCTCGACGGCCTGGGGCTGACGGCCCAGTTGTATTCCCGGGCCGAGGCGCAGCAAGCGGATCCCTTTAACCGGGCGCCGTTGCCCCTGGGCGAGTTTGTGGATGACGGCACCGGGCTGGACCCGGTTCCGGGCGACGGCAACATGACCGCCGAAGTGGTATTTGAGGCCCTGCCCGGCAGCTACTTGTTTCAGGCCGAGGTGTCGAACGGCGTGCTGGCCCGTTATGCCGAACGCAATATCACTCTGTACCCCATGCCGGTGCGTGCCCGCTTTACCACCCCCGACTCCCAGCGACGCTGGCGCATTGAACTGGATGCCGACAGCAACATCGACACCGACAGCCTGACGGTGACGGGCGAGCTGATTAATCCGCTGGAGCAGACCCTGGCCATTTCCGGTCAGGGGCGGCATATCGAACTGCCACCGGCGCGCCAGCCGGGCAACTATCGCTGGCAAGGGCGGGCCTATGCCACGACCGTGGATGACCGGGAGATCCAGCTGCAACTGAATGAACAGGTGGTGCGGGTCGTGCCACCGCTGCCGGAAGTAACCCAGGCACCGGACCAGGTGACGGCGAAGGAAGGGCGGGGCTGGCCACTGTGGGCGGGTCTGGCCGGGCTGGCTCTGGTATCTGCCGGGGGAGGGCTGTGGTGGTGGCGCCGGCGACGACGATGAACGAAAAATCGGCTTTTTGGAGCATTGAGCATAAAAAATGACCGAAAGGAATGAAATGATCATTTTACTCTTGACGCCAATACCGGCCGGTCATATTATTCGTTCCGCTTGAAGCGAAAGCCAAGCACCGGAGCGGTAGTTCAGTTGGTTAGAATACCGGCCTGTCACGCCGGGGGTCGCGGGTTCGAGTCCCGTCCGCTCCGCCAATTTCAAGAAGCCCTGAGTCAACGCTCAGGGCTTTTTTCATTTCAGTGTTCCGCGACAAGAACCCTTCGGCCTTCGGGGCGCGGCACTGGCCCTGCCGGATGAACTCGGTGCTGAAGTCCTTCGCCTTCAAACGCGGTGCCTGTCCCACTCCGCCACACTCGGTAAAGTCTCGCCGGGCTCGGTTTTTCTCATTTCCGTCATCTCACTTCTCGTGACCATTATCGTGACCACTGCTCCGTTCAGGCCGAAGGCCAAAGCCTTGCCGGCTGGGGGAGCTATTGGGCTATGCTTGGTGGGCGCAATGCCAGTGAGAGGAAAATAATTAACGGCCCGACTTATTTGTTTGTTTGTTTTTTAATCCGAAATCTTCTCTTTTTACTACAGCTATGATTTATATGGCTTTTTGTGCTAGTTTTAGAGGGTTTTTTAATTATAGCTCTAAGCATGAGAGCGAGGCAGCCAATGACAGATAAAGACAATCATGATGTGATTGCCCCCGAAGGCAAGGCCAATCCCATCGACACCGATTATCAGATAGGGCAGGACAACATCGCCCTGCAGATCGGTCCCTTCGGGCTCGACATTCACAACCGGGTATTCATGATTTCCGGCCTGGCCATTGTGGCCTTTGTGTTTCTGACCCTGGCCTTTCAGAACCAGGTGGGACCCATGTTCAGCGATTTGCGCAGTTGGCTGACGTCCACCCTCGACTGGTTCTTTCTGACCTCCGCCAACATTATAGTGGTGGTCTGTTTTGGCATTATTCTCTCACCCCTGGGCAGGGTGCGCATTGGCGGCACGCAGGCTACCCCCGATTTCAGCTACCTGGGCTGGCTGTCCATGCTGTTTGCCGCCGGTATGGGTATCGGTCTGATGTTTTTTGGTGTGTCCGAGCCGCTGACCCATTTCAGTACCTCCATGGCCGGTACCACGGTGGAAAACGGCGTGCGTACCGACTGGGCTCCTCTGGGAGCGGCCGCCGGCGATGCCGCCGAAGCCACCCGCTTGGGGATGGCTGCCACCCTCTATCACTGGGCGCTGCATCCCTGGGCCATTTATGCCGTGCTGGCGCTGGGGCTGGCCATTTTCTCCTTTAACAAGGGGCTGCCGCTGACCATGCGCTCCGTGCTGTATCCGCTGCTGGGCGAGCGGGTATGGGGCTGGCCGGGTCACATCATCGATATTCTGGCGGTGGTCGCCACCCTGTTTGGTCTGGCTACGTCCCTTGGTTACGGCGCCTCCCAGGCCTCTGCCGGCCTCAACTTTCTGTTCGGCATTCCCGATACTACGACCACTCAGGTGGTGCTGGTCATTCTGATCACCGCGGTGGCCCTGGTCTCGGTGCTGGCCGGTCTTGATGCGGGGGTTAAACGGCTGTCGGAAATCAACATGACGCTGGCGGCGCTGCTGTTGCTGTTCGTGATCATCGTGGGGCCGACCATGCTGATTTTCTCCGGCTTCTTCTCCAACATCATGTCTTATTTTGAGTATTTCCCGGCGCTGTCCATGCCCTTTGGCCGTGAAGACGCCAACTACTCTCAGGGCTGGACCGCCTTCTACTGGGCCTGGTGGATCTCCTGGTCGCCCTTTGTGGGCATGTTTATCGCCCGGGTATCCCGGGGCCGCTCGGTGCGGGAATTCCTGGTGGCCGTGCTGCTGGTGCCCACCACCGCCTGTATCATGTGGTTCAGTGCCTTTGGGGGCACCGCCATTCAGCAGGTAGTGAGCGAGGGGTATCAGGCGGTGGCCGATGCGGCCCTGCCGCTGCAGCTGTTTGAAATGCTGAAAAACCTGCCGCTGACCGCGATTACCTCCTTTATCGGCATCGTGCTGGTGGTGGTGTTCTTTGTGACGTCGTCCGACTCCGGCTCTCTGGTTATCGACACCATCGCCGCCGGCGGCAAGGTCAATGCGCCCAAGCCCCAGCGGGTATTCTGGTGTACCTTTGAGGGCCTGGTGGCCATTGCCCTGATGCTGGGCGGCGGCCTGGCGGGGTTGCAGGCCATGGCGGTGTCCACCGGTTTTCCCTTTACCATAGTGCTGCTGATATCCTGTGTGGCCCTGATCAAGGGGCTGATGTCGGAGCCCAGGGGCGACTGAAGTAACACACCCGTAATCAAGGCAGCCCAGTGCTGCCTTTTTTCGGTTTGCAGGAGAGACAAATGGAAGCCGAACAGCAGGAAATTCTGAGTTTCATGCGTCAGTGGGCCCCCTTTACGGCGTTGCCGGAGGAGGTACTGGAGCGCATCGCCACCGAGGTGGAAGTGGCCTATTACCGGGCCGGCACCATCATTCTTCAGTACGGGGATGCGGTGCACGATCTTTATCTGGTGCGCAGCGGAGCGGTGGAGCTGTACCGGCGTAACGGCGAGCTGCACAACCGACTGAGCGAAGGCAGCCTGTTTGGTCAGATGGGATTGTTGATGAACAACAAGAACCGGTTGCCGGCCACCGCGCTCGAAGACACCCTGGTCTACTGTTTGCCCGAGCCCCTGTTTAATGAACTTTATGAGCGCTTTGAGGCGTTTTCCGATTTTGTGGAAGTGGGGGAGAGCACTCGCCTGCGCCATGCCGTGTCCCGCCATCAGGGCGCCAACGAGCTGATGACCTCCGGCATTCGTGAACTGATCTCCCGGGATCCGGTGTCCATCGGCCGCTCGGCCAGCGTGTTCGATGCCGCCCGCAAAATGACCGAGGAAGGAGTGTCCTCCATTCTGGTACTCAATGAGGAGTCGGACGCCGAGCAGGAAGTGGCCGGCATCATTACCGACCGGGATCTGCGCACCCGGGTGCTGGCGGAAGAGCTTCCTTCGAGCACCTCGGTGGCGGAGGTGATGTCCACGGATCTGGTGGCCGCGGAAAGCGATCAATATGTGTTTGAGGCCATGCTGACCATGCTGCGCTACAACCTGCATCACCTGCCAGTGCTGCACCGGGGCAGGCCGGTGGGAGTGGTGGCGCTGTCGGACGTGATGCGTCATGAGTCCCGCAACAGCCTGTTTGTGGTGCGGCATATTTTTCGCGCCCACGACGCCGACGAACTGGCCACCATTGCCGACGATGCCCGGGCCTGCTTTGTACGCATGGTCAATGAAGACGCCAATTCCCACATGATTGGCTCGGCGATGGCAGTGATCGGGCGCAGCTTCAAGCAGCGGCTGCTGGAGCTGGCGGAAGAAAAGCTGGGACCGCCGCCGGTGCCTTATTGCTTTCTGGCGCTGGGCTCCATGGCCCGGGACGAACAGCTGGTGGTGACCGATCAGGACAATGCCATCATCCTCGACAACGGTTACGACCATGAGCGTCACAACGACTATTTTGCCGCCCTGGCCGAGTTTGTGTGCGATGGCCTGGCCGCCTGCGGGTACAGTTACTGCACCGGCGGCATTATGGCCAGCAACCCGGAGTGGCGCAAAACCCGGCGTGAGTGGGAGCAGTGCTTTACCGACTGGATTGAAAAGCCCAGTGCCCGCTCATTGCTCAACAGCTCGATATTTTTCGATCTCGACGGTGTCTACGGCCACCTGGAATGGGCCGAGCAGCTTAACCGGCTGATATTGCGAAAGGCCCGGCGCAGCCCGCGCTTTCTTGCCAGCATGGCCCGCAATGCCCTGTTGCGCACGCCGCCGCTCGGTTTTTTCAAGGAGTTTGTGATGGAGCAGGATGGCAAGCACAACAACTCCATCAATCTCAAACGCCGGGGCACGGCGCCGCTGGCGGATCTGGTGCGGGTGCATGCCCTGGCCACCGGCTCCAAGGCGCGCAATTCCTTTGAGCGGCTGACCGATGTGATCGACGCCGACATACTGCCCCGGGGCAGAGGGCCGGATCTGCGCGATGCCATGGAGTTTATTGCCATGGTGCGCATTCGTCATCAGGCCATGGATCTGGAAGCAGGACGGGATCCGGACAACAGTATAGAGCCGGAGAATCTGTCCGACTTTGAACGGCGCAACCTCAAGGATGCCTTTCAGATCCTGAGCCAGGCCCAGAAGTTTCTGAAATTCCGCTACCAGCCCGGACGGGCTTCCTGAGGCCGCCATGGTATACCTGAGACCTTCTGCACTGGTTGAACAGGCCCACGCACTCGACTGGCCGGCCTTGTTTGAGGAGCGGGCGCGCAGTGCCCGGGATTACCGGCTGCAGCGCTTTTACCGGGCCGGCCTGCCGGCCCCCGATACACCGCTGGCCCAGGTGCCCTTTGTGGCGATGGACTTTGAAACCACCGGGCTGGATGTAAAAAAGGACGCCATTGTCAGCATTGGTCTGGTGCCGTTCAGCCTGCAGCGCATTCGCTGCAAGGAGGCCGCTCACTGGATTGTGAATCCGCATAAGCCCATGGTGGAGGAAACCGTGGTGCTGCATCACATTACCCACTCCGAGGTAAAGGAAGCGCCGGATCTGCTGCTGGTGCTGGACGATCTGCTGGCGGCGTTGGCGGGGCGCGTGGTGGTGGTGCATTACCGGCGCATCGAGCAGGTGTTTTTTGCCGCCGCCCTCAAGGCTCGGCTCAACGAAGACATTCGCTTTCCGGTGATCGACACCATGGAGCTGGAAACCCGGTTTCACCCCCGCCGGCTGAACCTGTGGGATAGGTTACGCCGGCGCAAGCCGGCCTCCATTCGTCTGGCCAACAGCCGGGAGCGTTACCACCTGCCTTATTACGCGCCTCATCATGCCCTGACCGACGCCCTGGCCACCGCCGAGCTGCTGCAGGCTCAGGTGGCCCATCATTACACGCCGGAGACGCCCCTGAGTGAGCTGTGGCTATAGCCGGTTACAACCGAAAGCGGGGTTCGTCGCTGTCGTCGTCGGGCTCGTCGTCGGGCAGGCTCAGCACCGGCTCCTGGCGGCCGCCGGCCAGTGAGGGCGGTGGAGCCGCGGGCCGAAGCAGGGCGTTCAGCTCGTCGCGCAGCGCCTCGGGCGTGGGCCAGTCCTTGGGCGACAGGTGCACCACCGGCAGACCGGCGGTTTCTATCTGCTCCAGCAACCGGTGACGGTGGCGGCCATCGGCCTGACTCAGGCTGTCGTCCACCAGCGCCACCACCAGGCGCACCCGCAAATCCCTGGGCGAGCACAGCACGAAATCCAGCTTTTCGCCGAACAGGGCCTGCAACGCCGCCTCACGGTGGGTTTTTTTGAGGGTGGGGGCCAGCTCCAGTACTTCGTTCATCTGCACCGCAGGAAACACCCGGAGCTGGTCACCGGCGGCCTGCTCCAGCAGCTCCAGGGCGGTGGCCGCTTCGGGGCTGAACATGACCCGTTGCACATAGGCCTGGCCCGGCTTGCCGCGCCAGATCCGGCGCAGCAGGCTGAACAGGGTCAGCAGCACCAGCAGGCTGACCAGGGCGAGCATCAGCCAGTCGAGCAGGGAAACGGGCAGCCAGTCGATCATCTTGAGCAATATCCGCGAAACATGAAAAGAAGGTCAGTGTACCGAGCCGGCCCGGGAAATTGAACTGTTCAAAGTACCGTTCGGCACTCATTGTTTTGGTATCCCCCATGGCCAGCGCTGGCATGCACCGGCGCGCACCCCTATAATCCACAGCCATCGAAATGCTGACCGAGGTGTGCATGTCCCGGCGATTACCCCCGCTCAACGCGCTCAAGGCCTTTGAAGCCGCCGCCCGCAACCTGAGTTTTACCCGGGCGGCGGAAGAGCTGTTTGTCACGCAGGCGGCCATCAGCCATCAAATCAAGGGGTTGGAAGAGTTTCTGGGCATCAAGCTGTTTCGCCGGCGCAATCGCTCCCTGCTGCTGACCGAGGAAGGACAGAGCTATTTCCTGGAGATCAAGGACATTTTTACCGCCATCTCCGATGCCACCGAACGGCTGCTGGCGCGCAGCGCCAAGGGCGCGCTCACGGTGAGCCTGCAGCCGAGCTTTGCCATTCAGTGGCTGGTGCCGCGGCTGGTGCGCTTCAGCGAGGCGCATCCGGATATTGATGTGCGCATCAAGGCGGTGGACCTGGATGAAGGCTCGCTCACCGATGACGTGGACGTGGCCATTTATTACGGCCGGGGCAACTGGCCCGGTCTGCGGGCCGACAAGCTGCATGCGGAATACCTGATCCCGGTGTGCTCGCCCATGCTGTTGATGGGCACCCGGCCGCTGAAAACACCCGAAGACCTGACCCGGCATACCCTGCTGCACGATACCTCCCGGCGCGACTGGAAGGCCTGGTTCAAACAGCTCGACATTCAGGCGGCCAACGTCAACCAGGGGCCCATCTTCAGCCATTCGTCCATGGTGATCCAGGCCGCCATACACGGCCAGGGCGTGGCGCTGGGTCACAGTGTGCTGACCCAGCCCGAGCTCGACGCCGGGCGGCTGGTGTGCCCCTTTGAGCAGGTGCTGATGTCGAAAAACGCCTACTACCTGGTCAGCCATGAATCCCAGGCCGGCCTTGGCAAGATTGCCGCCTTTCGCGACTGGATGCTGGCGCTGGTCAACAAAGAAGAGAAGCAAAAGGCAGTGAACGGATGAGAATACTGAAAAACGGGCCCGATACCGCCGCCGCACGCGTGTTGCTGGCCCACGGTGCCGGTGCCGGCATGGAGCACCAGGTCATGCAGGCCCTGGCCGAGGGCCTGGCCGGCGAGGACATTCAGGTGGTGCGCTTTGAGTTTCCCTACATGCAAAAGACCCGGGCCGATGGCCGGCGCCGGCCGCCCGACCGTGAGCCGGTACTGCTGGACTGCTGGCGCAGCCTGGCGGCGGAATTTGCCCATCCCAAATTGTTTCTGGCGGGCAAGTCCATGGGCGGGCGCATGGCGTCACTGGTGGCGGACGAGCTGCAACCGGCCGGACTGATGCTGCTGGGCTTTCCCTTTTATCCGCCGGGCAAGCCCGAGCGGTTTCGCGGTCAGCACCTGGCCTCGATTGCCACGCCCACCTTGTTGCTGCAGGGGGAGCGCGACACCTTTGGCAACCGGGAAGCGGTGGCCAGCTTCGATCTGGCCGACACCGTGGACACCTGCTGGGTGACCGACGGCGATCACGGCTTCAAGCCGCGCAAGGCCTCCGGCACCACGCTGGAGCGTAACCTGGCGCAGGTGTGCCAGCGCATGAGGAACTTTATTCGTGATCATTAATCTTGCCTTTTACGGCGCGGCCTTATCTGGCCTGAGCGCCACTGCCCTGGGGGCCTATGGCGCCCACGGCCTGGCGGCGGCACCGGCGCTGGTATCGGCCTTTAATACCGGCGTGCAATACCAGTTTTTGCACGCCCTGGCGCTGCTGCTGGTGGTCGTGATGCTGAAACGGCGGGCGACCGGGTTGCTTAATGCCGCCGTTATTTTCTTTGTGCTGGGCATTGTGATGTTCAGCGGCAGTATTTATGCCCTGGTGCTGTTGGGTACCAGGGGGATTGGTTTTGTCACTCCCCTGGGGGGAGTGTGTTTTATGGCGGGCTGGCTGTGCCTGATGCTGTCCGGTCGCGCCTGGTTGAGGTCTGAATGAAACAGTTGTTGATATATTGCCGTCCCGGATTTGAAAAGGAGGCGGCCGCCGAAATTCAGGACAGGGCCGGGCAGATGGGCTGTCCGGGCTTTGCCCGCACCAGGGACGACAGCGGCTATGTGGTGTATGAGTCCTTTCAGCCGGAAGACGGCGATCTGCTGGCGCGCAAGCTGCCGTTTCGTGAGCTGATTTTTGCCCGTCAGATGCTGGTGGTCTGGGCCGAGCTCACCGATCTGCCCCTGGATGACCGCATCAGCCCCCTGGTCGAGGCCGCCGAGGGCATGCCTCTGTGCGGCGATATTCGGGTGGAAACCGCCGACACCAATGAGGGCAAGGAGCTGTCGCGCTTTTGCCGCAAGTTTACCGTGCCGGCGCGCCAGGCGTTGCGCGGCAAGGGCGTGCTGACCCGGGCCGAGGCCCGCAACCGGCCGACTCTGCACCTGTTCTTTACCGCCAACAACCGGGTAATGCTGGGCTACTCCTACTCCTATAACCAGTCGCCGTTCCACATGGGCATTCCCCGGCTGCGCTTTCCCGCCGATGCGCCGAGCCGCTCCAGCCTCAAGCTGGAAGAGGCCTTTCATGTGTTCATTCCCCGGGAAGAGTGGGATACCCGGCTTACCTCCGGCCTGCGCGGCGTGGATCTGGGCGCGGCCCCTGGCGGCTGGACCTACCAGCTGGTGGCCCGGGGCATGATGGTAGCGGCCATCGACAACGGCCCCATGGCCCAGAGCCTGATGGACACCGGTCAGGTCAAGCATTACCGGGAAGATGGCTTCAAGTGGCGACCCAGCCGCAAGAACGTCTACTGGCTGGTGTGCGACATGGTGGACAAGCCGGCCCGGGTGGTGGCGCTGATGGCCGACTGGTTGCTGGCGGAAGACTGTCAGGAGGCAATTTTCAATCTCAAGTTGCCGATGAAAAAGCGTTACGCCGAGGCGGTGCACAACCTGCAGCAACTGAAGGACAGGCTCGACGAGCTGGGCGGCTTTCAGGTGCAGGCCAAGCAGCTGTATCACGATCGGGAAGAGATCACCGTGCACGTGTGCCAGCCCCGCAAGGTGGCCAGGCTTCAGCCCAAGGCGTAAACAACGTCGGCATGACTGCATAAAAAAACGGCGCCTCAAGGCGCCGTTTTTCATTCTGCCAAATGCCGGTTACAGGTTGGCAATAATGGCGTCGGTAAATTCCGTGGTGCTGGCGTTGCCGCCCAGATCCCGGGTGACCGTCTTGCCCTCGGCAATGGTCTTGCGCACGGCATTGCGGATTTGTGCCGCCTTGTCGGCCATGCCCAGATGCTCCAGCATCTGAATGGAGGCGAGGATCACCGAGCAGGGGTTGGCGATGTTCTGGCCGGCAATGTCGGGCGCCGAGCCATGCACGGCTTCAAAAATGGCCACGTCCTTGCCGATGTTGGCGCCCGGCGCCATGCCCAGGCCACCCACCAGACCGGCACACAGATCCGAGAGAATGTCACCGAACAGGTTGGTAGTAACGATCACGTCGAACCGCTCCGGGTACATCACCAGGTTCATGCAGGCGGCATCCACGATCATCTCGTTGGTTTCGATGTCCGGGTAGCGCTGGGAGACCTCCCGTGCCACTTCCAGGAACAGCCCGGAGGTGGACTTGAGAATGTTGGCCTTGTGCACCACGGTGACCTTTTTACGGCCCTCGTTGCGCGCCAGCTCATAGGCAAAGCTGACGATGCGTTCGGCACCTTCCCGGGTGATGATGCTCATGGCTTCGGCGCTGGCGTTGTCGTCGGAGCGCTTCTGACCGGCACCGGAATACATGCCTTCGGTGTTTTCCCGAATGGTAATGATGTCGATGTTGTCGAACCGGCTTTGAGTGCCTTCAAACGACACCACCGGGCGCACGTTGGCGTAGAGGTTGAACAGCTTGCGCAAGGAGACGTTGATGGAGGTAAAGCCACCACCTACCGGCGTGGTAAGCGGTCCCTTGAGGGCGATTTTGTTCTGGGTAATAAGGTCGAGGGTAGCCTGGGGAAGAAGCTCGCCGTGGTTTTCCAGGGCCATCAGGCCGGCGTCGGCGTAGTCGTAGTGAAAGTCACAACCTGCGTGATCCATAATTCGCAGGGCGGCATCGATAATGCTGGGACCGATGCCATCACCCGGGATCACGGTAATACTGCGTTTGCTCATGGGCAGCGTCCCGTTATCAGTGGTTGGTCTATATTCTGTTTTGCCGCCACTTTATAACATTTTGTACCCATTTTGCCTATGACTCTTTGGTCTAATGGTGATATCGAAGCTGCTGCAAATTCACCCCCAGCTCAATATCATCCACCAGTTTGACCAGCTGCCGCGCCAGCAGCGCGTCATTCTGGTGCGCCTGCACGGTTTTTTGTTCTTTGGTGTCGGCGGGAGCAGTGAGCAACGTCTCCAGGTTGCCAAATTGTTGCAATAGAGCGAGAGCCCGTTTTGGGCCAATGCCGGGGACGCCCCTGATGTTGCTGCCGGAGACTCCGGTCAGGGCCCAGTAATCCACCAGCTGCGCGGGCTCAAGGCCGAACTTGTCCCGCACATGGGCCTCGTCCAGCCAGCGCTGGCCAAAGTGATCCCACAGCTGAATACGGGGCTCCAGCAACTGGCAAAAGCCCTTGTCGGTGGAGACGATAATACTGTGGCCGCCGTGCCGGGCGAGCCGGCGGGCCAGGGTGGCCACCAGATCGTCTGCTTCTTCGCTGTCCGACAGCAGGGCGTCGATGCCCTGCTGCAACAGGGCACGCTGCAATTCCCCCAGATAGGCCGCCAGCGCTTCCGGCATGGGCTGGCGGTTGGCCTTGTAGTCGGGGTGAAGGCGATGACGAAAGCCCACCGGGGCACCGTCAAATACCGCCACCACGTGGCTGGGCCTAAACCGCCCCAGTAGCTTGCCGGCGGCCTGTACCAGGGCGGCCTGAGTGGCCGCCAGTTGTGCTTCCGGTTGCTCATGCTGGCCCTGTTGCACCGCGTGCAGCCGGCGCACCAGATTCATGGCATCTAGGATCAGCAGTTGTTGCACGCGGGCCTCAGCGGTTGATGCGGTAGCAGGGCACATAGGCGGAGCCGGGCAGCTTCATGCGCTGCTGCTCCACGAACTGCCGCAGCAGCTTGTCCATCATCTTCATCAGCTTGGGCTCGCCGTTGATCAGGAAAGGCCCTTTCTTCTCGATGGCTTTCAGGCCGCTTTCCTTGACGTTGCCCGCAACGATGCCGGAAAAGGCCCGGCGCAGGTTGGCGGCCAGCTGTTGAGGCGCCTGCTCCCAGTGCAGGTTGAGATTGGCCATGCTGTCGTGATCGGGCACAAAGGGCAGCTGAAACTCGGGCTCGATCTTGAGTGACCAGTTAAAGGAATAGGCGTCACCCACCGACTTGCGGTAGTCCCGAACCAGCGGCATGGTGGTTTTCAGGCGGCGGGCCACTTCCGCCGGATCGTCGATGATGATCTCGTACAGGGCCTGGGCGTCCGGCCCCAGGGTATTGCCGATAAACTCGTCGACGCTGCGGAAATAGTTGGCGCTCTCTTTGGGCCCGGTCAGAATGATGGGCAGCGGCTGATTGCGGTTTTCCGGGTGCATCATGATGCCCAGAATGTAGAGAATTTCTTCCGCGGTGCCCACGCCGCCGGGAAACACGATAATGCCGTGGCCCAGGCGCACAAAGGCCTCCAGGCGCTTCTCGATGTCCGGTAGGATCACCAGCTCGTTGACGATGGGGTTGGGCGGCTCGGCGGCGATAATGGAAGGTTCGGTCAGGCCCACGTAGCGGCTGCCGGTGATCCGCTGCTTGGCGTGGCCCACGGCGGCGCCCTTCATGGGCCCTTCCATGGCGCCCGGACCGCAGCCGGTGCAGATGTTGAGCTCGCGCAGACCCAGCTCGTTGCCCACTTCCCGCGTGTACTGGTATTCCGCCGGGCTGATGGAATGACCGCCCCAGCAGACCACCAGGTTGGGATCGGAGCCCGGGTTGATGGCCCGGGCATGGCGCAGAATGGAAAACACCAGATCGGTCACATGGGTGGAGTCGGTCAGGTTCAGCTGAGGGTTGGCCTGCAGGTGGCTGTTCACGTAAATAATGTCGCGCAGCACCGAGAACAGATGATCCTGAATGCTGCGAATGATTTCGCCGTCCACAAAGGCATGCTCGGGCGGATTGAACAGTTCCAGCTTGATGCCCCGCTCCCGGCGAATGACGTTAATCTCGAAATCCTTGTAGCGTTCCAGAATTTCCTTGGAGCTGTCGGTTTTGCTGCCGGAGTTGAGTACTGCCAGGGCGCAGTTGCGAAACAGCTGGTACTGGCTGCCCGAGGCCGACTGTTTGAGGCGATCCACCTCGATTTGGGACAGCAGGTTCATGCTGCCAACCGGATTGATATGGGTGATCATGTTTTATCCCTAGATATTTGTTGTGGCAGGGCTCAGAGAATGACGAGCTGATTGCGCCCTGCATTTTTTGCCCGGTACAGGGCCTGGTCGGCGCGCTCCAGGGCGGAGGTGACGGTGTCCCCGTTCTTGAGCAGGGTGGCCCCCATGGAGACGGTGATGGTCACGCGCTCCTGTTTGAAACGAAACGGAATCGCTTCTATTTGCTGGCGCAGTTGCTGCAGCGGCCGGTGCAGCAGTGCCGGATCCACATTCAGCATCAGCACCACGAATTCCTCGCCGCCAAAGCGGGCCACAAAGTCGCTTTCCCGCAGGCCCTGGCGCAGGGTGCGGGCAATCAGCCGCAGGGCCTTGTCGCCGGCCAGGTGGCCAAACTTGTCGTTGATGTTCTTGAAGTGATCGATGTCGAGCAGGGTAATGCACAGGGGCTGCCGAGTACGCTGCCAGCGGCGAAACTCGGTTTTCAGCCGTTCATTGAGGGCGGTGCGGTTGTAAATCTGGGTCAGGTTGTCGATCAGCAGTTTTTCATTCTGGCTGGTCAGACGCTGTTGGTAGTCATGGGCTTCCTTTTGCAGACTGTTCACCTGGCCTTCCAGGCTTTGCAGCCGTGCCAGCAGGGAGGCTTCCCGCTGTTGCAGGTGCGCCTGGCGGGTCAAAAGTGTGGTGACGCGCTGTTCGATTTCCCGCGTCAGCCGGGTCTGCTCCTGGCTGGCCAGGTGGGCGCCGATGGCTTTCAGTTCGCCGGTCAGATCGGCATCGCTGGCCTGACGGTCACTGATCAGGGCCTGGCCTTCACGAACGGAGTGGGCGCACTGGCCCTGCATGCCTTCCAGCCCCTCGTTCAGGCGGGTCAGAAAGCGGGTGGAGTGCTGGCGCTCGGTGCGGCTGCCCTGGATCACCAGTTCAATCAGGCGCAGGCACAGTGGCGGCAGCGCCGTGGTGTCGTTGTGCTGTAACAGCTGTTGCTGAATGCCACCGATTTCCCGGCCCACCTCGCCGCCGTAGTCGAGTTCGTCGATCAGCTGCAGCAGCCGCTGGCACAGTTCGCGCTGTTCCAGCTGGCCTTGCTGCTGCCGAGTGGAACACTGGCCGATGGCCTGCTGATAGCATTCCAGCAGCGGCCACAGGTAATAAAGAAAGTGGCCGGGAGCTTCCAGATCGTGCAGCAGGGCGGGCAGCTGGGGCGGGGCAAAGGGCGACTCCTGCAGATCCCGCGCCGCCTGCAACAGTTGTTCGCCCCCCTGTTGTTGCTGGCGCTCGGCCTGTTCCCGGCATAGTTGCAGCTGGCTCATCAGGGGATGCAGCCGGTCGGTGAGGGCTGACAGATCGGGGAGCGTCTGCTCGCCGGCCGGGGCAGAGGCCGCGCTCTGGCTGCTGAACAGTTTTTGCCATTGTACCAACAGGCCGCGGCCGTCTTCCTGCTCCGGCAGCACCGCGTCCGTGGTGGCCGTCCGGGGCAGGGTGTCCAGCAGGGTTTGCAGCTCGGTGATGACGGATGTCAGGTCCTTTAACATCATGGAGTCATTGTGATTGTTCATTATTCACCATTGCCCTGAGCGGCATTGTCATTGTTAACATCATGGTAACGCCGGAAGCAGCGCTTGCCAGTCAATTTGTTGTTTTTTGTGGGAGCTGTTTACCTTGACCAGCCCCTTCATAATACCCTGAATGCAGCAGGTGCGAATATCCCCGGTAAAAAAGGCCGCCTGCTGGCAATCCACCGCCAGCAGTTCCACCCAGGCGGATTCACCGGTGATTTCCGCCAGCTGATGGGCGGCGGCCATGGCCAGGTAGAGAATGTCGCCCAGGCGCATGTCGTCGAGCACACGGGGCGACTTGGGCAGAAACGGATGGCCAATAATGCCGGTGATCAGCCGCCGGTCCAGTTCGAACTGACAGGGAAACTCCGCAAACATGCGTTCCAGTGCGTCCAGGGTTTGCTGCAGCTCGGCCACTTCCTTCTGGGGAATGGCGTAAATAAACTGACCGTCGCGCAAATCGTAGAGCCGTGCCCTGGGATGAATGCGCCCGCGCAGGTATTCGCCGAGCTGACGCTGTATGTCGGTGGCGTGGCCCAGCCCGACCCGCTCGCGCAGGTTGGCCA
Organism: Oceanimonas aquatica; assembly: GCF_030732065.1. Lineage (GTDB taxonomy): Bacteria > Pseudomonadota > Gammaproteobacteria > Enterobacterales > Aeromonadaceae > Oceanimonas. The sequence goes on from NZ_JAVBHX010000001.1 coordinate 93,486, forward strand.
TAAAGGGCACCTGCAGCAGCAGATAATAGATTTTGTCGTCAAAGGGACGGACCTGCTCTTCGCTCAGATACCACTGCTCCGAGCGTTGCTGCTGCCGGGCCATTTCCTGGGGCAGGCGCTGCATCAGCTGGCGCCAGTTGGGCAGGCCGGTGATGGGCTCGATCAACAGCGCCTGCTGCAGCTCCTGATTATGCTTTTGCAGCCGTCGGTTGCGCACATGGTTGCGCAGCAGGCCGTACAGCAGCAGCGGCGACAGCAGGCTGAGGCCGGCGGCGAGCAGGGCAAACTGCTCCCGATCCTGCAGCAGTCGCTCACTGCGGCGGTTGAGCTCGGTCAGCTCCCGCTCCTGTTGCAATTGCTGCTCGTTGTCCTGTACCAGGCTCTGGGTCAGCAGGCGATTGACCGTGGTGGCCCGCTTGAAATAGGCGTGCAGGGCCTTCTGGTGTACCAGCGCCTCGCCCATATTGCCGCTTTGCTCAAACAGCTCGGCCAGCAGCCGGTGGCTTTCAATCAGCCGCAGCACATCATCCAGCTGCTCGGCCAGGGTCAGCGCCCGCTCCAGCCTGAGCAGGGCCAGGCCATATTCGCCCTGGGACAGGTGCAGCCTGCCCAGTTGTACCAGGGCATCGATCTGGCGTGGCCCGTCCTGGTTGCGCTCAAAGCCGGTGCGGGCCATGCCGAGGTAATGCAGGGCTTCATCCGCGCTGTTCAGCCGGGCATAGGACTGACCGATCTCCAGATAAAGCTGGTACATGATGTTGGCATCGCCCTGAATACGGACCAGATCCAGGGCGTTGAAGAAGTAAACCAGCGCCAGGTTGGCATCGTCGCCGCTGCGGGTGACCCGGCCGAGGTTTATCAGCGAGCTGATCAGCAGCGGATTGTTGCCCAGCAGCTCAAACTCGGTGGTGGACTGGTTGGCGTACTGCACGGCCTTGTCGTTTTGTCCCAGCGCAGCATAGATGGCGGCGGCCTTTTTGGCGGCCAGCGCCTTGACATAGAACTGACGGCGATCGCCGAGGGAGTCGAGGGTTTCCAGAAAGTGGGACAGGGCCAGCTCGTCCTGCTGCAGTTGCAGGTAGTATTCCCCCAGCAAAAAGTTGGCCCAGGCCTGGCGCGGGGTGTCGTCCTGCTGCAGGGCCTGCAGCCGCACCTGCTCAAAGGTCTGGCGGGCGTCGTCAAAACGATGCTTGTGCAGCAGCACCGAGGCCTGCAGCAGTTGCAGATCCCCTCTCAGGCCCGAGTCGGAGGGCAGGTGCAGCCCGGCGGCCTCATCGAGCTGGGCCTGGGCCTGATCCGGCTGCTGGCGCGCCAGGGCCAGCTTGGCCTTGATCAGCAGGCTGATGGCCAGGGCCTCCTGCTGGTCATACTCGCGGGCCAGGGCGATGGCCCGGTTGATGCTGGCGTCCGCCGGCAGCAGCAGGCCGTCGTTGGCCTGACACAGGGCCTGCAATTGCCAGGCGGTAAAGGTCTGGCCACGGGTGCGATAACGCTTGGCCTGTTGCAGCTGATCCGGCTCCTGACGGGAATTGAACACCGAGGCGGGCCTGGCTTCCTTGCGCTGCAGAAAATAGTGGGTCAGGGCCACGCATTCGTCCGGCCGGCTCAGCATAAGCCGACGGGCCCGCTGCAGCTCGGCGGGCTCCGGTTGGTAGGATGACAGTGGCGGGGCGCCCGCCAGATGCGACACCAGTACGGCGACAGACAGAATCACAATAATCGATACCGAAAAAACCGAGCCAGTAGCGCAGTTTACGGAGCCCGCCGGCCCGCGTCCAGCCCGGCGGGCTAAGGCGGGTTACTGGCGTTGCAGACGCACGTTGGCCGCCTTGCCGGCGACATTGCTGCGGTAGGGATTGATGTCGAGACCGCCGCGACGGGTATAGCGGGCATACACGGTCAGCTCTCTGGGCTGGCAGTGCTGCATCAGATCCATAAAGATGCGCTCCACGCACTGCTCGTGAAACTCGTTGTGCTGACGAAAGCCCACCAGATAGCGCAGCAGGGCATCCTGCCGAATACGCGGCCCCTGATAGCGGATCATGATGCTGCCCCAGTCGGGCTGGCCGGTGACCAGGCAGTTGGACTTGAGCAGGTGGGAATGCAGGGTTTCGCTCACTTCTTCCGCCTCGGTGGCGTGGGCCAGCAGGGCGGGATCGGGCTGGTAACGGTCGATGTCGATGTCCAGCTGGTCGATGCAGTGGCCGGGCAGGCGGCCAAACTGGGCCGGCGCGTACTGCAGCTCATAGAGCTTGACCGTGACCGGCCCCTCGGCACAGGCGGACAGATCCCGGGTTAGGGTTTCCTCTACCGCGGCCAGGCTTTCAAAGCGGCTCTGGTTATAGCTGTTCAGATACAGCTTGAAGGATTTGGACTCAATCAGATTGACGCTGGTGGCGGGCACCCGCACCTCGCCCATGGCCACCATGGGCTTGCCCCTGGCGTTGAGCCAGGACAGTTCGTAAAGGTTCCACAGATCTTCACCGGAAAAGGGCAGGGCATCGGCCTTGAGTTCCAGATCGTCCCGGTTCAGACTGCGCGGCACCGCCTGCAACTGGCCGGGGTCATACTCGCTGACATAGCTGCTGGCCTTGCCCAGTTGCAGTTCGGCAAGGGACGGGCTCTGTTGGTATTTCTGCTCTGGTGTCATTTGAAATTCCGGTTGCTAGAATAACGCCGTTAACGGTGCTGTGGCCCCAAGGCCGTGCCGTACACCTGTGCGCTCATTATGTTGTACACATTTTTACCGTTTATTGTGAGACTTTGTCATGCAGAATCAAGTGGTGACGGCCCTGGCCGACCTGTTCGACCGTTACCGTCGTCTCTATGGTCAGCCTCTGGCCGAACAGGACCCCGCCGAGCCATCGCCCGCCGAGCTGCCACCGGCCCATCACGGCCGGGTGGGCTGGCGGCCGGTTGAGCGTGACGAGCCGGGCAACTTTGATAACCTGGCCCAGGCCCTGAACATGCCGGTGCATCCGTCGCTGGCGGCCTTGTTCGGGCATTATTACGCCGGACATTTACCCCTGTGTTACAAGGGCCTCTTTGTTACCCTGTTGCAGCCCTGGCACCACACTGATTTCGAGCGCCTGCAGCAGAACCAGATTGGCCACCAGCTGATGCAGCGCAAGCTCGGCCTGCCGGCCACCTGGTTTATTGCCACCTGCCGCGATGAACACCGGCTGGTGACCCTCGAAAACGCCAGCGGCGCCGTCTTGCTGGAACGCCTCGGTCAGGGCGCCATCGGCACCCTGGCACCGGATCTGGCCAGCTTTCTGCGCCGGGCCGAGCCGGTCAGCTCTTGAAGTCCCAGGACAGGTTGGACACCAGCCGGCAAGGCTCGCAGAAAAAGTCAAAAATATCGTGCAGCGGCGCGTCCAGCCGCCAGTCACCGCCGCAGCCAGGGCAGGGGCGGGCCTGCTCGGCGGCCAGGCTGTCGCCGCCCACCCGGTACAGATAGTAGAAGGTGGGGATTTGGGTCAGAAACTCGATGCGCTTGGCCAGATCTCGGCCCCGGCGGCTGAGCAGGCTGGTGGTTGAGGAGATTTCCTGTACCGCACCGTGTTCCAGAATGGAGCCGTTCATCTGCAACTGATCACAGGCTTCCCAGTCTTCCTGCCATTTCAGAACCTGCTTGAAATCGCCGTTGGCCACCGCCGGAAGCCGGTACAGCGGAATGGGCGCGAAGTGCTCGCCGCAGCGCAGCGGTGAGCAGGTGTGCAGGTAGCTGGTATAGAGCACCTGCCAGGCGGGAGTATGGGGCTCATCGGTGGTGTCGGAGTTGAGATCCGGGCCGCGCGGTGTCACCTTGGGGCTGGTGAGGCCGGCCTGATGCAGCCGCTCCACCGCGATCTCCACCTGCCGGCTGTGATGATGCGGGTGCAGGCTGTCCTGCTCCGGACACACCACCCGGCTGGTCAGCCAGCCCTGATGAATGACGGTGGGAAACTCCCGGCCGATGATCTGGCCGTTATAGCGCAGGGCGTCAAGCAGCTGGCGTATCGCCGACTCGGCCTCGGCCAGGGCAGTGTCCTGGTAGCAGTCAAATTGCAGTTCACAAACCCACATCAGGCGGCTGGCTCCTCGAGGCGGGCCAGCCGGGCTTCCAGCAGGCGTACTTTTTCTTCCAGCGCCGCCAGGCGCTCGTCCTGATCCGCTGTTGTTGCGGGCGTAGCCGGTGCCGCGGTGATCTTTGGCAGCGACTCGGGAGCCTGGCGGTGACGGTTAATCAGGCTGATCAGTTCGGCCATGTTGACCGGGCCCGATAACCGGGCCCGTACCGTGGCGGTGGTGATCGCCTTGCCCTCGGCGGCAAGGCGGTGAATGGTATCAATGATCTCTCGGGACATGGGGTCTCCGTGGGTTATCTCAGGCTGGCGTTGAGCTGGTCGATGATCTCGGCCCAGTCCGAATCTTCCTGCAGCCCTTCCTTTAAAAAACCGGCCTGGGCCGGGCTCCAGAAGGGGGCTTCGACCAGCTCCACGTCCGGCGGCAGTTGGTGGTTGTGCAGAAAGTGCTCTATGCCCTGATTGGTGGCATCCAGCCCCAGTTGTTCAAACAGCTCGCTGAACGGATGAACGATATGTTCCATGTTGACCTCCGGTTGCAGTGAAAAAGAACAGTCAGATCTGAGTTACAGCATAGGTGATGGCGGTTCCCGCAGCACAGGTACCGACACTTCCACCACGCGCAGGCCACTTAGCCAGAGATCGCCTTCGTTGCGTTGCAGGCCGTCGTGGCTGAACTCAAAGCGAAAATGGGCAAGCCACCGGCCCTTGCGCAGGCAAAAGCGATAGCGGTAAACGCTGAGCAGCTGAAACTGCTGGCGCTTGCAGTACTGCACCAGCCAGCGGTTGGCGAACTCGCTCTGGCGGCGCAGCTGCCAGACACCGGCCCCCAGCAGGGCCAGCGCCAGCAGGCCGAGCAGCTCAGCCACGGGCGGTGGCGAACAGACCGCCCAGGGCCTGTTTCAGGGCGGCGGGCAGCTCGGGGTTGTGCAGGTTGGCCAGGATCAGCGGCCGCAGCGCCGGCACCGACACCAGCTCGGCAAAGAGGCCGTTGAACAGCTCGCCATGGTGTTCTGCCAGCAACGTCAGGTATTGCAGCAGCAGGGCCTCGTCGGTCAGCTCCTGCCACAGCCGGGCGGCCAGGGTCAGCAACAGGGTTTGACTCGGGTTCAGCGTCAGCAGGGTGGCGAGCTTGGTGCTGCGCTCGCGAAAGGGGGCGCAGCCGGCGGTGGCGCGCAGCAGCAGGCCAATGCGCTCCTGATCGGGCTCGGCCCGCTCCAGCTCGCCGTTGATGGCTTCAATCATGACGCTGGCCAGGGGGGCCGGCAGCGGATGATGCTCGCACTGGGCCAGCAGCGCCTGCTGGACCGGTGCCGGCAGTTGCCACAGTCGCTGTTGTACCCGCTTGGCAAGGGCGGCATCGGTGTGCAGCCGGGCGGCCACGTCCGCCAGTCCCTGAAGGCCCAGCTGTTGCCAGTCGTGAGCATCGGGATCGTTCAGGTAGTCGAGCGCGCCCCGGTAATAGGCGGACGGCGCATGGCCCAGTGTCAGGCTTAGGCGGGCGTGAAAGGCGGCCAGCTTGTCCTGGGCGGGCTGAAAGGTAAAGGGCGTCTCCGCCAGCTGATGTTGCTGCTCGTCGGTCAGCGGGGCGTGAATATCGCCGCCGAGCTGTTCCACCAGCGCCGACAGAAAATGTTTCACCGCGGCGTTGTTAAACAGGCCGCGCTCGTCCAGAGGGATTTTGAGAAACCACACATAGGGCTGCCCACCGCTTTGCTGCCAGTAGCATACCGCCAGCCAGGCGTGGCGCTGCAACGGCCAGGGGTAGGGGCGTTGCCCGGCCTCGATGGCGACAAAGTCGTCCTGCTCAAGGGGCTGCAAGCGCCGGCCCAGATCGAACAGGCGAAAGTCGGTCCCGGCCTGGGTCAAAAATTCGCTGAGAGTGTCTATTTGCATCGGCTCCTCCTGTCTTGAGGGCGAATTATAGGGAGTCGGGAGCCGGGATGGTATAGTAACGGGCTGTTTTACCCGGAGTTTGCTTAATGTCCGCCGATATTCAACGCCTGCTGCTCGACATAGAACGGGAGCTGACCGCCCTGGGCTGGTGGCAGGAGACGCCGCCATCTGCCGAGGCGTTGGCCAGTACCCAGCCCTTTTGCATCGACACCCTGAGCCTGGCCCAGTGGCTGCAGTTCATATTGCTGCCGCGCCTGCGGGCCATGTTGACGGCGGGCACCCCCTTGCCGAGCCGCATTGCCGTGTATCCCGTGGCGGTGGAGAGCTTCAGGAGGGAGAGTGGCGACCCGGGTGCGCTGCTTGAAGCCATTGCTTGCCTGGATGAAGCCCTGAGCGGTCAGCCGGTGGTGCGCGAAGCATGAGCATCGAACTGGTGTATGAAGATGACTGGCTGGTAGCGGTGAACAAGGAGCCCGGCCTGCTGGTGCACCGCAGCTGGCTGGACCGTCATGAAACCCGCTTTGCCATGCAGCTGACCCGGGATGCCGTGGGTTGCCATGTGTTTCCGGTGCACCGGCTCGACCGGCCCACCTCCGGCCTGTTGCTGTTTGCCAAAAATGCCGAGGTGGCCCGCACCCTGACCGAAGCCTTTGGCGAGCGGCGGGTGAACAAAACCTATCTGGCGCTGGTGCGGGGCTATCTGGAGGGCGAAGGCCGGCTCGACTATGCCCTGAGCCGGGAGCTGGATGACATTGCCGACAAGTTTGCCGACACCGACAAGCCGGCCCAGGACGCCATCACCCGCTGGCAGGGGCTGGACCGGGTGGAGCTGCCCGTGGCGGTGTCCAAACAGCACGCCACCAGCCGTTACAGCCTGGTGCAGCTCAGTCCGGAAACCGGCCGCAAGCACCAGCTGCGCCGGCACATGGCCCATCTGCGCCATCCCATCGTCGGCGATACCAGTCACGGCGATGGCCGCCATAATCGCTTTTTTCGTGAAGCATACCAGTGCGACCGGCTGATGCTGCATGCCGCCCGGCTGAGCCTGAGTCACCCGGTGACCGGCGAGTCGCTGACCCTCAGCGCCCCGGTGGACGCGCACTGGCACCGGCTGGCCGAGGCCTTTGGCTGGCATCGAGCCCTGGCCTCGGCCATGGCGGACGGGGTAGAGTAGGACTTTAACGACACCAAGGAGAGCATGAATGGCGACAGTGGATATTATTATCGGCACCGTGTACGGCTCGGCGGTGCTGGTGGCGGAAACCCTGGAAGAAGCGCTGGTGAAGGCGGGCCACAGCGTGACCCTGCATGAGGACGCGGAGCTGGATGAGCTGGACCAATCCCACTTCTGGCTGTTTGTGACCTCGACCACCGGACAGGGAGACATTCCGCCTAACCTGGTGTCGCTGGTCGAGGCACTGCGGGAAACCTGCCCGCCGATCCCAGAGGTGCGTTACGCCCTGGTGGCCCTGGGCGACAGCAGTTACGACGACTTCTGCGGCGCCGGCCGCCAGCTCGATGAGCAGTTGCAGGAACTGCAGGCGCAATCCGTGACCGCACGCCTGCAGGTGGATGCCACCGAGACCCTGGAGCCGGAAGTGCCCGCCCTTGAATGGCTCAAGGGCTGGATTGAGAAAATTTAAACCCTAATCCGTCATGCCCGCGAAGGCGGGCATCTAGGGGCGGAATGCACAAGTTGTCATCTCGTTCCCACGCTCTGCGTGGGTATGCATACCAGAGCTGTGCCAGAATACGATATACACTCCCACGCAGAAGCGTGGGAGCGAGAAACATCTTACCTCTAGTTCCTTACTCCTCACCTTTCAGCCGAATGCCGTCCGCTTCAATCACGATCCTGCCCTGCTTGTAGAGACCACCGATGGCCTTCTTGAAGGTACCCTTGCTGATGCCAAACTGGCGATAAATGGTGTCGGGGTCCGTCTTGTCGCTCACCGGCAGACTGCCGCCGGCGGCGGCCAGCCGGGACAGTACCTTTTCTGCCGCCTCGTCGGTCTTGCCCGGACCGGGCTTGAACAGGGTCAGATCCAGCTTGCCGTCCTCCCGCACCTGCTTGATGTAACCGCGCAGGCTTTTGCCCATGGGCAGGCGCTCGGGCAGCTCCGACTTGAACAACTGGCCCCAGTGCTTTCCGTCCACCACCGCCTTCAGCCCCAGCGGGGTGCCGGCCACGATCAGCAGGTTGACTTCGTCGCCGGCGTGGTAGCGGGGCGTGTCCTTGCTGAGGAAAGGCTCCAGCTTGCTGGTGGCCACCATGCGGCCTTCGTGATCCAGATACAGGTATACCACGTAATGGCGGCCTACCTGCATGGGGCTGGCCTGGTTGCGCACCGGCACGAAGATGTCCTTTTTCATGCCCCAGTCAAGAAAGGCACCCAGGCGGTTGACCGTGACCACTCGCAGCGAGGCAAACTGGTTGACCCGGGCCTTGGGGCGGAGGGTGGTGATCACCGGCTCCAGATCGGCATCCAGATAAATGAAGGCGCCGACCTCGTCGCCGGGCTTGCAACCGGCGGGCAGCTGGCTGTTGGGCAGAAACAGCTCGCCAAAGTCGCCTCCGTCCAGCCAGCCGCCCTTGTCATCCAGCCGCAGCAGGGGCAGGGAGTTGTTGTCGCCAAGCTTGATCATGGAGTTCACCGTCATTGTCAAAAGCCATGATCTTAGCGTGCCGGCCGAGTAAAGACCATCTTTGCAAAGGGCGCGCGCAGGTGGCCCAGAAACATGGTATAAGCCTTTAAATTCAAGGGATTATCAATTAACTCTTGCCAGCATCCGGTAAAAGACTGCTACACTCGGGCAAAAGATGGACACTTTGGTGATTGTGTTCCCGCTTTTAAGCGGGCCCGCCATATCAGGAGCGAACCGCAAGCATGGATCAGGCACAGATCACCATCCTTGTTATTCTCGCCGCGACCGTGGTGATGTTCATGTGGGGGCGCTGGCGCCACGACATGGTGGCTGCCGGCGCCCTGCTGGCCTGCATTCTCACCGGCCTGGTGCCCGCCGACGTGGCCTTTGACGGCCTCGGCCACCCTGCGGTGATTACCGTGGCCTGTGTGTTGGTGCTGAGCAAGGGGCTGCAAAGCTCGGGGGCGGTGGATGTGCTGGCGCGCACCTTTTTGCCGGGGCAGTCTGGTCCGGTGCTGTCAATTGTGGCGCTCACCACCCTGGGCGCGGTGCTGTCGGCCTTTATGAACAACGTGGGCGCCCTGGCACTGCTGATGCCGGTGGCCCTGCAAATGGCCCGGCGCCAGCAATTGCCGCCGGGCAAAATGCTGATGCCGCTGGCCTTTGGCACCATACTGGGCGGCATGACCACCCTGATCGGTACGCCTCCCAACCTCATTGTTTCCGGCTTTCGCCAGGCCAGCGGCGGCGACGGCTTTGGCATGTTCGACTATACCCCGGTGGGGCTGGCGGTGGCGGCACTGGGCGTGGCCTTTGTGGCGCTGATCGGCTGGCGGCTGGTGCCCGCGCGCAAACAGTCGGGGATGGAAGGGTTTGAGTCCGGCGCCTACATCACCGAGGCCCGGGTGCCGGAAGGCAGCAAGGCCGAGGGGCTCACCCTGCGCGAGCTCGAGCTGGCACTGGTGGAAGCCGACGCCCAGGTGCTGGGGCTGGTGCGCAATTCGGTGCGGGTGATGCCGCCGAGCCCGCGCCGGCGTACCCGCGCCGGCGATATTCTGATGCTGGAAGCCGAGGCCGATACCCTGTCTCATGCGCTGTCGTCCCTCGGGCTCAAGCTCGAAGAAGCCCAGGACACCAAGGAAGAGCGACAGAAGGAAAAAGAAAAGGCCGGCAAGGAGGGGCCGGCGCGTGACGTGGCGACTGAGGCGGGCAAAGAAGAGTCGGTCAAAAAAGAGAAAAAAGAGAAGAAAGAAAAGTCCGAGGCCGACGGCTCGGAAGAAATCGTGCTGATGGAGCTGGTGATCCTGCCCAGCTCCGAGCTGCTCGGGCGCTCCGCCCGCGGCATACAACTGCGTACCCGCTATGGCGTTAACCTGCTGGCGGTCTCGCGTCAGGGCCAGCGCTCGTTCAAGCGACTGCGGGCGCTGGCGTTTCGCGCCGGCGATCTGCTGTTGATGCAGGGCTCGCCGGAGCTGATTGCCGAGTTTGCCTCCAGCACCGGCTGCGTGCCCCTGGCGGAGCGGGATCTGCGTATTCCCGACAAGAAAAAGGCGCTCACCGCCGCTGTCATCATGGCTGCCTCGGTGACCGTGGCAGCCATGGGCTGGTTGCCGGCGGCGGTGGCTTTTGCCAGCGGGGTGCTGGCGTCCATGGTGCTTCGCACCGTGCCGCCGCGCTCGGTCTACAATGCCGTGGACTGGCCGGTGGTGGTGTTGCTGGGGGCGCTGATCCCGGTGGCGGATGTGATGGAATCGAGCGGTACCGCCCGCCTGGTCGCCGGCTGGTTACTGGATGGGGTGGCCCAGGGCAGCGCCCTGGTGGCACTGGCACTGATCCTGGTGGTGACCATGACTCTGTCGGACGTGATGAACAACGCGGCCACGGCGGCGGTGATGTGTCCTATTGCGCTGGGTACCGCCAACCAGCTGGCGGTGAACCCGGATGCCTTTTTAATGGCGGTGGCCATCGGCGGCTCCTGCGCCTTTCTGACGCCCATCGGACATCAGAACAACACCCTTATTCTGGGGCCGGGTGGCTTTCGCTTTGGTGATTACTGGCGACTGGGGTTGCCGCTGGAACTGCTGGTGGTGGCGCTCAGCCTGCCCATGCTATTGTGGGTATGGCCGCTTTAACAGAGGAACAATGAATGCAAAATGAACTTGATAACCGCGTGATTCTCGAAGTGTTTGACAAGATCCGGCGTTTTGGCGAGCCCTATGAGGACGGCCACATGCTGGAAGGCATCGTCGCCAAAAGCGACTTCGATGGCTACAGTGTGGTGCTCGAGGGCAGTGGCGTAACCCTGCAGCTCAACTTTCATCAGAGCTACCATTTCGAATATGCCACCAATGGCCTCAAGGAGCAGTTTATGGCCAAGGTGGACTATATTCACCGCCACTTTAATGAGTCATAACGGCAAAGATAACATCGTCATACCGGGCTTGACCCGCTATCTTGCTGCAGAAAGATCCTGACCGGGTCGTGACGACTTTCGTCAGGATGACGGCCTTAGCGTATCATTAATCCGGCGATGGTCAGCCCAGCCGGCTTGCGCGCACGCTGCGGCCCTTGATTTTGCCCTGTTGCAGGTGTTTGAGCGCCTGTCGTGCCACGCTTTTGTGCACCGCCACGTAAGACTGCATTTCGGAGATGTCGATTTTTCCAATCTGGTTACCGGCAATGCCGGCGTCTCGGGTCAGGGCGCCGAGAATGTCGCCGGCGCGGATCTTGCTTTTGCGGCCGCCGGCGATGTTCAGGGTGACCATGTCCGGCTGGCGGGGCTCGGCCTGGCCATTGAGGGCATTCAGCGACCCTTGCGCCATGGGCGCACGCTGATATTCCTCAATCATATTGACCCGGTAGGCTTCCTGCGGGCTGTACAGGCTCAGCGCCAGGCCCTGCTCGCCGGCGCGGCCGGTGCGGCCGATGCGGTGTACGTGCACCTGGGGATCCTGGGTGATGTCATAGTTGATCACCGCCGCCAGCTCCTTGATGTCGAGGCCGCGGGCCGCCACATCGGTGGCCACCAGAATGTTGGCGCTGCCGTTGGCGAAACGGACCAGAACCTGGTCCCGTTCCCGCTGCTCCAGATCGCCGTTCAGTGCCAGGGCGGCAAAGCCCAGGCCGTTGAGGTGATCGGCTACTTCCTGACAGGCCCGTTTGGTGTTGCAGAACACCACGGCGGAGGCGGGGGCATAGTGGGCCAGCATGGCGGCCAGCGCGGTCTTGCGCTGGTCGGGCGTGACCTCAAACAGCAGCTCCACAATGTTGTCGGCGTTTTGCTCATCGGCCACCGCAATTTGCTGAGGCTGGCGCTGCAGGCCGCGGCTCAGCTCGGCAATGCCGTCGGGGTAGGTGGCGGAAAACAGCAGGGTCTGGCGCTCGGCGGGGGCAAATGCCACCACCTTGCGAATGTCGTCGGCAAAGCCCATGTCGAGCATGCGATCCGCTTCGTCCAGCACCAGGGTGTCGAGGGCGTCCAGGCTCAGGCTGCCCTGTTGCAGGTGCTTGAGCATGCGTCCCGGCGTGCCCACCACGATATGGGCGCCAAATTGCAGGGTGGCCGTCTGGGCCGCCGTGGGCGAGCCGCCACACAGGGACACCAGCTTGACATTGGCCATGGTCCGGGCCAGCTTGCGCAGCTCCCGCGCCACCTGATCCGCCAGCTCGCGGGTGGGGCACAGCACCATGGCCTGTACTCGGTTGCGGCTCACGTTAAGGCGCGACAGCAGCCCCAGGCCAAAGGTCAGGGTTTTGCCACTGCCGGTGCTGGCCTGGGCGATGACGTCGTTGCCGGCCAGCACCAACGGCAGGCCCTGAGCCTGTATGGGAGTCATGCGGCTGTAGCCCAGGCTGGTGAGGTTATCGAGCAGGGTGGGTCCCAGCGGCAGGGTGGAAAAGTCGGTGTTGGTCACGGAAGGCTCTTGCAGTGTCGAGAAATGAAAGGGGCCGGAATGGCCGGGCGCGCATGATAGCAGAAAAGTGTTCGGGGTGGTGGTTTTCTGGTCGCGAAGACAAAAACGGCGCTGTCGGTGACAGCGCCGTTTGCATGGACAGAGTACCGTCATACCGGGCTTGACCCGGTATCTTTGTAACGGGCTACGTCATGCATTCAGAAGATGCCGGCTCAAAGGCCGGCATAACCGAGGATCAGTTGTGCTTGTGCAGCTCGGCGTTCAGCTCGATGGCGGACTTGTTGGTCTTCACCTCGATGCGGCCGGTCTGGGAGTTGCGACGGAACAGCAGATCCGGCTTGCCGGCCAGATCGGCGGCTTTCACGGTCTGTACTTCGTTGTTCTGATCGTCCAGCACGGTGACCTTGGCGCCGGCGGTGATGTACAGGCCGGACTCGATGGTGCAGCGATCACCCAGGGGAATGCCCAGGCCGGCGTTGGCGCCCAGCAGGCTGCCTTCACCCACGGAGATGACGATGTTGCCGCCACCGGACAGGGTGCCCATGGTGGAGCAGCCGCCGCCCAGGTCGGAGCCGTTGCCGACGACCACGCCGGCGGAGATGCGGCCTTCCACCATGCTCACGCCCAGGGTGCCGGCGTTGAAGTTGATAAAGCCTTCGTGCATGACGGTGGTGCCTTCACCCACATGCGCGCCCAGGCGAATGCGGGACGCATCGCCGATGCGCACGCCGGCAGGCACCACGTAGTCGGTCATCTTGGGGAACTTGTCCACGGAGTTGACGCTGATGGTGCGCCCTTGAGCGCGCGCCTGCAGCTGGCGCTTGGCCAGTTCGTCCACGGCGATGGCGCCTTCGCTGGTCCAGGCCACGTTGGGCAACAGACCGAACATGCCGGACAAGTCCAGGCCATGAGGCTGAACCAGACGGTGCGACAGCAGCGCCAGCTTAAGGTACACCTCGGCGGTGGAGGCGGGGGCAGCGTCGGTTTCCAGAATGGTCACTACCAGTGGCTGGTCGGTGCCTTCCAGGATCTCTGCGATGCCGGCCTGTTCGGCGGCGCTGGCAGACTGGAAGGCCGCTTTCAGCCCGGCCAGTTGTTCGGCGGTGATTTCGACGGCGGCGTTGCCACCCTGGTAGCCAATCTGGTCGGCCACGGCGGCGATCAGTGCGTCATCCGCGTTCAGCAGCGGCAGGTTATAGTAAACCTCCAGCCATTCTCCCTTGGCGGACTTGGTGCCCACGCCCAGACCGAAAGCAAAGTTTGCCATGGTGTTCACTCCGTTAATTTTGTTGCTTTTCCTGAAATTGATGCACCTTTTATCACATTTTGTCCTCGTGGTTGAGTTCATCCACCAACTTTTCTCGCAATTGCCCCTGCTCCTGCTCAGTTAATGGCCGATCCTCGCCGTTGGTGAGACTGAAAAAGTCTTCCACCCGCTCGCCGATGGTGGTGATCTTGGCGGCATGCAGATTCAGTCCCAGCCGGCTGAACACGGCACCGGTGCGGGCCAGCAGGCCGGGGGTATCGAGTGCCACCAGCTCCATCAGGGTACGTTTGCTGCTGCGCTCCGGCTCCAGAAACTGCACTCGGGTGGGCACATAAAATTCCCGGTGCCGGCGCGAAGGTGGCCGAATGCGGACCACCGGCGGCGTACGGCCGTTCAGTGCCAGGGCCAGATCGGTGCACAGCTCGCTCAGGCGATCGCCGCTCACCGGCTGGCCGTCGGGCTCGAGCACGATAAAGGTGTCGAGGGCATAGCCGTCTTTCGAGGTCATGATCTGGGCATCGTGAATGTTGAGGTTTTTCTGATCCAGCGCCGCCGCCACCCGGCCAAACAGGTTGGGGGAGTCTGGGCAGTAGATAAACAGCTCGCTGCCGCCGCGGCCGGGCTGCTGGCTGATCTGCACCAGCGGCTGCCGGGCCTCGCCGTGGGCCAGAATATGCCGGCTGTGCCAGGCGATCTGTTCCGGAGTATGACGCAGAAAATAGTCGGCGGGAAAGCGGGCCCACAATGGCTTGATTTGCTCAACCGCGGTGTCCAGGTGATCCAGCAGGCGGCGCGCCTGCTGCTGGTTTTCACGAATGCGCAGGCGCAGATCCGGCGGGTTTTCCAGCCCCCGGCGCAGCGCTTTCTGGGTGGCGAAATACAGCTCGCGCAGCAGGCTGCCCTTCCAGTCATTCCACAGGGTGTCGTTGGTGGCGCAGATGTCGGCCACCGTCAGGCAGTAGAGAAAGTCGAGGTGCAGCTCGTCGCGCACCTGGGTGGCGAAGTCGCGGATCACTTCGGGGTCATGAATGTCCCGGCGCTGGGCGGTGACCGACATCAGCAAATGCCGGCGCACCAGCCAGGACACCAGGCGGGCATCGGAGCGGTCAAGACCGTGCTCCAGACAAAAGTCCAGGGCGTCGTCGGCTCCCAGGGTGGAGTGATCGCCGCCCCGGCCCTTGGCGATGTCGTGAAACAGCCCGGCCAGCAACAGCAGCTCGGGCTTGCGCAGCCGGTTGGCGATGTCAAAGCACAGCGGGTGGCTGCGCCGGCGAGCGTCATCGCGAAACCGGCCGATGTTGGTCAGCACTCTGTGGGTATGTTCATCCACCGGGTAGGCATGAAACATGTCGAACTGCATCTGGCCGACAATCTTGTTCCACTGGGGAAAGTAGGCGGCGAGCACGCCGTAGCGGTGCATCAGGGTCAGGGCCAGGCGGCCGCTGCCGGGGTGGCGGATCAGCATCATGAACAGCCGGCGGCAGTCGGCCCGCTCGCACAAAAAACCGCTCAGCCGCCGTCGGGCATCCCGCAGCTGGCGCAGGGTGGTGGAATAGATGCCGCTGATCTGGGGGTAGGCGGCTATCTGGTAGAACAGCCTTAAGATGGCGGCGGGCTCCTTGTTGAACAGCTCGGGATCGACCACGTCGATCAGCCGGCCGCGCAGGCGAAACTCCGGCGTCAGGCTTTTAACGTCCATGGCTATATGACCCAGAATGGCTTCGTCAAACAGCTGCAGCAGCATTTCGTTGAGTTCGGCCACCCGGCGTACCGTCTGGTAGTAGCGCTTCATCATGCGCTCGATGGGCTCGTTGCCCTCGCCGGCGTAGCCCAGGGCGGTGGCCACCGCTCGCTGGCGGTCGAACAGCAGCCGGTTGTCGGGCCGCCGGATCTCGGTGTGCAGGGCAAAGCGCAGCTTCCACAGAAAGTTCTGGCAATCCTGCAGCTCGTCATATTCGGCCTGATCGAGAAAGCCGTGGCTGACCATTTCGCCCAGGGTGGTGGCACCGAAGTGGCGGCGGGCCACCCAGCTGATGGTCTGAATGTCGCGCAGGCCGCCGGGGCTGTTTTTGATGTCCGGCTCCAGCTTGTAGCTGGTGTCGTGAAACTGGCAGTGGCGCTGTTCCTGTTCGGTGCGTTTGGCCTCGAAAAAGGCCTGGCTGGGCCAGAACCGGTCCGGTGCCGTGGCCCGGGTCAGAGCGGCAAAGGTGTCGTAGCAGCCGGTAATCAGCCTGGCTTCAATCAGATTGGTGGCCACGGTAATGTCCTGCTCGCCCTGTTCAACGCATTCGGCTACCGAGCGCACGCTGTGGCCCACCTCCAGGTGCAGATCCCACAACTGGGTGACAAAGTCGCCGACGCGCTCGTTCAGGGCCGGGTCCAGTTCATGGCGGCACAGGATGAGCAGGTCGATGTCGGAGCAGGGGTGCAGCTCCCCCCGGCCATAGCCGCCGACGGCCACCAGCGCCAGTTCCGGTGACTCGGCCAGGCCATGGCGGGCCCACAGCCCGGTGAGCAGCTGATCCATATGCTGGGAGCGGGTGCTCACCAGCTCGTTGATGTCGTCGCCGGCATCAAAGCGCTGCTCCAGCCAGCCCTGCAGGCGGGCCAGGATTTCCTTGCAACGAGCCAGGGTGAGCTGGTCGGGAGATAAAAGCGCGGGTGCGAGCAGACTGGCTTCCATGGGCGGTATTTCCTTTTGAACGGAACAGCCTTTAACTTAACAAAGCCGGTGAACGGGGAAAAGCGCGCCCGCATTCGGCATACTGGCAACGGTCATTTCTCGGTAACGGAGCCTGATGATGCAACCCGATGAGCAACTGCCGCCCTGGCTCAGCCGCGTTACCGGCTCGGCCTGGCTGCTGCCGGTGGTGTTTGTGGCTGCGCTGCTGGAGGCGGTGATCCTGCCCATTCCCCTTGAACTGTTGCTGATCCCGCTGATGCTGGTAGAGCGGGCGCGCCTGTGGTCGCTGGCCGCCACTGCCCTGGCGGGGTGTCTGAGCGGCGCCCTGCTGGGCTATGGCCTGGGAGCCTGGCTGTTTGACAGCCTGGGACAGCCACTGCTGGAGGTGCTGAACGGACAGCAGGCCTTTGATGCCTTCAGCCGGGAATTATCCAATGACGGCTTTATGGCCATTGTGATGGTGGGCATCACGCCGGTACCTTTTCAGGTGGCCATGCTGGCCGCCGGCGCCGTGGGGTATTCCCTGGGGCTGTTTATGCTGGCCTCGGCCATCGGGCGCGGTATTCGCTATTTCGGGCTGGCCTGGCTGGTGCGGTTGACGGGAGAGCGGGCGCTGGCGCTGTGGCGCCGTCACGCGCGCAAGCTCGGCATGGTGCTGCTGGGGCTGGCGCTGCTGGGCTACGGCCTCAGCCGCTGGCTTGGGGCCTGAGATGGCGCCTGACTGAACGAAGAAGAGGCGCCAATGGCGCCTCTTGCTTACTGGGAATACATTGTCTTCCCGTGCTTTATTATGCAGGCTGACCCGCCGGTACTATGCTGACCGCATGGTTACCTTTGGGGCCTTTTTCTATTTCGTAACGAACGACCTGGCCCGCTTTCAGGGTTCGGTATCCTTCCATCTGAATGGTGGAAAAGTGGGCGAACACGTCCTCGCCACCTTCCTCCGGACAGATAAAGCCAAATCCCTTGGCATTGTTAAACCACTTCACCGTTCCGGTTGTCATACTCGTGCATCCTTTTACTCAAACATCCTAAACAACATTGAGAAACTGGCCGCAGCCAATTATAACTTCAGGCGAATTTTCGCCGGATGCGGGCGCAAGAAAAGCCTCGAATGAAGCTTTACTGGCGACCCGTTAACCACTCTAGTGAAACCGGTGAGGGAGTCAAGTGCCTCATGCCTCGTTCCGGGCGCTCTGTCAGGGTAAAAAAACGTCATCCTTAAGGTGGTTGTTGACAGTGGCGGCGCAGGCGGTAGGGTGAGGGTAACAGGCCCGTACCGTACGGCCATGGCGACAGGGGGCACACTCGAATACCCCTTGCCCGGACCGGTGTAGCGGGATCCAATTCAGTGATTTAGAGTAACTATATGGGCAGGAGAACACAGCATACCCTGGATGATAAACCGAAGGAGGCGGAAGAAACCGCGCTGCAACCCCCTCCTATGTACAAGGTCATCTTGAATAATGACGATTACACCCCCATGGATTTTGTTGTGGAAGTGCTGCAAAAATTCTTCGCCATGGACATGGACAAGGCCACCGAAGTGATGCTGTCGGTGCACTACCAGGGCAAGGGGGTCTGCGGACTGTTTACCGCAGAAATAGCAGAGACCAAGGTAGCGCAAGTGAACAAGTTTGCCCGTACGCACGAACATCCGTTGTTGTGCACCATGGAGCAGGCATAAAAGCGCCCGAACAGGGTGACCGGAGTTTCTTAGGGGAGGTGCCTATGTTGAACAAAGATCTTGAGAGCACGTTGAACGATGCCTTCAACGAAGCCCGCCGATCGCGTCACGAGTTCATGACGGTGGAGCACCTGTTGCTGGCCCTGCTCGACAATCCGTCGGCCAAAGAGGCCTTGCTGGCCTGCGGTGCCGATCTGGAGCAGTTGCGGCGCGAAACCCACAGCTTTATTGAACAGACCACGCCGTTGATTCCCGTGGGCGACGATGAAATCGAAACCCAGCCCACCCTGGGCTTTCAGCGGGTGCTGCAACGGGCGGTATTCCATGTGCAGTCATCGGGCAATGCCGAGGTGACCGGTGCCAACGTGCTGGTGGCCGTGTTCAGCGAGCAGGAGTCCCAGGCGGCCTACCTGCTGAAAAAGGTCGGCGTGGGCCGACTCGATGTGGTCAATTTTCTGTCTCACGGCATTCGCAAGGACGGCGAGCAGGAAGACGCGCCGTCGTCCCAGCAGGAAGAGCAGAACGACGAAGCCGCCAACAACCAGACCGAAGGCTTTGTCATCAACCTGAATCAGTGGGTAAAGGAAGGCCGTATCGATCCGCTGATTGGCCGTGATCAGGAGCTCAACCGCACCATTCAGGTATTGTGCCGCCGGCGCAAGAACAACCCGCTGCTGGTGGGTGAGGCCGGGGTGGGGAAAACCGCCATCGCCGAGGGTCTGGCTTATCGTATCGTGCATGAGGACGTGCCCGAAATCATTGCCGACAGCACCATTTACTCCCTCGACATGGGCTCCCTGCTGGCGGGCACCAAATACCGGGGCGACTTTGAAAAACGCTTCAAGGCGGTGCTCAAGCAGTTTGAAAAGCAAAAGGGCGCCATTCTGTTCATCGACGAGATCCACACCATCATCGGTGCCGGTGCGGCTTCCGGTGGTCAGCTCGACGCCGCCAACCTGCTGAAGCCGCTGCTGTCCAGCGGTCAGATCCGTTGCGTGGGCTCCACCACCTACCAGGAATACAGCCAGATCTTTGAAAAGGATCGGGCCCTGGCGCGGCGTTTTCAGAAGATCGACATTCTGGAGCCGTCCGTTGACGACACCGCCAAGATTCTGCAGGGGCTGAAAAGCCGCTACGAATCTCACCACGATGTGCGTTACACCAGCAAGGCGCTGCGGGCGGCCGCTGAGCTGTCGGCCAAGTACATCAACGACCGGCATTTGCCCGACAAGGCCATTGACGTGATCGACGAGGCCGGTGCCCAGATCCGCATGCTGCCGCCGTCCAAGCGCAAAAAGACCATCGGCGTGGGTGATATCGAGGCCATCGTCGCCAAGATTGCGCGCATTCCGGAAAAGTCCGTGTCCAGCTCCGACAAGGAGGCCCTGAAGAACCTGGAGCCCAACCTGAAAATGGTGGTGTTTGGTCAGGACAAGGCCATTTCCGTGCTCACCGACTCCATTCGTCTGAGCCGGGCCGGGCTGGGCCACGAAACGCGCCCCATCGGCTCTTTCCTGTTTGCCGGCCCCACCGGGGTGGGTAAGACCGAGGTCACTCAGCAGCTGGCGCGCATTCTCGGCATTGAGCTGATCCGCTTTGATATGTCGGAATACATGGAAGCCCATACGGTGTCACGTCTGATCGGTGCGCCTCCGGGCTATGTGGGTTTTGATCAGGGCGGCCTGCTCACCGATGCGGTGATCAAGCATCCCCATGCGGTGTTGCTGCTCGACGAAATCGAAAAGGCGCACCCGGATGTGTTCAACATTCTGCTGCAGGTGATGGATAACGGTACCCTCACCGACAACAATGGCCGCAAGGCGGACTTCCGTAACGTGATCCTGGTGATGACCACCAACGCCGGGGTACAGGAAACCGTGCGCAAGTCCATCGGCTTCCAGCAGCAGGACCACAGTCATGACGCCATGACCGAAATCAACCGCACCTTTGCCCCCGAGTTCCGCAACCGGCTGGATCACATCATCTGGTTCAACCATCTCAACATGGACATCATTCACCGGGTGGTGGACAAGTTCATTGTGGAGCTGCAGGCGCAGCTGGATGCCAAGGGCGTGTCGCTGGAAGTCAGCGAGCCGGCCCGTCACTGGCTGGCGGAAAAAGGCTACGACAAGTCCATGGGGGCCCGTCCCATGAGCCGGGTGATCCAGGAGCAACTGAAAAAGCCGCTGGCCAACGAATTGCTGTTTGGTGAGCTGGTGGGCGGCGGCACGGTACGCGTCACCCTGGCAGGCGACGAGCTGCACTTTGAGTTTCAGTCGGAAGCGTCCATGGCCTGAGATTGGCTCGGTCAGCACGCATCATGCCCGGTGCCGGTAACGGCACCGGGCATTTTTTTCTTCCAGCGAAAACGGAGTCGTGCCTGGCGATAAGGGCGAAGGGCTCGCCCCGGGCTATGCAGCCTGTTGCCTCAACCGAAACGGAGGAGCGAATTAGCGAGAGCGGAAGACGATGCGACCCTTGGACAGGTCGTAGGGAGTCAGCTGGACAGTGACCTTGTCACCGGTCAGGATACGGATGTAGTTTTTGCGCATCTTGCCGGAGATGTGAGCGGTGACCACATGGCCGTTTTCCAGCTCAACGCGAAACATGGTGTTTGGCAGGGTTTCCAGGATGGTCCCCTGCATTTCAATACTGTCTTCTTTAGCCATTGAGTCCTCTTGTTAGCGCAGGCAATAAAAACGGCTGGGATCATGCCGGATTTCGCTTTCAGTGTAAAGTTTAGGCTCCGTCTTTCATCGTTTGCCAGTGGCCGTCAATCAGCCGCTGATGGGGCCGGAAGTGCTGCTTGTAATTCATTTTGCGGCAACCGTCGACCTGATAACCCAGATACAGCCAGTGTTTGTTAAGCTGCCGGGCCAGTTGAATCTGGCTGAGAATGGCAAACGTCCCCAGAGATCTGTGCTCTTCGTCGGGGTCGTAAAAGGTGTACATGGCGCTGAGCGCCTCGCTCAGCAGATCGGTCACTGCCACCCCAATCAGCCGGCCACCCTGGTGAAACTCCATAAACAGCGGTGGCAGCCATTGGCATAACAGAAAGCCTTCATACTGCTGGCGGCTGGCCGGATACATGGTGCCGTCCCGGTGGCGCCGGTTGATATAGTGCTGGTAAAGGGCGAAGTACTCGGGTTTGTCCTGCTCGCTCAGCACAAGACGGACATCGCGGTTCTTGCGCCGAATGCGCTTCTGGCTGCGCCCCGGAGTAAAGTCGTCGACCGCAATGCGCAATGACTCGCAGGCCTGGCAGGCCTGGCAGCGGGGCCGGTAAATATCGGAGCCACTGCGGCGGAAGCCCGCCGACAGCAGCTGCTCGTAGCCCTCGGGGCACAGCAGTTCGCGATCGAGTAATACCAGCAGTTGTTCCAGCCGCCCCGGCAGGTAACTGCAGGGGTGCTTGGGCGTCAGCCCCACTTTCAGGTTTACTTCCCTCATAAACTCAGCTCACTGGGTTGCCAGCAGGTGGCGGAAACGGGCGCATGTTGCAGCTCTTTGAGTTTATGCAGAAAGCGGGCACGCGGCCAGCTCACCACCCCCAGGCTTTGCAGGTGCGGGTTGGGCAGCTGGCAGTCCACCAGGGCGCCACCGTGGCGGGCAAAATGCCGGCACAACCCCAGCATGGCCAGCTTGGAGCCGTTGCTCACCAGGTGAAACATGGACTCGCCGCAAAACAGCCGGCCCAGACCAATGCCGTAAAGCCCGGCCACCAGTTGCTGTTCGTCCCATACCTCCACCGAATGGGCGTGACCCTGATGGTGCAGCCGGCAGTAGTTATGCTCGATATCGGGGGTGATCCAGGTGCCGGGGCCGTCTTCACGCAGCTCCCGGCAGTGGCGAATCACCGCCTCAAAGGCATGGTTGACGGTCAGCCGGTAGCGGTTTTTGCGCGCCAGTTTGGCCAGGCTGCGGCTGACGTGCAGGGCGTCGGGCTGCAGCACGGCACGGGGATCCGGCGACCACCACAGCGGCGGCTGGGACTCGTCATACCAGGGAAAAATGCCCATGCGGTAGGCCAGCAGCAGCCGCTCGGGGCGCAGATCGCCACCCACCGCCAGCAGGCCCTCGGGATCAGCCAGGGCCGTGTCGGGATCGGGAAACCACAGCCGTTCATCCAGTTGCGTCAGGTACATGGTTTACTCCGGACTCAGCGGGATGACTTCTGCCAGTCTTCGCCGGTTTTCTGCTCGATGTATTCACGAATGAACTGGCGCACTTTCTGGGACGGGGTCACGTCTTCTTCGGCGCAGAGTTGTTCAAACAGCGCCTTCTTGCGTGGGTCGATAAGCAGGGTCAGGCGGGCGGTTCTTTGCTCCATACTACCTCCGGGGTACATCACATGTTAATCATATTATCATTGAATGCGCTGCTGATGAGAATACAATCAAGGATTGTTCATGCCTTAACCCACTGCGGAGCCAGCCATGTCCCATCGTGCCCACCTGTTTTCCCTTCGTCCCGGTCATGCCCTGGGAGAAGCCTGTCGCCGTGAGCCTTATGGCCGGGCCCAGCTGCTCAAGGATGTGCTGGCCGGGATCACGGTCGGCATTATCGCCATTCCGTTGGCCATGGCACTGGCCATCGCCAGTGGCGTGGCACCCCAGTACGGCCTCTATACCGCCATTATCGGCGGCTTTGTCATCGCTCTGACCGGCGGCTCCCGGCTCAGTATTTCCGGGCCCACGGCGGCCTTTGTGGTGATCCTTTATCCCATTGCGCAGAGCTATGGCCTGGGCGGCCTGTTGCTGGCCACCCTGATGGCCGGGGCCATGCTGGTGCTGATGGCGCTGCTGCGCTTGGGTCGGCTGGTGGAATACATTCCCGAGCCGGTCACCCTGGGGTTTACCGCAGGTATCGCCGTGGTCATTGCCGGCCTGCAACTAAAGGACTTTTTTGGCCTCACGCCCGGTGAGCTGCCCGAGGCCTTTGTGCCCCGTCTGGTGGCCCTGGCCGGGCACCTGCCGGCACTGCACTGGCCCAGTCTGCTGGTGGCCGGGCTGACCCTGGCCATCATGCTGCTCTGGCCCCGGCTGAAAACCGGTGTGCCGCCCCATCTGCTGGCGGTGCTGCTGGCCAGCCTGATGGCGGTCTGGCTGAATCAGCAGGGCCTGGGAATTGAAACCATTAGCAGCCGTTTCAGTTACCTGTTGCCCGACGGCACGCAAGGGGCGGGCATACCACCGGTGTTGCCCGACTTTGTCTGGCCCTGGTTGCAGCCCGGCCCGCAGGGAGAAGCCATTGGGCTGAGCTGGCAGCTGATGCGGGATCTGCTGCCGGGGGCCTTTGCCATCGCCATGCTGGGAGCGATTGAGTCACTGCTGTGCGCCGTGGTGCTGGACGGCATGACCGGCAAGCGCCACAGTGCCAACAGCGAGCTGCTGGGGCAGGGCATCGGCAACCTGATCGCCCCGTTTTTTGGCGGCATTCCTGCCACCGCAGCCATTGCCCGCTCCGCCGCCAATTTCAGGGCGGGGGCGGTGTCGCCGGTGGCGGCCATGGTGCACGCCCTGGTGGTGCTGGCGGGGCTGGTGTTGCTGGCGCGCTTGCTGGCATACCTGCCCATGCCGGCCATGGCGGCGCTGCTGCTGGTGGTGGCCTGGAACATGAGCGAGGCTCCCAAGGCGGTGCATTTGTTCAGAACCGCGCCCAAAGGGGATTTGCTGGTGTTCCTGACCTGCTTTTCGCTCACCATCGTCTTTGACATGGTGATCGCCATTACCACCGGCATGCTGCTGGCTACCGTGTTGTTTGTAAAAAACATCGCCGACATGACCCGGGTGATCGACATCTCCCGTCATGAACGCATGGTGCCGCACGGAGTGCCGGCGGGCTGGGTGGTGTACAAAATCAACGGGCCGCTGTTTTTTGCCGCCGCCGACAAGGTGTTCAGCGAGCTGGCGCTGCTGGTGCGTGAGCACAGGGGCGTGGTGTTGTATATGGACGCGGTACCGGTGCTGGATGCCGGCGGTCTGTCGGCACTGAACCGGTTTGTCGGCGAGTGTGGCCGCAACGGCATTGAAGTGGTGGTGGCGGATCTGCAGACCCAGCCACTGAAAACCCTGGCCCGTGCCGGCATGACCCCGGTGAATGGCGAGTTGTCATTTTGTCCCACCCTGCAACGCGCGCTGGACTACGTGGCGCAACACCAGCCGCCGGCGCCCCAAACCGCCTGAGCCAAAAAAAACGGCGCTGTTAGACAGCGCCGTTTTACGTTTTGCCAGCCGAAGCCTTACAGCTGAGCCTGGGCGTCCAGGTAGCGCTCGGCGTCCAGGGCGGCCATGCAGCCGGTGCCGGCGGAGGTGATGGCCTGGCGGTAAACGTGATCCATGACGTCGCCGGCGGCGAACACGCCCTCGATGCTGGTCTGGGTGGCGTTACCGTGCAGGCCGGACTGTACCTTGAGGTAGCCGTTTTCCATGTCCAGCTGCTCGGCAAAGATGCCGGTGTTGGGCTGGTGGCCAATGGCGATAAAGACGCCGGCCACGTCCAGTTGCTCGGTGGCATCGGACTGTGTGTCCTTCAGCCGCACACCGGTTACCCCCATGTCGTCACCCAGCACTTCGTCCAGGGTGCGGTCGGTGTGCAGAATGATGTTGCCGTTTTCAACCTTGTCCATCAGCCGGTCGATCAAAATCTTCTCGGAGCGGAACTGATCGCGACGGTGGATCAGGTGCACCTCGGCGGCGATGTTGGAGAGATACAGGGCTTCTTCCACGGCGGTGTTGCCACCGCCGACCACGGCCACTTTCTGGTTGCGGTAGAAAAAGCCGTCGCAGGTGGCGCAGGCAGACACACCACGGCCCTGAAAGGCTTCTTCAGACGGCAGGCCCAGGTACTTGGCGGAGGCGCCGGTGGCGATGATCAGCGCATCACAGGTGTATTCGCCGGTGTCGCCCTTGAGACGGAAGGGGCGCTGGCTCAGCTCCACGGTGTGAATGTGGTCGAACACAATCTCGGTTTCAAAGCGCTCGGCATGCTCTTTCATGCGCTCCATCAGCGCCGGGCCGGTCAGGCCTTCCGCGTCGCCGGGCCAGTTTTCCACTTCGGTGGTGGTGGTCAGCTGACCGCCCTGCTGAATGCCGGTGACCAGCACCGGGCTGAGGTTGGCCCGGGCGGCATACACGGCGGCGGTATAGCCCGCGGGGCCTGATCCCAGGATAAGCAGTTTGGCGTGTTTGGCTTGACTCATGTATTTCTCCAACCTTGGCAAATGGGCGACGATGTTGGCCCAGATTGTAGGGGATAGCGAAAATGGAATAAAGAACCTCGGCGGGGTTTGCCGGCCTGGCAAGGAGTAAACGGTGAAAAAAAGATTTATAACGAATAGTTATGCAATATAACTCCATTATATTTAAAGGCGATTTTCAGGGCGCCACGACCAAGACAAAATGCTGCGTCATCTTTCTTCATCAGGGGTTTTGCCAAAGGTCGGGGTGGCCGTGACCGTATTGAGCAGCAGTATTCATTACTTTGCTTCAGGTGGAAATTTTAACGGGTGTTTCAGGGGAAATACCTGCCCGGCATTTTTTTAACTGAAATTTGGCGCCTTTTTTCCGTTTCAGACAAACAGTTGTGCTACCGGTTTGCCATTTATCATGTTAAGCTCCTGTTTGTTACTTTATTGTATATGTAATCAATAATTTCAGATTTTTATTTTATTGTCGCGGCCCGTCGTGGCTAAGCCCGGCGGTGGCGACAGTGAACATGTATGAGCAGGTTGAAGGCATGCCGGCGTGCATGGCCCGATGCCGACCAAGTCCCGTATCAATAAGTGGAATGTACCTAAAATGAGCCAAAGGATGGATGAAGTGTTGGATGCTAACAACCGGCCCCTCAAGGAGCTCGATCGCATCGACCGCAACATACTCAACGAGCTGCAGCAGGATGGCCGTATTTCCAATGTGGAGCTGTCCAAGCGGGTAGGCCTGAGCCCCACACCCTGCCTGGAGCGGGTGCGCCGGCTGGAGCGCCAGGGATATATCGAAGGCTATACCGCCATTCTCAACCCCCAGTTTCTTGATGCCTCGCTGCTGGTGTTTGTGGAAATTACCCTGAACCGGGGCACTCCGGACGTGTTTGACGAGTTCAACGACGCCGTGCAGAAACTGGAAGAAATTCAGGAGTGCCACCTGGTATCCGGCGACTTCGACTATCTGCTGAAAACCCGGGTGGCCGACATGTCCGCCTATCGCAAGCTGCTGGGCGAAACCCTGCTGCGCCTGCCCGGTGTCAACGACACCCGCACCTATGTGGTGATGGAAGAGGTCAAGCAGAGCAACCGTCTGGTGATCAATACCCGTTAAGCTGTGCTATTGTGTCCCGCTCTGGTATTTTTATGCCGGCGGGACTTGAGACCCACTTTCAGCGAGCGGCCCCGGCCGCTCGTTTGTCGTTGTAACGGGTAACGGTGTGGCGGCGACCTCTTCCGTCGCGAAGCCCTGATAACCTGAGCACAATCATAATAACGAGGAGCGGACGTTTGGCGGAGAAAAAGCTGTTTACTCCCATGTCTGGTTTGCAGCGTCTCTTTGAGGCCGGGCTGATAGCCATCATTTTACTGGCCGTGTTCATGATGCTGTCGCTGGTGTCCTATCACCCGTCGGATCCGGGCTGGTCGCAAACCGCCTGGGGCGGCGACATCAGCAATGCCGCCGGCCCGGCGGGAGCCTGGCTGGCCGACATACTGTTGTTTGTGTTCGGCTTTTCCGCCTACCTGCTGCCGCCCTTTATGGTGTTTGTGGGCTGGGTGACGCTGTGGCGGCCCAAGGGGCTGATCGAGATCTGCTACCTGACCCTGAGCCTGCGCATCATCGGCTTTCTGATGGTGCTGCTGAGCCTGCTGGCCCTGGCCAGCATGAACATCGGCGATATCTACTATTTCTCTTCCGGCGGCCTGATTGGCGACATGCTGGCTGGCGCGCTGAACCCGGTGTTTGGCAGCCTGGGTACCACCCTGATGCTGCTGTGCTGTTTTGCCACCGGGGTGACCTTTTTTACCGGCTGGTCCTGGCTGCTGATCGTGGAGCGCCTCGGCGCCCTGGTAATGGAAGCGCCGGGCTGGCTGTCGACACTGCCGGGCCGCATTGCCGACTGGCAGACCCGGCGTGGTCGCGGTGATGAACCAGAGCCGGTGGCGCAGGCCTGCGAGCCTGCTCCGGTGGCCGAGGCGCCGTCCCGGGAAGCCGGCTTTGCCGGCTGGCGCCGTTTTCGGGATCGTCTCGGCCGTGATCAGGATGCCGATGCCGAGCCCGAGCAGGATGACGACGATCCCTTGCTGGCGCCGGCCCCTCAGAGTCCCGAGCCCAGGCCCGCGCCCCAGAAAAAATTGCCCCCCCGCCGGCAGGAAACGGTGCTGAGCGCGCCGGCGGTGGATGACGACGAGCCGCCGGTGGCCACCCTGGCCGAAACCAACGGCTGGAACCTGGACGATGATGACGACGACGATGAGGCCCTGGACCTGCCCTGGCTGAGCGAAGATGAAGCCGGCAGCACCCAGGCGGCGCCATCCGAGCGGCCCGCCGCCCCGCCGGCACCGGCCCGCAAGGTGCCTGCCAGCCAGCTGAGCCCGGTACCGGAAGTGACCCTGCTGGATCCGCCCAAACCGCGCCAGCATGCGGTCAGCGAAGAGGAGCTGGAGCGTATTGCCCGGCTGGTGGAAGCCAAGCTGGCCGACTACAACGTGCAGGCCAATGTGGTGGGCGTGTATCCTGGGCCGGTGATCACCCGCTTTGAGCTGGATCTGGCCCCCGGGGTCAAGGTCAGCAAAATCACCAACCTGGCCCGGGATCTGGCCCGGTCTCTGTCCGCCATCAGCGTGCGGGTGGTGGAAGTCATTCCCGGCAAGCCCTACGTGGGCCTGGAACTGCCCAATACCCGGCGCGAAACCGTGTACCTGCGCGAGGTGATCGACACCGAGCTGTTCCACCACAGCCAGCATCCGCTGACCATGGTGCTGGGCCAGGACATTGCCGGCGACCCCGTGGTGGTCAACCTCGCCAAGATGCCCCACGTGCTGGTGGCCGGTACCACCGGCTCGGGCAAGTCGGTGGGGGTCAACGTGATGATTTTGTCGATGCTGTTCAAGGCCACCCCGGAAGAGGTGCGCTTTATCATGATCGACCCCAAAATGCTGGAATTGTCGGTGTATGAAGGCATTCCCCATCTGCTCACCGAAGTGGTGACCGACATGAAGGAAGCGGCCAACGCCCTGCGCTGGTGCGTGGGCGAAATGGAACGGCGCTACAAGCTGATGTCGGCTATGGGGGTGCGTAACCTCAAGGGCTTCAATACCAAGGTGCAGGAGGCCATTGACGCCGGTGAGCCGCTGCGCGATCCCCTGTGGCAGCCGACCCAGTCCATGGATACCTATCCGCCGGCGCTGGAAAAACTGCCCCATATCGTGGTGGTGATCGACGAGTTTGCCGACATGATGATGATCGTCGGCAAGAAGGTGGAAGAGCTGATCGCCCGTATCGCCCAAAAGGCGCGGGCCGCCGGTATTCATCTTGTTCTGGCGACCCAGCGCCCCTCGGTGGACGTGATCACCGGCCTTATCAAGGCCAACATTCCCACCCGCATGTCGTTCCAGGTGTCGAGCAAAATCGACTCCCGCACCATTCTCGATCAGCAGGGCGCAGAATCGCTGCTGGGCATGGGTGACATGCTCTATCTGCCCGCCGGCGACAGCAACCCCACCCGGGTACACGGTGCCTTTGTTGACGACCACGAGGTGCACAAGGTGGTGGCGGCCTGGAAGGAGCGGGGAGAGCCCGATTACATCGAGGACATTCTCAGTGGCGAGGTGGGGGCCGACGGTCTGCTGCCCGGCGAAGCACCGGAAGGCGCCGATGGTGAGCTCGATGAGCTGTTCGACCATGCGGTGGCTTTTGTCGCAGAGTCGCGCCGGGGCTCTACCTCCAGCGTGCAGCGCAAGTTCAAGATAGGCTACAACAGGGCTGCCCGTATCATCGATCAGATGGAAGCCCAGGGCATTGTCAGCCCGGCGGGCAGCAATGGTCAACGGGAAGTGCTGGCACCGCCGCCGGCGAGGGGATAATCAATGAAGAAACTGATGACGCTGGGTGTGATCTTGTGGGCCACCAGCACGCAGGTACTGGCCGATGCGGCCGGCGAGCTGCAGCAAAAGCTGTCGGCGCTGGGGCGCTTTTCCGCGGACTTCAGCCAGCAGGTCTATGACGAAAGCGGCGATCCCATGCAACGCGCCGAAGGCAGCATGCAACTGGCCCGGCCCGATCGGTTCCGCTGGCACACCACCAGCCCCGACGAGAGCCTGATCGTGTCCGACGGCACCGATGTGTGGATGTACGATCCCTTTGTGGAGCAGGTGAGTATAGTGCCATTGGCGCAGGCGGTGCAGAACACGCCGTTTTTGTTGATCTCCGGTGGCGACCGCGCCCGCTGGCAGGGCTATAACGTCAGCAAGCAGGGCAGCAGCTATGTGGTGGCCAGCAAGGATCCGGCGGAGCTTATTCAGCGTTTTACCCTGAGCTTTGACAGTCAGGACCGGCTGGCGCGCTTTACCGTGGTGGAATCGGGTGGCCAGCGCAGCGAATTTACCCTGAGCGGCTTTAATGCCAGCCCCGACCTGGCCGCCAGCGCCTTTCGCTTTACCCCGCCGGCCGGGGTAATGGTGGACGATCAGCGTTAAGGGCATCAACATGAGTACCCTGAGCCTGGACTTCGAGCAGGACGACTTTCGCCCACTGGCGGCGCGCATGCGCCCGGAGCGCATCGACCAGTACCTGGGGCAGCAGCATATTCTGGGGCCGGGCAAGCCGCTGCGCCGGGCGCTGGAAGCCGGCCACTGTCATTCCATGATTTTGTGGGGGCCGCCGGGCACCGGCAAGACCACCCTGGCCGAGCTGGTGGCGCACTACTGCGATGCCCAGGTGGAGCGAGTCTCGGCGGTCACCTCCGGGGTGAAGGACATTCGCGCCGCCATTGACCGGGCCCGGGAGCACAAGCTGGCGGGCCGGCGCACCATTTTGTTCGTGGACGAGGTGCACCGTTTCAACAAGTCCCAGCAGGATGCCTTTCTGCCTCATATCGAGGACGGCACCGTCACCTTTATCGGGGCCACCACCGAAAACCCCTCTTTTGAACTGAACAACGCGCTCTTGTCCCGGGCCCGGGTTTATCTGCTCAAGCGTCTGGAAATCGCCGATGTGGAAGCCATGATCCATCAGGCCCTGCACGACAAGCGGGGTCTGGCGGGGCAGGGCATTGAGCTTGTCGAGGGCGTACAGCGGGCCCTGGCCGACCTGGTGGACGGTGATGGCCGCAAGGCACTCAACTACCTCGAGCTGCTGACGGACATGGCCGAAGAGCAGAATGGTGTGCGCCGTATCGACAAGGCCCTGCTGGCGGAGGTGACCGGTGAACGACTGGCCCGCTTCGATAATCAGGGTGATCTCTATTACGACTTAATCTCCGCCATTCACAAGTCCATTCGCGGCTCCAACCCCGATGCCGGCCTGTACTGGTATGCGCGAATGATCACCGCCGGCTGCGATCCCCTCTATATCGCCCGTCGGCTGCTGGCCATCGCCTCGGAAGACATTGGCCTGGCCGACCCAAAAGCCATGGACGTGGCCCTGGCCGCCTGGGACTGCTTTACCCGGGTGGGACCGGCGGAAGGGGAGCGGGCCATCGCCCAGGCCATTGTTTACCTGGCCTGCGCGCCCAAAAGCAACGCCCTTTATACCGCCTGGAAGGCGGCGCTGAAGGACGCCCGCGAGTTGCCCGACTTCGAGGTGCCGGTGCATCTGCGCAACGCGCCCACCAAGCTGATGCAGGAGCTGGGCCATGGCGCCGAGTACCGCTACGCCCACAACGAGCCGGGGGCCTATGCCGCCGGCGAAACCTACCTGCCCGAGCCCATGGCCGGGCGGCGTTATTATGCCCCCAACGAGCGGGGCTTTGAGCAGAAGATTCAGGCCAAGCTCGACTATCTGAGCAAGCTCGACGAGCAGGCTGGCAACAAGCGGTAGCTAGACCGGCCCGCTCGCCTTGGCCCGCCGGCGAGGATGCTGATAAACTGTGGTCCGAACCGACTTTCATCTACTGCGTGCAAGCGCATCATTCGAATTTAAGGTAACTCATGCTGGATTCCAAATACCTGCGCAGCGACATTGACGACACGGCCGCGCGGCTGGCAAGCCGCGGCTTCACCCTGGATACCGCCCTGTTCAACGGCCTGGAAGAGCGCCGCAAAACCCTGCAGGCCCGCACTCAGGAACTGCAGGCCGAGCGCAATGCCCGTTCCAAGGCCATTGGCCAGGCTGCCCGCAACGGTGAAGACATTGCCCCGTTGAAGGCGGCGGTGACCGCCATCAACGACGAGCTGGATGGCTGCAAGGTGGAGCTGGACCAGCTGCTGAACGAGATTCAGGCCTTTTGCGCCGCCATTCCCAACCTGCCCCACGAGTCGGTGCCGGTGGGCAAGGACGAAGACGACAACGTCACCGTACGCACCTGGGGCGAGCCCACGGCGCTCGGTTTTGAGCCCAAGGATCACGTGGCCCTCGGCGAGGCCCTGGCCGGCCTCGACTTTGAAGGCGCGGTCAAGCTCTCCGGCTCCCGCTTTGTGATCATGCAAGGCCAGATTGCCCGCATGCACCGGGCCCTGGCCCAGTTCATGCTGGATCTGCATACCACCGAGCATGGCTACACCGAGTGTTATGTGCCGTATCTGGTCAACAGCGACAGCCTGTACGGCACCGGCCAGCTGCCCAAGTTCTCCGCCGATCTGTTCCACACCGCCATCGAAGGCGAGGGTGACGAGGAAGGCAAGGTACGCCGTTTCTCGCTGATCCCCACCTCCGAAGTGCCGCTGACCAACATCGGCCGGGACGAGATTTTTGAGCCGGCGCAGCTGCCGATGAAGCTCACCGCCCACACCCCCTGTTTCCGTTCCGAAGCCGGCTCCTACGGCCGTGACACCCGGGGCCTTATTCGCATGCACCAGTTCGACAAGGTGGAAATGGTGCAACTGGTGCACCCCGACACCTCCTGGGATGCGCTGGAAGAAATGGTCGGTCACGCCGAGAAGGTGCTGCAGCGTCTGGAGTTGCCCTACCGGGTGATGGCCCTGTGCACCGGCGACATGGGCTTTGGTGCCGCCAAAACCTACGATCTGGAAGTGTGGCTGCCGGCCCAGGACACCTACCGGGAAATTTCGTCTGTTTCCAACTGCGGTGACTTCCAGGCCCGCCGCATGCAGGCCCGGGTCCGCGGTGCCGACGGCAAGCCCCAGCTGCTGCACACCCTGAACGGCTCCGGCCTGGCGGTGGGCCGCACCCTGGTGGCGGTGCTGGAAAACTACCAGCAGGAAGACGGCCGCATTCGTGTGCCCGAGGTACTCAAGCCCTACATGGGCGGCCTCGAGTTTATCGGCTGAGACAGGCAGCACTGGTAATGAGGCCGGGGTCATGACCCCGGCCTTTTTTTGTTCCGAAAAGGCGCCGAATCACGGCCGACTAATTTCATATTGAATGAAGTTTATCCGCTTTTTCGTCGCCTTTTACCAAGCGAATTTGATAGAATGCGCGGCAATCAGGAGGGCTTCGGCACTAACATGATGGTTTGGATAGACTACGTAATACTCGGCATTATCGGCCTGTCGGCCCTCATCAGCCTGGTCCGGGGCTTCGTCAAGGAAGCCATGTCACTCGCCACCTGGGTGGCCGCCTTTTTCATCGCCAGCCGTTTTTACGCCGATCTGGCGGTGTTTCTCGATATTTCCGATCCGCTGTTTCGCAATGGTGCTGCCATTGCCATTCTGTTTGTGCTTACCCTGATCCTGGGCGCTCTGGTCAACTACATTACCGGCGAGCTGGTTACCCGAACCGGCCTGTCGGGCACCGACCGGGTGCTGGGCGTCTGTTTTGGCGCCGTGCGTGGCGTCTTTATCGTTGCCGCGCTGCTGCTGTTTGTCGATACTCTGACGGCCTTTCCCCATAGTCCGTGGTGGAAGGAGTCGGTACTCATTCCCGAGTTCGGTATCGTGATCCAGTGGTTTTTTAATATGCTGCAGAATTCATCCAGCTTCTTACCCCCCAAGCTATAGTAATTCGAGGAAATTTGGACATGTGTGGGATTGTCGGTATTCAAGGTACGACCCCGGTAAACCAGGCGCTTTACGATGCCCTGACGGTACTTCAGCACCGAGGACAGGATGCCGCCGGCATCGTTACCATCTCCGGTGACACCTTTCGCCAGCGCAAGGCCAACGGCCTGGTGCGGGATGTGTTTGAAGAGCGCCACATGGAGCGCCTCATCGGTAACGTCGGCATCGGCCACGTCCGTTATCCCACCGCCGGCAGCAGCAGTGTGGCCCAGGCCCAGCCCTTCTATGTGAACTCGCCCTTTGGTATTGCCCTGGCGCACAACGGCAACCTGACCAACGCCGCCGAGCTGAAGGAAGAGCAGTTCCGCGTGGCCCGCCGCCATATCAATACCACCTCCGACTCGGAAGTGCTGATCAACGTGCTGGCCCACGAGCTGGACCAGCAGACCCAGAAGCTGCACCTGGAGCCGGAGCATGTGTTTGCCGCCGTGACTAGGGTGCATGAAAAGGTACGCGGTGCCTACGCCGCCGTGGCGGTGATCATTGGTCACGGCATGGTGGCGTTTCGCGATCCCAACGGCATTCGTCCGCTGGTACTGGGCAAGCGCGAGGCCGAAGACGGCAACACCGAATACATGGTGGCGTCCGAGAGTGTGGCCCTGGACGCGGTGGGCTTTGAGCTGATCCGCGATGTGGCGCCGGGCGAGGCGGTGTACATTACCGAGCAGGGCGAGCTGTTTACCCAGCAGTGTGCCGCCGAGCCTCAGCACAACTCCTGTATTTTCGAGTATGTGTATTTTGCCCGTCCCGACTCCTTTATCGACAAGGTCTCCGTGTACGCTGCCCGGGTGCGCATGGGTCAGAAGCTGGGCGCCAAAATTGCCCGCGAGTGGGAAGATCTCAACATCGACGTGGTGATCCCCATTCCCGAGACCTCCTGCGACATCGCCCTTGAGATTGCTCACAACCTGCAACTGCCTTATCGTCAGGGCTTTGTGAAGAACCGCTATATCGGCCGTACCTTCATCATGCCCGGCCAGCAGCAGCGCCGGCAGTCGGTGCGTCGCAAGCTCAATGCCATTCCTTCTGAATTTGCCGGCAAGAACGTGCTGCTGGTGGATGACTCCATCGTGCGCGGCACCACCTCCGAGCAGATCATTGAAATGGCCCGGGATGCGGGCGCCAAGAAGGTGTATTTCGCCTCGGCCGCACCGGAAATTCGTTTCCCGAACGTGTACGGCATCGACATGCCCTCGCCCAACGAGCTGATCGCCTACGGCCGGGAGTCCGATGAAATCTGCAAGCTGATCGGCGCCGATGGCCTGATTTTCCAGGAACTGGAAGATCTGGAAGACGCGGTGCGCCATTTCAACCCCGAGTTGCGTCGCTTTGAGACCTCGGTGTTTACCGGCGAGTACGTGACCCAGGACGTAAACCAGGAATACCTGGACGCCCTCGACTCACTGCGTAACGACACCGCCCGGCAGAAAGACAACATCGATAACAGCCACCTGGAAATGTACAACGAAGGTCAGTCGTAACGAGCCGAGGCAAAAAGCAGGCTGGCATTCGCCATGTTCATTCCAGCCTGCTGCCGCCAAGTCAGCAAAAAGCCGAGGATATCCCCGGCTTTTTGCGTTTTATGTTTTACGTTTCACGTTAATAGGTATACACGGGCCCGATGCCCCAGCTCCACACAATCACCGAGCCGACCATGATGCACACCAGCAGAATAAGACCGCAGGTTACCACGGAGCTGGCGTAGATGAAGCCGCGCTCTTCGGGAATGTGCATAATGATGGGAACCCCGGAGTAAAGCAGGTAAACCGAATAGGCCAGCCCCGCCAGCCCTACCAGCATCAGGAACACTGGATCCGGATAGAGCACCGCCAGCCCGGTCATGAACAGGGGCGTGGCAGTATAGGCGGCCAGCTCCATGCTCTGGGTAAAGTTCGGACTGGCGCCAAAGGTCTTGGCCATCCAGTAGGTAAGATAGGCAAGAGCAAAGACGCCACCGATAAGGGTGAAGTACATGCCTACCGACATCACCAGTGCGCTGCCCGTGGTCATCATGATGGTGTTCTGGGTACCGAAATCCCAGCCGATCATGGTGGCTGAAATAAAGGTGCAGACGGACGGGATCAAGGCGATAAACGCCAGATGCGTCAGACTGTAGCTGAGGCTTTCGTGGTGGTCGTCAATGGTATGCCACTCATCCTTGGGGTGGGCATACAGACCCCAGATGTGGTTCAAAAGCATGGCTCATTCCCCCAAATATTTCTGAAGCCGGCTGGCTGAAAACGGGTGTGAGTTGAAACGGAAAAATTCGTTTCGCCTCTGCTTAGTTATTGGTCACGCCATGACCTGCGTCAAGTTTTTATACGTATAAACCACAATTATTTAGTTTTCGCTAATGTTTTTGCCCGGGACCGGGGGCTTTGCGCCGGCGTTTACCAGCCGGGCGTGCAGAGTTGGCATAAAGCGGGGAAATGTCGCTGCCCGGCGGGATGAGATGCAGCCTGAAAAAAACAGGCCAGAACAATGATTTTCAACGCAAAACGCCCCTGTTTGCATAGGGGATTTTAGCCTTCTCTGATAGACTGCCCGCACTATAAATCGTCAATAAATAAAACAATGATTTCAGGCTGGTGCGGGTTTTAAGTTCATACTATCTTGCTCGCTCGGCTGTCATTTATCGATATTCATGCTTACAACCGTAATTCAACAAGCCATTATTTTGCTGGCCATGGGCTGGGTGCTGTCGCTCAATGTGCGTAAAGGCTGGCGTTATCCCCGGCTGTTGGTGGTCACCTCCGGCTTCTGGTTTGGCCTGGCGACCATTGTCTGCATGCTGCTGCCCCTGACGGTGGCGCCCGGTGTATTGCTGGATGCCCGTAATGGCGTCATGTTTGTGGCCGGGCTGTTTGCCGGTCCGGTTTCCGGCGCCCTGGCGGCGCTGTTGGCCGGCGGCTTTCGTTTCTGGCTGGGCGGTGACGGCGCCCTGACCGGCACCATCAACATCTGGCTGTCGCTGCTGCTGGGCCTGGGATTTCGCCATTGCGTGAGGCAGGGCTGGCTGCAAGTCCGGATCAGTCACCTGCTGCCGGTGGTGCTGTTGTTGCATGTTTCCACCCTGGGCATAATTGCCTTTCTGATGAGCCCGGAAAACCGGCTGCTGCTGCCGTTGCACCTGTGGCCTTTCCTGGCGGTGATGGTGCCGCTGACCCTGATGCTGGCGCTGATCCTGCATGATGCCGAGCAACGGCAACGGGAACAGGAGGCATTGAAGGAGAGCGAGTCGCGACTGCGGGCCATTACCGGTGCGCTGCCGGATCTGATGTTCGTGATGGACGAGGACGGCCGTTACCTGGAAGTGATGGCGTCACACCCTTCCTTGCTGTATCCGGTGAACGATACCGTGATTGGCAAACGGGTGGATGAGCTGTTTGAGCCCGAACAGGCCGGCATTTTTCTGAACTTCATTCATGAAACCCTTGAGCGCACCGACACCCACCGGCTGGTATATGAACTGAATACCTTTGAAGGACAGCGCATTTTTGAAAGCCAGGCTCAGGCCATGGATGCACCCCTGGGCCAGAAACGCGCCGTGGTGATCCTGACCCGGGACATTACTCGGCGGGTACGCAACGAAACCGAGCTGCGTATCGCGGCAGTGGCCTTTGAAAGCTTTGAAGGCATGCTGGTCACCGATGCCCATAACCGCATTTTGCGGGTCAACCGGGCCTTTACCGAGATAACCGGCTACACCGCCGAGGAAGTGATCGGGTACACGCCGGCCCTGTTCAGCTCGGGACAGCACGGCCCGGAGTTTTACCGGGAAATGTGGCTGTGCATCAATGCCCAGGGTCACTGGCAGGGCGAGATCTGCAACAAGCGCAAGTCCGGTCAGGTCTACCCCCAGTGGCTGTCGATCAGTGCGGTACGCGACGAGCAGGGCCAGGTCAGCCACTACGTGGCCTCCATTACCGACATTACCCAGCGCAAGAAGGATGCGGAGCGCATCAATCACCTGGCGTTTTACGATGCCGTGACCGGCCTGCCCAACCGCCGTTTGCTGAACGAGCGCATTCAGCAGCATCAGCTCGACCGCCTCGGCACCGGGCTGATTTTCATCGATCTCGACAATTTCAAGGACATTAACGATCTCTGGGGATTGGGCGTGGGCGATCAGTTGCTGCAGCAGGCCGCTCAGCGGCTGAACAAGTCGTTGCGGGAGCAGGACATAGTGGCGCGCCTGGGCGGCGACGAGTTTGTGGTGCTGCTCACCGGGCTGCCGCGGGATCGTAACCGGGCGGCTGCCCTGCTGGAGCAAACCGGCCATCGCCTGCTGTCGCTGCTGGAGCAGCCCTATGTGCACGAAAACCATATTCTGCGCTGCAGTGCCAGCATGGGCGTGGTGTTGCTGGAAAACAACGAGCTGTCACCCGACGAACTGGTGCAGCAGGCGGAGCTGGCCATGTATGACGCCAAAAACGGCGGCAAGGGCAAGCTGCGCTTCTTTGACCCGCGCATGCAGGAAGTGGTGGCTCAGCGTCTGCGGCTGGAAGAGGACATTCTGCGTGGCCTGGAAGCCGAGGAGTTCAAGGCGCACTTTCAGCCCCAGTTCGATTATCAGGGCAACATGGTCGGTGCCGAAGCCCTGGTGCGCTGGTATCATCCCGAGCGGGGCGTGCTGGCCCCTGGTGCCTTTATCGGCGTGGCCGATGAGGCTGGCCTTATGAACCGCATAGACCGCATGGTGCTGGCGCAGTCGTGCCGGCAAATGGCGGCCTGGTCTCGGTTGCCGGCCTTCAGTGATTTCAGCCTGTCGGTCAATATCAGTGCCGCCCGTCTGTATCAGCCGGAGTTTATTGAAGACGTGCTGGTCATCTTTGAGCAGACCGGGGTTGATCCTGCGGCCATCAAGCTGGAAATTACCGAGTCCATGCTGCTGGATGACATGCCCACCGCCATTGCCCGCATGCAAACGCTAAAAGCACACGGTGTCCGTTTTGCCATTGATGACTTCGGCACAGGCTATTCGTCACTGCTGTATCTGCAGCAGTTGCCGCTCGACCAGCTCAAGATTGATCAGTCCTTTGTGCGGGCGCTGCCCGGTGATGAAAACAGCCTGAGCATTATCCAGGCCATTGTCGCCATGGCCCAAAGCCTGAAACTGGAGGTGATTGCGGAAGGGGTGGAAACCGAGGCTCAGCGTCAGTTGCTGCATCAGCATGGCTGCCAGCACTACCAGGGCTACCTGCTGTCCCGCCCGGAGCCCGCCGACGTGGTGCAGGCCATGCTGGATCAGCGACGCTGCTCTTAATCGGATTCGCTGAGGATCACCCGGTTGCGACCTTCGTCTTTGGCGCGGTAAAGAGCGCGGTCGGCCTGTTTTAACACCTGGCTGATGGCCGTGCCGGTGTCGGGCCAGTGGGCAATGCCCAGTGACAGGGTAATATGGCCCACTCCGGGGATGGCCGTGGCTTCCATGCGTTTGCGCAGGCGCTCGGCCACTTCCCGGGCATGCTCGGTAGCGGTGCCGGGAAGAAATACCATGAATTCCTCGCCGCCGCTGCGGCACAAGGCATCGTCCCGGCGAGCCTGCTCCTGCATCACCCTGGCCAGGGTTCGAATGACCTCGTCGCCAGTATCGTGGCCAAAGCTGTCGTTGACGCGCTTGAAATGGTCAATATCCAGCGCGATCACCGAAAAGGGGACCCGCTCCAGCTCATAGGTATCCAGCACATGCTGCATGCCCCGGCGGTTGAACAGGCCGGTGAGGGCATCGGTGTGGCTGTCGGTATGCAGCTTGTTGATGCGCTCGTTGAGCAGCCCGATACCGCGCACGATGGCGCGCTTGAGCTGGGCCGCTTCAAAATACCAGGAGCGGACTCCGGAGATCTCGGCCTGGGCGCTTTGCCGGTTCATCAGCCGGGCCGAGGTGGCCAGCTGCCACAGGGGCCGGGAAATAAACAGCGCCGACAGCCAGATTCCCGCCAGAGTCAGCAGCCCCACGGGCACACTTTTCATTATCACCCGCAGCAGGTGTTCGTTGATGCCCGCCAGGGTGGCAGCCTTGGGCCGTTGTGCCACTATGCCCCAGCCGGTACTGGCCACCGGCGCAAACCCGGCAAGCATGTCGGTGCCACTGGAGTTCACCACGTTATGGGCATATTCCCGGCCCTGCAGCACCTCATCGATGACCCGGTTACCGCTGATACGTTCGCCGATGCGGGCTTCATTCGGGTGATAGATAAGAGTCTTGTTCCGGTCTACCACATACAGGTAGGAGCCGTCCTGATAGTAATGCCTGCCCAGCAGTTCCCCCAGAATATTGCTGTGTTGCAGGTAAATGGTGCCGGCAATGTACCCGAGATAATTCCCGTCGGCGGCAAACACCGGGTGCGACAGGCTGACGATATAGTTGCCCGACGGTGACACAAAGGGATCCGTGATCAGTGGCTTCTGGGCTTCCAGCGATTGCCGGGCACTGGCGGTGCTGAGCCTGAGGCCCTTGGCCTGAAGGGTATCGGGGGAGGTGGCCACAATCACCCCGGCGGCGTTGACGACCACCACGGAGTTGAAGGTATTGCTCTGCTCATGCAGGCGTCGGGCTTCCGCCATCAGCGCTTGTTCGTCGTCCATATGAGTGACCAGCTCACGGGCACTGTAGGCCAGCTGCTGACGGGTGGACTGAATAAAGCTGTCGGTCACTTCCGCCAGTTTGGCTGCGTATACCCGGTTGGCTTCCAGGGTGTTGCTGATAAGCAGGGTGCGCTGCACCTCGTAGGTGGCATAGAAGCTGTTGCACAGGGTGATAACCACACTGAAGATGGCCATGGCCAGCATCAGATTGCGAAGGTTAAGCCGGGGCAGGGGGATGGAGGGCATGAGTCATAAACCTGCGGTGCGGGCAGTCGAACCCGAGAAAACCGAATAGTGGAATTTTAATGAAATTTGACCGCCAAGACCATTGGCAGTGCATCGTTAAGTTTTTGATTTTTCAAATAAAAAAGGCCCCTTGCGGGGCCTTCAAATCGATTGGTGGAGCTGGCGGGAGTTGAACCCGCGTCCGAAAAACCTACGTCGTCGGTACTACATGCTTAGTCAGTCATTAAATTCGCCAGCTGCTGCGGACTGACACGCCACAGACAGACTATCCTGAATTGGTTTTAACGCTTCAACCGTCAGGCACGGCATCCACGCGATCCTGTGAAGGATGACCTTCCGATTCCCTAAGTCACAGGCAAGCTAGGGCAGAAGGGCTCTCTGCAGGTTATTAAGCTGCGAGTGCGTAGTTTTCGTCGTTTGCGACTATTTTTTTGCGATTGTTTTACGAGGCCTATCGCACCTCGGCATGCACCTAGGAGTTCGAGAATCTCGTCGAATCCTGAATCAGCCCCTAGTAACAGTTAGATCTTATTTCAAATCATGCTGAAACACAAGCACTGACTTAGCGGCCCTTGTGCTTCATCATGCGGGCTTTTTCCCGCTTCCAGTCGCGCTCTTTCACGTCCTGACGCTTGTCATGGGCCTTCTTGCCTTTCACCAGGCCGATTTCGGCCTTGACCCATGACTTGGACCAGTACAGGGACAGCGGCACCAGGGTATAGCCTTCCCGTTCGATCAGGCCGGTGAGTCTGTCCAGCTGGCGCTTGTGCAGCAGCAGTTTGCGGGTACGCAAGGGGTCACAGACCACATGGGTAGA
The DNA here is from genome assembly GCF_030732065.1 of Oceanimonas aquatica. Classification (GTDB taxonomy): domain Bacteria; phylum Pseudomonadota; class Gammaproteobacteria; order Enterobacterales; family Aeromonadaceae; genus Oceanimonas. The sequence goes on from NZ_JAVBHX010000001.1 coordinate 134,457, forward strand.
CGCCATGTTGAGCGGGTTAATGGTGGCGGCAAACAGAAAGGCCTCACCGTTTCGCATGAACACGTAAGCCTCGCCAATGTTGGCCTTGCCGGCCCGCAGCGCTTTGACTTCCCATCCTTGCAGCTCGACACCGGCTTCGAACTTTTCCTCAATGGAATATTCGTGCCGCGCCTTGCGGTTAACGGCGATGGTGTTGGAGCCGGGTTTCTTTTTGGTTTTGTTTTTTGCCATAGTGCGCGCAGTATACGGCGTCCTTTGGTACTTGGGAATTGGTGAACAGACAACCGGCGGCTTTTTGAGCAATTGTGAAGGGTGAGCCTGGGTCTCATAAGTGTTAAAATCGGCCGGTCAGAATGCCAGGAGAGGTTATGCCGAGTATTACCCGAAGCGCGCTGGTGATGTTCAGTGCCAAGCAGATGTATGAGCTGGTCAATAAGGTGGACGATTATCCCCAGTTTTTGCCGGGGTGTGTGGCCAGCCGTGTGGTCGAACAGAGTGAGCACAGCATTACCGCGGCGCTGGATGTAGCCAAGGCCGGTATTCGCAAGACCTTTACCACCCGCAACCGTCTGGAGCGGGATCACAAGATCAACATGGAGTTGGTGGATGGCCCGTTCAAGTCACTGAACGGGGGCTGGACCTTCATTCCCCTTGATGAAGACGCCTGCAAGGTTGAACTCAAGCTGCATTTCGAGTTCAAGTCGCGGCTGGTGGAGCTGGCCTTTGGCGGTATTTTCAAGGAACTCACCAACGCCATGGTACATGCCTTTAGCGAACGGGCCCGGGAGGTTTACGGCAGTGAATCTTATTCAGGTTGAAGTGGTGTATGCCTTGCCGGAAAAACAAACGGTGCTGAGTCTGCGGGCGGCCCCCGATGCCTGCGTGCGCGAGATCATTGAGCAGTCCGGTATATTGCGGCAGTTTCCCGACATTGATCTCGAGCAGAATGCGGTGGGCATTTTCAGCCGTCAGGTCAAGCTGGATCAGCAGGTTCACGAGGGCGATCGCATTGAAATTTACCGCCCGCTGCTGGCGGATCCCAAGGAAATTCGCCGGCGCCGGGCCGAGCAGGCGAAGGAGGAGGGGCGTGCCGACAAGGTCACCGGTGGCCGACCCGATCCCAAACGCACCCGCAAATAAAAACGGAGCCTGAAGGCTCCGTTTTTATTTGGTTGAGGATATGCTTACAGACCGTCGTAAAAGACCTCGGGCACCTCAAAGTCACCACCGAGGGAGGTCAGGCTGTCGTTGGTAAAGTCCAGCACCAGGCGTTTTTGTTCAAGCTCGCCCCGGCCGGGCTTGAAGTAATAGAGGTATACCCAGCGGTCGTGATTGAAACCGTCCAGGCTCATGGGGTTACCGAGCAGGTAGCGCACCTGCTCCCGGGTCATGCCCTGGCGCAGCTGGGCCACCTGCTTTTCTTCCAGGTAGTTGCCCTGAGGAATATCCACCTTGTATACCAGGTTGCAGCCGGCCAGGGGCAGAGCCAGGCAAAGGGAGAGCATCAAGCTTTTGAGTTGCATATGGGATTATGTCCTTTGAGTCCTGCCGGCATCATAGCGGCTGCCGGTTTCGATGTAAAAGACTGACCGGCCAGAAGGCCATCGGTTCCGGTGAACAGGCATGGTGATTTGAACACGGCTGGCTTAGTATGCGGAATAATATACTCGCTTGAGGAGCAGGTTTATGACCAAACACGTTTTTCATCTGGGCGTGACCGATGAGGATCTGCAGGGCGCCCGGGTTGCGATTCTGCCAGGCGACCCGGAGCGGGTGGAGCGGATTGCGCGCAGTCTTGGCAATCCCCGACATCTGGCCAGCAAACGGGAATTCACCTCCTGGCTGGGCGAGCTGGACAGCAAGCCGGTGGTGGTGTGTTCTACCGGCATTGGCGGTCCGTCCACCTCCATTGCGGTGGAAGAGCTGGCCCAGCTGGGCATTGATACCTTTTTACGGATAGGGACCACGGGCGCCATTCAGCCACAGGTGGCGGTGGGCGACATTATCGTGACCACGGCGGCGGTGCGCCTCGACGGGGCCAGTTCCCACTTCGCCCCCCTGGAGTTTCCGGCGGTGGCCGACTTTGACTGCACCTGCGCCCTGGTGGATGCGGCCCGGGAGCAGGGGGTGGCACCCCATGTGGGTATTACCGCCTCGTCCGATACCTTTTACCCGGGCCAGGAGCGTTACGACACCCATTCGGCCCGCATGTTGCGCCGCTTTCAGGGCAGCATGAAGGAGTGGCAGTCGATGGGGGTGCTCAACTACGAGATGGAAGCGGCCACCCTGTTTACCATGTGTGCCAGTCAGGGCCTGAAGGCCGGCTGTGTGGCGGGGGCCATCGTCAACCGCACCCAGCAGGAGATCCCTGATGACAGCACCATCAAGGATACCGAGCAAAAAGCCATCGACATCGTGGTGGGCGCCGCCCGCCGGCTGGTGTAAAACAGACAAGCGTTGTCTGTGGGTTTTGAGCAAGTCGGGAAAAGGGGCAACTTCATGACACGCTTCAGGCTCATCCATGAGACGCTCGGCAAATGCCACCCATGGCATTTGATCGGTCATGAAGCCGCTCCCTTTCCCCTCCCGGTTAAACAACGGCGTGGTTTGCCGTAGCGGCCCGGTTGATCGCCGGGCTTTTACTTCTCACTTTCTGTTACACCTCAGCACACCAGCAGTTCCCGGGCGTTGGCCAGTGTATTATCGGTAATGCGGTTGCCCCCCAGCAGCCGGGCCAGCTCCTGCAGCCGGTGCTGCTGGTCCAGTTCCTGCATGCGGGTTTCGGTGTTTTGAGTGTCGCTGCTTTTGCTGACAAAAAAGTGCTGGTGGCCGTTGCCTGCCACCTGGGGCAGGTGGGTGATCACCAGTACCTGGGTGGACTCGCCCAGTTTGCGCAGCAGCTTGCCTACCACGGCGGCAGTGGGGCCGCTCACGCCCACATCCACTTCGTCAAAGATAAGAGTGGGGGTTTCCACCTTTTGCTCCGTGATCACCTGAATCGCCAGACTGATGCGCGACAGTTCGCCGCCCGAGGCCACCCTGGCCAGCGGGCTCAGAGGCTGGCCCGGGTTGGTGCTCACCAAAAACTCCACCCGGTCGATGCCCAGCGGCGAGAACCCGGCGCCTGAGTCGGCGCTCACCTGTATTTCAAAGCGGCCCTTTTCCATGCTGAGCTGGTGCAGGCTTTGGGTGATCTGCTTGTTCAGGGCGGCGGCGTAACGCTGGCGGCTCTGGCTCAGGCGTTCGGCGGCCTGAATAAAGTCAGCCCTGGCCTGCTCCACTTCCTCGTCCAGTCCTTCCAACCGGCTGCTGTTGTGATCCATGTCGGCCAGCCGCGCCTTGAGCGCTTCATGAAAGCCAAACAGCTCGGCGGCGGGGACATGGTGCTTGCGGGACAGATCCATCACGCGGCTCATGCGGTTTTCCACCTCGTGCAGACGCTCCGGATCCAGTTCCAGCCGGTCCAGGTAGCGGCCCAGCTCGCTGTGGCCTTCTTCCAGCTGGATCAGGCTGCTTTCCACCATTTCCAGCGCCGGGCTCAGTTGTGAATCCATGGCCACCAGTTCACTCAGGGTTTTCAGCCCCTGACGCAACAGCTGCAGGGCGTTGGTTTCATCGTTGTCGCCCAGCACGTTCAGGGCCAGCTGACAGTCGTTGACCAGCTCGGCACCGTTGGAAAGCCGCTTGTGTTCGGCTTCCAGTTCGGGAAATTCGTCTTCACCCAGGGCCAGCTCGTCGAGCTCGGCCACCTGATATTCCAGCAACTGGCGTTCGGCCTGCCATTTTTCCTGCTCGGCCTGCAATTGTTTGCGTTCGTTACTGAGCTGACGCCAGTGCTGATAATGACGGCCGGTTTGGGCCAGCAATTGATGATGACCGGCGTAGGCGTCGAGCAGGGTGCGCTGGTGATCGGGCTTTTGCAGCTCCTGGTGGGCATGCTGACCGTGAATATTGACCAGCAGCGCGCCCAGCGCCTTGAGCTGTGACAGCGGCACAGGGGTACCGTTGATATAGCCGCGGGAGCGGCCTTCCCGGCTCAGGGTGCGGCGCAGTATGCATTCATCCTGCTCGTCCAGCTCCTGCTCGCACAGCCAGGCCTTGACTCCGGGAAGCTTGTCGATACGAAAGCGGGCGCTGATGTCGGCCTTGTCGGCCCCGGGGCGCACCGAGTCGGCGTCGGCCCGCTCGCCCAGCGCCAGAGCGAGGGCGTCGATGGCAATGGATTTGCCGGCGCCGGTTTCACCGGTAATGCTGGTCATGCCGGTGCGCAGAGCCAGCTCAAGAAAGGAAACGATGGCGAAATTGCTGATGGTGAGCTGAAGCAACATGATGATTCCCTGCAACAAAAAAGATGCTGTATGGGAATACAGTATACTGTTGTTTTATACAGTTCAAGGTGGGCGTGAGACGCAAGAGGTAAAACGTCTAACGTCTTTCCTCTTCCGCCCCTGCGCCTGACCCCCTCAGGGGTTAAAACAGCTTGCTGCCCCAGCCCAGTTTGCTGCGCAGCACTTCAAAGTAACTGTGACCGCGGGGGTGCAGCAGTTTCAGCCGGTGCGGGCTCTTGTTGATGTGAATCTCATCGCCGGGTTGCACCGCCAGTGAGACATGGCCGTCGCAGCTCACCAGCATGTGCTCACTCTTGTTGGCGGGGGAGAGTACCATTTTTACCTGGGCATCGGCATCGATCACGATGGGCCGGCAGCTCAGCGTATGAGGAAACATGGGCACCAGGGTAATGGCATTGAGGTTGGGGGTAAGAATGGGGCCGCCGGCGGACAGCGAATAGGCGGTGGAGCCGGTGGGCGTGGCCACTATCATGCCGTCGGCACGCTGGCTGTACATGAAATGGCCGTTGATATATACCTCAAACTCGATCATGTGGGCGATTTTGCCCGGGTGAAGTACCGCTTCATTCATGGCGGTATTGCTGGCCTTGAGCTGGCCATGACGGTGCACCTGGGCTTCCAGCAAAAAGCGGTGCTCGGTCTGATAATCGCCGGTCAGCAGGCGCTCCAGCGGTTGTTCAAAACTGTCGGGGGAGAGGTCGGTCAGAAAGCCGAGGTTGCCCCGGTTGACGCCTACCACAGCCACGTCAAAGCGCGACAGCACCCGGGCCGAGCCAAGCATGTTGCCGTCACCGCCCACCACAATGGCCAGGTCGGCGCGTTCGCCCAGTTCTACCATCTCCAGCAGCTCTGCGTCAGCCAGCCCCAGCTGTTCGCCTACCCGGCGCTCAATGACCACGTTCAGACCCAGCCCGGACAAATAACGATACAGCGCCACCAGGGTCTGGTTGGCGCCCTGATGATCCGGTTTGCCGATAAGGGCGATGGTATTGAAATCGGTTTCCATAAATAGCTGTCCGGCTGGCCTGCGTTACTCGGCGTTGATGAATTATCGCCATTCTAATCAGAGTGTTGCCCAAGCGCTACCAAAGGGAATGCAAGTCTGTGAGTTCGGGCTCTTGAAAAGGCCAACGCCGCCCCCATATAGGCTCGAGGTTGAATTGATATACACGGGAGACAACATGAGCAGCAAGCAGAATCAGGTTGATACGGAGCAGTCCGAGGCGCTTGAGCAGGAGCAACAGGCCGCCGAGGCGAGCCAGGCCGAGCAGCAGGAAACCGTGCAGCCCGATGCGGCTTATGTCGCCGAGCTGGAACAAAAACTGGCCGCCGCCGAAAGCAGCGCCAAGACGGAAAAAGACAGCGCCCTGCGCGCCGTGGCAGAGATGGAAAACATTCGCCGCCGTGCCGCTCAGGACGTGGAAAAGGCGCAGAAGTTTGCCCTGGAAAAATTTGTGGGTGAGCTGCTGCCGGTGATCGACAGCCTGGAGCGGGCCATCGAGCACACCAGCGACGAAAGCGATGCCTTCAAGGCGGTGCATGAAGGGGTAGAGCTGACCCTGAAATCCCTGCTGAGTGCGGTGGAGAAATTCGGCGTAGAGCAAATCGATCCCAAGGGCCAGCCCTTTGACCCCAACAAGCACCAGGCCATGAGCATGGTGGAAAGCGACGAAGTGGCGCCCAATGCCGTGCTGGCGGTGATGATGAAGGGCTATGAGCTCAATGGCCGGGTGCTGCGCCCCGCCATGGTGATGGTCGCCAAGGGCCCGGCCATCGATACGCAGGCCTGAGCCGGCAAAATTCAGCAAAAAAATGTGACCGGCGTCTTGAAAGCCTCAACCGGCAGCCACATATAGACGTTAACGCGAAATACCAAAACGTTTGTTACCGAATTAGCAATATCAAGAGAGGATTCTATGGGTAAAATCATCGGCATCGATCTGGGTACCACCAACTCCTGCGTTGCGATCCTGGACGGGGATACTCCACGGGTCATTGAAAACGCCGAGGGTGCCCGCACAACTCCCTCCATCATCGCCTACACCGACGATGGCGAAACCCTGGTAGGTCAGCCGGCCAAGCGCCAGGCCGTGACCAACCCCAAGAACACTCTGTTCGCCATCAAGCGTCTGATCGGCCGTCGTTTTGAAGACGAGGAAGTGCAGCGCGACATCAAGATCATGCCCTTCAGCATCATCAACGCCGACAACGGTGATGCCTGGGTGGAAGCCAAAGACAAGAAAATGGCGCCGCCGCAGATCTCTGCCGAAGTGCTGAAGAAGATGAAGAAGACCGCCGAAGACTACCTTGGCGAAGCCGTGACCGAAGCGGTCATCACCGTACCGGCCTACTTTAACGATGCTCAGCGTCAGGCCACCAAGGATGCCGGTCGCATCGCCGGTCTGGACGTCAAGCGCATTATCAACGAGCCCACCGCTGCGGCCTTTGCCTACGGCGTGAACAAGGCTCAGGGCGACCGCAAGGTAGCGGTATACGATCTGGGTGGTGGTACCTTTGATATCTCCATCATCGAAATCGATGACATGGACGGTGAAAAGACCTTTGAAGTACTGGCCACCAATGGCGACACCCACCTGGGTGGTGAAGACTTCGACAACCGTCTGATCACCTATCTGGTGGAAGAGTTCAAGCGCGAGCAGAACTTTGACCTGCGCAACGACATGCTGGCCCTGCAGCGTCTGAAGGAAGCCGCTGAAAAAGCCAAGTGCGAGCTGTCCTCCGCTCAGCAGACCGAAGTGAACCTGCCGTACATCACCGCCGATGCCAGCGGTCCCAAGCACCTGAACATCAAGGTGACCCGGGCCAAGCTCGAGTCTCTGGTGGAAGACATGGTCAAGAAGTCTCTGGATCCGGTACGTACCGCGCTGCAGGACGCCGGTCTGTCCGTGTCCGACATCGACGACGTCATCCTGGTGGGCGGTCAGACCCGCATGCCGCTGGTACAAAAGGCCGTCAGCGACTTCTTCGGCAAGGAGCCGCGCAAGGACGTGAACCCCGATGAAGCCGTGGCCGTGGGTGCCGCCATTCAGGGTGCCGTACTGTCCGGCGACAAGAAGGACGTGCTGCTGCTCGACGTGACCCCGCTGTCTCTGGGTATCGAGACCATGGGTGGCGTGATGACTGCGCTGATCGAAAAGAACACCACCATTCCGACCAAGAAGTCCCAGGTGTTCTCCACCGCCGAAGACAACCAGTCTGCCGTGACCATTCACGTCATTCAGGGTGAGCGCAAGCGGGCTGCCGACAACAAGTCGCTGGGCCAGTTCAACCTGGAAGGCATTCGTCCTGCGCCGCGCGGCCTGCCGCAGGTTGAAGTGACCTTCGACATCGACGCCGACGGCATTTTGCACGTGTCCGCCAAGGACAAGGACACCGGCAAGGAGCAGAAGATCACTATTCAGGCCTCTTCCGGTCTGAGCGAGGAAGAGATCGACGCCATGGTGCGTGCCGCCGAAGCCAATGCGGCCGAAGACAAGAAGTTCGAGGAGCTGGTGACTGCCCGCAACCAGGCTGACGGTCTGGCTCACGCCACCCGCAAGCAGCTGGAAGAAGCCGGTGAGGCCCTGTCTGCCGATGACAAGAGCGCCATCGAGTCTGCCCTGAGCGAGCTGGAAACCGCCGTTCGCGGTGAAGACAAGGCCGAGATCGAAGCCAAGCAGCAGGCGCTGCTGGAAGCGTCCCAGAAACTGATGGAAGCCGCCCAGGCCCAGGCTCAGTCCCAGGCTCAGGATGCGGGTGCCCAGGACGCCGGCAGCAAGAAGGCCGACGACGACGTGGTGGATGCCGAGTTCGAAGAAGTCAAAGACGACAAGAAGTAAGGCCACCCCGGCGCACAGACGCTGACAGTGCGGGCGTTGGGTGACCAACGCCCGCCTTTGTGTTAATCAGCAGGTAAGCACGCAAGCTATGTCGAAACGAGATTATTATGAAGTGCTTGGCGTCTCCAAGGGAGCCGACGAGCGCGAAATCAAGAAAGCCTACAAGCGAATGGCGATGAAGTACCATCCCGATCGCAACAAGGACGACGCCGACGCGGCCGACAAGTTCAAGGAAGCCACCGAGGCCTACGAGGTACTCACCGACGCCCAGAAGCGGGCCGCCTACGATCAGTTTGGCCACGATGCGGTCAACGGTCAGCAGGGTGGTCACGGCGGCTTTGGCGGCGGTGCCGACTTCAGTGATATTTTCGGTGACGTATTCGGCGACATCTTCGGCGGCGGCCGGGGCCGGCAGCAGCGTTCCGCCCGCGGATCGGATCTGCGCTACAACATGGAGCTGACCCTGGAGGAAGCGGTCAGGGGCGTGACCAAAGAGATCAAGGTACCCACCCTGACCGGTTGCGACGTCTGTGACGGCAGCGGCGCCAAGCCGGGGACTCAGGCCAAGACCTGTCCCACCTGTCACGGCCACGGCCAGGTGCAGATGCGCCAGGGCTTTTTCACCGTGCAGCAGCCCTGTCCGCACTGTCGCGGCAAGGGCAAGATCGTCAGTGACCCCTGCACCCAGTGTCACGGCGAAGGCCGTTATCAGAAAACCAAGACCCTGTCGGTGAAAATTCCGGCGGGTGTCGACACCGGCGATCGCATTCGTTTGTCCGGTGAAGGGGAAGCGGGTGAATCCGGTGCCCCGGCGGGGGATCTGTACGTACAAATGCACGTGCGCGAGCATGACATTTTTGTGCGTGACGGCAACAACCTGTATTGCGAAGTGCCCATCAGCTTTACCTCCGCTGCCCTCGGTGGTGAGGTGGAAGTGCCGACCCTGGACGGCCGGGTCAAGCTGAAAATTCCGGCTGAGACTCAGACCGGCCGCATGTTCCGTCTCAAGGGCAAGGGCGTGCGCTCGGCCCGCAACGGCCAGCTGGGCGATCTGGTGTGCAAGGTCTTTATCGAGACGCCGGTAAACCTCACCGAGGAACAAAAAGAGCTGCTGCGCCAGCTCGAGGTGTCCTGTGGCGGTTCGGCAGCCAAGAAGCACAGACCCAAGTCGGAAGGCTTTTTTGAAGGCGTGAAACGTTTTTTTGACGATTTGACCCGCTGAGCCCGCTGTATTAGGCTGAGTTTCACATCAAACCGGCCTTCGGCCGAGTCAAACGTAAACGATCAGAGCCCTGTTCCGGCAGGGCTCTTGTTATTTTGTTGTTCGAAAGGAACCGGGTTTCTATGAAACAAACACCGATGACCATTCGTGGCGCGCAAAAGCTGCGTGAAGAGCTGGACCACCTCAAGTCCGTTCGTCGCCCCCAGATTATTGAAGCCATTGCCGACGCCCGTGAGCACGGCGATCTGAAAGAAAACGCCGAATACCATGCCGCTCGCGAGCAGCAGGGCTTTTGTGAAGGCCGCATTCAGGAAATCGAATCCAAGCTGTCCAATGCCCAGATCATCGATATTACCCGCATGCCCAATAACGGCAAGGTCATTTTCGGTGCCACCGTGACCCTGTTTCGGGTGGATGACGAGCAGGAAATTACCTATCGCATCGTGGGTGACGACGAGTCCGACATCAAGGCCAACCTGATTTCGGTGAACTCGCCCATCGCCCGGGGCCTGATCGGCAAGGAAGAAGACGACGTGGCCGTGGTCAAGACGCCTGCCGGTGAGGTGGAGTACGAGATCATGAAGGTTGAGTACCTGTAAGCTCCTGCGAGCGGCCGTTCAGAGCCGCTCCTGCTCCATTCTTTCCAGAAAGCCGCGAAACACGAATTCCGACAGGGCCAGCCGATCCGCTACTCCCAGCTCAAACTGTACCGTGGTCACCCACAGGCCTTCTCCACGCCGCTCCTTTACCGGTTTCAAATTCAGTGGCAGCTGATGTTCGCTATCCAGTTTCAGCAACACCGTTTTGGTTGTTGCCTCTTCAAACAGTGAATGCTGCGACACCAGCCGCATGCCGCTGATCGAGAGGTCGCGAATGGTGATATCGAGGGAACCTCCGTCCGGCGTCAGCAGTTGCAGCCCGTCGGGGTTCGGCAGTCGCCAGGCACGGCGTCCGGCACTGCCCGCCAGGGAGGTGATCTGGGGGGCGGTGAGCGCCGCGTCTTCTCCGGCAGGCAGGCCCGGGCTCAGGCTGACCGGAAAGGTTAGCTGGGTACCCTGGATATCCAGTTTCAGCTCCAGGCTACTGGCACCGGTCAGCAAGGCAAACAGCGCCTCGTCCATGGTAATGGACAGACTTCTTTGAGCGCCGGCATGCTCGTCGCGAAACAGGTCACCGAGCATCGCCAGCTCTTCATCGTCGAGATATCGTTGAGACATGGGCACGGGCGTTGAAAGCGGCCCTTTAAGATTAGGTGCTGTGCGGCATGCGTGAGCAAAAAGTCATGAAGGGAACATCAGAAGAGGTTGGCCCGCGAAGCCCGGGGCGGACTTCGCGGCGACAGGGTAAACGAATCAGCCCCGAGGCAGAGCGATTTTTTTCTGCTCGCTCTGGCGATAAATGGTCAGGATATGACCGATGGTCTGTACCTTGATGGCGCCGGTTTCGCGCACAATGGCGTCCATGATCAGTTTTTTAACGTCCCTGTCTTCGGCGGCGACCTTCACCTTGATCAGTTCGTGATGGTTCAGGGCCAGGTCGATCTCGGCCAGTACGCCTTCGGTCAGGCCATGCTGGCCAAGCAATACCACCGGTTTCAGGCTGTGGGCCAGTCCTTTCAGGTATTGTCTTTGCTTATTGTTCAGGGTCATTGCAAAATGCTTCGGTTAATCAGGTTGAAAGGGGACTATTGTACCCCCATCTAGGCACTAATGGTAATAGCAGAGCGACAAATTAATGGGCAAAAAGAAACGTTCGGCCAGCTCCACCCGCTGGCTGAAAGAGCACTTTGACGACAAATATGTACAACAGGCACAAAAAAAGGGCCTGCGCTCGCGTGCCGTGTTCAAGCTGGAAGAGCTGCAGGGACGTGACAGGCTGCTGCGTGCCGGCATGACGGTGGTGGATCTCGGGGCCGCGCCCGGTGGCTGGAGTCAGTATGCCACCGAGCAGGTGGGGCAGGGCGGCAAGGTGATCGCCTGTGACATTCTGCCCATGGATCCCATTGCCGGGGTCGACTTTCTGCAGGGTGACTTTCGCGAAGAGGCGGTGCTCAATGCCCTGCTCGAACGGGTAGGGGACGACAAGGTCGACGTGCTGCTGTCGGACATGGCGCCAAACATGAGCGGCACCCCGGAAGTGGATCAGCCGAGGGCCATGTATCTGGTGGAGCTTGCGCTGGATATGTGCAAGCAGGTACTGGCGCCCAAAGGCAGTTTTGTGGTCAAAGTATTTCAGGGGGCCGGTTTTGATGAATTTCTCGGTGATGTTCGCCGGTCTTTTGCTACGGTCAAGGTAAGAAAACCAGACTCTTCGCGGCCCAGATCCCGCGAAGTCTACATTGTGGCTACAGGTTTTAAACTGTAGTACCCTGTTTCAGTCATAAACTGTCAGCCGGTGAGGTTAGTAATTTGAGTGACATGGCGAAAAACTTGATCCTGTGGTTGGTCATAGCCGTGGTGTTGATGTCGGTATTCCAGAGCTTCAGCCCCGGTGAACCGTCCGGCCGCCAGACGGATTATTCCACCTTTGTGCAGGAAGTGGCCCAGGGCCAGATCCGTGAAGTGCGTATGGACGGCCAGACCATCAACGGCGTCAAGCGCAGCGGTGACCGCTTTACCACCATCATGCCTTCCGAAGATCCTCAGCTGCTTAACGATCTGCTCAATAATAATGTGCGGGTAGTGGGTGAAAAGCCGGAAGAGCCGAGCCTGCTGACGTCCATCTTTATTTCCTGGTTCCCCATGCTGCTGTTGATCGGCGTCTGGGTGTTCTTTATGCGCCAGATGCAGGGCGGTGGCGGCAAGGGCGCCATGACCTTCGGCAAAAGCAAGGCGCGGCTGCTGGGTGAAGACCAGGTGAAAACCACCTTTGCCGACGTGGCCGGCTGTGACGAAGCCAAGGAAGACGTCAAGGAGCTGGTGGATTACCTGCGTGATCCCAGCCGCTTCCAGAAGCTGGGTGGCCGTATTCCTACCGGTATTCTGCTGGTGGGCCCGCCCGGTACCGGTAAAACCCTGCTGGCCAAGGCCATTGCGGGTGAAGCCAAGGTGCCCTTCTTTACCATTTCCGGCTCCGACTTTGTGGAAATGTTCGTGGGTGTGGGTGCCTCTCGGGTGCGCGACATGTTTGAACAGGCCAAGAAGTCTGCCCCCTGCATCATCTTTATCGATGAGATCGATGCCGTGGGTCGTCAGCGTGGTGCCGGCCTGGGTGGCGGTCACGATGAACGTGAACAGACCCTGAACCAGATGCTGGTGGAAATGGACGGCTTTGAAGGCAATGAAGGTGTAATCGTCATTGCCGCCACCAACCGTCCAGACGTACTCGACCCCGCGCTGCTGCGTCCGGGCCGTTTCGACCGCCAGGTGGTGGTGGGCCTGCCCGATGTGCGCGGCCGTGAGCAAATTCTCAAGGTGCACATGCGTCGTGTGCCCCTGGGTGACGACGTTGAGCCCTCGCTGATTGCCCGTGGTACGCCCGGCTTCAGTGGTGCCGATCTGGCCAACCTGGTGAATGAGGCCGCGTTGTTTGCCGCCCGTGCCGGCCGTCGTCTGGTGTCCATGGAAGAATTTGAAAAGGCCAAGGATAAAATCATGATGGGCGCCGAGCGCCGTTCCATGGTGATGTCCGAGTCCGAGAAGGAAATGACCGCCTATCATGAAGCCGGTCATGCCATTGTGGGTCGTGTGGTGCCCGAGCACGATCCCGTGTACAAGGTGTCCATCATTCCCCGTGGCCGAGCCCTGGGTGTGACCATGTACCTGCCCGAACAGGACCGCTTCAGCTACAGCAAGCAGCACCTGGAGTCCATGATCTCCAGCCTCTACGGTGGCCGCCTGGCGGAAGAGATCATCTATGGCTTTGACAAGGTCACCACGGGGGCGTCCAACGACATCGAGCGGGCCACCGAAATTGCCCACAAGATGGTCACCCAGTGGGGCCTGTCCGAAAAAATGGGCCCGCTGCTGTACGCGGAAGAAGAAGGCGAAGTGTTCCTGGGTCGCAGTGCCGCCAAGAGCAAACACATGTCTGATGAAACCGCCAAGCTGATTGATGCGGAAGTGAAAGAAGTGATCGAGCGCAACTTCACTCGGGCCAAGCAGATCCTGAATGACAACATCGACATTCTGCATGCCATGAAGGACGCGCTGATGAAGTACGAAACCATTGACGCCCGCCAGATCGACGATCTGATGGCGCGTCGTGACGTACGCCCGCCCGCCGACTGGAAGGACGAGCATGGCAACAAGCCCCAGGGGCCGACCGCCGGCACCGGTGACAAGCAGGAAGAGAGCGAAGACAAAAAGTCCTCGTCTCCCGATCTGAACAAGCCCGGTGACGCCACCAGCAACTGATTTTTTGTGATAAATTAAGCCCCGGTATCATTACCGGGGCTTTTCATTTTTTGGGATCAGGTTATTTCATGTTGTTATCTTCCGTATCCAGAACGCTGGATCTCTCCACGCCACAAGTGATGGGTGTACTCAATACCACGCCCGACTCCTTTTCCGATGGGGGCCGCTATCACGGTCAGGACGCGGCCCTGCGTCACGCCCTGCAAATGGTGGCCGATGGCGCCACCATTATCGATGTGGGGGGCGAATCGACCCGGCCGGGGGCCGAAAACGTGGCCGAGCAGGAAGAGCTGGATCGGGTCGTGCCGGTGATAGAGCGGCTGCGTGCCGAGCTGGATTGCTGGATATCCGTGGACACCAGCAAGGCCGCGGTGATGGGCGAGGCCGTGAAGGCCGGCGCCGATCTGATCAACGATATTCGCGCCTTGCGTGAGCCGGGTGCCCTTGAGATAGCTGCCGCCAGCGGCGCCGCCGTGTGTCTGATGCACATGCAGGGCCAGCCCCGCACCATGCAGCAGGCGCCGGATTACGATGATGTGACCGCCGAGGTGGCCCGCTTTCTTGAGCAGCGGCTGAGCGCCTGCGAGGCCGCCGGTATTCCCCGGCAACGTATTTGCCTGGATCCGGGCTATGGCTTTGGTAAGTCGCTGGAGCACAACTTTGAGCTGCTGGGGCGGGTCGGGGAGCTGCACCGGCTTGAGCTGCCGCTGCTGGTGGGCATGTCCCGCAAGTCCATGCTGGGCCAGTTGCTGAATCGCGAGGTGGACGAACGCCTGGCCGGCACCCTGGCCGCGCACCTGTTTGCCGTGGCCCAGGGAGCACAGATCGTGCGGGTGCATGACGTTAAGGAAATGGTTGATGCCCTTCGCGTATGGCGAAAGGCGGCACACTATCAGGAACAAAGCGCATGAGCAGAAAATATTTTGGTACCGACGGCGTCCGTGGCCGGGTCGGTGATTACCCCATCACACCCGAGTTCGTGATGAAACTGGGCTGGGCCGCGGGCAAGGTATTGTCACAAACCGGCACCAGAAAGGTGCTGATCGGCAAGGACACCCGTATTTCCGGCTACATGCTGGAAGCGGCGCTGGAGGCGGGCCTGTCTGCCGCCGGCCTGCAGGCGGCACTGCTCGGCCCCATGCCCACGCCGGCCATCGCCTACCTGACCCGCACCTTCCGGGCCGAGGCGGGTATCGTGATCAGCGCCTCCCATAACCCCTATTACGATAACGGCATCAAGTTCTTTTCTCACGATGGCACCAAGCTGCCCGACGAGGTGGAGCTGGCCATCGAGGCACTGCTCGATCAGCCCATGGATTGCGTGTCATCGGATCAGCTGGGCAAGGCCAGCCGCATCAATGACGCCGCCGGCCGTTATATCGAGTTCTGCAAGAGCACCTTTCCGTCGGATCTGCACCTCGACGGCCTCAGCATCGTGCTCGATTGTGCCCATGGCGCCACCTATCACATCGCCCCGGCGGTGTTTGAAGAGCTGGGTGCCCGGGTGATCCGTACCGGGGTACAGCCCAACGGTCTCAACATCAACGACGGTGTCGGCTCCACAGCCCCGGCGGCCCTGCAGGCGGCGGTGCTGGAGCACGGTGCCGATCTGGGGATTGCCTTTGACGGCGACGGCGATCGACTGGCCATGGTGGATCACACCGGCGCCCTGGTGGACGGCGATGAAATACTTTACATCATTGCCCGCCATGGCCAGCGGCAGGGCACCCTCAACGGCGGTGTAGTCGGTACCCTGATGAGCAACATGGCGCTGGAGCTGGCGCTGGAGCAACTCGACATTCCGTTCAGGCGCGCCAAGGTAGGGGATCGGTACGTGATGGAGCAGCTGAAAGCGCATGGCTGGAAGCTGGGCGGTGAAAACTCCGGCCATATTATCAGTCTGGATCACAACTCTACCGGAGACGGCATTGTGGCGGCATTGCAGGTGCTGCGTGCCCTGGTCACCGAGGGCGGCAGCCTGGCAGAGCTGCGCAGCGGCCTGACCCTGTTCCCCCAGGTGCTGGTGAACGTGCGCTTTGCCGCCGGTACCGATCCCCTGATTGATGAGGAAGTGCAGCGCCGGGTGGCCGCCGCCGAGGTTGAGCTGGCCGGCAATGGCCGGGTGCTGCTGCGCAAGTCGGGCACCGAGCCACTCATTCGCGTGATGGTGGAAGGGGCCGACAAGGTGCAGGTACGCCGTCTGGCGGAGAATATCGCCGAAGCGGTTGCCTGATTCTGGCTTGTAGGCCCGGCTTTAGCCGGGATATGTGTCCGCCGAGACCTTGCCCCACTAAAGTGCGGCCTACAAAAACGGTTGTTGAATCATCGCTTTGCCGGCTTTTTATGCATTTGGATGATTTTTTTAAAATTGCGCTTGTATCCCGGTGGGGCTGTCGCTAGTATTAGCCCCGCTCCCAAGGGCAGCCTGCCAAGGGACGCGAGCGCCAACCAAAGGTAGCGAAAATGTACGAAATTCTTTTGGTGGTGTACCTGCTGATAGCTATGGCCCTGATTGGCCTGGTGCTGATACAGCAAGGAAAAGGCGCTGACATGGGCGCTTCCTTCGGAGCGGGTGCATCCAATACGGTATTCGGATCCAGCGGGTCAGGCAACTTCCTGACTAAGGCGACCACAATGTTGGCGGCTGGATTCTTTGTAGTAAGCCTGGTGCTGGGTAATCTTTCTACCAACAGCACCAAGCAGAGCAGCGAGTGGGAAGACCTTTCGGCTCCCGAAGTGGTTGAAGCTCCTGTTCAGGGTGACGTGCCGGTGACCAACGGCAGCGACGTACCCAATTAAGGTTTTGCCGAGGTGGTGGAATTGGTAGACACGCTATCTTGAGGGGGTAGTGCCCGTATGGGCGTGCGGGTTCAAGTCCCGCTCTCGGCACCAATTTATAGACAGGTTGAGAATCTCACTCGATTTGACTATAATCTCGCACGATTTCGGACGCGGGGTGGAGCAGCCTGGTAGCTCGTCGGGCTCATAACCCGAAGGTCGTCGGTTCAAATCCGGCCCCCGCAACCAATTTCACGTTCATCGTCTGCTCACGATGAATGGTCGCTGCGAGGCGACAATCAGGGTCCAGGTGAATAGCCCCGATTTGAACATCGGGGCTTTTTGTTATCTGGACTTTGGCATTGGCCTGGCCGATGCGACTATCACTGGGCTGCGAGCCCTTTTTTTGTTTTTGAAGGGGGGTAGCTTTGGCTACATTGGAACAACGATTGACCGAGATGCTCAGCGAGCCGGTAGAAGCGCTGGGCTTTGAACTGCTGGGGCTCGAGTATGTTCGCGCCGGCCGGCACTCCACTCTGCGGCTGTACATCGACAGCGAAAAAGGCATCGATGTAAATGACTGCGCCGAAGTCAGCCGGCAGGTCAGTGCTGTGCTGGATGTGGAAGATCCCATTTCCACCGAGTATGATCTGGAAGTCTCATCCCCGGGGCTCGCACGACCTCTGTTCAAACCGGCCCACTACCAGGCCATTATCGGCCAGGAAGTCGAGCTGGCGCTGCGCATGGCTGTGAACAATCGCCGCAAACTCAAGGGCACACTGGTGTCTGCCGACGACACCATGGTCCGGCTGGAGGTGAATGGCCAGGAATTTCCTGTGGCCTACGCCAACATTCAAAAAGCAAATCTGGTTCCGAACTTTGACTGACGAGGCCATCGGACATGAATAAAGAAATATTGCTGGTTGTAGACGCCGTTTCCAACGAAAAGGCGGTGCCTCGCGAAAAAATCTTCGAGGCGCTGGAAACCGCGCTGGCCACGGCCACCAAGAAAAAATACGAAGGCGACATCGAAGTACGGGTAGCCATCGACCGCAAGAGCGGCGATTTTGACACCTTCCGTCGCTGGCAGGTGGTGGAAGATCAGGAATCACTGACCAACCCCTACCGGGAAATTACCCTGGAAGCGGCCCAGATCGACGACCCGGAAATCGAGGTTGGCGAGTACGTAGAAGATCAGATTGAGTCTGTTGTCTTTGACCGCATCACCACCCAGACCGCCAAGCAGGTTATCGTGCAGAAAGTGCGCGAAGCCGAGCGTATGCAGGTGGTGGAGCAGTTCCAGGATCAGGAAGGCGAAATCATTACCGGTGTGGTGAAAAAAGCCACCCGTGACAATGTGATTCTGGATCTCGGCAACAACGCCGAGGCGGTGATCTTCCGTGAAGATCTGCTGCCCCGTGAATCCTTCCGCTCCGGTGACCGGGTGCGCGGCCTGCTGTATGCGGTTCGTCCCGAAGCCCGTGGTGCTCAGCTGTTTGTCAGCCGCTCCAACCCGGAGTTTCTGAAAGAGCTGTTCCGCATCGAAGTGCCGGAAATCGGTGAAGAAATTATCGAAATCATGGCCGCCGCCCGGGATCCGGGCAGTCGTGCCAAGATTGCGGTCAAGACCAACGATCGCCGTATCGATCCCATCGGTGCCTGTGTGGGCATGCGGGGTGCCCGGGTGCAAGCCGTATCCGGCGAGCTCGGTGGCGAGCGGGTTGATATCGTGCTGTGGGACGACAACCCCGCTCAGTTCGTGATCAACGCCATGGCCCCGGCCGACGTGGCCTCCATTATCGTGGACGAAGACGCCCACTCCATGGACATCGCCGTGGAGGCTGGCAATCTGGCCCAGGCCATTGGCCGTAACGGTCAGAACGTGCGCCTGGCGTCCCAGCTTACCGGCTGGGAGCTGAACGTGATGACCGACGAGGACCTGCAGCACAAGCACCAGGCTGAAAACGACAAGATCATGAACCTGTTCGTGGACCACCTGGACATCGACGATGACTTCGCCGCCCTGCTGGTGGGTGAAGGTTTCTCCACCCTGGAAGAAATCGCCTATGTGCCGGTTAACGAACTGCTGAGCGTGGAAGGCCTGGACGAAGACACCGTCGAGGAACTGCGCAACCGGGCCAAGGACGCCCTCACCACCCGGGCGCTGGCACAGGAAGAGTCCTTTGAAGGGGTTGAGCCGGCAGAAGACCTGCTGGGTCTGTCCGGCATGACTCGCGAGCTGGCTTATCAGCTGGCTGCACGCGGTGTTTCGAATCTGGAAGAGCTGGCAGAGCAGGGTATTGACGACCTTGAAGGCATTGACAGTCTGGATGAGGCCCAGGCGGGCGAACTCATCATGGCTGCCCGTAACATCTGCTGGTTCGGAGAGCAGAACCAAGATTAAGATCATCGGAGGTAAATGAATGGCAGAAGTATCTTTGACGCAACTTGCCAGTGACATCGACACGCCGGTTGATCGTCTGATCCAGCAGTTTCGTGAAGCGGGCATGGAGAAATCCGGCAATGACACCGTTTCCGAAACTGAAAAGGCCACCCTGCTTGCTCATCTCAAAAAGCAGCACGGTGCCAATGACGATAAAGAACCCAAACGGATGACCCTGCAGCGCAAGACCATCAGTACCCTGAGTGTTCAGGGTGCCGGCGGCAAGAACAAGGCCGTGCAGGTTGAGGTGCGCAAAAAGCGCACCTACGTAAGACGTGACGCGCTGGAAGAACAGCAGCGCGAAGCAGAAGAAAAGGCGCGCCAGGAAGCCGAAGAGCAGGCGCGTCAGGAGGCCGAAGCACTGGCCCAACGAGAAGCAGCAGAACAAGCCAAGCGTGAGGCGGAAGAAAAGGCCAAGCGTGAAGCGGAAGACAAAGCCAAGCGTGAAGCGGAAGAACAAGCCCGTCAGGCTCAGCTGCAGGCTCAGAAGCACACCGAGCAGGGGGCAGCCAAGCCCCAAAGCAAAGAGCAGAAAAAGGCGGATGACATGGCCAAGCGCGAAGCAGAAAACCTGAAGAAACAGCGCGAAGAGGAAGCTCTGCGCAAAGCCGAGCTGGAAGCCCAGCAAAAGGCGGACGAAGTACGCCGGCTGGCGGAAGAAAACGAAAAGCGCTGGGCCGAAGAAGCGGCCAAAAAACCGGAAGACGCGGATTATCACGTCACCACCAACCAGCACGCCCGTGCTGCGGAAGACGAAGCCGACAAGAGCGAAGAGCAAAAAGCTCGTCGCACCGGCGGCAAGAAGCGCAAGGGTGGCAAGACCAAGGAAGATCGCGAGAACCGCGAAAGCCGTAACGAGCGTCAGCGCAAGGGCAAGCGCGCCAAGGTGATGACGCCCAAGTCCATGAAGCATGGCTTCCAGAAGCCGGCCCAGCCGGTGAGCCGTGAAGTGGAAATCGGCGAAACCATTACCGTGGCCGAGCTGGCCAACCGCATGGCGGTCAAGGGCACCGAAGTCATCAAGGCGATGATGAAAATGGGTGCCATGGTCACCATCAACCAGGTGATCGACCAGGAAACCGCTCAGCTGGTGGCCGAGGAAATGGGTCACAAGGTGGTGCTGCGTCGTGAAAACGAGCTGGAAGAGCGGGTGCTGTCCGATCGTGACACCGATGCGGAGCTCAAGACCCGCGCTCCCGTGGTGACTATCATGGGCCACGTTGACCACGGTAAAACCTCTACCCTGGACTACATTCGTCGTACCAAGGTGGCGTCCGGCGAAGCCGGTGGTATTACCCAGCACATCGGTGCCTACCATGTAGAAACCGACAACGGCATGATCACCTTCCTGGATACGCCGGGACACGCGGCCTTTACCTCCATGCGTGCCCGTGGTGCCAAGGCCACCGATATCGTGATTCTGGTGGTGGCGGCCGATGACGGCGTTATGCCTCAGACCATTGAAGCCATTCAGCACGCCAAGGCAGCGGGTGTTCCCCTGATCGTGGCCGTGAACAAGATGGATAAGCCGGAAGCGGATCCGGACCGGGTCAAGAGCGAACTGGCCCAGCACGGCGTCATGTCGGAAGACTGGGGCGGTGAGAACATCTTTGTGCACATCTCCGCCAAGGCCGGTACCGGTATCGACGAACTGCTGGAAGCGATTCTGCTGCAGGCCGAAGTACTGGAACTGACCGCCGTGTACGACGCCATGGCGTCCGGCGTGGTGATCGAATCCCGCCTCGACAAGGGCCGTGGTCCGGTTGCTACCGTGCTGGTACAGGACGGCACCCTGCATCAGGGCGACATCGTGCTGTGCGGCCTGGAATACGGCCGGGTACGTGCCATGAAGGACGAGCTGGGTCGCGAAGTGAAATCCGCCGGTCCGTCCATTCCGGTGGAAATTCTGGGTCTGTCCGGTGTACCGACCGCCGGTGACGAAGCCACCGTAGTACGGGACGAGAAAAAGGCCCGTGAAGTGGCGCTGTACCGTCAGGGCAAGTTCCGCGAAGTCAAGCTGGCCCGCCAGCAGAAGGCCAAGCTGGAAAACATGTTTGCCAACATGAGCGAAGGCGAAGTGGCCGAGGTCAACCTGGTGCTGAAGGCGGACGTACAGGGCTCCATCGAAGCGATCTCCGACTCGCTGATGAAGCTGTCCACCGACGAAGTGAAGGTGAAGATCGTGGGCTCCGGCGTGGGTGGCATCACCGAGACCGACGCCAGCCTGGCAGCGGCGTCAAACGCCATCATTCTGGGCTTCAACGTGCGTGCCGACGCCTCTGCTCGCAAGATGATCGAAGCGGAAGACATCGATCTGCGCTATTACAGCGTGATCTACGAGCTGCTGGACGAAGTAAAGCAGGCCATGACCGGCATGCTGGCTCCCGAGTTCAAGCAGGAGATCATCGGTCTGGCAGAAGTACGGGATGTGTTCCGTTCGCCCAAGCTGGGTGCCATCGCCGGCTGTATGGTCACCGAAGGCAACGTCAAGCGCAGCAACCCGATTCGCGTACTGCGCGACAACGTGGTGATTTACGAAGGCGAGCTGGAGTCTCTGCGTCGCTTTAAGGATGACGTTCAGGAAGTGCGTAACGGCATGGAATGCGGCATCGGCGTGAAGAACTACAACGACGTGCGCGTAGGCGACCAGATTGAGGTATATCAGATTGTGGAAGTCAAGCGCACCCTGTAAGGCCGCCGTGAACCACGTCTGAACACAGTAATCAACGGGGGCCTGAAGGCCCCCTTTGTCTTGGAAGAAAGTAATGGCCAGAGAATTCAGCCGTACCCGCCGGGTAGGTCAGGAACTGCAAAAAGAAGTGGCGGTGATCCTGCAGCGGGAAATCAAAGACGAACGACTGGGCATGGTCACCGTGTCCGGTGTGGAAGTGTCCCGGGATCTTAACTATGCCAAGGTGTTCGTGACCTTTCTCGACAACGACGCCGATCGGGTAGAGCAGGGCATGGAGGCGCTGAAGGACGCCAGCGGTTATATTCGCAGTCTGGTGGCCAAGGCCATGCGCCTGCGGGTAACTCCGGAACTGCGCTTTGTCTACGACCAGAGCCTGGTGGAAGGCATGCGCATTTCCACCCTGGTTTCGAGCACGGTGGAAGAAGACAAGCGCCGCAGCGCCGGCCGCGATGACGAAGACGACAAGGAGCAGCACTGAGATGGGCCGTCAGCGACGCTTTCGTGGCCGTGAGGTAGACGGCATTCTGTTGCTCGACAAGCCGGCGGGCATTACCTCCAACGATGCCCTGCAGCAGGTCAAGCGCATCTATGCCGCCGCCAAGGCCGGCCACACCGGTGCCCTGGATCCGCTGGCCACCGGCATGCTGCCGATCTGCCTGGGTGAAGCCACCAAGTTTTCCCAGTTTCTGCTCGATGCCGACAAGCGCTACCGGGTGATCGCCAAGCTGGGCGAGCGCACCGACACCAGCGACGCCGACGGCGAAGTGGTTGAGACTCGCCCGGTGAACGTCTCTACCGGCGAGCTGATTGAAGCGCTGGATCATTTCCGCGGTGACATTGAGCAGGTGCCGTCCATGTATTCGGCGCTCAAGTATCAGGGAAAGCCCCTGTATCAGTACGCCCGTGAAGGCATTGAAGTACCGCGCGAGGCACGACCGATCACCGTGTTCGAGCTCAAGCTCATTCGCTTTGAAGGCGATGAGGTGGAGCTGGAAGTGCACGTGAGCAAGGGTACCTACATTCGTACCATCGTCGACGATCTGGGCGAGCGCCTGGGCTGCGGCGCTCATGTCACCATGCTGCGCCGGCTGGCGGTGGCCGGTTACCCGGCGGATCGCATGCTGACCCTGGAGCAGCTGCAGTGCATTCTCGACAACTGCAAGGCCAATGAGACTTCGCCACGGCTGGAGCTGGATCCGCTGCTGCTGCCCATGGACACCGCCGTGCAGAGCCTGCCCGAGGTGAATCTCTCCGAGCTGGTGGCCGGTTATCTGCTGCACGGCCAGGCGGTACAGGTATCGGGCGCGCCCCTCGAGGGCTTTGTACGCATCACGGTCGGTGACGACCGCCGTTTTGTCGGCGTCGGTGAAATCGACGACGACGGCAAGGTCGCGCCGCGCCGGCTGGTGCGTTAATTCGCGCGCATTTCAGGTTGCCAAGCGCGGCGTTGCTGGTAGAATGCCGTGCTTCCTTCCGGCTGAATTAGTGATCGGCTGGAATTCATTCATGATTATTTGGAGTAGACACCATGTCACTAAATGCTGAAACCAAAGCCCAGATCGTTGCCGATTTCGCCCGTGGCGAAGGCGACACCGGCTCTCCCGAAGTGCAGGTAGCTCTGCTGAGCGCCCAGATCAACCACCTGCAGGGCCACTTCAAGCAGCACATCCACGATCACCACAGCCGCCGCGGTCTGCTGCGCATGGTATCCCAGCGTCGTAGCCTGCTGGACTACCTGAAGCGTAAAGACGTAGAGCGCTACCGTGCCCTGATCGAAAAGCTGGGCCTGCGTCGTTAATCGACTCCAAAGCCTTGTTAAAAAGGGAGCCTCGGCTCCCTTTTTTATTGCCTGTTTTTTAGCTGTGAGGGGAGAGGAGTGGGGGTAAAGATCCACCTCACTCCTCACGCTTTTATTTCAGCCATTCTGTCCTTTAAACAGGAATCAAGTATACTGTGCCGGCGTATTAAAGAATCAAACAATTAAAGGAATCTACCGCGTGAATCCTATCGTAAAGACCTTCCAGTACGGTCAGCATACCGTCACCCTTGAAACCGGCGTGATCGCCCGTCAGGCCACCGCCGCCGTCATGGCCAGCATCGACGACACTTCCGTGCTGGTGAGTGTGGTTGGCAAGCGCGAAGCCGATGAAAGCCGCGACTTCTTTCCGCTGACCGTGAACTACCAGGAGCGTACCTACGCCGCCGGTCGTATTCCCGGCAGCTTCTTCAAGCGTGAAGGCCGTCCTACCGAAGGCGAAACACTGACTGCGCGTCTGATTGACCGCCCCATTCGTCCGCTGTTTCCCGATGGATTCAAAAACGAAGTTCAGGTGATTGCCACCGTCATGTCCGCCAATCCGGAAATTGCTCCGGACATCATCTCCATGCTGGGTACCTCGGCGGCCCTGGCCATCTCCGGTATGCCCTTTGCCGGCCCCATCGGTGCGGCCCGTGTGGGTTACATGAACGGTGAATACGTACTGAACCCCAGCATCAGCGAGCTGAAAGACAGCGAGCTGGACCTGGTGGTAGCCGGTACCGCCGGTGCCGTGCTGATGGTGGAATCCGAAGCCTCCGTGCTGCCCGAAGACGTCATGCTGGGCGCCGTTATGTACGGTCACGAGCAGCTGCAGACCGCCATTACTGCCATCAACGAGCTGGCCGCCGAAGTGGGTACTCAACCCTGGGACTGGCAGCCCAAGGCCGAAAACGAAGCCCTCAAGGCTCAGGTTGCCGAGCTGGCCTCTGCCGAACTGGGTGAGGCCTACCGCATTACCGACAAGACCGCCCGCCGCGACGCCATCTCCGACATCAAGACCCGGGTTCAGGCTGCCGTGCTGGAGCAGTCACCGGAAGCGGAAATCAAGGAAATTCAGGACCTGCTGGGCAAGCTGGAAAAAACCATCGTCCGTGGCCGTGTGGTGCGTGGCGAGCCGCGCATCGACGGTCGTGAGCCCGACATGATCCGTGCGCTGAACGTGGCCACCGGCCTGCTGCCCCGTGCCCACGGCTCTTCGCTGTTTACCCGTGGTGAAACCCAGGCCCTGGTTGCCGCCACCCTGGGCACCGAGCGTGACGCCCAGCTCATCGATGAGCTGACCGGCGAGCGCGCCAACCGCTTTATGCTGCACTACAACTTCCCTCCCTACTGCGTGGGTGAAACCGGCATGGTTGGCAGTCCCAAGCGCCGGGAAATCGGTCACGGCCGCCTGGCCAAGCGCGGTGTGGCCGCGGTAATGCCGAGCCAGGAAGAATTCCCCTATACCGTGCGGGTGGTATCCGAGATCACCGAGTCCAACGGCTCCTCCTCCATGGCTTCCGTGTGCGGTACTTCACTGGCACTGATGGACGCAGGTGTGCCCATCAAGGCCTCCGTGGCCGGTATCGCCATGGGCCTGGTGAAGGAGGACGAAGGATTTGTGGTGCTGTCCGACATTCTGGGTGACGAAGATCACCTGGGCGACATGGACTTTAAGGTGGCCGGTACCAATGAGGGTGTGACCGCCCTGCAGATGGACATCAAGATTGAAGGCATCACCAAGGAAATCATGGAAGTGGCCCTGAAGCAGGCCCGTAACGCCCGTCTGCACATTCTGAAGGTGATGGACGAGGCCCTGCAGGCGCCCCGTGCCGACATCTCCGACTTTGCGCCGCGTATTCACACCATCAAGATCAACCCCGAGAAGATTCGTGACGTGATCGGCAAGGGTGGCGCCACCATTCGCGCCCTGACCGAAGAAACCGGCACCACCATTGAGCTGGATGATAACGGCATCGTGAAAATTGCCGCGGTCGACGGTGAAGCCGCCAAGCTGGCCATTCGCCGCATCGAGCAGCTGACCGCAGAAGTGGAAAGCGGCACCATCTACGAAGGTCAGGTGGTTCGTCTGGCCGACTTTGGCGCCTTCGTCAACATTCTGCCCGGCAAGGACGGTCTGGTGCACATTTCCCAGATCACCGAAGAGCGGGTGAAAAATGTGTCCGATCACCTCAAGGTGGGCGACAAGGTTAAGGTCAAGGTACTGGAAGTGGACCGTCAGGGCCGGATTCGCCTGTCCATCAAGGAAGCCAACAAGCCGGAAGAGGCCGAAGCCGCTTCTGCCCCCGAGGCCACCGAAGAAGCCAAGACCGACAGCGCCGAATAAGCCCGTCGTGTAACATGCAAAGCCGGAGAATCTTCTCCGGCTTTTTCATTTCCCACCCCCTCACTCCGCACCCTTTACGTCTTCCGTCTCACGTCTCTACACCACCTTCCGCCAACAACACTTGCCAAGCCAGGGCCGGCTTTGCACAATGACAGCACTTTCAGTATTAAGGAATGAAACACATGGAGCTGGCGGATTACCGACGGGAATACCTGCGGGGCGGCCTGCGGCGCAACGACTTGCCCAATGAGCCTCTCGCCTTGTTCGAAACCTGGATGCAGCAGGCCATTGCCGCCGGGCTGCCCGATCCGACCGCCATGGTGGTGGGCACGGTGGATGAGCGCGGTCAGCCTTACCAGCGTATCGTGCTGCTCAAGCAACTGGATGAACAGGGCTTTGTGTTTTACACCAACATGGGCAGCCGCAAGGCCGCACAGCTCAATCATAACCCCTGTGTCAGCCTGCTGTTTCCCTGGCACCCGCTGGAGCGCCAGGTGCATGTTACCGGTCAGGTCGAAAAACTCTCCGCCACCGAGGTGATGAAGTACTTTGCCAGCCGCCCCAAAGACAGCCAGATCGGCGCCTGGGTCTCGAAGCAGTCATCCCGCATTTCGGCCCGGGGCATGCTGGAAGCCAAGTTTCTGGAAATGAAACAGAAGTTTGCCAGTGGCGAGGTGCCGCTACCCAGCTTCTGGGGGGGCTTTCGTGTGAAGTTCGACTCGGTGGAGTTCTGGCAGGGTGGTGCCAACCGGCTGCACGACCGCTTTCTCTACCAGCGCGACAACGACGGCTGGAGCATTTCCCGTCTGGCACCCTGAGCCGTCAACGCGAGCCGGGAGGCAAGCATGCTGATTTGCAGAACCGAACGTCCCGGCGACGGTGACGATATCGATGAGGTGGTGTTTGCCGCCTTTAACCGTCCCGACGAGGCCGATCTGGTGCTGGCCCTGCGCGAGCAGGGCGCCATCAGCGTCAGCCAGGTGGCCGAGTATGAAGGCGCCGTGATTGGCCACCTGGCCATGAGCCCGGTGCTGATCAACGGGGAAGACATCGGCTGGCTGGGGCTGGCCCCGGTGAGCGTGTGGCCCGACTGCCAGGATCAGGGCGTGGGCTCGGAGATGATCCGCGAAGCCATACAGGCCGCCAGCGACTTCGACTGGGCGGGCATAGTAGTGCTGGGCAACCCGGCTTATTACCAGCGTTTTGGCTTTCGTCCGGCGCATGAGCTGGGACTGACCTGTCCTTATCCCGATGCGGGTGATGCCTTTATGGCACTGGCGTTGAAACAGCCGGTGCCCAGCGGTCTTGTTACCTACCATTCGGCATTTGACGCCCTCTAAGCCGGCTTTAGCCTGTCTTTATGCCCGCCACGCGGGCAGCTCATACCTGGCATTATGCCCGCACAGCGGGCAGCTTATTCCTGTCATTATGCCCGTTGCACGGGCAGCTTACGCCTATCATTATGCCCGCTACGCGGGCATAATAAGCCGCTATTCTTGAAGCATTATGCCCCTGTTGCGAGTTTCCCCATGCACAGCCCTCTTAAACTGGATATCGATCACTTTCTGGCCCACGACTGGCAGCGCCGGCCGCGTTTGCTCAAGGCGGCCCTGCCGGACTTTGAAGACCCCCTTAGCCCCGACGAGCTGGCCGGCCTGGCACTGGAGCCCCATATCGAGTCCCGCCGGGTGTGGCGCGAGCAGGAACGCTGGCAGGCCGAAACCGGACCGTTCGAATCTTATGAGCACCTGGGCGAAACCGACTGGACCCTGCTGGTGCAGGCGGTCAACCAGTGGCACCCGGCGGTGCAGGATCTGGCCGAGCTGTTCCGGTTTATTCCCGGCTGGCGCTTTGACGATGTCATGGTGAGCTTTTCCACCCCGGGAGGCGGCGTGGGCCCCCATATTGATCAGTATGGCGTCTTTATCATTCAGGGCGCCGGCAGCCGCCGCTGGCGGGTAGGTGAGCGCCAGAGCCTGCGCGAATTTGCCGCCCACGGCGCCCTGCGCCACTGCGATGACTTTGAGGCGGTGATCGACGAGGTACTGCAACCCGGCGACATGCTCTACATTCCTCCCGGCTGTCCTCACGAGGGCTATGCCGAGACCCCGGCGCTGAACTATTCCATCGGTTTTCGCGCTCCCGATGCCAAAGACCTGTTCTCCAGCTTTGCCGATCATCTGCTGGCCCATGTCGACATCACCCGCCGTTTTGATGATGCCGGCATGACTGCCGCTCAGGCACACGGTCGCCTCGACGTTGAGGTCATGACTCAGGTGAAAACCCTGATGACCGAGCTGCTGAGCGACGACACCCGCCTGAACGACTGGTTTGGCGAAATGATCTCGGAAGCCAAGCATGACCTCGATCTTGAAGCCGCCGAGCCGGCCTACAGCCTGGAAGAGCTGGTGCTGCGGCTGGATCACGGCGACCACCTCTATCGTCTGGGCGGCGCGCGCTGTTTTTACCACGAAGGCAGCGAAGACGTCTTTTATCTCGACGGCGACCGCTACCAGCTGGCCACCCCTGATGCCGACAGCATCGCTTTGCTGTGCGATCAAAACCGCATCTGCGGCCCCGAGGTGGCCTGCCTGAAG
This sequence comes from Oceanimonas aquatica, assembly GCF_030732065.1. Classification (GTDB taxonomy): domain Bacteria; phylum Pseudomonadota; class Gammaproteobacteria; order Enterobacterales; family Aeromonadaceae; genus Oceanimonas. The sequence continues at coordinate 162,877 of NZ_JAVBHX010000001.1, forward strand.
GAGCCTCGCAACCTGCTCGACTGCCTGCTGCCGCTGGTGAATCAGGGCTACTGGTATTTTGAGGAAGACGAGTAAGTAATGGAGCTGTATTTCGTACTGGAATCCCCGGCGCGACCGGAAAACGTCGGCGCGGCCGCCCGTGCCATGAAAACCATGGGCTTTGCACGCATGCGGGTCATCAACAGCCGGGTGCATGAGCAGGAGCAGGCACAGTGGGTGGCCCACGGCGCTCAGGAAGTGCTGGAGCAGGCTGAATACTTTCCTACCCTGGCCGAGGGCCTGGCCGACATGGATCTGGTGATTGCCACCACCGCTCGCCGGCGTGGCCGCTATCAGCACTACCTGACACCCCGGGAATCCGTGGCCCAGATCAATAACAAGGCGGTGCAACGGGTGGCGGTGCTGTTTGGCTGCGAAGAATCGGGCCTTAGCAACGAGCATCTGGCCCAGGCCGATATCATCAGTTATCTGCCCCTCAAGGTCAGCTATCCGTCGCTCAATCTGGGTCAGGCCATCATGCTTTATGCCTGGGAACTCAGCCAGGGGCTGACGCCGGAAGATGAACAAAAAAACGACGTTCGGCAGGAAAATGCCCAACTTCGCGTGTTACAGCAAAAAACAGAACAATTGCTGGGCTCAATTGGAGTTTCCCAGCAGGAAAAACTGGCAGAGTGGGTGAGTGACCGGTTGCCTGTGCTGGAGCAGCGGGATCTGAACCTGCTGCACCTGCTTTGCAAGGACCTTGAGCGGGCCCTCAAAACCCGGGAGTGAAGTTGACAAGCTACCGGCCCCGGGTTATTGCTATGCCAATCGTTGTAACAGGTTGTACGTCATGCTGCTGTTTACCCGCACCACCACCATTATTATTACCGGCACCACCATGGGTGGCACCGGGGCGGGCTGATGCGCTGACGACAAACAGAATTTGAATCGAAAAGCCCGTGTCCCAACCAGATACGGGCTTTTTTTGTTTTACACAGGGAGTAATGAATGCGAGTCCTGAAATTTGGCGGTACGTCGCTGGCCAATACCGAACGGTTCGACACCGTGGCCGACATCGTGGTCAACAACCAGCGCCAGTCCCAGGTGGCTCTGGTGCTGTCGGCGCCGGCGCGCGTGACCAATCACCTGGTGGCCGTGGTCGAGCAGACCATTCGTGGCCTGGAGGCGGCGCCGGTGCTGAAGGAGATCGAGCAGATCTTTCACGGCATCATCGACGGACTCAAAAGCAAGTATACCGGCCTCGACGATGCCGGACTCAAGGTGACGGTGGAGCGGGAGCTGAACCAGCTGACCCGGCTGCTGCAGGGCGTCAGCCTGCTGCAACAGTGCCCCGACAACATTCAGGCCCGCATTCTCAGCCGGGGCGAAGCCCTGTCCATCGCCACCATGGCCGAGCTGCTGCGCGCCCGGGGTGAGCCGGTGGAAGTGATCGTGCCTCAGGAAATGCTGCTGGGCGAGGGCAGCGTGCTGGAAGCCCAGGTGAATATCGAGGTCTCCCGCCAGCGCTTTGCCGACAAGGGCCTGCGCGACGACTGCGTGTACCTGATGCCCGGTTTTACCGCCGGCAACGAGCAGGGCGAAACCGTGATCCTCGGCCGCAACGGCTCCGACTATTCCGCCGCCGTGCTGGCCGCCTGTGTAGGCGCCGAGTGCTGCGAAATCTGGACCGACGTGGACGGCGTGTACAACTGTGACCCGCGCCTGGTGCCCGATGCCAAGCTGCTGCGTCAGTTGTCCTACAAGGAAGCCATGGAGCTGTCCTATTTCGGCGCCAAGGTACTGCATCCGAAAACCATCGCGCCCATCGCCCAGTTCCATATTCCCTGTCTGATCAAGAACACCGGCAACCCCCAGGGGGAAGGCTCGCTGATCGGCCCCGAGTGCAGCGACGACGAGCTGCAGGTGAAGGGCATTTCCGATCTGGCCGGCATGACCATGATCAACATCTCCGGCCCCGGCATGAAGGGCATGGTGGGCATGGCCGGCCGGCTGTTCTCCTGCATCTCCCGTGCCGGTGCCAGCATAGTGCTGATCACCCAAAGCTCGTCGGAATACAGCGTCAGCTTCTGTATTCATACCTTTGACAAGCAAAAGGTGCAGCGCGCCATCGCCACCGAGTTTGCGCTGGAATTCAAGAACAAGCTGCTGGAGCCGCTGGATCTCATCGACGATCTGGCCATTATCTCCTTGGTGGGCGATCGCATGCGCACCGTGCGGGGGGTATCGGCCCGCTTCTTCAACTCCCTGGCCGAAGCCTCCATCAATATCGTGGCCATTGCTCAGGGCTCCAGTGAGCGCTCCATTTCTGCGGTGATCGGCAAGGAAAAGGTGACCGAGGCGATCAAGGCCTGCCATCAGAACTTCTTCTCCAGCCGCCAGTTTATCGATGTATTCCTGGTGGGCTGTGGCGGCGTGGGCGGTGCCCTGCTTGAGCAAATCCGTCGTCAGCAGCCGGTGCTGGAAGCCCAGGACATCGGCATTCGGGTGGTGGGCATCGCCAACTCCCGCAAGATGCTGCTGGACAAGAACGGCATCGGCCTCAATGACTGGCGCGATCGCCTGGAGCAGGCGCAGGAAAGCTTCAGTCTGGAGCGGGTCACCCGCCTGGTGGAAGACAGCCATCTGATCAACCCGGTGCTGGTGGACTGTACCACCAGCGAAGTCATCGCCGATCAGTATGCCGATTTCCTGTCTGCTGGTTTCCATGTGGTCACCCCCAACAAGAAAGCCAACACCTCCAGCCTCGACTACTATCGTGAGCTGCGCCGCTCGGCTCAGGCCACCCGTCGCAAGTTCCTGTACGAAACCAACGTGGGTGCCGGCCTGCCGGTCATCGAGAACCTGCAGAATCTCATTCGTGCCGGCGACCAGCTCAAGGCCTTTGGCGGCATTCTGTCCGGCTCCCTGTCCTACATCTTTGGCAAGCTGGACGAAGGCATGAGCTTTGCCGAAGCCACCCGCATCGCCCGGGAAAACGGCTTTACCGAACCGGATCCGCGGGATGATCTCAACGGCATGGACGTGGCCCGCAAGCTGCTGATCCTGGCCCGGGAAGCGGGCATGGAACTCGGCCTCGACGATATCGAGGTGGAGCAGGCGTTGCCGCCGGGCTTTGATGCCAGCGGTGACATCGAGTCCTTTATGGCCCGGCTGCCGGAGGCCGATGCCTGGTTTGCCGAGAAGGCTGCCGAGGCGGGCGAGGGCCGAGTGCTGCGTTATGTGGGTGCCATCGAAAATGGCAAATGCAAGGTTGCCATCAAGGCCGTGGACGGCGATGATCCCCTGTTCAAGGTCAAGGACGGCGAAAACGCCCTGGCGTTTTATACCCAGTATTACCAGCCCATTCCGCTGGTGCTGCGCGGCTACGGCGCCGGTGCCGATGTGACCGCTGCCGGTGTCTTTGCCGACCTGTTGCGCACCCATAACTGGAAGCAGGAGATTTAAATGAGTGTTGTAGCCTATGCGCCGGCCTCTACCGCCAACGTAAGTGTGGGGTTTGATGTACTGGGGGCCGCGCTGGCCCCCCTCGACGGCTCCCTGCTGGGAGACCGCGTGCTGGTGGAAGACGCCAGCGGCGAATTTCAGCTCACCAACGCCGGCCCCTATGCCCACAAGCTGCCGGAGGACTACACCCAGAACATCGTTTACGATTGCTGGCTGTCCTATGAAAAGGCGCTGGAGAAAAAAGGCCTGGCGCGCAAGACGCTGACCATGACGCTGGAAAAGAACCTGCCGGTGGGCTCGGGACTGGGCTCCAGCGCCACCAGCATCGTCGCCGCCTTTGTGGCTCTGAACGCCTTTTATGACAACGCCATGAGTGAGCACGAACTGATGCTGCTGATGGGCGAGCTGGAAGGGCAAATCTCCGGCTCCGTGCATTACGACAACGTGGCCCCCTGCCATCTGGGCGGCATGCAACTGGTGCTGGATGAAGCCGGTGTGGTCAGCCAGACCCTGCCGTCCTTCGACGAGTGGTACTGGGTGGTGTGCTACCCGGGCATTGCCGTATCCACCTCTGCCGCCCGGGAAATTCTGCCGGCCCAGTACCGCCGCCAGGATTGCCTGGAGTATGGCCGTCGCCTGGCGGGCTTTGTGCATGCCAGCCACACCGGTCAGGAAAAACTGGCCGCCGCCATGCTCAAGGACGTGATCGCCGAGCCTTACCGTTCCCAGCTGATCCCCGGCTTTAATGAGGTGCGTGAGCATGCCGCCGCCATGGGGGCACTGGGCACCGGCATTTCCGGCAGCGGCCCCACCGTGTTTACGGTGATGAAGGATCTGCATCAGGCGGAAAAACTGCAGGCCTGGCTGGCCGACCACTTTATTCAGAATCAGGATGGCTTTTGCCATATTTGCAAACTCGACGCCGAGGGCGCGCGAGTCACAGGAACCAAGCTATGAAGTTGTACAACATCAAGGATAACGCAGAGACCATCAATTTTGCCGGCGCCGTGAAGCAGGGCCTGGGCCGTGGCCAGGGGCTGTTCTTTCCGGAAAACCTGAGCCCGCTGGCCAACGTGGATGCGCTGCTGGAGCTGCCGCTGGTACCGCGCTCCGTGGCCATTCTGCAGCACCTGATCGGTGACGAGATCCCGAAAGACACCCTCACCGCCATGGTGGAGCACGCCTTTACCTTTCCGGCGCCGCTGGTGAAGGTGGACGAGCACACCTATGCCCTGGAGCTGTTCCACGGCCCGACCCTGGCATTCAAGGACTTTGGCGGCCGCTTTATGGCCCAGTGCCTGGCCACCCTGAGCAGCGACGGCAAGATCACCATTCTGACCGCCACCTCCGGCGACACCGGTGCCGCCGTGGCCCACGCCTTTTACGGCCTGCCCAATATCGAAGTGGTGATCCTGTATCCGGAAGGCAAAATCAGCCCGCTGCAGGAAAAGCTGTTCACCACTCTTGGGGGCAATATTCGCACCTTTGCGGTACAGGGCGACTTCGACGCCTGTCAGGCGCTGGTGAAGCAGGCCTTTGACGACGAAGAGCTGAAGGCCGCCGTGGGTCTGAACTCCGCCAACTCCATCAACATCAGCCGGCTGCTGGCCCAGGTGTGCTACTACTTTGAAGCCGTGGCCGAGCTGCCCGCCGAGCAACGCAACAAGGCGGTGATCTGCGTGCCGTCCGGCAACTTCGGCAACCTCACCGCCGGCCTGATTGCCAAGGCCATCGGCCTGCCGGTGAAGCGTTTTGTGGCCGCTACCAATGCCAACGACACAGTGCCGCGTTACCTGGAAAGCGGCAATTGGGCGCCCAACGACACCGTTGCCACCCTGTCCAACGCCATGGATGTGAGCCGTCCCAACAACTGGCCGAGGGTGGAAGAGCTGTGCCGGGTCAAGGGCTGGGATCTGGCCGACATCGCCTCCGGTGCCCTTAACGACGAAGAAACCAAGGACGCCCTCAAGCGCCTGTTTGCCAAGGGCTACCTGTGCGAGCCCCACGGTGCCATCGCCTGGGATCTGCTTAACAAGGAGCGTGGCAAGGACGAAGTGGGCATCTTCCTGTGCACCGCGCACCCGGCCAAGTTCAAGGAAAGCGTGGATGCCATTCTCGAGCAGGACATCGACCTGCCGGGACCGCTGGCCAAGCACGGCGCCATGGAATCGCTGTCCGAGACCATTCCTGCCGATTTCGCCGCACTGAAGGCGAAAATGATGGGCTGAGGCTAACACCTTTAGTCTGTAAAAATGCCGGGCTTGCCCGGCATTTTTTTGCCATTCCCCAATCCCCATTCCCTATTCCCCTTGTTCTTTGTAAGCGATCTCTCAAGCCGCGCCGGGAAAAGGCGCTTTTAATATGTGGTTTTAGCCTGCTGTTTTCATAGATTCATGAATAACAATGATTTTTTGTTTCTGGTTAAAGTGTAAACAGGAAGCAGGGCTTCCACCCTGCATTGTTCCCCACAAGGGAAAGGGTATAGTTAGTACCAACAGCAAGGCAGGCTGAGTTGCCAGGATGGCAAGCCAGCAGGAAGGCTGACAGGATTCCCGGCAGTGACGCCGGAACAGGGACAGGGAAGACAGTGCGGGCAGGTAGGCCGGCAGCCAGGAACGGCAAGGGACCCGGTCGGGAAGGCCAAGCGGACAGGTTCAGGAAAACCAAGGGATACCTTCAGGACGAAGCGGTTGGCCGCAGGAACGCAGCCATTCACGGAAGATACACGGATGACCTCGACGGAACGGGAAGGGGAAGACTCGGAGGAGTCAGGTCAGGGAATGCAGGGAGCAATCAAGGTTCATGAAGGAGCCGACGACACCAAAAGGGGCAGCCAGTGGCTGCCCCTTTTCTATTGCGCTTTTAACACACCGTCATACCGGTACTGAATCGAGTTCAGCATGACGAGACCCGGTATCTTGCTGCAGAAGGGCACTGGCCCTGCCGGCCGTATCATTGGCATTATATAGCCGGTTGCTGAATGTCCAGCTCGTCCACAAAGCGCTCCACGCTCAGCTCCGCCTGCTTGATCTCGTCAAACAGGGCGATATGGCAGATGGCGTCACCTTCATTGACCAATGGCATGGTCAGGCTGCCGATCACGATACCGCTGCGCGGGGCGATAATGTCGCGGACTTCCGTCCCCAGCGGTGCGCTGATGGTGCCCAGGCAATCGCCCTTGCGAATGCGATCCCCCAGGCGCACCCGCAGGTGCAGCAGGCCGTCGTGCTCGGCCCGAATCCAGGTGCTGGCACGGGCGATAATGGGCTCGGCCACCGATTTGGCGGTGGTGCTCTTCAGCATGCCCAGGCTGCGCATGACCCTGAGCACACCACGCACCCCGGCCTTGATGGGCAGGGCGTCGAAACGCAATGCTTCGCCGGCTTCATACAGGATCACCGGCACCCCCTTGGCTTCCGCCACCGCCCTGAGCGAGCCGTCGCGAATGCTGGCATCGAGAATAATGGGCGCGCCAAAGTTTTCCGCCATTTGCCGGGTCACCGGGCAATCGAGCTGGGCCCGGATCTGGGGCAGGTTGGCCCTGTGAATGGCGCCGGTGTGCAGATCGATAATGTGGCTGCACTTGCTGACGATCTCATTCACAAAAAAATGCGCTACCCGGGCACCGAGCGAGCCTTTTTCCGAGCCGGGAAAGCAACGGTTAAGATCGCGCCGGTCCGGCAGGTAGCGGGACTTGTGAATAAAGCCGAACACGTTCACCACGGGCACCGCGATCAGGGTGCCCCTGAGCCGGGCCGGATTGACCCTGGCCAGCACCTGGTTGACCACCTCAATGCCGTTGAGCTCATCGCCGTGAATGGCGGCGCACAGCAGCAGCACAGGCCCCGGCTGCTTGCCGTGCACCACTTCCACCGGCACCGTCAGCGGCGACTGGGTGTAAAGCTGCGCCAGCGCCAGCTGCATGGTCTGACGGCGGCCGGCGGGCACATGCTGGCCGGCCAGTTCAAAGGTGGCGGTCATTAACCTCGCTCCCGGCTGCGGGTTTTGCGGTGGGCATGCTTTTCAATGTGCTGAATGATGAGATCCGCCACGTCCTTGCCGGTGGCCTTTTCAATGCCTTCCAGCCCGGGCGACGAGTTCACTTCCATCACCAGTGGGCCGCGTTTGGAGCGCAGCAGGTCCACCCCGGCCACCTGCAGCCCCATGGCCTTGGCCGAGGCCACGGCGGTCTTGCGCTCTTCGGGGGTAATGCGTACCAGCCCGGCGGCACCGCCCCGGTGCAGGTTGGAGCGAAACTCGCCTTCCTGGGCCTGGCGCTTCATGGCGGCGATCACTTTGTCGCCCAGCACAAAACAGCGAATGTCGGCGCCGCCGGCCTCCTCGATAAACTCCTGCACCATGATGTTGGCCTTGAGTCCCATAAAGGCTTCAAGCACGCTTTCCGCCGCCTTGCGGGTTTCCGCCAGTACCACGCCAATCCCTTGAGTGCCTTCCAGCAGCTTGATCACCAGGGGCGCGCCACCCACCATGTGAATGAGATCGGGCACGTCATCGGGCTTGTTGGCAAAGCCGGTGATCGGCATGCCCACGCCGTGGCCCGAAAGCACCTGCAGCGAGCGCAGTTTGTCTCTTGAACGACTGATGGCGGCGGAATGGTTGAGGGTGTAGCAGCCCATCATTTCAAACTGGCGCAGTACGGCGGTGCCGTAAAAGGTCACCGAGGCGCCGATGCGGGGAATGACGGCGTCAAAGTGTTCCAGCTCCTGGCCTTTGTAGTGAATGGACGGCTTGTTGTCGTTGATGTTCATGTAGCAGCGCAGCACATCGAAAATATGCAGCTCGTGACCCCGGGCCTCGGCGGCCTCTTTCAGACGGCGGGTGGAATACAAGGACGGATTACGGGAAAGAATGGCAATTTTCATGAGTCGGGTGGCTCTCTTCTGTATGGAGGCACAAGGGCTGAATCGGGCCCACTATCTACGCGAAACGGGCGACGGACGCCAACGAGAAAAAACGGCCCTGAGCCTGAAAAAATTTGCGTGTGCCGCGCCTCTGTGTGACCCCGTGGGCAATTCTTCGGCGCCGGTTGGCCGCGACCTCGACCCTGAACCATACTTTAGTCTCAATTCCTTGATATCCCAAACAATCGGCTTCCGGTAACGAACCGGACAAGAACCAGGAGGAGCCATGTCTTCCGACGTGAACAAGGGTGTCACCGGCCATCTCAGAGTGGGCGATCAGTCTTATCTGTATTATTCCCTGCACCAGGCCATGGATAACAAGCAACTTGAGCGGTTACCCAAATCCCTGAAAGTGCTGACCGAAAACCTGCTGCGCCACGACGCTGCCCCTGACGACATGAACGCCATGGTCAACTGGCTGAAACAGGGTCACAGCGATCGGGAAATTGCCTTTCGTCCGGTACGGGTGCTGATGCAGGACTTTACCGGCGTACCGGCGGTGGTGGATCTGGCGGCCATGCGCGAGGCGGTCAAACGCCTCGGCGGCGAGGTGAACAAGGTCAACCCGCAGTCGGCGGTGGACTTGGTGATCGACCACTCGGTGATGGTGGACGAGTTCGCCACTCCCGAGGCCTTTGCCGCCAACGTGGACATGGAAATGGCCCGCAACGGTGAGCGTTACGCCTTTTTGCGCTGGGGGCAGCAGACCTTTGATAATTTTCGGGTGGTGCCGCCCGGCACCGGCATCTGCCATCAGGTGAATCTGGAATATCTGGGCCAGACGGTGTGGCAGCAAGAGACGGATAGCGGCATTCTGGCCTGCCCGGATACCCTGGTGGGCACCGACTCCCACACCACCATGATCAATGCCCTCGGGGTGCTGGGTTGGGGCGTGGGCGGCATTGAAGCGGAAGCTGCCATGCTTGGTCAGCCGGTGTCCATGCGCATTCCCGAAGTGGTGGGTTTCAAGCTCACCGGCGCCCTGCGCGAAGGCATGACCGCCACCGATCTGGTGCTCACCGTCACCGAAATGCTGCGCAACCACGGCGTGGTGGGCAAGTTTGTGGAGTTCTACGGTGATGGCCTGGCCAGCCTGCCCCTGGCGGACAGAGCCACCATTGCCAACATGGCCCCGGAATACGGCGCCACCTGCGGTTTCTTTCCGGTGGATGAAGAAACCCTGCGTTATCTGCGCCTGACCGGTCGAGCCGAGCCGCACATTGAACTGGTGGAGGCCTACACCAAGGCTCAGGGATTGTGGCGCAACCCGGGTGACGAGCCGGTGTTTACCGATACCCTGGAGCTCGACATGGCCGAGGTGACGGCCTGCCTTGCCGGCCCCAAGCGTCCGCAGGACCGGGTCGAGCTCGGCCGGGTGCCGCAAGCCTTTGAGCTGGCACGGGATCAGGCGGTGAGCAGTCAGGCCGAAAGCCGGCTGGAAGGCGAGGGCGGCCAGACCGCCGTGGGCTGCGAGCAGGCCCAGCAGGGCACGCCGTTCAGGCTGAATGGCGCCACCCATCATCTGCGTGACGGCGCCGTGGTCATTGCCGCCATTACCTCCTGTACCAATACCTCCAACCCCAGCGTGCTGATGGCTGCCGGCCTGATGGCCAGGGCCGCGGTGGAAAAAGGCCTGGCCCGTGCGCCCTGGGTAAAAAGCTCGCTGGCACCGGGCTCCCGGGTGGTGACCGACTACCTCAAGGCCGCCGGTCTGATGCCGGCGCTGGAACAACTCGGTTTTTATCTGGTGGGTTATGGCTGCACCACCTGCATCGGTAACTCGGGGCCGCTGCCCGAGCCCATTGAAGCGGCCATTCGCAAGGACGATGTCACAGTGGCTTCGGTGCTGTCGGGCAACCGCAACTTTGAGGGCCGGATCCACCCCCTGGTGAAAACCAACTGGCTGGCGTCGCCGCCCCTGGTGGTGGCCTATGCACTGGCCGGCAACATGCACGTGGATCTCGGCAAGGATCCGCTGGGCACCGATCAAAACGGCAAGCCGGTGTACCTGAAGGATATCTGGCCGTCACAACAAGCCGTGGCCGAGGCGGTGGCCAAAGTGAAAACCGAGATGTTCAGCAGAGAGTATGCCGAGGTGTTCGACGGCGACGAGCGCTGGCAGGCCATTGAGGTGACCGGCAGCGCCACCTTTGACTGGCAGGAGGACTCCTCCTACATTCGCCATCCGCCGTTTTTCAGCGACATGGAGGCCGAGCCCGAGACGGTGACCGACATTGAATCGGCGCGGCTGCTGGCGCTGCTGGGCGACTCGGTGACCACGGACCATATCTCGCCGGCGGGCAGCATCAAGGCCGACAGTCCGGCAGGCGAGTATTTGCAGTCGCTGGGTATAAAAAGGGCCGACTTCAACTCCTACGGCTCCCGCCGGGGCAACCATGAGGTAATGATGCGCGGCACCTTCGCCAATATTCGCATTCGCAACCGAATGCTGGACGGGGTGGAAGGGGGAGAAACCCGCCATTATCCCAGCGGTGAGCAGCTGTCCATTTATGATGCCGCCATGCGCTATCAGGATGAAGGTGTGCCCCTGGTGGTGGTGGCCGGCAAGGAATACGGCACCGGCTCCAGCCGGGACTGGGCCGCCAAGGGTACCCGGCTGCTGGGAGTGCGGGCGGTGATTGCCCGCTCCTATGAGCGCATTCACCGCTCCAACCTGATTGGCATGGGGGTACTGCCACTGGAGTTCACCGGAGAAGACAGCGCCGACAGTCTGGGGCTGACCGGTGAGGAGCAGTTGTCCATTCGTGGCCTGAGCGAGCTTGAACCCGGCTGCAGCCTGACCGTGGTCATTGCCGGTGCCGATGGCAAGGAGCGGGAAATTCAGGCCCTGTGCCGCATCGACACCCAGGACGAGCTCACCTACTACCGCCACGGCGGCATACTGCACTATGTGATCCGCAATATGCTGTGACGTTGAAAACTCGACGTCGACAAAGCAGATGCAATGCGAAGCATCAGTGCGGTTGCACTTCACGACACGCTTCGAGCCCCTCCATGGGGCGCTCGAAAATGCCATCCATGGCATTTTATGGTCGGCTACGGCAATCCCCACTGCTGCTTCGGGCAGCCCCGGCGTAGTCTGCATGCTGTCAGTCAGCAGCGAGCGTTCTAAGGAGGGCAAAGGGTGTCTGCTTCGCCGAGCCCTTCGCGTCAGGGATGACGCGACGGAGCGTACAGGGAGGTATTCACAGCGTGCCGGCGAAGCAGTGCGTTTTGACCGACGTTAGTGCACTGTTCTGCAGGCCACCATATCTGTGGCTCAAACACGGACTTTAGGCTCAGCTTTCCAGCGTGGCCAGGATCACCTGCTCCGGGGCGAAACAGGCATATGCCCGCCCATTGAGGGCGGGGATCGGCTCGCTGACCGGGCGCAGGGCGCAGATATCGCCGCCCTGATCCAGAGCGATAATGATTTCATTGAACTGCTCACCGGTGAGCACCTCGCTGATGGAGCCCGGCAGGCTGTTGGCTGTGCGGCCCTGTTCTGAATGTGTTTCAATCGTGACCCAGGGAGCTTTTATCAGTGCCAGCACCTCCTTGCCCGGCGCCAGCCCCAGCCGCCGGCAACTGCGTTCGGTAATGTCCGCCACAATGGGCGCACCTCCATCCATCACCAGACTGACCTGATGACTGAGATCGTCGGCGTTCAGCGCCTGTACATGAGCAAAAAACTGATTGCGGGCGCTGGTTTGCAGGCCAAAGCGCGACACCACCGCCAGCAGGCTGTCGAGGGACGCGCTCTCATCCTGCAAAGCGTCTACCGCCATGCGTTCAATGCGCCCCAGCAGGTCATAGATTTTCAGCAGCCGTTCACCATAGCCGGTAAGATGAGCACCGCCGCCGCCCTTGCCGCCGGTTTCGCTGGTCACCACAGGCCGACCGGCCAGCTCGTTTATGTCCCTGACTGCATCCCAGGCCGACTTGTAGCTGATGCCCGCCGCCCGGGCGCCCCGGCTGATGGAGCCCTGCTCGCGAATGCACGTCAGCAGGCGCACCCGTTTGGGAGAGATAAACAGGCGGCCCTGTTGTTGCAGACTCAGCAATATGTCCAGTTCCACGTCTTCCTTCCACTGTTGGCGGGGCAGGGCGTCATCATACTCCAATAGCGTTGTGTTTTTGATTATATAGCGATACATTGAGTCGCTATATACTTCACTATATAACCATAAGGATCTGCTTCTTATGTTCACGCTTCGCCATGCCAGCCTGCTGTTAGGCGCCCTGGGCGCCGTTACCTCCGTTCAGGCCGACGAGATCAAGGTGGCGGTGGCCGCCAACTTTCTGGATGCCGTCACCCGGCTTGGTGAGCAGTTTGAGCAACAAACCGGTCATACCGTACTGATTTCGTCCGGCTCCACCGGCAAGCTGTATGCCCAGATAAAAAACGGCGCGCCCTTTGATGTGTTTTTTGCCGCCGACGACCAGCGCCCCGAGTTGCTGGAGCAGGAAGGCGCCATTGTGCCCGGCAGCCGCTTTACTTATGCCACCGGCACCCTGGTGCTGTGGAGCCCGGACGAGAAGCTTATCGACCGCGAACAATCGGTGCTGACAAACGGCGACTTCCGTTTTCTGGCTATCGCCAACCCGGTGACCGCCCCTTACGGCCGCGCCGCTCAGGAAGTGCTCAGCGGCATGGGATTGTGGAAGGGCTTTAACAACAAAATGGTGCGGGGCGAAAACATCGGCCAGACCTACCAGTATGTGTACAGCCGCAATGCCGAACTGGGCTTTGTGGCCAAGTCCCAGGTATTCAGCCAGGGCAATTACACCAACGGCTCCTGGTGGGAAGTGCCCGCCGACCGCTATTCGCCCATCGTACAGCAGGCGGTGCAGCTGACCGACTCCGAGGCGGCCACGGCTCTGCTGGACTATGTGCGCTCCCCCGAGGGCCTCAAGGTGATCCACACCTACGGCTACGGCACCGGACAGGGCCACTAAATGCTGGCGCCTCAGGACATGGCGGCCCTTGGCCTGACCCTGCGCCTAGCGGGGGTCACCGTGTTGGTGCTGCTGGTGCTGGGCACCCCCCTGGCCTGGTGGCTGAGCCAGACCCAACGGCGCATCAAAACCGCCATTGAGGCAGTGGTGGCGCTGCCATTGGTGCTGCCGCCCACGGTGCTGGGGTTTTACCTGCTGCTGGCGCTGGGGCCACACGGGGTGATCGGCGGCCTGTCCCGGGCGCTGGGGGGGAACAGCCTGGCGTTTACCTTTACCGGCCTGGTGATCGGCTCGGCGTTTTATTCCCTGCCCTTTGTGGTGCAGCCGTTGCAGGGCGCCTTTGAGGCCATGGGCCGGCGCCCGCTGGAAGTGGCGGCCACCCTGGGAGCCTCGCCCCTGAACCGTTTTTTTACCGTGGCGGTGCCCCTGGCCCGGCGCGGTTTTCTTACCGCCATTGTGCTGGGGTTTGCCCATACCCTGGGGGAGTTCGGTGTGGTGCTGATGCTCGGGGGCAACATTCCTGGCGCGACCCAGGTGATTTCCATCGCCATTTACGATCACGTGGAAATGCTGCAATACGGCCAGGCTCATTCGCTGTCGGCGCTGCTGCTGGTGTTGTCGTTCAGCATTCTGATGGCGGTGTATGCCCTTAATCGTCGCTTCTCGGTGGTGCACCCATGATCAGGGCACGGTTTCAGCTGGCGCGACCGGGGTTTCGTCTTGATGCGGCCTTTGAGCAGGCACCGAACGGCGTGACCGCCCTGTTTGGCCCATCCGGTTGCGGCAAGACGACCCTGCTGCGCTGTCTGGCCGGGCTGGAGCGGGCAGACGGTGAACTGTTGCTGAATGGCGAAAACCTGCACGGTCTGCCGGTGCACAAGCGTCGTTTTGGCTATGTGTTTCAGGAGGCCAGCCTGTTCGCCCACTTGTCGGTGCGTGACAACCTGCTTTATGGCTGGCGCCGTTTGCCCAAGGGGGTGAGCAGGCCCGACGTCAACGAAGTCGTGGGCTGGCTGGGGCTGACGCACCTGCTTGAGCAAGGCGCGGCCTCGCTCTCCGGTGGTCAGCGCCAGCGGGTCGCCATTGGCCGGGCACTGCTCACGGCGCCTCGCCTGTTGCTGCTGGATGAGCCCCTGTCGGCCCTTGATACCCAGGCCAGACGGGAGATACTGCCCTGGATTGAAGGCCTGTCGGCACAGGCCGGGGTACCGGTATTTTACGTGACTCACGCCCCGGACGAAGTAGAGCGGCTGGCGGACAGGGTGATCTTTATGGAGCGTGGCCGTACCACGCGCACTGAGCCCCTGCAGCAGGCCATGGCCCGGCCCGACTCACCGCTGTTTGTGGAGCAGGGCGCCGCCAGCATGCTGGAAGGGAAGCTGGATGCCGAACTGGCAGACGGCCGTACGCCTTTTGTGTTCAACGGTCAGACGCTGTGGCTGATACATGCCCGCCGTCCCGGCGGCGAGCGGGCCCGGGTGCGGATAGAGGCCTCGGACGTCAGTCTGGCGCTGGCGCCGGTGAACGGCGTGTCGATTCTGAACCAGCTGCCGTTACGGCTGATGGCACTGCATGAACAGGGAGAGGGCAGAGTACTGGTAGATGGCGAGCTGAATGGCGGCCAGCGGCTGCTGGCCGAGGTGTCCGCCTGGTCGGCGAGTCAGCTTGGGCTGCATCAGGGCATGCACTGCTATGCCCTGATCAAGGCAGTGGCGCTGGTGAACTGAGGTTTAACCGCCCTTGCGCACCACGCCGTCGGGGGTTCCGATGAGCAGCACGTCGGCGCCGCGCTCGGCAAACAGGCCGTTGGTCACCACGCCGACAATGGCGTTAATGCGGGTTTCAACGGCCTTGGGCTCGGTAATGCTGAGGCCGTGCACGTCGAGAATATGGTTGCCGTTATCGGTGGTCACGCCTTCCCGGTAAACCGGCTGGCCACCCAGTTTGGCGAGTTCCCGGGCCACGTATTCCCGGGCCATGGGGATCACTTCCACCGGCAGCGGGAACTTGCCCAGCACGTCCACGGTTTTGGTGCCGTCCACGATGCACACGAACTGGTCGGCCACCGCGGCCACGATCTTTTCCCGGGTCAGGGCCGCGCCGCCGCCCTTGATCATGGCCATGGAGCCGTCGATTTCATCGGCGCCATCCACATAGACGTTGAGCTCGCTGATATCGTTGAGATCAAACACCGGAATGCCCAGCTCCTTCAGGCGCACGGTAGAGGCTTCGGAGCTGGACACGGCGCCCTTGATCTGATCCTTGATGGAGCCGAGGGCGTCAATAAAGTGATTGACGGTGGAGCCGGTGCCCACACCAACAATGCTGCCCGGGGTCACGAACTCCAGCGCCGCCCAGCCGGCGGCCTTTTTCATTTCGTCTTGTGTCATGGCTGTGCTGTTCTCCTGCAAAAGTGCCGCGCATTATAGCAAAGCCGGCCCCGGTTGCATGGCCTGTGTTTATTGCCCATGACCCTGAATTCCGGTCATTCCGGCCTTGAGCCGGAATCTTGCTGAAAAACGCGATTGTCTGCGGGAAGGTGCCGGGTCCGTCATGCTGAACTCGATTCAGTACCGGCATGTCTGGCTATTGCGCCTTGTTCAGGGGTTACCAGCGCCAGTGCTGGCCCGGGGTGAGCAGCTCCGGCAGGGGCACATCCCAGTGATCGGTAGGGAGCTCGGGCAGTTGCTGGCAGTCGTGGGCCAGCCCCACCGGGCGTGGGCCCAGGCCGCGATGCCAGCCGGCCAGGGTGCGATCGTAAAAGCCGCCGCCCATGCCAATGCGGTTGCCGGTGGCGTCAAACGCGACCAGGGGGGTGTAAATCACCTCCAGCTCGTTTTTGGGCAGCAGCAGGCGAATGTCGAGGCGGGGCTCGGGAATGCCAAAGCGGTTGGCTATCAAGTGAGCATCGGGTTCGTAGCGTAAAAACATCAGGTGCCCGGGGCTGAAATGGTGCAGCACCGGCAGGTAGACCTGGGCGCCCCGAGACCAGTACCAGTCGATCAGCGGATGGGGATCGAGCTCGCCGTCATTGGCAAGATACAAGGCCACCTTTTGGGCCTGGGCCAGATGCGGGGTGCCGGCAACTCTGTCGGTAATGGCGTGGGCGGCGGCCTGTTGCTCGGCGTGAGTCAGCCGGCGGCGGGCTTCTCTGATCTGCTGGCGAATTTGATGTCGTGCGGTCATGGCTCATTCCGTTGAAAGCGAAAGTGAGCCGAGCTTATGCCCAATGCCCGGTTGAAGGCAAAGGGTCAGCGGTGCCAGGGGCTGTTTTTGAGACGCAGGTACAGCTCTTCCACCTGAGTGCGGGCCCAGGGCGTGCGGCGCAGAAATTTCAGGCTCGATTTGATGCTGGGATCGTTTTTAAAGCAGTTGATATTGACCCGGCGAGCCAGCTCGTCCCAGCCGTATTTTTCCACCAGCTCGGTGAGCAGGCTTTCAAGGGTAATGCCGTGCAGGGGATTGTTGGGTTGTTCTGTCATCGAGTGTGCCTTGTCAACGGAGCAGGTAGCCATTGTAGCAGTATTTGCAGACGCGGGTTCCCATGATCCACCTCAACCCCCTTGTCACACAATCGTGCTAGTTTGAGTCCGATCGTTGATGATCCATAACCATAAGCGCCCGACACAGGGCACGGGAGAACATAATGACCAACAGACGAACCCCCATCGTCACGGCCTGCTTTGTGGCCGGCATGGCGGTGGCCTGGCTCAGCCAGGGCGAGGGGGTAGTGACATCGGACCCCGAACGTAATATCTGGATCCCACCGGCACTGACCATGCCGCTGCAGGTACAGGCGGCCTATAACGATGAGCACATCTTCTTTCGTTATCGCTGGCCGGCCGACCGGCCTCATGTGTATCACGACATGCTGCGCTATCAGGACGGTAAATGGGTGCGTTACGGTGCATCCCGGCCGGGGCCCGATCCCGAAGGCACCTACGAAGACAGGGTCACCATGCTGGTGGATGATGGCCGTGTGCCCGAGTTTGGCCGTTATGGCGGTTACATTACCGTAGGGGCGAATATGCGCTTCTTCACCGATCAGGCGCCCAAGGCCGAAGTGGCGGCGCATCCCTATATCGGTGGCAAGATGGGCAGCAAGGAGGTGCCCAAACACCTGCCGGCCACCCGTGTAGACCAGACCGACTGGCAAAGCGTCAAGTCCGAGGCCGAGCTGAACGCCCTGCGTGCCAACGGCTATTTTCTTGACCTCTGGCACTGGCGCGCCGGCCGCTCCAACGGCGTGAACATGTCGGACGATCAGCTGGTGGCCGGACACCGCATCAGCGATGGTGGCAAGGGGCCGTTCAGCACCAACTGGGATGCCGAGCGCAATCAGCCGCTGTACATGTTTGATCGTGACAAGGCCGGCATCGACGCCCTCAGCTGGCGTCAGGTGCAGGAAGAGCAGGTCGATTTCGATGGCATTTATTACCTGTCGGAAGATTTGGCCAAACCCTTTGACGCCAGCCACCCCTGGCAGCCCGACGATGTCATTCCCCGCCGCCTGCTGCGCAGTGGCGAAGGCTCGCGGGCCGACATCAGCGTGAACGGCCGGGGTCGCTGGCAGGACGGCTGGTGGGATGTGACCCTGCAGCGGGCGCTGGATACTGGTCACCCGCTTGAAGACAAGGCCTTTCATCCTCAGGGCCGTTACGATCTGGCCTTTGCGGTACACCGGGATGCCACCGGTAGCCGTTGGCACTACGTCTCCCATCCCTACACCCTGGGGCTGGGACGGGATGCCGATCTGAACGCGCAGTATTTTGAAGGCCCACAGCCAAGATGGTCGAAAGATGGCTGGAGCGAGATCACCCTGTTTTACCCGGGGCAGGTAAGCTGGCCCATGCTGACCAGCCAGGCCCATGCCGGGGCGCCGGCTATTGCCGCCGGCGAGCCGGTGCAGCCACGACACAGCGAGCAGCAACTGGCGCAATACGGCGTGGAAATGGAATTCAACGACGAGATCATTGTCCAGTGGCGGCTGACACTGATTGCCGGGCTGGTGCTGATGCTCGGTCTCTGGCTGGGACTGCGCCGTAACTTTACTCCTCATAACAAACAAGGAGACGCACAATGACGGGCATGCATCATATGCTGGTTCACTTTCCGCTGGCGTTCTGGGCGCTGGCGTTACTGATGATGGTGGCCGGTCGCCTTGGCCGCGGCAGTCTGGCCAAGGCCAGTGCCGGCGGCCTGCTGGCGGTGCTGGTGTTGTCCTTGCTGGGGGCGGTGGCGGCCCTGATCAGCGGCTGGCTGGTGTGGCCGGTGGCGGCCAACCTGAACAGCCCCATGGTGCGCAACCATCTGCTGATGTCCATATGGGCTACCGGGCTGTGGACCGTCATCACTCTGCTGGTATGGCAGGCCGGACGGCAGGCGGTGCAGGGCGCCCGGGGCACAGTGCTGATTGTGCTGGGACTGGTGGGCGCGGCACTGTTTGCCATCAGCGGTACCCTTGGCGGCTACCTGGCCGGGGCTCCTACTCAGCTGTCAGCCCTGCTGGCACAACTGGGCTGGTCGGTGTACGGCACCTTCTATGTGCCGGTCTGGGCCTTGCTGGTCATGGTGGTGCTGGCACTGGGCTGTGCCGTGCTTGGCAGGCTGGGCTCACCCGAACACCGAAGCTCATAACGCAAAAAGACCGGCAAAGCCGGTCTTTTTTTATGGGGTCCCAGGGTGCCGTTGCGAGTGTTAGTCCTTGAACCCGTCGGTTCAAGGCGGAAGCCCGGTACCCGCCGCAGGCGTCTCGGTCGAGGCCGAGCATGCTCAATAGCGAACAACGCGGGATTCCTGTGCTGTTGATATCGGCTCAGGGACGCCACTCACTGACGAACACCCCAGGGAAAACAAATTGTGCGGACTTAGCCTACCTTGCTGGCCAGCGCCTCTTCAATGGTATGCTGAAGCATCTTGATGCGTTTGTCCATGGCGTCAGCATATTGATGATTCTTGTCTTTTTCAAGCTCAAGCTCATGGCAGACATTCAGTGCCAGCATAATGGCAATTTGCTCATTGGAGGCGGAGCGGCCGCTCTCCTTGAACTTGCGAATACGCTCGTTGAGCATATCGGCTGCCCGGTGCAAAGACTCTTCCTGCCCGGCAGGACAGGCCACCTTGTAGGGGCGCCCGAGAATAACGATGTCGATTGCCGCTGTGGTCATGTGGTCCTCAGGTGGCTTGCAATGAGCAATGAAAGTCCCGCGAATATATAGTGGGCCATCAGAACTTTCAAGGGGTTGCTGGTCTGCATCAAGGGACGGTGCTAGGATCTGCGGTAATTTTGATGCCACCTGTCGAGTAAATGATGAACGAGAAAGCCCGTCTCAACTTTGATGCCTTTACCACCCTGCTGGAGCAGCACAACATGGTGGTGACCGCTGCCGAGGTACACGGCGTGATCTGCGGCCTTATCTGTGGCGGCATGGCCCGGGATGACGCCCGCTGGCAACAGCATTTCAATGAGCTGCTCAACGACGGTTTCGGCCTGCCCGCCGAGCTGAAAAAGGCGGTCAACCTGCTGTTCAACCGGGTGTATGACGACCTGGTGGATCAAACCCGCTTTGAGCTGCTGCTGCCCGAGGACGAAGAGCCCCTCGACGACCGCCTGGACGCCATGATGGAATGGGCCGGCGCCTTTCTGGCCGGCTTTGGTGTGGTACAGCAGGAGCTGAACAAGGCGTCTCCCGAATTGCAGGAAATGATCCAGGACATCAGCAGCATCACTCAGGTGTCGGGTGAGTTCGAGCAGGAAGACGAAGAGAGCGAAGCGGCCTTTGTGGTGCTTTACGAGCACCTTAAGCTGGGCGCCACCCTGGCCTTTGAAGAATTTGGCAAGGGCCGTCCCGTGCCCGAGCAACCCACCCTGCACTGATTCGTTCGGCAACAATGGCACATCCATGACCCATTACGACGTGGTAATCAACGGCGCCGGCATGGCCGGGGCCATGCTGGCCCTGGGCCTGTCGGGGCTGCGCCGGCCCGATGGCAGCCGGCTCAATATTGCGGTGATCGAGGCCATGTCTCCAGAGCATGACCGGCATCCGGGCTTTGACGCCCGCAGCATCGCCCTGGCCTGGCACAGCCAGACTCTGTTGCAGCAACTCGGCATCTGGCCGGCACTGGCCCCCCTGGCCAACCCCATTACTCATATTCAGGTCTCGGACCAGGGGCATTTTGGGCGGGTGGAAATGAGCGCGACCGAATATGGCGTGCCCGCCCTGGGCCAGGTCATTGAGCTGCACCCGGTGGGGCGCGAGCTGCACCGGCGGCTGGCAGAGTGCGAAAGCATTACTCTCTATTGTCCCGACCGCATTGCCGGTTTTGAGCAGCAGTTGCAAAGCGTGACGATAGCGCTGGAGTCCGGCGTGAGTTTTTCTGCCAGCCTGCTGGTGGCCGCCGACGGTAATCGCTCCCTCATTGGTGAGTGGCTCGGCGTGCCCCGCCGTCAGCTCGACTATGGCCAGAGCGCCATTATTGCCAACATCGCCACCGCCGAGCCCCACGCCGGCCGGGCCTTTGAACGCTTTACTCCCCAGGGGCCACTGGCGCTGCTGCCCATGAACGAAGGGCGCAGCTCCCTGGTGTGGTGTGTGGCGCCCGAACGGGCCGAGCAACTGATGGCGATGAACGACGAGGCGTTCCTTGCCGCCCTGCAGCGGGAATTCGGTTACCGGCTGGGCAAACTGGTACGCACCGGCAAGCGTCACTGTTATCCGCTGATACTGGATGAAGCCCCCCGGCCCTGGCACCACCGCGTGGTGTTGCTGGGCAACGCCGCACATTTGCTGCACCCCATTGCCGGCCAGGGCTTTAACCTGGGGCTGCGCGACGTCGCCACCCTGGTCGAACAATTGGGGCGGGGGCTGGATCAGGGCCAGGACATCGGCAGCCACGCCGTGCTCAGTGCCTACGGCAAGGAGCGCCTGCCCGATCAGGCCGGCATGGTGAACCTCACCACGGCGCTGGCGCTGCTGTTTTCCAACGACAACCCGGTGCTCGCCGCCGGACGTAACCTGGGGCTGTCGGTCATGGCCGGCTGCGCCCCGTTAAAGAGTCAACTGGCCTGGCGGGCCATGGGCAAGAGGTAAGCGATGCAAGCGGCAGACATCATTATTATTGGCGGTGGCATGGTGGGGCTCAGCCTGGCGCTGGCACTTGCTCCCAGCGGCATGAAGGTGGCCGTGGTGGAAGGGCAGGCGCCGGACCCGCACTTTGGTGCGGTGGCCGACAACCGGGTCAGTGCCATCAACCTGGCCTCGCAAACCCTGCTGGAGCGTCTGGGCGCCTGGCCCGGCCACAGTGACCGCCTTGGCCCCTATACCGAGATGGAAGTGTGGGAGGCGAGAAGCGCAGGCCGCATCGGTTTTTCCGCCGAGCTGATGCATCAGCCCCATCTGGGCCATATTGTGGAAAACCGGCTGCTGCAATATCACCTGCTGGAGCGGGCCCGGCTCAGCCCGCACATCAGCCTGCATCTGCCGGCCCGGGCCGCGACCGTGTCGGCCAGCGACGCCGGCGCTTTTGTGCTGCTGGACGACGGCACGCCCATTACCGGCCGGTTGCTGGTGGGGGCCGATGGCGCCCGCTCCTGGCTGCGTGGCCAGATGCAGCCGGGTATGACCGAGTGGGATTACGACCACCACGCCCTGGTGGCCACCATTGAAACCGATGAACCCCACGGCCGCTGTGCCCGGCAGATCTTCAATGGCAACGACATCATTGCCTTTCTGCCCCTGGCCGACCCCCATCAGTGCTCGCTGGTGTGGTCCTGTGCGCCGGAGCGGGCCGAGACGCTGCTGGCGCTGTCCGAGAGCGAGTTCAACAAGCAACTGGCCACCGCCTTTGATCTGCGCATGGGGCTGTGCCGGGTGCTGGGGCCGCGCATGGCCATTCCGCTCAAGGCCCGCTACAGCCAGCAGTTCTGCGGCCCGCGCTGGGCGCTGATCGGCGATGCCGCCCACACCATACATCCATTGGCGGGGCAGGGGGTGAACCTGGGCCTGCAGGATGCGGCGGCGCTGGCCGACACCCTGCTGGCGCGCCACGCCGCGGGCAAGGACATCGGCGAGCTGGCCGGCCTGCGCGGCTTTGAACGCTGGCGCAAGGCCGAAGCCGCCACCATGCTGGCCGGCATGGAAGGGCTCAAGCGCCTGTTTGGCACCGAGCTGGGGCCACTCAAGGGGCTGCGTACTCTGGGCCTGGGCCTGACCGACCGGCTGATTCCACTCAAGCGGCGGCTGGCGGCCCATGCACTGGGCGTGGGCGGGCTGCAGCCGTCGCTCTCTGTGGTGGACAAAAATACTTGAGAAAAACTAATCTGACGCGGCTTAGGAATTAGTTTTTCTAGGCCTTAATTAAGTGAAAGCACAAGCGCAAAATTTGCGCTTGTGCTTGTTAAGGGGCTTTTTTATATATCAAGTTTTAAATTTTTGTTAAAATTTGGTTCATTAACCCATAAATGTTGCATTCTTCACGTTAAAACGGCTGTGCTGGTGTCGCCTACATTTTGTTCTTTAATGCTAATTGATTAGTTTTTTTTGACTTCCTTGCCGTGTTATCCCGAGTTCGCTTGAGTATAATCGTTATCGCTATACCGGATTATCGCTCGCTGGCCGGGCTCGGAATATAAGGAAGCGTCATGACTCAGCAAACAGTTTTGCATCCGCAGCACCTGGAAGCCGGTGCCAAGATGGTGGATTTTCACGGTTGGGATATGCCCATCAACTACGGCTCCCAGCTTGAAGAGCACCACGCCGTCCGCCAGGACGCCGGCATGTTCGATGTCTCTCACATGACCATCGTGGATGTGAAGGGCGCAGGCGCCAAAGCCTTTCTGCAGCGTATGCTGGCCAACGACATCGGCCGGGTCACCCAGCCGGGCAAGGCCATCTACAGCGGCATGCTCAACGAGCAGGGCGGGGTCATTGACGATCTCATCACCTATTACTTTGCCGAAGACGACTACCGCATGATCGTCAACTCCGCCACCCGCGACAAGGATCTGGCCTGGATGGCAAAGCAGTCAGACGGCTTTGACGTCACCCTCACCGAGCGGCCTGAGCTGGCCATGATCGCGGTGCAGGGCCCCAACGCCAAATCCAAAGCCGCCACCGTATTCAGTGCCGAGCAGAACGCCGCCGTGGAAGGCATGAAGCCCTTCTTTGGCGTGCAGTCCGGAGACCTCTTTATTGCCACCACCGGCTACACCGGTGAAGACGGCTACGAAATTGTGGTGCCCGCCGAGCAGGCCGGCGCCTTGTGGAATGCCCTGAAGGATGCCGGTGTGCGCCCCTGTGGCCTGGGTGCCCGCGACACCCTGCGCCTGGAAGCCGGCATGAACCTCTACAGTCAGGACATGGACGAAACCGTGTCTCCCCTGGCCGCCAACATGGCCTGGACCATTGCCTGGGAGCCGGCCGACCGTGATTTTATCGGCCGTGCCGCCCTTGAAGCCCAGCGCGAAGCCGGCAACCAGCCCAAGCAGGTGGGCCTGGTGATGAAGGCAAAGGGCGTGCTGCGTGCCGGCACCCCGGTGCGCTTTACCGATGCAGACGGTAACGAGCAGCAGGGTGTGATCACATCCGGCACCTTCTCGCCTACACTGGGTTTCAGCGTTGCGCTGGCGCGGGTTCCGCGCTCCATTGGCGACAACGCGGAAGTGGAACTGCGCAAAAAATGGATGCCGGTGTCCGTGGTAAAACCGACTTTTGTACGTTTCGGCAAAGCGGTCGCCGAGTTTTAAGAACCAAGAGGAACAACTGATGAGCAATATCCCCAGTGAACTGAAGTATGCCCGCTCGCACGAATGGGTACGGGTTGAAGAAAACGGTGAAGCGGTGATCGGCATTACCGAACATGCGCAGGATCTGTTGGGTGATATGGTATTTGTTGAGCTGCCCGAAGTGGGACGCACTGTGGACGCCAGCGAAGACTGCGCCGTGGCCGAGTCTGTCAAGGCGGCTTCCGATATCTACGCTCCGGTGAGCGGTGAAATCATTGCCGTGAACGAGGCGCTGGAAGACAGCCCGGAGCTGGTAAACTCCGACCCCTTTGGTGACGGCTGGCTGTTCCGCATCAAACTGGCAGACGAGTCCGAGCTGGACGAACTGCTGGACGCCGAAGGCTACGAAAACAGCATCGACGAAGACTAAGTTCGCCAAAGCCCCCGCATGGGGGCTTTGTTGATGTTGCCTTTCAAAGCGAGCAGCCATAGCTGCTGACGTGCCATTTCAATGTCAGACTTTTGCCGGCAAGTACCCCCCGAACCGCCGGTCGTCTGTCTACCCTCGGGCACCGAGCCCGAAGAAGGAAGTAAGGAAAAATGACCCAGTCTTTGTTTGAACTTGAGCAGAATAACGCCTTCATCGGCCGTCATATTGGTCCTTCCGAGCAGGAAGTAGCCGAGATGCTGGCGGTGGTGGGCGCCGACAGCCTGGACGATTTGATTAAGCAGACAGTGCCGGCGAGCATTCTCAACGATCAGCCCCTTGGCATTGGCGCGCCGCGCACCGAGCAGGAAGCCCTCAGCTACCTGAAGTCGCTGGCCGACCAGAACAAGGTGTTCAAGAGCTATATCGGCATGGGCTATCACGATACCCATGTGCCTCTGGTTATTCAGCGCAACGTGCTGGAAAACCCGGGCTGGTATACCGCTTATACCCCGTATCAGCCGGAGATCGCTCAGGGCCGCCTTGAAGCCCTGCTCAACTTCCAGCAAATGACCCAGGATCTGACCGGCCTGCCGCTGGCCAGCGCCTCGCTGCTGGACGAAGCCACCGCCGCCGCCGAGGCCATGGCCCTGGCCCGCCGGGTCAGCAAGAACAAGAAAGCCAACATCTTCTTTATTGCCGACGACGTGCACCCCCAGACCATTGACGTGGTACGCGAGCGCGCCGAGCACTATGGCTTTGAGATTGTCGTTGCCGCCGCCGAAGCGGTGGTGGAGCACGACGTCTTTGGCGCCCTGTTTCAGTACCCGTCCACCACCGGCCAGATCCGTGACCTTCAGGCGCTGATCGCCCGGGTACAAAGTGGCAAGGGCATTGCCTGTGTGGCCGCCGACATTCTCTCGCTGGTGCTGCTCAAGGCACCGGGCGAGCTGGGTGCCGACGTGGTACTGGGCAACGCCCAGCGCTTTGGTGTGCCCATGGGCTATGGTGGCCCTCACGCTGCCTTCTTTGCCACCCGCGACGCCCACAAGCGCTCACTGCCGGGCCGCATCATCGGTGTATCAAAAGACACCCGTGGCAAGCCGGCTCTGCGCATGGCGATGCAAACCCGCGAGCAGCACATTCGCCGCGAAAAGGCCAACTCCAACATCTGTACCGCTCAGGTGCTGCTGGCCAACATGTCCAGCTTCTACGCCGTCTATCACGGTCCGGAAGGCCTGAAGCGCATAGCCGACCGGGTACACCGCCTGACCGACATTCTGGCCCTGGGTCTCAAGAGCAAGGGCGTGCAGCTCAAGCACGACACCTGGTTTGATACCCTCACCATTGAGACCGCCGACAAGGACGCCATCATTGCCCGCGCCGAGAGCAAGGGCGTGAACCTGCGCTCCGATCTGGCCGGTGCTCTTGGGGTGTCGCTGTCCGAAACCACCACCCGGGGTGACGTGGCCGAACTGTTCGACATTTTCCTGGGCGACGACCATGGCCTGACCGTGGACGCACTGGATGCCAAGGCCGCCGCCGGCACCGGCTCCATTCCCGCCGCATTGCTGCGCGACAGCGCCATTCTCAGCCATGAGGTGTTCAACAGCTATCACTCGGAAACCGAGATGCTGCGCTACATCCACAAGCTGGAAATGAAGGATCTGGCCCTGAACTACGGCATGATCTCGCTTGGCTCCTGCACCATGAAGCTGAACGCCACCGCCGAAATGGTGCCGGTAAGCTGGCCCGAGTTTGCGCAAATTCACCCCTTTGCTCCGCTGAGCCAGACTCAAGGCTACCAGCAGATGATTGGCGAGCTTGAAGACTGGCTGGTGAAGGTGACCGGTTACGACGCCGTGTGCATGCAGCCCAACTCCGGTGCTCAGGGTGAATACGCCGGCCTGCTGGCCATCAAGAAATACCACGAGTCCCGGGGTGAGGGTCACCGCAACATCTGTCTGATCCCGAGCTCCGCCCACGGCACCAACCCGGCTTCGGCCCAGATGGCCAACATGAAGGTCGTGGTGGTGGCCTGCGACAAGCAGGGTAACATCGACATGGCCGACCTCAAGGCCAAGGCCGAGGAAGCAGGCGAGAACCTGTCGTGCATCATGGCGACCTATCCGTCCACCCACGGCGTGTATGAAGAGAACATTCGCGAAGTGTGCGAGATCGTGCACAGCTTTGGCGGCCAGGTTTACATGGACGGTGCCAACATGAACGCTCAGGTGGGCATTACCTCACCGGGCTTTATCGGCTCCGACGTGTCGCACCTCAACCTGCACAAGACCTTTGCCATTCCTCACGGTGGTGGTGGCCCGGGCATGGGCCCCATTGGCATCAAAGCGCACCTGGCGCCCTTCGTGGCCGGCCACGCCGTGGTGAAAACCGACAAGGAAAGCCGCAATAACGGCGCCGTGGCAGCCGCTCCGTTCGGCTCTGCCAGTATTCTGCCGATCAGCTGGATGTACATCGCCATGCTGGGTGATGAAGGTCTGAAGCGCTCCACGCAGCTGGCCATTCTCAATGCCAACTACCTGATGCGCAGCCTGGCCGAGGATTACCCCATCCTCTACACCGGTCGTAACGACCGCGTGGCCCACGAGTGCATTGTGGACATTCGTCCGGTCAAGGAAACCAGCGGTATCAGCGAAATGGACGTGGCCAAGCGTCTGAACGACTTTGGCTTCCACGCCCCGACCATGAGCTTCCCGGTAGCGGGTACCCTGATGATTGAGCCGACCGAATCCGAGTCCAAGGCCGAGATCGACCGCTTCATTTCTGCCATGAAGCAGATCCGTGCCGAAATGCGCAAGGTGGAAAGCGGCGAGTGGACCCTGGAAGACAACCCCCTGGTACACGCCCCGCACACCCAGGACGACATCATGGATGCCGAGTGGAACCGCGCTTACAGCCGCGAGCTGGCGGTGTTCCCGTCGGAAGACGTGCGCCGCAGCAAGTTCTGGCCCACCGTTAACCGCATCGACGATGTCTATGGCGACCGCAACCTGTTCTGCAGCTGCCTGCCCACCGAAGCCTACGGTGAGTGATCTGTAGCTGTGATCACGACCATTTAAGTTGGAAACCGTGACAATCAAGTTGGAAACCGACAATTAAGTTGGAAACTAAAAGGCCTTGCATCGAGCAAGGCCTTTTTTATATATCAGAGTTGTATTTTAAATACTCATATAGCACCATTTATATTGGTCGATATCTCGATTTTGCATTATGACATCCAAGTAACCTGACGGTAAGTGCTCGTTATCTGCTCGACACAAGAAGGTATTAGCCAAGCGATAAGAGTCTCCACCTCGATATGAGCTCACGTTAACCGAAGACAAAAGCCGAACTACAACGGCTGGTTTTTTAGTTGATACTGACAAAGACTCATAAAAAAGGATAAAAATATGAATAGGCAGGAAGCTGAAGGTCTCTTGAAAAAAGCATTGCAGAACCCGTCCGCCGAGTTTCGTGATGGCCAGTGGGAAGCGATCGATGCACTTGTCAATCAGCGAAGAAAATTGCTGGTCGTCCAGCGAACCGGCTGGGGAAAGAGTTCGGTATACTTTATAGCCACCCGGCTGATGCGTGATCAGGGTTATGGTCTCACGATCATTGTCTCTCCGTTACTGGCTTTAATGCGCAACCAGATTGAGGCTGCGAAAAGGTTGGGTATCCGCGCTATTACCATCAACTCTACCAACAATGATCAAAGTGCATCACTGATCCAACAAGTACACACCAACCAGGTTGATTGTTTGCTGATATCACCGGAAAAGCTTGCTAATGAAGGTTTTGTTGAGCAAGCACTACAACCCATTCTGCATCATGTCGGCCTACTGGTAGTCGATGAAGCTCACTGTATTTCAGACTGGGGCCACGACTTTCG
This sequence comes from Oceanimonas aquatica, assembly GCF_030732065.1. Classification (GTDB taxonomy): domain Bacteria; phylum Pseudomonadota; class Gammaproteobacteria; order Enterobacterales; family Aeromonadaceae; genus Oceanimonas. The sequence goes on from NZ_JAVBHX010000001.1 coordinate 191,253, forward strand.
GCCGGACTATCGTCGTTTGCTTAATATCTTGCGGCAGATGCCGCCCAATATGCCGGTGCTGGGAACAACTGCCACCGCTAATAACAGGGTAATAGATGATGTTGTCTCCCAGTTGGGAAATATTGAAGTGCTACGTGGTCCTTTGGTTAGAAAGAGTCTGTCACTCCAGAACATATCCCTTCCGGATCAGCAAAGTCGTCTAGCCTGGTTGTCGGACACCATACCGACTCTGCAAGGTGCCGGTATTATCTATGTACTGACCAAGCGAGACGCTGAACAGGTCAGGAACTGGCTGGTCAATCAAGGCATTGATACGCAGGCCTATTACAGCGGTATTGAACACCCCGAGTTTAAAAATACAGACCAATATCGCGAACACCTTGAGGAGTTGCTGCTTAACAACCGCCTTAAAGTCCTTGTGGCAACCTCGGCGCTGGGAATGGGCTATGACAAACCAGATTTGACTTTTGTCATCCACTACCAGGCACCGAGCTCTATTGTTGCGTACTACCAGCAGGTAGGTCGTGCGGGTCGTGGTATCAGTGAGTCTTTCGGCATTCTGCTTTCGGGAAAAGAAGACGAGCGAATTCATGAGTTCTTCCGCCGTTCTGCTTTCCCCAGCGAAGAGCAGATTAACCAATTACTCTCAGTGCTAGATCACTCTGATGGCCTATCAGTATCCAGGCTGGAAGAAAGGTTGAATATGCGCAAGGGGCAAATCGAGAAAATACTCAAGTTCCTCAGTGTTGAAAATCCGGCACCTATCTACAAGGATGGCAGCACATGGGTGAGAACACCGGTTGCTTACCATCTTGATCATGAGAAAATTGCCCGGCTGACAGGATTGCGGGAGTTGGAGTGGCAGGAAATACAGGATTATGCGGCTACGCGAGACTGCTTGATGGAATACCTTCGTCATTCACTGGATGATCCGGGGGCTCAACCCTGCGGTAAGTGCGCTAACTGTTTGGGAGAGAATATTTTCGACACACAGGTTGCTCGCAGTACCGCCATCGCAGCCGCACAGTTTATTCGCCACTCGGAAATGGTGTTCAAACCTAAGATCCAAGTGGCTGCCAATGCATTTCCACAGTATAGGTTGCGAGGTAATCTTCCACCTACACTCCGAGCGTCAGAAGGCAGAATTCTCAGTCGCTGGGCCGATGCCGGCTGGGGTGCCTTGGTCGAACAGGATAAGCATGCTAACTACTTCCGTGATGAGCTGGTCGATGCTGTGGTGGAGATGATCACACAGCGTTGGCAACCTATGCCACAACCACAGTGGGTGACCTGTGTACCTTCATTGAAGCACCCGGAGTTGGTACCGAGTTTTGCAGCACGACTGGCTGCAAAGCTGGGGCTACCGTTCTTCCCTGTGATCTACAAGGTTCGGCAGAACGAGCCGCAAAAACTACAAAACAACCGTTACCATCAGTGCAGCAACCTTGATGGGGTATTTTCTATCAATAATGGCATACCTAATGCCCCCGTCCTTCTGGTCGATGATATTATCGACTCCGGCTGGACTGTGACGATTCTGGCAGCACTACTCAAGAGACAAGGCTGTGGCAATGTGTATCCCATGGCTTTGGCCTCATCTGCTACAGGGGACTGATTAATGCTCTCGAAAACCCAGGCGATTCTTTTATTGACCGCCTATTTTTCCAAAGCGGCAGGCTTGGAAGCCAAGCCGCTCTCTAACAAGGAGTGGGGGAAATTTGCGTTCTGGCTAAAGAGTCAAGGGCTGTCTCCCGAGGATCTTCTTGAAGGGGATATCAGTCAGCTGCTTGCAAGCTGGTCAGACAGCGTGATCACAATCGACCGTATCCGCACATTGCTTAATCGAGGCGCTGCGCTGGCAATAGCCATGGAAAAGTGGACACGAGCAGGCCTCTGGGTACTGACGCGCTCCGATGTGGATTATCCAAAGCGCCTCAAGGCTCTGCTTGGCAACAATGCACCTCCGGTATTTTTCGGTTGTGGTAATCGTAATCTACTGGAGAGGGGCGGGATTGCGGTGGTCGGATCACGTAACACTTCTGATGCCGATCTGAAGTACAGCTATCAGCTGGGCGTAAAAGCTGCTAGTGAAGGTCGCTCGATTGTATCGGGGGGAGCCAAAGGGATAGATGAAAACGCCATGCTGGGCGCACTTGAAACCAAAGGTACTGCTATAGGTATTTTGGCCAATGACCTGTTGCGAGCATCAACCTCCGCCAAATATCGTAAATACTTGATGAACAAAAATTTGGCTCTGCTCTCGCCCTTTTATCCCGAGGCAGGCTTCCATGCCGGTAACGCCATGCAACGTAACAGATATATCTACTGCCTGTCGGATGCAGCAATTGCCGTACATTCGGGTACTAAAGGTGGCACCTGGACGGGGGTAAGAGAGAACATCCGGCATGCTTGGGTACCCATGTGGATCAAACCCACCGATAACCAAGAGGCTGGCAATGCAGCACTGGTGCAGCAAGGTGCTCACTGGTTGCCGGAAGAGATAATTGCCATCGACTTCAATCGACTGATTCATTCGCCTGCCGAGACTGTCGATACAAGTATGGATCTGCTCAGTCAGCTGCAATCTGCACCTGAAGCTGCACCTGAAATAGATATCGGTATTCAGGCTGCTAAAGAGATCAGTCTTGACGTTATCAATCAAGAGTCCGCACAGGCCCAGCTAGAAGATCCTTCTGAGTCATCAAATACAGAGACGCCGTTGCCTTCCAAATGTGACCAGCCAAGCATCGCAGCGGATCTATCTATGTTTTCTCTATATGACCACTTTTTGCTATTACTGGCTAATGAAGCGTGCTCACCCAAAACGGTGGATGAGCTGCTGGATATCACTCAATTGCACAAGAGCCAGTTGAACGTATGGCTCAAGAAAGCTATTGAGGATGAAAATGTTGCCAAGCTAAGTCGTCCAGTGCGCTACCAATGGGCCAACCAGAGCGATATGTTTAAGGGTAAGTAATGAGTGAGTTGTACGATGCTGTGCTGGTAGGGGATCTGAATCAGGTCAAAGCTATTCTCAATGGGGTTGAAAGCAGCCAGATCGATTCTGGTGAGATGAGTGGAAAGGTCTTCAAGCTCGCTTTGGACTCCGGCTTCAAGAACATCGCCGAAATGTTGGTTTCCGATGAGCGATTCGACGCCAATGCTGATGACAGTGGCTCATTGCGACACGCTATCAGGATGGGCTATCTGGATATAGCATTATTGCTGCTGGAAAAAGGTGCTAACCCGAACTTTCGCTGTGAAGAGTCTAGTAGTGCCCTGCTGCTGGCACTTGAGTATGAGTACTATGATCTGGCAGAGAAAATGGTTGCTAGGGGAGCAGAGGTCAACATTCGTAACGCCAAGGGCTGGTCGCCACTAATCTGGGCTGCGATAAAGGGATATCGCAAGATTGTCGAGTTCCTGATCGAGCATGGCGCGGATATTCATATTTGCAATAATGATGGCTGGAATGCGCTGACTGGCGCCTACTTTAAGCAGCGCACAGATATCGTCGAGCTGCTGCTGGATAAAGGTGCCTATTTTGGCAGGAAGTATAGTGAAGCTGCATTGCTATCTGCGTATGAACAGGGTTACTACGATGTCGTAAGACAATTGATTGAAGACGATTGTAACGTCAACATCCAGGATGCTAAAGGCAACCCCTTGCTCATCCTGGCCATCCGGCGCGGGGATAAGGATATTGCTGAGTTGCTACTGCGGCATGGTGCCGATGCCAATGGTCGATCTGAGCATCAGAATCCGGCTTTACATGTAGCTTTGGGTGCCAACCATTATGATATTTCAACGTTACTGATCAACCAGGGTGCGTGTGTAAATATTACCAACAATAGTAATTGGACAGCGCTGCATCAGGTTGCATTCAAAGGCAATGAAAATCTTTGTCAATTGCTGATTGAAAAAGGTGCCAATATTAACCAGACAACCGATGATGGCTGGACTCCTTTGATGCTATCAGCTCAGGAGGGACATATGGAAACGGTTGAACTATTGATTAAATTAGGGGCAGATGTAAACCTCAAGAACAAACATGGCCAACGCGCAAGACGAATCGCGTATGATAACGAGAATCATGATATCAAAGACCTCCTGATAGAGTATGGATGCATCAAGTCATGATTACGGAATCAGAAGTATTTGAAGCGGTCAGGCGTGGCTATAACGAGTTTGAGGCCGTATCAAATACCGAAATTATCGACTACTTCTCATCTATAGATGATGAATCCATTGCTGGACATATTAGTCATATCAAGGGCATTCTGTTCGAACAGGAATATGTGGAGCTTCTCGAAGCTCAGGGCATAGAAGCGGGAATATTTGAGGCCACAAATCATCCGGTTACTGATATCGCTATTCTGGAGGATAGTGAGATAGTCAACGAATTGCAACTGAAAGCAACTGACAGCATCAGTTATATCAATGCGACAGTCGAGGAATATCCAGACGTGGATTTGGTTGTCACATCCGAGGTTGCTGCTGATCTCGACAGCAGTATGGTTACAGACTCCGGAATTGAAGATGCTGCACTTGAACAGGCGGTTAGTGATACCTTGCTGGATGAAATGGTTAACCCTATGAGTCCAATGTCGGTAGTGGGCTGGCTATTTGGATTACCTTTCTAGATAAGGGCTATTAAAGCTGAAATTTTATGTGGTAACTAAAGTTGGGTTGTGAAATTTATATTTTTTTTACTGATACAGGTAGTATTCTATGTTTGGTTTCTTAAAAAAAGAGAAAAACCCTATTAAGCTAGCAATAAAAAGAGATGGGATGGCTGCAACGGCAAAGAGGTTTGCAGTTGAGATAATTAGTAAGATTGATAATAAAAAAACAGCATATCAATTTGTTTTAGAAGAGCTGGATGCCGCGTCTAAAGGTAATGATGCGGCCATGCGTTTTTGTATGCAAAGTGGAATATCAATAAGTGAATATTCTGGTGCAATGGCTCGTAGTTTTGAGGCGGTCGATGGGCCGGCTGGCCCTCAGCAAGCATTATTAAATGTTTGTCTCCATCTTCGTGATGATATTGGTTTGATGGTGGAACTCAGGACTACCATTGTTGATATAATTATGAGGCATTTCAAATTTGGTAAGTACTATGTAGATGGCTCCGTATCGAAAGTTAAATTAAACTTAGTTCAGTTGGTTGAAAAAACAGATGAATCTGAATATGGTGAGTTTGTAAGAATTAATAATGATCTAGGAAGGCTTGTAGAAAAAAATGAAAACTTGCCAAACGATGTTGTTATGGCTTACGGTTACGCCCGTCGGTTTGCTGTTGCAGGGATGTTTTGTCAAGGTATAGTTGATTCAGACTTGGTGGTTCATGTAACTAACATATTTAGATCTCTTCAGATGTCCACAGATCAAACAAAAGAGTTTCAAAACAATGCAGCCAAAGATGCACTGGAGCTTATTAATGATTACTTTTATGATATAACTCTATCTTTAGAGGAGGTAGGCGCTATTTGTCATAGTGTAGAAAGTGGCATAGTTGAACCTCGCAATCATGATTTTGTACCAATGCCTTCAGATATTATAAGAGCTATAAGGAAACAATTGAACTATGAAATGGAGAACTGAGTGATTTAATCAATTTTTCGGCTATTAGTGGCGTTGTTTCCTAAATCAGTGAACTACTGACATAGTTCCTGTTTTTTTTATACCATGTTTAGCTCTAATTTTGAGCAGGTGGAGCATGGTAAAACCGACTGGAACCGCGAAGGAATATCGTCGTGTACTGGCAGTGCAATGGGCCGAAGAGGGCATGAAGCAAACGGTTATCGCCGAACGGTTAGGTGTGACCCAAGGCTGTGTAAGTCAGTGGGTTAAACGGGCCAATGAGGGGGGAAAAGAGGCACTGAAAACCAAGCCGTTTCCTGGTCATCCGCCCAAGCTGCCGGATGCGCTGGTGCCACACGTTTTGAACGCGCTTGAAGAGCTGGGGCCAGAAGGATTTGGTTACGAAGATCAGCGCTGGACAACCCAACGTATCGCCGACGCCATCGCCACGTTGACCAATGATCTGGCAACAGTTTTCCGGACACATTATCTGTAAAGCTCAAGGATGTCACCCGCCGTGACAACCGCTCTGACGTACTGGATATGATCGTACGCTCAAGCAAGCTCCGGTATCGGCTTGTCCGCCGCTGGTTTGCTCCGGAGAAGCGCTTTATCCTCTGGATGACCAACCTGCCCCGTGACGAGTTCAGCAGCACCGATATCATGCTGCTGTATCGCAGCCGCTGGCAGGTAGAACTGCTGTTTAAAGAGCTGAAGTCTCACACCAACCTGCGCAAGTTCAATACCGAGCAGAAAGCCATCGTCGAAGGGCTGATCTGGACCAGCCTGCTGACACTGATCTTGAAGCGGCTCATTGTGACTTCAACAAAAAGACGGTTATCCTTTGCGGTGACCCCACAGTCACTGGCCTTACCCGGAAGCAAGTCCTTGATCCGTTCCCACTGGTCATCTCTCAGTACTGTACGCACACTCATTTACCCTCCGAAGGCCCTGATACAGTGGCTATCGGTAGGAGTTTACACCAATTGAGAACGCTGCCTAGGTTATGGATAGAACGAATAATTCATAGATTAGGGATGAAAGGTCTCAAAAATAATATACCGTTTTGCAATTAAAATAATTTTCTTATTTCTCTTGGTTCTATGTGGCGTGGCTGTAAGTACCTGATTTAATTACATGTGAATTTTTTTATAAAAATTAATATGACAGTAAAATATTTTTTTAATAATAATTAAATCAATGCCTTACGATGACTGTGACTTGGACGAACTTCTGGTTTTTGGATAGGCTAATCCAAGAAAGTATGGAGTTCGTCATGAAAATAAAACCAGTAAAACAACCCATCATCACCGATGCTGAAATTGCGAAAACGCAACGGTATAACCGAGTTGTGAAATCGGGAGGGTATCGCCCTTGGGTAACTGTCCGGCAGTCGCATACCTATGGTCAGGGGCAGGTTGTATACAGTCATAAGACGAAGCGAGAGCACCATCTTCTCAGCAGGGGGGAGCGGCTGCCGTTCTTCTATTTAGAGCACGACTCGGCTGTTGTCGATATCCTGGAGCAGTATCCGTTACCACTTCATCAGACCCTAGAGATTGCGGCCTCCCTGAATATTGTTCATCCGGGCAATTACAAGGAGCGGGTCCATCATGATGGTCGTATTCCGGCCAAGACAATGACCCAGGATTTTGTCGTTATTCGGCGTTCGGCCTCAGGCAGGCATACGCTGACACCATACAGCTTTAAATATTCCGACGCGCTCGATCCCAAGCTCACCAGCCCGCGAAGTGTCAATCGCACCTTGGCCAAGGAGCGAATCGCCATGGAGTTCTGGCGTTCCCAAAGCGCTGATCATGTTCTGGTGACAGAAAAAAGCTTCAATGCTTCAGTGGTATACAACCTGGAATTCTTGCGTGAATGCTTTGATGAACCTGAGCATATTCAGGTCTCGGAGGATGTTTATGCCATTGTGACCGGGCGCTTCAGGCACCACATGATGGTCGTGCCTTCAAGCACACTGCTGACGCTGCTCAAAAGGGTGGCGCAGGAGTTGAATATTACCGCCTTGCAGGTCAAGAGCCTGTTTCAGCATGCCGTTTATACCGGTCTTCTGGCTGTTGATCTGACGCAGCGCATTGAGCTCTACCGGCCTTTGCCAGTCAAGGTGGTGGGTCATGCTGGTTAACCAGAAGATCGTCTCCTATACCAAGGACAAGTCCGAATGGCTGATCATCGATATCTGCCCCGATTCAGGGCGGTTGGCTGTGAGTGAGCTGCTGGTCACATCCCCCAAGCGACCTTTTACCGTATCGATTGACGAGATGGAAGCCGATATTCGTCATGGGCGTAGATATATTGCAGAGCATGATTTTCCAGCGATTCTCTACAAAAATGATGAAGATCTGGATTCGAGCTGGATTAAAAAGCGCGATCAGGGCCTCGCCGTCATCAGGCCCTTGCTGACTGATCCAGATCTCCTGCATCGCTACCTGTTCGGGGATGCCAGTGGGATCTTGCAACGACTCATAAGGCATTCAGGCCGGAGCAAAAAATATGTCAGCAGCCAGTTGAATCGCTATTTTCAGTATGGTGGTTTCGATAATTCGCTGTTACCCCATTATTTCGCGTGCGGTCAACATCATCAGCTTCCTGATGCACCGGTGGAGCGTGAAAAGGGTGTGGTTTGCCTGGCATCGAAGTCAGGTCGTGAAACGCGTTTTGGCGCGCCTTATAGGGGAGTGACCAAGCAAGACATTGCAAACATTGAGCGGTTCGCCAGGACCATTCGCTCTGGCACTGAAGTCAAACTTTCCAAGTTGTATCTGGATTTTTGTCTGAAATATGCCTCGGTTGAAATTCGGCCGCTCGGAGCCAAGGATGAGGATATTGCCGAGCCGACACGCCTGTTATTGCCCAGACGTTTGCTGATTTCTCCCCGATCATTCAAGCATCAGCTGACCAAATATGTCGACAGGCTGACCTTCCTCAAAAAGCGGGTCGGCAGTATCAATTATGCGCGGGATCATGCGGGCAAGCCGGGTCTCGCTCGTGCCGGTCTGCGGGGGCCGACCTCACGCTACGAGATTGATAGTACCGTTGCGGATGTTTATATCCGCTATCCCTATAGCAATGATGAGCTGCTGAGCACCGGGCGGCCCGTGATTTACTTCGTCATCGATACAGTCAGCGCCATGATTGTCGGCCTCCATGTCGGCTTCGACAGCCCGTGCTGGCATGGAGCCAGCCAGGCGTTGTTCAACGCGATGACCAGTAAGGTCGAGTTCTGTCGTGAGTATGGTGTTGAGATTGAAGAGGCCGACTGGCCCTGCCAGGAGGTCTGTCGCGAGTTAACTTTCGATCGAGGAACCGAAAACACCGATAGCAATATTCATGGCTTACTACGCGGCCAGATAGGTATCAGTGTCGGTAACTTCAATGCCTATCATCGTGGTGACATGAAGGGCACGGTCGAACAGGCATTCGACGTTGTTCAAACCATCGCCATTCCGTTTGAAGCAGGCAAGGTGGTGAAATACCCGCACAAGGAAGATCAGCATGTCTCGCGGCGCCCGCTGTTGACTTACGAGCAGTTCATGCAACGGCTGATAAAAATCATCATCTTTACCAATAATAATCGCGAACGGGTGCTATCACACAACTTCGAAATGTCACGGGATGGGGTGGATTTTACCCCGCGTGATGTCTGGAACTGGGGGCTGGAGCAGGCGGTGATGAGGCCCAGAGTGTCGACAGACCGCCTGCGCTTTGCGTTGTTGCGGGAAGGGGAGGCAACAGTGCGGGCACAGGGGGTGTATTTCAAGGGCCTATATTACAGCAGTAACGAGCTGGTGCGCATGCTGTGGCTGGATCGTGCCAAAAATATCGGGCGTTTCAAGATACGGGTTCGTTATACCGATACCAGCACCAATCATATCTGGTGCAAAGATGAGAAAAGCGGGGCGATCCTTCAGCTTGATCTGACCGACCGCAGCGAAGCTTACCAAAACCAGATCTGGGCCAATGTCATGCACCGTCTGGAGATCGTCAAAGAGCAACTTGCCGTGCTCGATGAACAGCGGTTTAACGCTCGCGCCTTGCTGGAGATGGACTTGCGTGAATGTGACGACGCCATTCGCCAAGCAAGCCGTGGCGTGAAAAAGTCCACTTCGAAAGGCATCCAACCGGGCATGAAAGCCAACAAACGGCTCGAGGCCCAGCAGCAGCGCCATCAGGAAGCGCAGGCGATCATCGCCGACCTTTCCCCTATAGCTGTGCCACAGCGCCACAGCGAATCGGTATCAAAGGCAACCAAACAGAACCTGGCAGATCCAACAGCGTTACCTTTTGATGATGAGGCATAACATGAGTAAGCCCGATTACTACCGGCACCCCAATGCACATTATCGGGGTAATCCCTTTATTGAAGGGCTCGGCCAGCCACTGACTCTTGAGCAGTTCTATGCCAACTGTGAGATTCCTTTTGACGGCGACCTGGATCTGAGCGGGGTGGATGAGTCCCTTCATGGCTATTACACCCGTACCGCCATCGACCAACTGGCCGATGTCTATACGGTCCAGGATGAGGCTTATCGCTTGTATGACGTGATGCGGCGAATGATTGAAGCCGGATATGCCAAGCGAAACCCCTTGCGTGAGGATATGCGCCGGATATTGGTGGCTATCGATCGAGATAAAGCCGATCCCTGGAAGGCCATGCATACCTCGTCTCTGGATCTGCTGAGTGTTCAGCAAAGTTTTTTGCTGCTCGGGCTGAGCGGGCGCGGCAAGTCCACCATGGTGCGGCAAATCTGCAAGCAGCTGAAACAGGTGGTTGAACATACCCGATATACCGATCACAGTGGTGAAGAGTCCATCATTAACAAGACTCAGGTGACTTACCTGTATGTTGAAGTTCACGATCGCCGGGGCCAGAAAGCGGTGTTGCTCAACCTGCTGGAAGCCATTGATACCGCGACAGGTGAAGAATACCGTCATGCCCACCGTAACAAATCGGTCAATGAGTTGATCACCACAGTGCGCAAGGCCTTTATTGGCCATAGTGTCGGAATGGTGATCATTGATGAAGCGCAGAATCTGGCTACACAGGCCAGGAGCGAGGTGCTGAACAGCAACGAAAAAACCTCCATGAAGTTTATCGAGGAGCTGTTCAATCGGGTTGGTGTGCCCCTGATGTTCGTCGGTACTTTGGCGACGTTGTCGTTATTTAAACGTGAGACCACTATCGGTCGGCGAGCAACCAAAAACGGCTCCTTGCTGCTGGCAAGCTGCGAAATCGATAGCCCATTCTGGAAGCGATTTACCCGGTTGTTATGTCAAACCCAGCTGCTCAAGAATCAGACCACACCAACCGATATGTTGCGTCGTCATCTTCATCACCTGAGCGTCGGCATACCGGCCATTGCAACCAGCCTGGTGCGGGCCACACTGTCGTATCTGACCTTCCTGTCGCCTCAGGATCAGGATTTGTCGATAGCCGCCTTGGACGATACCTTTAATCGGGAGTTTAAGGTGCTCAAGCCAGCCCTGACGGCGCTGAGAAAGGGGGATTATCACAAGTTTGAGGATTTTGAGCCGATGCTGTTATTGGAGTCGGCAGAGCAAAGTGCGGATGACCGAGACGCTATTGAACAGAGGGTCAGCCAACTGGCAGAGGCCAGCCTGCTGCAAGGGAAGGTCAAGCTCAGAGACAAACCGCAGAAACCCGAGGTAAAGAAACGGGCAGCCCTGGACCAATTGTCTCCGGAGCATTTGCTGGGACAACTTGGTTACCCGCTGGATAAGGGACGGTGACATGCGTCATTTGCTGGAATTGTTACCCGGTGAGCACCTTGGCTCAGCAGTAGGTCGTATTCATACTTTTGGTGTGAACGGAACTTTTAACAAAACGACTTCGGCGCTTGGTCTAGGTACGCACAACATTCGTCCGCATCGTTTGTGTCATGCGGATGACATCATCCTAGATACATTGTTTCGCACCCGAGGGGCTAGTCAGCCCTTGAAAGATAATGCATTCGGTCATTATATCGGCACCTTTTTAACTCAAAATGAACGATCACAACTAGAGGCGGCACTCTCTAGAAGTGAGGTGATTCAACTTCGGATTGCCGGTCAGAGCTGTATTCAGCAACAGTACTGGCGCTGGTGTGCTGACTGCGTTGAAGAAGACCAAGCGATGTATGGCGTGCCTTTCTATCACCGGGATCATCAGATTCCTGGGGTTTTTCATTGTTCAAAGCACAAACTGGGATTATCCGGTCACTGCCCTGAGTGTGATTTCAACGCGTCGAGTGTTTCTGCTCTAACGATGCCTCCTCATGACAACACCTGCCCACATTGTCACTCTTGGATGGCCGGTTACGAGGGACACTTTACTGAAGCGATGGAGGAGGTCGAGCGGGTATCCCTGCGTATGGCAAATACCTCCCATTGCGCCAGTTTTTCTGACCTGACCGATGCGGTCAGAATGGCCATGTGCCTTTCCCTTGAAGATATGGGGACGCTTAAGGGGACGAAATTGGTAAGTAAATGGTTTAATGAGTTGGAGCATCGGGCAGATCCCATGGCAGTCGCAGCGTACTTCACCAACATGAAGATGGATGAAGAAGACATGCGCTTTCCGCCACAATTAAGGAATACCCGTCTGTACCATGACCGGGCCAAACGAGACCCGCTGCACCCCCTGGCACACCTGTTGACGTTACAACAGGCAGGGTATGATCTGGCGGTTGTGATGGGATTTGAGGGATAACCCGGTGCCGGGCTCGGTGATCCCGGATTATATAGCCGGCGAGTCGGTATACAGCTGGGTAGCGCAGTATTTTGTGCAGTCGGCATACTGTGATAGAAACCGCTTTTGTACCCAGCTGTTTCGAAAGCCTTATATTCGGCTCCACCCGACATTACCGGCTCATATTGAAGCAGTTGCACGGGCAGCGGGCCAGGAGCCGCAATACTTGCTCCACATGGGAACGGCTTTTCCACTGTATGCCTTTGCACTGAGGAATAAGAATAAGGTGCAGTCGCTGGCAGCTGCCATGCTGGGAAAGGGGTGGGGCATGATGGCTCTGTCTGGGCAAGCGGCCAGCAAACTGACGTTGGGGGGCTGTCTGCTGAAATTCTGTCCGGCATGCCTGTTGGAGGACGAGGAGAAGTTTGGTGTAGGCTACTGGCATACGGCACATCAGTTTTGTGGTGTCACCGCCTGTGCCGAGCATCGCCTGAAGTTGCAATCGATTGCTGCTAGTACAGGTGGTATCGACAGGCAGTATCTTCTGCCGGACTCCAGTATGCTCTGCGAGCAGCCAGTCCCATCTGAACAAGAAATCTATTTGTCATCCTTCATTATCGCGCTGTACCGATACCTGTGCAGCCAATCGCCGATAATTGTCCCTTCGGAGTACTACCGGCTACTGCTGGCACAGCAGGGCTATCTGACCCGGCATGGCAATATCCGGAGCCGGAAGCTTTGGCATGACTTGGATGAGTTCTGGGTAGATTTATTCAGCGGCCCTACACCGCCGCTACCCATAGAGCTCGCCAGCTATCGATATGTGCCAGGTCTGGTGCACTATAACAACCGGAGCAGCCATTATTTGAAGCATGTCATGCTGATGGCGTTTTTGAGCCGCAGCCCCCAGGCGTTCTTTTCTGCTGACAATCAGTCACCACCTCATGTGTCTCGGTCTTTTCTGGAGACAGGGTGGCCGACCGAGCAAACAGTACTGGGGTTGCTGCGAGAGCATACCTCCATGCGGAAGATATCCATCATGACGGGACTCAGCGTCGGTTGTATCAAGCAGCTTGCAAACCGACATCACCTGCCTGTCGGGCACCGATCCAAGTTCATCACCCCAGAGATGGAGCGGTCAATCTGGCGTCAGGCCTTAATGGGGTTCAAGCGAGAACACATTGCCCGCCATCATTCCGTATCCGTTGGTACGGTCGAAGCGAACATCCAAAGTCATCAGGGGCTTTCAGCATGGAGGAGGCACCTTGTGATGGTCAGGAGAAAGCGTGAACATCGAGCCACCCTGATGACATATCTTGCTCATCATGCGAGGGGCAGTCGTAACAACATCAAGCAGGAGTGCGGTGCTGCTTTCTATTGGCTGTACAGGCATGACCGCGAATGGCTGTATCTACAGCTGCCAGATTCCCAGAAGACCTGCTACCACCCCAGTGTTGACTGGGCACAGCGTGATCAGGCGCTTGCTGTCCAACTTGGACAGATGGAAGTGCAGGCGAAATCGCTATCCGAGTTAGACCGCAGCCTTGGCGGGCGTGGCTGGTTAATAAAATACAAAGATAAGCTGCCCATCAGCCATGCGCTCGCAGAACGACTGTTAGCCGAATATGCAAAAAAAGAAAACCTTAACATCCCTTCCTGAAGTGCCGCCCGAGCTGGGCACAGAAAATCACATATCCCTTTGAACACCCATATCGTGCATTGTGAATTCGGCTGAGGAACCTCGCAGGTCGTCTACAACGATAAGAGGGTCGCTCGGTCGCGACCAGTTGATTTGGAGCAGGTTGATCCTGGTTTCCAACTTTAATGTCCTGTTTGCTCATTGAGCGGGCAGTGGCCAGCTGTTGGTTTCCAACTTGGATGAAATATTTGAGTTTGGTAAATTATTGAATTTTATGGCTCTCCAGTTTCCAACTTAAATGGTCGTGATCAAGCTGACGCCAGTCAGGTGAGATAGTCAAAGCCCCGCTGAAAAGCGGGGCTTTTTGCTTTGTGTGTTTGTTCTCGCTCCCACGCAGAGCACCGGCCACCCAACCCCATGCAATTTTGCAGGAATCAACGATACTTAGGTCGCTTGATGCATCCCGAAATGTTCCAACAATCGAAAGAGGTGAAACATGCCATTGCCAGACTGGATCGTGGTTGCCGATGCTGCCAAGGCCGTTGTGTATAAGCAGGACTGGGTTGAAAACGTGGGTGAGGAGATCATGGACCTGGCCCATCCACAAGCGCGCCTCAAAACGAGTGATCTTATCTCCGATGCTCAGACCATACCTGAGAAGAGCGATCCCTGTCATACCGAGAACCAGCGTTTTGCCCGCGACATTATCGACAGGGTGCGACATGCGCTGGATCATAATGAGATTGGCGGCTTTTATCTGGCGGCACCGCCCCAGTTTCTGGGCCTGCTGCGCGAGGCCATGGACGATCGGCTGCGCAAGGCGCTGCAAAAGGATCTCGACAAAAACCTGAGCGGCGTTTCCCACAGCGAGGTGCTCGCTGCCTTTAAAAACAACGGCAAAAAAGTCTGATATCCCCCCGGTCGGCGCTCTCTCGGCTGCCGGCCAAACCATCACATATCGGCCTGGCTGAGATGATAAAAAGCCCCGCTTAACAGATGGGCTTTTGAGTTATGAACTGGCCGGTGGTGTTTTCATGAGGTCAAGGTTACACCGCCTTTTTGTAGTAGATGTCCTTGTCCAGTTCGCCTTCGCTGTTTGCAATCAGCACAGAGACGGCCGCATCACCGGTCACATTAATGGTGGTTCGGGCCATGTCCAGGATCCGGTCGATACCGGCTACCAGAGCGATGCCTTCAAGGGGCAGGCCAACGGAACTCAGCACCAGAGACAGCACGATCAGGCCACCACCGGGCACAGATGCAGTGCCAATAGAAGCCAGAATGGCCGTCAACAGGATCATGCCGTATTCCGCCATGCCCAGGTCAATGCCATAAGCCTGAGCAATGAACACGGCGGTTAACGCCTGGTACAGCGCGGTTCCATCAAGGTTGATGGTAGTGCCCACGGGCAGCACGAAGCTGGACACATCCTTGGAAACGCCCAGATTGTCGCGGGCACAGGCCATGGTAACGGGCAGGGTGCCGGCAGCGGTGGTGGTACTGAAGGCAACCAGCTGGGCTTCAAAAATACCCTTGAAAAAACGAATGGGGTTAAGACGGGTCAGTAATACCAGGCCACCCCCCAGAGTGAAAATGGCGTGAATAATACAACCGATATAAACGCCGGCAATCACCTTGACCAGAGGTAGCAGCACATCCAGACCGTACTGACCGGTGGTGGTGGCAATCAGGGCAAAGACACCAAAGGGAGCGAAGGCAATCACCAGATCGGTCAGCTTGTACATGACGTCGGCAAAGGCATCAAATACCTTTCTGACGGGATCGGACTTCTCGCCGACCAGATTAATGGCAATACCAAGGAAGATGGCGAACAGAATGATCTGCAGCACATTACCATCGGCAAATGACGCAAAGGGATTGGTAGGAATAATGCCCAGCAGGGTATCAACTATGCTGGGCGCTTCCTTGATATCCATGTTGGCGGCACTGCCCAGATCCATGCCCTGACCTGGTTTTAGCCAGATGGCCACCATCAGACCGATAGGAATGGCAATGGCGGTGGTGACGATATAGGCAAAAAAGGTTTTGATGCCTATTCGTCCCATGCGGGTGACATCCTTGATAGCAGTGACGCCGCAGACCAGAGAAATGAAAATCAGGGGAACCACCAGCATCTTGATGGCGGAAATAAAGGCTTTGCCAATGGGGAGCAGAACGGTGGCGCTTTCACCAAAGGTGAAGCCGGTAACGGCACCCAGTACCAGGCCGATTAATACTTTTTGCCATACTTGCAGCCGTTTCCACAGGGAAGCGGGCTTTGAAGGGGCATGAGCGACAGATGTGTTCATGGAAAGTCCTTTATATGTTCAGTCCGTAACAAAAAGGCCGGCTCCGCATGCCATAGGGGGCGATGGCAGTAAGGCCTTTATCCTGACAAGGTTACTTGGGTGCAGGCCTGGCATCGTGAAAACCCGGTACTGCATGTAAGCTCCATGCCGCAGGACATCAGGGTTTTCCGTATGAGAGATACGTAACCATAAACATGAAATCGGCGAAACACTCCGGTTTCATTTGTTATACAAACAAGCAACATGAGCATGCTAAACAATGAAGGTTGAGGGAGGTAATGCTATGTCAGCATGGCAGGTGTTACTTTTCAGCATGGGGGATGTTCTGTATTCAGGGCTGCATGACCCTGTTTAGGGCCCGGCGCTTCAGTGAGAGCCGAGCCCATATACAGAGCCAATTGAGCTCGACAATGGCTCAGCCCTGGTGTATTCGCTTTATTGCTTATCCAGGCTCAGCACAAAGTTCACCGGCACGGCGCGGGTGATGGAAGGCAGACCGGCCAGCTCCTGCAGCTTGTTAATGCCGGCGGTGAGGGCAAAGTCTTCCTGATGCACGATCACCGGGTCCCAGCTTGAGACCACCAGGTTGCCATCGGCCTTGTGGCTGACCAGCACGGTGACCGGCATGGTTTTTTCCTGGCCGTGCAGGCTGAGGGT
This sequence comes from Oceanimonas aquatica, assembly GCF_030732065.1. Lineage (GTDB taxonomy): Bacteria > Pseudomonadota > Gammaproteobacteria > Enterobacterales > Aeromonadaceae > Oceanimonas. The sequence continues at coordinate 208,153 of NZ_JAVBHX010000001.1, forward strand.
GGCGTCTGTGGTCATCACCTTGTCTTCGCCGCCGGTAAGCGCATTAAGCTCGCCGGACAGATCGGCGCTCAGGGTCAGGGTGGGAAACTGGCCGGTTTCAAACAGGAACTCGCCAAAGCGCTCGTTACGGATGGGAATGCCGGTTTCCACGCTGGCCAGATCCACGGTCAGTTCAAACTGGCCGGCATCACTCAGCCCGCCCGACAGCCGCTGAAAATAATTGGGCTCGCCCACGGTTTCTTTTTTCACGGTGACAAAACTGACACGGCTTAAGTCGTCGTTCAGTTGCCAGTCGGCCAGGACCGAGGTACTGGTAAGGCACAGGGAAGCTAGCAGGACTTTTTTCAGCATGGTGTTCTCCTTTGAACGGTGAGGCTGAAACGAGTATAGGGCAGGGAGGCACAAGAGAAAGCCATGGTGGCCAGCCGGAGTGGTGGCTGCGACGGTCTCGATCGCATCCTTCACATAAATGCGTGTTTCGGCTGGCGAAGGACCACGGCAGGCCATATGGTGTATGGGGAGTGTGTGGTTTTCATTCGGTTTTGGCTGAAATAAAACAAGGAGGCACCATGGCCGGTAAATACGAAGCGGAACGCGCCGCGCTGATGAGCGACGTAAAACAGTTGCTGAAGGACGCTGAGGCGCTGTACGAGGCGGCGGCAGACGACGGCACCAAGGAGGGCAAGGCACTCAAGGAAAAACTCAAGGCCCAGCTTGACCGGGCCCAGCAGCAATATACCGACATGGAAGACTCGGTTATAGAGCGCACGCGTCAGGCGGCCCATCAGACCAACGATCTGGTGCACAACAAGCCGTATCATGCCATGGGCATAGCGGCGCTGGTGGGGCTGCTGCTGGGTGCCCTGCTGTGCCGGGGCCGCTAACGGCATGACCGGCAAAACGCCACTGAGAGATGTGCTCGACACCGTGATTGAGCTGCTGTTTGTGCGCTTTCGCATGGCGCGCATTGAGTTTATTGCCCAGAAGGAGCGCATGGTACGCCTGGGCGTGCTGGCGCTGAGTGCCGTGGCGCTGTTTTTTATGGCCTTTATCAGCCTGCTGTTTGGCCTGAGCGAGGTGTTGTCGCCGCTGGCCCGGGTGTGGGTGTTTTTCGGGCTGGCGCTGGCCTTGCTGCTGGGCATGCTGGCGGCTTGCGTGGCCATGATGCGCAATCTGGCCGGTCAGCGCCGCTTTCTGGAGCAAACGCTCAAGGACGTGCAGGAAGACGTGGCCTATCTGCGCGGCCGGCGCGACATGTCCGACTGGTCGATGAAGGACTGAGGAGCCCCAATGCACAAAGACCTGCGGGAAGAGCAGCAAATGCTGCAACTGAAAGCGGAAGCCCTGCGCCTGAAGCTGCTGACCCAGCAGGCCCGGCGCCATCAGCAAACGGAGGTGGACTGGCTGGCGCTGGCCGAACAGCTGCCCAAGGTGGGACTGGCCTGGCGGCTGGCACAAGTGCCCCGGCGAGTGAGTAACAGGTTGTTGCTGGGGGCGGGACTACTGGCGCTGATCTGGTGGCGATTGTAGGCGCCGAGTGTTCGGAGCCGCCGATTGTCATGCCCGTGAACACGGGCATTCAAGTGCAGACCACGCCGGAGTCCGGGCTCCCTCAGCTGCGATAGTCACCAATATCCGGGCGGCGGCTGGGGCCGCGCAGGGCAATGTCTACAGGATGAAAGGCCTTGATGGCCTCAAAGCAGAAGTCACCCACCGCCCGGTGCAGCGACTGGGGATCGTGGTTGCTGATGATGATAATGCTCTTCGACAGGTTGCGCCGGCGGCGCAGCAGGTGGCCCAGAAAGCTGGACTGGCTTTCCGCCAGCCGGCTGCGGTTGGCGGCCACTTCGTCGAGCACCAGTAAATCCACTTCTTCCAGGGCACGACGATACTTGTTGCGGCTTTCCTGATCTTCAATCACGCCAAAGAACAGCCGGTCCACCACCGAGGCCCACTGCTGAAAAATGACCGACTTCTGATGCTGCTGGATCAACTCATGAGCAATGGCCCCGGCCAGGGTCGACTTGCCGGTGCCGAAATCGCCAAAGATCAGAATGCCGGTGCCGCCCTTTTTTTCCCAGTGATCAAAGGCATTAATAAAGTGATGGGCGGTTTCAATGTGGTGCGCCAGCGCCGGATCGTTCATGTCCATGTTAGCGAAGGTCCAGTCGGTGTTTAAATCCGCCTGGGCCAGCAGACGCTCGGTGCGTTGCACCTTGGCTTGTGTCTGCAACCGTTTTACATCGGCATTGGCCTGCTGCTCATACTGCTGGCGCAGGGTGTCGTAATCGTATTGGGGCAGGTTGCCGCCGGCGCGCAGCTGTTGCAGACGCTTGAGCACGTTCTGTACCTCCCCCCTGGCGGCGGCAGGGCTGGTGTCCTTTTGCGGGCGTTGTTGCTGCCGGCGACGCCGGGCGATCTCGGCCATGTCGGCGGCCATTTCTTCAGGTGTCTTCTTCATCATGGCTCTCCTGGTGCTCGTCGCTCAGGCGCCGGGCCTCTTCCATCATCTCCCGCGCCCGCTTGCTGGGGCCGGTCTCGGTTGTTGCCGGCGCCGGCTGCTGCTGATAACCGGTGGCGGGTGCCGGGCCGGGATCACGACGCAGGGCGCGGCGGTTTTTCAGCTGACGCACAAAGCGCAGCATCCACTGGTGCTGGTTTTCAAATACTTCCGGCCGGCCCAGCCAGTAGGCGATAAACTCACCCAGCTCCTCGTCATCATAACGGCTGTCGAGCAGGCCGCACAGCCGCGCCAGACCGTCGAGCTGGTCATCGGGCCGCCATTCGGAATACATGGCAAACTGGCGGGCGGGCAGGGGAGTGAGCCCCTGCAGGTTTTTCAGGGCCAGCCGAAAACGGGCGCCATGGTAGTTCTGGGGGTGGGTGCGCTCCTCCAGGGCCAGCAGGCCGGCCTGCTGTAACTCGTCCACCAGGGCAGTCAGCGCCGCCGGGGTGACCCGGTAGCGGTAGTCGCCTTCTCCCTGCACCGCCAGCGCCCGGCCCAGACTCGGGTAGTCGAGGGGCTGCGTCAGCTCGCCCCGCGCCTGATGCCTGAGGTAAAGCAGGTAAAGGCTGCGGGCGGGATGGGAAAGCCGGGGAGAGGTCAGAGCCTGGTATTCAGCGGGAGTCATGGCGCTCGGGTACTCGAATGATGCAGACATTATCCAATAAAGCGCCGCCGGAATACAGCCGTGGGTGAAATCGGCTAGGCTGAATTTAGGTATCATTTTCATTCACGGATTACGTCATGTTCATGCGAAACCCATGCATATTGCTGCTGGACGACGATACTGTGTTTCGGCGTCAGATGCTGGCTTACCTGGAGGTATGGGGCGCTCGGGTACTGGAAGCCTGCACGCTGACCCAGGGCCTGCAACTGGCCAGACACTGGCGGCCCGACCTGGTGCTGGGCAATCTTCGCTTGCCCGTTCACGGTCGTGGTTCCTTGCTTGATGAATTTAGCCGGCATCATGTATTGGCGCCGTTTATTGCGATATCCGGTGAAGGGAACATGGCCGAGGTGGCGGCAGCATTGCGTGCCGGGGCCGTTGATTATCTGGTCAAGCCGGTGCGCCACTGGAGCGCGGTAAAGCGGCGGCTGGCCGCCTGCCTGTTGCCACCCCGTGTGCAGGAGCAACGGGAGCTGGCGGAGTTTGCATCGCACCTGGCGTTTTACCGCCGGCAGGACATGGCCGCCACCCGGCTGCTGCGGGATCTGGGCGCATCAGGAGAGCTGCGACTGGGCAGCTGGCATTTGAGCTGCCATTACAGTACGCCCTGGGTACTGACTCAGTCGGTACGGCTGGAGCAGGATCTGCTGCTGCTGGCGGCGGAGTTTGACCCGTTGCACCAGGACACCCCCATGCTGATGCTGCTGGTGGCGTTTTTGCTGCACGAGCCGCTGCGCCAGTACCGAAGCGGCACCAACCGGCTGCTGCACAGTCCGGCCCGCACCCTGGAATACCTTAACCAGCGGCTGTTTGAAACGGCGCTGAATGCCAGCGTTAATCTGATGCTGCTCAGGCTTCGGGCCGACAGCAATACCCTGGAGGTGGCCAACGGCGGCATGGCGGGCTGCGACTGGCTGGCCGGCTGCAATGCCGGGCCGCTGGGGCGGGGCGAATTCACCGCCAGCCCATGCCATCAGCCCTGCCGTTTTCCACTGCAGCTCAACCTGAGCGGCAGCCATGGCGGCCGCATTCAGCTCACCGCCAGCCGGGCGACTTACTGAGCCTGCAGTTGCCGAAGGTAGCGGCGGAAGTCTTCGCCCAGTTCCTTGTGGCGCAGGCCGTATTCTACGTTCGCCATCATGTAGCCCAGCTTGCTGCCGCAATCGTGGCTTTTGCCGGTAATGTGGTGAGCGTCGACCCGCTCCTGCTCCATCAGCATGGCGATGGTGTCGGTAAGCTGGACCTCATCTCCCTTGCCCAGCGGGGTTTTCTGCAGCAGCGGCCAGATGGTGGCCGGCAGCACGTAACGGCCCACCACAGAAAGGTTGGAAGGCGCCTCTTCCCGGGCCGGCTTTTCCACCATGGCCGCAATGGCCGCCGACTCGCCCTGGGCCAGGCTGGCCTCACCCAGATCCACAATACCGAACTGATCGACCAGCTCCTCGGCTACCGGCTCTACCAGGATCTGACTGTGCCCGGTGTCATCAAAGGCAGCGATCATGGCGGCCAGGTTGTCCTGGCTCAGGTTGCAGGCGGCGTCATCAATCAGCACATCGGGCAGTAAAATGGCAAAGGGCGCGTCACCCACCAGCGGCTTGGCGCACAAAATGGCATGCCCCAGACCCCGGGCCTCGCCCTGGCGCACATGCATAATGGTGACATCGGACGGACAGATGTTTTGCACCTCGTCCAGCAGCTGACGCTTGACCCGTTTTTCCAGGGTGGCTTCCAGCTCAAAACTGGTGTCGAAGTGGTTTTCAATGGAGTTCTTACTGGCGTGGGTCACCAGCACAATTTCCTTGATGCCGGCCTTGACCGCCTCGCTGACCACATACTGGATCAGCGGCTTGTCGACCACCGGCAGCATTTCCTTGGGAATGGCCTTGGTGGCGGGCAGCATGCGGGTGCCCAGACCGGCCACGGGGATCACGGCCTTGCGAATGGATTGTTGGTGTGACATGAAAGAATCGCCGTTGGAAACAAAGGCGGTATCATAACCAAAGCTGCCCCTTTCGGCCATGGCACGAAAGGGGCAGTGACGACCGTATTACTGCATTAGTCGCTCAGCAGGTGCCGGTTCTTGTCGACCGTGGCCTCGCCGATACCCCTGACCTGAACCAGATCGTCCACCGAGGTGAAGGGACCGTTGTCGTCCCGGTACTCCACAATGGCCTGAGCCTTGGCCGGTCCGACACCGGACAACTGGGCCAGCTGATCCTGTGTGGCGGTATTGATGTTGATGCTGGTAACCACCACGCTTTCAGCATTGGCCTCGTTGGCGAGTACCGGCGCACCGGTGGCCAGCAGCATCGACAACAGAGCAGGGGCAAGCAGTTTTTTCATTCCGTGTCTCCTCTTTAATCTCCGTTTAAGTCCCATTTAAGGACGATTAAAGACTCGTTCAGAAACCCGGATAGCGCAAGCTCTTTGCTTGGAAAAGCAACAGTTATTTTACTCTTTCCCCAAATGAGGCAGCACGGTGAGGAGTACATTTAAAAAGTTAAGGATTGGATTAACTGAACTTTATAAAGTTTATATTTAATAAAATCGCAATGGCGATCACCATGGTGAATATTCGGTCACACCCGTGAGGCGGCGAGGAGTCGTGATGAACACCATGATAAGTCCGGACAATAAACAGCAAATGGGTCAACAGCTTGATCTTGAAGCCTTCTGGATGCCCTTTACCGGTAACCGGGCCTTCAAGGCCGCCCCCCGGCTGGTGGCCGAAGCAGACGGCGCCTGGTTTACCGATATCAACGGCCGCAAGCTGTTCGACAGCCTCTCGGGGCTCTGGTGTACCGGTCTGGGTCACAAGCACCCCAAAATCATTGAGGCCATTCATCGCCAGCTGAATACCCTGGATTATGCCCCCGGCTTTCAGACCGGCCACCCGCTGGCCTTTGAGCTGGCGGAACGGCTGGCGAGTCTGGCTCCCGCCGACTTAAACCGGGTGTTTTTTACCAATTCCGGCTCCGAGTGCGCCGATACCGCCCTGAAAATGGCCCGGGCCTACTGGCGCGCCGAAGGCAAGCCGGAAAAGACCCGGCTGATTGGCCGGGCCCGGGGCTATCACGGCGTCAACATGGGTGGCACCAGCCTGGGGGGCATTGGCCCCAACCGCAAGCACTATGGCCAGCTGGTGGAGGCGGATCATCTGCCCCACACCCTGCTGGCAGAGAATGCCTTCAGCCGGGGCCAGCCGGAACACGGCGCAGAGCTGGCCGATCACCTTTTGCAACTGATTGAGCTGCACGATGCGTCCAATATCGCGGCGGTGATCGTGGAGCCCATGTCCGGCTCGGCCGGGGTGATAGTGCCACCGGTGGGCTATTTGCAGCGGCTGCGGGAGATCTGCACTCAACACGACATTTTGCTGATTTTTGACGAGGTGATCACCGGCTTTGGCCGCATGGGCGAGCTGTTTGGCGCCGAGGCCTTTGGCGTGGTGCCAGACATACTGAATGTGGCCAAGCAGCTGACCAACGGCGTGGTGCCCATGGGGGCGGTGATTGCCAGTGACCCCATTTACCAGGCCTTTATGGAAAAACCCGGGCCCGATTACATGGTGGAATTTCCTCACGGCTATACCTATTCAGGTCATCCGGTGGCCTGCGCCGCCGCCATGGCCTCGCTCGATGTGATTATCGAGGACGACATGCCGGGGCGCGTGCGAGCGCTGATGCCGGTGTTTGAAGAGCAAATTCACCGGCTGCAAGGGTTGCCCCATGTGGTGGACATTCGCAACTGCGGCCTGGCGGGCGCCGTGCAGCTGGCGCCGTACCCCGGCGAGCCGGCGCGCCGGCCCATGGAGCTGGCCATTGAGCTGTGGCAGGCGGGTTATTACGTGCGCTTTGGCGGCGATACCCTGCAGTTTGGTCCGCCCTTTATCTCGACACCCGACGAGCTGGAGCAGCTGTTTCATGCCGTGCACCGCGTCTTGAAGGCGCAGGGTTAAACCGTCTACGTCATCTATTCGAATCGAAATTAAAACAAGGACCAGTCATGAACACCATTTCTCATCTGATCAATGGCGAACAGCATCACGGCAGCAACACCCTGGAGGTGTTCAACCCCGCCTCCGGCGATGTCTGTGCGCAGGTTGCCGTGGGCGATACCGCCACCGTGGCGCAGGCGGTGGCCGCCGCCGAGGCCGCTTTTCCGGCCTGGCGTGATACCCCCCCGGCCAGGCGGGCCCGGGTGATGTTTCGGTATCTTCAGCTGCTGGAAGAACGGGCCGACGACATTTGCCGGCTGATTGCCGAGGAGCACGGCAAAACCCTGGAAGATGCCCGGGGCGAGTTACAGCGGGGCATGGAAAACGTGGAATACGCCTGCGGTGTGCCCGGCCTGCTGAAAGGGGAGTGCACCCGCAATGTGGGCCCCGACATCGACGCCTGGTCGGATTTTCAGCCCCTCGGTGTGGTGGCCGGCATCACACCATTCAACTTTCCCGCCATGGTGCCGCTGTGGATGTTTCCCATGGCCATTGCCTGCGGCAACTGCTTTGTGCTCAAGCCCTCGGAGAAGGATCCCGGCTCGTCGCTGCTGATTGCCCGGTTGCTGGAAGAGGCCGGCCTGCCCAGGGGCGTGCTTAACGTGGTGCAGGGCGGTCGCGAGGCGGTGAATGCGCTGCTGGAGCACAAGGGGGTGAAGGCAGTGAGCTTTGTGGGCTCCACCCCGGTGGCCGAGCACATTTATGCCACCGGCACCGCCCACGGCAAGCGGGTGCAGGCCCTGGGGGGAGCAAAAAACCATGCCGTGCTGCTGCCCGATGCGGATCTCGACAATGCCGTCAGCGCCCTGATGGGAGCGGCCTATGGCTCCTGCGGGGAGCGCTGTATGGCCATTTCGGTGGCGGTATGCGTGGGCGACGCCGTGGCCGACGCTCTGGTAGACAAGCTGAGCGAAAAGATTCGCGCGCTCAACATCGGCCCCGGCACTGAAAAAGGCCACGACATGGGTCCGGTAATCAGTCGCGAGCACCTGGAAAAAATCACCGGCTACATCACTGACGGCATTGAAGCCGGCGCAGAACTGGCGGTAGACGGCCGGGGCGTGACGGTACCGGGCCATGAAAACGGCTACTTTATTGGCGGCTGCCTGTTTGACCGGGTGACTCCCGAGATGCGCATCTACCGGGAAGAAATTTTTGGCCCCGTGTTGTGTGTGGTGCGGGTTAAAAGCCTGGAAGATGCCATTGAATTGGTGAACGCTCACGAATACGGCAACGGCACCTGTTTGTTTACACGGGATGGCGAGGCGGCGCGGCTCTTTGGCGATCGGATTGAAGTGGGCATGGTGGGCATCAACGTGCCGCTGCCGGTACCGGTGGCCTATCACAGTTTTGGTGGCTGGAAACGCTCGCTGTTTGGCGATCTGGCCGCCTACGGCCCTGACGCGGTGCGCTTTTACACCCGGCGCAAGACCATTACCCAGAAATGGCCCGAGCGCACCAGCCACCAGGCCTCGGACTTTGCCTTTCCGAGTTTGTAGCCTTCCGTCATGCCGGTACTGAATCAAGTTCAGCATGACGGACCCGGCATCTTTCTTGCGGGAGTGCGTGTTGTCTGCCCTGGATTCCGGCTCAAGGCCGGAATGGCGCTGCCGGCCTTTCCATACCCGCCGCAAACTGTCACAATATGCGCCTCTTGAGGGAGTAATCGTTCGGCGCCAGCCGAAACTGCTGTCAACAATCTCTGAGCCGAAGGCTTATGGCAGTAGTGTCCCGTGGATTGATGAGACTCGAGACGCAACCACCAACCGGGCGGGAGGAGGGGCGTCTTCGAATGTTTTGGTCCCGCCCCAAGAGCGCTTATGAACCTGTCTAGCCTGTTACTTTCTTTTTCTGCCCCTGTTCAAGGGGGAACTGCTTCATGCTGATGTCCGTTGCCGCCATTGTACTGGGTCTTGCGGTGCTGGTGTGGAGTGCCGATCGTTTCGTGGACGGCGCCTCGGCCACCGCCCGCTATGCAGGCATGCCGCCGTTGCTGATTGGCATGGTGATCGTGGGGTTTGGCACCTCGGCCCCGGAAATTGTGGTGTCCATTATCTCGGCGCTGGAAGGCAACCCCGGGCTGGCGCTGGGTAACGCCTATGGCTCCAACATCGCCAACATCGGCCTTATTCTGGGGGTAACGGCGCTGATAAGCCCCATTGCCGTGCAGTCCCGAGTGTTGCGCAAGGAACTGCCCATTCTGCTGTTGCTTACCCTGCTGTCGCTCAGCCTGGTATGGAACGGCTGGCTGGGGCGCACCGATGCCGTGGTGCTGCTGGTGGTGTTTGTGCTGCTCATGGCCTGGAGCATTCGCCGCGGCCTGCAGGATGGTCACGATCCCATGGCCGGTGAGCAGGAACAGGAACTGAATGAAAACCAGATGAGCCTGAAACAGGCGCTGTTCTGGCTGCTGGCCGGCCTGGTGCTGCTCATTGTCAGCTCGCGCATTCTGGTGTGGGGCGCGGTCAATGTGGCCCAGGCCTTTGGCGTGAGCGATCTGATCATCGGTCTGACCATAGTGGCCATCGGCACCTCGTTGCCGGAACTGGCATCATCCATTGCCGCCATTCGCAAAAACGAGCACGATCTGGCGATTGGCAACGTGATTGGCTCCAACCTGTTCAACACTCTGGCGGTGGTGGGCCTGGCCGGTGTTATTCACCCGCTGGAAGTGGTGCCGGAGGTGATCAACCGTGATTTTGTGGTGATGATTGCCCTGACCCTGTCGCTGTTCGTACTGGGTTTTGGTTTTCGCGGCCGGCCCGGGCGCATCAACCGCTTTGAAGGTGCCTTTTTGCTGGCGGTGTACCTGGCCTACACCGGCTGGCTGGCGGGTAATGTGATTACCGCCGCGTAAGATTCTTCATACCGTTGGAGAGCAGGCGGCTCGCCTGCATTAGCGCCCGTAAGGGCGCTCAGTCGTTTAACGGTTTGTTGTCATCTCCGCGAAGGCGGAGATCCAGAACATATGGCACTGGGCTCCCGCCTTTGCAGAAGTGCTACAGAGAGATGATCCGCAGTCTGAATCGCCCGCAAGGGCGCTTTCTCGTTTTAAACAGCCCAAAATGGGCGTTTCTCCCCGCATTCCCCGTCGGCTTCAATTGCGCTCGAGTCTATACTCACCCGAACACCCCCAATCTCGCGCGGGAGAAACCATGACCGGACTCACCTTCACCGGGCGGGCTACCGCCGGTTTACTTTGCACCCTGCTGGCGTTGCCGGCGTTTTCTCAACCGGCTGCGGCCCCCCTTTCCGCCAAAGACAGCGACCCCAATACGCTGGGCTGGATGCAGGGCTTTCCGCCACCAGCGGAAAAACGCTTGCGCGCCGCCGACGGCTCCTTTTTTGAATTTCCCGCCCTGCGCTACAGCGTGGCCCATATGCGCGAGTTCATGCCCACGGTGGCGGTCTCTCGCGGACTGGGCGCACCGGTGCCGCTGGGCTATCGTCTCGACCCGCTGATCGACAAGCTGCGCTTTATTCCCTGGGGCAGCAGCGAGCCCATGACTTTTGCCGACGCCTTTGACCGCAACTACACCGACGGCCTGATTGTGCTGCACCGGGGCGAGGTGGTGTACGAGCGCTACGCCGGCGCCCTGAAAGAAGACGGCCAGCACGCCGCCATGTCGGTGACCAAATCGGTGACCGGCCTGCTCGCCGCTGTGCTGGTGGCGGAAGGCAAACTGGACGACACCCAAAGGGTGACTGAGTATGTGCCCGAGCTGAAAGACTCCGCCTTTGGTGATGCCACCGTGCGCCAGCTGATGGACATGACCACGGGCCTGCAATACAGCGAGAACTACGCCGATCCCAACGCTGAGGTATGGCAATACTCCGCCGCCGGCAGCCCCTGGCCCAAGCCGGAAGGTTACACCGGTCCGGTGGGCTATTTCGAATACCTGACCGGGGTGCAAAAGCAGGGCGAGCACGGTGCAGCCTTTGGCTACAAAACCGTAAACAGTGACGCCCTGGGCTGGGTGATTGCCCGGGTCAGCGGCCAGTCGGTGGCCGAATTGTTGTCGAATCGCATCTGGCGCCGGCTGGGCATGGAGCAGGGCGCCTACTATCAGGTAGACGAGCTGGGCACGCCCTTTGCCGGCGGTGGCCTGAGTGCCGGTCTGCGCGACATGGCCCGTTTTGGTGAGCTGGTGCGTAACAAGGGTCGCTGGCAGGGCGAGCAGCTTATTCCCGCCGCAGCCATTGACGACATTCAGCGTGGTGGCAGCAAAGACGCCTTTGCCAGGGCCGGCTACGACAAGCTCAAGGGCTGGTCTTACCGCAACATGTGGTGGATGACCCATAACGCCAATGGTGCCTTTGCCGCCCGGGGCGTACACGGCCAGACCATTTACATTGATCCCGCCGCCGAGATGGTGCTGGTGCGCTTTGCCTCTCATCCGGTGGCCGCCAACGGTGCCAACGATCCCTACTCGTTGCCGGCGTATCAGGCGGTGGCGGACCATCTAATTTCCCTCAAAACACCGTAACAGGAGCCCTTATGAAACCTGCTGAATTGTTTGACCTCACCGGCAAGGTGGCCATTATCACTGGCGGCGCCAACGGCATTGGCAAGGGCTGCAGCAAGATGCTGGCCGCCCATGGCGCCAGTGTGGTGGTGGCGGATCTGAAGCTTGAGGCCGCCGAGGCCACCGCCGAGGAAATTCGCAAAGAAGGCGGCAAGGCGCTGGCCGTGGCCTGCAATGTCACCAAGGACGACGATCTGACCGGGCTGGTGAACCAGACCCTGGCGGAATTCGGCCACATCAACATTCTGGTGAACAACGTGGGCGGCGGCGGCGCCGGCCGTGAAAGCCCGGCCACTCTCACCGTTGAAGAATTTGCCCGCACCTTTGAGCTGAACGTGTTCAGCAACTGGCGGCTGGCCCAGCTGTGCGCGCCGCACATGGAGAAGGCCGGTTATGGCTCCATCATCAATATGTCGTCGATGAGCTCCATCAACAAAAGCCCGGCCATCAGTGCCTATGCCTCGTCCAAGGCCGCCATCAACCACATGACCGCCAACCTGGCCTTTGACTACGGCCCCGCAGGCATTCGCGTGAACGCCGTGGGCCCCGGTGCCATTCGCACCGATGCCCTGGCTTCTGTGCTCACGCCCGAAATCGAGGCGCGCATGCTGGCGCATACCCCGCTTAAACGCCTCGGCGAGGCGGAAGACATTGCCGGTGCCGTGCTCTATTTTGCTGCCCCCGTGTCCCGCTGGGTAAGCGGCCAGACCCTGTTTGTGAATGGCGGTGGCGTACAGACCCTGGACTGAGTCACATTGTTACTTTCTTGTTGTTCCTTTCGACCAAGGTGTGATGGCCCAGGCCGGCGACCTCTGTTAAGGTCGCCGGCTTTGTTATGTGGCAAAAGCATATGTTGCCTATTTGACCATTAGTGTTGTTGTATTTTGGATTGAAAAGGAATTAACAGACGATCATGTGGAATATCATTAAAATCGCCAGTGCATTCATTGGCATTATTGTAGGGGCGGGCTTTGCCTCCGGTCAGGAAGTGTTGCAGTACTTCACCAGCTTCGGTTACCTGGGCACGGCCGCCGCCGTGGTGGCCACCGCCCTGTTTGCCTATCTGGGCATGATGCTCACCTGGCTGGGCAGCCGCACGCGCACCCGCTCTCATAAAACCGTGGTCTATCAGATAAGTGGCCGTTACCTCGGCGTGATCGTGGATGGCGTGATCATCTTTACCCTGTTCGGTGTGGGCGTGGTGATGATCGCCGGCGCCGGCTCTACCCTGCATCAGCAGTTTGGCCTGGCCCCCTTTGTGGGCAGCGTGCTGATGACCCTGATGATGGGGGCCACCCTGATGCTGAACGTGCAGCGAGTAGTGGGGCTGATTGGCAGCATAACGCCGTTTCTGGTGCTGGCGCTGATCCTCATCTGCATTTACAGCCTGCTGACCATGGAGCGCAGCTTTGAAGAGCTGGCGCCCATTGCCGAAAGCGTGGAGTCCACCCTGCCGCACTGGCTGGTGTCGGCGGTGAACTATGTGTCGTTTAATATTGCCGTGGGCGCGGCCATGTCACTGGTGATGGGCGGTGCCGAGCCCAATGCCCGCATTGCCCGCTGGGGCGGCCTGCTGGGCGGCGCCGGGGTAGGGGTAATGATCATGATCAGCCACCTGGCCATGTTCTCCCAAATTGACCAGGTGGCCGGCTATGCCCTGCCGCTGCTGAAGATCATCGACGGCATTTCGCCCTGGCTGGCCAAGGCCATGGCCTTTGTGCTGTTTGGCATGATCTTCAGCACAGGTGCCAGCATGTTCTATGCCTTTGTCGCCCGTTTTGTGGAAATGCGCACTCCGGCAGCCAACCGCTTCAGCATTGCTACCCTGGTGGTGGGCTTTGTGGCCAGCTTTGCCGGCTTTACTCAGCTGGTGGCCTTCTTCTACCCGCTGATCGGCTATCTGGGCCTGTTCCTGGTTGGCGCACTCATGTATGCGCCGCTGCGGCTGAAGCGTGCCGACTTTGCCGGCAAGCTGCAGCCTCTGGCCGGCAACGATTAAATTGAGCTCAGGCGGCCCGGAACTCCCTGGCCGCCTGCATTAGCGCTGACGAAGTACTTCCATTCACTCGCCCCGTACGTTCTCTCACTTTTAAACCTTCTCTTTCTTCAGTACCTTATGGCTCAGTTCCGTTAAAACCCGGTTTGGCCAAAAGGAGACCATCATGACCATATCCGAGCAGGATCTGCGCCATTTGCGCCGTTGTGTAGAGCTGGCCGAAGAAGCCCTGAGCGAAGGCGACATGGCCTTTGGCTCTGTACTGGTATCGGCCGACGGTGCCGTGCTGGCGGAAGAGCGAAACCGCATTCACACCAGTGAGGCCACCTGGCACCCGGAAATTGTGCTGGCGCGCTGGGCTGCGGAGCACCTGAACGAAACCGAACGCTCCCGCGCTACTCTGTATACCTCGGGCGAACACTGCCCCATGTGCTCCGCGGCCCACGCCTGGGCCGGCCTGGGTCGCATAGTGTTTGCCAGCTCCGCCGGCCAGTTTGCCGTCTGGTGCGAGCAATGGGGCCTGCCCGCCTCACCGGTAAAGGCGCTGACCATCAACGAAGTGGCGCCCGACATTCCCGTGGCCGGCCCGGTGCCGGAGCTGTCTGAGGAAATCCGAGAGTTGCACCGGCAGTATTTTGGGATTGAGAGCAAGGACTAACCGCCAGCTACCTGGCCCTTTCACGTCGCCCCCGCGAAGGCGGGGGCCCATTCTTTTACCCCTTCAATACACTGAACTCCCGGAATAAACGCACCGGCAGCGGGTGCGTCAGTGACGTATTCATATTTTCTTGTAGTAAAGTGGTTACCCACTATAATCGAGCGAACCAATCGAGTCCTTTTTGATAAGGGTTAATAATTTGGAGGCGGGATGTCTAGAGGGTGGTCAAGAGCTGAAGTAGAAGCAACGGTTGCAGACTACCTGGATATGCTCTTTGTAGAGCTAACAGGCAAGAAATATAATAAAACTGAGCACAGAAGGAACTTACAGCTCAAGCTCGACGCCCGTAGTGAGCGAGCTATTGAGTCAAAACATCAAAATATCAGTGCCGTTTTAATTGGTATGGGAATTCCATACATCAATGGTTATAAGCCCCTTTATAACTTTCAGCGTTCCCTGCTGCCGGAGGTTGTTTCCCATCTTGTTGCTCAAAGGTTTGAGTTGCATCGGTTGCTGGAGGTGGATGTAAAAAAATCACCTGCTGGCTTGCCTAAGCTTGACTTTGAAGCCGTGTTGGAAGAGCCGCCGAAGAAAGACAAGATAAGCGAAGTAAAAGCTAACTATCATGCCAATAACATAAATTATTTGGAGCGGGAAGCACGCAATCAGGTCATCGGTGATCTTGGTGAGGCGTTTGTTCTTGCCTATGAAAAAGAAAGGCTTGAGAGATTGAGTAAAGGTTTTTTGGCTGACAGGATTGAGCATGTTGCTCGAACCGAAGGGCCTTCTGCTGGATATGACATTCGTTCTTACAATCAGGACGGTTCTGATAAGTTTATCGAAGTAAAAGCAACGAAATACGGAAAAAGCATTCCTTTTTTTGTGACTCCGAATGAGTTGAGATTTTCACAAAAAAATGCAAATAGGTACTTTTTATATCGAGTTTTTGAGCTGAACACTAAACCAAAAATGTTCCATTTGACTGGTGATTTAGCAAGTGTCTGTAACCTCAAACCAACAGAGTTTATGGCCGTGGTTGGCTGAGCTTTCTCATTACCGCTTTGCGGCAAATTGCGGGCGAGCCGCCCCTATCAGGGACAAGACCCGCGCACCAATAAAAAACGGCACTCGGGATTAACCCAAGCGCCGCTTTTTTCACGTTTTACGTCGAACGTCTTACTTCCGCGTTGCGCCCTTCATCTCTTTCACAAAGGCGGTCAGCGCATCCAGCATGGCCTGGGGCTGGTCCAGGTGCTGTTCAATGATTTTCACCACGGCAGAGCCGGAGATGGCGCCGGCGGCACCGGATTTGATGGCGTCGCGCACCTGCTCGGGGCTGGAGATACCAAAGCCCAGCAGCGACGGCGGAGCATCATATTTAGCCAGGGTGGCGAGCAGGGTGTCTACCGGGGTACCGGCCCTGGTTTCGGTGCCGGTCACGCCGGCGCGGCTCAGCAGATAGGTGTAGCCGGAGCCGGTTTCTGCCACGGCCTTGAGGGTGGCCTCACTGCCGTTGGGCGGGGCGATGTAAATGCTCTCAATACCGGCCTTGTCGGCGGCGGCCTTGAAGGGCCCGGCCATTTCCAGCGGCACGTCGGCCACCAGCACCGAATCCACTCCCGCGGCGGCGGCGCGGCTGTAGAAGCTGTCCATGCCCGGGGCATACACCAGGTTGGCATACACCAGCAGGCCAATGGGCAGCTCGGGGTATTTTTCCCGCACTTGCGTCAGCATGTCGAAGCAGATTTGCGAGTTGGTGCCGGCTTCCCGGGCGCGCAGGGTGGCGGCCTGAATGGTGGGGCCATCGGCCACCGGATCGGAGAACGGAATGCCCAGCTCCAGGGCATCGGCGCCACCGGCGACCAGGGCGTCGATCACCTTCAGCGAATGCTCGGGGGTGGGGTCACCCAGAGTCACGAAGGGCACAAAGGCGCCTTCATCAGCGGCGTTCAGGCGCTCAAACAGCTGGTGGTAGCGGCTCATTTCATTTCTCCTTTGTGCTCCAGGATCTCGGCAACGGTAAAGATGTCCTTGTCGCCACGACCGGACAGGTTAACCACCAATACTTGTTCTTTCTCCGGCTCGGCTTCGGCCATTTTTAATGCATACGCCAGGGCGTGGGACGACTCCAGCGCCGGAATAATGCCCTCGGAACGGGCCAGGGCCTGAAAGGCGTCGAGGGCCTCGTCGTCGGTTACAGATACATACTGGGCCCGGCCGGTGGTGGCCAGAAACGCGTGCTGGGGGCCCACCGAGGGAAAGTCGAGACCGGCGGACACAGAATAAGACTCTTCCACCTGGCCATCGGTGTCGTGCATCATCAAGGAGAGCATGCCAAAGAACACACCCTTGGTGCCTTCCCCAAGCGTGGCGCCGTGCTCGCCGGTTTCAATGCCCTTGCCCGCCGGCTCCACGCCAATCAGCTTGACGCTGTCTTCTTCAATAAAGTCGGCAAACATGCCAATGGCGTTGGAGCCACCGCCCACACAGGCGATGACTGCGTCGGGCAGGCGCGCTTCGTGCTCCACAATCTGTACCTTGGCTTCTTCGCCAATCATGCGCTGAAATTCCCGCACTATGGTGGGGAAAGGGTGCGGACCGGCGGCGGTGCCCAGCATGTAGTGGGTGGTGTCGTAGTTGGCTGTCCAGTCGCGCAGCGCCTCGTTACAGGCGTCCTTGAGGGTGGCGGAGCCGGAATGCACCGGTACTACTTTGGCGCCCATGAGCTCCATGCGAAATACGTTGGGCTTTTGCCGCTCGCAGTCCTTGGCACCCATGTAAACGATGCATTCCATGCCCATCAGGGCACAGGCCAGGGCGGTGGCTACGCCGTGCTGACCGGCACCGGTTTCGGCAATAATGCGTTTCTTGCCCATGCGCTTGGCCAGCAACGCCTGGCCCAGCACCTGGTTGGTTTTGTGGGCGCCGCCATGGAGCAGATCTTCCCGCTTCAGGTAGATGCGGGTCTTGGTGTTGCTGGCCAGGTTGCGTACCCGGGTGAGCGGGGTGGGGCGGCCGGCGTATTCCGCCAGCAGCTCGCGAAACTCGCGGTCAAATTCCGGATCCTGCTGGGCGTCCACAAAGGCCTGCTCCAGTTGCAGCAGGGCCGGCATCAGGATCTGCGGCACATACATGCCGCCAAAATCACCAAAAAAGGGGTTCAGTAAGCTCATTTCTGTGTCCTGCGTCCGTAATGTCTGAGGGTGGCAAAGGCCGCCTTGAGTTTGCCGGCATCTTTTTGGCCGGGGGCGCTTTCCACGCCGGAGTTAAAGTCCAGGCCGCGGCAGCCCTGGGCGGCGGCGGTGGCGGCGTTGTCGGGGGTGAGGCCCCCGGCCAGCATGGCACTGGCCTTGTCGATGTCGTTCAGAAGCGCCCAGTCAAAGGCGAGGCCGGTGCCGCCGCTTTGGTTGCCGGCTTTGGTGTCGAACAGCAGCCGGTCGGCGTGCTCGGGCAGTGCCGGCAGCGCATTGCTGACTGCCACCGCTTTCCACACCGCCACGCCGGGCAGCCGTGCCTTGAGGACATCGATGGTGGTGTCGTTCTCGTCGCCGTGCAACTGCACGGCGGCCAGGTTCAGCTCTTGGGCGGTCGCCACCACCTCATCCACGGGGGGGTTCTGGAACACGCCCACGTAGTGGAGCGGAGCACCGGCCATGATATTGCGCGCCTGGCTTACATTCACGCAACGGGGGCTTTTGGCCACAAAGATGAGACCACCATACACGGCGCCGGCCTCATGGGCGGCGGCGGCGTCTTCCGGGCTAGTGAGGCCGCAGACCTTGTTGTCGCCGAGGATCAGCCGGCGTACCGCCAGATCGAGATCGTCTTCGGCCATCAGAGAGCTGCCCACCAGAAAGCCGTCGGCATGGGCCGACAGGGCTTTGGTCTGGCCATGATGATAAATACCGGATTCGGAGATCACGATACGGTCGTCGGGGATCAGCGCCGCCAGCCGCCTGGTACGGTCGAGATCTATGCTCAGATCCCGCAGATCGCGGTTGTTGATGCCGATGACTTTGGCGCCCAACTTGAGGGCGCGGGCCACTTCGTTCTCGTCGATCACCTCGGTGAGCACACCCATATTGAGCGACTCGGCTACTTTGGCAAGCGATGCATACTCTTCGTCATTCAGCACCGACAGCATCAGCAGAATGGCATCGGCGTTGTGGTGACGGGCCAGCTTGATCTGATAGGGGTCGATAATGAAGTCCTTGCAGATCACCGGCTGAGTCACCTGGTTGCGCACTTGCGTGACAAACTCAAAGCGGCCCTGAAAGTATTTCTCATCGGTCAGCACCGAGATAGCCGTGGCATAGCGGCCATAGACGCCGGCAATGGCGTCCAGATCGAACACTTCCCGAATCAGGCCCTTGGACGGCGAGGCTTTTTTGCACTCCAGAACAAAGGCCGGCTTGCCGGCGGCCAGGGCCTCGGCAAAGGGGCGATCACTGGGTACCAGAGTGGCTTCAAAGCTCGCCAGCGGCTGACTTTGTTTGCGCTCTTCTACCCAGATTTTTTTGTCGGCAACGATTTTGCCGAGCACTGTATTCAGCATTGACTCAACTCCGCCAGTTGTTTGGCTACATCCATGGCACGGCCGGATCTTAACACGGACAGCGCCCGCTCCACGCCCTGCTTGAGATTTTCCACCTGACCGCTCATCACCAGCAGCGGCGCCACGTTCATGGCAATCACACTTTGCTGGGCCAGGGTGCCTTCACCCGCCAGCAGGGCCTCGGTGATTTGACGGTTCTCCGCCGGCTCGCCGCCCTCGATGGCACTGAGGTCGTGGCGCTCCAGCCCCAGCTCTTCGGGGGTGATGTCATATTCGGTCACGCTGTCGCCGTTGATCTCGGCAATGTGGGTGGTGCCGTGAATGGCAATTTCGTCCAGGCCGCTGCCGTGCACCACCATGCCGCGTTCCAGCCCCATGGCCACCAGAGTATCGGCAATGGGGCGCACCAGCGCCGGGCTGTATACGCCCAGCACCATAAAGCTGGGGCGGGCCGGGTTGATCAGCGGACCCAGCACGTTAAAGATGGTGCGGGTTTTCAGGGCCTGGCGCACCGGCATGGCATGGCGAATGCCGCCGTGGTAGTGGGGCGCAAACAAAAAGCACACATTGGTGTCGTCCAGGCAGCGGCGGGCCTGTTCCGGGCTTAAGTCCAGGCGAATGCCGAACTGTTCCAGCAGATCGGATGAGCCGGACTTGGAGGACACGCCCCGGTTGCCGTGCTTGGCCACCTTGATGCCGCAGGCAGCGGCCACCAGCGCCGAGGTGGTGGACACGTTAATGGTGTTCATGCCGTCGCCGCCGGTGCCGACGATGTCGCAAAAGGCATAGTCGGGGCGGGGAAAGGGCTTGGCGGCGGCCAGCAGGGCGCCGGCGGCCCCGGCGATCTCGTCGGAGGTTTCGCCTTTTATCTTCAGCGCGGTGAGCAGGGAAGACAGCACGATGGGATCCATGTCGCCGTTCATCACCTGCTCAAACAGGGCGTGAGCCTGTTCCCGGCTGATGTTTTCGCCCCGGTAAAGTTGTTCCATGGCCTGGCTCATGCGGCGTTCTCCTTGGCGGTAATAAATTCCAGACTCTGGGCCAGCAGGCGGGCCCCGTCGGTGGTCATGATGGATTCGGGATGAAACTGAAAGCCCAGTACCCGGCGGCTTGTGTCCTGCACTGCCATGGTCATGCCATTGAAGTCGGCAATCACTTCGAGGCCGGCGGGGATGGCTGAGCCCACCAGCGAGTGGTAGCGCGCTACCGGCAGCGGGTTGGCAAGATTGGCAAATACGCCTTCGCCGCTGTGGCTGATGAGCGAGCTTTTGCCATGCTTGATTTCACCGGCGCTTTCCACCCGGCCGCCGTAGTGCTCCACCAGCGCCTGATGACCGAGGCAGATGCCCAGCATCGGGAACCTACCCAGACACTGTTCAATCAGCGCCGGCATGTTGCCGGCGTCACTGGGCTGGCCCGGACCGGGGGAGAGCACCAGCACCGGGTTGTCGGCCTGCTCCATGGCGGCCAGCAGCTGGGCTACCGGCACGGTATTGCGGTAAATGTTGACCGTGGCACCCAGGGCGCGGAACTGATCCACCAGGTTGTAGGTAAAGGAGTCGTAGTTGTCGAGCAGGAAAATGGTCTGGCTCATGCGCTCACCTCCGCCAGTGTGGTGCCATGGGAAAGGGCGATGGCATTGAGCACCGCCGCCGCCTTGTTGCGGGTTTCGTCGGCTTCCGATTGCGGATCCGAGTCGTACACCACGCCGGCGCCGGCCTGCACGTGGGCAAGGCCCTGACTGACAAAGGCGGAGCGGATCACGATGCAGGTGTCCATGTCGCCCAGGCCGTTAACATAGCCCACGGCGCCGCCGTAGCTGCCCCGACGCTGGCCTTCCACCTCGCGGATCAGCTCGCTGGCGCGGATTTTGGGGGCGCCGGTCAGGGTGCCCATGTTCATGCAGGCCTGGTAGCCGTGCAGGGCGTCGAGGTCGGCGCGCAGGGTGCCAACAACGCGGGACACCAGGTGCATGACGTGGCTGTAGCGATCCACGCTCAGCAGATCTTTTACATAGCGGCTGCCGGGCTCGCTGATGCGGGCAATGTCGTTGCGGGCCAGGTCCACCAGCATCAGATGCTCGGCGGTTTCCTTTTGATCCTGGCGCAAATCCAGCTCGATGCGGCCGTCCAGGTCCAGGTTGATGCTGCCGTCCGGGTTAAAGCCCCGGCGGCGGGTGCCGGCGATGGGGTACATTTCCACCTGGCGGTCGTGATGGTCAAACTTCACCGAGCTTTCCGGGCTGGCGCCGAACAGAATGAAGTCTTCATCGTTCACATAAAACATGTAGGGGCTGGGGTTGGTCTGCTTGAGCTTGCCGTAGGCCGCGAGAGGGCTGGGGCAGGGCAGGGTAAAGCAGCGCGAGGGCACCACCTGAAAGATGTCACCGGCCACAATGTTGCCCTTGAGCCGTTCCACGTCGGCGCGGAACTCGGCGTCGCTCTTGTTGGTGGTGACCTTGCCATTTAATACAGCGTTGGCTTGCGGGCTGTCGTGGTGTTCGCCACAGGCGGTGGTAAGCGTATTCAGGCGGGCCTGCAGCCGCTCCTGCTCGCCTGAGTCAAAGGCGCAGGCAGCCAGGTGGCATTGTTCCTTCACGTGATCCAGGGTGATCAGGGTTTCTGCCAGGTAAAAACAGAAGTCGGGGCAGTGGTTGATGCCCTCGGTCACCTCGGGCAGGCGCTCCACGGCGGCAATCAGGTCATAGGCAAAGGTGCCGCCCATAAACAGATGCTGCTGGCCCTGGTCAGCGGTAAAGCGGGTGAGAATAAGCCGAATGGTTTCCAGTACGGACGGCGCCTTCAGCCGGCTGTCTTCGTCCAGGTTGGCGTCGGCCTCGGCCAGGATCACGGTGAGTTCGGTGTCGGTGCGCTCGCCGCCCAGCTCGTGCTGTATCAGTTCAAGGGCGGGCAGGCCGTTGGCATTGAGGGCGGTAAGGGTAACGGTGCGGCCGCGGCATACCAGGCGCACACAGGCGTCGAGCATCAGCAGACTTTGAGTGCCCGCCTTGGTGTCAATTTCGGCGGATTCCAGCAGCAGACTGTTGTCGCCGGGCTGGCTGAGGGCGGCGTATAACGCCAGGGGATCATCGGTATAGGGTGCATCTTGCAATAAAACGTGGAGCTGACCTTGCGCCATTTGGAGTATTCCTTATGTGTTAATGCTGATCATCAGGGATCTGTCTGATGACCTGGCTGGCAATGTCGTCGTCGGTAACGGACGCGAATGCCGGTTGCTGAACATGCCGGTTTTCGGGTTGCCATCGCCAAAAATTGAGAAAGGTCGGTTTCATCACGTTACCTTTTGCTGGATAATAAAAAAGCCCGCAGAGTTGCGGGCTTTCATGTTTCGCTGAGACTGTTGAACGAATACAGCAAATCACACCCGCTTCAGGGAGTGTGCCACCACCAAATGGTCAGAGTGGAAGTTTGCTGCAACATGGCGCTCAATCTCGCTAATCGAAAAACTGGATACAGTTAAACGATATTTGCGGGGGCAAGTCAAGCCCGATCACAGGATTTTTTTATGCGCATCGACCTGCACAGCCATTCCACCGCCTCCGACGGCAGCCTGAGCCCCAGTGAGCTGCTGGCCCGGGCCGCTGAAAAAGAGGTGGATGTGCTGGCACTGACCGACCACGATTCGGTGGCGGGACTGGCCGAGGCCGAGATCGCCGCCGACGAGCACGGCATTCGTCTGGTGGCCGGGGTTGAGATTTCGGCGCTGTGGGAGCACAAGGAAATCCACGTGGTGGGGCTGAACCTGGACCCGGGCCACGAGGGCCTGGTGCAACTGCTCGGCGAGCAGGCCGCCCGGCGCGATGCCCGCGCCCGGTTAATGGGAGAGCGGCTGGAAAAGGCCCGTTTTCCCGGCGCCTATGAGGGGGCCAAGGGCATCGCCGGCGAGGCGGCCATTACCCGTACCCACATGGCGCGCTGGCTGCTGGAGCAGGGCGCGGCCGACTCCATGGGAAAGGTGTTTAAAAAGTTTCTGAGCCGGGGCAATACCGGCTATGCGCCGCCGGACTGGTGCTCTCTGGCCGAGGCCATCGGTGCCATTCAGGCGGCGGGCGGAGTGGCGGTGCTGGCGCACCCCACCCGTTACGATTTGTCGAACAAGTGGGTACGCAAAATGCTCACCGCCTTTGCCGAGGCCGGCGGCGATGCCATGGAGGTTTCCATGGCTCAGCAAAGCCCGCAGGAACGTGCCACGCTGGGTAAGTGGAGCCGGGAGTACGGGCTCGATGCCTCGGTGGGCTCCGATTTTCATTTTCCCAGCCAGTGGCGGGAACTGGGCCGCCAGTTGTGGCTGCCCAAAGAGGCGACGCCCGTATGGGAGCGCTTTCTGTAAATCATTCCGGGAGGAATCATGAGTCAGTTTTTTGAAATTCATCCAGACAACCCCCAGCCACGGCTGATCAATCAGGCGGTGGCCATCGTCCGTCAGGGCGGCGTGCTGGTGTATCCCACCGACTCGGGATACGCCATCGGCTGCCTGGTGGGCGACAAGAACGCCATGGAGCGTATCTGCCGCATTCGCCAGATAGACAAGGAGCACAATTTCACCCTGGTGTGCCGGGATCTCTCTGAGCTCTCCGCCTATGCCCGGGTCGACAACGGCGCCTTCCGGCTGATGAAAAACAACACGCCGGGAGCCTATACCTTTATTCTGCGCGCCACCAAGGAAGTGCCCAAGCGGCTGCAGAACCCCAAGCGCAAGACCATTGGCCTGCGGGTGCCGGATCACGCCATTAGCCTGGCCCTGCTGGAAGCCCTGGGCGAGCCGCTGATGTCCTGCAGTCTGATTTTGCCCGGTGAAACCGAGGCGGAATACGATCCCTTTGATATTCGCAACCGCTTGGAAAAAGTCGTGGATCTCATCATCGACGGTGGCGTGATCGATTCAAAGCCCACCACGGTAGTGGATTTGTACGATGATACCCCGGTGATCGTGCGCGAAGGCGCGGGCGAACTGGCTCCTTTTGAATAAGTGAACGACATGACTGAAAAACTGCAAAAAGTGCTGGCCCGGGCCGGCAAGGGTTCGCGCCGGGAAATCGAGGGTCTGATCAGCCAGGGCCGCGTCAGCGTCAACGGCAAGGTGGCGGTGCTGGGCGACCGGGTCGCCGGTAACGAGCAAATTCGTGTGGACGGCCACCTGGTGGAAACCCAGGCCGAAAGCGACATCGTGTGCCGGGTTCTGGCCTACCACAAGCCGGAAGGCGAGGTGAGTACGCGCAAGGATCCGGAAGGCCGGCCTACCGTGTTTGACCGTCTGCCCCGGCTGCAGGGCGCCCGTTGGGTGGCCGTGGGCCGGCTGGACGTGAATACCTCGGGCCTGTTGCTGTTTACCACCGACGGTGAGCTGGCCAACCGGCTGATGCATCCGCGCCACGAAATCGACCGGGAATACGCGGTACGGGTGTTTGGCGAGGTGGACGAGGCCATGCTGCAGCGACTGCGCAAGGGCGTGATGCTGGAAGACGGCGAGGCCCGCTTTGAGACCCTGAAATACACCGGCGGCGAGGGCATGAACCTCTGGTTCCATGTTACTCTGAAGGAAGGCCGCAACCGGGAAGTGCGCCGGCTGTGGGAATCCCAGGGCGTGCAGGTCAGCCGGCTGATGCGGGTACGCTACGGCAAGATTGAAATGCCTAAAAACCTGCCCCGGGGCGGCTGGGCCGAGCTGCCGCTGGATCAGGTGAATTATCTGCGCAAGGAAGTGGGCCTGCCCCCGGAGCAGGAAAGCAAGGTGGATGTGAATGCCCCCGACCGCTACAAGCAGGTAGCCCGCATTCGCAAGGCAGTGCGCAAGCACAATACCCGGGTCAAGGGCGCCGGCACCGGTGCCGCCCCGAAAAAACCGGCCCCCACCGGCTCCCGCGGCCCCAAGCCGGCCCAGCGGCAGAAGCAGAAGCGCAAAACGCGGATGTAAGCTACAAACCCCGCCCTGACCCTCCCCTTGCCAAGGGGAGGGAATCTGGTGTTCCTCCCCCTTGTTTAAGGGTGAAGGCTGGGAGGGGGTTATTGCACAAAAAACGGCGCCGGGTTTAAACCCGGCGCCGTTTTTTTATCGCCTCATCAACCTTCACAACTCGCTGGCAAACTCCTTGCGGGAGAAGGCTACGCGCTCTTCCGGGGTCAGGGTGATCTTCTTGCCAAGTTTTTCAATCTTGCGCAGGCGGGGCAGCAGGCCGGCGGCGTTGGCGGTTTGTATCGCCAGCCCCGGGCGAGCGTTCAGCTCCAGCAGCATGGGACCCTTTTGCTTGTCGAGCACCATGTCGGTGCCGATGTAGCCCAGGCCTGACATCTCGTAGCAGGATGACGACAGGCTCAGCAGCTGCTCCCAGTAGGGGACTTTCAGTTCAAACAGATCCCGTCCGGTATCCGGGTGGTAACGCACCGGCTCGTTGAACTGCACCGCCCGAATGGCCCGGCCGGTGTTGATGTCGAGGCCCACGCCCACGGCGCCCTGGTGCAGGTTGGCCTTGCCGTCTGACGCCTGGGTTGAGAGCCGCATCATGGCCATGATGGGAAAGCCCCTGAACACGATCACCCGGGTGTCGGGCACGCCCTCGTAGGAAAAACCGTCAAACACATCGTCGAAGTTAATAAGGGCTTCAATCAGCGCCACATCCGGCTTGCCGCCCAGGGAATAGAGGCCGGCCAGAATGTTGGACACGTGTCGTTCCAGATCCTCGATGGTCTCGGTCTTGCCGCTGGGCTTGGTGAACCGTGTGCGGTCGTGATCCACGATCACCGTAATGCCCTTGCCTCCCGAGCCCTTGGCGGGCTTGATACAGAACCCCGGCCAGTCCTTGACCATGTCCCACAGGTGAGTCACTTGGTGCTGGTACTGAATTTCCCCCACCAGATCCGGCACTGTCACGCCGGCGGCGAGGGCAATTTGCTTGGTCTTGAGCTTGTCGTCCACCAGCGGATACAGCCGCCGCGGATTGTAGCGGCTGATATAGGAAATGTTGCGCTGATTCATGCCCATGATCCCCAGGCGGTGCAGGGTAAAGGGCGAGGTATATTTGGACAGCAGTTGCTTAATCATGTTTCAGCTCGTCTGCCAGGGGCTTGAAGCGCTTGAGCTCGGTCAGGCGATAGCCGGTATAGTTGCCCAGCACCAGCACGGCCGCCATCACCACCAGCTGCAGGCCGAGGAAGTTGAAGGTGAGGTGACGGATCAGCTCGTTGTTCATGGCCAGAAACGCCATCACCGCCACCACCAGGGAGCCGCCGCCCTGCTTGATCACTTCCTTGGGGCCTTCCTCTTCCCACAGCACCGACATCCGCTCTATGGTCCAGGCCAGAATGATCATGGGGAAGAAGGTGATCTTCATGCCCTCGGTCAGGCCCAGCTGATAGGCGACAATGCTGAAAAAGCCGATCATGCCGATGACCATGATGATCACCGCCGATATTCGCGCCACCAATAACAGATTGAGGTGGGAGAGGTAGGAGCGCAGCACCAGGCCGGTGCCCACAATAATCAGAAAACCCACCAGGCCGGTGAGCAGACTGGTCTGAATAAAGGCCATGGCGATCAGCACCGGCATAAAGGTGCCCGAGGTTTTCACCCCCACGATAATGCGCAGGAACACCACCGCCAGTACCCCGATGGGGATCAGCAGTATGCCCTTGAACAGCGCCTGCTCTTCCAGCGGCAGGTTGTACAGCGACACATTGATCCAGTCGGGCTGATCAAACTTCTTGGCCAGGGCCACGTTCACCGGCTGCTCCTGCTCCAGCATGGAGAAGCTCACCCTGGAGTTGCTGCCGCCCACCAGATCCAGCACCGGGGCCGAGTGGTATTCCCACAGCAGCAGGTTTTCCTGCAGACCCTGATCGCCGGTGGCCGGGTTGAAGATTTCGTAGCGTTCGCCGTCATACACCTGCACCACGTCTACCAGCGGCTGGCGCCGACGGCCGTCTTCCAGCTGCAGCCCTTTCAGCAGCCGGGCCGGCACCCCGGCACGGTGCAGCATCTCAAGCAGCAGCGGACCGGAAGACTTGTGCTGGGCCAGCAGTTCGGCGTTCTGGCCACCGCTGTTCAGCTCCTTGAGCAGCTCGCGGGTAAAGGTGATGTTGTCTGAAGAGCGTTCCTCGGCCAGGGTCAGTACCTGATCCATGGCGGTGGCATAAGGTTCGGCCACTTCCACCGTGGTCACCTGAGGCGGTGCGTTGCCGATGGGCCCCTTGGCAAAGGGGTCGAGCATCATGTCGACCTTGTAATACAGCTCCTGATGGCCGCTGGCAGAGCGGATGGACCACTCGGCCCGGGTGCCGCCTTCGGTCTGCACAAACGACAGGCCGTAGCCGGGAGAGGCGGCGGACTCGTTCATCAGGGTAAAGCCGGGCTGGCTGCCGGGCACCGCCAGCGATGCCTTCACCGGACGGCCATTGGCCTCGAACTCAACCTTGGCTTCCACCGACCAGATCTGGCGCTTTTCACCGGGCAGCCAGGGGACTTCATACACAAAATGGCGGTGCAGCATGAGCGCCAGTCCCACCAGGAACAGGGCTGCCACAATCAGATAAAAGGGTTTGCGTGAGTACATGGACTTTACTCGCTGGAAGGTTTGGGACGCCGGGGTTTGCCCTGCACATTACGGCGGGCAATATCCACGACGGCGATGTCTTTGAGAAACTCACGCCCCAGCAGCACCGGGTAGGTCATCTGGGAACGGTCGGTGAGGGTGAACTCGGTTTTTTCCGACAGCCGGCCCAGGCGCAGGGTCAGCTCCACCACCGGGCGGCGCTCGGTTTCTTCGGCCGAGGCCTGGCGAATACGCACATAGCGCACCAGGGGCGCTTCCACCGGCAGCTTTTCGTCCACACCTTCGTGGGCCATGTTAAAGCTCACCCAGGGCTTGCCGTCGCGTTCGAACTCGGTGATGTCCTGAGCGCTGAGCGACGAGGTGGTGGCGCCGGTGTCGATACGGGCGGGAAACAGGTCGTCCACCGCATCCAGCCACACGCTTTCGGCTTCCCCCACGATCAGTTTGCCGTCTCGGGTTTCGTTATCGGGGGTGTTGTCGGGGGCGCGCTCATCGACCGGGGCGGGAGTGGGCGCCGGCTGGGTGGCGATCACCTGCTTTTTCAGGTTGCGGATTTCCTGCTGCAGGGCAGTCATAAAGGCGTGATGATTGGTGCTGAGCCGCGTGTTTTGTTGCTCCATGGCGGTGATCATCCGGGCTTCCTGGCCAGCCAGCGCGACATTCAGCTCGGGTTCGGTTACGGGCTGAGGCTCGGGCTCGGAGTTGGAAAAGTGGCCGGCGCAGGCGCTCAGCAACAGGGGCATCAGCAGTGACAGGGCCGCTTTGTTCATCCTTTACTCTCTTGTGGTCTGTGTTGCGGGTCTACCGGCTTGTTGGCGATGATGATGGCGCGCTTGGGGGCCGGGTATCCCTCAATGGTTTTGCCGGGGTCGTTCGGATCGAGAAAGTCCGCCAGCGATTCGTTGCGCATCCAGTCGGTGCGTCTTTGTTCGTTCAGGGTGGTGACGCTTTCGTCCACCACCCGAATATTTTCAAAACCGCATTTGTTGAGCCAGCCTACCAGGGCCGCGCTGCTGGGAATAAACCAGACGTTGCGCATTTTGCCGTAGCGCTCACCGGGCACTAGTACCTGGTGCTCGTCACCGTCGATCACCAGGGTTTCCAGCACCAGCTCGCCGCCGTCGTGCAACTGGGCCTTGAGCTGCAGCAAATGATCGATGGGGGAACGCCTGTGATACAGCACGCCCATGGAAAAGACAGTATCAAAGGCGCGCAGCTCGGGCAGTTCTTCTATGCCTAAGGGTAATACCTGGATCCCTTTATAACCATTGGCGAAGTGTTTGATGGCCTCGAACTGGCACAGAAACAGCTGGGACGGATCTATGCCTACCGCCATTTCGGCCCCTTCGCCTATCATGCGCCACAGGTGATAGCCACTGCCGCAGCCTACATCCAGCACGTAGCGGTATTTCAGCGGGCTGATATGGGGCTTGAGTCGCTCCCATTTCCAGTCGGAGCGCCACTCGGTGTCGATATGAATGCCGTGCACCTCGAACGGCCCCTTGCGCCAGGGATGGAACTGGCCCAGCAGGCTGTTGATTTTCTTTTGTTCCCCTTCCGACACTTCGCCGGGCTGGCCAATGGCGACGCTGTCTTTCAGCTCGATGCGGTTGGTGTGAATGGCGGGCAGCTTGTGCAGGGCCCGGCTCCAGCGCGCCAGATCGCCGTGCTGGTGCTGTTTTTGCCAGTCGTGCAGCTGGGCAGGCAGGCAGTGCAGCCAGTGGCTGAGCCGGCTTTTGGCGATTTGCTGATAAAAGTCGCTGAAGTCGATCATTTGATGGCCACCATGGAGCCGAAGTTGAAGCACTGGAACCACATGTCGACATGGGCAAAGCCAATGCCCTTGAGCCGGGCCTTGTGCTGCTCGGAGGAGTCGGGGCGCAGTACATTTTCCAGCGCCGTGCGTTTCTGGCTGATTTCCAGCTCGCTGTAGCCATTGGCGCGCTTGAAGTCGTGGTGCAGATCGATCAGCAGCTCGTTGACAGTGTCGTCTTCACTGACAAACTTCTCGCTTAAAATCAGCACGCCGCCGGGATTAAGGCCGTCATGTATTTTTTTGAGCAGGGCCTCGCGCCGGTCGGGCGCAATAAACTGCAGGGTAAAGTTGAGCACCACCACGGAGGCGTTTTCAATGGTGAGGTCGCAGATGTCCGCTTCCTGCAGCTCCACCTCCACGTCGGAGCGAAAGGCGGCCAGGTGGGTGCGGGCCCGTTCCACCATGGCGGCGGAGTTGTCCACTGCCACAATGCGGCAGCCGGGCTGACTCAGGTTGCGGCGCATCTCCTGAGTGGCGGCGCCCAGCGAGCAGCCCAGGTCATAGAGTTGGGTATTGGGCCGGGCAAAGCGGGCCGTCATCATGCCGATGGCGGAAATGATGTTGGAGTAACCGGGCACGGATCGTTTGATCATGTCCGGAAACACCTCGGCCACTTGGTGGTCGAAACAGAAGTCGCCCAGCCGGGCAATGGGGGCGGCGAAGATATGATCTTTTTCTTGCATGGCGTTGTGAATATCGAACTCTGGCTTACGGCCGTATTGCCGCGCGGAATGAGGCTATTGTAAAAGAAGCGCAATGGGTTGTCTTGATGGGCGCCATTCGGTGCGACAAATTCTTTTTATGCTGTCTCTGGATGGTCCGTGACATTGAGGAGAATGGTCCGAGCTGCGCCGCTGCACTGACGTGCCCAACCCCCCCCCTGCCCACAAACGTTCAGCCCAATGCGCGCACCCGCCCAATCCGCAGAAATACACGGTCTTCCGTATTCCATACAAACCATGACGTTTTTGACTATGCCTCTGTCGTTTTCAGCCACAGCGCCCGGTAGCGTGCGGGCTAGACTGCCCCTGAATTCGGTGAATTAAAGGTCACCGTTAACCGAATGCGAGGAAGGGCAGGCTATGCAAAACGCAGCAGAAGTACACAATCAGGCCATTGTCATTGACGGCCTCATCATTGCCAACTGGGGGCGGGAACTGTTTGAAGACATGCGTCGTGGCGGTCTGACCGCGGCCAACTGCACCGTGTCGGTGTGGGAAGGTTTTCAGGCCACGGTCAACAACATCGCGGCCTTTAACCGTTATTACCAGGAACATGCCGACCTGATCCGTCCGGTACGCACCACCGCCGACATTCTGGCCGCCAAGGAAGAAGGCCGCACCGGCATTATTCTCGGATTCCAGAACGCCCATGCCTTTGAAGACAAGATTGGCTACGTGGAAGTCTTCAAGCAGCTGGGCGTGGGCATCGTGCAAATGGCCTACAACACTCAGAACCTGGTGGGCACCGGCTGTTACGAGCGCGACGGCGGCCTGTCCGGTTTTGGCCACGAGGTGGTGGCCGAAATGAACCGGGTCGGCATTATGTGCGACCTGTCCCACGTCGGCGCCAAGACCTCGGAAGAGGTGATCCTGGCCTCGCAAAAACCGGTGTGCTACTCCCACTGCCTGCCCGCCGGCCTCAAGGACCACCCGCGCAACAAGTCTGATGCAGAGCTGCGTTTTATCGCCGAGCACGGCGGTTTTGTGGGCGTCACCATGTTTGCGCCCTTCCTCAAGAAAGGCATCGAGTCCACCGTCGACGACTACGTCGAGGCCATTGGCTACGTGCTGGATCTGGTGGGTGAAGACGCCATCGGCATTGGTACCGATTTTACTCAGGGCCACGATCAGAACTTCTTCGAATGGCTGACCCACGACAAGGGCTACGCCCGCCGCCTGACCCGCTTTGGCGAAATCATCAACCCCGAAGGCATTCGCACCATCGGCGATTTCCCCAACCTCACCGAGGCCCTGCTGCGCAACGGCTATTCCCCGCGCCTGATCGAGAAAATCATGGGCGGCAACTGGGTTCGCGTGCTCAAGGACGTCTGGGGCGAATAAGGAATCAAGGGAGAAATAACCATGTCAGTACATGCACCGGAAATGCCGATTGAAGTGGACGCCGACACCGGCGTCTGGACCACAGACGCCCTGCCCATGCTCTATGTGCCGCGTCACTTCTTTGTGAACAACCACATGGCCATTGAGGAAGAGCTGGGCCCCGAGCGCTATGCCGAGATCCTGTACAAGGCCGGCTACAAGTCGGCCTGGCACTGGTGTGAAAAAGAGGCCGAGTGCCACGGCATCAGCGGCGATGCGGTATTTGAGCACTACATGAAGCGCCTGTCCCAGCGAGGCTGGGGTCTGTTCACCATTGAACAGCTCGACATTCCTGCCGGCACCGCCCGGGTACGCCTGGATCACTCCGCCTTTGTGTACCAGTACGGCAAGGTCGATCGCATGGTCGATTACATGTTTACCGGCTGGTTCGCGGGCGCCATGGACCAGATTGCCCAGAGCCAGGGTTACCCGGTGCGTACGCAGGCCCGCCAGGTGCAAGGCGCATCCCAGAGCGGCTGCGATTACGGCCTGTTTGAGGTGAGCCCGCTGTAAGACGTCTTCTGTCATGCCTCAACACGTCATACCCGCGAAGTGAGTATCCAGGGCATGGAGCACCGGTTCGGCAACAACGCCGGTTTGCAGAAATGCATGGACTCCCGCCTACGCGGGAGTGACGGAAGTAACGGCAACAAACAGGCGCTCACACGAGCAGGTGTTAATTTTCAGCGGGCCGGACCAGGGGCCCGCAGCATGTACAAGAGGATTCCAGGATGGGACAGTTCGACGCCTTGTTTCAACCCATGAACATCAACAAGCTCACCATTCGCAACCGGGTTGTGAGCACGGCCCATGCCGAGGTGCACGCCACCGACGGCGGCATGACCACGGATCGTTACGTCAAGTATTACGAGGAAAAGGCCAAGGGCGGCCTGGGCCTGGCCATTTGTGGCGGCTCCAGCGTGGTGTCGATCGACAGTCCCCAGCAGTGGTGGAGCTCGGTCAACCTGAGCACCGACCGCATTATTCCCTATTTCAAGAACCTGTCTGACGCCATGCACAAGCACGGCGCCAAGATCATGATTCAGATTACTCACATGGGCCGGCGCTCCCGCTGGGACGGCTACAACTGGACCACCCTGCTGTCGCCGTCCGGTATTCGCGAGCCGGTGCACCGCGCCACCTGCAAAACCATTGAGCCGGAAGACATTGAGCGCATTATCGGCGACTTCGCCCAGGCTGCGCGCCGGGCCAAGGAAGGCGGTCTGGACGGCGTGGAAGTGTCCGCCGTGCACCAGCACCTGATCGATCAGTTCTGGAGCCCGCGGGTTAACAAGCGCACCGACGAATGGGGCGGCAGCTTTGAAAACCGCATGCGCTTTGGTCTGGAAGTGCTCAAGGCCATTCGCGCCGAAGTGGGCCCCGACTTTGCCGTGGGCATGCGTATTTGTGGCGACGAGTTCCACCCGGACGGCCTCAGCCACGACGACATGAAGCAAATCGCCAAATACTACAACGACACCGGCATGGTGGACTTCTTTGGCGTCATTGGCTCCGGTTGTGACACTCACAACACCCTGGCCAACGTGATCCCGAACATGAGCTATCCGCCGGAGCCTTTCCTGCACCTGGCGGCGGGCATCAAGGAAGTGGTCACCGTGCCGGTGATCCACGCCCAGAACATCAAGGATCCGAACCAGGCCCAGCGCATTCTCGAAGGCGGCTATGTCGACTTCGTGGGCATGACCCGGGCGCACATTGCCGACCCGCACCTGATTGCCAAAATCAAGCTGGGTCAGGTTGACCAAATCAAGCAGTGCGTGGGCGCCAACTACTGTATCGACCGTCAGTATCAGGGCCTCGACGTACTCTGCATTCAGAACGCGGCTACCTCTCGCGAGCACCTGGGCATGCCCCATCTCATCGAGAAGACCGACGGCCCCATTCGCAAGGTGGTGGTAGTGGGCGGCGGCCCCGGCGGCATGGAAGCAGCCCGCGTGGCGGCCGAGCGTGGCCACAAGGTGGTGCTGTTTGAAAAGGCCCCCGAGCTGGGCGGACAGATCACCCTGGCGGCCAAGGCGCCCCAGCGCGACCAGATTGCCGGCATTACCCGCTGGTATGCCCTGGAGCTGGCTCGCCTCAAGGTGGATCTGCGCCTGAACACCGCAGCCGACTTGCCAGCCATCATGGGCGAGCAGCCCGACGTGGTGATCCTGGCGGTGGGCGGCACGCCCTTCCTGGAGCAGGTGCCCGAGTGGGGCGCCGACGAAGGTCTGGTGGTGAGCAGTTGGGACATCCTTTCCGGCCGAGTGGAGCCGGGCAAAAACGTGCTGGTGTACGACACCATTTGTGAATTCTCCGGCATGTCGGCGGCCGACTACCTGGCCTCCAAAGGCAGCCTGGTAGAGATCGTCACCGACGACATCAAGCCCGGCGCGGCCATTGGCGGCACCACTTTCCCCACCTATTACCGTTCGCTCTATGAGCGTGAGGTGATCATGACCTCCGATCTGGCGCTGCACAAGGTGTACCGCGAGGGCGACAAGCTGGTGGCGGTGCTGGAGAACGAATACACCGGCCAGAAAGAGGAGCGGGTGGTGGACCAGGTGGTGGTGGAGAACGGCATTCGTCCCGACGAGCGGCTCTACTACGAGCTGAAGGGCGACGCCGTCAACAAGGGCCAGATTGAGCTGGAAGCCCTGTACGACGGCAAACCCCAGCCGGCGCTGGCCCAGCACGGCCAGGGTTACCTGCTGTACCGCCTGGGCGACTGTGTGTCTCAGCGCAACACCCACGCCGCCATCTACGACGCCCTGCGTCTGTGTAAAGACTTCTGAGTCAGGGGCCGGGGGCAACCCCGGCCCTGTGAGGTGCCCGCTATGTTCGAGCCTGTGATCCCTTATTTGTTAACCCTGGCCTTTACCCTGGCCGCCATCGGTGCCGCGCGCCGGGTGCGGCTGTGGCGCCGGGGCCAGGCCAACCCCGTGGCCTTCTGGCAGGGGCTGGCCGCCATGCCGCGTCGTTATCTGGTGGATTTGCACCATGTGGTGGCGCGCGACAAGTACATGTCCAACACCCACGTGGCCACCGGCGGCGGCTTTGTGCTGGCGCTGGTGCTGGTGGTGCTGGTGCACGGCCTGGGCCTGCACAGCGCCTGGCTGGTATGGCCGCTGCTGGGTGCCAGCCTGCTGATGACCATTGGCGCGTTGTTTGTGTTGAAGCGCCGCCGCAAGCCCGCCAGTGAACTGCCCAACTCCCGGCTGTCGCGCGGCCCCTGGCAGCGGTTGCCGAAAAGCCTGCTGGCGTTCTCGCTGGGCTTTTTTATCGCCACCCTGCCGGCCGCCGGCATTTTGCCCGACGGCACCGGCAGCACCCTGCTGGGCCTGCTGCTGCTGGCAGTGTGTGCCTGGGGCCTGGGCGAGCTGGTGTTTGGCATGGCCTGGGGCGGCCCCATGAAGCACGCCTTTGCCGGTGCCCTGCACCTGGCCTTTCACCGTCGTCCGGCCCGCTTTGGCGGTGGCCGTGACACCGGCCTGAAAGCCCTCGACATGAGCGCCGACAAGCTGGGCGTGGAAAAGGTCACCGACTTTAAATGGAACCAGTTGCTGGGCTTTGACGCCTGTGTGCAGTGCGGTCGCTGCGAAAGCAAGTGCCCGGCCTTTGCCGCTGGGCAGCCGCTCAACCCCAAAAAGCTCATTCAGGACATGGTGATCAGCCTGGCCGCCCAGGAAGAAGTGAGCTACCGCGGCAGCCCCCACCCGGGCCAGGAAAACGCCGCCCGCACCGGTTGCCCCGACAAGCCGCTGGTGGAAAGCATGCTCGACAGCCAGACCCTGTGGTCGTGCACCACCTGCCGCGCCTGCGTGGAAGAGTGCCCCATGATGATTGAGCACGTGGACGCCGTGGTGGACATGCGCCGCTACCTCACCCTGGAGCGGGGTCAGACCCCGGGCAAGGGTCAGGAAGTGCTGGAAAATCTGATTGCCACCGACAACCCGGGTGGCCTGGCCCCAGCCAGCCGCAGCCACTGGGCGGCGGACCTCAACATTCCGCTGCTGAAGGACATTGGTGAAGCCGACGTGCTGCTGTGGGTGGGTGACGGCGCCTTTGACATGCGCAACCAGCGCACCCTGCGGGCCCTGGTGCAATTGCTGCGCGCCGGAGGTGTGGACTTTGCCTACCTCGGCAACGAGGAGCTGGACTCGGGCGATCTGGCCCGCCGGCTGGGCGACGAAGCCACCTTTCAGCGGCTGGCCAAGGTCAACATTCAGACCTTAAGCAAATACCGCTTTAACCGCATTGTGACCGCCGATCCGCACTCGTTGCAGAGCCTGGGCACCGAATATGCCGAGCTGGGTGGTGACTACACCGTGCTGCACCACAGCGAGCTGCTGGCGGAGCTGCACCAGCAGGGCAAACTGGCGTTCAGCAATGGCCAGACCGGCAGGCTGACCTACCACGATCCCTGCTATCTCGGCCGCTACAACGGCGTGTATGACGCACCCCGCTACCTGCTCGACCAGCTGGGCTTTGCCCGCACCGAGATGGAGCGCAGCGGTTTCCGTTCCCGTTGCTGCGGCGGCGGTGGCGGCGCGCCGGTGACCGACATTCCCGGCGAGCGCCGCATTGCCGACATGCGCATGGACGATGCCCGGGCGGTGGACGCCGAGCTGATGGCGGTGGCCTGCCCGCAATGCACCCTGATGATGGAAGGGGTGGTGGAGCCGCGCCCGGAGGTGAAAGACATAGCCGAGCTGCTGCTGGAGGCGTTGGTTCAGCCCGCCGAGCAGCCGCGCGAGAAGGAGGAAGCCCATGTCTGACGTCATTCGCAAGGATCCGCGCTCGGCCTGGATTGCCCGCAATCGGCTGCATCCGCGCCATGGTGAGCTGAGCGGCCAGCCGAGCCGCGGCCCCACCGGGCTGTTGCGCAAGAACCCGCGGCCCCAGTGGCAATATGGCCCCAGCGGCCTGCGCCGGCTGGACAGGGCCAACCTGCAGGGCGGCGGCGTTACCCAACTGGTGCGCAAGGCCAGCGAGCAGCCGCAACTGCCGCTGCACCGAGTGGACAATCCGCAGCATTACATTGCCGTTTGGCTGCCGCTGTCCGGCGGTCGCCTGACCGCCCACGGCAAGGACGTGCTGGGCCTGGCCCAGCAACTGGCGGCGGCGCAACATCAGGCCACGGCGGTGCTGGGGCTGGTGTGCGGCGAGCTGAAGGAAGGCATTGAGGAAGCGGGCGTGGATCGGCTGCTGCAACTGCACGGGGTGGACGGCTATCAGCCGGAAGCCTGGACCGAGCTGTGCCTGCAGGCCGACGGCGACTATCAGCCGCTGCACTGGTTGTTCCCCGATGCCGGCGAGTCGGCCGAGCTGGGCCGGCGGCTGGCGGTGGCCTTGGGCGAACGCCCGGCCACCGGGGTGTGGAAGTGGCAAGGCGAGCAGGTAATTGCCCGCAGTGGCGCCGGCCATCAGGACATTACCCGTCCGTTGTGCCGAGTGCTGCTGCCGCTGGAAGAGTGCGCCATGCCCTGCACCGAACACCGTTACGAAACGCTGCCGGTGGAATTTGAGGCCGACCGCCTGCCGGCGGCCCGGGTTAAGGATTTGGGCCGGGTGGCGGTGGATCCTGCCGACATACCGCTGGCCGAGGCCGAGTTTATTCTCTCCGCCGGCAACGGCGTGCACGACTGGGATCAGTTCCACCAGGCCGCCACCCTGCTCGGCGCCGCCGAGGGGGCCAGCCGGGTGGCGGTGGACGACGGCTTTATGCCGCGCAGCCGCCAGGTGGGCGCCACCGGCACCTGGGTGAGTGCCCGGGTGTAC
The DNA here is from genome assembly GCF_030732065.1 of Oceanimonas aquatica. Classification (GTDB taxonomy): domain Bacteria; phylum Pseudomonadota; class Gammaproteobacteria; order Enterobacterales; family Aeromonadaceae; genus Oceanimonas. The sequence continues at coordinate 245,320 of NZ_JAVBHX010000001.1, forward strand.
ATTGCCGTGGGCATTTCCGGCGCCGTGCAGCATTTGCAGGGCATTGGCAAAGTGGAGAAGGTGGTGGCCATTAACCAGGACGCTGACTGCGACATGGTCAAGCGGGCCGGGCTGAGCGCTATTGGAGACAGCAGTGAAATTCTGGCGGCGCTGATGGCCCTGGCCTCAGCCCAGCCGGCGGGGGAGGTGAGTGATGCAGCCTGAATACTTTAACATTGCGGTGCTGGTGAGTGAGGGCCGCCACCCGGTGTCGGGCCGCGCCCGCCGCGCCCTGCAGGACGCCTGCGCCCTGGAGCTGGCCTTTGCCCTGGGCGGTGAGCTGGAAGTGATCCACGCCGGCGATCCGAGCCGCCCGGCACTGCACGACTACCTGGGCATGGGCCTGGAGCGGCTCACCGTGCTGCGCCAGTCGCCGGACGACGACGCCCTGGCGGTGCTGGCGCCTTACCTGGACGAGCAGCAGCCCGACTTGCTGCTTACCGGCATTCACGCCGAGCAGGGCGAGGGCTCGGGCATGCTGCCCTACCTGCTGGCCGAGCACCTGGGCTGGCCGCTGGTGACCGGTATTGCCGCCATAGAGTCGATTGAAGATGATCAGGTGACCCTGTTGCAGGCCCTGCCGAGAGGCCAGCGCCGGCGCATTACCACTAAGCTGCCACTGGTGGCGAGTGTGGACGAAGCCGCCGCCAGCCCCCGCCAGCTCGCCTTTGCCCGCGCCCGGCGCGGTGAAATTGAAGAGCAGCAACCGGGCGCCGCGCGCCGCGATGCTGAAAGCCGCGGCTGGAAATGGCAAGACGCCAAACCCAGGCCCAAGCGCCTGAAAGTGGCCCGCGCCAAAACCGCCGCCGACCGCTTCAAGCAGGCCACCGCCAAGGCTCAAGGGGGCAAGGGGCAGATCATTCGCAACGACCCCCAGGCCGCAGCCCAGGCCATTTACGACCTGCTGGTGGAAGAAGGGGTACTGCGCAAATAAACACTTGTCTTGGGGAAGACATCGTAACCACGCCGGCCAAAAGCCGGCGTTTTTAAATCTGTTTTCGTCATTCACCGTGCAGACGGGGACGGGAATCCGGAACACGGCGCAAGATACTGACAGCAACGCAGTGCTGGCAGATGCGCATGGACCCCGGCCCTCGCGCGGGTGACGGGTTTGGAGCGCAGGCGAGAAAAATGCCGTCATGCCCATAAAGCCGGCGTTTTTTAAGCGTGGCGTGTGATCCTGCTTCGTGAATCGTGCTTAACTGGAGACAGCCGTTACACACCACAGGGAGCGACCATGAAAATCCACCATAAAGCCGGCACACCGAGTTCAAAGCGCGTGAATATTTTCCTGCGGGAGCTGGGCATTGAGATAGAGAGTGTTGAGGTTGATCTTCGCGCCGGCGAAAACCGTTCGGCCGCGTTCAGGGAGAAGGCGCCGAACGGTTTGATCCCGGTGCTGGAGCTGGACGATGGCACCTGCATCTGCGAAAGCCTGGCCATTTGCCGCTATCTGGATGCCACCACCCCCAACAACAAGGCGCTGTTCGGGCGCACACCGCTGGAGCAGGCACAGGTAGAAATGTGGCAACGAATTGTGGAGCTGCAGGGCCTGGTGCCGGCCTTTCAGGCCTTTCGTAACCTGTCCGGCTTTTACAGCGATCGCGAAAACTGCATCAAGGAGTGGGGAGAGGAGTCGCGCCAGCGACTGAAACAGTTTCTGCCGGTGCTGGACACGCAACTGGGCAAACACACCTGGCTGGCCGGTGAGCACTTCTCCGTTGCCGACATTACCGCTTGGGTGCTTTGTGGTTTTATGCAAAATCTGGAGCTGACCGTGGATGACAGCCTGCCGCACCTGAAACGCTGGCACCAGCAAATGGCCCAGCGCCCTTCGGTGCAGTAGCGACCTGGTCAGCCCAGGTGAGGGCGGGGCGCTGCCATACATCACGGCATCGGGTGGTTGCTCAAGCCGCAACGAGTCAGCATGCTAACCATCACAGGTAAAACACAACTCATACCCGACCGAAGGAAACACGGCATGACCCCACCCACACTGGGCATTTTAGGTGTTGGCCACCTGGCCACTTATACGGTAACCGGTCTGCGTAACGGCGGAGATCAACGGCGCATTATTCTGAGCCCGCGCAATGCTCAGGCGGCCAGCCGGCTGGCCGAGCAGTGCGGGTGCGAGATTGCCGATTCCAACCAGCAAGTGGTGGAAGGCAGTGACATGATTCTGCTGGCGGTACGACCACAGAGCCTGAGCGAGCTGGTGCAAGGGCTGACCTTCAAACCCGGCCAGGTTGTGATCTCGGCGATGGCGGGCGTGTCGCTGCAGCAGTTGCGGCACTACCCGGCGTTGCAGGGCGCTACCCTGGTGCGCGCCCTGCCGCCGGCCAGTGTGGAAGTGGGCGCCGGACCGGTGCCACTGTTTCCGGCCAATGCGGCCGCCGAAACCCTGTTTGGCACCATGGGCAAGGTTATTGTGCTGGAGTCGGAAGCTCTGTTTGATGTTGCGCTGGCCCACGGCTGCCTGCATGGTTGGAGCTATTTTCTGGTGCAGCAGCTTATTGACTGGAGCATGGACCAGGGAATGAGCAAAGAGGCCGCCAGACAAATGGTGGTGCACTCCATCGGCAGTGCCATGGCGCTTGCCGAATCCCGCCCCGAGCTCGACTACGGCGATATTGGCAACGCCATTGCCACCCCCGGCACCTTTACCCTGAAAGGCATAGAGCAGATCAGAGCGACCAACGGCCTGCAGGCCTGGTGCGACGCCATGGATACGGTCAGCAAACCAGAATAACTCCGGAAGAAACATACTTCTGACATTCCCGAATTTCACTCTGTCATTCCCACTTCATCCGTTATTCCCACGAAGGTGGGAATCCAGAACAGGCGCCTCCGGTTCTGCCTAAGGCGCCCCTCATTCAGCCCCCCACAAAACTACAAATCCACCCCAAACAAGGTCAAACTACCTGCATCACACCCATAAAACCAAAACCCCATGCCCCAAACTAACCACCAAAAGCAAACCCGAGCCAAACTCGACCGCCTCGCCTGGCTGCTGGACAGCGCCATTCGCCTGCCTGGCGGCTTTCGCATTGGCCTGGACGGCATCATGGGTTTGGTGCCCGGGGTAGGGGATCTGGCCGGCGCCGCACTCTCAAGCTACATACTGCTTCAGGCCGCCCGCATGAAACTGCCCGCCGGCGTACTGGCGCGCATGGGCTTTAACGTGCTGCTGGAAGTGCTGATCGGCAGCATTCCAATACTGGGTGATCTGTTCGACTTTGGCTTCAAGGCCAACCGTAGGAATGTGAGGTTGATGGGGGAGTATTTTGAGCGGAGGTAATAGGGGAACAACGCTTCCATCAAGTTCCGGTGAAAGGTTTGTTAGTTGCGGTCATAATAAAATAAATCTTATTACCCAACTAACATCGCGATATACTCATTTTCGTGAAACTGCAATGGAATATAATATCTTCCTTCAAGTAACCATGTATCGATATCGTCACTCACTTGTTCAGCATGTTCTATTACTTGATAAAAAGATAGATTTCTATACCAATATGAATTTGCGGAAGATGGTGAAATGTGCCACTTGCTTTCAAGTGATTGCATATTTCTCACTAACTCTTGTTTTATTGATAACCTCTCTTCATGTGAAACGCATTCTTTGTAATAACCTACGATAGCAAAATCTAGTTCAGAAAAAACAGTCTGAAAAATATAATTTTCCTTATTGTTTCCACCAAAGTCCCACTCAAACCAATGTTTATATGCGATGTTCCATAGTTCGTATCTTCTGGCAGTGTCGGAATGTTTAACAAACTCCTTCAAGCATTCACTTAAAATTTTGCGGCTTTCATTGTCAGCGTGCTTACTAATAGATATTGACTTTATATAAGCTTCGAGGTTTTCACTATTTGTTGTAGTTGCTAGCATTTTCCCGAGTGCGGTTTGTATATTAGGGAAGCGTAAAGGATATTTATTGAAGACAACCATCCACTTAATGAACTTATCATTATCAAACCCAACCTTCCTGAATATGGTAGACAGCAGATCATTGTTGATATCACTAAGGTGGTTGCGAGCTTTGTGATGACTAAGTGTTGAATATACACTAGTAAACTGCAAAATATCATTTTGGGTTTCAGAGCCTATAAAGAAAGCTGTTTCTGTTCTGAGGTGGTTCATTATATGCATGAGTATCGGTATGTCATTGCAGTTTTCAAATGTAGATATTAATGTGCACCTGTCATAATAATCTAGAATGTGAAGTAGCTGTATGCTTTCACAACTTAGTAAAGGGCTGTTATTGAACAATTTCCATAGTTCTGCAATCCCTACCCAATCTTTACTTGATATGGCCAATAAAAAACTTTCAAGGCTCTCCTTTTCATATATGGGAACTTCCAAGTCATTACAAACCTTAAATTCACTTTTCAGTCGTGATAATTGATTGCTAGAGTATTCTATTACTTCATGGCTTAGAGGGATTTCATGTCTTGATAAAGCTCTCCAAAAACAGCCGTTCACATCAAGAAAACCTGCAATATTCAAATTTACTATTAGCTCATTTATGCTTTTAACTCCGATATTTGACCAGTTTTTCAATCGGTTAATACAGAAAGCAATTAGACTGACAGCATCTTCCAAATTTTCATGGCTAATTTTAAGTTCGTTTGGCTTGCAATATTTCATGTGACTTATATATTCATATTTATTGTCTAGTTCCATATGGAAGTTTCTAAGGAACTCTTCACTGACAGTTTCATCAGGAGTATATTCATAAGTGGTGAAATTAGATTCATTTTGATCTTTACTAATTGCTTTCTCAACAAGTTGACCAAGGGTGACTTCGTAGCTATTCATTGATGCTTCCATATTAAGTTATTTTGCTCTTTTAGTTGATCCCACAGCTCTATAAATGAATCAGCGATAAGTTGACCATCGTCAATTTGTTGTAATATATGATGCTGCTTACCAAGACTGTTGACGGATGTTCCTAATGACCATGCAAGTACTCCTTGAACTGTATAAGGGAAAATAAGAAAACGGTCGTGAAAGTTCCACCCTGAGTTACCAATGCGAGCCCTAAATTCAAGGTTGATTCCATATAGATTTGAATCCAAACTCTCTAATATACTCTTTTGCTTAGACAATTGTTCACTTTTACCTACTGCCCCATCACCTGAATCACACTTATCGTTAAATGTACTCAAGTTTGTTAGTGCCCTCAATTCAGAACCATAATGAGGACAATGAAATAGGGTTTTTAAAACATCATTTGCGTCTAAGTATGGATCCCAAAGCCAAACCCCCCTTTCCCCATATTGGCTAATTAATGACCTAATATCAGATATCGCCTTTTGGTGTTCTTTCTCTACTTCTCCTACTTTAGGTTTGTATTGGATAAACTTTTTTTGTTTAGCAAGTTTAATTTTTTCGTCTCGATATAGCCTTTTCTTAGTCCAGTCATCATGACTCGGTTTCTTCTCACCGACACTGTTAGTTTGGTTGTGGTTAACTGTAATTCTTACATCTTTTTCTACACCCTTAATATTAATCTTAAAGACACGAGGCTAATTTTCAATAATTCTCATGTTATATGATACTGTTGATATAAAGGAGCTTGGTCGAGTGGCAGCCAAAATTAAGTTATTTTCATCATCCCATAGAACTCCTTTGTGTGGACCTTGATCACTGCTCATGGGGATGATCAATTCAGTTCCATTGACTTCGTATGACCCATATCCATTAATTACTTTATCGTATTCCATATCACAGTTAACCCTTAGTTTTCTATGCTTTGCTAAAGGGTTAAAAACAATGCGAAGTTTTAAATTATTCTCGATCTTAGAATGCTGGAAGCGGGCTTGAAGTATGGTGACGGGAATTTGCACTAGGAAATTACCAAGTCGGTCAGTAACACTAGCTAATGAAATGGGGGTGTACTGCTGAATTTGCTCAGACAAGTCTTGAAGTAATGCGGGAGACTCTAACAAAGGTATAATTTTATTCTTAGTAGAGTTTTGAAACTCCACAATGTGTGATCCATTCCAAAAATTATTTTTTAGTACTTTACTTAGTGGTACCTCATCGAATGAGTCCGGTGGCGCAAACTTTGGTGGTTGTAATATAAGAGTGTCTGTTATAGATTGTGATTTTCCTGATGCTGACCAAATGCTATCGTCCTTTAACTTATTTAGATCGCGCAATATATCATTGATACTTTTCGTGTATCGCAAAACGCCAAAACTCCAGCCTTTTAGCTTCTTTAAAAATATTCGATTTTCATTAAGAATCTTTGGTTTTTCTAAATCTTCATCAATCCTGTTTTCAGCAACAATGATCGTAAATATGTTTTGAACAGATTTATCTGGCAAACAGCCAAACACTTCAGTTACTTCAACTCTGTCATATATTCCTAAAACACCATTATCTAACAACCTTTCTAATTCTTTCATTAGTGTCACATAATTCCATTCTTGGTTTAAGTAGGGCGAGATTTTCACAAGAGACTAATTTTTATACCGCGCGTGTACATATTTGTTCAGCTGAAACTGTATGATTACTTTCCTTAATTTTATGATTTACGGTATTGAAAATAAACTTTAATGCTTTTTGAAGTGTGGAAAACGAGCATGCTCATTTTTGCTTAGGTTTTGTTCACTATCTGATTAAGGAAAAAGACTAACTTTATGATCTTCCGTTCAATTTTTTAGTTAATCTGTACTTTTTGAGCATGCCTGCATAGCGCTATATGCATGGTTATCTTATGTATAAAAAAATAGGCTACCGCCCCTCACTGTGCTGAGGCGTAAGCGCATGCCTGAAGTACTCTTTTGAGGCCGTATTTTTGTCGTATGAGGCTGAAAAGGCAATGGGGGAAGGGCATTTTGCGAGGCGGGTGTTTGAGTTTGGTGGGTTTGTGGGTGGTTTTTGGTGATGTGCGGCGGTTAGGACTGGGTGTTTGGGGTGAGTTTGGTGGTGGCTGTTCTGGGTTCCCGTCCCCGCCTTCGCGAGGATGACGTTCCTTCGCGGGAACGACGGGGGAGGTGCGGGAATGACGGGGATGGAGTAACAGTGTACGGGATCGAGTTAGGCGCCGCCTGCTCTGGGTTCCCGTCCCCGTCTACACGGGGATGACGTTCCTTCGCGGGAATGACCACCAATAAAAAAGCCGGCCATGGTGGCCGGCTTTGATGTTGCTTAGCGGGAATACCGCTCGGCGCGTTTGCCGCGCAGTTTCTTTTTCTTGGGGCCGGCTTTTTCGGTGCCGGTTTTTTTCAGGCGCACCGGGCTCGGGCTGCGCTTCTTGTCACCGTCAATGCGGTTTTTTTTGCCCTTGGCGCGGCCGTCACCGCTGCCTTCCAGCTCAATGATGGTGGCGGTGGCCTTGTTGGAGCGGCCGGAGAGTACCTTGCGCGAGATCTTTTTCAGCAGCTCATCCCGGTTGGAGACTTCATAGCCCGGCTTGTTAATGCGCTTGATGGGGGCGCCAATCAGCTTCTCAATGCGTGCCAGGGTTTGCTCTTCTTCCCGGCTTACCAGGGAGATGGCCTTGCCCGGGGCGCCGGCGCGGCCGGTGCGGCCAATGCGGTGCACATAGTCTTCCGGCAGGTAGGGCAGGTTGAAGTTCACCACCTGCTCCAGGCCCTGAATGTCCAGGCCGCGTGCGGCCACTTCGGTGGCAATCAGCACCTGCAGCTTGGCGGATTTAAAGTCGGCAATGGCCCGGCGGCGGCTGCCCTGGCTCTTGTCGCCGTGGCACACGGCGGCTTCAATTTTGTTTTTCTTCAGACCGGCCTGCAGGCGGTCGGCCTGCTCCTTGGTGCTGGTGAACACCAATACCTGAAACCAGTTTTGCTCGGCCAGCAGCTGCTCAAACAGCTCAATCTTGCGGCTTTCTTCCACCGGATACACCGCATGGCGCACGGTGTCGGCGGTGCTGTTTACCCGGGTTACGCGAAGTTGCTGATGGTTATGCAGCACCTTGTGGGCCAGCTCGTTCACTGCCGGCGAGGTGGTGGCGGAAAACAGCAGGGTCTGGCGCTTGGGCGCGGTCAGCTGCATCAGCTTGAGCACGTCGTTGATAAAGCCCATGTCGAGCATGCGGTCGGCTTCATCCAGTACCACAAATTCCACGTCGGTCAGGGCCACGTTGCCCAGCGTAATGTGTTCCATCAGCCGGCCGGGGGTGGAGATCACCAGGTCGGTGCCGGCGCGCAGCTTGTTGGCCTGGCCGCCCATTTTCACGCCGCCATACAGCGCGGTCACGCTCAGGGCCAGGTACTTGGCATAGGCGGTAATGTTGTCTGCCAGCTGCTCGGCCAGCTCCCGGGTGGGAGTGAGGATCAGCGCGCGCGGGCGGCGCTCCACCGTGGCCCTGGGGTTGTCGAGCATGCGCTGCAGCACGGGAATGGCAAAGGCGGCGGTTTTGCCGGTGCCGGTCTGCGCGGTGACCTGCAGATCGCGGCCGCGGCGGGCGGGCACAATGGCCTGGGTTTGTACCGGGGTCATTTCACTGTAGCCACAGTCTACGAGCGCCTGTTGCAGCTCGGGGGCCAGATCCAGAGATGAAAATTGCATAAGAGTTCCTCTGTAGAGTCGCTACAGTCAAAAAATCGAGGGTGGAATATACGTTATTTTGCCGTCGGGGGAGAGGGTTAATTGTGGTTTTTGCTTATTTTTTGCGCTTTTTAACTGTTCGTGAATGGCGAACCGCGTTTGGAGTGAAACAGGAACGGTAACCAGTTCAATGATGGGTGCTTTTTGCATGAAAGGCGCCCAGGTTTGTCGGGCCTTCTCGCCTGCACTCCGGCCACCGGCTTCACCCTTGTTTTTCAGGCATTGACGCCAGTTTTTGATGCTTATCAATGGCGCGTACCATTGACAGCGGATAAGCTTACCCGGTTTCGGCACATTTGAATCCACAGATGCCGTAGCTGAAAAACGACCGAACAGGGATGAGGGTTAGGGTGTCGGGCATGATAGCAAGCACGGAAGCGGGTTACCTGGTCAGTTCGTATCTGGCCTGGAGTGCAGTGGTCGCGCTGTTGGTGCTGGCCGGGGGCTGGGCGTGGTCTCATTGGCGTCATCGGCGGGCGGCAATCCGCCATCATGGCGTGGAGCAGAGTGTACGGGAGCGGGCAGACTCTTTTCGTTATCTGGTAGAAACCGCCCACGAGGGCATAGTGGTGGTGCAGAACAAGCGGCTGGTGTACCTGAACCCGCGCATGTGTGAAATGACCGGTTACAGCGAGGCCGAGTTGAAAGCGCTGCCCACCTTTATGCCGCTGATCGACCCTTCTGCCCGTGAAGTGATGCTGGCCAACCACCTGCGCCGGCTGTCGGGTGAGCCGTCCCCCCAGCGCTACGAAAGCCTGTTTCTGAAAAAAGACGGCACCAGCTATCCCATTGAGTTGAGCGGGGTCTCCATTGTCTGGAAGGGGGAGCCGGCCACGCTGAACATGGTGACCGACATTTCGGCCCGCAAGGAGGCCGAGCAGAAAATGCAGTATTTGGCCCATCACGACAGCCTCACCGGCCTGCCCAACCGTTATATGCTGCACGAACGCCTGCAGCAGGCCATTGCCCTGGCGCAACGCACCGGGGTGCCGCTCGCCGTGCTGTTTATCGATCTCAATGGTTTCAAGCAGGTCAACGATACCCATGGGCACGATGCAGGAGACAGCCTGCTGCAGCAGGTGGCCGGGCGCATCAGGCCCCTGTTGCGGGATTCAGACACCCTGGCGCGCATGGGCGGAGACGAGTTTGTGATTTTGCTGACCCAGATAAAGCAGCCCGAGGATGTGGCGCTAACCACTGCGCGCATTGAGGCGGCCATGGCGCCTGCGTTTGAAATCAACGACCAGGCGCTGCGCTGCGGTTTCAGCATGGGGGCGGCGCTCTATCCAAAAGACGGCACCACGGCGCAGGCCCTGCTGAACCGGGCCGATCACCAGATGTACGCCCACAAGCACCGTTATTATCAGCGCGAGGCGCTACTCCAAAGCTGAAACCCAAAGCACCTTTGCGGGCGGGGTGGCTGCCGCGTTATTCGCAATTCCAATAGACTCCATTCAAATATTTAATTTTTCAATAAGCTGGCGGGCTTCTACCATGCCGGAATGGGGTTTTATCCCTTTCACCTGGTTGACGCGGTTACCTTACTCGCCGCTTAGGAGATATCCATGTCGCTTGCGCGTTTTTCCATTCATGGTTTTTGGTTGGGAGCCTTGCTGATGTCACTGATGACCCATGCCGCCGGCGGCGAGCCGGAGCAACAACTGAGGGCGGCCGCCATCAATGGCAATGCCGCTGCCATTAGCACCCTGCTGGACGCCGGCGCCAAGCTGGAAAGCCGGGACGACAACGGCCGCACCGCGCTGATGCTGGCCACCCGCCGTAACCAGGTTGAGGCAGCCCGGCTGTTGATTGCTGCTGGCGCCGATGTAAACGCCAAGGATGATATCAACGACAGCCCCTACCTTTATGCCGGCGCCAGTGGCTATAACGAGATTCTTGAACTCACCCTGGCCCATGGCGCCGATCTCGCCAGCACCAACCGTTATGGCGGTACCGCGCTGATCCCCGCCGCCGAGCGCGGCCATATCGACACGGTAAAAATGCTGATCGCCGCCGGGGTGGACGTAAACCACATCAACCGGCTGCACTGGACCGCCCTGATGGAAGCCATTGTGCTGGGGCAGGGCGGGCCGGCCCATACCAGGATTGTGGCGCTGCTGCTGGAGGCCGGTGCCGATCCGAATATTGCCGACGCCGACGGCATTACTCCGCTGCAACATGCCCGCCAACGCGGCTACACCGGAATGGTGCAGTTGCTGGAGCAGGCTGGCGGCCGCTGATGCGCTTTTTTATTGCTTAACCGGAACATATTGATGACCTCACAATCCCGCTCTTTTGTTGTTGGGCAGGGCGCCATGCTGCTGCTGGTGGTGCTCGTTGGCCTGAATCTGCGCCCCTTTATTACCGGCCCCGGCCCGGTGATGGAGATGATCCGCACCGGCACCGGCCTCAGCTATGTGGGCATATCGCTGATCACCCTGCTGCCCTTTTTGCTGATGGGCGTGGGGGCGTTTGTATCGCCTCACTTGCAGGCCAAATGGGGCACACGCCGGGGCCTGCTAACGGCGCTGGCGTTGCTGATGCTGGGCTCGGCCTTGCGGGGCATTGCCGATAACGGCGTTACCCTGCTGTTTACCGCTTTGCTCTGCGGCATGGGCGTGGCCTTTGTGCAGTCGGTGTTTCCCGGCATCATCAAGCAGCAGTTTGCCGGGCGCATGGCCATGGTCACCGGCCTGTATTCGGCAATGATCATGGGCGGTGGTGCCATTGGTGCCCAGCTTACGCCCTGGCTGGCGGGGGCCGAGCATAACTGGCAGCAGGCGCTGGCCTGGCTGGCGGTGCCGGTGGCGCTGGCCTGGCTGTGCGCCCGCCGAGTGCTGGCGGAGCAGGGCGGCAACCGTCCCGAGCCGGGGCTGGCAGGGCGGCTGCTGGCCCGGCCCCGAACCTGGCAACTGATGCTGTGTTTTGGTTTTGTGAACGCCGGTTACTCCACCATGGTCACCTGGCTGGCCCCTTACTATCAGCAACTGGGCTGGAGTGCCGCCAGCAGCGCCGGCCTGGTGTCGGTCATGGCGGTGGCCCAGGCGGTGTCGGCGGTGGGCATTACCCTGCTGGCCCGGGGCCAGGACCGTCGCCCCTGGCTGTGGCTGACCCTGCTGTTGCAGTTGGTGGGCTTTGCCGGTTTGTTGCTGCAACCAGAGCTGGCCCCCTGGCTGTGGGTAGCGGTGTGCGGCATGGGCCTGGGCGGCAATTTCTCCATGTCGCTGGTCACGGCACTGGATCACCTTCCGGTGCCCCAGCAGGCGGGGGTGCTCACCGCGCTGATGCAGGGCGGCGGCTTTTTGCTGGCGGCCTTGGGGCCCTTGGCGGTGTCGCTGCTGCTGGAAAGCACCGGCACCTTTGCCGCCGGCTGGACCCTGCACCTGGGGCTGGTAAGCGTGGTGCTGCTGACCACTTTGCGCTTTAACCCGCGCCGCTACGCCCAGGCCATGGCCAGCGCCTGAGGCCGGCTACAGGCACGTCGCCCGGCCGTTATCGTGGAGCCGGGTGGCGCCTTTCTTCCATGCGCAGAGCTCATGCGAGCCTGAGTTTTCGTCGCTTTTTCTCCTGTAATACATGTGACATTTTATTAACATTCCTGCTCCTGCGGGAAGGAATGGCTGCGCACAAGGGCGCACATGGACAAGTGTCACTATTACCAGGGGTAAATCATGAACAGTGCTGGCATGTTTTCGTCGGTATCTTCCAACAGAAAGATTGATCCTTCCCGTCGCCGGGGCCAGTTCAAGCCCGATGGCTCTCTCAACGACAACGACCGGGTCGAGATAGGCCCCACCGAGCTGGCTTTTGCCGAGTGGGAAGCGCTGGGCATTACACCGCCCACCCTGAAGCGCATGCGCGAATACCGGCTGCAGCGGATTGTGGCCGAGCTGCAAAAGCGCGATCTGGCCGGGGTGCTGCTGTTTGACCCGCTGAATATTCGCTACGCCACCGACACCACCAACATGCAGTTGTGGATCACCCACAACCATGCCCGCGCCTGTTTTGTGTCGGCGGCCGGTTATGTGATTTTGTGGGACTTTCACAACTGCGAGCATCTGTCGGCCCACTTGCCGCTGGTAAAAGAAGTGCGCGGCGGGACTGCCTTTTTCTATTTTGAAACCGGCAACAAAACCGAGCAGCACGCGGCCCAGTTTGCCGCCGAGGTGCAGTCGGTGCTGCGGGAGCACGGCGGCAGCAACAATCGCCTGGCGGTCGACAAGATTGAAATGGCCGGCTTTACCCAGTTACAGCGCCTCGGCATTGAACTGTTCGACGGCCAGGAGGTAATGGAGCTGGCCCGCGCCGTTAAGAACGAAGACGAAATCAACGCCATGCGTTGCTCCATTGCCTCCACCGAAATTGCCATGAAGCTGATGCAGCAGGCCTCGGTGCCCGGCGTCACCGAAAACGACATCTGGTCCATTTTGCATGCGGAAAACATTCGCCGCGGCGGCGAGTGGATTGAATGCCGCATTCTGTCTTCCGGCCCCCGTACCAACCCCTGGTTTCAGGAGTGCGGCCCCCGGGTGGTGCAGCAGGGTGAACTACTGGCCTTCGACAGCGACCTGATAGGCCCCTACGGCATGTGCGCCGATATTTCCCGTACCTGGCTGATTGGCGACGGCGTGCCCACGGCGGAGCAGAAACACCTGTACCGGGTTGCCCATGAGCATATTCAGTACAACATGAGCATATTAAAGCCGGGCATGAGCTTTCGGGAAGTGACCGAAGCCGGCCTGCTGTTGCCCGAGGCCTACCGGCCCCAGCGCTACGGCGTGATGATGCACGGGGTGGGGCTATGCGATGAATATCCCTGTATTCGTTACCCCGAAGATCTGGAATGCCATGGCTACGATGGGGTGCTGGAGCCGGGCATGACCCTGTGCGTGGAGGCCTATGTGGGCGCCGTGGGTGGCAAGGAAGGCGTGAAGCTGGAAGATCAGGTGCTGATCACCGAAACCGGTGTTGAAAACCTGACCTCCTATCCCTTTGAGGCGGCATTGCTGGCCGACTAATGGCCGTTTGTACATCCTTTCACCGCTTTACATTCATTTCGCTCCCGCGTTCTGCGGGAGCCTGTTAGTTATATTTTCGACGAAGATGCCTGCGATCACGTTACTGCTTTCCGGCCATTTGATAAATCTGGCCGTCCAGCAAAATAATGGTAGAGTGCGCGCAAAAAGGACAGGAGCAGTCCGTCCGACATACGTCAGGAGTGACCATGAAAATCAAGCCACTGCCGCCCATGAACAGCCTTATTGTGTTCGAGGCGGCGGCCCGCCATCTCAGCTTTACGCTGGCCGCCAATGAACTGAGCGTGACTCAGGGCGCCATCAGCCGGCAGATCCGCCAGCTGGAGGAATATCTGGGCAAGGATCTGTTTGTGCGGGCCAACCGCAACATATCCCTCACTCCTACCGGCATGCAGTATTACCAGACCATTTACCGCGCCCTGCTGGATGTGGCCAGCGCCACCGGTGAAATCAAGAAGTGGCAGGGCGAGCAGCAAATTACCGTGGCCACCACCAATGCCATGGCGGCGCTGTGGCTGCTGCCCAAGGTGGCGGTGTTTCAGCAGCAGCATGAAGAGGTGGATCTGCGCATACTGGCGTCGGATCAGGTCACCGACTTTCGCCGGCTCGACTGCGATCTGGCGCTGTTCTACTGCCGGCTGCCGCCGGCGGACATGAAGGTAACCCGGCTGTTTCCCGAAGAGGTGTTTCCGGTGTGCAGCCCCGCTTACCTGGAGCGCGCCAAGGAATGGGGCTCACCGGAAGAGCTGTTCGGCAGAACCCTGCTCTATCTGGATGAATCCCAGCGCGACTGGGTGAGCTGGCAGGAGTGGTTTGAGCAGGTTGGCTGGTCCAATATCACCCCCCGCAACCGGGTTAACATCAACAATTACCCCATGCTGATACAGGCTGCCATTAACGGTCAGGGCATTGCCCTTGCCTGGGGCTCGCTGGTGGATGAATACCTGGAAAGCGGCGCCCTGGTGCGGCCGGTGGATACGGTGCTGCGCACCCCGGCCAGCTTCTGCATGCTGGAGCCCCTGAACCGGGGCGTGGTGCCCAACAGCGTGAAAACGTTCCGCAGCTGGCTGCTGGAACAATTACCGGGCCAGGTGGGCGAAAAAGGCCTGCACGAAAATAGTTGAGTAACCAAGAGCAGTCATTCCCGCCTGCGCTGTGAATGACGTTCCTTCGCGGGAGTGACGGGCCCTAACGAAAAAAACCGGCATGTCACCATGCCGGTTTTTATTAGCTCACCTCTACCGATTATTTTCCGGCGACGGGGTTGTTCCAGTTCACTGTGGGGGCCGCCTCAACGGTGTCGTCCAGCAGTGGCTGAATGGAGCCATCCAGCTTGGTCGGGGCCGGGCGCACGTTATCCGGTACCATGGCCCAGGGCTTGGGCTCGCGCCGAATACTGTGCACCAGGGTCAGGCTCATTACCGCAATAAAGATGGAGATGGGGAAACCGGCAATGATGGAGGCGGTCTGCATGGCCTTCAGCCCGCCGGCATAGAGCAGCACCCCGGCAATGGCCGCAATCATGATGCCCCACAATATCCGTATGGGCGTGGGCGGCTCAGGGTTACCCAGTGAATCCAGGGTACAGAGGATCAGGGTGCCGGAGTCGGCCGAGGTAATAAAGTAGGTGCCCAGCAGCAAGCAGGCCAGTACGCTCAGCAGCTTGCCCATGGCGCCCGCATCCAGCTCGTCGAACAGGGTAAACAGTGCCAGGGTGGTGTCCTTTTTGGTGGCTTCCAGAATGGGGCCGCCGGTAAAGGGCGCCTGCGCCGGCTCACCGGCCTCGGCCAGTGCCACTGCTTGCTGCTCGTAGGCTACCCGAGCGTCCTGCTCTACCTTCAGCGCCGAACCACCAAACGCAGCCATCCACAAAAAGGTCATCAGGGTGGGCACGATCAGGGCGCCGCCAATCAGTTCGCGAATGGTGCGCCCCTTGGAAATGCGCGCCACGAACATGCCCACAAAGGGAGCCCAGGTCATCCACCAGGGCCAATAGTAGGCGGTCCACCAGTTCTGCCAGCCGGAGTCACTCTGGGCATCACTCCAGAAACTCATGCCCACCACCTGGCTGCTGTAGTCGCCAATGCCTTCCAGGAAGGAGTGCAGAATATAGCGGGTGGGGCCAATGTAGAGCACCACCAGTACCATGAGTACCGACAGCACCATGTTCCATTCCGACAGCCGGCGTATGCCCCGGCCCACGCCCGACAGCACAGAGGCCACGGCGCAGGTACAGAGCACCACAATGATCAGCAACTGCACACCAAAGCTGATGCTGGTGCCAAAGACCTGGTTCAGGCCGGAGTTAATCTGAATTACCCCCATCCCCAGGGTCTGGGATATGCCAAAGGCGGTAATGGCCACGGTGAGAATGTCCACTGCATGGCCGATGGGGCCATAGATACGCTCACCGATCAGCGGATACAGAATGGAGCGCAGGGTCAGCGGTAGTCCCTTGCGGTAGGAAAAATAGGTCAGGGCCAGGGCCACGATAAGAAAGATGGACCAGGGGTGCAGACCCCAGTGGAAAAAGGTCAGCCACATCGACACCCGGCCGGATTCGTTGCTGAGCCCTTCTGCAAACGGGTTGCTGGCATAGTGCCACATGGGCTCGGCCACCGACCAGAATACCAGGCCAATACCCATGCTGCCCGAGAACAGCATGGCAATCCACGACAGATAGCTGAACTCGGGTTTTTCATCATCCTTGCCCAGGCGAATGTGACCAAAGCGGCTGATCATCAGATACAGCAGAAGGCCGGTGACCAGGCTGACCACCAGCAGGTAAAACCATTTCATGTTGTGCAGCAAGGCACCGGACACGGTTTCAAAATACTGACCGGCCTGGTTGGCCATGATGGCGCAAAACAATACAAAACAGATAACCAGCACCTTGGAGGCAATGGTCACCGTTGGATTTAGTCCTTTCAGGATCCCGGATGTAGCACGCATAACTCCTCCCTCTTCCCTCTGCGTATTACGTTTTTACGTGAAAATGGTTAACGGTCTGTTAACGGCGTGAGATTAGGGATAGCGAAAGACGCACTCAAGTTATTTTTTCTCATCCATGAGTGATAACAGCTCATGCGGTGGCTGTTTAACCGTCTAAAGCAGCACGGGTTGGTTACATTTGAACCACATTACAAATGGATGACAAAAGCTCATCCATACCCGGCCAAAAAGTCGTTTGTTTGTTGCCACCTTGTTAACCAGAATCCACCCCATCGGCACCCGAGTGTGCCAACGACAAGGAACCACGCAGCCAACACTGCGTCACTGTGGAGAAAGCAAGATGAGCAACGTCAGCGAAACCATCATTCCGGTACAGCAGGTAGATAGCGTACTGAATCCGATTGTGGAAGCCAGCGGCATGCCGAACGTCGCCTACACCAGCGAAGAATATTTCGCGTTTGAGCGCGACAAGGTAATTGGCAAAACCTGGGCCTGTGTCGGCTTTGCGTCCGATCTGATCAAGAACGGTTACGTCATGCCGGTCAGCTTTATGAAAATGCCGCTGCTGATGATGCGCAACAAGGATGGCGAGGTGCAGGTGTTCCACAACGTCTGCAGCCACCGAGGCATGCAGCTGGTGCACGAAGCCGGTGAAGTGCAGGGCATGATCCGCTGCCCCTATCACTCCTGGACCTATGATCTGAACGGCAACCTCAAGGGCACCCCGCACATCGGTGGCATTGCCAAGCACAAGGACGAGCGCTTCAAGTGTGAAAAGCACGGCCTCAAGCCGCTGCGCTCCGCAGTATGGATGGACATGGTGTTCGTTAACCTGTCCGGCGACGCCCCTTCCTTTGAAGAGCACATTGCACCGCTTGAAGCCCGCTGGAACGAATTCCTGGGGAACGATGGCCTGAGCCTGCTGCGCCGGGTCAACATGGGCGGCCACCTGGAAATTGAGGTGGAGAGCAACTGGAAGCTGACCGTGGAAAACTACTGCGAAGCCTACCATCTGCCCTGGGTGCACCCGGCCCTGAACACCTATTCCAAGCTGGAAGATCACTACAACATCATGTTTGAAGACCGCTTTGCGGGGCAGGGCAGCTACAAATATGACCTGTCCGGCACCGCCGGCACGCATCTGCCCATGTTCCCGAGCTGGCCCCAGGACAAGCTGCGCCACGCCGAATATGTGGCGCTGTTCCCCAACGTGCTGCTGGGCATTCAGGCGGACCATGCCTTTGCCATGATGATTGACCCCATTCGTGCAGAACAAACCGTTGAGCGGCTGCGCCTGTACTACGTGGGCGACGAAGCCACCCGCGACGAATACGCCGCCTGCCGTACCGCCACCCTGGAGTCCTGGCGCGTGGTGTTCGGCGAAGACATCGGTGCCGTGGAAGGCATGCAGCGAGGCCGTCATTCCCCCGGTTTCGGTGGTGGCGTCTTCTCACCCGAGATGGACCTGCCCACTCACTTCTTCCAGAAGTGGCTGGCAACCCAGACCAAGGCCGCCCTGGAGGACTGAACGTGCAACATTATCTGAACTA
Organism: Oceanimonas aquatica; assembly: GCF_030732065.1. Classification (GTDB taxonomy): domain Bacteria; phylum Pseudomonadota; class Gammaproteobacteria; order Enterobacterales; family Aeromonadaceae; genus Oceanimonas. The sequence goes on from NZ_JAVBHX010000001.1 coordinate 263,477, forward strand.
CATCGATGGCCAGTGGCTGAATGCCGACCGCCAGATCACCGTGATGAACCCGGGCACCGGTGAGCCCTATGCGACCATTGCCCAGGCCGGCATTGAAGATGCCGACCAGGCCATGGCCGCCGCCCGCCGCTGTGTGAACAGCGGCGCCCTGAGCGACGTGCGCCCGGCCCAGCGTACCACCTGGATGCTGAAGGCGGCCGAGGCCATTCGCGCCATCGCCGACGAAGGCGGCCTGGTGGCCTGCCGTGAAAACGGCAAAAGCCTGAACGACGCCCGCGACGAGTTTATTGAAGCGGCCCGTTACTTCGAATATTACGCCGGCATGGCCGACAAGATTGAGGGCATCTCGGTGCCCCTGGGCAAGGACTACGTGGACTTTACCCAGTACGTGCCCTTTGGTGTCTCGGTACAGATTGTGCCCTGGAACTTTCCGGTGTCCATCTGCGCCCGCTCCCTGGCCCCGGCGCTGGCCGCCGGTAACGCCGTGGTGATCAAGTCGCCGGAAATCTCGCCGCTGGCCATGACCCTGCTGGTCAAGGCCGTGGAAGAAGCCGGTTTCCCCAAGGGCGCGGTCAACCTGCTGTGTGGCAAGGGCTCGGAAGTGGGCAGCCATCTGGTGCAGCATGCCGACACCAACCAGATTGTGTTTACCGGATCTGTGCCCACCGGCCAGCGCATCCTGAAGGATGCCGCCGAGCGCGCCACGCCGTCGGTGATGGAGCTGGGTGGCAAGTCGGCGGCCATCGCCCTGGCGGACGTGGATCTCGACACCCTGCTGGCCAGTGTGAAAGTCGGCATCTTCTTTAATGCCGGCCAGGTGTGCTCGGCCATGTCCCGCCTGCTGGTGCAGCGCAGCCGCTACGACGAGGTCAAGGCTGCCGTGGTGGCGCTGGCCGAGAGCCTGACCATTGGCCAGGGCGAGGGCAACCCGGATCTGACGCCTGTGGTGTCCGAAGGGCAGCAGCAGCAGGTGCTGGCGATGATCGAGCAGGCCCGTGCCGAGGGCGCCACCGTGCTTACCGGCGGCGTGGCACCGGACTTGTCCGGTTACTTCGTGGCCCCCACCGTGATTGAAGCGACTGCCGATATGAGCATTGCGCAGCAGGAAGTGTTTGGTCCTGTGCTGGTGATCATGCCCTTTGACGACGAAGACGACGCCGTGGCGCTGGCCAACGGTACCGACTTTGGCCTGGTGGCCGGCGTGTTCGGCGAAGGCCTGAACCAGACCCTGCGGGTGGCCAACCGGCTGCGGGGCGGCCAGGTGTTCATCAACGAATGGTTTGCCGGCGGCATTGAAACGCCCTTTGGCGGTGTGGGGCTGTCGGGTTTTGGCCGCGAGAAAGGACAGGAAGCCATTTACAGCTATGTCCAGACCCGCAATATCGGCATTCGCCTGCGTCAGGGCTGACGGCCATCAGTAAAAGGGCCGGTGACATACCGGCCCGAAGCAAAGCAGTAACAGGGTAGTGGGGGAGAGAACGATGAAAAAGTGGTTATGCATCATCTGCGGACTGATTTATGACGAAGCCAAGGGTTGGCCGGCCGACGGTATCGCGCCGGGCACCCGCTGGGAAGACGTGCCGGACGACTGGCTGTGTCCCGATTGCCTGGTGGGCAAGGCGGACTTCGAAATGATCGAGATCACCGACGACGAGCCGGCAGAAGTGGTGGCCATGGCCGAGACGCTGGCGCCGGCGGCCGAGCTCACTCTGGAGCCGGTGGTGATCATCGGCACCGGCCACGGTGGCTATCAGCTGGCGGCGGCGCTGCGGGCCCGCGCTCCCGAACTGCCCATTACCCTGTTTACCGCCGATGACGGCGCCCTTTACAGCAAGCCGGCGCTGTCCAATGCCCTGGCTCTGGGCAAGGACGGCGACGGCCTGGTGAGCGAAACCGCCCTGGCCTGGGAGCAGCGCCTGGGCGTGCGGGTTTATCCCCATACCCGGGTGGAGAAAATCGACCGGGAAAACAAGCGGCTGCACACCAGCATTGGTGAATATCCCTATGGCCGCCTGGTGCTGGCCACGGGTGCTTCACCCATTCAGATTCCGGTGGCCGGCATTCCGGTGGCCGGCGAGCAAAGCGCCATGGTAAGCGTGAATGACCTGCTGGATTACCGCCGTTTCCGTGACCAGCTGGCCGGTAAAAAGCACGTCACCATTCTGGGTGACGGCCTTATCGGCTGTGAGTTTGCCAACGACCTGGCGGCCCAGGGCATTGGCGTGACCGTGGTGGGGCTGGGCCAGTGGCCCATGGAACGACTGATCCCGCAACCCTTGGGTGAAGCGCTGCAACGGGCCCTGAGCGGCCTGGGAGTGGAGTGGGCGCTGCAGGACAGCATCTCCCACATTGAGGCCGACGGCGACAGCTATCGCCTGCAGCTGCAAAGCGGCGCTGAACTGGCCACGGATCTGGTGCTGAGCGCTGTGGGCCTGCGGCCCAACATTGGCCTTGCCCAGGCGGCAGGACTGGCCACCGGCCGCGGCATCAGCGTGGATTTGACCCACGCCACCAGTGACCCCGCCATTTTTGCCCTGGGCGATTGTGCCGAGGTAGCGGGCCAGTGGGCACCCTATATCGCGCCCATCAATCAGGCCATTCCCGCCCTGGTGGAGACCCTGCTGGGCCGCACTACCGAGGCCAGCCTCAAGGCCTCGCCGGTGCTGGTGAAAACCCCGGTGCTGCCGCTGTCGGTACAACCGGCGGTGGGCCCCGGCGAGTGGCGGGTAGAGGCTCATGGTGAAGAGTTGGCCGCCGGCTTTTACGGCGCCGACGGCAGCCTGAGCGGCTTTGCGCTGCTGGGCCGCGAGCTGCAGAGCCAGCGCAGCCAGTGGCTGGAACACCTTAACCCTGCCCGCAACGTGGCCTGAGGAACACATCATGATCGCCTTACCCAACGACGACAACAGCTGCGGCTGGTATCAGGCGCTGCCCCCGGCGGCGCCCGCCACCCGGCTCAAAGGTACCCAGAAAGCCGATTATGCGGTGCTGGGCGCGGGCTTTGCCGGCCTGGCCGCCGCCCGCCGGCTTGCCGAGCTCGAGCCCGAGGCCCGCATTGTGCTGGTGGATGCCCAGCGGGTGGCGGAAGGCGCTTCCGGGCGCAACTCCGGCTTTGTGATTGACCTGCCGCACAAGTTTGCCCTGGAGCACCCGGATCCGGTGCACAAGCAGAAACTGCTGGGCCTCAACCGGGCCGCCATTGCCCAGTTGCAGGGGCTGGTCGAGCGCCACAACATCGATTGCCAGTGGTCCGCTGTGGGCAAATATCAGGGCGCGGTGGGGGAGCGGGGTATCGCCTTTCTCGAGCACTTCGAGCACCTGATGAAGGGGCTGGGCGAGCCCTATCAGTGGGTGGACAAAACCGAACTGAGTCGGGTGCTGGGCACTGGCTTCTACAGTCAGGCCATTTTCACCCCCGGTTGCTACCTGATGCAGCCGGCGGCCCTGGTGCGCGGCATGGCCGAGCATCTGCCTGATAACGTGGAGCTGCTGGAGCAGTCACCCATTCGTTCACTGCGCCGCGAAGGCGGCCAGTGGCGGCTGCAGGGAGACGAGGGTGAGATTCAAGTCCCGACCCTGTTGCTGGGGGCCAGCATTTTTACCCGCGAGTTCGGTTATCTCAAAAACCGGCTGCTGCCGGTAATGACCTTCGCCAGCTGGACCCGGCCGCTGACCGACGACGAGCTGTCCCGCTACGGCGGCGAGCTGAACTGGGGTCTGACCCCGGCGGATCACGCCGGCACCACCCTGCGCATGACCGCCGACCGGCGCATTATTATTCGCAACAGCTACAAACACGTGCCCAAATACGGTGCCAGTGTCAGCGAGGCGATGCGCCGGAAAATTCAGGCCGATCACCGCAAGGCGTTTCTGGACCGTTATCCGGCGTTGGCCGAGGTGCCCTTTACCCATACCTGGGGCGGCGTTTACGCCATCTCCCGCAACTTCACCAACTTCTTTGGTGAGCTTGAAAGCGGCGTGTATGCCAGCGCCTGTGACAACGGCGTGGGCGCGGCCTGGGGCACCATCTCCGGCACCCTGATGGCGGACATGGCGGTGGGCGCCGACTCCCAGTTGCTGCGGGACATTTGCCGAGTGACCGGCATGCCCAGCCTGAACCCGCCCGAGCCCTTCCTGGGGCTGGGGGTGAAAAGCCGTATTCGCCTCGCCAAGTGGCAGAGCAGGAGTGAACTGTGACCAAAGAAGTAAAACTGATCGACAGCAAAGAGCTGGATTTTACCGTGCGGGGCGACACGCCCGGCATGGCCTATGTGGCCCGGGCCCTGAGCCCGGAAGTGTCGCCGAACATCGGCGTGGGTTTTGCCCGCTGGGAAGGGGCCGAAGTGGCCTGGACCCTGCTTTACGACGAAGTGGTGTTCGTGATTGAAGGCTGCTTTGAGCTCACCGCCAACGGTAAAAAGCACGAAGTGCGCCCCGGCCAGATGCTGTGGATCCCCGAAGGCACCGAGCTGGTTTACGGTGGCCATGCCCTCTTTGGCTATGTGGTTCATCCGGGCAACTGGAAGGAGCTGCACGGCCTGGCCTGAACGCAACCGTTATACGACTCCAAGCACTATCTTGCCGGCCCGTTGGCCGGCTTTTTTGTGTGTTGTGATTCAGCTGCCGGCCGGCACGGCCTGCCGCCAGCGACGGGGCATGGGCAGGCGCGGCAGCAGCAGGGCGGTGAGTACCACCAGGCCGCCCAGTATGGCTTCCTGGCCCGGCGGCTCGTTCAGTATCAGCCATACCCACAAGGGCCCAAGGAGCATTTCCAGCAACAGCAGCAGGCCCACTTCCGCCGCCGGCAGATAGCGCGGCCCCTGGCTTATCAGCACATAGGCGAGCGGCACCACACCGAGGCCGAGCAGACCCAGCCAGAGCGCATCGGCGGCCGGCACCGTTAATACCGGCGCTTGGGTAAATCCCACCAGAGCGATGATAAGCCCCGCAGGCACCAGCGCCGGCGCCATATTGGCGGGGCGGGCGGCCCGATCGCACACCAGCTTGCCGCCCAGGCTGGCAGCACACAACAGGGCCGCCGAATCCCCGGCCAGATTGCTGTCACCACTGCCCGACATCACCATCATCAGCCCTGCCATGCACAGCGCCATGGCCAGCCAGGTGCGCAGGGTGATCTGCTCTTTCAGCAAAATGCGGCTGAGCAGGGCGCCCACCAGGGGCGCGGCGGCAAGAATGATCAGGGTATTGGCCACGCTGGTGAGGCGCACCGCCAGCACAAAGGTAATGGTGGTGGCGGCATAACACAGCGCCGAGCCCAGCATCAGCCGGCGCGGCAGCCGTGTTTTGGGACGGCACAATACGCCCACACTCAGGCTCAGCAGCAGCCCGCGCCAGAACAACAGGCTCCAGTGATCGGCGCCGATCAGGCGAATCAGCAGGGCATCCAGACTGAGCACGGTGACCCCGGCCAGAGTGAGTAAAACGCCTTTGTGGTAAGGGGACATAATGGGGCTTCCGCAACAGTAAAAACTGAGGGCGAGCATGGCGTTTATACGGATGCCGGACTGTGCTGAAAACGGCCTGACTGATGGTGTAAACGACGCGGTTTTTCCGTCACTCCCGTGAAGAAACGTCATCCCCGTGCAGACGGGGACGAGAGTCCAGGGCCGGCGGCTCCGGCTTCAGCCATCGTGCACAAAAAACGGGCCTTTCGGCCCGTTTCGTCTTCAAAACAGCAATGTGATTATTTCACCGCTACCGGCTCGGCGGCCAGCTCGGCGGCTTCCCGCTGCCATTGTTCCTTTTCCTTGGCCGAGGCCTTGGGGGAGAACCAGCCCAGGTGGGCGTAGGCCATGCCGATCAGCGGCGACAGCCAGCAGGCGAAGGCCAGCGGAATGTACAGCAGGTTTTCGGTGTTGCCCTCCGAAATGCCCAGACCCAGGGCGGTGATCACCACGGCGCCGCCGGCATTCCAGGGGATCAGCGGCGAGATCAGGGTGCCGCCTTCCTCACAGGCGCGGGACAGGTTCAGCGGCGAGTAGCCCTTGGCCTTGTAGGCGGGGGCGTACATGCGGCCGGGCAGGGCGATGGACAGGTAGGGGTCGCCGCCCACCACGTTGGTCATGGCCGAGGTGGCAATGGCGGACGACTGCATGGCGCCAAAGCTGTTGGTGCGGCCCAGAATCTTCTCCACAATGGTTTCCAGGCAGCCGGTGCGTTCCAGCACGCCACCAAAGGCCAGGGCCACCAGCATCAGGGTGATCACCCAGGTCATGCTCTGAATGCCGCCACGGTTGAGCAGGGCGTCAATTTCGCGCACACCGGTATCAATCTGGTAGCCGCTGAACATGAACTCGAACGCCTGTTGCAGGCCCACGCCCTGAGTCAGCATGGCAGTGGCCAGGCCCAGCAGGGCGCCGGCAAACAGGGTGGGCAGGGCCGGCATTTTCTTCAGTGCCAGGCCAATGGTGACCACCAGCGGCAGCAGCAGGGTCCAGGACAGCTCAAAGTTCTGATCCAGGCCGTTGATGATGCTCTCGATGCGGGTGAAGTTCACCGCCTGATCGCCAATCAGACCAAAGCCGGCCACCAGATAAATGACCAGTGCAATCAGCATGGCGGGAATGGTGGTGGGCAGCATGTTGCGAATGTGGTCGAACAGGTTCACGCCGGTCACGGCGGGGGCCAGGTTGGTGGTGTCCGACAGCGGCGACATCTTGTCACCGAAGAAGGCGCCAGACACCACGGCACCGGCGGTCCAGTACATGGGAATGTCAAAGCCGTTGCCAATGCCCATCAGCGCCAGGCCCACGGTGCCGGTGGTGCCCCAGGACGTGCCGAGCGACACCGACACCACGGCGCAGATCAGCACGGAGGCGGCCAGGAACAGCTCCGGCGAGATCAGGCTGAGGCCCAGCTTGATGAGGTAGGGCACGGTGCCGCTGGCAATCCAGATGCCGACGATCATGCCGACGATGATCAGAATGCCCACCGACTGCAGGCCAAGACGCACCACATGCATGATGCCGTCTTCCATGTCGTTCCAGCGGTAGCCGCGCAGCCAGCCGATCAGGGCGGTAATGGCCACGCCGATGGCGAGCGGAACATGGGGGGTGAAGTTGCCGAAGTAAAACAGCTGCACACCCAGCACCACAAAGGTGAGGGCGATGGGCAGACAGGCCAGCCAGAAGCCGGGTTTTTGGGGGGCTTTTGTTGTCATGGTTCTCTCCTTGAGCCAAAGCCGGCCCGGCGAGTGCCGGGCGGCATACCGGTAACAGGCTCAGGCTAAGGGGAGAATGTATGGCGGGGTTGTGCCAATTGTAAAAAGTTGTAAACGGTTTGTGTCAGTTCTTGCGTTCCAGCTGCCGGCACAGGGCGGCCAGGTCGTCCCGGGCCTGCTGTGCTGCCCGCTCCATGTCGGTGAGCAGGGTCGGCAGCAAAAAGCTGGCGCTCTCGGCGGCCCGCTCCAGCTCGCCCAGTACCTCGGCCAGCCGGGACTGATCCAGCATGCCGGCGGTGCCCCCCAGACGATGGGCCAGCCGGGCCAGCTCGTGATGATCCTCGTTGTCCGCCGCCCGTTGCAGCTCCGCCACCTTGCCGGGCAGCTCGTCGGCAAAGCTTCTGGCCATGGCCAGCAGCCGGCCACGGCCCAGCACCCGCAGGTGCTCCTGCAGCAACGGCTGGGTCAGGGCCAGCTCGGGCTGCAGCTTGATGCCCATGGCCTGGGCCAGGGCCTGGGTGAGCCTTGGCCACTGCACCGGCTTGGCCACCACCGCCTTCAGGCCGGCGTCCAGATAACGGCGAATGTCTTCGGGCGTGACGCTGGCGGTAATCGCAATAATGGGGGTGTCCTGGTTCAGACCGGTGAGCTGCTCGCGGATCAGCCGGCTGGTTTCCAGGCCGTCCATGCCCGGCAGGTGCATGTCCATCAATATCACGTCAAAGGCCTGCTGACGCGCCAGTTCCAGTGCCTGCTCGCCGCTTTCAGCCTGACTGACCAGGTGATAATGCTGCTCCAGCAGAGCGGTGAGAATGCCCCGGTTGATGGCCACGTCTTCCACCAGCAGCAGGCTGAGGCTGGGCAGGGCGGCCAGCTCGGTCTGCCGGGCCCGGGCCGGGGCCTCGACCGGCGTGAGTGGCAGGGTAAAGCCAAAGCGGCTGCCCCGGCCGGGTGCGCTTTCCAGAGACAGGGTGCCGCCCATGGCTTCAATCAGCCGGCGGGAAATGGCCAGCCCCAGGCCGGTGCCGCCGTAGCGACGGCTGATGCTCTCGTCGGCCTGGGTAAAGCGGTCAAAAATGCGATCCTGTTGCTCGCTGGCAATGCCGATGCCGTTGTCTTCCACCACAAACTGCCAGCCCTTGCCCACCGGACGCACCGCCAGCCGCACCTGGCCGCCTTCGTCGGTGAACTTGATGGCGTTCGACAACAGATTAATCAGTACCTGGCGCACCCGGTCGGCGTGGCCCGAGAGCCAGGGCAGGGTGTCGGGGGCGTTCAGACGCAGCCGGATCTGCTTGGCGCCGGCATAGCCCTGCATCATGGCAATGGTGCTTTCCAGCAGTTCGCTCAGGGCAAAGGGAGCCGGGTCTTCCGGCAACGGGCCCTGCTCCAGAGCGGCGTAGTCGAGCACGTCGTTGAGCAGCATCAGCAGGTGATCCGCCGAGTGTTGCAGGGTGTCGAGCAGGCCCTTTTCGGCGCGGTTTTCCAGCGCCGGCTTGAGCAGGGTCAGGGTACCCAGAATGCCGTTCATGGGGGTGCGCAGTTCGTGGGTCATGTTGGCAATAAAGCGCGACTTGGCACTGTCGGCGGCTTCCGCTTCTTCCTTGGCCTGACGCAGATTCCGGGTGCGCTTGTCGACCAGCGCCTCGAGCTTTTCCTTGTCGTGCTGCAGCTCGCTCTGGCGGCGTTCCACCGACTGGCGCATGGTGTTGATGGCACCCACCAGGGTGTCGAGTTCGTCGGGCAGGGCGCCCGGGCTGCGGGCCAGGCCGAGGGGCGTGGAGTCCGGGCGGCCTTCACCAATTTGCTCCACATAACGGGCCATGCGTTCCAGATGGCGGGTCACCCGGCGCTGAAACACCAGCATCAGGCTCAGGGCAATCAGCAGCACGGTGAGCGACTGGCCCAGCAAAATGCTGCGGGCCCGGCCGATCAGCTGATGACGAATGCTTTGCCGGCTGAAGGCCACCTCCAGCCGGCCCACGGTTTGCGGCCCCAGCGCCGGGCTGGGGTACACCAGCTCAAAGCCGTGGCGGTTCACGCCGTCGTTGCCCGGCCCCCTGGTCAGAACCAGCGGCTGGTCCAGACCATCGCCGGTGACCGTGAGGCTGGCCATGTGGGGCATGTCGAGCATGCTTTCCAGCTGCAGCCGGGCCTGGGGCAGGTTCAGATCCCACAGGCTCTGTGACAGACCGTTAAGGTAGCTTTGCTCAATCAGTACCAGCCGTTCGTCCATTTCCCGGTTGATCTTGCGGTGATCCAGCCACAGCTGCACGCCGGTAGACAGCAGGGTAAAGCACAGGCTGACGCCGATGATAAGCCAGAACAGGCGAAAACTCAGAGGGTGCCGCCGCCGGTAGCGGGGCAGCAGGGTCAACAGGGCATTCATTCAGGGGGCGTCCAGGTAATGGCGTTCAAAATGGGGCGTGATCTGTTCAATGTAACGGTTTTCGGCCAGTTCCCGCAGCCGCGCCGACAGCGCCGGCAGCAGGGGGGACAGCCGCGAGCCCCTGGGCACGGCCAGGTGATAGTGCTCCAGGGTCAGCAGCTCGGGCAGGGGCTGCACCTGCCCGGTCAGGCCGAGCTTTTGTGTTTGCAGCTTGCCGGTGGCCAGGCCGATGGGCATGTAATCGATGCGGCCCAGGGCCAGTTTGTGAAAGTTCTGCTCGCCGGTGGAGACCCGCTCCACATGGGGGTGGTGAGCGGTGAGGTGGTCGAATTCGTCGCCGAAACTATCGCCAAACAGCAGCCCCAGGGTTTGGGTGGTCAGGTTCCAGGGCACCCGGCTGCCGTTGCCGAAGTGGGTGAACAGCACCACCGGGTCTGCCACTATGGGTGTCGCGCTGAACAAAAAGTCCTTTTCCCGGGCCCGGGTCTTGTAGGCAGCCACAATCAGGTCCACCTTGCCCTGGCGCGCCGCCAGCTGGCAGCGCTCCCAGTTGCCGAATACCCGCATGTCCACCTGATAACCCTGCTCGGCCAGCAGCTTGCGCGCCAGGTGCGGGGCTATGCCGGTGAGCTCACCGTTTTGCTCCCACGACAGCGGCGGATACACGGGGTGGCCACAGGCGGTAATGGTGGGGGGCTTTGCCCAGGCCAGGGCGGGCAGCAGCAACAACAGCAGGCGTAGCATCAGCAACACGGCACCGCCCTGGGAGTAAACACATAGCCGGCACCGTGCACGGTCAGGATGATGCGCGGGCTGGCGGGGTCATCCCCCAGCTTGCGCCGCAGACGGCCCACCAGCACGTCTATGGTGCGGTCGTTGGGGGCCCATTCCCGGTTTTTGATGCGATCCATCAGCTGATCCCGGGACAGGGTCTGGCCGGCATGGTTCATAAAGGCGCACAGCAACTGATATTCACCGTGGGTGAGGGGCGTGGACTCGTCGTCGTCGCTCAGCAGCAGGCGGCGGTCGAGATCGATGCGCCAGTCGTCAAAGCGGCGCAGCTGGGTGCTGGCGGTCTGTTCACGGGGGGAGGCCGCCCGCACCCGGCGGGCCAGGTTCTTGGCCCGGGCCAGCAGCTCCCTGGGGTTAAAGGGCTTGGACACGTATTCGTCGGCGCCGCATTCGAGACCGATAATGCGCTCGATGTCGTCCTGACGGCTGGTGACCAGAATGATGCCGGTGTCGCTGTTGGCGCGAATTTCCCGGGTCAGAGTGAGGCCGTCCTTGCCCGGCAGGCGTATGTCGAGCAGCACCAGATCCACCTTGTGCGCCTGCATCAGTTGCTCGGCCTCCTCGGCACTGGCGGCGCCGTGCACCTCATATTGTTCCTGGCGAAAGTAGTCGGCCAGGCAGTCTCTGGTGATGTCGTCGTCTTCCACTATCAGAATGCTGATATCCATATCATGCCCGTGTTGTTGATGATGCCCTGCCTGGCCCAAATCTATCTATCACCGCCGTCGCGGCCTTGTCAACGCGTTCAGCCGGCGGCGTCCCGCCGCAACTGCCGGGCCTGACTGGGAGATACGCCGAAGAAGTCCTTGAAGCAGTGGCTGAAGTGGGTGGAGCTGGCAAAGCCGCAGGCCACCGCAATGTTGGCAATGCTGTCGTCGCTCTGCAGCAGCAGGCGGCGTGCCTGGGTAATGCGCAGCTCCAGATAGTAGCGCGAGGGCGTGGCCTGCAGATGAGTCTGAAACAGCCGCTCCACCCGCCGGCGCGACAGCCCCACATAACCGGCCAGCTCTTCAATGCCGAGCGGCTCTTCGATATTGCTGTTCATCAGCCGCAGCAGATCCCGAAGCGGCCCGGGCAGGGCCGGGTCGTTTTCCGCCAGGGTCAGCCGGGTTTCGCTGCTGTCGGCGAGGCGGTCGCTGCTCAGAATTTCACGAATGGCACGCACCGTGTCGGGGCCGTGCAGCCGTTCAATCATCATCAGCATCATTTCCAGGGCGCTGCTGGGGCCGGCGCTGGTGAGAATGCGGGCGTCCACCACCATGGCCTGGTTGGACACCTCCACCGCCGGAAAGCGCTCTCGGGTATAGCTGTGGTTGTCGGGATGAATGGCGCAGCACAGGCCGTCGAGCACGCCGGCATGGGCCAGGGCCACGGCGCCATTCCACAGACCGCCCAGCACTTTTTGCCGCTTGGTGGCGAGTTTGAGCTTGCGGGACAGTTCGCCGTGCTCGGCCAGGCTGCAGCGAAAGCCGCCGCACACCACCACCACATCGAGGGCGTCATCACCGTCCAGGGGCAGCTCGGCCAGGATGTGGTTGGCGGAAATGTCGATGGCCAGATCACTGTGCACCTTGGGGCTGTCGAGACCGTAGCTGGTAATGGTGAACAGGGGGGTGGACTGCACCAGGTTGGCGGTGACCAGGGCATCGACGGCGGCGGTAAAAGCCATCATGGAAAAGTGGGGCAGCAGCACAAAGCCGACGCGCACCGGCGCATTGCCGGCGGTGCGGGCAGGCAGAAAGGCGCTGTTGGTGTCACGCAGCCGGTGGCTGAAGTGACGTTTTTCACTGACTTGAGACATGGTTTCGATGGTGCGGGCGCCGCAGAGAGAGCCGGCCTTATTGATGTTACTGCGTGTTAACCGGAGTTTACCCCGCCGGCGCCCCCTTTGCACTCTTTGCTCTGTGTACAACCCTGGCGACAATGTCGGATCCCGATCACGAATGTTGCCGGAATGTGATTTTTTTGTCGCAAATACGCAGCATTGGGCCGCAACCAGTCATCTGCACATCCTTCCCCGGCAGTAGTATGCCGTCAAAGCACAATCGGCAGACCGTCATCACGGTGCCGGCTGAATGAACACAGACCCGGGCGGAGCCCGGCGCGAACAAGGAGGTTACGACATGTTCAGCAAGCACACCCGCATTCAGGATATCGACCCGGCCCTGTGGTCGGCCATGGAAGAAGAGGCCAGCCGTCAGGAGCAGCATATCGAGCTGATTGCTTCGGAAAACTACACCAGCCCGGCCGTGATGGAAGCCCAGGGCTCGGTGCTTACCAACAAGTATGCGGAAGGCTATCCGGGCAAGCGCTATTATGGCGGTTGCGAAGCGGTAGACAAGGTGGAACAGCTGGCCATTGATCGTGCCAAGGAACTGTTCGGCGCCGACTACGCCAACGTTCAGCCTCATTCCGGCTCCCAGGCCAACGCCGCCGTTTACATGGCCCTGTGCGCCCCCGGCGACACCGTGCTGGGCATGAGCCTGGCCCACGGCGGTCACCTGACCCACGGTGCCAAGGTGAGCTTCTCCGGCAAAATCTACAACGCCGTGCAGTATGGCCTGAACGAAACCACCGGTGAGGTGGACTACGACCAGGTTGAGCAGCTGGCGCTGGAGCACAAGCCCAAAATGATTGTGGCCGGTTTTTCCGCCTACTCCCAGATCATGGACTGGGCCCGGTTCCGCGCCATCGCCGACAAGGTGGGTGCCTATCTGTTTGTCGACATGGCCCACGTCGCCGGTCTGGTGGCCGCCGGTGTGTACCCCAACCCGGTGCCCTTTGCCGACGTGGTCACCACCACCACCCACAAGACCCTGCGCGGCCCCCGTGGCGGCCTGATCCTGGCCAAGGCCAACCCGGAGCTGGAAAAGAAATTCAACGGCGCCGTGTTCCCCGGTGGCCAGGGTGGCCCGCTGATGCATGCCATCGCCGCCAAGGCCGTGGCCTTTGCCGAGGCACTCAAGCCCGAGTTTCGCGATTACCAGCAGGCGGTGGTGGAAAACGCCCAGGCCATGGTGGAAGTGTTCCAGAAGCGCGGCTTTGACGTGGTCTCAAACGGTACCGAGAACCACCTGTTCCTGCTTGACCTGTCAGCCCGGGGCATTACCGGCAAGGACGCAGACAGAGTGCTGGGTGAGGCCAACATTACCGTCAACAAAAACGCCGTGCCCAATGACCCGCAGCCGCCCTTTGTGACCTCGGGCCTGCGCATCGGTACGCCGGCGGTCACCAGCCGCGGTTTCAAGGCCGAGCACTGCCGCCAGCTGGCAGGCTGGATCTGCGACATTCTGGAGCACATGGACGACCCGGACGTGATCATCTCGGTCAAGGACCAGGTGGCCAGCCTTTGCAGCTATTTCCCGGTGTATCGCTAAGCGGTTTCACCCAAACAGGACACGGAATTCAAACAACAGGTGACCCTCATGCAGAAATATTCAGGATTCGGGCTGCTCAAGCATGCCCTGACTCACCACGAGAACTGGCAGAAAGTGTGGCGCAACCCCACTCCCAAGCACGAAGGCTACGATGTGATCATCGTGGGCGGCGGCGGCCACGGTCTGGCCACGGCCTACTATCTGGCCAAGGAGCACGGCATCACCAATGTAGCGGTGATCGAAAAGGGCTACCTGGGTGGCGGCAACACCGCCCGTAACACCACTATCGTGCGCTCCAACTACCTGTGGGACGAAGCGGCCTGGCTCTATGAGCATTCCATGAAACTGTGGGAAGGCCTGGCCCAGGATCTGAACTACAACCTGATGTTCAGCCAGCGCGGTGTACTCAACCTGGGTCACACCCTGCAGGACATGCGCGACATCGAGCGCCGGGTCAATGCCAACCGTCTGAACGGCATCGACAGTGAAGTGCTGTACACCAAGGACGTGCAGGATCTGGTACCGATTCTGGATTGCTCCAAGAACGCCCGCTACCCGGTGCTGGGTGCGTCCTGGCAGCCTCGCGGCGGCACCGCCCGTCACGACGCCGTGGCCTGGGGCTTTGCCCGCGCCGCCGACGCCATGGGCGTGCACCTGATCCAGCAGACCGAAGTGACCGGCATTCGCCGCGAAAACGGCGCCGTGACCGGGGTGGACACCACCCGCGGCTTTATCAAGGCGCCCAAGGTAGCCTGTGTGACCGCCGGCAACTCCGGCGTGATGGCCGACATGGTGGGCATGAAGCTGCCGCTGGAATCCCACCCGCTGCAGGCCATGGTATCCGAGCCGGTGAAGCCGATCCTCGACACAGTGGTGATGTCCAACCACGTACACGGCTATGTGTCCCAGTCCGACAAGGGCGACCTGGTGATCGGCGCCGGTATCGACAGCTACCTGGGCTACGGCCAGCGCGGCTCCTTCCCGGTGGTGGAGCACACCATGGCGGCCATCGTCGAGATGTTCCCCATTTTCAGCCGGGTTCGTCTGAACCGCACCTGGGGCGGTATTGTGGATACCTGTCCGGATGCCTGTCCGATTATTTCCAAGACCCATATCAAGGGCCTGTATTTCAACTGCGGTTGGGGCACCGGCGGCTTCAAGGCCACGCCGGGCTCGGGCAACGTGTTCGCCCACACCATTGCCAAGGACGATCCGCACCCCCTGGCCAAACCGTTTAACGTAGACCGCTTTACCACTGGTCACCTGATCGACGAACACGGCGCAGCCGGCGTTGCCCACTAAAGGAGAGAGACAATGTTTAACATTTATTGTCCGCACTGCGGCGAACACCGGGAAGAAGAAGAGTTCCACTACGGCGGCGAAGCGCACATTGCCCGCCCGGCGGATCCCAATGCGCTGAGCGACAAGGAGTGGGCCGAGTACCTGTTCCTGCGCAAGAACCCCCGTGGCCTGCATCACGAGATGTGGTACCACGCCGCCGGTTGCCGCAAGTTCTTCAATGCCACCCGGCACACAGTGACTTATGAAATCAAGGAAACCTACAAGGTGGGCGAACAGCCGCAGCAAGGAGGCCAGTCATGAGCCAGCAGAACCGCATTCAGGGCAAGGGCCGGGTAGACGCCGGCAAGCCGCTCAACTTTATTTTCAACGGCAAGCGCTATGAAGGCCTGGCCGGTGACACCATTGCTTCGGCCCTGCTGGCCAACGGCGTGGACGTGGTCGGTCGCTCGTTCAAGTACTCCCGTCCGCGCGGCATCATGGCCGCCGGTGCCGACGAGCCGAACTGCATTCTGCAGGTGGGCTCTAGTGAAGCCACCATGATCCCCAACATTCGTGGCACCCAGGCCGAGCTGTACGATGGTCTGACCGCCGCCAGCACCAACGGCTGGCCGAATGTCGACAAGGACATCATGGGCGTGATGGGCAAGCTCGGCGGCAGCATGATGCCCCCCGGCTTCTACTACAAAACCTTTATGTATCCGCAGTCCATGTGGCCCAAGTACGAGCACCTGATCCGCAAGGCCGCCGGCCTTGGCCGGGTGCCCAACGAGCGGGATCCGGACACCTATGACAAGCTCAACCATCACTGCGACGTGCTGGTGGTGGGTGGTGGTGCCGCCGGTCTGACCGCGGCCCTGGCCGCCGGTCGCCGTGGCGCCCGCGTCATTCTGGTGGACGAGCAGAATGAGTTCGGTGGCCACCTGCTGCACAGCACTCAGGAAATCAACGGCCAGGCACCGGCTGCCTGGGTGGCCGCGGCAGTGAAAGAGCTGGAAGCCCTGCCCGACGTGACCCTGCTGCCACGCAGCACCGCGTCCGGTTACTACGATCAGAACTTCGTGTCCGTGATGGAGCGCCGTACCGATCATCTGGGCGAGCGTATTTCCGGCAAGACCCGTCAGCGTCTGCACCGCATTCGTGCCGGCCGCGTGGTACTGGCCACCGGCGCTCAGGAGCGTCCGCTGGTATTCGCCAACAACGATCTGCCCGGCTGCTACGTGGCCAGCGCCCTGTCCACCTACGTCAACCGCTATGGCGTGGCCCCGGGCAAGCAGCTGGTGCTGATGACCTGTAACGATTACGGCTATCAGGCCGCCATCGACTGGCTGGACGCCGGCCGTGAAATCGTGGCCGTGATTGACAGCCGTTCCAAGCCCGACGGCGATCGCTACCACCAGCTCAAGGCCCGTGGCGTAAAGATCTACACCGGCCACGGCCTGATTGAAGCCACCGGCAAGAAGCGGGTGAACGGTGCCAAGGTTGCGCCCATCACCAGCGACGGCAGCCGTGTGACCGGCGACGCCGTGCAGCTTAACTGTGACATCATCGCCACGTCCGGCGGCTGGAGCCCGGTGGTGCACCTGACCGCCCACACCGGTTCCCGTCCGGTCTGGAATGCCGACGTCATCGGCTTTGTGCCCGGCGAAACCGTGCAGAAGCAACTGCTGGCCGGCGGCATGCAGGGTACCTATGGTCTGTCTGCGGTACTGAACGAGGGCCTCAAGGCCGGTCGTGAGGCCGCCGAAGCCACCGGTTACGGTGAGCTGTCTGCCAATGTGGTAGATGCCGACGTCAACACCACGGATCCGCGGGAAGATCAGGCTCAGGCCCTGTTCCTGGTGCCCCACAGCCGCGCCACCAGCCGTGCGCCCAAGCAGTTCGTCGACTATCAGAACGACGTGACCGCCGCCGGCATCGAGCTGGCCGTACGCGAAGGCTTTGAGTCCATCGAGCACATCAAGCGTTATACCGCCATGGGCTTTGGTACCGACCAGGGTAAGCTCGGCAACATCAACGGCATGGCCATTGCTGCCAATGCCATGGGCAAGAGCATTCCGGAAACCGGTACCACCATTTTCCGTCCGAACTACACCCCGATCACCATGGGCGCCTTTGCCGGCCGTGACGCGGGTCACCTGTTCGACCCGGCCCGCTTCAGCGCCATGCATGCCTGGCACGTGAAGAACGGCGCCGAGTTCGAAGACGTGGGTCAGTGGAAGCGTCCCTGGTACTTCCCCAAGGCGGGCGAAGACATGCACCAGGCGGTTAACCGCGAGTGTGTGGCAGCGCGGACCAGCGTGGGCATTCTCGATGCTTCCACCCTGGGCAAGATCGACATTCAGGGCAAGGATGCGCGGGAATTCCTGCAGCGTATCTACACCAACGCCTGGGCCAAGCTGAACCCCGGTTTCTGCCGCTACGGCCTGATGTGTAAAGAAGACGGCATGGTGTTTGACGATGGTGTGACCTCCTGCATCACCGACGAGCACTTTGTGATGACCACCACCACCGGCGGCGCCGCGGGCGTACTGCAGTGGCTGGAACTGTGGCACCAGACCGAATGGCCGGAGCTGGAAGTGTATTTCACCTCCGTGACCGATCACTGGGCCACCATGACCGTATCCGGTCCTAACAGCCGCAAGGTGCTGGAAAAGGTCTGTGAAGACGTGGATCTGGCCGGTGACGCCTTCCCCTTTATGACCTGGAAGGACGCCACCATTGCCGGTGTGAAAGGCCGCATCTTCCGCATCTCCTTCACCGGTGAGCTGAGCTTTGAGGTGAACGTGCAGGCCAACTACGGCATGCATGTGTGGGAAGCGCTGATGGAAGCGGGTGCCGAATTTGACATCACCCCGTACGGCACCGAAACCATGCACGTGCTGCGTGCCGAAAAGGGCTTCATCATTGTGGGTCAGGACACTGACGGCTCCGTAACGCCGCAGGATCTGAACATGAACTGGTGTGTGGGCAAGAACAAGCCGTTCCCCTTCATCGGTCAGCGTTCCTGGAGCCGGGAAGACACCGCGCGCACCGACCGCAAGCAGCTGGTGGGCCTGAAGTGCAAGGAAGCCAAGACCGTGATTCCGGAAGGCGCCCAGATTGTACTGGACCCCAACCATCCGGTGCCGGTACCCATGGTTGGCCATGTGTCATCCAGTTACTACAGCGCCAACTTGGGCCACAACATCGCCATGGGCGTGGTCAAGGATGGTCTGAACCGAATGGGCGAAACCGTGTACTGTCCGCTGGCGGACGGCCGGGTGCTGGAAGCCGAAATCACCAGCCCGATTTTCTATGATCCCAAAGGAGAGCGTCAGCATGTCTAACAACACCGCCAAACAGACTGAAGTACAACGCCAGGTGCGGGTGGAATCCCCGCTGTACCACGCCAACCTGGAGACGCTGGCCAAACAGGATCAGCAGGGTGAAGTGGTGCTGCGCGAAAAGGCCTTTATGGGTCATCTGGTACTGCGCGGCAACGCCAGTAACGAGCTGTTCGCCAAAACCGTGGAAAAGGTACTGGGCGTGGCACTGCCCACCCGGGCCTGCAGCTCTGCCGAAAGCAGCAAGGCGCTGGTGCAGTGGCTGTCTCCCGACGAGTGGCTGATCATCACCGAAGGGGGTCAGGAAGGCCCGCTGCAGCAGGCGCTGCGCGAGCAGCTGTCCGGCCACTATGCCATCACCGATGTAAGCGGCGGCCAGACCGTGATTGAGCTGTCCGGTCCCAAGGCGGAAATGGTCATTCGCAAGTCGTGCCCCTACGATGTGCACCCGTCCAATTTCCCCACCGGCAAGTGTGTGGGTACCGTGTTCGCCAAGAGCTCGGCGCTGCTGCGCCGCACCGGTGCCGAGAGCTTTGAGCTGGTGATCCGCCGCAGCTTCTCCGACTACCTGTGGCTGTGGCTGCAGGATGCCAGCCGGGAATACGGCCTGGTGATCGGCAAGTAACATAAATTGAGGCCCGGTCCGCCGGGCCTTACTGCAAGGGAACACGCATCGCCATGGGAGGCACAGCATGAACCAGCACGATACCCTTATCCTCACCGCCAGTTGTGAAAGCCGGCTGGGCACCGTGGATGCGGTGACCGGCTACCTGTTTCAGCAGGGCTGTTACGTGGCGGACATGCAGACCTTTGACGATGCCCGTGCCGGCCACTTTTTTATTCGAGTGGAGTTTCGCAAGCCCGAGCAGGGCGAGTTCGACGAAGCGGCGTTTCGTGACGGCTTTGCCCCCCGGGCCGAAAAATTCGGCATGGAGTGGGAGCTGACCGATCGCAGCCGCCGGCCCAATGTGGTGATACTGGTGTCGAAGTTCGACCATTGCCTGAACGATCTGCTGTATCGCTACCGCACCGGTCAGCTGGGCATCGAAATTCCGGCCATCATCTCCAATCACCCGGATCTGCAGCGGCTGGCCGACTGGCACCATATTCCCTATTACCACCTGCCGATTACGCCGGAGACCAAGGCCGAGCAGGAGGCGCAGTTGTGGAGAATCGTGCAGGAGTCGGACGCCGATCTGGTGGTGCTGGCCCGCTACATGCAGGTGCTGAGCCCGGATCTGTGCGACAAGATGGCCGGCCGCGCCATCAACATTCACCACTCCCTGTTGCCCGGTTTCAAGGGTGCCCAGCCTTACCATCAGGCTTACGAAAAGGGGGTGAAGCTGGTGGGAGCCACGGCTCATTACATCAATAACGAGCTGGATGAAGGGCCCATCATTACTCAAGGGGTACAGGCGGTGGATCACAGCCATTACCCGGAAGATCTGGTGGCCAAGGGCCGCGACATTGAATGCGTGACTCTGGCCAAAGCCATTCAGTATCACATTGAAAAGCGGGTGTTTATGTACCAGGGCAAGACGGTGGTACTGGGCAGCTGAACACTCATTTACCTCTCGAATGCCAACGCATTCGGCATGAACAAGGAGCCATCATGTCTCAGAAAATTACGGTACTGCGCGATACCCAGCCCCAGGTGCTGCTGGATGCCACCAAGTGGGAAAAGCTGTCGGGTGACCCCCATACCGTTAACCTCAATGCCTACACCTCGGAAGACGGCAGCAAGATCATGGGTACCTGGATCTGCACCCCGGGCAAATGGGCGGTGAACTACACCAAGTGGGAATATTGTGATTTCCGCGAAGGTTACTGCATTCTCACCCCCGAAGGCGGCGAGCCCATTCACCTGAAGGCGGGCGACATCTTTGTGGTGGAGCCGGGCTTTCAGGGCACCTGGGAAGTAGTGGAAACCGTACGCAAGTATTTCGTGTTTGCCTGATCGGGCAAAACCCCAGTCTCTGTTTTCTTTCGGCCTGCCACGCGCAGGCCGTTTTTTTTCTGAAGGACTACGGGGAATGTTCTGAAGCCGTCATGCCCGTGAAGTGAGCATCCAGAACATACAGCAGGGCCTTGCCCACAACGCCCATTGGCAGACCCGCACAAAACCAACCTTCACGGTCGTCTGCCTTGGACCCCCGCCTTCGCGGGGGCGACAAGATAAGTGCGCGGGTGACGGGAAGTTGGGAGCGTTACTTCACTCTCTCGCACCGCATTTCCGGGGAATCATGTCCCCAGCGAACGGTGGCTTTCCCCTGGTGCTCCCAGAAACTTTCGTTGCGGCCTTCATAGCGGCTGCCGCTGGCGCTGGGCTGAATATACATCAGCGACACACTGTCGCCGTATTCGGCGTTCAGGGTAGAAGGCTGAGTGTCGAAAAAAGTCACCACCACCTCGTTGGTGGGGTTGCCGTCACAGGCAAAGCGGAACGGGCCGCGTGCGGGCACCAGCCGGTAGCGGGCTTGCAGCTCGGCGGTGTGCAGCTCATATTGCAGTCGCACGCAGGCGCGCTGGTCCTCGCTTTTCCAGCAGTCGTTACGACCCTTGATCCAGCCCCGTTGCTCGGCCCTGAGCATGGGCGGCTGCTCATTGCCGGCTTTGGCCAGCGCTCGCTGGTAGACGCCGGCCAGTTGCCGGTCCCGGGCCGCCAGGCCGGCGTCGTTGCAGATCATGGCCTCCATACTGCCGGGCTGAACGCCCTTACAGGAAAACGACGGTCCCTGTTTTACCAGCGCATCAATATGCTCACACCAGGCCTGAGTCTCACGGGCCGGAACAGCAGCGTCACCGCGAATGCCTAACCGAAATTCCACCACCGACTTCCATTCGTCCGTGCCTGTATCCGGGCCATGGCCTCGGCCGTCGCCCGTCTGCACCTTTTGCTCTACCCATTGTGCCCACTCGGGGGAGCACAGCGGCACGTTTTGTGCCCAGGCCGGCAGGGCGGCGAATATCAGCAGTAATAACCCGCGTTTCATGATGAATACCTCCTGTCGTGGTATTCCCGGAATGAGCGGAGTCCATCAATACAGCTTAGTTCAGTGGCATTGTGGCAGATCATGCATGGACCCCCTTCGTTGGGGGTTTAAAGCCGTCATTCCCGTGGAAACGGGAATCCAGAGCATGATGCACGGTCCTGCTCATAACGTTCACCTGCAGAACCGCACAAAACCAAACTTCACGGTTGTCTGCCCTGGCCCCCGCCTTCGCGGGGGTGACAAGGTGAGTGCGGAGTCACCTGCGCGTTCCAGCCTTATTTCTTGTGCCTGCCGATGCCGTAATCCCGTAGCTTGTTGGCCACGGCCGTGTGGGAGATGCCTAGGCGTTTGGCCAGCAGCCGGCTGGACGGATATTCCGGGTAGAGTCGTTCCAGCAGCAGGCGCTCAAAGCCCTTGACCGCGTCTTCCAGTGAGCCTTCACAGAGGGCGTCCAGCCCCGGCAGGCCGCTTTGCTCGGGCAGTGACAGCGAGTCCACATCCAGCTCGTCGCCGTCCAGCAGGCTGATGGCCCGGTACAGGCTGTTGCCGAGCTGACGCACGTTGCCGGGCCAGGGGTAGTGCTGCAGATAGTCGGCCAGCCTTGCAGACAGCCGGGGCTGGGGCCGCTCCAGCTCGGCGGCGTAGCGGGTGCACAGGTGCCGGGCCAGGGGCAGTATGTCCTTTTGCCGCTCGCGCAAAGAGGGCACCCGCAGGTTGAGCACGTTAAGCCGGTAGAACAGATCCTGGCGAAACTGGCCGTTTTGCACCAGCGCCGCCAGATCCTGCTGGCTGGTGCAGATCACACGAATGTCTACCTTCACTTCCTGCTCGTCACCCAGCCGGCGAAACACGCCGTCCTGCAGCACGCGTAGCAGTTTGCGCTGCAGCAGCGGCGACATTTCACCGATTTCGTCCAGCACCAGGGTGCCACCATTGGCCTGCTCCAGCACGCCGCGCTTGCCTTTTTGATTGTTGCCAAAGGCACCGGGGGCATAGCCGAACAGCTCGTTTTCGGCGGCATCGTCGGGAATGGCGGCGCAGTTGAGCAGCATAAAGGGGCCTTCACCACGCAGGCTGGCGCGGTGACAGGCCCGGGCCAGCTGCTCCTTGCCGGTGCCGGTTTCTCCCTGAATAAGCAGGGGCGCATCCAGTACCGCCAGCCGGCGGGCCTCACTCAGCAGCTCGGCCATGGCGGGGCTGTGGGCAATGAAGTCGTCGAAGTGCTTGGACTCCCGGTGGCGCATGGCCTTGAAGTGCTGGCCAATGCGCCAGGCAGACTTGAACACCACTACAGCGCCGGCCAGGCTTTGCTCGCCGGATTCCTCGGTGACCCAGATGGGCAGAAAGTCGGCCAGCCAGGGCTCGCCGTCAATCATTACCCGTTCGCTCAGGGGGTGAGGCTCGTCCTGCTCCAGCCAGCGGCTGACAAACACCCCTTTCAGCCGGGGGCCCAGGGGCTGTTGCAGCAGTTGATGCTGAGGTTCGTCGAGCAGGGCGCAGGCGGCGTCGTTGGCCAGGGTAATGCGGCCCTTTATATCCAGCGCCACCACGGCATCGGGCAGCACTTTCAGCAGGGCGACAATGGCATTGTGCTCCTGTTCCGAGGGCATGCAGGCAATGGTCTGCACGTCGTGCACGCCGGACAGGCGGCGAATGGCCGGCATCAGGTGCTGCAACTCGGCAAAGTCGAGGGCGGGAAAGTTGAGGTAGATAATGCCGCTGGTATCGATCTCGATGCCGCGCAGGTCGATGCGGTGCTCCACCAGAATATTGAGCAGCTCCCGGGTCAGGCCCAGACGGTCTTCACAGTTTACTTTCAGGCGCATGATTTGGCTTGGTCGAACGTTTGAGTGTAAATAATACCTGACAGTTGCCGTGGCGGGCGACCGGAGCTGAAATAAAAACGTGATAAATACCGGTTTTTACACGCCTTGGCGGTTTACCTGACGGCCCGGCTCGTCCATGCTTGCCACCCTGTGCGGTGGGGGTGCTGCCGCACGCTAACATTTAACAAGACAGCAAGTATTTTTCAGGTGAAGCAATGAGCGAAGCGGTTTTCAGTACGGTCAAGTCGTCCCAGGTGATCCTCAAGGAGCTGATGGTGCCTTCCTATGCCAATTTTGGTGGCAAGGTGCATGGCGGCATTATTCTGTCGCTGATGGACAAGATCGCCTACACCTGCGCCGCCAGCCACGCCAAGGGCTATTGTGTGACCGCCTCGGTCGACTCGGTGGACTTTCTCAACCCGGTGGAAGTGGGCGAACTGCTGACCCTGTACGCCTCGGTCAACTACGTGGGCAAGAGCTCGATGGAAGTGGGCATCAAGGTGGTGTCGGAAGACTTCAAGCAGGGCATCGTCAAGCACACCAATACCTCCTATTTCACCATGGTGGCGCTGGACGAAAAGACCCGCAAGCCCACCGCCGTGCCCGGCCTGGTGCTGGAAGACGAAGAAGAAATTCGTCGTTTCGTGATGGGCAAGCTGCGCAAGAAGCTGCGCCGGGCCCACCAGCAGGAAGTGGCCGATCTGCGCCAGTCTCTCAGCCTGGATCAGGAAATGGCCGAGCTGGAAGGGGAAAACTGCCAGCTGGCACTCTGATGTGAGCAGCAAATACCGCCGCCTGGCGGGCCAGCTGCAAGAGCAGATTGAAACCGGTGTCTGGCAGCCCGGCGACCGGCTGCCGTCCTTGCGGGAGAGCGCCAGGCGATCCGGTTTCAGTCTGATGACGGTGCTCAGCGCCTACCAGTTGCTGGAAAGCCAGGGCTGGATACTGGCGCAGCCCCAGTCCGGCTACCGGGTGGCGCCCCGTCAGCACAGTCCCGCCAATGCCGCCCGCCCGGCCTTCCATGCCGCCGAGGCGGTGGATATCAACGCCTTTATCTTCAATGTGCTGCAGGCGGGCCAGCGGCCCGACTGCGTGGCCTTTGGCTCGGCCTTTCCCCATCCGTCGCTGTTTCCCAAAGAGCAACTGGCGCGTTCCCTGAGCCGGGTGGCCCGGCACCTGGATCCGGCCCACCAGCAGGTGTTGCCCCCGGGTTGTGCCGAGTTGCGCCGGGCCATTGCCCGCCGCTATGCGGCGCGGGGAATGGCAGTGTCACCGGAGGAAGTGGTGATCACTTCGGGGGCGCTGGAAGCGCTCAACCTCAGCCTGCAGGCGCTGACCCGACCGGGAGACTGGGTGCTGGTGGAAGCGCCGGCCTTTTATGGTGCCCTGCAGGCGATTGAACGGTTGCAGCTCAAGGCGCTGGCGGTGCCGGTGGATCCGGTGCATGGCCTGGATCTTGATGCCCTGGCCGATGCGCTGGCACGTTATCCGGTAAAGGCCTGCTGGCTGATGAGTCATTGCCAGAACCCGCTCGGGGTCAGTCTGGCGGCATCGGCCCGCACCCGCCTGCTGGCGCTGCTGAATGAATACAAGGTGCCGTTGGTGGAAGACGACGTCTACGCCGAGCTCTATGACGGCGAGCAGGCGCCATTACCGCTGCGGGCATCGGGTGAGGGCGTATTGCACTGCTCTTCCTTTTCCAAGACCCTGGCCACCGGCCTGCGTATTGGCTGGGTGGCGGCGGGGCCCCGGGCGCCGGAGATTCAGCGGCTGCAATTGATGAGTACCCTGTCCACCAGTGCGCCCATGCAGCTGGCACTGGCCGATTACCTGGCGTCACACCATTACGATCGGCACCTGCATACCCTGCGGCGGCTGCTGGCCCAGCGCAAGCACTGGTTTTATCAGGCCCTGTGCCGGCAGTTGCCGACCGGGGTGACAGTGCACCCCAGCCGGGGCGGTTACTTTTTGTGGCTGAGTCTGCCCGCCGGGCTGGATGCCACCGAGCTTTATCGTCGCGCTCTGGCCGAGGGCATCACCATTGCACCCGGGCGCATGTTCGCCGCCGGTGAGCAGTTCCGGCACTGTTTCCGGCTTAACGTGTCGCTGCCCTGGAATTCCCGCAGCGAGGAGGCGGTGGCCCGGCTGTCGGTTCTTATCGGTGAGCTGATGGCCGAGGTCTGAACGGTCACTGTTATGGTTTTGGCTTGACCGGAGCCTGAACTGTTATGGTTTTTGCGGCCCCGACTGTTTCTGTCGAGGGCGGGGCCGCCATGCTCTACTGCGTACTCCGCCGGCCTGTTGCCGGTGGTGAACCACAACGCAAGTGAGCCTTATGAACGACACTTCATCCCGAATCGACGTCAAGGTGTGTACCGACGCCTCCCGGCCCCGCGATCAGGGGCATATTTACGTCAGGGCCCAGCAGGGGCGCTGGCAGCGGCTGCGCCGCCGGCTGGGCTGGAGCCTGATGCTGCTGTTTTTGCTCGGGCCCTGGCTGAGCTGGAACGGTCGCCAGGCGATATTGCTGGACTGGGCCCAGCAGCGTTTTCACCTGTTCGGCATGACCATCTGGCCCCAGGACCTGACCCTGCTGGCGCTGTTGCTGACGGTGGCCGCCTTTGGCCTGTTTTTTATCACCACCTGGCTGGGCCGGGTGTGGTGCGGCTTTTTGTGTCCGCAAACGGTATGGACCTTCTGGTTTATCTGGGTGGAGCAAAAGCTGGAAGGTAGCGCCAACCGCCGCCGCCAGCGGGATCGGGGGGGCCGCAATGCCGATTGGCTGCTGCGCAAGGGCGCCAAGCATCTGCTCTGGTTGCTGATCGCCCTGCTGAGCGGTTTTACCTTCGTGGCCTATTTCACCCCCGCCGATGAGCTGGCGTACGGGTTGCTGACACTGTCGGCAACGCCCTGGCCGGCGTTCTGGGTAGTGCTGTTTACCCTGTGTACCTACCTCAATGCAGGCTGGATGCGCACCATAATGTGCACTCACATGTGTCCTTACTCCCGGTTTCAGTCGGCCATGTTTGACGCCAATACCCTGAGTGCGGCTTATGATGCGAGCCGGGGCGAGCAGCGTGGCCCCCGTTCGCGTAATAGCGATCACCGGGCCCAGGGGCTGGGCGATTGCATTGATTGCGAGCTGTGTGTGCAGGTGTGTCCCGCCGGCATCGATATTCGTGACGGCCTGCAGTATGAATGCATCAACTGTGGCGCCTGTATAGATGCCTGCGATCAGACCATGAAGCGCATGGGCTATCGCACCGGGCTGGTGCGCTATGCCAGTGAAAATGCCCTGGCCGGACGCAACTCGGGGCGTGCTCACATGCGTGTCTGGTGTTATGGCGTCATGACGGTGGCGGTACTGGCCCTGCTGGTGCTGGCCGTGGCCGGCCGGTCGACGCTGGCGCTGGAAGTGGTGCGTGATCGTCATCAGCTGTACCGGGAGACCCTGGAGGGTGGCGTGGAAAACACCTTTACCCTCAAGCTTGCCAACAAGAGCCAGCAGCCGCAACGGGTGGTCTTGAGTGTGGAAGGGCTGGAGCAGCCCGGCTGGCATGGCCCGCAGCAGCTGACCCTGGTGCCGGGCGAAGTGACGGAAGTGCCGATCAGCCTGTCGCTGAGAGCCGAGGTGGCCTCGGCACAGAGGGCCCGCCCCATTCTGTTTGTGGCCGGTACAGAGCAGGATCAGGTGCGCACCGAAAGCCGCTTCCTGATGCCCTGAGGGGACTCAGACGCTCTTTAACCTGGGGCGTATTTCGGTGAGGTTGCGGGGGGGCGGTGTCAGCCTGTGCTCCAGTTCATCGGCCAGTTGCCGGTGCAGGGCCCGCAGTTCGTCGAAGCCTGCAAGCGCCTGTTGGCCCTGGCCGTCCTGCTGCCACTGGTGCAGCCGGCTGGCCTGCTGGTGCAGTTGCCGGTGCAGATCTGCCAGGGTGGCCAGACGCTGCTGCTCCTCGGCAGAGCTGTGGTGGTACCAGTCGCCAAAGCGGCACTGGTCGGCGTCCAGGCTGGGCCAGGGCGTACCCGGTTGTTTCAGGGCCTGGCCCACGGCCTCCACCCAGGCCACGTGCTCAATAACCGCATACAGCAGCGGCAACATGGCCCGGTCGGCCCGGGGCAGGGTGGCCCAGCGGGGGGCCGGCCGCCACTGCTTCACCCAGCCGGGCAGTTCGGCGGCGGGCATGGGGCGGGCAATGCCGTAGCCTTGCGCCTGCTCACAGCCGATGCGCAACAGCATGTTGCCATGCTCCACGGTTTCCACCCCTTCGGCAATCACGTCCCGGCCAAAGGCCCGGGCCAGGCTGAGCACACCGTCGAGAATGGTGAGGTCTTCCGGGTCTTCCAGAATGTCACGCACAAAGCTTTGATCCACCTTGACGGTGCCGGCGGGCAACTGCTTTAGGTAGGTCAGCGATGAATAACCGGTGCCGAAGTCGTCCAGCGACACAGCCAGCCCCAGTTCCCGGCACCGTTGCAGACGCTCGGAAATTTTTGCCAGATCCCCCAGGGTGCTGGTTTCCAGTATTTCCAGCTCCAGCCAGGCCGGATCGATGTCGGGATAATGGCCCAGCAGTTGCTGCAGTTGCTCCACAAAATCGTCCTGGCGCAACTGGCGGGCGCTCAGGTTGACGCTGACCACCAGTGCCAGGCCCTGAGCCTGCCATTCCCGAATTTGTTGCAGGGCGGCGTCGATCACCCAGTTGCCGAGTTCCACCCCGAGGGCATGCTCTTCCACCGCCGGCAGAAAGTGGGCCGGCGATAGCAGGCCTTTTTGCGGGTGTTGCCAGCGGATCAGCGCCTCGGCGCCGATGACCCGGCCGGTGCGCATGTTGACCTTGGGCTGGTAGTAAAGCACGAACTCGCCGT
The DNA here is from genome assembly GCF_030732065.1 of Oceanimonas aquatica. Classification (GTDB taxonomy): domain Bacteria; phylum Pseudomonadota; class Gammaproteobacteria; order Enterobacterales; family Aeromonadaceae; genus Oceanimonas. Next base: position 291,525 of record NZ_JAVBHX010000001.1, read on the forward strand.
TGCGCAGGGCGTGGCGTATGTGTTCCAGGCTTTCGTGATGGGTGCGCACCGAGCGATCCCGTTCGGTATCGAACAGGTGATAGCGGTTCTTGCCCGCCAGCTTGGCCTGATACATGGCCTGGTCGGCCTGGCGCAGCAGTTGATCCGGATCCAGCTCCTCGGCCTGAGGGTAAAAGGTAACCCCCATGCTGGCGGTGACCCGCAGCCTGAGGCCGTCCAAGTTCACCGGGCGGGCGGCGGCCTGCAACAGCCGCTCCAGCAGGGGCGTGCAATGATGGGGATCGGCCAGATCCAGCAGAATGGCCACGAACTCGTCGCCTCCCACCCGGGCCAGGGTATCGCCTTCGCGGATCACGTCCTTCATGCGGCCGGCCACCGCCACCAGCAGTTTGTCGCCGGCGGCGTGGCCATGGGTGTCGTTGATGGCCTTGAAACCGTCGAGATCCAGATAGACCACCGCCACCGACTGCTCATGGCGGCGGGCCTGGGTCATGGCCTGGCGTAACCGATCCGATAACAACACCCGGTTGTGCAGCCGGGTGAGTGGATCGAAATGGGCCAGTTGCCGCAGCTGCTGCTCGTTGTCTTTCAGCAGGGTGATGTCGGTGCGAATACCCAGCAGGCCGACGATTTCCCGATGCTCGGGATCGTCAAAAATGGGGGTTTTCACGTCCATAAACACGGTGCGGCGGCCGTCCTTGCCGATGATCTCCACCTCTTCCGAACGGGGCTCGCCGGTGAGCACCCGGCGGTCGGAGTCGCGCAGTTCCTGAGCCGTTTCCGGCGCATAAAACTGTTCGTCCATGCAGCCCTTGAGGGTGGTGCCGTTGCAGCCAAATTGTTCCAGCGCTGCCCGGTTGGCATAGATATAACGAAAGCGGGTGTCCTTCATGTAGATAAAGGAAGACACCTGATCAAGGGCCGCGCGAAAGTGGCGGGACTGGCTGTGGGCCGCCTTCAGCGCCTGCTCGGCTTGTTTGCGTGCGGTGATGTCGGTGATGGCGCCAAACCAGGTGGTGGTGCCATCCGCTTCCCGCCGGGGCTGGGCGTCTCCCAGCAGCCAGCGGGGCTGGCCATCGGCACCGTTGACGCGAAACTCGTGATGCCAGGGGGTCAGGTCGCGGGCCGAGCCGAGCATGGCATCGGCCACGCCGTCCACGTCGTCGGGGTGAATGGCATCGAACATGGCGGCGGCGTTGTTCCGGGCCTGCTCCGGGTCCAGCCCGAACAACTGGCGAATGCCGTCGCTGGCGTAGGGAAAGGTGCTGCGGCCACTGGCTTCGAGCCGGTATTCAAACAGCATGCCGGAAACCCGGCCGGTGATATGACTGAAGCGGGACTGCAACTGGCTGTAACGGCGTTCACGCTGGCTCATTTCTTCGCTCAGCTGCTCCGCCAGTGCCTCGGCCCGGCTGCGTGACCCCAGGGCCGAGCGCAACAGGGCAAACAGCAACATGGTCAGGGTCAGGCCGGCGCCCAGCACCAGCATGCTGGACTGATGACTGACGACGGCGGCGGGGTTGAGGTGATCAAACACCAGCAGCCACTGACGGCCATTGAAGTCGAGAAAGCGTTGTTGCAGAAAGGCGGTGGGCGTTGCCGGCGCCTTGCCATATTGATAGAGCAGGCCGTTGGCTGAAGGGGTGTTGCCGTCGTAGATGCGCAGAGTGGTCCAGGGCGCCTGTCGGTGCAGGGCGTCTTCCATCATGTCCTTGACCAGCGCATGGGTGCTGACCGCGCCAAAAATCCAGCCCAGCAGTTCGTTCTGCTGGTACACGGGCTGAAATATCATGGTGCTGGTATCGGGCCCGGTTTGCCGGGAGGCGTTTATCTTGCCCGACAGGCTGGTTTTGCCGGTGCGCTCGGCCCGTTCCATGGCAGCGCCGTGTGCGGGAATGGTCAGCAGATCCAGGCCGGGGGGGACCTGGTCGGCGCCGTTGATGTTTTCACTGTAAAGCACATAGCCGTAGGCGTCGCGTTTGCCGGACGGAACTATGGGATGAACCCGAATATTGTTTCGTTTCAGCCAGGTCGAGTGGGCATGGCGTTCCTGCTCGTGAATAAAGCGGGCCAGGCCCAGGGCTTCCAGTCCGCTCAGTGCCGGGTCCTGTTGCAGCCGTTCAACGAACCGGCGCCAGTCCTGCTCGGTGACCAGATCGGAGGCGTCGAACAGGGCGGCGCCACTGCGCAGCACCACACCGTAGCTGGCCAGACGTTCCTTGACACTCAGGCTGATCCGGTCGGCTTCGGCCGCAAACTCGGTCACGGCGCGCTCTTCTTCCTCCTGAGTAAGGGTAAGGGCCACCAGCGGCGTGAGTACCAGACCGCCGGCAAGTACCAGCCAGGAAAGGAAAGTAAGCCTGGAAGAGCTGATGTATGACATGGCCCCTGCTCGTCGTTTTTATGATGATTTTCAACAAGGTTAGCAACTGGGGGGGAAATCGGGGAGGACTCAACAGAATATAATTTTCGAACAAAAAAGGCCGTTGATACCACGGCCTTTTGGGTGACAGACGGGGGTGCTGGTCAGGGCGCCGGGTTGGGATAACGACGATGAATGTCGGAAATGCCCTGTTTCAGCTCTTCGGTCAGCACCACCTCGACGCTGTCGATATTTTCCTTGAGTTGTTCAAGGCTGGTGGCGCCAATCAGGTTGCTGGTAACAAAGGGCCGGGTGTTGACGAAGGCCTGGGCCAGCTGGACAGGGGTAAGGCCATGCTCTTGAGCCAATGCCACGTAGGCACTGGTGGCGGCCCGGGAATCGGCGCCGTTGTAGCGCTGAAAGCGGCTGTAGAGGGTGAGTCGGGCCCCCTCGGGCCGGGCGCCGTTTTCGTATTTGCCGGCGAGCATGCCAAAGGCCAGGGGCGAATAGGCCAGCAGCCCTACCTGCTCGCGCAGAGAGAACTCGGACAGGCCGATTTCATGGGTGCGGTTCAGCAGGTTGTAGGGGTTCTGAATGCCCTGAATGCGCGGATACCCGTGGCGCTCGGCTTCCAGCAAAAACCGGTGCACGCCCCAGGGCGTTTCGTTGGACAGGCCAATGTGGCGAATTTTACCGGCCTTGACCAGCTCGTCGAGCACCGACAGAGTTTCGGCGATGGGCACGGTCTGGGCATCGGCCTCATCCAGCTGTTCAAAGCCGAGCTGGCCAAACATGTTGGTTTTGCGGTCGGGCCAGTGCAGCTGGTAGAAGTCGACATAGTCGGTTTGCAGCCGGCGCAGGCTGTCGTCCAGGGCCTTGACGATATTGGCCCGGTCGAGCATGGGCTTGCCGTCGCGAAAGTAGGACGGACGCTTGGGATCGTGGGCCCGGCCCACCACCTTGGTGGCCAGCACCACTTTGTCGCGGTTGCCACGGGCGGTCAGCCAGTTGCCAATCATGGTTTCGGTGGCGCCCTGAGTATGTTCCCGGGGCGGAATGGGATAGAGCTCGGCGGTATCGATCAGGTTGATGCCATGATCCATGGCCATGTCGAGCTGGGCGTGGGCCTCGGCCTCCGTGTTCTGCTCGCCCCAGGTCATGGTGCCCAGGCCGATGAGGCTGACGTCGATATCGGTGTTGCCCAGTTTTCGGTATTGCATTGCGCTCCCCACAGGTTGGTGCTGTTTTTTAACAACAGCATACCAGCAAAGTGTGCGGAAGATCACGGTGTGGGGGAGGTGAAGGGCTGTGAGCAGGGAAGGCGCCAGACCAAGGGAGCTGCTTCTCCGACTCGCCGTAAACACTTCCATTTGGGCTCCGCTGCGCCATCCTTGGCGCAGAGGGTGCGGCGAAGCAGACCCCCTTTGTCTTCCGCTTGCGTTACTCAGTTGTTGCCTTTAACACCTTCAAAGATGTTATCAGGCGCCGATAATGCCGCCGTCTTCCCGGGTGATCATCATCACGCTGGAGCGAGGGGTGCTGTTGCCACCGAGCGGGAAGTGGGAGCCGGCCAGATCTTCGCCCGGGTGCTGAATGCCCACAAACAGGGTTTTCTGATCCGGGGTAAAGGTCAGGCCGGTGACCTCACAGGCGATGGGGCCGGTAAGGAAGCGCCGGATTTCACCGGTGTTGGGGTCGGCACACAGCATCTGGTTGTTGCCCTGGCCGGCAAAGTCGCCGCTGTTGGAGTAGTTGCCGTCGGTCTGGATCCACAGCCGGCCGCCTCGGTCAAAGCCGATGCCGTCGGGGCTGTTGAACATGTTGTCGGCGGTGATGTTGGCAGAGCCGGCGTAAAGGCTGTCTGCATGTACTTCCGGGTTGCCGGCCAGCACAAACAGATCCCAGTCAAACTCACTGGCGGTATGCTTGCCCCCGGCCGGGCGCCAGCGCAGGATCTGGCCGTAGTGGTTTTCGGCGCGGGGGTTGGGGCCGCCCACCGGCTGGCCGTCTTTTACGCCTCTGTGCTTGTTGTTGGTGAGGGTGCAGAACACCACCGGCTCACTGGGATGGGCGGCAACCCATTCGGGCCGGTCCATGGTGGTGGCGCCCACCTGAGTGGCGGCCAGACGGGCATGAATAAGAATATCGGCCTGGCTGGCAAAGCCGTTTTCTGAGGTCAGGCCGTTCTTGCCGTGGGTCAGCTCCAGCCATTCGCCCTTGCCTTTGAGCTCGCCGTCCTGGCCCGCGTGAAAGCGGGCCACGTACAGGGTGCCTTCATCCAGCAGTTCCCGGTTGGCAGCCATGTCGTCGGGGTTGTATTTGCCTTGGCTTACAAAGCGGTACAGGTGCTCGCCGCGCTCGTCGTCGCCCAGATACACCACCACGTGGCCGCTGTCGTCCACCACCAGCTCGGCATTTTCATGCTTGAAGCGGCCCAGGGCGGTGCGTTTCACCGGCATGGCATCGGGGTTTTTGGGGTCGATTTCCACCACCCAGCCAAAGCGGTTGGGCTCGTTGGGGTGCTCGGCCAGATCAAAGCGCGAGTCGTGCTGGTGCCACTGCCAGCCGGCGCCTTCAGGGCCAATGCCGTAGCGGGCCATGGCAGGGGTGATCTCGGCCTTGCCACGGCTGCCGAAATAGCCGTTGAAGTTTTCCTCACAGGTGAGGTAGGTGCCCCAGGGCGTCATGCCGTTGGCGCAGTTGTTAAAGGTACCCAGGGCCCGCTCGCCTTGCGGGTCGGCGCTGGTTTTCAGCAAATCGTGGCCCTTGGCCGGGCCACTGATGGCTATGGGAGTATTGGCGTGAATGCGGCGGTTGTATTTACCGTCTTTTACCAGCTGCCAGCGGCCGTCTTGCTTTTCAAGTGTCAGCACAGACACGCCGTGGGCGGCCTGGGCGCATTTCACGTCGTCGGCACTCATGGTCTTGCCCTGATGGGGGAACATCAGCTCGTAGTTACAGTATTCGTTGTTCACCGCCAGAATGGCGGTGTTATCGTCGAGGGCAAAGAAGCTCATGCCGTCGTTATTGTCGCCAAACTGGCCGGCCTGGGCCTCGGCGCTGTTGCCGGACTCATTAAACTCGGGCACCTTGCCAAACAGGGCGTCCCCCCAGGACACCAGCCGCTCGACCTTGTAGCCTTTGGGCACTGTGATGGTATCTTTGGTGCTGGCGGGCACGGCGTCAAAACCCAGCAGCGGGCTGCTTCCGGTGGCGGCGGCCACGGCCCGGGAAAGGGGGGAAGCGGCAAAAAAAGCGGCGGCGCCGAGGGCGGCGGCACCACCGAGAAAACGACGACGGCTCAGGCTTTTTTCCACCAGTTGAGTAAATTCGGGCGTGTCGATGCGGGGGTGGTTCAGCTCGTCCTGACGTTCAAAGCGGCTCATTGTTAATTATCCTTTGCTCACAGCATGTTGGAGATGTTGCAATCCCATGCTGATGGCTCAGGATGACGGTTTGATAACAACAAGATGACAGGAACAAGACATGAATATGCGAAGCGCTGATTTGCTGGCAAAAGTGATTATTTCCATTCAGGCGCTGCTGATCCCGGTGCTGTTGCTGGCCGGCGCCTGGCTGACTCAGCAGGGGGCGGCGGAGCAGGGAGAAGCCCTGGGCGGGCCCTGGCTGTGGCCGGTGTTGCTGCTGATGTGTGCCGCCTGGTTCTGGCTGTGTCGCCGGGCCTGGCTGGGATATTTGTCGAGTGAGGGCATGGGCCGGCAGTGGCCCTTCTGGGTGCTGGTGGCGGTGCAGTTACCATCCTTTCCACTGGGCACCCTGATGGGGGCCGGCCTGATTTACCTGAAACTGCGGCATCACCCGCGGCAGTAAATAAAAAGGCAGCCACCTGGCTGCCTTTTTAAATGGGTAAAACTCAATCATCCCAATCGTCATCGTCCCAGTCGTGACGGTGGCGATGTTTGTAGTGCTTTCTCTTGCCGTGATGATGGTAATGATGCACTTCCTTGCGATGGCCATCACCGGAGCCGGCGCCCAGGGCCGAGCCGGCGGCACCGCCCACACCGGCGCCGATCAGCTGGCCTGAGTCGCCCCCCACGTTTTTGCCAAGTGCAGCGCCACCCAGGGCACCCACGGCGCCACCCAGGGCGGCCTCGTTCTTGTTGCCGCGGTTGGCGGTGGCCGCACCACCGGCGGCGCCGCCCAGGGCAGCTCCTACCATGGCGCCGGTGTCGCCGCCCACCTGTTTGCCCAGCAGGGCCCCGGCCACGCCACCGGCGCCGCCACCGATAATGGTATTGAGCGACTCGCCGGCCGTGGCCGTATTGATGCCGAACAGTATCGGCAGCATCAGGATTGCAAAGGTCTTTTTAAACATGGCTGTTTCACTCAGCTGTTGAACTTGCTCGAAACCATACCGCCTTTTTTTCGTGGGGGAAGAGGGAGGTGGGCCGAGTGAAACGGCACCATTTGGATTGGTTTTTATTTTAAGTGACTGTTTTATAAAGGCTAAGTGGTGTTTGTTTGGTGGGGTGGCGACCAAAGCTGACCGACAGCTCCTGACCCATGCTCAGGGGTTGGCCACCCACACCAGGGTGCGGAGGGCGTGCTGGCCATAGCGGGCCAGCCTGTCAAAGCGCTCCCGGGCAATGGGCAGGTACTGTTTGTCCACCGGGCTTTCTCCCGCCGCCTCGTCGATATCCGGGTCGTGAATATAAACAAACTCCCTGTCCATGGCGCACACCAGCACCCAGTGGGGCGCCTTGCGCCCGTCCAGATGGTAGGTGCTGATCAGCACTAACGGCAGCCGGCCCTCACTCAGGCCCTGCTCCAGTTGCTCCAGGGTAAAATGCGCGTAGCGGGGGGCAATACCGGCCAGATCCAGATTGGCGATAAACTGCCGGTGTACCCTCTCCAGCACCTGCTTTTTCTCGGGGCTGCGCACACTGCTCACAAACAGCGGACCGTCCTGGTTGAGCACCAGCTCTACGGCAAAACCACGGCGGTGTGCCGCCAGCGCCAGGCCATGGGGGCCGCAGCCACCGTGCCCCTGGGTCATGAAAATGGTGGTGGCTTCGCGCCACAGCTGCAGTTCCAGATCCGGCTCGGGGGTATGCTGCGGGTCCAGGCCGCTCAGGGCCATCATTAATGACGCCGGGCCACAGGTGAAGTCGGTGGTCTGGCGGTAATAGGGCACGGTCCGGGCGCCGGCCAGGGGATGGTAGTGATAAATGCGCTTCTGGTAACGCAGGGCGCTTTCGTGATCTTCGTAATAGTCGTGGTAAATACCGAACTGGCGATAGCCCAGCCGCTGGTAGAGGTGTTGCGCGGCAATGTTGTCGGTGCGTACTTCCAGGCGCATAAACACGGCGTACCGGGTCCGAGCGCCGGCCTCGGCGGCCTCAAGCAGGGTGCGGCCCAGCCCCAGGCCACGAGCCTCGGGGGAGACCGCAATGGAATAGATGCGCGCCAGCCGCGTGTTGCGCCGAAACAGCACCAGCACATAGCCCAGCAGGGTGTCGTTCAGTTCGGCCACCAGCAGCGAATCCTGAGGGTGTTCAATAAAGCGCAGAAAGCTGCGCCGGCTGATGCGGTCCTGGGCAAAGCAGCGGGCTTCGAGTTGCAACAGAGCATCAAGATCAGAGCGCAGGGCAGGGCGAACAACAGGCGCGGTCATGGGGCACCCGAAAGCAAAATGAGGGGGCTTCAACATACGATAATTTTGGGTGCTCGGCGAGAAAATTTCACTGTGCCAAATGCCGGTTGGGCATAGAGTAGGGGCCACTAACAACAGCCTATCAAGCAGCGGATAAATGCCATGACACAACTGGTTCTGGTGGTGGACGAGCTCAGCGCCTGGGCGCCTTATTTTCCCAGCGACAACCTGGTGGACTTTCAGACATACCTGGCCCAGCCACCGGTGAAAAACGCGCCCCGTACCCGGGTGATCAACCTGTGCCGTACCGAGAAATACCTGTCCAACGGCTATTACTGCTCGCTGCTGGCGGAAGCCCGGGGTCAGCATGTTATTCCGTCCGTCTCCACCCTCAACAATTTGCGCAACAAGGGGTTGTTTGCCTTTGGCTTTGATGGTGTGTCCGAGGCCTTGGACGCGCACTGTGGCACCAGCGAGGCGGGGGCCAAACTGAAAATCAAAAGCTGTTTCGGCCGCTGTGCCGTGCCCGGGCTTGAGGCCCTGTGCCGGGAGCTGTTTGAACGGTTGCCGTGCCCCATTCTGGAGCTGACCTTCAAGCGCCGCAGCCGCTGGGAGCTGACCGGCCTGGCCACCCTGTCGCCGAGAGAGCTGACGGGGGAGGAAGAGGATCTCTTTGCCGACGCCCTCGACCGGTTTTCCCGCATCATCTGGCGCCAGCCCCGCTCGGCTAGACGCTACCGCTACGACCTGGCCATGCTGGTGAACCCGGACGAAGAACTGCCACCCTCGGACGCCGGCGCGCTCAAGCGCTTTGTGCGTGCCGGTGAGCGAGCCGGGGTGAACGTGGAGATGATCACCCGCAAGGACTATCAGCGCCTGGCGGAATACGACGGCCTGTTTATTCGCGAGACCACCGCCATCGATCACCACACCTTTCGTTTTGCCCAGAAAGCGGAGCACGAAGGCCTGGTGGTGATCGACTCGCCCACGTCCATTTTGCGCTGCGCCAACAAGGTGTTTCTGGCCGAAAGCTTTGCCCGCAACGGCGTGCCGGCGCCGAAAACCCTGATGGTGAACCCGAAGCAGAAAAACGCCGCCGACTGGCTTGAAAGCGAGCTGGGTTACCCATTGGTGCTGAAAATTCCGGACGGGGCTTTTTCACGGGGCGTATACCGGGTCGCCGACCGGGCGCAACTGGCCGACACCCTGGGCAAGCTGCGCAATGCCTCGGCCCTGGTGCTGGCCCAGGAGTATTTTTTCACCGAGTTCGACTGGCGTATCGGCGTGCTCAACCATCAGCCAATTTTTGCCTGCAAATACTTCATGGTGAAAGGGCACTGGCAGATCTACCGTCATAACGACGGCAAGGAAGCGGACTCCGGCGGCTTTGTGACCCTGCCCACCCATGAGGCGCCGCCGGGGGTGATCAACGCCGCGCTCAAGGCGGTGAAAGCCATCGGCGACGGTCTTTACGGGGTGGACATCAAGGAAGGCAAGGGCCGGGTGGCGGTGATCGAGGTGAACGACAATCCCAATATCGATCACGGGGTGGAAGATGTGTTCCTGAAAGACCGGCTTTACGACATGGTGATCGAGGACTTTGTGCGCCGGTTTGAGCAGGAGCGGCAGGCCGTCGTCGCCAGAAAAGGCCGGCGAGACGGCCGCTGAGGGTTACAGGCAGCCGGTTTCGCCCCGCTTGAGCGGATCCGGTTTGGCGTGGCCATTGGCACAGAAGTCGAGCGAAGCCGAGTTCAGGCAATAGCGCAGGCCGGTGGGCGGCGGGCCATCGGGAAACACATGGCCCAGGTGGCCGTCGCAGCGGGCGCAGCGAATTTCCACCCGGCGCATGCCGTGGCTCATGTCTGCCAGCTCGCGAATGTGATCAGGGTGATAGGGGGCGTAAAAGCTCGGCCAGCCGGAGCCCGACTCGAATTTGCAGGCAGAAGAAAACAGCGGCAGGGCGCACAGCCGGCACACATAACTGCCTTCCTCATGGTTGTCGAGCAGGCCGCCGCAAAAGGGCGGCTCCGTGCCCTGGCTCAGGAGAATGCGGCGTTCTTCGTCGCTGAGATCCTTTGCCAGGGCCTGCAACTGGGCGTCATCCGGCGGCGTGAGATCGTAGGGGCTGGGAGTCTGGGCCATGTTCAGATGTCCTTTTTCAACCGGTGTTTGTAGTAATGATGCACCTTGGCCACCTTGGGCTGGGCCACGGCGGCGATATAGGGCTGGTTGGGATTACGGGCGGCGTAGTCCTGGTGGTAATCCTCGGCGGGATAAAAGGCCTCCAGCGGCTCCAGGGTGGTGACAATGGGCCGATGAAAGGCTCCCGCCTGCTCCAGCAGGGCAATGTAGTCCTGCACCAGGGTGCGTTCCTGCTCATCCTGCCAGAATACCGCCGAGCGGTACTGGGTGCCGGTGTCGTGGCCCTGGCGGTTGAGCTGGGTGGGATCGTGGGCGATGCCGAAAAACACCTTTAACAGAGTGGCCGGCCCGATGCGGGTGCTGTCGTAGGTGATTTGAATGGCTTCGGCGTGGCGGGTGGTGCCGGTGCACACCGCCTGGTAGTTGGCGCTGCCGGCATCGCCGCCGGCATAGCCGGAGATCACGTCAAGCACGCCATCGAGCTGGCGGTATACCGCCTCGGTGCACCAGAAACAGCCACCGGCCAGCACCAGTGTGCGTTCGCCGCGGTGGCGAAAGGCGCTGTCGTCGATATCGGGAAAATCACTGGGCAACAGGCCCAGAACCTCGTCGCTCATGGGGTTCTCCTCCTCAGGGTATCGGCCTACGTTACCATAGCCAAAGGTCGGGGCAAGGCTCACTGTTGCCTTGCGGCGCATCCTGTTAATCTTGGCACCTTTGTTGATTTGAATCCGGAAAACTATGGAACTGGATCTGCTGACCCTGGGCTTGCTGGCGCTGGCGGCCCTGCTGGCCGGTTTTATTGATGCCATCGCCGGCGGCGGAGGCCTGATCACGGTGCCGGCGCTGCTGGCCACCGGCATGCCTCCCACCATGGCGCTGGCCACCAACAAGCTGCAAAGTTGCTTCGGCTCCTTTTCGGCCTCCTTTTACTATTTGCGCCGGGGGCTGATTGACTGGCGCATCATGAAATGGGCGGTGGCCTGCACCTTTGTCGGCAGCATGCTGGGCACCCTGCTGGTGCAGCGCATCGACGCTTCTGTGCTGGAAAAGGTGCTGCCCTTTCTGCTGGCGGCCTTTGCCCTGTATTTTTTGTTTTCGCCGCGAGTGGGCGATGAAGACCGGCAGCGCCGGCTGGGGATCATTCCCTTTGCGCTGGTGGTGGGCACCGGTGTGGGCTTTTATGACGGCTTTTTCGGCCCCGGCACCGGCTCCTTTTTTGCGCTTGGGTTTATCGCCCTGGCCGGCTACAGCATGGGCAGGGCCACGGCCCATACCAAGTTGCTGAACTTTACCTCCAACATTGCCTCGCTGCTGTTTTTTATACTGGGCGGCCAGGTGGTCTGGGTGGCCGGTCTGACCATGGCCGGCGGCCAGTTTCTGGGAGCGCGGCTCGGCTCCAACATGGTGGTGACCCGGGGCAGCCGTATTATTCGCCCCATGCTGGTGACGGTATCCCTGGTGATGTCGGCGCGGCTGTTATGGCAGCAATACCCGCAACTGTTCAGCTGGATAAGCTGAGATGAGCGGTGACACAACCGGCCTGCATGGCCTGCTTGGTGCCCAGCAGCGGCGTTATCGCCGCTGGCTGCTGGGCTTGGGCCTGATGCTGGCGGCGGCCATGCTGCTCAGCCTGCAGTCCGGCGCCGTGGGCGTGGGACTGGAGGTGCTGTGGCAGCCGGTGTCGGCGCTGGAGCAACAGGTATTCTGGCAGCTGCGGCTGCCCCGCACCCTGCTGGCGGTGTTGGTGGGGGCCAGCCTGGCGCTGTGTGGTGCGGTATTGCAGGTGCTGCTGCACAACCCCCTGGCCGAGCCCGGGCTTATCGGTATTTCCAGCGGCGCCAGCCTGGCGGCGGTGCTGACCCTGTCGCTGGCGGGCTGGCTGGGCTGGACACTACCCCACTGGGGGGTGTCGCTGGCGGCCTTTGCCGGCGCCCTGATAGTGACCATGCTGCTGATGCTGCTGGCCCGGCGCCGGCTGGGGCAGGGGGCCCTGCTGCTGTTTGGGGTGGCGGTGGGCATTTTTGCCAATGCCATTCTGACCTGGCTGCTGTACCTGGCCGACGATGCCTCGCTGCGCACCTTTCTGTTCTGGATGATGGGTAGTCTGGGTTATGGCCAGCGACTGTCCTGGGGCTGGTGGTTGCCGGCGGCCCTGGCGTTGCTGTGGCTGGTGCGCCAGGGCGGCCGGCTGGATTTGCTGGCGCTGGGGGAGCAACAGGCCCGGCTGCTGGGCCTGGACGCTCACGCATTGCGGCCCAAACTGGTACTGGCGGTGTGCCTGCTGACCGCCTTCAGCGTGGCCATGGCCGGGGTCATCGGGTTTGTCGGCCTGGTGGTGCCGCACCTGTTGCGGTTGCTCGCCGGCGGGCGTCAGCGCTTTCTGCTGCCGGCCTCGGCGCTGGCCGGTGCCGCCTTGCTGGCGCTTGCGGACGTGGTGGCCCGGCAAACCCTGGTCAGCGGCGAACTGCCCATTGGCGCCGTTACCTCCACCCTGGGAGCCCCGGTATTTGTCTGGTTACTGGTGAAACGCCATGCTGACGCTTGATGCGCTGAAGGTTGAACACAGGGTCGGGCCAGTGAGCGGGCGGCTTTCCGCCGGTCGCCTGACCCTGCTGGTGGGCCCCAATGGCAGCGGCAAGTCGAGCCTGCTGCTGGCCGCCGCCGGGCTGCTGCAGGCCGACGGCCATGTTCGGTTGAACGGTGACCTGCTGGACTCACTGGATCTGGCGGAGCTGGCGCACTTGCGGGCCATGCTGGTGCAACACTCGGTGCTGCCCGCCGGATTAAAAGGCTATGAGCTGCTGGCATTGGGTGAGCATGGTGACGTCAGCGAAGCCGGCTGTGAGGAAATGGCGCGGTTAAGCGGCTTTCTCAAGCTGGATAACCTGTATGCCCGCTCGTTGTCGGCGCTGTCCGGCGGCGAGCAGCAACGGTTACTGATTGCCAAAACCCTGCTGCAGGTGTCGCCCCGTCTGAACCCCGAGGCCCGGGTACTGCTGCTGGATGAGCCGCTGGCGGGGCTCGACTGGCAGCATCAGCTGGCCACGCTGCGGCTGCTGCGCCACTATGCCGAGCAGGGGCTGACGGTGGTGGCCTCCATTCACGACATTAACCTGGCGGCCCAGTTCGGCGATGACATCTGGTGCCTGCACCGGGGCCGGCTGGTGGCCAGTGGCGGGCCCGAGGTGCTGACCCCTGAGCTGGTGGCCGAGGTGTTTGAGGTTAAGGTCAGGCTGCTGGAGCAAGACGGCCAGCGGTTGCTGTTGCCGGAAATGACCGGGATTGGGGACTCGGGAATAGGGACTGGATAACCCCAGGCTGACAAAACTCCGTCACTCCGGGCTTGACCCGGAGTCCATGACATAGAGCACGGTTCCCAGCGTAATACACAGCTGCCTGCAAAATGGATTCCGGCTCGGGGGCCGGAATGACTCAGTCATCGTGCGCAGCGAATCCCAACACGAGGGCGGATGTGAAATGTTATGAATTCGCACGGCTCATCCCAACCTAAGGCACTTTTAGCTTTCAGCTCCCCGAAGGGACCGCCTGATAAAGCCGCTCCAGCACTTGCTCGCTGTCGTTCCAGCCCAGGCAGGCGTCGGTGATGCTTTGGCCAAACACCGGGGCCTTGCCGTTTTCCACGTCCTGGCGGCCGGGCTCGATAAAGCTCTCGATCATCACCCCGGCAATAAAGCGGCTGCCGTTTTTCAGCTGGCGGGCAATGTCGTCGGCCACCTCGAGCTGACGCTGATATTGTTTTTGGCTGTTGCCATGGCTTAAATCCACCACCAGGCGAGTGGGCAGGCCGGCAGCGCTCAGGCCCTCGGCGGCCTGAGCAATGCTGTGTTCATCGTAATTGGGGCCCTTGCCACCGCGCAGGATCACATGGCCATAGGGATTGCCATCGGTCTGGTAGATGCTCATTTTCCCGTCTTTATCCGGCGAGCAGAAAATATGGCCGTGAGCGGCGGCGCGTACCGCGTCCAGGGCAATCTGAATATTGCCGTCGGTGCCGTTTTTAAAGCCCACCGGGCACGACAGCGCCGAGGCCATTTCCCGGTGGATCTGGCTTTCTGTGGTGCGTGCACCAATGGCGCCCCAGCTGATGAGATCGGCAATATACTGGCCGGTCACCATATCCAGAAATTCGGTGGCGGTGGGCAGACCCAGCGCGTTGATGTCGCCCAGCAGCTGGCGGGCCAGCGCCAGACCGGTGTTCACATCAAAGCTGCCGTCTAGGTGCGGATCGTTAATCAGGCCTTTCCAGCCCACTATGGTGCGGGGCTTTTCAAAATAGGTGCGCATCACGATGCACAGCCGGTCGGCATAACGGCGCTTAAGCTCAGCCAGTCGCTCGGCGTAGGCCAGGGCGGCAGCCGGATCGTGAATGGAGCAGGGACCGATGATCACCAGCAGCTTGTGGCTGTGTCCGGCAAGAATGGCTTCAATCTCGGCGCGGGCTCGAGTGACCGTATTGATCATGGCATCGGTGAGCGGATAGCGCTCGGCCAGCTGGTGCGGGGTGATCAGGGCCGCCAGCGGGCGACTTCTCAGTTCGTCGGTAGAGGAGGGCATTGTATGGCCTGCTTGAAGAATGGCGTGCAGCAGCACAATGCCCTTAACATAACCAAAAGCCGTGGCAGGGAAAACCACGGCTTTTGAATTTTATGACTGAATTGAGTTTTTGCGCTTAGCTGAAACGCTGGCCGGAGATGGCCGGGTGGTAAATGGGCTGGATCACATTGCCGGCGGGGTCGGTAATGTGAAAGCTGCGGGCGCCGTCACGGTGATCGTGAGGCTGGTCCAGCAGGGTGACGCCCTTGGCCTTGAAGTACTGGAACCATTGTTCCAGCTCTTCCTTGGTATCGACGATAAAGCCGAAGTGATCCATGCTCTGCACGCCGCTGGCGGGTACATCGGAGCGGCCCAGCGACAGGTTGTCGTTGCCGCAGGTGAGGTACACCAGGTTGTCGCTGGCGCGATTGAGGATCTCCATGCCCATGATCTCGGTGTAGAACTGGACGCACTCCTCCAGGTTGGGCATGGTAAAGGCGATGTGGCGCATGCCGTTAAAACGACCGGGTCTGTCCATTCTGGGCTCCTTGGAAGTTACCTGAATATTTGTGTACTATTTGTTGAAATTACATAAACAATTGGAGTTTACAATGTATTCAATTATTGTCAAAACCAAGCTCAAGCCCGGCACTACCGACACCTTCCTCGACGCCATGCTGCCCAACGCCGAAGCCTCCGTGCGTGATGAGCCCGGCTGCCACACCTTTGACGTGCTGCAGGACCGTACCGATCCCGAGCTGTTCTGGCTCTATGAAATCTATCAGGACGAAGCCGCCCTGGCCGCTCACAAGGAAACCCCGCACTACAAGGCCAGTCGCGCCGTGGTCAACGAACTGATTGCCGAGCAGTCGGTGATCCGTGCCGACGTGCTGGCGGTCAATCCGGCCCGTTAATCCATTATGGACATCATGACCCGGCTGGCGGACTGGCACATTACCCCGCCGCTGATTGAGCACCCGCCGCTGCACACCTGCGACGACGCCGACCGCCTGCTGGTGGACAGGCCCGGTACCCGGCTGAAAAATCTGTTTCTGCGGGATAACTATGGCCGCAGGCATGCGTTGTTGCTCACGCGGCACGACAAGCAGGTGGATCTCAAGGCGCTGTCGCGTCAGCAGGGCTGGTCGCGGCTGGGCTTTGCCTCGCCTGAGCGGCTGGAGCGCTACCTTGGCGTGGCCCCGGGTCATGTATCGGTGCTGGCGCTCGTCAACGACGAGCAGGTGCAGGTGGAATTGTGGCTGGATGAAGAGCTGAAAGACTGCGACGATTTTCACTGCCATCCGCTGCGCAACACCGCCACCGTGCTGCTGAGCCGGGCCGATCTGCTGCGTTTTACCGAGCAGACCGGGCACACTCCGCTCTGGCTGCCGGTGCCTTCTTTTTAAGGGACTGGGAATAGGGACTGGTCACGAGTCGCCAACGAGGACGGAATGCGAAGCATCAGTGCGGTTGCACTCCGCCGACACGCTTCAAGTACTTCCTTGTAACGCTCGAAAATGCCATCCATGGCATTTTATGGTCGGCTCCGGCAATCCACACTGCTGCTTCGGTCAACATTGGCGTTGCTTTCAGCGGATCAGTCCGCTCCGAGTGCTCCAAGGAGGGCAAAGGGTGTCTGTTTAGCCGACCCTCTGCGCCATGGAGGGGTTTAGGCGTGTCGGAGAAACAGTGCCCTTTGGCCGACGGTGTTACACGGCGTTACAAGCCCGCAGTGATCAAATCGCTTCTATTTTCGCCGGCAGCCCCTGTCGTACCGCGGCACCACTGGTCCAGTCCAGCCAGACGTTGGCCACGTCCTTGCGGGTGGGATCCATCAGTCCCAGCTCGTTCTGATTTACCCCGGCACCCAGGCGTGGATTGACCGGGGTAGGCTTGCCGTTGATCACATGGGCACGGGCCCCCAGCTCGGTGTGACCATAGCCGTGTTCAATGGCCACGGCCCCTTCCATAATGCCGTCCCGCACCAAGGCAATACCTTCCACACTGCCGCCCGGCGTTGTTACCCGTACCGCCTGACCGTGCGCAATGCCGGCGCGCTCGGCATCCTTGCGGTGAATACTGATGGGGTTTTCCGGGTGGATCATGCGCAGTCGCTCGGCCCCTATGCTGGATGAACTCATCAGATGCGACTTGTAGGAAGTCACCAGCAGCGGCCACTCGGCTTCGGAATAATGCTCGCGCATGGGACTGCCGTCGGCAAAGCGCGGCTCATACAGGGCGGCACAGCCCGACAGCCGTTCACCGGTCATGGAATGAATGCGGGTGCCTATGGTGGGGTTCCAGATGCACAAACTGTCTTTGGTGCGCTTGTTCATCAGCTCGTCCTGCCAGCCCGACTCAAAGGGGGCAAAACGGCCGCCCCGGCTGAACACAAAGCCCACCTTGCGCCGCTCGTCCGGTGCCAGGGTGCTGTCTATCAGCGGCATTAACCGGGCGGCGTTGGTCAGCATAAGATCGTCGGCGCTGGCATCGGGCACCGGGGTGCCGGCAAAGGCCAGGTTGGCGGCAGCGCGCAGATAAAAATCGGCACTGGTGTGAAGGCCGTGCAGTTTACCCTGATGATCCCGAATGACATTGTCACCATATCCCGGCAGCCCCATGGTTTTGCCGAGGTTGATGATAAAGGCTTCCAGCCCCAGATAATCGCCGTTGGCAAGTCTTGGTGTGGCCGGTGTGACAACCGGCCAGCGGGCCGTGGTGGTGGCCTGGGGCACGCCGCTCCAGGGTTTGGTGAAGCCAAAGCTCTCATAGGTGAGGGTGTCGGGCACTATGTAGTCTGCCAGCGCCGTGGTTTCGTTGATAAAGCCGTCGACGGCGATAAACAGCGGCAGGTTTTTCGGATCTTTCAGTTTTTCACCCAAAAACGCCTGAGCCCCACTGATGCCGTACAGCGGGTTGGTCATGTGGCTGATCCAGGCCTTGAGCTTGTAGGGGTAGCCCGCAAAGGCCGCCGCCAGGTGTTCGGTGAGCAGGGGGGATGAAAATGAAAACCAGGGCGCCTTGGACGGATAAGGCGCTTCACCGGCGGCGACCTTGCGCTGATATTCGCTGCTGTTTTCATAGGCAAAGCGGTTGCGGGACAGGAGCAGCCCCTTGGGGGCCACCATGCCGTCAAATTCGGCAAGGTTGTAACGAGGGCCGTTTTCCACCGCTGCCACGCCGCCGGCACCCAGCGCCAGACCACCTTTGGCATTTACATTACCCAGCAGGGTGTTCAGGGTCATCACCGCCATGGCGGTGTAAAAGGCATTGCCGCTCATCATGCCGCCGTGGGCATCAATCACGGCTTTGGGGCCATGGCGTTTCAGCTCCCGGCCCAGCCCTTCAATAATGTTCACCGGCACGCCGCAGCGGGCACTGTAGTCTTCTATGGAATGGGCAAAGGCCGACTCCCGCAGGCACTGCAGCGCCGATTTTACCCGCACCGGCTCGTCGTTGATGTGAACTTCCCGCTCTGCCCAGAGGGCGGCAGGGCGGCCGCTGGAGTGGGCCATCAGCTCCCCGCTGCCGGCATCCACCACCAGCAGGGTCCCGGCATCGCCCATATCGAGATCGGCGGCGGTCAGAAAGCGGCCGGCCTGAGGATGCGGCGCCTGCAGCACCAGGTGGGTGGCGTTGCTGTGGCTGGGCTGACCGGCTTTGGCCTGCGCTTCGGGGCCGGGCTGGGCCAGATAAGTGGCGTTAATGCCGTCGTTTTCCATCAGCCAGCGTATCAGCGCCAGTGCCAGGGCATCGTCGGTGGCGGGTTTGATGGGCACCCAGCGGCCCCGGCCGTCGTTCAGCCGGCTGATGCTGTTGGGCAGGGTAGGAGCCACCACCACATAGTCCAGGCCGCCATCACTGCGGGCAGCGGCCAGCTGCCGGCCCTGGCGTTTAAAGGGGTTGCCGGCCTGAGCCGGTGAGGTGCCGATGCACAGCACAAAGTCGGTGTGATCCCAGTCGGGCTTGCCGTGGGCGAACTTTTTCAGATCGTTAAACACGGCCCCGGCCCCGGCGCGAAAGCCAAAGCCGCAATAGCCACCGTGGTGGCCAAAGTTGCGGGTGCCAAAGCTGTTAAAGGCAAAGCGTTTGAGAAAGCTGTCCCGGCCTTCGTCGCCGGCGTTGGTCACCAGTAGCTGGTTGGCTCTGGGGCCAAACTCCGGATTGCTGGCGTCCACCGGGGTGTCGAGATCGCGAATGGCGTTCAGGCCATCTACCTGGCCTTCACCAAAGAGATCGCCGCCCTCGGTAATTTCCCGCAGTAACTGCTCAAGGGAAATGGTCTGCCATTGGCCTTCGCCCCGTTTGCCGGCGCGCTTGAGTATTTGGGTGACCCGGTAGGGGCTTTGCAGTTGCTCGGCCAGGGCCGCACCCCGGGCGCAGGCGGTGGAGCGCTGCTCCAGCCCGGCTTCACCGGCCAGATCGCTATACACTTCACGCACCGGGATTTCCTGAGCCGGCGGTCTGGGGTTGGACAGCGGATGATATGGGTTGCCGGCAATGCGCAGTATCTTGTTATTGACGGTATCGACCCGGGCACGCAGGCCGCATTGGGTCCAGCAGCCAAAGCACTGCACCGGGCTGACCACCTGATTTTCTGCCATCACCAGCTCGCCGGCGGCGTCAATCATAAACTCCGGGGCCAGGGCGTTGCCGGCAATCCGGTCATTGGTGGGCACACCGCTGGTGCCGTTAACCAGGCCCTTAACGGCCTTGCTGACCGGGGTGGCATAGCCTAGGGCAAAGGCGCCGGTACCACCGGCAATCATGCCCGCCTGTAACAGGGCGCGTCGTTTTTTATCCATGGCGGACTCCTGAATTATCCAGCAGGGCCCAGACCGCGCCGGCCAGCGCCAGCCACAGGCCCAGGGTGCCGGCCACAATGACGCCGGCGGAAGACAACAGTTGAGGGTCGAGGTGATACAGGCCGGCGCCGTATTTGGGCACCGTCTGCACATTCATCAGCACCACCCAGCGAAAGCCCCAGGCGCACAGCATGGCCAGGCTCGCGGGCAGCAGGTCCAAGGTGGAAAGCGGGCGATTCAGGCGCAGGGCGGCAATCCACCAGAGCGCCATGCCGCTGGCCACCGACAGCAGCATCAGGTGCCGCCAGAACGGAAAGTTCGTAAACAGGCGCTGAGCTTCTCGCCAGGAATCGCCGTTTTGCCACTGACCGGTGATGGCCCACAGCAATACGGTTACGGTCAGGGCTGCCAGCACAGCTATCATGGTACGGCGCAGCAAGGCAGCGTTTTGCTGTCGCGGGAACAGGCACTCCAGCAGCATCAGCAGGCCGGTCAGGGCCAGCAGGGCGGTCAGCAGCAGGTTGACCGGCAGCCAGGCGGTGTGCCACAGCGCCCGGGAGCGCACCACCATGATCTCCATGCCGGTATAAAGCAAAATGCCCAGCGCCGACAGTGCGCACAGCCAGGCCAGCATGCTCAGCATTCGGCCTTGTGGCCAGAACGGCAGGTTCAGCCAGCGGTTTATCCAGGGCTGTTTAAACTCGAGATGCGTGCGCAGCAGGTTGATGGTGACCACCAGTGAAAGCGTCACAAATACCGGCAAAATCAGTGCGCCCAGCCACATCCAGGAGCTGGGCGTCAGCTGAGTGTAAAAGTGCCAGAAGCGGGCCGGCTGGTGTAAGTCTGCCAGCAGCGCCACCGGGCCCACCAGGGCGCTGATGCCCAGCACCAGCGCCAGCCGATCCCGCCAGGGATGCCAGGCACTGTTGGCGTTGAGGGACAGCGGCAGCAGCAGGGCGGCACAGGCGGCAATACCAATAAAAAAGAAATACTGCACGGCCCAGGGCAGCCAGGGTGCTTCGGCATGGGTGGTTAACAGCTCAATCATGATAAGCCTCTTGTTGTTAAGCGTGAGCCGGAGACCAGAGCCCCGGCTGACCGTCGATACGCTCGAGAAACTCGTCCCCCAGGCCGATGTAATACACCTGCGGGCTGGTACCCTGCTCGGGCTTGAGCACCTTGATATCGTCGGCATGCTCGACCAGCAGCTCATGCGCCTTGCTGTGCGGGTCGTTCAGATCGCCAATGACCCGGGCACCGCCCACGCAGGACTCCACACAGGCGGGCAGCAGGCCTACTTCCAGTCGGTGCACGCAAAAGGTGCATTTGTCGGCGGTCTGGGTATCGTGGTTAATGAAGCGGGCGTCGTAAGGGCAGGCCTGCACGCAGTAGGCACAGCCCACACACTGCTGGTTGTCCACCACCACTATGCCGTCGTCGCGCTGGTAGGTGGCCTGGGTCGGGCACACCGGAATGCAGGGCGGGTTGGCGCAGTGATTGCAAAGCCGGGGCAGCATCACCTGAGTGGTGGCTGTCCGGTTTTCGACCTGCACCTCGTATTGCTGTACCGTGGTGCGAAACTGGCCCACGGGCGGCAGGTTTTCCATACTGCAACTGACGGTACAGGCCTGGCAGCCAATGCACTTGCGCAGATCGATCACCATGCCGTAGCGTTTGCCGCTGCTGGTTGGGGCAGCCTGCACCTGGGTGACGGAAATCAGGCTGGCACCGGCGGTGAGGCCGGTAAGATTTTTAAGAAACTGTCGTTTGCTGGCGTCCATCCGAGGCTCCTCAAACAGGGAATAACGCCATTGTCACGGTGGGTTGCGTTCGACTCTATTGTGGTTTTCCACAATAACCCCATGGGCTTGATCCAGGACAAGTTATATTTGATATCAAATTATTTAATTGCTCATATGAGACGGTTTTGGCGATGTCTACTGCTACTGGGGATGGGTGGTTTGCTGATGTTGCCGGCGCTGGCCCAGGGGGCGGATTACCGGGTTGGCTTTCTCGCCTACCGGGGTGAGGCCCAAGGGCGGGCGCAATGGCAGCCGGTCATCGACAGCCTGAACCGGGCGCTGCCGGCGCATCATTTCGACGGCGTTTTTCTGACCCAGCAACAACTGGATCAGGCCCTGGCCGACGGCCGGCTTGATTTTGTGGTGACCAATCCGGCCCATTACGTGCTGAGCCGTCATCAGGGGCTGAACTGGCTGGCCTCCTGGCTGGACCCGCGTTTTGGCTCGGCCCGGGAAAGCGTGGCAGCCACTCTGCTGGTGCGTGCCGACACTGGCATCAGCACCAGCCAGCAATTGGCCGGACGCCGGGTAGGAGCGGTTCACGAGCAGGCCTTTGGTGGTTATCTGCTGGTGGCGGAACAGTTGCGCCGGCGTGGTGTGGCATTGGCCAGCCTGGATTTGCAGTTTCGCGGCTATCCGGTGGATGCGCTGGTCTATTTACTGCGCGACGGCGCCCTGGATGCCGCCATGGTCCCGGCCTGCACCCTGGAGCAAATGGCCGAAGAAGGGCTGGTGGACCCCGCCGGCTTCAGAGCATTGATGGTGCAGGCCGATGCGCCCTGCGTGCGCTCCACGCCGCTGTATCCGGGCTGGAGTTTTGCCGCCGTGAATGTGAATGACGAAGTGTTGTTGCGGGCCATGACCCGGGCCTTGCTGGCCCAGGAGCAGCAAGGCCGGCCGCTGTGGGGCGCGCCCATTCGGCTGGATGAAGTAGAGCAGTTGCTGCGCGACTGGCGGCCCGACGCCGGCGAGGCGCCCACTTGGCAGACGTTGCGCAGCGTACTGCTTGGCTACTGGCAGTGGCTGGCCGGGCTGATGCTGGTGCTGCTGGTGATTGCCCTGCACCACGTGCGGGTCACCCGGCTGCTGCTAAAGCGCACCGATGAGCGCGACCGGCTGCATCACCTTATTCAGAGCCGGGAGCAGGAACTGGCCCGGGCCCGCCAGGCCACCCTGCTGGGGGAAATGGCCACGGGTCTGGCTCATGAGCTGAACCAGCCGTTGTCGGCCATTCAGGCTTATGCCCAGGCTGGTGAGCTGATGACGGCCGAGCAAAACAGCCGAGAGGTATTTGACCATATCGTCGGTGAAACCGAGCGTGGCGCCGACATTATTCGCCGCTTTCGCCAGTGGGCCAGCCAGCCGTTGCCGGGGGCCGACGCCTTTGCACCACGGGATTTGTGCCGGGAGCTGGCCCAGCGGCTTACCCCTCGGGCCAACGCCGCGGGCGTCAAGCTGGAGGTTAACGCCGGGCCGGGTACCCTGCTGAGTGTACGGCCGGCGGTGGAGCAAATCGTTTCCAATTTGCTGGGCAACAGCCTGGATGCCTTTGAGCGCCGTGGCCAGGGTGGCCGCTTGCGGCTTGCCGCCGGGCGTGAAGAAGGCGGCTGGCGGCTGACGGTGGATGACGATGCCGGCGGCGTGTCGCCTGTAGTGATCGAGGCCCTGGGCCACACCCTGCCGGCCAGCCGCATTCACGGCATGGGCATTGGCCTGATGGTCAGTTACCGGCTGGCGCGCCGTCTGGGGGGCCGGCTGACCCTGGACAATGTGAATGGCGGCACCCAAGCCCAACTGTTTTTGCCCGAGGAGGAGTAATGCACATTTACCTGCTGGATGACGATCCCAAGGTGCTGGCCGCCAACGGCTTTTTGCTCAAGGCCATGGGCCATGACAGCCAGGGCTGGAGCGAGCCGGCGCGCTTTTTGGACGAGCTCGACGACGATGCCGAGGCGGTGCTGCTGCTGGATCTGGCCATGCCGGAACTGGACGGGCTGGAGGTACTGGCGGAGCTGGGGCGCCGCCAGTGCCCGGTGGCGGTGATTTTGCTCACCGGCCACGGCGATGTGCCCCAGGCGGTGGAAGCGATGAAACTGGGAGCGGTGGACTTTCTGGAAAAACCGGTGGATGCCCGCCGCCTGGCCGACGTGCTGGCCCGGGCCCAGCAGCAGGCCCGGGAGCTGGGGGCGCAGTCACAGGCCCGGCAACGTTTTGCCCGGCTGTCTGCCCGGGAGCATGAAGTGGTGAGCCTGGTGGCCCAGGGGCTCACCAACAAGGCCATTGCCGAAAGCCTGTGTGTGGCGGTGCGTACCGTGGAGGTGCACAGGGCCTCGGCCATGAACAAGCTGGAAGCGGCCAACATGGCCGAATTGCTGCACTGCTGGCAGCTGTATCAGGGGTAAAACGTGAGGGGTAAGGGGTGAGGGGATATGGTCTCCTCACCCCTCACGGGTTCGCTTCCATCCAGGATTCCAGAATCAACTGGGCCGAGACGGCGTCCACGGCGTCCTTGCCCAGGGCCTTGTAGCCGCCGGCTTCAAACAACCGGGCGCGGGCGTCGGTGGTGGTCAGGCGCTCGTCCTGCAGCTCCACCGGCAGGCCAAAGCGGCCGTGCAGCCGGTTGGCGAACTTGCGGGCCCGGCGACTGATGTCCTGCTCGGTGCCGTCCATGTTGAGTGGCAGGCCCACCACCAGCAGATTGGGCTGCCATTCCTTCAGCAGTTTCTCGATCTGGTCCCAGTTGGGTACGCCGTCGTTGGCCTTGAGTGCCAGCAGTGGCCGGGCACTGGCGGTCAGCTCCTGTCCTACCGCCACGCCGATGCTTTTCAGGCCGTAGTCAAAGCCCAGCAGGGTGCGGCTCATGCATGACCTACCTGGGAAGACAGCTGGCGGGAGTCGATGCCCAGGCGCCCAATGGCCTGATGCCAGCGCTGGCCGATGGGGGTGTCGAAGATCAGCTGGCTGTCGGCGGGCACCGTCAGCCAGCTGTTTTCCACCAGCTCCTGCTCCAGCTGGCCTGGGGTCCAGCCGGCGTAACCCAGGGTCACCAGGTATTTTTCCGGGGCCTCGTCGGTGCCCAGGCTTTCCAGCACGTCGCGGGAGGTGGTGACCATCAGATCATCGGACAGCTGCCGGCTGGAGCCAAAGCCGTCGACCGGGGTGTGCAGCACAAAGCCCCGGTCGGCAGACACCGGGCCGCCCTGCAGCACGGGTTGATCCAGCTCGGGCACATCCTCGGGCTCCAGCTCCAGCTGGTGCAGCAGCTCGTGCAACTGCATCTCGACCGGAATGTTGATCACCAGCCCCATGGCACCTTCTTCGTTGTGCTCGCAGATGTAGGTCACGGAGCCGGCAAAGAAGGGATCCTTGAGGCTGGGCATGGCGATGAGAAAGTGATGTTCCAGTGAATCCATGTTGTCTCGGTTTCGGTGTTGATAACACGGGCCGGCGCGAGCCGGCCATGACGAAGAAGGTCGTATTGTCAGGATAGCCGCTTTTCAATGGCGTCCATCAGCATGCCGGTAATGTTGACCGGGAAGGCGGCCTCAATCTCGCGCACGCAGGTGGGACTGGTCACATTCACCTCGGTGAGCTTGTCACCGATGATGTCCAGGCCCACAAAAATCAGCCCCTTGCTCTTCAGTACCGGCCCTAGCGCTTCGGCAATGCGGCGATCGCTGTCGCTCAACGGGCGGGCTTCGCCCCGGCCGCCGGCGGCCAGGTTACCCCGGGTTTCGCCACCCTGAGGAATACGCGCCAGACAGTAGGGCACCGGCTCGCCGTCTACCACCAGCACCCGCTTGTCGCCGTCCTTGATGGCGGGCAGGTAGGTTTGCACCATGCAGTAGCGAGTGCCGTGCTCGGTGAGGGTTTCGATGATCACCCCCAGATTGGGATCGTCTTCCTTGACCCGGAAAATGGAGGCACCGCCCATGCCATCCAGAGGCTTGAGAATGACGTCCTTGTGTTCGGCGTGAAAGGCGCGAATGTCGGCGGCCTTGCGGGTCACCAGGGTGCTGGGGGTGTGGGACGAAAACCAGGCGGTGTAGAGCTTTTCGTTGGCGTCGCGCAGGCTCTGGGGCTTGTTGATGATCAGGGTGCCTTCGCCTTCGGCCCGTTCCAGCAGGTAGGTGGCATAAATGAATTCGGTGTCGAACGGCGGATCCTTGCGCATCAGGATCACGTCCAGACTGTGCAGGGGATTGAGCTCGGGCTCACCCAGGGTGAACCACTGGTTTGCATTCTCGGTCACCGACAGCCGGGCCATGCTGCCATAGGCTTCGCCGTCACGCAGGCTGAGATCGCTCATTTCCATGTACCACAGCTCATAGCCCCGGCGCTGGGCCTCCAGCAGCATGGCAAAGCTGGTGTCTTTTTTGATATTGATGGACTGAATGGGGTCCATCACGATTCCCAGTTTAATGGTCATGCGAGATCTCCAAATCGGCATTGCAGGGCGGTAATGGCGGTGAGCGCCGCGGTTTCGGTGCGCAGCACGCGCGGTCCGAGCAGTATATCAATAAAGCCCTGGTCGCGGGCGGCGACGATTTCCTCGTCCGACAGCCCGCCTTCGGGGCCGATCAGCAGGCGCACGCCGGCCTCGGGGGCGGGCAGGGTATTGACGCTGTACTCGGCCCGCGGATGCAGGTTGAGCTTGAGGTCATTGGTGTCTTCAGCCAGCCATTGTTCCAGTGACATGGCCGGGCGAATCTCCGGAATACGGTTGCGGCCGCACTGCTCGCAGGCGGCGATGGCGATTTTTTGCCACTGCTGCAGTTTTTTCTCCAGCCTTTCGCCGGTGAGCTTGACGCCGCAGCGGCTGGAAAACAGCGGGGTAATGACGTTGACGCCCAGCTCCACCGACTTCTGAATGGTGAACTCCATCTTGTCGCCCCGGCTCACCACCTGGCCCAGGTGAAAATGCAGCGGCGATTCCACCTCGTCGGCGCAAAATTCACCAATGCGTACCCGCACGTTTTTTTTGCCGGCCTCAATGATTTCGGCGTGGTACTGGCCCCCTTCGCCGTTAAACAGCACCAGGGCTTGGCCGGTCTGCATGCGCAGTACTCGCCCCACGTGATTGGCGCCGTCTTCTGACAGGGTCAGCTCCTGGCCGCTGGCAAGTGAGGCCGGCTCATGGATTCGGGGTATACGCATAGTTTTTGCATTGCTCCTGAACAAAGGGGTTGTGGTTGCCCTGAATACGGCTGATGCGCTTGTCCCGCTCGCATTCCCAAAGGCTTGCCGGGTATTGCCGGTTCCAGACCTCAAACAGTTTCTGCTGCTGGCGGGCAATTTTCAGCTTGTACTGCTGCTGCATGTACAGGTAGGTACGGGCAATGGCCCCCCGGCTTTCCAGCGGCGGTTGTACCCGGCGCGCCTTGAAGTCCACCAGCATCTGGCAGCGGCCATATTGTACCGGCTTGCCGTTCCATTCGGAAAAGCGGTAGTTGGAGCGATCGCCGTTGACCTCGCCCACCGCCGGCACCAGGTTGTGCAGGTCGCCTTCCATTTGCTTGAACAGCGCATCCTTGCGGGTGCAGTTTTTGCGCCCGCCCTGTTGCCAGCACTGGCGCTGGTGGCCGAACTCCCAGGCGGGCACCACGTGTTCCCACTCAATACGGCTGGCTCGCCGCTCCTGTTTACGTACCCGGTAGCCGCAACCGGCCAGATCCGGTACCAGTTTTTTGCCCTGCTTTTTGATATTGCAGCCACAGTAAAAGCTCACCGGATGATCGGTGTAAATGCCCGGAGCCACCTTTTTGGCCTGACGAAACGACATGGCTTCGCCATAAGCCAGCGAGGAGCACAGGCTCAGGATCAGAATAAAATAGCGCACGACTCAATATTGTTATGTTGTTTAAGCGCGCAAGCTTACCACCGGCGGCGGGGAAGGGAAAAGGGGGAGTGGAATTCACGAAGCATCGGCAGAGTTGCCTCCGCCGACACGCTTCGGTGAAGGCCGCTCACTAAAAATACCTGCTGCGAACATACTCAATGTTCGGTCAGGCATTTTTACTTCGTCACGGCGAGCAAGCTCGCCCCATGAACGCTCGAAAATGCCATATATGGCATTTTATGGTCGGCTACGGCAATCCCTGCCGCTGCTTCTTTGGGCAGTCGTTACAAGGGTAATAGTACCGGGACGGCGCCCGGTATGACTTTTATGATCAAACCAGCTTCAGCATGGCCTCGGCAGAAGACACCTCAAACTGACCGGGGGCCTCCACGCACACCTGAGTCACCACGCCGTTGTCCACTACCAGGGCAAAGCGCTGGGCACGCAGGCCGCCGAACTCGCCGGTGTCCTTGGCCAGTCCCATAGCCTTTGTAAAGCTGCCGGCGCCGTCGGCCAGCATGGTAATGGCTTCGGCGTTCTGACTTTGCTGCCAGGCGCGCATCACGAAGGCGTCGTTCACCGACAGGCAAAACAGCGCCACGCCCTTGTTCTGGTATTGATCCTGAAGGGTGACAAAGCCTGGCAGGTGTGACTTTGAACAGGTTGGGGTAAAGGCGCCGGGCACGGCAAAGATAATCGCCTTTTTGTTGGCGAACAGACTTTGAGTGTCGGCGCTGGTTTTGCCGCTTTCGGTGATAAAGGTGAAGTCGTGCAGGGGCAGGGTAGTGCCGGGCTGAATCATGTTGTTTTCCTTTTGTGTGGGGCTTTCACTCGGGCTAATGGCTGACCGCAGTGCAGACACTGATAGCGTTTCTGGCCGCGCAGCACGCTGTTGTGCCGGCGCAGGCTGAGCTTGTGAATGCGGCAGCCGCAATCATAGCGAAAAACCGGGGCCACCTTCTCGGTATTCAAACGGTGCCGGGTGCGGGGCTCCAGGCCAAAGACCTCAGCCATGATGGTCTGCCACTCCCGGCCATGGGGCCGTACCTTGCCGTGCAGGGCAAAGGCCACCAGATGGGCCACCTCGTGAGGCACGATTTCGGTGAGAAATTCCTGAGCATTGTCGGCCAGTAGCACCGGGTTAAAGCGCAGCTCCCAGCGTTCGGTCCAGGCGGAGCCGGCAATCCGGCCACGTTGGTTAAAACGCACGACCGGCGGCTCAAACCGCCGGCCGGTATGGCGCTCGGCCAGCGTCAGGCATTCGGTAACCCGGTTTTGCACTTGCTGAAATAAGGAATCGTCTGGTTTCATGTTCGTATAACGGTAAGCCATAAATTGTCTCCGGGCTTACACACGTTGCCAAAAGGGATCGCACTGCGAAACATCAGCGCGGTTGCGCTCCGCCGACACGCTTCAAGTACTTCCATGTAGCGCTCGAAAATGCCATCCATGGCATTTTATGGTCGGCTCCGGCAATCCCCACTGCTGCTTCGTGCAACATTGGCGCTGTCTGTTTGCAGTCAGTCAGCTCCGAGTGAATATAGGAGGGCAAAGGGTGTCTGCTTCGCCGTGCCCTTTGCGCCATGGCCGAAAATTGCTCCTGCATGTTCGGCATTCCCGCCATCCCTGGCGGTCAGATGCGCAACGGAGCCTACATGGGGCGAGCTTGCTCGCCGTGACGAAATGTTTCAACCCGACCGAACATTCAGTATGTTCGCAGCGGTTTGAAACATTGAGTGGCATGTCATCACGGCGTGCCGGCGAAGCAGTGCGCTTTGACCAACGACAGTGCACGGATCAGCAAGCGAATACAAAAAGGGGAAGCAAATGCTTCCCCTTGATGATTACTTCAGGCCGGCGGCGTCGCGCAGCAGGGCGGCCTTGTCGGTGGCCTCCCAGGGGAACTCGTCCCGGCCGAAGTGACCGTAGGCGGCGGTGGCCTGGTAGATGGGACGGTTCAGGTCCAGCATCTGAATGAGGCCGTAGGGGCGCAGATCGAAGTGCTCGCGCACCAGGGCGTCGAGAACTTCTTCCGATACCTTGCCGGTGCCAAAGGTTTCCACGCTGATGGAGGTGGGCTCGGCCACGCCGATGGCGTAGGACACCTGAATTTCGCAGCGGTCGGCTAGGCCGGCGGCTACTATGTTCTTGGCCACGTAGCGGGCGGCATAGGCGGCGGAGCGGTCCACCTTGGACGGATCCTTGCCGGAGAAGGCGCCGCCACCGTGACGGGCCATGCCGCCGTAGGTGTCCACGATGATCTTGCGGCCGGTCAGACCACAGTCACCCATGGGGCCGCCGATGATGAACTGGCCGGTGGGGTTGATGTGGTACTTGGTGTCCTTGCTCAGCCATTCGGCGGGCAGCACCGGCTTGATGATAAGCTCCATCACGGCTTCACGCAGGGTGGCCTGATCGATGTCGGGGCTGTGCTGGGTAGACAGCACCACTGTGTCGATGCCTACCGGCTTGCCGTCGTCATAAACAAAGGTCACCTGAGACTTGGCGTCCGGACGCAGCCAGGGCAGCTCCTTGGCCTTGCGTACATGGGCCTGGCGTTTGACCAGACGGTGGGAGTAGGTCACCGGGGCGGGCATCAGTACGTCGGTTTCGTTGGAGGCGTAACCAAACATCAGACCCTGGTCGCCGGCGCCCTGAGCGTAGGGGTCCTTGTCTTCCCGGTCCACGCCCATGGCGATGTCGGGCGACTGCTTGCCAATGGCGTTGAGTACGGCGCAGCTGTCACCGTCAAAACCCATGTCGGAGCTGGTGTAGCCAATTTCACGCACGGTGCGGCGGGCTAGCTCTTCGATGTCGACCCAGGCGCTGGTGGAGATTTCGCCGCCCACGATGACCATGCCGGTCTTGACGTAGGTTTCGCAGGCCACGCGGGCCTTGGGGTCCTGCTTGATAATGGCGTCGAGGACCGCATCGGAGATCTGGTCGGCAATCTTGTCGGGATGACCTTCGGACACGGACTCGGAGGTAAACAGTCTGGCCATGTTACTTCACTTCCTGAAAATGTAATGAATTTGGCGTTGTCAGTGACCGCGCAAATGGCGGTATTAACATCTGGACGGCTATTTTAGAGAGGCGAGGGCGGGATTGCCAGAAAAATGTGTGACCGGCCCGGCGCCCCGCAGTGGGTCTTGGGGAGAATAATTTGCGCCACCCGGCCGTCTTTGGGACAATAACCGCCGTTTTGTTCACCCTTCTTTAAAGAATTTCTCAGGAGATGTCGATGCCTTCTCGTCAAGTGCTGGCCAATGCCGTGCGCGCGCTCAGTATGGATGCGGTACAGAAAGCCAATTCCGGTCACCCCGGAGCCCCCATGGGCATGGCGGATATCGCCGAGGTGTTGTGGCGTGATTACCTGCAGCACAACCCGGCCAACCCGAACTGGGCCGACCGCGACCGCTTTATTCTGTCCAACGGCCACGGTTCCATGCTGCTGTACTCCCTGCTGCACCTGACCGGCTACGAGCTGTCCATCGACGATCTGAAACAGTTCCGCCAGCTGCACTCCAAGACCCCCGGCCACCCGGAATACGGCTACGCCCCGGGCGTGGAAACCACCACCGGCCCCCTGGGTCAGGGTATTACCAATGCCGTGGGCATGGCCATCGCAGAAAAGGCCCTGGCGGCCCAGTTCAACCAGCCCGGCCATGAGGTAGTGGATCACTTCACCTATACCTTCCTGGGCGACGGCTGCCTGATGGAAGGCATTTCCCACGAAGCCTGCTCCCTGGCCGGTACGCTGGGCCTGGGCAAGCTGATTGCCTTCTGGGATGACAACGGCATCTCCATCGACGGTGAAGTGGACGGCTGGTTCAGCGACGACACTCCCAAGCGCTTCGAAGCCTACGGCTGGCAGGTAATCCCCGCCGTCGACGGCCACGACAGCGCCGCTGTGGCCGCCGCCATCGAGGCCGCCCGTGCCGATACCACTCGTCCGACCCTGATCTGCTGCAAGACCGTGATCGGCTTCGGCTCGCCCAACAAGGGCGGCAGCCACGACTGCCACGGCGCGCCTCTGGGTGAAGATGAAATTGCCGCCACCCGCGAGCAGCTGGGCTGGCATTACGCCCCCTTTGAAATCCCTGCCGAGGTTTACGGCGAGTGGGACGCCAAGGCCAAGGGTGCCGAGCTGGAAGCTGGCTGGAATGCCAAATTCGACGCCTATGCCGCCGAGTTTCCCGAGCTGGCCGCCGAGCTCAAGCGCCGCCTGAACGGTGAACTGCCTGCCGACTGGGAACAGCAGAGCGCCGATTTCATCAAGGGCCTGCAGGCCGCGCCGGCCAAGATCGCCACCCGCAAGGCGTCCCAGAACGCCCTCGACGCCTTTGGCAACCTGCTGCCCGAGCTTCTGGGCGGCAGTGCCGACCTGGCTCCTTCCAACCTGACCATGCACAAGGCTTCAAAGGCCATCAGCGCCGACGACGCGTCGGGCAACTACCTGCACTATGGTGTGCGTGAGTTCGGCATGAGCGCCATCATGAACGGTATTGCCCTGCACGGTGGTTTCGTGCCCTACGGCGGCACCTTCCTGATGTTTGTGGAATATGCCCGCAACGCCGTGCGCATGGCCGCCCTGATGAAGCAGCGTTCCATCTTTGTTTATACCCACGACTCCATTGGTCTGGGTGAAGACGGCCCGACCCACCAGCCGGTGGAGCAGATCGCCTCTCTGCGTCTGACCCCCAACATGAGCACCTGGCGCCCCTGTGATCAGGTGGAGTCCGCCGTGGCCTGGAAACACGCCATCGAGCGCAAGGACGGCCCCACCTCACTGATCTTTTCCCGCCAGGGTCTGGGCCAGATGGAGCGTACCGAGGCCCAGCTGGCCGACGTGGCCAAAGGTGGCTATGTGCTGCGCGACTGCGCCGGCACCCCCGAGCTGATCCTGATCGCCACCGGCTCCGAGGTCGAGTTGGCCATGGCCGCCGCCGAGCAGCTGACTGAAAAAGGTCGTGCCGTACGCGTGGTGTCCATGCCGTCTACCGACGTGTTTGACGCCCAGAGCGCTGAGTACCGTGAAAGCGTGCTGCCCGCCGCCGTGACCAAGCGTGTGGCGGTAGAAGCCGGCATTCGCGATTTCTGGTTCAAGTACGTGGGCTTTGGTGGTGACATCATCGGCATGTCCAGCTTTGGCGAGTCGGCTCCTGCCGGCGACCTGTTCAAGCTGTTCGGGTTCACCACTGACAACGTGGTAGAGAAGGCCGAGGCCCTGCTGGCCTGAGCCAGCTAACGCCATGAATGACAAAAACCGGCTTTCGAGCCGGTTTTTTTGTGCCCGTCATTCAGGCAGTCCATGAAACTGTGGTGTCCTCAGGAGGCGTGAATGATCCTGATCACAATTTTTTAACCGGCGAAAATTTGCTCTTAAAGGGAAAGTGCTTTCTGAACAGTATCTTGGGATTATTTTTGAACATGGGGTCAGGCTTTCCGCCGTGATTGGCATTGCTCAGCCTGTTAATGGAATGTATATATAATTATGAATTCATAATGACGCGGCGGCGTCGAAACCAAGGAGAAGGTAATGGGAAACAATCTACACGCTTTTGGCGGTTTCTTTAAAAAGAGTTTGTTAACGATTTCGCTGGGGGCCACCCTGGCCACCGCCCAGGTGAATGCCGAGACCCTGCGGGTGGCCGGCAACTTTGCCGTGGACCACTCCAGCACCCTCGCCATGGAAGTGTTTAAAAAGGAAGTCGAGACGGCCACCGACGGTGATATTGACGTTAACCTGTTCCCGGCCATGCAGCTGGGCGGCGCCTCCGAGAACGTGGATCAGGTGCGTTCCGGTGTGCTCAACATGACCTGGATTGGTGCCTCTTTTCTGTCGCGCACCGTGCCCGAGCTGGAAGCGGTGAGCCTGCCGTTTCTGTTCAAGGACCGGGAAACCGCCTTTAAGGTGATCGACGGCCGGGTAGGGGATCTGCTTAACGAAAAACTGGCCGACAAGGGCTTTGTGGCCCTGGGCTTTATGGAGCTGGGTCCGCGCCACATCACCAACAGCGTGCGTCCTATCGAGTCCATTGATGACTTTGACGGCCTCAAGATCCGGCTGCAGCCCAACGAAACCCATCTCAAAACCTTCCGCGCTCTGGGTGCCAGCCCGACCTCCATGGGCATCAACGAGGTGTATTCCGCCCTGCAGCAGAACGTCATCGACGGTCAGGAAAACCCCTTCAGCATCATTCGCAAAAACAACTATCAGGAAGTGCAGCAGTACCTGACTGATACCGGCCATTTCTTTGACTTTATCGTGGTGGTGGCCAACAAGCGTCGTTTTGACAAGCTCTCCGACGAGGAGCAGCAGGCGGTGCGCCAGGCCATGGCCAAGGCGGTGGAGTGGCAGCGTGAAAAGGCCGCCGAGGAAGATCTGGAGTCCCGGGACCAGCTGGTGGCCGCCGGCATGAAATTCAACAGCGTCAGCCCCGAACTGCACCAGCAGATGCAGGACAAAACCGCGGGCATTATCGACGAGCTGAAAGATCGCCTCGGTGATGAGCTGGTGAACGCCGTACTGGAGGACGCCAAGTCATGACAACCGGTCATTCCGAGCAGCCGCAAATGCTGAACGGAGCCGGGCCTCTGCCTGCACCGGCGGCGCTGGTCCGCCGGTACCTGCTGAGGCTGGATGCAGCCTCCCGCTATACCATCTGCGTCTGTATGGCAGTGATGGTATTGCTGGTCTCGGCTCAGGTGTTCTGTCGTTATCTGCTGGCCGAATCCATCGACTGGGCCGACGAAATGTCACGTCTGGCTTTTGTCTGGGCTGTGTTTCTGGCCATTCCCCATGGCCTCAAGCATGGCGTTCATGTGGGCATCGATGTGCTGACCAACAAGCTGTCACCGCGTGTGCAGGAAGGGCTGAGCCGGCTGATGATGCTGGTCAGCGGCCTGCTGATGGTGGTGGTGTGTTACCAGGCGGTACTGGTGGCCATCGACGGTTGGGGTGAGCTGATGCCCACCATTCCGGTCAGTGCCTCGGTGTTTTACATCCCGGTGATGCTGAGCTGTGGCCATGGCCTGCTGCATCTGTTGTTCATGGCCTGGCAAGGCGCCCATATCTGGGCTGACAAGGAGGAAGCCGCATGACCACACTGGCGATTATCCTGTTCCTGGTGCTGGCCCTGCTGGGTATGCCCCTGGCCTTTTCTCTGGGCCTGGCGGCCCTGGGTGGACTGGCCTGGAGCGGCATTGAACTGTCGGTGCTGCCCCAGCGCATGATGCATGCGGTCAACTCCTTTCCGCTGATGGCGATTCCGCTGTTCATGCTGGCGGGTGAGCTGATGGTGGGCGGTCAGGTGATGCAACGCACCATCGACTTTGCCAATGCCTTCGTCGGCCGGGTCAAGGGCGGTCTGGCGCACGTCACCCTGCTGTCCGGTCTGGGCCTGGCTTCGGTCACCGGTGCTGCCGTGGCGGGCGCCAGTGCCCTGGGTACCACCATGATGCCGGCGATGAAAAAGCACTACGACGCGGGCTTTGGCTCGGCGGTGGTGGCCTCGGCGTCCAACCTGGGACCCATCATTCCGCCCAGCGCGGCAATGATTGTCTACGCCCTGATGGCCGGTTCTTCGGTTTCCGTGGGTGGCCTGTTCATGGCGGGTGTGGTGCCGGGTGTGCTGCTGGTGGTGGGCATGATGGTGCTGTCGACCTGGATTGCGCACCGCAAGGGCTACCCGCCCACGGGTGAACCTTTCAGCCTGAAGAACCTGCTGGTGCAGACCAAACGGGCCGGGGCCATCATGCTGATGCCGGTGATCGTGATTGGCGGCATTGTCGGCGGCGTCTTTACTGCGACCGAAGGGGCGGCCATCGCCGTGGTGTATGCCTTTATCATCGGTAAATGGGTGACCCGCAAGCTGGCCTGGGTTGATCTGCCCGGCTGCATGTTCCGCGCCGCCGTGACCTCGGCAGTGGTGGGTGCGCTGATCGCTTTTGCAACACCGCTGACTTTCCTGTTCACCATCGATCTCATTCCGATGCGGCTGTCGGAGCTCATTCAGAGCATTACCGACAACCCCCAGGTGTTCCTGGCGTTGGTGATGGCGATGTTGCTGGTGGTGGGCATGTTCCTGGAATCGAACGCCGCCTACATCATGCTGGTGCCGCTGTTTGCGCCCATTGCGCTGGCCTACGGTATCGACCCGCTGTATTTCGGCTTTCTGTTCGTGTTCAACCTGGTGATCGGCATGATGACGCCGCCGGTCGGGGTGTTGCTGTTCGTGATGTGCGGCATCGCCAAAATACCCATGTCTCAACTATTGCGCTACGTATGGCCCTTTATTGCCCTGCAATACCTGGTGCTGGCGCTGTGCTGGATTTTCCCCGAGGTAGTGACGGCCCTGCCGCACGCCCTGGGTTACTGATAACTGAATGAAACATAATGACAAGCAAGGAGCTAACCATGACTGAACGTACTCTGCTGGGCGTACTGACCCCTTCTTCCAACACTACCCTGGAGCCGGTGACCGGCGACATTCTG
Organism: Oceanimonas aquatica; assembly: GCF_030732065.1. Lineage (GTDB taxonomy): Bacteria > Pseudomonadota > Gammaproteobacteria > Enterobacterales > Aeromonadaceae > Oceanimonas. The sequence continues at coordinate 327,143 of NZ_JAVBHX010000001.1, forward strand.
CACGGTGTGGATGGCGTCAGCGCCCACTTTGGCCGCCTCAAGGTGACCGAGATTTCCCTGACCGATCATGCCCTGAGCCAGTTCGACAACGAGCCCTTTCTGCAGGCGTCCCGGCTGCTGGCCGATGCCAAGGTGCAGTCCATTACCTGGAGCGGCACCTCGTCCGGCTGGCGCGGTTTTCAGGATGACGAGATCCTGTGCCAGGCCATTACCGACGCCACCGGCATTCCCGCCACCACCTCGGTGCTGGCGCTGAACGAGCTGTTCCAGCTTACCGGCGTCAAGCGCTTTGGCCTGGTGACCCCTTACCTGCACGATGTGCAGAAAAAGGTGGTGGCCACCTACGCCGATGCCGGCTTTGAATGCGTGGCCGAGCGCCACCTCAATGACAAGGGCAACTTCTCCTTCTCCGAGGTGAGCGAAGAGACCATTGAGCAAATGGTGCGTGAGGTAGCGGCCGAGGGCCAGTGTGACGCCATCACCATCTTCTGCACCAACCTCCGCGGCGCCCGGGTGGCCGCTCGGCTGGAAAAAGAGCTGGGTATTCCCATCTACGACACCGTCTCTACCGGTGTGTGGAAGGGCATGCTGCTGGCCGACTCGGATCCGAGCCAGATCCAGGGGTGGGGCTCTTTGTTTTCGGTTAAGCCGTAATTATATATTATATAATTCATGAATGAAGGCGGCCTGGTCGGCGAGTGCCATACTCCCTGCCAGGCTGTTTTTGTGATTTCTTATTCATAATGCGATTGAGATCACCCTTGTCCGCCTCGGGCATACCGTTTTGGCCGGCAACGGATTAAGGTAATCGATCAATAACATTCATATAACAGGAGCACGATATGGCAAGCAGTGTGAATTCCCTGAGCCAGGGTTCCCTGCGGCGACGCTCGCTGCATGAGGAAGTGGCCGACTGCGTGCGCACCATGATCATCGAGGGTGAGCTGAAAGAAGGGGAGCGCATCAATGAACCGGCCCTGTGTAAACAGCTGGATATCTCCCGCACGCCGCTGCGTGAAGCCCTCAAGGTGCTGCACTCGGAAGGCATTGTCACCATCGAGCCCAACCGGGGCGCACGGGTGGCGGTGATCACGCCGGACGAAATTCGCGAGCACTTTGAAATCATTTGTTCCCTGGAGCGCCGTGCCGCCGAGCTCACCGCCGAACGGGCCACGGCCGCCGACCTGGAGCAGCTGACCCGGCTGCAGTATCAGTTGGAAGGCTATCATCGGGCTCAGGACAAGCAGCAGTATTTCGAAATCAACCAGCATATTCACCGGCTGATTATCGAGCTTGCCGGCAACGACACTCTGATCCAGCTGCATCATCAGCTGATGAACAAGGTCAGCCGGGGTCGTTATCTGGCCATTGGCTTTCATCATCGCTGGGACGAGTCCGTGACCGAGCATCAGCAACTGCTGGACGCTCTTAAAGCCGGTGACGGCGACAGGGCAGGGCGCATTCTGGCCGAGCACGTCATGCATACCGGCAAGCTGCTGGTCAGTGAACTGGAGAAAAAACAGCAAAAAGCGGGCTAAGCCGCTAGCCGGAGCGGCGCCAGGCCCCGCTCTTGTTTTTTTGATGGTTTCTTCGTTTTTCTTTTTCTCTCTTTAATCTCTTTTTCTTCCTCTCTGCCAGCCGGTGCTCCGGCTGTTGCCTGACCGTCTTGGCTTTTTCTTCCCAACTGCCGGTAACGACATCGTGTCTCCGCGATAGCCAGTTGTTTTTTAGCGAGTCCGCATTTAAGGCATGCCACTTTTTTATACAAAACCCACTTGTTAACAATTTGTTTTGTTTGTGCGATCCCGTTCACATTCCCGTTACTACCGGTTTGAAAGCTTCAACAAGCAATGATTAATTACGTATACATAATTATGAATGCAATCTAGTGGATTGGAACAACATCAAGGAGTGACCCATGTCCGAGTTTGATCTGGTGATTCGAAACGGCCGCATTGCCACCGCCGCCGACGTAACCGACTGTGATATCGGTATCAAGGACGGCCGTATTGTGGCTCTGGGCCTGAACCTGGGCGAGGGTAGGGAAGAGATTGACGCCAGTGGCCAGCTGGTGCTGCCGGGCGGCGTGGATGCCCACTGTCATCTGGATCAGCCGATGCCTGACGGGCTGCGCATGGCCGACGACTTTTACACCGGCACCCGCTCCGCAGCCTGTGGCGGCACTACCACCGTCATGCCCTTTGCCGCCCAGGAAAAAGGCCAGTCGCTGAAGGCGGCGGTAGAAGACTACCACCAGCGTGCCGAGGGCAAGGCGGTGGTGGATTACGCCTTTCACCTGATCGTCAGTGACCCCACCGAAACCGTGCTCAAGGAAGAGCTGCCGGAGCTGATCCGCCAGGGTTGTACTTCGTTCAAGATTTACATGACCTACGACGACCTCAAGCTCAACGACGGTCAGATCCTCGACGTGCTGGCGCTGGCCCGGGACGAAGGCGCCATGGCCATGATCCACGCCGAAAACGCCGACTGCATCGGCTGGCTGACCAAGCGGCTGATCGACGCCGGTCACACCGCGCCAAAATACCATGCCGCCGCCCGCCCCATGCTGGTGGAGCGGGAAGCCACTCACAGGGTCATCGCCCTGTCCGAGCTGGTGGACGTGCCCATTCTGATTGTGCATGTGTCCGGTGAAGAGGCGGTGGAGCAAATTCGCTGGGCCCGCAGCAAGGGCATCAGCATCTACGCCGAAACCTGCCCCCAGTACCTGTTCCTGACCGCCGAAGATCTGGGTATTGACGGCTACGAAGGCGCCAAGTGCGTGTGCAGTCCGCCACCCCGGGATGAAGCCAACCAGCAGGTGATCTGGGACGGCCTGGAAGACGGTCTGTTTACCATCTTCTCGTCTGACCATGCCCCGTTCCGTTACGAAGACCCCCAGGGCAAGAAGCCGAACGGCGAAGAGGTGGACTTTCCCTATATTCCCAACGGCATTCCCGGCCTGGAAACACGGCTGCCGCTGTTGTTCTCGGAAGGGGTCAACAAGGGCCGCATTACCCTCAACCGCTTCGTGGAGCTGACCGCCACCAACCCGGCCAAGCTCTACGGCCTGTATCCGCAAAAGGGCAGCATTGCCGTGGGCGCCGATGCCGATATCGCCATCTGGGATCCGAAGCGTGAAGTGGTCATTCAGAACGAACTGCTGCATCACGATGTGGATTACACCCCCTACGAGGGTCAGGTGGTCACCGGCTGGCCGGTGCTGACCCTGAGCCGGGGCAAGGTGGTGTGGCGGGACGGCGAGGTGCTGGGCCAGGCCGGTGATGGCCGCTTTTTGCCCTGCGGCAAGCCGGACATGGCCAAACCCAAGGTGCGGCGCTGAGCAAGCGAACAAGGACGATTTCGGGCAGGCCGGTTCAATACGGATCGGCCGCCCACTCACAGAGCAGTTCAAGGAGTGAATATGTCATACAAAAGCGGGCGTCATTTTCTGCAGATCCCGGGCCCCTCACCGGTACCGGAGCGTCTGGTTCGCGCCATGTCACAAGCGGTGATCGATCACCGCGGGCCGGAGTTCGGTGAGCTGGGTCGCGATGTGCTGGCCGGCATCAAGCGCATTTTCCAGACCGACAGCCCGGTGGTGATTTATCCCGCCTCCGGCACCGGCGCCTGGGAAGCGGCGCTGGTCAACACCCTGAGCCCCGGCGACCGGGTACTGATGTGTGAAACCGGTCAGTTTGCCACCCTCTGGCATGAGCTGGCCACTCGTTTGGGCGTGGAAGTGGAATTTCTGCCCGGCGACTGGCGCCACGGCGCCAGCCCGGAAGCCATTGCCGAGCGCCTGAGCCAGGACACCGAGCATCACATTCAGGCAGTGTGCGTGGTGCACAACGAAACCTCTACTGGCGTCACCAGCCGTATTGCCGATATTCGCCGTGCCATCAACGGCACCGGCCATCCGGCGCTGTTTATGGTGGACACCATTTCGGGTCTGGCCTCAGCCGAATACAAGCACGATGAATGGGGCGTGGATGTCACCGTGTCCGGCTCGCAAAAAGGCCTGATGCTGCCCCCCGGCATCAGCTTCAATGCCCTGAGCGACAAGGCCCTGGCCCGCAGCAAGCAGGCCAGACTGCCGAAATCCTACTGGGACTGGGCGTCCATGCTGGCGGGCAACGCCACCGGTTATTTTCCCTACACGCCCGCCACCAACCTGCTCTATGGCCTGAAGGAAGCCATCGTCATGCTGGAAGAGGAGGGGCTGGATAACGTCTTTGCCCGTCACCAGCGCCATGCCGAGGCCACCCGCCGGGCGGTACAGGCCTGGGGCCTGGAAGTGCTGTGCCTTAACCCCGAGGAATACAGCCCGGTACTGACCACGGTACTGCTGCCGGAAGGTCACGACGCCGACGCCCTGCGCAAGGTCATTCTGGATCGCTTCGACATGTCGCTGGGCGCGGGTCTTGGCAAGCTCAAGGGCCGGGTGTTCCGCATCGGTCACCTGGGCGACATCAATGACCTCACCCTGCTCGGCACCCTGGCCGGCGTCGAGATGGGGCTGGTGGCGGCGGGCGTGCCCCACAGTCAGGGCGGTGTACAGGCCGCCATGCGTTTTCTGGCCGACCACTAAGGATTTCGGTGGCCCGCGGCGTGTGGGTCACCTGTTCATGCAATTAGCATATTCAAGGAAGGACAACCTCATGATGAGAAAACTGATCGTATCCACCCTGCTGGGCAGTGTTCTGGCGTCCACTCCGGCCCTGGCCGAAACCATCAACCTCAAGGTCATTGGTCAGCCGCTGGCGACCGGTCTGATCCAGAAAAACAAGGAACAGCCGTTTTTTGAAAACCTGGCCGAAAAGACCGGCCTGCCGCTCAAGGTCAACTATAAGCCCCTCGATACCACCGGCATCAAGGACGTGGAACAACTGCGGGTACTGAAATCCGGCCTGTTTGACCTGATCTCCCTGCGCATGTCCCAGATTTCCCGGGATGAGCCCACCATTCTGGGTCTGGATCTGGTGGGTCTGAACCCGGACTTCGAGCAGGGCCGCAAGGTGGTGGCCGCCTACAAGGACACCGTGGATCAGCGTCTGCAGGAGCGCTTCAACACCAAGCTGCTGGGCGTATGGCCCTTTGGCCCTCAGGTGCTGTTCTGTAACCACCCCATCAACGGCCTGGAAGACGTCAAGGGCCTGAAGGTACGGGTGTATGACCAGAACCTGGCCCAGTTTGTGGAATCCGTGGGCGGTGTGCCGGTGCCGGTGGCCTTTGGTGATGTGCACCAGAGTCTGGCGCTGGGCATGATTGAGTGTGCCATTACCGGCCCCAGTTCCGCCAACTCCGCGGGCTGGCCGGAAGTGACCACCCACATGCTGCCCCTGGGTTTCCAGCTGGCGCTGAACGGCTACGGCATCAACCTCAAGGCCTGGAACAAGCTGGATGAAGCGCAGCAGCAGACCCTGCAGGCCGCCTTTGACGAGCTGAATGAGGAAATCTGGAGCTACTCGGAAGAGCTGTTCCTGGATGCCAGCCGCTGTAACGTGGGTGAGCAGCCCTGTGAAACCGGCAAGTCCTTCAACCTGGTGGAAGTGCCGGTGAACGAAGCCGACCTGGCCACCGTGGCCAGCACAGTGACTCAGGTGTCCTACCCGACCTGGGCCGAGCAGTGCGACAAGTCAAACCCTGACTGCTCTGCCAACTGGAAACGGGACCTGAAGGATATCGTGGGCCTGTAACCAACCTCAACGCCGGCAGATGCCGGCGTTGTTGTCAGAATGACACTAAAAGTGGACCGGTTGGCGGTGCGGGCAGGCAAGCCCGGTGGTCGCCGACACCACGCCCGGCAAGCAAGGTGGCAACAGCCCCTTGCAGCCGGCTACAAGGAGACGTTGACATGAAGCGAATAGAGCAACTGACCAGCCTGGTATTTGGCGGCATGTTTCTGCTGTTGTCGCTGATGATTGCGGTAGAAACCCTGCTGCGCAAGTTTTTCAAGATATCGTTGCAGGGGGTCGATGAGCTGAGCGGTTACGCCCTGGCCGTGGGCGCCACTCTGGCGTTTACCATCGCCCTGTTTGGCCGTGCGCACATGCGCATCGACATTTTTCATGAGCGGCTGCCAAAGGGTCTGCAGAGCGTGCTGAACTGGCTTTCCGCCATGTTTATGAGCGGTCTGGGTCTGTTCCTGGCCTGGGTCTGTCTGAATGTGGTGCGCGAAACCATGGATTACGGCAGCACCTCCCAGACGCCCTGGGCGACGCCGCTGATTTATCCCCAGAGTGTCTGGATGGCGGGCCTGGCGGTATTTGCCCTGGTAGCACTGGGCTATGGCCTGCGTGCCACCTGGCTGCTGGCAACCGGCCGGCACCAGACACTGAACAATGAGTTTAACCCCAAAGGGGTAAGTGAAGAGCTGAAGGAAGAGCTGGCCGACTTTGCCCAGCGCCAGCAGCAACAGGATCAAAACACCGTGGCGCCAAAACTGGCCGGGGAGGGTGCACAATGACTGTAACCACCGTTTTTATCGGCTTTTTCGCCATGCTCGGCATGCTGCTGCTGGGGGTGCCCATCGCCGTGGCCATGGCCCTGATTGGGGTGATTGGCGGCATCATGGTGTTCGACTGGACCTTTATGGATTCTATCGGTTCCGTGGTCTGGAGTGTGCACAACGAAGCGTTGCTGACCGCCATTCCGCTGTTCATTCTGCTGGGTGAGCTGCTGCTGCGCAGCGGCATCGCCGACAAGATGTTCCTGTCCATGTCGGCCTGGCTGGGCCGGTTGCCCGGTGGCCTGCTGCACACCAACATCGGCTCCTGTGCCCTGTTTGCCGCCACCTCCGGCTCCTCGGTGGCCACCGCCGCCACCATAGGTACAGTAGCGCTGCCGTCGCTGCAGGAACGCAAGTACTCCATGCGTCAGTCCCTGGGCAGCCTGGCGGCCGGTGGCACCTTAGGGATCCTTATTCCGCCCAGCGTCAATATGCTGATCTACGGCTCGCTCACCAACAACTCCATCGGCAAGCTGTTTATGGCGGGGCTTATTCCCGGCGTCATGCTGAGCCTGCTGTTCATGGTGTATATCGGCTTTGCCAACCGCGGCAAGGGCAGCATTCGTGAAGAAAAACTGCCGCTGTCCGAGAAGCTGCGTCTGTCCCGCCACCTGATCCCGCCTGCGGTGGTATTCGGTATCGTCATGGGCAGCATCTACAGCGGCCTGGCCACCGCCACCGAGTCGGCTGCCCTGGGCGTGATGACCGCCCTCTGGTTTGCCTGGCGCTCCGGCCGGCTGTCACTGAATTTCCTGCAGGAATGTTTTGTGCAGACCGCGCGCATTACCGGCATGATCCTGCTCATCATCACCGCCGCCTTTGTGCTTAACCTCACCATCAGCCTCACCGGCGTGGTGGACGAACTGACCGCCTGGGTAACCTCCTTTGGCCTCAGTGCCACCGGTCTGTTGCTCATCCTCATCCTGTTCTACCTGGCACTCGGTATGTTCATGGACGTGTTGTCGATGCAGGTGCTGACCATTCCCATCACCTATCCCATCGTGACCGCTTTGGGTGTGGACCCCATCTGGTACGGCGTGTTCGTAGTGCTGATGTGTGAGCTGGCGCTGATCACTCCGCCGGTGGGCATGAACCTGTTCGTGGTACAGAGTGTACGCAAGGACGGTGGCAACATCAGTGATGTGATGTGGGGCGTGGTGCCGTTCATCCTGATCATGATGCTGTTTACCTTCAGTCTGATGACCTTCCCGGAGATCGCCCTGTGGCTGCCCAACATGATGTAACCCAAAGCTGGCGCCTCGGCGCCCTGGAGCTGGCGGCGGCGTATGCCGCCAGCACCCTGACCCCGCTGGCGGTGGTCGACGCGCTGGGCGAGCGTATCGCCCGGCTCAACCCCGAACTCAACGCCCTGATAACGATAAACCCGGCGGCCAGTGAGGAGGCCGCCGCCGCCACTAGGCGGTGGGCCGAAGGCCGGCCGTTGAGCGCCCTTGATGGTGTGCCGCTGACGGTCAAGGATCACCTCAACGTGCGTGGCCTGGCCACCACCTGGGGCAACCTGGCCCTGGCCGGCAACATTGCTCACGAGGAAGAGCTGGCGGTGGCCCGCTGCCGGGCCGCGGGCCTGGTGATACTCGGCAAGACCAATGTGCCCGAGTTCACCCTGGAGGGGTATACCGACAACCCCTTGTTCGGTGTGACCCGCAACCCCTGGAACCCGGGTCTGACCCCGGGCGGCTCCAGCGGCGGCGCGGTGGCGAGTGTGGCTGCGGGGCTGGCGCCGCTGGCGCTGGGCACCGACGGCGGTGGCTCCATTCGCCGGCCGGCGTCCCATACCGGCCTGGTGGGGCTCAAGCCTTCCATCGGCGCCGTGGCCCGGGCCGGCAGCCTGCCCCAGGTGATGCTCGACTTTGAAGTGGTGGGGCCACTGGCCCGCAGCGCCGCTGATGCCGAGGCCCTGTACCGCATTATCGCCGGACCGGACCGGCGGGATCCCGCTTCCTGGCGCACTCACTCCGAGGCACCGGCCGGCAAGTTGCGTATTCACTATGTGCCCCGTTTCGGCGAGCAGCCCCTGAATGCCGAGATCGCCGAGAACGTGGAGCGAGCGCTGGCGGTGTTTGAGCGCCAGGGCCACCGGGTAACCCAAGGGGAGCTGCCGTTCTCCTTTGAGCCGGTGGACCGCTTCTGGCCCATGCTGGGAGTCACCGCAGTGGCGGCCATTTTCCACGCCTTTCCCGAGACCGAGCCCGAGGCCGCCGAGCGCTTTCGCGACATGGCCGAGCAGGGCCGGCAGCTGTCGGCCACCGATTACCTGTGCGGCCTGGACGGCATTCGCGGGTTTCGCCGTACCGTGGCCGAGGCCTTTGAAGAGGTCGACATCATTATGACGCCGTCGGCGGCGGCCCTGCCCTGGCCGGCGGAGCAGCCTTACCCGGTTGAGATCAACGGTCAGCCGGTGGGCCCGCGTGGCCATGCCATCTATACCGGCTGGGTGAACGCCAGTGGTCACCCGGCCATCAACCTGCCGGCGGCGCCGTCGGCGGACGGCCTGCCCATCGGCTTTCAGCTGGTGGCGGCCATGGGTCAGGATGAGCTGCTGCTGCGGCTGGCGGCGGAATATGAACAGCAACAACCGGGCTGGCAGTGGCCGGCGCTGGCAGAAACGAAATAACAGGATGAGCACCATGGAACAACAAGCACAACAACAAACTCAACAACAACAGGTACAGGAAGCGGTGGCCCGGGTACTGGCCGCCTACGAGAGCGGAAAGCAGTTCGAGGCCGGCGACGGCCCGCAAACCGTGGAGCAGGCCTACGCCATTCAGGATGGCGTGGCCCGCCACCTGTGGCCGGCAAGCCGCACCCACTGCTGGAAGGTGGGTGCCCCCAACCGGGACACCGAGCCCTACAGCGCGCCCATTCCGCCCCAAAAGGTGTATGACAGCGGCGTGACCCTGAAGGGCTGCGCCTTTCATATGATCGGCATTGAGGCGGAGCTGGCGTTTCGGGTAACGCAGCCGCTTCCGGTAAGGGCCGAGGCCTACAGTGAGCAGGAAGTACGCGCGGCCCTGGGAGAAATGTGCGTGACCCTGGAGCTGGTGGATACCCGGCTGCAGCAATGGCAGCATACCAGTGCCCTGTGGCGGCTGGCCGATAACCAGATCAGCGGCGGCCTGGTGGTGGGTAGCGGCATCAGCGACTGGCAGGGCCGGGATCTGGCGCTGCAGCCGGTGCAGCTGACCGTCAACGGCGAGGTGCTGGCGGACAAGCGCGGCGGCCATCCGCTGAGCGATCCTACCCTGCTGCTGACCTGGGCATTGAATCATCTGGTGGCGCGCAATCAAGGGCTTCAGCCCGGCGATCTGATCACCACCGGCAGCTGGACCGGCATGAAGTTCATTGAGCGCGGTGCCGAGATCAACGCGGTGTTCCCCGGTATCGGCGAGGTTGCGCTGACTATCGCATAAGGTGATTTAACAGGCGCCGGGTTGGCCCGGTAAGGAGGTTATCATCGCCTGGTTGCTTCCCGGCGGCCTGTGTGCCGCCATTATTCTGGCATTGCTGCTGCCGGGCCCCGGTGTCTGGCTGGCCCAGTGGCAGCCGCTGCCCTGGCTGGTGGCGGTGATCTTTCTGGTCAACGGCCTGCAGACCCAGGTGCGTGAGCTCAGGCCCGAAGCGGGTTTTGGCCGGGTATTCGGGCTGGCCTTAGTGATAAGCCTGTTGCTGTCGCCGCTGCTGGGGGCACTGCTGTATTATTACAGCGGCCTGGCGCCCGGGCTGGCGCTGGGGCTGCTGGTGGTGTCGGTGGTGCCGCCGACGCTGTCATCCTGCGTGGTGCTGACCCGGCTCAGCGGCGGCAACGCCCAGTGGTCGTTGTTCATGACCCTGGGGCTGAACCTGCTGGGTATTGTCACCATACCGCTGATGCTCAGCCTGCTGATTGGCAGCAGTGGTGAGCTGTCGCCCTGGCCCTTGCTGCACAAGCTGTCGTTGATGGTGCTGCTGCCCTTTGTGCTGGGTATTTTGCTGCGGTTGGTGCTGGGGGCCAGAGTGGTGCACCGCTGGATGACCCTGGTGCCCACCCTGAGCGTGGTGACCACCGCCTGGATCACCCTGTCGACCAGCCGGGCCGCCTTGCTGGCCCTGGAAGGGGCGGACTTACTGGCGCTGGCGGCCTGGTCGCTGCTGCTGCACGGCCTGTTGTTGCTGCTGTGCCGGCTGGCGGGCAGCGGTCTGGCCCGTCCGGCGCGGCTGGCGCTGATGTTTACCGCTGCCCAGAAAACCACGCCGGTGGCGGTCAGTGTGCTGGTGGCCATGAACGCCGCCGGCGGGCTGGCGGTGGTGGCCTGCCTGGTGTTTCACTTTCTGCACATGCTGGCCGACTCCCTGCTGGCGTCGCGCATTGCAGCACGCACGGCGGCCCTGGCCCGTGCCGAGGCTTAACCCTCGGCGCTGAAGGTACAGCAAAACCGGGTCGACCCGCGACCCGATGTCACCTCAATGGGCGCCTGGTGACCGTCGAGAATGGCTTTTACCAGGGCCAGCCCCAGACCATGCCCCGGACTGTGGCGGCTGTGATCGCCCCGGTACAGGCGTTCAAGGATATGGGGCAGATCGGTGTCGCTGATGCCGATGCCGCTGTCTTCGACCACCACTTCAATGCGTTGCCGGTTGCGTCTGGCACTCAGCCGCACCCGGCCTCCCACTTCCGTGTATTTGATGGCGTTGTCGAGCAGATTGGCAAAGGCCTGGCGCAGGGCCTGGGGATCGCCCTGAATGCGCAACCCTGGCGCCAGCTCGGTGACAAGGCTGATGTCCTTGTCCTCGGCGGCCAGCTCATAGAGTTCGGCCACTTCCTCCAGCAAGCGGCCCAGTTCGCAGGGCTCAAGCCGGGCTGGATCCAGCCCCTGCTCGGCGGCGGTGATCGCCAGCAGGTAATCGAGCTGGGTTTGCATGCGCTGGTTTTCCTCGGCGCAGTCGAGCAGGCTGTCGTACCAGTGCTGTGGCTCGCTGCTTGCCAATGCCTGCTCCATACTGAGGCGCTGGCGGGTCAGCGGCGTGCGCAGATCGTGGGCGGCGCTGTCGAGGGCGTGGCGCAGTCCGCTTACCAGCCGGTGAATGCGCGCCATCTGCTGGTTAAACAGCAGGGTCAGCTGGCCCAGCTCGGTATGCTTGGAAGCGGTCTGCGGCACCGGGCGATCAAGGCCGTCCCGTTGCAGGCTGCCGATGCGGTGGATCAGCGCCCGAATGGGGCGCAGGGTGCGCCGGGTCAGCCAGGCCACCAGCCCCAGGCTTATCAGCAGCATGGGCAGCAGCAGTTGCAGCATGGTCTGGCGGTAACGGGCCAGATCCTGCTGGCGGGGGCCGGACGACAGCGCCACCTGCAGCCGGTAGCCCCCAAGGGTGCGGCCCTGATGCCAGCTGCCGTCACTGAGCTGGCCGTCCATATTGGCGGGCAGGGCCGGGCCGGCGCTGAACAGGGGCTGCTGGTTCGGATCGCTGAAGCGCACCCGGTAATGGCTCAGCAGCAGAAATTCCCGATCCCGCTCCAGCACATGCAGCAGCTTGTCGGGGCCGGCGTCGTTGCTGATGCGCTGGTAGTTGTCGAGCAGGGTGGCCACCAGTTGCCGGTCCTTGTCGAGCAGGCGCTTGCCCAGCAGGTGATCCCCGGCCAGCAGCAGGCCGCCGGTGACCAGGGTCATCAGCACCAGGTACCAGAGGGTGAGGGTCAGGCCGGTGGTAAAGCGGGGCTTAATCGGCACGCAGGACATAACCAATGCCTCTCAGGGTATGCAGCAGTTTTTGAGTCTGGCCCTTGTCGATTTTGTTACGCAGCCGGCACACCAGCACGTCCACCACGTTGGTCTGGGGATCAAAGCGGTAATCCCACACTCGCTCCAGGATCTGGGTGCGAGACACCACCCGGCCCTGCTGGCGCAGCAGCAGCTCCAGCAGCACCAGCTCTCTGGGTTGCAGGGCCAGCTTGTGCTCGCCCCGCCAAGCCAGCTTGCGTGAAGGGTCCAGGCGCAGATCCGCCAGTTGCTGCAGATCCTGCGCCACTGCCGGCTGGTGCCGGCGCAGCAGTACTTCGATGCGCGCCAGCAGCTCGCTGAAGGCAAAGGGTTTGGTCAGGTAGTCGTCACCGCCGAGACGCAGCCCCTGCACCCGGTCGTCCACCGAGCGGCGGGCACTGAGCAGCAGAATGGGAAAGCCGGCGCCCTGGCCGCGCCAGTCTTGTACCAGCGACAAGCCATCCCGACCCGGCAGCATGATATCGACAATGGCGAGGGCCGGGGGCTGCTCCAGTGCGAGGGGCGCGGCGTCTTCGGCCTGGCTGCAGTGCTGCACCCGGTAGCCCTGCTCGGTCAGGCCGCGGACAAGAAAGGCGGCAATCTTGGCGTCATCTTCAACCAGCAACAGCTCCATGGCCGGGGTTCTCCGTAATTGATATGGTAAATATTGTACCGGCATCAAGGGTGGAGGCCATGAACCTTTCCATTCTGTAATGCAACGGCAAGGTGCGGGCAAGGCAGGCTGGCTATAGTGACAGGGTCATTTACAAGGAGATGCGTCATGAAAAAACTGCTTGCCGTTCTGGCCCTGGCCAGCCTGGGAGCTCAGGCCCAGACCGTGAATACACCGGTACTGACCACCGACACCGCCATCAAGCTGGTGAGCGAAGGCATCGGTCAATGCGCCAACGACGGTTATAACGTGACCGTGGCGGTGGTGGATCGCAGCGGTGCCCTCAAGGCCCTTGGGCGCCATGAGAACGCCGGCCCGCATACCCTTGAAAGCGCCCGCAAAAAGGCCTTTACCTCCGCCTCCATGGGTGTGGTGACCGCCGATCTGGCCAATAACATTGCCGACAAGCCGGCGATCTCCGGTCTTCGGGAAATGCACCCGGACATACTGATCCTGGGCGGTGGTCTGCCCATTCGCGTGAACGACCAGCTGGTGGGTGGCATTGGCATTGGCGGCGCCCCCGGCGGCCACCTGGATCAGGCCTGTGCCGAGGCGGCGCTCAAGGCAGTACTCAAGTAATGTTGGTGGGGCGGCCTATGCCTGGCCGCTCAGCCATGCCAGCAGCGCCGCTTCCGGCATGGGCCGGGCCATGAGAAAGCCCTGGCAGGCCGGGCAGCCGAGCGCCAGCAGCTGGCTACGCTGGGTCTCGGTTTCCACCCCTTCCGCCACCACCGCCAGTTTCAGTTCCCGGGCCAGTTGCAGTATGCAGGCGATAATGGCCCTGTCTTTTGGTGCATCATCCACATGGCGAATAAAGGTCCGGTCGAGCTTGAGTTCGTCCACCGGCAGTTCCTTCAGGTAGGCGAAGGAGGAATAGCCGGTGCCGAAATCGTCGATGGACAGCCCCAGTCCCAGCTCTTTCAGCCGAGTCATGCGGGCCCGGCTTTCGGTGAGGTTTTCCAGGATCACGCTTTCGGTCACTTCCAGCGTCAGTCGCTGCCGGCAGGCGGGAAACTGCTGCAACAGGGTTTCCAGCCGGGCGGTAAAGTCAGGGCTGTGAAAGTGGCGGGCACTGATGTTGACCGACAACCGCCCAGGGCCGGTACCGCTCTGGTGCCAGCGTTGCAGGTGCTCGCAGGCTTGTTGCAGCACCCAGTTGCCGATATCGCAAATCAGCGAGGTTTCTTCCGCCACCGGAATAAAGTGGCCGGGCGGAATCGGAGGCTGGCCCGCAGGCTGCCAGCGCAACAGGGCTTCCACGCCGGTGAGACCCTGATCGTCCAGCCGCACCTGAGGCTGAAAATGCAGCTGCAGCTCCTCGTTTTTCAGCGCCAGCTGCAGGGCATTGGACAACTGCAGCCGCTCCTGTACCTCCTCCGCCATTTCCGGGCTGAAAAACACATGACTGCCCGGCGCGATGCGCTTGGCCATGTGAGTAGCGGTGTCGGCCTGGCGCAAATATTCTTCCAGTGCCACCTCCGTGGCCGGAAACAGGCTGATGCCGGCGCTCATGCTCAGGTGCAGGCGCAGGCCGTTCAGCTCAAAAGGCAATGAAAACAGCTCGTTCAGGGCCTTGGCCAGCTGCTCGGTGCGGGTCTTGGTCGCGGAGTAGCCGTGGCCCAGGCGCGGGCACAGCAGCACGAACTCATCGCTGGCGATGCGCGCCAGGCTAAAGTCATCGTGCTGATCGCAGAACTGTTGCAGTCGCTGTGATACCTGGATCAGCAACTGGTCGCCCAGGGCATAGCCGAGAGAGTCGTTGATGTTCTTGAAGTCGTCGAGGTCCAGCAGCAGCAGGGCACCCCGAGTGGACTCGTGCTCGGCCAGCGCCACCGTATGGCTGATGTGATCCACCATAAAGCGGCGGTTGTGCAGGCCGGTGAGCTCGTCGAAATAGGCCATTTTCTCGATGCGCTCACGGTTGGCCTTTTGCTCGGAAATATCCTCGGCGTGACAAACGTAATGGCACAGGCCCAGGCCATCGTGCATTTGGCTGATGCGCAGGTTCACCGGCAGGGTGCGGCCATCGGTCCGGGCCAGCCGTTGTTCGCCCTGCCACCAGCCCTGATGGCGCAGCGTCCGCAGGATCATTCCTACATCCACCGTGTCCGGGCCCTTATCCCGCAACGACAACACCGGTATGCCCACCAGGCTGTCCGGCTCCAGTCCGCACATGCGGGCAAAGGCCCGGTTGGCCCGCTGGATTTGCATGCGGCTGTTGGCGATGAAAATGCCTTCCCGGGTTTCAAAGGCGGCGGCGGCCACCATCAGGTGTTCCTGATCCCGGCGGTGCTGAAGCTCGGCGGCTACCCTGGGCTCCAGCTGTGACAGCAGGGTCTTTATTTCGTTGTTGTTGGCCAGAGGCTGGTCGAACAGCAGCACCAGCACACCAAGCGGCTGGCCGCCGGTGTCCCTGAGAGAAAGGCCGGCGTAAGCCTGCAGGTCGTGCTCGGTCAGCATGGCATCGTCGGGAAAGCGCTCGGTGATGCCGGCATCGTGAATGCAGATCTGCTCCTGCGATTCCCGGCTAAAAGCGCAGGGCGTGCCTGCCAGATCGTAATTGAACGGCGGGCACAATTCTCCCCTGAGATGGCAGGCGATCACCCGTACCTGCTCCGCCTGCTGGTGTTGCAGCCCGGCCAGCACCATGCTGGCACCGGTGAGGCTGGCGAGCTGCAGCATCAGTCGGTTGAAAAAATCCTGCCCGGTATGGCGGCACAGCAAGGGCGTCAGCTGGTTCATGATGTCGTCGGCACAGCGAGAGGGCGACGGCAAGGCCGGTGCCTGCTCCAGCGCGTCTGCCAGGCGGGTGGCCAGCGTTGAGACAAACTGCATGTCGGTGGCCGACATGGGGCCGTGGGCCTGGGCGTATTCCAGGCTGAGCAGGCCGCCGGGGCCCCTGGCAAAGGGCAGAGGCACATCCAGCCGGTGACGAATGCCGTCGGCGGCCAGGTAATCAAAGGCGCTCAGCAGGGGCTGCTCGGCGCAGTTGCCAAAGCTGAGCCCGCCGCGCTGGTGCAGGGTGCGCAGGTAACGGCGGTCGGCGCGCACCGGGTGCAGGGCAAAGGGCAGCCCCTGGCTGTAGAGGGGGCGCAACAGCTCGTCGGCCTCGTAGTGGCGCCACAGAATAATGCGGTCGGGCTGCAACTGACCGGTCAGAATATCCAGTAGCGCCGGCAGCTGGCCGGAGCCCTGCTCCTGCTCGTGATCCCACTGGCGCTGCAGTTGCCATTCCATCAGCCCCCGATCGTCACGGCTTTCCTGCCGGCCGATATCGGCGCTGAGCAGCCAGTGGCCGTGCTCCACCGGCGCCAGGTGACATTGCCAGCGGTGGCCATCCACGCTCAGCCCGAGCGAGCTGGCCTCGCCGGACTGACAGGCCTGCTCCAGGCGTTGACGATCATCATCGGTCAGGCGGTTGGGCAGGGGGGCGTCGGTGTCGAATACGTTGAGCCCGTCCGGCAGGGGCGTCAGCGGATACAGACGGTATTGCGGATCCAGCCTGAAAAAGCACAGGCGGTGCTGGGCCTGGAATAGCGCAGGCAACGACATGATGGGGGCGTCCTTGTACTGTGGGCCGTAAAACCGCTTTATGGTGAAGTTGATGAAAAATATTGTAAAGCATTGCGAATGGGCGTGTCGCAGCTTTATTTATTAGTCTTTTCTAATTTAATGGTGTCTTGTATGATAAGTCAGATCTCAAACGTGGAGGCCTGTGATGACCATTGTCAATTTTACTCCCTGGACTGCCCTGGTTGGCGGCCTGTTGATCGGCAGTGCGGCGCTGCTGTTATTGCTGGTGGGCGGGCGTATTGCCGGCATCAGTGGCATTGTGGCCGGTATTGGCAGCCAGCCCGATAAAGGCTGGCGGCTCGCCTTTGTGGCGGGGCTGGTGGCAGTGCTGTTGGTGCTGTTTGGGCTGAATGCGGCCGAGGCGGCCTCGCTGCAGCATTATTCGCCCTGGCGGCTGGCCCTGGCCGGACTGCTGGTGGGCATTGGTACTCGCCTTGGCAACGGCTGTACCAGCGGCCATGGTATTTGCGGCATGGGCCGGCTGTCGCCCCGCTCCATGGTGGCCACCCTGCTGTTTATTGCGGCGGGCATGGCCACCGTGGCCCTGACCGGACTGGGAGGCTGATCATGCTGATATTGGTATCGTTACTGTCGGGTGCCCTGTTCGGGCTCGGGCTGCTGGTGTCGGGGATGATGAACCCGGCCAAGGTGCTGGGCTTTCTCGACCTGTTCGGCCAGTGGGATCCGAGCCTGGTGCTGGTGATGGGCGGGGCGCTGGTGGTGTTTGCGCCTGGTTACTGGTGGTGGCGCAAACAGGGGCGCGGCCGTTGCGTGCTGGGCGATGAATTGCCCAAGGTGCCGCCGGCCCGCTTTGACCGCAAGCTGCTGCTGGGGGCACTGGTGTTTGGCATGGGGTGGGGGCTGGCGGGCATCTGCCCGGGCCCGGCGCTGGGGTTGCTGGGCAGTCTGCAATGGCAGGCCGGCCTGTTTGTGGCCGCCATGATCATTGGCTTCTGGCTGGTGGGGCGGCTGCAAAAGGCTTGAAGCGGGCCTTCAACCAACGTAATGCCAAGCAGCAGCGCGGTTGCGCTACGCCGACACGCTGCAAGCCCCTCCTTGGGGCGCTCGGCACATGCCATCCGTGGCATGTGACGGTCGGCTCCGGCAAACCCCGCTGCTGCTTGGTGTAACTGGAGAGTTGTCTGTTAGTGGCTAACAGGCAACTCGGTGCTGATGCAGGAGGGCAAAGTGTGTCTGCTTCGCCGAGCCCTCTGCGCCATGGATGGCGCAGTGGAGGCCCCAGGGAGGGGTTCACGGCGTGCCGGAGAAGCAGTGCGCTTTGTCCGACAAAGTTGCAGCCAGGCTGAAGCCGGGAAGTGAGCTAGCTTACAACTGCTTCAGGTAGTCCAGCACCACCTCGTGGTGATCCTTGGTCTTGAACTTGTTGAACACCTTGGCCACGGTGCCGGCCTCATCGACAAGAAAGCTGATGCGGTGAATGCCGTCGTATTCCTTGCCCATGAACTTCTTCGGGCCCCAGACGCCAAAGGCATCGGCCACGGCGTGGTCTTCGTCGGACAGCAGGGTGAAGTTGAGCTCGTCCTTTTCTTCAAACTTTTTCAGCCGCGTCACCGGGTCCGGGCTGATGCCCAGCACCACCACGTTGAGGGCTTCCAGCTCGGCACGGCTGTCGCGCAGGCCGCAGGCCTGCACCTTGCAGCCAGGCGTCATGGCCTTGGGGTAGAAATACACCAGTACTTTCTTGCCGCTGAAGTCGTTCAGGCTGACGCGCTGGCCGTTCTGATCACAAAGGGTAAAGGCCGGAGCCTGGCTGCCTTCCTGCAGATAGGTCATTTGCTGTTTCCTGTGGTTGGTTTGCGTTTTAAACGAAAGCTGTGTTGTTCGCATTCCAGCTCGGCACACAACTGTTCAAAGATGATCCGGGCTTCATCGTCATTGAGCTGCTCGGGCAGATTGAGCTGAAAGTGAGCCTGGAATTTGCCGCTGTGCTCCCCACTCAGAGTCTGGTTCTGCATGGCCTGAATATCCCAGCCGGCGTCGCTGAAAAACTGGGTGCAGCGGTTGACGATGCCGGGCCGGTCGGTGAGGACAATCTCGGCATCGGCACTCAGCACATAGCTGGGCTGGTTAAGCACCTGAGTACGCTTCATCATGGTGATTAACTGCTGGCTCTGGCCGAACAGGGGCAGGGTGGTTTCCAGCCGGGTGATCTGATTCCAGCTGCCTGACAACAGTAGAATAAAGGTAAACTCGTTGCCGAAAATGCCCAGCCGGCTGTCGACGATGTTACAGCCGCAATCGGAAACATGGCGGGCCACTTCGTTTACGATGCCGGCTCTGTTTTCGCCTATGGCGGTCACCACGAGATGATGGGTCATCGGCAGTCCGAATAATGCTGAGGGAAAGAGCTGGCATGTTAGCATAAAAGCCGGTTGGCTCCAGTGCCTGACTTGTATTAGGGTAGGGGCCACCACAAGCATAACCGCCTTTGTCCTTGTTTCGCAGGCAAGGGGCGCGTTACCGAAGCGAATTTTAGGGCATGAACCAAAGCGTGAAAGCAAAAACAATGATGATGAGCCTGCTGGCCGTGACGGTACTGGCCGGCTGCAGCAATCCGGAAACCCGCAGTCAGGCCAATCGCGGCTTTGACTACGAGGAAGAAACCCTGCGTACTGCGCCGCTGCTGATCCCGGAAGGACTGCAGGCGCCGCGCTTCAATACCGAATACGTGATCCCCAAAGGCACGGCCCAGGGCGCCACCGGCAAGGCGCTGGACATTCGCCCGCCGACCCAGGTGTTGCCGCTGGTGCGGGGCTCCGAGGCCATGAGTGAAGGCAGCGGCCTGTGGTTTTACCAGCAGCGCCTGGATCAGCCCCTGGAGCAGGAGCTGAACAGGGCGCTGTCGGCGTTTTTTGAGCAGACCGACGCCGACTACAACGCCGTGACCGGCGGCTTTGAGAGCAGCGGCAAGGCCATTGGCGCACCCAAACAGCAGTTTCGCTGGCAGCTGATGCCGGACGCGGTGCGCCGGGCCGTGGCGGTGCAGGTAGAGGCCACGGCGGGTGCCGGTGCCCTGGCCCAGGACCGGCTGCGGGCCGAAGCCTCCATGCTCAATGCCTTTTCCCTGTCTTACCAGCGTGAACTGAGCCGTCAGCAGGAACTGCTCGACAGAAGCCCCATTGAGCTGGCCCTCGACGCCGAGCAGGGCCTGTTGCTGGCCGGTCAGGGATATGACCGCACCTGGAAGCGGCTGATCACCCTGCTGCCCAGGCTGGGTTTTGACATCAGCAACCGCCAGCAGGCGCTGGGTTATGTGGACGTGGAGTTCGACGGCCTGAGTAAGGGTGACTGGCAGGATCTCGGCTTGCCGGCGCTTGATATTCCCGAGCAGGAATACCGCATTCAGCTGGGCGATTTGGGTGAACGCACCAGCCTGAGCCTGAGCAACAAGGACCGGGAGCCGGTGCCCGCCGAGGTACTGAGCGAACTGACTGCCACCCTTGCCCCGGCCTTTGCGCGCACCGATCTGGTTCGCTGAGTGTATTTGCCTTGAGTCATTAACAGCCCCGCCCGGCGGGGCTGTTTTCGTTTAATGCCGGTATTCTTTTATTCATGAACGCCATTCAGCAGGGCTTTGTGCTGACCCGCCACAGCCGGGATCGTCACGGCCACATCGAGCTTCATTACTGGTTATGCACGCCTTATGGGCCGGCCCGGCTCACGGTGCGCGGCGAGCGCGCCCTGCTGATGGTGCCGGTGGCAGACCGTACTCAGGTGGAGCGGGCCCTGACGGGGCTTGGGTTTGAATGGGCCGAGCCCGGTCTGCAAAGCCTGGCCCGACAGCCCCTGGCGGTGCTGTATTTCACCACCATGAGCGACCAGCTGCAGGCGGTGCAGCGGCTTCAGGCCGACGGCATTGAGGTGCTGGAGCACGACTTTCGCCCCCACGAGCGTTACCTCATGAGCCGTTTTATTCGTGGCAGCACCGAATTTACCGGCGTGGCGCGGCCCCAGCATGGCTTCGTGCAGGTCGACGAGGCCCGGTTGCGCAAGGGCCAGTGGCAACCCCGCTTTCGGGTGCTGTCGCTGGATATTGAATGCTCGGGCCAGGGCGAGCTCTACTCCATCGGCCTGTATGGCGAGGGGCTGGCCCGAGTGCTGATGGTAGGCCAGCCCGAGCCCGCCGCCACCGATACCGGAACCGATACCGACATTCGCTGGGTAGCCGACGAGCGGGCCCTGTTGCAAGCCCTTGAAAGCGAACTGAGCCACCATGATCCCGACATTCTGATTGGCTGGAACCTGGTGGCCTTTGATCTGCGGCTGATCCTGAAGCGGGCGGCGCTGCTCGGGCTGAAACTGCGGCTGGGCCGGGGCGGCGAGGGCGCTTTTCTGCGCGAGCGGGCCCACACCGAGCAGGTGTTTGTCACCCTGCCGGGCCGGGTGGCCATCGACGGTATCGACGCGCTCAAGACAGCCTGCTATAGCTTTGACAGTTTCAGCCTGGAATCGGTGGCGCAGGCCCTGCTGGGCCGGGGCAAGCACACCGAAGACGTGGCCAACCGGCTGGCCACCATCATGCACGACTTTCACTTTAATAAGCCGAAGCTGGCCGCCTATAACCTGGAAGACTGCCGCCTGGTGTGGGACATTTTTGAACACACGCGGGTGCTCGACTTTCTGCGTTTGCGCAGCCAGCTCACCGGGCTGGAGCTGGATCGCATCGGCGGCTCGGTGGCGGCCTTTGTGCAGGTGTATCTGCCGCACCTGCACCGGGCCGGTTTTGCCGCGCCTAACCTGCCGCCCGGCGGCGGCCTGGCGAGCCCCGGCGGTTATGTGATGGACTCGCGCCCGGGGCTGTATCGCCATGTGCTGGTACTCGACTTCAAAAGCCTGTATCCCTCCATTATTCGCACTTTTCGCATCGACCCGCTCGGGCTGGTGCTGGGCGCCGAAGAAAACGATGCAATTCCCGGCTACCGGGGTGCGCGCTTTTCCCGTACTCACCATTTTCTGCCCGACATCATCGCCGGGCTGTGGCGCGAGCGGGATCAGGCCAAGCGAGATAATGACGGCCCGCGCTCCCAGGCCATCAAGATACTGATGAACTCTTTTTACGGCGTACTCGGCTCCGGCGGCTGCCGCTTTTACGATACCCGACTGGCGTCCTCCATTACCCTGCGCGGCCACGACATCATGCAGCGAAGCGCACGCCGCATAGAAGCCGAGGGCCACGAGGTGATCTACGGCGATACCGACTCGGTGTTCGTACTGCTGGCAGGAGAGCATGACGAGGCGTCGGCCAGCCGGGAAGGGCTGCGGCTGGCGGCGCTGGTCAACCGGCACTGGCAGGAATGGCTGCAAACGGAGCTGCAACTGGAAAGCCATCTGGAGCTGCAGTTTGAGAGCTACTTCGCCCGCTTTTTAATGCCCACCATTCGCGGCCGGGAAGAGGGGTCAAAAAAGCGCTACGCCGGCCTGCGGGTCAAAAACGGCGAGCATGAACTGGTGTTCAAGGGGCTGGAAACGGTGCGTTCCGACTGGACGCCACTGGCGCGGGCCTTTCAGACCGAGCTGTACCGGCTGGTGTTCGCCGATGAGGACCCGAGTGACTTTGTGCGGGAAACCCTGGCGCAAACCCTGGGCGGTGAGCGGGATGAACAGCTGGTGTACCGCAAACGGCTGCGCCGGCCTCTGGCCCAGTATGTGAAATCCCAGCCGCCCCAGGTGCGGGCGGCCAGGCTGGCCGACGAGCACAACGCCCGCCTGGGGCGGCCATTGCGTTATCAGCGCAAGGGGGTCATTGCCTATGTGATCACGGTGAACGGGCCGGAGCCAGTGGAATACCGGCAATCGACCATCGACTACCAGCATTATGTGGACAAGCAGCTCAGGCCGGTGGCGGACGCCATTCTGCCCTTTGTGGGGCTGACGTTTGAAGGGATCACCGGCCAGCAGCTGGGGTTGTTTTAATTCCCTGCTCCCTTGTCCCCGTTTTTCTTCTCGTCATCGGGGTGATACTTGCCCGGGGGCACTCCCCAGTCATCCTTGTTGCGCTTTTCTTCCTCTTCCCAGTCGCGTAGTTTCATTTTGTCGCGGTTTTTCTTGACGTTTTTCTCAATTTGCTTGGTGTCCTTGAGGGCACTGACAAACAGGCCAACCAGAAACAGCAGGGGCAGGGCGATCCAGAGCCAGACGCTCATGGTGTTTTCCTCATTGATAAATGTAGCGGGCGAAAATGTCGTCCAGCATGTTAAGGATATGCGTTTTACCCAATATTGGCCGGGTGGCAAGGGCATTGGCCAGCAGCGCCGGCGTCAACTGATGTTCACACTCCCGCGCCAGGGGGCGGTAACTCAGGTGCCAGGGCTCGGCGCCAACTCCCCGGGCCCCGGCATAGGGCAGGTAAAAGCCAAAGCGCTGCATGTGGGTATTCAGCCACTGGCTCAGCGGATAAAAATACCCGCCTTGCTCATATTCCCAGGGCTCCAGCTGCAACTTGCCGCCGGCGGGCAGCAGGGAAGGATCGTAAATATCAAGATCCGTGCCCCAGTGGTGGCGGCTGGTGCCGGGCAGGGCGCTCCAGCGCAAAATGGCGTGAATGCGCTCGGGCTCACTCAAGGCGAGTGCGTCCTGTGGCCGGCTGTCCGCATCCAGCAGTGGCCGGCTGCCGTCGAACTTGCCGTTCCAGATGGCGAGCTGGCGCTCAAAACCGCGAAAGCTCGACGCCGGCGCCAGGTTAAAACCGGCGCCGGCTGCCGCCGCCTGCAGGGCCACAAAGGCCTCCCGGGCTTCGGCCCGCAGCCGGTGGCCCGGCTCGGCCAGCGGCACCAGGTGGCGTTCGTCGAGGCCCAGCAGGCAGGCGGACATCATGCCAGCAGGCGCTCCAGAATGCCTTCGTACATGTCGGCCAGCTGCTCCAGGTCGGCGATTTTCACGCACTCATTCAGCTTGTGAATGGTGGCATTCACCGGCCCCAGCTCAATGACCTGAGCGCCGGTCTGGGCGATAAATCGGCCGTCGGAGGTACCTCCTGTGGTCAGCAGCGCCGGCTCCTGGTGGCGCACCGCCTGCACCGCACCCACGGTGGCGGTGAGCAGATCACCGGTATCGGTGAGGAAGGGCTTGCCGTTCAGCAGCCAGTCGATGTGGTAGTCCAGGCCGTGAGCATCGAGAATGCTGTGCACCCGGGCCTTGATCTTGTCTTCATCCAGCTCGGTGCTGAAACGGAAGTTGAACTGCACCTTCATCTCGCCCGGGATCACGTTGGACGCACCGGTACCGGCATGCACATTGGCAATCTGAAAGCTGGTGGGCGGAAAATAGTCGTTACCCTTGTCCCAGGTGGTGGCGGCCAGTTCACCCAGCGCTGGGGCGGCCTTGTGCACCGGGTTGTCGGCCAGGTGCGGGTAGGCCACGTGGCCCTGCACACCCTTGACGGTGAGATCGCCGGTGAGCGAGCCGCGACGGCCGTTCTTGACCACGTCGCCCACCTCGTGAGTGGACGAGGGTTCGCCTACCAGGCACCAGGTGATCTTTTCGTTGCGGGCTTCCAGGGTGTCGACCACCCGGGTGGTGCCGTTGATAAAGGGGCCTTCCTCGTCGCTGGTGATCAGAAAGGCGATGGAGCCCTGATGATCCGGAAAGCGGGCCACAAAGCGCTCGGCGGCCACCACCATGGCGGCCAGCGAGCCTTTCATGTCGGCGGCGCCACGGCCGTGCAGATAGCCTTCAATTTCGGTGGCCTCAAAGGGCGGGGTGTGCCACTGATCCAGCGGGCCGGGAGGCACCACATCGGTGTGGCCGGCAAAGCAGAACAGCGGGCCTTCGGTGCCACGACGAGCCCAGAGGTTGGTGGTGTCTTCAAACACCATGGTTTCCAGTTTGAAACCCAGGGCGGCCAGCCGTTCGCCCATCAGCTCCTGGCAGCCTTCGTCTTCGGGGGTGACGGAGGGGCGGTTGATCAGCTCCTTGGTGAGAGCCAGCACGGCAGAGTCGGTCATGTGTTTCCTTACTTCTATTTTTATTGGTTGAACAGGCTGGCATACAGCTCGGGCTTGAACCCCAAATGCAGCTCGCCGTCGAGATTCAAAAGCGGCCGCTTGATCATGGCCGGGTGAGCCAGCAGCAGGGCGGCAGCGGTGTCGGGCCCCAGGCTGGCCTTGTCGTCATCGCTCAGGGCGCGCCAGGTGGTGCCCCGCTTGTTGAGTAGCTGCTCCCAACCCAGTACCTCGAGCCAGTGGGCCAGTTGCTCGGGGTCGAGGCCATCGGCACGGTGATCCACAAAGCGGTAGTCGACACCCGCCTGCTCCAGCCATTTGCGGGCCTTTTTGACGGTGTCGCAGTTTTTGATGCCGTAAAGAGTGACGGTCATGATGCAGTTGCTCCTGGAGGGTGGCCGGAATTTTGTCACTTAAGGTGCCGGGCTGCAACCGGGGACAGGGCCGCGACAAAATCCGCTGGCGCATCACCGCCGCTTTGGTTAGTGTTAGCGACTTTGAATTCCCGTCGCAGCCGCCAACCGGGCCAAGTCTTGATGCTCGGCCTTACACTATATTTACGCGGCATTTCATTCGCTTTGCCTTCAAAATAAAAGGGGAAAGGCTTGGAACTCAAGGAATACTGGAGTGACAGTTACCACTCCAGCGATTTTAAACTGACTCGCATCGGCTTTGTGGCCATTCGTTTTCGCTGGCTGGTGACCCTGCTGATCATCGGCATTGCCGGCTGGGTGGCGGTGGACTGGTGGGTGCTGGATCCGGCCCATTTTCAGCTGATCTGGAAAATCCGGCTGATCACCGGCGCCATGCTCACGCCGCTTTTGCCGCTCAGTTACCTGTGCAAGCTCAACCGGCGCTGGATGGTGGCTTCGCTGTATTTTCTGCTGGGCATTCTGCTCACCTTTAACCTGGTGGGGCTGTGGAGTTTTCGCGACGGCGCGCCCATTCCCATCGGCTATATTGCCTTTCCCTATTTTCTGCTGGCGCTGCTGAGTGTGCTGCCGCTGCCAGTGAAATCCGGCCTGCGCGTGGCACTGGTGGTCACCCTGGCGGTGCTCGGCACCGACTACTGGCTGGACCGGCAAAGCCTGTACAACGGCGTTCTGCTGGACCGGCTGTGGCTGCTGCTCTGCTTCAGTCTGGCCATGATCTGGGTGCAGGCGGGCCAGTTGCGCATGCTGCTGGATCTGTACCGGGAATCGACTCGGGATCCGCTCACCCGGCTGATGAACCGCCGGCTGTTTATGCGCCAGCTGGAGCAGGTACAGCGGGAAAGTCAGGGCACGCCCTTTACCCTGATTTTGTTCGATCTGGACAAGTTCAAGCGCATCAATGACGAGCACGGCCACCTGATGGGTGACGAGGTGCTGGTGCGGGTGGCCAATACCCTGGGGGACATTTTCGGCCCCGAGGCCACCATGGCCCGCTATGGTGGCGAAGAGTTTATTGTGCTGCTGCCCAACACCGGTCTGAGCCAGGGCCTGCGCCAGGCCGAGACCCTGCGTCTGGCGGTGGAGTCCCAGCCGGTGGAAAACCCCTTGGGAGACGGCGAAATTACCGTGACCCTGAGCGCCGGCGTGGTGCAGGGACAGCACGACAGCGAGCTGCAGGGATTGCTTAATCAGGCCGATGAGGCCCTGTATGACGCCAAGCGAAACGGCCGAAACTGTGTACAGGCGGCGGCCTGATCAATAAGCCTTTCGAGTGGTGGTTTGTATACGAGGCTTGGCTTATACTGCGTGCCAAGCCCCCGTATACCAATTTCAAATCATGACTTTCCTGCGGAAAAAATAACTAAGCGAGATGTCTATGCCCCAAGACCAACAGGACAAACGTGCCCTTTACATTCCCTATGCCGGCCCCGCGCTGCTTGAAACTCCCTTGCTGAACAAGGGCAGTGCGTTCACCAAGGAAGAACGGCTGGCATTCAACCTGGAAGGTCTTCTGCCTCACAACATTGAAACCATCGAAGAGCAGGCCGAGCGGGCCTACAAGCAGTATTGCGGGTTTCAGAACAATCTCGACAAGCACATTTACCTGCGCAACATTCAGGATACCAACGAGACGCTGTTCTACCGTCTGGTGGAAGATCACCTCACCGAGATGATGCCCATCATCTACACCCCCACCGTGGGTCAGGCCTGTGAGGAGTTCTCCAACATCTATCGTCGCGCCCGGGGGCTGTTTATCTCCTACCCCGATAAGGACCATATCGACGACATCCTGCAAAACGCCACCAAGCGCAACGTCAAGGTGATCGTGGTTACCGACGGCGAGCGTATTCTGGGCCTGGGTGACCAGGGCATCGGCGGCATGGGCATTCCCATCGGCAAGCTGTCACTGTATGTGGCCTGTGGCGGTATCTCTCCGGCTCATACCCTGCCGGTAGTGCTGGACCCGGGTACCAACAACCCGCAGTTGCTGAAGGATCCCATGTACATGGGCTGGCGCAACCCGCGGGTGACCGGCGAGGAATACGAAGAGTTCGTCGACGCCTTTATCAAGGCCGTCAAGCGCCGCTGGCCCAACGTGCTGCTGCAGTTTGAAGACTTTGCCCAGAAGAACGCCATGCCGGTGCTCAACCGCTACAAGGATGAGCTGTGCTGCTTTAACGACGACATTCAGGGCACCGCCGCCGTGACCCTGGGCTCCCTGATCGCGGCCTGTCAGGCCAGCGGCAGCAAGCTGTCCGAGAAGAAGGTGGCTTTCCTCGGCTCCGGCTCCGCCGGCTGCGGCATTGCCGAGCAGATTGTCGCCCAGATGAAGGCCGAAGGCCTGAGCGACGCCAAGGCCCGGGAGCGGGTGTTTATGGTCGACCGCTTTGGTCTGATCACCGACAACATGCCCAACCTGGTGGACTTTCAGCGTCCGCTGGCCCAGTCCCTGGAGAACCTGCAGGACTGGACCGTGAACGGTGACAACATCTCCCTGCTGGAGGTGATGCATAATGCCAAGCCCGATATTCTGATTGGGGTGTCCGGCCAGCCGGGTCTGTTTACCAAAGAGGTGATCCAGACCATGCACGCCAACTGCGAGCGGCCCATCGTGTTCCCGCTGTCCAACCCCACTTCCCGGGTGGAAGCCACGCCGGAAGAGATCATCAACTGGACCGACGGGCAGGCCCTGGTGGCCACCGGCAGCCCCTTTGCCCCGGTGGAATACAAGGGCAAGCTGTACGAGATTGCCCAGTGCAACAACTCCTACATCTTCCCCGGCATTGGTTTGGGCGTGCTGGCCTGTGGCGCCAAGCGGGTCACCGACGCCATGCTGATGGCCTCCAGCCGTGCCCTGGCGTCCTGCTCGCCGCTGACGAAAGATGGCGAAGGCGCACTGCTGCCGCCGCTGGAAGAGATCCAGCAGGTGAGCCGCCACATCGCCAAGATGGTGGCCAAGACCGCTCAGCTGCAGGGCCAGGCGCTGCAGACCTCGGACGAGCAGTTGGAGAAGGCCATTGAGGCCAACTACTGGGATCCGGAATACCGCCAGTACCGCCGGGTGTCTTTCTAAACCACGGCGTTATCAACAAAAGGCATGCTTCGGCATGCCTTTTTTTTGACTCTCGCCATGGCTGGTATTCATATAACCCCCTCGGTATATTGGGTTTTAACTGTGGTGAGCCACGGTGCCCGCCATGATGGCCGGGTCTGGTTATTCAAGGAGGAATGCATGACCGTTAAAAAACCCCTGTTGGCCCTGTCCCTGTGCTCCCTGCTGGGCACATCCGCCCTGGCTGCCGTGGTGCCCGAGGGCACCGTGCTTGCCGATACTCAGCAACTGGTGCGGGGCAACGGCTCCGAGCCGGCCTCTCTCGACCCCCACAAGGTGGAAGGGGTACCCGAGAGCAATGTGCTGCGGGACCTGTTTGAAGGCCTGGTGAATTCCGGCCCCAACGGCGAGGTGGTGCCGGGCGTGGCCGAGCGCTGGGAAACCAGCGACAACCTGGTGTATGTGTTTCACCTGCGCGACAACGCCAAATGGTCCAACGGCGATCCGGTGACGGCGCAGGACTTTGAATATGCCCTCCGGCGGGCGGTGGATCCGGCTACCGCTTCGCCCTATTCCTGGTACCTGGAAAAGGCCACCATTCAGAATGCCAGCGAGGTGGTAAACGGCAAGAAACCTGCCAGCGAGCTGGGCGTTAAGGCGCTGGACGAGCACACCCTGGAGATCACCCTGGCCAGCCCGGTGCCGTATTTCGTGTCCATGCTGTCACTGGCGCCCACCTATCCGGTGCACAGGGCCACGGTGGAACAGTACGGCGATGAATGGACCCGGGTCGGCAACATGGTATCCAACGGCGCCTACCGGCTGAGCAACTGGGTGGTCAACGAACGTATCGAGCTGGAGCGCAATCCGCAATACTGGAACAACGCCGAGACGGTGGTGGAGAAGGTCACCTACCTGCCCATTGCATCCCAGAATGCCGAAATGAACCGCTTTCTGTCCGGCGAGCTGGACCTGACCTACGACATTCCCCTCGAGCATTTCAAACGGCTGCAAAAGGAACGTCCCGACGCCATTCGCGTGGGCGGATACGTGGGCACCTATTACTATATTTTCAACACCCAAAAACCGCCCTTTGACGACGCCCGCGTGCGCAACGCCCTCTCTTACGCCATTGACCGGGACATTATCGCCGGCAAGGTGATGGGGCAGGGAGAGCGGCCCGCCTATACCCTGGCCCCTGAGGTGGTGGACGGCTTTACCCCGCCGGCGGTGGCGTGGGCCGGCTGGAGTCAGGCCGAGCGGGACGAAAAGGCCCGGGCATTGATCGCGCAGGCCGGTTATGGCAAGGACAATCCGCTGCGCTTTGAGCTGCTCTACAATACCAATGACAACCACCGCAAGGTGGCGGTGGCCATCGCCTCCATGTGGAAAAAGCACCTGGGGGTGGAAGTGGAGCTGGTCAACCAGGAGTGGAAAACCTATCTGGATACCAAGACTCAAGGGAACTTTGAGGTGGCCCGGGCCGGCTGGATCGCCGACTATAACGAGGCCTCCAGCATGCTGGATTTGATGCAGAGCAGCCACGGCAACAACGACGGCAAGTACAGCAACCCAAAGTTCGACAAGCTGATGGCCGAATCGCGCCTGGTGAGTGACAAGGAAGCCCGCAATGGCCTCTATGCCCAGGCCGAGGAGATACTGGCGGTGGACATGCCCATTGCGCCCATTTACCAGTACGTCAAGGCCCGGCTGGTGCAGCCCCATGTGGGCGGCTACCCCGATAACCCTCTCGACAACCTTTACAGCAAGGATATGTATATCAAGGCGAAGTAAGATTTGTGTGCAGTGCTGGCTCGTGCTGCTGGAGCGCGGGCAGCCTGCGCTCCAATGAGTCGGGCTATCAGGTATGCTGCAGGTACAGGCTCTAGCTCAAGGTCACCCCATGTTCACATTCATACTCAAGCGACTGCTGGAAGCGATTCCTACCCTGCTGGTGCTGATCACCATCTCGTTTTTCATGATGCGCTTTGCGCCGGGCAACCCCTTCAGTACCGAGCGCTCGCTGCCTCCCGAGGTGATGGCCAACATCGAGGCCAAATACGGCCTCGACAAGCCGGTGCTGCAGCAGTACTTCACTTATCTGGGTAACCTGGCGCAGGGGGATCTGGGGCCCTCGTTCAAATACCGGGACTTCACCGTCAACGATCTGGTGGCCCAGGCGCTGCCGGTGTCGGCCCGCATCGGCCTGTTTGCCTTTGCCGGGGCCGTGCTGCTCGGCGTGACCGCGGGCATGGTGGCCGCACTCAGGCAAAACAGCTGGGTAGATTACCTGGTGATGTCCGGCGCCATGCTGGGGGTGTTGATCCCGTCCTTTGTGCTGGCACCCTTGCTGATCCTGGTGTTTGCCATCGGGCTGAAATGGCTGCCCGCCGGCGGCTGGCAGGACGGTGGCTGGCAATATCTGTTGTTACCGGTTACCGCCATAATGATGCATTACATCGCCACCATCGCCCGCATCATGCGCGGATCCATGATTGAAGTGATGAACGCGCCCTTTATTCGTACCGCCCGGGCAAAGGGATTGCCGATGTCATACATAGTGCGGCGTCACGCCCTGCGTCCGGCGCTGCTGCCGGTGGTGTCGTACCTGGGGCCGGCCTTTGTGGGTATCATCACCGGCTCCGTGGTGATTGAAACCATCTTTGGTCTGCCCGGTATCGGCCAGCTGTTTGTGAATGGCGCGCTGAACCGGGACTACTCCATGGTGCTGGGGCTCACCATACTGGTGGGCGCGCTCACCATTACCTTTAATGCAGTGGTCGATATTCTTTATGCCCTGATCGACCCCAAAATTCGTTACTGAGGCACGCCATGGTGACCACCAAGGACAACACCGCTGCTGTCAGCCAGTTTGCCGGCGAACTGGCCGTACAGGGCCGCTCCCTGTGGGCCGATGCCCGCCGCCGCTTTTTTCGAAACCGGGCGGCTCTGGCCAGTCTGCTGATATTGCTGCTGATGGTCTTGCTGGTGCTGATGGGGCCCGCGCTTGCGCCCTATGCCTATGATGAGCCCGACTGGGGTGCCATGATGGCGGCCCCCGAGCTTGCAAGTGGCCATTACTTTGGCACCGACTCGCTTGGGCGGGATTTGTTTGTGCGCACCCTGATCGGCGGACGTATTTCACTGATGGTGGGGCTGCTCGGCGCTCTGGTGGCGGTGGTGATCGGCACCCTGTACGGCGCCACCGCCGGCTTCATCGGCGGGCGCACCGATGCGTTGATGATGCGGCTGCTGGAAATACTTAATTCCTTCCCCTTTATGTTTTTCGTGATTCTGCTGGTGACCTTTTTTGGCCGCAACCTGCTGCTTATCTTCTTTGCCATCGGCGCGGTAAGCTGGCTCGACATGGCGCGCATCGTGCGCGGTCAGACCCTGAGCCTGAAACGCCGGGAGTTTATCGAGGCGGCCGAAGTGTGCGGCGTCAGCCGGTTTCACATTATCACCCGCCATATCGTGCCCAATGTGCTCGGCATAGTGGTGGTCTACGCCACTCTGCTGGTACCGGGCATGATTTTGTTTGAGTCGTTTCTCAGCTTTCTCGGCCTGGGGGTGCAGGAGCCCATGACCAGCTGGGGCGCCCTGCTTGACGAAGGTGCCAAGTCGATGGAAGTGGCCCCCTGGCAGCTGCTGTTTCCCGCCGGGTTTATGGTGGTGACCCTGTTCTGTTTCAATTTTCTCGGGGACGGCCTGCGGGACGCCCTGGATCCCAGAGACCGTTAGGAGGGCGTGATGACCTTGCTGAACGTGGACGCCCTGCGGGTTACCTTTGACACGCCGGAAGGGCAAGTGGTGGCGGTTAATGATCTGAGTTTTACCCTGAATGCCGGCGAGACCTTAGGCGTTGTGGGGGAGTCGGGCTCGGGCAAGAGCCAGACCGCCTATGCCATCATGGGGTTGCTGGCCAGCAATGGCCGTGCCGAAGGCAGCCTGCGCTATCGGGGCAAAGAGTTGCTTGGCCTGCCGGAGCGGGCGCTTAACCGCATTCGTGCCGAAGAGATCGCCATGATTTTTCAGGACCCCATGACCTCCCTGAACCCCTATATGAAGGTCGGGGAGCAACTGATGGAAGTGCTGCTGCTGCACAAGGGCCTGAGCCGACAGGCCGCCTTTCGTGAGTCGGTGCGCATGCTGGAGGCGGTGAAAATTCCCGAGGCGCGGGATCGCATGAATCGCTACCCTCACGAGTTTTCCGGCGGCATGCGCCAGCGGGTAATGGTCGCCATGGCGCTGATGTGCCGGCCCAGCCTGCTGATTGCCGATGAGCCCACCACGGCGCTGGATGTGACCGTGCAGGCCCAGATCATGAGCCTGCTCAATGAGCTGAAAACCGAGTTCAATACCGCCATTATTCTGATCACCCACGATCTGGGGGTGGTGGCCGGCAGTTGTGATCGGGTGCTGGTGATGTACGCCGGCCGCACCATGGAAGTGGCCCCGGTGCGGGATATCTACTACCGGCCGGCTCACCCCTATACCCAGGGGCTGCTGCACGCCATTCCCCGGCTCGACAGCGACGGTGGCGAGCTTGCCACCATTGCCGGCAATCCGCCCAATCTGCTGCGGCTGCCCCCCGGTTGCCCCTTTCAGGCCCGTTGCCCTCATGTATTTGAGCGCTGCCGGCAGGAGACGCCGCCCTTGTATGCACTGAATGAGGGCCGGTACAGCGCCTGTTTTCTGGAGGTGAGCCATGACTGAGCCGCTGTTGCGAGTGCGTGATTTGCAGGTGCATTTTCCGGTGCGGGCCAAAAAGGCCTGGCCCTGGCAGGCACCGCTGCGGTTAAGGGCGGTAGATGGAGTCAGCCTGAGCCTGGCGCCGGGGGAAACCCTGGGGGTCGTGGGAGAGTCGGGCTGCGGCAAGTCCACCCTGGCCCGGGCCATGATTGGACTGGTGCCCGCCACCGGCGGCGAGGTTATCTGGCAGGGGCGCACGCTCACCGGCCTGGGGGCAGGGGAGTGGCGCGGGGTGCGCCGGAACATGCAGATGATTTTTCAGGATCCGCTGGCCTCGCTCAACCCGCGCATGACGGTGGGCGACATTATCGCCGAGCCGCTGGTGAGCTTTAACCCGCGCCTCGGCAAGGCCGAAGTGCGCCGGCGAGTGGCAGCCATCATGGAGCGGGTAGGGCTGCTGCCCAACCTGATTAACCGCTATCCTCACGAGTTTTCCGGCGGCCAGTGCCAGCGCATTGGTATTGCCCGGGCGCTGATCCTTGAACCACGGCTTATCATCTGTGACGAGCCGGTCTCGGCGCTGGATGTATCCATTCAGGCCCAGGTGATCAACCTGCTGAAAGACGTGCAGCGGGAGCTGGGGCTGGCGCTGATCTTTATTGCCCACGACCTGTCGGTGGTGCGCCATATCGCCGACAGAGTGCTGGTGATGTACCTGGGCCACGGGGTGGAGCTGGCCGACAAGCAGGCCCTCTATAACGACCCCAAACATCCCTATACTCAGGCGCTGCTCAGCGCCGTGCCCATTCCCGATCCGGATGCCGAGCGCGGCAAGTCCGTGCAACTGCTGGCAGGGGAGTTGCCGTCGCCCCTGAACCCGCCCTCGGGCTGTGTGTTCCGCAGCCGCTGCCCGCTGGCGGACGCGGGGTGTGCGCGGGCCATGCCGGTGCTGGAAGGCCCGGCTGCTCACCAAGTAGCCTGTTTCAAGGTGGCATGAGCCCAATATTTGTAAATACGCCTTGAAAACCGCGGCGTTCGCCCCATATTCAGTAACCTCGGCGCCCCATCGTCCCTCGACGCTGGCACACTGCGCCGTTATAATGCCGCGTCTGTATTTTAGCGAAGACACTGTCTTCACCAGGATTCAAGGAGCAGCCCGGGCTGTTTCAAACATCACAGGGTCAGCACCGCCGTGCTGAAGAAAATTGAGGTAAAAGAATGCAAGTTTCTGTAGAGACGACCCAGGGCCTGGAGCGCCGCCTGACCATCACCGTTCCCGCCGAGCAGGTAACCGGCGAAGTGAACAACCGTCTGCGTCAGCTGGCCAAGACCCGCCGCATCGACGGCTTTCGTCCTGGCAAGGCCCCGCTGACCGTTATCAAGAAAATGTTCGGTGCGTCCGTGGAAGCCGACGTGGCTGGCGATCTGATGCAGCGCAACTTCTTTGAAGCCGTTATGAGCGAAAAGCTCAACCCGGCTGGCATGCCCACCATGGAGCCTGCCCCCATCAAGGCCGGCGAAGATTTCACCTTTACCGCAACCTTTGAAGTGTACCCGGAAGTGGAAGTGAAGGGTCTGGACGCGGTATCCGTTGAGAAGCCCCAGGCTGACGTGACCGACGCCGATCTGGACAACATGATCGACACCCTGCGCAAGCAGCACGCCGACTGGGTTGAAGCCGACCGTGCCGCCGAAGACGGCGACCGCGTGACCATGAACTTCGTGGGCTCCGTGGACGGTGAAGAGTTCGAAGGCGGCAAGGCCGACGATTTCGTACTGGTACTGGGCTCCGGCCGCATGATCCCGGGCTTTGAAGACGGCCTGCTGGGCAAGAAAGCCGGTGACGAGTTCACCATCGAAGTGACCTTCCCCGAGGAATATCACGCTGAAAACCTGAAGGGCAAGCCCGCCAGCTTCGCCATCACCCTGACCAAGGTGGAAGCCCAGCAGCTGCCCGAGCTGACCGAAGAATTCGTGAAGCGTTTCGGCATCGCCGACGGCACCGTGGACGGCCTGAAAGCCGAAGTACGCAAAAACATGGAGCGCGAGCTGGCCCAGGCCCTGAAAGCGTCCGTGAAGGAGCAGGTGATCGACGGTCTGCTGGAGCAGAACGAAGTTGAAGTTCCCCAGTCCCTGATCGACAGCGAAATTGACACCCTGCGCAAGCAGGCGCTGCAGCGCTTTGGCGGTATGGACGCGCAAAACGCGCCCGAGCTGCCGGCCGAGCTGTTCAAGGACCAGGCCGAGCGCCGCGTACGCGTGGGCCTGGTACTGGGCGAGCTGATCAAGGCCAACGAGATCAAGGCTGACGACGCCAAGGTGCAGGAAATCATCGCTTCCATGGCCTCTGCCTACGAAGATCCGTCCGAAGTGGTAGCCTACTACAACGACAACCCCCAGCTGCTGGAAAACGTACGCAGCCTGGCCGTTGAAGATCAGGCTATCGAGTTCATCCTGTCTCAGGCCAAGGTCACCGACAAGCAGGTGTCCTTTGATGACGTGATGAACAAGCCGGGCGCTGGCGCTTAAGATCATTTGACTTAAGCATCAAGCTCTTGCGTATAATGGCCCCAGTGTAAGTGCACTCGGGCCATTTTGTTTTAGGGACAAGAATCTATGTCGAACAACCAGAATCCGATGATGGACGGCCCCCTGGCCGCCCTGATCCCCATGGTAGTGGAGCAGACAGCCAAGGGTGAACGTTCCTACGATATCTACTCGCGCCTGCTGAAGGAGCGGGTGATCTTCCTCACCGGTCAGGTTGAAGACCACATGGCCAACCTGATCTGCGCCCAGTTGCTGTTTCTGGAGTCGGAGAACCCGGAAAAGGACATCTACCTTTACATCAACTCGCCGGGCGGCTCGGTGACGGCGGGCATGTCCATCTATGACACCATGCAGTTCGTCAAGCCCAACGTGAGCACCGTATGTATGGGTCAGGCCTGCTCCATGGGGGCCTTCCTGCTGGCCGGTGGCGCGCCCGGCAAGCGCTTTGCGCTGCCCAACAGCCGGGTGATGATTCACCAGCCCCTGGGCGGATTTCAGGGCCAGGCGTCGGACATTCAGATCCACGCCAAGGAAATTCTGTATATCAAGGAAAAGCTCAACCGGCTGCTGGCCGAGCATACCGGCCAGGACCTGTCGGTGGTCGAGCGCGATACCGACCGCGACAACTTTATGTCGGCGGAACAGGCCAAAGAATACGGCCTGGTTGACGAGGTGCTTCTCAAGCGCGACTGAGCAAAGCGGAGCGGGGTGCTGTACACTGTGCAGTAGAGCCGACACTGGCGAGCCCCGCGCTGCATCCACAAGAGGTGACTGAATGACAGACAAACGCAAGGGCGAAGGGGATGGCGGCAAACTGCTGTACTGTTCCTTTTGCGGTAAGAGCCAACACGAAGTACGCAAGCTGATCGCCGGCCCTTCCGTCTACATTTGTGACGAATGTGTCGAGCTGTGCGAAGACATCATTCGGGAAGAGATCAAGGATATTTCGCCCAAGCGTGATGGTGACGCTCTGCCTACGCCCCACGAAATCCGCGCGCACCTGGACGATTACGTTATCGGTCAGGATCACGCCAAGAAGGTACTGGCGGTCGCGGTGTACAACCACTACAAGCGCCTGCGCAACGCCACCGGCACCGACGGGGTAGAACTGGGCAAGTCCAACATTCTGCTCATCGGTCCCACCGGCTCGGGCAAGACCCTGCTGGCCGAGACCCTGGCCCGGCTGCTGGATGTGCCCTTTACCATGGCCGACGCTACCACCCTGACCGAAGCCGGTTACGTGGGTGAAGATGTCGAAAACATCATTCAGAAGCTGCTGCAAAAGTGCGACTACGACGTGGAGAAGGCCCAGCGCGGCATTGTCTATATCGATGAAATCGACAAGATTTCCCGCAAGTCCGACAACCCGTCCATTACCCGTGACGTGTCGGGCGAGGGCGTACAGCAGGCGCTGCTCAAGCTGATTGAAGGCACAGTAGCATCGGTACCGCCTCAGGGCGGCCGTAAGCATCCGCAGCAGGAGTTTTTGCAGGTCGACACCTCCAAGATCCTGTTTATCTGCGGTGGTGCCTTTGCCGGTCTCGACAAGGTGGTGGAGCAGCGCATGGATCACGGCACCGGCATCGGCTTTGGCGCCGAGGTCAAGGCCCGGGATCAAAAGGCAACCCTGAGTGAAATCTTCACTCGGGTGGAGCCGGAAGATCTGGTCAAGTATGGTCTGATCCCCGAGTTCATCGGCCGTCTGCCGGTGGTAGCAACCCTGACCGAGCTGGACGAAGATGCCCTGGTGCAGATTTTGTCCGAGCCTAAGAATGCCCTCACCAAGCAGTATGCGGCGCTGTTCGCACTGGAAGACGTTGAGCTGGAATTCCGTGACGACGCCCTGCGCTCCATCGCCCGCAAGGCCATGGAACGCAAGACCGGTGCCCGGGGCCTGCGCTCCATTGTGGAAGCCGTGCTGCTTAACACCATGTACGACCTGCCGTCCATGGACGAGGTGTCCAAGGTGGTTATCGACGAAACCGTGATCAAGGGCGAATCTGACCCCATTCTCATCTACGAGAAAGGGGAAGCCCAGGCCGCTTCCGGCGACTGAACGCGGCTTTTTTAACCTGAAAAAGGGGCATTTAGCCCCTTTTTCCGTTTTTGCCGCCGTAGCGATTGAATCTTGCGATCCTGCCCCCATATACTCATCCAAGCGCCAATACATTGCATTCAAGCCGAGAGGACACTATGACCCTAGAGCGTTCCGAACGCATCGAAACTCCCGTCCTGCCTCTCAGGGACGTGGTGGTTTATCCTCACATGGTCATCCCGCTGTTTGTGGGACGGGAAAAATCCATTCGCTGTCTGGAAGCGGCCATGGAGCAGGACAAGAAAGTGCTGCTGATCGCCCAGAAAGATGCGTCTACCGACGATCCGAGTGCGGATGATGTCTACCAGGTGGGCACAGTGGCCAACGTGCTGCAGATGCTCAAGCTGCCCGACGGCACCGTCAAGGTGCTGGTGGAAGGCGCTCAGCGTGCCCAGCTTGAAGCGCTGCGGGAAGAAGATGGCTACTTCGTGGCCGAGGCCCAGTACCTGGCGACCGGCGCCCTGGATGAGCGCGAGCAGGAAGTGCTGGTGCGCTCCGCCATTACCCAGTTTGAAGGCTACATCAAGCTCAACAAGAAAATTCCACCCGAGGTGCTGACCTCGCTGTCGGCCATTGAAGACGCCGCCCGTCTGGCCGATACCATGGCCGCCCATATGCCGCTGAAGCTGGAAGACAAGCAGAAGGTGCTGGAGATCGTCGATGTCGGCGAGCGCCTCGAGTACCTGATGGCGATGATGGAAGCGGAAATGGATCTGCTGCAGGTGGAGCGCCGCATTCGCGCCCGCGTGAAAAAGCAGATGGAAAAGAGTCAGCGCGAGTACTACCTGAATGAGCAGATGAAGGCCATTCAGAAAGAGCTCGGCGAGCTCGACGACGTGCCCGACGAGTTCGAAGCGCTGCAGCAGAAAATTGATGAAGCGGGCATGACCGACGAAGCCAGACAGAAAACCGAAGCGGAGCTGGCCAAGCTGAAGATGATGTCGCCCATGTCTGCGGAAGCCACGGTAGTGCGCGGCTACATCGACTGGATGATCTCGGTGCCTTGGAAGAAGCGCTCCAAGGTCAAGAAAGACCTGGCCAAGGCCGAAGAAGTGCTCGATGCCGACCACTATGGCCTGGAAAAGGTCAAGGAACGCATTATTGAGTATCTGGCAGTGCAGACCCGTACCAACAAGCTGAAAGGCCCCATTCTGTGCCTGGTGGGTCCGCCTGGTGTGGGTAAAACCTCCCTTGGCCAGTCCATCGCCAAGGCCACCGGCCGCAAATACGTGCGCATGGCCCTGGGCGGCGTGCGTGACGAAGCGGAAATTCGGGGTCACCGCCGTACCTATATCGGCTCCATGCCCGGCAAGCTGATCCAGAAAATGGCCAAGGTAGGCGTGCGCAACCCGCTGTTCCTGCTGGATGAAATCGACAAGATGTCGTCCGACATGCGCGGTGACCCGGCCTCGGCGCTGCTGGAAGTGCTGGATCCGGAGCAGAACCACAGCTTTAACGATCACTACCTGGAAGTGGATTACGATCTGTCCGATGTGATGTTTGTGGCCACCTCCAACTCCATGCACATTCCCGGCCCGCTGCTGGACCGGATGGAAGTGATCCGGCTGTCCGGCTACACCGAAGACGAGAAGCTCAACATTGCCAAGCGTCACCTGCTGGCCAAGCAGATCAGCCGCAACGGTCTGAAGCCGACAGAAGTGGTGGTGGAAGACTCCGCCATTATCGGCATTATTCGCTACTACACCCGGGAAGCCGGGGTACGGAGCCTGGAGCGGGAGATTTCCAAGCTGTGCCGCAAGGCCGTGAAGGAAATTCTGCTAAACAAAGACACCAAACAGGTCGTTATCAATGGTGACAACCTGAAGGACTATCTGGGTGTGGTTCGCTTTGACTATGGCAAGGCGGAAGAAAGCAACCAGATAGGGCAGGTGACCGGTCTGGCCTGGACCGAAGTGGGCGGCGATCTGCTGACCATTGAGGTGGCCAACGTAGCAGGCAAGGGCAAGCTGTCCTACACCGGCTCGCTGGGTGACGTGATGCAGGAGTCCATTCAGGCCGCCCTGACGGTGGTACGCTCCCGTGCCGAAAAATGGCGGATTAATGCGGACTTCTATGAAAAGCGTGACATTCACGTGCACGTGCCCGAAGGCGCCACGCCCAAGGATGGCCCCAGTGCCGGTATCGCCATGTGTACCGCCCTGGTGTCCAGCCTCACCGGCAACCCGGTGCGTGCCGATGTGGCCATGACCGGCGAGATCACCCTGCGTGGTGAAGTGCTGCCCATTGGCGGGCTCAAGGAGAAACTGCTGGCGGCCCACAGAGGCGGCATCAAGCGGGTGGTTATCCCGGCGGAGAACGAACGGGATCTCGAAGAAATTCCGGACAACGTCAAGGGTGACCTGGAAATTCATCCGGTGCGCTGGGTGGACGAGGTACTCGAGCTGGCACTGGAACAGCCGCCGGAAGGCTTTGCGGTGGCCTCGGCCTGAGCTTTTTCGCCGCAGGCCGCGGTTTGAGGCTTGTCAGTAGCCCAGACTCGCAGTAGCCTTGAACAGCTTTGTGGCGGTCCGGTCAGGATGAAACCGGACTGCCCACTCCAATAACAGGGTGAGCTCACCCGACCAATACCAAATAATGAACAAGGGGAATGACCGTGAATAAATCTCAACTGATTGACAGAATCGCTGACGGCGCCGACATCACCAAGGCGTCTGCCGGTCGTGCGCTGGACGCGTTCGTGGAAGCGATTACCGAAACCCTGAAAGACGGCGATTCTGTCTCTCTGGTGGGTTTTGGCACCTTTGAAGTGCGCGAGCGTGCCGCCCGTACCGGTCGCAACCCGCAAACCGGCGCCACCATTGAAATCGCCGCCGCCAAAACCCCGGCATTCAAGGCCGGCAAGGCCCTGAAAGACGCCGTTAACTAATAGCAGCGTGCCGGCATTCTGGCCGGCTACACTGACTCCGAACAAGGCGCATCCGAAGGTGCGCTTTTTTTTCGGCACCGGCGCCATGGCGCCAACGGGAGCGATAACGACTTATGTTTTTTGACAAAATGAGAGAGGGCGCCCAGGGCACCACCTCCAAGATCATACTGGGCGCCATCATATTGTCCTTTGCCCTGGCCGGCGTGGGCAGCTATGTGACCCGTCCTGCCAAGCAGGTGGCCGCCGTGGTCAACGGTGACGAGATCCCGGCCCAGACCCTGGAAAACGCCTACCGCAACGAACGCGCCCGCCTGGAAAGCCAGCTGGGTGAGCAATTCAGCCAGCTGCTTGCCGATCCCGCCTACGTGGCGCAAATTCGCCGCTCGGTGCTGGAGCAACTGGTGGAGCAGCGTCTGATCGACCAGAAAATTGCCGAGCTGGGCCTGCGCGC
The DNA here is from genome assembly GCF_030732065.1 of Oceanimonas aquatica. Taxonomy (GTDB): domain Bacteria; phylum Pseudomonadota; class Gammaproteobacteria; order Enterobacterales; family Aeromonadaceae; genus Oceanimonas. The sequence goes on from NZ_JAVBHX010000001.1 coordinate 367,772, forward strand.
CAGTGATGACCAGGTGCGCAATGCCATTCGCGCGCTGCCCGAGTTTCAGGTGGATGGTCAGTTCGACAACGACCGCTATCTGCAACTGCTGGGCCGCAACAACCTGAGCCCGGAACAGCTGCGCGACAGCATTCGCCAGGATCTGAACCGGCAGATGCTGCTTAACGCCGTGGTCGGCTCTGCCTTTTCCCTGCAAAGCGAAGCCGGCCTGCTGGACCGTCTGACCCACCAGCAGCGCAGTGCCAGTCTGGTCCGCCTGCCTCTGGCGCAGTTTGAGGCTGGTGCCGAGGTGAGCGACGAAGAAGCCCTAGCCTGGTATGAGGCGCACTCACAGCAGTTCCAGCGCCCCGAGCAGGTGAAGCTCAACTATGTGCTGCTGGATGCCAATACTGTTTCTGCCGATGATATTGATGAGCAGGCCATTGCGGATTACTACGCCGCCAACCAGGCCAGCTATACCCAGCCCGAGCAGCGCCGGGTGGCTCATATCATGGTGAGCAAGGGTGAGGGCGCCGAGCAGAAAATTGCCGCCATTGCCGAACGACTGGCCGCCGGTGAAGACTTTGCAGATCTCGCCAAAACCGAGTCGGACGACACCTTTACCGGTGATAACGGCGGCGAGCTGGACTGGATGGAAGCCGGTACCCTGGATCCCGCCTTTGACGCCGCCGCCTTTGGCCTGACCGAGGCCGGCGAAGTGTCCGGTGTGGTGGAAAGCGAATTCGGCCTGCACCTGATCAAGCTGCTGGAAGTACGTCCGGCCCAGACCAAGCCGCTGGACGAGGTGCGTGACGCCATTGCCGAGCGGCTGGCTGCCGACCAGGCCGGTGACGACTTCTACAACCGCGAGCAACGGCTGGCGGAGCTGGCGTTTGAGTTTCCCGACTCCCTCGACATGGCCGCCGACGAGCTGGGGCTGACGGTGCACTCCACCGACTTCGTCTCTGCCGACGCCCTGCCGGCGGCGCTGAACGACGCGCGGGTGGCCACTCAGGCGTTCTCCCTCGAGCTTCGCGAGCAGCGCATGAACTCGGATCTGATTGAGCTGGGTGATAACCGGGCCGCGGTGATCCGTGTGCTGGACTACCGTCCGGCGGCGGTACGCGACTTTGACGAGGTCAAGGCCGAGGCGCAGCAACTGGCGCTGAAAGACAAGGCTGCCGAGCTGGCGCAACAGGCCGCCGACGAGCTGGAGCAAGTATGGGCTCAGGGTGACATTGAAGCCTGGCTGAGCGAGCGTGAGCTGAGTGTGACCGAGCTTGCCGAGGTAACCCGGGAAAGCGCTCAGGATCCGGCTCTGCTCAACGCCCTGTTTGCCATGGCGGCACCCGCTGAAGATGAGCCCAGCCTGCAGACCGTGTCCCTGATGGGGGGCGATCTGGCGGTGCTGCGCCTGAACGCGGTGAACACGCCTGAAGCGACTTCCGAGCAGCTAGCGCTGGTGCGTCAGGGCCAGGGCCGGGTGCAGGGTCAGCGCGACTATCAGAGCCTGATCACTGCTCTCAAGGCCGCTGCCGAGATTGAATACCGTCAGATTGAAAACGAAGACGACAACTTCTTCTGATTGGCCGGTATGCATTCACACCATAAAAACAGGCGCTTCGGCGCCTGTTTTGCTTACTGCCGGCTCATTTAAACCAGCAATTATTCCCACGCCCATGCCGACGGCAGGCCACGTCAGGAGCCGTGGAATTTAGCTGTCATGCCCGCGCAGTGAGCAACCAGGGGCAGATTACGCCGGAGGCGGCAGTATCGACCCCTGTCCCCGCGGGAGGAACAACCAATAAGCGTCAAATATCCTTTATTATCCGTTTGGCACCCCTCACAGTTTCCTGTTTCGCCTCGCTTTCCGCCTGAGCGCGAGTTGCCATTGTGCCGCCGATTTGATACTAAGGGTGTCCCCGCGGCTGAATGTTTTTGTTCGGCCTGCGTTTTTCGTTTAGATGCGAAGCATGGGTAATTGAGATATGCTAAGCAGGTTACAGCAGTCGGAGAACAGCTTTGATAAACGTATTCCTGGTTGATGACCATGAGTTAGTGCGCACAGGGATCCGACGCATACTGGAAGATGTCAAGGGAATGAAGGTGATGGGCGAAGCCAAGAGCGGCGAAGAGGCCGTTCAGTGGTGTCGTGAGCATCATCCTGATGTCATTCTGATGGACATGAACATGCCCGGCATCGGCGGGCTGGAAGCCACCCGCAAGATTTTGCGCTTCAATCCCGATGTGAAAATCATCGTGCTGACCATTCACACCGAAAACCCGTTCCCCACCAAGGTGATGCAAGCGGGCGCCGCCGGCTACCTGACCAAGGGCGCCGGGCCGGAAGAAATGATCAACGCCATTCGGCTGGTGCACAGCGGCCAGCGTTACCTGTCACCGGAAATTGCCCAGCGCATGGCCCTGAGCCAGTTTTCCAACGAGGAAAACCCGTTCAAGGAGCTGTCGGAGCGGGAACTGCAGATCATGCTTATGATCACCCGTGGCCAGCGCGTGACTGACATTTCCGAGCAGCTTAACCTCAGCCCCAAAACCGTGAACAGCTACCGTTACCGGTTGTTCAGCAAGCTCAACATCAACGGGGACGTGGAGCTGACCCACCTGGCCATTCGCTACGGCATGCTCGACGCGGAAAAAATCTGAAGCGCGTTCTCACGGAGCCCGCTTTAGTCAGCCCTTCATGAACCAGCCCTTTGATGCCAAGGCCTTTCTCAAGGTCGTGACCGATCAACCCGGTGTCTACATGATGTATGACGCCGGGGGTGAGGTGATCTATGTGGGCAAGGCCAAAAACCTCAAGAAACGACTGTCGTCCTATTTTCGCACCAATGTCAGTGGCGAGAAGACCCGGGCGCTGGTGCGCCAGATAAACGATGTGCAGGTGACGGTGACCCATACCGAAACCGAGGCCTTGATCCTTGAGCACAACCTGATCAAGCAACACCTGCCCAAATACAATGTGCTGCTGCGGGACGACAAGTCCTACCCCTATATTCTGATCTCCGATCATCCCCATCCGCGCATCAGCATACACAGGGGTGCCCGCAAGAAGCGGGGCGAATATTTCGGCCCTTACCCCAACGGCGCCGCCGTGCGTGAAAGCCTGCACCTGATGCAGAAGCTGTTTCCGGTGCGCCAGTGCGAAGACAGCGTGTATGCCAACCGCAGCCGGCCCTGTTTGCTTTATCAGCTCAAGCGCTGCGCCGGCCCCTGCGTAAAAGGCCTTATCAGCGACGAGGACTACAGCCACCAGGTGCAGCTGGCGAGGCTGTTTCTGCAGGGCAAAAACCAGCAGGTGCTGACTGCGCTTGCCGACAGCATGGAACAGGCCAGCCAGGATCTGCGCTTTGAAGACGCGGCCCGCTACCGGGACCAGTTGCTGGCCCTGCGCCGGGTGCAGGAGCAGCAGTTCGTGAGCGGCAACGTACTCGACGATCTCGACGTGATCGGCCTGGCGGTGGAGCGCAGCCAGGCCTGCGTGCAGGTGCTGTTTATTCGCCAGGGCAAGGTGCTGGGCGGACGCAGTTATTTTCCGCGCATGGCCCCGGATACCGATGCCGAGGAGATATTGCAGAGCTTTGTGTTGCAGTTTTACCTTTCCGGCATCAATGGCCGGGAAGCGCCCTCGGAAGTGCTGCTGGACCGCACCCTGCCCGATGAAAGCGTGCTCAGCGATACCCTCAGCCAGCACTACGGCCGCAAGGTACGGTTGCGCAGCGCCGTTCGCAGCGAGCGGGCCCGCTTTGTTAAGCTGGCCTGCACCAATGCCGAAACCGCCCTGGCCAGCCGGCTGGCCCACCGCAGCACTCAGCGACAGCGACTGGCGCAGCTGCAGGAGGTGCTGGGACTGTCCGACATCACCCGCATGGAATGTTTTGATATTTCCCACACTATGGGCGAGAAAACCGTGGCCTCCTGCGTGGTGTTCGACCAGGACGGCCCGCGCAAGAGCGATTACCGCCGTTTTAACATCAGCGGCATTACTCCCGGCGACGACTACGCCGCCATGGAGCAGGCGCTGACCCGGCGCTTTGACGGCGCCGATCCCGACAGCCTGCCGGACGTGCTGTTTATCGACGGCGGCCTGGGTCAGCTCAGCAAGGCCGAAGCGGTGGTGGGCGAAGCGCTGGCCGGCAGCCCGAAACAGCCGTTCCTGGTGGGGGTGGCCAAGGGCGTGACCCGCAAGCCGGGGCTGGAGACGCTGATCATGGGCACCAGCCACGAGGAGCGGCACCTGCCCGCCGATTTGCCGGCGCTGCACCTGATCCAGCATATTCGGGACGAATCCCACCGCTTTGCCATTACCGGCCACCGGGCCCAGCGGGGCAAGGCACGCACGACCAGCAGCCTGGAAACCATTCCCGGGGTGGGCGCCAAACGTCGCCAGGCCTTGCTAAAATATCTGGGTGGATTACAGGAAGTGAAGCGGGCGAGTGTGGACGAACTGTCCAAGGTGCCGGGTATCAGCCGGGCCCTGGCAGAAAAGATCCACGATGCGTTGCATCACTGAGTCTCATCATGCACCATGTACCGGCATCGTATTCTGGTTTAAACAACAATGATAAATGTCCCCAATTCCCTGACGTTCTTTCGCATTCTGCTGATCCCTGTCTTCATCGTGCTGTTTTACCTGCCGTTCGACTGGGCCTATTTCTGGGCAGCCGCCGTGTTTACCCTGGCGGCCGTGACCGACTGGCTCGACGGCTTTCTGGCCCGCCGGCTGGAGCAAAGCACTCCCTTTGGCGCCTTTCTCGATCCGGTGGCCGACAAGGTAATGGTGGCCGCCGCCCTGGTGCTGATTGTTGAAGACTACAGCAGCCCGCTGGTGACCATTCCGGCCATGTTCATGATTGGCCGCGAGATCATCATCTCCGCTCTGCGGGAGTGGATGGCGGAAATCGGCCAACGCTCGCGGGTGGCGGTAAGCTGGATTGGCAAGTGGAAAACCACCATTCAGATGCTGGCGCTGATCGGCCTTATCTGGCAGCAGAGCATCTACATGATCTGGGCCAGCTATGTGCTGCTGTATGCGGCCACCGGTTTGACCCTGTTCTCCGCCTACGACTACCTGAGAGCGGCCTGGGGTGACCTGACCCGCAGCGAATAACGCTCAAAAAACCGGGCTTGCGCATAAAAAATGTGCGAACGGACGTGAAACACCGATTAGCGGTTGACTGGGCGCCATTCGCCATTAAAATGCAAGCCATATCAACGACCTTTCTTTCGGCGCGTTAGCAAAGTGGTTATGCAGCGGATTGCAAATCCGTTTAGTCCGGTTCGATTCCGGAACGCGCCTCCATATTCCTTCTCGAATACGTCTACGCCCGGATGGTGAAATCGGTAGACACAAGGGATTTAAAATCCCTCGCTCGCAAGGGCGTGCGGGTTCAAGTCCCGCTCCGGGCACCATAGTTGTTATTTTTGCTCTTTCCCTGAATACAATCATTCAGCTCTTTGAACAGCCGTTGCAGCCGCTGGTACACCTGCTGGGTTTCCGTGCCCGAGGGGGGCAGGGGAGCGTAATCGTGGCCGTTTAACCCGAGTGGATCGTGGCGGGCCGATTCTATGCGGCGAAAGCCGTAGGTGGTGCCCGAAACCTTGGCCAGCAGGGTCAGCTCAAAGCGAATGCGGTCCTGTACCGGCAGCACGCCATACACCTGGGTGCGGTTATCTACCCGGCCTTCGGAATTGAGCATGTCACGGCCGCTGTAGCGAATAATCCCGGCGTCCTGCTCCTGCTCCTGCAGTAGTTTTTTGGTGCAGGCACCGGCGCTGGCCTCATCGAATGCGGTGGTGGCAAAAAAGGTGAGGGCGGCCAGGCGCGGCGGTGCATCCCGGGTAACGGTCACGCCGGGGCTGTTTTCGTTAATGGCGGGCGGGGTGTTCTTGCTGATAAGGGGAGAGACCTGGGCGCAGCCTGCCAGCAGCAGCACGGGCCACAACCGTAAAACCGGAAACATGGTGAACCTCCAAATGTTCTGTGATGAGGCGGGGCGCCTTTGTCCTGCTACTTAGTGTGGGCGGCGAACGGAGCCAGAACAAACCGAATGGTGTTATTTGCGTACCAGACGGTTACAAGCCTCCCCGCGCCGGGCTATCATTGAAACAGGATCTCTCTAATAGTTAACTGGTATTTATGCGCTTTCTGCCCAAATTTGTCGTGCCAACCCTGTTTTTAACGACTTTACTCATGCCAAACGTCGCGTTCAGCTACATTCACGGCTCGGTGGAGAACGTAGTTGCCGCTTATGGTTCGCTGGCAGAAATCCGTATGAAGCCCTACTTCATGCGCGCCGGGGTGGAATATCCTCCCAAAGACATAGTGCTGCTGGCCACCAAGGAAGAAAAGGCCCTGGAGCTGTGGGCCCGTAACGACGACGGCGACTTTCGCTTTATTCGCCAATATCCGGTGCGTAAGGCCAGTGGCGGCCCCGGACCCAAGCTGAGGGAAGGCGACAAACAGGTGCCCGAGGGCATCTACCGCATTACCCACCTGAATCCCGACAGCCGCTTTCATTTGTCGATGCGGCTGAATTATCCCAACTCCTACGATCTGATGCGCGCCGCCAAGGAAGGGCGAACCGATCCGGGTGGCGATATCTACATTCACGGCAAGGCCGAGTCGGTGGGGTGTCTGGCTATTGGCGACATTGCCATTGAAGAGCTGTTTGTGCTGGTCAGCAAGATTGGCGTGAACAACACCTCGGTCATTATTGCGCCCCACGATCCCCGCCGGGAGCCTCTCGACGGCTTTGCTGCCAACCTGCCGCGCTGGGCGGTGGAGCTGTATGCCGACATTTCCCGCGAGTTTGCCAAGTACCCCCGCAGCGAGGATATCTGAGCCCTTATGGCGCTCATGTCGTCCGGCGTCACAGGCTGCAAAAAAAGCCCTAACCCGGTACCGTCAGACGTTGTCGCAGCCCCCCTGAGTGTTGCTTAATAGGGGCATATAAGGGACTCAGGAGAAGGCATGTTCGCGTCAAAAACAAAAAGGCGGGTGGAAGAGCTGGAACAGCAGCTGGCGGCACAGGTAGCCGAGTATGAAACCCGTATTGCAGCCAGAGAAAGCGAGTTGCTCGGCTTGCGTGAAGAGCTCGCCCAGATAAGAACCGAACAGCGCAGCTGCCGGGGGCTCACTCAGGCGGTGCTGCGCGGCAGCGACATGCTGCAGGCCATTCGTGCCGGCATGGTCACCAACGCCGAGAGCCTGCTCACCGAGCGGGAAAAACTGGCGGAAATGGAAGGAGTGTTTGAGCAAACCTACCAGGCCACCGACGTGCTCAAGCAACGTTCATCGGTGATCAACGCCGAAGTCTCCCGCAGTGCCGACAGCGCCGCCGTGCTTACCGACACCGCTGGCCAGATCAGCAATTTTGTGTCGGTGATACAGGAAATTTCCGAGCAGACCAACCTGTTGGCGCTGAACGCCGCCATCGAGGCGGCCCGCGCCGGCGAGCAGGGCCGGGGTTTTGCGGTGGTGGCCGACGAGGTGCGCAACCTGGCGGGCAAGGCTCATGAGGCCAGCGGCAACATCAATAATCTGGTGCAACAGGTGCTGGAGCAAAGCCGGGCCATTCATGCCACCGTGAACGAGTCCGTGGTCAGCACCAATGAAATTGCCTCTTCCGCCCAGCAGATCGACGAAGTGACCCGGGAAGTGGTCACCCAGGCCGAGGCCATGCGCCAGGTGATCCAGCGCAATGCCGCCGTGGCCTTTCTGGAAGCGGTCAAGCTGGATCATGCGGTCTGGAAAAGCGACATCTACCAGCGCATTGAACAGCAGCAGTTTGAGCAGCCGGTCAGTACCCACACCGAATGCCGCCTGGGCAAGTGGTATTACGAGGGCCGGGGCGCGCGGCTTTACAGCCATCTTTCGTCCTACCGCAATCTGGAAGGCGGCCACAAGCGGGTGCACGAGCAGGGCGCCCTGGCACTGACGGCCTTTGCCGCCGGTGAGGTGGAAGAAGGCCTGGCCTGTCTGCAGGCCATGGAGGCCGCCAGCCTGGATGTGACCCGTCAGCTGGAAGCCCTGGGCGGCGAGGCTATCGACGCCGCCTGAGCCGGGCATAGAGGGTGGTGCGGCTGATGCCCAGTCGCCGCGCCGCCTCACTGACGTTGCCGTCGCACTCGTCCAGCACCTGTCGTATTTTCTGCTCTGTGGTTGTTTTCAGATCCGCTACCGGCGGTTGGGCGTCATTCCGAGCCGGCAGGTCCGGCAGATGATGGGCTTCAATCCGCGCGCCATCGGCAAGAATGCCGGCCACCTCCAGTACCTGCCTGAGCTGGCGAATATTGCCCGGCCAGGTGCGCGCGTGCAGGGTGTCGAGCAGACCACCGGCCAGGCAACAGTGCGAGCCGTGCAGCTGCTGCAGTAAGGTGTCCACCAGCTCTGCAAAGTCCTGGCGCTCATACTCGCGCAGGGGGGGCAGGGTCAGTTTGTAGCCGTTCAGGCGAAAATACAGATCTTCTCTGAAACCGCCATTGGCCACCATGGCGCTCAAATCGCGGTGGCTGGCGGCAATCACGCAAAAGTCCACCGGCTCGGGCTCGTGGGAGCCCAGGGGCACCACGGTTTTTTCCTGCAATACCCTGAGCAGCCGGGTCTGGGCCGCCAGCGGCAGCTCACCGATTTCATCCAGAAACAAAATGCCGCCGTGGGCGGCGCGCACATAGCCGGTGCGTCCGGCCTTGTGGCTGCCGGTAAAGGCACCGGGGGCATGACCAAAGAGCTCGGCTTCGAGCAGCTCGGCAGGCAGGGCGCCGCAGTTAACCGCAATCAGCGGCCCTTGTGCACGCTGGCTTTGCCGGTGCAGCCGGCGCACCGCGTGATCCTTGCCGGTGCCGGTTTCGCCCTGCAGCAGCAGGGGCACGCCGTGGTTCAGCAGCTTGAGGGCGGCGGCCTCGGGGGCCTTGTGCGTGTTTGAGCAAGGGCGGGCCGGTACCGGTTTTCGGCTCAGCAGGGCCATGCCGTCACCCCAGGGAGTGAGTTCGCCCTGGCGCAGCCGGCGTAACAGGGCGGCGGGATCCAGTGTTGGCAGCCACTGCCGGGCGCGGCGGTTGGCCCCCAGCAGCTGGCCGTCTTCGCGCAGGGCAATCAGCGCCGACCAGGGTTGTTGCAGGCCGGCGGCATCGCTCGCCAGGCTCAGCAGCCAGCAGGCATCCTGCTGCTCGCTGACCAGGGCGTTTTCCATGGTCAGCGCCATCAGCCGGGCGGTGAGCAGCATGTCGGTGCTGTGCGCGCCGGCCTCACTGGAAATGTCGATCACCCCCAGCAGCTCGCCGGTGGGTGAAAACACCGGACTGGCGCTGCAACTGATGGCACCGTTGGCATGTATGTAGTGCTGCTCGCCCAGCACCGAGACTTCTTGTTGCTCCGAGAGGGCGGTGCCAATGGCATTGGTGCCCATGGTCTGTTCGTGCCAGCGGGCGCCGGTGGCCAGCGCCAGACGGCGGGCCCGGTCGCCAAAGCGGGTGTCGCCGGCGCTCAGTAAAATGGTGCCGTCGGCATCGGCAAACAGCAGCCGGCAGTCGCGGCCCTGCTGCCACTGTTCAAACAGCGGCATGGCCTTTTGCAGCAGGCTCAGCAAATGGCGGTGGCGCTGCTGGCGCCGGCGCAGCTCGGCCGGGCTCAGGCAGCAGGGGTCGGCCTGGTGACTGCGTTGCAGGCCAAAGGTCCGGCTGCGTTGCCAGGAGCGGGTCAGCAGCTCACCGGGCTGCGGGGTTGGAGCAGGATATGTCATGGTCATGATCTTCGCCTGTGCGGAAACTGAACACTTGTACTGAACACCCGTACACTCGCGCTACAGCTCGCTGAACCGGGCCAGCGAACACTGTGCCCCAGTGTAGCCCGCAACGCCTTGCAGCATAAGGGGTTTAAGCCTGTTTGTTATGGAAATGTAAATCTGGCATCGGCCTTGCACTGTTCAGCACGTCACTGAACACAGAGCAAGGAGAGCAAGATGATTTATCAGCAACCCGGACAGGACGGTGCCGTTGTCAGCTTCAAGGCCCGTTATCAGAACTACATTGGCGGTGAATGGACGGCACCGGTCAAGGGCCGCTATATGGACAACACTTCGCCGGTCAACGGCGCCGTGTTCTGCGAAGTGCCCCGTTCCGATGCCGATGACGTCGATCTGGCCGTCAAGGCCGCCACGCAGGCCTTTGCCAGCTGGGGCTCCACGCCGCCGGCGGAGCGCGCCAACCTGATGCTGCGCATCGCCGACCGCATCGAGCAGAACAAGGAAATGCTGGCGGTGGCCGAAACCTGGGACAACGGCAAGGCGGTGCGGGAAACCCTGGCCGCCGACATTCCCCTGGTGGTGGATCACTTCCGTTATTTTGCCGGCGCCATTCGTGCGCAGGAAGGCAGCGCCGCCGAGCTGGATGCCGGTACCGCCGTATATCACTTCCGCGAGCCGGTGGGCGTGGTAGGGCAGATCATTCCCTGGAACTTCCCGCTGCTGATGGCGGCCTGGAAGCTGGCACCGGTGCTGGCCTCGGGCTGCTGCACCGTGCTCAAGCCCGCGGAGCAGACCCCGGCCTCCATTCTGGTGCTGATGGAACTCATCGGCGATCTGCTGCCGCCGGGCGTGATCAACGTGGTCAACGGCCTGGGGCCGGAAGCGGGCGAAGCCATACTTCGCCATCCCGGCATCGCCAAGCTGGCCTTTACCGGCTCCACCCCGGTGGGGCAGCACATTCTCAAGGCCGCCGCCGAGCGCTTGATCCCGTCCACCGTGGAGCTGGGCGGCAAGTCTCCCAATATCTTCTTTGAAGACGTGCTGCGCTTTGAACCCGAGTTCGTGGACAAGTGCATTGAAGGCATGCTGCTGACCTTCTTTAACCAGGGCGAGGTCTGCACCTGTCCGTCCCGGGCACTGGTGCAGGAAAGCATTTACGACGAGTTCATGGAGCGGGTGCTGGCCCGGGGCCGGGAGATCAAACAGGGCAACCCGCTCGACACCGAAACCCAGGTGGGTGCTCAGGCCTCGCGGGAGCAGTTTGACCGCATTCTCGGCTACCTGGAAATTGGCCGGTCCGAAGGCGCGCAAATGCTGCTGGGGGGCCAGGCCAATTCCATCAGCGGGCTGGAAAACGGCTTCTACATTCAGCCCACCATTTTCCAGGGGCGCAACAACATGCGGGTGTTCCAGGAAGAGATCTTTGGGCCGGCGGTGGGCGTGACCACCTTCAAGGACGAAGCCGAAGCCCTGGCGATTGCCAACGACACCGAGTTCGGCCTGGGCGCCGGGGTCTGGACCCGGGATGTGAACCGCGCCTACCGGGTGGCCCGGGGCATTCAGGCCGGCCGGGTATGGATGAACTGCTATCACGCCTATCCCGCCCACGCCGCCTTTGGTGGCTACAAGAAGTCGGGCATCGGCCGGGAAACCCACAAGATGATGCTGGACCACTACCAGCTCACCAAGTGCATGCTGGTCAGCTACAGCAGCAACCCCCTTGGGTTTTTCTGAGTAACTTTTTCTGAGCAACAGGGCGCCGCTTAGTGCGGCGCGCTTTTTCGATGAATAACAACGAATGAGGCCCATGCCTCAACTAGGGAGTAAACCCATGAGCACAGCGACATTCTTTATGCCTTCCGTCAACCTGATCGGCGACGGCGCCCTGGAGCAGGCGGTCAACCAGGTGAGTGAATCGGGTTTTCGTCATGCCCTGATCGTGACCGACAAGCCGCTGGTGGAGCTGGGTTACGCCGGCCAGCTGCAGCAGGCGCTGGCCGCCAAGGACATTCAGGCCAGCATCTTTGATGGCGTACAGGCCAACCCCACCACCGGCAACGTGGAAGCAGGCCTGGCCATTCTTCAGCAAAAGCAGTGCGACTTCGTCATTTCCCTCGGCGGTGGCTCGCCCCACGACTGCGCCAAGGCCATTGCCCTGGTGGCCAGCAACGGCGGTGACATTCGTGATTACGAAGGCGTCGACAAGTCCGCCAAGCCCCAGCTGCCGCTGGTGGCCATTAACACCACCGCCGGCACCGCCTCGGAGATCACCCGTTTCTGCATCATCACCGACGAAAACACTCACATCAAGATGGCCATCGTCGACAAGCACGTGACCCCTGTGCTGTCGGTGAACGACCCGTTTTTGATGAAAAACATGCCGGCCTCGCTCACCGCCGCCACCGGCATGGATGCGCTCACCCACGCGGTGGAAGCCTATGTGTCCACCGCCGCCAACCCCATTACCGACGCCTGCGCCATCAAGGCCATTACCCTGATCAGTCAAAACCTGGCCAAGGCCGTGGCCAACGGCGCCGACATGGAGGCGCGCAACAACATGGCCTATGCCCAGTTGCTGGCGGGCATGGCCTTTAACAACGCTTCCCTTGGCTATGTGCATGCCATGGCGCACCAGCTGGGCGGGTTTTACGACTTGCCTCACGGCGTGTGCAACGCCGTGCTGCTGCCCCACGTACAGCGCTTCAACAGCCGGGTGGCCGCCGCCCGCCTGACTGAGGTGGCCGCCGCCCTGGGTGAAGAGGTGCAGGGGCTTAGCCCTGCGCAGGGCGCGGACAGCTGCATTGTGGCCATTGAGCGGCTGGCCCGGGAAGTGGGTATTCCCGCCGGACTGAGCGAGCTCAAGGTCAAGGAAAGCGACTTTGCCGAGCTGGCCAGCAATGCCATGAAGGATGCCTGTGGCCTGACCAACCCGGTGCAGCCTACTCACGATGAAGTGGTGGGCATCTTTAAAGCCGCGTTCTGATATGGCTTTGTTTTAGCTGATCTTATGCCGGACCATGAGCCCGGCATTTTTTTGCTTCCGTCTTTCGTCTCACTTCAGACGTCCCACTTGAGCGGGTTGCAAAGTCGCCGCTGTCGGCCAGACTGAATAACAGCGTGAAAGAGTCACACAAGGAGCCCACTTATGGCGAATGAAGGTTATCACGAGCCCATTGACGAGCTTAGCGACGACACCCGGGACATGCACAGGGCCATCGTCTCGCTGATGGAAGAGCTGGAAGCGGTTGACTGGTATAACCAGCGTATGGATGCCTGCAAGGATCCCGAACTCAGGGCCATTCTCAAACACAACCGGGACGAAGAAAAAGAGCACGCCGCCATGGTGCTGGAATGGATTCGCCGCCGCGACCCCACCTTTGACAAGGAGCTCAAGGACTACCTGTTTACCGATGGCAAGCTTGGTAGCCACTGATATCCCCCCATTAAGGCCGTGGTCTTGAAACATCGTCATACCGGGCTTGGCCCGGTATATTTTTATGGCAGCCGGTGTGGCCCGCGCTCGGTGCTGAAACAGCAGCAGCTTTGCGCGTGCTGCTTGGCGCCGTGTTTGGCGGCGCTGGCCAGCAGGGCCACGTCGTCGTGGGAATGACAGCGGCCTGCATCCGGGTGCACCACGCCAATGGCGATGCCCAGCAGTGAATAGTGCTGCAGCTCGCCGTTGCGGGCGGGGGCCATCATGCCCTGGCGCAGCCGGTCTTCGGGCCGGTAAAAGCCGACGATTTCTTCGTCAAAGCGGCGTATCACCTCGTTGCACAGGCTTTGCCAGTCGCAGCGGGCGTCAAACACCGCGACAAAGTCGTCGCCCCCCACATGGCCCAGAAACTGGCCGGCGCCACCGATGATCTGCTGCATCAGCCCGGCCACCCACTGCAGCACCTTGTCGCCCTGGGCGTAACCGTACACATCGTTGTAGGGCTTAAAATGGTTGAGATCGAAATAGGCCACGTAAAAGTCGCGCCGCTGTTGCAGTGCTTCGTCAATTTCCCGGTAAATGGGCACATTGCCCGGTAACTGGGTAAGGGGATTGGCGTGGCGGGCATGCTGCAGCCGCTGCTCGGTCATGGTGCGCAGCAGGCCCCGCACCGAGCCCAGGCCGTGATAGTGGCCGTTGTGGGTAATGATGAAATGCTGGCGGGCGATCAGGTTGTCGTCGTCGGTGATCAGCTGGCTGGTGCTTTCCAGGGAGCTGTGCTTGTCCACGATCACCGGCTGGGTGTCCATGGCCCGGGTCAGGGGCTTGTTGGCGTAGAGGGCGCGGCCAAAGGGCGTGGAAAACAGCTCCATCACACGGGAGCGGTGCAGCATGCCCACCGGCATGCCCTGGCTCAGTACCGGAATGGAGTGCAGCCGGCCATCAGCCAGCAAGCGCTCAAAGGCGGTGTCCAGGCGGTCGTTCACGTCCATGGCCGGGGCGGAGCGGGCCAGGCTGGCCACCGTGTCCTGCTGGCGGCGGGAAGGCTGGCGTTCGCCGGTGGGCACAAAGGCCGGCACCGTGGTCAGTGGTTTGGCTTCGGGCCGGCCCAGCCAGTAGCCCTGGCAATACTGAACGCCCATCTCCTGCAACTGTTCCAGCTCGCCCCGGGTTTCAATGCCTTCGGCCACCACCGCCGAGTCCATGCTGCGGGCCAGGGCGGTAATGCTGCGCACGAACTCCCGTTTCACCGGATCCTGATCGAGATGCTGAATAAAGTGCCGGTCAATCTTGACGAAGTCGGGCTGAAGCTCCGACCACAGCTTGAGCCCGGAATAGCCGGCGCCGAGATCGTCGATGGCAATGCGAAAGCCCAGCTCCCGGTAGCGCTTGAGCGCGCGTTTCAGGCCGTCGGTGTCCTGCACCGCGTCCTGCTCCGACAGCTCAATCACGATGCGATCGGGGGCTATGCCCAGCTCTTCCGCCAGCCGGCGGGTGCAGCCTCTGGGGTGATGGCGGTCGAGCAGCACGTTGGGGTTCACGTTCACAAACAGGCTGCCCTGCATGTCGAGCTGGTGGTAGCGGTGCAATGCCGCCTGGCGGCAGGCCAGATCCAGCTCCGACAGCAGGCTCTGCCTCCTGGCCTCGCCAAACAGGGCCGACGGAAACTCCAGTCGGTGGCCGTGAGGGCCGCGGATCAGCGCCTCGTGGCCGAGAATGCGTCCGGCCCGAATATCGACGATGGGCTGAAACAGCGGGCGCAGCTGGCCCTCGGCAATAAGGTCGGTCAGATCGTCGCCGACGCAGGAAAGTGGAATCATCTGAAACTCAGTGGTAACGGCTAAATGCGGCCACTCTATGGCAAGGCCGTGAACCAAATATGACAGTCGCCCTATTCTTTTCCTTCAGCTGGTTGCAGCCGGCGCAGCGGCCACCGGCTGCGAAACAGCTGGGGGCTACTGCCTTCCCGGGAGAAATACAGGTGGCCGTCCGCCCCCAGGGCAATGGCCTCGAACTGGCCGGTTTCACTCAGCCGGTAGCGTTGCCCGGCCTCTTCCACCACCCGGTTGTTGCGCACTGGATAGCGCCAGGCAAAGGCCCGGCGGTCCAGCAGGCTGCGGCTGTAGCCAACCAGCAGCAGGGTCTGGCTGGCGGCGTCAAAGTCGGCGCCGGTCACCAGCATGCGGGTATTCAGCCGCTGCCACTCACTCAGTGGCTCGGAGGTGGCGACGGACGGCAGCCGGTAAATGGCGCTGCGCTGATCCAACCAGCGCTTGGTCAGTAGCCAGAGTTCGCCGTTCACCCAGGCCAGGGCTTCGGCGTCAAAGTTGTGCTGGTGCCGGGGCGGCCGAAAATTGCGCTGCTCCCGGTAACGTACCGGCAGCAGCATGGGCTCGGAGACGCCATCGTCATTGAGCCTCATGGCAACAATGCGCAGATCCTGGCGCCGGCCTCCGTTGTTGCCGGTGTCGGCCACAAACAGGGTATCGTCGTTGTGGGTAATGTCTTCCCAGTCCCGGTTGGGAGCGGGCACCGGCACGCGCCGTACCAGGGTACCGTTCTGGTTGAGCACAAACAGCTCGGCGGGCTTGCCGCTGTCATTGTGGCTGATAAAGCCGCCGGCCTGAGTGGCGAGCCCCGAGCTTTCCGACAATCCTGAGGGAAAGCTGCCCACCGGGGTCAATTGCAGGCGTTGATCGCCGGCCCCGGCGCAGGCGGTCAGCAGCAACAGGCAGAGGGCATAAAGCGGACGAGCCATGGGGTGAACTCCGAAAGGGGATATATGATCCAGTTATAGCGCTTTCATTAATAACCGGGACAGTGAAATAAGCAAGGCAGCAAAGCGGGAAAAAGGTTACCGTTTTAAATGTTACTGTAAACGAGCTGTTAACTGGTCATGTGCACTGTTAATGCCCTCCATAAGCAATAAATATGGCTGCTTTTATTTTTCAAATCAGGTCAATATTTCATCTTAAAGCTGGTAAGCTTCGCGCGAATTTTTTGACCGAAATGACAGATAAGGAGGAAAGCGAGTGGCCAGAGGGGTTGCGTTGTCGGTGTTTTCATCGGTGTTGTTTGCGCTGCTGTATTACTACGCCAGCCTGATGACGCCCATGAGCGGCGAAGTGGTGTTTGGCTGGCGCATGCTGCTGACCATGCCCTGCCTGGGACTGTTTCTGCTGTACAGCGGCGACTGGCGGCTGGTGGCCACCCTGCTTGCGCAACTGAAAACCCGGCCTGTCCTCTGGCTGGGCCTGCCCCTGTCTTCCGCCCTGGTGGCGGTGCAACTGTGGATCTTTATGTGGGCGCCCATCAACGGCCGCGGCCTGGCGGTGTCGCTGGGATATTTCATGATGCCGCTGGTGCTGGTGCTGGTGGGACGTTTTCTGTATCACGAGCGCCCCACCCGGTTGCAGTGGCTGGCGGTGGCCTGTGCCGCCTTTGGGGTGGCCAACGAGGTATGGCATGCCGGCGGTGTGTCCTGGGAGACCCTGGTGGTGGCCATTGGCTACCCGCTGTATTTTGTGTGGCGGCGCTGGCTCGGCAACGACACCCTTGGGGGTCTGTGGTGCGACATGCTGCTGATGCTGCCGGCGGCGACCTGGTTCGCCTTTGCTGCCGACTCGCCCATGGCGGTATTTGGCGAGCGGCCGCTGCTCTATGTGCTGGTGCTGGGGCTTGGCATGATCAGCGCCCTGGCGCTGGCCTGCTACATTCTGGCCAGCCGCCGGCTGCCGTTCAGTCTGTTTGGCCTGCTCGGCTATGTGGAGCCGGTGCTGCTGGTGGTGGTGTCACTGGTACTGGGCGAAACCATTGCCGATGAAGAGTGGCCCACCTATATCGCCATCTGGACGGCGGTGGCGCTGCTGATCCTCGAGGGGGTGCGCAAAATGCTGTCGTTTCGTCGTTATCCCTTCAGCCAGAACGCCGCCCACTGATACCACCGCAACTGCTTTCAGCGATGAAAGGGGTGGCCATCAGGCCCACATGACACAGATGGCAGCGAGCACGATCAATACCAGGCCGCCGTGATCCCGGCGGCCCAGCCGTTCCCGAAAATACCAGGCCGAGATCATCAGGGTAAACAGTACCTCTACCTGACCCAGGGTCTTGACCAGGGCCACGCTTTCCAGACTCATGGCGCTGAACCAGCCAATGGAACCGAGGCAGCTGGTCAGGCTCACCAGAGCAGTCAGCCCCGGCCGGCGCCACAGTGACACCAGCGCCTGAGGATTGCGCAGGCCCAGCCAGATAACCAGCAGCAGGGTCTGCAGGCCGATCACCAGCAACAGCACCCAGGCGGCGCCAAAGGGAAAGGGCAGGGCCAGCACCAGGCTGGCTTCCCGCACCCACAGCGAGGTCAGTGCAAAGGCCAGGCCGCTGCCGAGGCCGGTGACCAGGGTGCTGGCCGGCACGCCGTTTTCCGCCGCCCGGCTGAGACCACTCAGCAGCCACACCGCCAGTGCCCCAAGCAGCACCCCCAGCCAGCCCAGGGCCGTCAGCGGCGCGCTGAAAAAGAACACGCCCAGTGCCGCCGCCAGCACCGCCTCGCTCTTGGCCAGGCCCACGCCCACCGCGTAATTGCGCAACTGAAACAGTCGCACCATCAGTGCCGTGGCCAGGATCTGGCTGAGCGCCGCCGCCACGATCAGCCACGCAAAGGCAGGGGTAAAATCGGGCAGGGGCTGCTCCGGCTGCCAGCGATACAGCAGCCACAGGTATATGCCGGCCAGCGGCCAGGCCAGTACAAAGCGCGCCAGGGTGACGGCGGTGGCGCCCGCCTCCTGGCTCAGGCGTTTCTGAAAGGCATTGCGCCAGGCCTGCATAAAGGCGGCAAACAGGGTAAAGGGGATCCACAGCATGGCGGCGTCCTTGGCAGCAGGGCAAAAAGAGAAAGGGGCTTATGTTAGCAGAGTCACCGGGCGCTGTGAGCCGCAACAAAAAAGCGCCCGCAGGCGCTTTTTCAGTATGAAGGCGGGGAGAGCTCAGGCAGTGGCCGGAGCGTGCTCGTCTTCATCGGCGGCAAACACCGCTTCGTCGGTCTGGCCCAGCAGCTTGCTGCTGATGGTGCCGGCGGTCATGGCGCCGTTCACGTTCAGTGCGGTGCGGGCCATGTCGATCAGCGGTTCAATGGAGATCAGCAGCGCCGCCAGGGCCACCGGCATGCCCATGATGGGCAGCACAATCAGGGCAGCAAAGGTGGCGCCACCGCCCACGCCGGCCACGCCGAACGAGGCCAGGGTGATCACGCCCACCAGGGTGGCAAGCCACAGCGGATCCAGCACGTCGATGCCCATGGTGGGAGCAATCATCACCGCCAGCATGGCCGGATAGATGCCGGCACAGCCGTTCTGGCCAATGGTGGCGCCAAAGGAGGCGGCAAAGTTGGCAATGCTTTCGGGCACGCCCAGCTTCTGGGTTTGCGCTTGCACGTTGAGCGGAATGGTGGCGGCGCTGGAGCGGCTGGTAAAGGCAAAGGCCAGCACCGGCCATACCTTGGTGAAAAAGCGTTTGGCATTCACGCCCGCCAGGGTCAGCAGGGCGCCGTGCACGGCAAACATGATGGCAATGGCCAGGTAGGACGCCACCAAAAAGCCGGCCAGACTGAGCACGTCCTGCAGGTTGGAGCCGGCGATGACCTTGGTCATCAGCGCCATCACGCCATAGGGGGTCAGTTTCATCACCAGTCGCACCAGGCGCATGATCAGCGCCTGCAGGGCTTCAATGCCGCCCACCACGCGCTTGCCCAGCTCCGGCTCGTCCTTCAGCAGGGTCAGCACCGCCAGCCCCAGGAACACCGCAAAGATCACCACACCGATGATGGAGGTGGGGCTGGCACCGGTCATGTCGGCAAAGGGGTTGCGCGGAATAAAGGACACCAGCAGCTGAGGCACGGACAAGTCGGCCACGCTGGCCACCCGGGCTTCCAGTTGCTCGGCGCGGGCCAGCTCGCGGGCGCCCTGCACCAGATCGGCGGCGCTCAGGCCAAAGCCGTGGGTCACAAAGACACCCACCAGCGCCGAAATGGCGGTGGTAAACAGCAGCACCCCCAGGGTCAGAACGCTGATCTTGCCCAGGGAAGTGGCGTTATGCAGCCGTGACACGGCGCCGAGAATGGACACCAGTACCAGCGGGATGACGATCATCTGCAGCAGGCGCACATAGCCGCCGCCCACCACATTTACCCATTCCAGGGTGCGGCCGATGGTGTCGGCGCCATACAGCAGCTGCATGGCAAAGCCCGCGGCCACACCGAACACCAGGCCGGTCAGCACCTGACGGGAAAGGGACTGACCCCCGCGGGCCAGTTTGCCGAGCACCAGCATCAGCAGCACAAAGATCGTCAGGTTGACGAGCACGGTCAGCATGAAGACTCCAAAATGTCAGAAAATAATAGCGAAGCCGGCGATGCTAACAGCACAATTAACTGGGTCGTTAATCCGTTTGGTTATGACTTATGAAAAATAGTGTGAAAGGCGGTTTTTGAAGAGAATGCGACCAATTGTAAAGCAGAGCCCGGTGCCGGGCTCTGCGAACTGGCGTCAGCGCAGGCGTTCCAGCAGGCTGGCGCTGGCGTAGCCGTCGGCCACCAGCCCTCGGGCCTGCTGCCAGGCACGAATGGCGGCCATGGTGTTGGGGCCAATCACGCCATCGGCACCTTGAGTATCAAAGCCCTGTTCGGTCAGGCGCTGTTGCAGTTCCTGCTTTTCGGTGCGGCTCAGGGCCCGCTCATGACGGGGCCAGGCCTGGTGAAAGTCACTACCACCGGCGATTTTATCGGCAAGGTGTCCGACGCCCATGGCGTAGGCGGTGGCGTTGTTGTAGCGCTTGATCACAAAGAAGTTGTTAAACACCACAAACGCCGGCCCCTGGGCGCCCGCCGGCACCAGAATGGCGGCCTCGCCATGGTCGGGCAGGGGCTGGCCGTTGATTTGTGTGATACCCAGCCCGCGCCAGTGGGCCACCGGCTGGCGGCGCTTTTGATCCGCCTGGGTGTAGTCAAAGCCCTCGGGCAGGGTCACTTCCAGCCCCCAGGGGGCGCCGGCCTGCCAGCCAAAGCGGGACAGGTAATAGGCGGTAGAAGCCAGGGCGTCGGTGGGGTCCTCGCTCCAGATGTTGCGTTTGCCATCACCGTTAAAGTCCTGGGCATAGGCCAGGTAGCTGGTGGGCATAAACTGGGTGTGCCCCATGGCACCCGCCCAGGAGCCGCGCATGTCGTTTACGCTCACATCTCCCGCCTGCAGTATGCGCAGGGCGGCGATCAGCTGGGTTTCGGCAAACTGGCGGCGGCGGCCTTCAAAGGCCAGGGTGGCCAGGCCTTCAATGGTGGGGGTGTTGCCCCGGTAGCCGCCGTAGTTGGTTTCCATGCCCCACACCGCCAGCACCACCTCGGCTTTAACGCCGTAACGCTGCTCGATTTGCGTCAGGGTGTCGGCAAGTGCCCGACGTTTTGCCTGGCCGGTGCTGACCCGGGTGGCGGACGCGGCGCTGTCCAGGTAGTCCCACAACTGGCGGGTAAATTCGGCCTGGCCGCGATCGAGTTTAATCACGCTGTGATTCAGGTCGATATCCTTAAAGGCGGCGTCAAATACCTCGGGCGAAATGCCCTCGGCCAGGGCGCGGCGGCGAAAATCGGCGCGCCAGGCGATAAAGCTTTGCTGCTCGGCCCGGGATGGCGGCTTGCCGCCATCGGCCTTTGAAGGCACAGAGGCGTCAGGCTGAGACTGGGGTGAAGGACTGGCATGGCTGGCACAGCCGCCGGTCAGGGCGCCGGCGATCAGGCAGGCCACAAGGGAGCTTCTGAACATGGGGTTATTCCGGGTTGACTGATGGCCGACAGCTTATCCGATTATCGAATAAATGAAAGTGGCCAAAGGGCGTACTCAAATGATGTGACGCAGTCACCATAAAATGACGCAAATCGTACCCGGCGGCGCAGATTGCCCGACCCGGCTTTGTTATCATGCCCGCATGCCGTTGGCGTGAACGCAATCAGGGAGAAGCGAGGGTGAAGTGTCCTTGTTGTGGGTGCCGTATTAATGCGGCACAGGTCAAATAGCGGGAAAGTCGTGGGCTTGGTATGCGGCTGCGCTGCCCCCATTGTGATAGGTGGCTGATGGTCGACGGCCGGGCCACCCTCGCCAAGCTGGCCGGCGTGCTTGCCATGCTGGCGGGAGCCGGTGTCATGCTGTGGGGGCCGGCCGGCGGCTGGCCATTGGGAGCTGGGTTGTGCATCATGGGTGCAGTGCTGGCCCTGCAGGCCCGCCGCCGGGAGCTGGCGCTGCAGCCGGCCCCTTCAGGAGACGAGCCACATTCCTGACGTTGAGGGTGGCGCATGGTTTTGTATTCGGAGTTGTCATGTACTCGAGCAGAGACTACCAGGAAACCGATTTCAGCAGCCTGGAGCTGATTTATCACGATGCGGTCATGGGCCAGGGGCGACGCGGCTACAGCGACGAGCAGGTGCAGGTGTGGGCGGCGTTTCCCTACCAGTTCCGCGACGACTTCAGCCGCCTGGTGCGCACCGGTTATACCCGGGTGATGACCCTGCACAATATTCCGGTGGCCTTTGCCACCCTGAGCCCGGATCACTGCCTGGCGCTGATCTATGTGCTGGCGGAGCACTCCGGCCGGGGCCTGGCCGGACGCCTGTGCGCAGATATAGAGCAGGAGGCGCGCCGGCGCGGTGTGCACTGCCTGACCACCGACGCTAGCGTGCTGTCGCGGCCCATGTTTGAACAGCGGGGCTTTCGCCTGCTCGATCAGCAGGAAGTGCACAAGGCCGGCATGAGCTTCACCCGTTTTATCATGGAAAAAAAGCTGGACTGACGCCCCGCCTGCCTGCTGGCGTTAACCCCGGCTTTGCCGCACAATAGCGCCGCCGCCAAGCGGCGTGTTATTCAGAAATCGGGAGAACGGCCGTGGCCATGCCAAAAGACACCTATTATCTGACCGCCCACTGCCCGGGCAGCCTGGGCACCGTGGACGTGGTGACCCGCTACCTGCGTGAGCAGGGCTGCTACGTGGTGGAAATGCAGACCTTTGACGACGTGCTGAGCCGCCACTTCTTTATTCGCGCCGAATTCCGGCCGCCGGCGGAGCAGTCCTTTGACGAAGCCGCCTTTCGCCAGGGCTTTGCGCCCCGGGCCGACGGTTTTGCCATGGACTGGCAGCTGACCGCCAGCCACTACCGGCCCAACGTGGTGATCATGGTGTCCCGTCTGGATCACTGCCTGAACGATCTGCTGTACCGCTACCGCACCGGTCAGCTGGCGGTGGAAATTCCGGCCATTATCTCCAATCATCCGGATCTGCAGCGGCTGGCCGACTGGCATCATATTCCCTATTACCACCTGCCGGTGGACGATGACAACCGCGCCGAGCAGGAAGCCCTGGTGCTCGGTATCATCAATGAGTGCGAGGCGGATCTGGTGGTGCTGGCGCGCTACATGCAGGTGCTGAGCCCGGAGCTGTGCGCCACCCTTAATGGCCGCGCCATCAACATTCATCATTCGCTGCTGCCCGGTTTCAAGGGCGCCAAGCCCTATCATCAGGCCTATGACAAGGGCGTGAAACTGGTGGGGGCCACCGCCCATTACATCAACAATGATCTGGATGAAGGCCCCATCATCACTCAAGGGGTGGAAGTGGTGGATCACAGCCATTATCCCGAGCAGCTGATCGCCAAGGGCAAAGATATTGAATGCATCACCCTGTCCCGGGCGGTGCAATACCACATTGAACAAAGGGTGTTCCTGCACAACGGCAAGACGGTGGTCTTTACCAGTTAGGGCCCTGATCCGGTTTTACGCGATGGAGTTCGTATATTCATGAAACACATTCTGGTGGCCGGCGCCCTGGCGCTGGCCCTGTCCGGCTGTGCCAGCCAGCAACCCGAGGCGCCTTTTACCCTGACCCTGGCGCACATCAATGACACCCATTCCCACTTTGACCCCAGCGACGCGGCACTGACCCTGGACGGTCGGCAAGTGTATACCCGGCTGGGAGGCTTTCCGCGCCTGCTGAGTTACGCCAATACTCTGCGTGAACAGGCGCAGCTTGCGGATCAGCCGCTGCTGTTTGTGCACGGCGGCGATGCCTGGCAGGGCACCGGCTATTTCAAACTTAATCAGGGCGCCATGAACGCCGATCTGCTGAGCCGCCTCGGCCTGGATGCCATGGTGCCGGGCCAGCACGAATTTGATCTCGACAGCGCGCGGCTGGCGGCCTTTATCGAGGGGGTCAACTTTCCGGTGCTGGCCGCCAACCTGAATGCCCGCAAGGATCCGGCCCTGAATGCCGCCGGTAACCTGTATCCTTACGTGCTCTACGCCTTTGACGGCAACGACAAGGAACGGCTGGAGAGCATGGAAGACGCCGACAGCGATCCCGTGGTGGCGGTGATCGGGCTGGTGCCGGAAGACTTGTCAGAGCAGGCGGCCAACCCCGGCCGGCTGGCGTTTAACCACGAAGTGGAAACCGCCCAGCGTACCGTGAATGCCCTGCGCGCCCAGGGCGTGAAGCACATTGTGGCCCTTACTCACCTGGGGCTGGAGCGGGATCAGCGGCTGGCGTCGCGGGTCAACGGCATCGATCTGATTGTGGGCGGGCGCTCCGAAACCCTGATGGGCGACTTCGCCAGCCTGGGGCTGGGCAAGAACCCGCCCTACGCGCAGCAGGTCACCAACCCCGACGGTCGCGCCAAAACCTGCGTGGTGCAGGCCGGCCATTTCGCCCAGGCCATGGGCCGGGTGAGTGTTACCTTTACCCCCGACGGCCGGGTCAGCCGGTGTGAAGGCGGTAACACCCTGCTCACCGACGGCGTGTTTTATAACGATATTCGCCGGGGCAAACAGCATCGCCTGAGTGAGGCCGAGCAGCAGCGTCTGAACCAGGCCGTGGCCGCCGATGCCCGCATGGCGGTGGTGGCGGAAGACGCCGAGCTGCGCCGCCATATCGACACCCAGTACCGGCCCGCGCTGAACGCCGCCTATGGCGAGGTGATTGGCCATGTGCCGGCTACCCTGACACACCAGGGGCTGCCCGGACAGGATGGCAGTGCATCGGATCTGGGGCCGCTGGTGGCTGCCAGTCAGCTGTACTGGGCCAATACTCCGGAAGTGCGGGCCGTGACCGGCCGCCGGGCCGACATTGCCCTGGTGGGTGCCAGTGCTATACGCACTCCGCTGGAGCCGGGTGCGCTCAGGCAGGGTAACGTCACGCTGGAGTTGCTGCCCTATTCCACGCCGCTCAGCCTGGTGTCGCTCACCGGTCGCCAGCTGGCGGGCCTGCTGCTGGAAACCATCAACGCCAGTCTGGCCGATAACCAGGCGGCCGGGGCGTTTCCCTATATGGCGGGGTTGCGTTACCGGTTTGACGAAACCCGCAAGGGCGCGGGCTTTTTGCGCATGATCGAGGTGCGTCAGGGCAGGCAGTGGGTAAAACTGGACTCAAACGCCAGTTATAACGTGGTGATTAACGGTTACCACGCATCGGGCAATGATGGCTGGAACAGCCTGTATCAGCTGCAGCGGGTGCTGACCGACCGCATCGATCTGGCCCGGGTGAAGGGTCGCCTGACCGCCTTTCCGGTGGCACGCCTGAGCCAGACCCGGCGCGGGGCCATTCGCGTGCACTACATTAACCAGGCCCTGCGCTGTCGCGCCGGTGGCGTGCAGTGCAATACCGATGCCGAGGCCTTTATGGATTATGTGCGTGAGCGCCGTCCGCTGCTCACCCCCCTGGCCGATAGCGGTATTACCCTCAACCGGCTGTAAGCCTGACATGACAGCGCGGGCAGTCTGCCCGCGCGACGGTTGCATTACATTTCTCCTGACTCCAGCCGCCAGGGCGGCAAACACCGGAAGCGAGTGAGCCAATGAAAATGCGCAAACCCCATTTGCCGCAAAAAATGTGCATCGTCTGTGGCCGGCCATTCAGCTGGCGTAAAAAATGGGCTCGGGACTGGGAGCAGGTCAAATATTGTTCCGAGCGCTGCCGCCGCCATCGTTCGGATTCAAGCGCGTCAGCAACTGACGCTAAATGAAGCATTTGGCATCGCTTGACGGTACTTCGTCTCGACTTGGTTTTTTGACTGATTTACTCTTGCAAAACCCTGAAGATGCAAAAGAAGTAAGGGGCAGACTATACTCTTTTGAGTCTGCAATTGTTCAAGGGAACCACTCATGCGTATTACAACCGGCTTTGGCCTGGTCCGTACTTCGGCCTGGGCTGGCATTCTGGGCCTGATGCTGTTGCTGATTGGGCTGCCAGCCAGGGCATCCGGCGAACTGCCTTCACCCGAGGGGCGGGTGATCCTCACCATCACCGGCAACATTCAGCACACCAATCGCGGCAGCGACGCCCGCTTTGATCTGGCCATGCTGGAACAGCTGCCGCAGCAGGAATTCACCACCGACACGCCCTGGACCGACGGCGAGCACCATTTCCGTGGCGTGGCGCTGAGCGGTTTGCTGGAGCATGTGGGCGCCGAGGGAAAAACAGTGCGCCTGGTGGCGCTGAATGACTACCATCATGATATCGACATGCAACTGGTGAAACGCACGCCGTTTCTGCTGGTGACTCACCTGGATGGTCAAACCATGAAAATTCGCGACAAGGGGCCGATCTGGCTGATGCTGCCCCTGTCTGACAACAACCGTTACAACACCAAGCGTTTTCATGAAATGCTGGTGTGGCAGCTCAAGTCTCTGGACATTCAGTGACCATAAAGTCCGCCAAACTGGCGCTTCTCACCATTGCCGCCCTGCTGTTCAGCGCCAGCTCGCTGTACAGCTATAACCGCGATCTCGACGTAGTGCGTTATGTGTCGGCCACCATCAAGGCGGTGGGCTGGGCCAGCTCCGAGCTGGAAATGGAAGTGCTCAAGTTCGATCATGCTCTGACTGCATTGGCGGCGGGCACACGGGATGAAGACCATGTTCAGCTGCGTTTTGAACTGTTATGGAGTCGCATCGACACCCTGCTGGAAGGGGAAGAAAACCGCCCCATGCGTGAACAGCCCGGGGTGAAGTCCTTGCTGCTGGAGTTTCGCCAGCAGCTGCAGCAGTGGGAGTCAGACGTCTATCAGCTGAGTGCCGGCGACCGGGCCGCCATTGTGGCGCTGAAAAAGACGCTGGCGCCCTACCGGCAGCAGGCCCGGGAGCTGAACGTGGACAGTTTTTCCGGCGGCAGCGTCTGGCAGCAGCTCGACATCATCGGCGACATTCGCCTGCGTTCCACCATTTATCTGGGCGGCCTGCTGATAAGCGGCGGCCTGATGTTGTGGCTGTTGCTCAGAGAGAACCGGCGTAACCGTTACCTGGCCTATCACGACATGCTCACCGGCCTGCCCAACCGCATGAATTTTTACCAGCTGATGGAGCAGTCCCTGAACCGCGCCCAGCGTGACCAGCGCAATCTGGCGGTCCACATGGTGGATCTCAACGGGTTCAAGTCCATCAACGACAGCCTGGGGCACGATGTGGGCGACCGGGTGCTCAAGGTAGTGGCGTCGCGGCTTGGCGTGGCACTGCAAGGGCAGGGGCACGTGGCCCGGCTGGGCGGCGACGAATTCGTGGTGATCCAGCCCTTTGACCAGCGCGACAAGGCCGAGGGGCTGAGCGAAATATTGCTGAAAACCCTGGCCGCGGAAATTCGGCTGCCCGACGGCTGTCTGTCGCCCCAGGCCAGCATCGGCACCAGTTTCTATCCGGAGCATGGTGTGACCATGGCCGAGCTGCTCAGCCATGCCGATACCGCCATGTATTACGCCAAGCACGATCCCAAGTTTTCCGCCCGGGTGTTTGAGCCGGGCATGGACGAGCGCCGGCTGCGCAGCCAGAAACTGGCGGTGGCGCTGCAGCTGGCCATTGAAAATGACGAACTGAGCCTGGTGTATCAGCCCATTTTCCGCCTTGATGGCGGAAATATTGAATCCCTTGAGGCCCTGCTGCGCTGGCATTCTGTCGAGCATGGCCATATCAGCCCGCTGGAGATCATCGCCGTGGCCGAGCATCACGGCCTGGCCCACCAGCTGAACCAGTGGGTTTTGTTCACGGCCTGCCGGCAACTGAAAAACTGGCATCAGCAGGGCCATGGCTGGCTCAAGGTGAACGTGAACATCAGCCCGGAAATCTTTATGAGCGGCGAGCTGGGCAGCACGGTGAAGGCGGTGTTGCAGCGTACCGGCCTGCCCGCCAGCGGCCTGGTACTGGAGATCACCGAAGACACCAGTCTGTGGGATACCGCCGGCTCCCTTGAGAATCTGACCCGGTTGCGTCAGCTGGGCGTGGAAATTGCCCTCGACGACTTTGGCACCGGCTATTCCTCGTTCAGCCACCTGCGCCAGCTGCCGGTGAACAAGCTCAAGATCGACAAGTCCTTTGTGTCCGATCTCACCACCGACCAGCGTGCCGCCGATCTGGTGCACACCATTATCAAGCTGGCGGAAAGCCTCGACATGGAAGTGACTGCCGAAGGCATTGAACTGCCCGAGCAGCAGCAGCGCCTGCTTGAACTGGGTTGCCAGCTGGGTCAGGGTTACCTGCTGGCCCGGCCGCTACTCGCCGATCAGGTGGCCGACTGGCTGCAGCAGGATCTGCAGCATTTTACTCCCGCCGGTTAAACCACCGCGTCTTTCGCCCATGCGGGCATGGCCAGCCCGGACATTCCTCTGCCCGCGGCCTCACGCCGCTCTCTGTCTCTCTTCCGGTTAAAACTCCTGCTAGTGTTGAGTTAATCACGTTAGCGTGCCAGCCGAGGAGAACCCGATGACCAATACCGAAGGACTGCGAGGCCAGAGCGCCGGTCAGACCGCCCTCAGTACCGTAGACAAAACCGGCTCCAGCCTGAGTTACCGGGGCTATGATGTTGCCGAGCTGGCTGCTCACGCCGAGTTTGAGGAGGTGGCTTTTTTGCTGCTGAAGGGCCACTTGCCCAACCAGGGGGAGTTAAACGCCTTCAAGGCCCGGCTGCGTGCCAACCGGGGCCTGCCGGCGGCCCTGCGCACCGTGCTGGAGCAGATTCCGGCCTCGGCCCATCCCATGGACGTGCTGCGCACCGGCTGCTCCATGCTGGGCAACCTGGAAACCGAGCTGGGCTTCAGCGAGCAGCAGGAGGCCGCCGAGCGCCTGCTGGCGCTGCTGCCGTCCATCATCTGCTACTGGTATCGCTACACCCACGATGGCGAGCGCATCGACACGGCCCTCGACGATGATAGCCTGGGTGGTCACTTTCTGCACATGCTGCGGGGCCGTGCGCCTGATGCACTGGATGTGACCGTGATGCAGTGCTCGCTGGTGTTGTATGCCGAGCACGAATTCAACGCCTCCACTTTTGCCGGCCGCGTGTGCGCCTCCACCCTGACCGATCTGCATTCGGCGGTGACTGCCGCTATCGGTACCCTGCGCGGTCCCCTGCACGGCGGTGCCAATGAGGCGGCCATGGCCATGCTGGCACAATGGCCCGGTCCCGACGAGGCCGAAGCGGCGCTGCTGGACATGCTGGCCCGTAAGGAAAAGGTGATGGGGTTTGGCCATGCCGTCTACACCATGAAGGATCCCCGCAATGCCATCATCAGGGACTGGGCCAGAAAACTGGGGGAGGCGGTAGGCGACCGGGTGCTGTTTCCGGTGTCAAAGCGGGTGGAAGAGGTGATGTGGCGGGAGAAAAAGCTGTTTGCCAACGCCGATTTCTATCACGCCAGTGCCTACCACTTTATGGGTATTCCCACCCGATTGTTTACGCCCATCTTTGTGCTCAGCCGGGTGACCGGCTGGACCGCTCACATCATGGAGCAACGGGCTCATAACCGCATTATTCGTCCTCGTGCCGATTATGTAGGCTCGGGACACCGGGACTGGGTGCCGATCGATAAGCGGTAATCATGTCAGGGGTTAGGGAATAGGGAATGAGGACAGGAGTGGATCATGAGCAGCAATGAGGATATCAACCTGCGGCCGGCGCCCGATGAGCTGCTGGTGCACATTGCCGATTACGTGACCGGCTTTCACAGCGGCAGCCCGGAAGCGCGGCGCACCGCCCGCCATTGTCTGATGGATACCCTGGGCTGTGGCCTGCAGGCGCTGCGTTTTCCCGAGTGCACCAAGCACCTTGGGCCTGTGGTGCCGGGCACCACAGTGCGCCACGGTGCCCGCGTGCCCGGTACCTCTCACGAGCTGGATCCGGTGACCGCCGCCTTTAACATCGGCTGCATGATCCGCTGGCTCGATTTCAATGACACCTGGCTGGCCGCCGAGTGGGGACACCCCTCCGACAACCTGGGCGCCATTCTGGCCACTGCCGATTACCTCAGCCGGGTGGCGGTGGCCGAGGGCAGGGCGCCGGTCACCATGGGAGAGGTGCTCACCGCCATGATCAAGGCTCACGAAATACAGGGCGTACTGGCGCTGAACCACAGCTTTAACCGGGTGGGGCTGGATCATGTGTTGCTGGTACGGGTGGCCTCCACCGCCGTGGTGACCCGAATGCTGGGAGGCGGCCGGGCACAGATTGTGGATGCCCTGTCTCAGGCCTGGGCCGACGGTGGCGCGCTGCGCGCCTATCGCCACGCCCCGAATGCCGGCTCGCGCAAATCCTGGGCCGCCGGCGATGCCAGCGCCCGGGCGGTGCGGCTGGCCATGATCACCATGAAGGGCGAGATGGGGTTGCCGTCGGTATTGAGCGACCCCAAGTGGGGCTTTCAACATGTGCTGTTTGAGGATAAACCGATACGCCTGAGCCAGCCGCTTGACAGCTACGTGATGGAAAACGTGTTGTTCAAACTGAGCTATCCCGCCGAGTTTCATGCTCAGACCGCGGTGGAATGCGCGGTGCAATTACACCCGCAGCTTATGGACCGGCTTGATGACATTGATCGCATTGAACTCACCACCCACGAGTCGGCCATTCGCATCATTTCCAAAACCGGGCCGCTGGCCAACCCGGCGGACCGGGATCACTGCCTGCAATACATGGTGGCAGTTGCGCTGCTGTACGGCACCCTCACCGCCGAGCATTACGAAGACGCCTTTCACCAGAGCGACGGGCGCATCGATGCGCTGCGGGCAAAAATGACGGTGACGGAGGACGCCGGTTACAGCGCCGACTACCTGGAAGCGGACAAGCGCGCCATTGCCAACGCCATTCGAGTGTTCTTTAACGACGGCAGTCATACCGGCAAGGTGGAAGTGCATTACCCCCTTGGTCACCGCCGCCGCCGTCATGACGGTATTCCGGTGCTGGAGCAGAAGTTTCTGCACAACCTGCAAACCCGTTTTCCCGAGGGGCGTTGCCGGCATATTTTTGAGCTCTGTCAGGAGCAGAGCCGGCTAGAAGCCATGGCGGTGAACGACTTTATGGAGCTGTTGGTGATCAACTGAGCTCGGCGCTAGTGCCGCTTCGTTATCCATGCTCGTAAGCCATAAATGCCAGGCAGATCCGAGGCAGAGGAGGCGGTTTTGCGAATGGCTGAAAGAGCTAACCTACCTTGCATCGAGTGTTATCGTTAACATTTTATTTTCTGTATTGTTGACGTTGGGTTGTTGGCCATCCCTGATAGGCACGATTCTGTGCCTTGTTCCGCCTGCTGCAGTGGTTTTCCTGTACGTCTTTGGTCTAAATGTGAGCGGTCTCACACTTTTGTCCTGTAGACAAAGAATCCTTTATATTGTTAACGATTGTGGTGTTAATTTGTCGACCTGACCTTGGTTAATCATTTACAAGATTGTTCGGGGTTCGCAACATCCTTTATTAAGCAGTTAACAGGGAGTGGCCAATGGCTGTACATGAAATGAACAACCCCGAGTTGATGCCGTCCACCGAGAAGGACAGAGATATCAACATCTGGGATTTCACCATGCTCTGGGCGGGCATGACCATCAACATGGGTGCCTTTACCATGGGTGCCCAGCTTTACCCGGGCCTGTCGCCCTGGACCATTATCGGTGCCATTCTGGCGGCCTACGCCATCGTGACCAGCATTCTGATCCTGGCCGGTGACATCGGCATTCGCTATGGCATTCCCTTTACCGTCTACATTCGTGGGTGCTTTGGCTACAAGGGCGCCAAGATCCCCGCCGCCTTCCGGGCCATTCCGGCCTGTTTCTGGTTCGGTTTCCAGACCTGGGTGGCGGCGGTAGCCATTGGCAAGGTGCTGGAAATGTGGGTGGGCTATACCAATACCACCATTCTTATCCTGATCTTCGGGGTACTGCAGGTGGTGAATGCCATTTACGGCATGAAGGCCATGGCCAAGTTCGACTGGGTCGCCATTCCGGCCCTGACCATTCTGATCGGTCTGGTGACCTTCTGGCTGCTGGAAACCAACAATGCCACCATCGGTGATGTGCTGGCTGCGCCTTCTCTGGACAACGGCTCTTTCGTATTTGCAGTGATGGCCATTGCCGGTATCTGGATCACCATGGGCCTGAACAGCCCGGATCTGACCCGCAAGCTGGAAGCTTCACGGGATCACAGCAGCAAGAACTTCTTCGTGCGCAACCGCAAGCCCTTTATCGCTCAGCTGGCCGGCCTGATCATCATTGGCTCCGGCATTCTGATGGTGGGCATGATCGGTGGCATTCTCACCGGCACCTGGGACCCCATTGAAATCGTGCTTAACTCCATGAGTTCACCCATAGTGCTGATCCTGAGCATGCTGACCATCGCCTTTGCCCAGTGGTCCACCAATACCGTGGCCAACCTGATGCCGTCGGCACTGATCCTGATGAACGTGTTCCCGCGCATGAGCTTTGCTCAGGGGGTGTCCATCTCCGGAATCATTGGCCTGCTGATGATGCCCTGGTTGTTTGCCGACAACCTGCTGTGGTTCAGTGTGGTCACCTCCGGCCTGCTGGGTCCGGTGGCGGGCATCATGCTGGCCGACTTCTACCTGCTGCGCCGTGGCCGCATTCGGGTTGAAGACTTCTATGACCCCAAGGGCCCCTTTGTTTACCAGAACAACTACAACCTGCGTGCCTTCCTGGTCTACGGCGTGTCCTTCGTGTGCAGCCTGATCTTTATGGACATGGCCTTCTTCGTGGGCCTGGTGATCAGTGTGGTGGGCTATACCCTGCTGATGAAGCCCATCGCCAAACCGGCCGAGCTGCCTGAGGTGGCCGCCGAATCCTGAGAATTTCATCGTTAATCGTGTGCTTTTGGCCCCGCTCTGCGGGGCCTTTTTTTTGTTGCTGGCAAAGGGTGAGCAGCAGGCCCGGCTGGCGCCGGGCCTGGAACTGAAGGGTAGTGGATTACTCGGCGCTTGCTTCTGTCAGCCGTTGCTGGCAAAAGCCGACAACAAGACGGGCGAGGCCGGGGTAGAAGGGACTGGCGGTGGGCTGCCGCTGGCAGCGGTGGCTGAAGGCGGGCAGCCAGTTGCACAGCTCTTCGCGCAGAAACTGGGTAAGGCCGGCCAGCGCGGTGGCCTGTGCCGGGCCGCTGAGCTCGGCGAGCTGGCGGTAGCCGCCGGCGAGATAGTCGAGCATCACCGCCAGATGATCGGCCGGCTCTTTAAAGTCGTCGGGCAGGGTCACGCCGGCGTTCGCCAGCCGCTGTGCCATGCGCTGGGCCGGCTCTGCCATAAAGCCGCCGCGCTCGGTGAGGTAACAGGAGGCATAGGGCGCGGCGCTGTGGCGGGCATCGCTTAAAAACAGGGTGGCGAAGTCCGCCGCCAGCTCCAGCCGGGGGTGTTCAAACAGGGCCAGGCCGGCAATGGCCGAGCGCAGGGCGTCGGCCTCGTCACTCAGGCCGTCTTCGGCCAGCCAGTCAAGCAGGGGAGCGGCGTCACCGGCCTGGTAGGCTTGCAGTGTGGCGTCGTCCAGCTCTTTGCTCATCAGGGTGGCCAGCCACTGGCACAGCAGGGCCTGCCGTTGCCAGTGTTCGTGGGTCAGTGGCAGGCCGGTGCCTGCCTGGTTTGCTTGTGTCATTAAATCTCCACCAGTTGCGGGCCGCCAAAGGAAGTGACTGCCGGCGCCTCGCCGGTAAATTTCTCGATCTCCACCAGGCAGGTGTTGGCACTGGGCGCCTGCGCCAGTTTGGAACTGCCCACGTCCAGCGTCAGGGTATTGGGGTCGCCGTAAGTGTCCAGCGCGCCTATGCTGGCGTCTACCGGGCCGTACCAGGCGCCTTCATGAATGCGCACCACGCCCGGCGGGAAGAGGTCCGAGACCCGGGCGCCGGCCAGCAGTTGGCCCCGGCCGTTGAATACCCGCACCAGATCGCCGTCGGCAATGCCGCGGGCGGCGGCGTCATCGGGGTTGATGTAAATGGGCTCCCGGCCTTGCACCGCATAGGTGGCGCGGTATTCATCCGACTCGCACATCTGGGAGTGCAGGCGCTGATCCGGGTGCACCGACTGCAGCCACAGCGGGTGCTTGTCGGAGCCCGGACCACCGTGGGAGCGCTCGGCCTTTTCCATCCACATGGGGTGAGACTTGCAGTCGTCGTAGCCGTAGCTGCCGATTTTGCGGCTGCTGATCTCGATAAAGCCCGAGGGGGTGCCCACGGCGTTCACTTCCGGGTCTTCTCGGAAATCGGCGTGACGCACCCAGTTTTCACCCTCACCAAAGTCCACGTAGCCGGCTTCCCAGAACTCGTCGAATTCGGGCATGGGATAGCTGTCCTTGTTGGCGTCTTTACATTCGTTGTAAAGCTGCTCCAGCCACTGGCGTTCGTCCTTGCCTTGAGTGTATTCCTCGTGGCGGCCATAGCGGCGGCACAGCTCGGTGAAAATGTCGAAGTCGCTGCGGGAATGAAACAGCGGATCCACCAGCTTGTGCATGGCCAGCAGGCCACGCTTGACGTAGGAGCCGTAAATGTCGATGTCGTTGCGTTCAAACTGGGTACAGGCCGGCAGTACCAGATCCGAGAACCGGCAGGTGGCGTTCCAGGAATAATCGATGGTGACCACGGTTTCCAGCTTGCGAAACGCCTGCTTCATGCGGTTGTGATCCTGGTGGTGATGCCAGGGGTTGCAGCCGCTGAACACGCACATTTTTACGTCGGGGAAGGTGACTTCGCCGCCGTTATACTGAATTTTGCCGCCCGGCTCCAGCAGGCAGTCGATCCAGCGGGCCACCGGAATAATGCGGCTGGCACCCTTGAAGTCGTTGTTGTCGTGCACCGGCTTCTTCCCCGGATCCAGGTTGCGGGGAAAGCCGCCCGGGGCGCTGGCACTGGTGCCGGGCACACCGATGGAGCTGTAGTGGTGGGCATAGCTGATGCCGCCGCCGGGCAGGCCGATCTGCCCCAGCATGGCCGCCACCACGGCACCGGCCCAGTAGGGCTGCTCGCCATGTTGCTGGCGCTGAATGGCCCAGCCAAACATCAGCTGGGTGCGCCCCGAGGCCAGCAGGCGGGCAAAGTCGCGAATGGCGTCGGCCTCAATGCCGCAGATGGCGGCGGCCCATTCCGGGGTTTTTTCCACCTTGTCTTCGGTCTTGCCCAGCACATAGTCCATAAAGGGCTCAAACCCGAGGGTATAAATGCCGAGGAATTTTTCGTCGTGCAGCTTTTCACTGTACAGGGTGTGAGCAATGGCCAGCATAAAGGCCACATCGGTCTGCGGATTGATGTACTGGTGCTCGCATTCCAGGTATTGCCGGGTTTTGGAGCGAACCGGATCCACGCAGATGACCTTGATCTCGCCCTTGGCGACTTTTTCCTTCAGTTGCGCAAGGTAGCCGTAGGACTGGTGGGTTTCGCAGTTCCAGCCCACCTGCAGGTTCTTGACCGGATCGTTGGCCCACAAAATCAGGGTGTTGGTGTTTTCCAGGATCAGCGGCCAGGAGGTGCCTTGGTCGTAGACTTCGGTGGAGCCCAGCACATAGGGCATAATCACCTGGCCGGCACCGGTGGAGTAGTCGCCCACCTTGCTGACAAAGTTGCCGTGCAGATTGACGCCCCGCTGCATGTGGCTGCCGCAGCTGTGAAACTGGCCGGTCTGGCGCCAGCCGGTGGCGCCGGCATACAGTGCCCAAGGGCCGTACTGGGTTTGCACCCGCTCCAGCTCTTCATGGAACAGGTCCAGGGCTTCATCCCAGGTGACCCGCACAAAGCGGTTGTCGCCGCGCTGGCTGGTGTCGCTGTTGTGGCGGTGCTTGAGCCAGTCGAGACGTACCATGGGATAGCGAATGCGCGACGGGTTGTAAATCAGCCCCTTGATGCCGTTGAGCATGTCGGTGGGGTGCTGATCCAGTTCAAAGGGTTTGACCTCGGTGACCACGCCGCCTTTTACCAGGGCCTTGAAGGCCCCCCAGTGGGAGCCGGCCATTTTCCAGCTGCCCTCGGCGGTGACTGCCGCCTCGGCGGTGCGCACCAGCAGACCGGGGCCTATCAGGGCCGCGGCAGAGCCCGCCGCCAGCCCCTGAAGAAAACGTCTTCTTGAAATTGCCATTGTGTTCTCTCCTTAATGCGCGCCGTCGGTGTAGTCGGACGAATGTTTCTGCAGGTACTTGAGCACCAGCGCCTGGGTGGCGGCATCCATGTTGGTAAAGCCCACCATACCGGAGAACATGCCCGGCCAGGTGTTGGCATCAAAATGCGCCTCTGCGGGCTGGGAGTGGCACACGCTGCAGGCGGTGCGGTAGGTATCCCGGGCATAGCTCCAGATGTCTTCCGCTTCCGGCAGCAGGGCACCTTGCTCGGCCCACAGCGCCACTTCCACCGGCTCCCAGGGCAGACCGGTCATGTCATCGACCTTGGCGTCACCCAGCAGTTTCACCAGGGTCTCGTCCTGAGCGAACTCCTTCTCCAGCACCAGGCTGGTGATGTTCATGCCAAAGTCTTCATACAACACTCGGCCAAAGCCCCGGGTCTTGCGCCATGCTGGCACCAGTAGTTTGACGCTGTCGCCGCTTTCTTCTAGCAGTTTCACCGGGCTGGCCGCTTCCAGCTCGCCGGCGGGCTGAGTGCGCTCTTCATCCAGGTACAGGGTGATGGCCTTGACGGTGTAATAGCTGTTGCCTTCATCCGGGCTCAGCCCCTGCGCGCGCTGCTCCAGCTGGTCGAGCGCCGGATCCTTGAAGGTCATCTGCTCGGGCAGGTGGTGAGCAATGCCTTTATGGCAGTCGATACAGCTCTGGTTGCGTTCGGCGGCGGGCTTCATAAAGCGGCGTGCCTCGTCGGACATCACTTCCCAGTTCATGCTGTTGTAGTCGTGGCAGTTGCGGCATTCCAGCGAGCCATTGGCGGAGAACCGCGCCCATTCGTGCTGGGCCAGCTCCAGGCGTTTTTCCAGGAACTTTTCTCGAGTGTCGATGGTGCCGAAGATCTTGCCCCAGACTTCCTTGCTGGCCTGCATCTTGCGGGCAATCTTGTCGGTCCAGTCATGAGGTACGTGGCAGTCGGGGCAGGTGGCGCGCACGCCGGAGCGGTTCGACCAGTGCACCGTGCCCTGCAGTTCCTCGTAGGGGTTGTTCTGCATTTCGTGACAACCGATACAGAACTGCTCGGTGTTGGTGGCTTCCAGGGCGGTGTTGAAGCCGCCCCAGAAGATGATACCGGCCACAAAGCTCACCAGAACCACGGCTCCCAGGCTGAGGTGAACCGGCGGACGCTTGAGCGTTTTCCAGAGTTTGCAAATAAGTGTTTTCATGGTGCTGCTCGCTTCACAAGGTGGAATTCAGAGAGAGAAGTGGGATCAACCGTGCCCGGGTGGCCCGAATACCAGCTGAAGCATCCACACGGCAAAGCCGTAACCGCCAACACAGATAATGCTGAGCAGAGGAAAAAGCACCAGGGTCATAAAGAGCAGCGACAACCACTCTCGCCCCTTGCTGGTTGCACCGTCGATAGGTTTATTTTTCATGGTGGGTACCTTGTTTCTTTTTGCAGGGACTCATTGGCAAGCCACAACCACTGCCAGGACAGTCTCGAGTATAGGCCTTGACGTTCAAGGTGTAGTTGATCCCCGTCAAACCCGCCAAGACCTTGAAAATCAGATGCTTGCTTTCCGACCAGCGAGGGCTGCTATTTTTAAAAAGTATATTGCACTGGGCTGGTGCCGATGCACACGGCTTTGTCCCATTTTGGTGAAATGGTTTTGTTTGAAACAGTTTTACGTTGTTTAAATACCGAGCAATCGTTCGCAATTATATGTTTTTAAAAGGCTTTTGAATTTTGGCGCGGTTAATGCAGAAAGAATTGTCAATCAGCCTGTTCATTATGGTCCGAGCCACCTTATGCACCAAAGACATGCAAGCTTGCCGCGTTCGTCTGCCGGTTACGGGCCGGCCCGGCAGTGGCCCGCACACCTCAGCCTGCAACTGGCCGAAGGCCCCACGCGCACGCAAGTAAAGGACATGGCGTTCAGCGGTCCGTTGCGCATTCAGCGTCCGTTTTACCCGGAAGGAAAGCTCTGCCACCTCTACCTGTTGCATCCGCCCGGTGGCCTGGTGTCGGGCGACCGCTTGAGCATAGAGATACAGGTCCAGGCTCACAGCCAGGGGCTGCTGACCACGCCTTCGGCGGGCAAGGTGTACCGGCAGGACAGCGCCGGTGTGGCCCAGGGACAACGGGTGCAGCTGCGGCTGGAAGAGGGCGCCGAGCTGGAATGGCTGCCCCAGGAAACCATCGTCTACCGGGGGGCCAACGCCGGGCTCGATTTGCATATCGAGCTGGCCGACAACGCCCGTTTTATCGGCTGGGAGCTGGTGTGCCTGGGCCGTCCCGCCGGCGAGCAGTGGTTTGATGCAGGCAGCCTCACTCAGCGGCTGCAACTGTGGCGGGCAGGGCGCCTGGTGCTGAACGAACGATTACACCTGAATGCCGTTGATGCGGTGCATCAAAGCCGGGCCGGCCTGCATGGCTCCTGTGTGTTCGGCACCCTGGTAGCGGCCGGCCCCGGGTTGAACGATGAACTGATAACAGCCCTGCGTGAGACGCTGGCCGCAGGCTTCAGCGTGACCGAGCGCCTGGGGGTGCTGCTGGTGCGTTACCTGGGTAACGACATGACCGCCTGCCGCGACGGCATGTGGCGAGCCTGGGAGCTTGTTCGCCCGGCCGTGCTGGGACGCCCGGC
This sequence comes from Oceanimonas aquatica, assembly GCF_030732065.1. Lineage (GTDB taxonomy): Bacteria > Pseudomonadota > Gammaproteobacteria > Enterobacterales > Aeromonadaceae > Oceanimonas. Next base: position 405,966 of record NZ_JAVBHX010000001.1, read on the forward strand.
CTGTTTCCCCCGGATCTGGTTTACCTGAATCATTGTTACTGGAGTATGCACGATGGAGCTCAGCCCAAGAGAAAAAGACAAGCTGTTGCTGTTTACCGCCGCCCTGCTGGCCGAGCGCCGGCTGGCCCGGGGCCTGCGGCTTAACTACCCGGAAGCGGTGGCCTATCTGTCGGCGGCGGTGATGGAAGGGGCCCGGGACGGCCGCACCGTGGCCGAGTTGATGGGCAAGGGCCGCACCTGGCTTACCCGGGAGCAGGTGATGGACGGCGTGCCCGAGCTGGTGCACGAGGTACAGGTGGAAGCCACCTTTCCCGACGGCACCAAACTGGTGACATTGCATGATCCCATTCAGTAAGGAGACAACATGATCCCCGGAGAACTGCAACTGGCCGCCGGCGACATTGAGCTGAACGCCGGTCGCGAGCGGCGTGAGATCACCGTAGCCAATATCGGCGATCGGCCCATTCAGGTGGGCTCCCATTATCACTTTGCCGAGGTCAACCCGGCGCTGACCTTTGATAGGGCTGAGGCTCGCGGCTTTCGTCTCGATATTGCCGCCGGCACCGCGGTGCGTTTTGAGCCGGGCCAGCACCGCACCGTGACCCTGGTGGCCATGGGCGGTAAACGCCGAATCTTTGGATTTCGCGGCGATGTCATGGGCCCGCTTGAAGGAAAGCAGCCATGAGCAGGATCAGCCGCGCGGCCTATGCCGATATGTTTGGCCCCACCACCGGGGACAGAGTGCGCCTGGCCGACACCGAACTCTGGATAGCCGTGGAGCGGGATCTCACTCTCTACGGCGAGGAGGTCAAGTTCGGCGGTGGCAAGGTCATTCGTGACGGCATGGGCCAGAGCCAGGCGGTACGCGCCGACAGCGTGGATACCGTGATCACCAATGCCCTGATCGTGGATCACTGGGGCATCGTCAAGGCCGATGTGGCGCTCAAGGACGGCCGCATTCACGCCATCGGCAAGGCCGGCAACCCGGATATTCAGGACGGCATTACCATCAATGTGGGCCCGGGCACCGAAGTGATTGCCGGTGAAGGCCATATTCTCACCGCCGGCGGCGTGGACACCCATATTCATTACATCTGCCCCCAGCAGACGGAAGAAGCGCTGTGCTCGGGCATGACCACCATGATCGGCGGTGGCACCGGGCCGGCCACCGGCTCCAAGGCCACCACCTGCACCCCGGGCGAGTGGCACCTTGCCCGCATGTTGCAGGCCACCGATGGCCTGCCCATGAACTTCGGCTTTCTCGGCAAGGGCTGTGCCAGCCAGCCCGAGGCCCTGCGCGAGCAGCTGGAGGCGGGCGCCATGGGGCTTAAAATTCATGAAGACTGGGGCGCCACCCCGGCGGCCATCGACTGCTGTTTGTCGGTGGCGGAAGAATACGATGTGCAGATCGCCATTCATTCCGACACCCTTAACGAGTCGGGCTTTGTGGAAGATACGCTGGGGGCCTTCAAGGGGCGCACCATTCATACCTTTCACACCGAAGGGGCCGGTGGCGGCCATGCGCCCGACATTCTCACCGCCTGTAGTCTGCCCAACGTGCTGCCGTCGTCCACCAACCCGACCCGGCCCTACACGGTCAATACCGTGGACGAGCACCTCGACATGCTGATGGTGTGCCATCACCTGGATCCGGCCATTCCCGAAGACGTGGCCTTTGCCGACTCGCGCATTCGCAAGGAAACCATTGCCGCCGAAGACATTTTGCAGGATCTGGGGGTGATTTCGATGATGTCGTCCGACAGTCAGGCCATGGGCCGGGTGGGCGAGGTGGTGTGCCGCACCTGGCAGACCGCCCACAAAATGAAGGTGCAGCGCGGCCCACTGCCGCAAGAGCCCATTGCCGGTGCCGACAATTTTCGCGTGAAACGCTATATCGCCAAATACACCATCAACCCGGCCATTGCTCACGGTGTGGGTCATGAAGTGGGCTCGGTGGAAACCGGCAAGCTGGCGGATCTGGTGCTGTGGAGCCCGGCGTTCTTCGGCATCAAGCCCGCCTTAATCATCAAGGGCGGCACCATTGCTTACGCGCCCATGGGCGACGTCAATGGCTCCATTCCCACACCCCAGCCGGTGCACTACCGGCCCATGTACGGTGCCTTTGGCAATGCGGCCGCCGCCAGCAGCCTGACCTTTGTCAGTAAAGCTGCGCTGGCCCATGACTTGCCCGGCAAACTGGGCCTTCAGCGCCGGCTGGTGGCTTGCGAGCACACCCGCGATATCACCAAGGCGGACATGATCCACAACGGTGCCACGCCCAGCATAGAGGTGGACGCCCAGACCTACGAGGTTTACTGCGATGGCGAGCTGCTTACCTGCGAGCCGGCCACGGTACTACCCCTGGCCCAGCTGTATTCGCTGTTTTAGGAGCGTCATTCCCACGAAAGTGGGAATCCAGAACATGCTGCACTGTCCTGAAGCCCCTGCATTGTCTGCAGATCCGCACTGGACCCCCGCCTTCGCGGGGGTGACAGAAGATACTGCAGCCATTCCTGCGAAGGAACGTCATTCCGGCGAAGGCGGAAATCCAGGGCTGGCAGCAAGGTGAAGCAGGCAAGTGCGACCAGAATGACTGATATCCGGAGGAAACTGATGTTAAGAGTCACCCAGAACCTGGGTCAGGTGAATGAGTCGGCCGAGGACACCCTGACCCTGCCCTTTGAACTGCGCCAAAAGGGCCGGCTGCGCGCCGTGAGTGACGGCGGTACCGAGCTGGGCCTGTTTCTGGAGCGGGGCAAAGTGCTGATGGGCGGCGACAAGCTGGTAAGCGAGTGCGGCCGGGTGTTTGAAGTGCGCGCCGGGGTTGAGCCGGTGATCACCGCTCATGCTCCCGACTGGCCCAGCTTTGCCCGGGCCTGTTATCACCTGGGCAACCGCCACGTCACCCTGGAAATTGGCGAGCGCTGGCTGCGTTTTGCGCCGGATCATGTGCTGGAGCACCTGGCCGAGCACCTGGGCCTGCGTCTTGAGCACGAACAGACGCCGTTCAACCCCGAGTCCGGCGCCTACCACGGCCATGCCCATGAGCACTGACGGCGAACTGCTGGGGCTGTTGCAGCTGGCCAGCCCATCCTTGCCCATTGGCGGCTTTGCCTGGTCCGCCGGGCTGGAGTCGGCCATTGAGCTGGGCTGGGTCAGCAACGAAGCCCAGCTTAACGACTGGCTGGTGACCACGCTGCAGGGCCTGGCGCACCTCGATCTGCCGGTGTTACTGCGTTCCTGTCAGGCTCTGGCGGCCGGCCAGCACGAGACGCTGAACTACTGGAGTGATTTTATTCGTGCCAGCCGGGAAACCCGCGAGCTGTTGTTTGAAGACGAGCAGCAAGCCCTGGCGCTGGTGCGTCTGCTGAAAGGGCAGGGGATTGAGGTGGCCATGCTGCCCGCGCCGCCGGCATTGATGAGCGTATGGGCGCTGGCCGCTCGTGAGTGGGGCCTTGGTGCAAACACCGCTGCCCTCGGCTTTGCCTGGAGCTGGCTGGAAAACCAGCTGGCGGTGGCCGCCAAAACCCTGCCCCTGGGGCAGACCTCGGTGCAGCGGTTGCTGCTGGCGCTGAAGCCCGAGCTGATTTACGCACTGAAGCTGGCCGCCACCCTTGACGATGACCAGCTGGGACTGGGCCTGCCCGGTCAGGTACAGGCCAGCGCCCTGCATGAAACCCAATATTCCCGTTTATTCCGGAGCTGAAAATATGAGTACACAATGTTTGCGCGTTGGCGTGGGTGGGCCGGTAGGCTCAGGCAAGACGGCGCTGTTGCGCCAGCTGTGTGCGGCCCTGCGCCAGCACTACAGTCTGGCGGTGGTCACCAACGACATTTACACCAAGGAGGATGCCGAGTTTCTGCTGCGCCATCAGGCCCTGGAAGAAGACCGCATTCTGGGCGTGGAAACCGGCGGTTGTCCGCACACCGCCATTCGGGAAGACGCCTCCATGAACCTGGCGGCCATCGATACCCTGCAGCAGCGCCATCCCGGGCTTGAGCTGGTGCTGGTGGAAAGTGGCGGCGACAACCTGTCGGCCACCTTCAGCCCGGAGCTGTCGGATCTCACCCTTTACGTGATCGATGTGTGCGCCGGCGACAAGATCCCTCGCAAGGGTGGCCCCGGTATTACCAAGTCGGATCTGCTGATCATCAACAAGACCGATCTGGCTCCCATGGTCAACGCTTCACTGGAGGTGATGGACAGAGACGCCAGACGTATGCGCGGCGAGCGGCCCTTTGTGTTTACCAACCTGATGCGCGGCGACGGCCTGCTCGACATTATTCGCTTTATTGAAAAAGAAGGCATGCTGCGCCCGCTGCCCGACGACTTTGCCATTAACGGAGAACAAGTATGAACAAAACCCTGACTGCCCTGCTGGCACTGGCCCCGGTTGCCGCCTTTGCTCACCCCGGCCACGGCGAAAACGGGCTCGCCGCCGGTCTGCTGCACCCGCTGATGGGGGGCGATCACCTGCTCGCCATGCTTGCGGTAGGCATGCTGGCCATGGCCGGCAAGACGCAAGCGGGCTGGCGTCTGCCCCTGGCCTTTGTGGCCGCCATGGTTACCGGCGCCATGGCAGGCATGGCGGGCGTTGATTTGCCGGCGGTGGAGCCGATGATCCTGGCGTCATTGGTGGTATTGGGCGGGCTGCTGGCGGTGAACATGGCCGGCGCGGGCCTGGGTCTGGTGCTGCTGTGCGCCCTGTTCGGGCTGTTTCATGGCAACGCCCACGGCCTGGAAGCGCCGGCGTCCGGCTCGGCCATGATCTTTATGGTGGGCATGATGCTGGCCACCGGCCTGTTGCATGCCGCCGGCTGGCTCGCCGCCCGCTACCTGCACGAGGCCCTGCTCAGAGTATTTGGCCTTGCCGTGGCCGGTGCGGGTTTGCTGGCGGCAATGTAATAACGAGAGGGTTCTTTTGAAGTTATTCCGGCCATTGAGCCGGAATCCCGGGCCGAATGCACGGTGCCAACAGTAAAAAGGTGCCGGGTCAGGCCCGGCATGACACCGGCTTTCTCGTTAAATGCTGACATCTCGGTCAATCAACCCGCTGTGCGTTGCCAAAAGTGCCAATTGAGCCGATAATTTCGGTTTAAACCATCATTTCAGGGTTATTTCCCCCATGCTTGAACAGTATTTTCGGCTCAAAGAGCTCAACACCAATGTCCGCCAGGAAGTGCTGGCGGGCATTACCACCTTTCTTACCATGGCCTACATTATCTTCGTGAATCCGGCGATTTTGTCGGAAGCGGGCATGGATTATGGCGCCGTGTTCGTGGCCACCTGTCTGGCGGCGGCGGTGGGCTGTTTTATCATGGGCCTGGCGGCCAACTACCCCATTGCGCTGGCCCCGGGCATGGGCCTTAACGCCTTCTTCACCTATACCGTGGTGCTCACCGAAGGCTACAGCTGGCAAAGCGCATTGGGGGCCGTGTTCTTCTCCGGCTGTATTTTTGTGCTGCTCAGTCTGTTCAAGGTGCGGGAGTGGATCATTAACGCCATTCCGAAGCCGCTCAAGCTGGGCATTGCCGCCGGCATCGGTTTGTTTCTGGCACTGGTGGGCCTGAAAAGCGCCGGCATTATCGTCGATAACCCGGCCACCCTGGTGGGCCTGGGCGATATTACCGGTCTGCAGGCAGGCCTGGCGGTACTGGGCTTTTTCCTGATCATCGGCATGGCGGCCAGGGGCATGCGCGGTGCGGTAATGATCGGCATTCTGGTGATCACCGGCCTGGGGCTGGCCTTTGGCGATGTGGAATATCAGGGCATTGTCTCGGTGCCGCCGTCCATTATGCCCACCTTTATGCAGCTCGACATTGCCGGCGCCTTTAACGTGGGCATGTTGTCGGTGATCTTTGCCTTTTTGTTTGTCGACCTGTTCGACACTTCCGGCACCCTGATTGCCGTGGCCCAGCGGGCGAAACTGCTGGATGAGCAGGGCCGGCTGCCGCGCCTGAGCCGGGCTCTGCTGGCGGACAGTACCGCCTCCATTGCCGGCTCGGTACTGGGTACCTCTACCACTACTTCCTACGTGGAAAGCACCGCCGGTGTGGCCGTGGGTGGGCGCAGTGGCCTCACCGCCGTGGTGACCGGCCTGATGTTTATTGCTGCCCTGCTGTTCTCGCCGCTGGCGGGCATGGTGCCGGCCTATGCCACCGCCGGCGCCCTGGTATATGTGGCGGTGCTGATGCTGGCCCAGCTTGCCCACCTGCATTGGGACGATATTACCGAAGCCGTGCCCGCCGTGGTGGTGCTGGTGATGATGCCGTTCACCTTCTCCATCGCCAACGGCATTGCCTTTGGCTTTATCAGCTTTGTGGGCGTCAAGGTGCTGGCCGGCCGCGCCAGTGAAGTGAGCCCCGTGGTCTGGGCCCTGGCGGTGCTGTTTGCGCTGAAGTTTGCGTTTGGGGTGTAACCACTGAGCACTGGTATGATGCCGGCCTTTGCGCCGGCATTTTTTGGCCTGAAGTAACGCCAAGAGGTTTTTTCAGACCCAGCGTGCTGGTCAAGGATTCAGTCTCTGTCGCGAGAGCTTGAGGGTTCGATCTGAACAGAGTGTCTGCCTGATTCTGCTTAATAAAAAGCCCCGCCATGGCGGGGCTTTTTACTGCAACAGGCTGAGGTTAAAAGTCGGCGTTGCGCGGGGTGCGGGGGAAGGGGATAACGTCACGTACGTTGCCCATGCCGGTCACGTAGGCCACCAGGCGCTCAAAGCCCAGACCAAAGCCGGCGTGGGGCACGGTGCCGTAGCGGCGCAGATCCCGGTACCAGCCATAGTCTTCCTTGTTCAGGCCCATCTCTTCCAGGCGGGCGTCCAGCACTTCCAGCACTTCTTCCCGCTGGGAACCACCGATGATCTCGCCAATGCCGGGGGCCAGTACGTCCATGGCCGCCACGGTTTTGCCGTCGGCGTTCAGCTTCATGTAGAAGGCCTTGATGTCTTTCGGGTAGTTCTTTACCACCACCGGGGCCTTGAAGTGCTCTTCGGCCAGGTAGCGCTCGTGCTCGGACGACAGATCCACACCCCATTCCACCGGGAACTCGAACTTTTTGCCCGACTGCTTCAGGATCTCCACCGCGTCGGTGTAATCCACCTGGGCAAAGTCCTTTTCCACAAACTGCTGCAGCCGGGTAATGGCGTCTTTGTCCACGCGCTGGGCAAAGAAGGTCATGTCGTCCATGCGCTCTTCCAGTACTGCCCTGAACACGTATTTCAGCATCTCTTCGGCCAGGCGGGCAGCGTCATCCAGATCGGCAAAGGCCAGCTCCGGCTCCACCATCCAGAACTCGGCCAGGTGGCGGCTGGTGTTGGAGTTTTCGGCGCGGAAGGTAGGGCCAAAGGTATATACCTTGCTCAGGGCGCAGGCATAGGTTTCGGCGTTAAGCTGGCCGGACACGGTGAGGAAGGCTTCCTTGCCGAAGAAGTCTTCGCCAAAGTCGATGTCGTTCTTGTCGGTGCGGGGCAGGTTTTCGAGATCCAGTGTGGATACCCGGAACATTTCACCGGCGCCTTCGCAATCGGACGCGGTCACGATGGGGGTGGCCACCCACATGTAGCCGTTTTCATGAAAGAAGCGGTGCAGCGCCTGAGACAGACAGTTGCGAACCCGGGCCACGGCGCCAATCAGGTTGGTGCGCGGGCGCAGGTGAGCGTATTCGCGCAGATATTCAATGGAATGGCGCTTGGCGGCCATGGGGTAGGTGTCGGGGTCGTCTACCCAGCCCACTACCTTTACCTCGGTGGCCTGCAGCTCAAAGTCCTGGCCCTGACCCTGAGACTCGGCCACGGTGCCGGTCACTTCCACCGAGCAGCCGGTGGTTAAACGCACCACTTCAGACTGATAATTCGCCACGCTATTGGGCACCACGGCCTGCACCGGATTGAAGCAGCTGCCATCGTGAATGGCCAAAAACGAAATTCCCGCCTTGGAGTCACGGCGAGTGCGAATCCACCCCTTTACGGTAAGGGGGGTGCCAACGGCATATTTGCCGGCCAGCACATCAGTTACGGATGCGTGGGTCATGTAAATCGCTCTCCAGCTTTGAACTAAATCGGCCCCTGGCCGATACACTATACATAAGGGAGCTAATGTTACCCGTGTGGTTTCAGGACTCAAGCAAAAGATGGGGAGGGGCCATGGCAAAGCAGCGTAAAGACCGGCTTGGCGCCTGGCTTGCGGCCCTCACCGGCGGTGGCTGGACGCTCTATATTCTGCTGTTGATCCTGTTTCACTACGGCCGGCCCGAGCAGCAATACGGCTATTTGCGCTACCTTGAGGTGGAAGTGCGCACCGGCTGGCTCACTCTGCCTACGCTCTGGTTTCACCTTGGCATCTGGGGCGCGCTGGGTCTGGCGGTGACCACCTTTACCCTGGTGCACCTCAAGGGCCGGCGCCACAGCCAGTATCTCAAGGCCTATCTGGTGATGCTGGCGGTCGCGGCCTCTCTTACCCTGTTGTTGTTTTACTTTTATCCCGCCTAGACTGAAAAGTTGACCATACTTGTTGCTAATGACCCAGGGAGGGGAAGTTATGACAAGTGTTCTGCTTCGAATTGTGCTGGCAGCGGCCCTGCTGCTTAGCGGACCAGCCATGGCCCAGCCGCTCTGGCACACCGATGATGAACTGAACGAGGCTGGTCGGCAGCTGAAACAGCTGCTGCTGCCCGATGAGCGCGACTTTGCCGCCATGAGTGCAGAAAGGCGGGATGCGTGGCTCACAAAAGAATGGCGCCGGGTGCTGAAGGGGCGGGAACGCTTTGCTCAATATACCCTGCCGGTGCACTGGCGCACCGAGGGGCTTGAACAGGCCATTAAGCAGCAAACGCTTGCTGCTTACATGGCCGGACAGGCACCCGACTACAACGGTTACCGCGAGCTGCAGCGTCATTACCAGCGCCTGGCCGGCGTTACCCATTACACCTTGTTACCTTCCGGCCCTGAGGTGCGCCCCGGTGAGCGGGACGCGGCCATTCCGGCATTGCGCCAGCGGTTGGCCGAGCTGGGCCAGCAAGTGCCGGCGCCGGTAAGCCGGGCCGATGTGCTGGATCCTCCCCTGAGCGAGACCCTTTCCGCTTTGCAACGGGCCGGCGGCCTCAAGGTAACCGGTGGCCTGAACCAGGCTACCCGGGCACTGGTTAACCGCTCGCCCGTCGAGCTTCGAGCCGAGATTAAAGCCAATCTGCACCGCTGGCTGCGCCTGCCCCCGGCCACCAGTGATTATGTGCTGATCAATATTCCTTCTTATCGTCTCACACTGGTTAGGGAAGGCCGGCCTAAGCTTGCCATGAAGGTCATCGTGGGCCGGCCCGACTGGCCGACGCCCGAGCTTGCCACCCACATTGATGCCCTCAAGGTGAACCCTGACTGGACCCCCACTGCAAATATTTTGCGGGAAGACTTACTGCCGGCCCAGAAGCGGGATGCCGGTTACCTCGACCGCAATGGCTTCACTGCCTGGCTGCCCGGGCAAAGCACACCGGTGCCGCCTTCCAGCATAAACTGGCACAGCCCGCCACCGGGTCTGCGCCTGGTGCAGCAGCCCGGCCCCACCAATGCTCTTGGGCGGGTCAAGTTTGAAATGCGCAACCGCCACAGCGTGTATCTGCACGACACCCCCGATAAATCCCTGTTCGGGCGAGACAAGCGGGCGCTCAGCCACGGCTGCGTGCGCCTGGCCGAGCCTGCGGCCCTGGCCAATGGTCTGGGTTGGCAAATCCCTGAACACGAGCGCACTCAGCTGCTGCCACCCCCCGAGCGCCTGCCGGTGTACATGGTGTATTTTACCGCCTGGAGCGAGGGTGGCAGCCTGGTGTTTGCGAGAGATGTGTATGGCAAAAATGCCTGATTCGTCGCCTTCGAGTATATGTCATCAACAGGGAGGTGCCGCACATGCTTAATAAAATGATGGGCGGAACTTTTGCGTTTATGTTATTGGCCATAATGCTGGCCCCAAGCTTGTATTTAATCACGGATTTAGCCAGTTACGATTATCATCGCGTTTTACAGATTTTATTATTTTCAGTATTGCTGCTTGCAGTCACCAGGTTTCCCGCTCGAAATGCACTCTCGGGTTTACCATGTCTGATATTGTTTACATGTGCAGCTTTGGGAATACTGTCTGCATATATCAACGGTGGCTTTATCCATCAGTGGACAGAGGTCGGCATGATGATAGCTCTTGTCGCAGGTGCAGATAGTGTGGCCAGAGCTTATAACAGATATCCTGTGGCGCTTGAGTCTTGGGTAAAACCAGCCTGGTTGTTGGGGGCTTTGGTCTATTCATTACTTACGGTTGCCTATAGTTACCATCTTCTTTCGAATGCCGGCGGAATGACGGGCTACCAACCTATGCACGGATTTGCAAACCCACGGTTCTTGAATCAGTACCAAGGCTGGTTTTTACCTGTTTTAACGGGTTTGTTGTTGATGAAAAGCCCTCCGTGGTTATCACGAAATACCTGGGAGTGCTTGGTTTCATTTGGCGCAGTTATGCACTGGGCACTGATTTGGCAGACTCAGGGTAGAGGAGTTATGGTTGGGCTTATCGCTTCCACATTGTTGGTTGCTTTGTTCATGGGTAAAAACGGAAGGCGCTATGCATCTTTAACACTGTTGCTCTCCTTTCTGGGGGCATTAATAGCTTGGTTGCTGTTTAAAACACCCGCGCTTGTTGCTGAAACGACCAGGCTGACTTCATCAGGACTTTCTCGCAGAGATGTTCTTTGGGCAGATGCAATTGGCTACGTTGAAAGCAGCCCATGGCTTGGAATAGGTCCCATGCAGCTCGCTACGGGGCCGACTGAAATTGCAACACACCCTCACAATGCCGTGTTGCAAATGGCTGCCGAGTGGGGTGTTCCCGCAACCTTGCTACTGTGTATGCTTTTGCTTTGGGGTTTTTATCGCTGGTTCATTTGGGCCAGAAGTTATAATGCAGCTCCCAACCATGAAGATTCCCCCTGGCTTGTAGCGCTAACGGCGTCAATGACAACAGCTGCAGTACACTCTTTGGTAAGTGGAATTATTGTAATGCCAATGAGTCAACTGATGCTGGTCTTGGTGTTAGGGCTGGCAATTGGATTATATAGAAGCTTTAACCCCATTAGGTCGGCAGGCAAGCCTTACATAGTCCAGATGTTTGTGCTGTCTGGCATATGTGCAGTGATGGTTCTTGGAGCGTATGCCTGGAGCAGCAAGGAGATTCCCCTTGAGATACGAAGGCTCCAGGCAGAAGAGGCAGCACAAAAGAAACAGGGGAGAGAGATCACGGAGCGCTCCCGACCACTGAACCACCCTCGCTTTTGGGTGAATGGTATCATCAGCGATTGACCGGAGATGCCCAGCATTTTTGCCAAGTGTGCTGTGCGTACACAGGTGCTGCTGAGCCTTGCCTTCAGTTGTCTGTGTCAAGATTGATCACTAAATTTGCCGAGCAATATCTGTTGTTCGAAAAAATAGGGGTATTGAGCTGTGAACAGCCAGTGACCCTTCGTTAAATTGAACTGAAAAACATCTTACAGCATCGGCGAAGTGGACTATAAATAATAGTAAGCAAATTGCTTAAGGCCCGGTAAGTATCGGAAACATATAATCGAGCAGAAAGGAGGCGGCGCGACTATATGACATCTATAGGCACAACCAGTGCTGAATGCTAAAGTTAGTTGGAATGTTTTATCAGATTGATGGCTCTCCAATTCGTGGATCTGTCAGACAAAAGCAAGAAAAGAGGATTTTCTTATGTTTATTGCAAAAGAACTGTTGCGACTGGTAAATGACGAGGAAGGTCTGACTACCGTCGAATACGCTATTGCCGGTGCTTTGGTTGCTTCTGTTGTGGTTTTGTCATTTACAAACTTGGGTCAGGCTGTTGCTAATAGAATTCAATCGCTTGCGGATATTGTTTCTTCAGGTTCCGGCACTTAATTGCTTAATTGTAAATTAGGTTTTTGCTTGATTCTTAACTTGAAAAGGGCAATGTTTTGCCCTTTTTAATATGATGGTGATGCTATGGAACAGCTACCATTGTTAATTTTCTTGATTGTGGCTGGCTGGATGGATCTGGCGCGTCACAAGATCCCCAACTGGTTGACGCTGACTTTTATTCCTCTGGCATTAATGTTTCATGTTGTGATCGGTGAAGGCTTGGTTTTTTCCTTGTCCGGTCTGGTTTACTCCTTTATTTTATTGTTCCCCATGTTTGTAACTCGTCTATTGGCTGGTGGAGATGTCAAGCTGGGTATGGCCATTGCCACCTTTACTGGCTGGCAGTTGTTTCTGGAAGCATTGCTTTACGCTCTTATTATTGGGCTACCTTTGGTCATTGTGCTAGCCTGGCGTCGGGTAGGCTGGCAAGGGTTCAAGGCTACCTTCAGCCGCTACGGCATGATAATTGGTACCCGTCGCTACATGGCTCCGGTAGAAGGTGAGCTTGCCGGCTTAAAGGTGCCTTATGGCCCAGCTTTGGCACTGGGGGCAGCTTTGGCTGTAGCTCTCAATAAATTTCAACTGTTTACATTAATATCCTAGTTATCGGCACCCAAGGAAGGAGGTAACACGGATGTACCTGCCCAAACCCAAAACCCTGGCCGATACCGGCCTTTCGAAAGAGCTGCTTTTTCGCCTCTGCCTGCGCCATTTGCAGGAAGAGGCGACGCTGTCTTTGCCCATGTTGGCAGAGCGTCTTTGCCTGCGCGGCAGCGTTGTGGATCCTCTGCTGCAGGAGCTTAAAACCCTGCAATTGGTAGAAGTGCGAGCCTCTGGCCGCATGGACGAACCCATTCGATTTGCCCTCACTCAAAAAGGTCAGTATGAAGCACAGGTGCTGAATGAGCGGGACGGTTACATAGGTCCGGCACCCATACCCCTTGAAGACTACAATCGCCTGGTACTGGCTCAGTCGCTTGGCGAGCGCAGTATTCGCCGGGAGCAGCTTGAAGCAGCACTTGCCGATATGGTTATCAGTTCAGAGCTGGTGAACGTACTGGGCCCGGCCCTTAACTCCCGTCGTCCTCTGCTGATTTATGGTCATGCCGGCACCGGTAAAAGCTTTTTATGCCATCGTTTTAACAAGGTCTTTGACGAACATATTTATGTGCCTCATGCCATTGCGGTGCAGAACACCATTATTCCGCTGTTTGATCCCCTCTATCACTGGCGGGTTGAAAATAACGACGAGGATCTTGATGCACGCTATATACCTTGCCAGCGTCCCTTGGTGATGGTAGGCGGCGAACTCAAGCTGGATATGCTGGAGGTGCATTTTGACCGGCAGTCCCGCCAATACAGTGCCCCCTTGCAAATGAAGGCCAACAACGGCGTATTTTTAATCGACGATTTGGGTCGCCAGGGGTTCTCTGCCGACGAACTCTTTAACCGCTGGATTGTTCCCATGGAAGAAAAGCGGGATTTCTTATCATTGCCCAACGGCCTGCACTTTGATATTCCCTTTGAGCAGATACTGGTGTTTTCCACCAACCTGGACCCGGAAACCATTGCCGACGAGGCCTTTTTGCGCCGCTTGGGTTACAAGTTGCAATTGCAGGCCATGCCGGAAGATCTGTATCGAAAAATCTGGAACATGAATCTGGAAAAATATCAGTTGTCCGCCACTGAAACATTATTCCGCTTTATGGTAGATAAGTTGCACAAAGGCAGTAAGAAGCCGCTGATTGCCTGTTACCCAAGGGATATTCTGGGTATTGCTCGGGACATTATGCATTTCAACGGCCAAGCCGGCGAAGAACTGACTGAACAAGTTTTAAACAAGGCCTGGAACATGTACTGCGTACACTGACTATACTCCCTTTGTGGAACAAAACGGTTAAACCAAGGACTCGGTTATGAAAACACGTACTTTGTTATTGTTTGTTCTTTCCGTCGGCTTTGGCGTAGCGGCGGCCATCATGGCCAACAACTGGCTCAACCAGCAAAGCGAGGCTGTCAAGGCCAGGGCTCAGGGCAACACCACTCAGGTTGTAGTGGCCGCAGTAGACCTGGTGCCTGGTGCCCCCATAGAACCCATCCATGTACAACTCAAAGACATAGATACCCGCCTGGTACCACCCGGTGCCCTTACCAGCCTCGAGCAGGCCCAGAGTATGGTGGCCAAAAATAACCTTTACCGGGGTGATGTGTTGCGTATAGAGCGGCTGGCGCCGGCAGGTGAGGGCAGCACACTTTCCGTGTTGCTGGAGCCAGGCATGAGAGCAGTGACCGTAAGGGTTAACGATGTTATCGGTGTGGCTGGTTTTTTGCTGCCAGGCAACCGGGTCGATATTCTGTTTACCGGTGGCAAAATGACTCGTACCGTGCTGAAAAACCTCAAGGTACTGGCAGTGGATCAGACCCAGCATACCGATGAAAACCGCCCCAAACTGGTGCGCGCGGTTACTCTTGAAGTTGATCCCGAACAGGCCGAGCGTCTGGTGAACGCTAGCTCCAATGGTCGCATTCAGCTTGCGCTGCGAAACCCCAATGATGAGCAGGAGCAGCAGATTGAAACCGTGGCTGCCGTTGCTGCACCCGAGCCTGAGGCCAAGCCGGCTCCGGCTCCACAAGTGGTGCGTCCACGTTCTTCGACCATTGATCTCATCAAAGGCTCGAAACAACAACAGGTACCGGTGAAAATCTGATACTTCAATAAACTCGACTTTTGGTGCACAGGAGGTGGCTATGAGAACCCTGTCAGGATGTATTTTGGGGTTAACACTGTTGGCAGCAACCGGGCCTGCGTGGGCCGGCGGCAGCCTCAACGAGGCTGGCAATGCAATGCAGCTGCCTATACATAAATCCCGATCACTCATGCTCGACCGGCCCGCCAGCCGGGTATCGGTAGGTAATCCGGCGATTGCCGATGTGCTGGTATTGCAGGATCGTGAGTTGTATTTGGTGGGCAAGTCGCTTGGCCACACCAATCTCATGGTTTGGGATATGAATGACAACTTGATCCAGGTCTTTGACATTGAGGTCAGCCACGATCTTCAGGGGCTGAAAGAGCGGCTGTATCGCTTTTTGCCCAATGAGCCCATTCAGGTTCACACTTCTCAGGGTCAACTGGTCGTGAGTGGTGAAGTTTCCAATCTCGATCGCCTGAATGCAGCCTATGAACTGACCCGGGGCTATGTGGTGGCTGCAGAGGGCGGCACCGCCCGCTCAGAGGTAATGAACATGATGAGCGTGGGTGGTGGCCAGCAGGTAATGCTGGAGGTGACCGTGGCCGAGGTGGCGAGGGATACGTCTCGTAGCTGGGAGTCCGCCTTTGAGTTGTTTGAACGCTCGGGAAACTGGGGTTTTTCAATGCTGCGCGACAGTGTTGACCAGCTTGCAGGTTTTGGCACCAACACGGTTATCGGTGGTTTTGCGAGTGCCGATACCGTGTTTAACGTGGCACTGGACCTGGCAAAAACCCGTGGCCTGGCTCGGGTGTTGGCTGAGCCCCGCATTACTGCCATCAGTGGCCAGTCTGCCGAGTTCCTGTCTGGCGGTGAATATCCGGTACCGGTTCCAACCGAAGATGGTGTGGCTGTGGAGTTCAAGGAATTTGGCGTGGGGCTCAAATTCACCCCAGTGGTGCTGAGCAGCGGCAAAATCAACCTGAATCTTAACGTAAGTGTCAGTGAGCCGGTGGTAGCCAACTCCGCCAATGTGCCCTTGTTTGGCGATATCACTGCTCTCAGCAAGCGTAGCGCCGGCACCACTGTAGAGCTGGGGGACGGCCAGACCATCAGCATTGCCGGCCTGCTCAGTGAAAGTAACCGTGAGCAAATCAGCCAGATGCCTTTTGTGGGTGATATTCCTGTGCTCGGCAATCTCTTTACCAGCCGCAGTTTTGCCAAGGGCGAATCCGAGCTGGTGATTATGGTCACTCCTCGCCTGGTGCGCCCCTTCGACAAGCAGCAGGTGACTCTGCCCACAGATGGCTTTATTGAGCCCAATGATTTTGAGTTCTACCTGCTGGGTCGTATGTCCCACCGTGATCGGGTTGGTCAGGGTGCGCCCGCCACTGAGCAAACCGGTAATAGCGGCGTTAACCCTGCCATGAATGAAGGTGGCATGGAGCAGACCTATGGCCAGTCGCTGTAGTGAAACAGGCAGCAGAACAAGGAGTATAACCATGAAACAGTTATTGCTAACCCTGCTGGCTGCGGGATTTGTAACCGGCTGTGCCAGTGAACGCCACTATGGCTTTGACATGGGACAGGACACCAAAGCCCTTGACTCGCTGCAGGTGTTGGATCCTGGTGCTGGCGCTCGCAGCGACGGCAAGCTGGCCGATCTCACCCTCAACGGTGAATATGGGGTCTCATTACACGGCAAGTATGTAAAAGGTGCCGAGTCACCTTCTGAAGGCAAAACCCAGGTCACCCTGAACTTTGGTGAATAAGGAGTCTCGTTATGAAAGCGCTGTCGCACCACAGAAAACAGAAAGGCGCCATACTGGTACTGGTGACGGTGGCGCTGTTCGTACTGCTTGGTTTTACCGCCCTGGCTCTGGATGGGGGCTACCTGCTGCTTAACAAGACTCGGGTGCAGGATGCGGTGGACTCGGCCGCATTGAGTGGAGCAAAAACTCTGAGTTTGTCAGAAAATAATACCCATAATGATGCAATAGATGCTGTTGAAACCACCCTAACCAGAATTTTGGCAGGGGAGGGTTTTGGCCAAATAGATATCGATGTAGATAATCTCGTAAGTGCAGTCGATATCGAATTTTCATTGGAGCCGGTACCTTTTGCTCCTTCTGTCAGTGAGGATGCTCGTTATATTAGAGTGTCATTGAATACCGTGCCGGTAAGACAATTCTTCTCACAACTTTTGATTGATGTATGGCAAGTGCGTGCGTCTGCTGTGGCTGGGGTCAGTGCAACAATACAGGATTCATGCCAAATTATTCCACTCATGATGTGTGATAGTAACCCAACCCCTCCAGCTGATTATAATGACATACCCGATGATTATGACTTTGGTTTCACTCCATCGACAGACAGTGATCGTGGTGATGTTCTTATGATTAAATCGCCAACTAATAATACACCCGTTGGTCCTGGTAACTTTCTTGCTATTGATCTTCCTGATGCTAATGGTGCTGATGGGTTTAGAGATGGTTTGGCAGGTGCTTTAACAAATGCGTCCTGTATTGGGGCAGGGGAATCTATAACGACTAAAACCGGTAATATGTCAGGCCCAACCGATCAAGGAATTAATACTCGATTTGCTGATTACTCTGGTAACATGAAGAACTTTGAACCATTGACTAAAGATGAGGGCGGCGCATATCATCCAGACTGTGAAGTCCCTGCCTTTAGCCCGGTAACTATCACAGAAGATATGTTTGCTTCATCAGGCGGAAGTTCAACATTAAGTAATCCTGCAAGCTATGCATTACAAAGTTATCAAGATTATATGGCAGATGAATCTAATTTTGATATCGCACCTGAGCACCCAGCTTGTATAACCGGTCGAAGAATTGTAAGAGTTCCCGTAGGAGATTGCAGCAATCCTATTGATAAGGGAAATGGTAAACATGAAATTCCCTCTGTAGGTACAGCTTGTATGTTTCTCACTCAGAAGGTTACGGATGGACCTGGTAATGAAAAATATATTGTTGCTGAGTTTATTGATAACTGCACAGCCGATGGTGGGAGTTATTCCAATCTGCTGAATGGTCCGGATCGGCTGGTTTTATATAAAGACACTGCCAGTGGTGACTCATGATGATTGTCAAAAAACAAAAAGGCTTGGCAGCCGTTGAGGCAACCATAATCTTGCCATTGTTGTTGTTGTTGCTTCTTGTTATTGGTGAATTTGGAAGATTGTTTTATCAGTACAACACACTCTCAAAGGCTCTGAGAGCATCTGTCAGAACTGTAAGTGTTTCGGATGGTGAAAACTATTTACTTGATAATGCGCTTAGAGATAAAGTGAGAAACCTAATTCTGTATGGGCAGGAAACAACCGGAACTAGTGTTGTTTTACCCGGGCTTGTAGCAGATGACGTAACATTTTCTGCACCATTCAATATGCCATCTACAAGCGAAGATAAATATGTAACTCTCATAGTCAGTTATGACTGGTCGCCAATGTTTACAGATAATCTGAACACCTTTTTTGGTGACAGTGTTTCATTGTCGTTCCCGTTGAATGTCAGTATGACCATGAGGATCCTCAATGATGGTTAATTTGGTGAGAAATCGTAAGGGTCTCAATTCAAAACAGCATGGTGCAACTATTGTTGAGTTTTCCATTGTGGCTGCTGTGGTTTTTCTTGTGTTATTTGGAATCATGGAAGTTGCACGATTGATGTTTACATGGAACACACTTAATGAGGCTTCGCGCAGAGCTGCTAGGCTGGCAACGGTATGCCGGGTTGAAGAGGTGAATAGTGGGATTGTGAGTCTGGCTGTGATCAACCAGATGAATGGCCTCTTACCAGGGTTTACGAGTACCAACCTTGCTTTTAATTACTTGACCGATAGCGGAACTGATGCCATTCCGCCTCATACAGCTGACTATGTACGTGCCCGTATTGTTAATTATCGATATGAAATGATACTTCCTTTGTCTGTTGACTTGTCTCGATTCTCACCTGACTTTTCAACAACCCTGAGAACCGAAAGTATGGGAAGAACCAAACCAACAGCGTCCAACCCCGATGGGAATATTATTTGTACCGATACAGGAGGCGCAGGAATATGACAGACGCCAAAATAGTGGAACTGGAGCGAGAGAGTATGCAGACACTGCCCGCACTTTCCTGTCCGTTGCAGTTGAATGTTATGGATCCGGACGAGCGGTTGTGGCCCCTGCTTAAGGTCAAACTGCATAACAGCAGTCAGTTGCAGCTTAAAAAACTGAATGACCAGGATTTCCTGCCAAAGGGAGACCGACAGGTTCTCTTGTTGGTGGACCATCCCATGCTGGCGCCGGTATATGACGAGCTGGAGCGCAAAGCAGATGACAGTAGAAGCCTTGTATTTATGGGTGATCCGGCCAACACCAGTCTGGTGCGCAGGGCCATGCGGATGGGCGCCGCCGATTTTCTGCCGCTGGATAGCGACCCCGTAGAGCTCTGGTCATCCCTGGTGCGTATTTCCGCTCAGGTATCTGCCAGCATCAGCCTGGCACCGGTTACCGTGGTGGTAAACGGCAAGGGCGGCTCGGGGGCCAGTTTTGTTTGCGCCAATTTGGGCCATGCCTTTCAGAATGACGACGAAAAGGTTTTGCTGCTCGATGCCAGCCGACATTACGGCTCGCTGGCCGATTACCTCAATATTCGGGACAAACAGGGGGGGCTGAATGATGCTTTGCAGCGTGCAGGTGAAATGGACGCCATGGCGCTGGCAGGCATGGTGAGCAAGGCGCGGGATGGCATGGATGTGATGCCAGCGTCCGTATTACCCCTGCATGATGAAAACACCGTTAGCGCCCGCCAGTGTGCCCAGTTGCTGCACCTGATGCGTGGGCAATATCAGCGGGTGGTAGTGGACATGTCCCGCGGACCTGAAGCCTGGAATCTGCCATTGCTGGAGAATGCCGAGCAGGTGGTGGTGGTGATGCAGCAAAGCCTGAGTGCACTGCGTGAAACAATTTTTTTGCTTCGCCAGCTTCGCCACGAGTTGGGCATTGGCAAGGATCGTATTTTGCTACTGGTTAACCGTTACGACAAGAAAAAGGACGTCTCCCTGCAGGAGATAGAAAAAGCAACTGAAATCAAACGCATTGCTACCCTGGCCAATGATTTCGCCATGGCCGAAACCTGTACCGATCTGGGCCGGTTGGTGGCGGAAGAAAAACGTAGTCACAAACTGGTGGAAGGTTTTAATCATCTTTCCAGTGCGCTCAAGCCCGGATCTGGCCAAAACGATAAACCGGGATTATTCAAACGACTGTTCGGTAACTGATCGAACAAGGGGGTCACGGATGAACCTTGAAGACTATATCCTCAGCCAGGAAGAAGAAGTTCACAAAAAGCGTTTGCACGGCAAGCTGATGGACATGCTTGACCTGCCCATGTTGCAAACAGTATCCAAAGAGCAGGCCAGCGATCAAATAGAGCGCCTGGCTCATCAGTTGATGCAAGACTCTCCGGTGCCGCTTTCCATGAGTTCGCGCCAGAATATTATTAGACAAATACTTGATGAAGTGCTTGGTTTGGGGCCGCTTGAGCCCTTGCTGGCCGACCCTAGTATTGCTGATATTATGGTAAATGGGGCAAAAAGCATTTACGTTGAGCGCAAGGGCCGCATTGAACGTGTGCCGCTGACGTTTCATGACGACGAACACCTCATGGGGGTAATAGAGCGTATTGTCTCCAGTGTGGGGCGACGTATTGATGAACTCTCGCCCATGGTGGATGCTCGCCTGAAAGACGGCTCCCGGGTGAATGCCATTATTCCGCCCCTGGCACTGAATGGGCCTACCGTTTCCATTCGTCGTTTTACCGTGGAAAAACTGGCCATTGATACCCTGATTGATTTTGGCACCATTACCCCGGCCATTGCCGAGGTAATGGAGGCCGTGGTCAAGGGCAAGCTTAACATTCTTATTTCGGGCGGTACCGGTACCGGTAAAACAACCTTTCTGAATATTTTATCCAGCTTTATACCTTCTAACCAGCGCATTATCACGGTTGAAGATTCCGCCGAACTACAATTGCAACAGCCCCATGTAGTACAACTGGAAAGTCGGCCTGCCAACATCGAAGGAAGAGGTGAAATCAGTCTTCGGGACCTGGTTAAAAATACCCTGCGTATGCGACCTGATCGTATTGTGGTGGGGGAGGTGCGTGGTGCCGAGGCCTTCGACATGCTCACCGCCATGAATACCGGCCATGAGGGCTCACTGACTACCGTGCATGCTAATACACCCCGCGATGCGCTGAGCCGTCTTGAAAACATGGTGTCCATGACCGGGTTTGATATGCCGGTGAAAAATATTCGTACTCAGGTGGCCTCCGCGCTGGATTTGATTATTCAGTTGGAACGCCAGGAAGACGGCAAGCGGCGGTTGATCAGCATGCAGGAAGTACACGGCATGGAAGGTGAGACCATCACCATGTCGGAAATATTTACCTTTGAGCGCACGGGGATTGATGCCGAAGGTAATGTTCTGGGTCGTCATAAAGCCACAGGGGTTATGCCCAACTTCTACGATCGGCTTGCCCGCAGAGGCATGGTGCTGCCGCGAAGTCTGTTTGGCGATGATGATCTGCACAAGGGCATTTTTTAACCGGAGGCGCTTATGAATATGCTGATCTTTCTGGCGCTTGTGGGGCTGGCGGTGGTATGCCTGAGTATGGCGATGTTTGTACCTGTCAGTCAGCCCCGTCTGAAATACTCAACCATGCTAAAGCGCCGAGTTCAGGCTCTGGCTGATGAAAATAAGGAACAAGCCCAGGCATCTATTTTTCGCACCAAAAAGCTAGATGCCCTGTCACCTACACTGCGACATATAGAAACCCTTCCCATTATGGAGCGGGTGGCATTTTCTCTGGAGTTGGCTGGTTCTAAGCTTTATGCGTATCAGCTGGTGTTTATGGTTGGTTTCATTACGCTGGTGCTGGTTGTAGTTAGCTGGCTGTGGCTGTACAACATTTGGCTAAGCCTTATTATGCTGGTGGTGCCATCACTTATTACCTGGCTCAAGTTAAAGCGGAGTTACCTGAATCGGTTGTCCATGTATGAGCAGCAAATGCCGGAAGCACTAGACATTATGAAACGGGGGCTGCAAGCAGGCTATTCCTTTTCCGACACGATAAAGCTCATCAGTGAGCAGATGCCCAACCCTATAGGTCGTGAGTTTGCTCTGGTGTTTGCCGATATCAACTACCGCAAGGACATACGTAAGGCCATGACCGGATTGCTGGAGCGTGTACCCAGTGTGTCCAATATGGCCTTGGTCAGCGCGGTACAGGTGCAGCGTGAAACTGGTGGTAACCTGGTTGAAAATATTGACAAATTGGCAAAAATCATTCGGGATCGCTTCAAGTTTAATCGTCAGTTAAGAACCCTGTCGGCGGAAGGCCGTATGTCTGGTTGGGTATTGGTGCTCACTCCCTTTGCCTTGTTTGCGCTGATTTTTATCACTACACCTGGTTACATTACCGAGTTGGTCAATACAAAGGAAGGCCATAAATTATTGATAGCCGGAGCCATAGGAATGGTTCTGGGTACCTGGTGGATTAGCAAAATTATCAAGATAGAGGTGTGAGTATGGACACTCTCAATCAAATACTGGGCCAGGTACTGGCCGATCCGCAACTACGACAATGGGTGCTGATTGCGGTGGTAGGCCTTAGCGCCCTTACCTTGTTTTGGGGGCTGACCCTGGTAGCCAGTGGTGTGGCCAGCCCTTATCGTCGTCAGTTGAAGGAAATTCAGCGCGAAGCCGATGGAGATGAAGAACAGTCCCTTGAGCAGCGGTTGGTGGTTGCCAAGGAGCATGCTAGCGTTTTTAACGGTCATCGAATTCGTACTCAGTTGGTGCATGCCGGTTTTCATAAAGGCTCTGCTTACCGAGTGTTTCTCGGTATAAGAGTTATGGTGGTGCTGGTATCTTTGCTTGTGACATTTGTTGTGTTGAATATGCTGACCCAGCTGCCTCTTGACAAGATTTTGCTGATTTTGGTGGGTGTAGGTTATGTAGCTTATTTACTGCCTGTATTCGTTCTGGAGCGGTTGGCAAACAAGCGTATGACCCGCATGAAACTTGCCATGCCCGATGCTCTCGATTTGCTTGTTGTTTGCACCGAGGCAGGGCTTGGTTTCAAGGCGGCATTACAGCGAGTGGCTCAGGAAGTCAGCATGAGCCATGATGAACTGGCCGATGAGCTTACCCTGATATCTGCCAAGCTTCGCGCCGGCTTTAGCATGCAGCAGGCCTTTGACGAGTTTATTCTGCGTACGGGCCTGGATGACTTCAAAAGCCTGACCGTGGCCATTAATCAGAGTATTCACTTGGGTACCAGTATTGCCGAGACCCTGCGGGTTTACGCAGATGAATACAGGATCAAGCGCAAGCAGGAGGCGGAAGAGCTGGCAGCCAAGGTGGGCACCAAGATGATTTTTCCGCTGGTCATGTTGATCTGGCCATCATTTTTTATTGTTGCCGTTGGACCGGCAATACTTAAGGTATTCCGCGTGTTTGGCAATATGTGATGACTGACTACTTTCGTCATGCCGGCCTTTGAGTCGACATTCTTTACAGAAGAAACACTGGCCTAGAAGAGAGGCAACAGTTAGCCTGAACATAATAAAAAACTTTGGCCATGGAACCGGCTTGAGGATAACAACATGAAACACACTGCAATTGCGCTGGTAATCACTTTGTTGTCTGGCTGTTCTGCTATGTCAGACTCTGATGAAAACGGACTTTCCTCCGCCAAGCCCCCTGGGGCGGGGGTCATCAGTCCCACCAATGGCAAGGAAGCACAAATGCTGATTGCCCAGTCACAAACCTCCGGCGATCCCGATGCCATGATCTATGCCTACACTCAGGCGCTCGCCTTTGATGACTTCGAGCCGGTGGATATTTACCTCAACATTGCCCGGCTGGAGCGTCAACGCAATAACAACGCCCGCGCCGAGCAGGCTTACCGCAGTGCTCTTGAAGAAGATGCAAAGCGCCGGGATGCCAAGGAAGGGCTGGCCCTTCTGCTTATTGATATGAAGCGGCACGACGAAGCCGAAACCCTGTTGCTTGATGTGGTAACCACGGATATGGCTCGGCTGGAACAGAGCAGTGAGCAGGCTGGTGAATGCGTGACCGATGCCAACTCGCCCTGGCGCAGCTACAATGGCCTGGGATTACTGGCCGACATTCTTGAGCAGGGTCAGCAGGCCCGTAAACATTACCAGTGCGCCCTTAACATTCAGCCCGGCATGGCCATGCTGCACACCAACCTGGGTTTTTCCTATTACCTTGAAGGGGAATATCCCCAGGCGGAACGGGCTCTGCTGCGGGCGGTGAACCAGGAGCCGGATTACGAGCGTGCCTGGAGCAACCTCGGATTACTTTATTACCGCTGGGGCCGCAGCTCGGAAGCCCTTGCAGCCCTGCGCAAGATCATGACTCAGGCCGAGGCGTTGAACGATCTGGGTTATATCGCCCTGATGGAAGGGGAGTACGAGAGTGCCGCCAGCCTGTTTCAGCGGGCCATCGACGCTTCACCCCGTTACTACCCCAGAGCGGTGGAAAACCTGAACCAGGCCAAATCCATGCAGGCCATCAGCAAGCGATAACCTATGCAGCTATACAGCTTTTTTAACAGTTCAACCTCTTACCGGGTGCGTATTGCCCTTGCGATTAAGGGGTTGCATGTTGATTATTGCGCCGTCAACCTGAGGGCCGGGGAGCAGCGAGATCAAGCCTACCGCACGCTAAACCCGGCCGGTGGCGTTCCTCTGCTGGTGAATGACGAAGGCGTGGCGTTGGGGCAGTCACTCGCCATTATCGACTATCTTGAAACCTTGCAGCCGGATCCTCCTTTGTTGCCTGCCGAGCCTTTACTGCGGGCCCGCGTGCTGGAACTGGCCAACCTTATCGCCTGCGATATGCATCCGCTTAACAATCTCAGGGTGCTTAACTATCTGAAAAATGAGTTGGGTGTGAGTGAGGCACAGCAGCAGGCCTGGTATGCCCACTGGATTGCCGAGGGGCTGAGGGCCGTCGAGGCGTTGTTGGTCCGCCATGGCGTTGGAGAGTATTGCTTTGGGGACCAGCCCACCCTGGCCGACTGTTGCTTGGTGCCCCAGGTGGCCAACGGTATTCGCATGAATTGTGACTTGACGCTGTACCCCAGAGTCATGGCCATTTATTACCACTGCCAGCGCCAGCCCGCCTTTCAACAAGCGGCACCGGCACAGCAGCCGGATTATTGTGAGTAAGGCCCTGCTTTACATCGATGACCCTATTTTCATAAAAAAAACGGCGTTGCTTAACGGCAGCGCCGGTTTTTTTATTGCTTGCACTGTTCAGTGCAGCGGGCAGAGCGCCACTGCCGGACCGATCACAAAAAGGCGTTCGCCGGCTTGCCGCCTTGGCAAAAAGGTTTCATCTTGCTGTTGCCAGCACACCACGGCGGCGATTGCCGGGCTTGCCAGTGCGGCTTGCAGTTGCTGGGGGCTCAGGCAGTGGGCATCCACAATGCGGGCAGGATTGATACCGGCGGTGGCCAGGGTTTGGCGGCACAGCCGGCCCGGTGCATTGGCGATCAGGATCCAGCCGGTATTACTGTGGCTGAGTGCTGCCAGCCTGGCCAACAATGCGGCCTGGGGGGCGGCGCTGGCGTGGTGAACGGCACTGGTGGCTCTGCAGCGGGGCAGGGAGTCCTGCCGGGAGATCAGTGCCTGCGTGCGGAGTAATGAAAGGTTCATCATGGTTCGGCCCTGCCTGTTGCTTTGCTGTTTATACATACAGTATTCGCTTGGGTCGTTTTGGTCAATATTTAACTGGTTAAATTTACAGTATTCTGATTCTTGCCGGTGATGATGCCGGCCAGTTACCAGCAGGAGAGCAACATGGACAGAACGCAACTGGAACGGATGGACACCCACATGGTGCTGAGCATTCTCAATGAGAAACTGCGTATTGAATGCGACAGCCTGGACGTACTGCTGTCACGCTACGAGCTGGACGGCGGCTGGGTGAGTGCACGCATGGCGCAAATAGGCTATCGCTACGACAGCCACACCAATCAGTTCCGGGCCGCTTGAGAAGTTAAAACCGGACTGTCATAGTCCGGTTTTTTTATTGGAGGACGCAAGCATGGACCCACAGTTCTGGCATCAGTGCTGGCAAACATCCCGCATTGGGTTTCATCAAAATGGCATTAACACCCACCTGCGTGGCTGCTGGCACCACATCGGTGCCCAGCCCGGTACTCAGGTGCTGGTGCCGCTATGCGGCAAAAGTCGCGACATGCACTGGCTGGCGGAGCAGGGCCATTCCGTGACCGGCTTTGAGTTGTCGCAGCTGGCGATAGGCGACTTTTTTGAAGAGGCAAGACTTTCGCCGGTGCGCGACACCGAAGGGCCTTTTGTGCGCTGGCAGCAGGGTGCATTCAGCCTGTATGAAGGCGATTTTTTTCAGGCAGGGGCCCTTGGCCGGCAGTTTGAGCTCGCCTACGACCGGGCGGCACTGATTGCGCTGCCGCCCGCCATGCGTCCGGAATATGCCGGGTTACTGGCGAAGCTGGTAAAGGCCGGTGGTCGTATGTTGCTGGTGACCGTAAACCACGACTCGGCTCAGGATCAGTCGCCGCCCTTTGCGGTAAATGAGCGTGAAGTCCGCACCCTGTTCGATCCCTATTTTGAGGTGGTGCTGCTGGAGCGTACCGAAGAAGGCAGCAACAATCGCCGGGTAGCGGCAGGGGAATGCAGCTTTTTTGATGAACTGTGCTTTGTGCTGACACGACGTTCGTACTGATGTTAAAAAGTCGAACTATTATTCTGACCAATTGTTAATGATTGGTTTGATATTTCATCTTGTTCTTTCTGTGTAATACTTTTGCCTGTAAAATAACTATTCACTGAATGCCGTGCTGAATGCTGCATTATGCGCCAGTTAACAAGCATTATGCAGCTGAAAATAACGGCAAGATCTTATTTTTACAGTAATTGTTATTTTACCGTGCCGGATACCACCGGCCGGAAAGGAGTTTTCATGGAAAAAGCGCTGACGGCGCGTGCCGGTGGTACCCGCAACTGGCTGATGTTTCTGCTGCCCTCGCTGGCGGGCGTTCTGCTGTTTATGACGCCGGTGGCCTGGCAGGGCAACCTTACCATCATGATTGCGGTGCTGGCCAAGAGTGTGCAGGCCATGTTGGGCGAGCAGTTGCCCGCCATTGTGACAGGCCTCATTACCCTGTCGGCGCTGTTGTCGTTGCTCGGCACCCTGGTTAAGCCCGCTTGGCTGCTGAACAGCGCGTTTCTCAACACCCTGTTTAACGTGCGCCCGGTCTGGCTGATAAGCCGGCTGCTGGGCGCGGTATTTGTGTTGCTGGTGCATTTTAAGGCCGGCCCCGAGCTGCTTTACAGCGGCGATACCGGCGGCCTGGTGCTGAACGATCTGCTGCCGGTGCTGTTTTCCGTGTTTATTTTTGCCGGTCTGCTGCTGCCGCTGCTGCTCGACTTTGGCCTGCTGGAGCTGGTGGGCACTCTGCTCACCGGCATTATGCGCCCGCTGTTTCGTTTGCCGGGCCGCTCGGCGGTAGACTGCATGGCCTCCTGGCTGGGAGATGGCAGCGTGGGCATTTTGCTGACCAGCAAACAGTATGAAGGCCATCATTACACTCAGCGGGAAGCCGCAGTGATCGGCACCACCTTTTCGGCGGTGTCCATTACCTTCAGCCTGGTGGTACTGGCCCAGGTGAAGCTGGAGCACATGTTCCTGCCTTTTTACGGTGCCGTTTGTCTGGCGGGCATTGTCGCCGCCGTTGTGGTACCGCGCCTGCCCCCCCTGTGCTGGAAAAAAGACACCTTTATTAACGGTGAAGCCCGCCCGGCCAATGCCGAGGCCACTCCTGACGGCTACTCCCGCTTTGGCCATGGCCTGAAGCTGGCGCTGGCCCGGGCCGGCAAGGTAGAAGGCCTGGCTCAGGTGGCCCGGGCCGGAGTACACAATGCCCTCGACATGCTGCTGGGCGTGCTGCCGGTGGTGATGGCGTTCGGCACTCTGGCACTGGTGGTGGCGGAAACCACACCGCTGTTCTCCTGGTTGGGCATGCCTTTTGTGCCGCTGCTGGAGCTACTGCACATTCCCGAGGCGGTGGCGGCCTCGCAAACCATGGTGGTGGGCTTTGCCGACATGTTTATTCCGGCCATTCTGGCCACCTCCATCGAAAGTGACATGACCCGCTTTGTGATTGCCGCCCTGTCGGTGACCCAGCTTATCTATATGTCGGAAGTGGGTGCGCTGCTGCTGGGCAGCAAGATTCCGGTGAACATTATTGAGCTGTTTGTCATCTTTTTGATGCGCACTCTGGTCACCCTGCCGGTGATCGCCCTGGTGGCTCACTGGGTATTCTGATGTTCGCCGGCTCTTCTATACTGTTGCCACACGGGAACTGGACAGGAGAAGCCGATGTATCAACGGGTACTGGAGTTCTGGTTTGAGGAATTGACCCCGGCCCAGTGGTGGAAAAAGGACGCCGCGCTGGATGCGAGCATTGCCGGGCAGTTTGGCGGCCTGCACCAGCGGGCCTGCAGGGGCGAGTTGTTTGAATGGCGCATACGCACTCAGGGACGGCTGGCCGAGATCATTGTGCTCGACCAGTTTTCCCGCAATATTCACCGCAATTATCCCAATGCCTTTGCCGCCGACGGCATGGCTCTGGCGCTGGCGCAGGAGGCCATCAGCCAGGGCGCCGAGCGGGCACTCAGCCCCGAGCAACGGTTGTTTCTCTATATGCCCTTTATGCACAGTGAATCGCTGAAAATTCACGATCAGGCCCTGGTCCTGTTTGAACGGCTGGGTCTGGCCGACAACCTCGACTTTGAACACAAGCACCGCAACATTATCGAGCGTTTTGGCCGCTATCCGCACCGCAACGCCATACTGGGCCGCCCGTCCACGCCGGAAGAGCAGGCGTTTCTTGAACAGCCCGGGTCGGGGTTTTAATTCGTTTGTCACGCTCATAAAAAATGCCGGGCGTTGCCCGGCATTTCAGCATGCTTGCGAATATCGTCTTACTGCTGCTGAATTGCCCAGATCTGGAAGGCGCGGCGGGTGTCGGCGTCGGCGGCGTTCCACCAGTGCTGCAGCATTTCCATGGCGTCGGCGTCAACCACGGCGTCACCGAACTTTTCCTGGGCAGCGGCCACGGCGGCCTCGGTGCGGCCGTTAAAGGCCTGGCGGGTTTCCTTCAGGTGCGCCTGAATGCCACCGGCGGTGTCCAGGCCGGCGGGCATGGGAATGGTAGACAGCTCAGCATCAATCCGCTCGCCGGTGTTCTTGTTGACCACGGTGAGGCGGCTGTCCTGCTCGCGCAGGAACTGTTTGGCCAGCTGGTAGTTCAGCGGTTTTTTATATTCGATGGTCAGCTCGGCATCGGCAGGCACCTTGTCCAGCTTGATGATCACCGGGTCGCCATTCAGCACGCGCACTTCGGAGCGGTTGGAGTAATCATCGGTGTAGCCAATGGCCAGCTGGTTTTTGCCCTCGTTCAGGGTCACTTCATGAATGTTTTTGGTAATGGAGTTGGCGGTCTTTTCGCCGTTTACCAGAAAGATTTGATAAGGCTGCTCGGCTTCAAAAGTGGCGGCGGTGGCGCCAAAACACAGACCAGCCGCGGCCAGGGCGGCAAGGGTAACACGCAGTTTCATAGATAAGGGCTCCTGAGCCATTCTGCCCGTTGTGGGCGTCACGTTATGTAGTAAACCGAACGATTGTGACAATTTATAAAACCGGACGCAATTGGCAAACCGGCGCCCGCTCACGTTTCCCGGGTAAAGGGGGGCAGGGCATTCAGCAGCGCCGGGCCGTAGCGGCGCGTCAGCAGGCGCCGGTCCAGCAGCACAATGCGACCTTTATCGGTTTCGGTACGCAGCAGCCGGCCACAGGCCTGAATGAGCTTGCGTGAGGCTTCGGGCACGGTGAGCTGCATAAAGGGATTGCCGCCACTCAGGCTTATCCACTCGGCCATGGCTTCTTCCACCGGCGAGGTGGGCACCGCAAAGGGCAGTTTGGTAATAATGAGGTTGGTGAGGTAATGGCCGGGCAAGTCCAGCCCCTCGGCAAAGCTGCCGGTGCCAAACAGCACGCTGGGCTGGCCACCGTCGCATTTCATGCGGTGTAGCTCCAGCAACGCCTGGCGCCCGGCTTCTCCCTGCACCAGCAGGGAATGCCCCTTGTCACGCAGCGCTTTGGCCACGGCGTTCATCTGCCGGTAAGACGAAAACAGCACCAGGCTGGCCTTTTCATCTTTAAGCCAGCGGGGAATTTCTTCACCCAGCAGGTCATCAAACCCTGCGTCCTGGGGCTCGCAAGGCAGAGACGGAATAATCAGCCTGGAGCCGGCGTAGTTGAAAGGCGAGTTAAGCCGCAGATACTGGCTGCCATCGTCGGCCCGCAGGCCCACGGCCCGGCGAAAATAGCTGAAGTCGTTGAGGGCGGTAAAGGTGGCCGACACCATCACCACCGCCGCCGCCCGCGACCAGCACCATTGCTCCAGCAAGTGGCCCACCGCCAGGGGCGTGGCGCACAGGCTGGTGTCGTTTTTGCTCTGCTCCAGCCAGCGCGCCGGCGGCGTGTGTTTGGGGCCCACGGCTTTCAGCATCAGCTCACACAGCCCCAGGGCTTCATCGGCATGCAGCTGCTGCAGACTAATGCTGGCCATGGCACCAGACACCGCACTGTTGCCCGGCTGCTGCTTGAGGGCTTCTGCAAGCTGGTTTTGTAACCGGCCCAGACCCTGTGCCAGCTGTTTGTGCTCGTCTTTTAATGAGGTCAGGGAGTGGGTCAGCAGTTCGGGCAGCTCGCCGGCGGCAAAGCGCAGGCAACCCTGATCGTCTGGGGTCAGATCGCCGGAACGCAGGGCCGCCTGCAACTGTTTATACAGCTCACCGAGGGAAGGTATAAGTTGCTGCAACGCCTGTTGGGTGCGGTTAACGGCGTTCTGGCCGTCATCCTTCAGTGCTGTGGCCATGCCGGGCAGTTGCTTGTTGAACTGCTCCAGGTTGCGCCGGGCCGAGCGCAGCGAAAGTCTTGCCGAGCCCTGCTCCCGGGCAATGTGGGCAATGTGGTGGGCTTCGTCCAGCACATACACGCAGCTTTCCGGCTCGGGCAGAATAATGCCGCCGCCCATGGCCAGATCCGCCAGCAGCAGGGCATGGTTCACGACTATCACGTCCACCTTGTCGAGCTCGGCCCGGGCGGCGTGAAAGGGGCAGTGGCCGTGACCCAGCTGGGGCTGGCAGCTGTGGCGCTCGGTTTGCAGTTGTTGCCACAGGGCATCATCTATGGGCTCGGCCCAGCTGTCTCTGTCGCCGACCCAGTCGCCGGCTTCCAGCGCGTGCCAGAGTTCGGCCAGTTGTTGCTGCTGTTTGGGCGTAAGCGCCTCGGCCGCCTCAAACATGCTGATCTGGCCTTCTCCCTGGGCCAGGCTCTGCAGTCGCTGGCGGCAGCAGTAGCGGGCCCGGCCCTTGGCCAGGGTAAAGGTGAATGTTGGTTGGCAGTGAGGCTGAAACAGCGGCAGGTCTTTATTGACCAGTTGCTCCTGCAGGGCCAGGGTGGCGGTGGAGATCACCACCTTTTTATTGTTGAGCCTTGCCCAGGGAATGGTGGCCTGTAAATAGGCTAACGATTTGCCAATGCCGGTGCCGGCCTCGGCCACCAGAATGCGGCGGGCGGGGTCATACTGGCCCAGCAGCACCTTGCCGATTTCCGCCACCAGGAAGTTTTGTTCCCGCCTGGGTCTAAACCCCTGAACGGATTCACTTAACTGGCGGTAATTGGCCCGCACAAGAGTGCGGTAATCGGCGCTGGGCATGGCATGTTTCCGGTATAAAATGCGGCCTCAAGTATACCCGGTAGTCGGTTATATGCCACTTGCAATACGTAAAGGTGAAAAGGAGAGGCGAGTCACACTTGGCCAGCAAGCGAGCATCAGTGTCACAAAAAGTTCCCGGTATTTTGTTGCGCGGTAAAAATACCGATGATAGGCTGCCCTCCATAGTAACGCTAGCGTTGCTAACACAGGGAATAACAAGGACTTAGTGTTTAATTACAGTAGGCAAATAAAATCATGAAAAAAACGATTCTTGCACTGACCATTCCTGCGCTGTTCGCTACCTCTGCCAGCGCCGTGACCGTATACTCCGACGAAGGCGCCCAGGTTGATATCTACGGCCGCGTTCAGTATGAAGCCGGTGAAATGAAGTTCCAAAATGGCGTGAAAGCCAACAACTTCGGGGGTGAAGGCGAAGCGCGTCTGGGTGTGAACATGAAGTACGCCCTGAACAACGACGTTGACCTGATCGGTAAGCTGGAATGGCAGGTTGTTGCCGAAGGCGATGACGCCACCGGTTCCGACAGCCTCGACGCCCGTTATGCCTGGGCTGGTTTCCGTTTTATGGATACCACCGAGCTGACTTTTGGTCGCAGCCAGGACCCTTACGCTCTGGTTATGTACCAGCATGATATCTTTAACGTGTTTGGTGCTCAAACCTCTTATGGTTCTTTGGGTCTGATTGACGACAAGGCCGACGACCAAATTCGTGTAGGTTATGCCAACAATGGCTTGGATCTGCGCGCCGCCTATGCTTTTGCCGATGCTGACAAGCTCGACAATAACGAGCAGAAAGAAAACCAGTGGTCAGTAGCTGCTGCCTACACTCTGCCGATGGGCCTGGGCTTTGGTGCTGCCTATGAAAAGCAAAACTGGGGCAACCTGGGTATCGCTACCGATGACACTGATGTTGATGCTTGGATGACCAGTGTAAACTACGCCATCGATGGTTTCTACATCGCCGCTGGCTACACTCAGCAGCAGCTTGAAAACAATGCCGTTGATGTTGAGACTGAAGGTTACGAAGTAACTGCTACCTACAATGTAGATGCTTGGACCCTGCTGGCTCAGTACTCCAAAGAAGAAACCGAAATCGACGGTATTTCTGGTGACTTCGACAGTGTTGATGCAGTCACTCTGGGTGCTCAGTATGACCTGACTGCCAAAGCCAAGCTGTACGCCGAATACGAAATCAATGACGACGATGCTGACCGTGACGACCGTTACGGCGTTGGTATTCAGTACAACTTCTAATATTAGCTAACCAGCTGATACAGAAGCAAAAAGCCGGCGAAAGCCGGCTTTTTTAATATTGGAAAGAAACCAAAAAAATCAGGCCAGTCACTCTGGCCCGAATATGTTTTACCTCACCCCTTACTCTTCTCTCCTCACCGCTATACGCCTACAGCGTCCAGCTGGCGTGCTGTGCTTTCTGGTATTTCTCCTCGCACTGAGTGCAACGCTGCCGGCACGGGTCGGCCAACAGTTGCGCCGGGTCCAGCTCGGCTTCGCAGTCGCTGCACAGGCCGTACAGACCCAGTTGCCACTGGCACAGGGCGGCGTCCACCTGGCGCAGGGTTTGTAGTTGGGGTTGCAGTTGCGGCCAGGCCGACAGGGCAGGGTAGTCGGCCCAGTCGTCGGGGGGCACGTCTTTTAGTTGGGCGGCCAGCCCGGCATCCAGCTCCTGTAGCGCATGCAAAAAGCCGTGACGGCGGTCTTCCGCCACCGCCAGCAGCCGTTGCTCCAGCTCGTTTTCGGTAATATTGCTGCTCATGATGACATCCAGTCGGTGGAATATGATGCCAGTATAGAATTGGCTACTTGTTAACATCATGATGCAAATCAAGAACCTCTGCGGGGAGCCCCCGAAGGGGAGCTGTAAGCTATCAGCTTTAAGCTGTAAGTAGCTCGGCGTAGCCTGTAGTTCATATGCTGTGCCTGCAGAACTCCGATCTCTTTGCTGCAGACTGCTCTTTGTTACCAGGCACTGCACCAAGCTTCCAGCCACCACCACTTATAGCTGACAGCTTACGGCTTAAAGCTGCGAAGCTTGCTTCGCAAGCTCTCGCCGAATGTCATCGGTGTGCTTCAGGGTACGAATATCGGCGAACAGTTCCCGGGCTTCGGGGTACTGTAATTTAAGGTAATTCAGCCATTGCTTGATGCGGTTGGGGTAATACACCGCCTTGTTGCCTTCCACCTCCAGCGCCGAATAATCCAGCAGCAGTGTAACCACCTCATGCCAGCTCATGGCATCGTTGCCGTGCCTGATGGTGGCGCCCAGGTTGGGCAGGGCAAGAGCGCCCCGGCCCAGCATGATATCCTCACAGCCGCTTTGCTTTTTTGCCTGAGTGGCCTGATCCGCGTTCCAGATTTCGCCGTTAACGATAACGGGAATGGCAAGCCGCTTTTGTATGTCCGCCACCAGTGGCCAGTAGGCCGGCGGGCGATAGCCGTCCTTTTTGCTGCGGGCGTGCACCGCCAGCTCGCTGATGCCGGCGTCGGCCAGGGCCTGGCTGTTTTCCAGATAACTGTCGCGCTCTTCCAGCCCCAGGCGAATTTTGGCGCTTACCGGCAGGTGCGCGGGCACGGCGGCGCGAACCGCCTTGCCAATGCGGTAAAGCTGCTCGCTGTCGGCCAGCAAAGCGGCGCCGCCCCTGTGTTTGTTCACCGTTTTGGCCGGGCAGCCAAAGTTGAGATCAATGCCCTCGGCGCCCAGCCGGCAGGCCTGGTCGGCGTTTTCCGCCAGCCACTCCGGCGACTGGCCCAGCAGCTGAATGCGCACCGGGGTGCCGGAAGCCGTTTTACAGCCCTGATGCAGCTCGGGGCACAGGCGGTGAAACACACGGGGCGGCAGGCGCATGTCCACCACCCGTACAAATTCGGTCACACAAAGGTCAAAGGGATTAAGACGGGTGAGCAGGTCCCGCATTAAATGGTCGAGTACCCCTTCCATCGGGGCCAGGATCAGGCGCATGGCAGTGACTACAGGCAATAAAAGGCGGCAGTGTACCGGGCCGCCGCACAAAGCGCCATGGTTCTGGCGGGGCCCGGTTTTTGCAAGTGAATTTTGCTATAGTGCCGTTAACGGGTAACGGGCGGGAGCGTGCCATGCGTATATTATTTGCACTGCTGGGTGGCATTTCACTGGGGCTGGGTGTTCTTGGTGCCTTTTTGCCGGTGCTGCCCACCACACCCTTCGTATTGTTGTCTGCCTTTTGCTTTGGCAGGTCGTCTCCGCGCGTGCACCACTGGCTGGTGAATCACCGCTGGTTTGGTGGCATGATTCAGGACTGGCAAACCCACCGTGGTCTGCGCCTGAACGTGCGGCGGCGGGCACTGTGGCTGATGGCGGCCAGTTTTGCATTGTCCATTTATCTGGTGCCCACCTGGTGGGTGCGTGGCCTGCTGGTGCTGACCTTTATTGCCCTGGTGTGCTGGATGCGGCGACTGCCGGTGGTGCCCGAGCGCCCCGTGGTTGCAATGGAGCAGACGAGGCCCTAAGATTTCACTCCTTAATTCAATGCCATGCCCGCGTTAGCCGGGCTCGACGAGGCAGCCAGATCCCATGAAACAAGACACCCTCAAGCTGATTGCGAACAGCATCGTTTCCATTCCCGATTATCCCAAGCCCGGCATCGTGTTTCGTGATATCACCGGCCTGCTGGAAGACGGTGAGGCCTTTCGCCTGACCATAGAAACCCTGGTGGAGCACTATCGCCATTCGGGAGTGCGTAAGGTGCTGGGTACTGAGGCCCGGGGGTTTATTTTCGGGGCGCCGGTGGCGGCGGCCCTGGGGGTGGGCTTTGTACCGGCGCGCAAGCCGGGCAAGCTGCCCCGGGAAGTGGTGGAAGTGCCCTACGAGCTGGAATATGGCACCGATACCCTGCAAATTCATGCCGACTCCATTGTGCCCGGTGAAAAGGTGCTGATCATCGACGATCTGCTGGCCACCGGCGGCACCGTAGAAGCGGCGGTCAAGCTGGTGCGCCGCTGTGGCGGCGAGGTGCAGGATGCGGCCTTTGTGATTGGCCTGCCGGCCCTGGGTGGCATACAGCGCCTTAACAAGCTGGGCGTGCGTGTCACCAGCCTGGTTGAATTTGACGGCCATTAAGCGAATGAGTTATCAGGTTCTGGCCCGCAAGTGGCGTCCGCGCCGCTTTGGCGAGGTGGTGGGGCAGCAGCACGTACTGACCGCCCTGGTGAATGCCCTGGATCAGGGGCGGTTGCATCATGCTTATCTGTTCAGTGGCACCCGGGGCGTGGGCAAAACCTCCATTGCCCGGCTGCTGGCCAAGGCGCTTAACTGCGAGGGCGGCGTCACCGCCGACCCCTGTGGCCAGTGCGACAGCTGCCAGGAAATAGAGCAGGGGCGCTTTGTCGACCTGCTGGAGATCGACGCCGCCAGCCGCACCAAGGTGGAAGACACCCGCGAGCTGCTCGACAACGTGCAGTACCAGCCCGCCCGGGGCCGGTTCAAGGTGTACCTTATCGATGAGGTGCACATGCTCTCCCGGCACAGCTTTAACGCCCTGCTCAAAACCCTGGAAGAGCCGCCGCCTCATGTGAAGTTTTTGCTGGCCACCACGGATCCGCAAAAACTGCCCATCACCATACTGTCGCGCTGCCTGCAGTTTCATCTTAAAAGCCTGGAGCCGGGCCAGATTGACGGCCAGCTGCAGCACATACTGCAGCAGGAACAGTTGGCGTTTGAGCCCGAGGCCACTGCCGCGCTTTCCCGCGCTGCCGACGGCAGCCTGCGCGATGCCCTGAGTCTCACCGATCAGGCCCTGGCCTTTGGTAACGGTCACCTTCAGCTGGCGGAAGTGGAGCGCATGCTCGGCAACCTTAACCGGGAGCAGTTGCTGGCGCTGGTGGAGGCGGTACTGGCCGGCGACGGTGCCGCGCTGCTGGCACGGGTGGCCGAGCTGGCAAGTCTGGGCCCCGATTACGATCATGTGCATAAAGAGCTGATTGCCTTCTGGCACCAGCTGGCCATGGCCCAGGTGGTGCCGGCCCAGGGAGTGCCCCATGCCGATGAGCTTAACCGGCTGGCACCTCTGGTGAGCCCGGATCAAATTCAGCTGTATTATCAGATTTGTCTGCAGGGCCGAAAGGATCTGCCCTTTGCCCCCGATGGCCGCTCGGCCCTGGAAATGACCCTGCTGCGCACCCTGGCGTTTGTGCCCAATGCTGCCACCGCAACTGCGCCGGCCACACCGCCGGCGGTCAGCCAGCCGGCAGTCCCCCCTCGGCCGGAGCCGGCGCCCGTAAAAAAGCCTGAGCCGGTGGCCGCGCCGGCAGACGACGAGGCCATGACTGCCAGACTCGAGCAGGAGCAGGCACAAATCTGGCAGGAAGCGGCGCGCATGGGCAAGGAGCCGGACACGGCTTCGGCCAGCGAAGCTCCTTCCGCAGCGGTTGACCCTGTGCCCCCGGTAGCTGAGCCTCCGGCGCAGCCCGAGGCCGAACCGGCGGCCAGCGCCGAGGCCAGCTCACCGGCAGAGCCTGAGGCGGCGGAAACGAACAAGGAAACCGCAGCCGAGCCCGCGCCCCTGGTGGATGAAGCCGCCGAGCAAGCCGCGCGTATTCGCCGGCTGCTGCAAACCCGCAACCGGCTCTTGAGCCAGGAGCCCAGTGAGAGCGCACCGGCTCCGGCGCCCCAGGCGCGTACCGCACCGGCGCGTCCGGCGTCTACTGTGGCCACGCCAGAGCGCCCGGTTTCGCCTCAACCGAAGCCCCAGCCCAGGCCAGCACAGGAGCAAGCTGCCCAACAACACAGCGAACTGCCGCCCCTGGATGCCTACAACGACATGGCCTGGGACGACAGCGATGCGCCGCCCTGGGAGCCGGAAGGCACCGCGGCACCAGCACCACAGGCGCCGCCGACCCGGCCGGCACCACAGCGGACCAAGGTTACGCCTCAGCCCGAGGCTCCGCCAGCCCCGGTTGCCGTTCAGCCTTTGGTGCCTCAGACAAACTGGAAGATAAAAGACGGTCCCGAGCCGCTCAGGCCGTCGCAATTGCTGCCCCAGGCCGAGGACGCATGGGCACAGCTGGTATCGCAACTGCCATTGGGGGGCCTGTTGCGCCAGCTGGCCATGCACAGCACCCTGGAACAAAACCAGGATAACTGGCAGCTGCGGCTGCGGCCGGAGCACAAGCACCTGCTGAATGACAAGACCCGGGAAGAGCTGGAAGCCATGCTGGTTAAGCATCTGGGCCGTGCCATCACCCTGAATGTGGTGCTGGGCGAGCAGGGCACCACCCCGGCCGAGGTGGAGCAACAGCTGTTTCAGGCGGCCCGGGCGCGCGCCAGAGATGAAATCGAGGCCGATGATGCGGTACAATTCCTTATCTCGCGCTTTGCCGCCGAGCTGGATGTCGACAGCATCGAGCCCATGGCGCCGCAGGCGCCTACTGTATTAACCCATCAATAAAGAGTGACAACCTATGTTTGGTAAAGGTGGACTTGGCAATATCATGAAACAGGCCCAGCAGATGCAGGAAAAAATGCAGAAGCTGCAGGAAGAGCTGGCCCAGATGGAAGTGGTGGGTGAGGCCGGTGCCGGCCTGGTAAAGGTCACCATGACCGGCAGCCACTCGGTACGTCGGGTTGAGCTGGACGACAGCCTGCTGGAAGACGACAAGGAGCTGCTGGAAGACCTGCTGGCCGCCGCCGTCAACGATGCCGTGCGTCGCATTGAAGTGCAGAACAAAGAGCGCATGGGCGAACTCACCGGCGGCATGCAGCTGCCCCCTGGCTTCAAAATGCCGTTCTAAAACTGCCTGCCCGGCTTTTAGCCCGGCGGCCTGGCTTAAAGCCTTTGTAGGCCCGGCTTTAGCCGGGCTGCATGGCTGGAGTGCCCCACTGAAGTGGGGCCTACAAAGAAGCTTCCTGCACAAGAGTTATTTCCATGCGTTTCAGTCCGTTACTGGATGAATTGATCAAAAGCCTGCAGGTGTT
This sequence comes from Oceanimonas aquatica, assembly GCF_030732065.1. Taxonomy (GTDB): domain Bacteria; phylum Pseudomonadota; class Gammaproteobacteria; order Enterobacterales; family Aeromonadaceae; genus Oceanimonas. Next base: position 444,439 of record NZ_JAVBHX010000001.1, read on the forward strand.
GCCGGGCGTGGGGCCCAAGTCGGCCCAGCGCATGGCCTTTGCCCTGCTGGAGCGTCAGCGCGCCGGCGGCCGCAAGCTGTCTCATGTGCTGGAGCAGGCGCTCGACCACATCGGCCATTGCCGCCAGTGCCGTACCTTTACCGAAGAAGAGATCTGCGCCATTTGTGCCAGTCCCAAGCGGGCGGTAACGGGTCAGCTGTGCGTGGTGGAAAGCCCCGCCGACGTGGTGGCCATTGAACAGACCGGCCAGTATCAGGGTCGTTACTTTGTGCTGATGGGCCATTTGTCGCCGCTGGACGGAGTGGGTCCGGAAGAGCTGGGTCTGGACGTGCTTGAAAACTGGCTGGCAGCCGAGCACTTCAACGAGCTGATCCTGGCCACCAACCCCACGGTGGAAGGTGAAGCGACCGCCTACTTTATTGCCGATATTGCCCGCCAGCGAGACGTGGCGGTCAGCCGCATCGCCCATGGTGTGCCCATTGGCGGCGAGCTGGAGCTGGTGGACGGCAATACCCTCAGCCACTCCTTTATGGGCCGCAAGGCGTTCAGCGACTGAGGGTTAACCACGACAACCCCACCCCGGCCCTCCCCTTGAAAAGGGGAGGGAACAAAGAGGGTGTACCTGTTGCAAAGGTGTGCACAATCAAAGCTCCTCCCCCTTGATAAGGGGGAGGCCGGGAGGGGGTTAGATCGGATAAAACGTCAGGTTGGCAATACGCACCAGCACGCCGATAAACAGCAGCATGCCGCCGTAGCGCAGCCAGCGATATTCCTGCAGGGTGAGATCCTTTGCCCGGTTAAACACAATGCGCGGCAACGCCAGCCAGTCTTTTTTGCGCCGGCCATAGCGCCAGGTGCCGGTCAGAACCAGCAGCACGCCTGTTATCAACAGCAGCAGTTCGGCGATTTTTAGCCAGAGCATCATTCCCTTGCACTCCCTTGTTGATGGCCGTTGTTAACGGTTTGTTGCCGTCAGTGTAGCCCGGCGCCTAACGGCCAGGCCATTAGCCAAAGGTCGCAGCCCGGTTTCCCTCATTATTCAATCAGCCGGTGGGTCAGCGTCACCGCACTGACTGCAGCCAGCGCTTGCGCCGCCCCCGCATGCTGGCTGATGCCGGCACCGGCTTCTACCAGCACCGCCCGGATGATCTGCACGGGCTCGCCACCCTGCAGCCGCAGCTGGCTCAGTGCCAGCTGCATCGGGCCCAGGCTTGGGTTAAAGGCGGCGTTTTCCAGATACCGGCCCCGGCACAGGCGGCCATCGGCCAGCAGCAGCGCCACACCGGCACGGTTACCACTGTAGGGAGCGTGGCTGGCATTGGCCTCGGTGAGAGCCGCTTGTAGCAGAAGGTCATTGCTATCGGCAGTGAGGTCACCGGGATCGGTGCGCAACAGGCCGCCGGCAATGCCCAGCTCGGCCGGGCCGAAGGCATGGGGCAGCAGCTCGCCCAGAGTGTGAGTGCCGGTGGGCAGAACCAGGGTCAGTTCATCCTGGTTCAGCTCCTGCATAAACTGGCGGCAGTGGCCGCAGGGGCTGGCGCTGACCACCAGCTTGCTGATGACCTTTTCACCGTGCAGCGCAGCGTGGCCGATGGCGGCCTGCTCGGCGTGGACAGAGAAATTCAGTGACAGGCCGGCAAATTCCAGGTTGGCACCCAGATACCAGTGACCCGAGCCGGCCATGACAATGGCCGACACGGCAAAGCCCGACACCGGCGCAAGGGAGAATGCCTTTCCATGGTTCAGCAGCGCCAGTGCCAGCGCCTGTTGATCAAGGCCAGTGGCCTGTTTCAGCGCGGTGATGTCGGCCGGACTCAGCCTGGCCGGCCGGGTGAGCCCCTGTTGTTGCAATGTACCCGCCAGCAACTCCGGCATGGTCAGACCATCAGCCACAGGTAAAGGTGAAACAGCGGCGGCGCCAGCAGCGCGGTCACCACGCCGCACACCACCATGGCCAGGGACGAAAAAGCCCCCTGGGTGGTGCCCACTTCGGCGGCGGCGCCGGTGCCGATGGCATGTGCCCCGGCGCCCATGGCCAGGCCTTGGGCCTCGGGATGGTGTATGCCCGCCAGCCGCATCAGCGGAAAGCCGACAATGGCGCCCATCATGCCCACGATGATCACCAGCCCGGCGGCAATGGCGGGAATGCCGCCCATGGCCTCGCTTACGCTCATGGCCAGCGGCGTGGTAATGGATTTGGTGGCCACCGACGCCAGCAGCTCGGGGCTGGCGTGGATCAGGCCGCCAATCAGCAGGGTGGTGCCCACCGAGATCAGTACCGACAGGCTGCAGCACAGCAATATGGGCTTGAGCTGGCTGCGGATTTTGGCAGCCTGCTGGTACAGGGGCAGGGCAAAGGCCACCACGGCCAGCTCCAGCAGCAGGCTGAGCGGTTCGGTACCGGCCTGGTAATCGGCGGGATCCTGGTTGGTGGCCAGCAGCCCGCCGATCACCAGCAGTGCCGGTATCATGATGGGGTTCACTAACGGGCTGTTGAGCCGGCGCGCCAGCTTGCGGGTGAGCAGGTAAAACAGCACGGTTACGGGAATGGCCAGCCAGAAGGTCATGATACCAGCCTCTGGTAAAGCCGGCCCACCACCAGCAGGATCAGCACCAGTCCGGTGGTGGCGGCCACCAGAATAAAGCCGAGGCCCCGGCTCAGCACATCCACATAGCCCAGCAGGCCGGCGGCCACCGGAATAAACAACAGCGCCATGTGGCGCAGAATGAGCTGGCCACCGGCGAAGATCCACTCCAGCTTGATCAGCCCCGCGCTCAGCAGGCCGAACAGCAGCAGCAGGCCAATGATGCTGGCGGGAAAGGCAAACGGCAGCAAGGCGGCAAGGGCCTTGCCTGCCAGCAGGCAGGCAAGGATCACCGCAAAATCACGAATAAGTTTCATACGAGTATTCTACAGGGACTGTACATAGCGGGCCACTGCCTGCAGCAGCGCCAGCCGGGTTTCATCGTCCTGATGCTCGATCACCAGTTGTTCCAGCCGGTGCATATAGGCCTCGGCATGGGCCGAGAGTTTGTCCTGGCAGTGCAGGCGCCAGCGTTGCCATTCCTGCTCGCTGAGGGTGTGGGGATAGTTGCGCGCCCGGTAGCGAAACAGCAGCTCCGGCAGCCGGGTGTCGGTAAACTGCAGCGGCAGCTCGGCCAGGGCCTCGGGCTGGCTGTTGCGCACCATGGTCATGGCCGCCTTGTCGGCCTCACCGAAAAAGCCACGGTAGAGGGCGGTATCCACGTCGTCGTCGGCCTCGAAACCGCCATCCCGCTGATAGATGGCTTCAACTTTTTCCCGAATCTCCGGGTGCTTGCGCAATAAATCCAGGCTTTTACGACACTGGGATCTGTCTATGTCCAGCTCGTCGGCGCGCTGCTCGGTCAGCGCGGCGGCCTTGGCCAGCACCGGACACTTGTTGATGTGCACCAGCTTCAGCGGCACCGGCGGCAACTCGCCCAGCTCGCTCTTTTTGGTGTACAGGCGCTGGCGCAGGGCATCGGCGTCGAGCTCCACCAGGGGCGACAGGTCTTTGGCCAGATCCACGCAAATCACCGCATTGGCGTTGTCCGGGTGCCAGGCCAGGGGAGCAATCCAGCTGGCACAGCCCTGCCAGGCGGAAAACATGCCCGACACATGCACCAGGGGTTTGGTGTTGATGATGTCGATCAGGGCCTTGGCCTTGTGCTTGTTGCGCAGTTCAAACAGATAGTCAAACAGCCGGGGCTGGGCGGTTTTCAGCAGCCGGGCCAGGGCGATGGTGGCACGCACGTCGGCCAGGGCGTCGTGGGCCTGGCCGTGGTCAATGCCGTTGGCCTGAGTGAGTCGTTCCAGCTTGAAGCTGGGCTTGCCGTCCTCGTCTTCCGGCCAGTGAATACCTTCCGGGCGCAGGGCATAGAAGGCCCGCACCACGTCCAGCAGATCCCAGCGGGAATTACCCTGTTGCCAGCTCCAGGCATAGGGGTCGTAAAAGTTGCGATAGAGGGCGTAGCGGGTGACTTCATCGTCGAAGCGAATGTTGTTGTAGCCCAGCACACAGGTTTGCGGCCGGCTGAACTGCTCATGAATTCGAGCGATAAAGTCCGCCTCGCACAGGCCGTCCTGCTGGGCCTTTTGCGGCGTGATGCCGGTGATCAGCGTGGCTTCGGGAGAAGGCAGATAGTCCGCGGGCAGCCGGCAGTAAAACATCTGCGGCTCGCCAATTTCGTTGAAGTCGGCGTCGGTACGAATGCCGGCAAACTGCACCGGTCTGTCTTTCGCCGGGCTGACACCGGCGGTCTCAAAGTCGTAGAAGTAAAAGGTGGGCAGGATCTGCTCGCTCATTATTCTTTATGCACTCGGCTGTGTTTGCCGTTCATTATGCGTGACTCGGGCGGGGAACCCAAGTGAAGGAAAGGGAAAACAAAAAGGCCGGCTGAATGCCGGCCTTGAGTCATCAGTCGGCGGTGTCTTCCGCCGGCTCGTAGTCATCGTCACTGCCGGCGCCGCTGGTCATGGGTGAACACAGGCGGTGAACCCGGCGGGGGCCAATGACCTTGAGGTATTTCATCCATACCCTGGCGTGGCGAAGCTCGGGAGCGGTTTGCTGCTGCACCTGCTCCACAAAGCGCTGCTCGTCATCGGTCATGGGCGCGCGCTGGCCGGTGTACAGCCCCAGCATGGCGTGACCACATTGCTCAAGCAGCTGGGCTTCGGTCACGGTGAACTCACCACAGCGGCGCAGACCGCGCGGGAAGTGGGTAAAGTCCTGGAACGGCTTGGCTGACTCAAAGCTCATATGCATTCTCACTCTAACGTGGCATTGATATTCGCGGAAAGTATGGCACTCGGGCCCGGCACGCAAAATCAATTTTTTTCACGTCTTGTGAAAATCTGTTTTATGAGTTTTTGCTGAACAATTTCGGCCCGATCACTGACCAGGTTCGGTCGTATCCGTGGTCAGTTCCAGGAAGCGCGGGTGCTGACGCAGAGGCTCAAATTCCTCGTCTTCCGCCGCCACATGGCGCAGGTGCACGTTGCTGGCCACCGCCAGCTCCAGATCGCTCAGGGCCTGCTCTTCGTGGCCCATGCCGGCATTGGCACAGGCGCGCTGATAGAGGGCATGGGCGTTTTGCGGATCCACCTGCATCACCCGGTTACACAGGCTCAGGGCCCACTGGCGTTCGTTCATCATCAGCGCCGCATCGGCCTTGTGGGTGAGGGCATCCAGATCCCCGGGCTTGATGTGCAGAATTTGATCGTAAATTTCCATTTTGGCCTGAGGACTCTGCTCCTGGCTGGCCCGAAGCCAGAGCGCATGCACTTCCTGGAATCGTTCAATTTCCCGGTAGTTCTCCGCAATAACCTTGGTTTTTCGCTGCAGTTCCCGCTCAATCTGTCGCAGCTTGCGCTCGTAGTTGTCGGTGATCTGCTTCATCTGGGTTTCCACGTAATCCCGCGCCGACTTCTTTAATTCGCGCAGCGACTGCCAGCCCACAATGGCCAGCACCGAGGCCGCGCCCGCCAGCAGATAAAAGAAATAGGTCACGGTGATGTTGGCGTAGTTCATGGCCTTGTCGGCCACCGCCATCTCCTTTTGCACCACCTCTTCCTTAACATTCACGCGAAACTGGGCCATTTCGGTGCGCAGCGCCTTCAGCTCGTCGAGCATATAGCGCTCCATCAGGGGGGTTAGCCGGGTGCGCACGTCCTCGGTGGGCTCGCCCGGCTCGGGCTCGGCGCGGGTTTCGGCGGCGGTGAGGGGCAGTGAACAACACAGCAACAGCAGGGCAGTGAAATGTCTGAGCATGGGGATCCGTAAATGCCAGGTGTGAAATGAATGTGAAAAGTGGGGCCAAGGATACCCCGCGGATCATTCGCTTTCAAATCATCGCCTGCGGGTGCTTTTTCCTTATGTTATTTAGGGGGCTAATGAGTTACTGCCATCGTAAGTAACGAGGGCAACTCATTCGTTCTCTGAACAAAAAGCACGGGTTTATGAAGGAATGACGCCAGGTGATGGTAAATGAACAAGGTGGCTGATCAGCATCGTTTGTCTGGTGTTTCACGGCATGGAACACGGCCGAGGGGGAGGGCGGCTTGCATTTGTTACCTTGTTGCGGTGCGACTTTCGACAAAATTTATTCCGCTATTGCGGGCGGTTGGCGGGGTGCTGAATAAGTGAGGTGGGGTGTCGTTCAGGCCTTTAATGGCGGGGGATGGCGAAGAAAGGTGAGGGGGGAAGTGGGGCTTAATCGTGATCCATGCTGACGATAAAAATGCATGCGGTTCAAATTAAATTCATGGTATCGGCCTTGCAATCGGTTGATGGTTTGTTAGTTTAATAAAGGATTTTTTGATTAGCCCACTAAACAAAAGAGATTAAAACCAACCATTATGGATACAACAGTTGACCTACAACTTGTATTGCGACATCCCAATGCCACGGACGGTCGTAACGTCAATCTGCTGATTGACCGCTGCAAACCCCTTGATACCAACTCCACCTATTGCAACCTGCTGCAGTGCTCGCACTTTGCCGACACTTGCATGCTGGCCGAAGACGAAGACGACGGAACCCTGCTGGGGTTTATCTCTGCCTACCGCAAGCCCGCCGAGCCGGACACCCTGTTCGTGTGGCAGGTAGCCATAGATAAACGTGCCCGCGGAGAGGGGCTGGCCCGCCGCCTGCTCGAGAACCTGCTCGACGCCGATGCCTGCCAGGGTGTACGCCGCATTGAAACCACCATTACTCCCGACAACGCCGCGTCCTGGGGTCTGTTTGAAAGCGTGGCCCGTGACCGGGGTGCCAACCCGGGTGTTCGCCACGTGCTGTTTGACCAGGAGCGCCACTTCGGCGGCGACAGCAAAAGCGAGATCCTCTATCGCATTCCGCTCGCCTGAGCCTTCTCTTCCCCGTTTTTTCGCATTTAACGACTTGAATCGGACTTTAAGGAGTCATGATGACTATTTTTGACGTAATGGAATCCAGTGTACAAACCTATGCCCGCTCGTTTCCGGTGGTATTTGATCAGGCCAAAGGCGTCTGGCTGCACGATCGCAGCGGCAAGCGCTACCTGGACTTTCTGGCCGGTGCCGGCACCCTGAACTACGGCCATAACCACCCGGCCCTGAAAGAAGCGCTGATTGAGTATATTCAGCACGACGGCATTGCCCACGGCCTGGACATGCACACCGATGCCAAGGCGAAGTTCCTGAGCGCGCTGCAGAACATCATTCTCAAGCCCCGTGACCTGGATCATGTGGCCCAGTTCACCGGCCCCACCGGCACCAACGCAGTGGAAGCGGCCATGAAGCTGGCACGCAAGGTGACCGGTCGTGAAAACATTGTGGCCTTTACCAACGGGTTCCACGGCGTCAGCCTGGGCGCCCTGGCTGCCACCGGTAACCAGCACCACCGGGGTGGCGCCGGTACCGTACTGGCCAATGTGACCCGTTTGCCCTACGACGGTTATGCCGGTACCGGTGAAGACAGCCTGGTACTGTTTGAAGCCATGCTGAACGACAACTCCAGCGGCCTGGACAAGCCCGCCGCCGTACTGTTTGAAGTAGTACAGGGTGAGGGAGGGCTGAACGCCTCTTCCACGAAATGGCTGCAGCGTCTGGAGAAAATTTGCCGCGCCCACGACATTCTGATGATTGCCGATGACATTCAGGCCGGCTGTGGTCGTACCGGCACCTTCTTCAGCTTTGAGCCTGCCGGCATCAAGCCCGACATCATCACCCTGTCCAAGTCCCTGAGCGGCATGGGTCTGCCCTTTGCGCTGGTGCTGCTGCGTCCGGATCTGGACCAGTGGGAGCCGGGTGAGCACAACGGTACCTTCCGAGGCAACAACCACGCCTTTATCACCGCGCGCAAGGCGCTGGAAACCTTTTGGCAGGACGATGAATTTGCCGCCGGCGTACGCGCCAAGGGCGAGCTGCTGACCGCCCGTCTGCAAAAGCTGGTGGACAAGTACCCGCAGCTGTTCGACAAGGTGAAAGGTCGCGGCATGATGCAGGGCATTGCCTGCGTGAACGGCGACATTGCCGACGAGATCACTTCTCGCGCCTTTGAGCTGGGCCTGGTGATTGAAACCGCCGGCCCCGAGGACGAAGTGGTGAAGTGTCTGTGCCCGCTGATCATCACCGAAGCAGAGCTGACTCAGGGCCTGGACTGGCTGGAAGAAGCCATTGTCGACGTGGCCGCCAAGCGCCTGAAAAAAGCTTCTTGATCTGCCCTATATCTGGTCATTCCCGCGTAGGCGGGAATCCACTTGCAATAAACGCCATGGTTCAGGCCGTGGCGTCAAATACCGAACAACCAAAGGAAATATCATGATCGTACGTACTCTTGCCGACTGTGAGAAAACCGAGCGCCGCGTTCAATCCGAGACCGGCACCTGGGAAAGCACCCGCATGCTGCTCAAGGACGACAAGATGGGCTTCTCGTTCCATATCACCACCATCTACGCCAACACCGAAACCCACATTCACTACCAGAACCACCTGGAGTCTGTGTATTGCATGAGCGGTAACGGTGAGATTGAAGATCTGGCCACCGGCAAGATTTACCCCATTGAGCCGGGCACCCTGTACATTCTTGACCAGCACGACGAGCACCTGCTGCGCGGCGGCAGTGAAGACATGAAGCTGGCCTGCGTGTTCAACCCGCCGCTCACCGGCAAGGAAGTTCACGATGCCGACGGCGTCTATCCGCTGGAAGCGGAAGCCTAAGGCACTGGCAAGCGGGGGTGAAAGCCCCCGTTTCGTACCTTTTCACTGGGCAGGGTCGTCATGGCCAATCATGAGCCCCAGGCCCACTGAAAATGTGCGCTCACTGCATTGAATTCACATCAGGGAACGGGAGAACAACAGAGTGTCACATACAGTAGAAAAAATCGGCGGCACCTCCATGAGTCAGTACCAGGCGGTACGCGACAATATCGTGCTGCATAATCGTGACCAGAATAACTATTACCAGCGCATGCTGGTGGTATCCGCCTTTGGCGGCATTACCGACGGCCTGCTGGAATGCAAACGCACCGGCGCGCCGGGGGTATATGCCACCTTTGCCGATGCCGAAGACGAACAGGCCTGGGAGCAGGCGCTGGATAACGTCAGTCTGCGCATGGCCCAGATCAACGAGGAAATGTTCGGGGCCACCCCTGAGCGGGCTCTGGCCGATGCCTTTTTGCGCGAGCGCATTGCCGGCATTCGCGACTGTCTGCATCACCTGCGTCAGGTTTGTGCCTTTGGTCAGTTCCAGCTGGCGGAGCAGCTGCAAACCATTCGCGAGCTGCTGGCGGCCATGGGTGAAGCCCACAGTGCTCACAACATGGTGCTGTATCTGCGCCAGAGCGGCGTGAACGCCATTTTGATGGATCTGACCGGCTGGCGCACCGACGACGCCCTGCCGCTGGACGATGTACTCAACCAGGCCCTGGCCCGGGTAGACTTGTCTACCCAGCTGCCGGTGGTGACCGGCTATGCCCATTGCAAGGAAGGGCTGATGAGCAGCTTTGACCGGGGCTACAGCGAAATGACATTTAGCCGGCTGGCGGTGCTGAGTGGTGCCCGTGAGGCCATTATTCACAAGGAATACCACCTGAGCAGCGCCGATCCGCGCCTGGCCGGAGAAGAGCAGGTGATTCCCATTGGCCGCACCAACTACGACGTGACCGATCAGCTGTCGAACCTGGGGATGGAAGCCATTCACCCTCAGGCCGCCAAGGGGCTGCGTCAGCAGGGTATTCCGCTGCGGGTTCGCAACACCTTTGAACCGGATCACGAAGGCACGCTGATCACCACCGATTACCGCAGCCCGGCGCCCTGTGTGGAAATGGTGGCCGGTCGCCGTAACCTGTTTGCGGTGGAGCTGTTCGATCAGGACATGGTGGGCCGGGTGTCTCACTATGCCGAGGGTTTTACCGACGAGCTCGACAAGATGCACCTGAACCTGGTGGCCAAGGACATGAATGCCAACACCCTGACCTATTACGTGGCAGGCAACCGCAAGCAGGTACGCCGGCTGGTGAGCTCGCTGCAACGTCATTTTGGTAATGCCGAGGTCACCACTCACAAGGTATCGCTGGTATCGGCGGTGGGCAGTGACATGAGCATTCCCGGCCTGCTGGCCCGCTCGGTGGGCGCGCTGAACAAGGCCGATGTGCCTGTGCGCGCCGTACACCAGTCGCTGCGCGCCGTGGAAATGCAGTTTATCGTGGACGACGAGTACTACGAGCGCTCTGTGGTGGCGCTGCACGACGAGCTGGTGCAGACCCACGCCGACACCGTGGCCCTGGCCGTGGCGTAACTAAACGTAAATCGTAAGCCTATTTCCGTCACCCCCGCGAAGGCGGGGGTCCAGGTTGCACAGGATTCGAGCCTGTGCCGCATTCACTGGATGCCCGCCTTCGCGGGCATGACGGCTCTCTCCACGTTTCACACCACTTCCGTCCAACCCCGCAATTTGGCACACTGGCGTTATTGCTTTATTTCAGTGAGACCCCTTCATGGCAAAGCGTGCCTGTGCCCTGCACATACTGGTAAAAACCGAGGCCGAGTGTAAGGCCCTCAAGGCCAGAATCGACAAGGGTGCCGACTTTCACCAGCTCGCCAAAAAACACTCCATTTGTCCGTCCGGCAAAAAGGGCGGCGATCTGGGCGAATTCCGCAAGGGTGACATGGCCGGTCCCTTTGACAAGGCGGTGTTTACCGGGCCCGAGCTCAAGGTGCAGGGGCCGGTGAAAACCCGTTTTGGCTATCATCTGATCAAGGTGCTCTACCGCCACTGATCAGCCTCACTCATTGACCCGGACAGCGTTCATGTATCTTGAGCACGTTCATATCCGTAACTTTCTCGGCATCAATCAGCTCTCTCTGCCACTGGATCAGAGCACGGCCCTGATGGGAGAGAATGCCTGGGGTAAAACCAGCCTGTTCCGGGCTCTGTGGCGAATGATGGGCCGGGGCGCCTGTTGCTACGAGTTTACTGAAGAAGACTTCTTTCGCACAGATGAAGGCCAGCCCACAGATGAACTGGCCATTACCCTGACCTACCGGGAGCACAGACCCGGCGTGAGCGAGCACTCCAGACGGCTGGCCCGGCTGGAGCAGGTCTGGGTGGCCCACAAGGATCGCTATCACAGGGTGCATTACCGGGCCAGTGCCCGCCGGGAAAACGGCGCCGTGCATTGTCGCCATGAATTTCTCGACGGCGCCGGCAACCCCATTGAGCTGGCCGCCCCTCACGATCTGGTGCATCAGCTGATTGAAATGAACCCGGTGTTCCGGTTGCGGGACTCGCGGGGTGCGCCCCAGGATCTGCCCATCGTCAACCTCAACGGTGACTACCAGCAACTGCTGAGCCGGCTCAGTGAGCAGCTGGCGGACGAAGACGAGCTCAGCCGGCCCGAGATCAAGGCCGGACTGGATGCGGTGCGCCAGTTGTTTGAGCATTACTTCACGCCTCAGGGGGCGACCAGCCGGGCGCCGCGCCGGGCCCGGGACATCGCCGTTCACCCGGTGACCCTGAGCCAGTTGGGCAAGTTCAACGACTGGCAGCCCCTGGGTGAGGAAAGCGGCCTGTCGCTGGCGCTGGCAGCCGTGGCCCGCACCATTTTGCAGGCCCGGGGCGGACGTCCCATTGAAACCGGCGCCCGGCCGCTGCTGCTGATTGAAGATCCGGAAAGCCGGCTGCACCCCACCATGCTGGCCGCCACCTGGGGTATTCTGGAGCGTTTTCCCGGCCAGAAGTTGGTCACCACCAACTCCGGCGATCTGCTCTCGGCCTTTCCCCTCAACCACCTGCGCCGGCTGGTGCGGCTAGAAGAAGAAACCCGCTGCCTGCATATTGGCAACGAGCGCTACAGCGGTGAAGACATGCGCCGCATCGCCTTTCATGTGCGCATCAACCGGCCCATGTCGCTGTTTGCCCGCTACTGGCTGCTGGTGGAAGGGGAGACCGAGATCTGGTTGTTGTCGGAGCTGGCGCGGATCTGCGGCTATGTGCTGCCCGCCGAGGGCATTCGTATCATCGAGTTCGCTCAGTGTGGCCACAGCCCGTTGATCAAGGTGGCCCGGGACTTTGGCATTGGCTGGCACCTGCTGACCGACGGTGACGAAGCCGGCCAGAAATACGCCCAGGGAGTGCGCAGCATGCTGCGCGGCGAGCGGGAAGGGGAGCACCTGACCGTGTTGCCCCGTGCCGACATTGAACATTACATGTACTTCAATGGTCTGGAGCATGTGTTTCGGCGGGAAGCCAACATACACGACAAGCACACGCCGCCGTCGCGCATCATCGAGCGGGCACTCAACCGGCACAGCAAACCGGGGATGGCCCTGGCCATGGTGGAAGCCATTGAGCCGCTAGGCATTGAAGGCGTACCGGTGGAATTGCGGCGCATGTTTGCCCGCATGGTCGCACTCGCCCGCCGACAACGGTAAAATGCGCGCCGACGATTCAACGGAGACAAACCATGACAGAATTGCTGCCGGCGCGCCTGTTCGCGCCCCTGGCTCTGAGTGCGGTCGCAGCCCTGGCGCTGCTGGTGTGGGTACTGAAAAACGGCGATCTCTGCCCCGGCCAGCGCCGGCGCATCAGTGACGGCGCCATCTCGGTGTGGGCGGTGTTTGGCCTGGCGCTGATGCTGGGGGTGGAAGCGGGCGTGCCGGTCATCATGCTGTGGCTGGGCGGCGCCACCCTGGTGGTGGGCCTGGGCACAGTGCTGTATCAGGCTCGCATGCAGGGCAAGCGCAGCCTGGATGTGAGCTGGCATTATCCGGCGCTGGTGCTGGCGCTGCTGTACGGTGCGCTGGTGGGCTGGCGCATGGGACCGGGCTGGGCGCTGCTGGCGGCGGGAGCCGGTGGTTGTGTATTTGCCCACCTGATTATGGTGCGTGCCAAACACCGGTTGCAGGCCTTTAATGTGTTGCTGCCCCTGGCCGGCAGCGCTTTTGGCGTGCTCTGGCTGTTGTCGCTGGCGGTGCGTGCCGCCGGGGTGAACGAGGCCGGACTGGAGCCGCTGATCATGCCCTTTGTGCAGGTCAGTGCCGCCGTGCTCATCGGCGCCCTAGTATGGTTTTTGCCGTTGCTGCGCAAGGAGCAAACCAAACCCCCGGTGATTGCGGTTGCGGCCCTGTTAATATTGGGCGCATTGACCCTTGGTCAGGGCATGATCTGGCATATGGCCGGTAACATTAGTTAAACATCAAATTTTTTCGCCAAATCACAAAATTTTTCTCATTGTACTTGTGATTTGGCCATCCCTAGAATTCGCGCCTCGATTTTGGAGGCGTCATGCATCTTGTTCCCCTTTACACTCATTTGATCCTGTTGACACTGGGCAACGCCTTTCTGGTGACCCTGGTGTCCGTGTACCTGAATGGTCAGGGCGCACCGGCGGCGCAGATTGGCCTGGTGGGAGCCGCCTTTTACCTGGGCATGCTGGGGGCTAGCTTTTTTGCCGACAAACTGATCCAGCAATGGGGGCAAGTGCGAGCCCTGGTGCTGTGCTGCCTTACCCTAGTGCTGACGGCGGTGGCCCTTACCTGGACCAGCCAGTTGCCGGTGTGGCTGGTGTTGCGCATGGTGGCAGGCATGGCCGCTGCGGTGAGTTTTGTGGCGCTGGAAAGCTGGGTGCTGGGAGTCGCGCCGCTGAACCGCCGTTCCAGCGCCATGGCCCGTTACATGCTGGTGTACTACTTCAGCTATGGTATCAGCCAGCTGTTTATTGACTGGATTCCGGCCGGTGGCCAGACCGCCTTCTGGCTGGCCGCCGGTGTATGCGGCCTGGCGTTGCTGCCGCTGTGGTGGATGCGCTCACCTAATCTTGACGTCGAGGCCGCCGCCGAGGGGGCGGGCGCTGGCAAGCCGCCTCGGGCCGACCGTGCCCTGGGTCTGGCCGGCTGCCTGGTGGCGGGCATGTTGCTGGGGGGGCTGTCGGCGCTCATGCCCATTCAGCTGAAGCAGCTGGCCCTGGGTGAAGAAGTCGGCCTTTACATGGCCTGGCTGATTTTGTGCGGCATGGCCTTTCAGCTGCCTAACGGCAGCCTGGCGGACCGGCTGGGCAAGCGTGCCATGATGGCGGTGCAGACGCTGATGGTGGGCGCCGGCTGTTTGCTGCTGTGGGAGTTCGGCGGCAACAGCATGTTGATCCCGGCCCTGGCGCTGGTGGGAGCGGGGGCCTATACCCTGTACCCGACCACCATGTCGTTTGCCTGTGGCAACATGCATGGCCGGGCTCTGGTGCGCATGACCCAGAAACTGATGTTTGCCTACAGCATCGGCTCGCTCACCGGGCCGGTGATCGCCGGCATGATGCTGGACAAGTTCCAGGCCGGCCTGTTCCTGTTCATTATTCTGCTGGTGGCCGGCTGGGCCCTGTGGCTGCTGCTGGTACGGCTGGTGCTCGACAAGCCCCTGGGCGATGCGGTGTAAGCGCCGTTCACCTGTAATACCCGTGACTGAACATCTAAAGGCCTGCGCAAGCAGGCCTTTTGTGTATTGAAGGTGCGGTGATGGGAATGTAGAAGTAACCGTCATGCCTACGACGGTGGGCATCCAGGGAATGTAGCACCGGCTTTACCCTGGCGCCTTGTGTGACCTTCTCCCAAATGAAACCATCAAGATGACGGCCCGGTCCTAAGGGTGTAATGTCTTCATAATAACAATCCGTATTCTTGTTACAGGGGGCGTCCATGAAACTGAAACACCTTTCGGCCGTTGCCGTGCTGGCCATGCTGGGCCTGGCCGGTTGCGCCAACACCGATGTTTATTCCGGCGATGTCTATGGCAGCAGTGCCGCAGGGCGGGCCCAGAGCGTGACCTACGGCACCCTGGTGTCGGTACGACCGGTTAAAATTCAGGCCGGCGATCAAAACCCCAACGTGATCGGCACCGTGGGTGGCGGCGTGATCGGTGGCATTGCCGGCAGCGGCATTGGTGGTGGCACCGGCCGCTCGCTGGCCACCGCCGCCGGGGCTATTGCCGGTGCCATGGTGGGCTCCAAGGCCGAAGAAAAGATCAACCAGGTGAACGCAGTCGAGCTGGAAATCCGCACTGACAGCGGCGAGAACCTGGTGGTGGTACAAAAGGCGGATCGCAGCTGGCAACCGGGTCAGCGGGTGCGCATGATCGGCTCCGGCAGCAACATGAGCGTGGCGCCGTACTGAGCCGGATTGCCAAAAACAAAAAAGGCGCCTTTCGGCGCCTTTTTTATTCACAGGAAATATTGTTATTTCTTAGTGTTTTACAGTCCTGTCTTCCCGGGCTCAGTTAAAATTGTGCCAAGGAAGGTGCAGAAACGGCAAGCGTGGTTGCGCAGACTGTAAAAATGACGGTTATGACTAACTCTTTCATTTTCTACCTTCCTAAATAGTGAGCTGTGAAGTAACTATACCGGCATGATGTTTGCTTTTCAATCACAATGTTGTTTTTTATTTATGTTTTTGGCTGTTGAGGTGAGTTAACGCCTATTTTTGACAATGTCTTTAGCCATAAGCTGACGTGAGCGCGATATTTCTTGTCATAACTTTTTATTGTTTTATATATTTTTTGTTTATTATCATGAGCTTACGTATTTTTCTTGTTGGGGTGGCGGCTGGCGCGCTGGGGCTGAAAACTTTGGCCTTTCAAGGAAAAAACACTGCCGTGAAAGGCTGTTCTGAGCGGAAGGGATTCTTCCGAATCTAGCTGGTGGTGAAATTACCATCGCCGATCCTGACGCCAAAGACAGAAAAGTGACTTTTCGGGCCCGCCAGCGGCCAGGGGCACGCGGAGCGCGGCACTCCATTCGAACGCCCGTTTCTGCTAGACTGCGCGCCAGATTTTTTGGCAGAAACGTGTTTATAAACAAACAGGGGTTTTGGTTTGGCGCAGTCGGTTGAACAGTTGCAGGCAAGGCTGAAGGAGTGCAGGGGCGCGGAGCGCGGACGGTTTCGCCGCCGGCTGCAGGGCGTGGCAAAGCTTAATGAGGCCAAACAGCAAAAAGTGCTGGAAAAAATTGCCCTGGAAATGGCCACCTCCATGGCCGAGCGCAGCCGCCGGCTGGCATTGCTGCAAAACCCCATTGCCTATCCGCCCCAGCTGCCGGTCAGCGACAAGCGCGACACCATCAAAAAAGCCATTCAGGACAATCAGGTGGTGATCATTGCCGGTGAAACCGGCTCGGGCAAAACCACCCAGATCCCCAAAATGTGCCTGGAGCTGGGCTTAGGCGTCGACGGCACCATTGGCCACACTCAGCCCCGGCGGTTGGCGGCGCGCAGTGTGGCCACCCGTCTGGCCCAGGAGCTGGGTTGTGAGTTGGGCGAGCGGGTTGGCTTCAAGGTGCGTTTCAGCGATCAGGCAAGCCAGGAGACCCAGGTCAAACTGATGACCGACGGTATTTTGCTGGCGGAAATTCAGCAGGACCGGCTGTTGCGCCAGTATGACACCATCATCATCGACGAAGCCCACGAGCGCAGCCTTAACATCGACTTTATTCTGGGCTACCTGCGCCAGTTGCTGCCCAAGCGCCCGGATCTCAAGGTGATCATCACCTCCGCCACCATCGATCCCGAGCGCTTTTCCAATCACTTTAACGAGGCGCCCATTATTTCGGTGTCGGGCCGAACCTATCCGGTGGAGCTGCGCTACCGCCCGCTGGTAGACGACAACCGGGAGCGGGACCAGCTGCAGGGCATTTTCGACGCGGTGAACGAGCTCACCAACGAAGGCCCGGGCGATATTCTGATTTTCATGAACGGTGAACGGGAAATTCGCGACACCGCCGACGCCCTGCGGAAGCTGGAGTTGCGCCACACCGAGATTGTGCCCTTGTTCTCGCGGCTGTCGAACGCCGAGCAGAACCGCATTTTTGAATCTCACTCCGGCCGGCGCATTGTGCTCGCCACCAACGTGGCGGAAACCTCCCTTACCGTGCCCGGCATTCGCTACGTGATCGATCCCGGCACCGCCCGCATCAGCCGTTACTCCTACCGCACCAAGGTGCAGCGCCTGCCCATTGAACCGGTGTCTCAGGCCAGCGCCAATCAGCGCATGGGCCGCTGTGGCCGGGTAGAGGCAGGCATTTGTATTCGTCTGTACAGCGAAGAAGACTTTTTAAACCGGCCGGAATTTACCGACCCCGAGATTTTGCGCACCAACCTGGCCTCGGTCATTCTGCAGATGCTCTCTCTGGGGCTGGGCGACATTTCCGCCTTTCCCTTTGTGGAAGCGCCGGAAAAGAAAAATATTTCCGACGGTGTTCGCCTGCTGGAAGAGCTGGGCGCGGTGCAAAGCGAGAAAACAGAACTCAAACTCACGCCGCTGGGTCGGGATCTGTCCCGCCTGCCGGTGGACCCGCGCCTGGGCCGTATGGTGCTGGCCGCCCGCGATTATGGCTGCGTGACCGAGGTGATGGTGATCACCGCCGCCCTCAGTATTCAGGACCCCCGCGAACGGCCATTGGAAAAACAGCAGGCCGCCGCCGAAATGCACCGCCGTTTTGCCGACAAGGACTCGGACTTTGTGGCCTACATCAACCTGTGGAACTACCTCAAGGAGCAGCAAAAGGCGCTCAGTGGCAACCAGTTCCGCAAGCAGTGCATGGGTGAGTTTCTTAACTATCTGCGAGTGCGCGAGTGGCAGGACATTTACAGTCAGCTGCGGCTGGTGGTGCGCGAGCTGGGCTTTGCGCTGAACAGCACGCCCGCCGGCTATGACAGCCTGCACCGGGCCCTGCTCACCGGCATGCTCAGCCAGGTGGGCCTGCGCGACGGCGACAAAAAGGAAATCATCGGCGCGCGCAACGCCCGCTTTGTGCTGGTGCCGGGCTCGCAACTCGCCAAAAAGCCGCCCCGCTGGCTGATGGTGGCCGAGCTCACCGAAACCCATCGGCTTTACGGCCGCACTGCCGCGCGCATTGACCAGCAATGGCTGATCGATGCCGGTGCCCACTTGCTCAAGTCCAGCTACAGCGAGCCGCACTGGTCCAAAAAGCAGGGCGCTGTGATGGGCTATGTGAGCCAAAGCCTGTTCGGCCTGCCGGTGGTGGTACGCCGCCGGGTCAACTACTCCGCTGTGGATCCCAAACTGTGCCGGGAGCTGTTTATTCGCCAGGCGCTGGTGGAAGGGGAGCTGCATACCCGCCACGAGTTCTTTCATCACAATAGAGCGCTGCTGGAGCAGGCCGAAACCCTGGAGCACAAGTCGCGCCGCCGGGATCTGGTGATTGACGACGACACCCTGTTCCGCTTTTACGACGAGCGCCTGCCCGCCGACATTGTTTCCATTCGCCATTTCGACAAGTGGTGGAAGGGCGCGCGCAAGGCCAACCCCGAGCTGCTGCACTTTACCGAAGAGATGCTGCTCAACGAGCGCGCCGGCGCCGTGACTACCCGCGACTACCCGGATGCCTGGCAGCACGACGGCCTGAATTTGCCGCTGGACTATCAGTTTGAGCCGGGCAAGGAAGAAGACGGTGTGACCGTGCGCATTCCGCTGCCGCTGCTGAACCAGGTGGCCGCCGAGCCCTTTGAATGGCAGGTGCCGGGGCTGCGCCGGGAGCTGCTGGTGGCGCTGATCAAATCCCTGCCCAAGCCCATGCGCAAGCACTTTGTGCCGGCGCCCAACTTTGCCGAGGCGCTGCTGGCGGCCATGACCCCGTTTGAGGGCCCGCTGCTCGACCAGATGGAAAAACACCTGCGGCGCATGACCGGCGTGACCGTCCCCCGTGAAAGCTGGGACTGGAATGCGCTGCCGGCGCACCTGATTATGCGTTTTGCGGTGGTGGACGCCGACGGCAAGGAATTGGCCACCGGCCGGGACCTGGAAAGCATCAAGCTTAGCCTGCAGGGCCAGGTGCAGACCGCACTCACCCAGGCGGTGGACGACGATCGCTTTGAGCAGGAGGGGCTGCTGAGCTTTCCCGCGAAAGCCATTCCGCAAACCTTTGCCGCCAAGCGGGCCGGTTTTGAGGTGAAGGCCTACCCGGCGCTGAGTGATCAGGGCGACAGCGTGGCGCTGCAATTGTGTGAAGACGAAACCAGCCAGGCCCAGACCATGTGGGATGGCCAGTGCAAGCTGCTGCTGCTGCAACTGCCGTCGCCCATCAAGTATTTGCAGGACAAGCTGCCCAACAAGGCCAAGCTGGGGCTCTATTTCAACCCTTACGGCAAGGTGCTGGATCTGGTGGACGACTGTATTCGCGCCGGCATTCACCAACTGATGCGCGAGCACGGTGCTCCGGCCTGGACGCCCGCCGAATTTGAGGTGCTGAAAGACAAGGTGGCCGGCGAGCTGAACCCCACGGTGGCGGCCATTGCCCTGCAGGTGGAAGAAGTGCTGAGCCGGGCGCAGGGGATAAAGAAGCGGCTCAAGGGCAAGATTGATCTGTCCATGGCCATGGCCATGTCGGACATTCAGGCCCAGCTCGACGGCCTGATTTATCGCGGCTTTGTGACCGACACCGGCGCCGAGCGGCTGAAAGATGTTTGCCGTTACCTGGAAGCCTTAAGCCGCCGGCTCGACAAGCTGGGCATAGATCCGCACCGCGACCGTGCGCACTTGCTGAAAATTCAGAACGTGCAGACCGCCTACCAGGCGCTGCTGAAAAAGCAGCCCAAAGGCAAGCCGCTGGACCCCGAGGTGAAAGCCGTGCGCTGGATGATAGAGGAGCTGCGGGTGTCGTACTTCGCCCAGACGCTTGGCACCCCTTATCCGGTATCGGACAAGCGCATACTGCAACAGATAGAAGCGCTGTAAACTTACCATCATCCGTCACTCCCGGGCTTTCCTCACGTCACCCCCGGCCTTTCCTCATGTCACCCCCGCGAAGGCGGGGGGCCAGAAACAGGCAACACCGGCGTTTAGCGAAGCAGCAGGGCCCTTCCAGCTTGCCCTCATTATCACCGCGTGTTAACATCCGCGCGCTTTTACAAGGCGAAGGCCGGTCGCAGCTTTCGTCATTAACCTCAAGAGAGAAAATTATGTCATTTGTATTTGAAGCCGAAGTGCGTTCTGACCTGGGGAAAGGTGCGAGCCGCCGCCTGCGTCATGAAGACAAAGTACCTGCCATCGTTTACGGCGGCAACCAGGAGCCGGTAGCCATTGCTCTGGACCACAAAAAAGTAAACATCGCTCAGGCCGAAGACGCCTTCTACAGCGAAGTACTGACCCTGGTCATCGACGGCCAGGAAGTGAAGGTTAAGGCGCAGGACATTCAGCGTCACCCCTTCAAGCCGAAGCTGACCCACCTGGACTTTGTTCGCGCCTAAGCGATACAGGTTACAGATAAAAAAACCGCCGAAAGGCGGTTTTTTTATGCCTGAAGTTCGATCTGGGTGAATGTTTTATGTACTCAATTGGGTCATTGTAAAAATACAATCACTCCCGTACTAGACTGGGAACACCCAGCATGGATAAACAGAATGTTTAACAGCAGAAAATTGCAGCAACGTATTGATGAGCTGGAGGCTGAGCTCGGCCAGTATCAAGGTATGCAGCAGGGGTTGATGAAGGAGATGATCTATTTCTCCCTCGACAGCAATGGCACATTGCTTGATGGCAATGACCTGCTGTTTGAATCACTGGGTTATACCCGCAGTGACTGGCTGCAGCGCCCACTGACCGACTTCATTGTGCCCAGTGCCATGAGCAAGGAGCATTGCCGGCTGATGCTCGACGCCATTCGACAGGGCCGACACTGGCATGGAGCCCTGCAACTGGTGAGTAAAAGTGGCAAGGAAGTCTGGTACCGGACCATTCTGCACCCCAGGCCCATCAGCCACACCGGCAGGACAGAGCTGGACGCCTATTCCACCGAGCTGACCAGAACCATTTCCCGCTCCCGGGAGAAGGAAGACATGCTGGCCGCCCTCAACCGCTCGTCGGCGGTGATCGAATTCAGCCTGGAAGGCGTGATCCTCAATGCCAACGACAACTTTCTCAATGCCATGGGCTATTCCCGCAGCCAGATCACCGGCAAACACCACAGCATGTTTTGTGATGCCGAGGAAGTCAATTCCGCCGACTATGATGCCTTCTGGCAGCGCCTGCGCGGGGGAGAATTTGTGTCCGAGCGCTTTCGCCGGCTCGACAGCCATGGCCGGTCGGTATGGCTGGAGGCGTCTTACAACCCTATACACGACGAGAGCGGCGAGCTTTACAAGGTGGTGAAGTTTGCCACCGTGATCACCGACCAGGTAAACCGGGAGCTGGCCACCGCCGAGACCTCGGGCATTGCCTATGACATCTCGAAGTCTACCGACGAAAACACCCTCAAGGGCATGGAGGTGCTCGATTCCACCATCAGCACCATGCACGGGCTCTCGCAGCAGATGGGTGATGCCAGCAAGGGCATATTTGAGCTGGATACTCAATCCCAGCGCGTATCCGAACTGGTGACCAGCATTCGCGGCATTGCCGACCAGACCAACCTGCTGGCGCTGAATGCGGCCATAGAGGCGGCCCGTGCCGGCGAGCAGGGCAGGGGCTTTGCGGTGGTGGCCGACGAGGTCAGAAACCTGGCTGCCCGCACCAGTGCTGCCACCGAAGAGATCATTCAGGTGGTGGCCGAAAACCGCACACTCACCGAGAATGCCGTCTCGCTGATTGAAGCAAGCATGACCAAGGCGCAACGGGCGCTGGCGCTCTCTAACGATGCCGGCAACGTAATGCAGGAAATACAGCAGGGCGCCCGCCAGGTGGTGGATGCCGTCAGCCAGTTCAAGCAGAGTTTGTAACTCACTAAAAACCGCCGCCAGGCGGTTTTTTTATGCTCACGTTACACAGCGCAAACGCCGTAACAGCAGCCACGCATTCTGCACGGCATATTTTGATTTTTGCAATTGAACCCGCCGCTTCATCCCGCCAAAATAGACCCTTTCGAGTACTGTTGTGACAGGAAATGGCGGCCTGAAACGTTAGGGCGGTAGCGTGTCTAACGGGCCGGGCGCTGCCAGCGGGAAGATAACCGGGGCTTTATCCCCGAGCGCTATCTGCTCATTCTGTAACGGCTGAATATCAACGCTGATGGCTGGCTGAAAGTGATGCGACTAAAAGGTATGCCACTCTGTTTTGCGGTAGGGCATATCAGAAAGCTGCAGTAGTTTGCCCGAGATAAAGGGCTGGCATGGGTCTTATTCGGGCAGCAGCTGCAGGCTATTTTCAGATAAGACAGAAAGTGAGTTTAACGTGTTAATATAATTGGGAAAAATTATGGGTGTCCCAATTTCCCTTTTTGAAAACGGACTTTACTGGATGACCTCCTTCCTCAAAAAAATTGAAGATATGCCTTTTGCCATTTCCAAAGGTCCGGCCACGGAAAAGGAGCTGGCGCTGATCGAGTTTCCGTTGGTGCAGACCTGTAGCACACGTTCGCTTGGACGAAGGAACCTGGTCGGCTTCTTTATTTTTATGGTCATTATGCTGTTCATCGCCTGGGGGATGTTCGCGTTGTCGATCCCTCTGGAATTGATCATTCTCTTCGTCATGCTCTGGAGTCTGCTGTGCTGGAGTACTTTGCGGATAGCTCTGGTTACATTGAAAACACCGGGGTGCTGGACGGTCACGCTGGATCACAGAGGGCTGGATTGGCGCTCACCGGATGAATCGCTGGAGCCTTCGTTTTTTCTGCCGCTGTCGAGCATCGAGTGTATAGGGACGGAGCAGACCTGGACGCCAGGACCGTTCTATCCCGACATGTACACCAACGTGATCAAACTTACGGATGGCAGCAACTACTATCCCCCCAGTCGCGCCGCGATCAATACCAACATGATTCAGGTGGGGTTGCAGAAGCTCGGCAAGCCCTATCGCATTACGCATATTCGCCCGATCAAGTAAGAAAAAACATTCATAATTTACAGGTTCCTGGCTTAATGCGGCCAAAAAGTATGCCTTGTTGTTGGCTATAAGCCACATTAATCGGCTGAAGACCATTTTTAGATAAGTCAGAAAGCGTATTTAACGTGCTAATATGACTGGAAAAAATTATGGGTGTCCCAATTTTTCACTGAACAGTTATGTGAGCCGATAGCGCCTCTGGATGGGTCGTTTTTATGGTGTTGGAACGGCTTACCTACAGAACTACTTGGCGTGGTTCAGAATCATTTAACATCAACAGAGTTCTTGTTTATCTTGGTTGAGAGGAGGAGTAACCCCATTGACCAACAGCCAATAAGAACAGAGCCATACCTATACAGTTATATTAGACTTTGCACCGGATTTGTGCCCGATTCCGCTCATCGGAGTTCTCGATTGGCAGCAAGCGGATAAATTGTACCCTTATAAATCAGTGGTTTATAAATCATTCACGAAAACATTCAAGACCAGCATGCAGAGTTATTGAGACGTCTCGTTTTCATACATAAGAGCATCGTTATTAAGGTTATTTTTATTTTTTAAATCATTGTGTTAATAAAAATTCACTGTAACGCTCGGTTGCTGGTTATTGAGCCGGGTCAATATACAAATGTTAGGATTTAGGAGATACAATTTGTTAGACCGTGACTTCAAGAAATTCCCACACAGACTAGCTCAAGGCGACGCCGTCGCTAGTCGGGGGAGTAATATTGCCAATAACGGGAATTATCGTCCTGATATAGCGATAAAAAACGTCTCAGGTGCGATCCATCTAATTCTAGAAAGTGAGAGGAAATCAGAACGAAAGGCCTTCATCGGAGCGTTGGTTCACGCCGCCAAGTACGCGGAAGACTCAAACGCAAAAATCACCCTTGTCTTTGTTATGAAAGAAACAGACAATCAAACAACGGTTGCCCAGGTAAGTACCAATATAAGACCCTATTATCGGTGGCTACATTCGCTTGGGGCCAAAAATCTGAATCGTGTTTTTCTTATCTCAGACGCCGAATACGATAACTCTGCGGACGCCAATGAAGTGCTTTTATCGGCTGAATTTATCGCACGATGTACTGCGCTATAAGGCTAACAAGTCAATCAACTTCGCGCTATCGCGCCGGTTATTGAGGCGTTATGTTTATCGGAGGAAAAATGCCTGAGTATGCGTTATTAAATAAGGTTGTCGACTATATGGAAGAGCACGGTAGCACCTACAAATCCGTTAATCTCGATATAGATGAACAATTGGTACAAGAGATTAATGTGGCGAACAAAAGCACTTTTACTCTTGAGCAACTCGAAAAAGCAGCAGACAAGTGTTTAGCACATGAGTGGCTTAATCATGCGTATTTGGGAGGTGGCAACTACAAAGGATTGCAAATAACTCCTAAAGGAATTGGCGTTGCTCGTTCAAAAAAACGTTCAGATGAGCTCAAAGCAAACAGAACGTTTCTGAAGAAAACTTCTGATTACATTGAAGAGCACAAGGGGCTTTTTCTTGTTTTAGGTTTTCTTTTAGCCCTAGCAACACTTGGTCTGAAACTTACGGGGTATTATTAATGGAAGATGGCAACTTTACTGTAAAGCTTAAATGTTTGTTTTGTGATTGTCCTTTAGAGGGAGAGCCTGATCAGGAGTTTCCTTCTGGGGACTTAATAAAATGTCAAAATTGTAATGAATTAAATGATTACGATGCGTTGTTAGATGTTGCGGCTGAAGAGGGGCTAACAATAGTTCAAGCTCACCTAGACGATCATTTAAAAAAGACGTTCGGTAAGCTCTTCAAAAAATAAACATAACAAACTGTTTAAGAGTGATTGTAGTTCCCCCGTTTTAGTGGACACCTCAGTCAAACGAAGGCGGGGCGTCCACTAAAGCGAGGGAACTACAGCGTCTATTATTAAATCGATGTTTTGTTGTGTCTGGCACAAGGGCTGGGAACCTGGAGAGAGTGGATATGCACCAGCACGAGAAAATCAACTATGTCGAATTTCCCGCCAAGGATATCGAAGCCGCCAAGGCTTTTTTTACCGCCGTGTTTGGCTGGCGCTTTGAGGACTACGGTCCCGAGCACACCGCCTTTTCCAACGAGGGGCTCAATGGCGGCTTCTTTCAGTCCGAGCTAACCGCCACCACCGAAAACGGCAGCGCCCTAATCGTGTTCTACAGCAAGGATCTGGAGCAGACCCAGGCGAAGGTGGAAAGGGCCGGCGGCTCCATCATCAAACCGATTTTCCCATTCCCGGGAGGGCGCCGCTTCCATTTCGGAGATCCCAATGGCAATGAGTATGCGGTCTGGTCCGATGTCGGGGCCGAGGTTCCGCCCCGTTAGGCGGGGGCTAGGTCCACATGCGCAGCAGCCAGTTTCGTTTCTACGGCCAGCTCAACGACTTTCTGCCACCCGCGCTGCGCCAGCGAACCGTGTGCTACCGCTATTCCGGTTCGCCGGGCCTGCGCGATGCTATCCAGTCCCAGGGCGTACCCCACACCGAGGTGGAGCTGGTGCTGGTGGATGGAGTCGCCCTGGGCTTCGATTTTAATCTTTCGGGGGGCGAGCGAGTCAGCGTTTATCCGCGCTTCAAGGCTTTCGAGCTGCAGGCGGGCCGGCTGGGGCCAGCGCCGTTAACGGTCCCCCGGTTTATCCTCGATGTGCATTTGGGCAAGCTCTGTCGCTATCTGCGGCTACTGGGGTTCGATACTGCTTACGGCAACGACTTTGAAGACAGCCATATCATCGACCGGTCCCTGGCCGAGCGGCGCATTATTCTCACCCGGGATCTGGGGATCCTCAAGCAGGTGCGGGTGCAATACGGATATTTCATCCGCGCCACGGATCCCGACTGTCAGATTGAGGAGGTGTTGCAGGCCTTTGAGCTGATGGCGCGTTGCCGGCCCCTGAGCCGTTGTATCAACTGTAACGGTGAGGTAGAGCAGGTCGCCAAGTCGCAGGTTGCAAGCCGCCTTCCCGATGGCACCCGCCGCAGTTACCAGCTGTTCTATCAATGCCGGACATGTGGCCAGGTCTATTGGCGGGGCGCACACTATGCAAGGCTGATGCAGAAGCTGGCCCGGCTTCGGCTTTCCCCCTAGGCTGAACCGCGTCAACGGCGAAAGATGGCAGGCGGCGTTCACCACCCGGTAGCGGGGGGCGGTGCTGGAATGAAGGTGTTATGTTTTATGGGGAGGCTGGTAAGCTTCAGCCAGGTTTGCTGGATAAGGAAGACCCATAATGAGTGCAAAACCGGAAAGAGATATTGAAAAGTCCTATTCCACATCAGAATTTGTGGCAAAGCTGAGACGCCTCGCCGATGCGCTGGAGAATGGCGAGAAATTTGAAATACAGATAGCCGGCGAAAGAGTCTATGTTCCCGTTCGTGCCGTTTACAGCATTGAGCACGAGCGGGAAGATTCAGAAGAAGAAATAGAGTTTCAGATAAAATGGACTCATGAATAAATGGTGCTGGCCCAGCGGGTCAGGCCGGCGGTCACACTGCCGAAGTGATCCCCAATCACAATGGGGGTCTGCTTGAATTGCTGTTGCAAAAACCGGTTCAGCACCGGCGACTTGGCGGTACCGCCGGTAACGAACACCACATCGGGCTGAGTGCCGGCCTCGGTAATGGCGTCGTTTATCAGGGTGGCAATGCTGCTCAGCTCGCGGTTGCAGGCCCGGGCAAAGCCGTCCCGGTCGAGCTGAACGGTCAGCGCCTCGTCTATGTCGAACAATTCCACCTGTTGTGTGCTTTGCTCCGTAAGCGCAATTTTGCTTTGCTCGGCGGCGTTCACCACCCGGTAGCTGAGCTTGTGCTTTTGCACCGTCAGCAGCCGGGTGACCAGCTCGGGTTGGGCGGCGTCCCGCACCAGCTGCTGCAAAAAACGGCCATTGGCGGCGCTGTAAAACTCGGTTTGCTGATTAATATCGTTAATGGCCACCGCCTGCCAGTAGCTGTTTACCGGAATGGCCTTGCCGGTTTTCAACTGGCTGTCCAGACCAAAGGCCGGCATCATGCCTTTCAGCGCCAGCGCAATATCAAAGTCGTTGCCGCCCACCCGCTCACCGCTGTGGCTGAGCAGATCCCGGCTGCGGTCCTGCCTCGCCGCCTGCTCCGGCCCCATGAGCAGCATGGAGCAATCGGTGGTGCCGCCGCCAATGTCCACCACCAGCACTCGGGTTTCCTGGCTCAGGCCCGCTTCATACTCAAAGCCCGCGGCCACCGGCTCAAACTGAAACTCCACGTCCTTAAAGCCCACCCGTCTGGCGGCATTGGTCAGAATGGCGATGGCCTGCCGGTTGCTTTCTTCTCCCCGCAGGCCCTGAAAGTTCACCGGGCGGCCAATTACCGTCTGGGTTACGCTGCGGCCCAGGGCGGCCTCGGTGAGCGTTTTTACGTTGCTCATCATGGCCGCCACTATGTCTTCAAACAGTTCAATTTGCGGCGGTAGCAGACCGCTGGCTCCCAGAAACGACTTGGGCGACTTGATGTAATAGCCCTCGTCGGGCTCCTGCAGGTAGTTGGCCAGGGCCTCACGGCCAAAAGACAGGTCGCCGGAAATGCCATCCAGCGCCAGCTCTCTGAGCTCGGCCTGGCCCTTTTGCAGTGCCAGGGGGCGTTGCCGCTTGAAGGTGTCTTGCTGTGTCGGAGGCAGTTGCTGATACAGCCAGTTAGCGATCACCTCCCGGCTCGGGGCATACAGATTTGACGCTATGTACCGGCCGTGATCGCCCAGCGGCAGAATGCTCGGGGTGTTTTCATTCATCACGCCAACGGCACAGTTGGATGTGCCATAGTCAAATCCGATCATAGTAAGGCCCCAAAGCAAAAAAAGGCCGCGAAGCATACCGGCATATGCAGCCTCAGGCAAGGCGGCCGCCAAAAGTCATCATGGTGCAACAGGCGGGAGCGTATGCTTGATAGAGTGGCGAACCAGGGCAGGCCCGGCATGGCGGAACTCAATCATAAAACATGGCACCACATGGACTGCGGGCAGGCATTGCATGCCCTGCAGGCCAGCGAGCGCGGGCTTACCGCCGGTGAGGCGGCCGCCCGGCTGGAAAGGCAGGGCCCCAACCGGCTGCCGGCGCTCCCCAGGGTAAGCCCCTGGCGGCGCCTGCTGCGGCAGTTTCACAATATTCTGATTTACGTGCTGCTGGGCTCGGCCACCATTACCGCGGCGCTGGGGCACCTGGCCGATACCCTGGTGATCCTGGCGGTGGTGCTGGTCAATGCGGCCATCGGTTTTTTGCAGGAAGGCAAGGCCGAGCGGGCCATGGAGGCCATACGGGGCATGCTTACCTTGCGGGCATCGGTACTGCGGGACGGTGCCCGCCGCTCGGTGGAAAGCGAGGGCCTGGTACCCGGCGATGTGATTTTGCTGGAAGCCGGCGACAAGGTGCCGGCGGATGTGCGTCTGCTGGCCGCCAGCGGCCTGCAAATGCAGGAAGCCATGCTCACCGGCGAGTCACTGCCGGTCGATAAACACCCTCAGCCGGTGCCGGCCACTGCTGCGCTCGGTGACCGGCAATGCATGGCCTACAGCGGCACCCTGGTTACCAGCGGCCAGGGCAGGGGAGTGGTGGTGGCCACCGGAGCCAGCACCGAAATTGGCCGCATCAGTGGCATGTTGTCTGCGGTAGAGACCCTGGCCACGCCGCTGTTACTGCAAATGAACCGGTTCGCCCGGTGGCTGACCCTGGTGATTTTGCTGGTGGCCGGCGCCTTGCTGGTGTTTGGTTATTTTGTGGAGCGGCTGGCCTTTGCCGAGCTGTTTATGGCGGTGGTGGGGCTGTCGGTGGCGGCCATTCCCGAGGGGTTGCCGGCGGTGCTCACCATCACCCTGGCGGTGGGCGTCGTGCAGGCCATGGCCCGGCGCAAGGCCATAGTGCGGCGCCTGCCGGCCATCGAGACCTTGGGCTCGGTGTCGGTGATCTGCACCGATAAAACCGGCACCCTGACCCGCAACGAAATGATGGTGGCCACCCTGGTCACCGCACAGCATACCTTCACTCTGGAAGGCGAGGGCTATGCGCCCGAGGGCAACATTGTGCTGGGCGAGCAGGTGGTGAACGCCCGGGAGCACGCCGCCTTGCTTGAGCTTGGCCGGGTGGCGGCCCTGTGCAACGATGCCGCCCTGCACCGGCATCAGGAACGGTGGACGGTGGAAGGCGATCCCATGGAAGGCGCCCTGCTGGCCCTGGCCGGCAAGCTGGGCATCGAGCCGCATCAGGTACGGACCCACTGGCCCCGTACCGACGTGATCCCCTTTGATGCCCGGCACCGTTTTATGGCCACCCTCAATCACGATCATGCTCACCATGCTCAAGTGCTGGTCAAGGGGGCGCCCGAGCGTATTCTGGCCATGTGCAACCGGCAGCGCACTTCAAACGAGGGCAGCGAGCCGCTGAACGGGGCGTATTGGCAGCGGCAGGCCCGGACCATTGCCGGCCGGGGGCAGCGAGTGCTGGCCCTGGCGGTGAAGCCCATGCCGCCCCGGCACACGGTGCTGGAATTTGCCGATGTGGAGCAGGGGCTGACGTTGCTGGGGCTGGTGGGCCTGATGGACCCGCCTCGGCCGGAAGCGGTGAGCGCTCTTCGCGAATGCCATGAGGCGGGCATTGCCGTCAAGATGATCACCGGCGATCACAAGGACACGGCGGCGGCCATTGGCCGGCAGATTGGCCTGCGACATGCCGGGGCGGTGCTGACCGGCAGTGATCTCGACGCCATGAGCGACGCCGACCTGGCCGACGCCGTGCTGAACACCGACATCTTTGCCCGCACCAGCCCGGAGCACAAGCTGCGCCTGGTGATGGCGCTGCAGTCTCAGGGCATGAGCGTGGCCATGACCGGCGACGGCGTGAACGACGCCCCGGCCCTGAAGCGCGCCGACACCGGCATTGCCATGGGCGCCAGGGACAGCGAGGCGGCCAAGGAGGCAGCCGAGTTTGTGCTTACCGACGATAACTTTGCCAGCATAGTGGCGGCGGTGCGGGAAGGGCGCACCGTGTACGACAACATCAAAAAGGTGATCAGCTGGACCCTGCCCACCAGCACCGGCGAGGCCATGACCATTATTGTGGCGCTGCTGTTTGGCATGACCTTGCCGATCACCCCCATCCAGATCCTGTGGATTAATCTCATTACCGCCGTCACCCTGGGGCTGGCGCTGGCTTTTGAGCCCACCGAGGCCAATGCCATGCGTCGTCCGCCCCGGGCCAAAACCGAGTCGCTGCTGAGTGGCGCGCTGGGCTGGCACATTGTGCTGGTGTCATTGCTGTTTCTGGCCGGGGTGTTCGGCATTTACCGCCACGCCATGGCCCAGGGCCATTCGGTGGAGCTGGCGCGTACCATGGCGCTCAACACCCTGGCGGTGATGGAGATTTTTCACCTGTTTTTTATTCGAAACCTGTATGGCACCTCGCTTACCTGGCGGGCCATCAAGGGCACGCCCGTGGTGTGGGCCACGGTGATCGTGGTGACGGTGGCCCAGTTTGGCATTACCTATTTGCCGCCCTTACAGGCGCTGTTCAGCACCGAGCCGGTGCCGGTGGTCGATGGTCTGCTCATTATTGCCGTGGGCGTGGGGCTGTTTGCCATTATTGAAACCGAAAAACAGCTGCGGCTGCGCTGGCGAGCCGGCCGCTGAGGCGGTGCGTGGCGGTGACGCTGTGTGCTGAATATACTTTGCTCACCACCTCGCGGAGGCAATTGAAGCCAGCAGCTCATGATCCCATCACTTGTTTATGCCGACCGTTACCGCAACGAGGGCACCCGCAGCTACAGCCGCCATGCCGCCTACACAGAAGCGCGGCAGGCCTACCGGCCCGATGCCGACCACGGCGGTTTTGAGTTGCCGGTGTTTGCGTTGCCCCGGGCTCAGGTGAGTGTGTATGCCGCCAATCCGGCGCCGGCGCTGCTGGCGCAGTATCTGAACGATGAACAAGCGCTGTTTTGCCTGCATCCGCAGGTGCTGGAGGCGCTGCCGTATGATCCTTATGTCCGGCATATTCTGGCCTCGGGCATTCGGCAAACAGGCATTGAGGTGATACCCAGCTCCTCATCCCGCACCCTGTATGTACGGGATGGCGTAATTCCCCATGCCATCAAGGTGCATTTTCCGTTTCGGGTGTCCCGTTACGAACGGAAAATGCGCGACGAGGTGATTGAACAGGCGATCAATGTTTCCCTGGAGCTGGAGCAGGGTATAGCGCGGTTCGATCATCAGTTTGCGTTTTTGCGGGAAGTGCTGGGCGTGGTGCACCACAGCCTGAACGAAGAAACGGGCCGGGGAGAAAACTGGGGCTACCTGGTGCGGGAGATGAGCCCCTTTCCTCAGGTGCCGGAACCGCGCAGCCTGCTGCCCGGCTTTGCCCTTTACGGCCGGGATTTTTTCAACCCCAAGGCCCGGCCGCTGCTGTTTGAGCTGATTGGCGAGCGGGATCCGCGCCAGTACGTACTCGACCACATCATGCTGCCCATTGTGCGCCACTGGGTGCAGGCGTTTCGACAGTTTGGTTACCTGCTCGAGCCCCACGGCCAGAACCTGCTGCTGGAGCTGAATGACAAGCAACAGGTTAGCCGCCTGGTGCACCGGGATCTGAGCGTGGGCATCGACATGCGCCGGCGCCGGGATTTGGGGCTGGGCAGTGGCCACCTCAATGATTACAACCGCATGGAAAGCAGCGAGTTTCACAGCATTACCTACGACAAGTTTATGGGCAGCCATTTCTTTGACCGCATCGTGGCGGAGTGTCAGGCGGAATACGCCGGCCTCAACCGGGATGACTTCTGCGGCCCCTGCCGGGAAGAATTTGCCCGCTTGTTTCCCGACCACGCCCGTTATTTGCCGCCCACTGTGTGGTACTTCAGCGAGCGGCGGGATCAATACAACAAGCCCCTGTATCAGAACACCGGACAGTCGCCCGAGTGGCGACCAGGGAGGAAACCATGAGCAGCATGCACGCCGGCGCCTGCCTGTGTGGTGGAGTACGGTTTGAGGTGCGGGGCACCTTCAACGCTTTTTACCTGTGTTATTGCCGGCGTTGCCGAAAAGGCACGGGCTCGGCCCACGGCGCTAATCTGTTTTCCGGCACGGCCACGTTAACCTGGTTACAGGGGAAGGAGCTGGTGCGGGTGTTTCGGCTGCCGGAAACCCGCCACGTCAGGGGATTTTGCCGAGTATGCGGCTCGGCGTTACCGGTGCAGGATGCCGACACCGGCCTGCTGATGGTGCCGGCGGGCAGCCTGGATACGCCGGTTTTGCTGCGCCCCAAGGCACGGCTTTTTGTGGGCAGCCGCGCCGGCTGGACCCACGGGCTGGAGACCGTGCCCGGGTTTGATGCCTTGCCGGAGCAGAGGTGAGGCTGCTTTGCACACAGCCCCTGCCTGATTGAACTCTGGCTTGCGCCCGGTCGTTAAAGGCACTTGTATTGAAACAGGTGAATCACATCAAGGAGAACACGTATGGACAGCTTTCTGAATGCCTGGCGGCCACTGGTGCTGAGCCTGGTGCGAATGGTGACAGCGTTTTTGTTTATGCAGCATGGCGGGCAGAAGATTCTGGGATTCCCGGCGGCTTCCCGGGGCGAGTTTGAGTTGTTCTCACTGATCGGTGCGGCCGGAGTGCTGGAGCTGTTTGGCGGTGCCCTGCTGCTGGTGGGGCTCTATACCCGGCCAGTGGCCTTTTTACTGTCGGGACAGATGGCGGTTGCCTATTTTATGGTGCATCATCCCCGAGGTTTCTGGCCGCTGAACAACGGTGGCGAGCTGGCCATCATGTTCTGCTTCGTGTTCTTTTATCTGGTGTTTGCCGGTGGTGGCAGCTTTAGCCTGGACCGGCTGCAGCGCCGGCGCTGAGCGAACGGATGTGGGAAGAATGAGCGGTCGCGATTATAATGCGGCCGTTTTTTTATATTTTTTCAGGTGCTTATGAAACTCAAAGACATCGACAAAGGCCGCTATCGTCGCCATCTCAACCGGGTATTTATCGGCTCGGCCCTGGCCCTGGCGGTACTGAGCCTGGGCATTTCCCAGCTGCTGATCGCCTTTTTTCCCGATGCCGACGGCAACCACTTTCACTGGAATCTGCTGGGAGTGGTGTTTGCCGCTCTGCTGGTGGGGGCGGGGCTCAGCCGCTCGCGCCGGCATCCCTTTATGACCGAGGTGGTGTATGTGTGGGAGCTAAAGCAGCGGCTTAACAAGATCAGCCGCAAGCGCCGTCAGATAGAAGCCGCCGCCAAAGAAGGTGACGCCACCGCCATGCAGGTGCTGCAGTTTTGCTACGCCGGCTCGCGCCAGCTGTGGCAGCTGGACGACAACACCATTGTGATGGACGAGCTGTCCGCCAAAGAGACCGAGCTCAACAACCTGGCTGAAGAGCACGGCGTTACCCTCGATACCGATGCCTATGATGAAGCCATGCTTGATCGTTTTTAGTCCTTGGGAGTTAAAACCATTGAAGAGGCCGGGTGGCCTCTTTTTTTGTGCCTGACGGCGCCGATGTGGAACATTCACGGCCAATCTGGCCGTACTGGCTTACCCTTTTCTAAGTGGAGTGTCGCCTTCAGCTACAGGGAGAAGGTGTAATGCGCGAAGATGACGACGGCTGGCAAGTGATTGAGTTATGCGACTTCGTCTGCCCGGCGCCGCCGGCCAGCAGCCGGTTGCGCCGGGGGCTGCGCCGGCTGGGCCGGTTGCTGGTGGGCCACCACGACGAGCCCGAAAGCGGGCTCGATGGCCGAGTGCCGAGCCATGAAAATTTCGACCGTCAGCCGGCGGTGGCGGCACTGGCCCGCTGGGCCGAGCACTGGCCGGGGACGCGCGCCGAGGTGCGTTTTTTGCTGGATCCTCCCTTTAGCGGCACCGCCGACATGGCCCGGGACTGGGCCGGTAAACGGCGCTGGCCTTGTCTTTCCCCTCCCGATGAAAGCGAGCTGGCCGGCGCCGATGTCAGCGGCTGGTGGCGTCGCCAGGGCGTCCATGGCCCCTGGCTGCTGGATGAACTGGCCCGGTATTTTCTGCGTACGCCCACCGGCATGACGTTTTTGCGTGATTTGCTGGTGAGGTTGCTGGAAGGGAAGCTCGGCTCCGGGCTGGTGGTGTGCAACAGCTGGACTTATCGTTTTATTCACCAGGCCTTTGCGCTGGTGCTGCCCCATCCCTGTTGCCTTGCGCCAGTAACGCCGCACATGTTGCAGCCCCTTGGGCTTAAGGGCGCCGGCAGAAAACTGGCGGCGCTCACCGCCGATGCCCGGGGCAATGCGGGTGTGGCCCTGGCCCTGTGGACCGCTGATCACGCCGACAACGGTGGCCGGCCCGAGCTGCCGACCGAGGCCGACGACACCACCGCCTTTGTGCTCTATGCACTGTTGTTGCACGGCGGCCTGGAGCCAAAACGCCTGCAGTGGGTACTGCCCATGCTGGGACCCGAGCGGCTGGCGGCCTCTCTGCAGCGGTTGGAATACTGCGGCCAGGTGGTCTGGCAGGGCACCCGCTGGCAGCTGAGCCCGGCGGCCTATCCGGCGGTGCGGGAGTTCCTCGCCAGCCGGGATCATTGCCTCGACGATTTTTAGTCAACAGCGAGCGAGGGCACATTATGGACACCGACCAACTCACCGGGCTGTTTCGCCGCATTACTCCCGCCATTATCACCGAGCTGGTGCTGGTGGTCATCGCGGCCATGGTGCTGGCCTGGCTGGTGCAGTTTGCGCTGCCCTGGCTGGCCAACCGGCTGCATGGCCGGCGCCGGCACTGGGTGCTGGCGCTGATCCCGACGCTGCGCATTCTGGTGGTGCTGGTGGCCATTGGCTGGGTGGTCAGCCTGCTGATCGAGCCCTCGTTGCGCAACATGGTGGCCATTCTCGGCACCGTGGGCCTGGCCCTGGGCTTTGCCCTCAAGGATTACGTCAGCAGTCTGTTTGCCGGTGTGGTGGCGGCCTATGAGCGGCCCTACCGGCCCGGTGACTGGATAGAAGTGGACGGCTGCTACGGCGAGGTACGCCACATTGGCCTGCGGGCGCTGGAAATGGTCACCCCCGACGACACCGTGGTGGTGGTGCCGCATTTAAAGCTGTGGAGCGAGCTGATCCGCAATGCCAACAACGGCGGTGCCAGCCTGATGTGCGTGGCGAGCTTTTACCTGGCGCCCGAGCACAATGCCCATGCAGTGCGCCGGGCGCTGCACGACGTGGCCCTGTCCAGCCCTTATCTCAAGCTCAACCGACCTGTAGTGGTGGTGATGGAAGATCATCCCTGGGGCAGCCGCTATCGCATCAAGTCCTATCCCATGGATCCGCGCCAGCAGTTTTTGTTTGTCTCGGATCTGACCGCCCGGGGCAAGGCCACCCTGCAGGCCATGGGGGTGGAATTCGCCCGGGTGGAAGCCATGGCGGGAAGCGGGGAGAGTAATGCGGGGTAGTTGCAGGTCCCATTAAAACCGAACCTGCAGAAAATGAGTAGGTTGTGATGAGCGTAGCGAATCCCAACAAATACGGGCGACCACGACATGTTGGAATTCGCCGAAGCTCATTCCAACCTACGTTTCCGGCTGTGATTACACCTTCAGCGGGGTTACTCTGTTGTCCTCTTCATCCTGCTGCTGACGAATCTCTTCATATTCCGCCTGCTGAGCCAGCACCGAGCCTTCCGGGGCTTCCGAGGTGGTGCCCTGCTCCCAGGGGGCTGATTCAGGCAGCTCCTCGATATGAATGGTCTTGAGGGAGTAGTCCGGCTGGTAGTGCAGATCGTACTTGGCGGCCTTGATGATCGACATCATCATCATGGCCATGATGACGATAAGCGGCGCCCCGGCGAAGATGGAGGCGGTCTGCAGGGTGGAAAGCCCGCCCAGGAACATCAGCACCGCCGGCATAAAGCACAGGGTAAAGGCCCAGAACAGCCGGTTCCAGCGGTGCGGTTCGTCGTCCACTTCCTTTTGCACCACAGACGCCAGAATATAGGAAATGGAGTCAAAGGTGGTGGCGGTAAAAATGATGGCCAGCAGGGTGAACACGGCGATCATCAGCCAGCTCATGGGCAGGGTTTTGAGTACCGCGAAAATCGCTGTGGTCGGGCTTTGCTGGTTGAGAATGGTCACGATGTCGAGCTCGCCGGAGAGCTGCAGATAGAGGCCATAGTTGCCCAGGATCACAAAGAACACGGCGCAGCCCAGCGAGCCGAAGAAAATCGAGCCCACCACCATCTGGCGAATGGTACGGCCTTTTGAAATCTTGGCGATAAACAGGCCTACCGTGGGGGCGAACACCAGCCACCAGGCCCAGTAGAAAATGGTCCAGTCCTTGGGGAAGCGGGTTTCGTTAAAACCGTGCTCGGTAAAGGGCCCGAAGGATTCGGTCCAGGTCATCATGGTGATCATGTCGGTCAGAGAGCGACCGATACTTTCCAGTCCGGTGTTGAGAATAAAGCCGGTAGGGCCGGCAAACAGTACCACCGCCAGAAACGCCAGCGCCAGGTAGAAGTTGATGTTGGAGAAAAACTGAATGCCGCTTTTCAGGCCGCGCCAGGCGCTGTAGGCAAACAGCGCCGTGGTGCCCAGCAGCACCAGCATGCGGGTCCAGGCATTCACCGGCAGGCCAAACAGCTCGTGCAGGCCTTCGGTCACCATGGGGGAGGCAAGCCCAAGCGTGGTGGCGCCGCCGCCAATCATGCCGAACACGAAAAACACATCTACGATTTTGCCCCAGTTACTGGAGGAAAACTTCTCGCCAAGCAGTGGCGCCAGGCTCTGGCTTACCTTGAGCCGGGGCGAGTTGCGCACATGGGCGAAATAGGCGATGGGAATGGCCGGGATCAGGTAAATGGACCAGGCCACCGGGCCCCAGTGGAAAATACCGTAGGTAGAGGCCCAGCGAATGGCCTCGGGGGTGCCGGCTTCCAGGCCAAAGGGCGGGCCCTGATAGTAATAGGCCCATTCAATAATGCCCCAGTAAAGAATGCTGGCGCCAATGCCGCCGCAGAACATCATGGCTGCCCAGGAGCCGTTTTTGAATTCCATTTCGTCTTCGGGCTTGCCAAGCTTGATGTTGCCAATATCCGAAAACGAAATGTAAATCACGAACAGTACGGCGGTGACGCCCAGCGCCAGGTAGAAAACACCAAAGGTGTCGGTGATATAGTTTTTGGCCTCGGCCACCCAGTTGGCGCCCTGCTCGGGATACAGCACCAGTGGCAGGGTGACGGCGGCGAGAATGAATAGGACTGAAAAGAAAGTGAAACGGTCAATACGAGTATCGGGAACATGATCCTGTTTCAGCGGGTGCTGGTGCAGATCGGTATCAAAACTCCCAAGGTGAATACTGTGTTCCTGTTTTGCTGTCATTCAATGACTCCCTGTTATTGTTATTTGTTGGCCCGGACACTCCATGCGCCGGACGACCCGGCTAACCGGTGAACAAAAAACCTTAGGATTGTAACTATTTTCAGTCGCTTGGCAACGGCTGCATGGACTGCCGTTTTTTTCACCGACAAAAAACGGCGCTTAATGTCGTGCCGGTTCGGCACTATCATGGGCGTCACGCACGGGAAACAAGGACTCGGAATGCAGAACAATAACGGGCTCAGCCCCGGCCTGATGGTGGTGCACGGCAATCACCTGGAGGCATTGCGGGAGCTGGCGGTAACCTGGATGCGGCGCTATCCGCTGGCGCCGCTCGAGAACGAAGTGATACTGGTGCAGAGCAATGGCATCGCCCAGTGGCTCAAGCTGGCCCTGGCCGAGCACCGCAGCGGTGGCATTGCCGCCGCCGTGCAGGTGGAGTTGCCGGCCCGCTTTTTGTGGCAAAGTTACCGTGCCGTGCTCGGCAGCGACACCATTCCGCGGCTGTCGCCGCTGGACAAGGCACCGCTTACCTGGCGGTTGATGCGGCTGTTGCCCGGACTGGTTGCGGAGCCGGTCTTCGCGCCCCTTGAACGTTTTTTGCAGGACGATAACGACGGTCGCAAACGCTACCAGCTGGCCGAGCGGCTGGCGGATTTGTTTGACCAGTACCAGGTGTACCGGGCCGACTGGCTGGCGGCCTGGCGCGATGGCAAAAACGTCATTATTCATGGTCGCCGGGGCGAGCACCCCCTGGATGAAGCGGCCCATTGGCAACCGGCGCTGTGGCGGGCCCTGCTGGCTGATGTGGGCGAGCAGGAGCTGGCTGGCAGCCGGGCCGGAGTGCATCCGCGCTTTGTGGAGCAGCTGCGCACCTGTGAACAGCGGCCTGCCGGCCTGCCAAGGCGGGTGGTGGTGTTCGGCATTTCCTCGTTGCCGGCGCAAACCCTGGAAGCGCTCTCGGCCATGGCCCGGTTCAGCCAGGTCTTGTTGTGCGTACACAACCCCTGCCAGTATCACTGGGGAGACATAGTGCCGGACCAGGATCTGCTGCGCCACCAGTACCGTCGCCATGCCCGCAAGGCCGGCCAGGCACCGGGACTGAACGAGGTGGAGCTGCACCAGCATGCTCATCCGTTGCTGGCGGCCTGGGGCAAGCAGGGGCGGGACTACATCAACCTGCTCGACAGCCTGGACGATCCCGACAGTTACCGTGAGCGCTTTGATGCCATCGGCAGCCGCATCGATCTGTTTGGTGAAGGCGATACCGGGCAGTTGCTGGGTCAGCTGCAGGACGACATTCTCAACCTGCGTCCGCCGGCGGAAAGCCGGGAATACTGGCCGCCACTGGCAAGGGAGCAGCTCAGCGTCGAGTTTCATGTCGGCCACAGCGCCCAGCGGGAAGTGGAAATTCTTCACGATCAGCTGCTGGCCCGGTTCTCGGAAGACGACACCCTGCGCCCCCGGGACATCATCGTCATGGTGCCCGACATCAATGTCTATGCGCCTCATATTCAGGCGGTATTCGGCCAGTACGAGCGCGACGACGACCGTTTTATTCCCTATACCCTGGCGGATCAGGGCAGCCGGGGCAGCGAGCCGCTGCTGATTGCCCTGGAGCACCTGTTGCGCCTGCCCGACAGCCGGCTGCCGGTGAGCGAAGTGCTGGACCTGCTGGATGTGGCTGCCCTGCGCCGGCGCTTTGGCATTAACGAGGCGGATCTGCCGGTGTTGCGCCGCTGGATTGAAGGCGCCGGCGTACGCTGGGGACTGGATGCCCGGCGCCGGGCCGGCCTGGGTCTGCCCGACGCACTGGAGCAAAACACCTGGCGCTTTGGCCTGCGACGCATGTTGCTGGGCTATGCCGTGGGGGCGGGCGAGACCTGGGCCGGCATTGAGCCCTATGACGAAATCGGTGGCCTGGATGCGGCCATGATAGGCCCCTTGGTGAGTTTGCTCGACGCCATCGACGTTCTGCACGATACCCTGACCGAGCCGGTGCCCGCCAACGACTGGTCGGCACGGCTGCTGGCGCTGCTGGCGCGCTTTTTCGAGCCGGACAGCGAGCGCGAGCAGGATCTTGTGGCCGGGATGATCGAGGCTCTGGAGCAGTGGCAGGAGCTCTGCACCGGGGTCGATCTCTCCGAGCCGCTGCCGCTGACCGTGGTGCGCGAAGCCTGGCTGGGCGCGGTGGATCAGGGCCGGCTCAGCCAGCGTTTTCTGGCCGGAGCGGTAAATTTTTGTACCCTGATGCCAATGCGCGCCATTCCCTTTCGCCGGGTCTGCCTGCTGGGCATGAACGACGGCGACTACCCCCGCAGCGTGATGCCCCTCGACTTCGATCTGATGGCCGGCGATTACCGCCCCGGGGATCGTTCCCGCCGGGAAGACGACCGTTACCTGATGCTGGAAGCCCTGCTCTCGGCCCGGGAAGGGCTCTATATCAGCTGGGTGGGGCGCAGCATTCGCGACAACACCGAGCGTCCGCCCTCGGTGCTGGTGGGCCAGCTTCGGGATCACCTGAACGGCTGGCAGCTGGAGCAGGGCGGCGACGTGCTCGAGGCCATTACCATCGAGCATCCGCTACAACCCTTCAGCCGGCGCTATTTTACCGAGGGCAGTCCGCTTGCCAGCTATGCCCGGGAGTGGGTACAGGCCGAGGGGGAGAGCCCTGGTGCCGACGCGCCGCTGCCGGCCTGGCAGCCGGACGGCCCCGTCTTGCTGGAGCAGTTGCAGCAGTTTTTGCGCCAGCCGGTGGCTAGCTTTTTTGCCCGCCGGCTCAAGGTGGTGCTGGATGAAAGTAGCGCCACCGAGCAGGACGAAGAGCCTTTTGCACTGAATGGTCTGGAGCGCTATGTCATCAAGCGCGAGCTGCTCGAGGCCGCCGCCGGTGCCGATGACGCGGCCGCCGCGCTGGCCCGGGCCGCCGCCCGGTTGCAGGGCCAGGGCCGGTTGCCCCTGGCGGGCTTTGGCGAGCGACTGCGGGCCGAGGTGCAGGCGGCGCTGCCGGAGCAACTGGCCCGTTATCAGGCATTGTGCCATGCCTGGCCCACGGCCCTGACGTCACCCCAGCCGCTGGGGTTCGAGCATGACGGCCTGCAACTGGAAGGCTGGCTCGGTGGCCTGCGCCAAAACGGTGAGCGGCTGGTGCTGATTGAGCTGCAACCGGGGGATCTGCAAAGCGGCAAGAGTTTGCGCTGGCACCGGTTGTTGCGGGCCTTTGTGGCCCAGGTGGTGGCCTGTGCCTGCGGCATTGAGCTAACCCTGTATCTGGTGGGGGAAGACGTGACTCTGCACGGTGCGCCCGTGGAACAGGAAGAAGCGCAGCACCTGGTGCGAGGCTGGCTCGAGGGCCTGCGAGCGGGCATGACGGCGCCGCTGCCGGTGGCACTGAAAACCGCCGTGAGTGGCCTTGAGCAAAAAGACGAAAGCAAGGCCGAGCAGGCCGCCCGTAAAACCTATGAGGGGGATGGCTTTCATTATGCCGGTGAGCGGGCCGAAAGCGGCGCGCTGGCGCGCCAGTTTCCCGACTTTGACGCCCTTACCATTGACGGCAGCTTTGCCGCCTGGAGCGAGCAACTTTACCGGCCCTTGTTGGACCATGGCCCCAGGCCCCTGTCGCAGGAGACCTCATCATGAGCGCATCGCGTCCCCTGGCGCTGACCTTTCCCTTACATGGCAGCCGGCTGATCGAGGCCAGTGCCGGCACCGGCAAGACCTTTACCATTTCGGCGCTGTATCTGCGGCTGGTGCTGGGCCACGGCGGCGATCAGGGCTTTACCCGGGAGCTGTTGCCGCCGGAGATCCTGGTGGTCACCTTTACCGACGCCGCTACCCAGGAGCTGCGGGATCGCATTCGCGCCCGGCTGGTGCAGGCGGCGGCGGTGTTTCGCGGCGAAGCCGACGGTGACGATCTGCTGGCCACCCTGAAGGACGATTTTGCCCCTGAGCAATGGCCCGGCTGCGCGCACCGACTCGACATTGCCGCCCAGTGGATGGACGAGGCGGCGGTATCCACCATTCACGGCTGGTGCCAGCGCATGCTGCGCGAGCACGCCTTTGACAGCGGCAGTCTGTTTACCCAGACCCTGCAAACGGATCACAGTGACTTGCTGGCCGAGGTGGTGCGCGACTACTGGCGCCGGCAGTGCTACCCGCTGCAGGGCGCGGCACTCGACTGGGTGATGGAGCACTGGCAAACCCCGGATGCGCTGTTGCCCAGGTTGCGCGCATTGCTGAGCGAGCCAGGTGAGGATGACGGTGAGCTGGAAGCATTGCTGGAGCGCACCCTGAGTGAACGTGAACAGGCGCTTGCCGATCTCAAGGCACCCTGGCCGGCCTGGGCCGATGAACTGGAATTGCTGCTCGACAAGGCGGTGGCCGACAAGGCCGTCAATGGTCGCAGGCTGCAGGCCCGTTTTTATCAGCCCTGGTTCAACAAGCTGCGGGCCTGGGCCGGATCCGGCGAGGCGGCGCTGGATCTGGGCACCGGCTTTACCCGGCTGACGCCCGATGGCCTGGCAGAGGCCTGGAAAGCCGGGGTGCCGCCCAGCCATCCGGCACTGGAGGCCATGGTGACCCTGCCGGAACAACTGGCGGCACTGGTGAGCCCGGACGAGCCGGCTCTGCGCCATGCCGCTGCCTGGGTGCGCCGGCGCTTTGAACTGGAAAAGCGCCGGCGCGCCGAAATGGGCTTTGACGACATGCTCACCCGCCTCGACGAGGCCCTGGCGGGGGAAAACGGACCGCGCCTGGCCGAGGTGATCCGCCGTCAGTTTCCGGTGGCGCTGATCGACGAATTTCAGGACACGGATCCGCTGCAATACCGCATTTTCGATACCATTTACCGGGTGGCCGACAACAGCGCCGACAGCGGCCTGTTTATGATCGGCGATCCCAAGCAGGCGATTTACGCCTTTCGCGGCGCCGACATATACACCTATCTGTCGGCCCGCGCCGCCACCGAAGGCCGGCACTATACCCTGGACACCAACTTTCGCTCTTCCCAGCCGATGGTCTCGGCAGTGAATCAACTCTTTGAGCGGGCCGAGCAGCATGCCGAGGGCGCTTTTCTGTTTCGCGACGGCGAGCACAACCCGCTGCCCTTTGTGTCGGTGAAGGCAAAAGGGCGGGATGAATGCTGGCACTGTGAGGGCGAGCCTCAGCCGGCGCTGACCCTGTGGCAGCTGGAGGCGGACGATGACACGCCGTTTTCCGGCGGTGCCTACATAGATCAAATGGCGGCACGCTGCGCCAGCCACATGACGCAATTGCTGAATCAGGGCGGGGCGGGACGGGCCGGGTTTGCCGGCAAGGATGGATTGACGCCGGTACAACCCAGTGACATGGCGGTGCTGGTGCGCAGTTTTCGGGAAGCCCAGGCCATTCGTGAGGCGCTGGCGGCTCGGGGCGTTCGCAGTGTGTATTTGTCCGACAAGGACTCGGTGTTTGCCAGCCCCGAGGCGGCCGATTTGCTGCACTGGCTCAGGGCCTGCGCCGAACCGGAGCAGGATGGCCGGCTCAGGGCGGCGCTCGCCACCGCCACCCTGGGGCTGAGCCTGAACGAGCTGGAGCGGCTGAATCAGGACGAGCGTCACTGGGAAGGCAGAGTGATGCAGTTTCGGGACTATCGCCGTTGCTGGCAGCGCCAGGGCGTGCTGCCCATGGTGCACCGGCTGCTGCACGACTTCGGGCTCCCGGCCCGGCTGCTGCGGGGCACCGAGGGCGAACGTGGTCTGACCAATATTCTGCACCTGGCCGAGCTGATGCAGCAGGCCGCCGCCAGCCTCGACGGCGAGCAGGCATTGATCCGCCACCTCGCCGAGTGCATGGACGGTGAGCGCCAGGCCGCCGATGAACAAGTGCTGCGGCTTGAAAGCGACGCCGCCCTGGTGCGGGTGGTGACCATTCACAAGTCCAAGGGACTGGAATACCCCCTGGTATTTCTGCCCTTTATCTGCAGTTTTCGGGAAAGCGGCGCCCGTGGTGCCGCGGTACAGCTGCATGAAGGCGGCCGCAAGCGGCTGGTGCTGAGCCCCACCGACGAACAAAAGGGGCAGGCCGAGCGCGAGCGGCTGGGTGAGGATCTGCGGCTGCTGTACGTGGCTATGACCCGAGCCCGTTACGCCTGCTGGCTGGGACTGGCGGACATCAAGGTCGGTAATGGCAAGGCCTCGCGCCTGCACGACTCGGCCATGGGCCGGCTGCTGAGCGGGGGGGCCGAACTGGCTGGTCCCTTAAGCAACTGGCTGACCCCGCTGGCAAGCGAGCACACCGCCCTGTGCGCTGCCCCCGAGGTGACTGAGGCGGGCTGGATTGATACCACCGCCGAGCTGTCGCCACCGGTCTGGGCCAGCCCGGCCCGGCCCGCCGCCGAGCACTGGTGGATAGCCTCTTACAGCGCCCTGCTCAGCCGGGATGATGCCGGCCGGCGCTTTGACGATGCCTCGCCTGAGCGGCCCGAGGCGGGCAAGGCCGGTGACGACGAGCTGGAACGGCCCTTTGTGCCGCTGCGTCCCGGCGAAACCCCCAGCCTGCACCGTTTTCCCAGAGGCCCGGCGGCGGGGACCTTTTTGCACGGCCTGCTGGAGCTGGTGCTGAATGAAGGTCTGGCGGCGCAGCCCGAGGAGTTGGCTGCCCAGCTGGCCCGGCGCTGCCAGCTGCGGGGCATGGGAGAGTGGATCTCG
This sequence comes from Oceanimonas aquatica, assembly GCF_030732065.1. Classification (GTDB taxonomy): domain Bacteria; phylum Pseudomonadota; class Gammaproteobacteria; order Enterobacterales; family Aeromonadaceae; genus Oceanimonas. The sequence goes on from NZ_JAVBHX010000001.1 coordinate 488,285, forward strand.
CCGCTGGCCGACTGGCTGCAAGGCCTGCTGGCCACTCCCTTGTTCGAGGGCGGGCCGGCACTGCAGGCACTCACCTGTTTTCAGCCGGAAATGGAGTTCTGGCTGGAGGTCAGCCGAGTGCGCATTCCCGAACTGGACGCCCTGGTGCGAACCCATGTGCTGCCGGAGCGAGAACGTCCGGCCCTGGCGCCGGGCCGGCTCAACGGCATGCTCAAGGGTTTTATTGACCTGGTGTTTGAACATGATGGTCGCTACTACGTGGTGGATTACAAGTCGAACTGGCTGGGGCCTGATGACGCCGATTACACTTTCCAGGCCATGGAAGATCAGATAATACGCCACCGTTACGATCTGCAATACGTGCTTTACGTACTGGCGTTGCATCGCCAGTTGTTGCTGCGCTTGCCCGATTACGACTACGACACTCACATGGGCGGGGCTCTTTACCTGTTTGTGCGCCGCCCCGGCGCCGCCTGGCTGGAACGCCCGCCACGGGTGCTGATAGAAACCCTGAATGCGCTGTTTTGCGGCGAGCACACCGAGGAGGTTCAGCCATGATCACCACCGAGACCACCACTGCCGAGCTGCTGGCGCTGCTCGACCGCTGGGTGGAGCTGGGCTGGCTGCGCCCCCTGGACCGGGCGCTGGCGGGCTTTTTTGCCGAGCAGCAGCCTGACGCCGACGCCCGTGTGCTGCTGGCGGCGGCACTGGCCAGCCACCAGCTGGGTCATGGCCACGTGTGCCTGGATCTGGCGGCCACCCTGGCCGAGCCCGACTTCGCCCTGTCGTTGCCGCCGGAAGGGGAGGAAGGCCTGGCCGACGCCTGGCTGCCGTCGCAACAGCTGACGGCACTGACCCTGGCAGGCTGGGCGCAGGCGCTGGCCCACAGTGAGCTGGTGGCGGCGAATGGCGAGCCGGAACGACCGCTGGTGCTGCATGGTGAGCGTGTGTACCTGCGTCGTTACTGGAGCTACGAACAAGGCGTAGCCCGGGCTCTTGCGGCCCGTATCAGCGACGACAGGCCGGTGCCCGGTGATTTGTCCGACTGGCTGGAGCGGCTGTTTCCCGAGCCGCTGGTGCTGGACGGGGAGCGCCAGACCGACTGGCAAAAACTGGCCTGCGCCCTGGCGGCGAGCAGCGGTTTTACCCTGATCACCGGCGGCCCCGGCACCGGCAAGACCACGACAGTGGTGCGCTTGCTGGCGCTGTTGCAGGGCACCGCCGAGCAGCCGCTTCGCATTCGGCTGGCAGCGCCCACCGGCAAGGCAGCGGCCCGGCTCACCGAGTCCATCGGTGCCCAGGTGGCTTCGCTGCCGGTGGACGACAGTGTGCGGGCCCAGATCCCGGCGGAGGTGAGCACGCTGCACCGGCTGCTGGGCAGCCTGCCGGGCAGCCGTCATTTTCGCCATCATGCCGGCAATCCGCTGCCGCTGGATGTGCTGGTGGTGGATGAAGCCTCGATGATCGATCTGGAAATGATGCACAGCCTGCTGTCGGCGCTGCCGGCCCATGCCCGGCTGCTGCTGCTGGGCGACAAGGATCAGCTGGCCTCGGTGGAAGCGGGGGCGTTGTTGGGGGATTTATGCCGTCATGCCGAGCAGGGCTTGTATCAGCCCGAACGCCTGGCCTGGCTCGAGCAGGTCAGCGGCGAGCGGCTGGTACACCCGTCCCTGGTGGCCGGTGAGCCGGGCCGCCACGGCCTGGCCCAGCGCATTCTGATGCTGCGTTATTCCCGCCGTTTTGCCGGCGGCTCCGGCATCGGCCGGCTGGCAGAGGCGGTTAACCGCCAGCAGCCGGGACTGGCCCGGGAGCAACTGGGCGGACGGGCCGAGGTGGCGGCGGTGCGGCTGAAGGGAGAGCAGGATGCGGCGCTCAACCGACTGCTGCACGGCGGGCGGGGGGAGGCCGTGGGTTACGGCCATTATCTGGTGCAACTGCGTGATGCTCGGCCCGCTGCCGGCACCGCCTTTGACGATCCGGCCTGGAGTGACTGGGCCAAGGGCATACTCACCGCCTTTGATGAATTCCGGTTGTTGTGCGCGGTGCGCCGGGGCCCCTGGGGGGTGGAAGGGCTCAATATCCGTATCGCCGGCCTGCTGCACCGGCGCGGTTTGCTGGAAGCCCAGGAAGGCTGGTACGAGGGCCGGCCGGTGCTGGTGACCCGCAACGATTACAGTCTGGGGCTGATGAACGGGGATATCGGTATTGCCTTGCGCCTGCCCGAGGAAGACGGCCGTTTGGTACTGCGGGTGGCCTTTCCCCGCAACGACGGCAGCGGTGAGCTGCGCTTTGTGCTGCCCAGTCGGCTGGGGGAAGTGGAAACCGTGTTTGCCATGACGGTGCACAAGTCCCAGGGCTCGGAGTTTGCCCATACCGCCATGATCCTGCCGGAGGCGTTGAACCCGGTGCTGACCAAGGAGCTGCTGTACACCGGCATTACCCGGGCCCGGCACTGGTTTACCCTGCTGGAGCCGAGAAAGGGCGTGTTTGAGCAGGCCATCGCGCGCCGGGTGGAGCGGCGCAGCGGCCTGCTGGAAAGCCTGTCGCAGGAATAAGGAGACGTCAGGACTGTGGCGTGTCGGCCAGAAAGCCACCGGTCTGGTGTTGCCACAGCTGGGCGTAGATGCCGTTTTTGGCGAGCAGTTCCTGATGGGAGCCCTGCTCAACGATGCGGCCCTTGTCGATGACCACCAGACGGTCCATGGCGGCGATGGTGGAGAGCCGGTGGGCGATGGCAATGACCGTTTTGCCCTCCATCAGCTCATACAGGCTTTCCTGAATGGCGGCTTCCACTTCGGAGTCCAGCGCCGAGGTGGCTTCGTCCAGCACCAGAATGGGGGCGTCCTTGAGCAGCACCCGGGCAATGCCAATGCGCTGGCGCTGGCCGCCCGAGAGCTTGATGCCGCGCTCGCCCACCTGGGCGTCGTAACCCTGGTGGCCGTCCTTGTCTTCCAGGCGTTGAATAAAGTCATGGGCGTGGGCCTGCTGGCTGGCAGCCATCATGTCTTCTTCGGTGGCGTCCGGTTTGCCGTAGAGAATGTTTTCCCGAATGGAGCGGTGCAGCAGGGAGGTATCCTGGGTCACCATGCCAATCTGGCCCCGCAGGGAGTGTTGCGTCACTGTGGTAATGTCCTGGCCGTCGATGGTGATGTGGCCGGTTTCCAGCTCATGCAGGCGCAGCAGCAGGTTGACCAGGGTAGACTTGCCCGCGCCGGACCGGCCCACCAGGCCCACTTTCTCCCCCGGTTTGATATCCAGATTAAACTGCTCGATCACCGGCTCATCACGGCCATAGTGAAAGGTGACGTCCTCAAAGCGAATGGCGCCCAGACTGACGGTCAGTTCAGTGGCATTGGCCTTGTCTTCAATGGCCACGGAGCGGGACAGGGTGTTCATGCCGTCGATTACGGTGCCGATGTTTTCGAACAGGGCGCCAATCTCCCACATGATCCACTTGGACATGCCCTGCAGCCGCAGGGCGATGCTGATGGCCACGGCGATCACGCCAACGGTGACGGTGGCATTCATCCACAGGCCCACCGACAGGGCGGTAATGGTGAACAGCAACAGGTAGTTGATGGCATCCACACTCAGCACAAAGCAGGTGGCCAGGCGCATCTGGCCGTACACAGTGGTGAGAAAGGCCCGCATGCCCTGTTTGGCGTAACGGGTTTCCGCATCGGCGTGGGCGAACAGCTTGACCGTGGTGATATTGGAGTAGCTGTCGACAATGCGCCCGGTCATCATGGAGCGGGCGTCGGCCTGGGCGGTGGCGATGCGCTTCATGCGCGGTACAAAGTAACACTGAATGCCCACGTACAGCAGCAGCCAGAGCAGAATGGGCAGCATCAGGGCAAGATCCGAGTGGCCCATCATTACCAGCATGGCGATCAGGTACACGGTCACATACACCAGCACATCCAGCAGCTTCATCACGGTTTCCCGTACCGCCAGCGCCGTTTGCATTACCTTGGTGGCAATGCGGCCGGCAAACTCGTCCTGATAGAAGCTCATGCTCTGGTTCAGCAGGTAGCGGTGGGCCAGCCAGCGAATGGACATGGGATAATTACCCAGCAGCGACTGGTGCATCAGCATGGCGTGGCTGAAGGCCAGCACCGGAAAGATCAGCAGCACCAGCACGCCCATGAAAATAAGAGTATTGCGCTCTTCTGCCCAGAAGGTAGCGGGGGTATGGCTGGCCAGCAGATCCACCAGCCGGCCCATAAAACCCAGCAGGGAAACTTCGACAATGGCCACCAGGGCACTGAGCAGCGCCATGGCCACCAGGGGCCATTCAAAGCCTTGAGTGTAATGGCGACAAAAGGCATACAGCCCCTTGGGGGGCTGACCGGGCGCTTCTTCGGGAAAGGGCCTGGTCAGGCTTTCAAACAGTTTGAACATCGGTTTTCCGGTAGGGATGGTTAACCCTCACACCTTACCGTGTTCAGCCATTGTTCGGCAAAGTCGTCTGCGGGGACCGGCCGGCCGGTAAGGTAGCCCTGTATCAGGTCGACCGGGTAGCGGTCGAGGGCCTGCATCTGCTCCTCGGTTTCCACCCCTTCTGCCACCACCTTGAACTCCAGCTCCCGGGCCAGACCGGTAACGGCCGCCAGAATGGCGTTGCTGCTGCGGGACTCGCCCAGGCGCTGAATAAAGCTGCGGTCGATCTTCAGGCTGTTGACCGGCAGGTCCTGCAGATAGCTGAGGGATGAATAACCGGTGCCGAAGTCGTCGATGGCGATGGCGCAGCCCAGCTCGCGCAGTCCATAGAGCAGGGGAATGGCCTGCTGCTGCTTGTCGAGCAGCACGCTTTCGGTGAGCTCAATGCCAATCAGCCCGGCCGGCAGCCGGTGCTCGGCCAGCAGCAGGCGAAACTGCACCAGCAGGTTGTGCTGCCAGAACTGCTGGGCCGACAGGTTAACCGAGACCGGCACCGGCATCATCCCCATATCCATCCAGCGTCGTTGCTGGGCGGCGACCTGGTGCAGCAGCGTCATGCCCAGCGGCACCATCAGACCGGCGCGCTCGGCCAGGGGAATAAACTCCGCCGGAGACACCTGGCCGAATTCGGGATGGTGCCAACGGGCCAGGGCCTCGGCCCCGGCCAGGCTGCGGCCGGCCCGGCTCACCTGGGGCTGATAGTGCACACTCAGGCCCTCGCCGGTTTCCACCGCATAGCGCAGGGCGGTTTCCATGGCCAGCAGCTGGTGCTGCTGGCGGTTCATGTTGCGGCTGAACAGCCGGTAATCATTGCGCCCTTCCTGCTTGACCTGGTACATGGCGGCGTCGGCGTGGTGCAGCAGCTCTTCGGCGCTATTGGCATCGTCCGGATACAGACTGATGCCCAGGCTGCAGCCAATGCGAAAGGGCTGTTCGTGAATATTAAAGGGCTCGGCAATGGCGTCGATCAGGCGCCGGGCCACCCGGCTGGCCTCATCGGTCTCGTTCAGCTCGGGCAACAGCACGATAAATTCGTCGCCGCCCAGCCGTGCCAGAGTGTCGTCTTCCCGCAGCCGGGCCCGAATGCGGCGGGAAACATCCAGCAGCAATTCGTCGCCGGCGGCGTGGCCCAGAGTGTCGTTGACCTGTTTGAAATGGTCGAGATCGAGAAAGATCACCGCCAGGTGCTGTTTGCTGCGGTTGGCGTGACGTATGGCCAGCTCCAGCCGGTCTTCCAGCAGCCGCCGGTTGGGCAGGCCGGTGAGGGGATCGTAATAGGCCAGCCGGCGAACCTTGTCTTCGTTTTCACGAATATGGGTGATGTCGGTAAACAGGGCGGCAAAGTGGGTGATATTGCCGTTATCGTCCTGAATGGCGGTAATGGTCAGCAGCTCGAGATAGAGCTGGCCACTTTTGCGCCGGTTCCAGATTTCACCGCGCCAGTAACCCTGTTCGTGCAGGGTTTTCCACATGGACTGGTAAAAGGCGGCATCGTGCCGGCCTGACGACAGCATGGCTGGCGTGCGGCCAATAACTTCCTCGGCGCTGTAGCCGGTGGTATGGGTAAAGGACGGGTTAACGAACACGATGCGGTTGTCGGCATCGGTGACCACTATGCTTTCCAGCGACGCCTCAATGACCCGCTCGGCCAGTTGCAGGTTCAGGCGGGAGCTGTGCAGCGCCTGATCCCGTTGCGCCAGTGCCTGTTGCAGCTGCTCCAGGTAGCGGTGCTCCACGCCGTTGATGATTTCACGAAAGCCCACCAAACCCACCACCTTGTTGCCTTGCCTGACCACCAGATGGCGCACCCGGTTGTCGATCAGCAGATCCCGGGCATGCAACAGGCTATCGTCGGGACTGACCGACAGCAGCGGCCGGCTGGCCAGTTCACCAATGGGGGTGTTGCCCGGGTGACGGGCGATGCAGCGCACCATGTCGCGCTCGGTGATAATGCCCAGCTGCACCGGAGAGCAGCTGACCACAGCCGCATCCTGGTTATGGCTGAGCAGCTCGGTGGCGGCCCTGGCCAGGGACAGGGTGCCCGGCAGCACCAGGGGGGAGGCGTTCATGGCCTCCTTGATGCGGCGCAGACTGAGATAGGGCTCCAGTCCCTGTTTCAGCGCCATGTCGGTTTGCGACACCATGCCGATGGGCAGGCCGTCGTCATCCACCACCAGCAGGTGCCGGCACTGATGCTGGCGAAACCATTGCTCGGCCTCGGACACCGGCGTGTGCCGTGGCAGGCTGTTGACCGGCTGACTCATGACTCGGCGAATGGGCAAATCCAGGTTGTCCGGGCGGGTCAGATCCAGCCGCAGGCTGTCTCGCTCGGTCCATATCCCCACGGCCTGGTGGTTGTCCATGACCAGAATGGAGCTGCAGCGGCGGGACGCCATGCGCTCGGTAGCTTCCCGAAGGGGCGTATCGGGAGTGCAGGTCAGCAGCCCGGTGTGCATCAGGCGTTCAATGGCGATATCGGCGGACTTGGCGTGGGTCACGGTGCTCAAAACTGGTGGTTATTGTAACCCCCTACCTTATATGGGGGGTTAGGCCTTGGCAATTGTGCGGGTTTGTTTTTTACAGCCAGGGCTGTAATTGTTTGCGTACATTTACCCGTGCTCCCAGCCGTGCTGCCAGCAGGTAGAGACCGCCGATCTTGCGATGCAGAAACAAGGCATCGGCGGGCGGGCTGTGCCAGTAGTCCTGACGCATGCTGAGTGCGGTGCCGGCCTCGCGCAGACGTTGGGCCAGGGTGCTGTTGCCAAAGTCAAAGGGCGCATCCCGTTGCAGCGGCTCACAGGCCAGCCGGACCATGCCGATCACCGCCTGTTTCTGGGCCGGCAAAATGTGCTGGCTGAAAAAACCGATGTCGGTCAGGGCCTGCTCCATGGCGGGCTCATTATCGGCGAGGGCGGCGGCAAACAGCCGGCGGTAACCCTGAGCAAAGCCGGGGGCGTATTCCCGGGTGGCGCCGAAGTCGAGCAGTACCAGTCGTTCATCCTGATACAGAAAGTTGGCGAAGTTGGGATCGGTCTGCACCAGGTTGAACTCAAACAGTTCACGAAACAGCAGCTCGAACAGTAACGCCAGCAGGTGGTTGCGCCGCGCTTCCGGTTGCTCCGCCAGGCCTTCTATGGGCTGGCCTTCCACAAAGCTCATGGCCAGCAACCGGGAGGTGCTGATGTCACTGCGGTTTTGCGGCAGTACAAAACGGTCGTCATTGGCCAGCAAGGCATTAAAGCGACCGAGTTGGCGGGCTTCCAGCTCGTAGTCGGCTTCGGCATGCAGTTGCTGCTTGGCCTCAGCCAGCAGGCTCTGATAGTCGACCCCGGCAGGCACCAGGCCGCTTAGTTTGAGCAGACTGGCGACGTTGTCCACATCACTGTTGATGCTGTCGGCAATGCCCGGATACTGAATTTTGACCGCCAGCGGCTCGCCGTCGTCGGCCCAGGCTTTATGCACCTGGCCGATGGAGGCGGCGGCCAGCGGGCGAAACTCAAAGTGGGCGAAGTGACGCTGCCAGTCGGTACCGAGTTCCTGTTTCAGCACGGCGCTGAGCTGGGCGGCGGGCATGGGGCTGCCTTCGGCCCGCAGCCGGGCCAGGATCTCGGCCAGCTCCGGTGGCAGCAGATCGCCGGCATCCATCGATAATAGCTGGCCCACCTTCATGGCCGCGCCTCGCAGCCGGGCCAGCTGATCGCCCACTCGCCGGGCGTTGGCGGGGGTCAGCAGCAGTTCCCGGGCGCGGGGGCGCTCGCCCTGGGCCAGGCGGCGGGCGCCTTCGCCCAGCATGCCGCCGGCCACTCGAGTGGCCAGTGAGGCAAGATGCCCCATGCGGGCCAGCCGGTGACCCGGTACTTTAGTACCCTTGTCGTCGTGGCTCATGGTGTCTCCTTTTTATGGTGCCCACACAGACCGTTGAAAAGCCATTTATATTCAAGAGAAGGGCATGATGGGAGCAAAAGGGAGAAAGGCACCGTGAGCAGGGGAGTGGGCTGGCTGTTGTTGTGGTTACCGCTGGCCGGTTGTGCCGGCCAGCAGGAGCGGGCCCTGGCCCGGCTGGAGCATATTGCCGGGGAAGTCATGAGCGCGCCCTGTGCGGCGCCTGAATATGGCTACCGGCAGGTGAAAAACCCGCACGTGCCGGGGCTGATTGACGAGATAGAAACCCTGCGCTGCCCGGGGCTGGAGGCCCAGACATATTTGTCCCGTGAAAGCGCCCGTCCCGATGGCATGCCGATTTATCTGCGCATGAGCGGGCCCCATGCCGGCTTGCCCGCTTTTTTGCAGCCGGGCAGCCCGGGTGCGGGGCTTGCCGAGCAACTGGGCCCGCCCGCCGAGCGCAGTGCGGCGCGTTGGCGTTACGGCTCGGCAGAGACCACGGAAACGGTGGTGATTGAGTGGCAGGGTGGTGTGATTCGACAGCTGCGCTGGGAGTGGTATTTTGACTGAGGAACCCGACAGGGCGCCTGAATGGCGCCCTTGGTAGTGAGGCGTCAGGGCGGGATTATTCCTGATTATTGCGCTTTTCCCGCTTTTCCTGACGTTTTTCCTTCAGGGTTTTCCGGGCTTTCTTTTTCACTTTTTCCTTGCTCATGATTTGGCTCCGTTATTTCTCGCCGGCTAAAAGGTGCCGTTGTCCTTCTGGCCGGCGCAAAATGTCGTGGTGACGACAGAGTTACAACATGGTCACGGCAAAATGACTACTTCAAGACGACGTCTCCTCAATCAGCTGCCAGGACGGCAAGACCAACAAAACAAATCAACTTAAAGCGCAAACAGGTCGTTACGTGTTTTTGCAAGTAACTAAAAATAATGGAAAAAATAACTATTGCTACCCTAGCCAAGGGCAATGGGAAAAGCAAGCCGCTGCCCGCCCGGCAAGGTTAGAATGAAACCGGGCTCGCAGCAGGACAGGAGAAAGACGATGAAAAAAATGATATTGGGAGCCCTCTGGGGGCTGTCAGCGCTGGCGGGGGCCGATACCATTTCCACCGCGCCGGTGGAGCTGAATATTGCCACCGGCACCGAGCCGGTGTGTTATTACGCTGACAAGCGCTACTCCCGGGGCGCGGTGATCCAGATGGGATCCCAGTGGTTTGTGTGTGAGCGGGAAAAGTCGTTTGAGCAGAATGGCCGGCTGAGCTGGCATCCCTTTGACCCGACGGCCGGCAAGGACCGCGACTGACTCAGGCCTGCTTTTTGAGGGTAACGAGGGGCACATCCAGCTGCACCTCGCCCTCGGGCCGGCAGCAGCAGGGCAGCACCTCGCCGCTGGCCACAAAGGCCAGCGGCTCCTGCTGATAGCGTACCGCCCCGTTCACCAGAGCGGTACGGCAGGCGCCGCAGTAACCACTGCGGCACTGGTATTCCACGGCGTGACCGGTGCGCTCCAGGCCGTCGAGCAGGGTTTCCCCCGCCCGCAGCTCAAAGCTGAGATCCCGCGTGCGAACCTTGCTCACAGCTCGAAGTCACCCAGATCGTCATGGCTCACCTGAGAGTCAATCTGACCCACCAGGTAGGAGCTGACTTCCACTTCCTGAGGCGCCACCTGCACGTTGTCGGATGACAGCCAGGCGTTGATCCAGGGAATGGGGTTTTGTTTGGCGCCCGCAAAGGCCGGCTCCAGGCCCACCGCCTGCATGCGCAGGTTGGTGATGTATTCCACGTACTGGCACAGAATGTCCTTGTTCAGGCCGATCATGGAGCCGTCCTTGAACAGGTATTCGGCCCACTCCTTTTCCTGAATGGCGGCGTCCTTGAACAGCTCAAAGCATTGCTGCTCGCAGTCCTTGGCGATCTGCGCCATGTCCGGATCGTCGTCACCGCTGCGCAGAATATTGAGCATGTGCTGGGTGCCGGTCAGGTGCAGGGCTTCGTCCCGGGCGATGAGTTTGATGATCTTGGCGTTGCCTTCCATCAGCTCGCGCTCGGCAAAGGCAAAGGAGCAGGCAAAGCTGACGTAGAAGCGAATGGCTTCCAGGGCGTTGACGCACATCAGGCACAGGTAGAGCTTTTTCTTCAGCTCGTACAGGTTGATCTGCACCTTGCGGCCGCGGAGTTCGTGTTCGCCTTCACCATGCAGGTGATAGAAGTTGGTGTATTCGATCAGTTCATCGTAGTAGTGGGCGATATCCTTGGCGCGCTTCTGAATGTGCTCGTTGGCCACGATGTCGTCGAACACGGTGGCCGGGTTGTTGACGATATTGCGAATAATGTGGGTGTAGGAGCGCGAGTGAATGGTCTCGGAGAACGCCCAGGTCTCGAGCCAGGTTTCCAGCTCCGGAATAGACACCAGCGGCAGCAGCGCCACGTTGGGGCTGCGGCCCTGAATGGAGTCGAGCAGGGTCTGGTACTTGAGGTTGCTGATGAAGATGTGTTTTTCGTGATCCGGCAGGGCCTGATAGTCGATCCTGTCCTGAGACACGTCCACTTCTTCCGGGCGCCAGAAAAAGGACAGCTGCTTTTCGATCAGCTTTTCAAAAATCTCGTATTTTTGCTGGTCATAGCGGGCCACGTTCACCGGATTGCCGAGGAACATGGGCTCTTTCATGTGATCGTTCTGAACTTGACTGAAAGTGGTGTAGGACATTTTTCTCGTTCCGCAAAAGCAATGAGCGCAGAGCCGCTTTACCGCCATGGGCGGTGTGAGCGACGCTGCGCGCAACGGCGAGGTTGCCCTCGCCGGGATTATTTGAGTGTGACGGCGCCTTAAATCTTGCAGGCGCCGCCGGCGCAGCCGTCATCTTCCTGCATGTCGTTCTGGGCGTCTGCCGCACCGTCACGGGTGTTGTGGTAATACAGGGTCTTGAGACCGAACTTATAGGCGGTAAGCAGATCTTTCAGCAGTTGTTTCATCGGCACCCGGCCGCCGTCAAAGCGGGCGGGATCGTAGTTGGTGTTGGCGGAAATCGCCTGATCCACAAACTTCTGCATGACGCCCACCAGCTGCAGATAACCGTCGTTGGACGGCATCTGCCATAGCAACTCATACTGGTTTTTGAGTTTCTCGTACTCCGGCACCACCTGCTTGAGAATGCCGTCTTTCGAGGCCTTGACCGAGACCAGACCACGGGGCGGCTCAATGCCGTTGGTGGCGTTGGAAATCTGGCTGGAGGTCTCGGACGGCATCAGCGCGGTCAGGGTGCTGTTGCGCAGACCCGTGGTCTTGATCTCTTCGCGCAGGGCTTCCCAGTCCAGGTGCAGCGGCTCCTGGCAGATGGCATCGAGATCCTTTTTGTAGGTGTCGATGGGCAAAATGCCTTGAGCGTAGGTGGTCTCACCAAATGACGGGCAGGCACCGAATTCCTTCGCCAGCTGCACCGAGGCCTTCAGCAGGTAGTACTGAATGGCTTCAAAGGTCTTGTGAGTCAGGCCAACGGCGCTGCCGTCGGAATATTTCACGCCGTGCTTGGCCAGGTAGTAGGCGTAGTTAATGACGCCAATCCCCAGGGTGCGGCGGTTCATGGAGCCTTTTTGTGCGGCCAGCAGCGGGTAGTCCTGGTAATCGAGCAGGGCATCCAGGGCGCGTACCGCCAGATCGGCCAGGCCTTCCAGATCTTCCAGCTTGTCGATGGCACCCAGGTTAAAGGCCGACAGGGTGCACAGGGCGATTTCGCCGTTCTCGTCGTTGATGTCCATCAGCGGCTTGGTGGGCAGGGCGATTTCCAGGCACAGGTTGCTCTGGCGTACCGGCGCTACCTTGGCGTCGAACGGGCTGTGGGTGTTGCAGTGATCCACGTTCTGCACATAGATGCGGCCGGTACCGGCACGTTCCTGCATCATCAGCGAGAACAGCTCCACCGCCTTGACGGTGCGTTTGCGAATGCTGTCGTCGGCTTCGTACTTGACGTAGAGCTCTTCGAACTTGGCCTGATCCTCAAAGAAGGCGTCGTACAGGCCGGGCACGTCGGACGGGCTGAACAGGGTGATGTCGCCGCCCTTGATCAGGCGCTGGTACATCAGGCGGTTGATCTGCACGCCGTAGTCCATGTGCCGTACGCGGTTTTCTTCCACGCCACGGTTGTTCTTGAGCACCAGCAGGGATTCCACTTCCAGGTGCCACATGGGGTAGAAGAGGGTGGCGGCACCGCCACGCACACCGCCCTGGGAGCAGCATTTGACCGCGGTCTGGAAGTGCTTGTAGAAGGGAATACAGCCGGTGTGGAAAGCCTCACCGCCACGGATAGGGCTGCCCAGGGCGCGAATGCGGCCAGCGTTGATGCCGATGCCGGCACGCTGTGACACATAACGCACGATGGCGCCGGAGGTGGCGTTGATGGAGTCCAGGCTGTCGCCGCACTCGATCAGCACGCAGGAGCTGAACTGGCGGGTAGGGGTGCGCACGCCGGACATGATGGGCGTGGGCAGGGAAATCTTGAAGGTGGACACGGCATCATAGAAACGGGTCACGTAGTCCAGCCGGGTCTCTTTCGGGTACTTGGAGAACAGGCAGGCGGCCACCAGCATGTAGAGGAACTGGGGGCTTTCGTAAATGTCGCCGGTGACCCGGTTCTGTACCAGGTATTTGCCTTCGAGCTGCTTGATGGCGGCATAGGAGAAGTCCATGTCGCGCTCGTGGTGCAGGCGGCTGTTGAGCTCGTCGAGCTCTTCGCAGCTGTAGTCGGCCAGAATATGCTGGTCGTACTTGCCCATTTCGGTCAGGCGCACCACGTGATCGTAGAAGTGGGGCGGCTCGAACTCGCCGTAGGCCTTTTTGCGCAGGTGGAACATGGCCAGGCGGGCGGCTAGGTACTGATAATCCGGGGTCTGCTCGGAGATCAGATCGGCGGCGGCCTTGATGATAGTCTCGTGAATGTCTTCGGTGCGGATACCGTCATAAAACTGAATGTGGGAGCGCAGCTCCACCTGGGAAACGGATACGTTGTCCAGGCCGTCGGCCGCCCAGGTGATCACCCGGTGGATCTTGTCCAGATCGATGGGTTCCTTGGCGCCGTCGCGTTTGGTAACCAGCAGATGTTTATTCATGAGATGGACCTTCTCCCAGTGGTGTTGTGCCGCTCAGACCCGTGCGTCACAGCCACCCTATATAGTGTGGTTGCTGTGTGGCGGAAACACAACATCTAGTTGTCTTAGTTGGAATGGGCACAATATAGTGGGTTGGGGGGCGATTCTCAACCCGCCCTCAACCTGAGCAGCTTGTGGATAATCTGTGTGAAGCCGGCCAATGTTTGCGTTCACTAACTGCTGTGCCGTTGGGACTCTGGCATTGCCAAAACACTGGTTTTTTTATGGCCGGCAAAAAACTTTTTTTGAAATATTTGGCTTGCAAAAAACACGGGTTTGCGGATCCGCAGGATCTTTCAGCAGGGGGCGTCAAACGCCACTTTCAGCCAGCGTGACAGGGCCGTGACCGAGTCCATGACCGCCCTGGCCTGCCAGCTGTAAGGGTCCTCGCCCGCCGACACATACCCCCAGCCGGCGGCCAGGGTGCTCATGCCGGCGGCGAGCCCCGCTTCAATGTCGCGGCGGTGATCACCCACGTACACACAGTGGCCGGCCGTGACTCCCAGGCGGTCGGCCGCATGCAGCAGCGGCGCCGGATGGGGCTTTTTCACGGCCAGGGTATCGGCACTGACGGTGACGCCACACCGGGCAAACAGCGGCAGCTCGGCCAGCAGCGGCTCGGTGAGCGCCCTGGGCTTGTTGGTGACCACCCCCCAGGGAATGTCGCTCTGGTTCAGCCAGTCCAGCAGCTCGGGCACCCCGGCATAGGGCCGCGTGTGGTGACAGAGGTTCTTGCGGTAAAAGCTCAGCATGCGATCCCGCAATGCTTCAAGGCCGTGCTGTTCAATCAGGGCCGGCGGAATGCCGGCCCTGAGCAGGGCATAGAAGCCGTCGGAAGTGGTGCAGGCCAGCACCTCGTCGGGCAGGGCGGTAAGGCCAAGACCTGTGATCACATGGTTGGCCGCCGCTCCCATGTCGCCCGCGGTGTCGAGCAGGGTGCCGTCGAGATCGAACAGAACCGCCTTGAGCATGGCTTACTCCGGTTTGATGGCGTGGATCATGTAGTTGACGTCGGCGTCGCGGCTGAGAGCAAAGTCGCCCCGCAACGGCCGGTACACCACGCCCTGAATGTCCTTGACCACCAGACCGGCGGCCTCGATAAAACGGCACAGCTCGGCGGGGCGAATAAACTTGCGGTGGTCGTGGGTGCCCTTGGGCACCATTTTGAACAGGTGCTCGGCGGCGCCGATCATCAGCAGCCAGGCCTTGGGGTTGCGGTTGATGGTGGAAAACACCAGATTGGCACCGGGCTTGGCCAGGCGGGCACAGGCCGCCACCACGGAGGCCGGCTCGGGCACGTGCTCGAGCATTTCCATGCAGGTCACCAGCTCAAACTGCCCGGGCTGCTCCTCGGCCATTTGCTCGGCGGTGGCCTGGCGGTAATGGACGCTGACGCCGCTTTCCAGGGCGTGCAGCCGGGCCACGGCCAGGGGCTCCTGACCCATGTCGACGCCGGTGACCTCGGCGCCTTCCCGGGCCAGACTCTCGCTGAGAATGCCACCGCCGCAGCCGATGTCGATGACCTGCTTGCCAAAAAGGCCATCGGCCTTGTCGGCAATCCAGCCAAGGCGCAGGGGGTTGATGTCGTGCAGCGGCTTGAAGTCGCCATCCATGTCCCACCAGCGCGAGGCCATGGCCTCGAATTTGTCGATTTCCTGTTGATCTACGTTCATGAAAAAGTTGCCTTAAGTGCCTGGCTGATTGAGGCGTCCATTATAACCAAGCGGCCATGGGCCGCCAGCCCGCGAAAAATGACCATTTTGCACAACCGTGGCCGGCCCGGTAACGAGACTTGTCTCGGCGGCTCCCGTCGGGCCGGAACTGTGCTAGAATGGCTCGCTTTTTAAAGCCATATAATCAATAACCTGGGGACAAGGCTTGCTATGACCGATTTGGCCCGAGAAATCATGCCGATCAACATCGAGGAAGAGCTGACGCGCTCCTATCTCGATTACGCCATGAGCGTGATCGTGGGGCGCGCCCTTCCCGATGTTCGAGACGGCCTGAAGCCGGTGCATCGCCGCGTGCTGTTCGCCATGAACGAGCTCGGCAACGACTGGAACAAACCTTATAAAAAGTCGGCCCGTGTGGTGGGCGACGTAATAGGTAAATATCACCCCCACGGCGACAGCGCGGTATATGACACCATAGTGCGCATGGCTCAGGACTTTTCCATGCGCTACACCCTGGTCGACGGCCAGGGCAACTTCGGCTCGGTGGATGGCGACTCCGCCGCCGCCATGCGTTACACCGAAGTGCGCATGGACAAAATTGCCCATGAGCTGCTGGCGGATCTGGACAAGGAAACCGTTGACTGGGTGCCCAACTACGACGGCACCGAACTGATCCCGGCGGTAATGCCCACCAAGGTGCCCAACCTGCTGGTGAACGGCTCCTCCGGTATTGCCGTGGGCATGGCCACCAATATTCCGCCCCACAACCTCAACGAGGTGGTGGACGGTTGTCTGGCGCTGATCGACGACGAGCACATCAGCATCGATCAGCTGATTGAGCTGATCCCCGGTCCGGACTTTCCCACCGGCGGCATCATCAACGGTAAATCCGGTATTCTCGACGCCTACCGTACCGGCCGCGGCAAAATCTATGTGCGCGCCCTGGCCGACATTGAAACCGATGAGAAAACCGGCCGTGAGACCATTATCGTCTCCGAGCTGCCCTACCAGGTGAACAAGGCCCGGCTGATTGAAAAAATCGCCGAGCTGGTCAAGGAAAAACGCATCGAGGGCATTTCCGCTCTGCGCGATGAGTCCGACAAGGACGGCATGCGCATCGTAATTGAAGTGCGCCGGGGCGAAGTAGGCGAGGTCATCCTCAACAACCTGTACGCCCAGACCCAGATGCAGACCGTGTTCGGCATCAACATGGTAGCCCTCGACAGCAACCAGCCCCGCACCTTCAACCTGAAGGAAATGCTGGAGTGCTTTATTCAGCACCGCCGGGAAGTGGTCACTCGCCGTACCGTGTTTGAACTGCGCAAGGCACGGGATCGGGCCCATATCCTGGAAGGCCTGGCCATTGCCCTGGCCAACATAGATCCGGTGATTGAGCTTATTCGCCGCTCGCCGACCCCGGCGGAAGCCAAGGCCGGCCTGCTGGCCCAGGGCTGGGAGCTGGGCAACGTGGCCAGCATGCTGGAGCGTGCCGGTGACGATGCCGCCCGTCCGGAATGGCTGGAGCCTGAATACGGCATTCGTGACGGCCAGTACTACCTGACCGAGCAACAGGCCC
Organism: Oceanimonas aquatica; assembly: GCF_030732065.1. Lineage (GTDB taxonomy): Bacteria > Pseudomonadota > Gammaproteobacteria > Enterobacterales > Aeromonadaceae > Oceanimonas. Next base: position 505,001 of record NZ_JAVBHX010000001.1, read on the forward strand.
AGGCCATTCTGGAGCTGCGTCTGCATCGTCTGACCGGCCTTGAGCACGAGAAGATCCTGGAAGAATACAAGGCGTTGCTGGAGCAGATTGCCGAGCTGCTGCACATTCTCAACAGTACCGCCCGCCTGATGGAAGTGATCCGCGAGGAGCTGGAAGCGCTCAAGGAGCAGTTTGGCGACCAGCGCCGCACCGAGATCACCACCTCCAGTGCCGAAATCAACCTGGAAGATCTGATCACCCAGGAAGACGTGGTGGTGACCCTGTCGCACCAGGGCTACGTCAAGTATCAGCCGCTCACCGACTACGAGGCCCAGCGCCGCGGTGGTCGTGGCAAGTCGGCCACCCGCATGAAGGAAGAAGACTTCGTCGAACGGCTGCTGGTGGCCAACACCCACGACACCATTCTGTGCTTCTCCACCGCCGGCAAGGTGTACTGGCTCAAGGTGTATCAGTTGCCGGAAGCCAGCCGCACCGCCCGTGGCCGTCCCATCGTCAACCTGTTGCCGCTGGGTGAGGACGAACGCATTACCGCCATTCTGCCGGTGAAGGAATATGCTGATGACAAGGCGGTGTTCTTCGCCACCCGTCATGGCACGGTCAAGAAAACCGAGCTGACTGCCTTTAGCCGGCCGCTGGCTTCGGGCATTCGCGCCATCAACCTGGTGGAAGGCGATGAGCTGATCGGTGTGGACATTACCGAAGGCGACAACGAGATCATGCTGTTCTCCGACGCCGGCAAGGTGGTGCGCTTCCACGAAGATCAGGTGCGTACCATGGGCCGGACCGCCACCGGGGTGCGCGGCATTCGCCTGGGCGACGACGACAGCGTGGTGTCGCTGATCGTGCCCCGTGGCGAGGGTGCCATTCTCACTGCCACTGCCAACGGCTACGGCAAGCGGACCTCGCTGGAAGAATACCCGACCAAGAGCCGGGCCACGCTGGGCGTGGTGTCCATCAAGGTGAGTGATCGCAACGGCGCCGTGGTGGGGGCCATTCAGGTGGACGAAACCAACGAGATCATGCTGATCACCAATGGTGGCACCCTGGTGCGTACCCGGGTGTCGGAAGTGAGCCTGATCAGCCGTAACACCGCCGGTGTGCGTTTGATCCGTACCGGAGAAGACGAGCAGGTGGTGGGCTTGCAGCGCATCGAGGAGCCGGAAGACGACGAGCCGATCGAAGGCGAGGAAGGTCTGGAAGCCGGGGCTGCGGACGACGCGTCTGCACCGGCCACCGACGACGAATAAAAAATGAGGCCTGCGGGCCTCTTTTTTGTTTATTGAGTCACATTTTGCTTTGACTTGGCGCGTGAGCGCCATGTAAAACGAGAAAGCGCCGGATTGATGGCGCGCAACATTAGCAGGTTAACTCAGGGAAAATGGAGAAGATGGTTTACAACTTCAGCGCAGGTCCGGCCATGCTGCCGGTTGAGGTCATGCAGCGAGCGCAGGCCGAGTTTCGCGATTTTAACGGTCTGGGTGTGTCGGTGATGGAGCTTAGCCACCGTGGCGCCGATTACATGGCGGTGGCGGCCCAGGCCGAGCGGGATCTGCGCGAGCTGATGCACATTCCGGATAACTACAGAGTGCTGTTCCTGCAGGGTGGCGGTCGCGGCCAGTTTGCCGCCGTGGCGCTGAACCTGATGGGCAAGAACGCCAAAGCCGACTACATAGTCACCGGGCAGTGGTCCCGCTCGGCGGTGGCCGAGGCCGAAAAGGTGGGCACAGTGCGCGTGCTGGACGGTTTTGACGCCGGCGAGGGCCCGCGCAAACTGGCCACCAGCTGGGATCTGGATCCTACTGCAGCCTACGTGCATTACTGCCCCAACGAAACCGTGGAAGGCATTGAATACGACTTTATTCCCGACACCGGCAACGTGCCCCTGGTGGCGGACATGTCGTCCACCATTCTTTCCCGCCCGGTGGACGTGAGCAAGTTCGGTATTATCTATGCCGGCGCCCAGAAGAACATAGGCCCGTCCGGTCTGGCGGTGGTGATCGTGCGTGACGACCTGCTCGAGCAGGCCTGCCCGAACGTGCCCGCCATCATGGACTACGCCGCCATGGCCAAGGCCGACTCCATGCTCAACACCCCGCCTACCTATGCCTGGTACCTGGCCGGTCTGGTATTCCAGTGGCTGAAGGAAAAAGGCGGTGTGGACGCCATCGGTGAGCAGAATAAAGCCAAGGCTGAACTGCTCTACAACTACGTGGACGCCAGCGACTTTTATGAGAACCGGGTTCACCCCAGCGCCCGTTCCTGGATGAACATTCCGTTCCAGCTGAAGGACGAGTCGCTCAATGAGGCCTTCCTGAAAGAGTCAAAAGAAGCCGGCCTGCTGGCGCTCAAGGGCCACCGCATCGTCGGCGGCATGCGTGCCAGCGTATACAACGCCATGCCCATTGAAGGCGTACAGGCCCTGGTCGACTTTATGGACGACTTCGCCAAGCGGCACGCGAAATAAGCGTTAAGTCTTAAGCTGTCTTTAAGTCACGAATTGCTGTGAACTCGCAATGCGAAGCAGCAGCGCGGTTGCGCTCCGCCGACACGCTTCAAGCCCCTCCCTGGGCGCTCGAAAATGCCATCCATGGCATTTTATGGTCGGCTACGGCAATCCCCACTGTTGCTTCGTGTGTGTTGGGCATCGCCTGCCAGAGTCTGTCTGACTACTCGGTATTGCGCGAGAAGGGCAAGGGGTATCTGTTTCGCCGTACCCTCTGCGCCAAGGATGGCGCAGTGGAGCCCACATGGATGTGTTTACGGCGTGTCGGCGAAACAGTGCGCCTTGGCCGACGAGCTTGCACGGCCATGCAAACCACGACAGTCTGTGGATTAAAGTCATCAGAATACATACAAGGAGCCATAGTGAGTATTGATTTTCTGGCCCTGGCCAACCCGGGAGTTCCGGGTCTGCACCCTTATCAGCCGGGCAAGCCGGTGGAAGAGCTGGAGCGGGAGCTCGGCATCAGCCACAGCGTTAAACTGGCCTCCAACGAAAACCCGCTGGGCCCGGGCCCCAAGGCCATTGAAGCCATTCAAAAGGCGCTGCCGGAGCTGGCCCGCTACCCGGACGCCAACGGCTTTGCCCTGAAAACGGCGCTGGCCGGCAAGCTGAAGGTGAATACCGATCAGCTTATTCTGGGCAACGGCTCCAATGAGCTGATTGACCTGCTGTTCCACACTTTTGTGGGCCCGCAGCAGGAGGTGGTGTATTCCCAGTACACCTTCATTGTCTATGCTCTGGCCACCCAGGCCCATGGCGCCAAGGCAGTGGAAGTGCCGGCGGTGGAATGCGGCCACGATCTCGATGCCATGGCGGCGGCCATTACTCCGGCCACCCGGCTGGTGTGCATTACCAATCCCAACAACCCGACCGGGACTTTCCTCACCAAAGATGAGGTAAAGGCCTTTATGGACAAGGTGCCGGCTCAGGTGCTGGTGGTGCTGGATGAGGCCTATACCGAGTACGTGGCCGAAGCCGAGCAGCTGCCGTCCATCGACTGGCTGAGCGAGTACCCCAACCTGATTGTGTCCCGTACCTTCTCCAAGGCCTATGGCCTGGCGGGCCTGCGGGTGGGTTACATGGTGTGCCACCCCGAGCTGGTGGCGGTGCTGAATCGGGTGCGTGAGCCCTTCAACTGCAACAGCCTGGCGCTGGCGGCGGCGGAAGCGGCGCTGGGTGACGAGGCTTATCTCGCCGAAGCGGTGGCCCTCAACGACCAGGGCATGGCCATGTATGAAGCCTTCTTCAAGGAGCGCGGGCTGAAGTACATTCCTTCCAAGGGCAACTTCATTACCCTTGATCTGGAGCGGGACGCCGCTCCGGTTTATGAGGCGCTGCTGCGGGAAGGGGTGATCGTACGTCCCATTGCCGGCTACGGTCTGCCCACCTGCCTGCGTATCAGCATTGGGCTGGAGCAGGAAAACCAGCGCTGTATTGACGCGCTGAAAAAGGTGCTTGGCTAATATTGAAGGAGATCAGGGGCAGGGCAAGCGGCTTGCCCTGCTGCCACAGCCCTGATAACGTCAGGGTAGCTTCGAACGTTTTATCCCATCTCCAGGAAGATTATGGAAAGCCTTAAATTATTCCCCATTGCCCGGGTGGAGGGCACGGTCAACCTGCCCGGCTCCAAGTCGGTGTCCAACCGGGCACTGTTGCTTGCCGCCCTGGCGCAGGGCACCACGCGCCTGACCAACCTGCTCGACAGTGACGACATTCGCCATATGCTGGATGCCCTAAAGCAACTGGGAGTGCAGTATGAGCTGTCGGACGACAAGACCGAATGCGTGGTGCACGGTCTGGGCCGCGCCTTCAGTGCCGCCGAGCCGCTGTCGCTGTTTCTCGGCAATGCCGGCACCGCCATGCGCCCGCTGTGCGCAGCCCTGTGCCTGGGTACCGGCGAGTTCACCCTCACCGGCGAGCCGCGCATGTGGGAGCGCCCCATCGGTCACCTGGTGGATGCTCTGCGTGAAGCCGGTGCCGACATCAGCTACCTGAAGACCGATGGCTATCCGCCGGTGTTCATTAACGGCAAGGGTCTGTGGGGCGGGGATGTCCATATTGACGGCTCCGTTTCCAGCCAGTTTCTGACTGCCTTTCTGATGGCCGCGCCGCTGGCTTCCGGCGACACCCGCATTCATATCAAGGGTGAGCTGGTATCCAAGCCCTACATCGACATTACCCTGCATATCATGAAGCAGTTCGGGGTGGTGGTGGAGCACGATGACTACCAGACCTTTTACATCACCGGCAACCAGGGTTATGTGGCGCCGGGCACCTTTCTGGTGGAAGGCGATGCTTCCTCGGCGTCTTACTTTCTGGCCGCGGGTGCCATCAAGGGCAGAGTGCGGGTGACCGGTATCGGCCGCGACAGCATTCAGGGTGATATTCGCTTTGCCGATGTGCTGGAAGCCATGGGCGCGAAGATCACCTGGGGCGATGACTTTATCGAGGCCGAGCACACGGGCCCGCTGAAGGCGGTGGACATGGACATGAACCATATTCCCGATGCGGCCATGACCATTGCCACGGCGGCGCTGTTTGCCGAGGGCACCACCCGTATTCGCAACATTTATAACTGGCGGGTCAAGGAAACCGACCGGCTTTACGCCATGGCCACCGAGCTGAAAAAGCTGGGGGTTGAGGTGGAAGAAGGGGAAGACTACCTGGTGGTGAACCCGGCAACCGTACTGCAGGAGGCGGAGATCGCCACCTACAATGATCACCGCATCGCCATGTGCTTCTCACTGGTGGCACTGAGTGACACCCCGGTCGTGATCCTGGACCCGGGCTGTACGTCAAAGACCTTTCCGGATTACTTCGACAAGCTGGCCAGTGTCAGCGTAAGCGAATAAATTCAAAGCCCCGCCATCGCGGGGCTTATTTTTGCTTCTCACACCTTACGTCATACGTCTTGCGTTTCCTGTCTGACGTCTCATCTCTCAGTGGTGTTTCATTTTCTCCAGGGCTTCCCGCGCCTTGATATCGGCGGCGTCCAGCTCCGCCAGTACCTTTTCAATGTCGTCCTGTTGCTGCTGGAGCACGATGCGCTTTTCGGCGATCATGGCCACCATGGAATGCAGCTGGGGGCGGGTGCTGTGTTCGGCGTCGTAGAGTTCAAACAGCTCGCGCATCTCCGCCAGGCTGAAACCAAGGCGCTTGCCGCGCAGGGTCAGGGTCAGGCGAATGCGGTCCTTGTGGCTGTAGATACGGCTGTTGCCCTTGCGCTTGGGGGTGAGCAGGCCCAGCTCCTCGTAATGGCGCAGGGTGCGGGGGGTAATATCAAACTCGTCGGCCAACTCGGATATGGTGTAGGTAACTTCCTTATTGGGCATCATGACAACTCCTGCTACAGCTGAAAAACAAGTTTGAGCGGCGAACCTTACACCCATGGCGGCAGGCTGTGAAGTCCGGCTTTGACTCACACCGGCTATTACGCCAAGATTGATGCTTTATGGCAACCGGCGGAGACGGCGTGTTTATTTTCAGAGTCAGGGACGGCGAAGGCGGCCAGGCGGAGATCCGCATTCAGGCACTCGACTGGAGCGAACAGGGCGAGGTCGAGTTCAGCGCCGACCGCGATGCCCTGGCGGTGACCCTGCTGTCGGGGTGTCGCAGCGGCCGGGGCCACTTCGAGCTGCTGTCCGGCGCCAAGCCCATGGACGTGGAGCAATGGCTGGAATACCTGCACGAGCAGGGCCGGCTGACGGAAGTGGACGTGGACATTTACAGCCCCCTCAATCAAGACTATGCCGGCCTGTGCGGGCTGGACGAAGAGCAGGTGCAGACCCTGCTGCAGCTTGTTTACAAGGTGGGGGGCTTTAATCGTCTGCAGATCATGCGTTATCTCAAACATCGCAAGAACCCGTCCACCATGTCGACCCGCTACAGCCCGGAAGAGCTCACCCGCTACCGCCATCTGGGAGAGCTTATCAACTACCTGATCAAGCTGAAGTCAGCGTCAGCCCCTTGAAGTCGGCCAGGGGCACGGGCTTGCTGACAAGGTACCCCTGCACGCCGTCGATATACATGGTTTCCAGCAGCCGCTTCTGATCTTCCGTTTCCACCCCTTCCGCCACCACGTGACAGCCCAGGCGCTGGGCCAGATCGATGATCATGCGCACAAACTGCTGATTGGCGCTGTCGTCCTGCAGATGGCGCACCAGCTCCGGATCCAGTTTGACGTAGTCGGGCTTGAGATCCTTCAGCAGCCGGAACGAGCCATAGCCATGGCCGAACTTGCTGATGGCCGAGCGGGCACCGCTGCGCCGTATCATTTCCAGCAGCCGTTTGCCGCTGGTGAGCTGATGCTCCAGCACGTGCTCATCGAGTTCAAACACCAGGCCGGCGGTCACGTTGGAGTTGCGCATCAGCACCCGTTCCAGCCAGATCAGAAAGGAGCTTTGCTGCAGGCTGGCCGGGGTCAGGTTAATGGCCCAGCGCTGCGCGGGCAGTTCGTTCACCGCCACCTTGCGCAAAATCATTTCAATGATCTTCTGCTCAAACAACATCGACATGCCCAGTCGCTGCAGCATGGCGAACACGGTAGAGGCGGGGTAAACGCCGCCGTTGTCGTTGGGGAAATGGGTAAAGATCTCGTTATAGCCGGGCAGAGACGGCTTCAACAGCCGTGCCGGCTGCACCACCAGGCGAATGCGGTCACCGTCGAGCATGCTTTGCAGCCGCTGGCGCCACTGGCTTTCACCCAGATCTTCGTCGTCACTGTTTTTAAGCACCACCCGCCAGCCGTTGGGCTCACCGCTCTGGGCCTGGGCCAGGGCCGAGTCGGCGCGGATCAGAATGCTTTCCGGCGACTGCCCCGGCAGCAGCTGGGTAAAGCCGATATAGGCCGCGCAGTCCAGCTCATGCACGTCCTGATAATGATACAGCTCCTGCTGCAGTTCGGTGCCCAGAGCCTTGGCCAGGGGCTCGCACTGGCCGGGCACCAGTACGGCAATATCGCTGCCACTGATGCGATAGGCATGGGCTCCCAGACGGGACTGTATAATCTTGCGTACCAGCCGGGAGATATCCTGCAGGTATTGGTCTCCGGCCTGAAAACCATGACGACTGTTAATGTCCTGCAGGGCGCTGGCGCGCACCAGCATCAGGGTGGCGGTGGCCAGGCGGTTTTCGTTGGCCAGCAACTGGGTCAGATCCCGGCGAAAGGCATAACGGTTGCCGAGTGTTGTAAGGCTGTCGCGCTGGCTTTGTTGCAGGGCCTCTTCCAGCTCCCGCTGAATCTCTTCCAGCTGCTTACGGTACAGCCGGTGCAGTTCCATGATGCCCTGTGCCAGGGCGTCTTCCGGCTCGGCGCGGGCCAGCTCGGCTGTCTGCAGTAAACTGTGAAGATACGCTTGCCGTGCGCCGAATGCCCGGCGGTTGCGTATATAAAGCCCGCCACAACACAGCAGGCTGGCCAACACCAGAGGAACAGACACCATCAGCCACTGGCGGGTTGCCGCTTGCGTGTCGAGACGGTAAAACACCGCCTCGCTTCCCACCTGCTGTAATGCGCCCAGCTCGCCAAACCACCAGGCATTGTCGGTGGCGGGCGGCTCGCCTTGCTGCAGCACGGCAATGCCGGCCATAGCGGGCAGGGGAGCCGTTGGTTCCGCTTGCAGGGCCGACAGCTGGGGTTGCAGTTGCTGCTGCCAGTGAGCGAGGGAAGACCGGGCACTCCACCAGGGCAGTAACAGGCTTATGAGTACCAACAGAACGATCACCAGCAGCAGAGGCTGACTGAAAGAACGGGATTCCCGCATAATCGGCATCCTTGTAAAAACGGGATAACAGCAGAAGGAGCTTGCCGCTGTCGGTCGGGACAGGGTCCGCGAGCTGCATCGCAACAGTGGCAGAGTAATAATGTTACTCACTTGGTGCTCATGATGATCCAAGCAGGCGGGAATGACAAGGGGATTGGGGCGGCGCTTGAACCGGATCACGGCGCCGCTGTGCCGCAGGCAATAAAAAAGCCGGCACAAGGCCGGCTTCTTCATGATGTGGCTCCCCCTGCTGGACTTGAACCAGCGACATACGGATTAACAGTCCGCCGTTCTACCGACTGAACTAAGGGGGAACAACTTTTTTAAACTGGCTCCCCCTGCTGGACTTGAACCAGCGACATACGGATTAACAGTCCGCCGTTCTACCGACTGAACTAAGGGGGAACAACTTTTCAAACTGGCTCCCCCTGCTGGACTTGAACCAGCGACATACGGATTAACAGTCCGCCGTTCTACCGACTGAACTAAGGGGGAACAACTTTTTCAAACTGGCTCCCCCTGCTGGACTTGAACCAGCGACATACGGATTAACAGTCCGCCGTTCTACCGACTGAACTAAGGGGGAAGAGGCATCGCTTGAATGCGAGGCGCATGTTAAAGGCTGCCCTGGGGGCTGTCAACACTGAAAATGACTTTCCCTGATAAATCAGTCTGTTTGCTGTAATAGTGTGCATGCGGGAGCAAAACTTGTTCAGGGTGGCCAAAGTCTGAGCAGAGTTTGGACGGCGCGATGAACCGGTCGTCAGCATGAGCAAAGCCGCTGCTGTTCGGTGGCTCTCATTCTCAAGTGCTATTCATATGGAGACACCTCTATATAGAAGGTGGTCGTTGCCGGCACGCCGGATGCGTGGCGTGATGAGCGAAGCCGCTTTTTATACCCGCCAAATGACAACTTTTGTCGCCACTCGAAATGAAAGCACCAGGGATAGTGAAAAATATTTTCGACAAAGGAGTCAGGAATGGCCGCCGTAAAAAAGTTATAGCGTGTTATTTGTAATGGGGTTGTTAAGGAATTACCTTGCGGTTGAATGGTTAAAAAACTTTTTAATGGTTTTTATTAATAAATAAAGGCTGATAAATCAGACCTTTTTAAGGTTCGGCGCCCTGGTTTAGCGTCAGTTGGCTGATAACGCACTGTCTATGGCGGTTTTTTCAAATTTTTACTCGGCTCGTTAAGGTGGTCGTTATTTTTCTACAGGGCTTATTTATTTTAATGGCAAAGGTGTGAAAATCTTTTTATTAAAAGGGATTATTTTAATGCATTTGTCATAAATATAAGGTTATAGTGTTTTGGCCTGAGCAGGGAATGGGTTCAGGTGCGGTACTTGGAAATCGAATGTGTTGTTGTCATTGTCGACAATGAAAGTTGGCAATGTGCACAAAAAATAAGTTTGGCTTTCTTTTTATTGTTTTTACATGGAGTACAGTGTTCATGACCGACAAGAAAATCGCTTTGGTAACCGGTGCAGCGGGCGGAATTGGTACAGAAGTATGTCGTTTGTTTGTAAACAATGGCTACAAGGTGCTGGCCACTCACCGTCCCGGCAAGGAGCAACAGGCCGCCAACTGGCTGCAGGAAGAAGGCCTGGCCGGCCAGGATATAAAGCTGCTCGCACTGGATGTTGCCGATCATGACGCAACCGCCGAAGTGCTCGCCGATACCCTGCGCGAGATGGGTCATATCGACGTGCTGGTGAACAATGCCGGCATTACCCGTGACGCCACCTTTAAAAGAATGTCGTGGGAGCAGTGGAAAGAAGTCATGGACACCAACCTGAACAGCCTGTTCAGCGTGAGCCAGCCGATCTTTAACCAGATGTGTGAACAGGGCGGCGGCCGCATTATTAATATTTCCTCCGTAAATGGCCTTAAAGGTCAGTTTGGCCAGGCCAACTATTCCGCCGCCAAGGCCGGCATGATTGGTTTCACCAAGGCACTGGCTGCCGAAGGCGCCCGTTTTGGCGTGACCGTGAATGCCGTGGCGCCGGGTTATACCGCCACGCCCATGGTCACCGCCATTCGTGAAGATGTGCTGGATTCCATCAAGGCCACCATTCCGCTGAAGCGCTTGGCCACCACCGAAGAAGTGGCCGGTGCCGTGCTGTATCTGGCCGGTGAATACGGCGGTTACGTGACGGGTGAAACCCTGTCCGTTAACGGCGGCCTTTACATGCAGTAAGCCTTGCGATTTTTATTTTACGGAGTGAAAAAGAATTATGTCTGAACCTGTATACATTGTTGCGGCAAAACGTACTCCCATTGGTGCTTTCCTGGGTTCACTGAAAACCGTTTCTCCCGCCGACCTGGCCGCGGTCGCCATTAAAGGCGCGCTGGAGCAGGCCAGGCTGTCCGGTAACGATGTGAACGAAGTGATCGTCGGCAACGTGGTCAGTGCCGGTCAGGGTATGGGTATTGGCCGTCAGGCCGCCCTGGGAGCGGGTATTCCCGCCGGCATTCCCGCTTACACCCTGAACATGGTGTGTGGCAGCGGCATGAAAACCCTGATGGACGCCTGTGCCCACATCAAGGCCGGTGACGCCGAGGTGGTGGTGGCCGCTGGTTGTGAAAACATGTCGCAAATTCCTCATGTGGTAAAAGGTGATCTGCGTAATGGTCAGAAGATGGGCGACATGACCCTGTCCGATCTGCTGATCAGCGACGGCCTGACCGACGTGTTCAACCAGTACCACATGGGTGTGACCGCCGAAAACGTGGTGGCCCAGGAAAACATCAGCCGTGAAGAGCAGGATGCCCTGGCGGTAGCCAGCCAGTCCAAGGCGGTGGCCGCCATTGAAGCGGGCTTCTTTAAAGATGAAATCGTGCCGGTGGAAGTGAAAACCCGCAAGGAAGTGCTGAGCATTGACACCGACGAATACCCCAAGGCCGGCACCACCGCCGACAGCCTGGCCAAACTGCGTCCGGCGTTCAAACGTGATGGTGGCTCGGTGACCGCGGGCAACGCCTCCGGCATCAACGACGGCGGCAGCGCCATTATCGTGGCCAGCAAGTCTGCCGTTGAACGTCTGGGCCTGACCCCGCTGGCCGAAGTGGTGAGCTATGGCCAGGGCGGTATCGATCCGGAAATCATGGGTCTGGGCCCGGTGCCCGCCATCGCCCAGGCGCTTGGCAAGGCCGGGCTGAAGCTCGCCGACATCGAACGCCTTGAGCTCAACGAAGCCTTTGCCGGCCAGGCCCTGGGCGTGGTGCGTCAGCTGTCGAACCAGCATGACATCACCGAGCAGGCGCTGCTTGAAAAAACCAACAAGAATGGCGGCGCCATCGCCCTGGGTCACCCCCTGGGTGCCTCGGGTAACCGCATCATGGTCACCCTGCTGTATGAACTGCAGCGCAGCAACGCAAGCCTCGGCCTGGCGTCATTGTGCGTGGGCGGCGGCATGGGCACCGCGGTTATCCTCAAGCGCGTGTAATTTTTCGGCGGTGCAACGGCGCCGCCACTCCAGTCAGTTTCCATACAAAGGACGTCATCATGTACACGGATATCTTCAAAACCTTTAACGATCAGACCGAAAAAGCCTTTGGTCCCCTGTATCAGTACAACCAGCTGGTCGCCAAAAACTTTACCGCCCTGACCAACCTGCAGCTGGAAGCCGCCCGCCAGTATGCCGACATCGGCCTGGCCCAGCTTCAGGCCAACAGCCAGGTACGGGACGTGCAGGGCCTGGTCACCAGCGGTGCCAAACAGCTGGAAACCATGAACCGCATCAGCCAGCAGATGATTGAAGACGGCAAGAAACTGGCCGAGCTGAGCCAGGAATTCAAGGCCGGTCTGGAAGCCCTGGCCGCCGATGCCAACAAGGGCTGAGCCCCGGCCTTTTCATTGGTTGCTTGATAAGGGAAGGGGCCGCATGGCCCCTTTCTGTGTGTCGGGCAAACGGCGGTGACCTTTTCATACAGGGAGGGAGACAATGCAGCAGAACATGTTTGAGAGTGGCGATCCCATTCGCCAGTTTTTTCAGTGGAACGAGACCGTCTGGTCCGATCTGCAAAAAGCCAGCCTGGGCGACAATCCGGTGACCGAGGCGCTGTCCCGGGTCAATGCCGAGGATCTGAAAACCTTTTATGAGGTGGTGGCCAGCAACCCGGTGCGCCTGCTCGATATGCAAATGCAGTGGTGGCAGGGGCAGCTGGCGATCTGCCAGAACAGCATGGTCAAGGCCATTGACCGCAGCGCCGACAGTGTGATTGCCGATCCCCCCGGAGATCGTCGCTTTCAGCACCAGAGCTGGAAGGACGATCCCAACTTCGACTTTCTGCGTCAGTCCTACCTGCACTTTGCCAACTCCCTGATGCAGACCCTGGAAGTGGTGGAAGGGCTGCCGGATCCGGTGCGCCAGCGGCTGATCTTCTTTTTCCGTCAGACCATCAATGCGCTGTCGCCGACCAACTTTATCTGGAGCAACCCCGAGTTGCTGCACCGCACCCTGGAAGAAAAGGGCGCCAACCTGGTCAAGGGCATCAGCCTGTTTCAGGAAGATCTGGCCAACAGCGCCAACCTGCTGAAAATCCGCATGACCCGGCAGTCCGCCTTTGAGCTGGGCAAGGATCTGGCCACCACCCCGGGTGAGGTGGTGTTTCGCAACGACATCTTTGAGCTTATTCAGTACGGCGCCACCACCGAGCAGGTGCACCAGACGCCGCTGCTGGTGATCCCGCCCTTTATCAACAAATTCTATATTCTGGACCTGCGCGAGCAAAACTCCCTGGTGCGCTGGCTGCGGGATCAGGGGCATACGGTGTTTCTGATGTCCTGGCGCAACCCGGGCAAGGAGCAGGCCAGCATCGGTTTTCAGGACCTGATCAACTCCGGCACCATGGAAGCGATTCGGGTCATTGAGCGCATCACCAGCGAGAAGGAAGTCAATGCCATCGGTTACTGCATTGGCGGTACCCTGCTGGCCAGCACCATGGCCCTGTACGCCGCCCGGCGCATGAAACCGAGAGTGAAAAGCGCCACCTTCCTCACCACCCTGCTCGACTTTACCCAGCCGGGGGAAGTGGGGGTCTTTATCAATGAGCCAGTGATTGGCGCCATGGAGCAGATGAACGACGCTCAGGGCTACTTCGATGGCCGCCAGATGGCGGTGACCTTCAGCCTGCTCAGGGAAAACAGCCTGTACTGGAACTACTACATCGACAACTACCTCAAGGGCGAGGAGCCGGCGGACTTTGACATTCTGTACTGGAACAGCGACAGCACCAACCTGAGTGCCACCTGTGCCAGTTTCCTGCTGCGGGATCTCTACCTCGACAACAAGCTCAGCAAGGGCGAGGTCAAGGTGGGCAACTTCGGCGTGGACTTGTCCAAGGTGAAAACCCCCAGCTACTTTCTGTCCACCAAGGATGATCATATCGCCCTGTGGGACGCCACCTTCAAGGGAGCCAGAATGCTGGGCGGTGACACCACCCTGGTGCTGGGTGAGTCGGGCCACGTGGCCGGGGTCGTCAACCCGCCTGCCAAAAACAAGTACGGCTACTGGCTGAACGATGAGTCGTTCGAGTCACCGGAGCAGTGGCTGGGCTCGGCCAGACGAGAAGCCGGCTCCTGGTGGCCGCACTGGCAGCAGTGGGTGGCCCCACACCTGGGCAAGCCCGTTGCCGCCCGTGCCATTGGCAACGAGGAGTGCCCGGGCCTGATGCCGGCGCCGGGCCGTTATGTGCAGCAAACCCTGCCGATAGAAGAGTAAGCAGACTGCTTTCTCGCCAGCCAAAGCCGCTCTTGAGCGGCTTTTTTGCTTTTAGGGGCAATATCGGGGCCGGCCTATTGAGCCCTGCGCCGGAATCATGGATCATGGTTGTTTGATCCCATCACACCATTTTCCAGTTTCGAGGTGCATTGAATGAGTCAGGCGGACCACAGTCCCAGCAATTTCATTCGTCAGATCATTGATGAAGATCTGGCCAGCGGCAAGCATCAGTCGGTGCAGACCCGTTTCCCTCCGGAGCCGAACGGCTACCTGCACATTGGCCATGCCAAATCCATCTGCCTGAACTTCGGCATTGCCGAGCATTACCAGGGCAAATGCAACCTGCGCTTTGACGACACCAACCCCGAAAAGGAAAGTGTGGAATATGTCGAGTCCATCAAGCGTGACGTGCAATGGCTGGGCTTTGAATGGAGCGGCGACATTCACTATTCCTCCGACTATTTTGAACAGCTTTACGGTTACGCGGTGGAGCTGATCGAAAAGGGCCTGGCCTATGTGGACGAGCTGACCCCGGAGCAGATCCGCGAATATCGCGGCACCCTGACCAGCCCGGGTCGCAACAGCCCGTACCGGGATCGTCCGGTGGAAGAAAACCTGGCGCTGTTCACCCGCATGCGCAACGGCGAATTTGCAGAAGGTACCGCCTGCCTGCGCGCCAAAATCGACATGGCCTCCTCCTTTATGGTGATGCGCGACCCCGTGATTTACCGGGTGCGCTTTGCCCACCACCACCAGACCGGTGACAAGTGGTGCATCTACCCCATGTACGACTTTACTCACTGTATTTCCGATGCGCTGGAAGGCATTACCCACTCCCTGTGTACCCTGGAGTTTCAGGACAACCGCCGCCTTTACGACTGGGTGCTGGACAACATCAGTATTGACTGCCACCCGCGCCAGTACGAGTTCTCCCGGCTTAACCTGGAATACACCGTCATGTCCAAGCGCAAGCTCAACCAGCTGGTGACCGACGGCCATGTTCAGGGCTGGAACGATCCGCGCATGCCCACCATTTCCGGCCTGCGTCGCCGTGGCTACACACCGGCGTCCATTCGTGAGTTCTGCCGCCGCATCGGCGTGACCAAGCAGGACAACACGGTGGAAATGGGCATGCTGGAAGCCTGTATTCGGGACGACCTCAATGAAAACGCGCCCCGCGCCATGGCGGTGCTGCGCCCGGTACGACTGGTAATCGAAAACCTGGCCGATGGCCACGAGGAAATCCTCAAGGCGCCCAACCATCCCAACAAGCCCGAAATGGGCGAGCGGGAAATTCCGTTTACCCGTGAAATTCTCATTGATGAAGCGGATTTTCGGGAAGAGGCCAACAAGAAGTACAAGCGGCTGGTGCTGGGCAAGGAAGTCCGCCTGCGCAACGCCTATGTGATCAAGGCCGAGCGGGTGGAAAAGGACGATGCCGGCAACATCACCACCATTTACTGCAGCTATGACCCCGATACCCTGGGCAAGGATCCCGCCGATGGCCGCAAGGTCAAGGGCGTGATCCACTGGGTGTCCGCCAGCCACGGCGTGCCTGCCGAAGTGCGGCTGTACGACCGTCTGTTCAGCGTACCCAACCCGGGCGCGGCCGACTCCTTTGAGGCGGCGCTGAACCCGGCGTCACTGCAGGTGCTGGAGCACGCCGTGGTAGAGCCGTCTTTGGCGGCGGCACCGGCGGAGCGTGCCTACCAGTTCGAGCGGGAAGGCTACTTCTGCCGCGACAGCGAGTCCGGCGTGCTGGTGTTCAACCTCACCGTGGCGCTGCGTGACTCCTGGGGCAAGGAAGGCGCCTGAGCCTCACAGCCCGGGCCGGCAGGCCCGGGTTACAAAGACAAAAAAGCCGCAGTCGTCTGCGGCTTTTTTTATGGTGTTTGGCAACGACTCAGTCGTCGTTATGGTCACACTGATCGTTGTTGCAGTGGCCGTAAAGATAGAGGCTGTGATTGGTCAGCTTGATGTTGAACTGAGTGGCGATGTCACGCTGGCGCTGCTCAATGACCTCGTCGTGAAACTCGATAACCTTGCCACAGTCGAGACACACCAGGTGGTCGTGATGCTCCTGAGTCGCCAGCTCAAATACCGACTTGCCGCCTTCGAAGTGATGACGGGTGACAATGCCGGCGTCATCAAACTGGTTCAGTACCCGATACACGGTGGCCAGGCCGATTTCCTCGCCCTGATCGATCAGCAGCTTGTACAGCTCTTCGGCACTGACATGCTGGGTTTCGGGTTGCTGCAGCAGCTCCAGGATCTTGACCCGGGGAAGTGTGACCTTGAGTCCTGCTTTTTTCAGTGCTTGGTTATTATCGGCCATAAAATCAACGATTCGCATTTCATTTGGGTATTGATGTCAATTTTGCGTCTTCCCGCCGCTAAAGGCAACCCGAATTCACTTAGATCCCAAAAGGGGGCCGGGTTAGCGGCCAGCGTGAATCAATGATTTTATCTGAGCTGTATTTTTGACGATGCAAGCTGAAAAACACGGCCAGGCCGACGAGAAAAACCGGCTGGCGCGTAAAGCAGTCATACGGATTTATTTGAACCGTGACAGACTCGACGAAATCCGACGTTCCGGCCCCGCTGACGGTGAGTAATTTTCAGGGTTTGGTATTATCATTGTGAATGAAAACCACGTTTGACTGCCGACATTGGAGTAAATGCTTCATATGTGTAAAAAAGCGGCAAACAGACGCTAAATCATGACGTTAAGCAAAAATTCCTAATGTCATGGTCTATAAAATAATTTGCGATGACTAGGGAACTTCGTTCATACTTAGCTCGCCAATGTGGTCTTTTTGACTCCCATTAAAAACAAGGAGCAGGTAATGCGTAATAAAATGATGATGGTTGGTGGTGTTGTTGGTGCCCTGATGCTGGCTGGTTGTAGCTCCACTACCGCTCTGGAAGAGAAACTGGACATGCTGTCTCAGGACGTTCAGGCCGTTCAGCAGGGTCAGCAGTCCAACGCTGCCAAGATCGATCGTCTGGCTGCCGACGTTGCCGAAGCCCGCGCTTCTGCCGACCGCGCCAACTCTCGCCTGGATCAGATGGGCCGTTACACCAAGTAATCGTTCCCTTCGAATATCAAAAAGGCCTGACGCAAGTCAGGCCTTTTTTTATGTTTCGCCAAAGCGCCCGCAGGCGCTTGTTATTTAATACAGCGTTTGTCCTACCAGCTGCGGCGTGGCCTGTTGCTGGCTGATGATTTGTTCGAGGGTGCTGCGGTCGAGGCCGTTTTCCAGCAGCGGTGCCAGTGCACTCATGTCGACGGGGCGGGTATCCCGCTGTCCTTCCGGCGTCAGCGGCTCATGGGATTCCACAAAGGTCTGGCCGTATTCATCGGTGCTGACCTTGAGGGACTGGTTGACGATCTGCACGCGAGTCCCCTTGTCGACCTGGGCGAACAACCATTCCACGTGCTCCGGATACATGCGAATGCAGCCGGCACTGGAGCGCAGGCCCACGTCCAGGGGGTCATTGGTACCGTGGATCAGGTACTCACCACTGCCATAGGACAGGCGCATGGCGTATTCGCCGAGCGGGTTATCGGGGCCGGCCGGCACCACGGTGGGCAGGGGAATGCCCTTGGCGGCATATTCCCGGCGCGTATTGGCGGTGGGCGTCCAGGTGGGATTTTCCCGCATCTGGGAAATGGAGGTCACCATTTCGGGAGTCGCCCGACCGACCCGGCCGATGCCGATGGGAAAGACGTAGACCTGCTCTTCGTTTTCCGGATAGTAATACAGTCGAAGCTCCGCAAGGTTGATGACGATGCCCTGAGTGTCTGCGCGCGGCAGCAGCATCTGGTTGGGGATCACCACCCGGTCACCGGGGCGCAGCAGCAGCAGATCCCGCTTCGGGTTGGCGGCCATGATCAGAATGGGGCTGACCCCGTAATAGCGGGCGAGGGCGGCCAGGGTGTCACCTTCCTGCGCGGTGTGGATCAGAATTTGCCCGACCGGCTGGCCTCTGTCTTCGGGCAGGGGCAGCGGGCGCACCGAGGCCTGGGCCAGGGACACCGGCAGCAACAGGCTCAGCAGTATGGCACTTAACAGTTTCATTGCGTGGTTCTCTCACTTCGGGTGAAGCCGGGATCATACTCTTGTTGCACAAAAAAGGGATGCGCCCGGCGCATCCCTTAGAGACCCGAGCTGTCGCGTTAACCTTCCAGCTCTTTCAGGCACATTTCTTCGTAAACCTGCTTGCACCAGGCCTTGACCCTGTCCTGAGTCAGCTCGGGCTGGCGGTCTTCGTCGATGCCCAGACCCACGAAATGGGCGTCGTCCACCAGGGCGCGGGACGCTTCAAAGTCGTAACCCTCGGTGGGCCAGTGACCGATAATGATGGCGCCCTTGGGCTCAACGATGTCCTTCAGGGTGCCCATGGCGTCAAGGAAGTACTCGGCATAGTCTTCCTGATCACCGCAGCCAAAGATGGCGACCAGCTTGTCGTTGAAGTCGATTTGCTCCAGCTCGGGAAAGAAATCATCCCAGTCGGCCTGGGACTCACCGTAGTACCAGGTGGGAATACCCAGCAGCAGCAGATCGAAACCGGCGATGTCTTCCTTGGTGCTCTTGGCAATGTCGTGAACCTCGACCAGATGCTTGCCCAGCTCTTTCTGGATCATCTTGGCCACGGCTTCGGTATTGCCGGTATCACTTCCAAAAAACAGACCTACACTTGCCATAATTATGCCGTACCTGTTGAGAATGGTGTTATTGAAACCTGGCCCTAGTCCTGATCCTGCTGTGCCAGTTGCTGCAGCAGCAGGGCCTGGATCAGCTCGGCTCGGCTGAGCCGGCGTTCATCGGCCAGAATATTGAGTTTGCTGAACAGTTGCTCATCCACCTTGAGCTCAATGCGCCGAAGACCGCGTTCACGATCCCGCTTGAGCTGGTTGCGTTTGTTGAGCTTGAGCTGAACCTGCCGGGGCAAAGGGTTGGTTTTGGGTCTGCCGGGCCGACGTTCGTCGGCAAACAGGTCCAGCGTGGTTCTGTCTGCTTCTTGCTTGGCCATGGGTCAGCCCAGACCACCGCTTTCCCAGGCCGCCTCGATAATGCCTTTGGCCACGAAGCCGGCACAGCCCAGAAACAGCACCAGCCAGACCACAAAACGACCAAATTTGGGCACGTTACCGCGCTTGAGCACATCCTGAATGGCCAGCCCGATCAGCAAAAAAATGGCCACGAAAAACAGCTTCAGGCCCAGGCTTTCCAGCAGCTCGATTTGATCCAGTGACATTGTGTTGACCGACCGTTAAGAATGGGCGCCACTATAGCATAAAGCGCCAAAGCCTGTTAACTGACTGAAAGCAGGAAATCCTGCACCACGCGGTTGAATGCCTGAGGTTTTTCCGCATGCAGCCAGTGCCCGGCATTTTGTATTACCCGGGCCCGGGCATTGGGAAACTGGGCCTGCACCTCGGGCTGGTGCTCGGGCAGCAGATAATCGGACTCGCTGCCCTTGATAAACAGCACGGGTCCTTCAAAGGGGGCGGGCAGGCCGGGCCAGCCCATGATGTTGTTATAGGCCTTGCGCAGCGCCGCCACGTTAAAGCGCCAGCCGGCCTCACCAGCCACAAAGGATTTGAGCAGAAACTGGCGAACGCCGGCAATGGCGACATGCTCGGCGAGCACGGCATCGGCTTCCTTGCGGCTTTGGCAGCCGGCGTCGATCACCGCCTGCAGGCCGGCAAACACCTCCTGGTGGCGGGCTTCCCGGTAGGCCACCGGCGCCATGTCGGCCACCACCAGGCCCCGCACTCTGTCGGGGGCCAGGCCGGCGGCCATCATCACCGCCTTGCCACCCATGGAATGGCCCACCAGGGCGGGCCTGTCCAGTTGCAGCTGCTCGCTCAGCTCGAGAATGTCGTCGGCCATGGCGGCGTAGGTCATTTCTTCGCTGCGGGGAGACTGGCCGTGGTTGCGCAGATCCACGGTAATGACGTCAAAGTGTTCGGTCAGGGCCCGGTTCAGGCCATTGAGGTTGTCAAGGTTGCCAAACAGGCCGTGCACAAGCATGACCGGCATGCCCTGGCCCTGGCGGCGATAGTTCAGTTGCATGACATCCTGTTTTCATTGAATAGAGAAAGTGGCCATATTGTTGCCCGGGTCACTCCCGGGCGCAACCCGCTTGGGCCGGACCCCGGCTCCATGTATAATCGCCACTCTTCACTGGGAGTGGATATGCCAGAAAAAATGATGAAAACCATAGAGGTGGATGAAGAGCTTTACCGTTATATCGCCAGCAATACCCGGCATATTGGCGAAAGCGCCTCGGACATACTGCGCCGCCTGCTGAATCTGGACAACAAGGCCGATGCCGAGCCACAGCCGGCCACGGCTCCTGTCGTGACCCAGGGCGAGGGGGTGCGTCACATGCTGGAGTCGGGCACCCTTGCGGCCCAGGATTCCGCCATTGAACGCTTTATGACCATATTGTCGGTGCTGTACCGGGAAAACCCGGCGGCCTTTGCTCAGGCATCCGACATCAAGGGCCGCAAGCGCATTTACTTTGCCGATTCCGAGGCCGCCCTGCTGGCTGCGGGCAACACCACCAAGCCCCGCGCCATTGAAGGCAGCCCCTACTGGGTGATCACCAATACCAATACCGGCCGCAAACGCAATATCGTGGCGCAGCTGATGGCCGCCATGGGATACGCCCACGGTTTGATCGAGCGGGTCAGCCAGAGCATCTGATTACGTCAAGGACAGTAAATACATGAGCACGCATCCCAGAGCGGGCCAGCCGGCCCGGCCCGGCGATCTCGTCAATATTCCTCAACTGATGGCCGCCTTTTACCAGCGGGTGCCCGATGCCGGTGTGCCGGCCCAGCGGGTGGCCTTTGGTACTTCGGGTCACCGGGGCTCCGCCCTCGATACCAGCTTTAACCAGGGACATATTCATGCCATTTGCCAGGCGGTGGCCGAATACCGCCGGCAGCAGGGCCTTGATGGTCCGCTGTTTCTGGGTATGGATACCCATGCGCTTTCCGAGGCGGCCTTTGGGTCAGCGCTGGAAGTGCTGGTGGCCAACGGGGTTGAGGTACGGGTACAGCAGGGTGGGGGCTATACGCCCACCCCGGTGATCTCTCATGCCATTCTGGGCCACAACCGGGCGCAGGCCGGTGGCGTGGCCGACGGTATCGTGATCACCCCGTCCCACAACCCGCCCCGGGATGGTGGCATCAAGTACAACGGCCCCGATGGCGGTCCGGCCAGCGCCGAAGCGACCGGCTGGATCCAGCAACGGGCCAACGAACTGCTGGCCGGCGGCAATGCCGGTATATGCCGTCTGCCCTTTGCCGAGGCGGAGCATAAGGCCGTGCCGCACGATTATGTGGCCAGCTATGTAAGTGAGCTGGAGCAGGTGATCGACCTTGCCGCCATTCGCAAGGCAGGCATTCGTATTGGTGTGGACCCGCTGGGCGGCTCCGGGCTGGCCTACTGGCCGCACATTGCCGAGCGCTACGATCTCGATATAACCGTGGTGAATGAGCGTCAGGATGCGGATTTTGGCTTTATGACACTGGATCATGACGGCAAAATCCGCATGGATTGCTCCAGCCCGTACAGCATGCAGCCCCTGCTGGCGCTGAAGGACGAGTTTGATATCGCCTGCGGCAACGATCCCGACTACGACCGCCACGGCATTGTGGATGCCGATGGCCTGATGAACCCCAATCATTACCTGGCGGTGTGCATTCATTACCTGTTTACCCACAGGCCGGAGTGGCAGGCCAATCTGGCGGTGGGCAAGACCCTGGTGTCATCGTCCATTATCGATCGGGTGGCTGCGAGCCTGGGCCGGCCGCTGATGGAAGTGCCGGTGGGCTTCAAGTGGTACGTACAGCCGCTGATGGACGGCAAGCTGGCCTTTGTGGGCGAGGAAAGCGCCGGGGCGTCGTTCCTGCGCAGGAACGGCGATGTCTGGACCACCGACAAGGACGGCTTTATTCCCTCGCTGCTGGCGGCGGAAATTCTGGCGGTGACCGGCAAGACACCCCACCAGTATTACGCCATGCTCACGCAGGAGCTGGGGCGGCCTCATTATCGCCGGGTGGATGCCTCCGCCAGCCACGATCAAAAGCGCGTACTGGCCGGGCTCAACCCCGAGAATGTGCAGGCCGACACCCTGGCGGGCGATACCATTATTGCCCGGCTGACCGCAGCTCCCGGCAACGGTGCGGCCATCGGCGGTCTGAAGGTGGTCACCGAGCAGGGCTGGTTTGCCGCCCGGCCCAGCGGCACCGAGCAGGTGTACAAGATTTACGCCGAGAGCTTTCGCAGTGAGGCCCACCTGGATCAACTGATTGCCGAAGCCCGCGCCCTGGTGGACGGCGTGTTTATTAACGCCGGCGTCTGACCCTTGTCTTTTCGGCCGGCCATTCTGGCCGGCCTGATGCTACTCTTCCCGTTTTTCACTGCTGTTTAATCATCAAGTTTTAGACATTGATACTGAAATCGTGTTTTATTGCATATGAATCTCTCGCAATAAAATGGAATTTTGGAGGTATCTGTGAAAGGAAGCCGACTTGATGAGTTTCTTGAGCTCAGCCGGCAGTATCCCTGGCACCTGGCTCCCTTTACCGAGCTGCTGGCCGATGGCACGCGGGCGGAGGTATGGGACACGGGCGTGCTTTGCCTGGAAGCGGCCTCGCCGGGAGCGCGGGATATCGTGATCTCCTGCGGTATTCATGGCAACGAAACCGCCCCCATCGAGCTGTGTGAGCGGCTGCTGCAGCAGCTGGTGTCGGGCAGCCTGAAGTGCCGGCAGCGACTGCTGCTGATCTTTGGCAATCCGGCGGCCATGAACGCCGGGGTTCGAGAGCTGGAAGAAAACCTCAACCGGCTGTTTTCCGGCGCTCATGCCGGCGGCCAGTCCCGCGAGCGGCAGCGGGCGGCGGCACTGGAAGGATATGTCTCGCGTTTTTTTGAGGCCCGCGCCGGCACAGAGCGCTTGCACTACGATCTGCATACCGCCATTCGGCCTTCTTTACATGAAAAGTTTGCGGTCTACCCCTTCACTCATGGCGCCCCCTACCGCCGCAGCCAGCTGGCCTTTCTGCAGGCCGCCGGAGTGAACACCGTGCTGTTGTCTCAGGGGCCCACCAGTACCTTCAGCTATTTCAGTGCTCACGAGTTTGGTGCTCATGCCTTTACCCTTGAGCTGGGCAAGGTAAGGCCCTTTGGCGAAAACGATCCTGCCCGAGTCAAGGCTATGACCGATTGTCTGGCGGCGCTGGTGTCCACGCCCGGCTGGCAGCCGCCGGCGGTGGATCTGTCACGCATGCGGGTATTCGACGTCAGCCAGGAAATCATCAAGCAAAGTTCACATTTTCGGCTTAATTTTAGCAAGGATGTACCCAATTTTACTCCATTTGAGCCCGGTGCCTTGTTGGCAACCGACGGTGAGCGGCACTGGTGTGTACAATCCAGTGAGGAAGCCGTGGTGTTTCCCAACGCCGGTGTGGCGGTGGGGCAGCGGGCGGCGCTGATGGTCACTCCGGTGCGACTGAGCGAGACACAGTTGATATGAGAAGAGTGCAAAATTGGACACAATTTTTTGACGTGGACTGAATTTTTGTAAACGGATTGTAGATTTTAGGTGTGTCGTTGTGTAATCATTCGATTGCTGAAATGTGGAATACAAAAAATACAAAAAAATATCACTTTGTATTCAAATCAGGATTCACCCTTTGAACCATGTGAAGGAATCACGGTTATGAAGCACACCTGCAAGCGCGTTTTCACCCTGTCTGCCCTGGCCCTGGCCGTTTCTGTTGCTCCTCAAGTGAGCGCCGCCACCTGGTCCGACACCTATATCGGCTATCGTTACAGCACTCAGTATACTGAACCGTTTAAAACAGACGATATTCAGAAGCATGTTCTGCAACTGACCCACGCCAGCGGCTACGCCTACGGTCAGAACTTCTTCAATCTGGATGTGCTGCAGTCCGATGAAAATGATCCGGCAAATGGTACTGATAACGATGGTGCGCTGGAAGCCTATCTGACCTACCGCCATCAGCTGCATCTGGGCAAGGTGTTTGACACCGATCTGAGCTTTGGTCCGGTCAAGGAAGTGGCATTGAGTGCCGGCTTTGATCTCAATACCAAGAATACCGCAGTTGCTCCTCGTAAAAAGCTGCTGCTGGTGGGCCCGACCCTGAAGTTTGCAGTGCCTAAGGGCTTCCTGGACTTCAGTATATTTTATGCTCATGAGCGTAATCACAACGCTTTTAATGATCCGCAAGACATCACCTTTAACGATTACACCGTTTACAACCTGGCTTGGGGTCTGCCCTTTAATGCCGGTCCGGTACCCATGAAATTTCAGGGCTTTGCCAACTACAATACTCCCAAGGGGCAGGGTACCGACTATGAAATTCTGTCACGTCCGTCACTGATGGTGGATGTGGGTCAGCTGGCCTTTGACAAGAGCAACACTCTGTGGGCCGGTGTGGGCTACGAATACTGGAACAACAAGTTTGGTATTAATGGTGTACCGGGTGTCGACACTCACGCCCCGACCTTCCAGCTGGAATGGCACTTCTGAGCGGATTATTGGAACAGGTTTCCTGGAAATGAAAAAAGAGCGCTTCGGCGCTCTTTTGTTGTTTTGGATTCAGAAGCGCCAGACTGCCAGGCCCTGCACGGCGCTTTCGGTGACCGAACTGCCGTACTTGTTATGCCAGTACTGGTATTCCACCCCCACAAACAGTCGCTGAGGTTCATTGAACAGGGTTTTGCCCAGATCGTAGCGCAACTGGGGCTGGGCCAGTACGTGCGCCTTTACCTTGTCGCCGAACTCGTTGTGGCGGCTGCCAATGTATTCCAGGTGGCCTTCCAGGCTGAAGTCGTGGTTGCCAATGCCGAAGGGAAAGGCCCAGGCGGTATCCAGCATCCAGCTGTCACTTTCTTTGGGGGAGCCACCACCGGCGACACCGACATTGTCGTCGATATAGGCGGTGATCAGGGTGTTAAAGAAGGCGGCACCGGGTACCTCCAGGGCCAGCTGTATTCCGGGCAGGTATTTGCGTACCTTGCTGTCGCCGCCGGCATTCACGCCAAGTACTATGCCCACGTCCTTGACCGGGCCAAAGCTCAGCTCGCGGCCGCTGATCTTGCCAAGGCTGAAATTGAAATAGCCCTCTCCATACCAGTCACGCTGGCGCTGGTCGTCCTTCCAGTCGGAGTAATCCACGAAAAAGAAGTTGTCACCATACTTCCAGCCACTGGCATGCTGCAGGGTATAGATATTGGTGGTGGACTTGCGATCCGCTGAAGGGCCAAAGGGTTGTTGTTTGAGGTTACCCAGCTGGTAGTGCAGTTCGGTGGTGCTCCAGTCGGCGGCGAAGGCCTGGGTGCCAGCCATGGCGACCAGCAGGCTGAGGGCGGATTTTTTCATCATGACTCCCTGTTCTTTGTATGCATTGTGTCGGGGGATTGAAAACAGAATATTTGCCGCTGGGTGTAACCGTTGCGGCACCGGAATGTTACCCATGTGTTGCATTCTGGTTTGTGACGGGAGTCACAACTTTATTTTATTTCTTTATGTGAAGATTCTTTTTATGAAGGTAAATAAATGAAGGGAGAAGTCACCGCCGTCGGCTTGCGGGTGTGTAAAAAGCAGAGTGAAGCGGTATTCAGACCAAAAAAAGAAGCTTTTCAGCTTCTTTTTTGACTCAATCGGCGGCCGTTCCGGGTTTGGCCGGCTGGGGCGGAGTGTCATCCTGTACCCTGGTTTTGCTCACTTTGGGACCAAAGGGATAGCGTCTGTGAGTAAACACATAGTGATAGGCGCTGGCAAAGCCCACCATAAAGAGGGTGCCGGCCAGGGTGGGCAGAATAAAGTCGAGTGGGGTCAGGTGGGCACCGGACAGATAGATAAGAATGGGGTTGGCACCGGCAGGCGGATGCAGGGTGTCGGTCAGTACCATCAGCATCAGACTCAGGCCAAAACACAGGCCAATGCCCAGCAGGGGGTCGGGGATCAGCTCCAGGCCGGCCACGGTCAGACAGGTGGTCAGCAGGTGCCCGAAGATCACGTTTTTGGGACGGGACAGGGGGGCCGAGGGTAACAGCAGCAGCAATACCAGAGTGGCCCCCATGGGCGCGCTCAGCACCATGAAATGGGTCCAGTCTTTCAGGTAGCTCAGGCAGATAACGGCGACAAAACCGGCGATACCGGCGAGGGTGGCGTCGCGCAGGCGGTGTTTAAAGTGCATTGAGACCTCGTTGGTATGGAGCTTTTATTATCTATGCTTATAAATAGAGCGGTTAAATTGTATTTATAATGCATATAAAATAAAAGTCGTCCCTGATGAAAAATGCGCATAACTTATGCGAAGGAGTGCCTATGAACGAGCATGAATCCCTGCGCAAGGCATTGCACTGGCTGACGGAGCAACCTCAAATCAACGGCGACGCCATTGCCGAGGCCAGCCGGCATTTTGACCTCTCGCCCCTCGACGAGCAGTTCCTGCGGGACTATTTTCTCAGACGCACTCAGGTCAAGCCTTCAAAAAGTGCACAAAGTGATGATTTGAAAAGCAATTGAACCGACGTACCCTTTACAGCACAAGGCTGAGCGCAGTATGATTTGCGGCGTCAGGAGGGGTGGCAGAGTGGTTGAATGCACCGGTCTTGAAAACCGGCGTGGGTTAATAGCCCACCGTGGGTTCAAATCCCACCTCCTCCGCCAGACAGCAAACCCGGGTTAACCCCCGGGTTTTTTTGTGCCTGAAGCTGGCTGCGGACGTTGAAAGCCGCCACCGTTGCCGTGATCGCCGGCCTGCATTACATTAGAACCTGATTGTTTAAGAATGAGGCCGAACGTAATGAAAACAGTGGTGCAGGTTGATTTTCCCTTTGCGGGGCCATTTGGCGAGGAAATGGCCGAGGCCATGGCCGGGCTGGCTCATTCCATTACCGAAGAGCCGGGGTTTATCTGGAAAATCTGGACCGAAAACCCGGTCGATGGTGAGGCGGGGGGGGTCTACCTGTTTGAGGATGAAACCAGTGCCCGCCGCTATCTGGAAAAACACACCGCCCGGCTCGAGAGCTTTGGTGTTACCGGCATTCGCGGCCGGATCTTTGCAATCAACCAGGCCCTGACCGCCATCGATCACGGCCCGGTGTAATAAAAAACGCCGGCTTTTATGGCCGGCGTTATCATCAGGCGGACTGGGCCGAACGCCGACGGCGCTGCAGCCAGGCCACCAGGCCCGTCAGCATCAGGGCGGGAATAAACATCCACTCCTTGTCGGGGCGGTCCGACGGGCGCTGCAGCGCTTTGATCTCCAGATCGAAGTCCACCCCCAGCCGTTCGGCCTGACTACCAAAGTCGACCATATCGATGATCACCTTGTCATCCTGCGTGCGCAGACTGCTGATGCCGGTGCTGGCCAGCCGTTCACTGGCACTTTGACGGTCGGCATCAAAGCTGAGCTTGACGATCTTGTTCACCGGCTCACCGAACAGGTTGTTGCCGCCCAGCTGCAAAATGATCGACTCGCTTGCCGGCAGACTTTCCACTACCTGCTCCCACTGACTGGCGTCGTACTGTGCCATGGGCGGAAACAGCTTGTCCCAGAAAAAGCCGGGCCGGAACAGGGTAAAGGCCACCAGTAGCAGGGCCAGGGTTTCCCACCAGCGGCTTTTGACCAGCCAGAACCCCTGAGTCGCGGCGGCAAACAGCAGCATGGCCGCCAGGGCGCTGGCAATGGTGAGCAGCAATCCGCCCCAGCTCTCTATGCCCAGCAGCAACAATTGCGTGTTGAAGATGAACATGAAGGGCAGAATGGCGGTACGAATGTCGTAGGTGAAGCCCTGAATACCGGTTTTAATCGGATCGGCCTTGGCAATGGCGGCGGCGGCAAAGGCTGCCAGGCCCACCGGTGGCGTGTCATCTGCCAGTATGCCGAAGTAAAACACAAACAGGTGCACGGCAATCAGCGGCACAATCAGTCCGTGCTGGGCCCCCAGATTGACGATCACCGGTGCCATCAGGGTGGACACCACTATGTAGTTGGCGGTGGTGGGCAGCCCCATGCCCAGCAGCAGGCTGATGACGGCGGTGAAGATGAGCATCAGCAGCAGGCTGCCGCCGGAGATAAACTCCACAAACTCCGTCATGACAAGGCCGATGCCGGTCAGGGTGACGGTGCCCACCACAATGCCGGCGGCGGCGGTGGCCACCCCTATGCCTATCATGTTCCGTGCCCCGGTCACCAGCCCCATGAAGAGATCAAAGGCGCCTTCCCTGAGCATGCCTTCGGACGCTTCCTTGCGGAACAGGGCCTTGAGCGGCTTGTGGGTGACCACGATAAACATCATGAACAGGGTGGCCCAGAAGGCGGACAGCCCCGGCGACAACCGCTCCACGGTCAGACACCACACCAGCACCACGATGGGCAGCAGGTAATACATGCCCGACTTGAAGGTGGGGCCGGGCTCGGGCATGTGAATGTCCGGGTTGTCCGGGTCATCCATGGCCAGGTCAGGCAGCCGGGCGGACCAGGCCACCAGTGCCAGGTAAATCACCAGTGCCAGGGCACTCAGTACCCAGGTGGCCAGGGGGCCAAACAGGGTCTTGGTCCAGCCAATGCCGTAATAAATGACGGCGGTCAGCACCATCAGGCCGATAATCATGGTCAGAAAGCCGAGCAGGCGCTGGGCAATGGTCACGTGCCGGCGCTGCTGCAGCGGCTGCATACCGGCCTTGATGGCCTCCAGGTGCACGATATAAATCAGGGCGGCATAGGAGATCAGCGCCGGCAGTATGGCCGCCTTGATCACCTCGATATAGGAAATGCCCACGTATTCCACCATCAGAAAGGCGGCGGCCCCCATGATCGGCGGCGTCAGCTGACCATTGGTGGAGGCGGCCACTTCCACCGCCCCCGCCTTGGTGGCGGGAAAACCGACCCGCTTCATCAGCGGAATGGTAAAGGTGCCCGTGGTCACTACGTTGGCAATGGAAGAGCCGGACACCAGCCCTGACAGCCCTGAAGACACCACCGCGGCCTTGGCCGGGCCGCCGCGCAGGTGACCAAGCAGGGAAAACGCCAGCTTGATGAAATAGTTACCGGCACCGGCCCGCTCCAGCAGGGAGCCGAACAGCACAAACATAAACACGAAGGAGGTAGACACCCCCAGCGCGACGCCGAACACCCCTTCGGTGGTCAGCCACTGGTGGGTGACGGTGCGGGCCAGGCTGGCGCCACGGTGGGCGATGACGTCCGGCATCCAGGGACCGGCAAAGGTGTAAAACAAAAAGATGGCTGCTACCACCATCAAGGGTGGCCCAAGGGCCCGGCGGGTGGCTTCCAGCAACAGCACCATGCCGATACAGGCCACCACCAGATCCTGCATGATCGGCAGGCCCGGCCGGTCGGCCAGATCCCGGTAAAACAGAAACAGGTAGGCGGCACAAAAAGCGCCGATCAGGGCCAGTGCCCAGTCATGCCAGGGAATGCGGTCCCGGGGCGAATGGGTCAGCGCGGGAAAGGCGGTAAACGACAAAAATACCGCAAACGCCAGGTGAATGGAGCGGGCCTCGGTATCATTGAAAATGCCCAGATTGAACATAAAGGGCAGGGGCGAGACATACCACAGCTGAAACAGGGCCCAGCACAGGGGCACCAGCAGCAGCACCCAGTGGCCAACGCCGGTGGGATGGCGGCCGCCGGTATCGGCCTGGGCCAGCATCTCGTCCAGCTGTTGTTGTGTGTTGTCCTGAGGCGGGTGGGACATGGGCTTTTCCTCCGAAGGTCAGGGGCAAACAGCAAGCCGGGGCGGCAAGACACATGCTTGCCGCCCCGGATACTTCCTGACCGAAACAGTAGGGGAAGCGGGCTTCCCCGGTGCAAGGCTGGATTACTCTACCAGGCCGGCTTCCTTGTAGTACTTTTGAGCACCTGAGTGCAGCGGGGCGCTCAGACCGTCCTTGACCATTTCTTCTTTCTTGAGGCTGGCAAAGGCCGGGTGCAGGCGGACAAACTGCTCAAAGTTGTCGAACACCGCCTTGGTCAGCTGGTAAATCTGCTCTTCCGGTACCTTGGCACTGGTCACCAGGTTGGCACCCACACCAAAGGTGTGTACGTCTTCATCGGCACCGGTGTATTCACCACCGGGAATGGTGATGTGACGATAATAGGCATTGTCGGCGATCAGCTTGTCGACCACCTCGCCATTGACTTCAACCAGGTTGGCTTCACAGGCGGTGGTGGCTTCCTTGATGGAGCCGTTGGGATGGCCCACCACATAAACAAAGGCATCGATGCGGTTGTCACACAGGGCCTGGCCGTGTTCCGCGGGGCGCAGCTCGGACACCAGGCTGAAGTCGTCCTGAGTCCAGCCATAGGCGTTCATCAGCACTTCCATGGTGTCGCGCTGGCCGGAGCCGGGGTTGCCGATATTGACCCGCTTGCCCTTGAGATCCTCAAAGGTTTTGATGTTGGCATCCTTGCGCGCGACTATGGTCACCGCTTCACCGTGCAGAGCGAACACGGCGCGCAGATCTTCAAACGGACCCTGCTCGGCAAAGCCGTTTTCGCCATTCAGTGCCTGATATTCCAGATCCGACTGGGCAATGCCCACTTCCAGTTCGCCGGAGCGCAGGGAGTTCAGGTTGTAGGGAGAGCCGCCGGTGCTCTCTACCGAGCAGCGAATGCCGTGCTCGGCCCGGCCCTGGTTGACCAGGCGGCAAATGGCACCACCGGTGGGATAGTAAACGCCGGTAACACCACCGGTCCCTATGGTAATAAAGCTTTGTTCCGCCGCCATGGCGGCGGGTACGCCGGCACCCAGTCCCAGGCTCATGATGGCCGCTGCACCGCTGATGGTTTTTTTGATCGACATAGTTCCTTTTCCTTGTCTTAAGGTTCAACAGTCGTAGTTATTTTTTAGCTAAGGCATTCAAAGATAGCAAAAAATGAGTTTGGAAAGCGAGGATAAAGGTGTCTTTTGAGTATGGTGGTAAAACGAAAAAAGCCGGCACTGAGGCCGGCCTGACAGTACGCCGCCCGGGTTAACGGCTGTTGATGGCGGCAATCATGCGGTGCAGGGCCTCGTCGAGCATGGCCCGGGGGCAGCCGAAGTTCAGCCGCACAAAGTCACTGCCGCCGAACTGGCCACCGGGGGAGAGGCCCACCCCGGCCTGTTCAAAGAAACCGATGGGATCGTCCAGCTTCAAGGCGCTGATGTCGATCCAGGCCAGGTAGGTGGCCTCGGGCGACAACACCTTGACGCCGGGCACGCCGTTCAGGCGCTCCACCAGCAGGTCCCGGTTCTGGCGCAGGTACTCGAGCTGGGCCTGCAGCCATTCTTCGCCGTCGGCGTAGGCGGCTTCGGCGGCCACAAAGCCCAGCAGGTTGACATCGGCCATGATGCCGCGGGCGGCGCGAATAAAGCGGGTGCGAAGCTCTTGGTTGGGTACCACCGCAAAGGAGCAGCACAGGCCGGCGATATTAAAGGTCTTGCTCGGCGCCATCAGAATGATGCTGCGGTCGGCGGCATCCTGGTTGATGTCGGCATAGGGCACGTGAGGCTTGCCTTCGTCGAGCAGCAGATCGCAGTGAATTTCGTCGGAGCACACTACCAGATTGTGGCGTTTGGCAATGTCGTTGATTGCTTCCAGCTCCTCGCGGGTATAAATGGTGCCCCCCGGATTATGGGGGTTGCAGAACAGCAGCAGTTCGCTGTCTTTGGCCTGACGCTCAAGGGACTCGAGATCCAGCAGCCAGCGGCCGTCCTTTTCCACCATTTCCACGTGCGCCGCCTTGCGGCCGTGAAAGCCCGGGGCGTGCAGGAAGGGGTAGTAAATGGGCTTGGGCATCAGTATGTTGCTGCCCGGCTCGCTGAAAGTCTGACAGGCCAGGTTCAGGGCCGGTACCACGCCGGGCATGTACACCAGCCAGTCGGCCTGGATCTCCCAGCCATAGCGTTCGCGCAGGCGCTCGATAATCAGCTCGGTAAGCGCCGGGGTGGGGCGGCTGTAACCAAAAATGCCGTGCTCAACCCGTTCGCTCAGGGCTTCAATCACGGCTGGCGGGGCCTTGAACTCGGTGTCGGCCACCCACATGGGCAGAATGTTGGTGCCTTCGTATTTCAGCCACTTGAGGGCGCGGGTAGGGCGGCGGTCTATCCACTGATCGAAATCAAACATGCATGAATCCTTGTCAACTGCGAGCCCAAGAGCATAAGGAAGCGGGCCCGGGCTGGCAAGGATCAGCGCGGGCTCTCGGACTCGCTGCCCTCGTCGTAGTGCTGGCGGATCAGGCTCAGCAGCAGGCTGGCGGCCGGTCCGGGCGGGGTGGTGCCGGGCAGGATCAAATGGGTAAAGCGCTTGCGCAGCGCCTGGTTGACCATGCTGAGCCGCACCAGCACGCCGTCGTTAATCATGGGGGACACCACGTCCAGGGGAAGCCAGGCGAAGCCCACACCCCGGCGCAGCAGCGACAGGGCATCATGCAGGTGGTGAATGATCCAGCGCTGCTCGGCCCGGGCCCAGCCCTCTTCCTGCTCGTTGCCGTCGGCCAGCACCAGCTCCAGCTGTTGCTCGAGCTCGGTCTGGCCCACTTCGTCCAGCTCCGCCAGCGGATGGCCGGGGGCACACACCGGCACATAGACGGTGGTGGCCAGGGGCAGTGAGGTGAGGTTGGGGTAGGCGCGGGAAGCAAACACCATGTTGGCGGCCTGCTGGTTGATCACCGTCTGGCAGCCGGACGGCTGGGTCTCCACCAGATGAATGCGGCAGCCCCGGGACTGGCCACGGAATTCGGCCAGCGCCTCGTAAAGGGGGGCCCGGGGCAGAGAAGCCTCCACCACGATACGCAGCACCGGCTCCCATCCGCTGGAGAGAATATCGGCCAGCCGCTCCAGGCTTTCCACGTCCTGAGTCAGCTTGCGCGAGCGGCGCAGAAACACTTCTCCCTGAGGGGTGAGGCAGGCCTTGCGTCCACGCACTTCCAGTAACGCCAGCCCCAGCGCCTGCTGCAGCTTGGCCACCGCATGGTTAAGGGATGACTGACTTTTGTTCAGTTTCTCCGCCGCCTGAGCGTAGCCGCCAAAATCGACCACCGCCTGAAAGATACGCCATTGCTCTACCGTGCTTTTGGGACGATACATGGATGAAATGCCTGCCTTGGCGATGCCGTTACGGGACCTTGAGCCGGCCCCTTGTTATTGGTGTTGCTTCAGTTTTAGCCGATTTTGGCGGTGCTGTCAGCCAGGTCCAGTCAGCTTTGCGTGGTGTCTCCGGCCACCCGATCGGCCTGGGCATCGATGGACTGGCCATTCACAGCCTCGCTGTCGCTGCCCATCAGGTAGAGGTAGGGACCCATGATGTCGGCGGGGGTACGCAGGCTGGAGGGGGCCTCGGCCGGGTAGGCCCGGGCGCGCATGCTGGTGCGGGTGGCGCCCGGGTTGATGCAGTTGGCGCGTACGCCGGAGCCGTCCAGCTCGGCGGCCAGCACCTGCATCATGCCTTCGGTGGCGAACTTGGAAATGGCATAGCTGCCCCAGTAGGCCCGGCCCTGTTTGCCCACGCCGGAGCTGGTGTAGATGATGGAGGCCGGCTTACTGTCTTTCAGCAGCGGCAGCAGGGCCTGGGTCATCAGCAGCTGGGATTTGACGTTCACCTGCATCACCTGGTCCCACTCGTCTTCACCGATCATTTCAAAGGGCCCCAGGGCGCCCAGCTGGCCGGCATTGAACAGCACGCCGTCGAGGCGGCCGAACTGCTGGCGCAGGGTGGCGGTCATGTCCAGGTAGTTTTGTTTGGTCGCGCCCTGCAGGTCCAGGGGAATAATGGCCGGCTCCGGGCTGCCCTGGGCCAGCAGTTCGTCGTACACGGCTTCCAGCTTCTTGACCGTTTTGCCCAGCAGCACCACGGTAGCGCCGTGGGCACCATAGCTCAGGGCCGCCTGACGGCCGATGCCGTCTCCGGCGCCGGTAACCAGAATGACCTTGTTCTTGAGCAAATCGGGGGAGGGTTGATAATCGAGCATGTGCCTTGTTCTCTGTGCGCAATTTCAGTGTGAGCCGATCAAACCAGACTCCGGGGCACTATGCCAGTACCGAAAGCAAAAAAGCCGATTGGTGTTCCTGTTTGAGGCTTTTACAATGACGCTGACAGCCAGCTGAGGAGAGATAATGGTGGAATTTTTGTACGAATACGGCCTGTTTGCGGCCAAGGCCCTGACCTGGGTGGCCGCGGTGGGCGTCATTGTTGCCCTGATCGCCGGTGCGGCGGCCAAACAGAAACAGGGTGGCGACAGCATCAAGGTTAAGGATCTGAGTGCGGCGCTGCGCCGCCAGGCCCGACGCCTGCGCCTGGAAACCGCCATCACCGATGCCGATCGCAAGACGCTCAAGCAGGAGTTCAAGCAGGCCGACAAGGTGGAAAAAAAACAGGGCGATGCCCGCAGCCGGCTTTACGTGCTCGATTTCAAGGGCAGCATGGATGCCCATGAAGTGACCGGCCTGAGCCGGGAAGTGACTTCCCTGCTGCAACTGGCCGAGCCCGGCGACGAAGTGCTGGTGCGGCTGGAGTCCGGTGGCGGCGTGGTACACGGTTACGGGCTGGGCGCGGCCGAGCTGCAACGGCTGAAGGGACACGGGCTGAAGCTGACGGTGGCAGTGGACAAGGTGGCCGCCAGCGGCGGTTACATGATGGCCTGTGTGGCCGAGCGCATTATTGCCGCCCCCTTTGCCATTGTCGGCTCCATCGGGGTGGTGGCCCAGTTGCCCAACTTTAACAAGTTTCTGAAAAACCGGGATATCGACATCGAGCTGCACACCGCCGGGGAATACAAGCGCACCCTGACCCTGTTCGGGGAAAATGACGATCACGGCCGGGCCAAGTTTCGCGAGGAGCTGGAGGTGATCCATCAGCGCTTCAAGACCTTTATCGCCGACAACCGCCCCAACATGGATCTGGAGCAAGTGGCCACCGGCGAGCACTGGCTGGCCAGCGATGCCAAAGATCTGGGCCTGGTGGATTCATTGCAGACCAGCAGTGATTACCTGCTGGCCCAGAGTACCGACAAGCGCATTATCAGCCTGCATTTCAAGCCCAAACAAAAACTGAAAGACAAGCTGGGCAAGGCGGCGGAAGCAGGCGTCAGCCGGGCCCTGATGAAACTGTACGAAGCCGGTCAGCGACCCTTTGGCTGAGCCGTGCCAGGCGCCAGTTTTTGTCGGTAAATATCCCGTCACTCCGGCCTTCGCCGGAGTGACCCTGGTTTCCATTCCCCATTCCCCGCTTTTACACTCACCGCTGAAACGGATATACAGCTCCAAGCTCAAGAATTTGCGTCAGCTCGTCCAGGGCGGTGCGGGATTCCATCAGCAGTGCCGGATCGCGCAGATCATTCGGGCTCAGGCGATCCCGGTAGTGGCGATTGACCCAGTCGCTCAGCCGCCGGTGCAGGCGGTCGTTCATCAGGCAGGCGGGGTTGACGGCCGAAAGTTCGGTGTCGGACATGGCGACCCGCAGGCGCAGGCAGGCCGGACCGCCGCCGTTTTGCATGCTTTGTTTCACGTCCATAAAGCGCACTTCCCGGATGGGCGTACTCATGGCCGTCAGCCGGTCGAGATAGGCCTTGACGCTGGGCGTTTCAGCGCACTCGGTGGGCGCGATCAGCGCCATGTGGCCGGGCGAAAGCGTCACCAGCTGAGTGTTGAACAGGTAGCTGTTCACGGCGTCGGCCACCGGTACCTCGCTGTCACTGACCTCGATAAAGTGCAGCCCGGCATCCGGCAGTTTGGCCAGAATTTCGTCCTGCATGCCATGAGGGTCGAGAAAGGCCTGCTGGTGATAGAACAACACATTGCCGTTACCCACGGCGATCACGTCATTATGAAATACGCCCTGATCGATCACGTCCGGGTTTTGCTGAATAAAGGCGCTGTTGTGCTCCTGCAAGCCGTGCAGCCGGGCCACGGCCCGGGACGCTTCCAGGGTCTGGCGCGCCGGGTAGCGCTGCGGGGCCGGGGTATCGGGCCGGTGGGCACTGCGGCCATACACAAACAGCTCCAGGCCGCGGCCATGGTCGTCGTGCAGGCGAGTATGGTTGGCGGCCCCTTCGTCACCGAAGTCTTCGTGGGCCGGCAGTGCCGGATGGTGGCAAAAGTGCGTCTCGTCGGCAAACACCCTTTGCAGAATGCGCCCGGTGACCTCATGCTCCAGGGAACGGTGAAACTTGTTCACCAGGTTGGCGGGGGTGAAATGCACCCGGCCATCATGGGTGTCGGCGCCGGGGGAAACAGTGGCGGCGTTGGCGGTCCACATGGCGGACGCCGAGCAGCAGGCGGCCAGCAGCAGGGGATCTTCCCTGAACGCCTTGTCCAGCACCTCGGCATCGCTGCCGCTAAAGCCCAGCCGGCGCAGGGTGGTCATATCCGGGCGTTCCTGGGGGGCCAGCACGCCCTGTATCAGGCCGAGATCGACCAGGGCTTTCATCTTGTCGAGCCCCTGCAGCGCCGCCTGGCGCGGGTTGGAGGTGCTTCTGGCGTGGCGGTTTGACGCTACATTGCCCCAGGACAGGCCCGCATAGTTGTGCGTGGGGCCGACCAGACCATCAAAGTTGGCTTCCCTGACTGTCATGATAATCTCCTTTTAAATGGGTGTTAAACCCATAGAAATGTCTAATGTGGCCATTGTATTTGGTTTTTCCGACAGCTTGTAATGAAAATGTGACCAGCGGGATGGGGGCAGGAATAATGATGCATAAAAAGCGGGCGAACAGGCAGGCAGGGCAAAAAAGCAGTTGATTCCTGCCCATAGGAGGGCGTTAATAAATAAATATAAATTCACCGAAATTTTTTTCAGGCCCGGGCCCGGCAAGTTTGCTTTTTACGGTTATATCACTTATACAGCCGTCAGTACCCTGCCGTCGAACAGCCCGAACGGGGCCGAACTTTAAGGATTTCAACGCGCTTTATGAGCAAATCTCTCGTTATTGTGGAATCGCCCGCCAAGGCCAAGACCATCAACAAGTACCTGGGCAGGAACTATGTGGTCAAATCCAGCGTGGGTCACGTTCGTGATCTGCCGACCGCCGGCTCAGCCAGCGGCAGAAAGCCCGCTGCCCGCAAGACCGACACCAAACACCTGAGTCCTGAAGAAAAGGCCCGCCTGAAAAAGGAAAAGGATCACAAGGCGCTGATCGCCCGCATGGGGGTGGACCCCGAGCACGGCTGGAAGGCCGACTATCAGGTGCTGCCGGGCAAGGAAAAGGTGGTGAGCGAACTGCAGGCCCTGGCCGAAAAGGCCGACACCGTTTACCTCGCAACGGATTTGGACCGCGAAGGGGAAGCCATTGCCTGGCACCTGAAAGAGCTGATCGGCGGTGACGATGCCCGCTTCAAGCGGGTGGTGTTCAACGAGATCACCAAGTCGGCCATTCAGGATGCCTTCAGCCAGCCGTCCGAGCTGAACCTGAACCGGGTCAACGCGCAGCAGGCCCGGCGCTTTCTCGACCGGGTGGTGGGCTACATGGTCTCGCCGCTGCTGTGGAAAAAGGTGGCCCGGGGGCTGTCCGCCGGCCGGGTACAGTCGGTCGCGGTCCGGCTCATTGTGGAAAAAGAGCGCGAAATCAAGGCCTTTGTGCCCGAGGAGTACTGGGATATTCAGGCCGCGCTCAGTAACGAGGAAAAGCTGGCGCTGTCGATGATGGTGGCCAAATATCAGGGCAAGGAGTTCCGCCCCACCAACGAGGCCGACGCCATGGCCGCGGTGGACGCCCTGCGGGCCAGCTCCTTTGAAGTGGTTTCCCGGGAAGACAGGCCCACCCAGAGCAAGCCGCCGGCGCCCTTTATCACCTCCACCCTGCAGCAGGCGGCAAGCACCCGGTTGAGTTACGGCGTCAAGCGCACCATGATGCTGGCCCAGCGCCTGTATGAGGCCGGCTACATCACCTACATGCGTACCGACTCCACCAACCTGAGCCAGGAAGCGGTGGCCTCGGTGCGCGACTACATTCAAGAGCAGCACGGCAGCGCCTATCTGCCCGATGCCCCCAACACCTACGGCGCCAAGGCCAATGCCCAGGAGGCCCACGAGGCCATTCGCCCGTCCGATGTGACCCTCTCTGCCGAACAGCTCGATGGCATGGAGGCCGATGCCAAGCGGCTTTATGACCTGATCTGGCGTCAGTTTGTGGCCTGCCAGATGACCCCGGCCAAGTACGACAGCAGCACCATCACGGTGCGCGCCGGCGACTACGAGCTCAAGGCCCGGGGCCGCATTCTGCGCTTTGCCGGCTGGACCAAGGTGCTCACCCCTCAAAGCCGCAAGGGCGAGGACACCGAGCTGCCGGCGGTACAGGCGGGTGAAACCCTGACTCTGAACGAACTGACTCCCAAGCAGCACTTCACCAAGCCGCCGGCGCGCTTTACCGAAGCGGCACTGGTGCGCGAGCTGGAAAAACGCGGCATCGGCCGCCCATCCACCTATGCCTCCATTATCTCCACCATTCAGGACAGAGGTTATGTGAAGGTGGAAAGCCGTCGTTTTTACGCCGAGAAAATGGGCGAGATCGTGGCCGATCGGCTGCAGGAAAGCTTTGCTGAGCTGATGAACTACGACTTCACCGCCCAGATGGAAAGCAAGCTGGATGAAATTGCCGGCGGCTCGCTTAACTGGACTCAGGTGCTCGATGCCTTTTATGCCGAGTTCAGCGAGGAGCTGGACAAGGCCGAGCAACCGGCGGAAGCGGGTGGCATGCGCGCCAATGAAATGGTGCTGACCGATATCGACTGCCCCACCTGCGGCCGCAAAATGGGCATTCGCACCGCCACCACCGGCGTGTTCCTGGGCTGCTCCGGCTATGCCCTGCCG
Organism: Oceanimonas aquatica; assembly: GCF_030732065.1. Classification (GTDB taxonomy): domain Bacteria; phylum Pseudomonadota; class Gammaproteobacteria; order Enterobacterales; family Aeromonadaceae; genus Oceanimonas. The sequence goes on from NZ_JAVBHX010000001.1 coordinate 543,862, forward strand.
CCCAAAGAGCGCTGCAAGCAGACCATCAACCTGATCCCCGGTGATGAATTCGTGCTCGCCAACGACGAGGAAGCGGAAACCGACGCCCTGCGCGCCAAGCATCGCTGCGGCAAGTGTGGTACCGCCATGGACGCCTACCTGATCGATGACAAGCGCAAGCTGCACGTGTGTGGTCAGAACCCGGACTGCGACGGTTACGAGTTGGAAGAAGGCCAGTTCAAGCTGAAGGGCTATGAAGGGCCGGTCATCGACTGCGATCGCTGCGGCAGTGAAATGCAGCTCAAGACCGGCCGCTTCGGCAAGTACATGGCCTGCACCAACGACGAGTGCAAGAACACCCGCAAGATCCTGAAAAACGGTGAAGTGGCACCGCCCAAGGAAGATCCGGTGCACCTGCCGGAGCTGCCCTGCACCCAGTCCGATGCCTACTTCGTGCTGCGTGATGGTGCCGCCGGCATCTTCATGGCCGCCAGCAATTTTCCCAAATCCCGGGAAACCCGTGCTCCCCTGGTGGAAGAGCTGGTACGCTTTAAGGACCGGCTGCCGCCCAAGTTCCTCTACCTGGCCGAGGCGCCTACCGAAGATCCGGACGGCAACAAGGCGGTGGTGCGTTTCAGCCGTAAAAACAAGGAACAATACGTGATGACCGAGGTCAATAAAAAAGCCACCGGCTGGACTGCCCATTACGTGGACGGCAAGTGGCAGCAGCACCAGAAAGGTAAAAAATAACGACGGGCGAGGGTCCGGCCATGCCCGGACCCTGATCGCCGGACTCTTGAGCACAGGGAATGACGTGCGATGACTTCAGGCAGCGCCTGAGCAGGAGTGAATATGGATATTCGTGAAGTCAGACCGGGCATGATCTGCCACACCACCGACGGCTCAGGCTATGTGCTGGAAGTGGACGTCAAAAACGAGCTGGTACTCATGCAGCGGGAAGACGAAACCATTCCCTTTCAGGTGCATATCAGCGATCTGCTCGACGAACTGGACTGATCCGCCCGGTTTTCAGTATTTCAGCAACATCAGAATGGCAGCCAGATCCGGCTGCCAGTTGTGCTGTTTCATGTTCACCCGCTTTCCGGTGAAGGTCACTCCTTCCGCCAGCAGGCGCTGGCGTTGCTCACTTGCCGCCTCGCTGTCTGCCGGCAGGCTGATGGTGCCGTTGGCCGCCACCACCCTGTGCCAGGGCAGAGCCTGAGTATCGGCGTCGCGCAATACCTTTCCCACCAGTCGGGCCCGGCCGGGAAGACCGGCCAGATCCGCCAGCTGACCATAACTCACTACCGTGCCGGACGGCACCAGGGCGAGCAGTTCCAGAATGGCCAGCCGGGGAGGGGTGGGCATATCAGGAGAAGGTGTGGGTCAGATCGTTGAGCCCCTGAGAGCGCTCCAGCAGCTCCTTGCTGGAGGTTTCCACCTGCAGGATCTTGCCGAGGTTGGCGGAAGAGGCCTGGGAAATCTGGTGCACATTGCGGCTGATCTCTTCGGCCACCAGTTGCTGCTGGCCGGCGGCGGCGGAAATTTCCACGGTCACACCCACGATATGGTCAATCTCCTGCACCACACGGCCCAGGCTTTCGGTGCCGGCCTCGGCGGCTTCCACACATTCGTGGCTGTGGGCCATGTTGGCGTCCATCATGGTGCGCCAGCGGCCCAGGGTTTGCTGGATCTGGCCGATGCTGCCCTGGATTTGCTCGGTGGCACCGTGAGTACGGGTAGACAGGGCACGCACTTCTTCCGCCACCACCGCAAAGCCACGGCCGTGCTCGCCGGCCCGGGCGGCTTCTATGGCGGCGTTCAGAGCCAGCAGGTTGGTCTGATCGGCAATGCCCTGAATTTCCACCATCAGGGTGCCGATGCGATTTGACTCTTCCGACAGCGCCACCGTGGCTTCGGCGGCCTGCTCCGCTTCCCGGGCCAGGTCGACGATTTTTTGCCGGGTCTGCTCCAGTTGCTCCTGAGTCAGATGACACTGATGCTGAGCCTCTTCCGCGTTGCTGGCGGCCTTCTGGGTGTTTTGAGTAATGTCGTTGGCGGTGGCCGACATTTCATCAATGGCGGCGGCAATCTGGTGGGTGTCGCTGTCCTGGCGGCTGAGGTCATCCCGGGCCCCGGTCATGGCCTGCATCATGCCTGCTGCCAGTGACTTGAGCGAGCCGGTGGCATCGTCGACCCGGCCCAGTATGGTGCGGGTTCTGGCTTGCCACAGGCCCAGGTGGTAGTCGGCGATGGAGTGGGACTCGTTGCCGGAATAGACCAGCCGCGACAGGCTGTCGTATTCCTTGCCCAGGCGGCTGAAATAGCGCGGGGCGCCAAACAGCTGGTCCCGGCAGCACAGCATCAGCCAGCCAAGAGGCAACAGGCTCCAGACAAGGCCCATCAGGCCACCGTTAACCCAGGCACCTGCCAGCAGGCCGATCAGGGTGGCCCCGGCCAGCCAGGGCAGCAAGGCGCGAAACCGCGGGGCAATGGCCGGGGTCTTGCGCTGCTCTGCGGCGAGCAGTCCGGCATAGGCCTGTTCGGCCCGGGCCCGCACCGCCGGATCCAGCCGGGTGCGCACCGACTGATAGCCGGTCACTTGGCCGTTTTCGACAATGGGCGTGACGTAGGCATCCACCCAGTAGTAGCGGCCGTCCTTGCAGCGGTTTTTGACCGCCCCGCGCCAGGCCTGGCCCTGTTGCATGTGCTCCCACAAATCCCTGAAGGCGGCCTTGGGCATGTCGGGGTGACGCACAATATTGTGGTTCTTGCCCACCAGCTCGTCGGGAGTAAACCCGGCCACCTTGCAGAAAATCTCGTTGGCATAGGTGATCACACCGCGCTTGTCGGTCGTGGATACCAGTTGCTCCTGATCGCTGTAGGTGACTTCTTCGTCGATGACATGCTGGTTTCTTCTGTTCATGCAGATCCGGTTTCGCTGTGCTTGCAGATGGATGTTTATCGGCGTTGCCCCGCCAGACTTGAGGGAACAACGCCGTCTTTTTTGTCGGGTGCTCAGGCATTAACCGGCGGGCTCAGTCGGCTGCCAGGGCCAGGCCTTCCCGGCGGGGGTCGGCGGCGCCCCTGAGGCCGGCGGGCGTGCGCATGATCAGGTGCAGCCCGGAGTTGAGTTCGCCGGTGCGAATGTCATAGCCCAGGGTTTTCATGGCCGGCGTCAGTGCCAGATTACGCCCGAAGGGCTCCATTTCAAGGGAGCCGCCCCGGTGCAGTACATGGGGCTGATGCACTGCTTCACGCACGTCCATGCCCCAGTCCAGTATGTTGACCAGCGCATGGAGCACATAACCGATGATACTGCTGCCGCCGGGAGAGCCCAGCACCAGCAGCAACTGGCCCTTGTCGTCAAACACCAGAGTGGGGCTCATGGAGGAGCGCGGGCGCTTGCCCGGCTGTAGCCGGTTGGCCACCGGCATGCCGTTCACTTCGGGCTCAAAGGCGAAGTCGGTGAGCTCGTTGTTAAGCAAAAAGCCCTGCACCATCAGCCGGGAGCCAAAGGCATTTTCAATGGTGGAAGTGAGGGAGACCGCATTGCCTTTGGTATCGATGATGCTGATATGGGTGGTGGAAGGAAATTCGGGGGATCTGTCGGGGGCCGTGGGCCAGTATCCCTTGGGAGCGCCCGGGCTGACCGCGGGCAGGGCCTGCTCGGTGTTTTTCAGTAATTGAGCGCGCCCGGCCAGGTAATCGGCATCGAGCAGCCCTTCTACCGGGACCGGCACAAAGTCGCTGTCGGTGGCATAGCGGCCCCGGTCGGCAAAGGCCAGTCGAGACGCATCGGCAATCAGCCGCCAGGCCCGGGGCGAGGCGGGGCCCATGGTACTCAGCTCAAAGTGGGACAGCATGCCCAGGATCTGGCCCAGCGCCAGGGTGCCTGAACTTGGCGGTCCCATGCCGCAGATCTTGTACTGGCGGTAAGGAAAGCAGAGCGCCGGTCGAGGCTGCACCCGGTACTGACCGAGATCGGCCAGGCTCAGGTGGCCGGATGCCTTCTGTACCTTGTCGGTCATCAGCTGAGCAATTTTGCCGGAATAAAAGGCCGATGGCCCCTCAATACTCAGCCGGGTCAGCAGGGCGGCCAGTTCCGGGTTGGTGAGGTGATGGCCGGCGCTCAGTGGCTGGCCATCGGCATCGAAAAAGTAGCCCCTGGTCTGGGGATCCCGGCGCAGGCTGTCGGCGTTGCCGGCAATCAGCCGGGCCAGCCGGGGCGAGACGTCAAAGCCGTTCAGGGCCAGGCCAATGGCCGGGGCAAACAGCTCACGCCAGGGCAGGGCACCAAAGCGCTGGTGGGCCTGCCACATCAGCATCACGGTGCCCGGTGTGCCCACCGAGCGTCCGCCCACCACGGCGTCCATAAAGCCCAGAGGCTGGCCTTGATCGTCGAGAAACAGTTCGGATGGCGCCTGCTGCGGCGCGGTTTCCCGGCCATCCAGGGTGCTGAGCTGCTGTTCATCCTGTTGCCAGTGCACCAGAAAACCGCCGCCCCCCAACCCGGAGGACTGGGGCTCTACCAGGGTCAGTACCATCTGGGCGGCAATCATGGCATCCACGGCGCTGCCGCCGCTGGCCAGCATGGCCTGCGCCGCTTTGCTGGCATGGGGATTGGCGGTGACCACCATGGCATTTTTGGCCTGAACCAGGGGTTGCGTTTGCCAGCCGGTGGCAGCCTCGGGGGCGGGCCGGTTATCGGCATGGGCCAGGGGCAGCCAGAGCAGAGCGAGCAGAAGCAGGCGCATAACAGACTCCATAGAGGGAAATTGCTGGCAAGCTTAGCAGTCATGGAGCCAAAAATTTACTCAAGATGCTGAAAATTAAGGCAAATAGAACAATATTGAGAAAAATGCCTTGTATTACAAAGCGGCCTGCCTATAATGCCACTCCATCAACGGCAGCGAGCTGTTGAGGTTTAACTTGATTAGCGGGAATAGCTCAGCTGGTAGAGCACAACCTTGCCAAGGTTGGGGTCGCGAGTTCGAATCTCGTTTCCCGCTCCAATCAACACTTTCTGCAAAGGCGCGTTAGCAAAGCGGTTATGCAGCGGATTGCAAATCCGTTCAGTCCGGTTCGACTCCGGAACGCGCCTCCATATCTCTGTTATCTCTCTTCGTTCCAGTTGCTGTCTACCCTTACATACCAGTTACCGTTTCGGTCCAGGTAGTTTTGCCGATCCCGCTGTTCGTGGGTGCGTCGCCCGCCGGTCATCCAGCCCAGTTTGTGTTGTGGCTCAAAGCCGGTGCCCGGTTCGCCATGACCCCATCTGCCGGTGAGCGCGGCCCGGCCTGCGGGCAGGGACGCGTGTTGCGGGTAAAACAGCCGTCCTTTCATGATCAGCCGAGTATGCGCCGGCATCAGACCTTCCGCCATCAGCGCTTTTTTTACCTCGGGTTGCCGGCTGAGCCGTAACTGGTGTTGCTGCATGTGATCCAGTTTGCGACGCAGCCTGTCGCAGGGGTTGATGCCCAGGGCGCTGTCTTCGGGGGCGCTGGTATCGGTGATCAGGTAAAACTTTACCGCCAGCTCCCAGTGCTCAATGCGCCGGTATTGCTGGTCCCATAACAGCAAATCAAAGGCCCCGAGCGTCCGGCCGGCGACCACCTGCTGACGGTTATAACCCAGCACCTGAAAGCGGGCATGATCCAGCAGGAAAAAGTGCCAGAGGGCCTCGAAATACTGACCCAAACGGCGGCAGCTCCCACAATGCCGCTGCAACAGGGCAGGCTTGCTGTCCAGTGCCAGCAGGCGCGGGCGGTATTCTTCCAGCAATGCGGCATACCAGTTATCGTCCGGCGCCTGCTCCAGACCGGATAACAGGCCCGGGCTGCCAATGGCCCAGGCCAGATCACGCACTTCGTTGTGGGTCAGCCGATCCAACAAGTCGTTGAGTAAAGGGCTCATAACCATTCTCTTTATGATTTACAATGGGCCAAATTCAAATGACGGGAGCCAGCATGAATAACATGGAGCTCGAACAGCTGCTCAACCGGCAGCTGAAGGTGGACGCCATTCGGGATTATTGCCCGAATGGCCTGCAAGTGGAAGGACGCGCCGAGGTACGTCACATCGTTACCGGCGTGACCGCCAGTCAGGCGCTGATCGACCGGGCCGTGGCCCTTGGCGCCGATGCAATACTGGTGCACCACGGTTATTTCTGGAAGGGCGAGTCCCAGCCGGTACGCGGCATGAAGCGCCGCCGTCTCAAGGCCCTGCTCAGCCATGATATCAACCTTTACGCCTATCACTTGCCGCTGGATATTGCCCCCGGGTTGGGTAACAACGCCCAGTTGGCGAGCCTGTTGGGCATTCGCGTCACCGGCCCGCTTGAATGTGACAATCCGCTGTCGGTGGCCATGGCCGGCGAGCTTGACGCCCCCATGAGCGGCAGTGAGCTGGCTGCCCGTATTGAGCAGCGGCTGGGTCGCCGCGTGCTGCACGTGGGCGAAGACGGCCCTGAGCAGATTCGGCGAGTGGGCTGGTGTACAGGCGGCGGCCAGGGCTATATCGATCTGGCGGCGGAGCAGGGCATGGATGCCTTTATCAGTGGTGAAGTGTCGGAGCAGACGGTGCATTCGGCCAGAGAGCTGGGCGTGCACTTCTTTGCGGCGGGCCATCATGCCACCGAGCGTTACGGCGTCAAGGCGCTGGGCGAATGGCTGGCGGCCGAGCATGCCGTGAAGGTGGACTTTGTCGACATCGACAACCCGGCGTAAGCACAAAAAAAGACCAGGGCGGAGGTCCGTCCCTGGTTTCGCAGCAGCCACACGGGCATAAAACAGGCTTCGTTCACATCGCGCTAACGCATGAAAATGCGGAACTACAAGAGTGACAAATGAGTCATAACGAATGTTGAAATGATGTTAACATGACGTTACTCGATGGCAAGCCTTTTTTGTCTGAAAGCTGAAAAACAACTGGTATGGAAACAACGAGAGAAACGAGATGGTAGAGCAAAGGCTTAATGTCCTGATGGTGGAAGATACCCCGTCACTGGCGGCCATGTATCAATTGTTCTTGCAGGACGAGCCTCTGTCGCTGACCCTGGTCAGCAGTGGTCAGGAGGCGCTGGATCATATTCGTCGCCAGCCGCCCGATATTTTGTTGCTGGATCTGATCCTGCCCGACATGCCGGGCATGGAAATTCTGCAATGGCTGCACCAGGAGCAACTGAATGTCACCACCATAGTGATGACCGCTCACGGCTCGGTGGACGTGGCCGTCGACGCCATGCGCCTGGGGGCTCACGACTTCATCAGCAAGCCGGTGGAAGCCGAGCGGCTCAAGGTCACTCTGCACAACACCATGAAATTCCGTCACCTCAACCAGCTGGTTAACAAATATCGCCACGAAATGGAGCGGGAGCGGTTTCAGGGCTTTATCGGTGAAAGCCTGCCGATGCAAAAGGTTTACCGGCTGATTGAAAATGCCGCTCCCAGTACCGCCACCGTCTTTATTACCGGGGAAAGTGGCACCGGCAAGGAAGTGTGTGCCGAGGCCATTCACCAGCTTAGCGGCCGGTCTGATGGTCCTTTTATCGCCCTGAACTGTGCCGCCATTCCCCGGGATCTGATGGAAAGCGAGCTGTTTGGGCATATCAAGGGGGCCTTTACCGGCGCGCTGCAGGACAGGGACGGCGCCGTGATCCGCGCCAACGGCGGCACCCTGTTTATGGACGAGATCTGCGAAATGGATCTGGAACTGCAAAGCAAGCTGCTGCGCTTTCTGCAGACCGGCCTGATCCAGCCGGTGGGCAGTTCCAATCACGTCAAGGTGGATGTGCGCATTGTCTGCGCCACCAACCGGGATCCGCTGGTGGAAGTGGAGCAGGGGCGGTTCCGGGAAGACCTCTATTACCGTCTGCACGTGATCCCGGTACACCTGCCTCCCTTGCGGGAGCGGGGAGCCGACGTCATCAGCATTGCCACTGCCCTGGTGCGGCAGGCTTCACGGGAAGAAGGCAAGGATTTTGTCGGCCTGTCTGAAGCCACCAAGGATCGGCTGCAGGCCTATCACTGGCCGGGTAACGTGCGTCAGCTGCAAAACGTGATCCGTAACGCCGTGGTATTGCACCAGGGCGAGTGGATCGAGGTGGACATGCTGCCGGCGCCCCTGGACCGTCCCCTGTCCGAGATGCCGGCCGCCGAGCGGGATCTGGTGGCCACGCCCCAGCCGATAGTGCCGCTGGCGGTGATCGAGCGTCAGGCCATTGAGCGCACCATCGCCCATTGCGACGGCAATATTTCCCGGGCAGCGGCGCTGCTGGAAGTGAGCCCGTCCACCATTTACCGCAAACTGCAAAGCTGGGGAGGCGACCATGGCTGACTGGCAGTCGCTGCATGTCCGTCTGCCCTTGCTTGACCCGTCCCGCCTGGCACAGCTGGAGCGGGATCTGGGCAGCGAGGCCCTCGGGCGCCTGTTGCAGTTATTTGCGGAAGACGGTGTACAGCAGGGCGCGTCCCTGGCCGACGCCTTTACCGCCCACGACCATGATGCCATGGCCAGGTGGTGTCATAGTCTGAAGGCGGCCTGCGGCAGTTACGGCGCCTTGCGTTGTCAGTTTCTGGCGGAAAAGCTGGAGGCGGCCTGCCGTGGCTACGATGTGGCGGAGAGTGCCGCGTTGATGCACGCCTGGCAACAGGCGCTGCAAGAGACCTTGTCGTGCGTGCAGGAAGAACTTGATCGCCGGTAAATGGGCAAAAAAAATGGCCAACCCAATGGGTTGGCCGAACTTCAGCGGGAGCTGAAGAGAGCACGGGATAAAAACGACTGCTTACATATATGAAAGTATCGTGCCAACTTTGCAAAAGCCCATTCTACAAGGGGTCGCGGTCAAACGGACCCAAAAATGACCGTTGCGTAATGCGAATATTCCCATTTTGAAACAAAGCCCTGTCGCAATATGAAAAAATGGTACTAACTGAAGCCCACAGTCCCTGCGGCTATTTTCAAACCTTATTCCCTTGCCTCCCTGAACAAATATTTCTTGATCTGAAGCAATGTTTGCCCCTAAGGTGAAAGCGACAATCATGAAAGTTGTTTAAAACTCCGAGTCCGTTCCACCTAAGTCACAATCGATAAGGTGACCGGACCGCTCGAACCGACATTAAGGTTCGTAAGGGTGCCGACAGAAATGTCGTCGCCTCCCGTCTTGGAAAGGTGTTTATGTTTGAATTACAAGATGCGTTCGCACGTAAGTTTCACTATTTGCGGTTGTCGGTGACCGACGTCTGCAATTTTCGTTGCCAGTACTGCCTGCCCGACGGCTATCGGCCGGACGGGCGCAAGTCGTTTCTTTCCCTGGATGAAATCCGCCATATCACCCGGGCCTTTGCCGCCATGGGCACCAACAAGGTGCGCATTACCGGTGGCGAGCCGTCCATGCGCCGTGACTTCACCGACATCATTGAAACCGTGGCTTCGACGCCGGGTATTCGCAAGGTGGCCACCACCACCAATGGCTACCGCATGGCCGAACGGGTGGCCGACTGGCGCAGCGCCGGTCTCGATGCCATTAACGTGAGTGTGGACAGCCTGGACCCACGGATGTTTCACCAGATCACCGGTCAGAACCGCTTTCACGAGGTGATGGCGGGAATCGATGCCGCCTTTACCGCCGGCTTTGAGCAGGTCAAGGTTAATACCGTATTGATGCGGGGCCTCAACGACGGTGAGCTGGGGCAGTTCCTGGCCTGGATAAAATCCAATCCCATTCAGCTGCGGTTTATTGAACTGATGCAGACCGGCGAGATGGATGAGTTGTTTGAGCGTCACCATGTGCGCGGCGCCGCCATCAAGGAAAAGCTGCTGGAAGCGGGCTGGCAGCAAAAGGTGCGCGCCCATAACGACGGGCCCGCCGAAGTGTTCTGGCATGCAGACTATGTGGGTGAAATCGGCCTGATCATGCCCTACGCCCGGGACTTCTGTGCCAGCTGCAACCGGCTACGGGTCTCGGCCCTGGGCAAGCTGCACCTGTGCCTGTTTGGGGAATACGGGGTGGATTTGCGTGATCTGCTGCAAAACGAGGGTCAGCAGGCGGCACTGCAACGCCGGTTGCGTGAAGCCCTGGCCGACAAAAAGGCCACGCATTTTCTGCATGAAGGCCACAGCGGCATGACTCCCCACCTGGCGTCCATTGGCGGCTGACATAGCCTTGACATAACATCGCGGTTGGCTTGCTGACCGCGGTTAATTGATCCCGATCAACTCCCACTCTAATTTCTCATTTGAGCCATTCTTTTCGGCTCCGCCTTCCCATACCCTGTGAGCAGAACGCCATAACCAGACTCACATGCGCAACATTTGTGCTACCTTCGTGAGTTCATACAAGCTACGGGAAGCATATGGATAGCACACCCGATTTATCGCGTCGGCGCTGGCTCAGGGGAGGGCTGGGCTCCGAACACCCCGCCCAACCCTTGCCCTGGGCCGTGGCATGGCCGCAATTTGCCGATGGCTGCACCCGTTGTGGCGACTGCGTGAGCGCCTGTCCCGAGCACATCATCATTTCCGCCGACGGTGGCTTTCCGGCCATTTATTTTGCCAGGGGCGAGTGCACTTTTTGTGGTGAGTGCGTTAACGCCTGTGCCGAACCTCTGTTTCGCCCCCTGGAAACACCGCCCTGGCACCAGCATGCCGCCTTTGGTGATGCCTGTCTGGCTCACGGGGGCGTGCATTGTCGCAGTTGTGAAGACGGCTGTGAGCCTGCCGCCATCCGCTTTCGGCCCCGGCTGGGTGCCGTGTCCGCACCCGAACTGAACAGGGACGCCTGCAACGGCTGTGGCGGCTGTGTGGCGGCTTGCCCGGTGAGCGCCATCGAGATTGTAAAGGAGGACAAGCATGAAGAAGCATGAATGGCATGTGGCCAGCCTGGTGGTGTACTGCCGCCCCGAGCACCGGCAGACCGCCATTGAGGCCATCGAACGGCTGACCGGGGCCGAGGTGCCGGTCAGCGGCGAGCAGGGCAAGCTGGTGGTATCCCTGGAAGGGCCCAGCCAGCAGCACCTTGTTCAGCATATTGATGCCATCGCCCAGATGGACGGCATTCTGTCCACCACCCTGATTTATCATGAGTTTGCCGAGCTTGAGGCCGGTGAGGAGCCAGCATGAAACTGAATCGTCGCGACTTTATGAAAGCCAATGCCGTGGCTGCTGCCGCCGCGGCCGCCGGGCTGGCCCTGCCGGCCGGGGCCACCAACCTGATCACCAGCCGGGATGAAACCGTCATCAAGTGGGACAAGGCACCCTGCCGTTTCTGCGGCACCGGCTGCTCGGTGCTGGTGGGCTCGCAAAACGGCCGGGTGGTGGCTACCCAGGGGGATCCCCAGGCGCCCGTTAACCGCGGCCTGAACTGCATCAAGGGCTACTTTCTGTCCAAGATCATGTACGGCAAGGACCGGCTGACCACACCGCTGCTGCGCATGACCGACGGCCAGTACGACAAGCACGGCGAGTTCACCCCCATCAGCTGGGATCAGGCCTTTGATATCATGGCCGAAAAATGGAAGGCCGCCCTGAAGGACAAGGGCCCGGAGGCGGTGGGCATGTTCGGCTCCGGCCAGTGGACCATCATGGAAGGTTACGCTGCCGCCAAGCTCTACAAGGCCGGTTTTCGCTCCAACAACCTGGATCCCAACGCGCGCCATTGCATGGCCTCGGCGGTGGCCGGCTTTATGCGGACCTTCGGCATGGACGAGCCCATGGGCTGCTATGACGACATTGAAGCCACCGATGCCTTTGTATTGTGGGGCTCGAACATGGCGGAAATGCACCCCATTCTGTGGTCGCGGCTGACCGACCGTCGGCTGAGCGCGCCCCATGTGCGGGTGCATGTGCTGTCGACCTTTGAGCACCGCAGCTTCGAGCTGGCCGACAACGGCATGGTGTTCAAACCCCAGACCGATCTGGCCATTCTCAACTACATCGCCCACTACATCATTGAAAACGGTCACGTCAATCAGGACTTCATCAACCGCCATGTGCGCTTTGTGAAGGGTGAAACCGACATCGGTTATGGTCTGCGCCCGACCCACCCACGCCAGGAAGCGGCCGCGCACCCCGACTCGGGGGCGTCCAGCCCCATGAGCTTTGAGGAGTTTGCCGCCTTTGTCGCCGACTACGATGTCGATACCGTGGCCGGGCTCTCCGGCGTGCCCGCCGAGCGCCTGGAAGCCCTGGCACAGGCCTACGCCGATCCGAATACCAAGGTGGTGTCGTTCTGGACCATGGGCTTTAACCAGCATACCCGGGGCACCTGGGCCAACAACATGGTGTACAACATTCATCTGCTCACCGGCAAGATTTCCGAGCCCGGCAACAGTCCGTTTTCCCTGACCGGTCAGCCGTCTGCCTGCGGCACCGCCCGGGAAGTGGGCACCTTTGCCCACCGCCTGCCCGCCGACATGGTGGTGGCCAATCCCGAGCACAGGGCCGTGGCGGAGAAAATCTGGAAGCTGCCCGAGGGCACCATCAATCCCAAGCCGGGCTTTCACGCCGTGCTGCAAAACCGCATGCTCAAGGACGGCAAGCTCAATGCCTACTGGGTGATGTGCAACAACAACATGCAGGCGGCAGCCAACATGAATGAGGAAACCCTGCCCGGTTACCGCAATCCCGACAACTTCGTGGTGGTGTCGGACCCGTATCCCACGGTGACCGCCCAGGCGGCGGATCTGGTATTGCCTACCGCCATGTGGGTGGAAAAGGAAGGGGGCTACGGTAACGCCGAGCGCCGTACTCAGGTGTGGTATCAGCAGGTCAAGGCGCCCGAGGGGGCACGTTCGGATCTGTGGCAACTGATGGAGTTCTCCAGGCGCTTCACCATGGAAGAGGTCTGGCCCGAGGAACTGCTGGCGCAAATGCCGGAATACCAGGGCAAGTCCCTCTATGAGGTGCTGTTTACTAATGGCCAGGTCGATCGCTTTCCCGCCGAAGACTGCAAGAACGAGTTCAACGACGAGCGGGATCACTTCGGCTTTTATGTGCAAAAGGGCCTGTTCGAAGAATACGCCGACTTTGGCCGGGGCCATGCCCACGATCTGGCACCCTACGACCGTTACCACCAGGAGCGTGGTCTGCGCTGGCCGGTGGTCAATGGCGAGGAAACCCTGTGGCGCTACCGGGAAGGCTATGACCCTTACGTTGAAAAAGGCAGCGGCGTGCAATTCTATGGCCATAAAGACAACAAGGCGGTGATCTTTGCGCTGCCCTATGAGCCGGCGGCGGAAGAGCCTGATGCCGAATTTGATCTCTGGTTGTCCACCGGCCGGGTACTGGAGCACTGGCACTCCGGCTCCATGACCCGGCGAGTGCCCGAGCTGCACCGCTCCTACCCGGCGGCCCAGGTATTCATGCACCCGGACGATGCCAAAGCCCGGGGCCTGCGCCGGGGCGACGAAGTGGTGGTGGCCTCGCGCCGGGGTGAGATGAAAACCCGGCTGGAAACCCGGGGCCGCAACCGGCCGCCGCAAGGACTGGTGTTTGTGCCCTGGTTTGATGAAAGCCAGCTGATAAACCGGCTGACCCTGGATGCGACCTGTCCGCTGTCCAAGGAAACCGATTACAAGAAATGCGCCGTCAGAGTGACCAAGGCCTGACCGACTCAGTGAGCAAGATGGAGAACGCATGATGACCATCACCGCAAGACATGTTATTGCCCCGCTGCTGCTGGCCCTGTCCGGGCTGGCCGTGGCCGCCTCCGACGCCGGCAATCTCGGCGCCCTCCGTGGCCATATGGCGCTGGAACAGGATCCGGCACCGGCACGTATTGAAGACCCGCTGAAAGATCAGGGCATTCAGGACCGGGAATACATTCATCAGCCGCCACTGATCCCCCATCAGGTGCGCGACTATGAGGTGGATCTCAAGGTCAATCAGTGCCTGTCGTGTCACGGCTGGAAGAACGCTGCCAGCCGCAATGCCCCCCGAGTCAGTCCGACCCACTATGAAAACCGGGATGGCCTGACCCTGAGTGACATCAGCCCCCGGCGCTATTTCTGCCAGCAATGCCACGTGCCCCAGACCGGTGCCGCGCCGCTGGTGGAGAACACCTTTACGCCGGTCGAGTCACTGCGCTAAGGAGGCCTTATGGCGAACAAAAACGGACTGCTGAGGAAATTGTGGCGGGTGTTTCGTACGCCGGCCCGGGTGGCGGCGGGGGTGGTGCTGTTGCTGGGCTTTGTCGGCGGCGTGATCTTCTGGGGTGGTTTCAACACTGCCCTGGAGATGACCAACACCGAGACCTTCTGCATCAGCTGTCATGAAATGCATGACAATGTGTATCTGGAATACCGCGATACCATTCACTATGCCAACCGCTCCGGCGTACGGGCCAGTTGTCCCGACTGCCACGTGCCCCACGAGTGGACTCACAAGATAGTGCGCAAGATTGCCGCGTCCAGGGAGGTGTGGGGCAAGATCACCGGCGTTATCGACACCCCCGAGAAGTTCGAGGAGCATCGCCGGTACATGGCGGAGCGGGAATGGCAACGCATGAAGGAGACTGATTCCCGGGAATGCCGCAACTGCCACAACTTCGACTACATGGACTTCAGCGTGCAGGGCAATCGCGCCGCCGAAGCCCATTCCACGTCACTGGCCAGTGGTGAAAAGACCTGTATCGACTGTCACAAGGGCATTGCACACAGCCTGCCCGACATGAGCGATGTGGCCGGTTTCTGATCCTGATCCATGAAGCGTACAAAAGCCTGTGGCATCATGGCCGCAGGCTTTTTTTGTTATTGACCTGTCGCGCCATGGTGTGAACAATGCGGACAGTAAGTATTTTTAAGTAAAAGTATCAAGGGGTACATTCATGAGTCATGCAAGCCAGGAGCTGGTGCCGCTCAATATCGCGGTGCTCACCGTGTCCGACACACGTACCGAAGACACCGACACCTCGGGGCGTTTTCTGGTGGAGGCGCTTACCGGTGCCGGCCACAAGCTCGCGGAAAAGGTCATTCTCAAGGATGACAAGTACGACATTCGTGCCCTGGTATCGCGCTGGATTGCCAGCCCCGAGGTACAGGTGGTGATCATCACCGGCGGCACCGGCTTTACCGGCCGCGACACCACTCCCGAGGCGGTAGGTCCGCTGCTTGACACTCAAATTGACGGTTTTGGCGAGTTGTTCCGCCATATCACTTATCAGGAGCTGGGTACCTCCACGGTGCAGAGCCGGGCCTTGGGTGGGCTGGCCAACCGCACCGCGGTATTCTGTCTGCCGGGATCCACCGGCGCCTGCCGTACCGGCTGGAACGGCATTCTTGCGGAGCAGCTTGATGCCCGTCACAAGCCCTGCAACTTTGTCCAGCATCTGGTGTAAGTCATGAGTGAGCTGACCCATATCAACGCCTCGGGCGAGGCCAACATGGTGGACGTGAGCGACAAGGCGGTGACCAGCCGGGAAGCCCGGGCCGAGGCCTGGGTACTGATGGCCCCCGAGACCCTGGCGCTTATCGTGGAAGGCCGGCATCATAAGGGCGATGTGTTTGCCACTGCCCGCATTGCCGGCATCATGGCCGCCAAGAAAACATCTGATTTGATCCCGCTGTGCCATCCGCTGGCGCTGTCGAAAGTGGAGGTCAAACTCGAGCCTGATGGCGAGCGGGGCGGGGTGCGCATAGAAAGCTACTGCAAGCTGGCGGGTCAGACCGGGGTGGAAATGGAAGCCCTCACCGCTGCCTCGGTGGCGGCGCTGACCATTTACGACATGTGCAAGGCGGTACAGAAAGACATGCTGATCGAGGGCATACGCCTGCTGGAAAAACGGGGCGGCAAGTCCGGGGAGTTCAAGGCCAAATGATTAAAGTGGTATTTTTTGCCCGCGTGCGGGAACAACTGGGCGAAGACGAGCTGGCCGTCAATGCGGAATATGCCGATGTAAATGCCCTGCGGAAGCACCTCGCCGGGCGTGATGACAACTGGGCCCGGGTACTGGCCGACAACAGCCTGTTGGTGGCGGTCAACCACGAGGTGGCCACATCGGCAACTGAGCTCAAGGACGGCGATGAAGTGGCGTTTTTTCCACCGGTAACCGGAGGCTGAGATGATTCGGGTACAGACCGACGACTTTTGCCTTGCCACCGAATACGCCGCCCTCAGTCAGTCTCACCAGACCGGCGCCGTGGTCACCTTTGTGGGCAAGGTGCGGGACATGAACCAGGGCGATGCGGTCAGTGGCATGACCCTGGAGCACTATCCGGGCATGACAGAGCACGCGCTTGAGAAAATTGTGGCCGAGGCCAACACTCGCTGGCCGTTGCTGGAGTGCCGGGTCATTCACCGGGTGGGGGCGCTGCGGCTTGGCGATCAAATCGTGTTCGTGGGGGTGGCGAGCGCTCACCGGGAAGCGGCGTTTGCCGCCTGCCATTTCATCATGGATTACCTGAAGACCCGGGCGCCGTTCTGGAAAAAGGAGCGCACCAGTGAGGGCGAGCGCTGGGTGGATGCCAAGGACAGCGACACCGAAGCGGCGAGCAAGTGGTGACTGACGCCCGGTGAACGAAGCAGCAGTGCGGTTGCACTCCGCCGACACGCTTCAAGCCCCTCCTTGGGACGCTCGGCAAATGTCATCCATGATTGACGGTCGGCTTCACAATCCCCACTGCTGCTTCGAGTCATATCGGCGCTGACTTTCCCTCCCCTTGGCAAGGGGAGGGCTAGGGTAGTGTTTGGTGTTACCAGTACAACCCGTCTATCAACTCCAGGGTCACGGTCTCCCCGGTTTCCACCCGGCCTCGCTCCTGCTCCAGATGCAGCAGGCAGTTGGCTTCGGCCATGGCACTGAATACCGCCGAGCTCTGTGAGCCGGCGGGCACCACGCCCAGGCTGCCGTCGGCCTGGCGCTCGACCCGGCCACGCTGAAAGTCCATGCGCCCGGGCGACTTTTTAAAGGGCATCAGGGCGGTGGCCTGCAGGGTCACCGTGGGCGCGAGCTGCTCACCGGCGAGCCGGGCCAGCCCCGGACGCACCAGCAGATGAAAGGTGACCGCTGCCGAGACTGGGTTGCCCGGCAGGCCGAAAAAGGCGCACTGGTCAATGTGGCCAAAGGCAAAGGGTTTGCCGGGCTTGATGGCCAGCTTCCAGAAACCGATGCGGCCCACGTCTTCCAGCACCGCCTTGGTGTGATCCGCATCGCCCACCGACACGCCGCCGGAGGTGATCACCGCATCGTGGCTGGCCGCCGCCTTTAAAAAGGCCTTGCGGATCAGCTCGGGATCATCGGCGATGATGCCGACGTCGGTGATGTCCACGCCCAGCCGGGTGAGCATGGCGGCCACGCCGATGCGGTTGGAGTCGTAAATTTCCCCCGGGGCCAGCAGTTCACCAGGATGCTTGAGCTCGTCGCCGGTGGAGATCAGCGCAACCCTGAGGGGGCGGCGCACATTCACCTGCTCCAGTCCCAGTGACGCCAGCACCGACAACACTCGGGCATTGATGCGCATGCCCGCCTGAAACACGGTTTCGCCCTGGGCCAGATCTTCCGCCGCCAGGCGCACATGCTGGCCCGGTTGCACGTCACCCTTGATGGTCACGCGGTTGTGTTCGGAGTGGCAGTTTTCCTGCATCACCACGCTGTCGGCGCCCAGCGGCAGGGCGGCTCCGGTCATGATGCGCACGCACTGGCCCGCTTCAACCCGGCCGGTAAAGGGATGGCCGGCAAAGCTGGTGCCGATCAGTTCCAAATCATTGTCGGCCCCGGCATCCTCGGCCCGCAGGGCGTAACCGTCCATGGCCGAGTTGGCAAAGGCGGGTACATCCAGCGGCGAAATCACCGCATCGGCCAGCACCCGGTTGAGGGCCTGCTCCAGCGGTACCAGCTCTGCCGGGGCCACGGTATCGAGCTGGCCCAGCATGTCGGCCCGCGCATCTTCAAACGGGCGTAACCCGGGTTGACTGCAACAATCTTGAATCGCCATGTTCAGGCTCCCTGAAAGGTGTTGAATGACGTCATTATTTCAGACTCGGACGGTGATTGTTATATGCTCTCGCACGAAAATGAGGGTTAATCCGTCATTCACAGAAAAGCGCAAATGCACTAACATGCCTTCAGATTGTATACCCCCACGGAGATCATCATGACCGCATTGAGCGACGCAGCCATCCGGGTCCGCTCGGCCCTGGAAGCCCGGGGCCTGGAAACCCCCATGCGCAGCCACAACCTGACCACGGACGAACAACAGGAACAAATCACCGGCCTGATGACCCAGGTGATGGACGTACTGGGGCTGGATCTGAACGACGACAGTCTGGCCGAAACCCCCCAGCGCATCGCCAAAATGTATGTTCGTGAAATTTTTTCCGGTCTCGACTATGCCCATTTTCCCAAGATCACCCTGATCGAAAACAAGATGAAAGTGGATGAAATGGTGCAGGTGCGTGACATCACCCTGACCAGCACCTGTGAGCATCATTTCGTGACCATAGACGGCACCGCCACCGTGGCTTACATTCCCCGGGGCAAGGTGATTGGCCTGTCCAAGATCAACCGCATTGTGCAGTTCTTTGCTCGTCGCCCTCAGGTGCAGGAGCGCCTTACCCAGCAGGTGCTGGTGGCGCTGCAGGCCCTGCTGGAGTCGGACGATGTGGCCGTGAGCATTACCGCCACCCACTATTGCGTCAAGGCCCGGGGCGTGATGGACGCCACCAGCAACACCACCACCACTTCTCTGGGCGGCATTTTCAAAAGCCGTCCGGCTACCCGCCAGGAGTTTCTGAGCGGCGTGGTACGCTGATTGCGGCTTCAGTCATGCCGGGCTCGCCCCGGCATGGCACCTTGAGGAAGACGAATGAAACCCAGAGTCGAAATCCGCTACTGCAGCCTGTGCCGCTGGCTGCTGCGCTCGGGCTGGCTGGCCCAGGAGATATTGTCGACCTTTGCCGACGAGGTGGGGGAAGTGGCGTTGATCCCGGGCGACAAGGGGCAGTTCCAGATCCTGGTGGACGGTGAGCTTATCTGGTGCCGAGTGGCCGACGACGGTTTTCCCGAAGCCAAGGAAATCAAGCAACGTATTCGGGACAAGATCGCACCCGAACGCGACCTCGGCCACAGCGACCGCCGCCACTGAGCTTTTTAATGACCTTCCTGCCGAGTATGGGGCGCAATGTAGCGCTGATACCGGGCCGGCTTGAGCCTGGCCAGATCCACGATCACCAGGCCATCCACGCAGTCGGCAAAGTCCGGATCCGTACCAAAGTCCACAAACTGTACGCCGCCGGGCTCGCACAGCTCGGCGTATTGTTTGTACAGGGTGGGAATGGCCGCGCCCAGGTGGTCCAGCCGCTGCTTCAGCCGTTGCAGATCTGCCCGGTAGTCATCACCGGCAAAGGCGTTCAGCAAATGGCCGGGGCTTGCCGGCAGCGGCCGGCGTGAACGGGCCGGTTCGCCCTGGCCAGAAAAATACAGCCGGTAGAAGGCCACCAACAGATCCCGCGCCGCCACCGGCAGGGCGGCGCTGAGCGACACAGGGCCAAACAGGTAGCGATAGTGCGGATGACGGGCCAGAAAGGCACCGATGCCAAACCAAAGGTAATCCAGGCTGCGCCGGCCCTGATAGGCGGGCTGAATAAAGCTGCGACCCAGCTCAATGCCGTGCTCCAGAAAGGGCGTCATGGCATCGTCAAACGCAAACAGCTGGTGAGTGTAGAGCCCGTCGGCGCCGCGGCGTTCCAGTTGCCGGGCGGCGGGCACGAACCGGTAGGCCCCGATCACTTCCAGCTCTTGTGGGTCCCACAGCAGTAACTGGTAATAGTCATCATCAAACGGGTCCAGATCCCGGCGTTTACCCGTACCTTCACCCACCGCCCGAAAGGCCAGCTCCCGCAGCCGGCCGATTTCCCGCAGGATCACGCAATGTCCCGACGGATCCCTTTTGGTGAGGTAGATGGCCTTGCCGTCCCGGGTCCGGCCCAGCAGCTCGCTTTGTTCCACCGCTTTCTTCAGTACCTGCCGGGGCTCCGGCGGTGCAATGGCCACCTGGGTTTCAAACAGTCCGCTTTTACCCTTGCCCAGCCGGTAAAGGTGATTGCGAAACAGCATGGCCAGACCCTTGTCGCTGACCCCGCCCGGGCGGCAGTGTTGCCAGGCCACCGGCCGGCCGATGCGCAGGCTGATCCGGCGGTTGCGCTGGCGAAACATTTCACGCACCAGCAGCACACCACTCAGCGGACGGCACAGCAGTGAGCTTAAATAAAAGAAAGCGGAGTTACGGCCTTCAAGGTGTATGGGCACGATATCGGCCCGGGCACGAATCGCCATGCGAATAAAACCGGCATGCCAGCGACCGTCACGCACTCCGGTGGCACTGAGGCGGGATACTTCGCCGGCGGGAAAGATAATCACCACGCCGCCGGCGCCCAGATGGTGCTGCAGGGCTTCGAGCTGGGCCCGTCCGCTGCGACCGCCCAGGTTGTCGACCGGTAGCAGCAGACTGGCCAGAGGTTCAAGCCGGGCCAGCAACTGGTTGGCCACGACTTTGGTATCCGGGCGCAGCCGGCACACCAGCCGCAGCAGCGCCAGGCCGTCGAGAGAGCCGATCGGGTGGTTGGCCACGATAACCACCGGGCCGCTGGCCGGAATGTGTTCCAGCTCCTGCTCGTGCACCTGCACGTGAAAATGAAAATACTCGAGCACCTGCTCTACAAAGTCGAGGCCGCGCAGGTGCGGATATTCGGCGGCGAAATCGACAAAGGCCTGCTCGTGCAGAAGATAACGCAGCAACGCCTTGCAACCGGGCACATGTTGCCACCGGGGCAAAAACTCGGCGGCCAGGGTGTCTACAGATAACATGGTGGGCTCCATGACTGGCGATGGAACCAGCCTGAGCCGCGGCCATGACGCCTCCATGGCGCCGGCATGATAATTTGATGACAGGGTTGTCCATGCTCAGACAGCGACCGGAATTAATGAACACAGCGCGATTGAAGCCCTCCGGCAGCGAACCGGAGCGAGGCAGGCTGGCGCTGATCTGCGAAGGGGGAGGCCAGCGCGGTATCTTTACCGCCGGCGTGCTCGATGCCTTTATGGCCGCAGACTTCGATCCTTTTGATCTCTTTATCGGCTCGTCCGCCGGTGCCCAGAACCTGTCTGCCTATGTGTGTCACAGTCGTGGCTTTGCCCGGGAAGTGATCACCGATTACACCACCCGTTCCGATTTCTTTCGTCCGCTGCATTTCGCCCGGGGCGGGGATCTGGTGGATCTGGACTGGTATTTCGAGGTGCTGCGCCACGAGCTGCCGCTGGATGTCACCACCGGCCATCGCCGCCTGGAAGGGCGGGAGCTGCTGTTTTGCAGTACCCGGGCGCGGGATCACCGGCCCCACTATTTTCACCCCGCCGATACCGACTGGTTGCTGGGCCTCAAGGCGTCCAGCGCCATTCCATTGCTGTACCGGGCCGGGGTGGAATGGCGGGGCGAACGTTACCTCGACGGCGGCGTGGCCGATGCCATTCCGGTGCGGGAAGCCTGGCGCCGGGGCGCCGGTGTGCTGGTGGTGATCCGCACCCAGCCCGGGGATATGCGCGTAACCCTGAGCTGGGCCCGGCGGCTGGAAGGCTGGCTGGGGCGGGACCGGCTGGGGGAGTTGCTGGCCATCGTGCGGGCCTACCAGCGTTGCTGCCATCAGGCCCATTGCTTTATGTCCCGGCCGCCGGAGAATGTACACCTGTTCGAGATTGCACCGCCGGCGCCCCTTTACAGCCGGGTGCTGGGCTCGACCCGGGCCCAGCTGGATCAGGACTATTCGCTGGGATTCAGTTGTGGACAGCTTTTTCTGCATGACCATGGTCTTCTGCTGGAGCGGCTGGCGCGTCAATAAAATTGATGTTGCAAACGTATCAGTACTGGTCAGCGCCCGGCGCGGGTTGTACACTCGCCCCCCGATTTTTTGCAGGCGCCGGATGGACTGTCTTTACCCGATTGGGCAGCATGGCTTGCCTTATACTGATGAAAAATCGAACTAATATCGTACCGGGCCAAAGGCCCGGATTTTCCGTGACCCTGAACTGACAAGGGGACAAAGAGCATGGCTGAATGGTCCGCAAACGATGCGCTCAAGGTATACAACCTGCCTTACTGGGGCGCCGGGTTTTTTCATCTTGACGAGCAGGGACGCGTCTGTGTCACGCCCGACAAGACCCGGCCCGAGGCAAAAGTGGTACTGGCCGAAGTAGTGGAGCAACTCAAGGCAGAGGGCTATGCCGCGCCTGTGTTACTGCGTTTTCCCGATATCATCAAAAGCCGCATCGATGCCCTGTTCAACGCCTTTAACGGCGCCATCGAGGATTACGGGTACGAAGGCGATTACCTGACCGTGTATCCCATCAAGGTGAACCAGCAGCGCGGTGTACTTGATGCCGTCACCAAGGCCTATAAAGACAAGCCCCGCCTGGGGCTGGAAGCGGGCTCCAAGCCCGAGCTGCTGGCGGTGCTGGCGCACACCCACGAGACCGAGTCGGTGATCGTGTGCAACGGTTACAAGGACAAGGAATACGTCCGCCTGGCTCTGCTTGGCACCAAAATGGGCCACCAGGTATATATCGTGATCGAGAAGCTCTCCGAGCTGTCGCTGGTGATGGAAGAGGCAGCCAAGCTCAAGGTAGCGCCGCGCCTGGGCGTGCGTGCCCGGCTGGCATCCCAGGGCGCCGGCAAGTGGCAGTCGAGCGGTGGCGAGAAGTCCAAGTTTGGCCTGAGCGCCACCCAGGTGCTGAGCCTGGTCAACCGGCTGAAGGAAGCCGGCTGCATCGACTGGCTGCAGCTGCTGCACTTTCACCTGGGCTCCCAGATCGCCAATATTCGCGATATTCAGAAGGGCATTCGCGAGTGCGGCCGTTTCTATGGCGAGCTGCGCCGGCTCAATGTGCCGGTGAACATAGTGGACGTGGGCGGCGGCCTGGGTGTGGACTATGAAGGTACCCGTTCCCAGAGTTACTGTTCGGCCAACTACAACCTGCGCGAATATGCCAACAACGTGGTGTGGGGCATTGGCAACGTGTGCCGCGAGTACGATCTGCCGCACCCGCGCATCATCAGCGAGTCGGGCCGGGCCATTACCGCCCACCACGCCATGCTGGTGGCCAATGTGATCAGCATTGAGTCGGCCCAGAGCAGCAAGCCGGCAGCGCTGGCCGAAGACGCGCCCTTTTTGCTCAGAAACATGTGGGAAACCTGGGAAGACCTGTGCCGGGAAGATCCGCCTCTGCTGGAGATCTACCACGATACCGTGGCGGAGCTGGCCGATGTGCATGAGCAGTACAACATGGGCATGATGACCCTGGAAGACAGGGCCTGGGCGGAAGAGGTGCACCTGAACATTTGTCTCGGTATCAAGGCGAAACTGGATCCGGTGAACCGGGCGCACAGGCCCATCATGGATGAACTGAACGAGAAGCTGGCGGACAAGTGCTTCGTCAACTTTTCTCTGTTTCAGTCACTGCCCGATGCCTGGGGCATCGATCAGATCTTTCCGGTGCTGCCCCTGGACGGCCTCGACCGGCCGCCCAGCCGCCGTGCGGTGATCCTGGACATTACCTGTGACTCCGACGGCGCCATCGATCAGTACGTGGATGGTCAGGGCGTGGAAACCACCCTGCCCATGCCCGAGTTCGTGCCCGGCCAGCCTCAGTATCTGGGCTTTTTCCTGGTGGGGGCCTATCAGGAAATTCTGGGTGACATGCATAACCTGTTTGGCGATACCCACAGTGCCGAAGTGGTGCTGGATGAGCAGGGCAAGGCGCAGATCACCAATCTCAAGGAAGGCAGCAACGTGGCCGAGCTGCTGCGCTACGTGGACATCGATCCCTCGGTGATCAATGCCCAGTACGAGCTGCAGGCCAGCCATCCGGATCTGGACGATGAAACCCGGGCCTTGCTGCTGAGGGAGCTGTCCGCCGGCCTGGAAGGCTACGCCTATCTGGAAGAAGAGCAGTAAATCGCCCTTTTCCGCTTACCAACGCCCCGTCAAGGGGCGTTTTTTTATGGGCGCTTTCCGGTGTCAGCCGGCGTCGGGACCACTTTGTTGTGCAGCCAGCTTGCGTTCAAAGTCCTGAGTCACGATGGCCAGGGCGGCGAGGGCGAGTTCGGGGGGAACGTCATTGACTTCCAGCAGTTCAATCAGGTCAACGGCCAGCTGAATATGGGGAGGGGCGTCTTTCAGGCTCATGGTGAAAACGGTAAATAGCGGATGGCGTCAGTGTACCGTAAAAAAGCGCCGAAAAAAAAACGCCCAGCGAAGGCGCTGGGCAAAGACTTAGTGCTTAATTGCAGTGGCACTGAGTATGAACCCCCGGCCGAGGAAAGGTTCCCGCCTGGTTGAAAAAAATGCACAAAAAATATTCAGTCGTTACTGCCTTGACAGCGGCCGGGCTCAAACATAAATTTTAAACAGGTGTTTTAAATCTTTGAGAGGCGCCCGGTGCCGAGAAAAGAGACCAAGCGCAAAATACTGGATGCCGCCGAAGTCCTGTTTGCCGAGCAGGGCTTCAGCGATACCTCGCTCAGGCTGATCACCAGCGCCGCCGATGTGAATCTGGCCTCGGTCAACTATCATTTCGGCTCTCGCAAGGACCTGATCAAGGCGGTCATGGACCGGTACCTTGCTCTCTTTATGCCGGCGGTGAATGAGGCTCTGGTGCGGCTGCTGGAGCAGCCCCGACTCAGTGTGGAGCAGGTATTTGAATGTTTTGTGGCGCCGCTGATGGGGCTGACCCGTGTAAGACGACGCGGCCCGGAGATCTTTTTGCAACTGCTGGGTGGCGGCTACATGGATAATCAGGGCTTTTTACGCTGGTTTATCATCAATCACTATGGTGAGGTGGTCGATAATTTCACTCGGTGCATGCAACGGGCGGCACCGGGGCTGTCGTCCGCCGAATTGTTCTGGCGGCTGCATTTCACCCTGGGTACCGTGGTCTTTACCATGGCCTCGAGTGAGGCGCTCAGAGACATAGCCCGTAACGATTTCAACGAGGATATCGACGTGGAAGGCCTGGTTCGCAAGGTCATTCCCTACCTGGCCAGCGGCATGGAAGCCCGCACCGATTGACACAACCGAAGGGTTGAGGAGGTCATGATGAGTTTACGCAAAAAGTGGATAAGCCGGCCGGCCTTTGCCACCTTCAAAAAGGTGTTGCCGCCGCTGTCGGCAACCGAGCGTGAAGCCATGGAAGCCGGCTCGGTGTGGTGGGACGGCGAGCTGTTCAGCGGCCGCCCGGACTGGCGCAGGCTGTTGTCTTACGGTCCGTCGCGACTGAGTGAGCGGGAGCAGGCCTTTCTCGACAATGAAGTGAACACCCTGCTGGGCATGCTTGACGATTACCACATTGTCAGCGAAGAGCGGGAATTGCCCGAGCCGGTGTGGAATTACCTGCGCAATAACGGCTTTTTCTCACTGATCATTCCCGAATCCTACGGCGGGCTGAATTTCTCCGCCCTGGCCAACTCCACCATAGTGGCGCGCATTGCCAGCCGCAGCACCAGTGCGTCGGTCACCGTCATGGTGCCCAACTCGCTCGGCCCGGGTGAGCTGCTGATGCACTACGGCACCGAAGAACAAAAGCAGCGCTGGTTGCCGGGCCTGGCCGATGGCCGTGAAATTCCCTGTTTTGCCCTGACCGGGCCCGAGGCAGGCTCCGATGCCGGCTCCATTCCCGATCGCGGCGTGGTGTGCATGGGCGAATTTGAGGGTCAGCAGGTGCTGGGCCTGCGCCTGAACTGGGACAAGCGCTATATCACCCTGGCCCCTCGAGCCACCGTGCTGGGGCTGGCGTTCAAGCTCTATGACCCCGATCATCTGCTGGGAGACACCGAGGAGCTCGGCATTACCTGTGCCCTTATTCCCACTTCCCATCCCGGGGTGGAAACCGGCGACCGGCACCTGCCCATGGGGCTGGCATTTCTCAACGGCACCACGAGGGGCAAGGACGTGTTCATTCCCCTCGACTGGATCATTGGCGGTGCCGACTATGCCGGCCGGGGCTGGCGCATGCTGGTGGAATGTCTGTCGGCAGGGCGGGGCATTTCGCTGCCGGCGCTCGGCACCGCCAGTGGCCACCTGGCGACCCGCAGCACCAGTGCCTACGCCGTGGTGCGCAGGCAGTTCGGCCTGTCCATCGGCCGCTTTGAAGGGGTGCAGGAAGCCCTGGCCCGTATCGGCGGTCTGACCTACCAGCTCGAAGCCACCCGCCGGCTCACCACCCAGGCCCTGGACATGAACGAAAGCCCGGCCATCGTCACCGCCATTTCCAAATATCACATGACCGAAATGGCGCGTACCGTGATGAACGACGCCATGGACGTGCACGCCGGCAAGGCCATTCAGATGGGCCCGAAAAACTACCTGGCCCACAACTACATGGGCATGCCCATCGCCATTACCGTGGAAGGGGCCAACATTCTGACCCGCAACCTGATGATCTTCGGCCAGGGCGCCACCCGGTGTCATCCCTATGTACTGAAAGAGATGGCCGCCGCCGCCAACCCCGACGAGCAGGCCGGGCTGGCCGAGTTCGATCGCCTGTTGTTCGGTCATATCGGGTTTGCCGCCGGCAACGCCCTGGGGGCGCTCTGGCAGGGGCTGACCGGGGCCCGGTTCAATGGTGCGCCGGTATCCGGCGATACCGCGCCCTATTTTCGTCAGCTTGGCCGCATGAGCCGTGCCCTGGCGCTGTGTGCCGATGTGTCCATGCTGATGCTGGGCGGCAGCCTCAAGCGCAAGGAAATGCTCTCGGCCCGGCTCGGCGACGTGCTCAGTCACCTGTATCTGGCCAGTGCTACCCTCAAGTACTTTGAGGACAATGGCCGGCCCGCCGAGGAGCTGCCCTTTGTGCATTATGCGGTAAGCCGCAACCTGCACTCGATTGGTGAGGCCCTGACCGGCTTTTTGCAGAACTTTCCCAACCGGCCGGTGGCGCTGGCCCTGAAGACGCTGGTTTTTCCGCTCGGTAACCGTTACCGCATGCCGGCAGACCGGCATGTGCAGGCCATCTGCAAGCAACTGATGACCCCGGGTGGCGTACGCGACCGGCTGTCGGCTCTGTGCTACCTGCCCCCCGCCGACGAGCCCGGACTCGGTGAACTGGAAGCCGCCTTTAACGCCATGGTGGGCGTGATGGAGCTGGAAAAGAAACTCGTGCGCGCACAAAAAGACGGTGTATTGCCCCGCAAGCTGGCGCTGATGGACTTGCTGAGCCAGGCCCAGAAGGCGGGTATCATCACCGACACCGAGGCTCACCGGTTGCGGGAAGCCGACGAGCTGCGCCGGCGCGCCATTGCGGTAGACAGCTTCGCGCCCGGCGTGCTCAGCCGCCGGCAGGGCAAAAAGGTGAATGCGGCCTGAGCGCCGCTGTTTAGTTGACAGGCCGGGCCCGTGCCCGGCCTGTTGTTATTTCTCACGGATGAACGGCATACCGACATGACACTACCGACCCTGCGTATTGCACAACTGAAAATTATGCCGGTGATCACCTTGGACCGGGCCGAAGACAGTGTGCCCCTGGGCCGGCTGCTGGCCGACAATGGCCTGCCGGCGGCGGAGATCACCTTTCGCTCTGCCGTGGCTGCCGACGCCATTCGGCGACTGCGCGAAGCTCAGCCCGACATGCTGATCAGCGCCGGTACCGTACTCAATCGGGAGCAGGTGCAAGCGGCGAAACAGGCCGGGGCCGACTTTGTGGTGTCACCCGGTTTTAACCCCAATACGGTGCACGCCTGCCAGGAGCTGGACATGCCGATTATTCCCGGCGTCAATAATCCCAGCACCATAGAGGCGGCGCTGGAAATGGACCTGACCACGCTCAAGTTCTTTCCCGCCGAGGCGTCGGGCGGCGTCAACATGATCAGGGCGCTGCAGGGGCCTTTTGGCCAGCTCGGTTTCATGCCCACCGGGGGCATTCACGCCGGTAATATTCGCGAGTACCTGGCTCTGCCCGGGGTGATCGCCTGCGGCGGCTCCTGGATGGTAGACAAGGCGCTGATCAATGCCGGCAACTGGGATGAAGTCGCTCGTCTGATCCGGCAAGCGGTGGCCCTGGTGCAGTAATTGCTGCGGGCGAGGCAAACAAAAAGGCCGGGCACATTGCCCGGCCTTTGTCGTTTTCGTGAGGAGATAAAACCTTACTCGACGGTGAGGATCTTGCAGGTGTTGGTGCTGCCCACTACTTCCATCATGTCACCGTGGGTCAGCAGAACCAGATCGCCGCTGTTGACGTGGCCGGACTGCTTCAGGGTGGCGATGGCGTCACGGCAGGTCTCGGAGATGTTCTTGCTCTCGTCGGCCTTGAAGTACACCGGGGTCACACCACGGTACAGGTTGGCCCAGGACAGGGTCTTTTCTTCCTGGGACAGGGCGAAGATCGGCAGGCCGGAGCTGATGCGGGACAGCAGCAGCGGGGTGGTGCCGGAGTGAGTCAGGGCCACGATGGCCTTCACACCCTGCAGGTGGTTGGCGGCATACATGGTTGACATGGCCACGGTTTCTTCCACCGAGGTGAAAGTGAAGTTCATGCGGTGGTTGGACACATTGATGCTGGGGTGCTTTTCGGCGCCCAGACAGACGTCGGCCATGGCCTGCACGGTTTCTACCGGGAACTGGCCAGCGGCGGTTTCGGCAGACAGCATCACGGCATCGGTACCGTCGAGCACAGCGTTGGCCACGTCCATGACTTCGGCACGGGTGGGCAGGGGCGCGGTGATCATGGACTCCATCATCTGGGTGGCGGTGATCACCACCCGATTCAGGCGGCGGCTGGTGCGGATCAGCTTCTTCTGTACGCCCACCAGCTCGGGGTCACCGATTTCCACGCCCAGGTCGCCACGGGCCACCATGACGGCGTCGGAGGCCAGCACCACGTCTTCCATGGCGGCATCGGTGGCCACGGCTTCGGCACGTTCCACCTTGGCCACCAGCTTGGCATTGCTCCCGGCGGCGCGGGCCAGCTCACGGGCAATACGCATGTCTTCGCCGGTACGCGGGAAGGAAACGGCCAGATAATCCACGCCGATCTTGGCGGCGGTCTTGATGTCTTCCTTGTCCTTGTCGGTCAGGGCCGGGGCGGAGAGACCGCCACCTTTCTTGTTGATGCCCTTGTTGTTGGACAGGGGACCGGCCACGGTGACTTCGGTCAGTACCTTGTTGCCTTCCACACCTTCGACCCGCAGTTGTACACGGCCATCGTCGAGCAGCAGGATGTCGCCGTCTTTTACGTCTTTGGGCAGCTCTTTATAGTCGATGCCTACGCTCTGCTCGTTGCCTTCACCCTTGGGCAGATCGGCGTCGAGCACGAACTTGTCACCGATGTTCAGCTGAATTTTGCCGTCTTTAAAGGTGGATACGCGGATTTTGGGACCCTGCAGGTCGCCCAGAATGGCTACGTGCTTGCCCAGCTTCTTGGCGATGGCCCGCACCTGGTTGGCACGGTTCATGTGATCTTCCGGGGTACCGTGGGAGAAGTTCATACGAACCACGTTGGCGCCGGCAGCAATGATACCTTCGAGGTTGTTGTCGCGGTCGGTAGCCGGGCCCAGGGTGGTCACGATCTTGGTGCGTCTTAACATGAGAGACTCCAATTGGAAGAAAGAATGAATACGATGGAAAAAACAGAATTGTGCATCAGGCCGGTGGGCCGCTGCCGGAAAAGGGATTGGAAAGTGTCGGCAGTCACGGGTGATACGGCCACATCCTGTGCCGAAACTGACGAATTATGGAAAGGCCATGGGGTGCTCACGGTCCGACACTTCATCCTTGGTTTATGAAATTGTTATCGATGATAACCGAAGCCATTGTAAAAGTGTAGACGGGATCACAAAAATGCCGGGGTTTTCATATGGGCTTGATCGAGGTCAAAAATCGCGGTCGAATGCCGGCGTAATGAACAGTGAGAACATGACAAGCTAATGAAAAGAAAAGGAAAAGTTGATGAAGTTAGCAGTTTTTCTGTTCTGGTAATACTTCATTAAATTCAGTTTGTGTGAATTTTGTGCGCAATTTTACCCATGAATTGTGCTGAGTGGGCTGTAACATTTTCCATCGCGAATTAACATGCAGGCGCCCGTGCGGGCGCCGTTAATAGCAGAGCGGGCTGACTCAGTGATGGGGGCCGTCAAAGCGGGAGTTCTTGATCCCTTCCTTGACCTTTTTCAGGTTGTCCCTGAAGCGTGCACCCCGGCGCAGAATAAAGCCGGTGGCGAGCACATCGATCAGCACCATCTGCGCCAGCCGCGAGGCCATGGGCAGGTAAACGTCGGTGTCTTCCGGCACATCCATTGACAGCACCACGCTGCATTCCCGGGCCAGCGGCGAGTCCTTGGCGGTCAGACCAATCACCACGGCGTCGTTCTGCCGGGCCAGCTGGGCCACTTCCACCAGCGCCTTGGTGCGGCCGGTATGGGAGATCAGGACCACCACGTCGCCTTCGGAGCTGGCGATGCAGCTCATGCGCATCATCACCACATCGTCAAAGCACTGTACCGGCACGTTGAAGCGAAAGAACTTGTTCATGGCATCGTGGGCCACGGCGGAAGAGGCGCCCAGGCCAAAGAAGGACAGCTTGCGCGCCTGGGTCAGAATGTCGACGCAGCGGTTGACCGCCTGAGGATCCAGGCTGTGCCGGGCGGAGTCGAGGCAGGCCATGCTGGACTCGAAAATCTTGGCGGTATAGGACTCGGGACCGTCGTCCTCTTCCACGTGACGGTTTACGTAAGGGGTGCCGTTGGCCAGGCTCTGGGCCAGGTGCAGCTTGAAGTCGGGAAAGCCCTTGGTGTCGAGGCGGCGACAAAAGCGGTTAACGGTGGGCTCGCTGACGTCGGCCAGTTTGGCCAGCGCCGCAATGCTGGAATGAATGGCGGTCTGGGGCGAAGCGAGGATCACTTCTGCCACCTTGCGTTCAGACTTGCTGAAACTGTCGAGATTTTTGGTAATTTTTTCCAATGTATTCATCTGAACTTCCGGCTCGGTAAGGCGGGCGGGATCCGGCCCGAATGATGCAAAACAACGGAATACACTATACAGGACAAGTGATTGCCGTAAGAGCCCTGCCATACCAAAGTATGATGACAGACTGAAAAAATTACTTGATGGGCGAAAAAAAAGCCAACAAAACTGTAGTTAAACAACAAATGAAATGAATTGACGACACCGTCGGGCACAAAAAAGCCCCGTTGCCGGGGCTGATATTCATCTGTGCTGTCATGCACACGAAGGCGGGCATCCAGTGATTGCCATACAGGTTTAATCCTGTGCAACCATCATGGACTCCCGCCTTTCTCGGGAGTGACCAGTGCTCAATAGCCGGCGTCAGGCCAGCTCGGCCCAGAGATCGTACTCGTCGGAGTGGGTGACGGTAACGGTCACCATGTCGCCTGGCTTGAGGCCGGTTTCGCCGTTCAGGTACACCATGCCATCAATTTCCGGGGCGTCGGCGCTGGAGCGGCCGATGGCACCTTCTTCATCCACTTCGTCGATCAGTACCTTGATGGTTTTGCCCACCTTCTGGGCCAGGCGGCGGGTGGAAA
Organism: Oceanimonas aquatica; assembly: GCF_030732065.1. Lineage (GTDB taxonomy): Bacteria > Pseudomonadota > Gammaproteobacteria > Enterobacterales > Aeromonadaceae > Oceanimonas. Next base: position 575,358 of record NZ_JAVBHX010000001.1, read on the forward strand.
TTTGCTGCTGCAGTGCCATAAAGCGCTCATAGCGTTCCTGCTTGATCTCTTCCGGCACCGGATCGGCCAGCTCGTTGGCGCGGGCCCCTTCCACCGGGCTGTAGGTAAAGCAGCCCACCCTGTCCAGCTCGGCCTGCTCGATGAAGTCAAGCAGCATTTGAAAGTCTTCCTCGGTCTCGCCGGGAAAACCCACGATAAAGGTGGAGCGAATGGTCAGCTCGGGGCAGATCTCCCGCCAGCTGCGAATGCGCTCCAGAGTGCGCTCCACCGCGCCGGGGCGTTTCATTAATTTAAGAATACGCGGGCTGGCATGCTGCAGCGGTATATCCAGGTAGGGCAGGATCTTGCCGTCGCGCATCAGCGGAATGAGATCGTCCACATGCGGGTAGGGGTAGACATAATGCAGACGTACCCACACACCCATTTTGCCCAGCTCTTCGCACAGGGCCTGAATATGGGTTTTGACCGGGGTGCCGCTGGCAAAGCCGGTCTTGTGCCTTACATCTACGCCGTAGGCGGAGGTGTCCTGAGAGATCACCAGCAGCTCTTTCACGCCGGCATCGGCCAGGCGGCCGGCTTCGGCCAGCACGTCGCCGATGGGGCGGCTGTCCAGATCGCCCCGCATGGACGGAATAATGCAGAAAGTGCACTTGTGGTTGCAGCCTTCGGAGATCTTCAGGTAGGCGTAGTGCTTGGGGGTCAGCTTGACACCCTGTTCGGGCACCAGGTTGACGAAGGGGTTGTATTCCGGACGGGGCACATAACGGTGCACGTGCTCCAGTACCTGCTCATAGGAATGGGGGCCGGTAATTTCCAGCACCTTGGGGTGCACTTCACGGATTTGATCTTCCTTGGCACCCAGACAACCGGTGACGATCACCTTGCCGTTTTCGTTCAGGGCTTCACCGATGGCTTCCAGGGATTCCTGCACCGCGCTGTCGATAAAGCCGCAAGTGTTGACGATCACCATATCGGCATCATCGTAGGAAGGCACCACATCGTAACCTTCGATACGCAGCTGGGTCAGAATTCGCTCGGAGTCGACCAGGTTTTTGGGGCAACCGAGAGACACAAAGCCGATACGGGGAACAGACATACTCACTAGAATGGACTCACTTTGACGAACAAACACAAGAAAGGGCGCATTTTACACTCAGGGGGCTTGATTAAAAAAGCCCCAGTAACAAAAACACCCCGGCGGGCCGGGGTGTTTTAAGCAGGTGAAAACTTACTTGGCGAAGTTTTCTGCTACGAAGTCCCAGTTGACCAGGGCCCAGAAGGCTTTCACATAGTCGGGACGCACGTTGCGGTAGTCGATGTAGTAGGCGTGCTCCCACACGTCGCAGGTCAGCAGGGGAGTCAGGCCTACTTCGGTCAGCGGGCAACCGGCGTTGGAGGTGTTAACCAGGCCCACAGAGCCGTCGGACTTTTTCACCAGCCAGGTCCAGCCGGAGCCGAAGTTGGTCACGGCAGACTTGGTGAACTCTTCCTTGAAGGCATCGAAAGAGCCGAAAGCGGCCTTGATGGCATCGGCCAGGGCGCCGGTGGGCTCACCGCCACCGTTGGGAGACAGGCAGTTCCAGTAGAAGGTGTGGTTCCATACCTGAGCGGCGTTGTTGAAGATGCCGCCGGAAGAAGTTTTGATGATGTCTTCCAGAGACTTGCCTTCGAACTCGGTGCCGGGAACCAGGTTGTTCAGGTTAACCACGTAGGTGTTGTGGTGCTTGCCGTGGTGATATTCCAGAGTCTCCTGAGAGATATGCGGTTCCAGAGCGTTCTTGGCGTAAGGCAGAGCGGGAAGTTCAAAAGCCATTTTCAATTCTCCATTTTTGTGCGCCGGATGAGACCGGCGAAGACATTGCTGCTTGCTTCTTATTGGTGGCGGTTACGACTTCAATCAGCATAGTCGCAGACCGCTAAATTGCTGACAGAATTGTAACAGTTAGCCAGCGGGCTAAACAACAACAGCTTTTGTACGGGTACCAAAGGGAAGGTTAATTAATCGGTTGCGGCCCTTGAGACCGGGAAGGGATGCAGTAGAATGAAGCCTTTAGCAACTTCCGTCCGAGGTGGTCATGGACACCATTGAAAAAATCAAAACCCAGATCAGTGAAAACCCCATTCTGCTGTACATGAAAGGGTCTCCCAAGTTCCCGAGCTGCGGTTTTTCCGCTCAGGCGTCCCAGGCCCTGATGAACTGCGGTGAGCCCTTCGCCTATGTGGACATTCTGCAGAATCCGGAAATTCGCGCCGAGCTGCCCAAGTACGCCAACTGGCCGACCTTTCCCCAGCTGTGGGTGGAAGGCGAGCTGATCGGCGGCTGCGACATCATCATCGAGATGTTCCAGCAGGGCGAGCTGCAGACCCTGATCAAGGACACGGCTGCCAAGCATCCCAAGCCCGAGCAGGCCTGATACTCAAAAGGCAGGCACCAGCCTGCCTTTGAATACTGATACCGTCATGCCGGCCTTGAGCCGGCATTTTTTTGGATGAAACGAAGGTGTTGTCTGCAGAAAGGTGCCGGGTCGAAGCCCGGCATGACGTTTGTGATAGTTATACTGCGGGGATCTGCTGAGTGATGCAGTGAATATTGCCGCCGCCGAGCAGGATTTCCCGCGCCGGTATGCCCACCACCTCCAATTCCGGAAAGATTTCCTCCAGCCGGGCCTGAGCTTCTCCGTCGGTATTCGGATCCAGCAGCGGAAACAGCAGCCGGCCGTTGGTGATGAGAAAGTTCACATACGACGCCGCCAGCCGCTCGCCCGCCGGGCGCGGTACACCGCTGCCGGTAGCGATGCCGGCGGCTTCCTCGTCACTGATGTACAGCGGCCCGGGTTGAGGCAGCAGCCACACCTTGAGCCGGCGGCCCCTGGCGTCCGTTGCCGAACTCAGTACCTCGAATGCCGCCTGGGTGCGCACATATTGCGGATCCTGCGGGTCTTCGCAGCCGTGCAGAATCACCTCACCCGGGCGCGCGAAACAGGCCATGTTGTCGATATGGCCGTCGGTTTCGTCCATGTATACCCCTTCATCCAGCCAGATAAAGCGGGTTACCCCAAGCGTGTCGCGCAGGTGTTGCTCGATTTCGGCCTGAGTAAGCTTCGGGTTGCGGTTGGCATTGAGCAGGCATTCGCGAGTGGTGAGCAGGGTGCCTTCGCCGTCAACATGAATGGAGCCGCCTTCCAGCACCAGCGGGCTTTCCACCGCCGCAATACCATGCTGGGCCAGCATGGCCTGGGCCATGGCCTGATCCTGATCCCAGGGCGCATAGAGGCCGCCCAGCTCACCACCCCAGGCGTTGAAGCGCCAGTCGATACCCTTGATACCGCCTCGGCCGTCCACCACCACGGTGGGTCCGGTATCCCGGGCCCAGGCGTCATCGCTTTCAATGTCCACCAGGGTCACCGCCGCCGGCATGGTTGCCCTGGCCTTGCCCATGTCCGCCGCCGGCACCGCCATCAACACCGGGGTGACTGCCGAGATGGCCTCGGCCAGCCTGGCAAAGGTGGCCTGGGCCGGGACGCCATTTTCCCGCCAGTTGTCGGGGCGATGGGGCCAGATCATCCACACCGCCTGCTGGGGCGCCCACTCGGCGGGCATGTAATAGCCCTTGAGCGCGTCCATCAGCGACCTCCGCTCTGCTTGCCGTCTGAGGTCAGCAGGGTCTGGTACATGGCCGGGCGGCGATCCCGGAACAGACCCCAGCTGTGACGGGTCTTGGCGACGGCGTCCAGATCAAAGCTGTGCACCAGCACGCACTCGCTGGTCTTGTCGGCCTGCTGCACCAGCTCACCGAACTCATCGGCAATAAAGGATGAGCCGTAAAAGGTGATTTCCAGATTGTCGTGGTATTTGCTTTGCTCGGTGCCGACGCGGTTGGATGCGATCACCGGTACCAGGTTGGCGGCCGCATGGCCCTGCTGGGTACGGGTCCAGTGGGGCTGACTGTTGATACTGGCATCCTGCGGCTCGGAGCCGATGGCGGTGGGGAAGAAGATCAGCTCTGCCCCCATCAGTGCCAGGCTGCGGGCGGTTTCCGGGAACCACTGATCCCAGCAGATGCCCACGCCTATTTTGGCGTAGCGGGTCTGCCATACTCGAAAGCCGGTGTCGCCGGGAGTAAAGAACTGTTTTTCCTGGTAGCCGGGGCCATTGGGAATGTGGGTCTTGCGATACAAGTCCAGCACGGCGCCGTCGGCGTCAATCACCACCAGGGAGTTGTAATAGGCGTTGCTGGCGCGCTCAAAGAAGCTGAGCGGCAGCACCACTTCCAGCTCCTTGGCCAGGGCCTGAAAATGGGCGATCAGCGGGCTGTTGTCGACTTCCTGGGCCAGGGCAAAGTGCTCCGGGCTCTGATCGATGCAGAAGTAGGGCGCTTCAAACAGCTCCTGAATAAGAATGATCTGGGCCCCCTGACCGGCGGCCTGGCGCACCAGTTTTTCGGCGCGGGCGATGTTTTCGTCTCGGTTCCAGCTGCAGGCCATCTGGGTGGCGGCCACGGTTACCATGGTCATGAAATAGCTCCTTGTATCGGCTAAAGGGGATCGGGTTGAAGGCCGGCGTCACTTGCGGCTGCCGGTGTCCATGGAGTGAGTCTGGGACTTGCCTGTTCATCCATCAAATGAATAATATTAATTTTATTATCCATAGCGTGAATTTTGCATGAAACTTCACCAGCTTGATATGAACCTGTTGCTGGCCTTTGATGCCCTGATGACCCAGCGTAACGTGACCCGGGCGGCGCAACAGTGTTTTATCAGCCAGCCGGCCATGAGCCATGCCCTGAACCGCCTGCGCCAGTTTTTTGAAGACCCCTTGCTGGTGCGCAGTGCCACCGGCATGCAGCCCACTCAGCGGGCGTTAAGCCTGCATCAGACGGTGCGTCAGGCGCTGATGCTGCTGGAGCAGGAGCTGGGCCGGGAAGCACATTTCGAGCCGGCCAGCTCGCGGCGACGTTTTGTGATCAGCACCACCGACTACGTGGAGTGCGTGCTGATCCCACCGCTGATCCGCCGGCTCAAGACCCTGGCGCCCGGGGTGCGCATTGAAATTGAAATTTTGCGGGATCAGCTGCCCGAAGCTTCCCTGGCCAATGGTGAAGTGGATCTGGTGCTGGGCTTTGATGAATACATGAAAGTGCCGGCCTCGTTGCGTACCGAAACCTGGCTGACCGAGCCATTGGCGGGCATCGTCGCCGAGGATCATCCCGAGGTGGGTGAGGGGTTGTCTCTTAAGCAGCTCACCGCGCTGCCCCATGTGTTTCACTCTCCGCTCGGTACCCGCGAGGCCAGCATCGACACCTGGCTGGCCAGTCAGGGCCTGAAGCGGCAAATATCGGTGAACAGCCAGAGCTATATGTCGGCGGCGGCCATTGTGGTGCAAAGCGATCACCTGCTGGTGTTGCCGAGCAAGGTGGCCGCCCTGCTGGCCGGCGCCTGGCCGTTAAGGCAGGTGGCCTTGCCGGCAGACTTGCCTGCCTATCATCTCAATTGCGTCTGGCACCCGTTGCACGACCGCCAGCCCGCCCTGCAATGGCTGCGGGAGTTACTGCGCTCGCTGATTTGAGCTGAGGGTAGGGGTGAGGAGAAATGGGTGAGGGGGTGAAAACAAATGTGCCGGGCAAGCCCCGGCACAACTGATGGCTGAAAGCTTATTGCTGAGAGCTTTTAAAGCACCATGGCCGCAAGCCAGCCAAAGCCGATAAGCGGAATATTGTAGTGCAGGAAGGTGGGCACTACCGAGTCCCAGATATGATCATGCTGGCCGTCGGCGTTCAGGCCCGAGGTGGGGCCCAGGGTTGAGTCTGAGGCCGGCGAGCCGGCGTCACCCAGGGCACCGGCGGTGCCGATAATGGCCAGGGTCGCCAGGGGTGAAAAGCCCAGGGAGATGCACAGGGGCACATAAATGGGGGCGATGATAGGAATGGTGGAAAAGGACGAGCCGATGCCCATGGTGATCAGCAGGCCCACCACCAGCATCGACAGTGCCGCCAGCGCCTTGTTGTCGCCCAGCACATCGGCCACCGCTTGCACCAGGCTGCCAATGCCGTCGGTGGCCTTGATCACGGCGGCAAAGCCTGCGGCGGAGATCATGATAAAGCCGATCAGCGACATCATTTTTACGCCCTGAGTAAAGGCATCCTGGCTTTCACGAAACTTAATCACCCCACCCATGGTGAAGATTACAAAGCCCACCATGGCACCGAGAATAATGGAGTCACTGTACAGCTGCAGGCTCAGCGCGCTGATAATGGCGATAATCGCAATGCCGATATGCAGCGGATTAATTCGAATGTGCTCCGGCTCTACCGCGATGATTTTGCTCTCATCATACAGGCGGGGTTTGCGGTAGCTGATAAACAGCGCCACGAGCAGGCCGAGGAACATGCCGCCCACCGGAATGCCCATGGCCAGGGGCAGCATACCCTTGGTGGCTTCCACGCCGTTTTCCACCAGGTTGGCCAGCAGAATGTTGTTGAGAAAAATGCCGCCAAAACCCACCGGTAACATCATGTAAGTGGCGGTCAGGCCAAAGGTCAGCACACAGGTCACCGCCCGGCGATCCAGCTGCAAGCGTGCCATCACGTGCAGCAGAGGCGGCACCAGAATGGGAATAAAGGCGATATGAATGGGGATCAGATTCTGGGACGACACCGCCGCCAGCAGCAGGGCGCACAGCAGCACCGCCTTGATCCACAGCACCCGGCCCTGGCTGGCGTCCTGGCCCAGAGCACGAATGATTCGCACTGCCAGCAGATCGGTAATGCCCGAGCGGGAAATGGCCACCGCAAAGGCACCCAGCATGGCATAGCTCAGGGCGATGGTGGCGCCGCCGCCCAGGCCGTCGGCAAAAATTTTGGCGGTGTCGGTCAGCGACAGGCCGCCCACCAGGCCACCCACCAGGGCGCTCAGCGCCAGAGAGATCACCACGTTGATGCGCAGCAGGCTCAGCACCAGCATCAGAGACACGGCGATGACAACGGGATTCATGGAATATCCTTCAGGTTTTAACAAAAAAAGAAGCAGGTAGTTTGCAAATCGAGCCGGGAATGTCGAGCATTATTTTGCTTTTGGCCCTAATTGTCCGGATTGTACTTTTTTTGAGCGGCTGGCAAGGCTTGTTTGTCTTGCCCCTTGGGTTTGGCGATGGGCACCCATATAATATCTGACTGATTCGGTATGGTTTTAAAAAACCGTTCTGTTAAACCCCAAGGAGATAAAGATGAGCGTACTGGTAGGCCGTCAGGCACCCGACTTTACCGCTGCCGCTGTGCTGGGCAATGGCGAAATCGTTGAGAACTTTAACCTCAAGGAATTCACCAAGGGCAAAGCCGCCGTTGTGTTTTTCTACCCGCTGGACTTCACTTTCGTGTGTCCTTCCGAGCTGATCGCCTTCGATCACCGTTTTGCTGAATTCCAGAGCCGTGGCGTGGAAGTGATCGGTGTGTCCATCGACTCCCAGTTCACCCACAACGCCTGGCGCAACACCGATATCGACAAGGGCGGTATCGGCCAGGTTCAGTACCCGCTGGTTGCCGACGTCAAGCACGAAATCTGCCAGGCCTACGACGTTGAGCACCCGGAAGTCGGCGTGGCCTTCCGTGGCTCCTTCCTGATCGACGCCAACGGCGTGGTTCGTCACCAGGTTGTGAACGATCTGCCCCTGGGCCGTAACATCGACGAGATGCTGCGCATGATCGACGCCCTGCAGTTCCACGAAGAGCACGGCGAAGTGTGCCCGGCTCAGTGGGAAAAAGGCAAGGCCGGCATGCAGGCCTCTCCGGACGGCGTGGCCAGCTACCTGTCCGAGAACGCCGAAGGCCTGTAAGGCTAGCGCGTTCCACAAAAATGCCGGCATCATGCCGGCATTTTTTATGGCTGTGGCTCGCTCATTTCCACCCCGGGGCCGCGAATATCATCGGCGGCGTGGAGTGGGCCTGACTCGGTCAGTCCCCATATCAGCAGCAGGCCGGCCACCGCCACCACACTTGCCAGTAACGATAACGGCTTGCGCAGGACTGGTGTGTGTCGAATGTCTTCCCGCAGACTGCGGCAATGAACACAGCGCCTGTGATGAGCAAAAAACGGTTTGCCGCATTGCTCGCAGTGGATCAACGACATATCCCGGTTCCTTTTTTTTATTATTCATATGGCTCTCTTCAACGGCATGAATAGTACATCCGTGGTGGCAATTTGAACAATCAGGAATGGGACTTGGCTGGTTATTTTGTGATCGAAATCGCTTGAAATATGAGCAGGAAGGGGGCAGCCGAAACTGCCCGAATGAACCATCAGGCGGGAGAGGGCTCCTTGAGCAGACCCAGCATGGCGTGAGCGTGCTCGGCGGTTTCGCGGCCCAGCTCGGTAAGATAACCGCCGTCGGCCTGAGTGATCAGGCCCTTTTCGTGCAGGCGCGCGGCGGCCTCGACCATGCCGGGGGTGGCATCATGATGCACCTTGATGCCTTGCTGGGTGGTGTCGAGATCAAAATGCAGCAACAGATTGAGTTCATCCATCAATGCCGGGTGATAGCGCATAAGCACTCCTTAGCGTGTGAGAAACACCTATGACGTTAGCCTGTTCTGGCGATGGTGAGTGAGGTGCGGCTCACAATTACCGAGTCGGTCGGGTCTTTTTCGGACTTGCATCCGGCGGCCCGGATACGGATTATGTGAGTTTTGTCACAACAACCAAGGAACATGCCCGCATGAGCGCCATTTGTATCAAGGACGCCCGTTTTGCCATCAGCGACCGACACCAGTTGCACATTCCCGAACTGAACCTGACCGGCGGCCAGTGCTGGGCGTTTGTGGGCGCCAACGGCAGTGGCAAGACCGCCCTAGCCCGGGCCCTGGCAGGTGAGCTGAGGTGCCTTGAGGGAACGAACGAGCATGACTTTGCCCGGGTTGAGTGGGTGTCGTTTGAGCAGCTGCAACAACTGGCGGATCGGGAACGGGACGAAGACGAGAGCGATCTGCTCGACGCTCAGGACGACGGCCACAGCGCCCGCCAGATCATGCTTGAAGGAGCCAACGACCCAGCCCGGCTCGAGGCGCTGGCGGCCCGCTTTGGCATTACCGCGCTGCTTGATCGTGGCTTCAAGTATCTGTCCACCGGGGAAACCCGCAAGGTACTGCTGTGCCGGGCGCTGCTGAGCCAGCCCGAATTGCTGGTGCTTGACGAGCCCTTTGACGGTCTGGATGTGAATGCCCACGAGGGCCTGATGAGCCTGCTGGCCGAGCTGGTGGCCGCCGGTCAGACCCTGGTGCTTATCGTTAACCGCTTTGAAGAGCTGCCCGACTTTGCCAGCCATCTCGGCATTCTGGCCGAATGCGAACTGACCCAGGCCGGCCCGCGTGAAGCGGTGGGTGCCTCCGTTGAACTGCAGCAACTGAATCACCTGGCTGCACTCGAGGCCAGCACTCAGGCCCTGCCGCCGGCAGACCCGGACGCCGAGCGCCGTGAGCTGGATGCAGACACACCGCGCATTGTGATGCGTGACATGCGGGTCAGCTACGGCGACAAGGTGATCCTCAACGGCCTCGACTGGCGAGTGAACCCGGGAGAGCACTGGCAGGTAATGGGCCCCAACGGCGCCGGCAAGTCCACCCTGCTGAGCCTGGTAACCGGCGATCATCCTCAGGGCTACAGCAACGATCTCACCCTGTTCGGCCGCCGCCGGGGCAGTGGTGAGACCATCTGGGACATCAAGCAGCACATCGGTTACGTCAGCACCACCATGCAGCAGGATTACCGGGTCACGGCTACCCCCAAAGCGGTGATCCTGTCCGGCTTTTTCGACTCCATTGGCGTGTATCAGCAGCCGGGCGATGCCCAGCTCAAGCTGGCCGACCAGTGGCTGGCACTGCTGGACATGGAGGAGTTGGCCAACGAGCCGTTCCGCAATCTGTCCTATGGTCAGCAACGGCTGCTGCTAATCGCCCGGGCCATGGTCAAGCACCCGCCCATTCTGATCCTGGACGAGCCATTGCAGGGCCTGGACACCTTTAACCGCCACTGGGTCAAGCGCTGGATTGACTTGCTGGTGGCCGAAGGCAACACCCAGTTGCTGTTTGTCTCTCACCACCCCTCGGATGCACCGTCCTGCATCAGCCACCGGCTGAGCTTTGTGCCCGACGGCGAAGGCGGTTACCGCTATCCCTGCGAGGCGCTTAACAAAGCTTGACCCGGACCGAGGACAGGGTCAGGATGAGGGTTCCACTTGTTCGTCGGGATATGTGCCGATGCTGAATATGGACTTTTCTCAAGCCTTGACCCTTCCTTACCATGCCGACCGCTGGCAGCCATCCCCGGCCGCCGGCGTCTGGCGCTATCCGCTGGAGCGTGAAGCGGCCGAAAGCGGCCATGTCACCAGCCTGGTGCGGTTTCAGCCGGGGGCGGCGTTTCCCGAGCATGAACACCCGCTGGGGGAGGAATTCTGGGTGCTGGAAGGCACCTTTTCCGATGACAACGGCGATTATGGTGCGGGCAGCTATGTGCGCCATCCGCCGGGCAGCCGGCACCGGGCCTTCAGCCGCGACGGCTGTGTCATTTTCGTCAAGCTCAACCAGTTCGAGCCAACTGACGACGCCTTCAAGGTGGTGCAGGAGCGGCAGGGACTCTGGCTAACCGGTGAGCATGGCTTTCGCCGCTTGTCACTGCATCGCTATCACGGCGTCAGCACCAGTTTGCTGGAGTTTGCCGAGGGCGGCCGTTTTCCCGCCTGCTGTTATCGTTCCGGGCTGGAGATACTGGTGCTGGAAGGTGAGCTCAGCAACGGCGAAACCACTTTGGGGCCGCTCAGCTGGTTGCGCCTGCCGCCGATGGCGGTGCCGGCGTTGCAGGCCAGAGGCCATACCCGGCTGTGGGTGCGCACCGGCCACCTGACCGCCGCCAGTCCGGTGAGTCACGCCATCTGAACAAAAAGCCCGCCGGTTGGCGGGCTTTTTGTTATGACTGCGATTCGGTTTCGCCGAAGTCCGGCGTGTCGGTGGGGGCGGGGGGCCAGCCGCCCAGCAGTTTCCAGCGATTGACGATGGTGCAGAACAGCTCGGCAGTTTTGCGGGTATCGTACAGAGCGCTGTGGGCTTCCTTGTTGTCAAAGCTCATGCCGGCGGCGCGGCAGGCCTTGGCCAGCACCGTCTGCCCCAGGGCCAGGCCGGCCAGGCTGGCGGTGTCAAAGGTGGCAAAGGGATGAAACGGGTTGCGTTTTAGCTCGGCGCGTTCGGCCGCGGCCATCACAAAGCCATGGTCAAAGGAGGCATTGTGGGCCACGATCACTGCCCGCTGGCAGTGGTTGGCCTTGATACCCTTGCGCACGCCCTTGAAAATCTGCTCCAGGGCTTCCCGCTCGGTGACCGCACCGCGCAGGGCACTCCAGGGATCGATGCCGGTAAATTCGAGCGCCGCCGGCTCGAGGTTGGCGCCTTCAAAGGGGGAGACATGAAAATGAAAGGTCTGATCCGGGCTCAGCCAGCCATTTTTGTCCATCTTCAGGGTGATGGCGGCAATTTCCAGCAGGGCGTCGGTGCGGGCATTAAAGCCGCCGGTTTCCACGTCGATCACCACCGGATAGTAGCCTCGAAAACGCTCGTGTAGCTGATTTGCTGACGTTGTTGCCGTCATGTTGGTCCTGTCGCTGCAAAAAACGGGCGCCCATTATGCCAGAGTCGGCCGCCATCGTCGCCCGCCAGTTGGTTGAGGCGGGCAACTGACGCAATAATGCGCAAACGCAACATAGGGTCAAGAAAAAGGGTTGCACCCGGCGCCGGCCTTGCCTACTATACGCCCCGCTGACGAGGCACAGGCCTGACAGCAAACAATTTGGTGAGGTGTCCGAGTGGCCGAAGGAGCACGCCTGGAAAGTGTGTATACGGAAACGTATCGAGGGTTCGAATCCCTCCCTCACCGCCAGATTATAAAAACCCGCACAGCAATGTGCGGGTTTTTTCGTTTATCCCTTCTTTTCGGCTTATAACACCCGGTTTACAGGTGTTCCTGTACTTCCGCTCACAAGCTTGTGAGCCGCTCCAAAGCTATTTCTTCCCGCTATGATTCCCTCAACAGCAACACGCATCAGGGGAGGGGAAAGCATGAACAACCATCCCGAAGATTACCAGCATCACTACCAGGACGATGAATTCTGGTCCAAGGCCCAAAAACTGGCTGCTCGTGTTGGCCGCAAAGTGCTGGAACCGGCACTCAGGATCCCGACACACCCGCCTGGGCCAAGGCAGTGATGTACGGCGCTCTGGGCTATTTCATTCTGCCTCTGGATTGTGCTGCCTGGTGTCGGTTTTACCGGTGATATTGTTGCGAAGCCGGATCTTCACTGGCTCCGGCCTTAGTCTTTGAATATCGACACAAAGCAGGAGAGCGCCAGACGCCGGGCCGTCGACCCGGTCATGGGGGCATTACAGCTCATGAATGATGGCGTCCAGATCGGCGGTTCGCTCATCGTGAACATGCTCCATCAGGTGATCGATAAATAACCGGGTTTTAGCCGGCAGGTAGTTGCGTGACGAGTAGTAAATCATCACCTGAATGGAGTCGGCCTCATAGTCTCGCAGCACGCGGCGAAAGCAGCCCTGTTCAATGCAGGCTTGAGCGTGGCCAATGCCTACGGCAGCAATACCCACGCCCATTTCCACCGCCTTGATGGCGGCCGACAGGCTGTTCACGGTCAGGTTGCCCTGGGGCTCGCGCTGGATCAGCTCGCCCTTCACGCGAAAGTCCCAGGTCTTTTTGCGGCCGGTGGTGGAGGAGCGGTAGGCAATACAGTTATGGCGCGACAGCTCATTCGGGGTGGCGGGCTCGCCAAACTTTTCAATGTAGCCACTGCTGGCCACCAGCACCGGTTGCAGCTTGTAGAATTCGCGGGCAATCAGGCGGCTGTCCTGATTGAGCATGACACCAATGCCGACATCCGCGCCTTCTTTCACCAGATCACCGATACGGTCATCAAACTGCAGATCCAGCTCAATATCCGGGTATTTTTCGAGAAAGGCGGGTAGCAGGGGCAGTACTACCATGCGCCCGAAGCTGTCGGGCAGGTTCACTTTCAACCGGCCGTGAGGCTGTTTTTTCTTGTCTTTGCTGCGATGAATCTGATCTTCAAGCTGCTCAACCAGGGGCCCGGTTCTTTTATACAGTTCATGGCCGTCTTCGGTGAGGGTCAGGGAGTGCGTGCTGCGGTGAAACAGACGCAATTCCAGCGACTTCTCCAGTTGAGCCACGGCCTTGCTGACGGCCGCCGAAGTTACCCCCAGGTGCCTGGCCGCCGAGGAGAAGTTACCGTTCTTGACCACGGCGAGAAAGATGTTGAGCTGATTGGGGATCATCGGGTTATGGGGCCTTCGGTGGTCAATGGCTTTGGCTTAGCGTAATACGCTGGGGTAGTCGGAAACCGACAGGCATTCGGCGGCATTATACCGCCGGCCCAGCACCTATCCCAGTGTCAGCCGTGGAGCCACATAGTCAAGAAAGACGGTGATCCGGCTGGAGAGGGCAGTATTGCGGTAATACACCGCATGCACCGGCTCGCGGGCGTTAGGAGTGATCACACAGTGCGCCAGCACGCTCACCAGCTGCCCCTGTGCCAGATCGTCCTGAATCATGAACTCGGACAACAACGCCAGCCCCTGACCGGCCAGGCAGAGCTGGCGAATGGTTTCGCCGCTGCTGCTGGAAAGATTGGGTACCACCGTCACCGGGGACGACAGCGGCCAGCGGTTGAGATGGGGCGCATCGGTAAAGCCAATGATCTGGTGGTGGCGCAGTGCATCCAGGGTCTGGGGCGTGCCATGTCGTTTCAGATAGGCCGGTGACGCCACCACGTGCAGCGGGCTGCGTCCCAGAAAACGGGCATGCAGGTTGGAGTCCTGCAGGTCACCGATGCGAATGGCCAGATCGGTGCGGCGCTCAATCAGATCGATGATGTTTTCACTGGCCACCAGCTCCAGTTCAATTTGCGGATAGCATTCACGAAACCCCGGCACCAGCTGATGCAAAATAAAGGGCGTCACCGCATCTACCCGCAGCCGTCCTGCCGGCACCCCCCGCAAGGCTCTCAGGCTCTCTTCGGCTCTGGCCAGCCGGTCCAGTCCCCGGCGTACCTCATCACTGAACAATCGGCCTTCTTCGGTCAGCTCCAGCTTGCGCGTGGTGCGGTTCAGCAGGGTGCAGTCCAGCTCCTTTTCCAGTCGGCTGAGTGCTCGGGATACCCGGGCCACCTGAATGTCGAGAATGCGGGCCGCCGCCGACAGGCTGCCGCTGTCGATCACCGTCAGTAAAATTTCGAGGTCTTCGGTACGGGAGATTATTGCCATTTTTGCAAAGGTATTTTGTTGATGGTGCTGTTTTTGTAAAAGATACTCGCCGGCATACTCCGCTGCAACTCAACTTGTCGCGGAGACTGTAATGCCCGTTGCTCTTCTTGCGCTGACCCTCAGTGCATTTGCCATTGGGACCACCGAATTTGTGATTGTCGGACTGGTACCCACCATCGCCCAGGATCTGGGTGTATCCCTGCCGTCCGCCGGCCTGCTGGTCAGCCTTTATGCCCTTGGCGTGGCCGTGGGCGCACCTGTGCTGACGGCTCTGACTGGACGTTGGAAACGTAAAAACGTGCTGATGGCCATTATGTCGCTGTTTGTCATTGGCAACCTACTGGCCTGGCTGGCGCCGGGGTACAACTCGCTGATCATGGCACGCATTCTTACCGGTCTGGCCCACGGCGTGTTTTTCTCCATTGGCTCCACCATTGCCACCGTCCTGGTGAGCAAGGACAAGGAAGCCAGTGCCATTGCCATCATGTTTACCGGCCTGACCGTGGCTCTGGTGACCGGCGTCCCTCTGGGCACCTGGATCGGCCAGAGCTTTGGTTGGCGCGCTACCTTCATGGTGGTGGCGGCACTGGGCCTGATTGCCCTTGTCGGCAGTGCCTTGCTGGTGCCAAAAAACCTCAAGCAGGCCCCGCCGGCGCGCATGTCCCAACAGCTTAAGGTGCTGACTCAGCCGCGCCTGCTGCTGGTGTATGCCATGACCGCCGTGGGCTATGGCGGCACCTTTACCGCCTTCACCTTCCTGGCGCCGATCCTGGAGCAAGTGTCCGGTTTCGAGTCCGGTGCCATTGGCCTCATCATGCTGGTCTATGGCGTGTCGGTGGCCATCGGCAATATCTGGGGCGGCCGTCTGGCGGATCGTCTGGGGCCGATCAAGGCGCTGAACATTATTTTTGCGGCACTGGCGCTGATCCTGCTGGCCTTCACCTTTACCGCCGTTCACCCGGTGGCCGCGGTGCTGACCATTCTGGTGTGGGGTGCCTTTGCCTTTGGCAATGTGCCCGGCCTGCAGGTGTATGTGGTGCAACTGGCGGAAAAATACACCCCCGAGGCGGTGGACGTGGCATCGGGTCTGAATATCGCCGCCTTTAACGTGGGTATTGCCCTGGGCTCGATACTGGGTAGCGTGATTATCGAGGGCATGTCGCTGATGGACACCGCCTGGATTGGTGCCCTGATTGTGCTGCTGGCGCTGGTGCTGACCCGCTTCTCCGGTGCCCTCGACCAGCGTGCCGAGGCACGTGTCGGCGGGTACTGAACCAGTCTGGTTTCAACTTTTATTCACAACCGTTCCAAGGCCAGACCGGCTACACAGCCATGGCCGGTTCTGGCGAAATAGGCCCATGCCTTTGGCAGGCAGGGCCTGCCAGTCACGATAACGAGGACTCCCATGACAGATCTCTTTACGCCGATTCGCCTTGGTGCCGTTGAACTGAACAACCGGGTGCTGATGGCCCCATTGACCCGCATTCGTGCCGATGCCGACCATGTTCCCACCGATCTTATCGTTGAGCATTATGCTCAGCGCGCCTCTGCCGGCCTGCTGATTGCCGAAGCGACCATGGTGATGGAAGGCAATTCGGCGTTCTGGCGTGAGCCGGGCATCTACTCCGAGGCCCAGGTGGCCGGCTGGAAGAAGGTTACCGACGCCGTGCATGCCCGGGGCGGCAAGATTTTTCTGCAGCTCTGGCACGGTGGCCGTGCCTGTCACCCGCTGCTGAACAACGGCCGGGTGCCGGTGGCACCCAGTGCGCTGGCCATCACCAATGATGAAGTGCACACCCCGGAAGGTAAAAAGGCCTACACCGTGCCCCGTGAACTGCGTGATGACGAGATCCCGGCCATTGTTGAAGGGTTTAAAATCGCCGCCGAAAATGCCAGGCGCGCCGGTTTTGACGGCGTGGAATTGCACGGCGCCAATGGTTACCTGCTGGATCAGTTCCTGCGGGACGGCAGCAACCTGCGCACCGGCCCCTATGGCGGACCGCTCGAAAACCGTGCCCGGCTGCTGCTGGAAGTGCTGGATGCCGTCGTCGGCGTCTGGGGCAGCGATCGGGTGGGTGTGCGTCTGTCGCCGCTGAACAGCTTCAACAGCATGAAGGACAGCGATCCGGTCGGCTTGATCAGCTGGCTGGCGCAGCGTCTTAACGACTACAAGCTGGCCTATCTGCATCTGATGCGCGGTGATTTTCTGGGCGAGCAGCAGCTTGATGCGGTGACTCCCGCCCGTGAGCACTACCGGGGCAACCTGATCCTGAACATGGGCTATGACCGTGAGGAAGCCAATGCCGCCGTACAGTCCGGTCATGCCGAGGCCATTGCCTTTGGGGTGCCCTTTATTGCCAACCCGGATCTGGTGGAGCGCCTGCAGGCCGGGGCCGAACTCAATGAGCCGGATCCGGCCACCTTTTATGGTCAGAGCGCCGAAGGGTATAACGATTATCCTACTATGGCCGCGCTGGCCGACGCCACCGCATAAGCTGGTGCAGCCAAGCAATGACTGACGCAGACGTCATGAAACCCACCGGCGAGTCCCTTGGCCAGCAGCTGTACCGCATGACCTGGCCCATGCTGATTGGCGTGCTGGCCATCATGAGCAGTCAGATGGTCGACAGCGCCTTTATCGGCCAGCTGGGTACCCAGCCGCTGGCGGCGGTGGGCTTCACCATTCCGGTATATCAGCTGATCATCGGCATTCAGGTTGGCCTGGGCATTGCCACTACCACCATTATTTCTACCGCACTTGGCGCCGGCAGGCGAGGTGAAGCCCGGCAACTGGGCAGCCTGGTGCTGGCCACCGGCGGGGGGAGTGGTGTTGCTGCTTTGCCTGCTGGTCTGGGCCGGGCAGCAAGTGATTGTCTCCCGTCTGGGGGCCACCGAGTCGCTGTTTCCGCTGGTACGGGAATACTGGCTGCCCTGGCTGGTTAGCTGCTGGCTGGGGGCCATGCTGTACTTTGGCTACAGCCTGTTTCGGGCGCATGGCGAAACCCTGCTGCCGGGGCTGGTGATGGTGCTGACCAGCCTGATCAACGTGGTGCTGGATCCCCTGTTCATCTTTACCCTGGACACGGGCCTGGCTGGGGCCGCCTGGGCCACCGTCTGTGCCTTTGGGGCCGGTTGTGTGGTTATTTTTACCGGTCTGGTGCGCCGGCGACTGATCCGCTTGCCAAGTCATGCCGCCCGTGTGCGAAGCGGGCTGACACGCCTGTCGTCCTTTATGCTGCCCAGTACCCTGAGCCAGCTGATGCCGCCGTTATCGGCCATGTTGGCCACGGCCCTGGTGGCTGTGCATGGTGAGCATGCTGTTGCCGCCTGGGGGCTGGGCAGCCGTATCGAGTTGCTGTCCATCGTGGTGGTGCTGGCCCTGACCATGGCCATGCCGCCCATGATTGGCCGGCTGCGGGGCAGCGGCAATATTGAACAGATCCGCCTGCTGGTGCGTACCGCCGTCACCTTTGTGTTGTTATGGCAGCTGGCGCTGGCCATGCTGCTGGTGCTTGTCTCGGCGCCCCTGAGTGACGTCCTGATCAGCGATCCCACCACCGCTGCTTTGCTGGCCGACTATCTGTGGCGGGTGCCGCCCAGCTATGGCGCCCTGGGGGTGTGCATGATCCTGGTGTCGGCGTGCAATGCCATGGGCATGCCCAGGCTGGCGCTGGTGATGTCGGCATTAAGGCTGCTGGGCTGCTACCTGCCCCTGTTGTGGCTTGGCTCCACGCTGGATGGCCTGAACGGGTTGCTTCTTGGTGCCATGGCGGGAAATCTGCTGGCCGGGCTGATGAGCTGGCACCTGTATCGAACCTGGTGCATTAGGGCTCAGTCGGATCCCGGCAGGGCTGCCGCGAAAGCCGGCCTCTGACTGCGGTGCTTGCCATGGGCGTTGCAGCGGGCCTTTTCGGGTCGCTGGAGTTGTGTATATTCACCGGCTGGCGATAGCCATTTTTGGGGCAAAATTGGGGCAAAAATCAGCCCTTACATGTCCGTTTACGTCCTTCAAGCCCAAGCATAATATGCTTGGGCTTGTTCGTATTCGGACATTTAGCTTGTGGCTCTGGTCCCTTGTTAACGGCCAGAAAAAGCAGCCTCAAAAAATAAAATGGGTCCATCTCAGCTCTGGTGAGATGGACCCGTTTTATTTATCGCCGGAAACAGGATAAAAACCCGTCACTTGCATTGCCGGGACGGCATGCGGCTGAAAAACCCTTTCTTTTTGTGTCAATATGGCCGCCTTGATCCGTATGAAGCCTCAGAGTACCGGGGTGGAAATACGGGATGCTGTTCAGGAAGGTGATTGGTGAGTGATGTATTACTGATGTCGGCACAACGCGGGCATCACAGGGAAGTATTCAAGGGCTGTTTCTGGGTTGTGTTGCTGGCGCTGGTCATGGGCTTGTCCCAGTGGCTGCCGATGTTTCAGCGCGTCGAGTTTCTGATCAACTACGTCCCGCTCAACATCATCTTTGAAGTGTCGGCGTTTACCATCGCCATGATGATTTTCGGCATGGCCTGGGTCACTCAGCGCTACCGGCCATCGTTGCAGACTCTGGTGATTGGCATCGGGTTTCTGGGTATTGGCCTGTTCGATCTTTCCCATGTGCTGTCCTACCAGGTGCTGCCGGACTTTATTACGGCGAATACGCCGGAAAAGGCCATCAATTTCTGGCTGGCGGCGCGTTTGCTTACCGCCGTCATTTTGCTTTTTGTGGCGTTTTTACCCTCCCTGATGGAAAAGCGAGCCGGCGCCGGGCAGCGCAGAAGCCTGTTGTTGCTGATGCTGACCCTGGTGGCGCTGGTACACGTCTGGTTTTTACTGTTTCCCCGGTACGTGCCCGACACCTATGTGGTGGGTCAGGGCCTCACCGATTTCAAGGTGCACTTTGAATACCTGATTATTGGCGCTCATATGGTGGCCGCACTGGGGCTGGCCAATCGCTATCGCACCGAGGGGTTTATCACCTACCTCTATCTGGCCGTGTCCGCCATCATCATGGCCATGGGGGAGCATTTCTTTACCATTTACGTCGACTTTACCGACGCCAACAATATTCTCGGTCACCTTTACAAGATTATTACCTACGGCTTTTTGTACCGGGCGCTGTTTCGGGAAATGGTGTACGAGCCCTACCAGTATTTGCGCGACGCCCGTTCACGGCTGCAGGCCACCGTCGACGCCTTGCCCGACTCGCTGTTTGAAGTGACCCGGCAGGGAGACATTCTGTCGGTGTATGCCGGCGGCGAAACCGGCGACCTGTCTGCCTGGCAGATCAGGTCTCATGCCAACGTGCGAAGCTGGCTGTCCGAGCCTGCCGCAGCGGTATTTTTTGATGCCCTGCACACCGCCGCCCGGGAAGGGGTGGCTCATGACATTCGCATTCGGGCAGGCACCGATGCGGCCCCCTGCTATCTGGGACTGTCGGTATCGAAAAAGCACAACGCCGGCGAGGGCAGCTTTCTGGTGTTGTCCCGGGACATCAGCCAGCAGGTGGCAAACGAAACCCGTATTTTGCATGAAACCCACCTCAACAGTGCACTGTTGCGAATCAATAACCTGGCCCACGAGCGTGACGAGCAGCACCTGCTGTTGTGTGGGGCCGAGCAGGCGGCGGCGCTGACCGCCAGCACCGGCGCCCTGGTGCACCAGGGCAGCCATGACGGACGCCTGCTTGCGCATCCCACCCTGTTTGGTCTGCAGGATCTGCCGGCGCTGAACGGCACGCCGCCCTGGCAGCAGGCCGCCGACAGCGGCCAGCTGGTATACTGGCAGGGGAATGAGGGCGGCATCAGCCTGCCTGTGCTGAACAAGGACGGTGTCTGCCTGGTGATCAGCGTGTTTGGTAAAACCGGCAGTTACGTCGAGCAGGACCACGACACCCTCAATATGCTGGCCAGTACCCTGTGGAGCCGGCTCAGTCAGTGCCGGCAGCACCGAAGCATTCAGTTGCTGTCCAAGGCGCTGGAGCAAAACCCGTACCCGGTCATCATTACCGATGCCGAGGTACGTATACAGTATGTGAACAAGGCCTTTACCCGGGTCAGTGGCTATGCCGCCGACGAAGTGATGGGGCGTAATCCGAGAATGCTGAGGTCGGGCAAGACCGAACGCCGGGTTTATGCAGACATGTGGGCTCACCTCAATCAGGGACGGCCCTGGAAAGGGGAGCTGCTCAACCGCCGCCGCAACGGCAGCCTGTATTTTGAAAGTGCGTCCATTTATCCCATCTGTGATGAAACCGGCCGGGTGATCAACTACGTGGCCCACAAGGAAGACATCACTCAGCACCGGGAAAACGAAGAGCGGTTGCGCCAGCTGTCCCAGTTTGATCAGCTCACCGGTGTGCTTAACAAGCACGCCTTTGAGCAGCAACTGGCACAGCAGATGACCCGGGCCAGAACGCGGGGAGACGGGCTGTCGTTATTGTGGCTGGATCTCGATAACTTCAAGTCGGTCAACGACACCCTGGGTTATGTGGAAGGCGATGAGCTGCTGGTGAAAATCTCCAACCGCCTGAGAAACCTGCTGGCGCCGGGCAGCCTGATTGGCCGGCCCGAAGGCGACAGTTTTGTGCTGGCGGTGGACGGCAACGAACAGGAGCCGGTGGCGCTGCTGGCCGAGCGGGTGCTGCAGCATGTGCAGGAGCCGGTCAATTTGCGGGATAACCCGCTGTCGCTCAGTGCCTCCCTCGGCATTGCCACCTTTCCTCACGATGGCGACAACGCCGTGGAGCTGTTCAAGGCGGCGGAGCTGGCCATGTACAGGGTCAAGCAGGACGGGCGCAACGGCCTGCGCTTTTATGCTCCCGAGATGCAAAAGCACAGCGAGCGGGCACTGGCGCTGGCCACGGCGCTGAAGAACGCCATTGCCAACAACGAGCTGACGCTGGCCTTTCAGCCCCAGCTCGATTTAGAGCACAAGCGTATGATCGGCGCCGAAGCCCTGCTGCGCTGGCGCCACGCCGAGTGGGGCTTTGTGTCGCCGGCGGAATTTATTCCCCTGGCGGAGCAGAACGGCCTTATTGTCAGCATTGGCTGGTGGGTGATCGACCGGGTGCTGGAGCAACTGGCGCTGCTGCACCGGGCGGGCAGGAGCGACCTGTCCATAGCCGTGAATGTGTCGGCGGTGCAGCTGGTGCAGCCGGACTTTGTGAGTGAGCTGCAGGCCCGCGTCGCGGCCAGCGGTGTGCCTGCCGGCGCCCTCGATCTGGAGCTGACCGAGTCGGTCGCCATGGTTAACCCGGAAGAAACCGGCGAGAAAATCGCCGGCCTCAGTGCCGCCGGCTTTTGCATCTCCATCGACGATTTCGGCACCGGGTATTCCTCCATGAGCTACCTCAAGCGTTTCTCGGTGGACAAAATCAAGATCGACAAGTCCTTTATCGACGAGGTGACTCACAACCACGAAGACAAGACCATCGTCAACGCCATTATTCACATGGCCGGTAACCTGGGCATGCGCACCATTGCCGAAGGGGTGGAGACCGAGGAGCAGCTGGAAACCCTGCAGCGCAAGGGCTGCAATGCCATTCAGGGCTACTGGTACAGCCGGCCACTGCCGGCCGACGACTTTGCCGCCTTTATTGCGGAAAACCACTGATTGATGGTTTTATCAACGGTATCAGTAACCTGGATGTCATAAAGATTGTCGGCATGAAAAAATGTTTGCAATACTTGGAGCAGTGGTTCGCAGCTGAACAAGGAATGTTATGACTACCTCTGCCCGTACCTTGCCATTGCAAATGTTGTATCACTGGGCCGAGCAGCGCCCGGACGAGACCTATCTGCGCCAGCCCAGGGAAGATCACTGGCACGATCACAGCTGGGGCTCGGTACTGGAAATGGCCGCCCGGCTGGTGTCGGGGCTGCGCCGGCTGGGTTTTGAGCCGGGTGACAAAATTGCCTTGCTGTCCAAAAACTGCGCCGAGTGGTTTATCTGCGACTTCGCTCTGCAGATGGGCGGTTACATCAGCGTGCCCATTTATCCCACCGCCGGTGCCGACACCATTCGTTATGTGCTCGAACACAGCGAAAGCCGGGCGCTGTTTATCGGCAAGCTGGACGATCCGGCGGCTCAGGAGCCGGGCATTCCCGACGACATTGTGCGCATGGCCATGCCCTATGCCACCACCATGGAAACCCACCACCACTGGGACAGCCTGCTGGTGCACGAGCCCATGATGGAGCGGCCGGTACCCGAGCCCGACACCCTGATGACCCTGGTCTACACCTCGGGCAGCACCGGCAAGCCCAAGGGAGTGATGATCACCCACGGCGCCTATGCCGCCGCCTGCCGGGGCATACTGGAAACCACTGGACTCAACGCCGAGGACAGGGCGTTTTCCTATCTGCCGCTGGCGCACATTACCGAGCGGGTGTATGTGCTGGGGGCCAGCCTGTATGCCGGCACTCTGGTGGGCTTTGCTCACAGTCTGCCGACCTTTGTCGACAACGTGAAAACCATCGCGCCCACGGTATTTATCTCGGTGCCACGGCTGTGGACCAACTTTCGCAGCGGTATTCTGGAAAAGGTGCCCGAAGCCAAACTGAAGTGGCTGCTGCGCATTCCGTTGCTGTCGGGGCTGGTAAAGAAAAAAATCAAGGCCGGGCTGGGGCTCGATCAGGCGCGCATTCTGGGCTGCGGCTCGGCGCCGGTGTCACCGTCCCTGCTGCGCTGGTACGAAAAGCTCGATATGCCCATTACCGAGGCCTGGGGCATGACCGAGAACCTGGCCTATTCCACCCTTAATTACCCGTTTCGCTCCGACAAAATCGGCACCGTGGGCAAGGCCGGCGTGGGGGTGGACATTCGCATTTCCGACAACGGCGAAATACTGTGCCGCTGTGCCGGCATGATGAAGGGCTATTACAAAAACGATGAGGCCACCGCGCAAGCGCTGCACGATGGCTGGCTGCACACCGGTGATCAGGGCCGGCTCGACGACGATGGCTACCTGACCATCACCGGCCGCCTCAAGGACGCCTTCAAGACCGCCAAGGGCAAATACGTGCTTCCGGTGCCCATCGAATCCATGCTGATTGAAAATGGCCTGATTGAGCAGGTGTGTGTGGTGGGCAGCGGCCAGGCGCAGCCCATGGCGCTGGTGCAGCTGGCGGAAGGCAGCGCCAGCCAGGGCCGGGAGCAGGTGGCCAGCGCTTTATCGGCCACCCTGGGACATATTAACCGCAGCCTGGAAAGTCACCAGCGGCTGGGGGGCATGCTGATCATGAAGGAGGCCTGGACGGTGGAAAATGACATTCTGACGCCCACCCTCAAGATCAAGCGTCACCTGCTGGAACAGCAATACGGGGATCTGGACCAGCGCTGGCCCAAGGGACAGACCATTCTCTGGGAGCAGGATCTGTAAACCGATTATTCCAAAAATGGAATAATCACATATTTCGTTTTGCAAAATAACGACTAATTAACACCGAATGCCTGTGTTACCGTGTGTACCAGCTTACTTAGTATCTTTTGTTAGTGGAGTCGGGCAGGAATGGATCCTGCCCATTTTTTTGTCCGCTATTCCTGCTTTCCCTGTTCAAGTTTTCCTTCTCCGACCGTTACCCAGGTCGAGGCCAGCCGGTTGCGCATGTGCTGATCGATAAATTCGATAAAGGCATTCAGCCGCACCGGCGCCAGCTCCCGGTTGTGATACACCATGTGAAAGGGCCGTTTGCCCCCCAGCCAGCCCGGCAGCACCGGCTGCAATAACCCCGCCTCGGTATAATGGGCTACATAGTGGCGGGGCACATTGACGATGCCCAGCCCCCGAATGGCGGCTTTCACTGCCGCCTGCATCTGATTCACCGACAGCCGGGCCACCGGCTTGAGGTGAAAGCGCCGGCCCTGGCCATCGGTCAGCTGCCAGTTGCGATGGGGCCAGCACTGAATAATGTGGTGCTGATCCAGCTCTTCCGGGCTGTGCAACTCGCCTTTTTGCGCCAGATAGCCGGGGGCGGCAAACAGGCCGTATTGCACTTCGCCCAGCTGGCGTGAGCGCAGGCTGGAGTCGGGCAGTTCACCACTGAAAAACACCACATCCAGATCGGTATCCAGCAGGCTGGTGTAGTCGTTGCTCTGCAACAGCTCGATGCGGATTTGCGGGTACTGCAGGCAGAACTCGGTAATGCCATCCATTAGAAAGGTGTTGGAGATGGCGATGGGGGCGGCTACCTTGATAAGGCCGCTCATGATCTGGCTCTGGCCCTGAATATCGCCGGTCACCTGCTCCATTTCCCTCAGCAAGGGGTTTAACCGTTCGTAATAGCGCCGGCCTTCCTCGGTCAGCTGCAGCTTGCGGGTGGTGCGGCTCAGCAACTTGCAGCCCAGAGCCTGCTCCAGGGCGGAAATGCGCCGGCTCAGGGTGGCGGTGGGCATGCCGAGCTGGGCGGCGGCATGGGAAAACCCGCCCTGCTGCACAACCTTGACGAAAAGATAAAGGGCGTCGAGATGTTTCATGGCGGTGGGCCGAAGAGTGAAAAACTGCGCTCCATTGTGCCTACTTCGGCGGGCTCAGGAAAGGGGCGTCACCCCTTGAGTAAGGTAATGCCGCAGCAGCTGCACAAAGTCGGGGGTGTCACGGTCCAGGTTTGACTCGTGCACCAGCAAATCGTAGCCGTACAGCTCGCGCAGGTGGCTCATGCGGTGGCCCAGCATGGCCGCCAGCCCACGGTAGTGGTGGCCGCCGGCGGAGCGGTAGTGGGTGTCTTCAATCAGCCAGTCATGCAGCCGGGCCCGGTCGATGCTGCCAAAGCGTACTCCCATGGCCAGCAGCGGCCGCTGCTCGGTGAGCAGGTGCACAATCAGCCGGGGCGTCATCAGCGGCAAAAACTCGTCGTAATCCCGAATCTTGATACCCACATAGGGCAGGGAGACCAGATCCAGGCCACTGTTTACCCTGGGTTGATCGATGCGCACTATGTTGTTCCAGTGCAGACTCCAGCCGCCGATGCGATGGTGAAAGTGCAGGTTGTCCTCACTCAGCGAAAAGCTGTACACCGGCTCGCGCAGCTTGAGCAGCCCCAGTACCAGGGTCACCAGGCAGGCCAGCATCAAAAACACCAGCACCAGCTGGCCGCGATCTCCCAGCCAGTAGAGCAGGGGCAGCAACAGCAGAATGCCGGCGCCGCCGGCCAGGATAAGAGTGGGGCCGTGGCGGCGTGACATGGGCTCAATATGCCGTGTTTGCTTCACGTGGCTTTTCAATTCCCGTTGGTTTCCTTAAGGTGATGATACACACAGACCGAGCCCAAGAGGTGAAAATGACAACCGCCATCGAGGTGATGCGCCAGCACAGATCCATTCGCAAGTTTACCGATGAGCCCATAGCTGCCGGGCAACTGCAGGCCATTATGGCCGCGGCCCAGTCGGCATCGAGTTCCAGCTTTTTGCAGGCCTCCAGCGTGGTGCGCATAACCGACAGCGAGCTTCGCCGGCAAGTGATGGCCCTGTGTGGTGACCAGGCCTATGTGGCCGGCGCCGCCGAGTTCTGGGTGTTTTGTGCCGACTTTCACCGTCATCTGCACTGGGTGCCCGAGGCCAAAACCGGGTTTGCCGAACAACTGCTGATTGGCGCCATCGACACTGCCCTGATGGGGCAGAATGCCATGACCGCCGCCGAGTCGCTGGGGCTGGGGGGCGTGTTTATCGGTGCGGTGCGCAATCAGCCTCATGAGCTGAGCGCGTTACTGGGCTTGCCGCACGGAGTGATCCCCCTGTTTGGCCTGTGTCTGGGGTACCCGGCCCAGGATCCCGAGCCCAAGCCCCGGCTGCCGGCTTCACTGGTGTTTATGGAAAACCGCTATCAGGCCGAACCCGATGAGGCGAAAATGGCGGAGTACGATGCGCATGTGCGCCATTACTACCAGACCCGCACCGGCGGCAACAAGGACATGACCTGGACCGGCCAGATTGCCGGCACCCTGGCCAGGGAAGCCCGGCCCTTTATGCTGGATTTTCTGCATCAGCAGGGGTTTTGTCTGCGTTAACCGGCTCCAGCTTGACCACCAGCAGATCGCAGTCGCTGATATCGAGAAAACTGACACTGTTGGAAAACAGGTGTCCCCAGAAGCGGTGATTGGGCCGGTGGCCGCAGATCAGTAAATCGGCCCCGGTCTCCTTTACTGCCAGCCGCACCGCTTGGCGTACATCGCCACTGGGTAAAGACACACTCGACACCTGCTGCTGGGCATCTTGCAACAGCCGCATCAGTTCATGGCCGCTTTCCAGCCGGAGTTTCATTTTCAGCTGGCGCAAGTCCATGTTCAGGCTGCCCACGTATACGCCGCTGAGATCCGGCTCCACATGCACCAGATGCAGATCCGCCTGATAACTTTCGGCCAGATCTGCGGCGCGCTTGAGCAGGGGCTTTTCCCTGTGGTTAAGCTCCAGCGCCACCAGAATGTTGCGATAGGGCATTGGCACCTCCTGGCTGACCGACAACACCGGCCTCTTGGCCGCGTGCAGACTTCTTTCAGAGAATATAACACGGGCGGCACCGGCATACCCTGACACAGGGCAGGGGAATTGTGTTAATATTCGCCACCCAGGAGGTTCATCATGTACGTTGCCGTTATTCTGCTGGCCCCGTTGAGCGGGCTGTTGTTTTATATTGCTGCTCTGCAAAGTGCGCTGCCCCCGCGTCGCTGGGCCATGCTTGGCTGCCTGCTGGGCCCTGCCGTGTTGCCCATGTTCATGGCGCGCCGGCGTTGGTCACTGGTGTGCGCCCGGGGGTTACGCTACGCCCTGCTCAGGGCCTGATTGATCCTGCTCAAGCCTTCTTGCCCCCTTGTTGCTACACTCTCGGGCATGGTGCTGTTTGGAGCTAAATTATGAGTGCATTGGAAAAACTGGTGTGGAACGTGCTGGGCTATGCTGCCATGCCGCTGATCTTTCTGTTTGGTTTTATCGGCGTGTCGGTGGCGGCCTGCCTGATACTGATGTGGCTCGACAAGCGCAAGGGATGATCCTTTGTTGACCGAGATCAAGGGCCGCCCGCCGCAATCGAGTAATCTTGTTCACTGTTGACGCCACGTCAGCAGACTGAGGATCACCGGGGTGATCTCAGATTCTGGTTTCTGTTCACTCGTTAGTATGTGATTTCAACTGGCCTTTATCGGCCAGTTTTTTTTTGAGCGTCATCATAGTGTCATTGGACACGAGCAGTATTGGTTTCGCTCGCGATTTAACCAAACGCACTGGTGAGTGAATGAATGTTGTCACCGCAATGTTCTATATATGTTATAAGAGTGCTAACCAAATTGAGGGTTCAACTGCTGCATAAAGAGTGAGCTGGATCCTTGAGCGACATGGTTCGCAGGGGTATGATGCCCGCCATTTTTTAAAGGCGGGTTCGCCTGAGGGTGAGGTGGAGATGAACATCTTTATCATGCGTCATGGTCAGGCAGCGCCGCAGGCGTCCAACGATGCTTCAAGGCCGTTAACCGAGCAGGGAAGCGAAGAAGTGTGCCTGATGGCGCAATGGTTGGCGCCGCAGGTGCCGGCGTTCGACCGGGTGCTGGTCAGTCCGTATGTTCGCAGCCAGCAAACCTGGCAACATCTGTCCCGGTTTATTTCGGGCAAGCAGGTGGAATATTGCGACGAACTGACGCCCGGCGCCGACGCCGACATCACCGCCAGTTTGCTGCTTGCCTACGGCGAGCTGGAGCAGGACAACAACCTGCTGGTGGTCAGTCACATGCCCCTGGTTGGTTTTCTGGTCGAAAGTCTGTGCCCGGGTACCATGGCGCCGATTTTCGTCACCTCCGGGATAGCCAAAATCACCCTGGAAAAGGGGCACGGCGGTCTGTTCAACTGGCTCGAAGGCCCGCACAGCGTCCATCCCCATCACCCGCGGCCCTGGCCACTGTGTGGCTCCATGGGCTAAACATAAAGTAAATAATAATGATGAGCACAGATAAAAAAGCAGAGGTGGAAATGCGAATCTTTAACAAATATCAGCCTTTGTTGATCGCAAAATATGTAAAAACCTTCTTTAAGGGAAGGCTCTACATTCATGGCCGGGGCGCCTACAGCTATGCCAAGGGCGTGCTGATCATGCCCGAGCAGGCGGACGACCGCCATCGCAAAACGGTGAGTGAAATCAACCGGCTGATCAATCAGCTGAGTTCCCCGCAACCCGCCGCCTGAGTGCGAACAGGGTTACCTCATGACAAGGCCGGGCTCATGCCCGGCCTTATTGCGTTTCAGCGTTCGGTTTTCAGCAATACCAACAGCGAGGCATCGCCGCCCCATTCCTTGGTGGCCTGATGAAAGGCCAGCACCTGGGGATGCTGGACCAGCCACATGGGCAGGCGCTGCTTGAGAATATGCTTGCCGTGACCATGCATGATGGAGACGCAGTTCACGTTCTGGCGGCGGGCCGCCAGCAGCAGGGCAGAGAGCTCCTGCTTGGCTTCTTCCTGAGTCAGGCCGTGCAGGTCGAGAAACAGCTCGGGCACATAATCCCCCCGGCGCAGCCGCTTGAGCTCAAAGGCCGAGGTGTCGTCGGCGCGAAAACGGGTCGGGCCTTCCTGATCCAGCCAGGGTTCATACAAGTCGGAAAACGGATGGGCTTCGGCCCTGTCCTTGCGCTCTGCCGCCCGGGTGGCTTTCACCTTGACCGGCGCCCGGTGCGGACTTATGGTATCCTGCTTCAATTTGCGGACACCGTTCATCGCTTCCATAAACAGCGCTTTGTCGTCTTCGGGAGAGGATGAGGCGGTCATGTTCGCTTTTGTCACTTGAAAAACAGCCATTTTAGCGAGGCGGAGGGGTTTTGGACACGCTTTTTAACGACGAGGCGCTCAACGAGCTGCACACCATGGGTGACTGGCTGCGTTTTGCCGCCAGCCGCTTTCAGCAGGCCAGCCTGTTTTACGGCCACGGCACCGACAACGCCTGGGACGATGCGGTGCAACTGGTGCTGCCGCTGTTGCATCTGCCCCTCGATTGTCCGCCCCAGGCCCAGTCGGCCCGGCTGGTACCCGCCGAGCGCCGGGTATTGCTCGAGGCCATTCGCCGCCGGGTGGAAGAGCGTCTGCCCACGCCCTACATTACCCACACCGCCTGGTTTGCCGGTTACGAGTTTTACGTGGACGAGCGCGTGCTGATCCCGCGCTCGCCCATTGCGGAGCTCATTGATACCCACTTTGCACCCTGGCTGGCCCATGAGCCTGTCCGCATCATGGACATGTGCACCGGCTCCGGCTGCATTGCCATTGCCCTGGCCCACGCCTTTCCCGAGGCGGAAGTGGACGCCCTCGACATCTCCCGGGATGCCCTCGACGTGGCCGAAATCAACATTCAGAACCACGGTCTGGAGCAGCAGGTGATTCCCATCGAATCGGATCTGTTCAGCGCACTGCCGTCCGGGGATAAATACGATCTGATCGTGGCCAACCCGCCCTATGTGGACGAAGAGGACATGAGCGATTTGCCTGACGAGTTTCGTCACGAGCCCGAGCTGGCGCTGGCCTCCGGCTTTGACGGCCTCGACTTTACCCGCCGTCTACTGGCTCAGGCCTGCGATTTTCTCACCGACGACGGCGTACTGGTGGTTGAAGTGGGCAACAGCCAAATTCACATGGAACTGGCCTTTCCCGAACTGCCCCTGTCCTGGGTGGAGTTCGAGCACGGCGGCCATGGCGTATTCGTGATCAGCCGGCGGGATCTGCTGCCGCACCGCGACCAGTTTTAATCATTAAGTTGTAAGGAAAAATTCATGGCAGGGAACAGTATAGGAACCCTCTTTCGTGTCTCCACCTTTGGTGAAAGCCACGGCCTGGCGCTGGGCGCCGTGGTCGACGGCGTGCCCCCCGGTGTGGAGCTGACCGAGGCGGATCTGCAGCAGGATCTGGACCGGCGCAAGCCCGGTACTTCTCGCTTTACCACCCAGCGGCGGGAAGCGGACGAAGTCAAAATTCTGAGCGGCGTGTTTGAAGGCAAGACCACCGGCACCTCCATCGGGCTGCTGATTGAAAACACCGATCAGCGCTCCAAGGACTATTCCGCCATCAAGGACGTGTTCCGCCCCGGCCATGCCGACTACACCTATCACCAGAAATACGGCATTCGCGACTACCGCGGCGGCGGCCGTTCTTCGGCCCGGGAAACCGCCATGCGGGTGGCCGCCGGCGCCATTGCCAAAAAGGTGCTGGCCCAGTTCGGCGTGTCCATTTACGCCCACCTGACTCAGCTCGGTCCCATCAAGGCCGAGGCCTTTGATCACAGCATCATCGAAACCAACCCCTTCTTCTTTGCCGATGCCGGTAAGCTGGAGGCGCTGGACGAATACATGCGTGAGCTGAAAAAAGAGGGCAACTCCATCGGCGCCAAAATTCAGGTGGTGGCCACCGGGGTACCCGTGGGGCTGGGCGAGCCGGTGTTTGACCGTCTCGATGCCGACATCGCTCATGCCCTGATGGGCATCAATGCAGTCAAGGGCGTGGAGATTGGTGACGGCTTTGACGTGGTCGAGCAAAAGGGCTCCGAGCACCGCGACGAGCTGACCCCTGAAGGTTTTTCCAGCAACCACGCCGGCGGCATTCTGGGCGGCATTTCCAGCGGCCAGGACATAGTGGCCAGCATTGCGCTCAAGCCCACCTCCAGCATCATGGTGCCGGGCAAGACCATCGACAAGGACGGCAATTCCACCGAAATGGTCACCCGGGGTCGCCACGATCCGTGCGTGGGCATTCGCGCCGTGCCCATTGCCGAAGCCATGATGGCCATAGTGCTGCTCGATCACCTGCTGCTCAACCGTGCCCAGAATGCCGGCGTGCACACCGGCACGCCGCAACTGCGCTGAGTCTGCCCGGGCCTTGCCGGGGCAGGGCCCATTTTGAGCGTGAAGCGTGAAACAGCCCTCTTGTTTGCCCGCAGCCAGCGGGTAGAATAGCGGCCCAACGGAGGGCCGCTTTTATTATGTCGTTTTGCTACCGGGACTTGATCTCCCTGTTTGATCACACCTTCTTTGCTTCCCACAATACCCGCCTTGAGCTGGGGGATGACGAGCCCATTTACCTGCCGGCCGATGACACCGTGCCCCATCACCGCATTGTGTTTGCCCATGGCTTTTTTGCCAGCGCCCTGCACGAGGTGGCCCACTGGCTGCTGGCCGGCGACGCTCGCCGTCAGCAGGTGGATTACGGCTACTGGTATCATCCCGACGGCCGCGATGCCGAGGCCCAGGCGGCCTTTGAAGCGGTGGAGATCAAACCTCAGGCCATTGAATGGGCGCTGTCGCTCAGTTGCGGTTTTGCCTTTAACGTGAGCTGCGATAACCTCGCCGGCACGGTAGAGCCGGACCGGCACGCCTTTCGGGCCTGCGTGCGTGAGCAGGCGCTGGCGTATCTCGACACCGGCTTTCCGCCCCGGGCACAGCGCTTTATGGCCGAGCTGCAAGCCCACTATCAGCGCTCACCCCTGACCGCCGCCGACTTTGTGTAAGGAGCCGTGATGTTCAGAATCGGACTGATTATTAACCCCCTGGCTGGCCTTGGGGGCAGTGTGGCCCTCAAGGGCAGTGACGGCATGGCCGCCGAGGCCCTGGCCCGGGGCGCCGAGCCCCGCGCCCTGCAACGCAGCGGCCTGGCCCTGGCCGAGCTGAGTGAACTGAAAGACCGTTTTTGCATCTACACCGTGGCCGGCGACATGGGAGAAACCCTGTGCCGCGAGCTGGCGCTGCCCTTTGAGGTCTGCCACCAGCCCGGCAGTCCCACCACCGCCGCCGATACTCAAGGCGCCGTGGCCAGCCTGGTGGCGCGGGAGGTGGATCTGCTGCTGTTTGCCGGCGGCGATGGTACCGCCCGGGATATTTGTGCCGTGGCCCCCGAGCACCTCTGTGTGCTGGGCATTCCGGCCGGGGTGAAAATTCATTCCGGCGTGTATGGCGTCACGCCCGCCGGCACCGGCCGGCTGCTGGCCAAACTGGTGCGCGGCGAGCCGGTCAGCCTGATGGAAGCGGACGTGTTGGACATTGACGAAACCGCCTTTCGCGAGGGCCGGGTGCGTGCCCGCCGTTATGGCGAAATGCTCATTCCCGGCGAACTCAGCTATGTGCAGGCCGTGAAGGTGGCCGGCAAGGAGTCGGTGGAGCTGGTGCTCACCGATATCGCCGACGAGGTGATCGAGCGCATGGAGGAAGAAGACGACTGCTACTTCATCATGGGCTCTGGCAGTACGGTGGCGGCGGTGATGGAGCGTCTCGGCCTTGAAAACACCCTGCTGGGGGTGGATCTGGTTTACCAAAAACAATTAATTGCCTCGGATCTGGATGCCCAGGGCCTGTATGAACACATCAGGGACAGAAACTGCAAGCTGGTGATCACCCTGATCGGGGGCCAGGGCCATGTGTTTGGTCGTGGCAATCAGCAGCTCAGCCCGGCGGTGATCCGCGCCGTGGGGCGTGACAATATCTGGCTGCTGGCGACCAAGTCCAAGCTCAGCTCGCTGAACGGGCGCCCGCTGCGAGTCGATACCAATGATCCCGAACTGGACCGCGAACTGGGCGGCCTGATGCGGGTGATCACTGGCTACCATGATGAAGTGCTGGTACGGGTGGCAAACCCGGAATACGAGGCAAATAAATGAATATTTTTGAATTTGAACAACGCCTGCTGAACGAGATTGACGGCAAGGTCGCCGAGGCCACCAACGATCAATTGTTCGCCGGCGGTTACCTGCGCGGCCACATTACTCTGGCGGTAGCTCAGAGCGAGATCGCCGGGCGCAACCATGTGCGCGACGTCAAGGCACGGGTAAAAACCAGCCTCAACCAGGCTATTCTGAGCGGCGAGCTCAATGACGACGATCAAAAGCTGGTGCTGGGGTACTGGAACCAGTTGCTGGAAAAGGCCGAAGCCGACGCCATTTAAAACGTGCGTCGCCCCCCGCGAAAGCGGGGGTTCATTCTTCAGGCGGCAGTGTAGTCTGCCCTGGACTCCCGCCTTCGCGGGAGTGACGGAGAAACAGGCAAGTTTACTGCTTCAGGCAAATAAAAAGGCCGCCCCTTGTGGGGCGGCCTTTTGCGTTTAACAGCAGGGCAGGGGTCAGATAGACCAGTCGCCGCCGATAATGCCTTTTTCCTTCAGCAGTTCGATCACCGCATCGGCTGCTTCGTCGGCACTCAGCCTGGTGGTGTCGAGGCGGATTTCCGGGTTCTCCGGTTGCTCGTAGGCGGAGTCGATACCGGTGAAGTTCTTCAGCTCGCCGCGGCGGGCCTTTTTGTACAGGCCTTTCACGTCGCGCTCTTCGGCCACGTTGAGCGGAGTGTCCACGTGCACTTCAATGAACTCACCGTCTTCCAGCAGTTCCCGGGCCAGGCGGCGCTCGGCACGGAACGGCGAGATAAAGGCGGTGAGCACCAGCAGGCCGGCGTCGACCATCAGTTTCGACACTTCCGCCACCCGGCGAATGTTTTCCACCCGATCGGCGTCGGTAAAGCCCAGATCCTTGTTCAGGCCATGGCGCACGTTGTCACCGTCCAGCAGGTAGGTGTGGTTACCCTGTGCGTGCAGCTTTTTCTCCACCAGGTTGGCGATGGTGGACTTGCCGGCACCGGACAGACCGGTGAACCACAGCACCGCCGGCTTCTGGTTTTTGCTGAGCGCCCGTGCTTCCTTGTTCACATCCACATGCTGCATGTGAATGTTCTGGCTGCGGCGCAGGGAGAAGTGCAGCATGCCGGCAGCCACCGTGTTGTTGCTCAGGCGGTCAATCAGAATAAAGCCGCCGGTGTCCTTGTTGCTCTGGTAGTCATCAAAGGCGATGGCCCGGTCCAGGCTGATGTTACACACGGCGATGCCGTTCAGATCCAGCTTCTTGGCGGCCACGTGCTCCAGGGTGTTGACGTTCACCTGATATTTGATGTCGGTGATGGTGGCAGTCACCGTCTTGGTACCGATCTTCAGCAGGTAGGGACGACCGGGCAGCAGGGCGTCTTCGTGCATCCACACCAGGGTGGTCTCGAACTGATCGGCGGTGGCGATCGGCGCCTCGGCGGTGGAGATGACGTCACCGCGGGAGATGTCGATCTCGTCGGTCAGGGTCAGGGTCACCGACTGGCCGGCCACGCCCTGGTCCAGATCGCCGCCGTAAACCACAATGCGGTCAACGGTGCTTTCCTTGCCGGAAGGCAGCACGCGAATGCGATCGCCGGGCTTGACCACGCCGCTGGCGATGGTGCCGGAGAAGCCGCGGAAGTCCAGGTTGGGGCGGTTGACCCACTGCACCGGCAAGCGGAAGGGGGCCCGCTGCATACGGGTGTCGTCCACTTCCACGGTTTCCAGGTAACCCATCAGGGTGGTGCCGTGGTACCAGGTCATGTTCTGGCTGGGCTCAACAATGTTGTCGCCCTTGAACGCCGACAGCGGAATGTAGGTAATGCTTTCCAGGTTGAGCTGCTCGGCAAACTGAGCGTAGTCTTCCTTGATGCGGTTAAAGGTCTCTTCCGAGTAATCCACCAGATCCATCTTGTTGATGGCCACCACCACATGGCGAATGCCCAGCAGCGACATCAGGTAGCTGTGACGACGGGTCTGGGTGAGAATGCCCTTGCGCGCGTCCACCATCAGAATGGCGGCATCGGCGGTAGAGGCGCCGGTCACCATGTTGCGGGTGTACTGCTCGTGTCCGGGGGTGTCGGCCACGATGAACTTGCGCTTGTCGGTGGAGAAGAAGCGGTAGGCCACGTCGATGGTGATGCCCTGCTCACGTTCGGCGGCCAGGCCGTCGACCAGCAGTGCGAAGTCGATGTCTTCGCCCTGAGTGCCGTATTTTTTGGAGTCGGCTTCCATGGCGGCGAGCTGATCTTCAAACAGCATCTTGGATTCAAACAGCAGGCGGCCGATCAGGGTGCTCTTGCCGTCGTCCACGCTGCCGCAGGTGATGAAGCGCAGCAGGCTCTTGTGCTCATGTTGTTGCAGGTATTGCTCGATATCGGAGGCGATGAGATCGGATTGGTGCGCCATCAGAAGTAGCCCTCTTGTTTTTTCTTTTCCATGGATGCGGCGGAGTCGTGGTCGATCATGCGGCCCTGACGCTCCGAGGTCTTGGTCAGCAGCATCTCCTGAATAATGGCGGGCAGGGTATCGGCCTCGGACTCGACGGCGCCGGTGAGCGGGTAGCAGCCGAGGGTACGGAAGCGCACGTGCTTCATCATCGGCACTTCGCCGTCTTTCAGCGGCATGCGCTCGTCATCCACCATGATCAGGGTGCCGTCACGCTCGACCACCGGACGCTGGGCGGCGTAGTACAGGGGCACGATGGGAATGTTTTCCAGATGAATGTACTGCCAGATGTCGAGCTCGGTCCAGTTGGACAGGGGGAACACACGAATGGACTCGCCCTTGTGCTTGCGGGCGTTGTACTGCTTCCACAGCTCGGGACGCTGGTTTTTCGGATCCCAGCGGTGCTGCTCGGTACGGAAGGAGAAAATACGCTCCTTGGCGCGGGACTTTTCTTCGTCGCGGCGGGCACCGCCAAAGGCGGCGTCAAAGCCGTACTTGTCGAGGGCCTGCTTCAGGCCTTCGGTCTTGGTGATGTCGGTATGAATGGCAGAGCCGTGGGTGAAGGGGTTGATGTCCTTCTCAATGGCTTCCGGGTTGACGTGCACCAGCAGCTCCATGCCCAGCTTCTTGGCCATGTGGTCGCGGAACTCGTACATTTCACGGAATTTCCAGCGGGTGTCGACGTGCAGCAGCGGAAAGGGCGGCACCGAGGGATAGAAGGCTTTCATGGCCAGGTGCAGCATGACCGCGCTGTCCTTGCCGATGGAGTAGAGCATGACCGGGTTGTCGGCCTCGGCCACCACTTCCCGCATGATGTGAATACTTTCGGCTTCCAGCCGTTGCAGGTGCGTCAGATTCATAGTGATACTGTTCTCGCCTTTGGATTATGCTAATAACAAAATGTTATAGATATTCTATGTATTCAGTCTATTTGATATATGCGTACAATGATAGCCCTGCTAAAGAGCGAGTGGTTATATATGTCAGCATATTTGGTATTAGCATCGATTGGCGCCCTGCTTGCGTTGCTGGTTCACGGCCAAATAAAGCCGGCCGTGCTGTTCAGCGCCTGGGCGATAGGCTATGTGATCTTCGGCGTGGTGGACGAACAGGCCATGTTGTCCAGTTACTCCAACCCCGCCCTGATCACCCTGCTGGTGCTGATGCTGGTGTCATTGGCGCTGGAGCGTTCGCCGCTGCTGGAGCGCCTGTCCGATACCCTGCTGCGGGGCAGGGAGTGGCGTGCCAGTCTTCGTCTGATGGGGCTGACCGCCGGGCTCTCGGCGTTTTTGAATAACACCGCCGTGGTGGGCTCCCTGCTTGGGGTGATCTCCCGTCAGCGTCATATTCCCGCTTCGCGGCTGCTGATCCCGTTGTCGTTTGCCTCCATTCTGGGCGGCATTACCACTCTGGTTGGCACCTCCACCAATCTGGTGGTGAACTCCTTTGTGGTCAACGCCGGCCTGCCGGCGCTGGGCATGTTCCAGTTTACCCTGGTGGGGCTGCCGGTGGCGCTGTTGTGCCTGCTGGGGCTGCTGATCAGCCGCCGCTGGCTGCCCACTCACCGCATGCAGGGTCAGGAAGGCGCCCAGCCCTATTTTCTGGAAGCCAGGCTGGAAGACGGCTCGCCACTCATTGGCCACAGCATTGAAGAAAACGGACTGCGGCGGCTAAATGGCCTGTTCCTGCTGGAAATTGCCCGTAACGACCGGCTTATCAGCCCAGTATCCCCCGACGAAGTGCTGGAAGCGGACGACGTGCTGGTGTTTACCGGCGAAGTGGAAAAGGTGCAGGCACTGCAGCAATTTGCCGGGCTGCAACTGTTTGGCAATGGCGTAGATCGGCTGCTGTCTTCCAACCTGGTAGAGGTGGTGATCTCCAACGAATCGGAGCTGGCCAACCGCACCCTGCAGGAAGTGGACTTTCGCACCATGTTCAACGCCGGCGTGGTCGGTATTCGCCGGGGCCGGCGCCGGCTTTACGGCACTCTGGGCAAGATTCCGCTCAGGGTAGGGGACAGCCTGCTGCTGGCGGTGGGGCCGGATTTCAAGCAACACCGCAACCTGGACCGTAACTTTCATCTGCTCAGCAACAGCCTGCAACGGCCCAAACTCAGCGTGGGCCAGAGCCTGTTCGCCTTCAGCGGCTTTGGCCTGGTGATTGGCCTGGCCGCCCTTGGCCTGGTACCGCTGCTGAACGGTCTCTTGCTGCTGTTGGCGGCGCTGTTGATGACCCGCATTCTTACCCTGTCCGAGCTGCGCCGGCGTTTTCCCTTTGAACTGCTGATGGTCATTGGCTCCGCACTCACCGTGGCCCGGGCACTGGAAAACTCGGGGGCCGCCGAGCTGGTGGCCGACGCCATGCGCGGCTTTTTCAATGGCTACGGCGTGTATGGCGCCTTTGTGGGGGTCTATCTCATTACCCTGCTGCTCACTGAAACCGTGACCAATAACGCCGCCGCCGCCCTGGTGTTTCCCATCGGGCTGTCTACCGCTTATGGTTTTGGGGTGGATCCCATGCCCTTTATCATGGCGGTGGCCTTTGGCGCCAGCGCCTGTTTTTTGGTGCCTTTTGGCTACCAGACTCATCTGATGGTGTATTCCCCGGGTCGCTACCGGGTGATGGACTACATTCGCACCGGCCTGCCCATCAGCCTGCTTTACAGCGCCGGGGTACTCATTATGGTGCCGGTGTTTTTCCCGTTCTGAGCGGGTGGTGTAGCAGGCCCTGAAAGTGAAGCCGTAAAAAAGAGATATAACTCGTTTTTGTAGTAAAAAAACGAACAATAAACCCGCAGTCGGTTCACAAACGGTTGCATTGAAAGCCCGGTTTGTTAGACTGGCGTCGCTTCGATGGTGGCCCCGTTGGTCCTCCCGCATCGAAACCTTGTCTACCTGGTCAGGCCCGGAAGGGAGCAGCCACGGCGAGGAACTTCGAGTGCCGGGATGTGGCTGGCGGGCGCCACCTCCAATTCCTGAAAACCCTTCTGCTTTTCTTTCTCTTTTCGTTTCTTATTCAAGAAACCGGCATTCGCACGTTTGCCAAAAGTACCCTGTATAATCAGCAACTCTTCGCCGTTCGCGATTCATGCCAACCCATGCCACACTGGCTGCATATCGGTTGTTGCATACGGACGAGAGCAGCCATGTCAGGGAAAACCCTCATTCCCTTCGCCATCAGGGATGCCGATCAGCAAGTTGTCTCCGTGGAAGAGGTGGAAAGCGGCCTCGGCTGTGGCTGTCACTGCCCCAGCTGTTACGGGGTGCTGATCGCGCGCAAGGGCGAACAAAAAGCCCATCATTTCAGCCATCACAAGGGCAGTGAGCGGGACTGCACCTTTGCCTTTGAAACCAGCATTCGGCTGATGCTGCTGGATAAACTGGAATTGGTGACGTCGCTCAACACGCCGGCATTGCGCCTTGACGGCTTTCATGTGCCGGTGTGCACGGGCAAAACCGTGGCGGTGAGCCATGTTCCGGCATCCGGCCCGGCAGAAGGCCCCACGGCGCTGTATCAGGTGGGGAATGACGGCAAATACAGGCTTGGCATTTACCTGCCGCCGGCGGGCTCCTGTGCCACAATACCGCCGCCCTGGTTAACGGCATATACCGAACGGCATGGCTGCACCGGAGTACTCTCGGTGGATTACGCCAAGTTTGCCGAACTCATGTTCAAGGCTGAAAAACCGGTAGCGATCGACAGCATCAGCTGGCTGCTACAAATTATGAGCACCCACCGTAAATGTCTGCACTGGTTATATCATCCTCGTGCACAAAGAATGCGGGCGGAGCGGGAGGCGCAAAGAAAGCGCGATGCCGAGTTGTGTCAAAGACAACAGCAGCAACAATGGCAACCGCAACCGCAACCGCAACCGCAACCGCAACCGCAGCAGAAACTACAGCCGGCCAAACTCTCGCCCATTGCCAGACCAAGGCAAGTCGCTCCGGCCAGGGTCAGCATTCGCCCCCAGCGGCCCGGCATCTGCAAGCATTGCCGGCTGGAAGCCCCCGATCTCTCATCGGACGGCTACTGCTACCGGCAAGCCTGTATGGCGTCGAGAAAGCTTACCCAAAGCGCTGCTGCAGATAGGCGATAATGTCGCTCGACTCATACATCCACTGAACTTCGCCGTTTTCTTCAATGCGCAGGCAGGGAGATTTTACCCGGCCGCCGCCGGCCTGCAGCTCGTCTCTGTGGGGGGAGCCGGGGTTTACATTGCGCTTTTCAATGGGCAGGTTCAGCTTGTGCATGGCCCGGCGCACCTTGATGCAGAACGGGCAGCGGGGCAGCTGATACAGCGCCAGTTGCCGGCAGGTCTCATTCACCTGCTGCTGCGCCTCGGGCGCGCGTTTCATTTTGGCAGGGCGGGTCAGCAGATCCCCCACCTGTACAACGCCACCCACGCCATTGCGTAACAGCTTCACCAACATGTCACTTTCCCCTCGATAATGAAAAGTCAGGATTGTATCTGAAAGCGTTGCCATGTTCGCCCTTTCAAAGCCTATGGTTACCAGACACCGGGGTTGGCAACAGGGGGATGAAAAACCATGCTTGAATTTCGCCGGGTGCACAGGCACTACGTCACGCCCCAGGGAGTGCTGAAGGTGCTGCAGGGGGTAGATCTGCATCTCGGCGCCGGCGAAAGCCTGGCGCTGATGGGGGAGTCGGGCAGCGGCAAGTCGACCCTGCTGCATCTGGCGGCGGGGCTGGATGTGCCCGACCGGGGCGAGGTATTGATCGGCGGCAAATCCCTGGCCGGGCGGAATGAAGCGGGCCGGGCTCGAGTGCGGCGCAATACCCTGGGGCTGGTGTTTCAACAGTTTCATCTGGTGCCAAGCCTGAACGTGGCCGACAACCTGCGGCTGCAGGCCCGGCTGGCGGGGCGAGAGGATGCCGCCTGGTCGGCCAGGCTGCTGGAACGACTGGGGCTGGCTGGTCGCGAGCATCATTATCCCGAGCAGTTGTCGGGGGGCCAGCAGCAGCGGCTGGCCATTGGCCGAGCCCTGGCCTCGCGCCCGGCCTTGTTGCTGGCCGATGAGCCCACCGGCAATCTGGATGAAACCACCGCCGATGCTGTGCTGGCGTTACTGCTGGAGCTGGTGGCCGAAAGCGGCAGCAGCCTGCTGATGGTTACCCACAGCCCCAGGGTGGCGGCCCCGCTGGACCGGTGTTTAACCCTGCATCACGGCCAGCTTATGCGCAGGAGTGAGGCATCATGATGAGAGTGGTGCTGGCCACCTTGCTGTCCCATTACCGGCGTCATCCGGGGCAACTGGTCATGTTGCTGCTGGGGCTCTGGGTGGCGGGGGCGCTGTGGAGTGGAGTGCAGGCCATTAATGCCTCGGCCCGGGACAATTACGCCCGCGCCGAGGCCTTGCTGGGCGGCGGTCTTGTGCGCCTTGAGCGGGAAAACGGCGAGCCACTCACTTATCATGATTTTGTTCAGTTACGCCGGGCCGGAGTGCCGGTATCGCCCCTGCTGGAAGGGGAGCAGGTTACCGAGAGCGGCATTCGGCTCTCGCTGGTGGGGATTGATCCCTTCACACTGCCCGCCGGCAGTAGTCTTGGCAGTTCGGTAGGGGAGTTAGAGGACTTTATTGCGCCGCCCTGGCAAATACGGCTGGCCCCGGACACACAGGCGCAACTGGGCAAGGCACCACGGCTGCAGAGCGGCATGCTGCTGCCGCCCATGGTGGCTGCCCCCGAGCTGCCGCCCCATACTCTGGTGATGGACATTGCCGTTGCGGCGGACCTCCTGCAGGCCGGAGAGGGCATCACGGCGCTTATCGGTGCCCTGCATGAGGTACCCGAAGGGTTCAGGCAAGTCACGCGGGACGGCCCCGGTGAGCTGACGCAAAGTTTTCACCTCAATCTCACGGCTATGGCGCTGCTGGCGCTGATGGTGGGGCTGTTTATTGTGCAGGCAGCGCTGGGGCTGGCGCTGGAGCAGCGACTGGGAGTGTTGCGCACCCTGCGGGCGCTGGGAGTGCCGGGCCGCAGACTAATCGGGCTGCTGGCACTTGAGCTGTTGGTACTGGGCCTGCTCGGCGCGCTGGCGGGGCTGGTGAGCGGCGTCTGGCTGGCCAGTGCGCTGTTGCCGGATGTGGCCGCCACCCTGCAAAGTCTGTATGGCGCCAATGTGAGTACCAGGCTCAGCCTGCCCTGGCATTACTGGCTGGGCGGCATGGGCGTCATCTTGGGCGGTCTGCTGGTTGCCGGCAGCAGCGTGTTATGGCGGGCCAGCCGGCTGCCGTTGCTGGGGCTCGGTCAGGCTCAGGCCTGGCGGGCCGGTTTTCAACGTCAGTTGCGGGCGCAGCTTTGGCTGGGATGCGGGGCGGCGCTGCTGGCGCTGGGGTGCGGGCTGTGGCTGGTCGCTCAGCCTGCCGGTGAAGGGCTGCTCGCCGGCTTCGGGCTGGTGGCGGCCATTTTGCTGGCCGCCGCGCTCTGGCTGCCACCGCTGTTGGGCGGATTGCTGTCTGTGTTGTTGCGGCTGGCGCACCGCCGGCCACTGGTGCAGTGGGCGCTGGCAGATCTGCAACTGCAACTGCCCCGGCTCTCGCTGGCCATGATGGCGCTGCTGATTGCGCTGGCCGCCAACCTGGGGGTGAGCAGCATGGTAGGCGGTTTTCGGCTGACCTTTCTCGACTGGCTCGACCAGCGCTTGCTGGCAGATTGGTACCTTCGGCCGCCGGCGGCGCAGTTTGAGCACATTCATGCCTGGCTGGGTGAGCGGCCTGAGGTACAGGCCCGGTTGACCACCGCCCGTGCCGATGCCGAACTGCGTGACATCAGCTCGAACAACATTCATCGCCCTTTAACCCTGCCCATCGCCATTTCCGGTATTAGCCCGTCCCCCGTGCTGGTGGCGCGCTGGCCGCTGCTGGCACTCAACAACCGGCCGGCCGCCTGGCAGGCGCTGCGCCGGGGCGACGCCTTTATCAACGAGCAGCTGGCCCGGCGTGAGCACATTGCCCTGGGGGATCGACTGAGTATTGCTGCTCCCGGCGGGCCCGAGCAGGTGACGGTGGCGGGCATTTATCCGGATTACGGCAACCCCAGAGGCGAGCTGGTGATGACCACAAAGCGGGTGCAGCAGCTGTTTGGTGTGCCCCCGGTAGCCATGGGCGTAGTGCTCACGCCCGGTATGGATGCCGCGCCGCTACGTCGGCAGCTAAGGGAGCGTTTTGATGTGACGGTGCAGGATCAGCGTGAAGTGAAGCGCACGGCCACGGCCATTTTTGAGCGCACCTTTGCCATTACGCGAGCGCTGAATGCGCTTACCCTGGCGGTGGCGGCCCTGGCGCTGCTGGCCACCCTGCTGGCACAGGCTGGGACGCGACGCCGGCGTCTGGCCACGGTCTGGGCCATGGGAGTGCCGCGGCATCGGTTGCTGGCCGTTCAGCTCATGCAGCTTGCCGGTATGGCGCTGGTGACGGGCTTGCTGGCCATTCCGTTGGGGGTGGCCATTACCGCCTGCCTGGTTTGGGGAATTAATGTGGCGGCCTTTGGCTGGCGGTTGCCGCTGCACCTGTTTCCCGGCGAAATGGGGCTGACGCTGCTGATTGCGGTGCTGGTGGCGTTGCTGGCGGCAGCCCTGCCCATGTTCCGGCTGTGGCGTACGTCCCCTCGAACTCTGCTGGCGGAGGAAGACTCATGAAACGAGGCTTATTCATCCTGTGTTGGCTGGCGCTGCTGAGTGCCTGCGATGCCGGCCGCAATACTCAGGAGAGCAGCGGCTTTGCCGGCCTGGGCGCCAGCGGCGAAGGACATACCCAAGCCCATGCCGGCATGACCCTGAACTTTCCCGATGATCACGGCCCGCACCCGGGGTTTCGCATTGAATGGTGGTATCTCACCGCCAATCTGCAAGACGCGCAGGGCCAGTCCCTGGGCGTGCAGTGGACCCTGTTTCGCCAGGCCCAGCAGCCTGCAACGGCGGAATCAACGTTGGCCGGCCCCTGGGCAGTGGAGCAGATCTGGATGGCGCACATGGCCCTGTCCCGCGGCGAGCAGCACAGAGTGGCCGAGCGCTTTGCCCGGGGGACAGATAGGGTGAGTGGTGATCAGCAGGCCGGGGTCACGGCGCAGCCGTTTAGTGCCTGGCTGGATGACTGGCAGCTGAACAGCCTGAGTGCCACCGAAGACCAGCTGGATCGGCTGCGGCTTAGGGCCGAGGCCAAAGACGGGCACGGCAACTTTGGCTACGAGCTGGAGCTTGAGGCCAGCGGCCCGCTGGTGCGTCATGGCATCAAGGGTTTCAGCCAAAAGTCCGCCGACGGCCAGGGCTCCATGTATTACAGCCAGCCCTTTTACCGGGTGAGCGGCAAGGTGTGGCTGAATGGCGAGCCGATTACCGTCAGCGGCCAGGCCTGGCTGGACCGGGAATGGAGCAGCCAGCTGTTAAGCAAGGAGCAAAGTGGCTGGGACTGGTTTTCCCTGCACCTTGAAAGTGGTTACAAGCTGATGGCCTTTCGCCTGCGTGGCGGAAGCGACAATAA
This sequence comes from Oceanimonas aquatica, assembly GCF_030732065.1. Taxonomy (GTDB): domain Bacteria; phylum Pseudomonadota; class Gammaproteobacteria; order Enterobacterales; family Aeromonadaceae; genus Oceanimonas. The sequence continues at coordinate 619,200 of NZ_JAVBHX010000001.1, forward strand.
CAGCGATTATGTCTCCGGCAGCTGGATAAGCCCCGTCGGTGAGGTTACCCCCCTGAGCGCGAATGAGATCATCCTCAAGCCCCTGGCCAATGTTGAGGTCGCCGGCCGGCGCGTGCCGGTGCGCTGGCAGTTAACCTTGCCGGCGCAACAGCTTGAGCTTACCGTCACGGCACATCATGCCAACCGCTGGATGAATACCTCGGTGCCCTACTGGGAAGGGGCGGTCAGTGTCACTGACGCCGACAGCGGCAGGCCCCTCGGGCAGGGCTATCTGGAAATGACCGGGTACTGATGTAACTGCCCCCGCGAAGGCGGGGGCGAGTTAACTGGGGTTCAGGTGCCGGTATCACGTCCGTCAGCCTCGGCGGCCAGCTGTACCGCCGGGGCGGCGTGCTGGCGGCTGCCTTCAAAATGCACCGTGCTTTGCGGGTAGGGGATCTCGATGCCGGCCTGTTCGAAGTGCATTTTCACCAGCCGGTTGTAGGCGCGGCCCACGGCCCATTGCATGCCGGGGGCGGTCATGATGCGCACGCGAATGTTCACCGAGCTGTCGGCCAGGGCAATAACGCCCGCCACTTCCAGCGCCTCCAGCACATAGGGCTTTTGCTCCGGATCCGCCACCAGCTCGTCAAAGGCGTTTTGCAGGTGAGTAATGGCATCGTCAATATTCTCGCGGTAGGACACCCGGTATTCACCCACGTGATAGGCAAAGTCGCGCATGTAGTTGGACACAGTATCCACGCTGGAAAACGGAATAATGTGATAGGTGCCGCTCAAATCGCGAATGCCCACCGAGCGAATGCTGAGCTTTTCGGCGGTGCCGGTAATGCCGCCCAGGGTCACCACGTCGCCGGTGTTCATGGCGTTTTCAATCTGAATGAAAATGCCGGTGATAACATCCTGCACCAGCTTCTGGGCGCCAAAGCCAATGGCCAGGCCCAGTACCCCGGCACCGGCGATCAGCGGTCCTATGTTAATGCCCAGCTCCGACAGCGCAATCATCACTGTCATGGTCACCAGCAGCACCGCTAGGGCGCTGCGAAACAGCGACAGCAGGGTCTGGGTGCGGGCCGAGGGCATGCCGGTGCCGGTTTCCGGATTGAGCTTGTGCTCAATCAGGCTGGCGAGGATCACCCAGATGGTGGCGGATACCGCCAGGATCAGCGCCACCGCAATAATGCGGCCCATCAGCACGCCACCGGCTTCCGAAGCCGACCAGGTGGCCAGATCCACGATGTGCCAGGCATTGAGTGACAGCAGAATGACGCCGGCCAGCACCAGAAAGCGCAAAAAGCGCAGGGCGTTGGGCACATAGCTGTTGAGGCGGGCTTCCAGCAACGGCAGCTTGCGACGCAGATCGTCCGAAAGATGAATGCGCCGGCCGATGGTCTGGCCCAGCAGGGTAGAGAGCAAAATGCCCACCACGATCACGCCCAGGGTTTTCAGGGTGGCAAACAGCACAAAGGGCAGGGCTTTGGCCGGGCTCAGCAGCACCAGCACCAGTACCACCGCAAAGTAGCCCAGCGCCAGCAGGTGCCAGGTGCGGGCCAGCAGGTGCAGGCTGAGCTTGCTGGTGGTGAGCCGGCGTTGTTCGGCATGGGTGCGGATCACTTCGGCCAGCCGGCGGCGGTTTTTAAGAATAATGACGGCGGCATAGATAAAGGCGGTCAGCATCAGCATAGTGTTCAGGCTTTGGCTGAGCGCCGCGGATATATGAATGGTGATCAATGGCTCGGCCACCATGACGCCATAACCCAGCAGGCCAATCAGCAGCGCCATGCGGCGGTTCCAGTAGCTGGCCTCGGTGGCATTCAGGGGCAGCAGGCGCAGGCCGTCGTAACGGCGGGAGAACACCATACGCAGGCCGGCCTTGAGCAGCTCGATCACCATAAAGGCGTTAAGAAACAGCGAGGCCTGGGTGGTTTGCTCACCGGTCTGGCCCACCAGAAAAGTGGCCACCAGGTTGCCGGCCACATAGGCCAGCCCCACTATTAACACATCCATGGCCGCCGCCAGCGCCACGCACAACATGCGCCTCAGCACGGGAGTACTACCGGCGCCGTGCAGTGACCAGTGATCCAGCCGGGAGAACAACAGCGGGCCCACCAGCCGGCGCAGCACCAGAAAAACCAGCAGGGTGGCCAGGATCACCAGGCTCAGGTTCAGGGTGGCTTCCAGCAGTATGCTCATGCTGAACTGGCCGTTGTCGCCGGCCACTTGCCCTTCCGCCAGATCGTTCAGCACGCTGGCCAGCCCGGTAAACTGATCGCCAATGCCTTCGGCAATGGCCCGGGTGGTTTGCGCCAGTTGCCGGGTGGCAGACGGATCGGTGGCGACTTCTGCTGCCTCCGTCCCGGCCGGCGCCGAGGCGTCCGCCAGGGCGCGCAGCTCGCCGATGAGTTTTTCCCGGGACTGCTCGTTTTCCAGCAGATCCGCCAGGGCGGTATAGGAAGGGGCGTCGCCGGTCTGGCTTTGGGACTGGGCCATCAGGGGAGCGGCACAGAGCAGCCATAGCAGCGGCAGCAGCAGTTTTGTGGTCAGGTTCACCAGTGGCCTCCGGTTGGCTGTGGTGGAATGAATGTCAGGCAGACGAATATTGCCGGTTAACGCGTGTCTGGCAAGGCAGGGTAACATACTCAACCGGTAAAGATAATTGGCGAAAATCGGCATAAAATGCAGGGATATGGCCACTTTTCAGCGAGTCACGATCCATTATGGAGCTGTTGTTTCTGGGTACCTCATCGGGCACCCCCACAAAAACCCGCAGCCTGTCGGCAGTGGCCTTGCGCAAACACAAGGCCAGGCCCTGGCTGCTGGTGGACTGCGGCGAGGGTACTCAGCACCGGCTGCTGCATGCGCCGCTGTCGCTGCACTGGCTGCAGGCGGTGTGCATCACTCACCTGCACGGGGATCACTGCTACGGCCTGCCGGGGTTGCTGGCCAGCGCCGGGCTGAATGGCCGCAGCGCGCCGCTGACCATTATTGGACCGGCTCAGTTGCAGGCCTGGATCGAACATACGGCGGCGATCAGCCAGTTGCAGCTGAATTTTGAACTGCGTTTTGTGAATGTGGAGACGCTGGCCGAGCGCGTTGGCCCGCTGGCGCTGGAAGGATTTGAGGTGTCGGCCACGGCGCTGTCGCACCGGCTGCCCTGTTTTGGCTATGCCTTTACCGAAACCGGTCTGGCCAGCCGGCTCGATACCGACCGGCTTAAAGTCGACGGCGTGCCCGCCGGCCCGCTGTGGGGCCGACTGCACCGGGGCGAAGTCATCACCCTTGACGATGGCCGGGTGCTGGCGGGGCGGGATTACCAGCTGGCGCCGCCCAGGCCGCGGCGAGTAGTGATCGGTGGCGACAACGACACGCCCGCCCTGCTCAGCGAGGAGGTAAAGAGGGCCGATGTGCTGGTGCACGAGGCCACCTACACGCGGGAAGTGGCGGAAAAAGTGGGCCCCGAGCCGCAACACAGCAGCGCCGCTGCCGTGGCCGCCTTTGCCGAGCACGCCGGTGTGCCCAATCTGGTACTCACTCACGTCAGCCCCCGTTACCGGGACGGCGGCACCGGCCTGACCGTGGCGAGCCTTGAGCGGGAAGCCCGGGAGCATTACTCGGGCCGGCTGCTGATGGCCGAAGACCTGGCCTTGTTTCGGCTGAACAGGGAAGGGGAGCTGAGCCGGGTTCGGAGATAGTGGGGCTACCTGTCGGTATCCAGGGTGTAGCCCATGCCCCTGACCGTGTGAATAAGCCTGGGTTCAAAACCGTCGTCGATTTTGGCGCGCAGCCGGCGAATGGAGACATCAATTACATTGGTGTCGCTGTCGAAATTCATGTCCCACACCAGGGAGGCAATCAGCGAGCGGGGCAGTACCTCTCCCTGCCGGCGCACCAGCAGTTCCAGCAGGGCGAATTCCTTGTTGGTGAGGTGAATGGGCGTATCGGCCCGGCTGGCCTGGCGGCGGGGCAGGTCCAGCACCAGATCGGCCACCTTCAGCTTGTGCTCGTCCTGACGGGGCGCACCCCGGCGCAGCAGGCTGCGTACCCGGGCCAGCAACTCGGCAAAGGCAAAGGGTTTCACCAGGTAATCATCGGCACCCAGCTCCAGGCCGCGTACCCTGTCTTCCACGCTGTCACGGGCGGTCAGAAACAACACCGGCGTCTGCAGGCCCTGCTCGCGCAGCGCCGCCACAATGCGCCAGCCGTCCAGATCAGGCAGCATCACGTCCATCACCAGCAGATCGTAAGGCTCGGCGCTGGCCTGGTGCAGGCCGTCCAGTCCGTTGCGCACCAGATCCACCACAAAGCCCGCTTCGCGCAGGCCCTTTTGCAGGTAGTCGCCGGTGCTTTGTTCGTCCTCGATGATCAGCAGTTTCATGGGTGGCTCCGTGGGGCAGGGTGGTTTGATGATGGCGCACAAGGCGGCCCGCGCTCAAGCCCGTAGCGGCTGGCTGATGGTTTTGGCGCCAAAAGATGACAATTTTGTCATTCGTCCGTCATGTTGGCTTCAGGTGCGGCTCTCTATGCTGATGGTATTCATCGACAAGCATGCATCCGCGCTTAAGGAACCTTATGACACAGCCAAAAGAGCGTCACAACCTGCCCCGGCGGCGTTTTGTGCAGGGGCTGGCGGCGGGCGGTGTGGTACTGGGGCTGGCCCCCATGCTGGCAAACGCCAGAACTCCCGTGCCAGCCACCCTTACCGGCCATGTGCCCACACTTTCCGGCACCGAGTTCGATCTGGTGATTGACGAAACCCCGGTCAACTTCACCGGCCGTCCGCGCATGGCCACCACCATCAATGGCTCCATTCCCGCGCCCACCCTGCGCATGCGCGAGGGCGATACGGTCACCATTCGGGTGACCAACCGCCTCAAGGTGCCCACCTCCATTCACTGGCACGGCATTATTCTGCCCTTTGAGATGGACGGTGTACCCGGCATCAGCTTTGCCGGCATTGCGCCCGGCGAAACCTTTACCTACCGCTTTACCCTGGAGCAAAGCGGCAGCTACTGGTATCACTCCCACTCTGGCATGCAGGAGCTGACCGGCATGTATGGCGGCCTGATTGTGGAGCCGGCAGAGCCCGATCCCATCAAGGCGGATCGGGAGCATCTGGTGGTCTTGTCCGACTGGACCGATGAGAACCCCATGCGGGTATTTGGCAAGCTGAAAAACCAGGGCGATTACTACAACTTCAACCAGCCCACAGTGGCAGATTTCTTTCAAGACATGAGCCGGTATGGGCTGGGCATGGCGCTGGAAAAGCGGCAGATGTGGAATGAAATGCGCATGAGTCCGAGCGATCTGGCGGACTTGTCTTCCGAGACCCTGACCTACTTGATGAACGGTACCACGCCCGCCGGTAACTGGACCGGGCTGTTCAAACCTGGTGAACGGGTGCGGCTGCGCTTTGTCAACGGTGCCGGCAATACCTTCTATGACGTGCGCATACCGGGACTGACACTCACTGTGGTGCAGGCCGATGGCGTGAATGTGACGCCGGTGGAGGTGGACGAGTTCCGCTTTGGCCCCGGTGAAACCTACGATGTGCTGGTGGAGCCCACCGCCGAGGCCTATACCCTGTTTGCCCAGGCCATGGACCGCACCGGATATGCCCGGGGCACTTTGGCCACCCGCGAAGGGCTGAGTGCGGCGGTGTCGCCGGTGGATGAACCTCAACCCCTGACCATGGCCGACATGATGGGCAGCATGGATCACGGCGCCATGGACCATGGTGCCATGAACGGCATGGGAGCCATGGATCATTCGTCTATGGGTGAAGGCGCCATAAACGGCATGGCGGATATGGATCATTCGGCCATGGGGCATGGTGCCGTGAGCAGCGGCCTGGCGGCAACCAGCACCGAGGTGCGCCATGCCCGCACCGAATACGGGCCGAGTGTGGATATGCGGGTGGACACGCCGCGCACTAATCTGGACGACCCCGGTGTGGGCCTGCGCAACAACGGCCGGCGGGTGCTGACTCTGGCGGACTTGCGCACCCCCGGGGGGCCTATGGATCCGCGGCCGCCCGAGCGGGAGATAGAGCTGCACCTCACCGGCAACATGGAGCGCTACACCTGGTCGTTCGACGGCGTCGAGTTCGGCAGCTCCACCCCCATTCACCTGAATTACGGTGAGCGGGTGCGCATTATTCTGCACAACGACACCATGATGACCCACCCCATGCACCTGCACGGCATGTGGAGCGAACTGGAAAGCCCGGACGGCGAGTTTTTGTGCCGGCGTCACACCATTCAGGTGCAGCCGGCCCAACGGATCAGCTTTCTGGTGACCGCCGATGCCCTTGGCCGCTGGGCCTGGCATTGTCATCTGATGTTCCATATGGACGCGGGCATGTTCCGCATGGTGGTGGTGTCATGAAAAAACACGCGGCAATGATGAACGCTGTTTTGGGTGCGCTGGCGCTGACCGCCCTGCCGGCCCTGGCCCAGATGGAACACGGCGATATGCAGATGCAGGGGGGCAAGCCGCCTGCCGATGCCCGGGATCCGCAAGCTTACTCCGGCGGCTTCACCCTGGACGAGGGCCCCTATGCGCTGGCGGGGCCCCGCCAACTGACACTGGCCGACGAGCACTGGTTTTACGGGGTGCTGGCCGACCGGCTGGAGCGGGTGGATAACGGCGACGACCAGGCCCTGGCCTATGAGGTGAAGGCCTGGGCCGGCCGCGACTATGAGCGCGCCGTGGTGAAGGCGGAAGGTGACATTGAGCACGGCCGGCTGGCGGAAGCCAGCACCGAGTTGCTGTGGAGCCATGCCCTCACTGGCTTCTGGAACAGCGAGCTGGGCGTGCGTTACGACACCGGCCACGGCCCGGAGCAGGCCTGGCTGGCCGCCGGCGTGTCGGGGCTGGCGCCCTATTGGCTGGAGCTCGACGCCACTGCTTACCTGGGGGACGATGGTCAGACCGGGCTGGCGCTGGAGGCGGAATACGAGCTGTTGCTGACCCAGCGGCTGGTGCTGCAACCGGCCATTGAACTCACCGCCTATGGCAGCAACGACGCCGAACGCGGCCAGGGGCGCGGGCTGTCCGAAGTGGTGGCAGGAGCCCGCCTGCGTTACGAATTCAGCCGCCAGTTCGCCCCCTATGTGGGCTGGGAATGGCAGGCCGCGCTCGGTGAGCGGGCCGATCAGTTGCGGCAAGAAGACGAAGCTACTCAGGAAAACCGTTGGGTGGCGGGCGTCCGGTTCTGGTTTTAAACCGCCGGCATCATTTTTTATTTATCAGGAGCACTAACTATGAAAACCACGTTGTCCGTTTTAATGCTGTCGCTGTTGCCCGGTCTGGCTCTGGCCGCCGGTGAACACGGCCACCATGAGGGGCACAATGCCGCCTCCATGCAACAGAACATGCACGGAGTGGGCCGTCCCGGCCTGCCGGCCGAGGTGGATCGGACCATTGAGGTAGTGATGAGCGATGACATGCGTTTTACCCCGGCCACCATTGAGGTGAAGGCGGGCGAAACGGTGCGCTTTTTTGTGAAAAACCGCGGCAAACTCGACCACGAGCTGGTACTGGGCGACATGAGCATGTTGCAGGTGCATGCCGACATGATGCGCCAAATGCCGCACATGGAGCACGCCGAACCCAACATGATTAGGCTTAAAGCAGGTCAGCGTGGTGGCCTTGTGTGGCATTTTGACCAGGCCGGCACCGTGGACTTTGCCTGTCTGATCCCGGGTCATATGGAAGCCGGCATGACCGGGCAGGTAAAGGTCGCGGAATAATTCAGGGCCAAATCGCTGACAACAGGAGACAGAATGTGAGCAAGTCATCGGATTCCTCCCGCTGGGTGCTCTGGCTTGGCGGTGCCTTGGCCCTGCTGCTGCTTGCCATGATCGCCGGCCACTTTCTGATGGGTGGCAGCCAAATGTGGGGGGACATGCCCCACGACCGGGTGTTTCCGGCGCAGGGAAAGGCCGCCTACGGTGAGTATTGTGCCAGTTGCCACGGCACCGATCTCAGGGGTTCACCCAAGGGGCCGCCCTTTATTCACAAGGTGTACGAGCCTTCTCATCACGGTGATGAGGCCTTTTACCGGGCCGCCGCCAACGGTGTGCGTGCCCATCACTGGCGCTTTGGCGATATGCCACCGGTGGAAGGCATCAGTCGTGACGAGGTGAGCGACATCATCGGCTACGTGCGTGAACAGCAACGGCAAAACGGCATTCATTAAGCCGGCTGTTGCGGACTGGCGGGAAAATGCATGGTAAAGCAGGTTTCCCGCGGGTCTGAGTGCACCGACAGGGTGCCGCCGTGGCTGGTGACAATGGCCCGGGCTATGGCCAGGCCCAGCCCGGTGCCTTCCGTCACCGTCTGGCGTGCGTGATCGGCCCGGTAAAAACGGTCGAACAGTCGCGGCCATTCTTCCCGGGGAATGGCCGGGCCCGGGTTGGCCACCACCAGGCTGGCGCCGGCCTCGTCGGTCTTCAGGCGAATGTGCACTTCTCGCCGGGGCGGTGTGTAGCGAATGGCATTGGTCAGCAGGTTGCTGATGGCCCGTTGCAGCATGGCTCTGTCTCCCTGCATCCGCGCCTGGCCCTGGCGATTCAGCCGCACCTGCTGCTCACTGGCCAGGGGCTCGAAAAACTCGATCAGTTCATCTACCTCGTCGGCCAGATCCAGGGGTTCGCATTGCATGGCGAGCTGCCCCTGATCGGACTTGGCCAGAAACAGCATTTCATTGATCATTCTGCCCAGCCGCTCGGCGGCCTCCAGGTTCGCGTAGAGGGCCTCCCGGTAGTCGCCCGCTGTACGCGTCTGGCTAAGGGCCACCTGGGTCTGTAACAGCAGGCTGTTGACCGGGGTGCGTAATTCGTGGGCAATGTCCGACGAAAAGGTGGTCAGCCGCTGAAAGGAGTCTTCCAGCCGGTCCAGCATATCGTTAAAGGCCCGAATCGGCCCATGCAGCTCCGCCGGTGCCTTGCTGAGTGGCAGTCGGTGATCCAGCTTGCTGGCGGTCACTTGAGTGGACAGCCGGGCCAGAGAGCGCAGGGGCTTGAGCCCGGAGTGAGAGGCCAGCCAGCCCAGCAGCACCGAAATAAGGGCGATGCCGGCGGTCAGCCAGAGCAGAGCCATATGTATTTCATCGAGAAAATGCTGGTGGTAGCGGGTGTTCACCACGACCTGCACCAGCACGGGGCCAGACTGTCCGGAAACGGGGGCTGGCAGCGAGAGCCGCTCTGTGATGCTGCGATAGCGCACGCCGCCGGTCACCCAGCTCTCATTGAACGGCAGAGCGCTGTCACTGGCAAGGGCAGGCAGTGGCGACGGGGTGGCGCGGGTATCCGCCAGCATTTGGCCCTGCAGACTTCGAATCTGCAGAAAATGATCACCGTAGCCGGACAGGGCATTCTGTAACTGCGATTCCAGCCGGCGCCAGTCGGAAGGGCCATCTTCCAGCCGGGCCGAGAGCAGGTTTTTTACCAGTATCATCTTGCCTCGAAGATCCTCCTCGTCCTGGCGGGCAAAATGCTGCTCCAGCGACTGCATCAGCACCAGACTCACCAGCCCCCAGATGGCCAGCATGGTGAGACTGAATATGATGCTCAGGCGGGAGGTGAGAGAAAGGTAACTGCCCATGGCTGGCGCTTCGCTGTGATGGCTGGCAAAGCGCCTACTGTATCGTTAACCCTTCAGCGCCGCCAGCAGGGCCTCGGCGGTGGCGCTGGACGACGCCGGGTTTTGCCCGGTAATCAGCAAGCCGTCGCTCACCACATGGCTGCTCCAGTCCGGGCCCTTGCTGTAGTGTCCGCCCTGGCCGGTGAGCATGTCTTCAATGGCAAAGGGCACGATTTCAGAGAGCCCCACGGCGGCTTCCTCGCTGTTGCTGAAACCGGTCACCTTTTTGTCTTTTACCAATGGCTCACCGGTGTGGGTTCTGGCATGGCAGAGCACGGCGGGGCCATGACACACTGCCGCCACCGGCTTGCCACTCTGAAACATGCGTTCAATCAGGCCCACGGAGGCGGCATTGCCCGCCAGATCCCACAGCGGGCCGTGGCCGCCGGGGTAAAACACCGCATCAAACTCATCGGCCTTGATGCGTGCCAGCGGATGGGTGTTGTCGAGGGCGGCCATGGCCTCGGCATCGGCTTCAAAGCGGCGGGTGTCGTCGGTCATAAAATCGGGCGCATGGCTTTTGGGGTCCAGTGGTGGCCGGCCTCCCTTGGGCGAGGCCAGGGTGATTTGCGCGCCGGCATCTTTCAGCCGGTAATAGGGCGCCGCCAGCTCTTCCAGCCAGAAGCCGGTCGGTTCACCGGTGTCGCCAAGCTGGTCGTGAGACGTCAGTACCATCAGTATCTTCATCTTGCTCTCCTCAAGGGTGCATGCGAGTGATCACATTTTATTGTAAGAATGGGGGCGGTGGTTGCGACTAAAAAATAACCACCTTTATATGTCATGGCTTGTCCATGGAGTGTGGTTGCCAATTGAGCCAGAAAGGAGACAGACCATGAAAACCCTGATGTCATTCGCCCTGGCGGCGATTTTTTCCGTGGCCATGCTGCCGGCACAGGCTACCCCGTCTGCGCCCGATACGCCGATAGTCAGCAAAACCCTGTCGATGGGGGATGGTGTTGATCACCGCCGTTGCCAAATCATGAAAAAGCGGGGCCTGAAGCTGCCCGGTTATTGCCGGCCTTAACACACCGTATGGTTTCACTTCACACCAAGGAACGTTACCCCCGCGAAAGCGGGGGGCCATGCGACAAACGACGCGGTGTTTGAAACCGTGCACCTCTGCTCTGGATGCTCACTTCATGGGCATGACGGGAGCAAATAACCGCTTATTTTCCCAGTCGCCACTGATGATAGCGGCCCAGCCAGCCCAGTAACCGTCCGGGCGCATGGGCCCGCTTCCATTCGCCGGCAACATACTTGTTGGCTTCGGCCAGGGTGGGGTAGGTGTGCACCGTGCCCAGTATTTTGTTCAGGCCAAGGCCGTGCTTCATGGCCAGCACGTATTCCGCCAGCAGCTCACCGGCGTGCTCGGCGACAATGGTCACCCCCAGAATGCGATCCTTGCCCGGCTCGGTGAGCACCTTGATAAACCCCTGCTCGGCGCCGTCGGTAATGGCCCGGTCGAGCTCTTTCAGCTCGAAACGGGTTACTTCAAAAGCCACGCCTTTCTCATTGGCCTCCTGCTCATTCAGGCCCACCCGGGCCACCTCGGGATCCACAAAGGTGCAGTGGGGGATCACGCTGTAGTCCACCGCAAAGCGCCGGAACTGGCCAAACAGGGCGTTGACACTGGCATACCAGGCCATGTGGGCGGCGGTGTGGGTGAACTGATAAGGGCCGGCCACATCGCCGGCGGCGTAAATGTTGGGATACAGGGTTTCCAGGTAGTCGTTGGTATCAATCACCCGCTCGGCAGGAATGCCCAGCTCCTGCAGACCATAGCCTTCGAGCCGGGCCTGCCGTCCCAGCGCCAGCAGCAGGGTATCGGCATCAATCTCAAGCGGTTTGTCGTCCTGGGTTGCATACAGCCTCAGGCCAGTGTTGGTGCGTTCAAAGCGATCAATATTGCAGCCGGTGAGCACGCGCACGCCATCGGTGGTCAGGGCTCGTCTAATCCATTCGCTGACGTCTGAATCCTCCCTGGGCAGCAGCCGGGCATTGCGCTGCACCAGGGTTACGTTTGAGCCGAGTCGTGCAAAGGCCTGGGCCAGCTCGCAGCCAATGGGGCCACCGCCCAGCACCAGCAGGTGCTCGGGTGGGGCATCCCGTTTGCCCATGCTCTGCCACAGGGTATCACTGGTCAGGTAATCCACTGCATCGAGCCCCGGCATCGGCGGCACAAAAGGTTGAGCGCCGGCGGCGATAATGATGCTGCGGCTGGTCAGTCGTTGGGTCTGGCCTTCGGTGGTGATCTCCACCGTCCAGGGATCGAGCAATTTGCCGTAACCTTTTATTACCTCCACGCCGAGCGCGGTATAACGCGCCACGCTGTCGTGGGGCGCCACTTTATCGATGCTGGCCTGTACCCGGTCCATCACTTGCTTAAAGCTGAATTCGGGTTGGCTGGCGCTCAGCCCATAGCGGTCGGCGTGACGCAACTGGTGGGCCACGCGGGCGCTTTTAATCAGTGCCTTGCTGGGCACGCAGCCGGTATTGAGGCAGTCGCCGCCCATGTCGCCGGCCTCAATCAGGGTGACCCTGGCTTTAACCGCAGCCGCAATATAGGCGCTCACCAGGCCGGCGGCGCCGGCGCCAATCACAATCAGGTTGCGATCAAACCGGGAAGGCGGCGTAAATCGTTGGTATACGCGGTGGCGCTGCACCTGGCGCACCAGCAGCCGGGCCAGCCAGGGAAACAGCCCCAGCAGGGCAAATGACGCCAGCAGCATGGGGGAAAGAGTGTCTCCCGGCTGCTCAATGGCGGCCAGCTGAGTGCCGGCGTTCACGTACACCAGGGTGCCGGGCAGCATGCCCAGCTGGCTGACCCAGTAAAAGGTACGGGTGGCCAGCGGCGTGAGCCCCATCAGCAGGTTGATCACAAAAAATGGAAACACCGGCACCAGCCGCAGGGTAAAAAGGTAAAAGGCGCCGTCTTGTTCAATGCCCCGGTTTACTGTGCGCAGCCGGTTGCCAAAACGGCCCTGCACCTGTTCACGCAGCAGAAAACGCGCCACCAGAAAGGCCAGGGTAGCGCCAATGCTGGAAGCGAACGACACCAGCACCAGCCCCTCAACCAGGCCGAACAGGGCGCCGGCGGCCAGGGTCATCACAGCCGCACCCGGCAGCGACAGCGCCGCCATCAGCACATAGAGCAGAAAAAAGCCACCGGTCATCAGCCAGGGGGATTCGGCCTGAGAGGCGGCAATGGCGGCCTGGTGACGTTTAAGGGCGTCCAGGGTCAGCCATTGCTGCAGGTCGAAGGCGAAAAACGCCAGTATCAGCAGGGCAAGTATCACCAGCAGCAGGATTTTTTTCATCGCTGTGTTCCTTTGGGCTTGTTTTACCGTGCAGTCGGATGAGACCGGCTGATTCTTACAACTAGACTTGATCCTAGCCGTTTGTTTTTAGCGAGGAGGATTCATGCGCTCACGCCTGCTCTGGAGCCTGGCCGGGCTGCTGGCACTGCTGCCCATGGTGGCCTTGCTGCTGGTGGTAAAGCTTGCCCAGTTCAGCGCCATGGCCGAGGCCGAAGAGCAAATGACCCTGCCGCCGGAGCGGGTGAACGCCATTGCCGTACGCGAGTACCAGTGGCAGCCACAGGTCAGGGCGGTGGGCTCTGTGGCGGCGGTGCGAGGGGCCGTGTTGCGTACCGAAGCCGAAGGCGTGGTGGCCGAGGTGGCCTTTACCGCCGGCGCCGGCGTCAAGGCCGGTGAGGTATTGTTTCGGCTGAATGATGACATTGAGCGCGCGCAACTGAACGAGGCCACCGCTGCCGCCGAGCTGGCCCGGCTCTCGTATCAACGGGCGCGGACGCTGCGCAGCAGCGGCAGTCTGGCCCAGGGGGATCTCGACGAGGCCCGAAGCCGTTACCGCCAGGCCAGCGCCCGCCAGCAGCTGATTGAGGCGCAAATCGCCAAAAAGACGCTGCGGGCGCCTTTTGCCGGGCAACTGGGCATTCGTCGCATCAGCCCGGGGCAGTTTCTGGAAAAAGGCAGCGCCGTGGTGTCGTTGCAAAGTCTGGATCCGGTGCTGGTGGACTTTTCCCTGCCCCAGCAGCGGCTGGCGGGGCTGAGGGCAGGGCTGCCGGTGGTGGTGACCGCCGACGCCTGGCCCGGGCGCACCTTTGACGGTGAGGTCAGCGCGGTTGACCCCGAGCTGGACGCAGGCACCCGCAGTGTGCGCGGGCAGGCCAGTCTTACCAACCCCGACGGCGCCTTGCGTCCGGGCATGTTTGTGCAGCTGACTCTGACTCAGCCCCAGGCCGAGGCCTTGCTGCTGGTGCCGCTGACCGCCATTATTCATGGCCCGGACGATGATGCAGTTCTTGTGATCGAGCCCGGCGAAGGCGAAAGCCGTCTGCTGCGCCGCCAGCTTGTGCGGCTCGGCCGGCGGCTGGGGGATTTTGTGGCCGTCACCGAGGGCCTGAATGCCGGCCAGCAGGTGGTCTCCACCGGGGTGTTCAAGCTGTTCCCGGGCATGGAGGTGGTGGTCGACAACCGGCTGGCACCGGCGTTTTCCCTTGACCCGCAACCGGACAACGGCTGATGCCTGCCTTTACCGATATTTTCGTGCGCCGTCCGGTGCTGGCGCTGGTGGTCAGTCTGCTGATCCTGATTGCCGGCGCCCAGGCCTGGTGGTCGCTCAGTGTGCGCCAGTATCCCGAAAGTGAAAATGCCTCTGTGGTGGTGGCCACGCCTTATGTGGGCGCCAGTGCCGAGGTTGTGCGCGGCTTTGTGACTACCGCCATTGAAGGAGCCATCGCTTCTGCCGACGGCATCGACTATGTGGAGTCGAAAAGCCTGCTGGGGCTGTCGCTGGTTACCGCCCGGCTCAAGCTCAACTACGAGCCCACCCAGGCGCTGGCGGACATTACCGCCAAGGTCAACGAGGTGCGCAACCAACTGCCCGCCGAGGCCGAGGTGCCGGCCATCAGCGTGCAGTCGGCAGACTCCGAGTTTGCCGCCGCCTACCTGAGTTTTTCTTCAGACACCCTCTCTCAGAGCGAGATCACCGACTACCTGGTGCGGGTGGTGCAGCCCCGCTTTTCGGCGCTGGCGGGGGTGCAGCGGGCCGAGATCTTTGGCGCCCGTACCTTTGCCATGCGGGTGTGGCTTCAGCCCGAGCGGCTGGCGGCACTCGGCATCAGCCCCGCCGAGGTGAGTCAGGCGCTGGCCGCCAACAACTTTTTATCGGCGGTAGGCAGCACCAAGGGCGCCCTGGTGCGGGTGTACCTCACCGCCAACACCGACTTGCACAGCGCCGAGCAGTTTCGCCGGCTGGTGATCCGCGCCAGCGGCGACACCTTGGTGCGGCTGGAAGACGTAGCCAGGGTGGAGCTGGGCGCGGAAGACTACGACACCGAGGTGAGCTTTAACGGCCAGAACGCGGTGTTTATGGGGATTTTTCCGCTGCCCAACACCAATGTGATCGAGGTCATTGCCGGTGTGCGGGACGATCTCGGCAAACTCAAGGCCGAACTGCCCGAGGGGCTGGCGGCAGAGATCGGCTACGACGCCTCGGAATACGTGGACAACGCCATTCGCGAGGTGGTGGGTACCCTGGCCGAAACCCTGCTGATTGTTATTGGCGTGATCTTTCTGTTTCTTGGCTCCTGGCGCTCGGTACTGGTGCCGGTGGTGGCCATTCCGGTATCGCTGGTGGGCGCCATTTTTCTGATGCAGGTGTTCGGCTTTACCCTCAACCTGCTGACGCTGCTGGCCATTGTGCTGTCGGTGGGGCTGGTGGTGGATGACGCCATCGTGATGGTGGAAAACGTGGAGCGGCACCTGCGGGAAGGACGCACCCCCAAAGAGGCGGCGCTCATCGGCGCCCGGGAACTGATGGGCCCGGTGATCGCCATGACCATGACCCTGGCGGCGGTGTACATTCCCATCGGCCTGCAGGGCGGTCTCACCGGCTCGCTGTTTCGGGAATTTGCCCTCACCCTGGCCGGCGCCGTCACCATTTCCGGACTGGTGGCGCTGACCCTGTCACCTACCATGAGTGCCACCCTGTTGAGCAGTGCCGAGCGCGAGGAGCGGGGGCTTACCGGCAGAGTGAACCATGCCTTTGACCGGCTGAAGCTGGCCTATGGTCGCTGGCTGGCCCGGGTGCTGGCCCGGCGCGCCGCGGTATACGTGCTGTGGGGTGGTCTGGGGCTGCTGGTGGTGCCCATGTATCTGTTTTCCCCCAGAGAGCTGGCGCCGCTGGAAGATCAGGGCTTTATGTTCGGCATTATCAACAACGCCGCCAATGCCTCGGCGGATCAGAAGGTGCACTTCGGCCGTGCCGCCGAGCAGGTGTTTCTGAATGCGCCGGAGCGGGCGCTGACCTTTCAGATTTTGCTGTCGCCCTCGGACCCCTTTGCCGCCGCCCTGGGGGTGGGTGGCTTCAGCGGCATGGTGGTGAAACCCTGGAATGAGCGCTCGCGTACCATTCGCGAAATGGTGCCGGAAATTCAGGCCGGCATGAACGCCATTCCCGGCCTGCAGGTGTTTGTGGCCCAGCCGCCGGCGCTGCCCGGCGGCAGCAACTTTCCGGTGGAGTTTGTAATTGCCTCCACCGACGAGCCCGCCGATATGCTGGCCTATGCTCGGCAACTGCAGCAGGCGGCTACGGAAAGCGGCCTGTTTTATTTTCCGCCGGAGATCGATCTGAAAATCGATCAGCCTCAAACCGAAATTGTGCTCGACTACCAGAAGCTGGCGGCCGTGGGGCTGACACAGCGTCAGGTGGGCCTGGATCTGGGGGCGGCGCTCGGCGGCAACTACGTTAACCGCTTCAATATCGACGGCCGGGCCTACAAGGTGATTCCGCAACTGGTACGGCGGGACCGGCTTAACCCGGAGCAGCTGGGCGACATTTACCTGCGCGGTCCGGGGCAGCAACTGGTGCCGCTGTCGGCCATTGCCGAGCTTGAAAACAACACGGTGCCGCGCGCGCTCAACCGCTTTCAGCAGCTCAACGCCATCAAGCTGTCGGGCATGACCGGCCGGCTCGACGAAGGCCTGGCGGTACTCGAAGACAAGGCCCGGGAGCTGTTGCCGGCGGACTACAGCATCAACTACACCGGCGAGTCGCGCCAGCTGCGCACCGAGGGCGGTAAGTTTCTGTCGGCCCTGGGGCTGGCCATTGTGATGATTTTTCTGGTGCTGGCGGTGCAGTTCAATTCCTTTCGCGATCCGCTGGTGATTTTGCTGGGCTCGGTGCCGCTGGCCATGTTTGGCGCGCTGATTTTTACCGTACTGAAAATGCCCAACCCGGATCTGCCGTTCTGGACCGACGGCTGGACCACCACCCTGAACATTTACGCCCAGGTGGGGCTGGTGACCCTGGTGGGGTTGATCGCCAAAAACGGCATATTGATCGTGGAATTCGCCAACAAGCTGCAGCAACAGGGCCTGGCCAAGGCCGAGGCCATTGAGCAGGCGGCCATGACCCGGCTCAGGCCGGTGCTGATGACCTCGGCGGCCACCGTGGCCGGACATTTTCCGCTGATCCTGGTGGATGGCCCGGGAGCGGCGGCGCGTAATTCCATCGGCCTGGTGCTGGTGGGCGGCATGGCCATCGGCACCTTTTTCACGCTGTTTGTGGTGCCCTCGCTGTATCTGTTGCTGGCGCGCCGTCACGTCCGGGAGGAAACCACATGAGCAAACACGGGCCGGGTCGCACCGCCCTGGTGCTGGCCGGCGGTGGCAGCCTTGGGGCGGTGCAGGTGGGCATGCTGCAGGCGCTGATAGAATACGGTTTTGAGGCCGATCTGGTGGTGGGCGCCTCGGTGGGAGCCATTAATGGCGCTTATTTTGCCGCGCGACCCCACCGCCACGGCGTGGAAGAGCTAGCCGATATTTGGCTGTCGCTGCGCAGTAAAGACGTGTTTCCCATTCATACCTTTAGCGCCATCAAGTCGCTGCTGCTGGGGCAGAACCACCTGGTGCAGGCCGATGCCCTGGCGCACCTGCTGGAGCGGCGGCTGCCGGTCCAGCACATTGAAGACACCGCACTGCCGCTGCACATCGTCGCCACCGAGTTGCTCACCGGCAAGGAAAACGTGCTCTCCACCGGCCCCCTGATCGATGCCCTGCTGGCCAGTGCCGCCATTCCCATGATCTACCCCCACCGGGAGATTGCCGGCAAGGCACTGGTGGACGGCAGCGTGGCCAGCAACACGCCCATCGCCAGTGCCGTGGCCCTGGGCGCCGAGCGGCTGCTGGTGCTGCCTACGGGTTTTGGCTGCGCCTGTCCGGCGGTGCCGGCCAGCATGGCCTCGCTGGCCCTGCATACCCTGAATCTGCTCAGCATGTGGCAGCTGGTGCGGGACGTGGAGCATTATCAGCAGCAGGCCGATATTCACGTGGTGGCGCCGCTGTGCCCCCAGGCGGTATCGGTGTTCGACTTTTCGGTCACCGCCGGTCTGATCCGCCGTGCCCGGCTGCACACCCAGCGCTGGATTCGCGAAGGAGGACTTACCCGCACCGGGGTGCCCGACAGCCTGCGGCCCCATCATCATGGTGGTGAGGCGGGCATGTAATCGCGAGGTGGCCCGCTGGAGCTTTGTGGCCAACTTCGTTATCGCGCTGGGTGGCGCCGGGCTCTATTTTCTGGAAAAAGGCGGTCACGTCAGCCTGATCGGCCCCCTGTTTGGCGTGGAGCACAGTTACGCCAAATTGCTGGGGATCACCCTGTTTATTCTGGCCGCGGGCCTGATCAGCTTTACCCTGGGGCTTCGGGCACGGGCCGCACTTGCGGTAACCACCAAGGCTCGGCCGTGAATCATGAAGAAGGGAGCCTGTGTTACTCTGCGATATTCCGACTGCAAGGAATAACGTGATCATGTTCAATCTGTTTCATCCGCTGCCGGCGGATATGACCGAGGAGCGGTTTGAAAATCTGCTCGCTACTCCCCATGTGCGCATCGAACGTATTGTCTCTCAGGGGCACACCTCGCCCGCGCAAGGCTGGTACGATCAGGACGAAGACGAATGGGTGCTGGTGCTGACCGGCAGCGGTACGCTGGAATTTGAGGATGGTCGGCGGCAAATGTTGGCACCCGGGGACCATCTTTATATTCCCGCTCATCAGAAACACAGGGTGTGTTATACCGCACCCGATGAGCCGACCATCTGGCTGGCGGTGTTTGTGCCGGCGGCGGGGCGGGAAAGACATGCGGATATAAAAAGCCCCGAGCCAGGGTAATGGCTCAGGGCTTTTTGTTTTTATTCGGGCTTATGGATCAGTAGAAGTTATCACTGGCCTTGGTGGCGACCATTTCGCCGTTAAACAGGGAGAGCACAAGAGCAGAAATACGTTCATGCATAATGATGGTGTGATAGTTGCCCGTATCCTGCATATGCTGGCGCAGGGAATCACGCACGGCCTTTACTCCGGTAACATCGATTAAAATGTCCAACTGCTGGCTGTCCTTCAGCAGATCCTGCATATCGGTAGTGGTGGCAACGCCGTGCTCTTTGGCCAGCAACATGCCCGGCGCTTCCGGGTTCATGTCGGCCACGCCAAGAATGTTGACGAAGTCCGCTTCAACCAGCTTGTTTAACAGCGCCAGTCCGGCATGACCACCGCCAATCACGGCAACCGTGAATCGATCCATATTCATAGTGTTATCCTTTGCTTCGTTGTTATTGTTTTTAAAAGTAAAAAACCAGATTTTCCAAGTCAGGGTGACAAAAAACATTCCCGTTGCCAAGAGCCAAAAGGCGTATTCTTTAGCGCTGAACATGCTCGTTTGGTGTGTATTGAGAGGAGACCGACATTGCGTTACACCATAGCACCCATCACGGCAGCGGATGACGCCGCCATTTGCCGGATCATTCAGGACGTGGGGGCCGAGTTCGGCGCCGTGGGTGAAGGCTTTGGCCCCGGCGATGACGAGGTGCGCTGCATGAGCCGGCACTATCGCCCCGAGGGCAGAAGCTGTTACCTGGTGGCCAGGCTGAACGGCGAGGTCGTGGGTGGGGCTGGCCTGGCCCCGCTGGGCAACAGCAGAGAGCTTTGCGAGCTAAAAAAGCTGTTTCTGCTGCAAGCCGCTCGCGGCCATGGCCTTGGCCAGCGGCTCGTCGAGGCCTGCCTGGTGTTTGCCAGAGAGCAGGGGTTCTCGGCCTGTTATCTTGATACCCTGAGTTCCATGACCAATGCCATTGCCCTCTATGAAAAGCTCGGTTTTCGTCATCTCGACGGGCCTCTGATGGCCTCGGAACATGGTGGCTGTGATGTGTGGATGCTGAAGCAATGGCCGGTTGCGGCCCGGCAGGATGAAAGTATCGTTTGAGTGCTTTTGTGACCATATCGCCACCATTGTGCGTTGTGTTCGCCATCGCCGCGCTATAGGGTGGGTCATGGGCGAGGATATGTGTACCCTGGCCGATTCAACAAGGAGCCCCCATGTCGTCAAGCCGTGCGCTGTTAAAGCTGCTGGGAATACGTTATCCCCTTATTCAGGCCCCGATGGCGGGCGTGTCCACCCCTGAACTTGCCGCTGCCGTCTCCAACGCCGGCGGTCTGGGCTCCCTCGGCATTGGCGCGAGCTCCCTGGAAGATGCCCGACGCCAGATAGAACAGACTCGGCGGCTCACCGACCAGCCGTTCAACGTCAATGTGTTTTGCCACACGCCGGCCCGGCGTGATGCCGCCACCGAGGCGGCCTGGCTGCAACATCTGCAGCCGCTGTTTGCCGAACAGGGTGAACAGCCACCGGCGCAACTGCAAGAGATCTACCTAAGCTTCAATCACAGCCCGGCTATGCAGGCGTTATTAATTGAGCTGCGTCCGGCCGTGGTCAGCTTTCATTTTGGTCTGCCCCCGGCGGGCTTGCTCGAGCGGCTGCATGAGGCCGGTGTGGTCACCCTGGCCACTGCCACCAGCCTGGAAGAAGCTCGGGCTATTGAAGCCGCCGGTGTTCACGGTGTGGTAGCCCAGGGTATTGAAGCGGGCGGCCACAGAGGCATGTTTGACCCTGATGTTCACGACCAGCAGCTGAGCACCGTCGAGCTGGTGAGGCTGCTGGTAAACGAAGGTCGGCTGCCGGTGATCGCCGCCGGCGGCATCATGAATGGCGAAGACATGCAGGCCATGCTGGCGCTGGGGGCGGCGGCGGTGCAACTGGGTACCGCCTTTGTGGCCTGCCCGGAGTCGGCGGCCAATGACGGCTACCGGCAGCGGCTGCTGAATGCCGGCCAGACCCGACTGACCCGCACCCTGTCCGGCCGTCCTGCCCGGGGCCTGGTGAACCGCTTTATTGAGCATGGTGAGGCCGCCGGTGCCCCCGTTCCACCCGATTATCCGGTGGCCTATGACGCCGCCAAGCGGCTTAACGGGGCCGTGAACAGGCGCGGTTGTGATGACTTTGCCGCTCACTGGGCCGGCACGGGCGTGACCCGGGCCCGCTCGCAGCCGGCCTGCGAGCTGGTGGCCAGGCTGGCGGCGGAAGCAAAGGGCGAATGACACATGGCGAGCGCTAACGGGCCTTCGAACCACTCCGCGACCAGGCCGGTGTTCTGGCGGGATCCGCGCATGCCCCAGGTGGAGCTGCGTTATATCGATGATGGCCGCGAGGTCGGTTATGCTCCTCACAGCCATGTGCAGTGGTCCCTTGGCGCTATTACCAATGGCGAAAGCACCTTTTTCTACCGTAACGAACAACATGAGGTACAGGCGGGGGATCTGGTGTTGATGAACCCGGACTGGGTGCATGCCTGCAATCCGGTTGAGCACAGCCCCTGGGCCTATTTCATGATGTATGTGGATACCGGCTGGCTGACCCGGCTGCGTTTTGATGCCGGCCTGTTGCCCGAAAACCAGTGGCAGGATCTGGCCACTGCGGTGATCCACGAGCGGCGCTGGTTTGACGGCTACCGCCGGCTGGCGGCCTGCCTGCTGACACCGGAGCGGCCGCTGCTGCAAAAGCAGACGGCGCTGGTCGAATACCTGTCGGCCCTGATGCATCATCTGGCGGCTCAGCCGGCCTTGTGTCCGGCACCGGTGCCTGCCCGGTTGCAGCAAGTGGCCGACCACCTGAACACTCATTGTCTGGAGGACGTGTCGCTGGATGACTTATGCCGGTTTAGCGGCTACAGCGCCAGTCATCTGGTGCGCCAGTTCAAACAGTATTTCGGTATCACCCCCCATGCTTATCTTGTGAACCGGCGCATTCAGCACGGCCAGCATCAGCTCAAGGCGGGCACTTCTATCGCCGAGGTGGCGCTGAACATGGGGTTTGCCGATCAGGCTCACTTTCAGCGCGCCTTTAAACGGCTGGTTGCCGCTACCCCGTCTCAGTATCGCAGCAAATAAAGACAGCTGGCGGCCAGCAAGAGTGCCAGCAGCCGGTTTAGCCATGCCAGCCAGCGGTCATTGTTCAGATGGCGGCGCAGACCATTGCCCAGCCATACCCAGCAGGCGAGGGAACACCAGCAGATGGGCAGGTAGATCAACGCAAACCAGCCGATCTGCTCCATACCACCATTGGTATAGGCGGCAATGCCTGAAGCCGACGCCAGCCAGGCCTTGGGATTGAGCCATTGCATCAGGGCGCCGGCGAGCAACCCCGGTGCCCGGTCCGAGCCCGGCACGGGCAATTCGCCGGACGCCGTGGCCAGGCGAACGCTCATGTACAGCAAAAAGCCGATGCCGGCCCAGTGCAGGGTGTGCAGTAGGCCAGGGCGTGCCTGCAGCAGGCCATACAGTCCAAGCCCGATGGCCATAAACAGCAGTACAAAACCGATGCTGGCACCGGTGACAAAGCGCAGGCCACGGAGTGGCGGATGGTGCAGACCACTACCCAGGCACACCAGATTAACCGGGCCGGGAGAAATGGAGGCCGCCAGCGCAAACATCGCCATTGGCAGAAACAGGGAAAAGGTCATGGTCGCTCCCGTGCAGAATGAGTAGGAAAGACTTCATTGTGCAGGGGGAGCGACGTAAAGGATTGAACGAAATTGATGTCGGCCAGAACCTCTGGGTTAAAGATCGTAAGGCTCGACCGATACCCCTTCCAGTGAATAGGCGGCGTCGGCAATGTCGTTGCTGGCGCTCACCGTGCTAAGGGTGCCGGCCACCCAGACCGCATCCCACAAGTCATCCACCTTGGCACCTTTGGGGTAGTTAACGTACACAATCTGATTGGTGGGGGGCGGCGGCACGTGAATGCAGGCGCCGAAATAGGGCACCAGAAAAAACTGGGTGACTCGCTCGCTGTCACCTTCCAATGGCACCACAAAACCGGGCAGCCTTATTTTTTTGCCGTTGAGCGCCGGTACCACCTTGCCCACCGGCTGACCGGGAATGGCGAACTCGTCGTCATGGTCCACCTCGGGAAAGGGCGGCGGGTTGAGCTGTTCTTCCAAGGGGATCAGATCGTTCCAGTCGGTCAGCTGGTAATCGTCGGCGAGGGCGGGGCCGGCCAGCAGCGCCAGCCCCAAGAGGGTATGTAACAGTTTCACTGGGTAATACTCATTCCGTCGTTAAGCGAATATCGAAATGCCTGGGCCGCCGGCAGCAGGCCGGTGATGATGCCCGCCAGCCAGACCAGCCCGAGCAGGTACCATTCTTGTACCGTGGGCAGACCAGGGGTTAACTGCAAACCGTAGTATGCCTGCATCAGGGGGGCGGCGGCCAGCAGGGCGGCGTACAGCAGCGACATGCCCAGCACCATACCCAGCAGGGTCAGCAGGGCCGCTTCCAGGGTCAACAGGCCAAACACATGTTTGGGTCCGGCCCCCAGGGAGCGCAAAATGGCCAGCTCCCGGCGCCGGGCCGTGAGCCCCGCCAGCAGGGTGGTAAGCATGCCCAGCAGGCCGGCCACCACCACAAACAGCGCAATCAGGGCGATGGCCTGCTCCGCCAGACTCATCATGCTCCACAGCTCGTGCAGGGCGGCGCCGGGCAGAATCGCCGACAAGGGCTCCCCCCGGTAGTTGTTGATGCCCCGCTGCAGGCCAAAGGCCAGCACCCGGCTCTCGAGCCCCACCAGAAAGGCGGTGATGGCGGTGGGCTCGAGGTTGGCGGCGCTGGCCTGCTCATGAGTGAGGGTGCGCGTCTGGCGGCCGCTTTGCCAGCCCAGATGAATGGCCTCCAGGCCATCGAGGCGAATGTGCACGGTGCGGTCTACCGGGGTGCCGGTAGGGGCGAGAATGCCCACCAGGGTAAAGGGCAGATCCTCGTGCAGGCTGAACGAGGTGTTGCCGGCGCCGTGGGCGATTACCAGTTCATCTCCCGGCTTATAAGCAAGCTTGCGCGCCACCTCGGCGCCGATCACCGCCTCAAAGGTGCCGGCAAAGGGGCGTCCCTGAGCAAATTCCAGGGGCTGCTGCTGGCCGTAGGCGTAATGGCGGAAATAGTCTTCGTTGGTGCCCAGCACCCGGTAACCCTGATGAGAATCCCCCAACGACAGCGGCACCGTCCAGGCCACCCCCTTCTGGTGTTTAATGCGCTGGTAGGCATCCCAGCTGATGTTGTTGGTGGGATTACCGATGCGAAACACCGAATACAACAGCAGGTTAATCTGCCCGGAGCGGGCGCCCACGATCAGATCCGTGCCCGAAATGGTGCGGGCAAAGCTGTCCTTGAGCTCGCTGCGTACCTTGTTCACGCCCACCAGCAGCACCACACTGATGGCGATGGCCAGTACCGTCAGGCCGGCGGTGAGGCGACGTGCCCACAGGCTTTTAAAGGCCAGGCTCAGCATGTTTGGCTCCGTTCAGTTGACTCAGGGATACCACGCGGGAGAATAGGGGTTCCAGCCCGGGGTCGTGGCTCACAAACACCAGGCCGCTGCCGGCGTGTTCGCACTCGGCAAACAGCAGCTGCATAAAGGCGGCACGGTTGTCTGTGTCCAGCGCCGAGGTGGGCTCGTCGGCAATCACCAGCTCGGGCCGGCCAATCAGGGCCCGGGCGGCGGCCACCCGCTGCTGCTGACCAATGCTGAGTTTGTGTACCGGTAGCGGCCACAGGGCTTCTGACAGTTGCAGGGCGGTGAGCAGACGGGCTGCCTCGCGCTCGGGCGTGTCGCTCAGGCGTTTGCGCTTGTGGCGGGAAAAGGTCAGCGCGGCGGTGACGTTATCCACCACCGAGAGGTAGGGCAACAGGTTGAACTGCTGAAAAATATAGCCCAGGTGATCGGCACGAAAGCGATCTCGCCGGTGCGACGGCAATGCGCCCAGATCCCGGCCCAGAATGTGCAGCGCGCCGGGGGCAGGGGCGTGTATGCCGGCCAGCAGGCCGAGCAGGGTGCTTTTGCCGCTGCCACTCGGGCCCTTGATAAAGAGGCGCTCGCCGGGGGCGAGCGTCAGGGCGTCAATGTTCAGCAGACTAGCCTGACCGGGCCAGGCGAACTCAAGTTGTTGAATGGAAATCAGCGCGGTCATGTTACCAGTTTGCTTGTGGTTGTTCCGGGGTCAGGGTGGCGGCCATCTGGCCGCTGGCCAGAATGCCCTGCAACTCGATGCGGTTAAAGCTGGGGAAGACCTGGAACAGGCCGGCGGCGTTCAGCGAGTTCAGCGCATCGGGCTGAGCGCACTGCCAGGCATAGTGCAGCTGAATGTCTTGATGGGCATGTTCTTTATGGTGCTCGTGCTCGTCTTCGTGATGCTCATGCTCGTCATGATCGTGGCGCTCATCATGGTCATGGTGTTCGTCATGGTCATGTTCATCATGCCCGTGGTGGTTATTCTGCTCAATATGAGCGGCCTGCTCAAGCTCACAGCCGGCGGCGGCGGGTAGGGTAAAGAGAGCGGCGGCATCCAGGCCGGTGTTAATGGCCTGAGCAAAGGCGGCTCGCTCTTCGCTGGTCGCCGGATTATGTTCAAAACCCACAATGTCCGCGGCGGGAGAAATCAGCTCCAGCATCAGGCCCTGGCCGTCCTGAGCCAGGTTGAGCTGGCCAAAGCCGTGTTCGTGCACGCCCAGCTGGATGTTGGCGGAAAGGGCAGCCGGCAGCAGGGAAACGGCGAGGGCGAGGGGTTTAATGTTCATTCGATGCTCCATTATAATTTTGTTATGTTATAACGAATCTTTACCGGGGCTGTAAAGACCCCTGATGCTGCTCACGAATAAAGTCGATAAAGGCCTGCTCGGCCCGGGACAGCCGGCGCTCTTTGGGCCAGGCCAGGCACAGGTCGAGAAAATAAGGGGTTTCAAAGGAGATGGGCACCAGGTCGGCGTCCTGTTCGATGGCCATGCGCAGAAAACTGGTCACCGCAAAGCCCTGGCGCACCACTGCCTTGAGCAAGGGAATAAGATTGCTTTCAAAGCCGATACGCGGGCGCAGACCACGCTGTTTTGCCATGTCTTCAATGTATTCCCGGTGGTAGAAACCGTGGCGAAACACCGCCAGTTCCTCGGCCAGAAAGTCATCCAGAGTAATATGAGGCTGGCAGGCGAGGGGGTGATCCCGGGCCACCACCGCCACCATTTCTTCCCGCAGCAGCGGCAACCCGCACAGCCCGGCAGGCAGATCGGCGGTGAGCACAATGCCCAGCCCCAGCCGCCCGTTCAGCAAGTGCTCCAGCACGCTCTGGGTACCGGCTTCCTCCACCCGAATGCTTAAGCCCGCATAACGGTGCTTGAACGCCATCAGCAGCGGTGGAAAGTAAAACGAGCCCAGCATGCTGGGAATGCCGATGGTGATTTCGCCGGCGTTGAGGTCGTGCAGCGCCGTCATGTCCTGCTCGGCCAGGGTCAGGGCGGCGAGAATGCGCTCGGCGTGTTCAAGCAGGCGTTTGCCTTCGGCGGTCAGGTGCAGCCGGCCCTGGCGGCGTTCAAACAGGGTCAGTCCCAGCTGTTGCTCCAGCTTCTTGATGGTCATGGTCACCGCCGGCTGGGCCAGGTGCAGCTGCTCGGCGGCACGGGTAATGTTGCCGGTGTGGGCTACGGCACTGAATTGGCGCAGCCAGCGTGGGTCGATCATAATTACGTCTTATAATTCTGATAATTTTAATATATTTAAATTATTCTATTGAAGGGCGTAAGGTCAAGGCATTACCTGTCGGAGACCCGCCATGCTCGACTTCAAAACCTCACTCTGGTGGCGTGCCACCCTGGCGCTGGGCCTGGGCTCGGTGCTGGTGTTTGTGAATCTCTATGTGGCTCAGCCGCTGTTGCCGCTGCTGGCACAGGATTTTGAACTGACAGCGCTGGGCGCGGGCTGGGCCTTGTCGGCGGCGACCCTTGGGCTGGCGGCGGGCTTGCTGTTCTGGGCACGGCTGGCGGACCGAGTCGGGCGCAAGCGGGTGATGCTGGGTACCCTGCTGGTGGCCATCCTGTTGGGGCTGGCCGTGGCCTGGGTACCGAACTATGCCGGCCTGGTCATATTGCGCGGCGTGCAGGGCTTTTTTCTGGCGGGGCTGCCGGCCACGGCGGTGGCCTACATGGGGGAAGAGTTCACACCCAGGGCGCTGGTGACCAGCATCGGCATCTACATTGCCGCCAACTCCCTGGGGGGCATTGCCGGCCGGGTGTTTGGTGGCCTGGTGGCGGAATGGGCGGACCACTGGCAGGCGAGTTTTGTGGTGCTGGCCTGCGTCAGCCTGTTGTTGTGGGGGCTCTTGCCCCGGCTGTTGCCTGAGTCCCGCTGCTTTGTGCCGGCGGGCAGAGGCCAAGGGGCCAGCGCCCTGCTGGCCCATGTGCGCAATCCGCTGTTGTGGCCGGTGTTCCTGGTGGGCGGCCTGAATTTCATGGTGTTTCTCAACCAGTACACCTATGTGGCCTTTTATCTGTCGGCACCGCCCATTGCCCTGGCGCCGGCGGCCATTGGCCTGTTGTTTCTGACTTATCTCACCGGCACGCTTGCCTCCGGTGTCAGCGGCGTGCTGATCAGCCGTTTTGGCCTGTGCAACACTCTGCTGGCGGCCATTGGGATCATGGCGCTGGGCAGCCTGGGGTTGCTGAGTGAGCGCTTGCCGGTGATCATGACCTCGCTGCTGATAGACAGCTTTGCCTTCTTTCTGGCCCACGCCTGCGCCAGCAGCTGGGTGGGGCGCAGTGTCAGCCAACACAGAGCGCTGGCCTCTTCACTTTATCTGGTGTTTTACTACGCGGGCGCGAGCCTGGGCGGCTTATATCTTTACCCCTTCTGGCAGTCGGCGGGCCTGGCCGGCGTGACCCTGGGCATGATACTGGTGATGGCGGTGACCGGCGGCCTGACCTGGCGGCTGAAACGGTATGAGCAGAGGGTGGGGGCTGGAGTGCAGAGGAGTTCTACCTAAAATAATTTTCCGGCACCGGTACTACCAAGCCTTCGGCAATCTCGTCGGCAATGGTGTCTGCCAGGCTTTGGCAATGAAACTTGATCTGCAATGGCGGCAGGGTGAGGGTGAGCTCTTTGGGCATGCCCTTTTGGTTAAAGGGTACATCAGGATAACGTGCCAGCAGGGCAGTGAGGCTGGGCACCACGATTTCACCGTGCTCAAGGCCCGTGTGGTGGGTCTTGCCTGGTTTGGGCGCGGCCAGCTCCAGGCAGGGCACGGGGCCAAAGGGGCTGGGGAGCGGCTTATTCAGGGCATAGGTAATAATGGGCCGGCCGCCGATCATGCCTTCCACCAGCATCTGTCCGTGCTCGGCTAGGCGGGTTTTCAGCGCTCGGTACTCATCATTGCTGTCGGCCCGGTAACAGATATGATCCATGGAGCCGAGGCGGGCGGTCAGGCCGTGACCGGTCATGGCGTCGGCCAGATGGTTAAAAAAGGCGTCGGTATCGCCCAGCAGGGCGGTGATGGGGCTTACCATTTGCGTTTGGGCTCAAACAGCATGTCGAGCTCGGATTTTTCCTTTTCCTGCTCTTCCTTTTGCTGCTCCACCTGCTGTTGTTTGGTGTCGAGATCGTTAATCCATTCCTGAATGGTTTCTTCAATATTGAGTAACTGATCGTCTTTATCCGCGAGGTTACTCAGGATCTTTTTGCCTTTTTCCAGCATTTGGCGGGCGGCGGCGGTTTCGCGGTTGGTGATGGCCATACGCACTCGCTTGAGCATGTTGGAAAGGTTGATTTTGAGCTGAATCAGCTCGAGGCGGCGATCTTCCGCCACAAAGGCCTGAGAGCCCACCTTGCCCTTGTTGTGCTCCTGGCGCACCACGTGGCGCAGTCGCTTGACCAGCTTGAGCATGTGCAATGCCTGCTGATCCGACTCGGGGCGCTTGAAGTTGCCCTGCACCGGCGGAAAATTGTCTTTGGCATCGGTGATTTGCTGGCGCACATTCTCCAGCCGGCTGGCCAGTTGCGCATTGTTGGGATCGGTCTCGACCATGGTTTGCAGGCTGTTCTGTACGCGCTGATAGAGGATCAGCACCAGGGTGCGGCTGTAGGGCAGCTGACCGGCGTTCAGCAACAGCTCTTCGGTCTCGTTGACGATATGGCTGTGCCTGATCATAATGCCGCGTTTTTCCGCCGCCTGCTTTTGCCGGTATTGCTGCAGCATGTTGTAGACGATAACCAGAAACAGCAGGGCGCCTATGGTTATCAGTACCAGGGTCAGTATCATCGGCAACGGGCTCGCTATGAAGGTTTGAGCGTGAGCTGAAATGTTAACTCACCAAACGGGCTTTGGCTAACGTCCTGAATCAATAAACGGTGATGTTTCAGGCCGTTAGCGCCATATTAATATGCCAGAA
Organism: Oceanimonas aquatica; assembly: GCF_030732065.1. Lineage (GTDB taxonomy): Bacteria > Pseudomonadota > Gammaproteobacteria > Enterobacterales > Aeromonadaceae > Oceanimonas. The sequence continues at coordinate 648,459 of NZ_JAVBHX010000001.1, forward strand.
CGGCGCCAATGCAGAGGATCTTTTGCCAAGGTCTGATAGTATTTACACAAGTCACCATGAATCTGGACCACCATGAAACTTCAGCAGTTGCGCTATATCGTCGAAGTTGCCAACCATAATCTCAATGTCTCCGCCACCGCCGAGAGCCTTTATACCTCCCAGCCCGGTATCAGCAAGCAGGTGCGCATGCTGGAAGACGAACTCGGCATTCAGGTGTTTGAGCGCAGCGGCAAGCATCTCACCCAAATTACGCCCGCCGGGCGCGACATCATTCGTATTGCCGGCGAGATCCTGGGCAAGGTGGAAAGCATCAAGGCCGTGGCCAGCCAGCATACCCATCCGGATCAGGGCTCGCTCAATATTTCGACCACCCATACCCAGGCCCGCTATGCCTTGCCTGACGTGATCAAGGGCTTTATTGAGCGCTATCCCAAGGTGTCGCTGCACATGCATCAGGGCACACCGGTGCAGATCAGCGAGTCGGTGTCCAAGGGCTCGTCCGACTTTGCCATTGCCACCGAGGCCATGCATTTGTTTCAGGATCTGATCATGCTGCCCTGTTATCACTGGAATCGCTGCATTCTGGTGCCCAAGGATCACCCCCTGGCCTCGGTCACCCAGCCCAGCATCGCCGACATTGCCGGCTTTCCGCTGGTGACCTATGTGTTTGGTTTTACCGGTCGCTCCCAGCTCGACGTGGCCTTCAGCCGCGCCGGTTATGAGCCCAAGGTGGTGTTTACCGCCACCGACGCCGACGTGATCAAAACCTATGTACGGCTGGGCATTGGTATTGGCGTGCTCGCCAGCATGGCGGTGGATCCGGTCGAGGACAGCGATCTGGTGGCCATCGACGCCGGCCATTTGTTTGCGCCCAGCACCACCAAAATCGGTTTTCGCAAGGGTACCTTTCTGCGCAGCTACATGTATGACTTTATGGAGCGCTTCGCCCCTCATCTCACCCGTGAGCGGATCGACAAGGCCATTACCCTGAAGTCGCCGGACGATATTGAAAAGCTGTTCGAAGACGTGGAATTGCCGATGCGGTAGATGCTGACAGCATCACCTTATTATGCCCGATACGTCACCCCCGCGCAGGCGGGGGTCCATGTTTGGTAAGATGCTCTTGTCACATTGTTGTTGCCTGATAAATGGATTCCCGCCTTCGCGGGAATGACACATTCAATAGGCGGGAATGACAAATTATTCGCCCAGGCCCTTGCCGGCATCCTTTTTGGCGATCAGCTCAATCTTGTAGCCGTCGGGATCTTCCACAAAGGCAATGACGGTGCTGCCGCCCTTGACCGGGCCCGGCTCGCGGGTGACTTTGCCGCCGGCTGCGCGGATCTGCTCGCACATGCCAACAATGTCTTCCGCCTCAATGGCGATATGACCATAGGCGTTGCCCAGATCGTAGCTCTCGGTGCCCCAGTTGTAGGTCAGCTCCAGCACGGCACCCTCGCTTTCATCGCCGTAGCCCACAAAAGCCAGGGTGTATTTATACTCGGCGTTTTCGCTGGTGTGCAGCAGTTTCATGCCCATGATGTCGGTGTAAAAGGCGATGGACTGATCCAGGTTACCCACTCGCAGCATGGTGTGCAGAATTCGCATGGTCATTGCTCCCGTATGTTGTTGGTTGGCGCGGTTATTCGCCGGGCGGATATTGCTTGTCTTTAAACTCGCACAGATCCTCAATCACGCAGGCGCCACAGCGGGGCTTGCGCGCGGTGCAGACATAGCGTCCGTGCAGAATAAACCAGTGGTGCACGTCGAGCTTGAACTCGGCGGGTACCCACTTCAGCAGCTTTTGTTCCACTTCGTCCACGTTCTTGCCCGGGGCAAATTTGGTGCGGTTCGACAGCCGGAAAATATGGGTGTCCACGGCAATGGTGGGCCAGCCAAAGGCGGTGTTGAGCACCACATTGGCGGTTTTGCGGCCCACACCGGGCAGGGCTTCCAGCGCCTCGCGGTTTTCTGGCACCTCGCCGCCGTGCTTCTCGAGCAGTATGGCACAGGTCTTGATGACGTTTTCGGCCTTGGAGTTAAACAGGCCGATGGTCTTGATGTGCTCCTTCACGCCGTCCACGCCCAATGCCAGCATGGCAGCGGGGGTGGGCCCGGCGGCAAACAGCCCCTTGGTGGCCTTGTTCACACTCACGTCGGTGGCCTGGGCCGACAGCAGTACGGCAATCAGCAGCTCGAACGTGTTGTTGAAATGCAGCTCAGTGGTCGGGTGCGGGTTTTCGGCCCGCAGCCGCTCCAGAATTTGCCGGCGTTTGTCCATGTTCATAAAGAGGTTACTCGCGCTCGGGTCACTTCGGGTTTGGGGGCGGGGGCCCGACGGGCTGCCAGCCGCCCGTCGATCCAGTTCTTGCCGGCCACCAGCAATCCCAGGCCGATAAAGGCGCCCGGGGGCAGAATGGCCAGCAAAAAGCCGTTGTCGAGATGCAGCACATCCATGCGCAGCCCGGTGGCCCAGTCGCCCAGCAGCAGCTCGGCACCGTCAAACAGGGTGCCCATGCCCAGCAGCTCGCGCAGGCCACCCAGCACCAGCAGCACGGCGGTAAAGCCCAGCCCCATCATCAGGCCGTCCAGCGCCGCCAGCGGCGCGCTGTTTTTGGAAGCAAAGGCCTCGGCCCGGCCGATGATCACGCAGTTGGTGACGATCAGCGGAATAAAAATACCCAGCGACTGATACAGGCCGTAGGTAAAGGCGTTCATCAGCAGCTGCACACAGGTTACCAGGCTGGCGATGATCATCACGTAGATGGGAATGCGCACTTCATTCGGCACCCACTGGCGCACCAGGGACACACTGACGTTGGAGCCCACCAGTACCAGCAGGGTGGCCAGCCCCAGGCCCATGGCGTTGGTCAGGGTATTGGTCACCGCCAGCACCGGGCACAGGCCGAGAATTTGTACCAGCGCCGGGTTGTTGCTCCAGAGCCCCTGGCGAATGATGTCTTTTTGTTGATCGTTCACAGGCTTTCTCCACAGTGAGGCGCATCTGTCAGCAGTTGCGGTTGTTCACTCACCAGCAGCAGCACCTTGCGTACCGCATTTACCACGGCGCGGGGCGTGATGGTGGCGCCGGTAAAGGCGTCGAACTGGCCGCCGTCGTTGCGCACTGCCCAGCTGGGATCTTCTTCACCGTGCAGACGCTTGCCGTCAAAATCCAGCAGCCAGCGGGACTTTTTCAGCTCAATCTTGTCGCCCAGGCCCGGGGTTTCGTTATGGTTGAGTACTCGTACACCGGAGAGGGTGCCGTCGGCATTCACGCCCACCACCAGCTTGATCTCGCCGCTGTAACCGTCCGGGGCAATGGCCTCAATGGCATGGCCCTGTATCTCACCCTGCTTGACCGCGGTAAACACCGGCAGAGGCTCACGGCTGCCCAGATATTGCGGGCTTTGCAGTTTGACGCAGTGCTGAAACAATGGCTCGTCGTGGGTGCTGTCGGGCAACAGCTCGTTCAGCACCTGCAACAGCTGGGCCTGCTCCTGGCGAATAATGGTGTCCCGGGTCAGGCTGTTGGTAAAGGCCACCAGGGCGGTGCACACCAGGGCGAAGGCGGCCAGCACCAGGCCGTTTTTGCGCATCATTTCCAGCATCAGCGGCGCGCTCCGTAGGTAGCGGGTTTGGTCAGACTGTCGATCATGGGTACCGTCAGATTGGCTAGCAGCACCGCAAAGGCGATGGCATCGGGATAGCCGCCAAAGGTGCGGATCAGGTACACCAGCAGGCCGATCAGGGCGCCGTAGATCAGCCGGCCACGAAAGGTGGTAGACGCCGACACCGGATCGGTGGCAATAAAGAAGGCCCCCACCATGGTGGCACCGGAGAACAGCTGGATAAGCGGCCCGGCGGTGTTGTCGGGGGAGATCATAAAGCCCAGAAAACTCAGCACCGCCAGGGTCGCCAGCATGGCCACGGGAATGGGCCAGCTGATGAGCTTCAGCCGCAGCAGCGCCAGGCCGCCGGCCAGATAGGCCAGGTTGACCCACTGCCAGCCGATGCCGGCGAGCCCCGCAAAAATGGGGTTATCCAGCACTTCACTGGCGGTATGCCCCTGGGTAAAGCCGGTTTTCAGGGTGTCGAGGGGGGTGGCCATGGTGGTGCCATCGGCCAGCTCGCGCAATTGATGCGGGCTGAAACCGTCCAGGGTGTACCCGGTGAAAATGGCGGAGAGGGTATCGCCCAGCCCCGGCGGATATTGTTGCAGCTCCAGCGGCGGCAGCCAGCTGGTCATGTGCAGCGGAAACGACACCAGCAACAGCACATAGGCCACCATGGCGGGGTTGAACAGGTTCTGCCCCAGGCCGCCGTAAAGCTGCTTGGCGATAATAATGCCAAAGGCGGTGCCGATCACCACCAGCCACCAGGGCGCCAGCGGCGGAATGGCAATGCCGATGAGTAGGGCGGTGAGCAGCGCCGAGTTGTCGCGCAATATGCCAAGGGAGCGATTGCGTAGTGTAAGTACCAGGCCTTCGGCGGCGTAGGCGGTCAGCACGGCCAGCGCAATTTGCACCAGGCTGCCCCAGCCGAAATACCACCATTGCACGGCAATGCCCGGCAGCAGGCAGTAGCAGACCCGTCGCATCAGCACATTGGTACTGAGCGGTGCATGATCATGGGGTGAACTGCTGATATGAAAACCCATTAGGACTCGTCTTCCGGTTTCGATGGTGAACTGGCGGCCGCAGCCTTGCGGGCCTTGGCCCGGGCCACGGCGGCACGAATGGCAGCCTTTTTGTCATCATCAGACGTTTCAGCCGGCGCGGGTGCAGGCGCGGCCGCAGGCTCGCTTTGCTCGGCTTCTTTTGCAGCCTTGCGGGCCTTGGCGCGGGCCACGGCAGCCGCCACCGCGGCTTTCTTGTCGTTGGCCGGCGCCTCGGGTGCGGTCTCGTCCGATGTCGTCTCGTTTTGCTCCGCCGCCTGAGCGGCCTTGCGGGCCTTGGCGCGAGCAACGGCGGCCGCCACCGCGGCTTTCTTGTCGTTGGCCGGCGCCTCGGGTGCGGTCTCGTCCGATGCTGTCTCGTTTTGCTCGGCGGCCTGAGCCGCCTTGCGGGCCTTGGCGCGGGCAACGGCGGCCGCCACCGCAGACTTTTTATCGTCACCGGCATTGGCTACCGGTGCATCGCTGGCCGCATCGGCTTGCGCTGCCTTGCGCGCCTTGGCACGAGCGACGGCAGCCGCGACTGCATCTTTTTTATCTTCAGTGCCAGACGCCGGGCTGGCAGCGGCCTCGGCGGCCTTGCGCTCCCGGTTGCGGCGGGCTTCTTCCTTGCGGGCGGCGCGGGCGGCGGCCATGTCCTCTGTGCCTTCGGCCTGCTGGCGGGCCTTGACCCGGGCCAGGGCGGCGGCCACCGGATCTTCACCGCCGGCGGCGACCTGCTCTTCCATCCGCGCCTTGCGTTCGGCGGCGGCTTTTTGCTGGCGCGCCTGGCGTTCGGCTTTTTCCCGCTCCAGCCGGGCCTGACGGGCTTCAAAGCGCTGTTTGGCGCGTTCGGCCTGTTCGGCTTCCCGCTGGGCCTGGCGAATGTCGGCCTTGGCCACCCGGTAATATTGCACCAGGGGGATCTGGCTGGGGCAGACCCAGGCGCAGGCGCCACATTCAATGCAGTCAAACAGGTTGTGGCTGTTAAGCTTGTCGTGCTCGTTGGCCCGGGCATGCCAGTACAGCTGTTGCGGCAACAGGCTGGCAGGACAGGCGTCGGCGCACTGGCTGCAGCGAATGCAGGGCTGCTCTTCTACCGGCGGCGACAGCTCATGCTGGCTGGGCGCCAGTATGCAGTTGCTGCCCTTGATCACCGGGGCGGCGGCGGTGTGCAGGGTAAAGCCCATCATGGGGCCACCCATGATGATGCGCGGCTCGGGACCGGGGTTAAAGGCAAAGCGTTTCAGCAAATACCGTACCGGGGTGCCAATGCGCACCCAGGCGTTGCACTTTTCGCCAAAGCCGTCGCCGGCGATGGTGACCACCCGCTGAATAAGGGGTTCGTCGTCAAGCACTGCCCGCTTCACCGCATGGGCGGTGCCCACGTTCTGTACCACAATGCCGATGTCGGCGGGCAGGCCGTTGCGGGGCACCTGTTTGCCGGTGAGAATTTCAATCAGCTGTTTTTCACCGCCGGACGGATACTTGGTGGGCACCGCCACCACCAGCACGTTTTCATCAATGTTTACTTCACGCAGGGCGGCCAGGGCCTCGGGCTTGTTGTCTTCCACCGCGATGATGGTGAGTTGCGGCTGCACGATGTGGCGCAAAATGGCCACGCCGTGGAGAATTTCATCGGCGTGCTCGCGCATCAGACGATCGTCGGCACTGATGTAGGGCTCACACTCCACGCCGTTGATGATCAGGGTCTCGGTAGTCTTTTTGCGCGGGCGCAGCTTGATATGGGAAGGAAAGCCGGCGCCGCCCAGGCCGGTGATGCCGGCCTCGTGAATGCGCTCCAGCAGCACATCGGCATTGAGCGCTTCAACATCAGCCATGGGATAGCGCGGGCGCCATTCGTCCTGGCCGTCGGGGCTCAGAATGATGCAGTCGCCGTCCAGGCCCGAAGGGTGGCACAGGGGCCGGCGTTCAATGGCGGTAACCGTGCCCGATGTGGGCGCGTGCACCGGAATCATCATGGGGTTGTCGGCGTCGGTGAGGCGTTCGCCCTTCAGTACCCGATCACCCACCTTCACCCGCAGCCGGGCGGGCTGGCCGATATGCTGGCGAATTTGCAGCACCAGCTCCTCGGGCAAACCGGCGTCGACGATGGGGTTAAGATTGGCCGGCGCCTTGCGCTCGGGCGGATGAATGCCGCCATGAAAGTCGTGCAGTTTGCCTGCCTGAAGATCTGCTAACAGCGACATTATTTCACCTGCTTGATGGCTATGGGCTCGAGCTGCCATTTCCAGTTGTCGGGAGTCACCTTGACCGGCATCATTTCAATGCAGTCGGTGGGGCAGGGATCCACGCACAAATCGCAGCCGGTGCATTCGTCGACGATCACCGTGTGCAGCGCCTTGGTGGAGCCGACAATGGCATCCACCGGGCAGGCCTGAATGCACTTGGTGCAGCCAATGCACATGTCCTCGTGAATAAAGGCAACGGTTTTTACCGGCTCGGCGGCTTCCTCGCCCATGGCCTGGGGCTCTACGCCCATGAGATCGGCAATTTTGCGCATGGTGGCGTCGCCGCCGGGCACGCACTTGTTGATGTCGTCACCGTTGGCCACGGCCTCGGCGTAGGGGCGACAGCCGGGGTAGCCGCACTGACCACACTGGGTTTGGGGCAGCAGCTCGTCGAGCTGGTCGACAATGGGATCCGACTCCACCCGAAAGCGCACGGCGGCAAAGCCGAGTACCAGTCCGAAGATCAGTGCCAGCAGTGCCAGCACCACAATGGCGATAAGAATGTGTGTCATGTTACAACTTCACCAGTCCGGTAAAGCCCATAAAGGCCAGCGACATCAGGCCGGCGGTGACCAGCGCCAGGGCCGGGCCGCGAAAGGGGGCGGGCACATCGGCGCCTGCCAGCCGTTCGCGCATGGCGGCAAACAGCACCAGCACCAGGGAAAAGCCCACGGCGGCGCCAAAGCCGTAGACCAGGCTTTGCATGAAATTGTGCTGCTCGTTGATGTTGAGCAGGGCCACGCCCAGCACGGCACAGTTGGTGGTGATCAGCGGCAGAAAAATACCCAGCAGCCGGTACAGTGCCGGGCTGGTTTTATGCACCACCATTTCGGTGAACTGCACCACCACGGCGATCACCAGAATGAACGACAGGGTGCGCAGATAGAGCAGATCCAGCGGCATCAGTATGTACTGGTTCACCAGATAGGAGCAGGCGGCGGCGAGGGTCAGCACAAAGGTGGTGGCCAACCCCATGCCGATGGCGGTTTCCAGCTTGCCCGACACACCCATAAAAGGGCACAGGCCAAGAAACTTCACCAGAACGAAGTTGTTGACCAGCACGGTGCCGACAAACAGCAGCAGGTATTCAGACATGATCACTCGGCAATCGACAATAAACGGCCGTTATTATCGGACTTTATGCCTCGTTTAACAATGCCACGGTTTGCGTGGGATTAGGTCAAGGTGTTGATTAACATACCGATAACCGCAAGGGTACAAAGCCCCAGCGAGCCATAGTGCATAACGGGGCGTGATACCAGGTGCAGGGTATGCACCGCCAGCCAGTTCCCCAGCAGCGCCGCCGGGGCCAGCGGCAGGGCCATCATCAGGTGCGCCTGGGTCAGAAATCCGCCGGTGGCCAGTGCGCCCACCGACATCAGGGTGGACACCACGAAGAAACCCGCCAGGTTGGCGCGAATGCGGTGCATGTCGGCGCCGTGCATTACCAGCACCATGGGTGGCCCGCCAATGGTGGTGCTGGTGCCCATCACCCCGGACAAAAAGCCGCCCAGGGCCATGTTGGCACGGGTCATGGGCAGGGCGATGTCTTTCAGCCGCACCAGCACGCCGAGCATGATGGTGATGGCAATCAGCACCGCCAGCCACTGCAGCGGCAGTACCACCAGCAGCCAGACCCCCACGGCACTGCCGGGAATACGCGCCAGCAAGGCCGGTGCCAGCAAATTCATTTCCAGCCCCTTGCGAAAGCGCCAGCCGTTGACCAGGCACATGACCAGCAGCACCACCATCAGCGGCCCGGGCACCAGCGCCGGATCCAGATAAAACAGAATGGGGGCGGCGACCACCGCCATGCCAAAACCGATGGCGGTCTGCACATAAGCACCGGTAAAGCAGGCCAGGGCGGCCAGCAGCAGGGTAAAAGCGTCCACTTGGTTCATGGTTGGCTCGGCATCATAAGAACGAAAGGATCATTATGGCGATTGGCTATAAAGAGCTGAAGCCCAATCGGCACTGGCCTTATCAATAATGTGGGCTGGCACCACATACGGTCCGTAAAGCTCGCGAAGTGACTAAAAGTCCGTCATGCCCGCGAAGGCGCTGAGGGCTCCCCAGTTTTTTACTGGTCATGCAGAAACGCCTGGTGAGAGTAAGTAAAGGCGGCTCAACCTTGCCAGAGCTCGCTCCAGTAGTGAGCCTGTCACTCGCCGGAATTCATGAAACAGCACTTGCTTGCCCAGAGTGATAAAAGACAGCACCCGGCGTTGCAGCGTATTCGCCTGATAACGCCGGTGCCGTCCTTGTTGTTCGCACTCGAACCCCACCAGCCACAGCA
>NZ_JAVBHX010000010.1 GCF_030732065.1 Oceanimonas aquatica
TGCGAGTGCCCACACAGTTTGCTTGATAAATTGTTAAAGAGCGTTGACCGCTTTCGCTGGTCAGGGCTGCGTATTCTACGCAATCCTTGGTGTTCGTCAAGCGTTGATTTGAACTTTGTTTGGCTCGCTTTCAACCCTTGTGACCGTTGGCGTGTTGCCCCGTGTCAGTGGAAGCGCATTATAGGGAGCCGCGATTTTTGCGCAAGGGCTTTTTTGAGTTTTATATCAAAAAAAGCGATTTCGTACAGAAAACGTACCAAAACCGCTTTTTGCTGCGTTTTTGTTGCCGAGAGTCAGCTCCGTGCGGCTACTTTTTTGGCAAACTCACTGACCTTGTCCCAATCAGTGAACTCCAGATCCTGACTGGTATCGGTGCTGCCGCCGGTAATTTTCATGATCAGCTGAATAATGCGGGTCTGCCACCAGTTGTATTCGCTGTATTTGAGCGCACCGGCAAAAACGCCAATGGTACGCGGCCGCCAGGACGAGCGGGACAGGAACTTCTTGATATAGGCGTTGTTGCCCGGCACCGCCTTCTCGGGCTTACGTGCAGTGAGGCAGACACAGAAAAAGGCGGAGTCGGCCACTGCCAGCTGTTCGCTGTGATGATGAATAAAGGTGTACAGGCTGTCATGAAAACGGCCATAACGAATGGAAGCGCCTATCAGCACCTTGTCATACTTGCTGAGATTTTTCCTGGGGTTGGTGTGCAGATCCACCAGCTCCACCTCATAATCACCAAATTCACTCCGCATCGCCTCGATGATCTTGTGGGTCTGACCATTGCGGGATGAATAAAGCACCAACAGTTTTTCCATAGACTCCTCAATCAGCTTCGCCAGAAGGCCGGCGTAAACAGCACTAGCAGGGTAAAGATTTCCAGACGACCGAACAGCATGGACAGCACCATAATCCACTTGGCACCGTCGGTAGTGGTACCGAAGTTGGCCGCCACCTCCCCCAGACCCGGGCCCAGGTTATTCAGGGTGGCGACCACGGCGGTAAAGGCGGTGAGTTCGTCCATGCCGGTGGCCAGCAGCGCCAGCATGCACAGCACAAATACCAACGCATAGGCGGCAAAAAAGCCCCAGACTGCTTCAACCACTCTATCAGCTAGCGCCTTGTTGCCAAGCTTTATTCGATAGACCGCCCGTGGGTGAATAAGCCGCTTGAGCTCACGCATGCCCTGCAGGTTAAGCAGCATGATGCGAACCACCTTGATGCCCCCCCCGGTGCTGCCGGCACAGCCGCCGATACAGGAGGCAAACATCAGCAGCACCGGCAAGAACAGCGGCCACTCGGCAAAGCCGGTGGTACTGAAGCCGGCGGTGGTGGCAATGGACACCGACTGAAACAAGGCCTGATCCAGCGCTTGCCAGGGGTCGCTGTACACCTGGTGTGCCAGCAGCATCGACATGCAGATAAACGTCAGCACCAGCTGTACACCGATAAATACCTTGAGCTCGGGATCCAGCCGGTAAACCGACAGTTGCATGCCCCGGTTGGAAAAGGCGGCAAAGTGCAGGCTGAAGTTAACCCCGGCGACGATCAGAAAGACCACGATAATCAGATTGATCACCGGGCTGTTGAAATGGCCCACGCTGGCATCGTAGGGGGAGAAACCGCCAATGGCGATGGTGGAGAAGGAATGACAGATGGCGTCAAACATATTCATGCCCGCCAGCCACAGCAGCAGGGCGCAGGCGATGGTCAGCACCAGATAGATGTACCACAGTACCTTGGCGGTTTCGGCAATACGCGGCGCCACCTTGTTGTCCTTGACCGGGCCGGGGATCTCGGCCCGGAACAGCTGCATGCCACCAATGCCCAGGATCGGCAGTATCGCCACCGCCAATACGATAATACCCATGCCCCCCAGCCACTGCAGCATCTGGCGGTAAAACAGAATGGCCTTGGGCAGGGTATCCAGGCCGCTGATCACAGTGGCGCCGGTGGTGGTCAAGCCGGAAAAGGATTCAAAAAACGCCTCGGCCACCGTCATGTCCGGCAACTCGCTGAGCAAAAAGGGAATGGCCCCCACACTGCCCAGCACCGTCCAGAACAGCACCACGATTAAGAAACCTTCCTTGGCCCGCAGATCCTTGTGGTGAGTGCGGTTGGGAAACCACAACACCAGCCCCAGTACCAGACAAATAACAAAAGCACTGAAAAAGTCGAGACCGGCACCGTCCCGGTAGATGTAGGCCACCAGCGCCGGTGCCAGCATGGTCACGCTGAACAGGGCAACCAGAATGCCTACGATGCGAATAATGGAGCGAATATGCATGCTTGTTCCAAAGCTCGAATGTCAATCGGTGATCGGGCGTGCAATCACCCTTCCCTGGGTTCTGTCTTTGATCTGCTTTATCAGGCTGTCGAGCAGCCGAATATCGACCCGTAACACGCCGCTGACGGCGGCGCCGTAATCCACCCGCTCCCACTCGGCACCGCTTTGTGCCAGCAGGTTTTCGAGCTGGGCCATGTCGCTGTAGTCGGCGGACAGCGCCAGCCGCCCTTCAATCACTTTTTCTACTGTGCTCAGCTCGGTCAGGGCGCCGTTCACCGAACTGCCGTAGGCCCGCACCAGGCCACCGGTGCCCAGCTTGATGCCACCGAAGTAGCGCACCACCACGGCAGTGATTTCACCGATACCGGCCCCCTGCAGCACGGCCAGCATGGGTTTGCCGGCGGTGCCCGAGGGCTCGCCGTCATCGCTGAACCCCAAGGCCTGAGAGTCGGTCGGCGCGCCCGCAATAAAGGCCGAGCAATGGTGTCCGGCCCCGGGATATTCGCTCCGCAGTCGCTCTATAAAGGCCTTGGCCGCTTCTGCATTGGGCGTGTGCGCCAGGCAGGCAATAAAGCGGCTCTTTTTGATTTCCTGCTCCCACACCACGGAGGCCGCCGGAACAAGATAAGGGGAAGCGGTCATGAATCGTCCCTGAACGGTTCTTGCCGGCGCTGTGCATGCCGGTACATATGCAACAAGGCCGGCCATCATAACACAGCTGTCCGGCCGCCACGCTGCGCCAGGATCACGCACTTTGTTTTTTAAACATGCGTTTTAAAACACATTGAAAAGTGCCTGTTTACTGTCCATAGTGATTTCATCACAGTCGCTTGTATACGGCGCCGTGTCAGGGAACTCAAGGAGACATTCGTATGATCTACCAAGGTGAAACCCTTTCGGTCACCCTTCTGGACAACGGCATCGCCGAGCTGTGTTTTGACGCTCCCGGCAGCGTCAACAAGCTGGACAGCCGCACCCTGCTGTCGCTGGAAGCCGCCGTCGAGGCGCTGGAGCAAACCCCGGATATAAAGGGCCTGATGCTCACCAGCGCCAGGGACGCCTTTATTGTGGGCGCCGACATTACCGAGTTTCTCGACAAGTTCGACCTGCCCGACGCCGAACTGGCCGGCTGGCTGAGTCGGGCCAATACCATTTTCAGCCGCATTGAAGATCTGCCCTTTCCCTCCCTCAGTCTGGTACGCGGCTACGCCCTGGGCGGTGGCTGTGAATGCATTCTGGCCACCGACTTTCGCCTGGGCGACGCCAGTGCCCGCATCGGCCTGCCGGAAACCAAACTGGGCATTATGCCCGGCTTTGGCGGCACCGTGCGCCTGCCCCGGCTGGTGGGTGCCGATAACGCCATGGAATGGATCACCACGGGCCGGGACCACGATGCGAATGCCTGCCTGAAACTGGGCTTGCTGGATGCGGTAGTGAGTACCGACAAACTGAGAGAAGCTGGCATACGGCTGCTGCTGCAGGCCGATGAACACGGCTGGCAGGATCGCCGCCGGCAAAAAACGGCGCCCCTGACCCTGAGCAAAGTTGAAGCCACCATGAGCTTTACTACCGCCAGGGGCATGGTGGCGGCCAAGGCCGGGCCTCATTACCCGGCCCCCATGATGGCGGTAAAGACCATTGAAGCTGCAGCCGGTATGGAGCGTGACGACGCTCTGCAGGTAGAGCAGGACAACTTCATCAAGCTGACCCGCACAACCGTGGCCCGGGCCCTGGTGGGGATTTTCCTCAATGATCAGCTGGTCAAGGGCAAGGCCAAACAGGCCGCCAGAAAGGCGGCCCCGGTCAACCGGCTGGCGGTGCTGGGCGCCGGCATCATGGGGGGCGGCATTGCCAGCCAGGCGGCGGTAAAAGGCATACCCGCGGTGATGAAGGACATTAATAACGACGCTCTGGCCCTGGGCATGCGTGAAGCCGGCAAGCGACTGAATCAGCAGCTGGAGCGGGGAAAAATCGATGGCGCCCGCCTGGCCGAGGTGCTCGCCAGTATACGTCCCACCCTGAGTGACGACGAGCTGGCCGGCGTCGATCTGGTGGTGGAAGCCGTGGTGGAAAACCCCGCCATCAAGGCGCAAGTGCTGGCAGAGACGGGGCAAAAGGTCGGCGAGAATACCGTCATTGCCTCCAATACCTCCACCATCCCCATCTCCACCCTGGCTCAAAGCCTGAAGCACCCCGAGCGGTTCTGCGGCATGCACTTTTTCAACCCGGTGCATCGCATGCCGCTGGTGGAAGTCATTCGCGGCGAGCACACCAGCGACGACACCCTCAACCGGGTGGCGGCCTGCGCCGCCGCCATGGGCAAAACACCCATAGTGGTCAACGACTGCCCCGGTTTTTTCGTCAACCGGGTGCTGTTTCCCTATTTCTTTGGCTTTAACCAGTTACTGGCCGACGGCGCCGACTTCGCCGAAGTCGACCGGGTGATGGAGCGACAGTTCGGCTGGCCCATGGGACCGGCCTGGCTGCTGGATGTGGTGGGCATGGATACCGCCCATCATGCTGCCGCCGTCATGGCCGAGGGCTTTCCCGATCGCATGCAACAGGACGACGGCACCGCCATCGATCTGATGTTTCAGCAAAGCCGACTGGGCCAGAAAAGCGGAGAAGGCTTTTATGCCTGGTTAACCAACAAAAAGGGCCAGTCCCAGAAAACCCATTGCACTCACAGTCAGGCGCTGCTGCGAGAGCGTTACGGCGAGCCTCAAGCGTTTGCCGACGACGACATCATGGCGCGCATGATGGTGCCCATGATCAACGAGGTGGTGCGCTGCCTGGAGGAAGGCATTATCGCTTCTCCCGCCGAGGCGGACATGGCGCTGGTCTACGGCCTGGGCTTTCCGCCGTTTCGCGGTGGCGTATTCCGTTACCTCGACACCATTGGGCTGAACAACTACCTGGCCATGGCGGATCGCCATGCCGGCCTGGGCCCGCTATACCAGGTCAGCGGCCAGTTGCGCCACATGGCACAACAGGATGACACCTTTTACTGATAGCCGGCAGGAGATACAGCATGAAAGACGTGGTTATCGTTGATTGCATTCGCACCCCCATGGGCCGCTCCAAAGGGGGCGCCTTTCGCCATGTGCGCGCCGAAGACCTGTCGGCCCACTTGATGCAAGGCCTGCTGGCCCGCAACCCGGCGCTGAATGCCGGCGATATTGACGACATTATCTGGGGTTGTGTGCAGCAAACCCTGGAGCAGGGCTTCAATATTGCCCGCAACGCCGCCCTGCTGGCCGGCCTGCCCAAAACCGTCAGCGCGGTCACCGTCAACCGCTTGTGCGGCAGCTCCATGCAGGCACTGCATGACGCTGCCCGAAGCATTATGGTGGGCGACGGCGACATTTTTATGGTGGGTGGTGTGGAGCACATGGGTCATGTGCCCATGGATCACGGCGTGGACTTTCACCCGGGAATGGCCCTGAACGTGGCCAAAGCCGCCGGCATGATGGGTCTCACCGCGGAAATGCTGGCCAGAATGCACAAGATTACCCGGGAACAGCAGGACGCCTTTGCCCTGCGCTCCCACCAGCGTGCCCATAGAGCCACCTTACAAGGCCGCTTTAATCACGAAATATTAGCCACTCACGGTCACGACGCCGACGGCGCCCTGTTCAACCTTGAGGCCGACGAGGTCATTCGTCCCGACACCAGCCTGGACTCCCTGGCCGGCTTGCGCCCGGTGTTTGACCCGGCCAACGGTACCGTCACCGCCGGCAGCTCGTCGGCTCTCTCGGACGGCGCCGCCGCCATGCTGGTGATGTCCGCCGAACGGGCCGCCGCCCTGGGGCTGAAAGCCCGAGCCAGAGTGCGTGCCATGGCGGTGGCCGGTTGCGACCCGTCAATCATGGGCATGGGCCCGGTGCCGGCGGTGCGCAAGGCGCTGAAACGGGCCGGCCTCACTCTTGATGACATTGAGCTGTTTGAGCTGAACGAGGCCTTTGCCGCTCAGTCGCTAGCGGTGCTGAAGAAGCTGAACCTGCTCGATACCATGGACGACAGGGTCAACCTTAACGGCGGCGCCATTGCCCTGGGGCACCCATTGGGTTGCTCGGGGGCACGAATCTGTACCACCCTGATTAACCTGATGGAGCAACAGAACTCGACCCTGGGCGTGGCCACCATGTGCATTGGCATGGGCCAGGGCATTGCCACCGTGTTTGAACGACTATGAGCGGCGAGAAGCCAGAAGTGAGGGGTTGACCATTTTTTCGTCAGCATTAAGATAGGCGGGTTTCAAGAATACAGTAGACCGATATGACCGTTTCTCTTTCCGATGCTCACCACCACCTGGACGCCACCGGCCTGCGTTGCCCGGAGCCGGTGATGATGGTGCGCAAACAGGTACGCACCATGGCCGCCGGCGAAACCCTGCTGATCACCGCCGACGATCCGTCCACCACCCGTGACATTCCCAGCTTCTGCCGTTTTATGGACCACCAACTGCTGTCCAGCCAGGTAGATGAACTGCCCTACCGCTTTCTGATCCAGAAAGGTAACTGAACCGCGAGCGGGCGCACGCAGCCCGCTTCAGCAAGCTGCTATGCTGGGGCCCACCTCGTTCTGCCGGAGCCCCCATGCTGGACGTTATCCATGCCCTTGGCCCCCTGTTTTTGCTGATCCTGGCCGGTGTCGTGCTGCGCCGGCTTCACTTTCCCGACGATCAGTTCTGGCCCGGCGCGGAGCGTTTTATTTATTTTCTGCTGTTTCCGGCCATGCTGATCAGCACCCTGGCCACCGCCGATTTCAGTCAGGTAACCTTTGGCGGCATGATCGGCCTACTCAGCTCCCTGCTGGTCTTGCTGGCCGCCCTGCTCTGGCTGCAGCGCCATCGGCTGGGCTCGAATCCGACCTCCTTCAGTTCGGTGTTTCAGGGAGCGCTGCGTTTTAATACCTATGTCGGCCTGGCCGGCGCCGCCGCCCTCTATGGGGAAGCCGGCATCACCGCCGCCGCCGTGGCCATTGCGGTGATGGTGCCCCTGGTCAATATTCTCTGCGTACTGATGTTCGTGGCCAGTGACAGCCAGGGTACGGCAGGCCTGTTGCGCGCGCTGAAGGCGCTGACCCGAAATCCCCTGCTGCTTGCCTGCGCGGCCGGCATCGCGCTTAACCTTAGCGGCATCGGTCTGCCCGGCTGGAGCCGGGATACCCTTGCCCTGGCCGGAAAAGCGGCCCTGCCACTGGGCCTGATTGCCGTTGGCGTGGCACTGCAGCCCAGGGCACTGCGCGGCACCGGTGCCGCCTTCTGGCAAGCCTGTGGCATCAAGTTTGGCCTGTTGCCGCTGCTCGCTCTGACAGGGGGCATAGTACTCGGCCTGGGACAGGTGGAACTGGCCGTGGTGGTGCTGTTCACCGCCCTGCCGACCGCCACCTCCTCCTACATTCTGGCCCGGCAGATGGGTGGCAATGCGCCGCTGATGGCCGCCCTCATTACCGGCCAGACCCTGCTGGCCATGGCCGTGCTGCCGGCCTGGATGGCGCTGCTGACACTGCTGCAATAAAAAATGCCCGCATTTGCGGGCATTTTTTATCAATGATGGGTGTGATTTGCTTAGCCCATGGGGCTCAGGGTAATTTCCACCCGGCGGTTCTGGGCGCGGCCCTGCTCGGTGGCATTGCTGGCGATGGGCTGGCTGAAGCCCACACCGCGAATATTGAAACGGTTGGCGGCGGCGCCCTGGCTGATCAGGAACTGACCCACGGTGGCGGCACGGCGCTCGGACAGGCTCTGGTTATAGCTGGCAGAGCCGGTGTTGTCGGTGTGGCCCACTACGTTCACCCAGGTCTTGTCGTACTCTTTCAGCACCATGGCAACGCCGCTCAGGGTGTTGTAGAAGCTGGGGGACAGATCGGCGCTGTCTACCGCAAAGGTGACGTTGCTGGGCATGTTGAGAATAATCTGGTCACCGTTGCGGGTCACGCTGACGCCGGTGCCGCGCATGCGATCCCGCAGTTTGGCTTCCTGCACGTCCATGTAGTAGCCCACGCCGCCGCCCAGGGCCGCACCGCTGGCGGCACCAATGAGAATGCCTTTTTCACGGTCACTGGAACTGGCGGATGCGCCGCCGATCACGGCGCCGGCCAGAGCCCCGATGCCACTGCCGATGGCGGCCTTAGAGGCCTGACGTTCGCCAGTGTAGGGGTTGGTAGTACAGGCGGAAAGAGCCAGTGCCGCCGCCACAGCAAGACAAATCTTTTTCATTATTGATCCCGTTCAGAAAGCACAAGTAACCGACAATATAGCCTCGCTATGGCCCATAAACCAAGCCCGGATTGAGGCTTGTGGTCAACCACTGACGTGTTCGGGATGACAATGACAGCTCAGCAGATGATCGTTCACCATGCCGGTGGCCTGCATAAAGGCATAGCAGCTGGTGCTGCCCACAAAGGCAAAGCCCCGCTGCCTGAGTGCTTTGGCCATGGCGTCCGATTCGGCCGTGGTCACCGGCACGGCAGCGGCATCGGGCCAGCGGTTGATCACCGGTGCCCCACCCACAAAGTCCCACAGCCAGCGGCTGAAATCGATGCCTTCCTCCTGCATGGCCAAATAGGCATGAGCATTGGTGATAACAGACTCGATTTTGCGCCGGTTACGTACAATGCCGGGGTTTTGCATCAGCCGGTCTACATCACTCGATGTAAAGGTCACCAGCTGTGTTGGTTCAAAGCCGGCAAAGGCTTCCCGGTAGGCCGGTATCTTGCACAGAATGGTGAACCAGCTCAGGCCCGCCTGCTGGCCGTCGAGGCACAGCTTTTCAAACAGCGCCCGGCCGTCGTACTCGGGCTCGCCCCACTCGTTGTCGTGATAAGCAATGTAACGCGGGTCCTGATTGACCCAGGCGCAGCGCTGCACCATGGCACCTCCCCAATTCAGCCTATATTCACACCGGACCAGCGGGTATACTCGGTAACCTAGTTTCACTCAGCAAACGCACCTATATCAAGGCGCTATCATCATGCAAAAATTCGATATCAATACCTTTCAGGGTCTGATCCTCACCTTGCAGGATTATTGGGCCCGGCAGGGCTGCACCGTGGTGCAGCCGCTGGACATGGAAGTGGGTGCCGGTACCTCTCACCCCATGACCTGCCTGCGCGCCATCGGCCCCGAGCCGCTGGCTGCCGCCTATGTACAGCCTTCCCGCCGCCCCACCGACGGCCGTTACGGCGAAAACCCCAACCGTCTGCAGCATTACTACCAGTTTCAGGTGATGATCAAGCCGTCGCCCGACAATCTGCAGGAGCTGTATCTGGGCTCGCTCGAGGCGCTGGGTCTGGACCCTCAGGTACATGATATTCGCTTCGTGGAAGACAACTGGGAAAACCCCACTCTGGGTGCCTGGGGTCTGGGCTGGGAAGTCTGGCTCAACGGCATGGAAGTGACCCAGTTCACCTACTTCCAGCAGGTGGGCGGCCTGGAGTGCAAGCCGGTCACCGGTGAGATCACCTATGGCCTGGAGCGTCTGGCCATGTACATTCAGGGCGTGGACTCGGTCTACGATCTGGTATGGTGTGACGGCCCCCTGGGCAAAACCACCTACGGCGACATCTTCCATCAGAACGAGGTGGAGCAGTCTACCTACAACTTCGAGCACGCCGATGTCGACTTTCTGTTCGGCTTTTTTGAGCAGTGCGAAAAGGAATGCCAGCATCTGCTGGAGCTGGAGCAGCCCCTGCCCCTACCCGCCTACGAGCGCATTCTCAAGGCCGGCCACGCCTTTAACCTGCTGGATGCCCGCAAGGCCATCTCGGTCACCGAACGTCAGCGCTACATACTGCGCATTCGCACCCTGACCAAGGCCGTTGCCGAAGCCTACTACGCGTCCCGCGAGGCCCTCGGTTTCCCCATGTGCAAGAAGGAAGGATAAGGCATGGCAGAACAGAATTTCCTGGTAGAGATCGGCACCGAAGAGCTGCCCCCCAAGGCCCTGCGCAGCCTGGGTCAGGCCTTTGCCGACAACCTGCAAAACGAACTCAACGGCGCCGATCTGGCCTTTGACAGCATTCGCTGGTTCGCCGCTCCCCGCCGGCTGGCAGTACAGGTAATCCGCCTGGCCGAAGCCCAGCCCGACAAGCAGGTGGAAAAACGCGGCCCCGCCGTGCAGGCCGCCTTTGACGCCGATGGCAACCCCACCAAGGCCGCCCTGGGTTGGGCCCGGGGCAACGGCATCAGCGTGGAGCAGGCCGGTCGTCTGAAAACCGACAAGGGCGAATGGCTGGTACACGTGGCCGACATTCAGGGCAAGCCCGCTGCCGAGCTGCTGCCCGCCATGGTGGAGCAGGCCCTGAGCAAGCTGCCCATTCCCAAGGCCATGCGCTGGGGTGACAAGACCACCCAGTTTATTCGTCCGGTGCACACCCTGACTCTGCTGCTGGGCGAGCAGCTGCTGCCGGCCACCATTCTGGGCGTGGACTCCGCCCGTACCGTGCGTGGCCACCGCTTTATGGGCGAAAAAGAATTCCAGCTCGACCATGCCGATCATTACCTTGAACAGCTTGAAAACCGCGGTCGAGTACTGGCCGACTTTGAGCGCCGCAAGGCCATCATCGAAGCCGGAGTCAAGGACGCCGCCGCCGTGGTGGGCGGCATCGCCGATCTGGAAGAAGACCTGCTGGAAGAAGTCACTTCCCTGGTGGAATGGCCGGTGGTGCTGACCGCCTCTTTTGAGGACGAGTTCCTCAAGGTGCCGGCCGAAGCCCTGGTGTACACCATGAAGGGCGACCAGAAGTACTTCCCGGTATACGACACCGACGGCAAGCTGCTGCCGAAGTTCATCTTCGTCACCAACATCGAATCAAAAGACCCCAGCCAGATCGTGCAGGGCAACGAAAAGGTGGTGCGCCCCCGCCTGGCCGACGCCGAGTTCTTCTTTAACGCCGACCGCAAGACCAGCCTGGCATCCCGCCTGGACCAGCTCGACAGCGTGCTGTTTCAGAAGCAGCTGGGCACGGTCAAGGAAAAGTCCGAGCGCATCAGCGCCCTGGCCAGCTATGTGGCCGCCGCCATTGGTGCCGATCAGGCGCTGGCCGAGCGCGCCGGTTTGCTGTCCAAGTGCGATCTGGTGACCAACATGGTATTTGAGTTCACCGACACTCAGGGCGTGATGGGCATGCACTACGCCCGTCACGACGGCGAGCCCGAAGCCGTGGCCCTGGCCCTGAAGGAGCAGTACCAGCCGCGTTTTGCCGGTGACGACCTGCCCGGTCAGGATGTGTCCGCCGCCGTGGCCCTGGCCGACAAGCTGGATACCCTGGTGGGCATCTTTGGCATTGGTCAGGCGCCCAAGGGCGACAAGGATCCCTTCGCCCTGCGCCGTGCCGCCCTGGGTGCCCTGCGCATCATTGTGGAAAAAGGCTATCAGCTCGACCTGCTGATGCTGATCGATCAGGCCCGCGCCCTCTACGGCCACAAAATCTCCAACGAGAACGTAGCCAACGACGTGCTGGAATTCATGCTGGGCCGGTTCCGTTCCTGGTATCAGGATGCCGGTTACGGTGTGGACGTAATCCAGGCCGTGCTGGCCCGCCGTCCCACCCGTCCCGCCGATTTCGACGCCCGGGTAAAGGCCGTGAGCACCTTCCGCGAGCTGGATGCCGCCGCCGCCCTGGCCGCTGCCAACAAGCGGGTGGGCAACATTCTGGCCAAGTTCGAGGGTGACATTCCCGCCGAGGTGAATGCCGACTTGCTACAGGACGAGGCCGAGCGCGTCCTGGCCGCTCAGGTGGCCGAGTTGGCCGAGCGCCTGGCCCCGCTGTTTGCAGACGGCGACTACAGCAAGGCCCTGGCCGAGCTGGCGTCACTGCGCGAAAGCGTGGACGCCTTCTTTGACCAGGTGATGGTGATGGACGACGACGAGGCTATTCGCCTCAATCGCCTGGCCCTGCTCAACCAGCTGCGCAACCTGTTCCTGCGCGTGGCCGATATTTCGCTGCTGCAATAAACCGCCGCGGTTATCGGTGATTCAAAGCCCCGCCACCCGCGGGGCTTTTTATTTACTCCCTGCACCCACTCTTTTTGTTTTCCTGGTCTTACCAATAACGGGCTGATTTGTGTTAATAATTAGAGTGTGACTCTACCTGCAACAAGGACGATGCCAATGATCAAGGTCATTATTGAACGCCGGGTGGCGGAAGGCCTGGAAACCGTTTATCAGGAAACCATTCGCAACCTGATGCTGCAAATTACCGAACGCCCCGGCTTTCTCAAGGGTGACGCCTACCGGGATGTACATCACCCCAACCACTTCTACGTGATTTCCAACTGGCAAAGCATAGAAAGCTGGGAGCACTGGCAAAACTCTTCGGAGCGTCAGCGCATGCTCAGTGAACTGGCTCCCCTGCTGGAGCAGGACGAAAAGTGCACGGTACTGGCGCTGAAGGTCAGCTACGAAGCCAAACCGTCCAAGTTTGCCCGCCCGACCCAGACCTACACTTACTGAATCCGTTCCCCTGTTTCACGTGAAACAGGGGTTTCATACCGACCTTCGTCCGGTCGACACCCATGCCGATATCGGATACCGTGAAGCTTTCGCAACCGTATCGCATTTGGTAGCTCGAGCATGGAATTTTCAGCATTCGGACAGAAGTTTACCCGTCACTCCGGCATCACTCAGCTGATGGACGATCTCAACCAGGGCCTCACCGCCCCCAATACCATTATGCTGGGCGGCGGCAACCCGGCCGCCATTCCCGAGGTGATGGCTTACCTGGACACTCAGGCACAGGAACTGCTGAAAACCGGAGCTCTGCTGAAAGCCATTGCCAACTACGACGGCCCGCAGGGGAAAGACAGCTTTATTCAGGCCCTCGCCGAGCTGCTGTCCAGAGAGCTGGGCTGGCCCGTGGGCCCCGAGAACATCGCCCTCACCAACGGCAGCCAGACCGCCTTTTTCTATCTGTTCAACCTGATGGCCGGTGAATTCCCGGACGGCCGCAAAAAGAAGGTGCTGTTCCCGCTGGCACCGGAATACATCGGCTACGGTGACAGCGCCCTGGACGAAGACCACTTCGTGGCCTGCAAGCCGGAAATCCGCCGGTTCGACAACGGCCTGTTCAAATACTACGTGGACTTCGACCACCTGGAAGTGGGCGATGACATTGGTCTTATCTGTGTGTCACGCCCGACCAACCCCACCGGCAACGTGCTCACCGACGAGGAAATTCGCCATCTGGATCAGATTGCTCGGGACAAGGGCATTCCCCTGCTGATCGACAACGCCTATGGCACGCCCTTTCCCAATATCATTTTCAGTGACGCCACCCCGTTCTGGAACGACAACACCATACTGTGCATGAGCCTGTCGAAACTGGGCCTGCCCGGCGTGCGCTGCGGCATAGTGATCGCCAACCCCACCATAGTGCAGGCCATCACCAACATCAGCGGCATCGTCAACCTGGCCCCCGGCAGCATGGGCCCGGCCCTGACCCTGCCGATGATTCAGAACGGCGATATCATCGAGCTGAGCAACAAGGTCATCAAGCCCTTCTACCAAACCAAGGCCCAGCAGGCGGTGGAGTGGCTGCAACAGGCCATTCCCCTGCCCCAGTTCCATATTCACAAGCCGGAAGGTGCGCTGTTTCTGTGGCTGTGGTTTGAAGACTTGCCGGTGCACTGCCAGGAGCTGTATCAGCGCCTCAAGCAAAAGGGCCTGTTGGTGGTGCCAGGCCATTATTTCTTTCCGGGTATCGAAGACGACGACTGGGCCCACAGCAAGCAATGCATTCGCCTGAACTACGCCCAGCCGGAAGCGGACGTCAAAGCCGGTATAGAGATCCTGGCGAAGGAAGTGCTGGCGATTTACGGTGAGGCCTGAGCCAAATTCGCTTGCAGAGTAGTGCACAACCGTCGGTCAAAGCGCACTGCTTCTCCGGCACGCTGTAAATACTTCCCTGTACGCTCCGTTGCGCCATCCCTGGCGCAAAGGGCACGGCGAAGCAGACACCCTTTGACCTCCTCAGCATTCTCAGAGCTGACCGGTAGTAAACAGACAACGCCGGTGGCAGCCGAAGCAGCAGTGGGGATTGCCGTAGCCGACCATAAAATGCCATGGATGGCATTTTCGAGCGTTACATGGAGGTACTTGAAGCGTGTCGGCGGAGCGCAACCGCACTGATGCTTCGCGGGAGTAAGCACTGAAAACAACAACGCCGGCTTGCGCCGGCGTTGTTTTTATCGAGCTGAGGGTTATTCGCTTTTGTGCTCCAGGGCGCGGCCTTCGCCGATTTCAATACGGCGCGGCTTGAGCGCTTCGGGCACTTCCCTTAGCAGGCTGATGCGCAGCAGGCCGTGCTCCAGTTTGGCATTCTTCACCTGAACGTGATCCGCCAGTCGGAACTTGAGCTCGAAATCCCCTTCGCTGATGCCCTGATACAGATAGCGGCGCTCTTCGCCGGCGTTTTCACGCTTGCCCTTCACCAGCAGGGTGTTCTGCTCCACCGACAGTTCCAGCTCCTTCTCGGCAAAGCCGGCCACCGCCACCGTGATCAGGTAACGGTCATCGTCCTGCTTCTCGATATTATAGGGTGGCTGTTCACTGCTTTTGCCGTGCAGCAGATGCTCCAGATCGCCGACCAGGCGGTCAAAGCCAATGGCGGAACGATACAGCGGGCTTAAATCAAAACGACTCATAATCCTATCCTCCAATCGCAAGCAATAGGTCAATGGGTGCAATGGTTGTCTTTAAAAACGGGCTCAGCCGATGCTGATGGTTCTCGGCTTGGCGGCTTCCGGTACTTCCCGCACCAGGTCGATGTGCAGCAAGCCGTTTTCCATATCGGCGCCGCTCACCTTAATGTGATCGGCCAGCTGAAAGCGACGCTCAAAGCCACGCTCGGCAATACCCTGATACAGGTAGTTACGGGCACCCTGCTGTTCTGGGGTCTTGTGACCTTTTACCGTCAGGGTGTTTTCATGGCTGGTGATCTCCAGCTCATCCCGGGCAAAGCCGGCCACCGCCATGGAAATGCGGTACTGGTTCTCGCTGAGCAGCTCGATATTGTAGGGGGGGTAACCGCTGTTGCCGTTGCTGCCATTGCTGGCGGCGTTTTCCATCAGGGACGCCAGACGATCAAAACCGATGGCGGAGCGGTACAGGGGTGAAAAATCAAAGCGTGACATACATCTATCCTCCAGTGAGCGATATTGATTTGCCCTCCAAGCGGACGGGCGGTGCGGGCCCTCAATCGAGCAACCCGCCTTGTTCACTAAAAGATATAGGGATGGGCTTTTTCGCTTTCAAGCACGACAGTGATAATTTTTTGAGCGTTCAATGCCCGTTGTCGTGCGCGTCGGTCACGGCACCGTGAGACGCCGAGCCTACCGTCCGGGCATATTTGGCCAGCACGCCCCGGCGATAACGGGGCTCGGGCGGCTGCCAGCGGGCCAGCCGCTCGGCGATGACGCTGTCGGTCAGCTCCATCTCCAGCCGGTTGTTCCTGGCGTCGATGGTAATAATGTCGCCGTCTTCCACTATGGCCAGCGGGCCGCCCTGACGCGCTTCAGGCGTGATATGCCCCACCACAAAGCCGTGACTGCCGCCGGAAAAGCGGCCGTCGGTGATCAGCGCCACGCTCTTGCCCAGCCCCCGGCCCATGATGGCCGACGTGGGGCTCAGCATCTCCCGCATGCCCGGGCCGCCTTTCGGCCCTTCGTAACGGATCACCACCACGTCCCCCTTTTGCACCGTGCCGTCGAGAATGCGCGCCAGGGTTTCTTCTTCCGAATCAAACACTCGGGCCGGACCGGTAAAGCTTAAGCCTTCCTTGCCGGTAATCTTGGCCACGGCGCCCCCCGGGGCCAGATTGCCATGAAGAATGCGCAGGTGACTGTCGGCCTTGATGGGGTTATCGAGGGGGTGAATGATGTTTTGATGCTCCGGATATGGCGACACGCCGGCCAGGTTCTCCGCCAGGGTTTTGCCGGTCACGGTAAGACAGTCGCCGTGCAGCAGGCCGGCATCGAGCAGCATTTTCATCAGCGGCAGTATGCCCCCGATCTCCACCAGCTCCGACATCATGTAATGGCCGCTGGGGCGCAGGTCCGCCAGCACCGGCACCCGCTTGCCGATGCGGGTGAAATCATCCAGAGTCAGCTCTACATCCACGGCATGGGCCATGGCCAGCAGGTGCAGCACCGCATTGGTGGAGCCCCCCAGCGCAATCACCAGGGTAATGGCGTTTTCAAAGGCGGCCTGAGTCATGATGTCGGACGGCCGTATATTGTGCTTCAGCAACTGCAGCACCGCCTCGCCGGCGTGACGGCAGTCCTGCAGTTTGGTGTCGGAGGTGGCGTTCTGGGCCGAGCTGCCCGGCAGGCTCATGCCCATCACTTCGATGGCCGAGGCCATGGTATTGGCGGTATACATGCCGCCGCAGGAGCCCGGGCCGGGAATGGCGGTGTCTTCAATCTGCTTCACCTCAATGGCCGTCATGTCGCCCTTGGCATGGGCGCCTAACGCCTCGAATACCGAAATAATGTCGGTGTGCTTGGCTCCCGGCGCTATGGTACCGCCATACACGAACACCGCCGGCCGGTTGAGCCGGGCCAGACCGATCAGGCAGCCGGGCATGTTTTTGTCACAACCGCCAATGGCCACCAGGCCATCAAAGCCTTCGCAACCGGCCACCGCCTCGATGGAGTCGGCAATGATCTCCCGCGACACCAGCGAATACTTCATACCCTCGGTGCCGTTGGCGATACCGTCAGAAATGGTGATGGTGTTAAAAATGATGCTCTTGCCGCCGGCAGCATCGGCCCCCCGTGCCGCCTCCTCCGCCAACCCATCGATATGCATATTGCAGGGAGTAAGGTTGCTCCAGGTTGAGGCAATACCCACCTGAGGCTTGTTGAAATCGTCGTCGGTGAACCCGGTGGCCCGCAGCATGGCACGCGCCGGCGCCCGGGCAGTGCCATCCACTACCCGGCTGGAATACTTGCGACTGTGGTTGCTCATTGTGCTCCCCTTATCGTTGGATATGGCTTATTCCAGTCTAGTCGGCTTACAAGTACCCCGGTGTGAGTTACCTTGTAGCTGCCGCTTCAGCCGGCAGGGCCTGTGCAACAGGCATGAAAAAGGCAGCCCGCAGGCTGCCTTTGATATGGGTGCACAAACCGGAGATCAGATATCCAGGT
The DNA here is from genome assembly GCF_030732065.1 of Oceanimonas aquatica. Taxonomy (GTDB): domain Bacteria; phylum Pseudomonadota; class Gammaproteobacteria; order Enterobacterales; family Aeromonadaceae; genus Oceanimonas. The sequence continues at coordinate 17,439 of NZ_JAVBHX010000010.1, forward strand.
TGGCTACCCGCAGGGCGTTGGTCTCGATAAAGTCGCGGCGCGGCTCCACGTGATCGCCCATCAGGGTGGAGAACAGCTGGTCGGCGGCCACGGCGTCTTCAATGGTGACCCGCAGCATGCGACGGGTGCCCGGATCCATGGTGGTTTCCCACAGCTGTTCCGGGTTCATCTCACCCAGCCCCTTATAGCGCTGTACGTACAGGCCCCGCTTGCTCTCGTTCATCAGCCACTCCAGGGCCTCGGCAAAGCTGGACACGGCCTTGGTCTTCTCGCCGCGCTTGACGTAACCGCCTTCCTCGATCAGGTTGGCAATGCCCTGGCCCAGCTCCACGATGCTGCGGTATTCGCCGGAGGCGAAGAAGTCATAGCTGATCGGGAACTCGCGCTCAATGCCGTGCTGACGCACCTTCACCCGTGGCAGGTGACAGTTGCGCTCTTCCGAGAACACCGCATCCAGAAGGTACTGGGTACCGTTGGTGTTGCTCTCTACCAGCGACTCATTGATCGCCGCCAGCCAGGCGTTCACTTGCGCTTCGTCGGTCAGGGCTTCCAGGCTCAGCTCGGGCTGATAGATCAGCTCGTTCAGCACGATTTCCGGCGCCCGGCGGGACAAGCGCTGGATCAGCTCCTGTACCTTGCGGTAGTCGTTCACCAGCTTTTCCAGCTGCCCGCCGCCGATGGCCGGGGCCGACTCGTTCACGTGCAGGGTGGCATTGTCCAGGGCCAGGCTGGTCTGGTATTGCAGCATGGCAGGTTCGTCTTTCAGGTATTGCTCCTGCTTGCCCTTTTTCACCTTGTACAGGGGCGGCTGGGCAATGTAGACATAACCGCGCTCGATGATCTCCGGCATCTGCCGGTAGAAGAAGGTCAGCAGCAGGGTACGAATGTGGGCACCGTCGACGTCCGCATCGGTCATGATGATGATGTGGTGGTAACGCATCTTGTCGGGGTTGTACTCGTCCCGGCCGATGCCGCAACCCAGGGCGGTGATCAGGGTGGCCACTTCCTGAGACGACAGCATCTTGTCGAAGCGGGCCTTTTCCACGTTCAGGATCTTACCCTTGAGCGGCAGAATGGCCTGGTATTTACGGTTACGCCCCTGCTTGGCGGAGCCGCCCGCCGAGTCACCCTCCACTATGTAGAGTTCGGACAGCGCCGGGTCTTTCTCCTGGCAGTCGGCCAGCTTGCCGGGCAGGCCGGCCAGATCCAGCGCGCCCTTGCGGCGAGTCATTTCCCGCGCCTTGCGCGCCGCTTCCCGGGCCCGGGCCGCGTCGATGATCTTGTTGACCACGATCTTGGCGTCGTTGGGGTTCTCCAGCAGGAACTCCTGCAGACGTTCGGCCATGGCCTGCTCCACCGCGGTCTTCACCTCGGAGGACACCAGCTTGTCCTTGGTCTGGGACGAGAACTTGGGATCCGGCACCTTGACCGAAATCACCGCGGTCAGGCCTTCCCGGGCATCGTCACCGGACGCGGAAGTCTTGGCTTTTTTGCTGAAGCCTTCCTTGTCCATGTAGCCGTTCAGGGTACGGGTCAGGGCTGCCCGGAAACCGGCCAGGTGAGTACCACCGTCGCGCTGGGGAATATTGTTGGTAAAGCAGAAGATGTTCTCCTGATAGGAGTCGTTCCACTGCATGGACACTTCCACCGAAATACCGTCTTCCCGCTCACTGGTAAAGTGAAACGCCTTGGGATGGATTGGCGTCTTGTTGCGGTTGAGGTATTCCACAAAGGCCTGAATGCCGCCTTCGTACTGGAAGTGCACTTCCTTGCCGTCGCGCTCGTCCAGCAGCTTGATGGACACGCCGGAGTTGAGGAAGGACAGCTCGCGCAGGCGCTTGGCCAGAATGTCGTAATGAAAATCGGTATCGGTGAAGGTCTCGTGGCTGGGCCAGAAACGGATCTGGGTGCCGGAGCGGCTGGTATCGCCCACGGCGGTCAGCGGCGCCTGAGGCTCGCCGTGGCGATAGGTTTGCTCATGCACCTTGCCGCTGCGCCAGATGGTCAGCTGCAGTTTTTCCGACAGGGCGTTCACCACCGACACCCCTACCCCGTGCAGACCGCCGGATACTTTATAGGAGTTGTCGTCGAACTTGCCGCCGGCATGCAGTACGGTCAGGATCACCTCGGCAGCGGAGCGGCCTTCTTCCTCGTGAATGTCGGTGGGAATGCCCCGGCCGTCATCGGATACGGAGACCGAGCCGTCGGCATGAATGGTGACCACTATGTCTTTACAGTGGCCGGCCAGGGCCTCGTCGATTGAGTTGTCCACCACCTCAAACACCATGTGGTGCAGGCCAGTGCCATCATCCGTGTCGCCGATATACATGCCCGGACGCTTGCGGACCGCATCCAGACCTTTCAATACCTTGATACTCGAAGAGTCGTAAGTGTGTTCACTCATTGGCTTGCTTGCACTCCTGGGTTTCGGTGATTTCACCCTGTTTCACGTGAAACAGCTTACTGTCATCCCGTGTGATCATGTCACCGAGCTGGTTAATGTCGATGGCGGAGATAAACACCTGGGCCTGCAGCTCCTTTAGCCGCCCGGCCAGCAATCCCCGCTTGTGTTGGTCCAGCTCGGACGCAAAGTCGTCGATCAAAAAAATACAGTCCTGACCGGACTGCTGCTTTAAATACAGCCCCTGGGCCAGACGCATGGCGCACACCAGCAACTTGAGCTGGCCGCGCGACAGCAAATCCTGCACCGGCATGCCCTGGGCCTTTATTCTTATCTCGGCCTTGTGCGGCCCAGACTGGGTGTAACCCAGGTTGGCATCCCGCTCAAAGCCCTGCTCCAGCACCTCGGCCAGGCCGGTTTGCCGGTCCCAGCCGCGAAAAAAGTCGAAGCTGAACTCGAACTCCGGCAAAAAGTCGGCAGCAATGGCCGCCACCACGGGCGCAATGGCATCGGCATAGTCCTGCCGGTAGGCGCTCAGCGCCTCGCCCGCCGCCACCAGTTGCGGATCCCAGTAGCCCAGCTCCCGATACGGCCGCTGTTGCCGCAACAGGGCGTTACGCTGCTTGAGCAAACGTCGAAAACGACCCCAGGCGGCAAAAAACTCAGGCCGGGAATAAAACAGCCCCCAGTCCAGATAGGCACGCCGCAACTTGGGTCCGCCGGTCAACAGATTATACCCTTCCGGGTGGATCAACTGAATGGGCAGAATGTGCGCCAGATCGGCCAGTCGCTCGGCCACCCGGCCCGCTACCTTGAGCCGGGTGTCGCCGCCCCGGGTTTTGGACAGCCCCACCGGCAGGCCTTCCTCACTTTCACCCTGTACCCGGGCAAACAGGGTAAAGGCCTGCTCCCCCTGCTGGATCACCCGGCCGGTGAGATGGGTACGAAAGGAGCGGCCAACGCCGAGGTAATGAATGGCTTCCAGAATGCTGGTCTTGCCGCTGCCATTGGGCCCGACCAGCGCATTGATGCCCGATGCCGGCACCAGCCGGGCATGGCGAATATTGCGGAAATCCTTGAGCTGAAGGTTGAGCAGGGCCATGTTACAGCCGCATGGGCATCACCACGTAAAGGGCATCACCGTTGTCTTCGGCTTCAATCAGCCCGCTGCTGCTGGCGTCCTTCAGGCTGATCTTGACCTGTTCCGACTTGAGGGTGCCGAGTACATCGAGCACGTAGGAGACATTAAAGCCAATCTCCAGATCGCTGCCCTGATAGTTGACGTCCAGTACCTCTTCCGCCTCTTCCTGCTCCGGGTTGTTGGCGGTGATCTTCAGGGTCTGATCCTGCAGGTTGAGGCGCACACCACGGAACTTCTCGTTGGACAGAATGGCCGCCCGGGTAAAGGCCTGCTTGAGCCCTTCCCGATCGCAGATCAGGGTCTTGTCGCTTTCCCGGGGCAGCACCCGGCGGTAATCGGGAAAACGGCCGTCCACCAGCTTGGAGGTAAAGATAAAGCCCTGAGTGACGGCGCGCAGGTTGTTCTTGCCCACCTGCAGGCGCACATCCTGATCTTCGTGCTCCAGCAGCTTGGCCAGTTCCAGCACGCCCTTGCGCGGCACTATCACCTGCTGGGCCGGCAGTTCCTGCTCCAGCTCGCGCCGGCAGGTGGCCAGACGATGGCCATCAGTGGACACGGTGCGCAGGCTGTGACCATCGGTCTCAAACAGCATGCCGTTGAGGTAATAGCGCACGTCCTGAATGGCCATGGAAAACTGGGTGGCCTCAATCAGCTTCTTCAGTGCCAGCTGGTTGATGTCGAACTCCAGCTCGGACGACCATTCCTCGATATTGGGAAAGTCTTCCGCCGGCAGGGTGGAGAGATTAAAGCGGCTACGACCGGAGCGCAGCAGCAGACGATCCCCTTCCTGGCTGAAGGTCAGCTCGGCGCCGTCGGGCAGACCGCGACAGATATCCAGAAGCTTGCGCGCCGGCACGGTCGTGCGGCCGGCGGTGACCGCCCCTTCCAGCGGCACCCGGGCCACCATTTCCACTTCGGTATCGGTGCCGGTCATCGACAGGGCATCGTCGCCGACGCTCAGCAGAATGTTGTTGAGGATCGGCAGGTTGGGCCGGCCTCCCAGGGCACTGGATACCAGTTGCAGGGGGCGCAACAGGGCTTCGCGGCTGATGGTAAACTGCATGGGGCTCTCCGATCAGGAAGACAGGGTTCGAATCAGGTTGGAATAATCTTCCTTTATATCATGACTCTCTTCCCGCAGCTGGCCAATTTTGCGACAGGCGTGCAGTACCGTGGTGTGATCCCGGCCGCCAAAGGCATCGCCGATTTCCGGCAGCGAATGGTTGGTCAGCTCCTTGGCCAGGGCCATGGCCAGCTGGCGCGGCCGGGCCACGGAGCGGGAGCGGCGCTTGGATAACAAGTCCGCCACCTTGATCTTGTAATACTCGGCCACCGTTTTCTGAATGTTGTCGATGGTGACCAGCTTTTCCTGCAGGGCCAGCAGGTCCCGCAACGCCTCGCGCACAAAGTCGATATTGATGGAGCGACCGGTGAAGTTGGCGTTGGCAATCACCCGGTTCAGCGCCCCTTCCAGCTCGCGCACATTGGATCGCAGCCGCTTGGCAATAAAGAAAGCCACTTCGTCGGGCAGGTGGATCTTGTTCTCGGCGGCCTTGCGCATCAGGATCGCCACCCGGGTTTCCAGCTCCGGCGGCTCGATCGCCACCGTCAGGCCCCAGCCAAAGCGGGACTTGAGGCGATCCTCAACCCCGTCGATCTCCTTGGGATAACGATCCGAGGTCAGAATGATCTGTTGATTGCCTTCCAGCAGGGCATTAAAGGTATGGAAAAACTCCTCCTGGGAGCGCTCCTTGTTGGCAAAGAACTGAATGTCGTCGATCAGCAGGGCATCCACGCTGCGGTAGTAACGCTTGAATTCCTCGATGGCGTTATTCTGCAGCGCCTTCACCATGTCCTGCACAAAGCGCTCGGAGTGCATGTAAATGACCCGGGCGTCGGCCTTGCGCTCGCGAATGCCGTTGCCCACCGCATGCAGCAGGTGGGTCTTGCCCAGACCGGTGCCGCCGTAAAGAAACAGCGGGTTATAGGCGCCACCCGGGTTGTCGGCCACCTGGCGGGCGGCGGCCCGGGCCAGCTGGTTCGACTTACCTTCAACAAAGTTGTCAAAGGTGTAGTTGGTGTTCATGTTGCTCTTGTGATTGATCCGCGGTTGTTGTGCTTCCTGTTCACTCCAGGACGGCACCACCTGGGGCCGGGGCTGGGGTTTGCTGCTGCCATTGCCCTGGCTGGCACTGCTGGCCATCAGGTTGACCTGAGCGCGCTTGTTGCCCACCTCAAACTTGAGCTGGGGGCACTGATTGCCGCAAAACTCGCCCAACAGTCCGTTAATGCGGATCAGGTACTTGTCGCGCACCCAGTCGAGCACAAAACGGTTGGGGGCGAACAGGGTCAGGGTCTCGTCGCCCTGCTCTGCCTGCAGCGGCCGGATCCACATGCTGAATTCCGCGGAAGGCAATTCGTCCTGTAGCCGGGCAAGACACTGCTGCCAAAGCATAGCGCTCATTCGAACTCCTGAAGCAAAAGGGATCAATCTAGGGGGTGGACATTCTACTTGCCAGCCTCGCGGATCTCTAGCCGGATCATGCCGATCCTGGAAAATATGATCCTTGACTTCTGTGAGTAAGTCACACCCTGATGCACAGGATCCTCACTTTTATAAACAAGCTACGCACATTTTGTATACCGGTGGGTGAACAAAGGATCCGGCATCGCTTCCGGATCCTTTAAGCAAGATTCTAATGAATACATAAATGCTCCATGAGCATGGCCCCATGATCATATGTCATTTGAGCCATAAAGGCCGACTCTGCACACTGAGCCTGAATGTTGAAATAGTTGCCGGTTTTCCAGCCCGTTTGACTCTATTTTGAACAGAATCAACAGGATATGCAGTATCCCGTCAAGGAGTGATTCTTTATGTTAATGACCAATATACGGCCCCTGGTGTTCTGGCCGACCTTTTTGCTGCTGCTCGGCGCCCTGGTAGCCAGCTACCTGGATATGGACACCTTTCTCGCCACCACCAAGTCGCTGAACGGCGCCATTCTCGATAATTTCTCCTGGCTGTTCAGCCTGGGCAGCCTTTACCTGCTGGTGCTGGCGGTGGTGGTGTACTTCTCGCCCCTGGGCCGCATTCGCATCGGCGGCGACCAGGCCACGCCCCTGCTGAGCCGCTGGCGCTGGTTTTCCATTACCCTGTGCACCACCCTGGCGGTGGGCGTACTGTTCTGGACCACGGCCGAGCCCCTGTATCATCTGTTTGGCCCGCCCGAAAGCGCCGGGCTGGACGCCGGCTCGCCCGAGGCGGCCCGCTTTGCCATGGCCACCATGTTTTTGCACTGGTCCTTTACTCCCTACGCCATCTACACCATTCCATCGCTGGTGTTCGCCCTGGCCTTCTATAACCAGCGCAAGCGCTTTTCCATCGGCAGCATGCTGGAGCCGATGCTGGGTCCGCGCCTGACCCGCCGCTTTGGCAGCGTGATCGACGCCATCGCCTTGTATGCGCTGGTGGCCGGCATGGCGTCGTCCCTGGGCACCGGCGCCCTCACTCTGGCCGGTGGCGCCGGTCAGTACCTGGGCGGCGACACCAGCCCGTTTCGTCTGGGGGTGATCATTGCGCTGATCGTGGCCACCTTTGTGTTCTCCGCCGCCAGCGGCCTGAAAAAAGGCATTGCCCGTATGTCGGCGCTTAACGCCTGGCTGCTGCTGTTCCTGGGCGTGTTCATGTTCTGCTTTGGCCCCAGTGTGTTCATGATCGCCCTGGGTACCGAGTCCCTGGGCCTGTACCTGGACACCTTTTTCTCCCGCAGCCTGTTTACCGGCGCCGCCGCCGGCGATCCCTGGCCCCAGTGGTGGAGCATCTTTTACTGGGCGGTATGGTTCGCCTGGGCCCCGGTGACCGCCCTGTTCCTGGGCAAGATCGCCCGGGGTTATACGGTGCGCGAGTTCATTCACATCAACCTGGTGTACCCGGCGCTGTTTGCCATCCTGTGGATCTGCATCTTCTCCGGCACCGCCATTTACCTCGACATGCAGCAGGCCGCCGGCCTTAACGAAGTGCTTAACAACAAGGGCGTGGAGCATGTGCTCTATCACATCTTTGGGCAGCTGCCGGGCAGCAACATCATGATAGTGCTGCTGCTGTTTATCGCCTTTATCTCTTACGTCACCGCCGCCGACTCCAACACCGACGCCATTGGCGGCCTGTGCACTCAAGGCCTGACCGCCGACAGCGATCTCGACAGCGGTCTGGGCATCAAGGTGCTGTGGGGCACGGTGATCGGCACCGTCTCCTGGGTGATGGTGTCCTTTGTGGGCATCGACGGCGTCAAGATGCTGTCCAACCTGGGCGGCCTGCCCGCCATGTTCATCATTCTGCTGGCCAGCGCCTCGCTGTGGCGCTGGCTGTCAAATCCGGCTCTGGTCACGCTCGCCGGCCAACCGGCCGCCGCTCATGAGCAGGGCAACATTCATTCATCCACCAGCGAAGGAATTCCGGCCAATGCACATCAAGCATGAATTTCCCCATCGAGTACGCGAAATCGGGCACACCCTGATCCCGCTGAAGGACGGCACTCGGCTGGCGGCCCGCATCTGGCTGCCGGAAGACGCCGAGCAGAACCCGGTGCCCGCCATTCTGGAGTACCTGCCCTACCGCAAGCTCGACGGCACCGCGGTGCGCGATGCCCTCACCCACCCCTATCTGGCGGGTCACGGCTATGCCTGCGTGCGGGTGGACATTCGCGGCAATGGCGAATCCGACGGCCTGATGCTGGATGAATACCTCCAGCAGGAGCAGGATGACGCCCTTGAGGTGATCGACTGGATCAGCCGCCAGCCCTGGTGCAGCGGCAAACTGGGCATGATGGGCATCTCCTGGGGCGGCTTTAACAGCCTGCAACTGGCGGCGCGGCGGCCCGAGCCGCTGAAGGCGATCATCACCATCTGCTCCACCGACGACCGCTACGCCGACGACGTGCACTTCAAGGGCGGCAACCTGCTGCTGGAAAACCTGGGCTGGGCCGCCACCATGCTGAGCTTTTCCGCCGCCGTGCCCGACCCGCGACTGGTGGGCGACGACTGGCTGGATCGCTGGAAATACAGGCTGGAAAACATGCCGCTGATGGCCCACCCCTGGGTGGAACACGGCACCCGGGACGACTACTGGCAGCACGGCTCCGTCTGCGAGGATTATGCCGACATTGAAGCGGCGGTGTACTGTATCGGTGGCTGGGGCGATGCCTACCGCAACACCCCGGTGCGCATGATGGAAAATCTGACCTGCCCGAAAAAGGCGCTGATTGGCCCCTGGATCCACAAGTACCCTCACTTCGCCATTCCCGATCCGGCCATCGGCTTTTTGCAGGAAGCGCTGCGCTGGTGGGATCACTGGCTCAAGGACATCGACACCGGCATCATGAACGAGCCCGAGTGCACCTTCTATTTGCAGGAGGCGCAGCCGCCGGTGGCCATGGCCGCCCACCGCGCCGGTGACTGGGTGCAGACCGACGCCTGGCCCGCCCGCGAGGTCAGCCACAAGACCTTCAGCCTGGCCGACGGCGGCCTGCGCGAGGGTGAGCACTCGCTGACCAAGGCGGCCTCCATTTGCTCGCCACTGACCACGGGCGTGCACGGCGGCGAATACTGCGCCATCTGGTTCGGCCCGGACTTTCCCACCGATCAGCGCCGGGACGATGCCCAGTCACTGTGCTTTGACAGCGCGCCGCTGGCCGAGCCGCTGCCGCTGCTGGGCAACCCCAGAGTGCGGCTGACCGGTGCCGTGGATCAGGACTGTGGCCAGGTGACGGTGCGCCTCTGCGACGTGGCCCCCGACGGTCGTGCCACCCTGGTCAGCTACGGCACCCTCAACCTGAGCCTGCGTCACGACCGCGCCGACTACACGCCGCCGGTACCGGGCGAGCACATGGACTTCGAGGTGGTGCTCGACAACATGGGTTACAAAATTCCCGCCGGTCACCGGCTGCGGGTGGCCATTTCCACCGCCCATTTCCCGCTGCTGTGGCCGAGCCGCAAGCTGACCACCCTGACTCTGGCGCCCGGCGCCCAGCAGCTGCTGCTGCCGGTATTTAACGGTGAGACCATCGACAATCCGTTCGAACGGCCCGAGTCGGCGCAGCCGGTAAACATGGACTACCTGCGCAAGCCCGCCCCCAAGCGTACCATTACCGAGGACGTGGCCAGCGGTGAGGTCTGTCTGCGGGTGGACGACGACATGGGCACCTACCGCTTTCTCGACCACGGTTTCTGGGTGGAGCAAAAGGCCACCGAGCAATACCGCACCCGGCCTTATGATCCCGACGCCACCCAGGCCGACATTGAGTGGCTGTACCGGGCCGGCCGGGACGACTGGCAGGTGCGGGTGGAAAGCACCCTCAGCATGACGGGTGACGAACACTACTACTACCTCACCGCCCATCAGCAGGCCTGGCTCAACGACGAGCCCTTTAACGACAAGCACTGGGAATATCGCATTCCGCGACAGGCTCAGTAGCCATCACAAACTGGCGGGAGTAGAGTAATGACTGTATTTACCAGCCTTGCCCGCACCGCCATGTCTCAACGTATCTCGCCACTGCCGCCCCTCAACTGCCTGCAGGCCTTTGAGGCGGCGGCACGCCGCCGCAGCTTTACCCAGGCCGCCGCCGAACTCAACCTGACCCAAAGCGCCATCAGCCGGCAAATCAAGCGGCTGGAGGAGTGCCTGGGCCGGCCACTGTTTATGCGCGACGCCCTTGGCGTGGCGCTGACCCCGGCGGGCGAACGCTATTTTGAGCTGGTGCAGGGCCTGCTGCGGGAGCTGGCCAGCGGCACCGCCGAGCTGACCCGGCGTCAGGGCAGTTTGCAGCTGACCCTGGCGTCCAGCCCCACCGTGGCCTCCATGTGGCTGACCCGCCGGCTGCCCGAGCTGAAACGGGCCTGTCCGCAGCTGGACATTCGTATTCTCACCGCCGAAGATCCGCGCCGGCTTGACGCCAGCGAGTTTGATCTGGCGCTCTATTACCTGCTGCCCGGTGAGCGGGAGCCGGAAGGGGTTAACATTCGGCCGGTGTTTGGCCCGGAGCGGGTGATCGCCCTGTGCAGTAAGGCTTACCTGCAACAAAACGGCCCCATTACCGGACCACAGCAAATGCTGGCGCAGCACACCCTGCTGGAGCTGGAAGATCACTACCACGACTGGCTCACCTGGCAGGACTGGTTTGCCGGCATTGAGCAGCCCTGGCACACCCCGGCGCACACCCTCAAGGCCAATAGCTACCTGCTGCTGATGCAGGCGGCCCTGGCCGGCCAGGGCATTACCCTTGGCTGGGAGCGGCTGCTTGAGCCTTATCTGAGTGAAGGCGCCCTGGTACAGGCCCTGCCCGACAGCATGCCCAGCCAAGGCTATTTATGCCTGCTGGAGCCGAGCCACCGCCATGCTTCGGTGGCCGCCCGCCAGTTTATGCGCTGGCTGCTGCCGGAGTAAGTCCTTACCTTCAAGGGTGTCCGTTTTTTCGGCGCTCACCTTCACTCAGCCTGTTTTTCGAGCGGGTTACCTGTAAAACACTGGCCTCATGGCTCCGGCTGGTATAAAAAGACCACCGTCATTTATGCTGTAATGATGCCGGACGCAGTTGCTTTCGTCCGGGCTCATAATAAGGAGAGTTATCATGTTTGCATCCCTTCGTCGTCTGGGCGCCGTCCTGGCCCTGTCCGCCACCCTCATCGCCCCCGCCATGGCCGCCGATCCGGTCAAGGTAGGCATGTCGGGCCGCTATTTTCCCTTTACCTTCGTCAAGCAGGACGAACTGCAGGGCTTTGAAGTGGATGTGTGGAACGAGATCGGCACCCGCATCGGCCGGGATGTGGAGTTTGTAACCACCAACTTCTCGGGTCTGTTCGGCATGCTCGACACCGGCCGCATCGACACCATTTCCAACCAGATCACCATCACTCCCGAGCGCCTGGAAAAGTACGACTTCGCCGATCCTTATGTGTATGACGGCGCGCAGATCGTGGTACGTAAAGGCAACGACAGCATTCAGGGCCTGGACGATCTCAAGGGCAAAAAGGTGGCGGTCAACCTGGGCTCCAACTTCGAGCAGCTGATGCGCAAGCAGGACACCAACAACGAGATCGACATCATCACCTACGAAACCAACCTGGAGCAGGACGTGGCTCTGGGCCGGATTGATGCCTTCGTGATGGACAGAGTCGGCTCTGCCCAGCTGATCAACGAGGCCGGCCTGCCGCTGCAACTGGCGGGCAAGCCCTTTGAAACCCTGGAAAACGCCTTTCCCTTTGTGAAAAAGCCCGAGCAGCAGGCGCTGCTGGCCGAGGTGAACCAGGCGCTGGCCGACATGCGTGCCGACGGCACCCTCAAGGCCATTTCCGAAAAATGGCTGAACGCCGACATCACCAGTAACTAAGCATGCAGTTCGATCTCGACTACACCCTGGCGCTGTTTCCCATTCTGTTCAGATATCTGGGCACCACCATGGAAATGGCGCTGCTGGGCTTTGTACTTGCGCTGATCATCGCCGGCACCCTGGCGGTGATCAGAACCTTTGAGCTGCCGGGACTGAACGCCCTGGCCCGGCTGTTTATTTCCTTCTTTCGCGGCACGCCGCTGCTGGTACAGCTGTTTCTGCTGTATTACGGCCTGCCCCAGATTTTTCCTGTTTTCATTGGCATGAATGCCTTTACCGCCGCCGTGGTGGGCCTGACCCTGCACTTTGCCGCCTACATGGCCGAGTCGATTCGCGCCGCCATTCTGGGCATTCACAAAAGCCAGATGGAAGCGGCCATGAGCATCGGCATGACCCGGGGCCAGGCCATGAAACGCATTATCCTGCCCCAGGCCGCGCGCATCGCCACGCCCTCGCTGATGAACTACTTTATCGACATGATCAAGAGCACCTCACTGGCCTTTACCCTGGGGGTCGCCGAGATCATGGCCACGGCCCAGAAGGAAGCCTCGAGCAGCTTCAAGTTTTTTGAGTCCTTCATTGCGGTGGCGCTGATCTACTGGGCGGTGGTGGTGTTCTTTACCCACCTGCAGGGCCGGCTGGAACGCCGCCTGAATGCGGCTTACTGACCGAGGTACCATGATCAAATTACGCAATCTGACCAAGGTCTATCACGGCCAGACGGTACTGAACGACATCAGCCTGGACATCAACAAGGGTGAAATCGTGGTGATCCTGGGGCCCTCGGGCACCGGCAAATCCACCCTGTTGCGCTGTCTCAACCTGCTGGAAACGCCCGAAGCGGGCAGCCTGGAGATCGACGGCTTTGCCATCGACCTGGCCAAACACAGCGGCAAGCAGGCCATTGAGCTGCGCAAGCGCACCTCCTTCGTGTTTCAGAACTATGCCCTGTTCGCCAACAAGACCGCCCGCGACAACATCGCCGAGGGGCTGATCACCGTCTGGAAAAAGCCGAAGGCCGAGGCCCAGGCGGAAGCCCTGCGCATTCTTGGCGACATCGGCCTGGAGGACAAGGCCGGCGCCTATCCGTCGTCGCTGTCCGGCGGTCAGCAACAGCGGGTGGGCATTGGCCGGGCCATGGCCAGCCACGCCAAGGTAATGCTGTTTGACGAGCCCACCTCGGCGCTGGATCCGGAATGGGTGGACGAGGTGCTGGGGCTGATGAAAAAGCTGGCGCTGGCGCACCAGACCATGGTGGTGGTGACCCACGAAATCGGCTTTGCACGGGACGTGGCCGACCGGGTTATCTTTATGGATGGCGGCCGCATCGTGGAGCAGGGGCCACCCGGTGAGCTGCTCACCAAGCCGCAGGATCCGCGCACCCGCGCCTTTTTGCGCAAGGTGCTGCCCACCGGCTGAGGCCGGCACCGGTGGTGGTTGCCAAGCCCGCTGGCACGCGTATAATGCCAGCCCCGCGATCCTTTCGGATCCGGGATCGATCCGGTCTGCCATGCATGCAAAGGCGCCGGCTCGGTATTCATGCCATGTCGATTGACGACACGCACTTAACTGTTTAGAATTCGGCCTCTTTTATATGGGTCGTCTCGGTGAGTGCTCGGCACTTCGTCATGGCGGTCAAACTGTACAGTTAACTGAAGCGGTAATAACAATGAAACGCACTTTTCAACCTTCAAATCTGAAGCGCAAGCGCAGCCACGGTTTCCGTGCTCGCAAGGCCACTGCCGGTGGTCGCAAGGTACTGCGTGCTCGTCGCGCCAAAGGTCGTGCCCGTCTGAGCGCCTAATGGCCCGGCATGCCTTTTCACGGGAGTTACGTCTGTTAACTCCCGCTCAATTCAAAAACGTCTTCGACAACCCCGTCAGAGCCGCCTCTCCTCATATCACCCTGCTGGCCAAACCCAACGGTCTGGAACATCCACGACTTGGTCTTGCCGTGCCCAAAAAAGCCCTCAAGCGTGCCGTCTGGCGCAACCGGGTAAAACGGGTAGCGCGCGAATCCTTTCGCCTCAAGCAGCACAAGCTGCCTGCGGTCGATATTGTGGTGATCGCCAAGAAAGGCATCGGAGACGTGCCCAACGACGAGTTGTTCGAGCTGCTGGAAAGGCTATGGCGCACCCTCTCTCGCCGTTGCAAAGACTCGGCATAGGCCTGGTCAGGCTCTATCAGCTGGTTATCAGTCCCCTGCTCGGCCCCAGGTGTCGCTTCACTCCTACCTGCTCTCAATACGCTATTGAAGCCATTCAGCTCCACGGTTTTGCAAAAGGCGGTTGGTTAACTATCAAACGTCTATTAAAATGCCACCCTTTAGGTCCAAGCGGCCACGATCCGGTCCCGACAAAGCGAAGAAACTGACACTATGGAATCCCAACGCAACATACTTGTTATTGCGCTGCTGCTGGTGAGCTTTCTCATCTGGCAACAGTGGCAGACGGATAAGGCGCCCCAGCCAGAAACGGCGCAGCAAAGCACCCAGACCAGCACGGGCGATGACAGCTTTATTCCCGAGTCGGACCAGGCCGGTGGCGAAGTGCCCGCCGATGCCCCCGTGGCGTCCAGCCGCCAGCTGGTGACCATCGTCTCCGATACTCTGGAGCTGACCATCGACACCCAGGGCGGCGACATAGTGCGCGGCGAATTGCTGGAACATGACGACGAGCTCAACTCCGACGACAAGTTCGTGCTGCTGAGCAACGGCGCCAACTTCGTCAACGTGGCCCAGAGCGGCCTGATCGGCCGTGATGGTCCCGACGCCAGCGCCGACGGCCGCCCCCTGTACCGGGCCGAGCAGAAAAGCTATCGGCTGGCCGAAGGTGAAGACAGCCTGAGTGTACCGCTGACCTTCACCAACGCCGACGGTGTCACCTTCACCAAAACCTTTACCTTGGAGCGCGGCCGCTACGTGGTGGGTGTGAACTACGACATTCGCAACGGCAGCGACAAGCCGGTCCAGGCCCAGCTTTACGCCCAGCTCAAGCAGAGTGAAACCCACCCTGAGGGCGATGGCGGCAGCATGCTGATGGCCTCCGCCTACCGCGGCCCGGCCTACTCTTCCAGCGAGACCCGCTACAGCAAGTACGACTTCAGTGACGTACGTGAAGCCAACCTGAATCAGACCACCGAAGGCGGCTGGGTCGGCATGCTGCAGCACTATTTTGTGTCTGCCTGGGTGGCCCCGGAAAATGGCGAGAACCAGCTGTACACCCGCTTCCTGAACGGTCAGGGCCAGGGCATCATCGGCTTCAAGGCACCGGTCACTACCGTAGCTCCGGGTGCCGAGCAGAGCCTGTCCGCCAAACTGTGGCTGGGTCCCAAACTGCAGGACGAAATGGCCGTGGTCGCCCCCAACCTGGATCTGACCGTGGACTACGGCTGGCTGTGGTTTATCGCCCAGCCGCTGTTCAAGCTGCTGCAATTCCTGCAAAGCTTTGTGGTCAACTGGGGTCTGGCCATCGTGCTGACCACCTTTGTGGTGCGCGGCATCATGTATCCGCTGACCAAGGCCCAGTACACCTCCATGGCCAAGATGCGCATGCTGCAGCCCAAGCTGCTGGCCCTGCGCGAGCGCTACGGCGACGACCGCCAGAAGATGTCTCAGGGCATGATGGAGCTGTACAAGAAGGAAAAGGTCAACCCGCTCGGCGGCTGTCTGCCCATCCTCATTCAGATGCCCATCTTCATCTCCCTGTACTGGGTGCTGATGGAATCCGTTGAGCTGCGCCACGCCCCCTTCTTCCTGTGGATTGACGACCTGTCGGTACGGGATCCCTACTTCGTGCTGCCCATTCTGATGGGTGCCAGCATGTTCATGATCCAGAAGATGAGCCCGACCACGGTCACCGATCCGATGCAGCAGAAGGTGATGCAGTTCATGCCGATCATCTTTACCTTCTTCTTCCTGTGGTTCCCCGCCGGTCTGACCCTGTACTGGCTGGTGAGCAACGTGGTCACCATCTCCCAGCAGTGGTATATCTTCCGCCAGCTGGAGAAAAAGGGCCTGCACGGCAAGGCCACGTCCTGAGGCCACTGGCCTGAGCGACGTTAACGCAATACACTGGGCGGCCTGAAGGCCGCCTTTTTTATTGGCGGACATCACCGCCATACTGAACCGAACAGCTAATTCCGGAGTAACAGAACCCATGTCCAACGACACCATAGTCGCTCAGGCCACCGCCCCCGGACGCGGCGGCGTCGGCATTATTCGCGTCTCCGGCCCTCAGGCCGAAGCCGTGGCTCAGGCCGTGCTGGGCCGGGTACCCAAAGTGCGCTATGCCGACTATCTGCCGTTCAGGGACGAACAGGGCACCGTGCTGGATCAGGGCATTGCCCTGCTGTTCAAGGGCCCCAACAGCTTTACCGGCGAAGACGTACTCGAGCTGCAGGGCCACGGCGGCCCCGTGGTGCTGGACATGCTGGTGCGCCGCATTCTGGCCCTGCCCGGCCTGCGCCCCGCCCGGGCCGGTGAGTTCAGCGAGCGTGCCTTTCTCAACGACAAGCTGGACCTGGCCCAGGCCGAGGCCATTGCCGATCTGATTGAAGCCTCCAGCGAGCAGGCGGCCCGTTCGGCGCTGCAGTCGCTGCAGGGCGAGTTCTCCACCCGGGTACACGGCCTGGTGGAAGCACTCACTCACCTGCGCATCTATGTGGAAGCCGCCATCGACTTTCCCGACGAGGAGGTCGACTTTCTCTCAGACGGCAAGATTGCCGGCGAGCTCTACGGCATCATGGACCGGCTCACCGAGGTGCAGCGGGAAGCGCGCCAGGGCGCCATCATGCGCGAGGGCATGAAGGTGGTGATCGCCGGCCGCCCCAACGCCGGCAAGTCCAGTCTGCTCAACGCCCTGGCCGGCAAGGAATCGGCCATTGTCACCGACATTGCCGGCACCACCCGGGACGTGCTGCGGGAATACATTCACCTCGACGGCATGCCCCTGCACATCATCGACACCGCCGGCCTGCGCGAGGCCAGCGATGCGGTGGAACGCATCGGTATCGAGCGGGCCTGGGCCGAGATCGAACAGGCCGATCGCATTCTGTTTATGGTGGACGGCACCACCACCTCGGCGCTGCACCCGAAAGACATCTGGCCCGACTTTATCGACCGGCTGCCGGCCCATATCGGCCTCACCGTGGTGCGTAACAAGGCGGATCTCACCGGCGAGGCGCTGACCGTGGCCAGCGACGGCGAGCATCCTGTGTATCCCATCTCCGCCCGCACCGGCGAAGGGGTGGAAGCACTCAAGGAGCACCTGAAGGACTGCATGGGCTATCAGGGCGGCGGCGAAGGCGGCTTCAGCGCCCGCCAGCGCCACCTGGACGCCCTGCACCACGCCGACCAGCACCTGATCATGGCCAGGGAGCAGCTGGAGGTGTACATGGCCGGCGAGCTGGTGGCGGAAGAGCTGCGCCTGGCCCAGGAGCAGCTCAGCCAGATCACTGGTGAATTCACCTCCGATGACCTGCTGGGAAGGATTTTCTCGTCGTTCTGTATCGGGAAGTAAACTTGCCGGGAGGCGTCCATATGGCTTATCGATCAGCTGGCCGAACATTTTCGACAATTGTCACCAGTCTGCGCCACACGGGCTGATCGGCCTCCCAACACATTGATTCCCAAAACCTATCAATTAAAAAGGTTATATAGAATATAACTCTAAATAACCTTTACTTATACTTCCCGAACCACCATTTCGAGAGTCAAGAACATGTTCACTCGTTTATCCATCAAGACACTGCTGACCGCTTCCTTCGGCGCCATGCTGCTGGCGGTCCTGGCCTTCAGCCTGTATATCTACCTGTCGATGCAGGGCATACAACGGCAGATGGACGGCATAGTAGAACGCAATATCAGCCTGCTGCAGACCATCTCCAACCTGCGCTACAGCACCGTCACCTACCGTCGCTTTGCCCTCGACTACGGTCTGACCACAGACCGGCGCGAACATGTAGAGATCCTCGCCAAAATCAATCACAACGATCAGCAGGTGGAACGCTACCTCTCGGCCATGCAGCAGCAGGCCAGCAGCGCCGAGGTGCACGCCTTTATCGACGACTTTCGCCGCCGTATCAGCGACTATCAGGACATGCAGAATGACTATCTGCGGCTGATCGACGCCGGCAACATAGCGGCGGCCCGGGTCAAGATGCTGACCAACATGCTGGCCCCCTTCGATGCCATCGTTGCCCTGCTTGGCGAGACTCAGCAGCAGATAGCTGCCGAGGCAAAAGCCATCAAGGATCGGGAGTCGGCGGTGATCGACAACATTAGCACGCTGGTAATCGTTCTGTGCCTGCTGCTGGCCGGCTTTATGCTGACCATGGGCATCATCATCAACCGACGCATTCGTCTGCCCCTGGCCCGGCTCAACGCTCAGATGGACAGAGTCAGGAACGGCCTGCTCGGTGAAGATCTCGATCGCCGTCATTTCTCCCAGGATGAGCTGGGCAAGGCCGCCGATGACTTTATCGCCATGCAGGCCGGCATACGCAATCTGGTGCAGGAGATCTCCGCAAGCCTCGACGGCCTGGGCGGGGCCACCGTGCAGCTGCGGCAAATGTCGTCACAGTCATCCACGGCGCTGGACGACCAGCAGCAGGAAATTGCCCGCATTGCCAGCGCCATGCACCAGCTGGAAGCTACCTTCCGCGATGTGGCCGGCAACACCCAGAATGCCGCCGGTGCCGCCCGCGAAGCAGCAGAGCAGACCGAACAGAGCAACCGGGTGGTGCTGAACTCCAGCCGTCAGGTGGAAATGGCGGCCAGAGAAATCGGTCAGGCCGGCGCGCTGGCCCTGGCCCTGAAGGAAGACAGCGCCCGCATCGGTGTGGTGTCTCGGGTAATCAGCGACATTGCCGAGCAGACCAACCTGCTGGCACTCAACGCCGCCATTGAAGCGGCCCGGGCCGGAGAATCGGGACGGGGCTTTGCGGTGGTGGCCGAGGAAGTACGCAACCTGGCACAACGGACCCAGCAGTCTATTGAGGAAATCAACCAGACCATTGGCAGCCTGCAACAACAGGCGGAAGCGGTGACCCAGGCCATGGACAACAGCCAGCAGATCATCGAGGGGGGTGCCAAAGAAGCCCGCCACGCGGCCGACTCCCTGCAGCACATCAGCGAGGCGGTGGCCCGCATGACGGAAATGAACCTGCAGATCGCCACTGCCACCGAGCAGCAGAGTGCAGTTGCGGCGGAGCTGAACGGCAGCCTCGCAGGCATTGACCGCATGTCGGATGAAGTGGCCGGCAGTGCCCGCCATACGTCATCCGCCTCACAAGAGCTGGAGTCCCTGGCCGACGGCCTGCACCGGCTGGTGCAGAAGTTCAGCCTGAGCAGGGCATAGCACTGACCGGGTAAAGGCAAAAAAAGCCCCCAAACCATGACTAGACGATCGGTCTAGTCATGGGGTAGCATGTTGCCCATGAATACCAAACATCAAGACACTCGCCAGCATCTGCTTGATACCGGTCGCGAGATCCTCGCCGCCCGGGGCTTCAGCTCGGTGGGGCTCAGTGCCCTGCTGCAGCAGGCAGGTGTGCCCAAGGGCTCCTTCTACCACTATTTCAAATCGAAGGAGCAGTTTGGCCAGGCCTTGCTGGAGGACTATTTCAGCCAGTATCTTCTCGAGCTGGATGAGTTGTTCGGCCGGACCGGGCTGAACGGCCGCGAGCGGCTGATGGGCTACTGGGAAGAATGGCAGCGTCGCTATTGCAGCCCGCAGGGCCGCAGCGACTGTCTGGTGGTCAAGCTCAGCGCCGAGGTTGCAGACTTGTCTGAAGCCATGCGTCTGACACTGAAAGCCGGCACCGACAAGGTCATTGGCCGTATTCAGGGCTGCATTGCCGCCGGTGTTGCCGATGGCTCGCTGCCGGCAGCAACAAAGCCGGCCCTGCTGGCCACCACCCTTTATCAGCTGTGGCTGGGTGCCAGCCTGCTGACCAAGCTGCACCGGGATGATGCACACATGAATCAGGCCATGTTCCTGACCCGGCAGCTGCTGATGCCTCACTGACGATGAAATAATCCAGCCCGCCATGGCAGCGGGCTTTTTCAGACCAACCCACTAGACGACTGGTCTACTCATGCATTCACATTGCAATAAAACGAGGATAACTCATGCAGGATTTCAGCTTTTACAATCCGACCCGTATCGAATTTGGTGCCGGCAAAATTGCCAGCCTGGATCAGCTGGTGCCGGCCGACGCCCGGGTGCTGGTGCTGTTTGGTGGCGAAAGTGCCCGCCGCACCGGCACCCTGGATGAAGTGACCGCCGCCCTGGGTGAACGTGAAGTACAGCTGTTCGGCGACATAGAGCCCAATCCCAGCTTTGAAACCCTGATGGAGGCGGTGGCGCTGGTGCGCCGCAACCAGATCGACTTTTTGCTGGCCGTTGGCGGCGGATCCGTGATCGATGGCACCAAGTTCGTGGCCGCTGCTGCCCTGTTTGAAGGCGATCCCTGGGGAATCCTCACCAGCATGGGGAACAACATCAAACGGGCCCTGCCCTTTGGTACCGTACTGACCCTGCCGGCTACCGGATCCGAGATGAACCAGGGCTCGGTGATCACCCGCAAGTCGCTGCAGGCCAAACTGCCCTTCAAAAGCGAGCTGGTATATCCGCGCTTTTCGGTGCTGGATCCGGTCAAGACCTACACCCTGCCTGCCCGTCAGGTGGCCAATGGCGTGGTCGATGCCTTTGTGCATGTGGTGGAGCAGTACCTGACTTACCCGGCCCAGGCCCCGGTGCAGGACCGCTTTGCCGAGGGCCTGCTGCAAACCCTGCTCGAGATCGGTCCGAGGGCGCTGAACGAGCCGCAAGACTACCCGACCCGCGCCAGCCTGATGTGGACCGCCACCCTGGCATTAAACGGCCTGATTGGTGCCGGCGTGCCTCAGGACTGGGCTTCCCATATGCTGGGTCATGAGCTGACCGCCCAGCACAACCTAGATCATGCCCAGACCCTGGCGGTGGTGCTGCCGGAGATGCTGCGTCAGCGCAAAGCAAGCAAACTCGGCAAGCTGGTGCAGTACGCGGAACGGATCTGGAATATTCATGAAGGCAGCGACAACGACAAGGCCGAGGCCGCCATTGAGCATACCCGCGACTTTTTTGAAGCAATGGGCGTCAGGACCCGCCTCGGTGACTACGGCCTGGGCGCTGAACACATCGACGACATTATCAACAGCCTGCAAGCCCACGGCATGGTGGCCCTGGGCGAACACGGCGATGTCACTCCCGCGCACTGCCGCCAGATACTGCTGGCCAGTCTGTAAGCGTTAACTCACAGTTTAAGGAGCACACCATGAAGCAAACAGCCAACCGCAACCGCCAGATCACCCTGGCTTCACGCCCGGTGGGCCTGCCCACCGCCGGCAACTTCGCCCTGAAAGAAACCGCCATTCCCGAGCCCGCCGAAGGCCAGCTGCTGCTGCGCACCGTTTACCTGAGCCTGGACCCTTATATGCGGGGCTGCATGAGCGATGCCAAATCCTACGCCGAGCCGGTGGCGGTAGGGGATCCCATGGTCGGCGGCACCGTCTGCCGGGTGCATGCCAGCCGGCACCCCAATTATCAACCGGGTGACTGGGTGCTGAGCTACAACGGCTGGCAGGACTATGCGCTGTCCGACGGTGAAGGCCTGATCAAGCTGGATCCCGCACAAATGTCACCTTCCTGGGCGCTGGGTGTGCTCGGCATGCCCGGCTTCACCGCCTATATGGGCCTGCTGGATATCGGCAGGCCGCAAGCCGGAGAAACCCTAGTCGTAGCCGCCGCCACCGGTGCCGTGGGCTCCATGGTGGCGCAAATCGGCAAGCTCAAGGGCTGCCGGGTGGTGGCCGTGGCCGGTGGTGAAGAGAAGTGTCGCTATGCGCTGGAAACCCTGGGCGTGGACGCCTGCCTTGATCACAAGGCCGGTGACTTTGCCGACCAACTGGCCAGCGCCTGCCCCGATGGCATCGATATCTACTACGAGAATGTGGGCGGCAAGGTACTGGACGCGGTGCTGCCGCTGCTCAATACCGGCGCCCGCATTCCGGTGTGTGGCCTAATCTCGCAATACAACGCCACCAGCCTGCCTGACGGTCCGGATCGTCTGGGTCAGTTGATGGGCACCATTCTGGTCAAGCGGCTGACGGTAAAGGGCTTTATCATCTTTGACGATTACGCCCATCGTTATGATGAGTTCGTGACAGATATGAGCCAGTGGTTGCATGACGGCAAAATTCACTACCGCGAGCAGATAGTGGAAGAGCTTGAAAACGCGCCTCGGGCCTTTATCGACCTGCTTCAGGGCCAGAACTTCGGCAAACTGGTGGTGCGCACCGGCGACGACGAGCTGACCTGAGCCCTTCACCGTCGTCGCCATTACACCTGCTGGTGGAATAGCTGAAGCAGGGCATGCTGCTAAAATAAAAAGTGAGCGCACACTTGGGAACAACAGGTTTCCCCGGAGGCACTGATGAACACCTCACTGCGGTATGGCCTGCTGATGGCCTTGCTGGCGCTGCTGCCAGCAGGCGTGCAGGCCGCTCAGGGCCTGCTGGACGGCATGACTTTTGTCGGCATTAACGGCGAAGCCGGCAAGCCACTGGATCCCGATGAGCATGAAGAGCTCACCTTTCATGACGGCCTGTTCACCTCCATCTCCTGTGCTCCCTACAACTTCGGCAGCAGCCCCTATACCACCCAGGTGAAAGACAACGCCATTCACTTCCATGCCGTCACCGAAAGCCCGACCCACGGCACCATCAGCTGGCAGGGAGTGATAACGGGCGATAACGCCGAGGTGACCTTCGTCTGGACCAAGGAACGCTGGTACTGGAATACTCGCCGGGAATACTGGTTTAGAGGCACCCTGAAGGATCAGGCCACTGCCGGCCCGCCATCGCCATGATCCCTTCGCCCAAGAAGCCGGCAGGGAGCCCGCGCCTGATCCGCCTGCTCAGGCTCGCCCTGCTAATCAGCCTGGTTATTGCGCTGAACCTGGGAGGAAACTGGCTGGCCGGACAACTCAATCTGCAGCTGTTTCCCCGTCACGATGCCATGCTCAGCGTCATGGTACTGACGGCGGCCTGCCTGTATATCGCCCTGATGACGATTCCCTTCATGCCCGGCATCGAGATCGGTCTGGCGCTGATGCTGTTGCTGGGCAGCAAGGGGGCGGTACTGGTTTATCTCTGTACCCTGGCGGCGCTGTCGCTCAGCTTTCTGCTCGGCCGGCTGATCCCCCCGTCTTCCATTCATCGGCTGCTGCACTGGCTGCACCTGTACCGGGCCGCCGCCCTGATCAAGCGCCTGGCGCCGCTGGACCGGTCACAACGGCTGGCACTGCTCGGTGAGCAGTTGCCTTCGCGGCTCGCGCCGATATTGCTGACCTATCGCTACCTGACCATCGCCGTGGCCCTCAACCTGCCGGGCAATACCCTGATTGGCGGCGGCGGCGGCATCGGCATGGTGGTGGGCATGAGCAGGCTCATTCCCTATCATGGTTTTATCGTCCTCACAGCCCTGGCGGTGGCGCCGGTACCGCTCTGGTTTTTTCTGTTCGGCGGTTAGGTACCGCCACCAGGTCATCAGCAACACGGAGGTCCCATGTGGTTAATTGATCAGCTGGCCTAGCAGGCCATCAGCCAGGCTCGACGGGAAGGCCAGTTCGAGGATCTGGCCGGCGCCGGCCAGCCCCAGCAACTGGAGGACGACAGCCTGGTGCCCGAGCACCTGCGCGCCGGTTACCGGCTGCTGAAAAACGCCGGCTACCTGCCGCCGGAGCTGGAGGCCCGCAAGGAATACCTGCGACTGGCAGATCTTCTTATCGCCACCGAAAATAACGCCGAGCGGGAAAAGTTGGAGCGCGACCTACGCCGGCTGGAGCTGATACTGGGCCAACGTTTTAGCGAACTGCCGGTGGCGGTCAGGCAGCGGGTACTGCACGGCCGGCAAACATCAGGGCCAGCATAAACAGCGCCATCATCAGCAGCACTATGGTCGGCGCCGGGGCGCTGTCGATAAAGAACGACAGATACACCCCGGCCAGCGCAGCACACACCGCCACCAGCACCGACCACAGCAGCATCAGCCCAAAGCGCCGAGTCAGCAGAAAGGCGGTGGCGCCGGGCGTGATCAGCATGGCGATGGCCAGCAGAATGCCCACCGACTTCAGCGCCGCCACTATGGTCAGGGTGAGCAGACACAAGAGGCCGTAATGCAGCCAGGTGACCCTGAGCCCCACCGCCCTGGCCTGCACCGGGTCAAAGGCGTGCAGCAGAAAGTCCTTCCATTTCATGCCCAGCACCAGCACCGTCAGCAGCGCCACGGCGCCGCTTTCCATGATGTCCTTGATGCCCACACCCAGCATGTCGCCAAACAGAATATGATCCAGATGCACCTCGGTACTGATGCTGACATACACCAGCAGGCCCAGCCCGAACATGCCGGAGAACACTATGCCCATCACGGTGTCCTGGCGAATGCGGCTGTTGGCGGCGAGAAAGCCGATGCTCAGAGCACAAATCATGCCGGCGCCAAAGGCCCCCAGGGCCAGCGGGATGCCCGCCAGGTAGGCCAGCACCACGCCGGGAAACACCCCATGGCTCATGGCATCGCCCATCAGCGCCCAGCCTCTTAGCACCAGAAAGCACGACAACAGTGCCGCCGGCACCGCTATCAGGGCCGAAATGATCAGCGCCTGGTTCATAAAGGCAAACTGAAAGGGCAACAGTAGCTGTTCTGCCATACTCATCCCGGTGCCTCCCGGGCCTCGGCGGCGCGCCGGCGGGCGGCCAGATAGCCGTGTTTGGGGGCGAACACAAAGGCCAGCAGAAAGAGCAGGGTCTGCAACACCACGATCAGGGCGCCGGTGGCCCCATCGAGAAAATAACTGGCATAGGCGCCCACGGCGCTGGTCACGGCGCCCAGGCCGACGGCGATCATCAGCAGTACCGGAAAGCGATCGGTCAGCAGGTAGGCGGTGGCGCCGGGAGTGACCACCATGCAGATCACCAGAAAGGCGCCCACCGTCTGCATGGCCGCTACCGTGCAGGCCGCCAGCAGGGTAAAGAACATCAGCTTGAGGTGAACGGGGTTGATGCCCACCGAGCGGGCGTGGTGCTCGTCGAAAAACACCACCAGCAGATCCTTCCATTTGCACACCAGCACCAGCAACGACACCAGACCGATGATCACCAGCTGGGCGATATCAAAGGGATCAATGGCAAGAATATTGCCGAGCACAATGGTGCGAATGTTGACCGCCATGGGCCTGAGCGACATCATGAACAGCCCCAGGGCGAAAAAGCCCGAAAAAATCAGGCCGATGATCACGTCTTCCTTGAGTTTGCTGCGCTGATGCAGCAGCAGCATGGCGCCGGCGGCCAGGCCCCCGGCCACAAAGGCCCCCAGGGAAAACGGCAACCCCAGCAGGTAGGCGCCGGCCACCCCGGGCACAATGGAGTGGGACAGGGCATCGCCGATCAGCGACCAGCCCTTGAGCATCAGGTAGCAGGATAAAAAGGCGCACACGCTCCCCACCAGGGCCGACACCCAGATGGCGTTGACCATGTAGCCGTAACCAAAGGGCTCAAGCAGAATCGTCATCGCTCCGCTCCCGCCGGGCTCGGCTTTGTACCCGGCCCCCCTCGATGATCAGTGGCCGTTCATCGTCGCTGATCACGCCAATGGGCGAGCTTTTGCCGGTCAGCATAAAATGGCGCAGCACACCGCCAAAGGCCAGCTCCAGGTTGGCCTGGTTGAAGGTGCTGGCGGTGGTGCCGTGGGCCAGAATGGTGCCCTTGATCAGCACGGTGCGATCGCAGAACTCGGGCACAGAGCCCAGGTTGTGGGTGGAGACCAGCATCACCCGGCCTTCATCGCGCAGCTCCCGCAGCAGGGTAATGATGCGATCCTCGGTTTTCACATCCACCCCGGTAAAGGGCTCGTCGAGCAGAATCACCCGGCCGTCCTGGGCCAGGGCCCGGGCCAGAAACACCCGCTTCTTCTGGCCGCCAGAGAGCTCACCAATCTGACGATGACGAAAGTCACTCATGCCCACCCGCGCCAGCGCCCGCGCCACGGCCTGGTGATCCGCCTCTTTCGGCCGGCGCAGCAAACCCATGTGGCCATAACGGCCCATCATCACCACATCTTCTACCAGCACCGGAAAGTTCCAGTCCACTTCTTCGGACTGGGGCACATAGGCCACCGCGTTGCTGCGCAGTGCCGCCGCCACCGGCTGGCCCAGCACACGAATATCGCCGGTCGCCAGCCGCACAAAGCCCATGATGGCCTTGAACAGGGTCGACTTGCCGGAGCCGTTCACCCCCACCAGGGCGGCAATGGTACCCAGAGGCAGGTGAAAGCTGGCGTCGCGCAGGCCGGTATGGCCGTTGCGGTAGGTGACGGTGACGTTCTGCACCACCAGGCCGGCGCCGTCGAGTGAGGCGGCCTGGGTGTCGATGGTGCTCATTCCAGCCCCTCGGTAATGCCCTGAGCAATGGTCTCCGAAGTGACCCGCAACAACTCGAGGTAGGTGGGCACCGGTCCGTCGGGCTCGCTCAGGGAGTCGACGTAGAGTACACCGCCGTAATGGGCGCCGGTTTCCCGGGCCACCTGACGGGCAGGCTTGTCGGAAATGGTGCTTTCGCTGAACACCGCCGGAATATTGTGCTTACGTACGCTGTCGATCACGTGGCGCACCTGCTGGGGGGTGCCCTGCTGATCGGCGTTGATGGGCCACAGGTACAGCTCCTTCAGGCCGTAGTCCCGGGCCAGATAGGAAAAGGCCCCTTCACTGGTCACCAGCCAGCGCTGATGCTCGGGAATGGCGGCAAACAGGGCTCGCAGGGGCGCGGTCTGATTGATGATTTGTTGCTGGTAGGCCTCGGCGTTGGCCCGGTAGACCTCGGCATTGCCCGGATCGTACTGCACAAAGGCGGCGAGAATATTATCGACGTAAATCAGGGCGTTATCCGGTGACATCCAGGCATGAGGGTTGGGTTTTCCGCGGTAGGGCCCTTCATCAATGCTCATGGGCACTATGCCCTCGCTCACCACTACTTCGGGAATGTCTTTCAGGTTCTGGTAAAAGCGTTCGAACCACAGCTCCAGGTTCAGACCATTGGACAGCAGCAGCTGTGCATTGTGAGCGCGCAGAATGTCGCCGGGGGTGGGCTGGTATTCATGAATTTCAGCGCCTGGCTTGGTGATGGACTCCACCAGGGCGGCGCTGCCGGCCACGTTTTGCGCCATGTCGGCGATCACGGTAAAGGTAGTGACCGCCTTGAACTTTGCCTGAGCGCTCGCTGGCGGTACCGCCAGCACCAGCAACAGCGCCATCCCTCCAAGTACGTGTTTGGTCATACAGTCAACCATGGCCCCTCCCTCATTCCTTTATGATGGTGCCTGGGCGGCGTTCCGGCCAGCCTCAGGCCCCGGCCGCTGCCCGGCAGGTGTCCACAAACCGGCGCAACAGCGCGGAGTGGTACTTTTGCCGGTGCCACACCAGCGACAGAGTACGGGGCAGATCGAGTCCGACATCGATCACCACCAGCCGCCCCCGGGCCAGCCGATCCGCCGCCGCCAGCCGGGAGATCAGCGCCAGCCCCAGCCCCTGCTCCACCGCCTGCATTACGGCTTCCGGGGTGTTCAGCTCCAGTACTCTGCCCATGTCGGCCAGATGGGGCGCCAGCTGGCGGTCGAATTGCTCACGGCTGCCGGAGCGGGGTTCGCGCAAAACCCAGTCGCTGCCGGCCAGACAGGCGGGCGTCAGGCAGCCTTGCCCCGCCAGTACATGAGAGGGGCCGGCGACGATCAGCATTTCATCCTGCAGCCAGTCTTGCGTATCCAGCTCGGCGTGGCGGTTTTCCCCCTCGATCAACGCCATGTCCAGCTCAAAGCGGGCCACCATGTCGCACAGGGTCTGGGTATTGGTGATGGTGACTCCGGCCTGCAGCCAGGGCTGGCGGGCCAGCAGCGCCGGCAGCAGGTAGTTGCCGATGGTCTGGCTGGCCCCCAGGCGCAGGTGGCCGGTGAGCTCACCGCCACCCTCGAACTGGCGCTCGATATCCGCCACCCGGCTGAGCACATCTTCCGCCAGGGGTTGTAGCCGCAGCCCCTGATCGTTGAGCTGCAACCTGGGGTGTACCCGATCGAACAGCGGGCTGCCCAGCCGCCGCTCCAGCTCGCTCAGCGACTGGGACACGGCGCCCCGGCTAAGGCAGACTTCCTCCGCCGCCAGTCCCAGGTTGCCGTGACGGGCGATGCTGGCAAATACCTGCAGTTGTTTCAGGGTAATCATTTAGCTTTTCCAAACGCTTGCTTTAAAACATTTGGATATTATAAACGAAGTGGCTTTTCTATGATGGCGACAGTCACTGAGGAGCGCCGTTATGCTGAATACCACTCGCCAACGTCTTGCCGCCACCCCCACCCCCATGGCCGGGCTGGCCCTGGGCATTGCCAGCCTGGGCTGGTGCTGGGAAAACACCGGCCTGTTTGCCGGTCAGGCCCAGAGCCTGGCCGCAGCCATCGCCGCCGTGCTGCTGCTGATCCTGACCGCCAAGTTTGTGCTGCATCCGCGCCTGCTGGCGGAAGATCTGGCCCACCCGGTGGTGGGCAGCGTGGTACCCACCTTTGCCATGGCCACCATGGTGGTGTCAGCGTCACTGGAAGGAAGCGCACGGGATCTGCTGTGGGGACTGGGCACCGGCCTGCATGTGGTATTTTTACTGGCCTTTGCCCGGCACCGGCTGCAGGCCTTTCGCCTGCACCACATGGTGCCCAGCTGGTTTGTACCGCCGGTGGGTATTATCGTGGCTGCCGTGGCCAGCCCGGGAGGCGCCCTTGAGCCGCTGGCGCAAGGCCTGATGTGGTTTGGTCTGGTGTGTTACGGTCTGCTGCTGCCGCTGATGCTGTACCGGCTGATCTTCTGTGCCGAGGTGCCCGACGCCGCCAAGCCCACCATCGCCATTCTGGCGGCCCCCGCCAGCCTGTCTCTGGCCGGTTATCTGACCGTGAGCACTCAGCCGGATCTGTTGCTGGTGGCGGTATTGCTGGGCATTGCAGTATTGATGACGGCGCTGATCTACCTGGCCCTGTTCCACCTGCTTCGGCTGCCGTTCAGCCCGGGCTACGCCGCCTTTACCTTTCCGCTGGTGATCGGCGCCACCGCCCTGTTCAAGGTGGCCGGCCTGGCCGCCGAGCTGGGGCTGGACGGTGTCGCCCTGGCCCGGCTGGAAGGTCTGGCGCAACTGGAGCTGATGGTGGCCACCCTGATGGTGAGCTACGTGGCCCTGCGCTACGCCCTGCGCTTTACCGCCCTTGGCCGGCTGCGGTTAACGGGCCGGCAGGTCGCTCAGTAATTCACATCGGGCACCGGCAGGGTACAGCCTTCCCGGCTGCTCTTTTCCGCCAGATGAATGATATTGAGCCCGTTGAGCGCGTCACGAATGGTGACCGGCAGCGGGCCCTCCCCGCGAATGGCCCTGGCAGTGGCTTCGTAAAAATGGCGATATCCCCCCACCTCGGACACGATCACTTCCGGCTCGCCGTCGGAATAAAACACGCCGTAATCGCTTTCAGCTTCCTTCGCCAGGTAGGGTGAGCCGGGCACAATGCCGTCCCGCAGCCGCTCTTCCTGAGGATCGAAGCCCCGTTTAATGTAACAGCCCCGCTCCCCCTGCAGCTTGAAGCGCAGGGTCGGCCCGGGATGATAAGAGCTGGAGTGCAGCAGCACTTCCTTGTCGCTGTAGTGCAGTTGCACATGAAAGTAATCGGTCACGTCCGAGCCCGGCCGCTGAGACAGGCACCGGCCGGTCACCGCCAGTGGCTTGCCAAACAGCTCCAGGGTCTGATCCACCAGATGCCCGCCCAGATCGAACCAGGAGCCGGCGCCCACTCCGGGTTGATCTTCCTGACCTTCGGGGGTGGGGCGAAAACGGTCGAAGTGGGATTCAAAAGCATGCACCGGACCCACCTTGCCCTCATCCAGCAACCGCCGAATGGTAAGAAAGTCGCTGTCCCAGCGGCGGTTGTGAAAGGGGATCAGGCACAACCGGCTGGTTTCGGCCAGGCGCATCAGCTCGCTGCCCTGATGAAGCTGGGTTACCGCCGGGTTTTCCATCACCACGTGCAGGCCCAGGCTCAGGGCCTTGCGCCCCAGCTCGTAGTGCACCTCGTTGGGCGCGGTGATCACCACCAGCCGGGCGCCGGACTCCTTCAGCATCTCATCCACATCGGTATACACCCGCACATCGGGCCAGTCCCGCTCTACCCGCTCCGGCCGTGAAGTGTGAATGGCCACCAGCTCGAACTCCGGCAAACTGTCGATAAAGGGCAGATGGTAAATACTGGCCGACTGGCCATAGCCGATCACGGCGGTTTTGATCATGGTAAAACCTCATCGAACACCGGTGCACTGACAGGCCCCGGCGCGGTAAGAAAAAGACATTCAGCCTCACAACAAAACACAGCCCCTGCCGCCGGGTCAAGGCTCGGTCAGCCCCCACTGCCGACGCGGTTCAGGCGCCAAAGCCTCATTGGCGCCGGGTCCGGACTCGAGGAGAGCCCTCCGCCCGGCCTCGCGACGATGGCGTGGTAAAAATATTCCTTTTTATGCAAGCACTTAAACTGTGATCGTGGCGGTAATCGGGACAAAAACCGTGTTTCGAGTATAGATAAACATGGCATGGCCGGCGGGGGTGGTGCCATGCTGATACGGCTACCGGACAACCTGGTGACCGATCAACCAGAGGGCCTCACCCGGCCCCAGTCAGGGAGAAGGAATTCATGACCAGCCCTCAGGCGACACTGCGTACCACCCTGGCCGAGGCCTTTCGGGCCTTTATCGAGCCGGAATACGTGATCACCGACGCCGAAACCCAGAAACCCTACGAATGCGACGGCCTCTCCATGTATTGTGAGATGCCGCTGCTGGTGGTGCTGCCGGGCACGGTAGAAGCAGTGCAGCAAGTGCTGCGACTGTGCCACCAGCACCGAGTGCCGGTGGTGGCCCGGGGCGCGGGCACCGGC
This sequence comes from Oceanimonas aquatica, assembly GCF_030732065.1. GTDB lineage: Bacteria > Pseudomonadota > Gammaproteobacteria > Enterobacterales > Aeromonadaceae > Oceanimonas. The sequence continues at coordinate 48,410 of NZ_JAVBHX010000010.1, forward strand.
CTGTGCGCCGGCGCCATGCCCAGCAACGACGGCGTGCTGCTGTCGATGGCCCGCTTCAAACACATTCTCGACATAGACCCACTGGCGCGCACCGCCCGGCTGCAGCCCGGGGTGCGCAACCTGGCCATCAGCGAGGCGGCGGCCCCCTACGGCCTGTATTACGGACCCGATCCCTCATCCCAGATAGCCTGCACCATCGGCGGCAACGTGGCGGAAAACTCCGGCGGCGTGCACTGCCTCAAATACGGCCTGACGGTGCACAATCTGCAAAAGGTAGAGCTGCTTACCGTCGAAGGCGAACGCCTGGTGTTCGGCCATGACGGTCTCGACTGCCAGGGGCCGGATCTGCTGGCGCTGCTCACCGGCTCCGAAGGCCTGCTCGGCATCATCACCGAGGTCACGGTCAGGCTGCTGCCGCAGCCGGAACAGGCCCGGGTGGTGATGGCCGCCTTTGACCGGGTAGAGCAGGCCGGCGATGCCGTGGGCGCGGTGATCGCCGACGGCATTATTCCCGCCGGTCTGGAAATGATGGACAGCCACGCCATCGTCGCCGCCGAGGCCTTTGCTCACGCCGGCTACCCCACCGAGGCTCAGGCCCTGCTGTTGTGCGAGCTGGACGGCACCCGGGAGGAAGTGACCGAATACATCGCCCGGGTGGAACGTATTTTTCGCGAGCAGGGCGCGAGTCAAATCCGGGTCTCCCAAAGCGAGGCCGAGCGGGCTCTGCTGTGGAAGGGACGCAAGTCGGCTTTCCCTGCCGTGGGACGAATTTCCCCCGACTACTACTGCATGGACGGCACCATACCCCGAGGCCAGCTTGCCCGCGTGCTGACCGAAATGCAGCGCATGTCGACGCACTACGGCCTGCGGGTGGCCAACGTGTTTCACGCCGGCGACGGCAACCTGCACCCGCTGATTTTGTTCGACGCCAATGTACCCGGTGAATTTGAGCGCACCGAGGAGTTCGGCGGCAAAATTCTGGAGCTGTGCGTGGAAGTGGGCGGCTGCATCACCGGCGAGCACGGGGTTGGCATCGAGAAAATCCGCCAGATGCCGGTGCAGTTCAGCGACCAGGAGCTTGCCCAGTTTCACGCCATCAAGGCGGCCTTTGATGCCCTCGGCACCCTGAATCCGGGCAAGGGCATTCCCCTGCTCAAGCACTGCCAGGAATACCGCACCCTCGACCACAAGGAGGCCCGCTGATGGCGGATTTGACTTCAGCCCTGCTGGAACAAGTGCAACAGGCCCGGACCGATGGCACCCGGCTCAACCTGGTCGGCGGCAACAGCAAACCCTTTATGGGCCGGACGGCCGAAGGCGAACCACTGTCACTTTCCGGCCATCGCGGCATCGTCAGCTACCACCCGGTGGAATTGGTACTCACCGCCCGCGCCGGCACGCCCGTGGCCGAGGTACAGGCCACCCTGGCCGAGCGGGGCCAGATGCTGGCCTGCGATCCACCCTTGTTTGACGGCCAGGCCACGCTCGGAGGCACCCTGGCCTGTCACTTGTCCGGGCCGGGTCGGCCCTGGAGCGGCTCGATTCGGGATCAGCTGCTGGGGCTGCGGCTCATCAACGGCCAGGGTGAGCACCTGCGCTTTGGCGGCCAGGTCATGAAGAACGTGGCCGGCTACGATGTCTCCCGACTGCAGGCCGGCGCCATGGGCACCCTGGGGGTGATCACCGAGCTCAGTTTCAAGGTGATGCCGGTTCCCGAGTGCACCCTGACCCTGGTGCACGAACTGGACGCCGACGCCGCACTTATCGAGATGAACCGGCTGGCGGCACAGCCCCGGCCACTCACCGCCGCCTGCTGGCTGGACAACCGTCTCTATCTGCGGCTGTCCGGCGCCGCCAGCGCGGTGGAAAGCACCGCTCACACCTGGCCGGGTGAGGTGCTGGAAGACGGCAATGCCTTCTGGCGGGATCTGCGCGAGCAGCGACTGGCGTTTTTTACCGGCAACGCCCCCCTGTGGCGCTTTTCGGTGCGTTCCACCGCCCCTCATGACCTGCCCGACGCAGCCTGGCTGCTCGACTGGGGCGGCAGCCAGCGCTGGCTGCGGGGCGAGTTCGACAAGGCCGAACTGGAACGGCTGGCCGAGGCGGCCGGGGGCCAGGTGGCCCTGTACCGCGGCGGCAACCGTGATGCCGAGGTGCTGCACACCCTGCCGGCGCCCATGCAGGCACTGCAGCGCCGACTCAAGGCGGCGCTGGATCCGGACGGCCTGTTCAACCCGGGCCGGCTCTACGGCTGGTTGTAAAGGACGACATCATGCGTACAGACATTCATGTGAAATACCTGGATCATCCCGAGATTGCAGAAGCCGAGTCGATTCTGCGCAGCTGCGTGCACTGTGGCTTCTGCACCGCCACCTGCCCCACCTACCAGCAGCTGGGCGACGAGCGGGACGGCCCGCGCGGGCGCATTTATCTTATTAAACAGATGCTCGAAAGCGGTGAAATCAGCGAGAAATCCCAAACCCACCTGGACCGCTGCCTGACCTGCCGCAGCTGCGAGACCACCTGTCCGTCGGGGGTGCGTTACGGCCGGCTGGCGGACATCGGCCGCAGCATCATGGAGCAGCAACTGCCTCGCACCCCGGGCCAGCGCCTGCTGCGCTGGCTGCTGCGTAACGTGCTGCCCTATTCCGCCCGGCTGAGCCCGCTGCTGGTGCTGGGGCGCATGGCACGGCCGCTGTTGCCGGCGGCGCTGGCTGCCAAGGTGCCACCGGCGCAAGCAACGGGCATTCTGCCCGACCGCCGTCATTCCAGAGTGATGCTGGCGCTGGGCGGCTGTGCCCAGGCGGCGGCCACGCCCAACACCAACGCCGCCGCAACCCGAGTGCTGGACCGGCTCGGCATCCGTCTGGTGCAGGCCCCCGGGTCGGGCTGCTGCGGGGCGGTCAGCTATCATCTCTCGGCCCACGAGGAAGGACTAAACTTTATGCGTCGCAATATCGACGCCTGGTGGCCCCATATTCAGGCCGGCGCCGAGGCCATTGTGATCAGCGCCTCGGGCTGCGGCGCCATGGTAAAGGAATACGGCGACAAACTGGCGCACGACCCGGCCTACGCCGAGCGGGCGCGCCGGGTCAGCGAGCTGACCCGGGATCTGAGCGAGGTGCTGGCGAATGAGGATCTGGGCAAGCTGAAGCTGGCCGGCACCGGCCGCAAAACGGCGGTGCACTGCCCCTGCACCCTGCAGCACGCTCTCGGGCTGGGTGATCAGGTCGAGGCCATACTGCGCCGGGCGGGGCTGGAATTGACTCCGGTCAAGGACGGTCATCTGTGTTGTGGCTCGGCGGGGACCTATTCAATCCTGCAGCCCGAGCTCAGCCAGCAACTGCTCGGCAACAAGCTGGATGCGCTCAGCGCAGGCAATCCCGAGCAGATCGTCACCGCCAACGTGGGTTGCCAGCTGCATCTGGCCAGCCGCTCAAGGGTGCCGGTAAAGCACTGGATTGAGCTGCTCGACCCCGGCGAATAGGCTCAGGAGGTCGTCAGAAATAATGCCTGATCTCCATGTAACGGGAGCGAATATGTTCGATCAGCAGTTTTATCTTGCGGGGCGGTTGCCGGTTGTAGGGGTACACCGCGTAAATGCCCAGCACCTTGCCCACCCGGCTGGGCAACAGCTCCACCAGCCGGCCCGCCTGCAAATCCGTATACACCAGGCAGCGGGGCACATAAGCCAGGCCATGACCGGCCAGAGCAGCCTTGCGCAGGGCCGCGGCATTGTCGGTGGAGAAGTTGCCGCTTACTCGCAGCGAATAGGTCTCACCAAAGCGTCTGAACAGCCAGTCCCGGGCGCCGCTTTCCTGATAGCTGTAAATCAGGCAGTTATGCTGCATCAGATCTTCCGGCACCTGGGGCTTGCCGTGACGACTGAGGTAGGCGGGGGCGGCGCAGATGGTCCAGCGCGAGTCCAGAATATGGCGGGCGATCAGGCTGGAGTCTTCCAGATGACCGGTGCGGATCACCAGATCAAAGCCTTCCGCCACCAGATCCACAAAACGGTTGTCCAGCGACATGTCGACGCTGATAGCCGGATGCAGCTCACAAAATTGCGCCACCGCCTCGGCCAGCAACAGATCGCCGGAAATGGTGGGCACCGACATGCGAATGTGGCCCTGCAGGGAGTCGCTGTAGCCGGTCACCGCATCAAAGGCCTCCTGGGCCGTTTGTGCCACCACCTGAGCCCGCTCAAACAATACCCGGCCCGCCTCGGTCAGGGTCAGGCGCCGCGTGGTGCGGTAAATCAGGGTGCTGCCCAGCTCGGCTTCCAGCCGAGCGATACGCTTGCTCACCACCGAGTTGGTCAGACCATGAGCGTCGGCAGCCTTGCTGAAGGAGCCCAGCTCCATCACCTGAGCAAACAGAATGAGATCGTCGGTTCTCGGCATCATTTAACCAGTTTTGGAAACAATAAGTTTCATTAAGCCTATATATCCACAAAAAACAAGGAATTAAAGTTTACATTCGATTAACACACTGAGTGCCGTCGTACTCTACCTTAAGGAGAAGGGTGGAAAGGCAGCCACCCCACTGACAAGGACCATAATCATGATGAATGAGACCCTGCTGGCATTGCTGGCCTTTTCACCCATACTGCTCGCCGCCGTACTGCTGGTGGGCCTGCAATGGCCGGCCAAGCGCGCCATGCCCCTGGCTTTTATACTGACCGTGATTATCGCGCTCTGGATCTGGGACATGACCGGCACCCGGGTGCTGGCTTCAGCCCTGCAGGGGCTGGTGATTTCCGTCTCGCTGCTGTGGATCATCTTCGGCGCCATTCTGCTGCTCAATACCCTCAAGCATACCGGCGCCATTACCACCATTCGCAACGGCTTTACCGCCATCAGCCCGGACCGGCGTATTCAGGCCATCATTGTAGCCTGGTGCTTTGGCTGCTTTATTGAAGGCGCCTCGGGCTTTGGTACCCCAGCCGCGGTGGCGGCACCACTGATGGTGGCACTGGGCTTTCCGGCCCTGGGTGCGGTGCTGATGGGCATGATGATCCAGAGTACACCGGTATCGTTCGGCGCCGTGGGCACCCCCATTATCGTGGGGGTGACCACCGGCCTCGACAACGCCGCCATCAACACCACCCTGAGCGCCGCGGGCTCGGGCTGGCCGGCCTATCTGCAAACCGTGACCAGCAACGTGGCCGTCACCCATGCCATTATCGGCATTCTGATGCCGCTGTTCATGTGCATGATGCTGACCCGCTTTTTCGGCAAGGAAAAAAGCTGGAAACAAGGCCTGGAAATCCTGCCCTTTGCCATCTTCGCCGGCCTCGCCTTTACCGTGCCCTACGCCCTCACCGGCGTGTTTCTCGGTCCCGAGTTTCCGTCGCTGGTCGGCGGCCTGATCGGCCTGGCACTGGTGGTCGGCGCCGCCCGCAAGGGCTTTCTGGCGCCCAGGCACACCTTTGACTTTCCCGATGAAAAAGACTGGCCGGCCGAGTGGCTGGGCACCCTGGCCGTACACAAGGAAGACCTGCAGAAAAAGCCCATTGGTCTGGCCCTGGCCTGGTTCCCCTACCTGTTGCTGCCGGTGCTGCTGGTACTGAGCCGCACCAGCGACAGCTTCAAGGGCCTGCTCACCAGCTGGAACATCGCCTTTGCCAACTTGCTGGGCGAGGCTGGGATCAGCGCCAGCATTCAGCCCCTGTATCTGCCCGGCGGCATTCTGGTGTTCGTGTCGCTGGTAGCGGTGCTGACTCAGACCCGTTCGCTGAGTTCCTTTGGCCCCGCCATTCACGAGTCGAGCAAAACGCTGATTGGCGCCGGATTTGTGCTGATGTTTACCGTGCCCATGGTGCGGATCTTCATCAACTCCGGCGTTAACGAAGCCGATATTGCCAGTATGCCGGTCATGGCGGCCAAGGTGGTGGCGGATCACGTGGGTGACTTCTTTCCGGCCATCAGCGGCGTGATCGGCGCCCTGGGGGCCTTTATTGCCGGCTCCAATACGGTGTCCAACATGATGTTTTCCCAGTTCCAGTTTGAAGTGGCCCAGACCCTTGGAGTGTCCACCGCCATGGTGGTGGCGCTGCAGGCCGTGGGGGCCGCCGCCGGTAACATGATCGCCATTCACAACGTGGTGGCGGCCTCGGCCACCGTGGGGCTGCTGGGCCGGGAAGGCACCACCCTGCGCAAAACCGCCCTGCCCACCCTCTACTACCTGGTGGCCATCGGCGTGATTGGCATGATCGCCATCTATGGAATGGGCATCACGGATCCGCTGCTACAGCTGTCCTGATGCCGTGCCGCCGGTGCCCGCCGGCGGCCTTGTTGTAACCCAGACAGGAATTGCCCTATGTCATCCGCCATTCGCCTCTATCCGTCCAGACCCGACAAGGTCTATGTCTACGCCACCTGCCTGGTGGATTTGTTTTCGCCCCAAAGCGGGCTGGATGCCATTCGCCTGCTGGAGCTGGCCGGGGTTGAAGTCATCTACGTACCCAAGCAAAGCTGCTGTGGCCAGCCCGCCTATTCCTCCGGCTACAACGACGACGCCCGTACCACGGCACTCAGCCAGATGGCGCTGTTTCCCGAGCCCTGGCCGGTGATCGTGCTGTCGGGCTCCTGCGGCGGCATGATGCACCATCACTACCGCCGGCTGTTTGCCGGCAGCGAACACGAACGTAGTGCCAATGAATTCTGTGATCGGGTATTTGAACTCACCGAGTTTCTGGTGCACGTCTGCCGCATTCGGCTGAAAGATCAGGGGCCCAGCACCTCAGTGGTGCTGCATACCTCCTGCGCCGCCCGCCGGGAAATGAAGGTGCATGTCACCGCCCGCCAGTTGCTGAGCCAGCTGGAGCAGGTGGAACTGCGCGAGCAGGCCTATGAAAGCGAATGCTGCGGCTTTGGCGGCACCTTTGCGGTGCGCCACCCGGCCATCAGCGAGGCCATGGTGCAGGACAAGACCCAGCACCTGAGCGACACCCAGGCAGACCAGCTGGTCAGCGCCGACTGGGGCTGCCTGCTCAATATCAACGGCGCCCTGGAATACCAGGGCCGTACCCTCAAGGGCATTCACCTGGCCAGCTTTCTGCTGAGCCGGCTGGAGGGACAACATGCATAACCAGCCCCAACACTTTCATCCCCAGGCCGAAGCGGCCCTGGCCGACAAGGAGCTGCGCGCCAACTTTCGCGGCGCCATGGACTACCTGCGCGACAAGCGCAAAACCGCCTTTGCCGACCCCGACGAAGAAGCCGCCATTCGCGACCGGGCCGAGGCCATTCGCCAGCGTTGCCTGAGCAAGCTGCCCGAGCTGCTGGAGCAGCTGGAAAGCAACTGCCTGGCCAACGGCATTCGCGTGCACTGGGCGGAAAACGCCGAGCAGGCCAACGCCATTTTCACCGACATCATTCAGTCCCACGGCGGCACCCTGGCGGTGAAGGGCAAGTCGATGGTGAGCGAGGAGATCGAACTCAATGACGCCATGGCCAAGGAAGGCATCACCTGCCTGGAAAGCGACATGGGCGAATACATAGTACAGCTCGGCGAGGAAACGCCGTCCCACATCATCATGCCCGCCATTCACAAGAACAAGCAGCAGGTGGCCGACCTGTTTGCCGAGCACGTACCCGGCTTTGAACACACCCTGGATGTGGACACCCTGATCCAGACCGGCCGCCGCGTGTTGCGGGAGAAATACCGCACCGCCGACGTGGGCGTGTCCGGGGTCAACTTCGCGGTGGCCGAAACCGGCACCCTCTGCCTGGTGGAAAATGAGGGTAATGGCCGCATGTGCACTACTGTGCCCGAGGTGCATATCGCCATTACAGGCATCGAAAAGGTGGTGGAATTCCTGGCCGACGTACCGCCGCTGTTCAGCGCCCTCACCCGCTCCGCCACCGGCCAGCTGATCACCACCTATTTCAACATGATCAGTGGCCCGCGCAAGGATGATGAACTGGACGGCCCCAAGGAAGTGCACCTGGTGCTGCTCGACAACGGCCGTAGTCAGGCCTTTGCCGACGAAGAGCTGCGCAAGACCCTGCAATGCATTCGCTGCGGCGCCTGCATGAACCATTGCCCTGTCTATACCCGCATTGGCGGCCACGCCTACGGCACCGTCTATCCCGGCCCCATCGGCAAGATCATCTCGCCGCACCTGATGGGGCTGGAGGCCACGCAGGATCTGCCTACCGCCTCCAGCCTGTGCGGCGCCTGCGGCGAAGTATGCCCGGTGCGCATTCCCATTCCTGAGCTGCTGCAGCGGCTGCGCCACGAGGCCAAGCAGGATCCCGACCCTCGCGCCTTGCCCCTGCGCGGCCAGAAGGCGGCGGCCAGCAACACCGAGGCCTTTATCTGGCGCAGCTTTGCCCTGGCCACCCGCCAGCCGGCGCTGTACCGTATGATGACCTGGTGCGCCACCCGGCTGCGGCGGCTGATCCCGAGCAAACTGGGTCCCTGGACCCGCTGCCGCACCGCGCCCAGACCCGCCGCCCGCACCCTGCGTGAACTCATGGCCGAGAGGAACAAATAATGTCGACCGCCCGTACCGCCATTTTTGACCGGCTGCGCCGGGTTAATGCGCAGCCATTGTCCGCCCCGGAGCCGGACTACCCCATCTGGAACGACACCGACTCCGACACCATGCAGGCCCGGCTGACCGAACTGCTGGAGCAAAACCACGCCGAGGTGATATCCCTGCCCCGCGCCGGCCTGATCGCCACCCTGCGGGAGCGGCTGGCTCAAGGCAAACTGAAGCGGGTGGCCACCGGCACCGGTGGTGAATTTTTTGATGACATCACCCAGGCCTTGAATGGCACTGCCGAGCGAGTCTGCTTTGACCGCCCATTGGAGGAGTGGAAGGACGAGCTGTTCAACACCATTGATGCCGGCATCACCGGCTGCCATGGCGCCATTGCCGCCACCGGCAGCCTGGTGCTGTGGCCGGGCCCGGAGGAACCACGCACCCTGTCGCTGGTGCCGCCGCATCATATCGCCATTCTGAAGGCCTCCACCCTGCACACCAACCTGCCGGCCATGATGACGGATGAGGGCTGGAATCAGGCCATGCCCACCAACCTGCTGCTTGTATCGGGCCCGTCCAAAACCGCCGACATTCAGCAAACCCTGGCCTACGGCGCCCACGGCCCCAGTGCGCTGACGGTATTGATCCTGGAGGATGCCTGATGGAGGCCCGCTACCAGCGGCTGGCTGACGAGCTGGCCGGCTTTCTGCCGAATGAACGTATTATTACCGATACATCCCTGTGCCTGGCCTACGGCACCGACGCCAGCTTTTACCGGCTGCTGCCCAAACTGGTGCTGCGGCTGGCAAGCACAGACGAAGTAATACGCGTGCTGGCGGCCTGCCGGCAGCATAACATTCACTGCACCTTTCGCGCCGCCGGCACCAGTCTGTCGGGCCAGGCGGTGTCCGACTCGGTATTGATCACCCTGACCGACGACTGGCGCGGCCACCGTATCGAGGATGACGGCCAACGTATCGCACTGCAACCGGGAGTGATCGGTGCCGACGCCAACCGTTACCTGGTGCGCTACGGCCGCAAGATTGGCCCGGATCCGGCGTCCATCAACAGCTGCAAGATCGGCGGCATTGCCGCCAATAATGCTTCAGGCATGTGCTGCGGTACGGCGCAGAACTCCTACCGCACCCTGCACGGCCTCAGCCTGGTGCTGGCCGACGGCACGCAACTGGATACGCGCGATGCCGCCAGCCGGGCCCGCTTTGCCGAACAAAAACCCGAGTTGCTGGCCGGGCTGAAACAACTGAGTGAGGAGGTCAAGGCCAACGCCGAGCTGAGCGAACGCATTCGCCACAAGTACCGGCTGAAAAACACCACCGGCTACAGCCTGAACGCCCTGGTCGACTTTGACGATCCCTTCGACATGCTGGCTCACCTGATGATTGGATCCGAAGGCACCCTCGGCTTTATGGCCGAGGTCAGTTATCACACTGTGCCCGATCATCCGTTCAAGGCATCCTGCCTGCTGGTGTATGCCGACATAGAGACCACCTGCCGGGCGGTGACCGCCCTGGCCGACACACCAGTGGCGGCGGTGGAGCTGATGGACGGTCGAGCCCTGGCCTCCATTGCCGGCAAGCCGGGCATGCCCGACTTTATCAATGAGCTGGACACGGAAGCCGCCGCCCTGCTGGTGGAGGTGCACGGCGCCGATGAGACCGAACTGCTGGAAAAATGCGAGCGGGCCATGGCCGCGGTGACGCCCTTTGATCGCCGCAACCAGGTGGCTTTTACTCAGGATAAAGCCACCTGCGCCACCCTCTGGGCCATGCGCAAGGGCATGTTTCCGGCGGTGGGCGCTATGCGTGAGACCGGCACCACCGTGATTATCGAGGATGTGGCCTTCCCGGTCGAAGAGCTGGCCCCGGCGGTAAGAAAGCTAACGGCGCTGTTTGAACGTTTTGGCTACCATGAAGCCATTATTTTCGGCCATGCCCTGGCCGGCAATCTGCACTTTGTATTCACTCAGGGCTTTGATGCCCAGAGCGAACTGGATCGCTACGGCGGCTTTATGGACGCCGTGGCCGAGCTGGTGGCGGTGGACTACGGCGGTTCGCTCAAGGCCGAGCATGGTACCGGCCGTAACATGGCGCCCTATGTAGAGCTGGAATGGGGCAAGGACGGCTACGCCCTGATGCAACGCATCAAGGCGCTGTTCGACCCGGACGGCCTGCTTAACCCCGGGGTGATCCTCAACGAGGACCATCAGGCCCACCTGAAAGACCTGAAACCCCTGCCCGCCGCCGACACCATTGTCGACAAGTGCATTGAATGCGGCTTTTGCGAGGCGGTGTGTCCGTCCCGGGATCTGAGCCTGACCCCGCGCCAGCGCATTGTGCTGTTCCGCGAGCTAAGCCGCCGGGCTGCCGCCGGCGAGCAAACCGCCGACACGCTGCAAACCGTGTTCGATAAACAGGGCATCGACACCTGTGCCGCCACCGGCCTGTGTGCCCAGCGCTGCCCGGTGGGCATCAACACCGGTGATCTGGTGCGCCAGCTGCGCACCGCCCGTTATCAAAAGTTCGAGCCCATCGCCCGCTGGACCGCCAGTCACTTCACCGCCACCACCAAGGCGGTGGCGCTGGGGCTGAATGCCGCCCATCTTGGCCGCAAACTGCTGGGCGAAAAGTCCATGACCCGGCTGAATGCCAGGCTGCGCAAGGTCAGCAACAATCGGGTGCCGCTGTGGTTGCCGGAAACCCCGGCTGCCAACCCGCACCAGCCCAAGGCCGGCGGCACCGGCCCTGACAAGGTGGTGTATTTCCCGTCCTGCGCCAGCCGCACGCTGGGAGCGGAGCCTGGCGCGAAAGACCCCCGCTCGCTTACCGAGGTGACCCTGGCGGTGCTTAAAAAAGCCGGCTTTGAGGTGATATTGCCTGAGTCCCTCAGCAGCCTGTGCTGTGGCATGCCCTATCAGAGCAAGGGCATGATGGATCTCGCCGACAACAAGGCCACCGAGCTGGAAGACGCCCTCTGGCAAGCCAGCGAACAGGGCCGCTGGCCGGTACTGATGGACACCAGCCCCTGTGCCAAACGCAGCCTGGAAACCAGTCGCCGGCCCCTTCAGGTGTTTGAACCGGTGCAATTTGTGCTGGAACAGGCGCAGGAGCGGCTGACACTGACCCCGGTGAATGAGACGGTCATGCTGCACATTACCTGCAGCAGCCGGCGCATGGGCCTGGCCGATGCCATGCTGACCCTGGCCCGGCGCTGCGCCGACACCGTGGTGGTGCCCGAGCATATCGAGTGCTGCGGCTTTGCCGGCGACAAGGGCTTTACCACCCCCGAGCTGAACGCCGCGGCGCTCAAACCATTGCGGCAACAGGTGCCGACGGGCTGCACCCGGGGTGTGAGCAACAGCCGTACCTGCGAACTGGGGCTCAGCCACCACAGCGGCATCAACTACGAGTCCATTCTCTATCTGGTGGATGAAGCCAGCCATTGACTCTCAACGCCCCTGCGGGGGCGTTTGACTGCCAAGACATCTGTTTCATGTGAAACACTCATAAGGAGCAACCGCCCGCAGCGTGATCAAGCCCCGGTTGTTTGGCATTTCTCCACATCCATGGTTTACAACGCTGGTACTAACGGTAAGGTCTTGCTTTTACTGTCGAGATGAAACCAAAGAGAGATACAAATGACTATTGAACGCCAGCAGACCGGCCAGCGCATGAGCCGCATCGTCAAGCACAACGGCACCATCTATCTGTGCGGCCAGGTGTGCAAGGACGCCACTCAGGACATCGCCGAGCAAACGGCGACCATGCTGGACAAGGTGGATGAACTGCTGCTGGAAGCCGGTTCCGGCCGTGAGCACATTCTCTCCGCCACCATCTACCTGAAGACCATGGCCGATTTCGCCGCCATGAACGCGGTATGGGACGCCTGGGTACCGGAAGGCCATGCTCCCGCCCGGGCCTGCGTGGAAGCAGCCATGGCCCGCCCCGAGCTGCTGGTGGAAATCTCGGTAGTGGCCGCCGAGGCCTGAGCTTAAACGCAACATGCCGGGACAAGCCCGGCATGTTCCATCTGAAATAACCACTGCCACAAAAAATAAAAGCCCGGTCTGCCGGGCCTTTAAACGTTATTCAGAAAGGGATAGCGGTTATACCACGCCCTGCTCGATCATGGCGTCGGCTACCTTGCGGAAACCGGCAATGTTGGCACCCAGCACCAGGTTGTGGGGCTCGCCAAACTCGGCGGCAGTTTCGCTGGCGTTCAGGAAGATGTTCTTCATGATCACTTTCAGCTTCTCGTCCACTTCCTCAAAGCTCCAGCGCTGCATGCTGGCGTTCTGGGCCATTTCCAGCTGGCTGGTGGCCACACCGCCGGCGTTGGCGGCCTTGCCCGGGCCGTAGCTGATCTTGGCATCCAGGAATACTTCTACCGCATCCTGAGTGGACGGCATGTTGGCACCTTCGGACACACCGATCACGCCGTTGGCAACCAGGGCCTTGGCATCGGCTTCGGACAGCTCGTTCTGGGTGGCACAGGGGAAGGCCAGCTGGGCCGGAATGCGCCATACGGCATTGCCGTCGGCCGGATAATCGGCGGCGGGAATGAACTTGGCTTCCGGGTGGGAGGCCACGTATTCGTTCAGACGAACCTTGCGCACTTCCTTGAGCTCTTTCAGGGTCTCCAGGTTGATGCCGGTCTCGTGGTAAACGGTGCCGCTGGAGTCGGAGCAGGTCACCGGAATGGCACCCAGCTGATACAGCTTCTCGATGGTGTAGATGGCGACGTTACCGGCACCGGACACCAGGCAGCGCTTGCCGGCCAGGGTGTCGCCCTTGGCTTCCAGCATGTACTGGGCGAAGTATACGCAACCGTAACCGGTGGCTTCCTTACGCACCAGAGAACCGCCCCACAGCAGGCTCTTGCCGGTGAGCACGCCGTCGTAGTTGCCGGTCAGGCGCTTGTACTGGCCGAACATATAACCGATTTCACGGGCACCCACGCCGATGTCGCCGGCAGGCACGTCCTTGGTCGGGCCAATGTGACGGTACAGTTCATTGATAAAGGACTGGCAGAAACGCATGATTTCGCCGTCGGACTTGCCCTTGGGATCGAAGTTGGCGCCACCCTTGCCGCCGCCGATGGGCAGGCCGGTGAGAGCGTTTTTGAAGATCTGTTCAAAGCCCAGGAACTTGATGATGCCGGCGTTCACGCTGGGGTGAAAACGCAGGCCGCCCTTGTACGGGCCCAGGGCCGAGTTGAACTCGATGCGGTAACCCTTGTTGATCTGTACGTTGCCCTGATCGTCGACCCAGGGTACGCGGAACATGATCTGGCGCTCGGGCTCCACCATGCGCTCGATGATGGCGTGCTTCTTGTACTTCTCGTCGGTTTCGAGAATGGGCTGCAGGGAGTCGAGTACTTCCTCTACGGCCTGATAGAACTCTGCTTGTGCCGGGCTGGTCTTCTGCAGTTTGACAATGGTGTCATGGATATACGTCACGATGTCTTCCTTGTTATTGTTTCTAAATCTCTACTGGGGATGCACATTTACGAGACCCCGCACTATTGAAATATGGCGTCGCTCTCGGGTCAATGACTAATTTTCAAATACATATACTAAAAAGAAGAATATTTATGCTTGCCTACTACTTTGAGTCCGATCCCGGGCCATCTCGAACCCTGCGCCGGCGGTCTATGCTTGATAAAACACAGGGAGGCATACGATATGGATGTCAGCGGATCCTGGTCGGCACGGGATGAAGCCCTCGGCCAAAAACTGATTGAACAAGGGCAACTGACCGACAAGGAGCTGAGCCGGCTGGCGCGCATGCAGCAGGGCCAGCAGGAAGCCGTGCCCCTCACCCGCCTGCTGCTGAACCTGGGCATGATGTCGGAGCGGGAGCTGGCCCGCACCCTGGCAGAGCAACATGACCTGCCGCTCACCGAAAACGACCGCTATCCTCTGGCACCGCCCCTCGACAAGCCCCTGCCCTACCGCTTTCTCAAGGAACATCATCTGGTGCCTCTGCACCAGGACGACACCACCCTGGTACTGGCCATGGTGGATCCCGGTGACGACTTCGCCCTGCAGGCCATGACCATGCTCTGCGGCCAGCCGGTACGGGCCCAGGTAGGCATCAGCTCGGAAATCGATGCCGCCATTGAGCGGCTCTATGGCGAAGGCCAGAGCAAGATGGGCGACATTCTGTCGGCGGTGCAGGAAGAAGAAGAAACCGAGGAGCGCATCGCCCAGCTGAAAGACATGGCCAGCGAGGCGCCGGTGATAAGGCTGGTGAACCTGCTGATCCAGAAGGCGGTGGAGCTGAGGGCATCCGACATTCACGTGGAGCCCTTTGAAAACCGGCTCAACATTCGTTACCGCATCGACGGCGTACTGCAACAGGGCGAGGCGCCGCCGGTGAACATGACCCCCGCCATTATCTCGCGCATCAAGATCCTGGCCCGGCTCAACATTGCCGAACGCCGCCTGCCCCAGGACGGCCGCATCGAGTTGCGGGTGCAGGGCCAGGATCTCGACATTCGTGTCTCCACCGTGCCCACCATGCACGGCGAAAGCCTGGTGATGCGTCTGCTCAACCGGGAAAGCGTGGTGCTCGACTTCGACGCCCTGGGTTTTGCCAGCGACACCCGGGCCAGGCTGCAACAGGTGCTGGCCATTCCCCACGGCGTGCTGCTGGTTACCGGCCCCACCGGCAGCGGCAAGACCACCACCCTCTATACCGCCCTCAACCGGCTCAACACCACCGAGCGCAAGCTGATCACGGTGGAAGACCCGGTGGAATACCAGATGGAGGGCATCAACCAGATCCACGTTAAGCCCGCCATCGGCCTGACCTTTGCCAGCGCCCTGCGCGCCATTGTGCGTCAGGATCCCGATGTCATCATGGTGGGGGAAATGCGCGATCTGGAAACCGCCCGCATCTGTGTGCAGTCGGCGCTCACCGGCCACCTGGTGCTGTCTACCCTGCATACCAATGACGCCGCCAGCAGCGTGACCCGGCTGCTGGAAATGGGAGTGGAAGACTACCTGCTCACCTCCACCCTCAACGGCGTGGTGGGCCAGCGCCTGATACGGGTGCTCTGCCCGCACTGCAAGGAGAGTTATGAACCACTGCCGGAGCTGGTACGGGAACTGAAGCTGGAACCCCTCACTCCCGGCGATCCGGTGCGGCTGTATCGCCCGGTGGGCTGCAACCACTGCGCCCATACCGGCTATCACGGCCGGCTGGCCATTCAGGAGCTGCTGGTGATGAACGACGACATTCGCAAGCTGGTGCTGAGCCACGCCGATGCCGGCCAGATCCAGCGGGCTGCCGTGGCCGCCGGCATGCGCACCATGTATGGCGACGGCCTGCTCAAGGCCCAACAAGGGATCACCAATGTGGAAGAGGTGATTCGGGTCACCCAGGAGGCCTGAGATGGCGTTGTTTCACTTCAAAGCGGTCAGTCAAAACGGTGAGGAGCAGGAAGGCCGGCTGGAAGGGGCCGATCAACAGGCCATAGTGCTGCAGTTACAGCAGCGGGGGCTGATCCCGCTCAGTGTGGAGCCCGCCGGCGAACGCAGCACCGGACTGCTGAACATGAAACTCAGCCTGGGGCGCAGCAACACAGGCGAGCGGCATATTCAGGCTCTGACCCAGGATCTGGCGGCCCTGCTCAAGGCCGGGGTGCCGCTGGAGCGGGCCCTGGGTATCATGATCCAGGTGCGCGACCGCGAAGAAGATACTCACTTGCTGAGCCGCATTCGCGAAGGCATACAGCGTGGCCAGGCGCTATCGGTGGTACTGGCGGAGCAGAATGCGGGCTTTTCGCCCTTTTACCTCAACATGATCCGGGCCGCCGAGATCTCCGGCAACCTGGATCAGGGTCTGGCGGATCTGGCGCACTATCTGGAACGCAGCCGCCGACTGCGGGAAAAAGCGCTGTCGGCGCTGATCTACCCGCTGATCCTGCTGCTGGTGTCGGCGGCTTCGCTGCTGATCATTCTCACCTACGTGATCCCTCAGTTTCAGCAACTGTTTGCCGACATGGGCCAGGCCATGCCGCTGCCCACCCGCATCGTGATCGGCGCCGCCGACTTCATCAAAAGCTTTGGCCTCTGGCTGCTGCTGGGGCTGCTGCTGGGGCTGCTCTATGCCCGCCGCCGGCTGCGCGAGCCCGGTATACGCCTGGCCTGGCACCGGCTGCTGCTGCGTTTGCCGCTGGCCGGCCCGCTGATCCAGCGGCTGGAAGTCGCCCGCTTCACCCGCAGCCTGGGCACCCTGATGAAAGGCGGCGTGCCCCTGCTGGGTGCCCTCGACATCGCCCGCCAGACCCTGGGCAACCAGCTGCTGATAGATATTCTGGCCGAGGCCGGTGGCGAGCTGAAGGAAGGCAAGCGACTGGCGGAGCCCTTGCAGGCCTCGGGCCGGTTTCCGCCACTGGCGATACAGATGATTCGGGTGGGCGAGGAAACCGGCCAGCTTGAAGACATGCTGCTCAAGGTGGCCGACACCTACGACCGGGAAGTGGAAAACACCATTCAGCGCCTGCTGACCATACTGGAGCCGGTGTTGATCCTGGGCCTGGGGATGCTGATTGCCGGCATCATCATTTCCATGCTGGTGGCCATTCTCAGTATCAACGAACTGCCCATTTAAAGTGACCCATACAGGGAGGTAAACGTGCGTTATTCACATAAACCATACGGGCTTGGTTTTACCCTGCTTGAGCTGCTGGTGGTGCTGGTGATCCTGGGGCTGCTGGCCAGCCTGGCCGGCCCTCAGGTGCTGCGCCAGCTCGGTGGCTCCAAAACCAAGACGGCGGCGCTGCAAATCAAGGAGCTGAGCACGGCGCTGGATCTATACCGGCTGGAAGTGGGCCGCCACCCCACCACCAGTGAAGGCCTGGAAGCGTTGATCAGCGCCCCCGCCGGCGCCAAGGGCTGGAATGGCCCCTATCTGAACAAGAAATCGGTGCCCAAAGATCCCTGGGGCAACGACTATCAGTATCGGTCTCCCGGCCAGCACGGCGAATTCGATCTGATGAGTCTGGGTTCCGACAACCAGCAAGGAGGCTCGGGTGAAGCTCAGGACGTGGTCAGCTGGGAATAAGGCCACCGGCTTTACCCTGCTGGAGCTGCTGGTGGTGCTGACCATCGCCGTGCTGGCCCTGGCCGTGGCTCTGCCACGCTTTGCCGCCCTGCTGCCCGGGGCCGAGCTGAAAAGCTACAGCCGGCAAACCGCCGCCCTGTTGCGGCTGGCCCGCAGCCAGGCCATTGCCACCGGCGACGTGGTCATCCTCAGCCTGGATGTGAAGCAGCGGCATACGCAGTTGTCCGGGCAGGCCAAAGAGCATGCCTGGCCTTCCGGTGTGACGCTGAGCCTGAAGGATACACAGACATCCCGGCAGCCTGACGGCATCGCAGAGCTGATGTTTTACCCGGACGGCGCCAGCAGTGGCGGCACGGTTCGAGTGGCCAGTGACAACCGGCAATTCCGTATTCGGGTCGACTGGCTGACCGGACGGGTGTATTTCGATGACTAGCCCTCACTCCAGCCATCATCAGAATGGCTTTACCCTGCTGGAGGTGCTGGTGGCCTTTGCGGTGCTCACCATTACCCTGGGGGTGCTGCTCAATATCTTTTCGCTGGCGATACGCACCACCCAGACCGCCCAGGAGCAACAAAAGGCGGTGCTGCTGGCGGAGTCGCGACTGGCGGAGCTGGATGCCGGTTATACACTGCGCCCCGGGGTGGAGCGGGGCGAGTTTGACGATCGCTTTGCATGGGAAACCCGCATTGAGGAATACGACAGCCGGGCACTGATGGACAACCAGACCCTGTTGATACTCTATCGGCTGTCGGTGGTGGTGAGCTGGAGCGAGAACCGCCGCTATGAGCTTTCTACCCTGCGGCTGGTGCGCACGGAGGCCCGATGACACGCGCGCGCGGCTTTACCCTGCTGGAACTCATGGTGGCCCTGAGCCTGCTCACCCTGCTGGCGGGGCTGATGTTCGGCGGTTTTCGCATCGCCAGCCGCGCCTGGCAGAGCGTGGACGAACACAACAACGAGCTGAGCGAAACCGTACAGGCCCAGCGCTTTCTGCGCCGGCTGCTGGCCCGAAGCGAGTCTCGTTCGGTGCCGGAAACCCGGGACACCTCGCAGCTGTCGTTTCAGGGAGACGAACGCTCGCTGATTTTTCTCTCAGCCCTGCCCCAGCGCGACAGCCGGGTCAGCCAGACCGCCTGGTTCTACCTGGCACTGGACGACAGCGATCCCGACCAGCCTGTTCTGCAGCTGAAAACTCAACCCCTGGCCGGGCTGGAAGAGCCCACCCCGGAGCAGCCGGAGATCACCTTTGACTGGTACCGGCTGGTGGACGATTTTCAGCGCCCCGAGGGCATAACCCCGCTGCTGATCCTGCCCGCCGCGGCCTTCAGCCTGAGCTACCTGCCTCGGGAAGAAGACGGCCTGCAACCCGGCTGGCAATCCGATTGGCAGGAGCAGGGTGACCTGCCTGAACTGGTGAAGCTGCAACTGAGCGACGACTGGCCGGCACTGGTGGTGTCACCC
This sequence comes from Oceanimonas aquatica, assembly GCF_030732065.1. GTDB lineage: Bacteria > Pseudomonadota > Gammaproteobacteria > Enterobacterales > Aeromonadaceae > Oceanimonas. The sequence continues at coordinate 67,455 of NZ_JAVBHX010000010.1, forward strand.
GGAGAGCAACGCAATGTTATCAAGCAGCTCGAATAGGCAAGGTGGCATCGCCCTGGTCAGCGTGCTGTGGCTGCTGTTGCTGCTGACGGTGCTGGCCTCGGGGCTGTCGGTAAACAGCCGCAACCAGGCCCGCCAGAGCGGCAACATCGCCATTGCCACGCAACTGCAGCAGGGCGCCGACGCCGGCCTGCAACTGGCGCTGCTTGCCCTGGCCCAAAACGCCGATGCACAGCCCTGGCTGGCCGATGGCAGCCCCTATGTGGTGCAATTCGACGACATGGAGGTGTACGTGGCGCTGTTCAATGAAAGTGGCCGTATCGATCTCAACGCCGCCGGCCCCGAGCTGCTCAACGGCCTGCTGGCCACCGTGGAGCCCGACGATGCCCTGCGCGCCCGGCTGACGGACGCCATTATGGACTGGCGCGACGGTGACGATCTGCGCCGGCTCAATGGCGCCGAAATCGACGACTACCTTGCTGCCGGCCTGGATTACGGCCCCGCCAACGCCCCTTTCAATTCGGTGGAAGAGCTGCAACAGGTGCTGGAAATGACGCCTGAACTGTACCGGCAAATTCACCACAGCCTGACCCTGCGCAACCCGCGCCGGGGCATCAACCCCCAGTTTGCCCCCCGCCAGGTACTGCTGGCCCTGCCCGGCGTGAGTGAGGCCACGGCAGATCAGTTTATTGAAGACAGACGAGCCCGCTTTGAAGCGGGTCAGCCGCCGCCGGCCACCGATCTGTTTCCTCGGGAGCTGCTCTCCAACGGCGCTCCCGGGGTCAACTACACTATTCATACCGAAGCCCGAATGAATACGGTATATCGCTACCGACTGACCGCCAGCCTGCTTAATCGCCGTGGCCGGCCTCTGGTACTGAGCGCGGAGCAGGAATTTATTCCGCTGTTTAGCGACACAGCCCCTGACGGAGACACCCTATGGACGGGGACCGACTGACACAGGCACTTGGCCACTATGGCCGCCAACTCACACAAACACTGGCCCGCTTCTGGCACTGGTGGAGCGGGCAGTTGCTGAACATGCTGCCGGCCACGGTGCGCCAGCGGCTGTTCCGCCCCGGCCAGCGACTGTGCATTTATGCCGGACAGGATCAGTACCAGCTGCAACTGCAGCCCGATGGGCATAAGCAGGCCGTTACCGATGTTCCCTCGGCCGAACGACAACAACTGGTGCAAAAGGCCAACCAGACAAAGCTGTGCCTGCCCGCCGGCGAACTGCTGCTCACCCAACTCACCCTGCCCGCCGCCACCGCCGGCAACCTGGACAATGTGCTGCGCTTTGAAATGGACCGGCACACCCCCTTTACCGCCGACCAGGTGTATTTCGGCTTTGCCATCGCCCCACGGGAAAAAAACAGCCCGCACATTCGAGTGAGCCTGCTGCTGGCACCGAGGGAGCGAGTAGATGCGCGGCTTGCCGAACTGGCCGGGCTGGGGCTGTATCCTGCAGTGCTATGTGCCGCCGACCAGCCACAGGCTCCGTCCATTACCCTGCCCGTTGCTCATCAGAAGGCTGGCCAGCGCAGCCGGCGGCTGAAAAACCTGAACGGTGCCTTGGTACTGGTGATGCTGTCTTTGCTGATCGCCGTGCCGCTTTATCACCGGCAAAACCGCATCGACCAGCTGGCCGCCGAGCTGGAGCAGCCCCGCCAGCGTGCCGAGCAGACCGCCGCCCTCAAGCGCGAGCTGGCCGCCCTGCAGGACAGCCGGGACTTTCTTGGCAAAAAACGGGTCGGGCGCACGCCTACCCTGCCGCTGCTGAATGAGCTCACCCGGCAACTGCCCGATCACACTTGGCTGAGCCGGCTGGAGCTGGAAAATGGCACCGTGCAAATTCGTGGCGAGTCGGCCAATGCCTCGGAGCTTATCAGCCTGCTGGAAAATTCCGCCCTGTTTACCGACGTACGCTTCAGCTCGCCGATCACCAATAACCCGGCCACCAGCAAGGATCGCTTCATGATCACCGCCCGTCTGAATGAAGGAGGTGCGCCATGAACCTGGATGCTCATCAACAGAAACTGGCGGCCCTGGGGCTGCTGGTGCTGGTGCTACTGCTGGCGTTCAGCCTGATCATCAGCCCCCTGTTCAGCCTGTTCTGGCGTCAGGGCGAACGGCTGGACCAACTGGAAGATCAGCTGGCGCGCTACCAGCGCCTAGCCGGCGAGCTGGAGCAGACTCAGCAGCAACTGCAACAGCTCAGGGCCAGCGCCCCCGACGATAACCTCTACCTTCCCGAACAGCGACCCACCCTGGCCCAGGCCTGGCTGCAGCAGCACCTTAACCGGCAAGTGGCACGCAGCGGCGGCCAGCTGGTGAGCATTCAGAATGCGCCGACCAATACCGAAGGCCCGTTGCCGGAAGTCATGCTGCGGGTGCACCTGCGCAGTGAGCTCAACGAGCTGGTGCCGCTTATTCATGCCATTGAGTCGGGCACACCGGCCCTGTTTATGGAAGACCTGGTGATCACTGCCAATACGCGTCGACCCACAATACGCAACAACCGGGTAGTGCGCCGGCAAAGCGCCCGGACTCAAGAGATACCTTATCTCGATGTGCGCTTTAATCTGCTGGGTTATACCCGACAGGAGGCCCCATGATGCAGCCACCCTGGCCGCTGTTGCTGCTGCTGTGGCTGCCGGCAACCCTGGCACAAACCGCCAGCGAAACGGCACCGGAATATCCGCCCCTGGAGCAGTTTGACGACATCATCGAACGGCCGTTGTTCAACGCTACCCGGCGGCCAAAGGCCGGCGACGACGACAGCAGCCTGAGCGAAAGTGCCGCCGAGATGCGGGAAAAATGGCGCCTCAGCGGCGTGGTATGGGAAAACGACCTGCAACTGGCACTGTTCAGCGAACGGGAAGGCGAAGGACGGCAGCGCATTCGCACCGGCATGTATCTGGACGGCAACTGGCAACTGGAAGAAATCACCGAAGACAGCGTGACCCTGACCGACGACGGCCAGCGACTGCGGCTGGAGCTGTGGGAGCCGAGAGCCCCCTCAACCCGGCCACTGCCGGAGCAGGACACACAGCAGAAGGCAGATGAGCAGCCTGAGCAGGAAACCGACAACGGCGACGAGCCGGAAACCGAACAGGGAAGTAACGGGGAGTCATCATGAACAAGCTTGCATTACCTCACTGGCTGAGCGCCAGCCTCATCTGCACCCTACTGGTGGCCTGCACCACCCCCACCGGCGAGCGCACCGCCCTCGACAAACCCTGGGGCAAGGACAGAGTGAGCAGCAGCTACGATCCGGTCAAGCTGCCCTCCGGCGAGCGGCCCGCCGATCGGCTTCCCGCCAGCCTGACGCCGGCACCGGCGGCCACACCGGCCACTCGCGCCGAAATTTACCGGGGCTCGGGCAACTTTATGCGCCTGGGCCAGGCCGAACAGACCGCCGCCCCGGCCCCCGGCGACGTGACCCTCAACTTTCAGGGCTCCGACATTGCCGAGGTGGTGAAAACCATACTGGGTGACATTTTGCAGCTTAATTACTCCCTCGACGAACGGGTGCGGGGTCAGGTCTATCTGCAAACCAACCGCCCCATTCGCCAGGATGACCTGCTGCCCACCCTTGAAAGCCTGCTGCAAACCCACGGCGCCGCCCTGGTGCACAGCAATGGGCTATTTAACGTAGTGCCCGCCGGCGAGGTGCCGCCCTCGGCCCTGAATCCGCGCCTCACCCCTACCGCCGAACGCGGCTACCAGATGCTGATTTTGCCCCTGCGTTACATTGGCGCTCAGGAAATGGAAAAGATACTGGAGCCGGTAAAACCCCGCCAGGGTGCCATGATGGTAGACCCCAGACGCAACCTGATCACCCTAGTGGGCACCCGGGACGAGCTCACCAACATTCGCGATACCGTCAATTTGTTTGATGTGGATCAGCTGCGCGGCATGTCGGTGGGGCTGTTTCGGCTGCAGGCCAGCAGCGCCGATGTGATTGCCAGCGAGCTGCAGGCCATTTTCGGCGACGAGGCCGAAGGCCCATTGGCGGGCATGGTGCGCTACCTGCCCATAGAGCGGCTCAACGCCCTGCTGGTGATCACCCCCCAGGAGCGTTACCTCACCGATGCCAGAGTATGGATACAACGGCTGGACCGGGCCGAGAACCCCCGTGGCCTCAACATGTATGTTTATCATGTGCAAAACGGCAAGGCCGATCACCTGGCCGAGCTGCTCAACCAGCTGTTTGACAGCCAGCGCCGCAACAGCGCCGGCTCGCCCCTGCCGGCGGCGGCCAGCAGCAGTGAAGAAGGCAGCCCGGTGCAGATTGCCACCGGCATTAACGCCGCCAACCTGGATGTGGGCGAAGTGAGCGTGATTGCCGACACCGAGCGCAACGCCCTGGTGGTGATGGCCGCCAGCGCCGACTACGAGAAGGTGGAGCAGGCCATCAAGCGGCTGGACCAGTTGCCGCTGCAGGTGCTCGTGGAAGCCACCATAGTGGAGGTGAGCCTGGAAGACGAGCTGCGCTACGGCCTGCAGTGGTATTTTAAAAACAGCCTGGGCGGCGGCCGCACCGGCGTGGGTGCCGTGGGTTCGCTGCCCATTCCCTCGCCCTTTGACGGCGGCCTGGACGTCAGCGCCAGCTACGAGGTATTCAACGCCGCCGGCACCCGGGCCCTGCTTCAGGCCCTGGCCAGCGACTCCAAGGTGAACGTGATCTCCTCCCCCTCGCTGATGGTGCTCGATAACCAGAAGGCGCTGATCAGAGTGGGGGATCAGGTGCCCATTCGTACCTCGGAAACCACCAACCTCAACAGCGATGTGGGCAATGTGACCAGCACCATTCAGTATCGGGACACAGGTGTGCTGTTGGAGGTGACTCCACGGGTAAACGCCGGCGGCATGGTGGTACTGGAGCTGGTGCAGGAGGTCAACGACGTGGCTGCCACCACCAGCTCCAACATTCAGTCGCCCACCATTACCCAGCGCAAAATCGACACCCGGGTGGCGGTGCAGAGCGGCGAAACCCTGGTGCTGGGGGGCTTAATCCGTGAAAACACCACCCGCGACAGCCAGGGCGTGCCGGGCCTTCGCCATGTGCCGGTACTGGGCTGGCTGTTTGGCAGCAGCGGCACCAACACCCGGCGCACCGAGCTGGTGGTGCTGATCACCCCCACCGCCGTGGCCAACGCCATCGACGCCCGCGCCGTGACCCAGGAATACCGCAGCAAGCTGCAGCAGGTGGCGATGTAATACCGCAAAGCAGCACCACCGACATAAAAGGTGTATCAGGTTTGATACACCTTTTTCTATTGATATCTCACTGAAATATAAGAGTTTGCTTTGTTTTATGAGAAAAAACCGTAACCCAGAGCTAACACCTGCAAATTAAATATCGGTTTTCATCCAGTAAACTCCTTTACTTTCAGTTACATAAAAAATGGCACTGATTATGCCTCCATGACGTACAACCGCAAGTGCCGCCTCGGCGCTGTGCGAGCATGTGAGCGCCGGAGCAAAGCACGGGCGCCAAACAAAGATGGATGGAGGATAACATCATGTCTTTATGGAAAAACTGTAGTAACGGCGCTGGCTGCAAGGCCCTGCACACGATGGCAGTGGCCATGCTGAGTGCCTTTATATTGATATTGGCGATGCCGGCCCAGGCAACAGATGTTCAGCCTGTAGTAGTACCAGGTAACGCGGAGTGTACGCTGGGCGAGGGGCAGAGCTTTTTTAAAATTGATGAAAGTCTGTTAGGTGGATACGGTGAAACGACCGCACATTACGATGACGAAACAGGAACCTGGTTTTTCATAACACGCATTAACGAATCTACCTTTAACTGGTATGTGGAAGGCGGTGTGGTTTACTCCGTTGGGGTTAAAGGTGGTCCGGATACCAATGTGTATAACTATCCAAATGGAGCAACTTCAGATACCGGCCTGATGACCCCTACGAATCCGAGAAATGGCTCTCAACCGGGGATTAGCCATATTTCATTTTGTTATGAACCCGGTGCGCCCAGCATTGATATCACCAAAAACTGTGACGGAACCGACCTTAACGGTATGGTCGCCACCTACAATTACACCGCCACCATCACCAATGACGGCGACTTTCCGCTCACCAACATTGAGCTGAAAGAAGCCCAAAACGGTTTTGACAGTTGTGTAATCAATACTTTGGATGGCAACTCCGTTACAGAACAACCGCTCACTCTGGGCAGTTATGTCAGTATTAATGGAGTAGGCACCCTGGATCCGGGTGATTATGTTGATGTCGGCATCACCTGTACCGCCGATGAAATTAATCTGGTCAACGATATCTCCACCCGAGGTACTTATGACGGGGAATATGTCTCCGATATGACCAGCGCAACATGTCAGTTCACTCCTGACCCCATGGTCAGTGTCGACAAAACCTGCCCCTATGATGAAAGCGTTCGTCTGATGGCAATGGAAGGCATGCTGGTTGCCGAAGTCTGCCCGGTTATTACCGTCAAGAATACCGGCGCTGAAACCCTGTCCAGCGTGGTTCTGAACGACCCGGCACTGCCGGAACTGGCAGCTCTTGGCAATATAGGCCCCATGGCTCCGGGAGCCACTATCGTGATTGATGAATATTGCTACCTGCCGGCAGCCCCTGCAGGCGCTACCTGGGACGATTTCCTGGGGGTTGTGGCCGATCCAATCGATCCCATTGAAGGCACCGAGGATAAATATGCCACTGCTACTGCCGCCTTTTTCAACAAGGTTACAGTGGATGCCATCGGTTTCTTTGGTGGAAGTGACTCCGACTCCGACACCACCTATAGCTGGGACGATGAAAAACAGGAATGGGTAGCCGAGTGCCCGCTGTGTGCCCCCTGCCCCGAGTGTGAAACTAACGGGGAATATTAATTAACAAGCCATTTTGGCAAGCAAAAGGGGCGGCTCGTGCCGCCCCTTGTTTTGTTAATGGGGTTTACCGTTTCCCTTGCCCTTGCCACCGGAGCTGCCACCGTCGCCACTGAGACTGATGCTGACCAGGGCGCTGGCCGTGGCCTTGCCGTCGGTAATGGTATAGCTGAAGCTGTCGCCGCGCTTGAAATTGTGCGCCGGGGTATAGCTCAGGGTGCCGTCGGCGTTAATGCGCACCGACCCCTTGCCGCCCTGAGTGACCGAGGCAATGCGCAGGGCATCACCATCCGGGTCACTGTCGTTGGCCAGCACATTGATGGTAATGGCGCTGCCACTGGTGCTGGCGCTGTCGTCATTGGCCACCGGCGCCCGGTTGGGGTCTTCCGGCGTAGTTGGCGCAGCCTGCACCGTGACGCTCACGCTGGTGGCGGCTTCACCGCCCCGGCCATCGGTAATACGGTAGCCAAACACCTCGGTACCACTGAATCCGGCGGGCGGGGTATACACCAGGCGGCCATTGCTGATGCTCACCTTGCCGCGGGAGCTGTCGGCGCCGCTGATGCTCAGGGCATCGCCGTCCGCATCCCAGTCGTTGGTCAGCACGTCTATGGTGACGGCGTTATTTTCGGTGGTACTGGCGCTGTCGTTTACCGCCACCGGCGCCTGGTTGGGGCTTTCCGGCTCGCCCCCCTCACCGAGGCTGATGTCTACGGTCAGGCCATTTTCATCCGCCCACAGAGGGGTAATGGTCAGGCCGCTGTCGGCATCGGTAAACGACAGCCCTTCGCCCAGCGCCGGATCCATCATGTCGAACTCGGGCGCCCAGGTCACACTGCCCGGGGTCATGTCGAGCAGATGGCTGGAGTCGGCGTCTCCTTCTGTGACCAGCCGCAGCAACAGGCCACTGGCCAGAGTTTGCGGATCGCCAAAGCTGGAGCTGGCAAACAACGACCTGTCGGCCCCCAGCGGCTGACGGTGATCCAGATAAAACCACTGTTTGTTGCCGCTGGCATCCAGCCCGCGCAGAATTTTCAGCCCTGTTGCCTGGCCATCCTGGGCGGCCATGGGCGCCAGGGTGTAGGTGCCGCTGCCGGTGATTTCGGTCACGCCTTTTATCCAGCCCAGTTGCTCCTTCTGAAACGGCCCGGCATGGGCCAGGGCATCGCCCATAATGCTCATGGTGTCGCCATATTCCAGCCGGCTGCAGCTGCCGGACAGTACGCCGTCGCTGCAATGCAGGCCATGGGCATGCCTGAGCCCCAGGTTATGCCCCAGCTCGTGAGCCACAATCTGCAAATCCAGCCCGGCAGTCACAAAGGCGCGGGAAGGAGAGCCGCCCACCGTGCCCCAGTTGGCGTTGCAACCGCTGGACTCGGGCACCAGATACACCAGCCGGTCGTACTGGCTTAAATCCACCCCGCTTTGGGTGGCCAGGCGGTTGGCTTCGTCTATGGTGCCGGACGGGCAGCCGCCCCCCTGCAGCGGCACCGTATACCAGCCCAGGGCGTCACCGGTCAGCCAGGTCTGGCCGTATGAGGCCTCCATAAAGTAATTACTGACCGGGCCAAACATAAAATCGGCGGCCTGTTGCCGGGTCCAGGGTTTGTCGTTGGGGGCATTTTCGTAGTTAACCAGCATCACCGCCGTGCGCTGCTCGCCCAGGGTGGCGCCGGCGCTGGCGGCGGTGCCACCGTTGCTGCCGCCATCGGCTCCCAGGATCAAAATGTCGTCCGCCAGCAACAATAGGTGATCGTCCGCATCGGTAATCTCACTCTCCCGCCCCAGGGCTAGACCACGAACCGCCACCCGCTGGCCGCTGTGCAGCCTGCTCACCGCACCGGCCGGGTACAGCTCCAGTTGCTCGTTATCCTGAGTATGCAGCAAATAACGCAGCCGGCTGCTGCCATCCTTATGGTGCTCATAACGCAGCTCCAGCTCGCCTTGCTGCTCGGCTGGCTGGGCCAGCCTGGCCTGCCGCGCCAGCATCAGCGCCTTGCCGGGATGAATGCGTGCCAGCGCCACCAGGCCGGCCCGGTTTTCCGCCGGGGCTGCCAGCGGTGGCTGTTTGGCGGCAATGCCATGATCGTGGGCTTCTTCAGTCACAGCGGCAAAAGACATGGAGGCAGCAGTAATACCGCCGGTTGCCAGCAAAAAGGCAACAGCAGACCCGGAAAGGCGCATCGGTTTCTCCCAAAAAATACAAAAGCAGGCTTTCCCCAATAAAGGAGCCATTTAAATCTTTATTAAAACGTGCTGGCCAGAAGAACAGAAAAAGGCTCTGGCAATAACGGGCTGCCACTCACACCCAAAGAGCACAAAAAAACAAAACTCAAATGGTGCTGTAGCAACCGGACGGCGGGCACTATAACATTCGCAACTGGTTACTTTTTATTCCATAACGCTATAAAAACGCACAACTTGGCTAAATAAAAAGCAAAAGGAGCCTGATGAATATGATCATGAAATGTTAAGTCTTTCATTTGAATGAAATAAAACAGCTGTTTATTTTTCAATCACTTGCGTTCTTTTCGCTGTTTGAAAACTGTTGTTTCCTAAATAAGGGAGCTATCTGCCTCCCCCATGCGCTGATCACCTGACGAACGGACTCAGGAGCAGGCAGATGGGCAAAGCACGGCACTACATCAGTCACTGGCGGCTGTACCACCGTACTTTGGTTCATCGCGGTTCACTTACCTGCTGGATCGATGAACAAGCCATTGAGCACTAGCATTGCCATCAGCATCATGGTCGTCGCGGGCGTAGCTTCCACTACAGCGACAGCGCCATTGAAACGGCGCTCATGTTCAAGGCCTTCTTCGGCTTACCGTTACAGGCACAGGAAGGCGAGGGGAAGCAGCGTAACCATGACAAGGATTCGCGTACTCACGAGATCGTCGCCGCCGAGGTCAGTCTGGAGAACGTGGCGGATAGCGAAGTGTTGTCGACCTTGCCCAACCCATTGCGGCACCGTTTACATCAGCTCTCGAGCGGTGGTGCTGACGATACTAGGGAGTGCCATAAGATCTTGCTCAAAAAAGAAACAGGCTGTCCCGACTCTAATTTCATTAACAGCACCGCCTCAATGGGACATGACTTCGCCGTCCGCGTCTGAATATCAGTAACTTACACACCAGCCTTCCCATAAATATCGCACCAACTCTCTGAACCAACAGAATATTTCAGGAATGATACACCTTTAGCACCGCCGACTTTCTTTGAATATTAAGGAGTTAGTCAAAGCCACCACAAAAAATGTATCAAAACTGAAACACCTCGCCTTTAACCAATCTGGTTAGTCTTATATAAATCCTTAATAATCAAAATATTAAAGAGTTGGCTTAATATATGCCTCTCCTTTGTCGGTAATGCCGGCTTTGCACATCATTCAGTGCAGGACCCGGTTCTTGATGAATAACAAAGGAGTTGCAGTCATGAAGACGAGACGATTTACACGATGTCTGCCCCTGCTGGCGGCCATGGCCATAGGCAGTGCCTGGGCGGTGGACAACGAGGGTCTGTTCGAGCTGGACTACAATGGTCCGACCGTAGCCAATGCTGTCGATGATAATAACGGCGGCGGCAGCAGTGACGGTGACGACTGGGAAAATATCGCCGACGGCAGCGATAGCGCCATCGCCACCACAATGGGAGACCTGGGAGGTATCATCAACGATACCAAAGGCAGTAATGACGACGTCTTTACCGGAGGGGGTAGTAAGGACGATCTGGATATTCCCAACTGGATGCATAAATCCGCCAAGTCCACCCCGGACAAGGACAATATCACCAACGCCTATGCGGCAGCCTATCAAAATGCCCTGGGCGAGGTCATCGTCTATTTCGGTGCCGATCGCTTTGCCAACAATGGTGATGCCCAAATGGGTTTCTGGTTCTTCCACGATAACGTTTCATTAAACCCGGACGGAACTTTTAATGGTGTACACACCATCGGGGATACTCTGATTTTGGCCAATTTCTCCAATGGGGGGACTGTAAACACCATCGAGGTATGGGAATGGCGGCCGGGAGCAGGTAGCGATGGTAATATCAACCTGTTCAAACTCGGCGACTTTGGGGCCTGTGATGGCACAAATCCCAACGTCTGCGCCCTGAACAACGACAGCGACACGCCTTCTTTCTGGCCCTATGATCCCAAGTTTGGTACCACAGGACAGATTCCCGACAACTCCCTGTTCGAAGGGGGGATCAACCTCAACCAGGTGATAGGTGATGACATCTGCTTCTCCTCCTTCATGGCGGAAACCCGTTCTTCCACATCGGTGGATGCCCAGCTGAAGGACTTCGCCCTTGGCGATTTTAGCCTCTGCGGTATCGATATCACCAAGGAATGTCGAGATCTGGACCCAGAAAATGAAAATAGCCAAGGCATCATCAACGAGGATGGCAGCCTGATCACCCTGGGTTATGAGGGTACTGTGGTGAATACCGGCGCGATCACTTACCAGGTGTTCCTGGAAGACCTGGTCGACGGCAACGGCGGCACCACGGGCGGTGATGGCATTACCCAGGTTTGTATTGACGGCCTGAACGGCAACCCGGAAGACGGTATGTGTCAGGCAGATGAAGATCTGGGCGCCGGCGTCCTCAATGGTGATGGTACCGCCACCTTCGACCTTCCCGGCGGTCAGACCGCGCTCTACATCGGCGAATGGACGGTAAGCGGAGAGCCCACCAGCCTGACCTTTGGCAATGAGATACAGGCCACCGCTACCATTAACGGCATTCCCGTGTTCAGCGAGCCGGCCAGCGATACCACCACCTGTGTGGTAGTGGGCAATGCCGATATCGAGGTGCTCAAAATGTGTAGCAATCCGACCATCGTAGGTGGTGATACCTTCGAGGCCGATATCACAGGCGTTGCGACCAATACCGGTAATGTGAAGCTGAACGAGGTATCGCTTGTTGATGTGACCGACCTTGGTGCACCCGCAGGGGCTTATACCTTTGTCCGTGACGCGAACAAGAATGGCCTGGTTGACGTAGGAGAACCAGCGTTTAACAACGGAGTCGACTCCCTGACACCGGGTGAAATGGTCGCCTTTAAGGCCAAGGTGTCCAGCACATCTTTCACCACTCACGAAAATACCATCACCGCCAGTGGTACCAATGCGTTCGATAGCTCCGATCAGCCCTCCGACTCCGCCTCGGTTACTGCAGAAGACCAGTGTTCGGTCAGCCCGGATCCGGTGATCGCCATCGAGAAACTCTGTGATGACGACTTTGGCAGCAATGGCAGTGGTGTGGAACTGACCGCGACCGGATCACCCGAGGTCATTGCAGTCAAGGTGTATAACACGCTGACCGCGACCAACAATGGTACCGAGGACCTGACCAATGTGGTGATCAGTGATGCCGAAGGCGGCCTGACTTGGGTCGACAACGGCGGCTCAAGCTTTGACTGCTCCGCCGGCACCAGTTGTACCGGCACGCTCCAGGTAGGTGAATCGGCCGACTTTACCATGAACTACCTGCCCGATGCGGCCAGCAGCATTATCGGTGCCCTCACCAACCCAGGCGGTATTCTCTTTGAAAATACCGCATTCGCAAATGGTGATGGTGTCTTGAGTGGCTTGTCTGCTCCCGAAGTTTCAGACGATGCAGAGTGTGCCCTATGTAACTAATAAGATAGAGGGAAAATAAAAAGGGGCGCCATGGGCGCCCCTTTTTACTGCCAGGCCAACTCAGCCTTTACCTTTTCCCTTATTATTACTACCCGACGAGCCGCTGCTCTCGCCGCCGACGGTCACCGCTACCTGAGCGCTGGCACTGGCTGTGCCGTCGCTGACGGTGTAGGAAAAGCTGTCGCTACCGCTGAAGCGGCGATCCGGCCGGTAGCTCAGGGTTCCATCGGCCTGCAGGTTTACTTGGCCATGGGCTGGCTGGCTGATACTTGTGATCGACAGCAGATCGCCGTCTGGATCAGTGTCGTTGGCCAGCACCGCAATGGTTACTGTGCTTTTTTTCGCAGTTTCGGCACTGTCATCCATCGCCTGGGGCGGCTGATTGCTGGTAATCGGTATGCTGACGGTATAGCCACTAGTGGTCTGAGCCATGTCCCCGCTCAGTTCATGCTGGCCATAAGCCGTAACTGTATAGAAGCCCTCGCCGGCATCGGCTGATGAGCTGACCATCATCAGGGTGGTGGCGCTGGCTCCGGGGGCCAAAGTCAAGGTTGGCTCCTCAATAACGGCAGTCCAGCCGGAAGGCACAGAACTGTCCAGCGCAACAGCCACCGGCTCACAAGCGGCGGCGTCCCGGTTGGTAATCGTTAAACGATAGCCGACGGACTGGCCGGGGGCACCCGAACTGCCTTCAACCGGAGAAAGGGTCAGCTCCGGCTGGGCGGGGCTGCACTGCACTGTGGTTGTGCCCATTTCTACCGCCACCTGGGCACCGTTGGTATCGGTCCACTGGGTGCTGATGGTGATCCCTGATTCGGGATCGGTAAAGCTCCGTCCGACCGCCAATGCAGGATCCATATGATCACCACCCACCCGACTGTCCGGGGTCATATCCAGCAGATAGCTGCCGTAATAATGGTCATCTTCCTCGCCGATCCGCACTATCACACCGTCAAGGATGTTATCGCTGTCAAAGGTGCTGTCCTCAACAATGATGCTGTCGAAACCAACTGGCTGGCGATACTCCACATAGAGCCAACTGCGCAGGCCGGTGACCGGGTCCTGGCTACGCAGGATCTTGAGCGCTTTTGGATCGGGGCCTTGTTCCGTTGAATAGGGCTCGAGGTTGAATACACCGGATTGCTGAACCTCGAGTACGCTGTCCGGACCGTCGAACCAGTTCAATTGAGTCTTATGATAGCTATTCAGATGAGCGAGCCGCCCGCCCATCACATCCAGAGAATCACCATATTCCCATTGACGACATTCACCTTCCAGCACACTGCCCTGACAATCCCAGCTATGGGCGTGATGCAACCCCAGGGTATGGCCGACTTCATGAGTTGTTATCCTGTCGGTGATGTTTCCGTTTAGGGTAACCCGGGAAGGCTGGCCACCCAGCGAAGACAGCCCGGCCCAACCACAGCTGCTGCGCTTGGGTTGAACCAGTACGATACGCTGAAATGCGGACAGATCGATACCATCAGCCAGCGCTGCCTGATCGGCCAGCTCATTCGTCATCACGCTATCACAGCCTGAAGCACTCATGGGCAGGGTATACCAGCCATGCACTTCACCGCTTAACGACATCAGACCATGAGAGTTTTCAAAGAAAAAGTCGCTGGCAGTACCAAAAACAGCGTTACTGATCTCGGCCTCGGTAAAAGGCTGGCTGGTGTCGTCCTCGAAATTGACCATCAACACCAGGGTGCGCTGATCGCCGGTGGTCTGGGTGGGTGCCGCCGTGGCGGTTGTGGTCATGGTACTCCCGTCGGCAGTAAAGGCCAGGTAGCTCAGCCCTTGCTGCTCGGTTTCCAGCAATACCCCCTCGGCCTGGATCTCGTCACCAGAGTTCAGGTCTGAATGCGCGCCGGCCAGATGCAAGGACATGCGTTCGCCGGCAGGCGTAGTCAGGAAATGACGCAAACGATGAGAACCATCCTCATAATCTTCGTAATAGGCCTCTACCGTCCCTTCCGCCTCAAACCGCTGCTCCAGCATGGCCTGCACTTCGGCGGGCATGCCGCTGCGCTGTTCCTCACTGATGGCCAGCTCCAGCACCGCCTGCGGATTGGTTTGTGCCAGCTCCGCCAGTGACAGCGCCCGGCTCCGGGCCTGCTCGGCCAGTTGTTGCCGGGCACGAGTCTTGTCGGCACCACTGGCAGCGGCCTGCCAGTGCCGGGATTGCTCCAGCAGGGCTTGGGTCTTGTCTTTTGCCTGTTGCGCGGCGGCACTGGCCGACACAGCGGCGGAATGAGCGGGGTGTTCCTGCCCGGCATGGGCGGCAAACGACACGGACAGGACGGCGGCAAAGACACCGGCAGCCAGATAACAGGCAATAGCAGGCCCTGGAAGGCGCATGGGTTTCTCCCGAAAAAAGTGAAAAGAATGCCTGCCCCAATAAAGGAGCCATTCAAATCTTAATTAAGTTTTATTTGCCAGAAAAAGAAATACCACGAGCTCTGGCGATGACGGGTTGTGAGGCACAAAAAAATAAAACTCAAATGGTGCTGTCACAACCGAACGGCGGGCACTATAACATTGGGGACTGGTTATTTTTTATTCCTTATTGATATAAAAATAACCACATGGGTGAATTAAAAAGCAAAAGGAGTCTATTGAATATGATCATGGAATGTTAAGTCGCTCATTCCACTGCAATAAAACAATTGATTATTTATTAACCACTTGCGCGCGACATAAATATATACAGGAGCGGCAGGTAGTCAATTTTTGTCGGAGTGGGTTTCATAAAGCACCATTGCTGGCAGTAGCGGTCAATGCCGAATGCTCAGTTCATCCCACAGATAAATATACTGGCAGCAATGGTGGCGAGGATAATAACGGCAGCGCAAAACAGAGCCTGAACGAATCCATACGTGCCCCAGCTTTTTTCGATCGTGCTTTTTCATCAGGCACATTTTCATGCGCTTATGCTTCATGACCTGTATGCCTCATATCGTTGCTAATTACAATAATGAGGCAAGTTTTGCACCACATTTAAAAAACAATTATTTATCAGTACATTATAAAAAAACACATAAATGAGCCTGTTTAAAAGTGTTAACCACAAGCAACAGCAGTCAATTATCTTATTTGACGTTTGGCAACTTGTGTTTTTCCATTAGTCGGTAAAGGGTCACGCGAGATACGCCCAATAATTTGGCCGCCGACGACACATTGTTACCGGCTTTTTTCAGGCTGCGCCGAATGGCCTGCCGCTCGGCCTGGTTGCGGGCTTCCTCCAGGGTGGGCACGCTCTGACTGTCGCTCCCCTGCTCCAACCCCAGATCGGCGGCGGTGATCAGCCGGTGATCACTCATCACTATGGCCTTGCGCACCCGGTTGATCATTTCCCGCACATTGCCGGGCCAGTCGTGGCCGTTCATGGCGGCCATGGCCCGGCGGCTGAAGCCGCGCACCTTGTGGTGCCGCCCTTCGGTAAACTTGCGAAAAAAGAAATTGGCCAGCAGCTCAATGTCCCCTTCCCGCTCCTTGAGATCCGGTACTTCTATGCTGAGCACGTTCAGCCGGTAATAAAGGTCTTCCCGAAAACCGCCTTCGCGCACTTCTTCTTCCAGATTTCTGTGGGTGGCGGCAATCACTCGGGCGTCAATATACAGGGTTTCGTGCCCGCCCAGCCGCTCTATGGTTTCTTCCTGCAAAAAACGCAGCAGGTTTACCTGCAGCGACAGCGGCAAATCGCCAATTTCGTCAAGGAACAGGGTGCCGCCACTGGCTGCCTCAATACGGCCCATCTTGCGACAGTGGGCGCCGGTAAAGGCTCCTTTTTCATGGCCGAACAGTTCCGCCTGAATGAGGTTTTCGGGCAGGGCGCCGCAGTTGAGCGCCACAAAGGGCCCCTTGCTGCGGTGGGAGCGCTGATGAATGGCCCGGGCAATCAGCTCCTTGCCGGTACCGCTGCTGCCGGTGATCAGCACGGTGGCATCCACTCCCGCCACCTTGCGGATCTGGCTGAATACCAACCGAATGGCGGGACTGGCCCCTACCATCTGGCACTCTTCCCGGTAACGGCGCAGTTCGTCTTCCTTGTCGCGCAGCCGGCCCAGCCCCCAGGCATGACCAAGGGTGGCGCACAGGTAGGGAGCCTTGTCTTTCAACGGCAGGGTGTAATAGTCAAAAAAATAATCGTAAATCAGCTCGCTGGTGGCGCCGTTGTTCAGATGCTCCGGCTCGATCAGGGCAATCCAGTTCAGCGGCGGGGCGTTTTCCACCAGCCGTTCAAAGTCACTGCGCTGCTCGTCATCAAGCTCGCCAATATGGGCCAGCGCCACCTGAAAGCTGTCGTTATCGAGGGCGGCTTTGGCGTCGGCCACCGAGCCGGCCCGCACCACCTGCCAGTTTTCCAGGCAGGCAAGCGGCTCGTTACACGCCTGGGTCGACAGATACAGGTAGAGCACCTTTCTTGAGTCCATGCAGTCATGCTCCGCCTTGTCGTAATGATGTGCTCTGCTGTTCATGATGTTATCGGCCCCTTCCGCTGGAACAGATATTCACCAGTTTAGTACAGCCACCTGCGCAGCCCGGTAAAAGCGGCCTTTGGCTTCTATATTTAAACTGGTTCAACACCAGGGACGGACATCATGTATGGCGATTACTTCGGGTTAACGGATCTGCCCTTTTCCATTGCGCCGGATCCCCGCTTTCTTTACCTCAGCCAGCAGCACCGCGAAGCACTGGCTCATTTGCAGTATGGCCTGAACTGCCCCGGTGGCTTTGTGCTGCTCACCGGCGAGGTGGGCACCGGCAAAACCACGGTGTGCCGCTGTTTGCTGGAGCAGGTGCCGGAGCACACCGATCTGGCCTTTATTCTCAGCCCGGGCGGGACCGCAGCCGAGCTGCTGGCCGCCATTTGCCAGGAGTTGAACATCACCCTGCCCGAGCCGCCCGATGTGCGGCTGCTTACCAGTGCCATTCATCATCATTTGCTGGAGTCTCACGCCCAAGGGCGCCACACAGTGTTGCTGATCGACGAGGCGCAAAACCTGTCGGTGGAGCTGCTGGAGCAAATCCGCCTGCTTACCAACCTGGAAACCAACACTCACAAGCTGCTGCAGATCATGCTGCTGGGCCAGCCTGAGCTGGCGGAAAAGCTGGCCCGGCCGGAGCTTCGGCAGCTGTCTCAGCGCATTACCGCCCGTTATCATCTGGCACCGCTGTCGTTCGATGAAATGCGCGCCTACATTGCCCACCGGCTGTCGGTGGCAGGCATAGAGGCACAGCTGTTTCAGCCCGCCAGTCTGCGCCGGCTCTATCGCCTGACCGGCGGTGTGCCCCGGCTGATTAACGTGATCTGCGATCGCGCCCTGCTCGGTGCCTTTGTGCAACGCCTGCCCAGGGTAGATTTGGCCACCCTTGACCGGGCCGCCGTGGAGGTACTAGGCAGCCCGCTGCCGCGCTCCCGCCGGCGAGCCCCGGCGCTTGCTGCCGCTCTGCTGGCGCTGGTTGTCGGTCTGGCCCTGGCGGGCTGGCAATACCGCCAGCAGGTGTCCCACCTGATGATGGCACTGGAGCCTTCCACGCTTTCTGCCGGGCCACCACAGGCTGAAGCTGTTACCCACACCGAAGCGCAGCCTTTACCCGCGCCAGAGCCTGAACCTCAGGAAGTGCCATGGCCGGACATTGATCCCGAGCTCAGCCAGGTCATGGCCTACCAGCAGCTGTTTGCCCTGTGGCAGCTCGATTACGATCCGGTTGAGCATCCGGTGGTGTGTCGTTATGCCCGCAGCCAGCAGCTGGACTGCACGGTGCAGGAGGCCAGCCTTGCCACCCTCAAGGCACAAAATCACCCGGCGGTGTTACGGCTGGAACGACCGGGATACGCGCCCCTTTACGCCACCCTTACCGCCATGGATAACGAGCAGGCTACCCTGGTGCTGGGCGGGCGCACCTTTCACTTGCCGCTGGCGCAACTGGAAGCCTGGTGGACCGGCAGTTATGTCATGTTGTGGCAGCCGCCGCCTCAGTATCAGGGGCCGCTGCATACCGGCAGCCGGGGCGCAGCCGTGGCCTGGCTGGAGCAACACCTGGCCGAGTGGCGCGGCCGCCCGATGCGCCCCGCCCAACCCTATTACGACGAGCTGCTGAGCACCGATGTGCAGGCCTTTCAGCAGAGCAAGGGGCTGACGCCGGACGGCATTTTCGGCCCCCAGACCGGCATTTATTTCAGTGCCAGCCTGCTGACCGGCCTGCCCCGGCTCAGCGACTAACCGGAGGCATAGCGTGTCTTATATCCTCGATGCCCTGAAGCAATCGGAGCGCCGGCGCAATCGTCAGGCAACCGCAGTAAAACCCCCGGTTCCCACCGATGTGCCGCCACCGCCACCCCGACCGCTGTATCGCCGCCGGCTGTTCTGGCTGCTGCTTATTCTGCTGCTGGCGCTGCCGCTGGGCTACCTGCTCGGGCGTGCTGGCGTCGGCTGGCTGGGATTAACGCCGGACCCGGCCCCTCAGGCGCAAGCGCCAGTCACTCCGGGGCCGGCGCCGGTTGTTGCCGAAGACGCCGCCACCGCCGAGGCGCTCCCGGCCAGAAAGCCCATCGTGATCACCGACACACCGCGCATTCTGGTGGAAGAGCCACCAACGGTGAGTCTGAACGAACCGAAGCCGGCGCTGCCGCCCACTTCCGGTGAGAACGCCCCCGCTCCGATCGCCACCGAGCCCGCCGGACCAAAGCCGGAAACCGCGCCCCCCGAACCGGTGTTTGATCCCGGCGTGCCGGACATTCGCGAGCTGCCCGCCAGCATTCGCAGCCGGTTGCCGGCGCTTATTCTGTCGGTACACATTTACTCGCCGGATCCCGCCGCGCGCATGGCCAACATCAATGGCGAAATGCTGCGGGAAGGACAAAACGTGGGCGCACTCAGCATTGAGCGCATTACCCCCAAGGGAGTGGTGCTGCGCTTTCAGGGCAACGACTTTCACCTGGGCTCGGTGGGGGGCTGACTCTGGGGTAAGATGACGACCCTGTTTGCCACTATGAGTCATCTTATGAGTCACTTTACCCTGCTGGTGGGATCCACCCTCGGCAGCGCCGAGGATCTGGCCGATGAACTGGCCGATCAACTGCAAGCCGGCGGTCATGCAACGGTTATTCACACTTCTCCCCAACTTGATCACATCTTGATCGCCCCCGATCATTATCTGCTGCTGGTATGCTCCACCCATGGTGCCGGTGATCTGCCAGACAACATTCAGCCCTTTTTTGAGGCGCTGCAGCAGCAGGCGCCGGCACTGCAGGGGCTCAGCTACCTGGCCGCAGGCCTGGGCGATACCAGTTACGATACCTTCTGCCACGCCATACAAAAGCTGGATCAACAACTGGCACAGCTGGGCGCCAGTCGGATCGGGGATCGGCTGGAAATTGATGTCAGCGCCGGGGATCCCCCTGAGCAGCAGGCACAGATCTGGCTAGATCGGTGTCTGAATGAGGCCGGGATCCGCTGAATACGGCGCGAATCGGGATCGCCGATCGGACGGCACCGGTGGCCGACCGAATTTTCTTCCACCAAGTTATCAACAGATCCCGGTGTCGGGATCTCGTTTTTGTTCGAGCCATTCACAATCGGTACTGTTGATAACCATGGGTCAAACCGGTGTTAAACCTATAGTTATCCTATAAACTAAATTTTTTACCGCCGGGCCCTGTGCATAAAACCACAAGTTAACCACGCCTCATACGCGAGTACGGGATCTGTTTTCCACACCAAGTGATCGCAGGTAAGTAAATGATCTCCATGATCAAAAAACGCTTATACACAGATCCGGGCGATGCTAATAACAGATCCAACAGAAGATCGATCTAAAGATCTAAGATCTATAAGCGATCGCCGGATCCGCTCTGATCCGGTTTCCATCCCCTGCGCAAAACGGCTAAAATGACCGCCCCTTGAAAGGGCCGCCAGTTCGAAAGCGGTTGGCATCAAGGGGCCGTGGATCCTTTCAGCCGAGTGTTTCAAGAGTGTTCGTTATGCAATATGAAGAATGGTTTGATGTCATCGTGGTCGGTGGTGGCCACGCCGGAACGGAAGCCGCTGCTGCCGCTGCCCGTATGGGGGCGAACACCCTGTTGCTGACGCACAACATCGATACCCTCGGACAAATGTCCTGCAATCCCGCCATCGGCGGCATTGGCAAGGGACACCTGGTCAAGGAAATTGACGCCCTGGGCGGGATCATGGCCCAGGCCGCCGACAACGCCGGCATTCAGTTTCGTACCCTGAACGCCTCAAAGGGCCCGGCGGTGCGCGCCACCCGTGCTCAGGCGGATCGTCAGCTCTATCGTCAGGCAGTCAGAACCCGGCTGGAAAACCAGCCCAACCTGAAGATCTTTCAGCAGGCCTGTGACGATCTGATCCTCGACGGCGACACAGTGGTGGGCGTGGTAACGCAAACCGGCCTCAAGTTTCACGGCAAAACCGTGGTGCTCACCGTTGGCACCTTTCTCAACGGCCGTATTCATATCGGCATGGATAACTACCAGGGCGGCCGCGCCGGCGATCCGCCGTCCATCGCCCTGGCCAGCCGTCTGCGCGAACTGCCGCTGCGCATTGACCGTCTGAAAACCGGTACTCCGCCGCGTATTGACGCCAACAGCGTGGATTTTTCGGTCATGCAGCCGCAGCCCGGTGACAATCCGACGCCGGTGTTTTCCTTTATCGGCAGCCGGGCGGATCAGCCCCGGCAGGTGCCCTGTTACATCACTCACACCAACGAGCAAACCCATGAGGTGATCCGCCAGAACCTGGATCGCAGCCCCATGTATGCCGGCGTGATCGAGGGGATCGGCCCGCGCTATTGCCCGTCGATCGAAGACAAGATCATGCGCTTTGCCGACAAGAACGCCCATCAGATCTTTGTGGAGCCGGAAGGGCTGACCAGCACTGAGCTGTATCCCAACGGCATCTCCACCAGCCTGCCGTTCGACGTGCAGTTGCAGATCGTGCGCTCGATCCGCGGCTTTGAGCAGGCCCATATCATGCGACCCGGCTATGCCATCGAGTACGATTACTTCGATCCCCGGGATCTGCGATCCAACATGGAAAACAAGTGCCTGCACAACCTGTTCTTTGCCGGCCAGATCAACGGCACCACCGGCTACGAGGAAGCGGGCGCTCAGGGGCTGCTGGCAGGCACCAATGCCGCCCTGCGTGCCGCCGACCGTGACGCCTGGTCGCCGCGCCGGGATCAGGCCTACCTGGGCGTAATGATGGATGATCTGTCCACCCTGGGAACCCAGGAACCCTACCGCATGTTTACCAGCCGGGCCGAATACCGCCTGCTGCTGAGGGAAGACAACGCCGATCTGCGTCTGACCGAGGAAGGTCGCCGGCTTGGGCTGGTGGACGATCACCGCTGGGCGCTGTTCTGCGACAAGGTGGAGCGCATTGAGCAGGAAAGCCAGCGCCTGCGCGGCACCTGGATCAGCCCCAAACATGCTGCCGCCCCGGCCCTGAACGAAAAACTGAAAACGCCGCTCAGCCGGGAGCACAATCTGGAAGAGCTGCTGCGCCGGCCCGAACTGGATTACCCCACCCTGATGTCCATCGACGGCATCGGCCCGGGCATTGAGCATGAGCAGGCCGCCGAGCAGGTGGAAATCCAGACCAAGTACGCCGGTTACATTGAGCGCCAGAAGGACGAAATTCAAAAGCAGCTGCGCAACGAGCACACTCAACTGCCGGTGGATCTGGACTACGCCGAGGTCTCCGGCCTGTCCAACGAGGTGATCGCCAAGCTGAACGAAGCTCACCCGGAAACCCTGGGGCAGGCGTCGCGCATTTCCGGCGTGACCCCGGCGGCCATTTCCATTTTGCTGGTTCATCTCAAAAAGCGCGGCCTGCTGCGCAAGTCGGCGTGAGGATCATGATGCTGCAACAACTGCAATCCCTGCTGGCTCGCACCGAGCTGAATATCAGCGACCAGCAGGCGGAGCAACTGGTGGCGCTGGTGGGTCTGCTCGACAAGTGGAACAAGGCCTACAACCTCACCTCAGTGCGGGATCCCAATGCCATGCTGGTGCGCCATATCATGGACAGCGTGGTAGTAAGCCCTTACCTCGAGGGAGAGCGCTTTATCGATGTGGGCACCGGCCCGGGGCTGCCCGGCCTGCCCCTGGCCATTATCAATCCCGACAAGCAGTTCGTGCTGCTTGACAGCCTGGGCAAGCGCATTCGCTTTATTCGCACCGTGGTGCATCAGCTGGGGCTGGCCAATGTGGTGGCGGTGCAAAGCCGGGTAGAACAGTATCAGCCCGAGCAAAAGTTCGATGGGGTGCTGAGCCGGGCCTTTGCTTCGCTGGATGACATGCTAAGCTGGTGCGCGCACCTGCCCGCCCCCCATGGTCGTTTTCTCGCCCTTAAGGGACAAATTCCGGAGCAGGAGCTGCAATCCCTGCCCGCTCACCTGACATGCCAGGCGGTTTACCCGCTGCACGTGCCCGAGCAGGAAGGCGACCGCCATCTGGTGGTCATTTCGCAAGCCAGCCAGTAGAGGTTTTTGGTGGGAAAAGTCATTGCCATTGCCAATCAGAAAGGTGGTGTGGGTAAAACCACCACCTGTGTCAATCTGGCCGCTTCCATGGCGGCCACCAAACGCAAGGTGCTAGTGATCGATCTCGATCCCCAGGGCAACGCCACCATGGCCAGCGGCGTCGACAAGTATCAGGTGGCCAATACCGCCTACGAGTTGCTGGTGGACGAACAGCCGGTAGGCGCGGTAGTGGTCTCCGACACCAGCGGGGGGTATGACCTGATCGCCGGCAATGGCGACGTGACCGCCGCCGAGATCAAGCTGATGGAATTTTTTGCCCGGGAAGTGCGCCTGCGCAATGCCCTGGCCCCGGTGCGCGACCACTACGATTACATTTTTATCG
The DNA here is from genome assembly GCF_030732065.1 of Oceanimonas aquatica. Classification (GTDB taxonomy): domain Bacteria; phylum Pseudomonadota; class Gammaproteobacteria; order Enterobacterales; family Aeromonadaceae; genus Oceanimonas. Next base: position 90,863 of record NZ_JAVBHX010000010.1, read on the forward strand.
ACTGCCCGCCGTCCCTTAACCTGTTGACGGTGAACGCCATGTCGGCGGCCGACTCGGTGCTGGTGCCCATGCAGTGCGAGTATTTCGCGCTGGAAGGTCTCACCGCCCTGGTGGATACCATCAGCAAGCTGGCGGCGGTAGTGAACCCCGAGCTGAAAATCGAGGGCATACTGCGCACCATGTACGATCACCGCAACCGCCTCTCCAATGAGGTGTCCGATCAGCTTAAAAGCTATTTCGGCGACAAGGTGTATCGCACCGTGATCCCGCGCAATGTGCGCCTGGCCGAGGCCCCCAGCCACGGCACCCCCGCCATGTATTACGACAAGTCCTCGGTGGGCGCCAAGTCTTACCTGGCGCTGGCCGGCGAAATCCTGCGCCGGGCCGAAGACGAGCAGTCCAATCCCGAACAGGTGGAACAGACAGTATGAACATGAAACGTCGCGGACTGGGCAAGGGCCTGGACGCCCTGCTCAGCACCAGCTCCGCCGCCAACCTGCGCCGGGAGCAGGCCGACACCCATTCCGACGCGGGCGCCGGCGGCGAGCTGCAACATCTGGCCATCAACAGCCTGCAGCCGGGCAAGTACCAGCCACGCCGGGACATGTCCCAGCAGGCACTGGAGGAGCTTTCCGAGTCCATTCGTCAGCAGGGCATCATTCAGCCCATCGTGGTGCGGCCGCTGGAAGCCGGCGGTTACGAAATTCTGGCTGGCGAACGGCGCTGGCGGGCGGCCCGGCTGGCGGGCCTGAGCAAGGTGCCGGTGCTGGTGAAGCCGGTCTCCGACAGCGAAGCCCTGGCCATTGGCCTGATTGAAAACATTCAGCGCGAAGACCTCAACGTGATGGAAGAGGCCCGTGCCCTGGCCCGGCTGATCGAGGAGTTTGCGTTTACTCACCAGACAGTGGCCGATGCCGTGGGCAAGAGCCGCAGCGCGGTGAGCAACCTGCTGCGCCTGAACCAGCTCAACGATGACGTCAAACAGCTTGTGGAAAACGGCTCGCTGGAAATGGGCCATGCCCGCGCTCTGCTGGCCCTGGACGGTGGACAGCAGTCTCAGCTGGCTCATGTTGTGGCCCAAAAGGGACTGACCGTGCGGGAAACCGAAAAACTGGTCAAACAAAGCCAGGCGCCGCAAACGCCAGCTTCGGGACAGCCTCGCTCCCTGTTCATGACCCAGCTGGAACAGGAATTTGGTGAAAAATTAGGAATAAAAGTAGAAATCAAGTCTTCCAGCAAAGATAAGGGGAAACTGGTTATCTCTTATAACTCTTTGAATGAGCTGGATAAAATAGGTCATTTCTTTGGCATAGGCGAGGAGCCGGAGCTCTGACCAAGCGGGCAAAAATGTAGTAATCCTTCAGTCAGTCCAACCCTGAGCAAAATGCGTAAAAAAAGCACTGAAATCCGCGAAAAATAAGGATTTAGTTCAATTGCATTTGTGTCGTTCACGGGTATAATTTGACCTGCTTTTTTGGGGCTTAACCGGTGGATGCCATCGGAAAGGCCCCTAACTGTATCAGGAGTGGTTGTGAAGCAGAAAATCCGGCACCTCAGTGACAGACAAGTGGCGCTGGTGATTCTGAGTTATCAGTTACTTCTGGTGGTGGCCGTCGCCAGCCTGTTCGGTTTCGGACAGAATGAGGCAGCCGCCCGTTCCGCCCTTTTAGGGGGCGGAATCTACTGGGTTCCCCAATGCCTTTTCAGTGTGGTGGTACTGGCCAAACGTACCGGTGACGCCACGCCGCAAAGCATTGTGGCGAGCTTTTACAGCGGGGCAGGGATTAAGCTGGCCAGCACCATTCTGTTGTTTATTGTGGTGTTCAAGTACATGGAGGTAAGTATCTTGCCCCTGTACACGGCTTACGCCCTGGCATTGCTGATGCAGTGGATTCTTTCATTCACTCTCAACAACCGTTACTAGGAAAACACATGGCTGCAACAGGAGATGTCCTAACTTCCCAGGGTTATATCTCTCACCACCTGCAACACCTGCAGATTGGTTCGGGATTCTGGGCGTTGAATATCGATTCTTTGCTTGTTTCCGTTGTCCTGGGTGCGCTGTTCTTGTGGGGCTTCAGAAAGGTTGCTGCTACTGCAACTACTGGCGTTCCGGGCAAGTGGCAATGTGCCATCGAGCTGCTGGTTGAATTTGTGGATAAATCCGTCAAGGACGTCTTCCATGGCAAGAGTCGGTTAATTGCGCCCCTGGCGCTGACCATTTTTGTCTGGGTATTCCTGATGAACCTGATGGACCTTATCCCGGTCGACTATCTGCCCTATGGTGCTCAATTGCTGGGCGTTCCTTACCTGAGGGTTGTTCCTTCCGCCGATGTTAACATCACCATGTCCATGGCGTTCGGTGTCTTCTTCCTGATCATTTTTTACAGCATCAAGATGAAGGGCGTGTCCGGCTTTGTTAAAGAGCTGACCATGCAACCGCTGAACCACTGGTCCATGATTCCCGTTAACCTGGTGCTTGAGACTGTATCGCTGATCGCAAAACCCATTTCGCTGGGTTTGCGACTGTTCGGCAACATGTATGCCGGTGAGATGATCTTCATCCTTATCGCCGGTCTGCTGCCGTGGTGGTCTCAATGGGTCCTTAATGTGCCGTGGGCGATTTTCCATATTCTGGTAATCACTCTGCAGGCTTTCATCTTCATGATCCTGACCGTCGTCTACATGTCGATGGCCTATGAAGAACATTAATCAAAAGATAACAAAAATTTAACAAGCTGTCGTTCTAACCGCTAACAATTGGAGAAAAAAAATGGAAATGATTTTCATCGCTGCCTCTCTCATGCTGGGTCTGGCTTCTATCGGTGGTGCTATCGGTATCTCTATGCTGGGTGGCAAGTTCCTGGAAAGTGCTGCTCGCCAGCCTGACATGCTGCCAGCCCTGCGCGGCAACTTCTTCATCGTGGTAGGTCTGGTTGACGCCATCCCGATGATCACCGTTGGTATGGCTCTGTACCTGATCTTCGCCGTAGCCTAATGGCCCGGATCGTTAATCAGTCTGCTAACCAACTTTAAAGGAGAGTTGCGATGAACATGAACGCAACAATCCTCGGTCAAACGATCGCGTTTATCATCTTCGTTTGGTTCTGCATGAAGTTCGTATGGCCCCCCCTTATGGGTGCCATCGAGAAGCGTCAGAAAGAAATCGCCGAAGGCTTGTCCTCGGCCGAACGTGCCAAGAAAGACCTGGCACTGGCGCAAACCAATGCAACCGAACAGCTGAAGGAAGCCAAGCTGGAGTCCGCTCAAATTGTTGAGCAGGCGAACAAGCGCAAGGCCCAGATCATCGAGGATGCAACGCGTGAGGCTCAGGCCGAGCGTGAAAAGATTCTGGCACAAGCCCAGGCGGAAGTTGAAGCCGAACGCAACCGTGTCAAAGAGGAACTGCGTAAGCAGGTTGCTGCTCTTGCCCTGGTGGGTGCAGAGAGAATCCTCGAGCGTCAGATTGATGCCGCTGCCAACAGCGACATCGTAGAGAAAGTAGTAGCTGAACTGTAAGGGAATTAGAGCCATGGAAATGAAAACCATTGCTCGCCCCTATGCCAAAGCAGCTTTCGATTTTGCCGTTGAGAAAAAAGCGGTCGACAACTGGTTGTCCATGCTGACTTTTGCTGCCGAAGTGGCGCAAAACGACAGCATGGCCCAGGTTCTCGGCAGCGATCTGAACGCGGAAAAGATGGCCGATGTGTTTTTGGCTGTCTGTGGCGAACAGCTCGATGAGCAAGGCCAGAACCTGATAAGGGTAATGGCCGCAAACGGACGCTTGAGTGTGTTGCCGGCAGTGGTACAGGAATTCGCCGAAATGAAGGCGGAACTGGACCGGGTAGTGGACGCCGAAGTGGTTTCCGCAGCCAAACTGACCAAGCAACAAGTGGCCAAGATTCAGGCTTCACTGGAACAGCGTCTGGGACGCAAGGTGAACCTGAATTGCAGCGTCGACAAGAGACTGATGGCCGGCATTATCATCAAGGCCGGCGACATGGTTATCGACGGAAGTGTGCGGGGCCGTCTGTCCCGCTTGGCCGAAACGCTGCAATCTTGATTGGGGAATAGAGCATGCAACTGAATTCAACTGAAATTGCCGAGCTGATCAAACAGCGCATCGAGCAATTCAATGTTGTCAGTGAAGCACGAAACGAAGGTACCATCGTCTCTGTAAGCGATGGCATCATTCGTATTCACGGCCTTGCTGACATCATGCAAGGTGAAATGATTGAACTGCCGGGCAACCGTTACGCCCTGGCACTGAACCTGGAGCGCGACTCCGTGGGCGCCGTGGTCATGGGTCCTTACGCCGATCTGGCCGAAGGCACCAAGGTTCAATCCACCGGTCGTATCCTGGAAGTTCCGGTAGGCCGCAGCCTGCTGGGCCGCGTGGTTAACACCCTGGGTGAGCCGATCGACGGCAAAGGCGCCATCGAGACCGATACCTTCTCTCCGGTAGAAGTGATCGCCCCCGGCGTTATCGACCGTCAGTCGGTAGACCAGCCGGTACAGACCGGTTACAAGGCCGTTGACGCCATGATTCCGATCGGTCGTGGTCAGCGTGAGCTGATCATCGGTGACCGTCAGGTGGGTAAAACCGCCCTGGCCGTTGACGCCATCATCAACCAGAAAGACTCAGGCATTAAGTGTGTGTACGTGGCCATCGGCCAGAAAGCGTCCACCATTGCCAACGTCGTTCGCAAGCTGGAAGAGCATGACGCGCTGAAGAACACCATTGTGGTTGTTGCTTCCGCTTCCGAGTCTGCTGCCCTGCAATACCTGGCGCCTTACGCCGGTTGTGCCATGGGTGAATTCTTCCGTGACCGCGGTGAAGATGCTCTGATCGTGTACGATGACCTGTCCAAGCAGGCCGTTGCCTACCGTCAGATCTCGCTGCTGCTGCGTCGTCCGCCGGGCCGTGAAGCCTATCCGGGTGACGTGTTCTACCTGCACTCCCGCCTGCTGGAGCGTGCTTCCCGCGTGTCTGCCGACTACGTTGAGAAGTTCACCAACGGTGAAGTGAAAGGCCAGACCGGCTCTCTGACCGCGCTGCCGATCATCGAAACCCAGGCCGGCGACGTGTCTGCGTTCGTACCGACCAACGTGATCTCCATCACTGATGGTCAGATCTTCCTGACCACCGAGCTGTTCAACTCCGGTATCCGTCCGGCCGTTGACCCGGGTATCTCCGTATCCCGTGTAGGTGGTGCAGCCCAGACCAAGATCGTGAAGAAACTGTCCGGTGGTATCCGTACCGCGCTGGCTCAGTATCGCGAACTGGCGGCCTTCGCCCAGTTCTCTTCCGACCTGGACGACGCTACCCGCAAACAGCTGAGCCACGGCCAGAAAGTGACCGAGCTGATGAAACAGAAGCAATACCGTCCCATGTCCGTAGCCGAGCAGGCGCTGTCCCTGTTCGCCGCTGAAAACGGTTACCTGGACGACGTAGAGCTCAAGTTCATCACTACGTTCGAAGACGCCCTGCTCGCTTACGCCAATTCAGAACATGCCGCCCTGATGGCGGAGATCAACGAGAAAGCCGACTACAACAAAGACGTTGTGGCTCAGCTGACTGCGTTGCTGGATAGCTTCAAGGCTACCCAGTCCTGGTAACCATGTGGCAGCGGTTATTGCTGCCACCTGAATTGGAGAAGCGACATGGCCGGCGCAAAAGAAATACGTAGCAAGATCGGGAGTGTGAAAAACACTCAGAAGATCACCAGCGCTATGGAGATGGTGGCCGCCTCGAAAATGCGTAAAGCGCAGGATCGAATGGACCACAGCCGCCCATACGCTGAAACCATACGCAAGGTGATCGGCCACATCGCGCAGGGGAACTTGGAATACAAGCACCCCTATCTGGAAGACCGTGAGGTCAAGCGCGTAGGCTTTATTATCGTCTCCACCGATCGTGGCCTTTGTGGTGGCCTGAACATCAACGTGTTCAAGGCTGCCATGAACCAGATGAAAGCGTACACCGACAAGGGTGTGGGCGTTGACATGTGCCTTATCGGCAGCAAGGCGGTTGGTTTCTTCAACCGTTATGGCGGCAAGGTACTGGCGCAGGCTTCTGGCCTGGGCGACAACCCCGCTCTCGATGACCTGATCGGCTCGGTCAGCGTCATGCTGGAAGCGTACGACAAGGGTGAGATAGACAAGCTGTACCTGGTGTACAACAAGTTTGAAAACACCATGGTGCAAAAGCCGACGGTCGATCAACTGTTGCCTTTGCCTGCATCGGAAGAAGAAGTGGCCAGCCACAGCTGGGACTACCTCTATGAGCCGGATCCCAAATCGCTGCTGGACACGCTGCTGGTACGCTTTGTGGAATCCCAGGTGTATCAGGGTGTGGTCGAGAACCTGGCCAGCGAACAGGCGGCCCGGATGGTAGCGATGAAAGCCGCAACCGATAACGCCGGCAACCTCATCAACGATCTGCAACTGGTGTACAACAAGGCCCGTCAGGCCGCGATTACCCAGGAACTGAGTGAGATTGTTGCCGGGGCCGGTGCCGTATAAGGCGAAGGTATTCAAAGGTTTAGAGGATTTGACATGAGTAAGGGTATCATAGTCCAAATCATCGGCGCCGTTGTTGACGTGGAATTCCCGCAAGATGCGGTTCCCCACGTTTACGATGCGCTGAAGATTACGACGGAAGGCCAGGGCCAGGGTCTGGTTCTGGAAGTTCAGCAGCAAATCGGCGGCGGCGTTGTTCGTTGTATCGCCATGGGTTCTTCCGACGGCCTGCGCCGTGGTCTGGAAATTGAAAACACCAACAAGCCCATTCAGGTGCCGGTAGGTGTTCAGACCCTGGGTCGCATCATGGACGTTCTGGGTAACCCCATCGATGAAAAGGGTGACATCGGCGAAGAAGAGCGCTGGTCCATCCACCGTGAAGCCCCCAGCTACGAAGAGCAGTCCAGCTCTACCGAGCTGCTGGAAACCGGCATCAAGGTAATCGACCTGGTATGCCCGTTCGCCAAGGGTGGTAAGGTTGGTCTGTTCGGTGGTGCCGGTGTGGGCAAGACCGTAAACATGATGGAACTGATCCGTAACATCGCCATCGAGCACAGCGGTTACTCCGTGTTCGCCGGTGTAGGTGAGCGGACCCGTGAAGGTAACGACTTCTACCACGAGATGACCGACTCCAACGTACTGGACAAGGTATCTCTGGTATACGGTCAGATGAACGAGCCGCCTGGAAACCGTCTGCGTGTGGCCCTGACCGGCCTGACCATGGCCGAGAAGTTCCGTGACGAAGGTCGTGACGTACTGTTGTTCGTGGACAACATCTACCGTTACACCCTGGCCGGTACCGAAGTATCCGCACTGCTGGGCCGTATGCCTTCCGCAGTAGGTTACCAGCCGACCCTGGCCGAAGAGATGGGCGTTCTGCAGGAGCGTATCACCTCTACCAAGACCGGCTCCATCACCTCCGTACAGGCCGTTTACGTACCTGCGGATGACTTGACTGACCCGTCTCCGGCTACCACCTTCGCCCACCTGGATGCGACCGTGGTACTGAGCCGTCAGATCGCTGCCCTGGGTATCTACCCGGCCGTTGACCCGCTGGATTCCACCAGCCGTCAGCTGGACCCGCAGGTGGTTGGTGAAGAGCACTACTCTGTTGCCCGTGGTGTACAGACCGTGCTGCAGCGCTACAAAGAGCTGAAAGACATCATCGCCATCCTGGGTATGGACGAACTGTCTGAAGACGACAAGCTGACCGTGTCTCGCGCCCGTAAAATCGAGCGTTTCCTGTCTCAGCCGTTCTTCGTGGCCGAAGTGTTCACCGGTGCCCCCGGCAAGTACGTGTCTCTGAAAGACACCATCGCCGGCTTCCAGGGCATCCTGAACGGCGACTACGACACGCTGCCCGAGCAGGCGTTCTACATGGTTGGCTCCATCGACGAAGCGGTCGAAAAAGCCAAGAAACTGTAAGCCTCTAAGGAGGACCTGATGGCTGAGTATAACTTTCACCTGGACATCGTCAGCGCCGAAAAACGTTTGTTTTCCGGCTCTGTGACCGCGGTGACTGTATCCGGCTCTGAGGGTGAATTGGGCGTTCGTTACGGACACGCCCCCCTGCTGACGGCAATCCGTCCCGGCCTGGTGCAATACGTCACCAAGGCCGGCCAGCAGGAAGTTCTGTACATCTCCGGCGGTATGCTGGAAGTACAGGGCAGCAGTGTCATGGTATTGGCCGACACTGCAATTCGCGCCGAAGATCTGGATAAAGCCAAGGCCGAAGAAGCCAAAAAAGCGGCAGAAGCCAAACTGCAGAACTCCTCACACGATGTGGACTATGCGGAAGCGGCTGCCGAACTGGCCCGGGCTATGGCGAAGCTGCGCGTGCTGCAGTTGGTTAAGAAAAACGTACGTTAAGCCGAACGTTCGAAAAAGCGACCTCAGGGTCGCTTTTTTTTTGCGAAAAAATCACAATAACCGCAGTAAAGCACATTAATTGATAAACGGGACACTCATTCCAATGACGATTCAGGCGGTAATTCTGGCGGCGGGCAAGGGCACCCGCATGCGCTCTTCTCTTCCCAAGGTGCTGCACCCGGTGGCCGGCAAGCCCATGGTGGCCCATGTAATTGAGGCCGCTCAGGCTTGCGAGGTGGATGGTATTCATCTGGTATACGGTCACGGTGCCGACCAACTCAAGGCGCGCATTCAGGCCCCGGATTTGCACTGGACCCACCAGGCCGAGCAACTGGGTACCGGCCACGCAGTGGCGGTGGCGCTGCCCGATATTGCCGATGAAGAAAGGGTTCTGGTGCTTTACGGTGACACCCCCTTGCTGCAGGCGGAGACCCTGCAGCGGCTGATCGCTGCCCAGCCCAAAGACGGAGTGGGCCTGCTTACTGTAAGCCTTGCCAACCCCACCGGCTATGGCCGTATCGTGCGGGAACACGGCAAGGTGACCGGCATTGTCGAGCAGAAGGACGCCACGCCCGAGCAATTGGCCATTACCGAGGTAAACACCGGCGTGCTGGTGGCCGACGCCGGCCGGCTCAGGGCCTGGCTGGGCGAGCTTAATAACGACAACGCTCAGGGCGAGTATTACCTCACCGATATTTTCGCCATGGCCCACCGCGATGGCTGCGACATTGCCACCGTGCAGCCGGCCAGCACCGCCGAGGTGGAAGGCGCCAACGACAGAGTGCAGCTGGCCGGGCTGGAGCGGGCCTATCAGCGCATGCAGGCCGAGCGGCTGATGCGCGAGGGCGTAAGCCTGCTGGATCCGGCCCGCTTCGATCTGCGCGGCACCCTGACCGCCGGCGAGGAAGTGGTGATCGACGTGAACGTGATCATCGAAGGGGACGTGCGCCTGGGCAACCGGGTGAAAGTGGGCGCCAGCGCCATTCTCAGAAACTGCGTGATCGGCGACGACGCCGAGGTCAAACCCTACTCCATCGTCGAGAATGCCGAGCTGGGCAGCGCCAGCAGCGCCGGCCCCTTTGCCCGTCTGCGCCCCGGCGCCGTGCTGGGCGAAGATGCCCATGTGGGTAATTTTGTGGAAATGAAAAAGGCCCGGCTGGGCAAGGGCTCCAAGGCCGGCCACCTGACCTACCTGGGCGACGCCGAGATCGGCGAGGGCGTGAATATCGGCGCCGGCACCATCACCTGCAACTATGACGGCGTGAACAAGTTCCAGACCGTGATCGAGGACGGCGTCTTCGTCGGCTCCGATACGCAATTAGTGGCGCCGGTACGCATCGGCAAGAACGCCACCCTGGGGGCCGGCAGTACCGTGACCAAGGACGTGGCCGAGGCCGAGCTGGTGATCACCCGCGTGCCCCAGCGCCATATCAAAAACTGGCCCCGCCCGACCAAAAAATAAAGCTCGAAGCTGAAAGCCTGAAGCAAAACTGACGCGGCTGTGATTTCACTGCCGCGTTTTTGTTTTCGGCTTTGTCTGTACTGTCATTCCGGCCCCCGAGCCGGAATCCATTCTGCAGACAAGGGGCAACCCGCCCTGGACTCCGGCCTGCGCCGGAGTGACGGGACTTTTAGGTTGATCGGGTTTCTTTTGATCTGCTAGCATTTAAATTTCAAAACGAAACTTAGTGCTGCCATGTCGAAACGCAATACGCAACAACGCCGTCATACCATCGTCACTCTGCTGGCCGAGCAGGGAGAAGTGACCGTGGATGAGCTGGCCCGGCGTTTTGACACTTCCGAAGTGACCATTCGCAAGGATCTGACCGCGCTGGAGAAAAACGGCCTGCTGCTGCGCCGCTATGGCGGCGCCGTGCCGGTGCCGAGCGAAATGGTGGCCGAGGCCGAGCCGGTTTCGAAACGAAAGCGGGCGCTGGCCCGGGCGGCGGCGGCGCGTCTTCGTGATCACAATCGCATCATTATCGACAGTGGCAGCACCACGGCGGCGCTGCTGGGCGAGCTGGGCCACAAGCACGGCCTGGTGGTGATGACCAACTCCCTCAATATCGCCAACACCCTGCGTGAGCTGGAGCCGGAGCCAACCCTGCTGATGACCGGCGGCACCTGGGATCCGTCCTCCGAGTCGTTTCAGGGCCGTGTGGCCGAGCAGGTGCTGCGCTCCTATGACTTCGATCAGCTGTTTATCGGTGCCGACGGCATCGATCTGGCGCGGGGCACCACCACCTTTAACGAGCTGACCGGGCTGTCCCGGGTGATGGCCGAGGTGGCCCGGGAAGTGGTGGTGATGGTGGAGTCGGACAAGATCGGCCGTAAAATTCCCAACCTGGAGCTGCCCTGGGAGCGTATTCATACCCTGGTCACCGACAGTGGCCTGGACAAAAGCATTCAACAACAAATAACCGACAAGGGCGTCACTCTGGTGATCGCGCCCTTATCTCTGAGGACAAGAGCATGTGTGGAATTGTAGGGGCCGTGGCCCAGCGTGATGTGGCGGAGATCCTGGTAGAGGGCCTGCGCCGTCTGGAATACCGGGGCTACGACTCCGCCGGGGTGGCCATTATTCACGACCAGCAGCTGGGCCGGGTGCGGCGACTGGGCAAGGTGCAGGCCCTGGCCGATGCCCTGAATGAGCAGCCGCTGGCCGGCGGTACCGGCATAGCCCACACTCGCTGGGCCACCCATGGTGAGCCTTCCGAGCGTAACGCTCATCCCCACGTGTCCGGCAACATTGCCGTGGTGCACAACGGCATTATCGAAAATCACGAAGAACTGCGTGAGGAACTTAAGGCCAAGGGCTACACCTTTGCGTCAGACACAGACACCGAGGTCATCGCCCATCTGGTGCACTGGCATCGCCAGCATACTGACAGCCTGCTGGCGGCGTTGCAGGCCACGGTCAAGGAGCTGCGTGGTGCCTACGGTACCGTGCTGATGGACGTCAATGACCCTTCACGCGTAGTGGTGGCCCGCTCCGGCTCACCATTGGTGATCGGTCTGGGCCTGGGTGAGAACTTTATTGCGTCCGATCAGCTGGCGCTATTGCCGGTCACCCGCCGTTTTCTGTTTCTGGAAGAGGGCGACGTGGCCGAGGTAACCCGCCGGGAGATCCACATTTACGACAGCGACGGCCAGCCGGTCACCCGCGCCGAGCAGGAATCGGACGTGACCCACGACGCCGGCGACAAGGGCGAATACCGCCACCACATGCTGAAGGAAATTCATGAGCAGCCCAAATCCATTACCGACACCCTGGAAGGCCGGCTGAGCGAGCAGGGCGTGGTGGTGGAATCGTTCGGTAACGGCGCCCGCGATATCTTTGAAAAGGTGGAGCACATTCAGCTGATCGCCTGCGGCACCTCCTACCATGCCGGCATGGTGGCCCGCTACTGGTTCGAGGCGCTGGCCGGTGTGCCCTGCGATATCGAGATCGCCTCGGAGTTTCGCTACCGCAAGTCGGTGGTGCGTCCCAACAGCCTGCTGATCACCCTGTCCCAGAGTGGCGAGACCGCCGACACCCTGGCGGCACTGCGGCTGGCGAAAGAGTCCGGCTATATGAGCAGCCTGACCATCTGCAACGTGCCCGGATCGTCTCTGGTGCGGGAGTCGGATCTGGCCTTTATGACTCGGGCTGGCGCCGAAATTGGCGTGGCCTCCACCAAGGCCTTTACCACTCAACTGGTGGCACTGCTGATGCTGGTGGCGGCGGTGGGCCGGTGCCGCGGCAACCTGAGTGAGCAGGCCGAAGCAGATCTGGTGCGCTCGCTGCGTTCGCTGCCGGCACATATTGTCGATACCCTGGCGCTGGCCGGTGATATCGAGGCCCTGGCGGAAGAATTTGCCGACAAGTACCACAGTCTGTTCCTGGGCCGGGGCGAGCAGTATCCCATCGCCATGGAAGGGGCGCTCAAGCTCAAGGAAATTTCCTACATTCATGCCGAGGCCTATGCCGCCGGTGAGCTCAAGCATGGCCCGCTGGCGCTGATCGACGCCGACATGCCGATCATAGTAGTGGCGCCCAATAACGAGCTGCTGGAAAAGCTGAAGTCCAACGTGGAGGAAGTGCGCGCCCGGGGCGGCATTCTGTACGTGTTCGCCGACAAGCAGGCCGGCTTTAAAGGGGACGACACCATGCGGGTGATGTCGCTGGAGCACGTGGATGAAGTGATCGCCCCCATCGTCTATACGGTGCCGCTGCAGTTGCTGTCTTACTACGTGGCGCTGATCAAGGGCACCGACGTGGATCAGCCCCGCAATCTCGCCAAGAGCGTGACGGTGGAATAAGCCGTAAAAAGGCCATTTACCTCATGACAACCCGGGCTTGCCCGGGTTGTCTGGTTTAGTGGTCCTGAGAGGTGGTGTTTCTGAGCCCGGGAATATTGGAGAACACCGCCACGTAATGGCTGGTTTCTCCGCGTTCATTCGCCAGGGTGCGAATGGACAGCCACAGGGGCAGGGTAGCGCTGTCACTGGTCCGACAGCGAAGTTCGCCCTGCCAGTGGCCGTGTGTATCCACCGCCTGCCAGGGCGACTGGTCGTCGGCCTGCAGGGGCAGGGCGCCGTCGGGGGGCTGGCCCACCATGTTATCCAGCATAAACCCGGTGAGCCGGGTGTAGGCCGGGTTGGCATATACCAGCCGCTGGTGGCGGTCGAAGATCATGACCGCTTCCAGCATGTTGGCCAGCACCAGGCGGTTCAGTTGCAGGGATTCTTCCGCCTGTTTCAGGCGGCTGATGTCCTGCCCCTGCAATTGCACCGCGGTGACTACCTGGTTGGTGAAGACCGGCGCCAGGGTCCACAGCTGGCAGCGCGCCTGCCGGGGCAGGGGACCTAGGCGGGCTTCCACATCATCAACCCGGTGGCCCTTTCTGGCCTTGTCGATCGCCTGTTGCAGGGGCGCCAGCTGCTCGGGACTGAAATAGCGGGTGAGAGGAGTTCCCACCAGCTCGCCGTGGCCGCGTTCAAACAGCGCCGTGGCCATTTGGTTGAGGGCCTGAATACGATCGTCGTTGTCGACGATAATGGTGGCGGAGTTGGCGGCGTCAAACAGGTGCGCCAGGCGCAGCTCATTTTGCTGCAGTATGGTCACCATGCTTTCCAGGCTGCTGCCGAGAAAATTGAATTCCTGAATGCGGTCGGGCTGAAAGGCGGCCTTCTTGCCCTGGCTCACGCGCTCGGCAAAGCGGGTGAGGCTGGCCAGAGGCACCGAGATCAGCCGCAGCGTGTACAGCGACAGCAGCAGTGCCGCCAGCAGTACCAGCATTAATGCCAGCAGGGTATGGTAGCCATAGTTCTGCTGCAATTGCTGGGCGATGGTGTTATCGGTCAGCAACAGCAGTTGCAGCTCGCTGGGCTCGTCATTGATCCGCAGGGGCTGCAGGCTGAAATAATGGCCTTGGATCTGGCCATAAGGCTGCTGGCTTGCCAGGACTTGAGTGAACACGCCGGGGGCTATGTCGTTGTTGTTGAGGTAGGCCGGCCCTACCGGCTTGCCGTGCAGTATCAGCTGCACCCGAAAGTTTTCTGCGCCCCGGGCCAGCTGGCGCAACAGGCTGAGGTTGTCATTCAGCACCACACCGCCAAACAGGCTGCCGGTGACCTGACCCGAGTCCGGGGCGATGACCGGATAACGTTGCACCAGGGCGGTCTGGCGGGTAAAGGGCGCATCCAGCTCAATGCTGGTCCACTGATGGTACAGCGGCGGCGCGGCGATCAACTGCTGCTGCCGGTGCTCCATGGCATAGAGCGGCGAGTTCAGATTGACCCACAGCTTTTCCTGCCGGCTCAGCATCAGCAGATCCAGGTGTTCTCCGTGGCGGTGCTCCAGCATGTTCTGTAATTGATCTTCGGCGGCGTTTCGGTTGCCGGTCGACAGGGTCTGCGCCAGTTCCGATTGCTCGGCGGAGGCCGACAGCAGGCCATCCAGTCCGCTCAGGTAGCTGTCGAGCAGGATCTGCAGCCGGTCATTGGCCTCTTCCAGCTGATGGCGAATGCTGTCATCCACCATGGTTGAGGTGCTGCGGTAGGTCAGCAGCAGCAGGGCGGCCGCCAGCAACAGAAAGGCGGGCAGCAGTACCAGCAGCAGTTGCCGAAGCAGCGGCCGGGCGTTGGTGTTATCGGGAGTAACGGAAGGCATGGGCTTTAAGACGTTCCAGTTCGTCGGCGGGCGTGTGCCGGTCAATCACGGCGAAGTCGCCGCTGTATACCTGGGGCAGACGGTGAGCCTTGCCTTCCTGATCGAGGCGAATGGCCTCCGCCATGGCCACGCCGTTGTCATCGTTCATGCGCATCACGGTCAGATCCAGATCGCCCCGGGCCAGGGCGTCGAGCTCGGCGCTGCCGCCGCCCCAGCCGTTGAGGAGCACCTTGTCCTTTTTACCCTGGGCGCGCAGGCTCTCGGCGGCGCCCAGGGCGATGTCCGTGGTGCAGGCGTAAACCAGGTTAATGTCGGGCGCTGTGGTCAGTGCCTGTTGTACCGCCTGACGGGCCTTGTTTCGCTCCACATCGGTATAAAAGGCCTGGCGCAGCGCAAAACCGGGCTGGTTGGCGGTCAGGCGAATAAATTCGTCCCCCCGGGCCTGGCTCACATACCCTTGGGTGCCATACAGCATCAGGTAGTTGGCCCGGGCGCCGGTCATGCGGGCGATGGTTTCGGTGAGCAGCCGGGTGCCTTCCCGGTGATCAAACCCCACGTAGAAAAACGGCTGGCGCTTTGCCCACGATTTCAGCGGCGTGGTGATGTTCATCAGGATCAGTTTGGGATGGCCGCGGGCGATGATTTTTTCCACCAGCACTCGGTGGCGCAGGGCATTAACCGTAAAAATCAGGTAGTCGGGCTGGCTGTTCAGGGCCTTGGCCAGCAGGGCTTCCTGTTGTCTGAGGGTGGTGGCGGGCTGAAACGAATAGCTTTTCAGGGAATAGGGCAGGCCGATTTCCTGCAGCCGGCGGGACAGGCTCAAGCGGTTGCGTGACCAGTAGTCGGAGATTTGCGCATCCGGGGTCAGCATGGCAATGCGTACCGGTGGGGTACGGGAGGAATGCCAGGGCAGGGCGGGTTGCCGAACCCGTGCCGCAAACGCATCGGTCAGCTGGCGCTGTTCGGGAAAGGCCTTCAGGTAGTCCCGGTAGGTCCAGTAATCCTGTCCCCTGGCCAGGGACCCGCCGGAGAGCAGCAGCATGGACAGCAGGGCTGTGAACAATAATCGCACTATCAACATCAGGGGCCGGTCATACCAAGGGACGGAGTGGGCGGAATATTATGGCGATCATATTATGTGCACCGGGCAAAGTCAGTATTTTCCTCTGTGGCAATCAGACGATGCAAAACGGAGCCGGTAAATCAGGTTGAATAACCCGATTTACCGGCAGATTTTTAATTTTGATGCTTTCGTACGGCGCTAGTTTAAATCAAACCGATCCGCATTCATCACCTTGGTCCAGGCGTTAACGAAGTCATGCACGAATTTTTCGCGGGCATCGTCCTGGGCATAGACCTCGGCATAGCTGCGCAATATCGAGTTGGAGCCAAACACCAGATCCACTCGAGTGGCGGTCCACTTCACGTTGCCGGACTGGCGTTCAACGAGATTGTACTGGTTGTTGCCTGCCGGCTCCCAACGGTAGGCCATGTCGGTGAGGTTGACGAAAAAGTCGTTGCTGAGCACTCCGACCTTGTCGGTAAAGACGCCATGAGGGCTGTTGCCGTGGTTGGCGCCCAGCACCCGCATGCCGCCCACCAGTACCGTCATTTCCGGGGCGGTGAGCCCCAGCAGCTGGGTGCGATCCAGCATCAGCTCTTCGGGAGTGACCGCATAGTCCTGTTTCAGCCAGTTGCGGTAGCCGTCGTGAATCGGTTCCAGGTACTGGAAGGAATCGGCATCGGTCATGGCATCGGTGGCGTCACCCCGGCCGGGAGCAAAGGGCACGGTTACCTTTACGCCGGCGTCGTTGGCGGCCTTTTCCACCGCGGCTGAGCCACCGAGCACAATGAGATCCGCCATGCTCACCGGGGTGTCGAGACTTGCCTGCAGTTGCTCCAGGGCTGCCAGCACCTTTTGCAGCCGGGCCGGCTCGTTGCCCTGCCAGTCCTTTTGCGGGGCGAGACGAATGCGGGCGCCGTTGGCTCCACCGCGGTAGTCGGAGCCCCGGAAGGTGCGGGCGCTGTCCCAGGCGGTGGCCACCAGCTCGGGCACGCTCAGCCCGGTGGCCAGAATCCTGGCCTTGAGATCGGCGATCTGGTCATCGCTCAGGCAATAGTCCACCGAGGGAACCGGATCCTGCCAGATTAAATCTTCATCGGGCACGTCCGGGCCCAGATAGCGGCTTTTCGGTCCCATATCCCTGTGTGTGAGCTTGAACCAGGCGCGGGCAAAGGTATCGGAGAAGTAGGCTGGATCCTGCTGAAAACGCTCAATGATTTTGCGATAGGCCGGATCCATTTTCATGGCCATGTCGGCATCGGTCATGATGGGCATGCAGCGACGGGAAGGGTCTTCCACGTCCACCGGCTTGTCTTCTTCCTTGATATTCACCGGCTGCCACTGCCAGGCGCCGGCCGGGCTCTTTTTGGACTCCCATTCGTGGTTGAGCAGCATGTCAAAGTAGCCGTTGTCCCATTGGGTGGGGTGGGTGGTCCAGGCGCCTTCCAGGCCACTGGTCACGGTGTCGCGGCCAATGCCCCTGGTTTTGTGATTGTTCCAGCCCAGCCCCTGCTCTTCCAGGCTGGCGCCTTCCGGCTCCGGCCCCAGGTTGGCGGCATCGCCGTTACCGTGGGTCTTGCCCACGGTGTGGCCACCGGCGGTGAGGGCCGCGGTTTCTTCATCGTTCATCGCCATGCGGGCAAAGGTCTCGCGCACATCGGCGGCGGTTTTCAGCGGATCGGGCTGGCCGTCCACCCCTTCCGGGTTAACGTAAATCAGTCCCATCATCACCGCCGCCAATGGGTTTTCCAGGTTTCGTTCACCGGAGTAGCGGCTGTTGGGGTTGTTGGTCGGCGCCAGCCACTCCTTTTCCGCGCCCCAGTAGATGTCCTTTTCCGGGTGCCAGATATCGGCCCGGCCGCCGGCAAAGCCAAAGGTCTTGAGGCCCATGGACTCATAGGCCATGTTGCCGGCCAGGATCATCAGGTCGGCCCAGGACAGGGCATTGCCGTATTTCTTCTTGATGGGCCACAGCAGGCGCCGGGCTTTGTCGAGGTTGGCGTTGTCGGGCCAGGAGCTGATGGGAGCAAAGCGCTGGTTGCCGGTGCCGCCACCGCCGCGGCCGTCGGCAATACGATAGGTGCCGGCGCTGTGCCAGGCCATGCGGATCATCAGGCCGCCGTAGTGCCCCCAGTCGGCGGGCCACCAGTCCTGACTGTCGGTCATCAGGGTTTTGAGGTCCTGTTTGACCGCCGCCAGATCCAGTGTTTTAAAGGCCTCGGCGTAGTTGAAATCTTCACCCAGCGGGTTGGTCTTGGTGTCGTGCTGGTGAAGAATGTCGAGGTTCAGGGCCTTGGGCCACCAGCTGGTGTTGGAACTGCCGGATTCGGTTTGCGCTCCGTGCATCACGGGACACTTGCCGGAAGACGAAGGAGTATTCTGACTCATTGCTAATGCCTCTTTTTATTGAACGGTGGAGCCGGGATCAGCAAGCATGCCAGCACAAACAGAGCAGGCTGGTGCCGCTTTTATCGAAGCATAGACTATGGCGTTGGCCGAAGAGCGGGTATAAAAAAGGCCGGGTTTGATACCCGGCCCGATGACATCTGCAAGCAGAATTAATGGCTTTCCCGCAGCCGGAACTGGGCCAGCCGTTGTTGCAGCTGGGCGGCCAGCTCGCTCAGGGCCTCGCCCTGCTGTTGCAGGTGCCCGGCTATGTCGAGAGTGGCCTGGTAGCCGTCCCGGATCAGAATGACGTTATGCTGAATGTCGTCGGTCACGGTGCGCTGTTCCTCGGTGGCGGTGGCCACCTGCTCGCTCATGGCGTTCACCTTGCGAATTTCGCCGACGATGGTGGTCAGCTCCACGCCGGCCTTGCGCGCTTCCTCCACGCTGTAGCCGGCCTTGTTGCGACCGGTGCCCATGGCGGTGACGGCGCTTTCCACGCCTTCCCGCAGCCGGGCCAGCATGTCGTCGATCTCGGCGGCGGTGTGCTGGGTTTGCATGGCCAGAGCCCGGACTTCGTCGGCCACCACCGCAAAGCCTCGGCCCGACTCGCCGGCCCGGGCCGCTTCAATGGCGGCATTGAGAGCCAGCAGGTTGGTGCGTTCCGAGATCTGTTTGATGGTGGTCAGGCAGTTTTCCACGTCGCGGGTATGCTGAGCCACTTCCTGCACCCGGCGCTCGCCTTCGTTCAGGGCCAGCGCTACTTCCTCAATGGCGGCAATGGTGTCGTCGACATCGTGATCCCCTTCTTCCGCCCGCAGTATGCTGTCGTTGGCGGCGCCATAGGTGTCACTGGCGTGGCGGGCGATCTCGGCCACGGTGGCGGCCATCTGGCTGGTGGCCGACACCACCAGCTCCACCTGGCCGGTGCCGTTTTCAATGTGCAGCCGCACTTCCTGCACCGAGCCCTGAGTGTGATCGGCATTGCCAAACAGCCGCTGGCTGGCCTCGCTGACGCCCTGCAGCAGCTCGTTGAGGTGGTGCTGCATGGTATTCAGGGACCGGGCCAGTTCGGCCAGCTCATCGTTGCCTTGTACCGGCACATCCCGAGTAAAGTCGTTGTCCTGAGTAATGCGCAGCATGCCCTGATGCAGGGTGTGCACGCCACGGCGAATGCCGTGCATCAGCCAGACCGACAGCGCCAGAGTGACGATGAGCACCGCAAGCGACAGGGTCAGGCTCAACCAGAAGCGGGTGGCGGCGGCCTGATGCAGTTGCTGCACATGCTCGGCCAGGCTGGCGGCCAGGCCGTCTTCCACGGCTTTGAGCTGGTTAATATGCCGGGTGGCGGCACCAAACCACTGGGTGGCATTCTGATTAAAGCCGCCGGTATCGGCGTGGGCGTGAGCCAGTTGCTGCAGACGGGCCACCTCGTCGTTGTTGCCGGCCTTGTGCTGGTAAAGCGCCTGCCATTCGGGGGACGCCAGTCGGTTAAAGCGCTCCAGATAGGCGGCCTGCTCTGCTTCCAGGGTAATAAAGCGGCGATACAGGCCGGGGCCGAAGTGGTCGGCACCAAAGGTGTTGCTCAACACCGCCCGAATAATGCCCATGCGTTCCTTGCTCTGCAAAAAGGCGCTGTAGGCGGCCAGCTCGGCGGCGGTGCTGCCGTCGTGAGCCAGGCCGACGGCGTCATCCACCAGGGTCAGCAACTGGCGGATCATGCCGGTGTAACCCGTCACTACGGTGCCGACCTGGGCATTATTGCCGTCCACCAGGTTGCGCAGTCCCTGCAGGTTTTGCAGCGCCTGCAGGGTGTCGCCGGCACCGGTGCCCAGACGCGCTTTCAGTTCGGCCAGCCGCTGATCGCTCTGCCGGCGCTGGGCCTGAAGTTCGCTGGCAAACTGGCGTCCGCCCGAGCCGATAAAGCCCGCCGACATGCCGCGCTCCTTTTGCAGCTCGTGGGCCAGGCTGCTGCCGGCCACCGATAATGCCACCATGGGGGTCATGGCCGCGGCTTTATCCATGGCCTGGTAAGCCTGGTAGGAAGTGATGCCGCCAAAGCCCAGCAGGGCCAGTACCGGCAACAGCAGGGAAATGGCCAGCTTGCGGCCCAGTGTCAGATGTCGTTTCATCCTTGTTACCTCAACGGGAGTGCTTTTCGGGTTATCGGCACCACGGATTAAAGCTGAATAAGTTTCGCGCCAGGGGCGGGTTAAAAAACCGGTGTGTCGGGATTGATGGAAAAAAAAACGGCACTGGGTTAAATTTCCTGCGGTTTTTTCATCTTCCGCCCGGCGTCACTTCGCGGAACACACCCTCCAGACGGTAATGCATAACAATGACAACCTTTGAGCAAGTGCTGTTTATCTGCCTGTTGGTAGCGATCAGCTCCTTCTTTTCCGTTTCCGAAATCGCCCTGGCGGCGGCCCGCAAGATGAAGCTGAGGCTGATGGCCAGCGACGGCGACAGCAATGCAGAAAAAGTGCTGTTGCTGCAGGAGCAGCCAGGAAACTTTTTCACCATCGTACAGATTGGCCTTAATGCCGTGGCCATTCTGGGTGGTATTATCGGCGAGTCGGCCTTTGCTCCCTTTGCCCGCAATTTGCTGGGCTGGTTCCTTGATGGTTACTGGCTCGACCGCAGTGCCTTTTTTCTGTCGTTTTTTATCGTCACCTCGCTGTTTATTCTGTTTGCGGATCTGATCCCCAAGCGGCTGGCGATGATAGCGCCGGAAAAAATTGCGGTGGCGGTGGTGGGTCCCATGAGTTTCATGATCCTGCTGTTCCGGCCGCTGGTGTGGCTGTTCAACGGCCTCGCCAACCTGCTGTTCCGGCTGTTTCGTGTGCCTACCATGCGTCAGGACGAGATCACCCCCGAAGACATCATCGCCATGATGGATGCCGGCGCCCAGGCCGGAGTGCTGCAGGAGCAGGAACATCACCTCATTGAAAACGTGTTTGAAATGGAATCCCGTACCGTGACCTCGGCCATGACCACCCGGGAAAGCCTGATCTATTTTACCCTTCATGAGGATCAGGAAGACATCAAGGCCAAGATTGCCGAGCATCCCCATGCCAAGTTCCTGGTGTGCGAAGACAGCCTGGATCGGGTGGTGGGCTATGTGGACTCCCGTGACATTCTTATGCAGGTGTTGCACCAGCAGCCCATCTCCCTGCAAAAGGAAGGCATACTGCGCAATCCGCTGATCATTCCCGATACCCTGTCCATGTATGAAGTGCTGGAACACTTCAAGACCGCGGGCGAGGACTTCGCCATCATCATGAATGAATACGCGCTGGTGGTGGGCATCATCACTCTCAAGGACGTCATGAGTATTGTGATGGGGGAGCTGGTGCAGTCTCAGGAAGAGCAGATCGTGTCCCGGGATGCCAACTCCTGGCTGGTGGAAGGGCTGACGCCGCTGGAAGATGTGATGCGCGTGCTCAGCATCGATACCTTTCCCGATGATGAAAACTACGAAACCATTGCCGGCTTTATGATGTATACCCTGCGCAAGATTCCCAAGCGCACCGATTTTGTATTGCATGCCGGCTATAAATTCGAGGTGGTGGACATCGACAGCTACAAGATTGATCAGCTGCTGGTGACCCGTTTGGGCCACTCTGAGGGCGTTGAAGAAAGTAAAAAGCAGTAAAAAACACCGCTTTGTTCAAGGTTTGAGCTGTTGACACCGAGAGCTCAATTTTTCCTGAAAAAGCCCTTGCGCAAAAATCGCGGCTCCCTATAATGCGCTTCCACTGACACGGGGCAACACGCCAACGGTCACAAGGGTTGAAAGCGAACCAAACAAAGTTCAAATCAACGCTTGACGAAC
>NZ_JAVBHX010000011.1 GCF_030732065.1 Oceanimonas aquatica
TTTTCAATCTGTTCGACGAGAGCCAATTTAAAAGTCAGCGAGTAATCGCGTTGTGTTCGTTTCACACCTTGTCCCATTGGGGTCTCCATATCTTCGGGGGAAAGGTGTAAACCATATTCAGGACGGGACACGGGCAACAAAAAAGGCGCCGAAGCGCCTTTTTTCATGATTGCGTGCTGCTTAGTGATGATGACCGCAGCAGCCGCCATCGTGGTCGTGATCATGGTCGTGCTCGCCGTGCACGTGGCCGTGGGCCAGCTCTTCTTCGGTGGCTTCGCGCACTTCACGCACCACGCCCTTGAACGACAGGGTCATGCCTGCCAGCGGGTGGTTGCCGTCCACTTTCACGTATTCCTCGGCCACTTCCACAATGGTCACCGGACGATGGCCATCATCGGTCTCGGCCACAAAGGTGTCGCCTTCGGACACTTCCATGCCATCGAACAGTTCACCGGGCACCGACTGCACCAATGCCTCGTCGTAATCACCGTAGGCCTGATCCGGGCTCAGGGTGACGTCGAAATCTTCACCGGCCACCTTGCCGGCCAGCTCGCTTTCCAGACCGGTCACCAGATAGCCGGTACCGTGCAGGTATTGCAGCGGCTGCTTGTTCTCGGTGGAGTCCAGAATTTCGCCCTCGGCGTTACTGACGGTAAAGTCCAGTGTGACCACTGCGTTGTCGGATACTTTCATGGGAATGAGCCCTGGGTAAAAATGGTGGCTCATAGAATACATGATGGGCCCGCGGGATGAAATGAAGCCCGTGAAGATTAAAAATGGCCCCGAAGGGCCATTGGCGGCAGAATTCAAGAAAACACAGGGAATGGAACTTGCGCTCTGCCGTGCAGCCAGTCTAGCCCGAAAGGCCAGCCGGCACCAAGCCTGAAGCCGGCAAGCGGCCAGAAAGCATACGAATGGCAGGGAATAACCGGCTAGTCCGGCCGAAACACGCCGATAATGTCGCCGGTGGCGGCAGATTCCACCTGCTGCTCGGCCTGGCTTTGATGGTGGCCGCAGTGCACACACTCGACCTTCTCGACACCATGCTCCATATACAGCATCATGGTGTCCGCCGACTGGCATTTCGGGCAGACGGCGCCGGCAATAAACCGCTTTCTACGACGGGTTTCCATGGAACGGGATCCTGTACCACTAATCATTTTTAAAATTCTCCGCCAAAAACGAACCAACCACAATGACCGCAAGCGCCCATTACAGCATTCATCATCAGCTTTTCGATCTGCCTCACTTAACGCCCGGCAAACGCCGCCGCCACCTTAAAGGTGTCCTGCTGCTGGTACATGAAGGATCGGGCCTGTTGCAGCTCGGCCGCCGCTATTTTCCGCTGACCACGAACGAGGCCGCCTTTCTGCCCGCCGACACCCTGTTCGCCTGGCACGCCCTGGCCGGCAGCCGGGTGAGCCGTGTTGAGCTGTCGTGCCGGCTGGCCCAGCCGCAGCAGGCCGGGCGGCTTCAACCCACGGCGCTGCTGGCGGCCATCACCGGCAAACTGGCCGGCTGGCAGGGCGAAAAGCACTGGCAAGGTCCCTATGGCCGCCTGTGCCGGGCCCTGTATGACGAGCTGCCGGCACAGGCCCTGCTGCCTTTTGAGTCCATGTCGTCCCTGGCCGCTCAAGTGAGCGAGGCGTCCGCCGGGCTCGGTCTCGACGAGGAGCAACACCAGGCCTTTCGCCGGCAGTTTGGCTGCGATCTGGCCAGCTGGCAGCGTCAGCTCGCTCTGCTGCACATGCTGCGGGATCTGCCCAAAAGCCCGAATCCGGACCAGCTTGCCCGAGAACACGGGTTCGCCTCCTTTCCCCAGTTCGAGCAGGATTGCCGCCACTGGCTGGGAAGCCCCTGTCATACCGGGGGCAAAACCGGGTAAAATACCGCTTTTGCACAATTCCGGGTTTCTATGATCACCCTCAGCCAGATTGAATTGCTTCGGGGCGGCCGCCCCCTGTTGAAAGACGCCAGCGCCACCATTCACGGCGGCCAGAAGGTCGGCCTGGTGGGCAAAAACGGCTGCGGCAAGTCCACCCTGTTTGCCCTGCTCAAGGGCGAGCTCACCGTCGACAGTGGCCAGTTCAGCCTGCCCGCCGACTGGCAGCTGGCCAGCGTGGCCCAGGAAACCCCGGCGCTGCACTGCTCCGCCCTCGACTACGTCATTGACGGCGACCACGAATACCGCCGCCTGTGCCGGGAGCTGGAGGCCGCCGAGGCCCGCCACGACGGCATTGCCATCGCCGAGCTGCACGGCCGGCTCGAGACCCACGGCGGTTACCACATTCACGCCCGTGCCGCCGCCCTGCTGCACGGCCTGGGCTTTGCCAGTGACGCTCAGGGCCGACCGGTGAGTGATTTTTCAGGGGGCTGGCGCATGCGCCTGAACCTGGCTCAGGCGCTGATCTGCCGCTCCGATCTGCTGCTGCTCGATGAGCCCACCAATCACCTGGACCTGGACGCGGTGATCTGGCTGGAGCGGTGGCTGAACAGCTATGACGGTACCCTGATTCTGATTTCCCACGACCGGGACTTTCTCGATGCCGTGGTCAACCGCGTAATTCATATCGAAAACAACACACTGAACGAATACACCGGCAACTACTCCGACTTCGAACGCATGCGCGCCGAACAGCTGGCGCTGCAACAGTCGCTGTTTGAAAAGCAGCAGCGGGCACTGAGCCACATGCAGAATTACGTGGACCGCTTTCGCTACAAGGCCAGCAAGGCCAAGCAGGCCCAGAGCCGGCTCAAGGCCATGGAAAAGATGGAGCGCATTCTGCCCGCGCACGTCGACTCGCCGTTCAGCTTCAGTTTCCGTCCGCCGGCCAGCCTGCCGGTGCCGCTGATCGCCATGGAAAAACTGGCCGCCGGTTACGGCGACAGGGAAATTCTGTCGAACATCAAGCTTAACCTGGTGCCGGGCTCGCGCATCGGCCTGCTGGGCCGTAACGGCGCCGGCAAGTCCACCTTTATCAAGCTGCTGGCCGGCGAGCTTTCTCCCCTGTCCGGCAAGCTGGAAGCCAGCAAGGGCGTGGCCCTGGGTTACTTTGCCCAGCACCAGCTGGAAAGCCTGCATCCGCAGGAGTCGGCCCTGACTCACCTGGCCCGGCTCGATCCCAAAGCCACCGAGCAAAGCCTGCGCGACTATCTGGGCGGCTTTGATTTTCATGGCGACAAGGTGAAAGACCCGGTCGGGCCCTTTTCCGGCGGCGAAAAGGCCCGGCTGGTGCTGGCGCTCATTGTTTACCAGAAGCCCAACCTGCTGCTGCTCGATGAGCCCACCAACCATCTGGATCTGGATATGCGCGAGGCCCTGACCCTGGCGCTGCAGGCCTTTGAAGGGGCCATGGTAATCGTGTCTCACGATCGCCACCTGCTGCGCGCCACCACCGACGAGTTCTATCTGGTGGACAGTGGCAAGGTTGAAGCCTTTGACGGCGACCTCGACGACTACCACCAGTGGCTGACCGAGCAGGACAAAACGGAACAGGCCGCCGACACGCCTTCGGCCGGGGACAACTCGGCCCTGGCCCGCAAGGCGGAAAAGCGCCGCCAGGCCGAACTGCGCCAGCAAACCCAGCCCCTGCGCAAGGCCATCGCCAAACTGGAAAGCCAAATGGAGCGCTGCCAGCAACAGCTGGCCGACATCGAGCAGCAACTGGCGGATCCGGACATTTACGCGGCCGAGCACAAGGCTCGCCTGCAGCAGTTGCTTAAAGATCAAAGCCCGTTGCAACAACAGCTGGCCGAGGCTGAAATGGAATGGCTGGAGCTGCAGGAGCAGCTGGAAGCCCTGGAGCAGTCATGATCAGCGCCGATGAGCTGTGGCAGTTCAGCGAGCAGCATTACGGTCGCCCCGGCGTGGCCGCTGCCTGCCTTGAACTGCAGGACGCTCACGATGCCAACGTGAACCTGATGCTGCTGCTGTTGCTGCTGGAAGAGCGAGGGCTGACCGTCGACATCGCGCCCTTTGCCCCGACGCTGGAAAATCGCCGGGGCATGTTTGCCCACTGGCGCACCTTGCGCCGGCGGCTGAAGGCGCAGCTCGATGCCGACGACTACGCCCAGCTGCTGCAACACGAGCTGGAGCTGGAACGCTGGCAGCAGCAAGAACTGCTGTCGGTGCTGGCCGGCCTGCCCGTTGCCGCCGGCAGTGGCGCCCTGCTCACTTACCTCAACGCGCTGCAGGTGGCCGATGCGCCCCTGTGGCAGCTCAAACTTGCCGGTTAAGAGACCTTATCATGCTTAGTTATCGTCACGCCTTTCACGCCGGCAACCACGCCGACGTGCTCAAACACGCGGTGCAGGCCTTTATTCTTGAGTCGCTGTGCGCCAAGGACAAGGGCTACAGCTATATCGACACCCACTCCGGTGCCGGCGGTTATACCCTGAGCCACGAGTGGACCCAGAAAAAGGCAGAATACCTGGGCGGCATTGCAAAGCTCTGGAATGAACAGCAAAAATGGCCGCAACTGGCCGGCTATTTCGCTGCCATCAAGGCCATGAACCAAGGTGATGAGCTGGAACACTACCCGGGCTCGCCCCTGGTGGCGGCGCATTTTCAGCGCCCTCAGGACAAACTGACCCTGATGGAACTACACCATAACGAGGTGGAGCTGCTGCGCCACAACCTCGCCGGTGACGGCGTGGCCATTCACCATCGTGACGGCTTTGAAGGCCTGGTGGGGCTGCTGCCGCCCACTCCCAAACGTGGCCTGGTGCTGATTGACCCGCCCTATGAGCTGAAAGAAGACTACCAGCGGGTGGCCAGCACCCTGAAGAAGGCCCACAAGCGCTGGCCCATCGGCATTTACGCGGTGTGGTATCCGCTGCTGGCCAAGGCCGTGGATCGCAGCGACGGGCTGAAAGCGGCATTGGCCAAACTGGGTTTTGAGCAGGTGCTGTGCGCCGAGCTGAGCGTTCAGGCCCAGGCCGATGACTTTGGCATGCACGGCTCCGGCATGATAGTGCTGAACCCGCCCTGGAAACTGGATGAAAAGCTCGCCGAGCTGCTGCCCGCCTTGAGCCGAACCCTGGCCCAGGACGAGCAAGCCGGTTTTAGCCTGGAATGGCTGAAATAAACTAATCGTTTGCGAAGCAGTGCACTACCGTCGGTCAAAGCGCACTGCTTCTCCGGCACGCTGTAAATACATCCATGTACGCTCCGTCGCGTCATCCCTGACGCGAAGGGCACGGCGAAGCAGACACCCTTTGCCCTCCTCAGCACGCTCAACGTTCACTGCATACAGGCAACGCTGATGCTTCGAGAGCTCAGAACTCAGCAAACAGCCCTGTTCCAGTCCCAGCTCCCCAATCCCTACTCCCCGCCTTTAAAGCGCTTCCTGCTTTAACCAGTCCCGCACCATGGCAATGTCGTTCAGGCGGGGGGAGTCGGGCCGCCACACCAGATAGTAACGGTGGTGAGGCGTCAGCTCGGTGGCAAAGGGCCGGCACAGCCGACCCTCGCGCAGCAGATCCGCCACCAGCACCGAGCGGCTGAGCGCCACTCCCTGCCCTGCCAGCACCATTTCCAGCCCCAGATTGCCGTCGTCCACGGTGAGCTGACGACAGTGCGGCAAAATCTCCTCGTTGCCGCTCAGGGCAAGCCAGTTGGCCCAGCTGACACCGGCATATTCGGGGCCGGCCACCAGCGGCAGGCTGATCAGGTCTTCTACCCGCTGCAACCTGGCCGCCAATGCCGGCGCGCACACCGGAAAGGCGGTGTCGCTCATCAGCCACTCGCTATGCAGCCCTGTGTAGTTTCCTTCACCATAACGAATGGCCAGATCCACCTCGCCGCCGGCAAAGTCGGCGAGCTGCTGGCTGGGGTGCAAACGCAGTTCAAGGTGGGGATGGGTTTCGGCAAAACGCCACAGCCTGGGCATCAGCCAGCGGGCGGCCAGGGATGGCAGTACACTAAGCTGAAGCGGCCCGGCGGCGGGCTGAGTGAGCCGGCTCAGGCCACGCTCAAGCTGAGCCAGCCCCTGCTCCACAAAGGGCAGCAGCTCGCGCCCCTCATGGGTCAGCGCCATGCCGGCGCCCCGGCGCACAAACAGCCGGCAACCGAGGGAGGCTTCCAGATTACGGATTTGCTGACTCACCGCCGCCTGGGTCACGCACAACTCGGCGGCGGCGGCGGAATAACTGCCGTGGCGGGCGGCCACGGCAAACATGCGCAGGCCGCTCAGCCGGCTGGCAGTGACAAGCCGGGGGTTCAGACCTTACCCCTTGTTCAGCACCGGCCGGGCATACATGGCCAGCACCCGTTCACGCAGTTCGGCGGGCACGGCACTCATGTGCTGCTCAAAGGCGCGGCGGGCGGTGGCGTCCACGTCCACGGTCTGGCCCGCCGCCAGCAGATTGCTGGGAAACAGGTGATAGTTGGCGTGAATTTCCCGGTCTACCGCCAGCGCCAGCTCGTCGGCATTGTCGAAGTCACCGGTCATGGGCCGGCCAAAGGCCACATGCACCCTGCCCTTCTGGCCGGTAATGCCCTGGACGATGCTTTGAATATCCTCGAACTCGCTCTTTTCATAGCCGCCTTGGGTTTCCTTGGCATGCAGTTCGCGGGCCTTGGCCACGTCGCCGGGATCGTATTCATAGGAAATGGACACCGGCACCAGATTCAGGCTGCGAATATAGTCACTGAAAGGAATTTTCTGCTTTTTCCCTTCCATGTAAAACATCTTGAGAATGGCCGGATCCGTCTTGTCGTCCCCGTCCTTGGCCCGGCCTTCCTTCTGGGCTATCCAGATGGAGTGCTGCTCGTCGAGGGAATGGCGCAGGTAGGCAGACAGCTCGCTGAAAGCCTTCATCATTTCCCGCGGGCCCTTGGCGGAGCGCTTGACGATAAAGCTCTTGTTGAGCTTCATCAGCTCGGTGGCGCAGGGCTTGCGCAGCAGGTTGTCGCCGATGGCAATGCGTACCGTGTCCATGTCATGGGTATACAGACCCCAGTTGACAAAGGCCGGATCCATGGCGATATCCCGATGGTTGGAGATAAACAGGTAACCGGTGTCGGGACGCAGGTGCTCCAGGCCGGAGTAGGTCACGCCCGTGGTAGAGCTGGTGATCATCTTTTCCATAAAGCCGGCCACTTCCATCTGCACTTGGTGCACGCTGTTCACCTTGCGCCAGCGCCAGCCCAGATAGAGCCGGATCAGCTGCTTGACCAGGCCGCCGCCCAGACGGGACAGGCCGGCAAAACGATAGCGGGCGATGGCGCCAATAAACTCATCGTCGGCGATCAGCCGCTCAAGGGCGCCGGCGACTTCGTCATCCCGGTAGGGACGAATCTCTTTAAACAAATCTGTGTCAGAAACCATGACTGCCTTGGATCGAGGACAAAAAACCGGCCAGATTTTACACCCTTTGCGCCCAAACTCTAACGGTTAACCGCAAATCAATGCCAGATCATCGCCACGCAGGCAGCGGTCAGCCCGCCCATCACGCCATTAAAGCGGCGCCAGTCGCGCTCGGTGCGCAGCCAGCGGCGTACCCGCATGCCGATCAGGGTCCACAGGTGGCCGGTGATCAGGCCAAAAAACAGAAACACGCCCAGCACACTCCAGGCCGAGCTCCAGTACTGCTCGCCGGCCAGGGTAAAGCCGCTGATGGCGGAAATGGCCATCAGCCAGGACTTGGGATTGAGAAACTGGAACAGGGCGCCCTGATGCCAGCTCATGGGGCGCTCGCCGGCCTCGGGAGGCGGCGCCGTGGCAATGCGCCAGGCCAGCCACAACAGGTAACCGCTGCCGGCCACCTTGAGCCCCCACTGCAGCGCCGGCCAAAGTTCAAACAGCCGCCCCAGTCCCAGGGCGGTCAGCAGCATCAGCCCCTGCAGGCCAAGCATGATGCCCAGCAACAGTTTAAGGCTGGCCAGATAGCCGCTGCGGGTGCCGGAGCTGGCCAGCAACAGATTATTGGGGCCGGGGGTACCGCAGGCCGCCAGGGCAAAGCCGGCCACCGGACCGAGCAGGGCAATCTCCATGATAGTGTTGTCACCGTGGTAAATGAGAGCATCGTTTTACTCGATTTTATCAGCGCCGCCCAGTATTTTAACCCTACCGGCCCGTCAGCGCCGGCCGTCACATACCAGCACAGGACACCATGATCCATTCCAGCCGCTTTCAGCCTCCCTGGTGGGCCCGTAATCCGCACCTGCAGACCATTCTGGCCCGCACCCTGCACCGTACTCGCCAGCTGTACCAGAACGAACGGCTGGAGCTGCCCGATGGTGACTTTGTGGATCTGGCCTGGGCCACGCCCCTGCAAAGTAAGCAGGCTCCGCTGGTGGTGCTGTTTCACGGCCTGGAAGGCTGCGTGCAGTCTCATTATGTGCAGGGCATGATGGCGGCCCTGCACGGACGCGGCTGGCAGCCGGTGCTGATGCACTTTCGCGGCTGCAGCGGCGAACCCAACCGGCTGCTGCGCGCTTACCATTCAGGTGCCATTGAGGATCCGGCCTTTGTGCTCCAGGTGCTGCGCCGGCGTTTTCCCGGCCGGCCCATGGCGGCCATCGGCTATTCCCTGGGCGGCAACATGCTGGTGAATTACCTGGCCAGTCACAGACGCAACCCGCTGTGCGCTGCCGTGGTAGTATCGGCGCCGCTGCAACTGGCAGCCTGTGCCGACCGCATTGGTCAGGGGCTGTCGCGTCTGTATCAGCGTTATTTACTGGGTCGCATGAAGCACAACTGGCAGCGCCGGCTGGCCCGGCACCGCCACTCTGCCCTGGCCAGCAGCGTGACCAATCTGGCCCGGGTGAACAGCCTGCGGGCGTTTGACGATCACATTACCGCGCCCCTGCACGGTTTTGCCGACGCCGACGATTATTACCGCCGTTGCTCCGGCCTGCCGAAGCTGGCCGACATCATTACCCCCACCCTGGTGCTGCACGCCGCCGACGATCCCTTTATGACCGACGCGGTGATCCCCGAAGCGGATGCCCTGCCGCCGGCCATTACCTACGAGCTCAGCCGTCACGGTGGCCATGTGGGCTTTATGCAGGGCCGCCCCTGGCGACCGCGCTACTGGCTGGAACAACGGGTGCCAGCCTGGCTGGAGCACCATTGGCCCCCAACTCAGGAAACCCCATGATCATTCCCTTTCGTGAACTGCCCGAAGACACCCTGAACAGTTTGATTGAGCATTTCGTGCTGCAGGAAGGCACCGAGTACGGCGATCAGGACGTCTCGCTTGAGCAAAAAGTATTCGAAGTAAAACAACAGCTTGAGCGGGGTGATGCGGTTATCGTCTACAGTGAGCTGCACGACAGCGTCAACATAGTGCCGGCACAGCGCTTCGGTCACAAACCTTGACCTGCCCCCGGGGCACTGCGTATAAACACTCACGGTTTCATCAATTTAAAGGTTCGTCATGTCCGCCAAGCACCCCATCATAGCGGTGACCGGCTCTTCGGGTGCCGGCACATCGACCTCCACCGACGTGTTTCAGTCCATGTTCGCCCAGCTCGGGGTCAAGGCCGCCGTACTGGAAGGCGACAGCTTTCACCGCTATACCCGCCCGGAAATGGACGTGGCCATTCGCCGGGCCCGGGAGCAGGGCCGGCACATCAGCTACTTTGGCCCCGAAGCCAACGACTTCGAACTGCTGGAGCACTTTTTCAAGGAATATGGCGACACCGGCACCGGCCAGTTCCGGCGCTATCTGCACACCTTTGACGAAGCGGTACCCTTTAACCAGATGCCGGGTACCTTTACTCCCTGGCAACAGCTGCCCGATGACACCAACCTGCTGTTTTATGAAGGCCTGCACGGCGGCGTGGTCACCGACGAGCACAACGTGGCCCAGCATGTGGATCTGCTGGTGGGCATGGTGCCCATCGTCAACCTGGAGTGGATTCAGAAACTGATCCGCGATACCGCCGAGCGCGGCCATTCCCGTGAAGCGGTCACCGATTCCATCGTCCGCTCCATGGAAGACTACATCAACTTCATTACGCCGCAGTTTTCCCGTACCCACATCAACTTTCAGCGGGTACCCACGGTGGATACCTCCAACCCGTTCAGCGCCAAGGTGATCCCCAGCCTGGACGAGAGCATGATGGTGATCCGTTTTCGTGGCATCAAGAACGTCGACTTCCCCTACCTGCTGGCGATGATCGACGGCTCCTTTATGTCCCGGCGCAATACCATAGTGGTGCCCGGTGGCAAGATGGGCTTTGCCATGGAGCTGATTTTGCGCCCCATGCTGGAACAATTACTGGAAACCGGCAAAATTCGCTGATGACCCGGGTTATCTTTCAATTACAAAAATGCCGGATATCATCCGGCATTTTTAATTACAGCCGCGCTTTTTTTAATACTGTGACTCAGGCTTCGCGGATTTCATAAGAAGATGTGATCTGCACCGCCTTTTCCAGCATTTTAATCACAGAGCAGTATTTTTTCATGGACAAGTCCACCGCCCGCTCCACCTGTTTTTCCGATAACTCTCGGCCGGTGACCACAAAATTAAGGTGAATGGCGGTAAATACGCGGGGGGGATTTTCCGCACGCTCGGCACTGAGCTCGGCTTCGCACCCGGTAATATCCTGGCGGCCCTTTTCCAGAATGGACACCACATCGATGGCGCTGCAACCGCCGGCACCCAGCAGCACGTGCTCCATTGGACTGGCCCCCTGCCCCGGATTGGTACCATCCAGAACAATTTTGTGTCCAGACTCGGATACACCTTCAAAACACATGCCCTGCAACCAGCTGACCTTGGCTTTCATAGTTACTCCTCCAGAAAAAACCGCATATTAGCCTATTGCCGGCCTGCATCAAGAGCAGGATAAAACCGGCACGGCTCTTGATGAAGACCCCCAAGCCTTTTATGCTAGCTGCTCACCCACGCAATTAGGTATAAGGCCGGGCCGTTGAAGCCCAGGTCGTCTCAAGAGGAATATTCATGGTTATCGGCAAGCCCCAAAGTGACCCGACCCTGGAATGGTTTTTGTCACATTGCCATATTCACAAGTACCCGGCCAAAAGCTCGCTGATCCACGCGGGTGAAAAGGCTGAAACCCTCTATTACATCGTCAAGGGTTCGGTTGCCGTGCTGATCAAGGATGAAGATGGCAAGGAAATGATCCTGTCCTATCTGAACCAGGGTGATTTCATCGGTGAACTGGGCCTGTTTGAAGAAACCGACAATCCGGTGCGCACCGCCTGGGTTCGGGCCAAATCGCCCTGCGAAGTGGCCGAAATTTCCTACAAGAAGTTTCGCCAGCTGATCCAGGTGAACCCCGAGATCCTGATGCGGCTGTCGGCCCAGATGGCCACCCGTCTGCAGACTACCAGCCAGAAAGTGGGTGACCTGGCCTTCCTGGATGTGACCGGCCGCATTGCCGAAACCCTGCTGAACCTGGCGCGCCAGCCCGACGCCATGACTCACCCGGACGGTATGCAGATCAAGATCACCCGCCAGGAGATCGGTCAGATCGTGGGCTGCTCCCGGGAAACCGTGGGCCGGATCCTGAAGATGCTGGAAGAGCAGAACCTGATCACCGCCCATGGCAAGACCATAGTGGTGTTCGGTACTCGTTGAACCGCACTTAAGCCATGAAAAAACGCCACCGCATGCGGTGGCGTTTTTGTTTCTCATTGTCTGACGTATAAGGCCGGCGGGCTTAATCCACCAACCCGTAATCATCGCGCAGAATGGCGATAATGTCGGCCTTGGGGTTATCGGAGAGCTCCAGTTTTTGGCCGGTGATTTTCTCGGCAATGCCCACATAGGTACTGGAGATCTTCATCAGCACGTCTAACGGCAAGGCGTTGTCACGGGCCAGGGCTTCCCGCTCGTCCATGCGCGCCTTGTTGAGCAGAATGTCCGGATCAGGAAAGTACTTGAGCAGCAGCTGACGAAAGTCCTCTTTCGAGTTTTCCACGATGCGGCCTTCCCGGTAGGCCGGGCCGTCCCAGATGCGGGACGAGTCGGGGGTGCCCACCTCGTCCATGTAGATCAGCTTTTCATTACCCTGATCGTCGGTGACATAACCAAACTCGAACTTGGTATCCACAAAGATCTGGTCGATTTTCGCGAGCTCTCCGCTGATGACGTCAAAGCCTTCCTTCAGCAGCCGCTCATAAAGCGCAATGTCGTCCTGGCTTCTGAAGTTAAAGGCGGCGAAGTTGTCTTCGATGTTCTGACGGGTGATGTTGACGTCGTCCGCTTCCGGCACGCCGGGGATGCCTTTGAGAATGCCCTTGGTGGATGGGGTCATCAGCAGCTCGGGCAGCTTTTGATCCCGCTTGAGATCGTCGGGCAGGCGAATACCGCAGAACTCCCGCTCGCCCTTTTCGTAGCTACGCCACATGGAGCCGGTAATGTACTGGCGACAGATGGCCTCGATCTTCACCGGGGTGGCCTTTTGCACGATCCACACAAAGGGATGGGGAATATCGAGAATGTGACTGTCAGCCAGCCCCTGTTCCTTGAACAGCCGGAACCAGTGGTTGGAAATGGCGTTCAGTGCCGCGCCCTTGCCGGGCACGCCGTTCAGACCCTCTTCACCATGCCAGATGCAGTCAAAGGCGGAAATGCGATCGCTGATCACCATGATCGCCAGGGGGGCGTCGGGGGCGACCTTGTAGCCCTTTTCCCGAATCAACCGGCGGCTGTCTTCCTCGGTCAGCCAGTAAACGGAGCGCACCTTGCCGCTGTGCACCGGCTGGCGGGTTCGAATGGGAAGGTCGTTGTTAACGGCCAAAACCTTGTCTGCGAGGCTCATCACTTGTGTCCTGTGTGTGAAGTATTGAAGCGTCGCTGCACACCGGCCCGGCGTTATTTTGATTCTGTAATAGGCACGGCGCAGTCAGCGCCGCCATTCTACCAGATGTGTAAAACCGGCAATAGCCGCGCCAGCAGCTCGGGTTGTGCCGGTGTCAGCCACCAGCTTCCCGCCAGCAGCGCCAGCAACAGCAGATTAGGCAGCGGCGCCGGCCACTCAATCAGCTTGAGCGCAGTGCCGAACGACTTCTTGATGCGTCGTCCTTCCAGATCGATGCTGTAGAGTTCGTCCAGTAGCAGGTGAATGCAGGCGCCGAGAAACACAAACAGGCCGGTGAGCCAGGCCAGCTCGGCGCCCAGCCGGAACAAACGGTCGGCCACTACCACGGTCACCAGACCAAACACGGCATTGGCCAGCAGCGAATGCAGACTGGCCCGGTGCACGGTAAAATGAGCAAAGGCCCAGCACAACGGATAACGCACCAGGCCATAGGCCACCGCCCCCAGCACAAAGGTATCGACCAGGGAAAGATGCTGCTGGCCAAACAACAGCGCCAATATGGCCGCCAGCGCCCCAAACAGCCGGAACACGATATCCAGGGAATGGGACGAATCCGAGTCCATGTCCGGCAAAATGCCGCCCAGGCTGCCCGCCAGCCACAGCAGACAGGCCTGGCTCAGGGACACCTCGCCGGCCCACACCATGCCGGCGGCGAGCAGGCCGCTGGCGGCGCTGGCCACCTGAATATGGGTTCTGAAATTCGCCATCGACCACGTTCCCGGCGTTAAAAAAGAAGCCGAGTCTAGCACGGGACTACTGGACAAAAAAACAGGGGCTGCCGAGGCAGCCCCTGTTATGCGACCCGTATTGTCCGGCTCAGAAGCTGAGCTGGCCTTCCAGCACATAGGTGCGTCCGGGCATGGGCAGCCGGCCCACCGGGCTGACGTCGGCCCCCCGGAAATAGGCGTCGTCGTCCAGCAGGTTGTTCACGCCCAGGCCCACGTTCAGGGTCATGTCATTGCCCAGGGCAATATCCCGGCCCAGGCGGGTGTTGATCAGGGTATAGGACGGCAGCTTGCCCGCACTGCCGTTGGGTTCTTCCGTTTGAGTGTTGGCGGTATCGCTGAAGCTTTCACCGGCATACAGTGCGGTGGCGCTGGCGGTCCACAGGCCGGTCTGGTAAACGGCGTCGGCACTCACACGATGACGCGGCGCGTTGGGCAGCTCATTACCGCTGTTGTCGCCGCTCAGCAGCTCTGTATCCAGGAAGGTATAACCCAGGCCCAGGGCCAGCTCGCCGGTCGCCTGCCAGCGGCCTTCCAGCTCAATGCCCTGCTGGCGGGTCTCGCCCAGGTTCTCGTACACGCTCTGGGCCTTGTTGTACTGGATCTGATCCTCATAGTCGATGCGGAACAGGGTGGCGCTGGTTTCCAGGCTGCTGTAAGGCTGCCAGCGGGCGCCCAGCTCGTAGTTCCAGGCGGTTTCGTTGGCCACCGCGCCTTCACGGATCACCTGGGCGGTTTGCACCGGCACCAGGGAGCGCTGGGCGTTGGCGAACAGGAACACCTCATCGGTGGCCTGCAGGCCCAGGGTCAGACCGGGCAGCCAGGCCGTGGTGTGGTTGTCGCTGATGTCGCCGGAGTTGTCATCCCGGTAATCGGTACGTACCTCTTCGTAACGAATGCCCGGGGTCAGGGTCAGGCGGTCGTCCAGCAGGCTGATGGTGTCACTGACATAGGCGGCATAGGCATTGGTGGTAAAGTCCCAGTCCCGCACGGTATCGTTGTAGCTGCCATCGGACAGTTGCAGACGGTTAACGTCAAACTCCACCTCTTCCCGCACATAGCGACCGCCCAGCATCAGGGTATGGTTGCCCAGCTGCTTGGTCACTCGCGGCTCGGTCCCGTAAACATTAAAAATGCGGGGCGAGTCAGCCACGTGGGTCGCTTTATTGGCCGGATCCATATCGTAAGACAGCTTGGGATTGCCGGTATCGGGATCAATCTTGATTGTTTCATGCTGACCAAAGAAAAAGGTGCGATCCGCCCGGTGGGCAAAGTTTCGCCACTGGAATTCCAGCTCTTCGCTGGGGGTATGGATCCAGGTCAGGGTGCCGCGCCACATGTCGGCATCATAGCCATCGTAAGGACGCTGGGACTGGTTACGATCAGCCTCATAGGCGGCCGGGCTCAGGGCGCCGGGCAGAGCGGCGGTCACATCGTAGTACTGCAACTGAGCCTTGAACTCGTTGATGTCATCGGCGAAATAGTCGACATCAAAAATATAGTTCTGTACCTCGGTATCGGAATGGTCCCGAAAACCGTTGCCCTTTTGCAGGTTGGCCTGAAACTGCAGGCCCAGATTGTCGGTCACGAAACCGCCGGCCCGGTAATAGGTGTCGGTAAGTACATGACCGGTGTCTTCGGCGATCAGCAGCCGCTCGCGCAGGGTTTGCTCAAAGGCATTGGGAATGGGTTTGGTGATCAGGTTGAGCACACCGCCCACGTTGTTGGGACCATAGTGCACGGCAGCGCCGCCCCGGGCGATATCCACCGCCTCCAGGCTGGGCAGGGTCACCGGAAACAGCGACACCCCCACATTGGTGTAAGGGCCGATGGCCACCGGGTAACCGTCCACCAGCAGCTGCACCCGCTCGCTGCGCAGCGGGTTCAGGCCGCGTACGCCGATATTGGGCAGAATGCCGGTACCGGTTTCATCCAGCACCTGAATGCCGGGCACCTTGCGTAGAGCATCTTCCAGGTTAAGGGCACCGCGCTCGTGCAGCTCTTCGCTGTCTACCACATTACGGGCACCGGTATACGTCTTGACGGACTCCTTGTCGGAGGTGCCCAACCAGTCTCCTTCCACCACTATCTGATCCAGCTGGGTGCTGGCAACCTCGGCAGCAGCCAGGGGCAGGGCGGGCATCAGCGCCAGGCTGACAAACATGCTGAGAGGACGACGGCAGAAGCCGGCTGACTTCACTTTCCTTGCAGATGACATAAAACAAAACCAAATGATAATAATTGACGTTTGCGTATTGTTTTTTATACCCCTGAATTTTTCAATAAAAAATTGAACTTTTTCCATTTTTTATGACCCAGCGCAGACAGCACCCGATAAAGAAAAAGAGGAGCATGCGCTCCTTTTTTGTTGGTGTGATTCTGTTATCGCCGGCTCAGTGGCTGGGCAGCAGCCCTGCCGGCACCAGATGGCTGAGCACGTTGTCCTTGAGCAGGACGTTGGCCTGCTCGATATCGGGAGCAAAGAAGCGATCCTTGTCGTAATAGCTCACTCGCGCGCGCAGAGTCTGGCGCGCCTGCTCCAGCAACTCTGTGGTGTGCAGGCCGCCGCGGAAGTCCAGCCCCTGGCAGGCCGCCAACCATTCGATGGCCAGCACCCCGCGGGTGTTTTCCGCCATGTCCCACAGCCGGCGACCGCCGTTGGGGGCCATGGACACATGGTCTTCCTGGTTGGCGGAGGTGGGCAACGAGTCCACCGAGTGCGGGTGAGACAATGCCTTGTTGTCGGAGGCCAGGGCCGCCGCCGACACCTGAGCGATCATAAAGCCGGAGTTGACCCCGCCGTTTTCCACCAAAAAAGGCGGCAGACCCGACATATGGGTGTCCATCATCAGCGACACTCGGCGCTCACTCAGGGAGCCGATTTCGGCAATGGCCAGCGCCAGGTTGTCGGCGGCCATGGCCACCGGCTCGGCGTGGAAGTTGCCGCCGGAAATCACGTCGTTGTCGTCGGCAAACACCAATGGGTTGTCGGACACGGCGTTGCCTTCAATCAGCAACACCTCGGCGGCCTGGCGTAGCTGGGTCAGACAGGCGCCCATCACCTGGGGCTGGCAGCGCAGGGAATACGGGTCCTGCACCTTGGCGCAATTCACGTGAGAGCGGCTGATTTCGCTCGCCTCGCCCAGCACATGGCGATAGGCGGCGGCGGCGTCGATCTGCCCCTGCTGGCCACGCACGGCGTGAATACGCGCATCGAACGGACGACGGGAGCTCAGAGTGGCTTCTACCGTCAGGCCGCCCACGGCAATGGCGCCGGCGAACAGATCTTCCGCCTCAAACAGGCCGCGCAGGGCAAAGGCGGTGGACACCTGGGTGCCGTTAAGCAGCGCCAGGCCTTCCTTGGGCGCCAGCCCCATGGGCTTGAGGCCGGCGATCTCCAGCGCCTGGCCGGCGCTGATGATCTCCCCCTTGTAACGGGCATGACCTTCGCCCAACAGCACGCAACTCATGTGCGCCAGTGGCGCCAGATCGCCGGAAGCGCCCACCGAGCCCTTGCCGGGAATGCAGGGATAGACCTCGTGGTTGACCAGGGCCATCAGCGCCTCCAGCACTTCCAGGCGAATACCGGAAAAGCCCCGGGCCAGGCCGTTGATCTTGAGCACCATGATAAGCCGCACCAGCTCATCACTGATCAATTCACCCAGGCCGGTGGCATGAGACAACACCAGGGAACGCTGCAGAGTTTCCAGATCCTCGGGCTGAATGCGGGTATTGGCCAGCAGGCCAAAGCCGGTATTGATGCCGTACACGGTGCGGTCTTCCGCCACCATGCGGTTAACGCAGTCCACCGAGGCCTTAATGGCACCGTGAGTAGAAGGGTCCAGGCTCAGCTTGACCGGCTGTTCATAGGCCTGGCGCATCTGTGCCAAGGTCATTTTTCCGGGGTTGATGGTCAGAGTGTTCATTGTGCTCAGTCCTTATTAACCATGGGCAGATCCAGGCCCTGCTCGCGGGCACAGTCAATGGCAATATCGTAGCCGGCGTCGGCGTGACGCATCACACCAGTGCCCGGGTCATTGCGCAGCACGCGGCTCAGGCGGGCATCGGCAGCCTCGGTGCCGTCGGCCACAATCACCACGCCCGAGTGCTGGCTGAAGCCCATGCCCACGCCACCACCATGATGCAGCGACACCCAGGTGGCACCGCCAGCGGTGTTCAGCAGGGCGTTCAGCAGCGGCCAGTCGGAGACGGCATCGGAGCCATCCTGCATGGCCTCGGTTTCCCGGTTGGGGCTGGCCACCGAGCCGGAGTCCAGGTGATCCCGGCCTATTACTATGGGCGCCTTGAGCTCGCCATTTTTCACCATGTCATTGAAGGCCCGGCCCAGACGGGCACGATCCTTGAGGCCCACCCAGCAGATCCGCGCCGGCAGCCCCTGAAAGCTGATCCGCTCCCGGGCCATGTCAAGCCAGTTGTGCAGGTGCGGATCATCGGGGATCAGCTCCTTCACCTTGGCATCGGTCTTGTAGATGTCTTCCGGATCCCCGGACAGGGCCACCCAGCGGAACGGGCCAATACCCTGGCAGAACAGCGGACGAATATAGGCCGGCACGAAGCCCGGGAAATCAAAGGCGTTCTCCACCCCTTTTTCCTTGGCCATCTGGCGAATATTGTTGCCGTAGTCGGTGGTGGCGGAACCCCGCTCCTGCAGCGCCAGCATGGCACGCACCTGAATGGCCATAGACTCCTTGGCGGCGTCCACCACCGCGGCTTCGTCCTTCAGACGCATGTCGGCGGCGTATTCCATGGTCCAGCCTTTCGGCAGGTAGCCGTTCAGCGGATCATGGGCGCTGGTCTGATCCGTGGTCACGTCGGGCACTATGCCCCGCTCAACGATCTCGGGGAAAATATCGGCACAGTTGCCGAGCAGGCCCACGGACACCGCCTCGCCCTTGCTCTTGGCCTCGTCGAT
This sequence comes from Oceanimonas aquatica, assembly GCF_030732065.1. Lineage (GTDB taxonomy): Bacteria > Pseudomonadota > Gammaproteobacteria > Enterobacterales > Aeromonadaceae > Oceanimonas. Next base: position 18,464 of record NZ_JAVBHX010000011.1, read on the forward strand.
GATGCCCAGGGCTTCATCCAGGCTGTGGGCCTTTTTGTCGACATAGCGGGTGCGCAGACGGAAGTCGATACGGGTTTCGTCGCATTCCACCGCAATACAGCTGAAGCCGGCCATGGTGGCGGCCAGGGGCTGGGCGCCGCCCATGCCGCCCAGACCACCGGTGAGGATCCAGCGCCCCTTGGCCTCGCCGCTGAAGTGCTGCTTGGCCATGGCCACAAAGGTCTCGTACGTGCCCTGCACAATGCCCTGAGAGCCAATGTAAATCCAGGATCCGGCGGTCATCTGGCCGTACATCATCAGGCCCTTTTTATCGAGCTCGTTGAAATGTTCCCAGTTGGCCCAGTGGGGTACCAGGTTGGAGTTGGCCAGCAGCACTCTGGGGGCATCGGCGTGGGTCTTGAACACGCCCACCGGCTTGCCGGACTGGATCAGCAGGGTTTCATCGTCTTCCAGGCGGGTCAGCACCTCGGCAATGCGATCAAAGCAGGGCCAGTTGCGCGCCGCGCGACCAATACCGCCGTACACCACCAGATCCTCGGGCCGCTCGGCCACGTCCGGGTGCAGGTTGTTGTGCAGCATGCGGTAGGCGGCCTCGGTGAGCCAGCTTTTACAGATTTTGTTGACGCCGGTGGGCGCCTTGATGACGCGGCTGGGATCGTGACGGTTGCTTTGCTGAGCCATGGAAAATTCCCTCTTCAGTGTCGTAATCAATACGGTTGTTTCAATTCAGTGACCGGCAAATACGCGCTTCGCCAGGGTGGGCAGGCCCACGCTGTAGGCCAGCTCCGCCGGATTGCTGGTATTCCACAAACAGAAATCTGCTCGCAGGCCGGGGGCAATGCGCCCGGTGTGTTGGTGCAGCCCAAGCGCCTGAGCACCGTGGGTGGTGACGCCGCTCAGGGCTTCCAGCGGCGTCAGCCGGAACAGGGTGCAGGCCATGTTCAGCATCAGCCGCAGGCTGAAAATCGGTGAGGTGCCGGGGTTGGCGTCGGTAGCCAGGGCCATGGGCACCTTATGGCGGCGCAGCAACGCAATGGGCGGCACTTGAGTTTCGCGCAGCATATAAAAGGCGCCCGGCAGCAGGGTGGCGACGGTGCCGGCCTCGGCCAGCGCGGTTACCCCGGCTTCATCCAGGTATTCGATGTGATCCACCGACAGCGCGCCGGCCCGGGCAGCGGCGGCACTGCCGCCCAGGTTCGACAATTGTTCGGTATGACCCTTGATGGCCAGACCATGCTGTTTGGCGGCGGCATACACCCGCTGGCACTGGGCCACGGAAAAGCCGATGCCCTCGCAGAACACGTCCACCGCGTCGGCCAGGCCTTCGGCGGCCGCCGCCGGTATCATGCGGTTGCACACCAGCTCGATATAGCCGTCGGCATCGTCTTTATATTCCGGCGGCAGGGCATGGGCCCCGAGCAGGGTGGTCACCACCTGTACCGGCCGCTCACACCCAAGGCGGCGGGCCACCCGCAGCATTTTCAGCTCGTCTTCCACGGTGAGGCCGTAACCGGACTTGATCTCCACCGTGGTCACGCCCTCACTCATCAGCGCCTCAAGGCGCGGCAGGGCGGCGGCAAACAGCTCGTCCTCGCAGGCCGCGCGGGTGGCGCGCACCGTGCTGAGAATGCCACCGCCGGCCCGGGCGATGTCTTCATAGCTCTTGCCTTCGAGCCGGGCCTCAAACTCACCGGCGCGGCTGCCGCCAAACACCAGGTGGGTATGGCAGTCCACCAGCCCCGGGGTCAGCAGCCGGCCCTCGGCGTCAATTACCTCGCCGGCCACTCGCTCGCCGGCCGGCAGTTCACTCATGGGGCACACCCGCTCGATCAGACCCTTGGTGACAGCCACCGCCATGGGCTGGCCGGCGGTGGTCAGGCCGTCAAACAGGGTGACGTTGATCCAGAGGCGATCCGGTTGTGACATGAGTGACTCCTTGCTGTGCTATTTGTATATACATTTAAATAGAACAACGACTTCGCTGACAAGCAAAAAATCAGAATAAGTGGGAATAAACAGACAAGGATCACACAATTTATTTACATAAGCCGAACATAATCAGCCCTATTGTATATACACTTCATTCAGTCGCGCTTCAGTTGACACTCAAACGAACAGAATGCTGGCGCCGGCAACACTGGTCCGGTGTGTCGCTAGCCGTTACTATGTCCGCTTTTACACGGAACCCGTTCATGGCCCTTTCCGCCACCCTGCGCAAGGTGCGCATCAATATCAGTGATATGACCCGCCATTATTATCAGGCTCACAGCCTGACCGTGGCCCAACACCCGTCCGAAACCGACATTCGCCTGATGGTGCGGCTGCTGGCCTTTATGCGCCATGCCGGTGAAGACCTGTCCTTTACCAAGGGGCTGAGCACAGACGACGAGCCCGAGCTGTGGCAAAAGGCCCCCGACGGCCGCATTGTGCTGTGGGTGGAGCTGGGCGAGCCCAGCGTCAAACGCATCAAACAGGCTCTGTCCCGGGCCGAACAGGTGGTGATTTACAGCTATGGCGGCCGCAGCGCCATTGATTGGTGGAACAAGCACAAGGTGGAGCTGGGTCAGCTGCCCAGACTGGAAATTTTTCATCTGGCCGATCCGCAACCGGCGCAACTGGGGGAGCTGTGCCAGCGCAGCATGGACTTGTTCGCCACCCTGCAGGACGAGGAAATTCAGCTCACCGACGGCAGCCACAGCCTGGATCTGCAGCTGACCCGCTGGCGTTGAAACCAGGGAATAGGGATTGGGGACTTGGGATTAGACGACCGTGCATTTTTCCAGTCCCCAGTCCCTAGTCCCCGCCATCACTTATAGCTTCAATGTTGATCTCAGCTTGTAGCGGTTGCCGGGGTGCCAGAGCCGGGCGAAGCTCACCAGCTGGTTGAGGGACCAGGTGCGGCGGGTGACCAGCAGACAGGGTTGCTCTGCAGAAATCTGCAGCCAGTCGGCAATGTTGGCCGGCGCCAGCCGGGCCTCGACAATGTGCTCCATGTCCGACAGCGGGCACTGGGCCACCAGATAGGCATTGGGGGTCTGCTGCGTAAAATCGCAGCTCAGGTAGCCCGGCGCCAGCTGGGGATTGACGAAGCGCTCTTCCACCTGAATGGGCACGCCGTTTTCCAGGTGCACAAGTACCGAATGAAACACCCTTGAATTAAGCCGCATGCCCATGTGCAGCGCCACTTCCTCGTCGGCACGCCGGCTGTCCAGCACCAGCACCCTGTTGGCGTAATCATGGCCCCGGCTGCGCACCTCGTCGGCGATATTGTTGATGTCGGCCAGGGGCGACTCCGCCTTGGGCTCGGTGACAAAGGTACCCAGCCCGGCCCGGCGCATCAGGTAACCTTCCTGCACCAGATCACGAATGGCCTTGTGGGCGGTCATGCGACTGACGCCGAACTGGCCGGCCAGCTCCTGCTCGGGGGGGATCTGCTGATGTAGCGGATATTCCCCCGATTCGATACGGGCCAGAATATGCTGCTTGATCTGCTGGTAAAGGGGAATCGACTGGGTCACGGAGCCTCCTGCGCTGAACCTCAATTGTACATACAATTGCTCCTGAGTCACGGCCGCGCCGGTCAAACCATGAAGCGGATCTTTCCAGTCCGCCGCTTTTGCGCTATGGTGCGCGCAATTTTAACGAGCCCCCTGATAAAGAGAACACAGGTAGATTGTGGAAAAACATGAAGAGGTACTGGTGGCCCTGCGCCAGATCATCCGCGCCATCGATCTCCATTCCCGCCAGCTCAGCAAGGCGTCCGGCCTGACCGGTCCCCAGCTGCTGCTGATGCAGGCCATCAGCGAGCATGGCGACATCACCATGCGCAAGCTGGCCCAGGCCACCAACATGAGCCAGGCCACCGCCACCACCATCATCGATCGGCTGGAGCAAAAGCAACTGGTGCGCCGGGAACGCAGCCAGACCGACAAGCGCAAGGTGCATGCGGTACTCACCGAGGCCGGGGTAGAAAAGCTGAAAACCGCGCCGCGCCCGCTGCAGGAAAGCTTTATTCAGCGTTTTCAGTCGCTGGAAGAGTGGGAGCAGAACCTGCTGCTGTCATCCCTGCAGCGTATTTCTTCCATGATGAACGCCCACGATCTGGACGTGGCGCCCATGCTGCAGGTGGGCAGCCTGCTGCGCGAGTAATCACGCAGCAGCACCTTATTCCAGACCGATACCGATATTGGACACGCCGCCCTGAGCGGCAAAGTCCCGCACCGCCAGTATGGCCTCGGCTTCCCGAGGCTGTGCCACCCGCTCCAGCAGCTCCACCTGAAATTCCATTTCGGCTTCCATCAGCTCATGTTCGTAGAGCTCATGCTCTTCCAGCTCCCGCTCCGCCATCAGCTCGGCAAAGCCGGCCACCGTGCCCAGTGAGGCACTGCTGGCCTCCTGCGCTTCTTCACCAATGCGGCAGATCACCGAGTTGTAGGCCGCCCCAAGAGCCACACTGGCATCCAGGGCCGGATAGGCGCCATAGGATTCAAATTTGCTCGGATCCGGAATAAAATTCTCGAACGACTCCAGCTCGGCGGTCAGATCCACCCGCGATCCCTTGACCGTCAGGTAGGTCCAGAGCACGTCCAGGCAATGGCGAAAGCGGTCACCGTCACCAAAACCGGCGGTATCGGCAAACAACCGGTAGTTGGGATACATGCGCTCCGCCAGCGCCAGGGCGAACACGGTTTGCTGCCAGGGCGAGAGCTTGTTGAGTTTTTTGTAAAATTTATCGCCGAACACGCGAAATTCCTTGTGGTTGGGTTTACCCCGCAGCCCTCTTGCGCGTTTGCGCTGCAGGCTCACAGTTTGCGGGGGAAACACTGGTATAAGATTTTTGCTGTGTCATTGTCTCACAAAACCGGCGAACACCCCATTTCAAGGAGAACAGGTATGGCCAATCATACCCTGCTGCTGCTCAGCCAGGACAATCATCACTACCGGGATCTGCTGAGCAAGGCCTACCTGCCGGGCCTGACCGTGCTGATGCCCGGCAACGACAACGAGATTCGCGCGGGCCTGGAGCGGGCCGACATTATGCTGGGCGAGCCCGCCCGGATTCGTCCCTGGCTGAAGGAAGCCCGGCAGCTGAAATGGGTGCAGTCCACCTATGCCGGGGTCGATGTGCTGCTGAGCCCCGGCACCCGCCAGGACTACCAGCTCACCAATGTGCGCGGCATTTTCGGCCCCCTGGTGAGTGAATACGTGTTTGCCCACCTGCTGTCGCTGAACCGCCACCTGCGCCACTACCGGGAGCAGCAACGCCACCACAACTGGCAGCCCATTGCCTACCAGAGCCTGGCCGGCAAGACCATGCTGATCCTAGGCACCGGCAGCATCGGCCAGCACGTGGCCGGCACCGCCCGTCATTTTGGCATGCAGGTGCTCGGCATCAGCCGCACCGGCCGTGAAGCCCCCAACTTTGACCGCACTTATCAGCCGCCGGCACTGAACAAGGTACTGCCCCAGGCCGACGTGGTGGTGAGCGTGCTGCCCTCCACCCCCGAAACCCGGCAGTTGTTTGACGAAGAGCGGCTCAACTACATCAAGCCCGGCGTGGTGTTCTTTAACGTGGGCCGGGGCGATGCCGTGGACGAAACCGCCTTGCTGCACGCCCTGCGATCCGGCCGTATCGGTGCCGCCGTGCTCGATGTGTTCGCTACCGAGCCGCTGCCTGAAAGCAGCCTGCTGTGGGACATGCCCAACGTGGTGATCACACCCCACAATTCGGGCTACAGCTTTCCGGATCAAATCGTGACCCGCTTCAGCCGTAATTACCTGAAGTTTATTGAAGGTAAAGCCATGGAAGGGGTAGTGAACTTCGATCTGGGCTACTGATGAAACAACTGCTCGCCGACGTGCGCGCCTGCCGGTTGTGCGAGGCCGAGCTGCCGCTGGGGCCACGCCCGGTGGTGCAGCTGGGTGACGGCGCGCGCATTCTGATCATCGGCCAGGCGCCGGGCACGCGCGTGCATGACACCGGCATTCCCTGGAACGATGCCAGCGGCGACACCCTGCGCCGCTGGCTGGAACTTAGTCGCGAGCAGTTTTACGACCCTGAGCGTATTGCCATTATGCCCATGGGATTCTGTTATCCGGGCCGGGGCAAAAGCGGCGATCTGCCGCCCCGGCCCGAATGCGCTCCTACCTGGCACAAACGCATTCTGGCGGCCCTGCCCGACATTCGTCTGACCCTGCTGATCGGCCAGTATGCCCAGCGTTATTATCTCGGCAACCGATACCGCACTCTCACCGACACCGTGCGCCACTGGCGGGAGTTCGCCCCGGACAGGCTGCCCCTGCCCCACCCCTCGCCCCGCAACCGCCGCTGGCTGATGCAAAACCCCTGGTTCGAGCAGGAAGAGCTGCCTGCTCTCAGGGCTCGGGTGCATGAAGTTCTGAAAAGCTGAAAGCCGGAAGCCTCAGCAATGCGAAGCGACAGCACGGTTGCACTTCACGACACGCTTCATTGAAGGCCACTCATTAAAAAGCCTGCTGCGAACATACTTAATGTTCGTTCAGGCTTTTTACTTCGTCACGGCGAGCAAGCTCGCCCCATGTACGCTCGGCAAATGCATCTGACCGCCAGGGATGGCGGAAATGCCGAAAATGCAGGAGCAACTTTTCGGCCATGGCATTTGACGGTCGGCTACGGCAATCCCCGCTGTCACTTCGTGAAATTACAGAGCTGCCAGTTGGAGAGCAGCAGACAGCAGGGTGCCAGCCCAGGGAGGGCAAAGGGTGTCTGCTTCGCCGTGCCCTTTGCGCCATGGATGGCGCAACGGAGCCCCCAGGGATGGGTTCACGGCGTGCCGGAGAAGTAGTGCCCTTTGTCCGACCGATAGGCACGGCAAAACAGACACTATAAAGTTGCGCCTGACACATCAGCCGCGCCTGGGGATGACCTGTGACAGCAAAAACAGGGTGGCGGCGGCCACCACAACGGACGGACCGGTGGGGGTATCGTAACTGAACGACAGTTGCAGACCGCCCAGTACCGCCAGCACGCCAATGCCCGAGGCCAGGGCGGCCATCTGTTCTGGCGTGCGACTGAAGCGGCGGGCGGTGGCGGCGGGAATGATCAGCAGCGAGGTGATGATCAGCGCTCCCACAAACTTCATCGCCACTGCGATTAACACACTGATCATCAACAGCAGCAGCAACTTGAGTCGTTCCACCTTGAGCCCTTCCACCCGGGCCAGCTCCTCACTCACGGTAATGGACAGCAGCGGGCTCCAGAACCGGCGCAACACCAGCAGCAGCAGGGCGCCGCCACCGTAGATCCACACCAGATCCGACGCCTGGATCGCCAGCAGATCCCCGAACAGATAAGCCATCAGATCCACGCGAATGTTGTCCATAAAGGCCAGCGCCACCAGCCCCAGTGACAGGGCAGTATGGGCCAGAATGCCCAGCAGGGTGTCGGTGCCCAGCCGGCTGCCCCGTTGCAGACCGGCCAGCAGCAGGCCCAGCAGCAAACAGGCCACCAGCACCGCCAGGGTCAGGTTGATTTGCAGCAGCAGGCCCATGGCCACCCCCAGCAAGGAGGAATGGGCCAGGGTATCGCCAAAGTAGGCCATGCGCCGCCACACCACAAAGCTGCCCAGGGGGCCGGCCAGCAATGCAATGCCGAGCCCCGCCAGCAGGGCATAAAGCAGAAAACTATCCCACATGGCGTACGTCTCCGTGGTGCTCTTCGTCGCAATGATGATGATGGGTATACACCGCCAGCTGGGCCAGCTCGGGGCGGCCGAACAGACGGGCAAACTCGGGGTGGCGCGCCACCTGTTCGGGCTCACCGTGACAGCAGACGTGGCGGTTCAGGCAAATCACCCTGTGGGTACTGGCCATCACCAGGTGCAGATCGTGAGACACCATGAGCACGCCGCATTGCAGCTCCCCGGCCAGTTGCTGGATCAGCGCATAGAGCTCGGTCTGGCCGTGCACGTCCACCCCCTGAGCCGGCTCATCGAGGATAAGCAGCTCGGGCTCCATCATCAGGGCCCGGGCCAGCAAAATACGCTGCATTTCGCCGCCGGACAGCGCCTGCATGGCCCGTTCGGCCAGCCGCTCTGCCCCCACCCGCGACAGCGCCTGAGCCACCGTCAGCCGGCGACCGCGAGACAGGCTGAGAAAGCGCGCCACCGTCAGCGGCAGCACCGGATCCAGGTGCAGCTTTTGGGGCACATAGCCCACCCGCAGGCCCGGCTTGCGCCAAAGCGTTCCCCGGCTGGCCTGGCGCAGCTCCAGCACCAGTTTTATCAACGAGCTTTTGCCGGCGCCGTTGGGGCCGACCACGGTGAGGATCTCGCCACGGTGCAGGCTCAGGGAGATGTGATCCAGAATGACGTTGCCGTCCGCTTCCAGGCCGACCTCGGTCAGCTCTACCAGTTTGGTCATTCGATGCGCCTTTACTTCAATATTTGTAATATTATAACATTCTCAACCACGCGAATTCCATTCACAATCACTCGAGTATTCCCGCCATGAGAGCCCTGTTTTTTCTGACCCTGCTGCTTGCCGGCCAGGCCAGTGCCGTTGAAGTCCTGACCACCGTCAAGCCATTGCAATTGATCGCCAACGCCATCACTCAGGGTGGACAGCCTGCCGAGTTGCTGCTCAAACCAGGCACCTCACCCCACGACTATGCACTCAAGCCCTCGGATCTGCGCCGCATTCAGGGCGCGGATCTGGTGATCTGGGTGGGGCCGGATCTGGAAGGCTTTCTTGTGCCCTTGCTGGCCAATCGCAACAACAGTCTGGCGCTGATGGAGCAACTGCCTATTGAGGCACACAAAGAACACGACAATGATGAGCACCATGACGAGCATGCTCATCATGAAGAACACGAGCAGCACGATGAACATGAGCACCATGATGAACATGAACACCATGATCGGGACGCACATGATAACGGCAAAATCGTGATCACCCAGCATGAAGATCAGGACGATCATCATGGCCACGATCATGGCAGCCGGGATCCCCATGTCTGGCTGGATCCCCACCATGGCCTGCACATCGCCCGCCTGATCGCCGGACGCCTGAGTGAGCTGGATCCGGAAAACCTTGAGCGATATCAACACAACCTGGCGCTGTTTGAGTCAAAGTTGCGCGACACAGACAATCGCGTGGCCGAGCGCCTGGCCCCGGCCAGGAAAAAGGGCTACTTCGTGTTTCACGATGCCTACGGCTACTGGGAAGACCATTACCGGATTCCGGCACTGGGTTATTTCACCGTCAGTCCCGAGCGGGCACCGGGCGCACAAACCGTGGCACGCATTCACAAGGCGCTGAAAGAGGCCAGTGCCGAGTGCGTGTTTGCCGAGCCCCAGTTTCGCCCCGCCGTGGTCAATGCCGTGGTGCGCGACACACAGGCCCGGGTGGCGGTGCTCGATCCCCTGGCCGGCGAGATTCAGAACGGTCCGGACGGTTATTTCGAGTTCATGCTCAAGTTGGCCGATGACATGGCCGTTTGTCTGTTGAATGAAAGATGAACACTCGGTAACGAATTTTTGTATAATGCCGAACTTTCGTGATGAACGATGCACTAACCTCGGTGGCCCGACTTTTTCGGGCCATTTAGTAATAAGAAGACGACCATTTAGTCTTATATGGTTATAAAAACGTCGAACAATAAAACGGTAACAACATGCATCGTGTAGTATTCCACTGGCACAGGTAATCCGGATGAATTTTCTCCGCCCGATACAAAGCAGACTGCAAGACCTGCCCTCGCCCCTGCCCCGGCGGCACCTTTACGGCATTGTGCTGCTCAGCGGTCTGACCCTCTCCACCGCGGCCCTGATCCCCACCCCCGGCGAACTGATGGACAAACCGGTACGCATCAGCATACCGGCCAGCCTGCACGTGCCCCAGCACCCGCAGGAACAGGAGCAGGTCGAGAGCACCGAATTCTATACTCTGCCCAACGACGACATCGGCGCCGCCGAGCCGGTGGATGCCCTGGATGAAATCGCCGCCAGCGAGCCCGAGTGGCAGGAATACGTGGTGCAGAACGGCGATACCCTGAGCACCATCTTCAACGGCCTGGGCCTGCCCCTGGCCACCATGTACAAACTGCTCGATGCCGATGAAAACCGGGTACTCGATGGCCTGCGTCCCGGCCAGACCCTGCATCTGATGATCGACGAAAACAACCTCCTGCAGGAATTCAAGATCCAGCGGGATATCATGCATACCCGCATCTTCAGCCGCAGCGGCGAAGGCTATGAAAGCCGGCTGAAAACCGAGGAAAGCCACTGGGAAAGCCGCAACCTCAGGGGCACCATCAACGGCAGCTTCTACCTCAGCGCCCGCAGCGCCGGCCTCTCCGCCGGTCAGATCCAGAAAATCGCCAACCTGTTCCAGTGGCAGCTCAACTTTGCCCGGGATCTGCGTCAGGGCGACAGTTTCCGGGTGGTGGTCAAGCGTGAATTCGTGGAAGGCCAGAGCACCGGCAAGGCCGAACTGCAGGCAGTGGAAATCGTAAACCACGGTCGCACCTACCAGGCCTTCCGCCACGAAGACGGCAATTTCTACGATGACGAAGGCAACAGCATGGAGCGTGGCTTTGTGCGCATTCCGCTGAAGCACCACGCCCGCATCAGCTCCAACTTCAACCTGCACCGCAAGCACCCGGTCACCGGCCGCATTCGCCCCCACAAGGGCACCGACTTTGCCGTGCCCACCGGCACCGCGGTGCTGGCCCCGGGCGACGGCGTGGTGGTCAAGGCAGTGCGCCACCGCCTGGCGGGCAACTACCTGGTGATCCGCCACGGCCGCAAGTACACCACCCGTTTTCTGCACCTGAGCAAGTTCCTGGTAAAACCGGGTGACAAGGTGCGCCGCGGAGACCGTATTGCACTGTCGGGCAATACCGGCCGCTCCACCGGTCCGCACCTGCACTACGAGTTTCTGGTCAACAACCGGCCGGTAGACCCCATGCAGGTCAAGCTGCCCATGGCCGAAGGCCTGACCGGGAGCGCCCGCAAGCAATTTCTGGCAAAGGTGGCGCAGTACAAGCAACAACTCGCCGCCGGCTAAGCCGGCAGCAGGACATAAAAAAAGCGCCGAAAGGCGCTTTTTTTATGTCTTCGGTTTTCTCCCTGCCGGGGCTGGCCCCGGCAGACCATCCTTAGCCGGCGTGGTAAGGACGAGACAGCCGGTGTACCGACTCGATAAAGGCGCCGGCGTGCTCCGGATCCACGTCCAGATGAATGCCGTGGCCCAGGTTGAACACATGGCCGGGGCCATGGCCAAAGCCTTCCAGAATGCCGGCCACTTCCTGTTCGATGCGCTCGGGTGAGGCATACAACATGGACGGGTCCATGTTGCCCTGCAACGCCACCTTGTCGCCCACCCGGCGCTTGGCGTCGGCGATATTGATGGTCCAGTCCAGGCCCACGGCGTCGCAGCCGGTGGCGGCTATGGCTTCCAGCCACTGACCGCCGTTCTTGGTGAACAGGGTCACCGGTACCCGGCGGCCCTCGTTCTCGCGGGTCAGGCCGTCGACGATCTTGGCCATGTAGCGCAGGGAAAACTCGTTGTAGTCCCGCGGGGTCAGCACGCCGCCCCAGGTGTCAAAGATCATCAGCGACTGGGCGCCGGCCGCCACCTGGGCGTTGAGGTAGCTGGTGACGCTGTCGGCCAGCTTGTCGAGCAGCAGGTGCAGGGTCTGCGGCTCGGCATACATCATTTTCTTGATCTTGGTAAAGGCCTTGGAACTGCCGCCTTCCACCATGTAGGTGGCCAGGGTCCAGGGACTGCCGGAGAAGCCGATTAGCGGTACTTCGCCCTGCAGCTCGCGGCGAATGGTGCGCACCGCGTTCATCACGTAGCCCAGCTCCCCTTCCGGATCGGGAATACCAATGCGCTTGACGTCGGCAGCGCAGGTGACCGGACGCTCAAAACGCGGGCCTTCACCGGTTTCAAAGTACAGGCCCAGGCCCATGGCATCGGGAATGGTCAGAATGTCGGAAAACAGAATGGCCGCGTCCAGCGGAAAACGACGCAGCGGCTGCAGAGTCACTTCGCAGGCCAGCTCGGCGTTACGGCACAGCGACATAAAATCGCCGGCCTCGGCCCGGGTGGCCTTGTATTCCGGCAGATAGCGGCCGGCCTGGCGCATCATCCACACCGGGGTGTAGTCGGTGGGCTGACGTGACAGGGCGCGTAGATAGGTATCATTCTTGAGTGGTTTCATTCCGTCGTTCCGCATCGGGTGGCAAAATTGGCCGCATTGTACCACTACCAACCGGGAACGCGAAAAAGCCAGACTCGTGCACTCCATGGTCACGAAATCGCCACCGGCTATTGACCGGGGCGTCGCTTTTCTTTACTTATAGTACTGAGCCCATCAGGCAGCCCACGGAGGGAACCATGCTCGGGAAACTGGAACAGACCAAAGCCAGGCTTGGCGGCATTCACAAGGCACTGGACGCCTTTCTTAATGCCCGTCAGGCCCTGCTCGTAGAATATATTCGCCTTTCCACTCACCAAACCCTGCCCTCGCAAGCCGATCTGCACGAGTTCTGCGGTCAGCTGGTCGACTATGTCTCCGCCGGCCACTTTGAAATTTACGATCACGTGCTGGCCGCCTACGAGTCATCAAAGGGGAACGCCCGGGTACTGGCAGAGCGCATCTACCCGCGCATTAAGCGCAATACCGATGAAGCCCTGAACTTTCACGACAAGTACACTCAGGCCAGTGACGACACCCTGCTCGAGCTGGATCAGGATCTGAACCGGCTGGGTGAGGTGCTGGAAGAACGCTTCTCGCTGGAAGACCGGCTGGTGTCGGCCATCGATCTGCTGGATCACCTGGATACCAGCGAGCCGGCATAAGGAGGCCCCATGGCCGAACGCAGAGCCTTTTGCCGCATCGAGTTCAACGCCGATGCCCGGCTCACCGATGCCTCGGGCCGGCAATGGCCGGCCCGGGTCAGGGACTTGTCCCTGCACGGCGCCCTGCTCACCCAGGATAACTGGCAGGGGGAAAACGGCAGTGAACTGATCCTGCACATCACCCTGGAAGACGGCGGCGTTATTCGCATGGAAGGCCACCAGCGTCACCACGAGGACGACGATGTCGGGCTGGAATGCGGCCACCTCGACCTGAACAGCGCCACTCGCCTGCGCCGGCTGGTGGAGCTGAACCTGGGCGACGAGCAGCTGCTGCACCGCCAGTTTGAACAGCTGCTTGGGAGTATTTAGGCACGCTCAATAGCCGTCATGCCGGGGCAAACCTGATATGGCGGCGTTACAGCGCCTCCAGCGCTTCTTCCAGTTTTTTCACCGCAATCACTTCCATGCCCTCCGGCGCCTGCTTGGGGCGGTTGGCCCAGGGCACGATGGCGCGGGTAAAGCCGTGCTTGGCCGCTTCCATCAGCCGCTCCTGACCGGACGGCACCGGCCGGATCTCTCCCGACAGGCCCACCTCGCCAAATACCACCAGCTCCTTGGGCAGCGCCTTGTCGCGAAAACTCGACACCAGCGACAGCAGCAACGCCAGATCGGCACTGGTGTCTTCCACCCGCACGCCGCCCACCACATTGACGAACACATCCTGATCCGCCATCTGCATGCCGCCGTGTCGGTGCAGCACCGCCAGCAACAGCGCCAGCCGATTGTGCTCCAGCCCCACGGTCACCCGCCGCGGATTGGCCAGCTGGGAATAATCCACCAGCGCCTGCAGCTCCACCAGCAGCGGCCGGGTGCCTTCCCAAATCACCATGACCACGGATCCGGTCACCTGCTCCTCACCCCGGCTGAGAAAAATGGCCGAGGGGTTGCTCACTTCCTTCATGCCGGTTTCGGTCATGGCGAACACCCCCAGCTCGTTCACCGCGCCAAAGCGGTTCTTGTGACTGCGCAGGGTACGAAAACGACTGTCGGCAGCGCCGTCGAGCAGCACCGAACAGTCGATGCAATGCTCCAGCACCTTGGGTCCGGCCAGGGTGCCGTCCTTGGTGACGTGGCCCACCATCAGGATCACCACCCCCTGCTGCTTGGCAAAACGGGTCAGCTGGGCCGCCGCTTCCCGCACCTGGCTCACCGAGCCCGGCGCCGACTGCACGTCGGCCACGTGCATCACCTGAATGGAGTCGATCACCATCACCGCCGGCTGCTCTTCCCGGGCCACATGACAGATTTGCTCGACGCTGGTTTCCGACAGCATGCGCAGCTGATCCCGGGGAAGTCCCAGACGCTTGGCGCGCATGGCCACCTGCTGCAACGATTCTTCACCGGTCACATACAGGGTTTTCATGCGCCCGGCCAGGCCGCACATCACCTGCAGCAACAGGGTACTCTTGCCCGCACCCGGGTTACCGCCGATGAGAATGGCCGAGCCCGGCACCAGGCCGCCGCCCAGCACCCGGTCCAGCTCGCGAAAGCCGCTGTCGATGCGCGGAATTTCGGTCATGGCGATTTCGTTGAGGGTCTGAACCTTGTTTTCCTGCAGACCGGCGTAACCGGCAAAACGGGCATTGCGGCTGGATGAGGTGGCCGGCGCCAGCCGGATTTCACTGACGGTATTCCATTCCTTGCACTCGGAACACTGCCCCTGCCAGCGGGGGAATTCGGCACCGCATTCACCACATACGAAGGCGGTCTTGGACTTGGCCATGCTGTCTCACTCATTGATTCACAAGCTGTTATACTGGCGCAAGTTTTTCGCTCACTCAAGCATGCAACGGAATGGACTTCAGCCCCTACAAAGCCCTGCTCAACCGCATCATTCCCCTGAGCTACCAGCAGGACACGGAAAGCCTGCTGACCGGCCTGCTGCCCGATGCAGACAACCAGACCCGCTATCAGCTGCTGGCCGAGCTCAACCGGCTCAAGGCGCCCTGTCTGCGGGTGCTGGATCTGAACAAACTGTTTCCCGGCCAGTGCCGGCCGGTGCCCCACCGGGGGCTGAACCACATGCTGCCGCCCCGGCTTGAGCAGCGCTTTATGCAGTTGCTGGGTCAGTACAACGGTGAATATACCCGTGGCCTGTACGAAACCCTTCTTGCCGATCTGGCCGCCATGCGCAAGCAGCCTGCCATGCTCAATGCCACCCCCTGGCACCAGCCCACCTTTGGCACCCGGCGCAAGGAGCCCCGGCTGCAATTCGTGACCCCGGTGCAACTGCATCTGGACGACGGCGACATTCAGGCCAACAGCCTGGATATTTCCATCAATGGCCTGATGGCGACTCTGACGCCACCCGTCGCCCTGCCCGCCGAGTTGTCGGTGTCCTTTCCCGAACTGGCCCAGCAACCCGGCATGAGCGCCCTGGTGGAACCCAGGCGCTTTCGGCTGGCCGATGCGCCTCAGGGCGACAAGGGCCGCATTCGGCTGCGCCGTATTGAGCAGGACGGCGCCTGGGATCAGGCGCTGGAGCAGTTTATTGAGCAAAACCAGAGCCGTTACGGCCATGATGCCCAGGATCTGTTGGACACCGCCCTCGCCCAGTGCTGGGGCCAGACGCTGCTGGAAACCGGGCTGGGTCAGTCCCTGTTCTTTGACGAGCAGGGCCGGCTGCAGGAAGTATTGTGCAACCGCTTTGGCAAAAAGCTGCTGGACTTCTGGCGCCATGAACGCGCGGGTGATCTGCTGGCCAGCCTGCTGCCGCCGGCGCGGGTGCTCGACATGGCGGCGCGCCAGCACGAGCCGGTGTTTCTGTACAGCTTTCGCATTCAGGGCAAGAAGGAAAGCTATTATTTCGCCGCCGAACAGCGCCGGCTGGAGAAGGAACAACAGCTCAGGCAGTTTATCAGTGACGGCCAGCGCGCCGGCACCCTGCAGCTCTATCATCTGGGCATTCGTCCGGTGCTGTTTACCGATCAGATCACCGACAACCTGGACGCCCTGGGCCGGGACCGGCTGGCCCCGCTCAAGTGGCAACTGTGGCTGACCCCCCTGCCCGTGCCCGAACTGGCCGCGCCGGAGCCTGCCAATGCCCGCCAGTTGCTGCCCTACCGGGTGCTGCCCGAGGCAAGGCCCATCAGTCTGGTGTCTCTGCGTCAGCCGTCACAGCGCAGGGAAACCCGGTTTCGCTTTGAAACGCCGGTCGAGCTGTTGCTGGAGGAAACTCCTGTCGGCGGCGTGACCGAAGATATTTCGGTCGAGGGCCTGAAAATCACGCTGAGCAAGCCGGTGGAGCTGGCGCTGCCGGCACTGGTGCAACTGAACCTGCCCGAGCTGAACAAGCTGGGCCGGGACTGGAACCTGAGGAAACTGCCCTACCGGGTGGTGAACCTGAGTGGTGGCGGCAAGGTCTTGCACCTGCATGCCCATGATCAGGGCAAAGGCCACGCCGCCAGTCGGTTTTTCACCGCGCTGCTGGCCCAGAACCAGGACAAGCTGCGCGCCCGCCCCGAACGTAGTCAGCAGCCGGCCTGGATGATGTGGCTCACCCGTCAGGCCCTGCAGCAACTGGCCGGTCCCGCCTTTTTGCTGGGCCGCAACGACGGCGGCTTTTACGTACAGGGCAGCCTGGCCAGTCCGGTGCGGCAGCGGCTGATGGGCCTGCTCACCGACGACCACGGCCAGGCCCAGCTGGGCCGGCTGATTTCCCGCCAGCTGTTGCAGTCCATTGCCACCACCCTGCAACGGCCCAATGGCAAAAGCCACCTGGTGGCAGAGGTCTGGCTGGCCGCCGATGCCAGCGGCACCGGCACGCCCGGCGTGCTGCTCAACCCGGCTCCGGCGGAACAACGGCGGTTACTGGATGGCCAGCGCCGGGTCACCGTGTGCCTGGCAGTGGTCAACCGCCTGCAACTGCGCCAGCTCGACTTCTACGTGCCCGAGTGGCATCGGCTGACCGAGGCGTCGCTGTACAAGACTCAGGTGCTGGAACAAAACCTGGCCGAGCTGGCCCTGCAATGCCAGGTGTTCAATATTACCGACCTGGCCCAACAGCGTTGTCGTCTCAGCGCGCCTGCAACAAGCCCAGCACCCCTTCCAGACTGAGCCGGTTCAGGCACACCGGGGCCTGCTCCTGCACTAGCGGCTTGGCGTGCAGCGCCACACCCAGGCCGGCCCGGGCCAGCATTTTCAGATCGTTGGCGCCATCACCGATGGCCACGGTCTGGGCCAGGGGAATGCCGTGCTCGTGGGCCAGCTCGGCCAGAATATTGGCCTTGGCGTCGGCGTCGACAATGGCGCCGAGCACTTCACCGGTCAGCTTGCCATCCTCAATGCCCAGGGTATTGGCAAACACCGCATCCAGCCCCAGCTGCTGCTGCAAATGGCGGGCAAAGGGCACAAAGCCCCCCGAGGCAATGGCCACCTTCCAGCCCATGGCCTTGAGCCCGGCCACCAGTTCGGTGAGGCCCGGCATCAGCGGCATGCGGCCGATCACCTGCTCGATAATGGCGGCGTCGGCACCGCTCAGCGCGGCCACCCGGCGGCGCAGGCTTTCGGAAAACGGCAGCGCCCCTTCCATCGCGGCCCGGGTCACGGCGGCCACTTCCTCACCCACTCCGGCCAGGGCGGCAATCTCGTCGATGCATTCAATCTGAATGGCGGTGGAGTCCATGTCCATCAGCACCAGGCCGGGGCGGCCGGGTTCGGGCAGCGCCGGCACACAGGCCAGATCCCAGTCGGTGGCCACCTGTTGCAGCGCCGCCTTAAGGGCCGGCGACCAGGCCGACAGCCGAAGGCTTGCCAGCTCGCGCCCGGCGACCGTGCTGACGGCACTCAGCTCGGTGGTCACGCCGGCCTCGTCCAGCACTTGCAGGCTGTGAGCCAGGGCCTGTTTGCCCAGTTGCTCCGCCAGCAGCACCAGCCGGCCTGCGGCCTCGGGTAATTGCCCGGCGATCCACTCTCCCTGTTGCCACAGATATGCTTGCTGCTCCAGAGAGTCTTTCCATTCCACTACCCGCTCGGGCAGCCCATTCAGACACAGTGCCACGTTTCTTCCTTTACAACGACAAACCGGCGCTCAGGGTAGCGTATTGCTTTTTAAGCAGGCAAGAGACAATATTGGCCGCCATGGGAAACCTTCAATCACACCTCAAACGACTGCCCTGGCTCTGGCTGCTGGCTTCACTGCTGTTACTGCTGGCCGGTCAGCAGTGGCTGGCGCTGAACGATCTGGGCCAACGCTGGCAGTTGCTGCCTCATCGTTCCTCGGCCTCGGCGCTGGCGGATTTTGCCGAATTTCAGGCGTTGCGCGCGCTGACGGCGGAAGACAAGGATGCCCAGCAACTGCTGGTCGCCGAGCTCACCCACTCGCCGCTGGTGCTGTCGGCCCGCCTCTACGATGCCGGCGGCACCCTGCTGGCCGACACCGGTGAGCCCGGTGCCGAGCCGGCCCGGGCCTATGTGCGCCCCCTCCATGAGCAGGAGCGCATTGCCGGCTTTTTGCAGCTGGAGCTGGCGGAGTCGGCACTGACCGGCGAGCAGCGGCAGCTGTGGCAGCGGCTGTATCAGCAGCTGGGCTGGCTGCTGCCGCTGGCAGGCGCCGCCGGTGCCCTGCTGGCCTCGGCGCTGTTAAGGCTGCGCCGGCGCCCTGCCCCCGCCGATTAAGGCTCAGTCGCCCAGCAGCACCGACTCCAGCGCCACTTCCATCATTTGATCAAAGCCGGTCTGGCGCTCATCGGCGCTGAGCTGCTCGCCGCGCAGTATGTGATCCGATACCGTGCAAATGGTCAGGGCCCGGGCGCCGTATTCGGCGGCCACGCCATAGAGCCCGGCGGCTTCCATCTCCACCCCCACCACACCGTAGCGCTTCAGTAATTCAAACAGCTCGCTTTGGGGGGTATAGAACAGATCCGCCGAAAACAGGTTGCCCACCTTCACCGGCACCTTGAGGTGTCTGGCCGCCGCCACCGCATGTTGCGTCAGTTCAAAGTCGGCGATGGCCGCCAGATCGTGGCCCATAAAGCGAGTACGGTTGACTCTGGATTCGGTGCTGGCCCCCAGGCCAATCACCAGATCCATCAGATTAACGTCATCGCGCACCGCGCCGCAGGATCCCACCCGGATCAGGTTTTTAACGTCAAACTCGGTGATCAGCTCCTTGGCGTAGATCGACACCGATGGTATGCCCATGCCGTGGCCCATTACCGACACCGGCCGGCCCTTGTAGCTGCCGGTAAAGCCCAGCATGTTGCGCACCGCGTTGACCTGGCGCACGTCGGAGAGAAAGGTGTCGGCGATGTATTTGGCCCGCAGCGGATCGCCGGGCATCAGTATGGTGTCGGCAAAATCGCCGCGTTCCGCCTTGATATGGGGAGTTGCCATGCTTGTTCCTTCCCTTGGTAAAAGTGAGGCTCAGAGAAAAGAGCGGCCAAAGTCCATGGGACTGGTGCCGAAATAAGCTGCCAGGCTCTGGCCGATATCGGCAAAGGTGCCCCGCCCGCCAAGTGTCCCCGGCGTCAGCCCGGCGCCGGTGCAGAGTACCGGAATATGCTCCCGGGTATGCTCGGTGCCTTTCCAGGTGGGATCGCAGCCATGATCCGCGGTGAGGATCAGCAGATCCTCGGGGGCCAGCAGGCTCAGCAGCTCGGGCAGGCGGCGATCAAAGGCTTCCAATGCGGCGGCATAACCGGCCACATTGCGCCGGTGGCCGTAGCTTGAGTCAAAGTCGACGAAATTGGTCATGATAAGGGTATTGTGGCCGGCGGCCTTCAGCTCGCTCAGGGTGGCATCGAACAAGGCGTCGTGGCCACTGGCCTTAAGCTGGCGGGTAATGCCGCAGTGGGCGTAGATGTCGGCAATCTTGCCGATGGACACCACCTCGCCATCCAACTCGTCTACCAGCTTTTGCAGCACGGTGGGGGCCGGCGGTTCAATGCTGTAGTCCCGGCGGTTGCCGGTGCGCACAAAGTCGGCGGCGGTGTCACCCACAAAGGGACGGGCAATGACCCGGCCGATGTTGTAGGGCATCAGCAGTTCCCGGGCGGTTTCACACAGGGCATACAGCCGCTCCAGGCCAAAGTGCTGCTCGTGGCAGGCGATCTGGAATACCGAGTCCGCCGAGGTGTAGCAAATCGGCTTGCCGGTACGTTCATGCTCCTCGCCCAGCTCTTCAAGTATGGTGGTGCCCGAGGCGTGGCAGTTGCCGAGAATACCCGGCAGGCCGGACCGCTCAACCAGCTCGTCGACAAGTTCCTGCGGAAAGCTGTTTTCGGTATCAGCAAAATACCCCCAGTCAAACAGTACCGGCACACCGGCGATTTCCCAGTGGCCCGAGGGCGTGTCCTTGCCCGACGACAGCTCCCGGGCGTAGCCGTAGCTGCCGGCCACGTCCGCCGGCAGAGTCACTCCCTCAGCCACGGTGCCGGTGCTCTCGGCATGGGCGTGAAACAGCCCCAGCCGGGCCAGGTTGGGCAGTTGCAGCGGCCCCTCGCGGCCGCTGTTGGCCTCGCCTCGTGCACAGGCGGCGGCAATATGCCCCAGGGTGTCGGCACCGGCGTCGCCGAAACGCTCGGCGTCGGGGGCGGCACCAATGCCAAAGGAATCGAGAACCAGTACGATGGCGCGTTTCATGATGAGTTTCCTCAGGCCCTGAAGCCAAATGAACGTCAGTAAGCGGACCGGCCGCCGTCATGGGGAGTTAACTGCAGGGTATGCAGCAGATCGCTCAGCAGCCCGGAAGCGCCGAGGCGAACATGGGCCGGCGTGATCCAGTCCGGGCCCATGATGTCGACGGCCAGCCTCAGGTAGTCCGCCGCCTGGGCCAAAGTACGCACACCGCCGGCGGCCTTGAAGCCCACCGGCCGGTCGGCATGGCGAATCACCTCCAGCATGATTCTGGCTGCCTTAAGCGTGGCATTGACCGCCACCTTGCCGGTGGAGGTCTTGATAAAGTCGGCACCGCCCTCGATGGCCAGCTCGCTGGCCCGTTTTATCAGCGCCGGTGTGCCCAGCTCGCCGCTTTCGATGATCACCTTGAGAATACGCTCGCCACAGGCCGCCTTGCAGGCCCGCACCAGTTCAAGGCCGGTGTGCTCGTCACCGGCCATCAGCGCCCGCCAGGGAAACACCAGATCCACCTCGTCGGCCCCGGCGGCGATGGCGGCGCGCGTTTCCCGTTCGGCCTGCTCGATGTCGCTGCCGCCGGCGGGAAAGTTGGTGACCGTGGCCACGCGCACCCGCTCCGCCACCCCCAGCTCGGCGAGGGTTTGCCTGGCCAGCGGCACAAATGCTGAGTAGACACACACCGCCGCCGGGGTGCCGGCCGGTGTCACCGCCCGATGGCACAGGGCGAGGATGTCGGCCTGGGTGTCATTCTCGTTAAGACTGGTCAGATCCATCAGGCTCAGGGCCTGCTGAGCAAGCTGTTGCGATGCCGTCATGCAATGATCTCCTTGTGGCTTGCTCCAGTGTACGGAAAACCTCCTACCAGGCAAACAGCCGGCCGGCGTTGCTTTCCAGCGCTGTCGCCAGCCGCTCCACTGGCTCGGTACGAATGCCGGCCAGCGCCTGCAGTATCAAAGGCAGTCGCTCGGGGTGGTTGGGCTGGCCCTGAAAACCGCACAAGGGCATGTCGGGAGCATCGGTTTCCAGTACCAGAGACTCAAGGGGCATGGCGGCGATGGTGTTGCGGGTCTTTTGGGCCCGCTCATAGGTGATGGTGCCGCCCACGCCCAGATGAATGCCCAGCTTCCAGAACGCCTCGGCCTGTTGCAGCGAGCCGGCAAAGCCGTGTACCACGCCCCCCACCGGAGTAAAGCGGCGCAGCCACTTCAGCAGCAGGTCGTGGGCCTTGTGGCTGTGCATGATCACCGGCAGTCCGCGTTCACAGGCCAGTTTAAGCTGAAACACAAAGGCGTCTTCCTGCTCGGTCATGGCCAGCTTGCAGGCCACATCCAGCCCGGTTTCGCCGATGGCCACGCAGGCCGGACCAGCCTGGTCCAGCGCCGCAACCAGCCGCTCCTGCCACTGAGCCGACGCACTTTCAACCCACCAGGGGTGCAGCCCCAGCGCATAACGGGTACCGGAAAGCTGCCGGCACAGCGCGGGCAGCCCAGGCCACTGAGCTTCTTCCACCCCCGGGATCACCAGCCGGTGCACCCCCGCCGCCTGGGCCCGGCGCCAGTGCGCCGGCCGGTCGTCGGCAAAGGCGTCGAAGTCGAAATGGCAGTGGGTGTCGGTCAGCAGCATGGGCAATCCGGGCAGATGGCGGTGAACTGATGTCAGAGTATCAGAACGGCGGGCAAAAAAATGCCGGCCCCGAGGCCGGCATTCTGACCCGGAAGCCTTAGTGCTCCCGGGTCTTGCTGAACTGAATGTCCGGATAGCGCTCCTGGGTCAGGTTCAGGTTGACCATGGTGGGGGCGATATAGGTCAGGTTGTCGCCGCCGTCCAGCGCCAGGTTGGCGGATACCTTGCGCTGAAACTCGTCCAGCTTTTTGGCGTCACTGCCATACACCCAGCGCGCGGTGGACACGTTGACCGACTCGTACAGGGCATCCACGTTGTATTCCGCCTTGAGGCGGGCGACCACCACGTCAAACTGCAGCACACCCACGGCGCCCACGATCAGATCGTTGTTGTCGAGCGGGCGGAACACCTGCACCGCGCCTTCTTCCGACAGCTGTACCAGGCCCTTGAGCAACTGCTTCTGCTTGAGCGGATCCCGCAGGCGAATGCGGCGGAACAGCTCGGGCGCGAAGTTGGGAATGCCCGAGAACTTGAGCTCTTCCCCCTGGGTAAAGGTGTCACCAATCTGAATGGTACCGTGGTTGTGCAGGCCGATAATGTCGCCGGCATAGGCTTCTTCCGCCCGCTCCCGGTCGCCGGCCATAAAGGTCACCGCATCGGAAATGCTCACCGTCTTGCCGATGCGCACGTGCTTCATCTTCATGCCCTGGGTGTACTTGCCCGAGACGATGCGCATAAAGGCGATACGGTCCCGGTGACGGGGATCCATGTTGGCCTGAATCTTAAAGACGAAACCGGAGAACTTGTCATCATCGGCGGTCACTTCCCGCTCGTGGGTCTGACGCGGCTGGGGTTCCGGCGCCCACTCGGTCAGGCCGTCGAGCATGTGGTCCACGCCGAAGTTGCCGAGGGCGGTACCGAAAAACACCGGGCTCAGATCGCCGGACAGGAACAGCTCCTGGTCAAAATCGTTGGAGGCCCCCATCACCAGCTCCAGCTCTTCCCGCAACTGGTCGGCCAGGCCGTCGCCCACGGCTTCATCCAGCTCGGGATTGTCCAGCCCCTTGATAATGCGCACATCCTGAATGGTGTGGCCCTGGCCGGACTGATACAGAATGGTTTCATCCCGGTGCAGGTGGTAAACCCCCTTGAACAGCTTGCCGCTGCCAATGGGCCAGGTCACCGGCGCGCACATGATATTAAGCTCGGTTTCAACCTCGTCGAGCAGCTCCATGGGGTCGCGAATATCCCGGTCGAGCTTGTTCATAAAGGTGACGATGGGGGTGTCACGCAGCCGGGTAACTTCCATCAGTTTGCGGGTCCGGTCTTCCACGCCCTTGGCGGCGTCGATCACCATCAGGCAGGAGTCCACCGCGGTCAGGGTACGGTAGGTATCTTCCGAGAAGTCTTCGTGGCCCGGGGTGTCGAGCAGGTTCACCAGGCGGTCGTTGTAGGGAAACTGCATCACCGAGGTGGTGACCGAGATGCCCCGCTCCTTTTCCATTTCCATCCAGTCCGACTTGGCGTGCTGGCCCGAGCCCCGGCCCTTGACGGTACCGGCGCTCTGAATGGCCTGACCGTGCAGCAGCACCTTTTCGGTGATGGTGGTCTTACCGGCGTCCGGGTGAGAGATAATGGCAAAGGTACGGCGCTTGGCAATTTCCTGCGCGATGGTGCTGTTTGACATGGGTGCTATCTTCTGGGTTGACACGGACCTTGGCTGCCGGCGGTGAGCCTGAAAACATGAAATCCGCTGGGTTTAACTGAACTGGCGGCTATTTTCGCCTATTCGGCGGCGCTTAACAATCAATCTGATGCCCACGCCAGCTTTCCCCCCGCTGCCGGCGTCGCTAAAATTGGTCGTTTTCAGCCAGGATTTTGCCCTCTCATGTCCCGCGCCACCTGCCCCCGCTGCCAGCTGCCCGTGCGTACCTGCCTGTGCGCCGATACCTATCCCCAGCCCTGTCCGCTGCCGGTGGTGGTGCTGCAACACCCGCTGGAAGCCAGACACGCCAAAAGCACGGTGCCGCTGCTGCAACGGGCTCTGCCCGGGCTGGAACGGAGAGTAGCCGAGCACATGGCACCGCTGCCGCCCCCGGCCACCGGCCGCTGGTGGCTGCTCTACCCCAGTGACGAGGCGGTGGATATCGACACCACCGCGCCCGCCGGCCTCGACATTGGCGGCCTGGTGGTGCTCGATGGCACCTGGCGCAAGACCCGGCTGTTGCGTCATCTCAGCCCCTGGCTCAACGACCTGCCCGCCCTCACCTTCAGCCGTGCCCCGGCGGGGCGCTATGCCATGCGCAAGGGGCCCGGCGGCCAGGCGCTGTCGACTCTGGAAAGCCTGGCCCATGTGCTGGACCGGCTCAGCCCCGCCTTTGACCCGGCGCCGCTGCATCATCTGCTGGCCTGCCGGGTGGCTCAGTTCTCCCCTGACGGTTACAGTTGAACATGACATTCAGATTCATGTGTATACAAGATACTCCATCATCGTCCGCAACTTTGCGTGCGACCAAGGTTGCAGCCGCAACCATATGAGCTATGATATTGCCCGCTTTGAGTTCGCTCGATAAGCCGTTCGGCACTCGCCGGCAACGATAAACTCCAACCTCTTGATTAACAGTCATTTTATTCGCTTAAACGGCGCCAAAACCGGCAAAGTGGTTGCAAATGCAAGAAAAATAACTGTTAATGAATGTTGACAAAGTTCATGTTTTTGAAAAAAATCACCTCACAAATTGTCAACAGTCTAATTTTTGAACTGTATACAGTTTGGAAGCACACGACAGCGCATGTGGTCTCAGCTCCCGCCCTTGGCAGGGCATCTGTTTCGATGCGCTTGGGTCTCAATCAATACAAAATGAAACAGAGAAGGTAAGACCATCATGGAAGCGTATCTGCTGGATTTTGGTAACCTGCTGCTCCGTTGGCTGCACGTCATTGCCGCCATCGCCTGGGTAGGGGAATCCATTTATTTCGTAATGCTCGACAACGGCCTGCGTCCGCCCAAGTCTGAAGAGTGCAAGAAGAAAGGCGTGTTCGGTGAAATGTGGGCCGTGCACGGCGGTGGTTTCTACCACAACCAGAAGTATGCAACCAGCCCCGAGCAGCTGCCCGAAGACCTGCACTGGTCTTTCTGGAAGTCTTACACCACCTGGCTGTCCGGTTTCGGTCTGTTCACCCTGCTGTACCTGACCAAGCCCAGCTTCTACCTGGTTAACCCCGGTTCTCCCTGGGAGTGGGCCGCCAACATGACCGGCTGGCAGGCCAACATCGCCGCCCTGGCATTCCTGCTGCTGGGCTGGATCGTGTATAACGAGCTGTGCAAGCGCATCAGCCCCAACATGGAAAACGACGGCATTCTGTCTGTGGCCGTTGCCGTGATGATGGTGGTTGTGGCTTACCTGAGCACCCACATCTTTGCCGGCCGTGCTGCCTTCCTGCTGACCGGTGCCGTGATGGCCACCGCCATGTCTGCCAACGTATTCTTCTGGATTATTCCCGGCCAGCGCCGCATGGTTGCCGCGATGAAAGCCGGTGAAACCCCGAACCCCATCGACGGCAAGCGCGGCAAGCAGCGTTCCGTACACAACACCTACTTCACCCTGCCGGTAGTGCTGCTGATGCTGAGCAACCACTACTCCTTCACCTACAGCCACGAACTGTCCTGGGTGATCATGACCCTGTTCATCTTCGCAGGTGCCCTGATCCGTCAGTACTTCGTACTGATGCACGCCGGTCACATCCGTCCGGGTTACCCGATTGCCGGTGTGGCCCTGATCCTGGTGGCCATCTGGGTGGGTGCGCCCAAGCCTGTAGCAGCTCCGGCTGCGACTGCGCCGGCTGCTTCCCAGTCCGAGACCGCTGCTGCCGGTGAAGCCGCTGCGCCTGCCGCTGCTACCGTGACCACCGCTCAGGTGCTGAACGTAATGGAAGCCCGCTGTGTGCAGTGTCACGCCGCCAACCCCACTCAGCCCGGCTTTGCCGCCGCGCCTCTGGGTGTGATGCTGGACTCCGAAGAGCACCTGCTGCTGCAGGTGGATCGGGTGAAGCAGGTTGTTGCCAACAAGTACATGCCGCTGGGTAACATCACCGGCATGACCGACGAAGAGCGCGCCCTGGTGGCCGCCTGGAACGGTCAGTAAGCAACACAGCCCACGCTGTTGAAAGAGCCCGCCTTGTGCGGGCTTTTTTGTGCCTGCCGCTCCAGCCATGGCCTCCCTACTCGCTTTGCACCGCAAAACAGGTATTAAAAATACCTTTAATTAAAAAGTATAAGACTCATTGTGCAGCGCAAAAAATAAGCTATCCTCTGTTCATGTATCAGCCTTCAATGAAACCTCTTTTTAAAAGGACTCCATCATGACCGGTACGTCTCGGGATATGCATAACAACATCTGTGTGGTCACCGGCGCCGCTCGCGGGCTGGGCCGTTGCATCAGCGAAACCCTGGCTCAGGCCGGGGCAGCCCGGGTGTATGCCTGCGACATCGACATGGCACCGGCCGATGCCTGGCTGAGCGAATATGACAATGTTACCGCCGTGCCCCTGGACGTGTGCGACAGCGAAGCGCTGAGCCGGCTCAGCGCCCGCATTCTGGCCGAACATGGCCGCCTTGACGTTCTGGTGAACAACGCCGGCATCACTCGCGACGCCCTGCTCGACAAGATGACCGAAGCCGACTGGGATCAAGTGCTGAATGTGAACCTTAAAGGGGTATTCCTGATGACCCAGGCCATGCTGCCGCTGATGAAGCTGAACCAAAGCGGCAGCATCGTCAGCATCTCCTCCATCGTGGGTACCGACGGCAACATCGGCCAGAGCAACTACGGCGCCAGCAAAGGCGGCGTGATCAGCATGACCAAAGGCTGGGCCAAGGAGCTGGCCCGGGGCGGCGCCCAGATCCGGGCAAACTGCATCGCGCCCGGCTTTATCAATACCGAAATGACCCAGGCGGTGCCGGAACGTGTACTGGAAAAAATGATCGCCCGCATTCCCCTCGGTCACCTCGGCGACCCCGCCGATATTGCCGAAGGGGTGCTGTTTCTGGCCAGCCAGCGCGCCCGCTACATTACCGGGCAGGTGCTGAAAATCGATGGCGGGCTGGTGCTTTAAAGCACCTCGGCACGACTGCCCAGGTGCAGCCGCTGGCGTAGGTGACGAGCGAGCACATCCACCAGCATATTCAGCCCGGCACACACCAGCAGCAGTGCCATGGCCCGGTCGAAACGAAACTCGCTGAACGCCGAGTCGATAAAAAACCCAAGAGTGGGAATGCCCAGCATGCCAAGAATGGCGGTTTCGCGAATGAGGTTCTCAAACCGGTACAGGCTGTAGGCCATAAAGGCGCGATACAGCCGGGGCAGCACCTCGAAAAAGTACAGGTTCAGGCCGTGAGGAGCATCCTCGCGCAGGCTCAGGGTATTGAGGTGATGGCCCAGCAGATGGGCAATAATGGCGCCGTTGTGCAATCCCAGCGCCAGCATGGCCGGCAGCATGCCCGGCCCCAGCAGCAGCATGCCCACAAAGGCCAGCAGGTATTCCGGCAGCGAGCGCATCAGCACCAGCCAGCCATGGCTGGCGCGACGGCTGACGCCGTTGCCGAAACGCCGGGAGATGGTCGGAAACCACAGCAACGCCAGCACGCCGGTGACCACCAATGACACCAGCGCCAGCACCAGGGTGTTGGCAAGCCCTGGCCCCACCTGTTGCTGCCACAGCGACCACCACCAGGGCCAGAGCCCGGCCCAGTCGCCACTGCGCAGGGGCGCGGGAATGATGTCCTCGGTAAAAAAACGGGCCATCAGCGCCCAGTTCAGACTGGCCACCGGCGGCAACCACCACAGCGCTGCCAGCAGGTAAAACGGCACCAGTCTGCCCCGCAACCACCAGCGCAGGGTAGCGATGATCAACACCAGGGCATAGAAAAAGGCGGCGGCCTCATCGTAGTAGCCCTGGCGCAACAGGGATTCCAGGTGATAACCCAGGGTCGGCAGACCGATAAAGCCCAGCACCGCCGAGCTGCGAATGCCGCACTCCAGCCGGTAACCGGTATAAGTGGCCATCTGCCGCCAGCACAGCGGCACTTGCAGATAGATGAGCCGGGTCAGCCGCCCAAAGCCCGCCGGCAATGCTTGTTCCGGGGCCGGATCCGCTTCTTCAAACAGTTCGCCGTAGATCTTGGCAAAGGTGCCCGCATAGGGCAGCGCAATGGCCAGCACCCCGGCCAGGGCCGAGAGCCCCAGCAGCTGCATAAACAGCAGCGCCCAGAACAGCTCGTGCACGGCCCGAAGTCCCGCCGCCAGCCGGCGCACCCAGGCCGAGCGATAACCACAGGCCAGGCCCAGGCCGAGCACAGCGCCCTGGGCCACCCCCTGCAGGGCAAAGGCCAGGGTATTGGCCAGCGCCGACAGCAACACGCTCGGCTCGGGCCAGGCCGGCAGCAGCAGGCCAGCACCGAGCCGACCCAGCTCGAACCAGGGATCCACGGCGGTAATGGAAAAATCCGCCCAGGGCAAACACAGCAGCGCCAGCGCCACAAACAGCAGGCTGGTACGGCCCATGGAAGCAGATGAGGTCATGAGGAGGAATAGAGCGCCCGTAACTGGGCCGCCGTCAGATCGCTACTGGGCGCATCCAGCACCAGCCGGCCTTGGCGCAGCCCCACGATGCGGGTGCAGTGAGTGAGCGCCTGCTCCACGTTATGCAGCGCCAGCACCACTGTCTGGTGGCGTTCGCACACCAGCCGGAGCAAGTCGGCGGCCTGACGCTCATCCAGTGCCGACACCGGCTCGTCACCGATAAATACCGGCTTTTGCTGATACAACGCCCGGGCCAGGCTGACCCGGCTCTGTTGCCCACCGGAGAGCTGGCCGGCGGCGCGCCAGAGCTGCCCGGAGAGCCCCAGCCGGCTGGCCAGCTCGGCGACCTCCCCTTTTGGCGTGGTCAGGGGCTTCACCAGATTAACCAGGTTGTACCAGAAAGGATGATGAGCCAGCCGGCCCATGTAGATGTTGTGAAAGGTGCTCAGCACCGGCACCAGGCCCGGCTGCTGCGGGCACCAGGCCACCTCCTGTGGCCGCAGCTCACGCAGCCGGCGCAGCAGGGTGCTTTTGCCGGTGCCCGACTCTCCTAGCAGGGCGATTTTGTCGCCCTGTTTCACGTCCAGGTTCAGCTCCTCGAGCACGGGCTTGCCGGCATAGCCGAGGCTGGCCTCATGAAACCGAAACAGGCTGACCGGCTCGCTCATTACTGCGCGGGATCCATGATGCCAATGGCCACGGCGGTGTCGCGAATGGGGGCATAGTCATCGTTGGTGGCGTCCACAAAACCGGAGCGGGGAAAGGCCGCCAGCAGCTCGGGATCGGTCATCTCCAGCAGCGCCTGCTTCACTTTTTCCTTGAAGCCGTCACCGAAGCGGGCGTTCACATCGCCGCGAATGCTCCACTGGTAATCGGGATACTCGGGGCTGGTCCAGATCACCTTGACCTTGTTTTGGTCTATGTTGCCTTTTTCCAGCTCGGCGTCCCACACTGCGTAGTTGACCGCGCCCACTTCATAGGCACCGGACTGCACCAGACTGATGGTACGGTTGTGATCGCCGGAGAAGCCCACCCGGGAGAACAGCTGCTCGGGGGCCTGCTCAAAATGCTGACGCAAAAAGAACTCGGGCATCAGCCGGCCGGAGGTGGAGCCCTTGTCACCAAAGGTAAAGCGCTTGCCGGCCAGCTCCGCAGGTAACTGCTCACTTTCAGTCAGGCCCGTGCTTTCATGGGCAATCAGATAACTGACGAAGGCAGTGTCTTCCGCGCCCTGAGCGATGGCCTCACTGCCGGGCACCAGTTCCCGGGCCTGCACCCCGGTCAGGCCGCCGAACCAGGCCAGTTGCACCTGATCGTTACGAAACGCGCTCACCGCCGCCGGGTAGCTCTTCACCGGAATGTACTTTACGTCCACTTCCAGCTTGTCGGCCAGGTAATCGGCAATTTTGCCAAAGCGCTCGGTCAGGCGGCGTTCGTCCTGATCAGGAATGGCGGTAAAGACAAAAGTCTCGGCCTGAGTCAGGCCGCTCAGGCACAGGGCCGCCATTCCCAGCAGGCGGGCAGGTACAGAAATGCTCATGTTTGGTTCCGTTTAAACAAGAAGGGCGGCAATTATAGCCGAAAACGGCGAAAGGATCAGAGCCCCAGCCAGCCGTTGACCAATGCCATGTACACCAGGGTGCCGGCCAGTATGCTGGTGAGCGCCTGGCGCCGCCACAGCTGCAGCCCGGCCACCACCGCCACGGCAATGATCTGGGCCTGGCCATCGGCGGGAGAGCTCCAGTGGTGCACGCCCATGGCATACAGGGTCAGCAGCACCATCATGGCCACCGGCAGCCGCCGGCCCAGCACCTGAATACGATGATGGTGAGCGATAACCCCCCGGGCCACGAAGGGAAAGGCGCGCAGGGCAAAGGTGACGCCGGCCATGATCAGTGCCGCCAGTAAATAATCGAGATCAGACATGGGCTGCCTTCTCCTTGGTGTTGCGCTCGGGCCAGGCCAGCAGAACTAGCACCAGCATGATGGAGGCCGCCAACAGGAAGTAATCACTTACCCACACACCAGCCACCACCGCGGCCGTCGCTCCCAGGGCCACCGCGCCCCAGTCTTTTTGGGCGCGAATTTGCTCCACCGCCAGCACGGTAAACAGGGCGGTCAGGGCAAAGTCGAGCCCTTGCAGACCGGGCGGCAGGCCCCGCGCCAGCACCATGCCAACCAGGGTGCCCAGCACCCAGTAGCTCTGGTTCAGCAACACCACCCAGAGCGCGGTTTCGCTGTCTTTTACTTTGCCCGAGGCACTGAGCAGGGAATAGGTTTCGTCGGTAATGCCAAAAATAAAGTAGTTGCGGCCAATCACGCTCCTGGGCAGCAAATGGTACAGCGACAGGCCATAAAACAGGTGGCGAAAGTTCACCAGCAGCGCCGCCACCGCCAGGTCAATCCAGCCGATGCCGGCGGCCAGCAGGCCCACCGCCAGATATTGCATGGCACCGGCGTACACCAGCACGCTCATCAGCGGTGCCCAGTACCAGGTGAGCCCGGCATCGACCCAGAGCACACCAAACACGGCCCCAAGAGGCAAATATCCCATCATCACCGGCAGCGTCAGCGACACCAGCCCGCGTTTGCTCGTCATTATTATTCTCCTCTCTTCAGCCTTGGGAAAATAAGGGATTAATGACTGTAGAGCAAGGCCGCTCAGGCCGGAAAACGCAGGGTAAAGGTGGTGCCGTCATCGTCGCTGTGTACGCTCACCTCGCCGCCGTGCAGTTGCATGATGGAGTCGACAATGGCCAGCCCCAGGCCACCGGTGTCACCACTGTTGGTACGGGAAGGATCGCAGCGGTAAAAGCGGTCAAACAGCTTTGACAAATGCGCTTCGGCGATGGCCGGGCCTTTGTTGTGTACTGTGATCGCCATGCCATTCTCGACCTGCTCACTGCCGATGGTGATGGGCTGGCCCGGCTCGCCATAACGCAGGGCGTTGGCCAGCAGGTTCGCCAGTGCCCGGCGCAGCAGCTCTTCATCGGCCTGCACTTGGCCCTCGGCCCGGTTCACCAGCGCCATGTTGGCCTCTTCCGCCATGCCTTCAAAGTAATCGCATAGCTGTTCAATCAGCGGCGTCAGAGTCACCGGAGCAAGCTGAATTTCGGCCTGAGGCTGCTCGGTGCGGGCCAGAAACAGCATGCTGTTGACCATGCGCGCCAGCCGCTGGTATTCCTCCAGGTGGGACGCCAGCAGGGTTTCGTATTCTTCCGTGCTGCGCGGCCGGCGCAGGCTGTGCTCGGTATGGCCCACCAGGTTGCTGAGCGGGGTACGAATTTCGTGGGCCAGATCTTCGGAAAACCGCGACAGCCGGCCAAAACCGTCTTCCAGCCGGGCCAGCATTTGGTTGAGACTGTCTCCCAGCTCCCGTAATTCGTCGGGCAACTGCCGCGTATTCAGCCGCCGGTGCAACTGCCTCACCTCAATGGCCCCGGCTTCACCCGCCAGCCGCCGTACCGGATACAGCCCGCGCCGGCTCACCAGCCAGCCCAGGGCAAAGGCCACCAGGGCGCCACCGGCCAGTGCCAGCAACAACCGCAGCCGATAGGTGGCCAGCATCTGCTCACGGGGCGCCAGCAACTTGCCCGCCACCAGCATCAGGCTGCGCCCTTCCAGCTCCAGCCGGCGCCAGGCCAGGCGGGCATTGCCCTCGGGGTTATAGCCCAGGCGGGTCTCTCCGGCCGAGAGGCCAACGGGCACCGCCAGTCCGGCCGGATTGACCGAGATCAGCACTTCACCGTCGAGGTTCAGTACCCACAGCAGGCTGTCTTCGTTGCCCAGCATGTTGGCGTAGAGAGTAGGCCGGTTGCGCAGCTCGCCAATGCTGTCGGTGCTGGAGAGCAGGGCCTGCATGTGTTCAAGGCGCCCCAGCAGACTTTGATCGTCCCGCCAGGCCAGCTCCCGCTCCAGGGAGAAATAAAGATAAAACCCCAGGCTGCCCAGCAGCAGGGCGCTGACCAGGGCGAACATCAGCGCCAGCCTGAGGCTTAATGACGACAACACCCGCTTCATTCCCGCACCTCACAGACATAGCCCATGCCGCGCACGGTATGAATGACCCTGGGCTCAAAACCGTCGTCAATTTTGGCCCGCAGCCGGCGAATGGCCACGTCCACCACATTGGTGTCGCTGTCAAAGTTCATGTGCCATACCTGAGAGGCAATATAGGTACGCGACAACACCTCCCCCTGATGGCTGAGCAGCAACTGCAGCAGGGTAAATTCCTTGTTGGTGAGATCAATGCGCCGTCCGTCCCGGCTGACCCGGCGCGCCAACGGGTCCAGCTGCAGATCCGCCAGCTGATAAAACAACGGCTCCGCCGGTTTGCCCCGGCGCAGCAACTTGCGGGCCCGGGCCAGCAGCTCGGCAAAGGAAAAGGGCTTCGCCAGGTAGTCGTCGGCGCCCTGCTCCAGGCCGCGCACCTTGTCTTCCACCGCGTCCCGAGCACTCAGGCAGATCACCGGGGTATCGCTTTTAGCGCGAATAAGTTGCAGCAGCTGCCAGCCGTCCAGCCCCGGCAGCATGATGTCGAGGATCACCAGATCAAAGGTGCTTTCTTCCAGCAGGTAACGCCCTTCCAGGCCGTCTTTGGCTACCTCCACCTGGTAACCGGATTCGGTAAAGCCCTTTCTCAGATAGTCTGCGGTTTTGGCTTCGTCTTCCACCACCAGAATACGCATGCTCGGCCTCGCTTGATGCAATGAACTGAACGCAAGTTTATCACCGATTCTGGCTGCTCCGGCTTGATGACGGTTTTGTAATAAAGCGGTAAGGGGTTTGCAAGGCGGACTCAGGCATGATGAGCCCATCTCGCCAAGCACGGCGAACACATTAACGGGTGAGGCTCTGCTCACTCACAACCACGGAGAATCGCCATGACTTTTAAACATGTTCTGGCCGGTGCCATGATGGCCGGCGTATCCACCCTGACTTTCGCCGCCGGCAACCCGCTGAGCGTGCACGTACTCAACCTGGAAAACGGCCTGCCCTCTCCCGATGTGAAGGTGGTTCTGGAGCAGAAGCAGGGTGACAACTGGGTGGAGCTGAACAGCGCCGTCACCAACGAGCAGGGCCGCATCACCGCCCTGTACCCGGAAGGTCAGGATCTGGAAAAAGGCACCTACAAGGTCACCTTTGAAACCGGTGCCTGGTTTGAACAGCACGACACCGAGACCTTCTTCCCCGAGATCCCGGTGATCTTCTCCGCCGACGGCAAGCTGGATCACTACCATGTGCCGCTACTGCTGAGCCCTTACGGCTTCTCCACTTACCGCGGCAACTAAGTCCACCGCTGTAATCACACCAAGTCCTGTGTATAAAAAAAGAGAGCCTCGGCTCTCTTTTTTTGTATTGGTGCAGCCAAAAACAAAAGGGGCGCCGAAGCGCCCCTTGAATGGCATGTAATGAGAATTACAGCGCACGCAGAATATTGTCCACGCTGTCCTTGGCGTCGCCAAACAGCATGACGCTGTTTTCGCGGAAGAACAGCGGGTTCTGCACACCAGCGTAACCGGTATTCATGGAGCGCTTGAACACCACCACCTGCTGAGCCTTCCACACTTCCAGCACCGGCATGCCGGCGATGGGGCTGGCCGGGTCTTCGGACGCCGCCGGGTTGACGGTGTCGTTGGCGCCGATCACCAGCACGGTGTCGGTGTCGTCGAAGTCATCGTTGATCTCGTCCATTTCCAGCACCACGTCATAGGGCACCTTGGCCTCCGCCAGCAGCACGTTCATGTGACCGGGCAGACGACCCGCTACCGGGTGAATGCCAAAGCGCACCTTGACGCCGGCCGCCCGCAGCTTGGAGACCAGCTCGGCCACTGGGTACTGAGCCTGAGCCACCGCCATGCCGTATCCGGGCGTGATGATCACGGAGCTGGAGCCCTTGAGCATCTCGGCCACGTCTTCGGCATTCACTTCGGTGTATTCACCTTCTTCTTCCTCACTGGAAGCCGCGGTGCCGTCGGAGCCAAAGCCGCCGGCGATCACCGAAATAAAGGAGCGGTTCATGGCCCGGCACATGATGTAGGACAGAATGGCACCCGAAGAGCCCACCAGGGCACCGGTCACGATCAGCAGATCGTTGGAGAGCATAAAGCCCGCCGCCGCGGCCGCCCAGCCCGAGTAGGAGTTGAGCATGGAGATCACCACCGGCATGTCGGCACCACCGATACTGGCCACCAGGTGCCAGCCAAAGGCCAGGGCGATCAGGGTCATCACCAGCAGCGGGAAGGTGGAGCCTTCCACCTGTACAAACCAGATCAGCAGAAAGGCCGAGACCACCACCGCCAGCAGATTGAGCTTGTGGCGATGGGGCAGGGTCAGCGGCTTGGACGACACCAGACCGCGCAGCTTGCCAAAGGCCACGATGGAGCCGGTAAAGGTCACCGCGCCGATAAACACGCCGAGGAAGATCTCGGTGTTGTGAATGTTGAGCATGGCGCCCGACAGGTCACCGTGATCCATGTAGGTGTTGTAGCCCACGAATACCGCGGCCAGACCCACGAAGCTGTGCAGAATGGCGATCAGCTCCGGCATTTCGGTCATTTCCACCTTGAGTGCAAAGCGAATACCGATGGCGGCACCGATGGCCATGGCCACGATGATCCAGCCCAGGCCAGTGACCTCGGGATTGAAAATGGTCGCCAGCAGGGCAATGGCCATGCCCGCCACGCCATACCAGTTACCGGCCTTGGCCGACTCCTGCTTGGACAGACCGGCCAGGCTCATGATAAAGAGCACGGCGGCCACGATATAAGATGCAGTTACTAGTCCTTGTGACATTTAATCAGCCCTTCCTAAACATCTTCAGCATGCGGTGTGTCACGGTAAAACCGCCAAACACGTTGATTGAGGCGATCAGCACCGCCACAAAGGCGAGAAAGCTGACAAAACCACCCGAGCCCACCTGGGACAGGGCGCCCACCACGATAATGCCGGAGATGGCATTGGTCACCGACATCAGCGGCGTGTGCAGAGAGTGAGACACATTCCAGATCACGTAGTAACCCACGATACAGGCCAGCACGAACACAGTGATGTGGGACAGAAACTCTGCCGGGGCCACCGCCGCTAGCCAGGCGAACAGCAGCACGCCGGCACCGCCCAGATAATATTTGAGGTTGCTCGGCTTTTTGGGGTGAGGCTCGGCGGCGGGCTGGGCCGCAGCCTTGGCCTTGGGCGCCGCCGATACGCTGATGGCGGGCGGCGGAAAGGTCACCTCATTGTCTTTGGTGACCGTCATGTTGCGCAGCACCACGTCGTCGAAGTCGACATTGATGTTGCCGTCCTTTTCCTTGCACAGCAGCTTGGCCAGGTTGACCAGGTTGGTGGCATACAGGGTGGAGGACTGGGTCGGCAGACGACCGTTGAGATCGGTGTAACCGATGATCTTGACGCCATTGTCGGAGACAAACAGCTCGCCCGGTTTGGTCAGCTCGCAGTTACCGCCGTTCTGGGCGGCCAGATCCACAATGACCGAGCCCGGGGCCATGGCGGCCACCATGTCGGCGGTGATCAGCTTGGGTGCCGGCTTGCCGGGGATCAACGCCGTGGTGACGATAATGTCCACTTCCTTGGCCTGCTCCATGAACAGGGCCATTTCGGCGTCGATAAAGGCCTGGCTCATTTCCTTGGCGTAGCCGTCGGAAGAGTCGCTTTCCTCTTCGTAGTCCAGCTCCAGGAACTCGGCGCCCATGGAATTGATCTGCTCCTTGACCTCGGGGCGAGTATCAAAGGCACGCACGATGGCACCCAGGGAGCCGGCGGCACCAATGGCGGCCAGACCGGCCACGCCGGCGCCGATCACCAGTACCTTGGCGGGCGGCACCTTGCCGGCGGCGGTGATCTGACCGGTAAAGAAGCGGCCAAATTCGTGCGCGGCTTCCACCACCGCACGGTAGCCGGCGATGTTGGCCATGGACGACAGCGCATCCAGGGACTGGGCGCGGGAAATGCGCGGCACCATGTCCATGGCGAGCACGGTCACGCCCTTGTTCTTGAGCTGTTCGACCAGCTCCGGGTTCTGGGCCGGCCAGATAAAGCTGACCAGGGTGGTCCCCGCCTGCAGCCGCTCAATTTCGTCGGCGGTGGGCGCGTTCACCTTGTAAATAATGGCGGCTTGCCAGATATCGTCGGCACTGGCCAACTGAGCGCCGGCGGCCTCATAGGCGGTGTCTTCAAAGCTGGCCTTGCTGCCCGCGCCCCGTTCGACGCTGACTTCAAACCCCAGTTTGCGCAGTTGCTCAACGGACTTGGGGGTGGCAGCCACCCGGGTCTCTCCGCTGAGCGTTTCCCTTGGAATTCCGATTAACATAGTTATTCCCTGATTCATGTTGGTATCGCACCGGATGCATTCGCGCCCGGTGTTCAGCAAGCTGTTCCTTCAACCGCTCGGCAGCCTTGCCTGTGTTGCGCCACAAAATGACGTTGTTTTACAACGGCGCGATTTCACCTACGCATATTCAATGATGCATTTTGTATTTTTAAGCATAATTGCATACAAAAAATCACTAAAACTTGCACAAAAAGTTTTACGTAAAGCTATAACGTAAGAAAAATACAGCGCGAACGTCAATATACTGGCTGAACCGAAAAAAGATAAATCGATCTTTCCTCGAGCCTCGATAGGCTCTGACTTTCAATCGCTAAGGTATCATTTATCCCATCCCGGCCCAGAGGTCATTTGTTGAACAGGATCACAGAAGGCAGGAAATGGGGGACAGGACGGGATCCGGTTAACTGGTGAATGGTTGCCGCGTCAGCGGATCCTGTTCAAAAAAGCGCGTCAGCTGGCAATACACCGCCGGATAGACGTCATGCAGCAAGCGGGGATCGGTAAAAAACAGCTCGGTCGTGACCGCCAGAAACTCCGCCGGATGGGTGGCGGCATAAGGGTCGATGGGGGCGTCATTACGCTCGGCACGCACCCTCTGCTCGTCAAAGGCGGCCTGAAAGTCACGGCGCCACTCGCTCATCTTCATGCCGGGGCGCATGGGCGGCACGCCGTCGGCCTCGCCCCCCAGCATGTCGAGCTTGTGGGTCAACTCGTGAATGATCAGGTTATAGCCGTCCCAGCCGCCGTCGCCGGCGAGTTCGC
This sequence comes from Oceanimonas aquatica, assembly GCF_030732065.1. GTDB lineage: Bacteria > Pseudomonadota > Gammaproteobacteria > Enterobacterales > Aeromonadaceae > Oceanimonas. The sequence goes on from NZ_JAVBHX010000011.1 coordinate 56,258, forward strand.
TCCTGGCCAGTACCAGTGGCCCCTGCTGCCAGGACTCGCCGGCGTGCACCGACTCCACCTCACTGACCAGACCAAACTCATCCTGCACCATGTCATGCCGGGTCACCGGCTCCGGGATCAGAATGATCTCGTGAAAGCCGGCATACCAGTCCAGCCCCAGGTGCAATATGGGCAGCACCGCCTGCAGCGCCAGTTTCGCCTGCTGCAGTGGCGTCAGGGCCACGCCGAGCTGAGTCAGGGTTTTGTGCGCCAGCAGCCCGGCACCCAGCTCACACAGGCGTTGCTGCTCGGATACGCTCAGGCCCTGCAGTATGGGTAACGCGGCCAGCGCTTGTGCCCAGGGCAGCGGCGAGCTCGGCTCGCGTTTGGGGCTTAACCAGTCAAACCAGCTCATGGCCTTATTTTACAAACAGATACCAGTAACCGAACAGCAGGTTGAAAACGGCAAAAAACAGAATGCCAATCCGGCTCAGGGCGACCATGCCTTTACCCAGCCGGTAGTGTTCCGGTACCTGGGGCAGCTGCATCAGCCGGAAGTTAAGCCAGGCAAACACCAAGGCACTGATAAAGGCGGAAATCATGGCAAACTCCAGCATCGCCAGCAGGGCCCCCTTGAAGAACATGATAATAAAGGCTGCCACCACGCCCATGGCCACCATCAGCGGATAGGTGTAACGGGCGCCGTGACCGGTGGGGCCGCTGCCCTGAGGCTGACCGAACTGCACCAGGCATTCGCTCAGCGCCCGGCTGTAACCGTCGAGCACGGTGACCGTGGTAGAGAACATGCACAGAAAGGCCACGATGGCGATCAGCCACCGGCTCCACTCCCCCATCACACTGGCATACACGTTCACCAACTGGTGGGCAAAAGCGATACCGGAGCTAGCCAGGGTTTCGCCGCTGCCGTGCAGCACCAGGGCGCCGAGGGCGACAAAGGCGATGGCCAGCAGGGTCGAGGTAAAGTAGCCCACGTTGAAGTCGACCAGGGCACCCTTGTAGTCCAGCTCGTCGCCCAGATCCTTTTGCTTTTGCCGCAGCCAGACGCTGCTCCAGGACGACAGTTCAATAGGCGCCGGCATCCAGCCCATCAGCGCCACCAGAAAGCCCACCGAGGCCAGGTTCCAGGGACTGGGGGCAACAAAATCCGGCGTCGCCACCCCGCCCCGGTTGAGGGCGATAAATACCGCAGTAACCGTGGCGATGGCCAGGCCGACGATAATCCACTTGGTGACCCGATCCAGGGTTTTGTAATGCCCGGTGATCAGAAAGGCCAGGGAGCCGGCCAGCACTATCATGCTGAGCTGGGTCACGTTCAGGCTGTCACCGATAAAGAGGCCCAGAATACTGCCACAGAGCATGGCCACCCCAGCGGTGCTGATCACTGACGAAAACAGGTTGAGCAGGGTAAACAGCCGCAGGTAACCCCGGCCAATGCGATCATATCCCTGGATCAGGCTCTCGTTGGCGGCCATGGTGTAGCGGGCGCCGATCTGAAAGAAGGGGTATTTGAGCAGGTTGACCAGCAGAATCAGGCCGACGAGCTGCCAGCCATAAATGGCGCCGGCCTTGGTGGAGGCCACCAGGTGAGAGCCGCCGATGGCCGCCGCCGCCCCCAGAATGCCCGGGCCCAGCACCCGCAGATAGTGACTTATGCTACGGGGTGCCTGTTTTGCCATTCCGGCTGTCTGAGACATATGCGGTTTCCTGCCTGTTTAGGTTGTCATTCCCAAAGAAAGACAGGTAAAAGGCCACAGCAAACAGCATAAAGCAACTGCTTTTACGGAAAGAAGCCAGGGAAATACAGAGGAATAAACTGAAAAAAACCAACCATTAAGGCAATCACTTTTCAAGCAACTCTCTGATCAGCCCGTACAAATAAAACTCACCTGAAATACCGAATTAAATAATTTCATTTGATAGGGTTTTGAAGCCGGGTTTATTCAGCATCCAGGCTGCCTTCGCTACCCTGAGCCAGCAGGGTATTCCCGGCACCGGGCAGCCGGCCATTCAGGGTAAAGGGAATGGATTCAATTCTGCCCTTGTTGTTGACCTGCACCGCCAGGTGCAGATGCGGGCCCGAACTGTAACCGGTATGGCCCGAGGCCGCCACCACCTGGCCGGCGCGCACTCGCTGGCCCTTTTTCACTTTCAGGGAGCCGGTGTCGAGGTGAGCGTAGAGGGTCATGGTACCGTCATCGTGGCGCAGCCGCAGGTGATTGGCCCGGCCCTTGTATTCAGGCTTGAGGCCGCCTCCCACATGATAATCCACCGCCGCCACCACCACACCGGGGGCGGTGGCCAGCAGCGGCGTGCCCACTGGCAGGGCGATATCGAGGGCATAACGGTTGGCTAGCTTGTTGTGGCTGAAATCGCCGTTAAAGCCCTGAGAAATACGGTAGGGCCCGGCCACCGGCGGGCTCATGTCCACGGCGCCGGCAAGGGGCGCGGCGGTATGATTGTGATGCTGTTTCCAGGCCTGTACCCGCGGGCTGATGATGGTGCTGCCGGCAATTTTCTGTACCCGGTGCCGGCTTCCCACCTTGTTACGCCCCTCATGGCTGCTGTAGGCAAAGCCATAATCATAACGCCAGGCTCCGCTCTGAGCCGGGGTCAGCTTGCCGATAAATTTTTCCTCCCGGGGAGGCAGGATCACCGCCTGCTGCAGCGCCTCGGGAATGGCCACATTGTGCTGACCGGTAAACTTGAGGTTCAGCCGGGCCCGGCTGGCGAGACGGTTAAGGGCAAAGAAGTAGTGGCCGTCGGGCTTTTTGACCACCCGCATCAGAATGCCGTCCTTGTTGACCGCATCCTGATGCCAGCGCTGGCCGGTATTGGCCCGAAGGCGGTTGTCGGTGTAGTGCACCACGCCGGCGGCGTCGCGATATTGAAAGATGTCGGCATATACCGGCGCCATTCCCGTCAGCACCAGCATAGTGGCAAGCAAGCCTCTCATTTGTCATCCCTGCGAGAGTGTGTGCCTTCCAGTATAGAAACTAAAGCCGCTTTTGCATCAGCACGGCGTCTTCATGGCCGTCGGCCGTGGGATAATAGTTACGGCGCCGGCCGCTTTCCTCAAAGCCGGCCGAGGCATACAGACTCAGGGCCGCCCGGTTTGAGGCCCTCACTTCCAGCCACAACCAGCCAAGGCCCAGAGTCCGGCATTGGGCAAAGTAGTTTTCCAGCAACTGCCGCCCCAGGCCACGCCCCTGATGAGCCGGGGCCACGCATATGTTCATCAGAGTGCTTTCGTCCAGCACCCGGTCGGCAATGAAATAGCCCAGCAAGGCGTTTTGGTGCCAGAGTGCGCCGGTAAAATAGCGCTCGCCAAAGGCATCGGCGAGCAATGCAGGGCTCCAGGGGTGAGCGTGGGCCGATTGTTCCAGCATCACCATGGCATCGAGGTCGGCCGGGGTCAGAGGGCGGAATTGAGGCTGCAAAGCCGGCTCCAGAGTTCGCGCTTTTGTGAAGCAGAAAGCGGCAATGTGCCGTGCCAGGCCAGATCTTCGGCCGGCGTGGTCAGGTTGAACCCCAGCAGAATACGGGCACCGGGGCGACCGGCGGCCAGCCAGGCGGTTTCATCCTGTATCTCGGGCTGAATGCCATTGAGGGCAATGGCGAGGTCGGCAAGCAGGGTGTCCGGCAGACGGCTGCCCTGGCCGGTGATCAGCCGCACTTCGGCCGGCGCTGCCACCGGCGCAGGACCGTAAGGCAAGCGTTCGCCATGGGCGCAGTGCCATACCGGTAAACCGAGAAACTGCCAGAGCTGTGATTGTAATGGCTTCATGAACACCCCATAACGAAAAAGGCCAGCACTGAGGCTGGCCTTTTCGGTGAAGCTGGCAGGGGCAGAGGGATTCGAACCCCCAACCGTCGGTTTTGGAGACCGCTGTTCTACCAATTGGAACTATGCCCCTGCAACACGAGGCGAATTATATCCAGCCCCCATCAAAGGTAAAGGGCTTTTTCCGTCCCGGAGGATCGTTCGCTCACTCTTTCACCGCTTGCGGTTGTCTCGCCACCGTATTTTGCTTTGGCTGCACATTTCTCTATAATCCGGACGGTTTGCAAACACGCGGAGCCCATCATGCTCAACTCCCACGGCTGCAGTCCCTTTGCAGTGGTGCCCGTTGCCGGCACCGGCTTCGGCGTTTGTGATCCTGTCACTTCAATGGCCCCATCCCGGGGTTTTTTATGGCCCGAATTCCACTTGAAGAGCATTGCTGATGGCGAACCCTCTATTTCAAAAGCATGTCATTTCCATATCCGACTTTACCCGCGCCGAGCTGGAGCTGGTCATCGATACCGCCGTCATGCTCAAAACCCATCCCAGGCCCGAGCTGCTGAAACACAAGGTAGTGGCGAGCTGCTTCTTTGAAGCCTCCACCCGTACCCGCCTCTCATTTGAAACCGCCGCGCACCGCCTGGGGGGCGCCGTTATCGGCTTTTCCGACAGCGGCAACACCTCACTGGCGAAGAAGGGCGAAACCCTGGCCGACTCGGTGAAGATCATCAGCTCCTACAGCGACGCCTTTGTCATGCGCCACCCTCAGGACGGCGCAGCCCGGCTGGCGGCGGAATACTCCTCGGTGCCGGTAATCAACGCCGGAGACGGCTCCAACCAGCACCCCACTCAGACGCTGCTGGACCTGTTCACCATTTACGAAACCCAGGGCACGCTGCAGGGGCTGACCGTGGCCTTTGTGGGCGATCTGAAATACGGCCGCACCGTGCACTCCCTCACTCAGGCACTCAGCCTGTTTGGCTGCAAATTCTACTTTATTGCCCCCCAGGCCCTGGCCATGCCCGATTACCTGTGTGATGAGCTGGTGGAAAAAGGCATCAACTTCGAGTTTCGCGACAGCATGGAAGAGGTGATGGACGAGATCGACATTCTGTACATGACCCGAGTACAGAAAGAGCGCTTTGACGAGACCGAATACATGCACGTGGCCTCCAAATACGTGCTGACCCCCCAGGTGCTGGAAAACGCCAAGGACAGCCTCAAGGTGCTGCATCCCCTGCCCCGCATCGACGAGATCACGGTGGACGTGGACGACACCCCCTATGCCTATTACTTTGAGCAGGCCGAAAACGGCGTTTACGCCCGTCAGGCCCTGCTGGCCCTGGTATTGAACGAAACCCTGTAAGGAGCAGCCGTGAACAAGACCCAACTGCAAGTCGAGGCCATTCACAACGGCACCGTCATCGACCACATTCCCGCCGGCCAGGGCATTCGCATTCTGCAGCTGTTTGGCCTGGTACAGAATCGGGAACGCATTACCGTGGGCCTCAACCTGCCCTCCAAGGCGCTGGGCGCCAAGGACATCATAAAGGTGGAAAACGTCCGGCTGTCCCCCGCCCAGGCCAACCAGCTGGCGCTGTTTGCACCCGACGCCACCGTGAATTTGATCGAAGACTTTGAAGTGGTGGAAAAACTGCAGCTGCACCTGCCGGAACAGGTGGAGGGCGTGTTCGCCTGCCCCAACGGCAACTGCATCAGCCGCCGGGAGCCGGAGACCAGCCAGTTCCGGGTGCGGGCGGTGCGCGGCCAGGTGATGTTCCGCTGCCGCTACTGCGAAAAGTCGTTCCAGCGCGACATGATGGTGCTTTAACTGCCCTCTGCGGGGTCCGGCGCAATGCGGGCCCCGTCTTGCAGTTCCGAGTCCGGATACAACACCAGCCGCTGGCCTTCACTCAGGCCACTCAGAATTTCGGCCCGCCGGCCATTGTCCTTGCCTACCGTCACCGGCGTTAGCCGGGCCCGGCCGCTTTCCGCCAGCAACACCGCCCATTGCCCCTGATGGCGAAACAGGGCACCGGAAGGCGCGGTCAGTACCTTGTCTTTCTGCCATACGCGAATGCGTGCCTCCACCCGGTATCCATGCCCCAGACCCTGTCGCTCTTCGGCGCTGCCGCGAAAGCGGATCAGCACATTGACCCTTTGTTCTTCCACGCCCAGGGCGGAGAACTTGGTAAAGCCATTGGGCTCAATCCGCTCCACTTCCCCCATCAGCACGCCCGGCCCGCCCCAGTGGGCAATTTCCACCTGGTCGCCGCCTGATACCCGCACGGCCTCGGCGGACGGCAACTCCACCAGTACCTCCAGATCCCGAGCAATGTTTCCCAGCTCCAGAATGGGCGTGCCCGCCGTGACCACGGTTTCTCCCTGCAACAATCGCTGCAATATTCGACCGGAAACCGGGGCCGTCAGGGCCACACCCGCCCCTTCCAGGGCATGGGTACTTTCCCGAAGCTGTGCCTCGGCGGAGTCCAGCTCCGCCTCACGCAGCGTCACCGCCGCCATCGCCGCGTCAAGGCGGGCCACGGCGGCACTGAATTCCTGGCGCAGACGCTGCCACTGGGTGGCCGAAATATCACCCCGCGCCTGCAGCGGACGGTTCCGTGCCAGCTGATCGGCCGCCAGCCGGCGCCCAGCCTCGGCCTGCTTCACCTCGGCCTGGGCGGCATGCAGCGCCGCCTGGGCGGCATGCAACGCCGCCAGTGCTCGCTCGCGTGTACGGCTGTCGAGCAAGCCCGGCATCACCGGCAACAGCCGGGCCACGACCTGCCCCCGGCGTACCGTATCGCCCGCTTCCAGATCCACTCGCAGCAGCCGGCCCCTGACCGGGGCGGTCACCAGATAAGATTGCCGCACTCGAGTGCGGCCTTCCTCGACTATGGTCACCGCCATTGGCTCACGGCGCACCGTGCCGGTGTCCACCGGCCGGGCCTCGGGCCAGAGCCCGTAGCCCAGCACGGCCACCAGCACCAGTGCCGCCACTATCATGCCTTTGTGCGATGGAGTCAGTGTCATGTGCTCAATCCCTGATGGCCTGGGCCGTAACCAGATCCAGGCGGTTAATGTCTCGCTGCACCGCCACGCCAGAGAGCGCGGCCGCCGTCAGTACGGTCAATGCCGCCCAGGCATGGCTGGGCAAATCCAGTTCGGCCGACACCTGATACAGCTCGGTACTGAACCCCACCGCCGCGGCCTGTGACAAGCCATAGCCCAGCAAGGCGCCCAGAGGCAGTGCCGCCAGCGTCAGGCCGCCGAGCTCCCCCAGCAGTACCAGGCCGGTTTCGGCGCGGGTCATTCCCAGTATACGCAGGCAGGCCAGCTCCCTTGCCCGTTCGGCAAAGGCGATGCGGGCACCGTTGTAGACAACGCCAAAGGTAATGATGCCGGCCATGGCGGTGATCAGGTATCGGGTCGCGCCGGCGCCGCTGTCCATCACTTCCTGAAAGGCCGCCCGCCGCTCGGCCCGCAGGCTGACCCCCGCCACCACCGGCATGTCTTTCAGCGTCTTATATAAACGGGCATGTTGAACGCTATCGATGCGCAGGTAGGCTCCGGACACCCGATCCGGCTCTTTCATGGCTCGGTTGAGGGCCGGCAGCGACATAAAGGCGGGCGCCCCAAGCAGGGTATCGACCACACCGGTGACCGGCACCGTCAATACCGGCCGCCGGCCTTCCCGTACCTCCACCCGCAGCCGCTGGCCCGGTGAGATGCCCAGCCGCGTTGCCAGTGGCCGGGCCAGCACCAGCCCCTCGCCTTCCAGCCGCAGGGGGTGCAGATGACTATCCAGGGCACGATACAGTTGCGGCGCGGCGGTCAGGCCGGTAATGGCACCGCGATAATAACGACGGTGATGGCGCAGGATCACCGGCACATCACGAAAGCCTTCGACTTCCAGCACGCCCTGCAGGTGTTGCAGGGCATACAGGCTTGGCGCCCCCCTCGGCTCGGTAAAGGTGACGGTCGCGTCACTTCGATCGATCACCCCGAAATTCAGGGTCATGGCTTGCTCAAAGCCGCTCATCACGGTGAGCATGGCTCCCGACAGCGCCATACCAAGGGCGATGCCGAGCACCGTCATTGCCGCCCTGACCGGCCGTCGCCACAACTGACGCAACACCATGCGGGCAGGCTGATCCAGCCAGCGCCGCAAGCCGGGCCCAAACCGCAGGCTGCGGCTGAAATCGGTGGGAGCCGGCGGGCGCATGGCCGCCGCCGGGGCCAGGGCCCACACGCGCCTGAGCACCAGCAAACTGCCCGCCGAGGCCGCCAGCATGCTGATAAGCACCCCGGTCAGCAGCACGTGGGGCTCGATACGAAACACCAGGTAGGGAAAGTGATAATAAAGCTGATACACACCGGCCAGGTAATACCCGCTCCACACCCCCAGCCCCACACCGGCCAGCGCGCCGCCAAGCGCGATGACCAGCACGAACCAGAGGTAGTGCAGCCCCACTTCACTGTTGCTGTGCCCGAATGCCTTGAGCAGACCAATCTGTTCGCGCTCTGCCTGCACCATGCGCGACAGCATGATATACAGCAAAAAGGCAGCCACCCCCAGAAACACCGGCGGCAGGATGCGCTCCGATACCCGCAGGCCATCGATCTCTTCATGAATAAAACGTTCGGAAATATGGTCGGCACGAGGATAGGCGCCCAAGGCACCGTAAGGAGCCAGCAACCGGTCCAGCGATGCCATCAGTGCCGGCAAGGGCGTCGTCGGGCGATGATGAATAAGAAACTCGTTGACGGCACCGCTCAGATCCAGTGCATCGGCCAGGGCCTCGCCGTGCATCCAGATCACCACAAAACGGCCGTCGTCGGGTACCAGCTCCCCGGGCGGCGTCACGTAAAGAAACTCCGGCGCCATGGCCAGCCCCACCACGAACAGCCGTTCTCGCCCGCCGTTCAGGGTTAGCTCAATGGTGTCGCCGGGCCGTATGCCCCGAGCCCTGGCAAAGGTGTTCAGCAGCAATACCTCCTGCTGTCGCACCGGCTCGGGCAGACGTCCGGCAGTCAACCGCAGCCGATTGAGACGGTCGGGCAATGAGAGCACCTTTGCCGCGATGGGCACGCTTTCGGCGGGCAGTTCGAGCAGGCCGGCGCCGGTAATCCGCCCTTCGGCCAGGGCAACCCCGGGCAGGCCGGAAACCACCGCCAGCAACCGCTCCGGTGCCCGCTTGACCGGCGCGAAGACTTCCGCCAGCCGGTAATCCTGGTAATAACTGCGGCGAGTATCACTGAGGGAGTTAACCAGGCCGTTCATCATCACCAGCAGCATAACGCCCAGCGCTACCACCACGCCAATGGCTAGGGCCTGACTACGCACCCGCCACAGATCCCGGCGCAGCTTGCGATTGAGCATGGTCGCCATGCGTGTTCACCACTCGATGCAGTCAGCGTCAAGCTGATGGTCAGGGGTCAGCACTTCCCGAATACGGCCGTCGGCAAAGTGGATCACTCTGTGGGCCATAGCGGCGGTGGCTGCCGCATGAGTGACGATCAGCACAGTGGTCCCCAGCTCCCGGTTGACCTGCTGCAACACGCCCAGCACCACCCGACCTGTGGTGCTGTCGAGGGCACCCGTGGGCTCGTCGCACAGCAATACCGTCGGTCGCTTGGCAATGGCACGGGCAATGGCCACCCGCTGCTGCTCGCCGCCGGACAACTGGGAAGGAAAGTGATGACCACGCCGACCCAGCCCCACCCGCTCCAGGGCTTCGCGGGCATCCATGGGCTCGGCAACCAGCTCGGTGACCAGCTCGACATTTTCCTCGGCGGTCAGGCTTGGCATCAGATTGTAGGACTGAAACACAAAGCCCACATGATGACGCCGGTAGTGAGTGATTCCGGCTTCATCCATGGCACTCAGCTCCCGTTCAAAAAACCAGATTCGTCCTCGGCTTGGCCAGTCCAGCCCCCCCAGCAGGTTGAGCAGGGTGGACTTGCCGCTGCCGGAAGGTCCGAGCAGCACCACCAGCTCGCCGGCGGGCAGCTCCAGATCCACGCCCCGAAGGGCCTGCACGGCAGCAGCCCCTTCACCATAGGTTTTGGTCAGCCCTTCGCTGCGAAAGGCGGGCAGGTGTGTTTTTTGTTGTGGTGGCATTGAAGCGCTCGTCATCAATGGAATGAACACTTCAAAGCCTATGCATTGTTATTGATTGCCGCCATGACGGGCAGAAAGCATGCTTCGGGATAGTCACGAAGGTGATGATGCAGGATCGAAGAGAGTTCAGGTTTGAGCTGGGTGCAAAAGCAAAAAGCCCCTGGCCATCATAAGCCAAGGGCCTTAAACGATTGAATGCAAATGGAAATGAAAAAAGCCCTGAGGGTTAACTCAGGGCTTCTTTAAGATGGCGGAGCGGACGGGACTCGAACCCGCGACCCCCGGCGTGACAGGCCGTGCCAGTCAGATTTACTTAATATACACCATTCTACACTAAACGTAACCTATTGATATAAATAGGTTAGCTTTGGCCGGCTAGCTCTGCAGATTTTACGTCAATCGAGATCAACCACGTGGTCACGGTCACAAAAACCTTACAAATTCAGATGCAAGATTTGATCTACATGAGTCCGCCGCGCACAGTATAAATCATGACCAAATGAGTGGAAAATACCGTGCCAGCGATAGTAAAAGTGCGTTCATCAGACCTTGTAGAGCTGCATCCTGCCGCCCAGGCAGCATATGAATGGTGCACCATTTACCCCCGCTGGGTTAACGCATCTGTCTTGCCAGAGCCCTTGATCTCGGAACTCAGCCGGGAAACTCTCCATGCAGTAATACTGGGAGAGGAAGAGGATGACACTTCGAAAAAGAAGAAGTCGCCGCGCACGTTTCAGCTGTTCGCCCCACTATGGCCAGTGCTGATTTGGCCATCACACAGGCCCCCCAACGGCACTCAATTGATCTCCTACCTTGAGCATCACATAACTACCTCGGAGATAGAAAAAGCAGCCTGGCGTTCGATGATATCTTCTTTAATACAGTCAGTAGATCCGGATCGTCTGTCAGAAATAAGAGATACGCTGGCTGCTCATATGTCCGAGGATTTGCATCAAGAGTTATTGGGCGCTGACAAGCTTACGGACCGCATGCTCTCAGCATGGACAGGCAGAGCTCACAATACGCTGATGACGCAGCGCAAGCAGCGGCGGCGTCGAGAACAAAAAACCAAAGCCAACATCCCCAGCTCAACATCCGATGTGATTACAGAGCTCAGCAAACTGTGGAGTCCGCCACATGACTGAGCTGAGCCCATTCGCCGCCCGGCGGGGATACCTCAGTAAAATCATTGCCCCACCGTCACTACCGAAAGAGCACAGGAAAATCGTCTTTCTGCGTTTTGCGCAAGTGTGCTCTCCCATGCTGACTCAGTTTCAGCAGCACCTACCGCTGTTTTCCGACCACATGGAACAGCGCTTACAGGCACTGGCTCAATTGCCCATGCCTGACACCGGCACTTATCAGCAGACTTTTGACTGGATAAAAAATCAGAAACTGCTGACGGAAGCACCCTATGCAGCGGCGCTATGCGCCCCCTTGCACACAGTAGAGGATGTCGAAAAGTTTGAAGAATGGCTTGGGGTGATCCTGCTGTGCTGCTGTCAGGTGCATATTCTGGGACACCAAGATTCAGGGATTGAGTCCGCCTTGCGGGAAGTCCGACAAATCGCTACCAGCGCCAAGCATGCGCCGTTACTGCAGTTTCTGCCAAAAACAACCAGCACCGACTCTCTAATCGATCTCGGCGAAGAGCTGGAAGTACTTAAGCTGAAATATCCGGACTATAAGCTGGATAAGGAGCGAGGCTATCTGTCCGTCGTCATCCGTAATGCAGCGCATCAGATCGAGGGCATTGTTCGCAAGCGCAGGGTAAACCTGACCTTCGAGCGACCAGAAGTCATCACCACAGTACCCCTGGAGCCTGCAGATGAATCAGGTTTTGATGTTCAGCTACTTCAGCTCACTCCGGAAACGCCAGATAGTCAGCAGGCCGATGAGCCAGCCCGAATTACTCCCGGCAACACACTAAGGGTTAAGGATCCACTAAGACGTAAGAAAGCGCTGGTTGTGAAAGCCATACAAGGCCAGCGTCTGGCAGAGCAGCTCTCCAGCCGTCAGCAATCGCTGCCATGCAGCTACACTCAAGCCAGCGAGTGGGACATTCAACACTTGGTGCTGCATTGTCTGAAGCAGCTAAAGGAGCAAGATGTGCTGGCCGGCTGGATGCTGCTGGCCTTGGTTACGGGGCGGGATCCCGCCTGGCTTCATGAACGGGCCAATCAGGATCAACTATTGGAGCTAGTCGATAATCATCCATCTATTCGGCTTACTCATCACGTTCCGGCAAGCAGTCAGCCGAATGAGCTGAACCCGATACTGCCGGCAGTATCGGATCACTTTTTCCGTCCCCTGCCCATCCAGCTGCACGACTGGGTTGAACGATTTTATCCATCCATGAGCCCACCGACTCCCAGCGAAATGCGAGAGTGGCTGAAACCGATAAATGAGGTACACCAAACCAGGCTGACACCAGGCTTGATCGTGCGATATCTGGAGCACTGGTTACTGAATCAGGGAGCGGACAGGGCCATCATTGCCCTGCTTCGCGGTGAGTCACACAAGTCCCGCCCCGCATTGTCATACAGTCACCTGTCGCAAGATGATGCGCTCGAGCATCACACTCGGTACGTCAATGCCATTTTTGTCATAGCTGAACAAAGCCCGGGTCTCCCTGTTCGAGCTCAAAAAGACAATAACCTGGGCAGCCGGTTATATGTGCCATCAGCGATACTGCAACATATATTCATCATGCTGGCAGGTGCCATCGAGCCCGAAGCTGACATCAGGGCCTTTCATAATCGCTATGTCTATTACGTCTGGGCGCTGCTGACTTTCTCGACAGGTCATCGAGATGTGACCGCCCCGATGGGCAAACTGGGTGATTTCAATCCCTACCAGCGCACCTGGTGGATTTCCGATAAGGAAAGAAGACATGGTCTGTCTGCAAGAACGCTGGTGATCCCTGCTACCGCCGCCAGGCAGGTGGAGCTCTATCTGAAGCATTTGCGCCAACTCAGTATTTATAGCCGCTTTCAGGCTCCGGCTCTTGCAGCGCGTTGCCAGCAGGCGCTGGATGGTACGGGTAACCTGCTGTTTGCATTTGAGGACAAACAAGGTAGTCAGGAGCCTGCGGATCTCACTCCGTCCTTGCTGGCAAAGCTGCCAGCGCCTTGCCTGCCCTGGGCCAAAAACTGGGCCCGTCACCACCTGCGATCAGAATTGGCAAAACAGAAAGTTAACCCAGAGCTCATCGACTCCTGGATGGGCCACGAGGAGATTGGAGAAGAGGCTATGGGGCGGCACAGTTTCGTCAGCATGGGTGAATGTCGCGAGCTGGCAGAAGTGATTGAATCCGTACTAAAAAAACATCAGATTAAGGCGCTTCCCGGATGGACAATCCGCTGATCCTTCCTCCATCCCAGCCGGCACTGATGACCATGCTGGGCAGAGAACATCGTCAGGCCAAGCGCCAGCAGCGGGATGCGCAGATCCTGCGTGCTGCCATGGCCATTTTCAGAAAGCATCTGCCAGGCATGATGCAAATCCCACCTATTGATACTGACTTTGATAAGGCCTGGCCGCAAATCGATACAGTGTTACAGCAGGAGCTGAAGAGTGAAGGGGCTTACCGGTACGCCTACAGCTTTATCTGCAAACAATTGGAAATCGGTAATCGCCAAGGGATTTGGTCGGTACAGGTACCGGATCCTTACATCACATTACGTCGCCGCCGGCCTTCCCGTACCTTGCGCTGGCAGCACAGTTCCCACCTGATTGCCGAAGCCGAACATCACTGGTTTGAGCGTTTGCAGGAGGAGACAGATGATCCTGATCTACTGTTTGCACGGCTGTTACTGTCGATGGTGCTCTATGGTGGCCTCGGCCGACCAGCACTCTGGCCTGCACTGACTCAGGCACTACATCAGCCTCGTCCGCTGAGAGGCAATAATGAGACTTGCTGGCTGGTGCTGGAGCCTGCACCTGGCCGAGGCCAGCCCAGCAACTTATATGTAGATGATCCAGACGCCAACGAGCGGTTACCTCATTGCGAAGTGCTCTATGCGCCTGATCCTATCAGCCTGGGACTATTGAGGCAGTTTCTGAAACACAAACCCAGAGACTGGCAACCGCCGAGTTCTCCGGAGCAGTGCCTGTTCTTGCTCAAGCAGGAGCTTGGCATTCACTGCTCGCTCACTCAGCTCGCCACCGGCGGGATCACAGTGGCAGAGCACCTCGACGGCGTATCACTGCCGCAGGTGCTGGTTGAATACGCCACCGGCAGACAACCCAGCGCCAGCCTGCCATACGACTACTGGCAGCGGTTGTTACGCCCGGCTCTGCTGACCTGTAATGAGCATGACTTTCATCGCTTTACCCGTTTCCCGAAACTCACTCCCCGGCCAGTCGGCAAGCCGGTTGGTCGGCGCTCGCAGCCTTATCTGCTGACCCGATTACGAGAAGTGTTTCAGCAGGACCGAGCACGCCCCAAAAGCAAACGCACCGTCATTGAAGAGCTGGAGGTGATCAGTAATGAACGGCTGCTGTTGCCCGAGGCAACGCTGGTTAACTGGCTGATCAATCACCTCGCAGAGCGTGACAATGCCGTCTCAAGCGCAAAGCGTTATTTTGATGCCATTGCGGCCGACTGGCTAATGGTCACGAATGAAGAGGATCTGCTCAGCTACAGTGGGGAGGAATTTCATGATCTGTATTTGAGCCTGCTGAACCGGCCTCGAAAGCAGCAGGCACGAGAGTATCAGGCTGGGCGCCTGGAAGATCTGCATGTGTTTGGCGTACAACAACTCGGTTTTCCTCCGTTACCAGAGCCCCTGATGCTGGGCACCGACAGTGTCGTTCATGTCAGTGCCGCTATCGTGGACGAACCACTTTTTGCCGCTTTGCTGAAACAGTTCCAATGCTTTGGCAATCTGGATGACCACCTGCAACGAACGTATATCTGCTTTCTCATCATGGCCTACCGTATCGGGCTGCGACCGGGTGAACTGGCCAAGCTGCGTTTGAGTGACATTGAGCCATCCCCGACCGGCTGGTTATTCATCAGGAACAACCGGTATGGCAACAATAAAACCGAAGCCGGACTACGCAAAGTCCCCCTGTTTCCTTTATTGACAGCTGAAGAAGCCGATGTGGTTCGTCATTACCTGAGCGAGCAGCGCATTAAAAGCAAAAGTGACAATGAGCTGTTCTTTCACCAAACGGCTGAAAACAAATTTGAGCAACTGGATATCACTCCGCTTTCGCTGGCGGTGAGCACCCTATTGAAAGATCTGAGCGGAGGTCTCTACTTCCGCCTATACCACCTGCGCCACAGCGCACTTTCGCGCCTGCAACTGCTGCTGCACACCGATCAATTGCGCCTGCCGACATTCGTCGATGCACTGCTTCCCTATGGTGATGCCAAGCGCCAGGAGATCCGAGCCCTCGTTACAGGGAACGGACGTTTGCGAGACAGGTATCATGCACTGGCGGCCTTTGCTGGCCACAGCAGCCCCGACATCAGCCTCAGTACTTACCTGCATTTCACCGATCTGCTGCTGGGGCTGTATTTACAGCAACACCGCCGCGAACTCACCAGCCATCAGGCACAAGTGCTGCTCGGTTTACGGCCTCACCGTATCCGCCTGCGTCACAGGGGAAGACAAGTCATTACGCCAGCCAACACGGCTGGCTTTTTACGCAAGCGACTGAATCGCTATATTCGACCCGTTACCTCGCCCAGAGCCTCTCGCGCCGCCAGCATTGACGCATTATTACAACCAGTAAAACAGCGTCAATACGAACCTATGCTGGCGGTACTGAGCAAAATTCAGGCTGGCTATGACCATCGGGAAGTAGCCTTGTTTTATCAGCTCTGCGCAGAACAAATAGATGAGTGGCATCAAAGCGCCCTGGCACTGCGTGCTCTGACCACCGAAAAACAGCTGCCCCGCCTGTTCCCTCGCAGCCGTCAGCACCAACTGCTGCCCCCCGAGCCGGTGGGTGTGGCCGAGAAACGCGATGTGGCCAAAGCGCTGGCAGCTTGCCGGGAGCTCTATCGTTCCTCCCAACAACGTGACGAATTGAAGTGGCTAGCGCAATACACCCTGACTCATTGCAACAGCTCACGATCGGGTGTGCGCTTTGACGATGCGGTGACCTTTCGCCGCTATATGGCTGTCGCTACTCAGTTGTTTGACTGGCCGCGCTGGCAGTTACAGTTACGGCACACCGACAGAAACATCATTAAAGACTGGCAGTGTGGGCCATTGAACATTCAGCCGTATCCCATGAAGCAAAAAGCCCGCTTTGAACAAGGCTCAGGCTGGCTGATCCTGCGACATCAGGAGGAAGCCGACCGCAAAGAGGCCAGCAAAGCAGGATATTCATCCCACAGTCTGCGTATCGTGCTGCACCGGCTTGCGATTATTCTCTTTTCCGCTGAGGAAATCGCAGCTTGGCAAGAAGAAGCCGAACGGGCCAGTTGACCACCACAAAGTGCGTTATCCGAAGCAATTATTTGGACTGCTCAGTTACTGAGCCGATTAGCCTTGCATTTGGCCCAGCCCTACCTCACAAGTTCAAAAATCCCCCAAATCTTTGTTGCCAGTTGCCTAAGTTCACATTCTGACCGATATTTTCCCGCAAAGCAGAGCAAACTTAATAGACTCAATTGAATTATCATCCTGACACGTCAGAATGGAACGAAAAGACATAGAGCCGAAATCAGGGCAGTCGCCTTCAGGGTCAGGCAATCGTGTGGTTGTTGTTCACGAGTTGACAGCAACGCGACGATCACCTGTTAGCCAGATAGGAGAACCAGTCTCTTCCCCTGGTCCATCCCATCGTGGCTCCCGCCTAATAGCTGACTTCAATTAAAAAGGTGAATACATGATATGCCGCAATTCGAGGGATGAATATGTTCAATATATAGATGAGTGGTCGATAGAGCCTGAACAGTTCTCTGAAGAACAAACAAAATTTCTTTTCAAATTGAATGCTCAGTTATCTGACATTGAAAAAGAAATAGGCAGCGAAGTGGCAAGACTAAGAAAAGATTGTCAGGAAAAATTAAATAACCCAAGCGACTGGGTAAATGATTATGAGCTAGAGTGTGTTGTCACATTTATTTTAAACAATGAAGATCCATGCTTTAGTGATGAAGATGACAATATCCTAGTCGATCTATATGGCTCCGGCAAGCATATGGGAAAGCATAAAAGAGAAATTTGGAATATTGCTGACAATGTAAATCACAATAAATTTCAGCGCTATGATCACCCCCTGAAAAATGAACATCACTGCTGGCTATATTATTGCCTGTACGATCGCACTGAATTGGGATGGGCTAACATATTTAGAATTGGCTCCATCTGGGTTGATGTAAAGGTTGAATATCAAACCATATTAAAGGTCACAGGTTGAAAATATTTAAAAAAGAAAAGCCCAATAGAAGTGAATTTTACTCTACAAAAAATAAAAACAGGCAGACTTTTAGTCTGCCCGCTCCTTTCCCTGGCTGTCATTCGCTACCCCAATCGCTTGTACCACTGCTGGTCTCGTGGACAGCGAGCATACCAGAAGTGCGCCGGCACATGAGCAAAGGCGCTTTTCCAGTTAGAGACGTCGGCCGACAGCCGGTCGCACATGCGAACAATATTGGCGACCTGATAAGGGTCCGTGTACTTGCCTACCTTTGTTTCCAGGCAAGCACTCAGGGCTTCAAATACCTTGGGCGAAGCAAGGCGTAATTGCTCCAGTTGCTGCCCCAATACCATGAAACTAAAGGACTCATGCTGGCCACAGATACCGGCGTTTTCGTTGTAATACAGCCGAATTTTGCCAATGTCGTGCAGCAGCCCACCAACAAAAGCCACCCAGATGCTATTCTTGCCCAAGCCATACTGGCTGCAGAGCATAGCTGAGGTCATGGCCACCTCATGGCTGTGAGCCAGCAGACCACCGCGCTGATCATGATGATGCCTATGGCTGGCCCGGCTTTGGCAAAAGGGAGCCATGATGGCGTCATTGGACAGAATATCCAGCAAGAAGGTCCGCAGTACATCATCGTCAATCACCGCCAGCATACTCCACACATCCATCAGCAGCGCTTGCTGCGACTCAGGCAGCCAGGCCAATTGATGCTCCACTTGTTGCCGGCTCACACCCTCCGGTAACGTCTGCACAGATTTGAGCCGGAAATGCCCTTCTTGCTCGTTCAATTCCGCCAGCACCCACTGACCATAGGGGCTTACCCCCTGCATTTTCCAGGGCTCCAGCGACAGCGAGCAGCTCCATGCCGGCATGCTGAACTGCCACGATGCCAGCGCGCCATCGTCAAACAACTGGCTGGCCCACAGCAGTTGGGGCCGTTGATGTGTCATTACCATGGGGTTCATGCTTCATCCTCCAGTTCAAACTCTTCATCCAGCAGCGACTCAAAGGCTGCACCGTCCCGGCCCACCAGGTTAGGGATATAGCGGGAATATACTCTGAACAGCATGCTGGTGTTGGCATGACCCAGCTGGCGAGCAATCCACTCCGGGCTTTCACCAGCGGCCAGCCACAGAGTGGCTGCCGTGTGTCGGGTCTGGTACGGGTTGCGTTTGGGCAGCTCCAGCCATTCCAGCAGGGGGTACCACACCCTGCGAGTGACGTTACGGTGATTCAGCGGCTGGCCGTTGCGGGCACAGAACACATAAGTGCTTTTCTCGCCGGTCTGCTCCCACTGTTCAAACAGAGCGTCATACACCCGCTGGGACATGGCGATGCTGCGGTAAGAGCTGCTGGTTTTGGTTTTCTCCAGCTTGCCCCGTACCAACGCCTGATGGATGTGGATTTTACGCGCCGCAAAGTCCACGTTATCCCAGGTCAGACCGTCTATTTCCCCGGTGCGCAACCCGGTGAAGAAGCGCACCGTGTAATAAGGCCGAAAGTCCGGCCGCACCCGTGACAAAATCAGTTGCACCTCCTCAAGGGTAAAAGGCTGCACCTCGGCCCGGGGCATGGGCAGCGCTTTGATGTTGCGCCAGGGGCTCTCATACTCAAACCGTTCGGCGGCCTCATTCACTATCATGCGCAGGGCGGTCATGATGTGGTTAATGCGCGATGGTGAAAGGCGCTTGCCGGTAACGGCATCCGCCTGACACAGCTTCATGCGCAGCGCCAGAATGTCACTTTTGGTAATGGCACCCATGGCCATTTCGCCAAACGCCGGCACCAGATGGCAGCGCAAAATGCCTTCAACGGTTTCATACTGGCTGTCGCGCCACTCCACCCGCTTTTCTTCCAGCCACTGGCCGGCAAAACTGGCGAAGTCCATTTCCCCCCCCACCGCCTTTTGGCGGATCAGTACCTCCAGTTGCCGGAATTGCTCCACCTTGGGGCTGTTGGGAAAATGGTGGCCATAGTCAAAGGTGCCGGCCCGGATCTGCTGCTCAATAAGAGCCAGCACCTTGCTGAGCTTTTTACGGTTGGCCGGCGTATCAGCCAGTTTGGTCTGCTCCCGGCAGCGCTTGCCACGGAAGCGAAAATCGAGATAAAGGCGGCCGTCACGGCCGTTCACTGCACCCATAACGTCCTCCTTATTGAATGCTCTGGATCAGATCCTGGGCAGACGCCCCCTGCAACATGGACTCTTCCACCCGCTCCCAGATGTACAGGATCTTACGGCCGCCAAAGGGACGAATGTAATGCACCCCCTCGAACAGCACCGAATCCTTGAGGCACTGTCGGATGGTACGCGCGTCGTACTTGATACGGGCAGACAGCTCTTCAGTTGTGAGATAGGTATGTGCCATAATCAAACCCTCGCTTTTTTCTCTACACCGAACAAAAATGACCTACAGGAGAGAAATTAGCACACATAATCACCATTGCAAGTCATTTATCACTGCTGTGGGTATTTTTTTCTCTTTGGAGGTGAAATGATTAAGTGCCACCTGTCCCGCATACTGGGTGAGCGGAAGCAGAAAATTGCCGAGGTTTCCCGGGAAACCGGTATCAACAGAAACACCCTGCACCGCCTCTACAATGAGACCGCGACCAGGGTAGAGCTGGATGTGATTGAACAGCTGTGCAGGTATCTGGAGATAGAGGTGGGGGAGCTGTTTGAGCTGGAGAAGCCGAGCTCATAAGCGCATTCAAGCGTAGCTTTTTGCTTTTGTATGGGAGTAGGGTATGCCACAGAATAACTTGAACAAGATGCACAATGGTCGGCAGTTCGAGAAAGTCGAGGGTCTTGCTCCGTACGACCTGTTTGAAATGGCTAACCTATCACCAACGCGCACAGGGATAGAGGGCGTTGTCATTTATTGCGGACGTGCAGATGATGACGGAAAACACAGCCCGTATCGTATCAAGGTCTCCGTAGGTAAGGCATGGGGCGCTTCTAGGAAAGTCTTTTCCATAGGGACTGAAGACAAGATAAAAGGACGCTGGTTCGCTGTTCAGGGCAGTGAGTACCGAAAAGAAGCGGATGTTCCGGTCGACCTACTCAACCGCGTCAGGAAATTTATCGATCTGAATCAGGCGCTGCTGAAAGAGTGGGTAGAGTATGATGGTTTGGAGGATGCTTCTGAGCGCTTCGTTCCTCGGGTGAAGCGGATCACCGGCTACAGTTAAGGATTTCGGTGAAGGTGAATGTAAATAGCTCAAGCATGGCAAGGAAAAGCGTCAGATCTGGCGAAAATAGTACTTCGCCATTAATTGAAGATTAGATTAGTTGCAGTAACTGTCATGTCATTTGGCCTTCTCTTCACTCCAGCCTAATTACATTTGATAAAAAAATAATTATTATCCAAAAGCCAAACCAGACTTAATTTAATATGACAAAATTAAAAAGCTGTCAATAATTACCGGTTATGCCTGAGACACAACTTCGAAACACAGATCATCTACAAACTGATCCCACTTTTTAATGTAAACAGCTTTATTCATGAGAGTAACCTCATCTGAATGAAATGAATTTTCCGTAACATCAATCCCATGCCCGAAAGCAATTCCACCATGCTCTGTTAATATACATCGATTATGAAAAACATCCCCACCGCCCACCTCTGAAAGAGATATAACCTGGAATTTTACAGCATCTTTGATACCTGGAGCACGCTTTTCAATTTCTGACTTTACATAAGCAGCATCAGGGGCTTTATCATCCTTCTTGTCTTTATAGAAAAGAACCAATTCAGGGCATTGGTTAAAGCCCTTGCCACACAAAACCCCATTTAATAACTTAGCAATAAATTCAATTGCCCGTTGATTCCAACCATACCCATCAACGATAATAATTTCTTCTTGGGCCAAGCTAAACATATTACTCAAGATAGGAAAAAGATTTTCATAAGTACGTGAAACACTTATCTGGCATTCATGATTCCATATACTTCCTTCTGAGTACATTGTATTAGGTGTCAAACATCGCTTGCTATCAATAGGAGTAGAAGTCAATATGGCGTAAAAAGGATTCACTGAGTCTTCATGAAGAATATTACTTTCCCAACAACTTCCATCACACTCAATATTATTACGATAAACTAAAGACTCAGCTATATAATTTACCATTTCCAGGTAACGCTGAGCTTCATTAGACTGTTCATCACGAGGGCCTTTTCTTAAGTAGTAACTACGAAATTTAGCCGCTTTTTGCTTAGGAAATGAACTGGTAAGTCGAGGTGTTCCTAGCCCATATTCACGTAAAAACTCACGATAGTCTCTGTCATTTGAAGCCCAGTGCATCAATAACTCTGGTTCAATGGCATATTCATAGATCATCAGAGTAGCTCCTCTCTACGCTCAGAAAAAAATCCGTTAGGCCAACGCTGCTTGAACTCGCCATCTTCATCAATATCAATTCGCTTGGCTTTTACGCCATATGTTGCTGGTTCCATATATATAATTGATATATCACTTGGATATACTGGTTTAATATTACCTGGCAGCTCATTATCAGTAGTTTGGCGAATGCGCTTTAATATCCTAAGGATAATATGCTCACTATGGGTTTCGATAAGGTAGGTTGTTTTTCTTCTGTTTTGCGTTAAGAGATCACCAATACCTACCTGTACGCGTGGATGTACATGAAGCTCTGGTTGCTCACCGGCGATAATACCTTTATTGCGTTCTATTGAGGCCACAACCAGAGGAAATAGCTGTGAGAAACCAACACCAATATCAGATGATGAAACTTCTATTTCATTATCCAAATCCCATAACACCGCCTTACTGCTAACCTCTTCAGATCTTAATTTTTCACTCTCTTTTTCATTAATCTTCCTATCCTCTTCCCACAAAGATATCAGCTTTTCAATATCTAAATATACCTGCTCTGCTTCCGGGTTTTCGGAAATATCTTCCTTGGATATAGAGAAACGCACACTATCGCCATATTGATCATACACAGCTTTCAACTGGCTAATTACATCGTCACCACCTATATAGGAAATTTTGCTAAGAGCTGACTTTTTTTAACGACATACCCCAGTCCCAGCCTTCTGTCATCCTCTAACCAGTGATTAATTTCATCAATTTGACTGGTAGACCGCCCCAATACATCCCATGCAGCAGCACCAGAATACCAATCCTTTTGTTTTGGATATGGATTATTTTGGTGCAGTGCATCGGGTATAACTCGTAGTGGTCCTATACTGACGCTATCATTCAGCAGCTCAAGCAAATTATCCAGTGGTGCCACCACCACATCAGATAATATTTCATGCACCCTGATTGTAGATACACGATCATCCAACTCAAGTGCAGTCTGCAAAGTTTCCCCCAGCAACGGCAAAGCGCCAGAAAACCCCTTGAAACCTATTGGCTGATGCAGGAAACTGATCTTCTCTTTACTTTCATCCTCGTCTGATTGACAGCTATTTATAGTTATTTGAGAGTTGAGCCTCTCATGAAAGTAACTAACAAAGTCAGGATTTTCAACTTCAGAATCATACTCTTTGTCATCATCACATAGCAGAGCTTGGTGATTATAATTCAAATAACTTATTACTGGCTGCTTAAGGCCTGAATCACTAGTCAGTTCAGAAATCAACTCACCATCAAACCATACTTTATAGCATGCAACATATGCTGTTTGTTCTATAGCTGACCAAGCAATATGAAACTCAACCTCAATCAAATCTGCATCAGCCGCCGGCTATCCACTGTAAAACCCAGCTCTCGCTCAACAATCTCAGACACCTGGCTGTAACTCGACCCAAAAAATCCCTTTTTGTCATAACCAACTTTTATGACAATTCTCTTTGAAAGATCCCGCCCATTAACGAGGTTTTTAAAGCCACCAATATGCTTGTCACCCAAAGCTTCCAGTCTTATCGGATCACAATGTCCTTCCTGCAAGATTTCCTGAAGATAAAAAAGAGACATCAACACCGAGCTTTTACCCACAGAGTTAGGACCAAAAAGCAGGGTAAGAGGAGCAAACTCCAGAGTCTGAGTGGCTTTAAACGAACGAAAGTTGGTTAGTGACAGTTTGGTTATGCGCATGGATTTATCTGCTCTTATGTAAATTATTATCGAAACTACGCTCTAATCTAGTTTCATTTGAGCTACTAAGCTACTTTTTAACCCACTCCACAGCACTGACAATCCCCCAGTTACCATTGGTGTTGGGACGCCGCCACTTGGCGACTGGCATAGCCTCAAGATAGTTAAGGGCCTGGTAGTAGTCACTGAAACGTTGCTCTGCGCCTTTCTCACCCACTGTATAGTGGCCGTTGCGTGCGCAACGTATCGGGCAGAAATGGGTACCGTCCCGGGCGACCGGTACTCTGGTTACCGTTACTTCTTCACTAGGGTTAACTGTGCACTCAGGTTTTGCGGTAACGCTTTGCAGTTGTGCGGCGATGCCCTGTTGTGCATTGGCATCGAGCTCTACCCAAATCACGGCTCCACTTTTGTGCTGATAGGGAACCGGACTTGGCAAAGGATGCACATCCTGCAGCACCCAGGCGTAATGCCATTTGTAATCCGGGCTTTGGTAAATGCTGCCAGGCACCCTGTGCAGGTGCTCATGCTCGGCCAGCTGTTCCGGGGTAAAGGGTCCTTTCACCTCGGTTAAGCGGGCGATACCCACTACAGTGCCGGTACCTTTTTCGATCAGGGCGATGGGGCCACGGAGTTGGCTGTTCCGGCTGCGCATTTCCCAGCTTTTTTCGCCACGCAATATGTAGCCTATCCAGGGTTGGGCAATGATCAGACCACGGGTGATTGACTCATGCTCTTTCAAGATCAGGCTCTCCTCTTTTTTTCGTAACGCATCAGTAGCTGATTGGGTGTGCATTGTTTCAGATGTCGCCATCGACGTTACCTTGATGGTGATGGGCTTTGCGTTGGAAGAGTTGTTCGTTCTAGTCATTTGAACATGGCCGCTTTGGCGCTTGTCAGCTTTGCCCGACTTGACCAGCGCCAGCAGTACAAATACTGCAACCACACCAAACCACCACATCATGATCGATTACCTCTGCATGCTGAAATTATTCTTTTTATTTACGCCAAGGCACTCAATCAGCCCGAGTACACGGGCTAATTAATGCTTAGTGACTGACTAAAATTTAATACTTAGAGCTGGCCTGAGAAGGCACGTTGACTTAATGAAAGAAATAACCCCTCGATTCCCTCTGCTTTCTTTCTGTTCAGCTCATGCATTTTATTAACATGGAAAAATATTTTAGCAAATTTTTCCTGTTCGCTAACCAGAGGAAAAAAAGCCAGTGTTTCTTCAAATTTTTTCTTTGAAATGTTCAGCATTGAACCACTAGTACCAGTGGCTTGAGACGTTAGCCGGTCTCGCATTTTTGGGTGTTTAAGAAGGTAGTGTAGATATTCTGATAATAACTTCTCATTTGTTTTAATGCGCCACAGCTTATCTGGAAGAAAAAGATTATCGTAATCTTTATCCACTAGTGCTGTCGCAGCTACCAACTCACGGGTATTAGCCCGACTAAAAATTAGATCTCCGGCTCTCGGCTTCAGCAGCTTTTTATTGGCTGGAACACTACTAACCTCTACAGCTTTGTTTTCTGCTGCTTGGAAGACGCCGGATGTCACAGAGCTGATCTTTAAAACACCTAACTGTTCACCAGAGGCAGGTGCGCTATCACCATTAGCACTCCATCCTGACTCAATACTTGCTACACCTTCAGAGAGAGGAAGCTCATTCCATCCCTTCGAGTTAGTAACCGGATCACCAAACATATCCAAAAAGACACTATGCATAAACTGGTCGGCAAGCTCGATGGCCTGCTGGCGTTTACGACGCAGGGCATCGGCCTTGTCGAGAATGGCGGCAATACGTTTTTGCTCAGCCAAGGGAGGAAGAGGGATTTCATGATCCCAAAAAACCTTCATGGCCACTCGTGGCATTTTTGCACCAGCAACCTGTGAGCTAACCCAACTAACAAACCCTTCTGAACGTAGATAGTGAGCTAAATATTTACGGTCCAAACGCTCCGGGTCTGGCAGCATTGGTACCAACTCAGTCGTTGCTATACCCTCTTTTTCAGGTAACACCACTTTATTCAAGTAAGGGCGTAACTTGGAATAAAGCACATGCCGTTCATCAAACCAGTGTGTTGAATTACCTGCTTCGCTAATAGGAGCAATCATTTCCTTGAGAACTCGCCCCGTTTGTGACTCCACCTGATCCAAATTTAAGTGCCAAACCAGCTCAGACGTATCGGTAACTTTCCGCTTTAACGCTTTAGCTGGGGCGACATCAGCAAGTTTTACCGTAGGGAAACTCACAGCATCCCCTCCAGCTCGTTCAGACCCTGCTGAATTTCAGCTTCCAGTGCCTTCAGGCGGGCAAGAATATCCCTGGGTGCATCGTATTCCTCAGCCTCGTAGACCTGCTCTTTGTAGCGGTTAAGAGACAGATCGTACTTGTTGGCAGCAATCTCGTCGCGGCTGACCCAGAAGGCCCTGGCAGTGCGATCATTGCTATCGGTATTGGCCTGCGCCGGATCCCGCGTCTTGAACGAGCTGATCAGCTCGGGGAGATCGTTGGCAGTAATGGGCTGACGCTTGTCATCCAGGGAAAAGCCGTCGTCCTTTACATGGTAAAACCAGACCTGATCGGTTGCTCCGCCTCGAGTAAAGATGAGGATGGCGGTAGAGACACCGGCATACGGTTTGAACACGCCACTGGGCAGGCTGATCACCGCCTCCAGCTGGTTGTCGTCTATCAAATGCTTGCGCAACTGCTGATGGGCCTTGGATGAGCCAAACAACACGCCGTCCGGCACAACGGTGGCACTGCGGCCGCCCATTTTCAGCATGCGCAATATCTGCGCCACAAACAGCAGCTCGGTCTTCTTGGTTTTTACTACCTGAAGTAACTTGGGATCGACGTCTTCTTCGTCCAGGCTGCCCTTGAACGGCGGGTTGGCCAGGATAAGGTCGAACGCACCATTGGCCGCCCTGGGAAAGCGCTCGGCAAAGCGCTGGCTCAGGGTATCCTGATAATGAATATCGGGCTCGGTAATGCCGTGCATTACCAGGTTCATGGCGGCAATACGCAACATGGTGGCGTCAAAGTCAAAACCGTGGAACATGTCGGTGTCTACATGATGACGGTGCTCATGCAGCAGATCACCGGAATACAGCTTTTGCTCGGTGATCTCCCCCTTGTCGTTGACCAGCTGCTCGGTATAAATACCCTCGGGCGAGGTGTACTTCTCCAACAGGTATTCATAGGCGACCGCCAGAAATCCAGCCGTACCACAGGCCGGATCGGCGATGCGGTGATTGGCTTCGGGGTCAAGCATTTCCACAATGGCACGGATGATATGGCGTGGGGTACGAAACTGACCGTTAATGCCGGCGGTGGTGAGTTTGGAAAGCAGGTACTCGTACAGATCACCCTTGACATCAGCACTGTCGAGCGGCAGCTCGCTGATCATGTTGACGGCTTTCACCAGCAGGCTTGGCTTCTGGATCATCAGCTGGGCGTCTTTCATGAACTCGGCAAACAGGGTGCCTTCACCGGCCAGATCCTTGAAATGCGGAAAGACGTCGTCCTTCACCAGCTTGTACATCTGCTCTGCCGGCAGGTGGCGGAAGTTCTCCCAGCGAACGTCCTGATCAAACTCGGAAAAGCGGCGCTTGAACGGCTTGCCACTACGCTCGGCGCGCTTTTCGTCCCGGCGCTCGTTCATGTCCAGCATACGGGCGTACATCAAGAAGGTGACTTGCTCGATCACGGTCAAGGGATTGGCGATGCCGCCTGTCCAGAATTCTTCCCAGAGTTTGTCGATTTTGCTTTTCAGTTCGCCGGTGATCATCGGTGATGTTCTCACTATCTATTAGGGTTCCTGGCGCGCCGCGCGCGGTAGGTTAAAGCCTGACGACCGAAAATCCGCTCGCCGGGCGCACAGGGTAAAGCAGGCCATACGCTTTGTGAATGTCTCGTCACTGCCGGTAAGGCCGAGGCGTTCACTCTTCACACAATTACCGTGGCCGATGTTTAACGGGTGACATTGGCACTGATTTTCATTCTGCCCAAATCAACGCCAAAGTCCTTGATCAAGGCGCAGAGGGCATCGGCCTGATGTTCGGCAAAAATGCCGTCCAGTCCGTCGGTGTGCACGCCGATAAACGGCTGCTCATACAGATCCGTTACATTAATGGTGCCAAAGCGGCACAGGTGATTTTTGAGCATGGAAATAAAACGCTGCTGCTGACCATTCAGACTGGTGTGATACGTCTGCACAAAGTGGGTAAAGGCACTCTCCACCGCACTGGCATCCATGCCGACTATGGTACGCAACAGTTGATCAAGCCCAGCGCTCGACTCGGGGAAAAACTCCTTGAGCAAAGCCAGGTCGAGACCGGGATTATGCACGTGCACCAGAGCATTAAGCTGCTTCAGCTCCGCCGGCGTAACGGCTGCACCGGTGCGGATCTTGTTCAATACGGGGTTGGTCTCGAAAAGCGGCGTCAGGGTGGCTTCCACCTGCTGGCGATAAATCTGGTAGTCCACCGACACTATGTTGGTAGGTCGCTCTTCGGTAACGTAACCACCCTGGTCTTCCTTGATATCCACCACCAGCAAGGGGTCGGGCAATGGTGCCGCACCTTTGTCGCGCCAATGGATAATACTGCGCAACGCCAGCCGTTTGGCTTCCAGATCCTGCTGCTCAGCAGCTTGCCAGAAACCGTCTTGCTGAATGGCATGGATATGCTCGGATTTGGCACGCACCTGGTTGATGTGCATGGACAGTTGCCGCACCTTAACCAGCACCGGCTCTTTGGCCAGGCTCAGCTGAGCGGGATTGGTAAGCAGCACATGCTGCAGCCCGGTGAGCTGCAAGTCCCACTGCAGGGCTTCAGACTGGCCTTTGATATTACGCCACTGCATCAGGGGGGCCATCTCGTTACGCAGCAGCTGACGGGTATCAGGCGCAAACTGGTCCAGTCGTTTTTCATCACTCAACTGGGCCTTGAGCTTCCAGTTATCCCGCACCGCGATGCAACGCTCATCCAGAGCGTTAATGTCGTCCCTGATTAATTTAATGGTCTGAGCAAACAGGCCCATTTCGGCGCGCTTGAGCGCCTCTTCTGCCAGCTCAAGGCGGGCCTCAAACAGCTTCTGACACAGAGATTTGCTTGAAGTGGGTTCCGTTTCTTCCGGCTCCATTTCAAAGTAATCGAAGTTAGCCCAGTGGTCGAAGATCAGAAACTCGCTCTTGTGTTTACCTTCGCCGTAAAGGTTTTCACACAAACGGGTGCCGCGCCCAATCATCTGCCAGAACTTGACCTTGGATTTGACAGGCTTGGCAAACACCAGGTTAACCACTGCCGGTACATCAATACCGGTATCGAGCATGTCTACCGAGACAGCAATGGTGATTTGATCCGCTGAGCCATCGGTCTTTTTAAAATCGTCGATCAGGTCTTCGGCTCGCACAAACTTGGAGTGGATAACCCGGCAAAAGTTACTGCCGTACTGGGGGTAAAGTACACCAAACAGCTCTGCCAGCAATTCGGCATGTTGAATATTGCGGGCAAAAATGATGCTCTTGCCCGGCAGCTGGCCGTCGGCATCGCGCAGGCCCCGCTCCATCAGATTACGCAGAATTTCCCGGTTGGTGTCTCTATTAAACACAGCCTTATCAATGGCCGGCGCATCAAAGTCCAGCTCATTGGGGTCCAGCCCCTGATCCTCCAGCTCAGCCAGCTGTTCATCACTCAGAGCACTGCCCTTAATGCCCTCGCGCAAAAACTGGGTCGTATGGCTGACCACGCGAAACGGGGTCAGGTTACCGTCCGCCACCGCCTGTTCCAGCGGGTAGTTGGCGGTAGGCATTTTGTAGTCACAACCGAACAGCCGGCTGGTAGAACGGCTGATCATCTCTACCGGTGTTGCAGTAAGCCCCACCTGACGAGCATCAAAGTATTTGAACAGGTCACCGAATACGTTATAGACAGAGCGGTGGGACTCATCGGCAATGATGAGGTCGAAATAGCCCACATCAAACTGCTCGTAAATATTCATCATGCCCGGGTAGGTAGAGATGTAGATACGGGCTTTGTTCTGCTCCTGCTTGTTGCTGCGTCCAACTACATAGAGTGGCTCTCTGATGAACTCGCTAAAGGCATTCTTGGCCTGTTTGCGCAATTCTTTGCGGTCACACAGGAACAACACCCGCTTGGCCCAGCCTGCACTAAGCAAACGTTTGGTCAAGGCAATGGAAACCCGTGTTTTACCGGTACCGGTGGCCTGAACAATCAGCGCCTTGCGGTGTCCATCCGTAAAGCGTTCGCTGACGCGGGTAATGGCTTCCATCTGATAGAGCCGGCCGGCAATTGTGGTGTCTATCTCGGTACGATTGAGATCCTGTCGCTTACGGCGCTGGGCAATCAGATATTGCAGGCTGTCTTTGCTGTAGTAGCCGTAAAGCTTGCGCGGTGCTTCGTTCTGAGCATCATTCCAGATCCAGATGTCATAACCATTGGTGTAGAAGATTACCGGGCGCTGGTTGTGCTTTTTCTCCAGCGAGTCGGCATACAGCTTGGCCTGCTGCCGGCCTTTTTCCGGGTTTTCGTTGGCGCGCTTGGCTTCCACTACTGCTAGTGGCTTGCCGTTGTCATCCCATAGCACATAGTCGCAATAGCCTTTTCCACTCTGTGTTGGCTGGCCGTCTACTTCCAACTCAATGGATACTTGCTCGGTGCTGGCATTATCCTGACTGACGTCCCAGCCGGCCAGGCGCAGTTCGCTGTCGATAAGCTTTCTACGAGTCTGTTCTTCATTGAGATCCAGGGTGTTGGTGGCCACCTGGCTTCCCTTGCTGAAGGCCTGGGCTTTAACCTGATCCACTTCTTTTTTGAGCTTGGCGGCCAGCCGCTGTGCTTCCTGCTCGGCTGCCTTTGCGGCTTCCAGTTCTTGCAGAGCACTTTCAAGTTGTGCTGACTGATCACTCAGCTTTTGCTGCAGCGCCTTGTTCTTTTTCTTGAACTCGGCCTTGGCGCCGGTGGACTCTGGCACCAGAGGCTGTTTAAAGACAGGGCAACCTTCACGAGTACCTTTTGCTCTGGCAATAAACAACCAGCAAGACAGGTAGTAGGCTTCTTCCACCAGCCAGACAGCGGTGCTAACAGACACGTCACCCTCATGGGCCGCCTTGTTGCCATGGATCCGCACAGCATGGAGCTTATCGAGAATGATTTTAGGTACCACAGCGGTAAAACCGCCGTTATTCAAACGATCAATAAAGCTGGCGTTAGGCTCAATCGGGAGCCGAAGATCTTTATAAATCACACCCACCAGCTTCTCAACGAAACAGCGTAACTTGACCAAGGCACTCTGAGGATCTGAACAGGCATACGCTTCGGCATACGCTCCCAGTTCTGCCAATACCGGCCAGTGCGGCCTGATGTGTTCAAAGTTCATCGATTGCATCTCTTTTACCCGTACATGGTTATTTTTATTTCAGGTATCGTGCCAACTTTATTGAACATGCCTGTCAGGCATCCTTAATACCCAGTTGCTTCATCCAGTTGCCCAGGGTCTGATGATTGTTAAGCCCAAGCAACGCAGCCGCCTTTCCTTTTTGACCGGCGGTCAGTCTAAGCGCTTCTTCAACATAATAACGCTTTGTTTTTTCTAGCAAATCATTGATATCAACCCCTTTGGACACATCCGCTCCAGATGGGTTACTCCACTTCATTTCGGGCCGTTTTATCATGGCTTGCTGCAGATGTTCGACCTCAAGCTGTTCCTCTTCCGACCAAATTGAAGCTCTCAACAAGGTATTCCATAACTCCCGAATGTTACCCGGCCAACGCTGTTCTTTTATAAAATTTATTACGGCATTGGAAATGTTTTTACTTTTATAGCCGGGTTGCTCATTTGCTTCTTGATTCAGCCGAGCCATCAACACAGTCACCAGCTCAGGGATATCGGCAATGCGCTCGCGCAAAGGCGGAAGCTGTATGATGCCGACCGCCAGTCGATAAAACAAATCCTCACGGAACGCTCCTTGCTCCACCATTTCCAACAAGTCACGGTGAGTGGCAGCAATCACTCTGATGTCAACCTTGTGTGCCTTACTGGCTCCGACAGGGGTAACCTCCTGTTGCTGTAATGCCCGAAGCAGCTTGGCCTGAGCATCCAGTGGCAACTCACCTACCTCATCAAGAAACAGGGTGCCGCCATCCGCTTCATCGAAGAATCCTTTTCAGTCGGCCGTTGCTCCGGTAAAAGCACCTTTTCTATGCCCGAAGAGCTGAGAGTCAATTAACGTATTCGGAATGGCACCGCAGTTCACCGCGATAAACGGTTTGGTTGCCCGTAATGAGGCATGGTGGATTGCCTCGGCTATCACTTCCTTACCTGTGCCTGACTCCCCCTGAATGATGACAGGGACATTTCGGGGAGCCAGTTTCTGAGCCAGCCTGACCACGTTGGCCATGGCACTGGACTCACTTTGTATGTGCTCAAACTGAGTGGCCATATCCGGCCTGTCTGCGGCCATGGCCCCGAGCTTACCGTCCTGACGCTGAAGATATTCCAGTGAGATGTCATAAGGCAGCTCGACAGGGGTGAGGCCTTTTTGAAGCGAGGTTTGCACAAGCCGAGTGCCATAGACGCCTTTCCCGAGTAAAAGCCAGGTAGCAATCATGGCGGGGGTACCCGAGGTCAGGTTGAGGGTAACAATGGATTTGTCGGCGGATAGCGGCTCAAGCTGTTCTCGACAGATGGCGTAGATACCGGGGTAATCTATGGGGCTGGTTAAGGTAACTTCTTTAAATATGATTTTGGTGTTGCGGCGGTGTTCAACAAGCAGTGATTCCAGCCATTGCTTATATCCGGGAGCTTCATCTCCCCAGTTGCTGATGAGGATGATGACCTCATCGAATGGAGCCCCAGACTTCAACAATATGGAGGCAATTGCACCATGATGCCCACTTTTCTCTGCATCAAGATCATGCCGCCCCAACCAGGTCAGTAGCACTCGTTTTTTGAACACAGGGTAAACCTCATTACTCATTTGTAATCAAGCTTACCACCTTGCCCCATACGGAACCCAGCAAAAATGTTCAACCTTTAACTGCGCATTATCATCCCAAAGATAGCTACAAAGCCTGCCACCGGACTTGGCTGCACTGGCTGGTGAGATGCTCAAAAGAGGGGACGCGCTTCAATAAGCCAGTTGCAACCAAGTGCCAAGTTAGCCTCTGGGTTTAACCAGCCAGTTTACTTTTTCACTGGCCAGCAATGCGCCAAGAACGCCCCAGAACTTCCATGGATCTTCACTTCCACTTTCTACCCACAGCTCACGGTTTTTAATGCTTTCAAAAAGTTCTGACTTCAATTCATCAGAGAGCAAGCACTGATTTTCAGGTTGTTTCACAGCACCGCGCGCACAGATACAAGATGTTACTGTTGCAGTCACACCAGCGACGACCGTCAGTTTTTGCACACCTTTTCCAGAATCAAACTCAGCTATGTCGGTGCAAAGAGAAGTTGCCACTAACGTGTAAATTTTAGCCGCAACCAAGGGCTTGACTCTGTGTACTCCAACCTCGATAACCCTGTATATACTCTCACGAGTAGAGCTATCGGTTATGTCTGTGAGCCTAGTTGCGAGCGACATTAGCTCCTCAGCGCCTGCCACCTCCAGAAGCAAACTCCTACTTGGGCCTGGGAACATAGGCTCACCCGCACATAAAATCTCTACGAGTTCAGAGACCTGAGTTGGAGCACTTTCCATCATGTCCAAGCATTTCAGTAGGTCTGGCTGATTATTGGCCGGCAACGCCGAGATTCGTTCTTTTATGAATGCTGCCACAGAGATCTCCTTTCTGTGTTTTTCATTATTTTTATACAAACAGGCTTGTCACTTTGCTCTATACGGAACCCAGCAAAACTGCTTGGCTGTTAAGCGAGGTTGTCCGTCCCATCGGTAGGCGCAAAGCTTACCGTCATATTTGGCTGCAATACTGTAGTCCAAGCAGGCGACATGCTCATTAAGCGGGGTGGGTTCACCTGAGAGCCAGTAGTGACCGACAAATACCGGTTTATGGCCATCATAGCCCGGCAACATATCTGTTGGCACAGGAGTATCCGGTATCTGGGAAATGGCATCACTCGGCACCATAGCAAGCTCCCGGTAGGTAAGAGCTTCAAGGTTCCACCATTCGGTACGGATGTGACAGCGAGGGTTGCAGTCTTTATCAAAAAACTGATGCCCTTGGGGAAGGGTAATTTCCAGTCCTTTAAGCAGGGTTTCCAGTGCATCAAAGCCCGAACTACCTTGTCGAGTAAGTTCGGGCCAGGAAGCCTCCAAGATACGTTGCTTATCATCGAGATAAGGCTTTATGTTCCGTATCTGCGCTGGATGCCAGCAGGCATGTACAACTCTGAACTCTGGCAAATCCAGATATAGTGGCAGGCTCTTGAACCAAGCAATGTGCTCCCGATGCAGGTCACCGCCCTCACCAACCTGACTCAGATAGGCTTGATGCTGTTCGTAGTTCTTGACTGTATGTGGACGTAGATACTGCTCTGGGTTGTCTGGATCAAGTGTGGCGTAGGCCACGGCATTGAACTCGTGATTTCCCATCACTGCCAGTGCCTGACCGTTTTCCACCATGTTACGAGCTATCTCCACGGTTTTGCACTGCTCTGGTCCACGATCAATAAAGTCACCTAAAAAGATCACTTTTCGCTCAGGGTGGCACCAACCATTCGAGCTTTGCTGATACCCCATAGTTAGCAGCAAAGACTCCAACGCAGCGGCATGGCCGTGAATATCACCGATAAGGTCATACATGCTGACTGCTCTTTTCGCTATTCTTTAGCTTCTAGTAATGGCAAAGAAAGCTCTGTGGCTTCTTCTTTAGAAAGGCCAGCTTTGAACAGTGCATACATAGTTGCATGGCCAGGCTCAGCACCATGAATTCGTCTTCTTAGTGCTTTGGGGTCGGGATCGATCTCCCAATATGGAGGGAAACCCAGCTCGGGATCATTGTACATATAACGCATGCAGGTTTCAGGGTGCTCTTTGCGCATTTCATGGAACAGTGCTAATGCACCTTCCGCTGTCTCTCTTCGCACCAGAGTCATATATGCATTTTCAATAATATCTGTGCAAGGACCAATCGATGCATTTATATATGTTCGTGTTCCATCAGGCCCTGTCATCATTGCTTTTCCATACTGCTTATCAGGCTCATCAAGTGCATCCACGCCATAACGTTCTTCACAAGTAGATTTCAAGCATCGCCTCTCTATACCACTTTCAGACAAGTAGTTAACAATGAAAAATTATTGGCCTATGTTTTACCGCAACTACAGAGCCTTTTTGTTTCTTAATACTGGCAATTTTTCGGCACTTAGGGCTTTTAGGCTCCATGTGAATCAAAACTAACACCATGACCATAAGGAGACAATAAAAAATGCCAGTCACGGGTCATATGCTCAGCCAGGTCATTGATGAAATTTTGACCTCCGGTCAAAGCAAGGTCCGGGTCACGAAATGGTCACGGTTTGGTCACGAGGGGTGATTTGACAGAATACGGGTGTGTGGTTTTACTGAGGATAGAAAAGCAAAAAGCCCTTAGCTATCAACTAGCTAAGGGCTTCTTAAATGTGGCGGAGCGGACGGGACTCGAACCCGCGACCCCCGGCGTGACAGGCCGGTATTCTAACCAACTGAACTACCGCTCCGCATTAAGCTGTATAGTTCGAGACTAAATTGGGTGCCTGGCAGTGACCTACTTTCACATGGCAGCTGCCACACTATCATCGGCGCGGTTGCGTTTCACTGCTGAGTTCGGCATGGAATCAGGTGGTTCCACAACGCTATGGCCGC
>NZ_JAVBHX010000012.1 GCF_030732065.1 Oceanimonas aquatica
AAGAGCGTTGACCGCTTTCGCTGGTCAGGGCTGCGTATTCTACGCAATCCTTGGTGTTCGTCAAGCGTTGATTTGAACTTTGTTTGGTTCGCTTTCAACCCTTGTGACCGTTGGCGTGTTGCCTCGTGTCAGTGGATGCGCATTATAGGGAGCCGCGATTTTTGCGCAAGGGCTTTTTTGACAAAAACATGACCTTCAGGACTGAATGTTCATTAACCCAGCAAAAGCACATGTTAACCACAGAGTTATTCACAAAGCATGTGCTTTGGCAGTCGTTCAAGTAACATAAAGGCCCGGTTTAGCCCCCCATTATCAGTTAGAGATGAGACTGCATCATGAGTTCATTAAATGCCTACAAGAATATTTACCCCACCCTGGATGCCCGCGTGTTTGTGGAAGACTCCGCCGTACTGTACGGCGACATTCACCTGGGAGAAGACAGCAGCATCTGGCCCCTGGTTGCCGCCCGTGGTGATGTGAACCACATTCGCATTGGCGCCCGTACCAATATTCAGGACGGCACCGTGCTGCATGTCACCCGTAAAAGTGCGTCACGCCCCGATGGTCTGCCGCTGCTGATCGGCGATGATGTCACCATTGGTCACAAGGCCATGCTGCACGCCTGCACCATAGGTAACCGGGTGCTGGTGGGGATGGGCGCCATTATTCTGGATGGTGCCGTGGTAGAGGATGATGTGATTATCGGCGCAGGTACTCTGGTGCCACCGGGCAAACGACTGGAAGAGGGATTTCTGTACGTCGGCTCGCCGGTGCGTCAGGCCCGCCCACTGACGGATGAAGAAAAGGCATTTCTGCCCGAATCGGCCGACAACTACGTACGCCTTAAGGATGAATATCTGCAGCAAGACTGAAGCATGAGGTGTGAGGTATCATTTCTCCTCACACCTCACCTAGTTCCCCTCACCAGGGTCAGAGGCTGATGCTGCCGTCCGGGGCAAAGGCTTCTTCTTCGATGCGCTCGCACACCAGCTCTTCAATATCAAACCGCACCTGCTCAAAGGCAAGGATCACATTGGCTTCATCAGCCAGTTGCTGACCGGAAAGATGCTCCAGCCGGTGCAGAGTGATAAAGCAGGGCACCTGTCGCCCCTGCCAGTGCGTGCTGAAGGCAACCCGTTGTTCATCGGGTTGCCAGTAAATTTCGTCTCCGACGATGATGTCCTGATTCATTGCGCCTGCTCCAGCCTGGCCCTGAGCGCCTGCAACACCGGCTCCATGTCGGGGCGAACACCACGCCAGAGGTAAAAACTCTCCGCCGCCTGCCCCACCAGCATGCCCAGGCCATCGTAACGTTTGCTGACCCCCTGCTCTGCCGCCCAGCACAAAAAGGGAGTATCTTCCCGTCCATACATCATATCGTAGACGTGAGTGCCGGAATGACAAAGGCTGGCGGGCAAGGTCAGCCGCTCTCCCTGCAGGCTGGCAGAGGTACTGTTGATAATGAGATCAAAGGCGCCTTGCAGGTCATCGAGCGGTTGATGAGTCACCGGCCCCAACGCCGCAAAACGGCTTGCCAGCGCCGCGGCACGGGCCTCGGTGCGGTTGGCCACCACCAGGGTCGCCGGTTGTTCGGCCAGCAGCGGGCCCATCACACCCCGGGCCGCCCCGCCCGCCCCCAGCAACAAAATGCGCTGGCCGGCCAGGGGCACACCCAGCCGCTTCAAATCCATCACCAGGCCGGCCCCGTCAGTGTTGTCGGCAAACAGACGACCGTCCTTCAGCACCTTAAGGGTATTGACCGCTTCCGCCAGGGTAGCCCGCTCGCTCAGTTCATCGGCCACCGCCAGAGCGTCGGTCTTGAACGGCACCGTGATATTGCAGCCACGGCCGCCAGCCTGCACAAAGTTGCCCAGCCCCCCTTCGAAATTATCCAGCGACAGCAGCAGGCGTTCATAGTCCATGGTTTGCCCGGTTTGTTCGGCAAAAGCCTGATGAATAAAGGGAGACTGGCTGTGGGCAATGGGGTTACCGATAACGACGTATCTGTCCATGATGGTTCTCGCTGCTCGTCGGAGGGCCGCCTGCTGTCGGTGGCTGACCGAGATGTTCAAAGGGATTGGAATTATATTGCCATGAATGGCATTTTTTTGATTGCATTAGCCGCCAAAACGAATAGATTTTGCGCTAATGAACAAAATAATTGTGGTTGGCCTTGGATACCGAACTTTTAAAAACCTTTCTGGAAGTGTCCCGCACCCGTCACTTTGGCAAGGCGGCAGAGCACCTTTACCTGACCCCATCAGCGGTCAGCTTTCGCATTCGCCAGCTTGAAAGCCAGCTGGGCGTCACCCTGTTCACCCGGCTGCGCAACAACATTCAGTTGACGTCATCGGGCGAGGCGCTGATCCCTCATGCCGAATCCATGCTGCTGGCCTGGGCTCGGGCCCAGCACGAGGTGGCGCTGAGTGAACGGCAGACCCAGCAGCTGGCGGTGGCCGGTACCGCCAACCTGTGGGACGCCTATTTGCAGGAGGGCCTGCACCGGCTCTACTGCGAACTGCCGGCGCTGTCGCTGCGGGCCGACATTCGCACTCCCGAGCAAATGACCCGGGCATTGCTGAGTCGTACCCTGGATCTGGCCTTTCTCACGGATCCGGCCCGCATCGAAGGCGTACGCCACATCGCCACCCACACCATGGAGCTGCAACTGGTGTCGACCTACCCGGAACTCGATGCCACCCGGGCCATGGCCCAGGACTATATTCGCATCGACTGGGGCACCGCCTTCAATACCCAACACGCCAAGCTGTTTAACGCCGCTACCCCGCCGCTGCTGCACACCGGCTCGGTGCGCATCGCTCTGGAATACCTGCTGCACCACGGTGGCAGCGCGTTTCTGCCAAGTTCCATGATCCGGCAATACCAGGATCAGGAACGGCTGTTCCTGGTGACCGATACTCCCACCCTCAGCCGGGAAGTCTATGCCGCCTTTTTGCCCGGCAGCGAGCGCCAGGCATTGATCGACAAGGTGATCGAATTATTTGGCGCCGACGCCGGCGCCGAAGGTTAAACCCAGTCTCTGGGCACCAGGAATTCCTGCAGCCGGGCCTCATTGGTACCGGCTTCAGGCTGCCAGTTGTACTCCCAGCGCGCCAGGGGCGGCATCGACATCAGAATGGATTCGGTGCGGCCGCCGGTCTGCAGCCCAAACAGGGTTCCCCTGTCATACACCAGATTGAATTCCACATAGCGCCCGCGGCGGTATAGCTGGAACTGGCGTTCGGTTTCACCGTAGGGGGTGTCCTTGCGCCGCTCGATGATCGGCAGATAGGCATCCAGGTAACCCTGTCCTACCGCCTGCATAAAGGCAAAGCACTGCTCAAAAGGCCAGTCGTTGAGGTCGTCAAAGAACAGGCCACCCACGCCCCGGGTTTCGTCTCTGTGCTTGAGGTAAAAGTACCGGTCGCACCATTCCTTGTATTTGGGGTAAACGTCCTCGCCAAAGGGCTCGCACAAGTCTTTTGATACTCGATGCCAGTGTCGGCAATCTTCTTCTACCGGGTAAAAGGGCGTCAGATCAAAACCGCCACCAAACCACCATACCGGATCGGCCCCGTCCTTCTCGGCAATAAAGAAACGCACGTTGGCGTGGCTGGTAGGCACGTGAGGGTTGCGCGGGTGGATCACCAGTGACACGCCCATGGCCTCAAAGGAGCGGCCGGCCAGCTCCGGGCGGTGCGCCGTGGCCGAGGCGGGCATGGCATCGCCATGCACATGAGAGAAGTTCACGCCACCCTGCTCGATCACGGCACCATCACACAGTACCCGGCTGCGACCGCCACCACCCTCTTCCCGGGTCCAGCTGTCTTCTTTAAAACGGCCGGTGCCATCGGCCTGCTCCAGCTGCCGGCAGATATGATCCTGCAGCTCCAGTAAAAACGCCTTGACGGCCGTGGTATCCGGTTTGGTACTCATCATGATTCCTTGTTGATATGCAATCAGGCCGGGCGCAGCACGGCGCCGGTAATGCCATCGCGAATAAGCGAGGGGTTGGCCCGCCCGCCGGTGTCGCCGGGCAGTATGTAATCGAGCTCGTTGCCAAGCCGCTCGCTCAGCTCATCGGCACTGCGCGCCGGCTCCTCACCGCTTTTGTTGGCGCTGGTAGACACCAGCGGCTTGCCAAAGGCCAGACAGAGATCGTGGGCCTGGGGATGATCGGTTACCCGCACCGCCAGCGAGTCAAAGCGGCCTTTCAGCCACTCGGGCACCGCAGGGTGAGCCGGAATAATCCAGGTATAAGGCCCCGGCCAGCTTTCCAGGATCACCTCCAGCCGCCCTTCCGGCAGCCGGGTCAGATCCAGATAGGACAACAGCTGGCTGACATCGGCGGCGATCAGCACCAGTCCCTTGTCGACGGGGCGCTCCTTGATGGTCAGTACCCGTTGCACCGCCTCACCGTTGTCGGGATCGCACCCAATGCCAAACACCGCCTCGGTGGCGTAGCCAATCACTCCACCCCGCTCGAGGTGGCCGACGGCGGTAAAAAGCGCTTGCTGAGTCATTGAAACTTAATGTCCTTCTTGAATAAAAGCCGCTTACTGCTGGTAACCGCAGCCCTTTTTCGGGCAATACAGGTGCCCCTTGCGCTCGGCCAGAATACCAAACCCGCACTCGGGACAGCGCTGGGCCATCGGCTTGTCATTGATGATATAGCGACAGCCAGGATAGGCATCGCAGGCATAAAAGCGTTTGCCGTAGCGGGAGGTACGGGCCACCAGGTGGCCCTTTTCGCATACCGGGCAGGCCGGATCACTGTTGCCCTGATCGTTGATGTCGGCCACATAGTGGCAGGCCGGGTAGTGAGAGCAGCCGATAAAGAGCCCGTAGCGCCCCTTGCGAATGGCCAGGGTATGGTCGCACAGCGGGCAGACACTGCCTTCCAGCGGCTTTTCAACGTCTTCATCGTGTTCGATAACTTTCAGCGGGCGCAGGTAGTCACAGTCGGGATAGGCGGAACAGCCAAGAAAGGCGCCATGCTTGCCATGGCGCAGTTGCAGGGGCTGGCCACATTCCGGGCAGGCCTCATCGGGCCGGGCCGTTGGCTTGCCACTGAACAGACTGGAATCGATTTTCGACATGCCGCGCCTCCGAATTCAATGATTCGAATTCTACCAGCGCGGCCGGGTTCAGTGAACCGCTCCGTCGGGCTGCTCAAACAACAGCTCTTCCAGCTGGTGATAGGCCGACTCGCTGCCAGGTACATTGAACAGCACCATCAGCACTACCCACTTGAGATCGTCGAGTTCGATCACCGGCGAGTCCAGCTCCATCACCCGTTCGATAACGATCTCTCGAGTATCGGCGTTAAGCACCTTGATCTGCTCAAGAAACAGCAGAAAGCCACGGCCCTCGGTGTCGAGCTTGTACAGCTCTTCGGGGGTGTAAATACGAAATGAATCAGGAGCAGAACGCGCCCAGGCAGGGGGTTCATCCGCTTCCTGCAGCTCGGCCAGACGCTCCAGCCAGGCCAGCGCCTTGAGGATCTCTTCCTTGTTGAAGCCCGCTTCGGTCAGTTCTTCAGCGAGTTCATCCTGATCCACCATGGTGTCTACATCCGTATGAATGTAGGTCTCGAACAAGTACATCAGTACTTCGAACATGATCAGCTCCTCCTCGCTCTGACATAACCTCCGGGCACGGATTCCACCCAACCGGCCAGTTCCAGCTCGACCAACCGGGTTAACACCTCATGCACCGGCTGCCGGCAACGATCCGCGATAACATCCAGCGCTGTTGCCTCTAAACCTACGGTATCCAACAAGTCCGGATAAGGCAATGATTGCTCCGTGGCGGTATCGTGAATTTTGAGCGCCGCCGCAGAGAACCCGGCCAGCTCTTCCAGCACGTCGTTCGGCTCACACACCAGCTTGGCCCCTTGCCGAATGAGGTGATTACAGCCGGTCGCCTGAAGATTCTGCCGGGCGCCGGGCACGGCAAACACCTCCCGGTTCTGCTCCAGGGCAAAACGGGCGGTAATCAGCGAGCCGCTGCGTTTGGCGGCCTCCATCACCAGCACGCCCAGACTGAGACCGCTGATAATACGGTTACGGCGGGGAAACTGAAACGCCTGGGGTTTTTCCCAGGGATAACATTCCGACAGCAATGCGCCGCCGGCCTCGATAATGTGCCGGGCCAGGCGAGCATGACGCTTGGGATGGCACTGAGCCAGCCCGGAGCCGAACACCGCCAGGGTAATACCGCCCGCGTCCAGCGTGGCCTGATGGGCCAGACCATCAATGCCCATGGCCAGCCCCGAGGTAATGGCCAGCCCCGCCTGCACCAGCGGCGGTAACAAGGTGCGCGTGTTTTCCTTGCCCACGTAGGACGGATGCCGGCTGCCCACCACAGCCAGCTGGGGCAGGTTCAGCACCTCAAGACGGCCTTCCACGAACAACAACAGGGGCGCGCCGGGCAGGCGGTTAAGCAGCGCCGGGTAGGCGTTATCGGCGCGCGTCAGTATATGGCGCTCGGGGCCGGCATGAAGCCACTCCAGCAGACGCGCCAACAGGTCGTGCTGAGGCGCAAGCAGTGATGTTCGTAATTCCTCATCAATGCTGGCTTCACCCAGGCGAACGGCCTGCTGCCAGTCGGGCCCCAGCCGCTGCCGCAGTTTCCAGCCGCGCACCGGGCCCAGCCCCGGCGCCTGCTGCAAGGCCAGCCAGGGCAACAGAGGATGAGCGTCAGAGGCCGTGCTCGTCATACTCCGGCTCGCCCAACTGGTAATGAGACTGTACCGGCTCCCGGCTGTCGAGCACCAGGGCCGCGCTGGCGTGATCATAGGTCTGAAACACCATCACTCGGGCCACCGGCAACGACGGCAGGGTGATCCCCTCTTCAGCCAGCGGTGAAGCGGGGCGGTACACACCGTAAAGATGGCCCGCGTGCAGGCCGTCATCATGGCCCCTGTTCAGCAACACCACATCATGGCGGGCCGCCACCGCACCCTGGTGTCCCATGGCCAGCACCCGGCCGTCGTTCAGGCCCGGTCCCGGGGCCGGCTGGTAAAACGCCGCCAGCGCCCGCTCGGACGCCAGTGGCAGCAGCACATCCCCCGGCCGCATCTCCCGGCTCAGGCTGCTGATGTGCACGCTGGCAAGACTTGGCTCCGGTTGGGCTCGCGCACTCACCGCTCCAGTCAGTACCGCCCGACGGCCGTAGGATGCGTGAGTACGCTCATCGGTCAGCTCCCCCATGTCCCGGTACACGCCATATAACTGGCCGGGTACCAATCGCCCCTCCACATAGGCCAGCTCGCCCTTGCGCAACAGGTCCCGGCCATGCCGGTCGCCCAGCAGCACAGGTGCCGCGTCCAGCTCGGCGGAAGCAAGCAACCGGTGGCCCCGGGTATAGTTCATGATCGCGGCCAGTGGCACTGTGGCCACCGCCGCTTCGGCTCGTACCCGTGGCGAGAGCTTCACCACCCCCGCTTGTTCCTCGCCCTGACGCACCAGCCGGGGCTCACCGTTTACCCAGACAAGGGTAAGCCGGTCACCGGGATAGATAAGATGCGGGTTGGCCACCTGAGGGTTGGCCCGCCACAGTCGGGGCCAGCGCCAGGGGGACTTGAGGAACTGGGCGGAAATGTCCCAAAGGGTATCGCCCTTGCGCACCGTGTAGCTGGTGGGGTGATTGTCTTTCAGCGCCAGTGCCTGGGCCTGAACGGTGCCGGACAGCAAAAGCATGCCGGCCAAAATCAGTGCTCTCGGTTTTATCATCCCTGCTCGCCTTGATGGAATCTGCTTTCGGTTGATGGGGTCGCAACCTGCCGCCATGCTGCTGGCGGCCAACTATTGCTGATCTTTGAGTTGCAAATGGCTAAAATACTGACAGAACCGAATACAGGAAAACACCGTTGTTATGGCAAAAGTATTAGAAGTATTGCGCTTTCCCGATGAACGCCTGCGTACCGTGGCCAAGCCGGTTGAGACCTTCAATCCGGAATTACAGACCATTGTAGATGATATGTTTGAGACCATGTATGCCGAAGAAGGCATCGGTCTGGCCGCCACTCAGGTCGACATTCATCAGCGTTTAATCGTGATTGACGTGTCCGAAGATCGCCAGCACCCGCTGGTGCTGATCAATCCGGAAATTCTGGAAGAACGCGGCAGCACCGGCATTGAGGAAGGCTGCCTGTCGGTGCCCGGCGCCCGCGCCCTGGTGCCCCGCGCCGAGTGGGTCAAGATCCGCGCCCAGGACCGCCACGGCGAGACCTTTGAGCTGGAAGCCGACGATCTGCTGGCCATCTGCATTCAGCACGAGATGGATCACCTGATGGGCAAGCTGTTTGTCGACTACCTGTCGCCGCTCAAACGCCAGCGCATTCGCCAGAAAATGGAAAAAATGGCCCGCCAGGAACAACGCTGATTCGTCACTAAGGACCCCTCTTGAGCAAACTCAACCTCGTTTTTGCCGGCACCCCCGACTTCGCCGCCCGCCATCTGCAGGCGCTGCTGGATGCCGGCCACAATGTCATTGCCGTTTACACTCAGCCCGACCGCCCCGCCGGTCGCGGTAAAAAGCTCACCCCCAGCCCGGTGAAAGTAACCGCCGAGCAGGCCGGCCTGCCGGTGTACCAGCCCCAGAGCCTGCGCAATGAAGAGGCCCAGGACGAGCTGGCCGCCCTGGGTGCCGACCTCATGGTGGTGGTGGCCTATGGCCTGATTTTGCCTCAGGCGGTACTTGATACCCCGCGTCTGGGCTGCATTAACGTGCACGGCTCCCTGTTGCCCCGCTGGCGGGGAGCCGCCCCCATTCAGCGCGCCATCTGGGCCGGCGATGCCGACACCGGCGTGACCATAATGCAAATGGACAAGGGCCTGGACACCGGCGCCATGCTGCACAAGGCCAGCCTGCCCATAGAGGCCGGCGACACCTCCGCCAGCCTCTATGAAAAACTG
Source organism: Oceanimonas aquatica (assembly GCF_030732065.1). GTDB lineage: Bacteria > Pseudomonadota > Gammaproteobacteria > Enterobacterales > Aeromonadaceae > Oceanimonas. Next base: position 8,922 of record NZ_JAVBHX010000012.1, read on the forward strand.
GCCGGGCTGGGCCCTCAGGCGCTGCTGCATACCCTTGACCAGCTCGCCGACGGCAGCGCCGTGGCCGAGCCTCAGAACGACGCCGAGGCCAACTATGCCGAGAAGCTCAGCAAGGAAGAGGCCCGCATCGACTGGACCCTGCCCGCCGACCAGCTGGAGCGCTGCGTACGCGCCTTCAATCCCTGGCCGGTGAGTTACTTCATGGTCGCGGAGCACAACATCAAGCTGTGGCAGACCGAGGTGCTGGGTGAAACCACCACTGCCGCCCCGGGCACTATCATCGCCGCCGCCAAGGCCGGCATCGACGTGGCCACCGGCAACGGCGTGCTGCGCCTGCTCAGCCTGCAGCCCCCGGGCAAAAAGGCCATGAGCTGCCAGGATCTGCTCAACGCCCGCAAGGACTGGTTCACCCCCGGCAGCCAACTGCCCTGATCACCGCTCACATTAAGAGAACGCCATGAAAACTCGCGCCGCCGCGGCCAATATTGTTCACCGGGTGATCAACCAGGGCCAGTCCCTGTCCGCCCTGCTGCCCCGCTACCAGCAGGAGGTGGCCGCCAAGGATCGCGCCCTGCTGCAGGAGTTGTGCTTTGGCACCTTGCGCTGGTACAGCCGGCTCGACGCCATGGCCAAGCAGTTGCTCGACAAGCCGCTCAAGGGCAAATACCAGCCGGTGCATGCCCTGCTGCTGGTGGGTCTGTATCAGCTGCTTTATACCCGCATTCCGCCCCACGCCGCCCTGGCCGAAACCGTGGCCGCCTGCAAGCGGCTCAAGGCCGAGCCCTTCAAGGGCCTGGTGAACGGCGTGCTGCGCAATGTGCAGCGCCAGCAGCAGGAGCTGGAAGAAAAGGCCGACGCCCTGCCCCAGCTGCGCCTGGCCCACCCCAACTGGCTGATGAAACGGCTGCAACGGGCCTACCCCGATCAGTGGGAGGCCATCATGGCCGCCAACAACCGGCATCCGCCCATGTGGATTCGGGTGAACGAAACCCACCACAGCCGTGAACAATACGCGGCGCTGCTGGCGGAGCAGGGCATTGAGGCAAGTGCAGATCCACTGGCTGTCCAGGCGCTGCGGCTGGCGCGTCCGGCGGACGTTACCACCCTGCCCGGCTTTGACCAGGGCCACTGTTCGGTGCAGGATGCCGCCGCCCAGATGGCGGCCCGGCTGCTGGACCCGCAACCCAATGAGCTGGTGCTCGATGCCTGCGCCGCCCCCGGCGGCAAGACCGCCCATCTTCTTGAGCGTCAGCCGGCGCTGAGCCAGCTGGTGGCCATCGACATGGACCCCGACCGGCTTGAACGGGTACACCAGAACCTGGAGCGCATCGGCCTTGAGGCCACCGTGCTGCAGGGTGACGCCGCCCAACCCCGGGACTGGTGGCAGGGCCCGCAGTTCGATCGCATTCTGCTCGACGCTCCCTGCTCCGCTACCGGGGTGATCCGTCGTCATCCCGACATCAAGTGGCTGCGCCGGCCCGAAGACATTGCCCAGCTGGCCGCCCTGCAGTCGCAAATTCTTGATGCCCTGTGGCAACAACTGAAACCCGGCGGTATGCTGCTGTACGCCACCTGCTCCATTTTGCCCGACGAAAACCGGGAGCAGATCAAGGCCTTTCTGGCCCGCACACCCGATGCCGTGCACCAGCCCCTGCATGCCGGCGACACGCCGGTGCAGCCGGGCTGGCAGCTGCTGCCGGGTATTGATGAGCGGGACGGTTTCTATTACGCCAGCATAGCGAAACAGGCATGAAAATCATCATTCTGGGAGCCGGCCAGGTAGGCGGCACCCTGGCGGAAAACCTGGTCGGTGAAAACAACGACATCACCATAGTCGACACCAACACCGAGCGCCTGCGCGAACTGCAGGACAAATACGATCTGCGCGTGGTCACCGGCCACGGCGCCTATCCGGCGGTGCTGCGCGAGGCCGGCGCCCAGGACGCCGACATGCTGGTGGCGGTGACCAACAGCGACGAAACCAACATGATCGCCTGCCAGGTGGCCTACTCCCTGTTCAACACCCCCAACAAGGTGGCCCGAATCCGCTCGCCGGAATTCCTGGCCGAGCGGGAACGGTTGTTTCTGAACGAGGCCATTCCGGTAGACAACCTGATCGCCCCCGAGCAGCTGGTCACCGAATACATCTACCGGCTGGTGCAGTATCCGGGTGCCCTGCAGGTGGTGGACTTTGCCGAGGGCAAGGTCGGCCTGGTGGCGATCAAGGCCTATTACGGCGGCCCCCTGGTGGGCAACGCCCTGTCCACCCTGCGGGATCACATGCCCAGCATCGACACCCGGGTGGCGGCCATCTTTCGCCAGGACAGGCCCATTCGCCCTCAAGGGACCACCATTATCGAGGCGGACGACGAGGTGTTTTTTGTGGCCGCGAGCGGCCATATTCGCGCCGTGATGTCGGAGCTGCAGCGACTCGAAAACGACTACAAGCGCATCATGATCGTGGGCGGCGGCAATATCGGCGCCGGCCTGGCCAGCCGGCTGGAGCGGCGCTACTCGGTCAAGCTGATTGAGCATAACCCCAAGCGGGCCGAGCAACTCTCGGAGTTGCTGGAGCACACCATGGTGTTCTGTGGCGATGCCTCGGATCAAGAGTTGCTGATTGAGGAGCACATCGATCAGGTGGACGTGTTTATCGCGGTCACCAACCAGGACGAGGCCAACATCATGTCGGCCATGCTCGCCAAGAAGATGGGCGCGCGCAAGGTAATGGTGCTCATTCAGCGCGGTGCCTATGTCGATCTGGTGCAGGGCGGCACCATAGACGTGGCCATCTCGCCCCAGCAGGCCACCATTTCGGCGCTGCTGACCCATGTGCGCCGGGCCGATATCGTCAACGTCTATTCCCTGCGCCGGGGCGCGGCCGAAGCCATTGAGGCCATCGCCCACGGCGACAGCACCACCTCTCGAGTGGTGGGCCGCAAGGTCGGTGAGCTCAAGCTGCCGCCGGGCACCACCATCGGCGCCATCGTGCGCGGCGAAGAAGTGCTGATCGCCCACGATAAAACCGTGATCGAGCAAAATGATCACGTGGTAATGTTTCTGGTCGACAAGAAGTTTATTCCCGAGGTGGAGCGGCTGTTTCAGCCCAGTCCCTTCTTTTTATAAACGAGGCCGCCATGTTCAACCTGCGCCCCATCGCCTTTATTCTCGGCATGGCGTTGTCCAAGCTGGCGCTGTTTATGTGGCTGCCCACCCTGCTGGCGTTCACTGGCCGCAGCCGGGGCTTTGAAGAGTTTCTGCAGGCCACCCTGCTCACCCATGGCGCGGCGCTGTGGTTGCTGGCCTGGGGCCGGCGCGCGCAGATCCGGCTCAGGGTCAAGGAGATGTTCCTGCTCACCACCCTGGTGTGGACCACGGTGTGCGTGTTTGGTGCCCTGCCCTTTGTGTTCATCAGCCACATCAGCTTTACCGACGCCTTTTTCGAGACCATGTCGGGGGTCACCACCACCGGCTCCACCGTGCTCTCGGGGCTCGACACCATGCCCGCCGACATTCTGCTGTGGCGCTCCATATTGCAGTGGCTGGGCGGGGTCGGCTTTATCGTGGCGGCGGTGGCCGTGCTGCCCTACCTCAACGTGGGCGGCATGAAGCTGTTCCAGACCGAGTCGTCAGACTGGTCCGACAAAAGCGCCCCCCGGGCCGCCACCATGGCCAAGCGCATTCTGTTGCTTTACGGGCTGCTCACGGCCCTGTGCAGCCTAGGCTATTACGCCCTGTCGGACATGAACGCCTTTGAGGCGGTGAACCACGCCATGACCACCCTGAGCACCGGGGGCTATTCCACTTCCGACGGCTCCATGAACCACTTTACCCCGGCGGCTCACTGGATTGGCACCCTGTTCATGTTCATCGGCGGCCTGCCCTTTCTGCTGATGGTCTATAGCCTGCGCCATCGCAACCTGGAGCTGTTCCGGGATGCCCAGGTACGGGGGTTTTTCTGGCTGGTGCTGGCCACCGGGCTGATATTAAGCCTGTATTTATGGGCCACGGGCCGCTATCCGCTGGTGGATGCCATACGCATCAGCCTGTTCAACCTGGTGTCGGTGATCACCACGACCGGCTTCGGGCTGGAAGACTTCGGCACCTGGGGCGCCTTTCCGCTGGTGCTGTTCGCCCTGCTGATGCTGTGCGGCGCCTGCTCCGGCTCCACCGCCGGCGGTTTCAAGATCTTTCGGCTGCAGGTGGGCATGGCGCTGTTCCGCCGCCAGCTGTACCAGCTGATGCATCCCCAGGCGGTGCTGCCGCAGCGTTACAATGGCCGGACCGTGACCGACGATATCGTGCGTTCGCTGATCACCTTTATTTTTGGCTATTTCGCCACCATGGTGTTGCTGGCATTGGCGCTGAGTCTGATGTCGCTGTCGCCCCAGGTGGCCATTACCGCGGCGGTCACCGCGGTGGCCAACGTGGGGCCGGGCATTGGCGAGCTTATCGGCCCCAGCGGCAATTTCGCCACCCTGCCCGATGCCGCCAAGTGGCTGCTGGCGCTGGGCATGCTGATGGGCCGGCTGGAAATTTTGACGGTGGCGGTGCTGTTTATTCCGGGCTTCTGGCGCCATTGAGCTTTGTCGGGGCCTCGGCATCCGCCAGCGCCTGCTCCAGAGCCCGTTCCCGCAAATGCTCGGGCAGCGGCTTGGCCACCTCCACTCCCAGCTCGCGAAAAGCCTCGGCCTGGCGCACCAGGTTGCCCCGCCCCTGACTGAGCCGCTTCATGGCCCGCTGGTAGCTGTCGTCGGCACGGCGCAATGATGCTCCCACCGCCTCCATGTCTTCGGTAAACAGCCGCAGCTTTTCATAGATTTTGCCCGCCGACTCGGCAATGCGCCGGGCGTTCTGATTTTGCCGTTCCACCCGCCACAGATTTTCAATGGTGCGCAGCGCCACCAGCAGGTTGGTGGGGCTCACCAGCAGAATATTGTGGTCGAGGGCGTATTTCACCAGCCCGGGCTCGGCTTCAACCGCCACCAGAAAGGCCGGCTCCACCGCCACGAACATCAGTACATAGTCCAGGGTACGTACGCCCTGCAACTGGTGGTAATCCTTGCGCCCCAGCTCGCGAATATGACCCCGCACCGAGGTTACGTGCTCGCGCAGCGCCTGCTCGCGCTCGGCCTGAGTGTCACCGTTAAAGTAACGCTCGTAGGCGGTGAGCGAGACCTTGGCGTCGATGATGATGTCCTTGTCCTGAGGCAGGTGCACAATCACGTCCGGCTGGTAACGCTTGCCCTCGGCGTTGCTCAGGCTTTGCTGAGTGCTGTACTCGTGGCCTTCACGCAGGCCCGACTCGGACAGCACTCTTGAGAGCACCACTTCGCCCCAGTTGCCCTGCTGCTTGCTGTCCCCCTTCAGGGCCCGGGTCAGAGCGTTGGTGTCGGCGCTCATCTGCCGGTGCAGCTCGGCCAGCCGCTCGATTTCAAACTTCAGGCTGTGACGCTGGCGGCTTTCGTCGGCGTAGGTTTCCTGCATATTGCGGCGAAAGCCTTCCAGCTGTTCGCGCAACGGGCCCAGCAGGGCATCCAGGCTGGTCTGATTCAGCTCGCGCAGATTATGGGTTTTCTGCTCAAAGATACGCTGGGCCAGGTTTTCGAACTGCTGCTGCAGGCGGATTTCACTGGCCTCGAACTGAGCCTGCTTTTCCGCCGCCCACTGCCGCTCCTGGCGCAGCAGGGTTTCGTATTCCTTGAGCCGGCCATTCATTTTCAGCACCAGCTGCTGTTGCTGTTCCAACCGCTGGCGAGTGTCCTGCAGCTCGGCATTGCGTTCTTCCAGCGCCTGCTGCCAGTGCGCGCCCTGCTGGGCCGCGAGTTGCAGGCGTACGCCCATGGCGAGCCGGGTCAGGCCCCAGCCGGCCAGGCCGGACAGGGCGGCCAGACCCAGAGGCCAGTAGTGAGGCAACCAGTCCGTCATGCTCATCTCCGCCGTGTGATCAGCGCCAGTACCCGGCGGTTAAGCCGCCACCACAGCAGTACGTAAAGCAGGTAAAAAGCCACCAGCAGCCATTTGTGATGATTGACGCCGTTGTCGAACTCGGCGAGAGGCACGCCCAGTATTTCCACATAGCCGAACACCAGCAGGGGAAACATCAGAAACACCGACCAGCGCCAGCACAGCACCAGGGCGGAAGTCAGTACATTGTCATTCACGAATGATCGTCTCCACGCACTTCATCTGCCACGAGCTTAACAGTGTCGGTGGGGGAATTCAGCTCGCCCGCCAGATAGCGTTGCAGCCGCACCGACGGAATGGAAGACGCCGACGCCAGGGTACAGGCGGCCCACTGGCCGGCTTCGGCCAGGGCATCGGCCATGGAAGCCCCTGTCACCAGGGCGTGAACAAGACCACCGGCAAAGGCGTCTCCGGCGCCGGTGGCGTCCACCACCTGCACCACCGGCGCCGGCACGCAAATGCGCCGGCCGGCGGAGATCGCCTCGGCACCGCGCTCGCCGTGGGTCAATACCAACCATTCCAGGCCGTTGCCGGCCAGCTCTTTTGCCTGTTGCCAGGGATCATCAACCTCCCCCATGTCGGCGGCGGAGGCGATCATGACCCGGCAGGGCCGGGCCCAGCGACCACCTTGAGGATACTGACTGACCACCAGACTGTGGCTCTTCATGGCCTCCATGTAGGCGGCCACCTCGGCGCCCTCGGTGTTGACATAGAGGCAGTCCACCGGCCCCTTGGGAAGGTTGGCCGGCAACGCCGGTGTGCGGGCCTGACGCAGTATGGTGCGCTCCCCCCGGCTGTCCACCAGCACCAGCAACTCGCCGGTGGCGCCGTCAACGCGCTCCACATAATCCAGATTGAAGCCAAGGCCGGCGGCCTGCTGCAACAGCCAGTCGCCGGTGTCGTCCCGGCCCACCCGCGTGGCCAGCGCCACCCGGTGCCCGGCCCAGCACAGGCCGGTACCGGTATTGGCCGCACCGCCGCCGAGCCGGCGGCCGCCGTCCCGGTAATACAGCCGGTGACCGGCTTCAAGCGGCGCCTCCAGCTGCAGCACATGATCACAATTCAGATTAGCCAGCAGCGTGATGTTCTTTTTAATAATGTTGGCTCCCGGCATGGCGAGTCTCCCGTTATATAGGGGCAGCATCTTACCGCCCGCCTCCCCCCCGGCACCAGACCCTGTTTGCCCCCGGCTTGATGCAGGTCAAACCAAAAGGACTCACAAGACTACCTTTTGTACCGACAGTACTGCTATGCTGCTTCGGCGGCCCCGTCGGTCGCCAATGACTCAAATACCAACAAGCATGGGATGCTTCAGCCTGCGGTCTGGCAAGCGCTTTGCCAGAGGCTTTAAAGCCACCCTCAACCCGCTCGAGGATGGATATGCAATTTTTCAATAACCTCAGTCTGCGCAACAAGCTGATGCTGATGGTCGCCACCCTGTTTATTGGCCTGCTGCTGGTACAGGCCTCGGCCATGAACGGTCTGCACCAGGAGCTGCTCAGTGCCCGCAAGGAAAAGGTGCGCGAACAGGTGGAAACCACGGTTTCCCTGATCAATCACTTTTATGAGCAGCGCCAGCAGCTGGGCGACAGCCAGAGTCGTGAACTGGCGCTGGAGGCGGTGCGCGCCCTGCGCTACGGCGACGGTGGCTACATGTGGATCAACGACATGCAGCACCGGCTGGTGATGCACCCGATGAAGCCGGGCAATGAAGGCAACGACATGACCCGGGTCACCGACGCCGACGGCAAACACCACTGGCAGGCCATGGTCACCACGGTCAACAACAGCGGTGCCGGCTTCGTGGATTACAGCTATATCGGTCCCCAGTTCGACCGCCCCCAGCAAAAGGTGTCTTACGTACAGGGCTTTGCGCCCTGGGGCTGGGTGATTGGCAGCGGCGTTTACCTCAGCGACGTTAATGACCTGTTCTGGCAGCAGGCGGGCAAATCCCTGGGGCTGCTGGTACTGGTCACCCTGCTGGCACTGGCGCTGATCGTCACCATCACCCGTTCCCTGACCTTTTCGGTGACCCGGGTACAGGAAGTGATCGCCCGCTTTGGCCAGGGCGATCTCGGCGCCCGCACCGGGGCCACCCGCAGCGATGAAATCGGCCAGCTGTCCCGGGGGGTGGATGCCATGGGCGAGCAGCTCTGTGGCCTGCTGGCCCAGGTGCGCGAAGCCGCCACCCTGCTCGACGGCGAAGCCGAGGGCCTGAGTGTGAAAAGCAAACAGACCCGCGCCAGTATGCAGAGCCAGTTCAACGAGGTGGATCAGGTGGCCACCGCCATGAACGAGATGAACGCCACCGTGCACGAAGTGGCCCGCCACGCCAACGACGCCTCGGCGGCGGCGGAAAAGGCCAATCAGGAAGCCAACATGGGCCACGACGACGTGAACCGCAGTATCGACAGCATGCAGCAGCTGGCCGACTCGGTGGGCGAAGCGGGTCAGGCCATGCAGGAACTGGAAAGCCAGACCCGGCAGATCGACTCCGTGGTAGAGGTGATTCGCAATATCTCGGAGCAGACCAACCTGCTGGCGCTCAACGCCGCCATCGAGGCAGCCCGGGCCGGCGAGTCGGGCCGGGGCTTTGCGGTGGTGGCCGATGAAGTGCGCTCCCTGGCGATGCGCACCCAGGAGTCGACCGGCGAAATCCAGCGCATGATCCAGCAGCTGCAAAGCCACGCCGGCACCGTAGCGGAGCACATGACCAACAGCCAGGAGCAGGCAGCCATCAGCATGGACGTGGTGCGCGCCGCCGGCCGGGATCTGGAGCAAATCCTCAACGAGGTGCAGAGCATCAACGACATGAACGCCCAGATCGCCACCGCCTCGGAGGAGCAGTCGGCGGTAGCCGAAGAGATCAACCGCAACCTGATCAACATCAACGAGGGTGCCCAGGAAGCCCTGCAGGTGGCAGATCTGATCTCCGACAGCAGCCAGCGGGTGTACCAGTCCTCCCATGAACTGGCCCGGCAGATAGCCCACTTCAAGCTGCAGGAAGGCGCACCCCCGGCAGTGAATGCCAGGGTGACCGATTCCCGCCCGCAACCTGCCTGATCGACAAGGCCACCGCAAGGGTGGCCTTTTTACCGCCTGAGCCGGGTGCCGCTGTTACTCGGTGATGATAACCATATTGTCGTGCCCGGCCTCTATTCCCCCTGGCAGTGAATGCGTCCGCAGCCAACGGTGAAACTCATGGCCAATGTGGGTCAGCACCGTTCTGGCCGGCTGCAACTGCGTACACATGGCCATGACCTGCTCCAGCCCGTTGTGGTTACGGCCTTCGGCACCGGGCGGAAAACTGCAGTCCACCACCAGCACATCCAGCGCCGGCCCTGCCTGCAACAGCGCCAGACTGTGTGCCGGCAGCCCTTGAGTATCGGTGAGATAGGCCAGCCGGCGACCGCCGTGTTCAAACAGGTAGCCCAGGGTCGGCCGGGAATGCACCATGTCCAGTGGCGTAATGTGCAGACCATGCCGTTGCCAGGCCCGGCCATGGGCCATTTCCGGCCGAAAGTCCAGGCAACCGGGGTGCTTCAGCAGATCGGCGCAACCCGCCGGGTCATCAGGGCACCACACCGGCACCGGTGCCGCCGGCCCCCAACGCAGGTGAAACAGCCCCTGCACGTGATCCACATGAAAATGGGTCAGCAAAATGCCATCCAGCACGCCGGGGGCAAAACGCCGGTGCAGATCCATCAGGCCGGCGTCCAGCAACAGCCGGTGTTCCCCCCACTCCAGCAGGGCCGAGCAGGGCGCCCGTTCCTGCGCCAGGTTGGCAAGAGCTTGCCGGCAGTCACGACAATCACAGCCATACAGGGGAATACCACCGGCCGCCCCCGTGCCCAGCAGGGTCAGACGCATGCTTTGTCTCCCTGCCGGTAACGCTCGAACTGCTGCAGGGTCTGCTGCAGCGAGCCGGAGTTGTCCAGTTGCCAGACCGAAGCCGGCAGCCCCTGGCTGTGGGCCTGGGCCCGAGCCAACCGCAGCCGAATCTCGTCCTCGCTTTCCCGCCCCCGGGCCCGCAACCGCTGGCCAAGAGTATCGGCGTCAACGGTCACCATCACCGGCACCAGCGGCTCGCCAAAGCGGGCCTGAGCTCGAGGCAGGCAGGCCCGGGAGCCGTTGACCATGACATCGAGCCCCGAGGCCAGCCAGCGCTCCAGCTCACAGCCCAGGGCATAGCAATGCCCGTTTGCCTGCCAGTCGAGGGCAAACAGGCCCAGCTCGCGACGCACATGAAACTCGGGCAGGGACAGCTCGACATGGTTTTCGCCGCCAGCAAAGGCGGCCCGGGTAATGTAGCGATGGGCCACCAGCAACTCGGTACCGAGCCGGCGACGCACCAGCTGCATAAAGCTGTCCTTGCCGGCGCCGGAAGGCCCCATCACATAAAACAGTCTGCCGGACTGGCGGATCATGGTGCTGCCTCCCTGTTAATACGCCAGTTCGCCCCGGCACCAGACCCGGGCCGGATACACCTGGTCGTCATGCTGCCGGGCCAGCACCAGGTCGGCCCGTTTGCCTTCGGCCAGCACGCCGCGATCCTCCAGACCCAGGCTGATCGCCGGGTTGCGCGTGGCCAGGCGCACGGCGTCGGCCAGCCGCAGCTCGTTGCGCTCATCCGCAGCCAGGTGAAAGACCGCATCAAGCAGGCTGCCCGGGTAATAGTCCGACGACAGCACATCCAGCACACCCAGGGCGGCCAGCTCATGGGCGGCCACATTGCCGGAGTGAGAGCCACCGCGTACCACATTGGGCGCGCCCATCATCACCATCAGGCCCTGCTGGTGGGATTCCCGGGCCGCCTCGACCGTGGTCGGAAACTCGGCGAGCACCATGCCCAGCCGGTGGGATTCCTGCACATGGGCCAGGGTGGCGTCATCGTGGCTGGCCAGGGAAATCCCCCGCTCCCGGCACTGGCGGGCAATTTCCGTCCGGTTGGGCAACGACCAGCGCGCCGACAGCGCCAGCTGGTGCTGCTCGTATTCATCCATCTGCCGGTCGCTGAGCCGGTACTTGCCCTGATAATACTCCCGGTATTTCTCCGGGTTGACGAACTGGCGCTGACCGGGAGAGTGATCCATCAGCGACACCAGCTGCACTTCCGGCATGCCGACATAGTGCTCAAACAGCGGCACCGTGGTTTCGTGGGGCAGCTCGCAGCGCAGATGCAGCAGGTGCTGGGCCCGGTTAAGGCCGCGGCGCTCACTGTCTGCCACCGTGTGGATCATGCGATCCAGGTTGTCCCGGCGAGTGCCACCGTCACGCTCGTCGCCGATGGCCACCGCATCCAGCACAGTGGTGATGCCGGCCGCCACCACCTGAGCATCGTGGGCCCGCATGGCCGGCAGTGCCGGCCAGTTCACCTTGGGCCGGGGCGTAAAATGCTTGTCCAGGTTGTCGGTATGCAGCTCCACCAGGCCGGGCAGCAACCAGCCGCCCTCGCCGTCAATGGCGCCGGGCTGCTGGCTGGAGCTATCGGCCAGGGCGCGGATCACACCGTCATGCACCTCCACCGAGCCGTTGACCACCTCGTTTTCCAGCACCAGTTTCACATTGGTAATAATCATGCTCACGCTCCCCTTACTGCATTACCGGCCGGGCATCGGCACGGGACTGAATGTCATACAAACGATCGGCAACCTGCTCACGCACGTCCTCATCGTGAAAAATGCCGACGATGGCGGCGCCCCGGGCCTTGGCTTCGTGGATCAGCTCCACCACCACCGCCCGGTTGGCGGCGTCAAGCGAGGCGGTCGGCTCATCGAGCAACAGCACCGGGTAGTCGGCGACAAAGCCCCGGGCGATGTTCACCCGCTGCTGCTCGCCGCCGGAAAAGGTAGCCGGTGCCAGTTGCCACAGATGCTCCGGCACATTGAGCCGGGTCAGCAGGTGTTCGGCCCTCTGCCTGGCCTCGGCCCGGTCCCCACCCTGCTCAATCATCGGCTGCATCACCACCTCCAGAGCGCTGATGCGGGGGATCACCCGCAAAAACTGACTGACCCAGCCAATGGTCTGCCGGCGCACGTTCACCAGGGTGCGGGGACTGGCCTGGGTCATGTCCAGCCACTGGCCCTGATGGCGCACCTCGATATGACCGCAGTCGGTGAGGTAGTTGCCGTACAGGGTGCGCAGCAGGGTCGACTTGCCGCTGCCGGAGCGGCCGTGCAGCACCACACATTCTCCCGCCGCCACGCTGAGAGAAGCGCCGGACAGCACCGGCAGACGAATGCCGCTCTGGTTGTGCAGAACAAAGGTCTTGTGAACATCGGAAACTTTCAGTGCGAAGGTCATGGCGGCTCCTAGCTTTGCAATACGGAAGACACGAGTAACTGGGTATAGGGGTGCTGGGGATCGTCCAGCACCTGGTCGGTCAGCCCGGTTTCCACCACCCGGCTCTGTTTCATTACCATCAGCCGGTGGGACAACAGCCGGGCCACCGCCAGATCGTGGGTCACGATAATGACCGCCAGCCCCAGCTCGGACACCAGCCGGCGCAGCAGGTCCAGCAGCCGGGCCTGCACCGACACATCCAGGCCGCCGGTCGGCTCGTCCATGAAAATCAGTTTGGGATGAGTCACCAGATTGCGGGCGATCTGCAGCCGCTGCTGCATACCGCCGGAAAAGGTCACTGGCATGTCGTCAATGCGATCCGCGGGAATCTCCACATCCTGCAGCCATTGCAGCGCCTGTTCACGAATGTTGCCGTAATGACGCTGGCCCACCGCCATCAACCGCTCGCCGATATTACCGCCGGCCGACACCCGCGGGCGCAGGCCGTCGAGGGGGTGCTGGTGCACCACGCCCCAGTCGGTGCGCAGCAACTGGCGACGCTGGCTTTCGGCCATTTGATACAGGCTGACCACCTGTTCCAGCTGGCTGCCGGCGCTGCCGCGCAGGTACAGCACCTCCCCCTCGTCCGGCGCCAGCCGGCCGGAAATGGCCCGCAACAGGGTACTTTTACCGGAGCCGGATTCCCCGACGATGCCCAGCACTTCGCCGGCATAGAGCTCAAAGGAGACATCGGCAAAGCCCTTGCCCGGCGCATACAGTTTGGTCAGATTACGGACCGACAGCAGCGCCTGCTCCGGCAGCTGAACGGTGGTCTCTTGCGCTGTCATGCGAGTTTCTCCCGCCATGGATAAGGTGTCTTGGTTCATGCCTGTTGCTCCAGTTGCTGACGGCAGTAATCGGTATCCGAGCAGATAAACACCCGGCTGCCCTGATCGTCGGTCACCACTTCGTCAAGGAAGCTTTCGGTGGCACCGCAGATATCGCAGGGCTCGTCCCACTGCTGCACTTCAAACGGATGGTCTTCAAAGTCCAGGCTGGTCACCCGGGTATAAGGCGGAATGGCGTAGATGCGTTTTTCCCGCCCGGCACCAAACAGCTGCAGGGCCGGCATCATGTCCATCTTGGGGTTGTCGAACTTGGGGATCGGCGAGGGATCCATGATGTAACGGTCATTGACCCGCACCGGATAGGCATAGGCGGTGGCGATGTGACCGTAGCGGGCGATGTCTTCGTAGAGTTTGACGTGCATGATGCCGTACTCCTCCAGCGCGTGCATCTTGCGGGTCTCGGTTTCCCGCGGCTCGATAAAACGCAGCGGCTCCGGAATCGGTACCTGATACACCAGGATCTGCCCCGGCTGCAATGCCGTTTCCGGAATCCGGTGGCGGGTCTGGATCAGGCTGGCGTTGGTGGTGACTTCGGTGGTAGCCACATCGGCCACCTTCTGAAAGAAGGCACGGATGGACACGGCGTTGGTGGTGTCGTCGGCGCCCTGATCGATCACCTTGAGGGTGTCGTCCCGGCCGATCACCGCCGCCGTCAGCTGCACGCCGCCGGTGCCCCAGCCATAGGGCATGGGCATTTCCCGGCCGCCAAAGGGCACCTGATAGCCAGGAATGGCCACCGCCTTGAGCAGCGCCCGCCGAATCATGCGTTTGGTCTGTTCATCCAGGTAGGCATAGTTGTAGCCCTGGTGCTCGGCGCCGCCGGCGCTGTGGTTGCTGTGGCTGTTCATCATGCCTGCTCCCCTTGCTTGCTGGCGTTCGCGCCATGCTGTTGGTCATATTCCCCGCGCATGCGGCGCAGCAGTTCCAGTTCGGCCTGAAAGTCCACGTAATGAGGCAGTTTCAGGTGGGACACAAAGCCGGAGGCCTCCACGTTGTCCGCATGGGCCAGCACGAACTCCTCGTCCTGGGCCGGACCGGCTACCTGCTCGTCGTAGTCAGGGGCCTGCAAGGCCCTGTCCACCAGCGCCATCGACATCGCCTTGCGTTCGCCGAAACCAAAGGTCAGACCATAACCGCGGGTAAAGGCCGGTTTTTGCTGCTTGCCGCCGGTAAAGCCGTTGATCATCTGGCATTCGGTCAGCTCGATATCACCGATCTCGATGGCAAAGCCCAGCTCCTCGGGCACCAGCTCCAGGGTCACCTCGCCGGAGCGAATTTCGCCGGCAAAGGGATGGTTGCGGCCATAACCGCGCTGGGTGGAATACCCCAGTGCCAGCAAAAAGCCCTCGTCACCACGCACCAGCTGCTGCAGCCGGGCCGAGCGATCGCAGGGGTAGGTCACCGGCGTCATGGTGACATCCGCGGGCTCGTCACCGCTGTCGGTTTCCGCCACCATCAGCTCCAGTTTTTCCAGAATGCCCGCAACCTGAGGGCAGGCTTGCGCCTCGCTCACCACCGGTTCCGGGCCGGTATGCTCGCCCTCGGCCAGCAGGGCAAAGTCCAGCAAGCGGTGGGTATAGTCATAAGTGGGGCCCAGCACCTGGCCACCGGGCAGATCCTTGTAGGTGGCCGAAATACGGCGTTCGATACGCATGCCGGCGGTGTCGACCGGCTCGGTCACCGCCAGCCGCGGCAAGGTGGTGCGGTAGGCCCGCAGCAGGAAAATAGCCTCCACCAGATCGCCGCCGGCCTGCTTCACCGCCAGTGCCGCCAGCTCCTTGTCGTAGATGCCGCCTTCGGTCATCACCCGGTCCACGGCACCGGCCAGCTGCTGCTCCACCTGCGCCACACTGAGCTCCGGCAGGCTGGTGTCGCCGCGACGTTTCCGGGCCTGCAACTGGTGTGCGGCGGCAATGGCTTTTTCGCCGCCCTTGACTGCTACATACATGGCTTATACCTCCACTCGGGTAGAACGCGGAATTGCGATCAGGTCACGGTCACAGACCAACATCAGATCGATGCCCAGGGGCGAGGACAAATCCCGCTCACTCAGCCAGCGCATCAGCGCCGACGGCAGGCTGCCCAGGCGGACGCTGCGCACCCCGGCAATGCCCGGCCCCGACAGGGTTACCGGCATGCCGTCGTCAAAGGCGTCGGTTTCGATCACCAGGGTCGCACCCCGATCCGGGTATTCCTCTGTGCCCTTTGGCAAGGCCTGCAGCAGCGCCTCAGCGGCGTCCGAATCGCGCTGCGACAGCACCGCGAAGTCGGCCGTTGCGGCCTGCTCGGTCAGCGGTGCCGCCACATGAAAACGCAGGTTATCCAGTACCGCCTCGTCCTCTTTCAGGCTGGCCGACAGCCAGATTCGGGTGCCGTTGTCTGCCAGGGTCAGCAGCACCTGGGCGCCGCCGGCGCTCAGTCCGCCAAAGGCACCGGCTCGGTCCAGCGTCACCCGGGTGCCCGGCTCCGACATGGCGGTGAGCAGGCGACGAAAACAGGCCTGGCTGTCGTGGATGGCATCCGCAAATGCCGTGGTAATCGCTGTCATCAGTCTTCTCCCCGCACCATGGTAAAAAAGTCCACCTTGCTGGACGCCACTTCCCGGCGACGCCGCTCTTCCTGCTCAGCCCTGAGTGCCGCCAGCGGCGCGATAAGCCCCACCTGCAGCAGCTCATAAGCTTCCCGGGTCTGCATCAGCGCATCGATCACCGCCGCCAGCTCCGCATGGCGTTTGTTGCGGCCGCGCACATAGCTGTAACCGAGTTCACCGCTTTCCAGCCGGATCACTGCCCGGGTGATGGTGGTGTCGCCCAGGTTGAACAGGCTGCCGGTGGCGCCCATCCGCGCCCGGACCTGAGCCAGGCCGACTTCCGGTGCCCGTATCAGCTGATATTCGGGGGCCAGTGCCAGCGCCTGCCAGTGGGCCTCCAGCTCGGCCCCGGATGCCCGGGCCAATACCGACATCCATTGTTTGCGTTGTGGTGTATTCATTCAGTGCTCCACGACATATTCAATTAAATCGGAACGGGATGAACTCACGGAAAATTCCGCAATCTGATTCGACCCCTTGAGCTGATTCCTGGTTTTAATACGCATAACCGGAACCGACTTGTTTATTTGCAAAAGGCGACACTCTTCATTTGAGGGCGCCCGGGCACTCAGCCTGGTGGATTCCCTTTTCAATTCCAGTTCAAGTGTTTTTCTTAAAAACTCGTGCAATGACCCCTGACGAAAATGCTTTAATACCGGCCACCATTCCGGGTCACTCAGATAATGGTTGATCACGCAACGCGGGATCCCTTCCGTTGTTCTCAGCGTTTGTATATGAACAATCTTTTGCTCGGGTTCGATATTTAATTCCACGGCCAGCTTGCCGGTCACCGCCATCAGCCGGGAGCCGACCACCTGGCAACTGGGCAGCGACCCCTGTTCCAGCAGGTTGCCGGTAAAGTGCGCCCCGTCATGCAGCCGGTAAAGGTGGGGCTGGCGCAATACCATGTTGCCCTTGCCCTGATGGCGCTGCACCAGGCCGTTGGCGACCAGCTCGTCGATGGCGCGCCGCACCGTATGGCGATTAACCTGAAAGCGCTCGGCCAGTTGCATTTCCGGCGGCAGATAATCTCCCGGCCTGAAATACTGCCTGATGTCCGATTCCAACTGCCTGCTGATTTTCAGATATATACGCATGCTGCTGCTCCGCCAGTTAACCAGGACACCATTGAGGAAACTTTTACACCGCCATTCCCCCCAACCATTAATTTATTGTTGTCTAGACAAGTCCATTCAAATAAATCAGATGTATTTCTTGCGAATAAACTGGGAGGCGACATCAAGCAGACTTACGGTGACAATCACCACCAGCATAATGGCCGCCGTCTGTTCAAACTGGAAACTGCGAATCGCTTCCCACAGCAGCACGCCAATGCCGCCGGCCCCTACCATGCCAACCACGGTGGCGGAGCGGACATTGGATTCAAACCGATAGAGCGAATAGGAAATCCACAACGGCATCACCTGAGGCAATACTCCGTAGAGAATCTCTTCCAGCTTGCTGGCGCCGGTGGCGCGCACCCCTTCGATGGGGCCCGGCTCAATGGCTTCCACCGCCTCGGAAAACAGCTTGGACAGGACCCCGGTGGTATGGACGAACAGTGCCAGCACCCCGGCGAAAGGCCCCAGCCCCACCGCCACGACAAACAGCATGGCGAACACCATTTCATTGATGGCCCGGGCCGCATCCATCAGTCGCCGCACCGGTTGACACACCCACTGGGGAAACAGGTTTTCGGCGCACAGCAAGCCAAACGGAATCGACAGCACTATGGCCAGCAGGGTGCCCCACAGTGCCACCTGCAGGGTGACCAAGGTCTCTTTCAGGTACAGCTGCCAGTGCGTAAAGTCCGGCGGAAAAAAACCGGCGCCCAGCTCGGCCATGTTGCCGGCATCCCGCACCAGTGCCGCGGGATCCATCTCGGCTCCCTGCCAGGCCCAGGCCAGCACCAGGGCCAGCACTATCCACTTGAGCAGTTGCCACAAACGCAGGCCCGGGCCCGGCGGTGTCACGACATCAGTATTCATTGTCACAGTCTCCGATGACCGTGAAAGGCCGGCCATGCCGGCCTTTCACCGGTACTTAGTTGGTCATGGCCGAGAGGGCAGACATCTGACGGTTCAGCGCCGCCAGCTGCATTTTCACCTGAGCGATGTCGTCGCCGCCGGCCTGGTTGTTTTCCAGCTCTTTCAGCTCCTTGAACAGTTGCAGCTGACGAATGGGCAGCAACTGCAGGTTGCTGGACGGGCTGAACGAAGCCCACTCCATCGACGCCAGGATCTCCCGTTGCCGGGGGTCACCGTCACGGCCGTAATCCATAAAGAAGTCGTATACCACCTGCTTGGTGGTTTCCGGCAGGTTCTCGCGCCAGACGATGGGATCGGCAGGGATCAGCGGCGACTTCCACAACACCTTGATATTCTTGGCTTTCTCCGGCTCGCGCTCGGCAAATCGCGCCAGGCTTTCGGTATTGTTGGTGGCCACATCCACCTGCTTGTTGAGCACGGCGAACACATTGACCTCGTGGCTGGAGTTCAGGGTCTGCCTGAACTCCTGGGGAGAAACATCGTTCTGGGCAAACACATAATAGGAGGGCACCAGAAAGCCGGAGGTCGAGTTGGGATCGCCGTTGCCGAACACCAGTTCATCACGCTGTGCCAGCACGTCCTTCACAGAGGTGAGCGGGCTGTCCTGATGTGCAATCAGCAGGCTCCAGTAACCGGGCTGGCCATCGGCGCGCACGGTCTGGGCGAAGATTTCACCGCCGGCGCGGTCCACGGCTTCCATCGCCGACTTGTTGCCCAGCCAGGCGATATCGACCTTGTCGAAGCGCATGCCCTGAATGATGCCGGCGTAGTCGGGCGCGAAGAAGGCCTCGACTTCCACCCCCAGCTGCTTTTCCATGTCGGCCAGGAAGGGTTCCCAGCTCTGCTTGAGGTTCTGCTGGGACTCGGTGGAAATAATGCCGAAGTTGATGGTCGACAGTGGCGCTTCATCCGCCAGCACAGGCGCCGAGAGCACGGTGCTCAGCAGCGCCACGCCACCCACGAGTTTTTTCAGTGCATGCTTCATGACAGTTGTCCTTGAATGGAACCAGGTAGAAAGGAAGGGTTGGCCGGTAAGGGGCCGACACCGGGTGTTGCTGATGCTTTGGCCGCCGGGCGCGATCTGGTGTAAAGCGCCGCCAGTTCCTGCTCCGAAATGGCGCAGGAGGCGCCCTGATAAAAGACTTCCCCTTCCCGCAGGGCAACCAGCTGCTGACAATATTTCAGCGCATAATCAACCTGATGCAGGGTCACCACTACCGGAATGCCTTCCCGCTCATTGATGTCTCTGAGTAGCTCCATGACGGTGCGTGCCGATTCGGGATCGAGCGAGGCAATGGGTTCGTCAGCGAAGATGATGCTCGCCTGCTGCATCAGCGAACGGGCAATGGCCACCCGCTGTTGCTGGCCGCCGGAGAGGGTGGACACTCGCTGCCCGGCAAAGGCCGCCATGCCCACCCGCTCCAGTGCCTGCATCGCCTGCTCACGCTGAGCCTGGGTAAAACGACCGGTCAGGGTGCGCCAGCGGGCGGTGCTGCCGAGGGCGCCAATCAGCACATTGGTCAGCACACTCAGACGATTAACCAGATTGAACTGCTGGAAGATGTAACCGGCCTGCGCCCGGCAGCAACGCACGCGCGGGGCCGCCTTGCCCCGGGCCTGCACCAGCTCGCCCATGACCCGGACTTCGGTGCCTTCCCGCTTGTCGGAAAACACCAGCCCGCTCAGGTGCCGCAGCAGCGTGGACTTGCCCGAACCGGAGGGGCCCAGCAGCGCGGTAATGCCCGAGTGAGCAATGTCCAGGTTGATCTCTTTCAGCGCTTTCTTGTTGTCAAAGGTCTTGCTCAGACGCCTGACCTCAATGATCTTGTTGTTCATTGCCAGCAGCCTCACGTTGGATTCGCGAGCCATGTTGCGGAGGATAGATGACAGTTTTATTGAGGAATTAAGTCAGCGAAGTGTCGGCGACAAACTTGTTGCAGCGGGAGAGAATATGGTAAGAGATTGTTATTTAAGGGATTAATTTTTTCATCCCGACCGGAATGTCAACTTGTCTAGAACAGACATTCAAAAAAGCTTCACCTGAGCGCCAGTGGTTGCGTCAGGTAACGGCGCACAAAAAAAGCCGCCCCTTGGGGCGGCCTGGCTGGCTGTCATGTCCGTGCGGACTCAGCCTTTCAGCACCTTGTCCAGGGCGGCTTCAAAGGTGGCCACAGTGCGGTCCACGTTCTTCAGCTTGTCGAGGCCGAACAGGCCCAGGCGGAAGGTCTGGAAGTCGGCGGGCTCGTCGCAGGCCAGGGGCACGCCAGCGGCGATCTGCAGGCCCTCGGCGGCGAACTTGCTGCCGCTCTTGATGCCGGCGTCGTCGGTATGGCACACCACCACGCCCGGCGCGGCAAAGCCGTCGGCGGCCACGCTTTTGATGCCCCTGGCCGCCAGCGCGGCCCGCACCCGATCGCCCAGCTCTTGCTGACGTGCTTTCATCACCTCAAAGCCCATTTCACGGCTCTCGACAATGGTGTCGCGGAACGCGGTGAGGGCATCGGTGGGCATGGTGGCGTGGTAGGCGTGACCACCCTGCTCATAGGTTTCCATGATCTGCAGCCACTTTTTCAGATCAATGGCAAAACTGGAGCTCTGGGTGCTGTCGATACGCTCGCGGGCCAGTTTGCTCAGCATCACCAGGCCGCAGCAGGGTGAGCTGCTCCAGCCTTTTTGCGGGGCGCTCAGCAGAATGTCGACCCCGCAGGCTTCCATGTCCACCCAGATGGTGCCGGAAGCGATGCAGTCGATCACCAGCAGACCGCCCACTTCGTGCACGGCGTCGGCCATGGCACGAATGTAGTCGTCGGGCAGTATCATGCCAGCGGCGGTTTCCACGTGAGCGGCAAACACCAGATCGGGCTTTTGTTCGCGAATGGCGGCCACTACTTCCTCGATGGGGGCCGGCGCCATGGCGGCCTGAGGACCGTCTTCAATGGTGCGGGCCTTGAGCACGGTTTCGGAGGCCGGAATCTTGCCGGCTTCAAAAATCTGGCTCCAGCGATAACTGAACCAGCCGTTGCGTACCACCAGGCAGTGCTTGTCGGTAGCGAACTGGCGGGCCACGGCTTCCATGCCAAAGGTGCCGCTGCCGGGCACGATCACAGCAGAGTGTGCGTGATAAAGCTCTTTCAGGCTGGCGGAAATGTCCTTCATGACCTGCTGAAAGCGCGCGGACATGTGGTTAAGCGCGCGGTCGGTGTAAACCACGGAGTATTCCAGCAGACCATCGGGGTCGATATTGGGCAGCAATCCGGACATAATCACCTCTTGATAACGTAACTGATACTGTAAACAGGGCCGCGAGCGCGCCGCCGCACACATTCAAGAATGACACAGTCTCCCTGAACAGGACTACCTTCCAGGTGAGTCTTGTGAAGTGAATGCATGAAACGCGGCCGGGGCTGAATCATTCATAATGCCCAAGATTTCGAAAAACAGCAAAGAAACAATCAACAAGACTGCACCTTAAGCAAAAGTGTAAAACTTAAAACTATTTTTATGTTTTTAAGCAAATTAAATCACCACCCAAGAGAGCATTCATGAACGAAACATTCAGCCTGGAAGGCAACGACTTCATTCCCCTGTGCAACCTGCTGAAGGTGCTGGGCTGGTGCGACTCGGGCGCCATGGCCAAGGCGGTAATCGACGAGGGTGCCGTGACCGTGAACGGCCAGGTGGAAGTGCGCAAGCGCTGCAAGATAGTGGCGGGGCAGGAAGTTCACTTTAACGGCCAGACTGTCACCGTCAGCGAGTAATCAAAAAGAGGCCGCACGGCCTCTTTGTTTTTTATGCACAAACAAAAAAGCCTCGCATTGCTGCGAGGCTTTTTCGAGAATCTGGTCGGCATGAGAGGATTCGAACCTCCGACCCCTTCGTCCCGAACGAAGTGCGCTACCAGGCTGCGCTACATGCCGTTAACGGGGCGAGAATTTACAGAAACACCGGCCCCCTTGCAAGCCCTTTTTCATCATTAATCCGCTTTTGGACCCAATAATCGCATGGTCCAGTCATTCACCCGGCCGGCAGCCGAATAATCCGCCGCTTTTTTGCGCCAACTGGCGGATAATTGTTCGGTGGCAGCCAGCTCACGCAAGCCATCGGCATCATAGCCGCGGTTGAACATGATATCGCCGGCCCGCTTGACCGGCATGCCTGCACAGGGCCGCTCCACCAGCTCAAGTAAGGCGGTTGGCGTTACCCTGCCTTCTTCCAGCACCCGCAGCAACCAGCCGGTGCGGCCATTGGCCTGCACCAGCACCGAGAAAAAGTCGTGGCCAAAGCGGGCATTGAGCTTGTGGCAAGGTGAACGGGGCTGGCTTATCTGCACCAGTGCCTCTCCCAGCCGGAACACATCGCCTATGCAGGCGTCTGCTTCCGTCAACCCGGTGCCGGACAGGTTTTCGCCAAAGGCACCGGGCACCAGCTGCTCGCTGTTATCCGTCAGCCCCATGCCATCAAACCACTGGCGCCATACCGGATAATGCTCCGCCGGGTAGTAATGCAGCGCCCGCTCCGGTCCACCGTGGAAATGGCTGGCGACCTGAACATCCCCTTCCAGCCCGGTGTGGCTGCAGAACAGCATCTCGCTGACGGGCTGTTTGTCGATGGCGCTGTCGATGCCCGGCGCCAGCGGTTTTGCCTGTCCGGTAAGAAGGATAACTTGCATGGACGACTCCTTTGATTTGATGACATCCGTGATGACATCCGTGACTACATCCGTGATTTAAATACCTTCACATAAAAACACTATTTATCATAGTTGAGCAAGCCGCGTGCCGGTCCGACTCAAGTCAGTCTCATTCGGACAAACTCCTCCGCCCCACAGCTTGAAAAAGCCACCGGCCAAGCCCAATAATCCTTACATCCCCACCGGCAAACGGAGCCGCCCTTTTCATGAACATCGCCTTTTTCAGTACCCGTCCCTACATGCAGCAACACTTTACCGAGCAAAACCGCCACCACGGTTTTGATATCACCTGGTTCGATGCCGGGCTGAACCCCGACACTGCGCTACTGGGCCGAGGCTTTGATGCCGTGTGCGTGTTCGTGAACGACAAGCTGGATGCGGAGGTGATCAACATTCTGGCCGCAGGCGGCGTGAAGTGCATCGCCCTGCGCTGCGCCGGTTACAACAATGTCGACCTGCAGGCCGCCCGCAAGGCCGGCATTGATGTGGTGCGGGTGCCCGCCTACTCTCCCGAAGCGGTGGCCGAGCACACGGTCGGCCTGATGCTGACCCTCAACCGCCATATTCACAAGGCCTACCAGCGCACCCGGGACGCCAACTTTTCCCTTAACGGCATGGTCGGCTTTAACATGTACGGTAAAACCGCCGGCATTATCGGCGCCGGAAAAATCGGCCTGGCCACCCTGCGTATTCTCAAGGGGCTGGGCATGCAGTTGCTGGTGCACGATCCGTTTCGGGACGAACAGGTGCTGGCACTGGGCGCCCGCTACGTGGAGCTTGACCAGTTGTTTGCCGAGTCGGACGTGATCAGCCTGCACTGCCCGCTGACCCCGGACAACCATCATCTGCTCAACCGCCACAGCTTTGCGCAAATGAAGAACGGCGTCATGATCATCAACACCAGCCGGGGCGGTTTGCTCAATGCAAGGGATGCCATTGAAGCCATCAACAGCGGTAAGATCGGTCATCTGGGGCTGGACGTCTATGAGGAGGAAGAGCATCTTTTCTTTGAAGACAAATCCTGTCAGATCATTCAGGATGAGACCTTTCACTTGCTTTCCGCCTACCCTAACGTCATTCTCACTGGCCACCAGGCATTTTTAACAAATGAAGCACTGTCTGCCATTGCCCAGGTCACCCTCGACAACCTGCAACGTCTGGCCGACGATCAGCCCTGCGATAACAAAATCAATTAAGGAGCACTTATGAAACTCGCCCTTGCAGCCACCACCGCCCTGTTGCTGACCGCCTGCAGCGGTGGCCTGAAGGTGGTTGAATCGGATCTGCAGCATCATCACTGGAACCTGACCGCCATCGACGGTGTGGCCGTAAATGCCGACATTAAATCCGAACTGGAAATCGGCGAACACTTTTCCATTAATGGCCGGGCCGGCTGCAACAACTTTTTTGGCAGTGCCACCCTGGAGCAGGGCGTGCTCAAAGCCGAACCTCTTGGGGTTACCCAGATGGCCTGTGCGCCGGAAGCACAAACAGTGGAAACCGCCGTGCTCAACACCCTCACCAAGGGCGCCGTGGTCAGCCACGATAACCAGCAACTGGAGCTGAAAGGCGAGCAACACACGCTGACCTACGAACTGGCCGACTGGATGAAGTAATGAGCGAACACTACCTTGTGTGCCCGGCCTGTCAGGCCCGCAACCGGGTGCCTTCCGAGCGACTTCAGCAGGGCCCCAAATGTGGCAAATGCAAGGCGGCGCTGACGCCCGCCACAGCCCAGGAGCTGGACGGCCCCATGCTTGACCGGCTGCTGGCCAACGAGAGCCTGCCGCTGGTGCTCGACTTCTGGGCGCCCTGGTGTGGCCCCTGCAAGATGATGGCGCCGGTGTTTGAGGCCGCCGCCGGCGAGCACGCCGGCCGGCTGCGTCTGGCCAAGCTCAATACCGAGGCTCACCAGCAGGCGGCAGCCCGCTTTGGCATTCGCTCCATCCCTACCCTGATCGTATTCAAAGACGGAAAGGAAATCGCCCGCCAGTCCGGCGCCCTGCCCGCCGGCCAGCTAGACCAGTGGCTGCGTCAGTTTTACTGATGATATCAACGAGCACCTTGCCCAAAGGTGCTCGTTTTTCTTGAAATAGAAAGAACACGCACCTTCATATTTTTTGAATGGCTGGCTCGAATATTCCCGCTTTATGGCGATGGCCACGGCTTCCATACTGACATCAGGTTCATTCATGATGGGAGCAGGCCATGGGCAAGCTGATCGAGGGCGTCTGGCACGACGTCTGGTACGACACCGACAAGAACGAGGGCCGGTTTGAGCGCAGCGAGAGCCGCTACCGCCACTGGATCACGGCAGACGGCAGCCCCGGCCCCACCGGCGCAGGTAACTTTGCCGCAGAGCCGGGCCGCTATCATCTTTATGTGTCCCTCGCCTGCCCCTGGGCCCACCGCACCCTGATATTGCGCCGGCTGAAAGGCCTGGAAAACGCGGTGTCGGTGTCGGTGGTACACCCGCTGATGAAAGATCACGGCTGGACCTTTGCCACCGACTTCAACGGCACCACCGGCGATCAATTGTACGGACACGACTACCTGCACCAGCTCTACACACGGGCCGATCCGAACTACACGGGCAGGGTCACTGTCCCCCTGCTGTGGGACAAACAGCGCCAGACCATCGTCAGCAACGAGTCGGCGGACATAGTGCGCATGTTCAACAACGCCTTTGATAATGCGGGTGCCAACGCCGGCGATTACTACCCCGTGACGCTCAGGGATCAAATAGACGAGCTCAACCTTACCATCTACCACAATGTGAATAACGGCGTGTACAAGGCCGGCTTTGCCACCAGCCAGGACGCCTATGACGAAGCCGTTGATCCCCTGTTTGCCACCCTCGGCGATCTGGAGCTGCGCCTCGGCCGCCAGCGCTGGCTGCTGGGTAACCGGCTGACCGAAGCCGACATTCGGCTGTGGACTACCCTGGCCCGCTTTGATGCGGTGTATCATACTCATTTCAAGTGTGATCGCGGCCGTATCAGTGATTATCCCAACCTGTATGGTTTTTTACGGGATCTTTACCAGCAGCCCGGGGTGGCCGATACCCTCGACATGGCGCACATTCGCCATCACTATTTTCGCAGCCACACCACCATCAACCCCCACGGCATTATTTCCACCGGCCCCCGGCAGGACTGGTGGCAGGCCCACGACCGGGCCGAACGGTTTCAACAGGGAGCGACATCATGACAGCGCGATCCATCTTGACCACTTACCCGGCCCTGGACACCCGGGACGGTGCCGGCGTGCGCCTGCGCCGGGTGCTTGGGCAGCGCCAGGAGCAGCGCATGGATCCCTTTCTGATGATGGATCACTTCGCCTCGGATGAGGCCGCTGACTATATCGCCGGCTTTCCCGACCATCCGCACCGGGGCTTTGAAACCATCACCTACATGCTCGACGGCCACATGCTGCACCGGGATCATATGGGCAATGAAGGCCACCTGCGCCCCGGTGATGTGCAATGGATGACCGCCGGCCGGGGCGTGATCCACTCGGAAATGCCCCAGCAGGAAGCCGGCCGCATGCAGGGCTTTCAGATCTGGCTCAATCTGCCGGCGACACTCAAGATGCAGCCGGCCCGTTACCGGGACATTGCCGCCGCCGAGCTGCCACATATTTCCCTGGACGGCGGCGGCGAGCTGGTGCTGCTGGCAGGAGAACTGAGCCTGGCCGGCCGGCAATGGCAAGGCCCTATCGGCAGCGATCATACCCGGCCATTAATCGCTGATATTCAATTGGCAGCCAATGCTGAACTGACCCTGCCCTTGGCCGCGGAGCTGCACGCCATGCTGTATGCCTTTGAAGGCAATATCAAGGTGAATGGGCAGACCCAGCCAAATGGCCAAAGCGCCCTGCTCGGCGATGGCGACACCCTGGCCCTCGCCGCCGGCGACAAGTGCGGCCGGCTGTTATTGCTGGCCGGACGACCGATCAATGAGCCGGTAGTGCAGTACGGCCCTTTTGTGATGAACACACAAGCGGAAATCGAGCGGGCGATCATGGATTACCGGGCCGGCAAGCTGGTATAACGGAGTTTTTCAGTCAGCAGGAAGACATCATGGACGCGCCCGAGCAGCAACGCCTGAAACGTATTCTTTCCGACACACGCAACATTGCCCTGGTGGGCGCTTCAAACCGCTCCGAGCGGGCCAGCTATCAGGTGATGGAGTACCTGCAGCAACAGGGCTACCGGGTCTTTCCGGTTAATCCTCAGCTGGCCGGCGCCATCATCCTGGGGGAAACCTGCGTGGCCGGGCTGGAGGATCTGGATCAGCCGGTACAGCTGGTGAACGTGTTTCGCCGGGGCGAGTTTGCCGCCGATATCGCCCTTGATGCCATTGAACACGAAGCGCTGTGCCTGTGGCTGCAGGAAGGCATCACCAGCCAGACCGCGGCCGACGCCGCCGACGAGGCCGAGCTGGAATATGTGGAAGACTGCTGCATCAAGGTAATACACCGGGAATTGATGGAGTGATGATAAGCGTTTTTCTGTCGTCATTCGGTGAGAGCGGGGACTCGGTGCAATATGCACTGGATCTCCGCTTTCTCGGATATAACGGCATTTAAACAATAAAATAAGGGGCCTTCCGGCCCCTTTTAACGGTCAGTGATGATGGCCGTCGTCGGACGCCTTTTCCTCCGGCCTGGCATGGTCCGCATCCACCGACACTTCCACGGCAACCTCGCCCGCCTGCTCAAAATGCAGAGTCAGGGGAAAACGCTCACCTTCCCTGGGAGCCTGCTTCAAGCCGAACAGCATCAGGTGATGGCCGCCCGGCGCCAGAGTCACCGCCTCACCCGCCGGCACCGGCAGTTGCTCAAGCTGGCGCATTTTCATCATGTCGCCATCCATCATATGGGTGTGGATCTCCACCCGCTCGGCCACCGGGCTCTCGGCGCTAAGCAGCACATCATCGACATGACCGTGATTATTGATCACCAGGTAGGCGCTGCCGTTGGCCGCCATGGGCGGGGCCGGTCGGCTCCAGGGATGAGCTATCTGCAGACTGCCCTGTTCATATTCGTGGGCCACCGCGCCGGTGGCGCTCAGCAGCAACAGGGAAGCAATGGCACTGCGCATTTTGTTCATGTTTTCACTCCTAAAAATAAAAAGTGCGGCGCCGATAAGCGCCGCCGGAATCCTTTGCACGGGTAGTGAAAGATGAGTCCCGTTCATGGTAGAAAAAATCACATCGCGGCACCATGCGGCACATTGTCGCAGCCCTCAACGACTGACCGCATGCTTTTGCAGCATGCGCTGCAGGGTACGTCGATGCATGCCCAGGGCCCGAGCCGTGGCCGAGATATTGCCCTCATGCTGCTGCTGCACAAACTGCACGTATTCCCACTGATGGCGCCTGAGTGAGGGCGACTCTTCCTCGATGTTCAGGCCCGCGGTCTGCTCGGCGTCTTCTTCCTCAAAGGCGGCGAGAATGGCGTCGATCTCCGCCGGTTTGGGCAGGTACTGCAGCGCCCCTAGCTTGATGGCGGCAATGGCGGTACTGATACTGGCGTAGCCGGTCAGCACCACAATGCGCGCCTGAGGCTGGGCCGCCACCAGCTCGGGCAGCAGTTGCAGGCCGCTTTCTCCGTCCAGGTTCAGATCCAGCAGAATGCCCTGATAGCGGGCCGGCAGCGCCAGCGCCGCGTCGCCGGTTTGCGCCCATTCCAGGTTCAGGCCCCGGCGCTTGAAGCCCCGGCACAGCAGGCGGGCAAAGGTCTCGTTATCATCCACCAGCAGAAAATCGGTCATCATGGCGTTGGCTCCAGCGGCAGCAGAATGCGGGCATAGACCCCACCCTCGGCATGGTTGCCGAGCTCCAGCCGGCCGTTCAGGCGCGACAGGGTAGCGTGAGACAACCAGACTCCCAGTCCCAGCCCGGCGGGTTTGCCCGAGTCGAACTGATCCAGTCCGGCCCGGCGCAGCTGGGCCTCGCTCAGCACGCCGCTGCGATTATGCACGCCCAGCTCCCAGTCGCCGTTGTCGTGCAGCCTGGTGAGCAGCTCAATGCGCCCTTCTCCGGCGTCGGCGGCATTATTGAGAATATTGAACAGCGCCGGCCAGAACAGCGGGCTGAGCCGCACTTCCCGGTCCTGTGCATCAGCGGGCCGCTGCCAGTCCACCCGCACCTCCGGGCGCAGGTTCTGCCACTGGGCCAGCCGCTCGCTCAGCGTACGGTATAGCTGCACCGGCTCCTGCTCCGCCTGACTCTGGTGCTTGAGCCGGCTCAGGATGTCAGCGCACTGCTTCAGTTGAGTGTGGGCCAGTTGCAGATCCTCCTGAACCTCCTCGGGCAGATTGGGGGTTTCGCGCAGCTCTTCGTTCAGCAGAAACAGATTATTGAGCGGCGTGGACAGCTGGTGGGTCAGGCTCGCCGCTTCCATCGCCAGCACCAGCAGCCGTTCATCGGTGTCCTGACGCTGGTAGGCCTGGTTCAGGCGCCGTTCCCGCTCGCCCAGAATGCGCACCAGCCGCGACACACAAGCGGTGATCA
Organism: Oceanimonas aquatica; assembly: GCF_030732065.1. Lineage (GTDB taxonomy): Bacteria > Pseudomonadota > Gammaproteobacteria > Enterobacterales > Aeromonadaceae > Oceanimonas. The sequence goes on from NZ_JAVBHX010000012.1 coordinate 37,925, forward strand.
GCCCCGCCGACAGCGCAAAGGTCAGCCACATGCCGGTGAGATGCAGGTTGAACAAGGCTTCGTGGCTGCCATGACCCGCGTGCTCTCCCGCCGGCAGCGGTATATGCCAGAAAAACAGCAGCAGGTAGAGGCCGGTGGCAAGGGCGGTCAGCCACCAGGCAAAGCGGGGCGAACACACCAGCGCCGCCATCACCAATGGCAGCAGAAACAGCACCGCCAGCGGATTACTGGCGCCGCCGGTCAGGCCCAGCACCAGCCCCAGCGCCAGCACATCCAGCAGCAGGCCAAACGCCAGCAATCGCTGTGCCGGCCAGCCACTGCGCCCGGCGCGGGTCAGCCACAGGTTCAGCCCGGCCATGCCGAGCGCCACCGCAGCCAGTGGCAGCAGCGGCAGGCTCGGTTTCAGCCAGTAAAAAATCAGGGTACTGGTGCCGAGCACGGCCACAAACACCCAGCGGCTGTACAGGCTGAAGCGAAGCACGCGATCCAAATCGAGCAATGGCAGGGTGGCAGAAGCAGATCGAGTCATGATGGCGCTGAATAAAACTCAAACAAAACGCCATGTTAACACGAATAAAAACGCCGGGAGTGCGGCGAAATGTCGCACTCCCGGCGTTCTCAGTTACGTATTTTTAGCGCTTGTCGGACCGTGCAAACTGTCGGCCAAAGCGCAACTCTGCTGCTTCGCATTGCCAAATCTTCAGGAAGGTGTTTTGGCTGCCTCAACAGGCTCAACAGTGACCGGCTCACTTTCCTCGGCGTCGGCACGCTTGCCCAGCAGCCGCAGGCCGGCGGCCATGGCCAGGGAACAGATGATGATACCCAGCCACCAGGGCATGCCGTAGGCCACGGGCACAATGCCGAACAGGGTGGCAATCACGCCCACAAACAGCGCATAGGGCAACTGAGTACGCACATGCTCTACCAGGCCGCAGCCCGAGGTCATGGCCGCCAGCAGGGTGGTTTCGGCCAGGGGAGAACAATGGTCGCCCCATACCGCCCCCGCCAGCACCGCCGCTACCGAGGCGTAGAACAGGTGCATGGCCTCCGGATCGCCGGCCAGGCCGTGGTGCTGCAGCACCGCCCAGGCCAGGGGCACCACCAGGGGCATCATGATACCCATCACGCCCCAGGAAGAGCCGGTGGCAAAGGCGGTAAAGGCCGACAGTACAAACACGCTTACCGGGATCAGCTCCGGCTGCAGGCTGTCGCTGAGCACGCTTACCAGGTAATCGCTGGTGTTCAGGGTCTCGTTCACCGACGACAGCGACCAGGCCATCATCAGAATGGTGATGGGCAGCAGCATCGACTTCACGCCTTCAAACCAGTAATGAGCGGCCTCGTCCATGCTCAGCAGGCCCTGCAGGCGGGTCATCACCAGCGCCACCAGAGTACTGAGCAGGGAGCCCCACATCATGGCGGTAAAGGAGTCGCTGTTACCGAACACCTCGCGCAGGCCGGCCTCGGCAGGAAAGCCCAGCTCGCTCATGCCGGTATACCAGATACCCCCAAGGGTAGTGAACACCAGTACCGTCATCGGAATAATGGCGTTCAGAGCCCGGTGGGGAATACCCGGTTTGGCGTCGATGCTGGCTTCCTCGGCAATGGCTTCCCGGTCGGTCAGTTCATCATCCGCCTCTGCCTGCCGGCGAACCGCCCGCTGCTCGGCCTTGAGCATGGGGCCGAAATCCCGGCCGGAAAGGCTGATCATAAATACGAACACCAGTGCCAGTATGGGGTAGAAGCTGTAACTGATGGACGCCATAAACACGCCGTAGGCAGAGCCGTCAAAGCCGTCCACCAGACTGAGCGCCTCGTCAATCAAGCCTACCTGAAAGCCAATCCAGGTGGTTACCAGCAAAATGGCCGACACGGGTGCGGCGGTGGAGTCCACCAGATAGGCCAGCTTTTCCCGGGAGATACGCAGCCTGTCGGTAATGTTGCGCATGGTATTGCCCACGATCAGGGCATTGGCGTAGTCATCAAAGAAAATCGCGGTGCCCAGCAGACCGGTGGTGGTCTGGGCGCTGCGCCGGCCGCGCACGAAGCGGGTAATGTGCCGGGCAATGCCGACGGTGCCGCCGTTGCGGGAAATAATGCCCACCATGCCGCCGATCAGCAGACAGAACAGCACCACCGACATGTGCTCGGAGTCGCTGGCGGCCGTCAGTACATGCACGTTCACCGAGTCGAGCACGCTGTTGAGCAGCTTGTCGCCGGCCAGGCCATAACCCAGCCAGCCGCCACAGCAAATAGCCACGAACAGCGCCAGTATCACCTGACGAAACGCCAGTGCCAGCACGATCGCCAGCAGCGCCGGCACCACCGACAGCCAGGCCGAAATGGCCGGACTGGCCGCTTCGGCCAGCACAGTGCCGGCCTCGTTCTGCAGGCTGAGCGCCAGGCTGTCGGCCTCGGTGACCAGCTCAGTGCTGGCATTGCCGTCCACCGGGGTCAGGGCATGACGACGCTCCCCCTGCACCAGCCACAGGGGCTGGTCGGTGGCACCGGTCACCGTCACCTCAAAGGGAATGCCCTTCAGTACCAGGGCCGGGGCTTCAAGAGCAGGACCATCGGCCCGGGTCAGCCCGGGCAGCAGTAAAACAAGGGTAAGCAGCGGCATCAGCCAGCGGCGAATATGACATCCTTCCATGGGACTTTCTCCTGTCAGACCGAACGCAGATACCAGTCATACTCCTGCGAGCTGACATGGCGCATAAACAGTTGCCGCTCGCCATAGCGGTTGGCGTGGTACACCCGGCAGAACTCCTGACCCAGGTATTCCGGCAGGATCTCGTTGCGTTGCCACTGATCCAGGGCCTGGATCCAGCTGTTGGGCAGACTGGGCGGGTGGCTGGCATAGGCGTTGCCGGTCACCGGCTCGGGGGCCTTCGGTTGGTGAGTCAGGCCATAGTGAATGCCGGCCAGAATGCTGGCCACCAGCAGATAGGGGTTGGCATCGGCGCCGGCCACACGGTGCTCCAGCCGGCGGGCGGCAGGGTTACCGCCGGGCACACGCACCGCCACGGTGCGGTTGTCGGCACCCCAGGTCTGGCTCATGGGCACATAGTAACCGGGCTGAAAACGGCGGTAGCTGTTGGCATTGGGCGCAAACACCACCATGGACTCGGGCATCAGCGCCAGCACCCCGGCCACCGCCTGTTGCAGCAGCTCGCTGCCCAGGGCCTGCTCATCGTTACCGCAGAAAAGGTTGTTGCCGTCGCGGTCCACCAGGCTCACGTGAATATGAGTGCCGCTGCCCGCCTCCTGGTTGTAGGGCTTGGCCATAAAGGTGGCTTCCATGCTGTGGCGCGCCGCCACCCCCTTGATCAGCCGCTTGAGCAATACCGCCTCGTCGCAGGCCTGCATGGCGTCGGGTCTGTGCTTGAGGTTGATCTCGAACTGGCCCGGGGCGCACTCGGCAATGGCGGTGTCCACCGGCAGGTTCTGGGTCAGGGCCGACTGCTGAATGCTTTCGAGAAAATCGCAGTAGTCATCAAGATCCGACAGCGAATACACCTGACACTGACGATCCCGCTTGCCGCTCACCGGCGACACCGGCGGCTGCAACTGGTGCTCATCATCCCGTTCCCGATCGATCACATAAAACTCGGTTTCCACCGCCACCACCGGCGTCAGGCCCAGATCGGAAAAACGATCCAGCACCCGCTGCAGCACATGGCGGGGATCATACACAAAGGGGCTGTGATCGTTTTCATACATGCTCATCAGCAGCTGGGCACAGGGTCTGTCCTGCCAGGGCACCCGGCTCAGGGTGCCGGGTACCGGAAAGCACAACCGGTCGCCTTCGCCCTGATCCAGCCCCAGCCCGGTTTCCTCAATGGTGTTGCCGTTAATGTCGAGGGCAAACAGCGAGGCCGGCAGACAGACCCCTTCCTCATAGGCCTTGAGCAGGCTGTCCCGGGGAATACGCTTGCCGCGGATCACCCCGTTGATGTCGCCGATCATAAGATCGATGGAATTGATATCCGGGTTTCGTTCCAGAAATTCCCGGGCCTCTTGCATGCCCTTGTCACTCATGGTGACCTCCATGTTGCGTTTTAATAACCATCCAGAATGCCATTTGTTATAGGATAATGAACAATTCAAGACAATCACCCGGCCACCAAAAAGGTTAAATGGTTGTAAAAAAGGGTTAACCTCGTCACACTATTTAAACCTAAATACCGTTTAATTACGCTTTCACGCTGGATTTTGCGTCATTAGCATGCTTCCATGACCCTATCAACCCGACGGTGAGATCCGTTGAATATATAAACCAACCGGTTTGAGCAGGTGTAAGCATGGAAAGAATAATGCACAAGCCCCTGATTGGCGTGACTGCCTGTCAGCGACAGATTGAAGGGCACCATTGCCACATGGTGGTGAACAAGTACGTGGACGCCCTGCGCCATTCGGCGAAGGTGGAAGTGGTGCTGCTGCCGGCCCTGGCCGAAGGCCTGAACGAAGGGATCCTTGAACGCCTCGACGGCCTTTGCCTCACCGGCAGCTACAGCAATGTGGATCCGCGCCATTACGCCGCCGATCAGGATCACACCGAGTGCCGGCTGGATCCGGATCGGGACGGATCCGCGCTGTCTTTGATCCGCGCCGCCCGCCGGCTGCAACTGCCGCTGCTGGGGATTTGCCGCGGCCTGCAGGAAATGAACGTGGCCTACGGCGGCAACCTGCGCCAGCCGCTGCAGGAACTGCCCGGCCTGATGGATCATCGCGAGCCGGATACCGTCGGCGTCAACAACCACTACGAGCCGGCCCACGCCCTCAGTCTGAATCCGGACGGCCTGCTGCACCGGCTTACCGGTGAGCTGAACTTTGAGGTGAACTCATTGCACCAGCAGGGCATTGACCGCCTCGGCGAGGGCCTGGTGGCCGAGGCCCTGGCGCCGGACGGCCTGGTGGAAGCCATCAGTGATCCCACCCTGCCCTTTGCTCTGGGCGTGCAGTGGCACCCGGAGTGGCGCACCGATGAACACCCGCTCTACGCCGCCATCTTTACCGCCTTTGGCGCCGCCTGCGCGAACTACCGCCAGCGCGTCAACGCCTGAAGAAACTCGCTCGAACAAGAGGGTACAGGCCGTTGCCATCGCCGAGCATACAGGGGCGAGCTTGCTCGCTAGCACCGAGCTTATTGACTGACCGAACTTCCAGTGAAAGTTCGCAGCAGTCAAAAAGTGAAGGTGGCAATTTATGCTGCGTGTTGGCGTGGCAATGGTCTGTACCTAAGCAACAGATGAACGAAAAGGACACCATCATGCATCAGTACAACACTCAAGAATTGCGCCAGCAGGACGGCCAGCACCACCTGCATCCCTTTACCGATACCAAGGATCTGGGCAGCAACAGCCGCATCATCACCAGTGCCGAGGGCATCTATATTGTTGATTCACAAGGCAACCGCATTCTCGATGCCATGGCCGGCCTCTGGTGCGTGAACCTGGGCTATGGCCGCCAGGAGCTAGTGGACGCCGCCGCCGCCCAGATGACCGAGCTGCCCTACTACAACAACTTCTTCAAGACCGCCCACCCACCGGCGATCAAACTGGCCAAAAAGCTCACCGAGCTGGCCCCCGAGCACATCAACCATGTGTTCTTTACCGGCTCCGGCTCCGAGTCCAACGACACGGTCGTGCGCATGGTGCGCCGCTACTGGCAGCTCAAGGGCCAGCCGGAAAAAACCGTGATCATCGGCCGGCGCAACGGCTACCACGGCTCCACCGTGGCCGGCGCCAGCCTGGGCGGCATGGCCCCCATGCACGAGCAGGGCGGCCCCATGCTGGCGGACGTGGAGCACATCGCTCAGCCCTACTGGTTTGGCGAAGGCCGGGAAATGAGCCCGGAAGAATTCGGTCTGCTGGCGGCGCGTTCTCTGGAGCAGAAGATCAAGGAACTGGGTGTGGACAGGGTGGCGGCCTTTATTGCCGAGCCGGTGCAGGGTGCCGGCGGCGTGATCATTCCGCCCGAAAGCTACTGGCCCGAAATTCAGCGCATCTGCGATCACTACGGCATTTTGCTGATTGCCGACGAGGTGATCTGCGGCTTTGGCCGGCTGGGCCAATGGTTCGGCAGCCAGCATTTCAATATCAAGCCCGATCTCATGCCCATCGCCAAGGGGCTGTCTTCCGGCTATCTGCCCATCGGCGGCGTGCTGGTGGGTGATCGGGTGGCCGAGACCCTGATCGAGCAGGGCGGCGAGTTCTACCACGGCTTTACCTATTCCGGTCACCCGGCCTGCGCCGCCGTGGCCCTGCGCAATCTGGAGCTGATGGAAGAAGACGGGGTGCTGGAGCACGTGCGCGAAGTGGCCGCGCCCTACTTTGCCGAACGCTGGGCCAGCCTGGCGGATCACCCGCTGGTGGGCGAGGCCCGCAGTCTGGGACTGCTGGGTGCGCTGGAGCTGGTGGCCGACAAAACCACCCTGGCCCGTTTTGAGCCGGGTATCGGCGGCCGCTGTCGGGACAACTGCTTTAACACCGGCATCGTCATGCGCTCCGTGGGCGAAACCATGGTGGTGTCGCCGCCCCTGGTGATCACCAGGCCCGAAATTGACGAGCTGGTACGCCTGGCCCGGGAAAGCCTGGACACCACAGCCCGCCAGCTCGGCATCATGGACTGAGGAGGCGACCATGACGCAACACACCCTTGCCCACTGGCAAGCCCTGAGTGAAGGACTGCGGCCCGAGGGCCGCGCCTTTATCAACGGCCGCTACTGCGAAGCCATTTCCGGCGAACGCTTTGCCAGTGTTAACCCGGCTACCGGCGCCCAACTGGCCGAGGTGGCCAGCTGTGACGAGCAGGACGCCGACCTGGCGGTGACCCACGCGCGCACCGCCCTGCCCCACTGGGCCGACCTGGCCCCGGCGGAGCGCAAACGCATTCTGCTGCAGTTCGCCAGTCTGGTAGAGCAACACGCCGAGGAGCTGGCGCTGCTGGAAACCCTGGATATGGGCAAGCCCATCTCCAACAGCCTGGAAGTGGACCTGCCCGCGGCGGTGCGCTGCCTGCGCTGGAACGCCGAGGCCATCGACAAGGTATATGGCGAAATCGCCCCCACCGCCGCCAGCAGCCTGGGACTGGTGATCCGGGAACCCCTGGGCGTGGTGGCCGCCATCGTGCCCTGGAACTTTCCGCTGATGATGGCCTGCTGGAAAATTGCCCCGGCCCTGGCCGCCGGCAATACCGTAATCCTGAAGCCGTCGGAGAAGTCTCCGCTGAGTGCGCTGCGGCTGGCGGCGCTGGCCGATGAGGCCGGCCTGCCTGCCGGCGTGTTGCAGGTGCTGCCCGGCTACGGTCATACCGTAGGCAAGGCCCTGGCCCTGCACATGGACGTCAATGCCCTGGCCTTTACCGGCTCCACCGGCGTGGGCAAGCTGCTGACCCAGTATGCGGGCGAGTCCAACATGAAGCGCACCTTTATGGAGTGCGGCGGCAAGAGCGCAAATATCGTGTTTGCCGACGCCGGCAATCTGGATCGCGTGGCAGAGCAAGCGGCCCAGGCCATTTTCTACAACCAGGGCGAGGTGTGCATCGCCGGATCCCGGCTGCTGGTGGAAAATTCCATTAAAGATGAGCTGGTGGAGCGCATCCTGCACTTTGCAAGCGCCTGGCAACCCGGCAATCCATTGGATCCGGCCACCGCCATGGGGGCCATCGTCGATGCCACCCAGCTCGACGGCATTGCCGGCCACGTAGCCGCGGCACACAAACAGGGCGCGCGCCTGCGCACCGGCGGCGAGCCGGTGAACATGAACGGCGGCCTGTATTTTGCCCCCACGGTGTTTGACAAGGTGGACAACGGCATGGCCCTGGCGCGGGAAGAGGTGTTCGGCCCGGTGCTGGCGGTGATCGGCTTTGACAGCGCCGACGAGGCGGTGGCCATCGCCAACGACTCCCCATACGGTCTGGCGGCGGCGGTCTGGACTCAAAACCTGGATCGCGCCCTGACCACGGCACGGCGGCTGGAATCGGGCCAGGTGTTCGTCAACAACTACGCCGGCGGCGACATGACGGTGCCCTTTGGCGGCTATAAGCAGTCCGGCAACGGCCGCGACAAGTCGCTGCACTCCCTGGCCGAATACAGCCAGCTGAAAACCACCTGGATAGAGTTCGGGGTGGGCTGATTAGCCCTGGAGCGCGGGCGGCTCGCCCGCAATTTGCCGCAATGCGGCAAGGTATTCACACACCAAGGGCGCCAAAAGGCGCCCTTGGTTTTTCAGAAATGCTTGGCGGGGGTGGAGCAGCTGACGATACGGCAGGGTTGATCGCTGTTGTTGCGAAAGCGGTGAGGCTGAGTGGTGGAAAAATAGTAGCTGTCGCCTTCCTTCAGCAGCCGGTGCTGAGCGCCGATAGTGATCTCGATTTCCCCTTCGATCACCACGCCGGCTTCTTCACCGTGGTAGGCCATCATATCGTGGCCGGTGTCCACGCCGGGCGGATAGGTCTCCACAATAAAGGACATGGCCCGGTTCTTGCGGTTGTAACCCACCAGTTTCAGCGACAAATTGCCGCTGCCCACGTCCTGCAGTTCCTCGGGGCTGAAAAAAATTTGATCGGTGTTTTCCAGATCCAGGGTAAAAAACTCTCCCACCGTCATGGGAATGCCGTCGAGGATCTTCTTCAGCGAGCTCACCGACGGGCTGACCTTGCCCTGTTCGATCAGCGACAGGCTGGAGTGAGTCACGCCGGTGCGTTTGGCCAGCTCCCGCTGGGAAATATTGCGCATCAGGCGCACCGCCTTCAGGCGGGTGCCCACATCGTTATTGTCGTCGCCCTGCTTCGCCGTTGTCATGTTGCTCCGTTACACAAAAAAGAAAATCCTCGGCAAATTCTACTCAATGCCAAATCCGGCTGTAAATTGAATTCCAGCCCTTACAGCCCGGCCCGCTCCAGCCGGGAGGCCATGTCACCCAGACCGTCCAGCCCCTGAATATCCGTGGGCTGCAAATACAGCGAATAACGGGACAAATCGGCAAAGACCCGTGCAATCTCGGCCAGGTGGTTTTTTTCCTGTTCGCGACGTTGGGCCAGAAAGGCGCCGTCGGCTTCATCGGGCAAAATGCGGTTCACCACCAGCCCGGCCAGGGGCAGCTTTTCGTCTTTCAGCGCCGCCACCGCCCGCTCGGTTTCCAGTATCGGCAGCTTCTCAGGAGTGAGCACAAACAAGAGCGCGGTCTGTTCACCGTCGGTCAGCAGCCGGCGAGTGCGCTGAAACAGCCGCTGACGTGCCAGCAGGGTTTCGGTAATGGATTTGGTGCGCTCGTCCATGCCTGCGGTTTCGTGGGCTCGCGGGTCGCCAAAGGGGCTGTCCACGTCCTTGCCCGGGGTCAGGTGATCCAGCACTTCACCCAGTTTTTCCGAACGCTGGTTGCTTTTGAGCATGCCTTGGGTCCAGGCGGCTATGGCCTCGGGCAGGCTAAGCAGGCGCAGGGTGTGGCCGGTGGGGGCGGTGTCGAAAATCACCAGATCGTGGGTTTGCAGGCCCTCTTCCATCACTCGGGCCATGCGCTCCAGCAGGGCCGCTTCCTGGGCCCCCGGCGACTGGCGGGTGAGGCGCATTTGCCGCTCCACCTCGCCGTACATCTCGGGCCGGGTAAAGCGCTTGAGTTGTTCCAGCACCCGGGCCAGGTGTTGCTCCACCTCGTGATCCGGGTCCAGCTCCAGGCCGTCGAGGTTGGGGGCCAGCCGGGTAATGGTATCGCCGATTTCACGGCCAAAGGCGTCGGCCAGGCTGTGGGCGGGATCGGTCGACACCAGCAGGCAGCGCTTGCCCCGGCGGGCCGCCAGCAGCGCCAGCGACGATGACACAGTGGTCTTGCCCACGCCGCCCTTGCCGCCCACCAGCAACACGCGCTTGTCGGTCAGTAACATTCAATATCTCCAAACAGTAAAGCCGGCATTACAGCCGGCTTCGGGCAAACCACATCATCTGCCCCAAATTAACAGCAGCGGAAGTGATCCAGCGGCGAGTGCTCCATGCCCATGCGCTTGTGCCAGTCGTGAAACCGCTCCAGCAGCAGGGGTTGCAGTTCCAGGGTGTAATAGGAGGCCGGGTTCGGCACGCCCATCATTTCCGAGAACACCAGCAGCATAAAGAGGTCGTCTTCCTCGCGCCGGGCCCGGGCAATGGCCGCCCGGTAGGGCGCGTTGTACACCTCTTCCGCATATTGGCTGGCCCGGTTTATCCAGGCCAGCACCCGCTTGATTTTCACGAGTTGTCCTCGATCCCTTCGACCTTGCCGCTGCGCAGTTTGGTCAGGGTTGAGCCGCACTCCAGCGCCACCAGAATGGCCGCGGCCAGCACCACCAGATCCAGCGCAAACAGGAACCAGTTGGCCTGATCGTAAAAGCCCTTGAGCTGGATCAGCAGCGCCAGCACCGTCATCACCAGCAGGAACAACAGCGGGATCAGGGTCACGAACATAGGCCGGCCCAGACGCGCCAGCATCACGGTGATCACCAGCAGGGTCAGACCCGCCAGCAACTGGTTGGTGGTACCAAACAGCGGCCAGATCAGCAGACCGCCGGAGCCGTCACCGCCGGAGCCAAAGGCCAGCAGCAAACATGAAGCCACCGCCAGCAGGGTGGCCGGGGCCGCTTTCTGCATCCAGTTGATTTTGTAGATAACGCCCCATTCCTGAAAGATGTAGCGCTGCAACCGCAGGCCGGTGTCCATGGTGGTGCCGGCAAACAGCACCGCCATCACGGTGAGGATGGTTTGCGACAGCTCGATATCAAAGCCCAGGCCGTTGCTCAGAATGTTGGCGCCGCCTTGCACAAAGGCGGCCACCCCGCCCTGACCAAAGCCACTGTAAGTGGCCTGCCAGTCGGCCAAAGTGGCAAAGCCGGCGGTGGCGGCAATAATGGCGGCCAGCGCCAGACAGCCCTCACCAATGGCACCGAAATAGCCCACAAAACGCAGGTCGGTTTCCTTGTCGAGCTGCTTGGAAGTGGTACCGGACGACACCAGACCATGAAAGCCGGAGATGGCACCACAGGCGATGGTCACAAACAGCAGCGGCACCAGCGAGGGCGTGCCTTCGGGCACATTCTCGTTAAACGCCGGCGCCACCACCTCCGGGGCCGACAGCAGCACGGCGCCATAGAGCAGGCCCAGGCCCACAAACAATTGCAGACCGTTGATGTAGTCCCGGGGTTGCAGCAGCATCCATACCGGCAGCAGCGAGGCGATGGCGGCATAAACAAACAGCAGAATGATCCACTGGGCCTTGTCGGTCATGCCCATAAACATCTCGGGCAGCGCCAGCGGCACAGAAGGGCCGGCCCAGATCAGGGCATAGAGGGCCACCACGCCCACCACGGAAACGGTGAGCAGGCCAATCATTTTGCGGTAAATCAGCTGACCGATGATCAACGCCACCACAATGGCGCCCCATACCGGCACCACCGAAGTCTGGAACTTGGTCAGCAGGCCGGCGATGACCACGGCAAACACGGCGTTCACCATCAGCAGTACCAGGAAAATAACGATCATGAAAATGCTGCGGGCGCGCTTGCCAACCACATCCCCGGTGAGCGCGCCCACCGATTTGGCCTTGTTGCGGTTACTGGCCCAGATAGCGCCCGCATCGTGCACGCCGGCAAAGAAGATGGTGCCGAACACCACCCACAAAAAGGCGGGCACCCAGCCCCAGATCACCGCGATGGCCGGACCCACAATGGGCGCCGCCCCGGCTACCGACGTAAAATGGTGACCCCAGAGCACAAACTTGTTGGTGGGCACATAGTCCACCCCGTCTTCAAATTCATGGGCCGGCGTGCGAAAGCCGGGGTCCAGCCGAAAGATTTTTTCGGCCACGAATTTTGAATAAACAAAATAGCCGAGCGCCATGGCACCCAGCCCACACAACATCAGGAATATGGCATTCATTGCACCGCTCTCCCGTAAAGAGTTTTTCTTATCATTGTTAGCATTCCCGGCATCGTCAAACCGGGTTCCGAAAGGCACCAATAAAAAGGAAAAACCCTCCGGAATCAATACGGTAGCAATAAATTCAAATGAAACTCAAACAGTCAGGAGCGACGAAAAAAGGAAATAACCACCCAACGCAAACAAAGCCACCAAAATAAAAGGGGAAGGGCAGCCTGTTACACTGCCAGGGCTTGGTTAAAAAGAATAATAAACAAGTTGAGTCACGTCGTATTCTAGCGGCTTATTCATCCCGGAAAATGGTGATCTGGCTGAAGCCCAGCTTACAGAAGTATTCTTCCCGAAATTCCTTCATGGTTTTGCGATCGTTGCGGCTGATATTGGCCAGCTGATCTTCCATGCGACGAAATTCCGCCAGATCCAGGCCCTCGGCGGCAGCAATGGCATCGTAAATGCTGTGGTGCTTGTCGTTGGCGTAGCCGATTTCCTTTTGCTGCTTGCGGTAGTGGTAACGAATGCGAAAGGCCATGGAAAGCTCCGTAAAAGGCGCCATTGTCGCTGCAAACCCCACTCACACTCAAGAGTGCGGGAAACATCACGCCAATTCGAGTCCGCAAGGCGCATAATGCCGCCCATCATGAGACGGAACTCCTTTGTCACTTTCACGCCGTTGCGCCGCCTTGCCCTGCCCTTGCTGTTGCTGCTCGGCACCCTGCTGGTAACCACCGGCCTGTTCTGGCACGCCAGAGAGCAGGGACTGGCGCAAATTCGTCAGGACGCCGAGGCCAGCCTGGGCCGCTACATCATCAACCTGCGCCATCAGCTGGCCCGGCACCGGGACCTGCCACGGCTGCTGGCGGCCCAGCAACAGCTGAAAGCCCTGCTCACCGACCCTCACAACCCACGCAAGACCGACGCCGCCAACCGCTACCTGTCCTGGGTCAACGCCATCATGGGCGCCACCGACAGCTACCTGATTAACAGCAACGGCCTCACCCTGGCCGCCAGCAACTGGGATCAGCCTTTGCCCTTTATCGGCAACGACTACAGTTTCCGCCCCTATTTTCAGCAGGCCATGGAAGGTGGCCAGGGCCGCTATTTTGCGCTGGGCAACACCTCAAGGGTGCGGGGCTATTTCTTTTCTTCGCCGGTGCGCGAGGCCGATCAGATTATCGGCGTGACCGTGGTCAAGGTGGATCTGGAAGACATAGAAGACAGCTGGAACGATGCCCTGCAGGACATTCTGGTGATGGACGAAGACGGGGTCATTTTTATCTCCACCCGTCATGACTGGCGCTTTCGCCTGCTGCCCCGCCCCGGTGCCCTGACGCCGGATGACCAGTTGCTGGCCCGCATTGCCGCCAGCCGCCGCTACGAAAATGCCGAGGTAAGGCCCCTGCCCTTGCAACACAGGGATACCACAACACACGGTAACCAGCTGCTGACCCTGGACGGGAATGAGGCCGCCGGCCATTACCTGCTGGTGAGCGAACTGCTGCCGGAAGCAGGCATGCGGGTGGCGGTGCTGGCCAATCTGAGCCCGCTCAAGGCTCGCATTGCCCGCACTCTGATCACCGGCCTGGGCGCCTTCTGGGCCTCGGCCGCGCTGCTGCTGTTTTTACGCGCCCGCCACCGCATGAAACAACGCCACGAGCATGAGCTGCAACAGGCTCACGAGGCCCTGGAGCGTCGGGTGGCGCAGCGTACACGCCAGCTCACCGACAGCAACCAGCGGCTCAAGCAGGAAGTGGAGCAGCACCAGCAGACCCAGAACCAGCTGGTACAGGCCGCCAAGCTGGCGGTGCTGGGCCAGCTCTCGGCGGGCATCAACCACGAGCTGAACCAGCCGCTGACCGCCATTCGCCAGTTCGCCGACAACGGTCGCAAGCTGCTGGCGCGGGGGCGTACCGAGGCGGTGGACGGCAACCTGGCAGAAATCGGCGGACTGGCCGGGCGCATGGCCGCCATTTTGCAGCCGCTTCGGGAATTTGCCCGCCAGCGCGATGCCGGCGGCGCCCAAACCCGGGTGGCCCAGTTGCGCCAGGGCGTACTGGTGCTGATGGGAGCCGAGCTGGAAAAACACCACGCTACCCTGCACTGGCCCGATGACCGGGATGATATTGTCGTGGCCGGCGATGCGGGCCGGCTGGAGCAGGTGCTGGTCAACCTGATTGGCAACGCCCTGCAGGCCATGGCCAACCAGCCGGCACCGCGCATCGACATTAACATCACCACCGACGATGCCCGCGTCATCCTTGCCGTGCGCGATCATGGCCCCGGTCTCAGCGAGCGAGCGCTGGCACACATTTTTGAGCCCTTTTTCACCACCAAATCCACCGGCCTGGGGCTGGGGCTGTCCATTTCCCACCGTATTGCGGAAAGCCTGGGAGGCGAGCTGAGCGCCGCCAACCACCCCGGGGGTGGCGCCATCTTCACGCTGGTATTGAACCGAGCCCACAAGGAGCCCGCATGACCTCGCCCCATATTCTGCTGATCGACGACGATGCCGCCATTCGGCGCTCCGCCGGCCAGACCCTGGAGCTGGAAGATTACGACGTCTGCGCCCTGGACAGTGCCGACAAGGCGCTGCCGCTGATCGATGAAGACTTCACCGGTATCGTGATCACCGACATCAACATGCCGGGCACCACCGGGCTGGAACTGCTGGAGCGGGTCAAGGCGGTCGACCGCGACATTCCGGTCATTTTGATCACCGGCTTTGGTGATATTTCCATGGCGGTCAGCGCCATTCGTAGCGGTGCCTATGACTTTATCGAAAAGCCGTTTTCCTCGGATCTGCTGCTCGACGTGGTACACCGTGCCCTGGAAAAACGCGCCCTGACCCTGGACAACCGCCGCCTGCGCCGGGAATTACAGGCCCAGAGCGCCCCCGGCCCGCGCATTATCGGCAGCTCGCCGGCGGTACAGGAGCTGCGCCGGCTGGTACAGACGGTGGCCTCCAGCCCGGCGGACATTTTGCTGATGGGGGAAACCGGTTCGGGCAAGGATCTGCTGGCCCGCTACATTCACGAGCACAGCCCGCGCCGTGAACAAAACTTTGTGGCTATCAACTGCGGCGGCATGCCCGAAAGCCTGATCGAATCCGAGCTGTTCGGCCACGAAAAGGGCGCCTTTACCGACGCCAAGGAAAAACGCATCGGCAAGTTTGAGCATGCCCATGGCGGCACCCTGTTTCTCGATGAAATTGAAAGCATGCCCATGAGCCTGCAGATAAAACTACTACGGGTACTGGAAGAGCGCGCCATTGAGCGGCTCGGCTCCAACCGGCTTATTCCACTCGACATTCGCATTGTCGCCGCCACCAAGGCGGATCTGCGCGCCCTGGCCGACGCCGGCGAGTTCCGGGAAGATCTCTATTACCGGCTCAACGTGGTACGCATCGACATTCCGCCCCTGCGCGCCCGCCCGGAAGATATTCCCCTGCTGTTTCAGCACTTTGCACTGCTGGCCTCGGCCCAGTACGAGCGGGAGATACCGCCCTTGTCGGCCGAGCGGCTGCATCAACTGCTGAGCCACAGCTGGCCGGGCAACGTGCGCGAGTTGCGCAACCTGGCGGAGCGTTACGTGTTGCTGGGCGAAGCCTGCTCCTTTGATCTGGGAGATGAAACCAATCTCGCCAACCCCGCCACCGGCCAGGGGCTGGCCGCCCGGGTGGATCAGTTCGAGAAAACCCTGATCCAGACCGAACTGGCCCGCCATGGCGGCTCCATCAAGCACACCCAGGAGAGCCTGCAACTGCCGCGCAAGACCCTGTACGACAAGATGAAAAAACACGGCCTCGATAAGAACGACTACAAGGGGTGAGTGCCCTATTGCTTTTAACGCCGTCGGCCTTAATATAAGGAAAAACTAAATTAGAGGTATTTATGGCAACCAAGACTTACCGGGTTACTTCCGAAATGACCAGCGGCTGGCAGGTACGGGCCGAAGTGGGCCAGCATCGAATGATCATCGACCAGGCATCCGCCGGCGATACCGGCCCCAACCCCCTCGATACCTTTCTGTTTGCCTTGGCCGGCTGTGTGTCCACCATCGCCAAAATGACCGCCCGGGAGCAGGGTTTTGAACTGCGCGGCATTCGCGTGGACGTCAGCGGTGAACTCAATCCGGCAGGGCTGGCCGGCAAGCCGAGCGAAGACCCGGTGGGCTTCAAGCACATCGACATTCAGGCCGACATCGACGCCGATCTCGACGAGGCCGCCAAGCAGGCCTTTCTCGAGCTGGTGTGCGCCCGTTGCCCGGTGCACGACAACCTGCTGCGCGCCACCCCGGTCAGCCACCAGGGCCGTTAACCCTTCAATGGGTGGAGTTCCACCCATTCTTTTTGTCACTCCTGGCTTCGCGGGAGTCCAAGCGTACCTTCAGCTCTGTCGCCGTTATCCAGCCAAGCGCACCATGCTCTGAATGCCCGTCTGCACGGGCATGACAGGACCGGGCATCACTTTTTCTCTCACCAATGGGTGGGAATCCGCCCAACCCCCAACTTGAGTGGGTGAGTTTCCACCCATTTTCGTGCACCTTGTTGGTCATGCACTCACCTTGATCCTGCCCAAGCCCCCTTCTGGTGCGGGTTTCCTCGGCTTGCACCAAAGTTGGCCTCGCTTTTGCTAATAACCTGTTAACGAAAACGGCGGCCTGTTACCAGCCGATGGAAAAACGAGGTTAAGGAATGTCACAGCAGCAACAACAACAGCTCGACGAGCTCAGCCCCGAGGAGCAGAAAAAGCTTCAGGAGCTGATGGAAAAGGACGCCAAGACCGAGCGCAAGCTCACCGGGCCCTGGGCCTGGCTGGTGGCGGGTCTGGCCGCGGCCATGGTGGCCCTCTACTTCTACGGCGCCGGCGTGGCCGCACTCAGCACTCAGTATCATCTCGGTATTTATGTGCTGATCACCTTTGTGCTGGTGTTTTTGCTCTACCCCGCCGGCGGCCGTACCGCCCACGCCGGCCTCTCAATAGTGAGCGCCGCCCTGCTGGCACTGCTGGCCGGGTGTTTTGTCATTTACGACTCGCCCACTGCCTTTTACCAGCAGATCACTCTGTTTCGGGAAACCTGGGAATACGACGGCCTGAGCCTGGCCATGGAGCAGGATGCCGACAAGCTGCACTATGTGTTGCTACTTACCCTGCCCTTTGCCGCCCTGATGATTCCACTGGATCAGTGGCTGAGCCGGCGCAATGGCCACAGCCCCACCGCCAGCGACGTGGTGCTGGCACTGATGGTGGCGGGTACCGTGCTCTACTGGATCAGTCAATTTGAAGCCCTCAACTACCGGGCCGGGGCCGAGAACGAGGTGGACATGCTGGTAAGCGTGGTGGGCCTGCTGCTGTCGCTGGAAATCTGCCGCCGAGTGCTGGGCTGGTCCATTACCCTGATCGGCGTGGGCATGATCGCCTTTGCCCTGTTCGGGCCTTATCTGCCGGATCTGTTCGCTCACCGGGGTTTTCGCTTTGAGCGGCTGGCCACCGCCCTGTTCCTGACCACCAATGGCGTGTTCGGGGTCATGGCCAACGTGCTGGCGACCTATGTGATTTTGTTTATCTTCTTTGGCGCCTTCTTGCAGAAGTCCGGCGCCGGCAAGTTCTTTATCGACTTACCCCTGGCCCTCGCCGGCCGCTCCACCGGCGGCCCCGCCAAGGTGGCGGTGATCTCCTCTGCCCTGTTCGGCTCGGTATCCGGCTCCGCCATTGCCAACACCGTGTCGTCCGGCGCCTTTACCATTCCCATGATGAAACGGGCCGGCTTCAAGCCCCACGTGGCCGGCGCCATCGAGCCCGCCGCCTCCATCGGCGGCATGTTCCTGCCCCCCATTATGGGCGCGGGCGGCTTTCTGATGGCCGAGCTCACCGGCACCCCCTATTCCACCATCATGATTTTGTCCATCGGACCGGCCATTCTGTATTTTCTGGCGGTGTACTGCATGGTGCACTTCGAGGCCAAGAAACACGGCCTGGTGGGCGTGCAGGGCGAAGAGATCCCCCACTGGAAAACCGTGTTCAAGAGCGGCTGGTACTACGCCCTGCCGCTGGTGATCATTACCGTGCTGCTGCTGGCCGGGCGCTCCGCCGGTAACTCGGCATTCTGGGCCACGCTGTCGTGCATTGCGGTCAGCTGGGTCAGCAAGGAAACCCGCATGGGGCCGAAGCAAATCTGGGAGGCCATTCAGGTGGGCGCACGCAACACCCTGATCGTGGGCGCCACCATAGGCGTGATCGGCGTGATTGTCGGCACCATTTCCCTCACCGGCATGGGCCTCAAGTTCTCGGATCTGATCATCTCCATGGCCGGCGACAGCCTGCTGCTGGCGCTGGTGCTGGTGGCCATTGCGTCACTGGTGCTGGGCATGGGTGTGCCGGTCACCGCCGCCTACCTGATCGTCGCCGTGCTGGCGGTGCCCGCCCTGGGCGAGTTCGGGGTGTCGGCCATTGCCGCCCACATGATCGTGTACTGGCTGTCTCAGGACTCCAACATCACACCGCCGGTGTGCGTGGCCGCCTATGCCGGCGCCGCCATTGCCGGCTCGGATCCGTGGAAAACCGGCTGGACCTCGTTCAAGTTCGCCAAAATGCTGTACGTGATGCCGCTGCTGTTCGCCTATGTACCGGCCATGCTGCTTGACGGCACCCTGCTTGAAATCATCACCGCCTTTGTCTCGGCCACTCTGGGCACCCTGGCCTTTGGTGCCTTTGCCATGGGCTACCTGCGCCGCAAGACCAGACTGCACGAATGGCTGCTGCTGGGTGCCGGCACCCTGCTGCTGTACTGGCCCACCCTGGTGTCGGACATCGCCGGCCTGGCGCTGGTGGCCCTGGTGTGGTGGCTGCAGCGCGAAGGCAGCGCCACTCACGCAGTTAATCATTCCAACGCCCATTAAGGAGAGTCCATGTCACGGATTAACCACATTCTTCATGCCACCGACTTCTCCGACGGGGCCGCCGAGGCGGCGGCCCTGGCCCGGGAGCTGGCCGAAGCCCACGGTGCCCGGTTACACCTGCTGCACGTGATCACCGAGCTGGACGACCGCCATCGTCGCGGCATTCCCGCCAGCGTGATGGAAGCCTTTGTCAAGGAAGTGAAAACCCAGGCTATGACCGATCTGCACGCCTTTACAGCGCGTTATTTCAACGGGTTTGAGGGTGAGCTGACCACCGAAATCCGGCTGGGCCGGGGGGCCGAAGAAATTCTGGCCGGGGCCAATGCGCTCAAGGCCGATCTGATTGTGCTCGGCACCCACGGTCGGCGCGGCATGGAAAAATGGCTGCTCGGCTCCACAGCCGAGCGGGTACTGCGCCAGTCGGCCATTCCCGTGCTCACCGTGCCCGAGCGCGGCTGAAATTCATTCATCGGAAGACCATAAACGTAACGACAACGAGGACATCATCATGACCAAGCACACCAACTCCTTTCGCGTGTTAACCACCCTGGCCGTGGCCACCGTCGCCAGCCTGGGCACCACCGCCGCCCAGGCTCAGACCGAGCGCCTGGCCTTTTCCGGCGGTCCCGACGGCGGCACCTTTCAGTATTTCTCCAACGGCATTTCCACCCGGCTGTCCCGCACCCTGGACGGCGTAGATGTGTCCAACATGGCCTCTGCCGGCTCGGTGGAGAACCTGCGCCGGGTCAACTCCCGGGACGCCGACTTTGGCATCGTCTATTCCGGCGACATGTTCCTGGGCCTGAACGGCCAGCTGACCAACGACACCCGCAAATACCGCAACGCCAAGGCGGTGTCCTACCTCTACGGTGCCCCCGCCCATCTGATTGTGCTCGATGGTGCCGGCATTACCGAGGTGTCCCAGCTTGAAGGCAAGAGCGTGGCGGTCGGTCCGGCCGGCTCCGGTGCCGCCGCCTCGGCCCAACGCTTTTTTGAAAGCGTTGGGCTGTGGGACAAGATCACCCCGCAATACATCGGCTACAACCAGGGGGCCTCGGCCCTGGGGGATCGCCAGATCGATGCCCTCTGGGTATTTGCCGGCTTCCCCAACGCCTCGGTGATCCAGGCCGCCTCCAGCAACGACATTCGCCTGCTGCAGGTGCATGAAGCCGCCAGTGCCGGCACCCTGTTCCAGGATCACCCCTACTACGCCGAAGTGACCATTCCCGCCGGCACCTACCCGGGCGTGGACTACGACGTGGTAACCGTGCAGGACTCCGCCCTGTGGATAGCCGGCCGGCACCTGTCCGCCGATCAGGTGGCCGCCAGCCTGCAGCAAATCTACTCCGAAGAAGGCCTGACCTTTATGCAGTCGGTGTCCCAGGCCGCCGCCTCCATGAGCATCGACAGCGGCACCATGGGCATAGTGACCCCGCTGCACGATGGCGCCAAGGCGTTCTGGACCGAGCAGGGCAAAACCCTGACCGACCAGCAGCAGTAATACTTGTTCTGCACAGACCGAGAATAAAAACGGGCCCATCGCGGTCCGTTTTCTCGTTACCAGCCTTCTATACTGAACAACAGTCTGTCAGCCGGAGTTCACCATGACCCACCTCAGCGCCGAACGGGATGCCATTCTCGACACCGCCCTGCATCTGGCCCTGCACCGGGGCTGGCACGGTTTCAGTCTGCGCGAGCTGGCCGAGGTCCGAGAGCTGAGCCTGGCGGATCTGAGCCGGCATTTTCGATCCCGGGATGACCTGGCCGAAGCCCTGTTCGACCGGGCCGACGATGCCCTGCTCAGCCTGCCACTGGATCCGCAGGAGCCCATGCACGAGCGGCTGCTCACCGGCATCATGGTCTGGCTCGACTATCTAGCGCCCTACCGCAACCAGGTGAAAGAGATGCTCGGTTACAAGCTGGAGCCCGGCCATTGTCATCTGCAGGCCCACGGCATTACCCGCATCAGCCGCACCGTACAGTGGCTGCTGGAATCTGCCGACTGGCAGGCCAGCGGTCTGCGCCGCTCGGCGGGCGAAGTGGCCCTGACCGGCATTTACCTTACCGCCGTGGCCAGCTTTATGGTGGATGCCAGCGACAACCTCAATACCACCCGCACCCTGGTGCACGGCCTGCTGACCCGCTCCGGCCGGCTGCTGCAATAAATGCTTTCTACACCCGGCCGGCGGGAGTAGCATAACCACAACACCCTGTTTTAACTGGAAAAGCGATATTCCGTGATCACCGCTGAACGCAAGGACGGCCACGCGCTCAGGCTCTCGCGTATTTTGCGGGAAGCCACCGAGCACCGGCTGGATCTCTACCTGTTCGTGCCCGGCGAGCTGGGGCTGAACAGCCACGCGGTGCCGGAAGAGGGCTTTTATCACAACGCCATTCACACCAGCCGCACCTATTTCAGCGATCGGCCCCACCTGCCGCTGGTACACAGCCGGCTGGCCGAGCGCGGCAAGCTCACTCCCGAACAATACCGGTTAAGCCTGAGTCTCTATGGCTATCAGTACGTGGTGGGGCTGGAGCAGTCTTGCCACGATTTGCGCAATCACATGGACGAGGTGGATCAGGCCGAGGTGGAAGAGGTGGTGGCCCTGGCCCAGGACATTCTCAGCCGGCTGCGCCGCCGGGTGCCCAGCGACGAGACCCTGCGCAAGTACTACGCCAATATCGACAACTATGTGTCCTGGTTTACCGAGCAGCGGCTGCTGTCGCTGGTGGCTCACCTGCCCCGCAACGGCGACTACAAGAACGTCAAGTCGCTGCTGCTGGAAGTGGGTCGGATCGAGCGTCAGCACCGTATCGACAACGAATACAACACCGCCCACACCGATGACTCCTTGTCACGCATTTCCAACAAGATGCGGCTGCTGCGCCGGCTGATTGAGTACCCGGTAACCCTCAAGGAGAAAACCCGGGAGCTGGGAGGCGGCGAGCAGAAGCTGCTCAAGGCGGTGGTTACCGCCGTGGTGATGACCACGGTCTCGCTGGCCGCCTACGAGGTGCGGGAAACCCTGGGCGGTATTTCCATGCTGGTGATCTTTGCCCTGGCGGTGCTCTACGCCCTGCGCGAGCTGTTCAAGGACGATCTGCGCAACACCCTGTGGCGCTGGCTGCGCAAGGGGCGGCCCAAGTGGCGAAGGCAGTACTTTGACGTGCACAGCAGCCAGCCGGTAGGGCGGCAGCTGGAATGGTTCGACTATCAGCGCCCCTCCCGGGTGCCCGACGACGTGCGTGCCGTCCGCCGGGCCAGCATCAGCCAGCGGGAAGAAGTGGTGATGCACTACGGCAGCCACTCCCGCATGCTGCCTACCCGCTTTCTCACCGGCTATGAGCAGACCCGGGAAAGCCTGCAACTGGATCTGGCCATGCTGGCCCGCCTGATGGAAAAAGGCTCTCACCACGTGTACCAGCTGAAAGACAACCAGGTCTCGCGCCAGCCGGTGGAAAAGCGCTACCTGCTCAACCTGGTCACCCGCGAAGTACAGGGCCAGAAGCCGCCAGTGCTGCAACGTTGGAAGGTGGTGGTGAGCCGCTCCAAGATTGTGGAAATTGAAGAAATTCCCCAGAAAACAAAAACCTGAAAAAAAGCTGTAAGAAATTCACTGCGTCCTTCGACCAACAAGTGAAAAGACGGTGATGCACCGCCTTTCGTCACATGAACCACAGAAGGATGCCAATCATGAACAAGGTCAACACCGCCACCACCCTCGCCTTTGCCCTGAGCACCGCCCTGGCCGCCTCCGGCCCGGCCATGGCCGACAGCCATGAAGGCAAAAAGGGCGAGATGGAAAAATGCTTCGGCGTGGCCCTTGCCGGCCAGAATGACTGCGCCGCCGGCCCCGGTACCACCTGTGCCGGCACCTCCAACCACGATTATCAGGGTAACTCCTGGAAACTGGTGCCTGCCGGTACCTGCCTGGAAACCGACTCGCCCACCTCGCCCACCGGCAAGGGTCAGCTGAACGCCTTTGAAGAAGTCAAGGCCTGAGCCCAGGGGAGGCACCATGACCACAGCGCTTAACACCGCCGGCACCGGTGCCTCCCGGCTGCCGGCCACCGCCGGGCTGGGGCTCAAGCTGCAGCACGCCGATGACATTCTTGCCACGCGCCCGGAGCTGGGCTTTGTGGAAATTCACGCGGAAAACTTCATGGTGGATGGTGGCCCCCGCCATCACTACCTGAGCCGCATTCGCGAGCAGTTCGCCCTGTCGGTGCACGGCGTGGGCCTGTCACTGGGCGGTGCCGAGCCGCTCGACGAAACCCACCTGACGCGGCTGGCCCGGCTGGTACAGCGTTACCAGCCCGAGGCGGTGTCGGAGCATATTGCCTGGGCCGGATTCGGCGGTCGCTATGCCAATGACCTGCTGCCCCTGCCCTATACCCCCGCCAGCCTGCAACGGCTGTGCGATCACGTGGACCGGGTGCAGCAGGTGCTGGGACGCCCCATTCTGCTGGAAAACCCCGCCACCTATCTGCGCTTTGCCGGCTCCACCCTGGACGAGCCCGACTTTATCGGCGAGGCGGTGCGCCGTACCGGCTGCGGCCTGCTGCTGGATGTGAACAATGTGTATGTAACGGCGGTCAATCACGGCCATGATGCCGAAGATTATATGAAGGCCCTGCCTCTTGAGCGGGTGGGCGAAGTACACCTGGCGGGCTTTGACGAACAGGCCGACGACAGCGGTGCCCCCCTGCTTATCGACAGCCACGGCAGTCCGGTCGCCGGGCCGGTGTGGGCACTGTACCAGTGGCTGCTGGCACGCACCGGGCCCCTGCCGACCCTGCTGGAGCGGGACAATAACGTGCCCGCCCTTGACGAACTGCTGACAGAAACGAAGCATATTAAGCGCTTGCTCAACGAGGCGCATCTCAAGGAGCGCCGTCATGCTTGATGCCTTTCTCGATGCCCTGCTGCATGCCAGCCAACCGGTGCCCGACGAGGTTGCCCCTCACCCCGGCCGGCGAGCCCGCTTCAACGTCTATCGCAACAATGTACGAGTGTCGCTGACCGACGCCCTGGCGGCCCTGTTTCCGGTGTGCCGGCAATTGGTGGGCGAGGACTTTTTTAACGCCATGGCGGGTATTTATATCGAACAGTCACCGCCCGCCTCCCCCCTGCTCACCGACTACGGCACCGGCCTGCCGGCGTTTATCGACGACTTTGCGCCTGCCGCCAGCGTACCCTACCTGGCGGACATGGCGCGGCTGGAACTGCTGGTACAGCGAGTGCAGCATGCTGCCGATGCCACGCCGGTGGCTTCCGAGGCGCTGCAGGCGCTACTGGCCGATCCGGCACGCCTGACCAGCCACGGCCTGCAACTGAGCCCCGCCTGCGCCCTGCTGCACTCCTCTTTTGCGGTGGGCTCAATCTGGCTGGCTCACCATGGTGACGGCCGGCTGGGCGACATTCAGCCTGCCCGCGCGGAGAATCTGCTGTTGTTGCGCTCAAGGCTGTCGGTGAAGGTACTGTGCCTTAACGAAGCCGATGCCGCCTTTATGGCCGCGCTCATGGCCGGCCAGTCACTGGGAAGCGCCCTGGAGCATACCGCTCAAGGGCATGCCGGTTTTAACCCCGCCACCCTGCTGCAGTGCCTGCTGGCCCATCAGGCGATTACCGGCGTCGACTTCAAGGGAGAAGCATAATGAATGTCACTCACACCCTGTGCGCCTGGCGCGGGCGACTGAACCGCCTGCCTCATTCACTGATCGCCCTGCTGGGCCGGTTTTCCATCGCCGCCGTGTTCTGGCGCTCGGGCCAGACCAAGGTAGACAACTTCAGCCTCGACATCGTCAGCGGCGAGTTCAGCCTGGGCTGGCCCAGCCTGAATGCGTCGGCGGTGTTTCTGTTTCGGGAAGAATACCGGCTGCCGCTGATCTCCCCCGAGCTGGGGGCGCTGCTGGCGGCCACCGCCGAGCACCTCTTTCCGCTGCTGCTGTTGCTGGGTCTGGCCACAAGGCTGTCGGCGCTGGCGCTGCTGGGCATGACCGGGGTAATTCAGGTGCTGGTCTACCCCGGGGCCTGGCCGCTGCACGGCCTGTGGGCCACTGTGTTGCTGTTGCTGGCGGCACGGGGGCCGGGAATGGTGTCGCTGGATCATTGGCTAATGCGAAAACGTTGTGATTAACTGGCAGGCACATCATCAGACTCTACCGACAAGGAATGTCATGGCTGAATCGTCGGAGTTTTCGTCCGGGCTTTCACCCGAGCTGAACGAGCAATTGCGGCTGCAAATGCTGAAGTTTGCCACTCTGCAACTGCGCGACCCGCACCTGGCGGAAGACGCGGTGCAAGAAGCCATGCTGGGCGCCTTTCGCTACGCCGACTCCTTTAACGGCCGCTCCGCCTACAAGACCTGGGTGTTTGCCATTCTCAAGCACAAGATCGCCGATCAGATCCGCAAGCGCCAGCGCCTGACCACGGTCAGCGAGCTGAGCACCGACGACGATCAGCAATTTGAAGACACCCTGTTTAACGACAATGGCCGCTGGCACAAGCAGGAGCGGCCGGTGCGCTGGAGCTCCCCCGATGACAGCCTGGAAGACGAGCGCTTCTGGCACATTTTTGAAGCCTGCCTCGATGGCCTGCCCGCCCGTCAGGGCCGAGTATTCATGATGCGGGAATTTGTGGGCCTGGAAAGTCCGGAAATCTGCGCCGAGCTGGCGCTCACCGTCAGCAACCTAAATGTGTTGTTGTACCGGGCCAGGCTCAGACTGCGCGAATGCCTGGAAAACCGCTGGCAACGGCAAGGAGACTGCTCATGCTGAAGTGCCGCCAGGCCACCCGGCTGATGTCAGAAAGTCAGGAACGGCCCCTCACCCCCCGGGAAAGACTGTCGCTCAGGCTGCACACCCTGATGTGCCGCGCCTGCCACAACTTTCAGCAGCAGTTGCCGGTGCTGCGCCGGCTCAGCCGCAGCTATGCCAGGCGCAAGGACAACTGGTGATGTCTGCCGTTTTGTCGCCGTTGTTCCAGAGAGTGCAACATGTACTGGGTGCTCACTTCACGGGCATGACGACACTTAACGTCACTCCGCGAAGGAGCGCCAGCCCGATTGGCCTCAGCGCTTTAGCCGCACCACCAGATCGTGCAGCTCGGTGGCTACCGACTGCAGGCCGGCCATACTGCCGGCGGCGGAGTCGGCCTGCTTCAGGCCCGAGTCCGACAGGCTGGCCATGTTCACCGCCTGCTGGTTGATGTCTTCCGCCACCCGCGCCTGTTGTTCCACCGCCGTGGCCATTTGCAGCGACATATCGGCAATGCGGGAGACCGCCGCGGCAATGCCACTGAGGGTGCTCTCGGTTTCCACCACCCGGGTCAGCCCCGACTCGGCACTGACCTTGCCCTGCTCGGCCACGTCTACCGACGAGCTGGCCCGCTCGGTGAGCTCGGCCACAATACGATGGATCTCGCCGGTGGACTCCCGGGTGCGCGCCGCCAGCTGGCGTACCTCGTCGGCCACCACCGCAAAGCCCCGGCCCTGCTCGCCGGCCCGGGCCGCCTCGATGGCGGCATTGAGCGCCAGCAGGTTGGTCTGCTCCGACAGGGTTTCAATCATGCCTGCCACCCGGGCAATGCCGGCGGTCTGTTCCGCCAGCCGCTGCACCTCGCCGCTGATGTCGTCCACGGTGTTTTTCAGCCCGGCAATGGCTTCCCGGGTCACGCTCGCCACCGCCAGCCCCTGGTGAGCCATTTGGCTGGCGCTGTCGGCCTGGCTGGCGGTTTCCTGTACATGAGCGGTCACGTCATTGATGGTGGCACTCATCTCGTTCATGGCGGTGGCCACCTGCTCGGTTTCCAGGCGCAGGCTGGCCATGCCTTCCCGGGCCTGATTGGACTGCTCATGGCCATTGTCGGACCGACTGCTGACTCGACCCGCGGCGTCTTCAATCCGGGTAATAATGGCCATCAGCCGGGCCTTTTCGCTGCGAATGCCCACCTTGAGCCGGCCCAGCATGCCCTGCTCCCGGCTGTGAGTGTGCATGGTAAGCTCGTGGCGAAAGGCGCCCCCCAGCAGCTCATCCAGGCGCTTCAGGGTCTGGCGGTGCAGGTAGCTGATCCAGCCGCCAAAGGCGGCCAGTGACAGCAGGTCCAGGGTAATGGCCACCTTGGTGTGGCCGGCCAGCAGCAGCCCGCCGGCCATTAGCTGGCTCAGCCCCAGCCACAGCCAGGGCCGGTTAAGCAGGCTCCGACGAGGCAGGGCCTTGCCCGCCCGCAACCGCTCATACAGCCGCTCGGCCCGGGCCACGTCGTCCCGCTCGGGGCAGGAACGCACCGACTCAAAGCCCACCACGGCGCCACCTTCGGTGATGGGCGAGACATAGGCATCCACCCAGTAGTAGTCGCCGTTCTTGCAGCGGTTTTTCACCAGTCCCATCCAGGGCTGGCCCGCCTTGAGGTGCTCCCACATCACCTTAAAGGCGGCAGCGGGCATGTCCGGGTGGCGCACCAGGTTATGGGGCTGGCCTACCAGCTCTTCCCGGGTATAACCACTGACGCTCACGAAGGCATCGTTGCAGTGAAGAATATTGCCGTGAATATCGGTGGTGGACACCAGCCGTTCGTCGGCGTCAAAGGTGCGCTCATTGCTGGTAACGGGAAGATTTTTTCGCATGCCAAATCCTTGCTCAATTGCAGGTACTACTCGCCGCAAAGGACGAAACCGCGTGGATTATAAGGAATAACGACACCGACCGCTCATTTCTTGATCTGGATCTGTTTTTTTGCTGACCGCCCCCCTGAGCATGAAGGTCAAATGAGTATGATTCCAAACCGGGCGGTTTTCCGACTATTTCTTTCTTATTTGAACTTGAACACTTAAGTCCGCGCGCCCAAGTGTCATACAATGAGCGCCGGAAATTCCGCGCAGCGGATCATGTCGAGCGCCAGTACCCGATACCCTCTGGTACCAGGCGCAGCCGCTGCTCCCCCAACACCAACCTGGGAAATAGGGAAATAATGACCACCAAACAATCGACCATCGTCTATACCCTGACCGACGAAGCCCCCGCACTGGCCACCTACTCTCTGCTGCCCATCATTCGCACCTTTACCGACGCCGCCGGCATTGATGTTACCCTGAACGACATCTCCCTGGCCGGCCGCGTACTGGCCTCCTTTCCCGACCGCCTGACCGACGAGCAGCGCGTAACCGACGGTCTGGCCGAGCTGGGCGAGCTGACACAGGACCCGCACGCCAACATCATCAAGCTGCCCAACATCAGTGCTTCCGTGCCTCAGCTGCGCGCCTGCATCAAGGAACTGCAGTCTCAGGGTTATAACGTGCCCGATTTCCCGGAAGAGCCGAAGACCGACGAAGAAAAAGCCATTCGCGAGGCCTACTCCAAGGTGCTGGGCAGTGCCGTGAACCCGGTACTGCGCCAGGGCAACTCCGACCGTCGCGCGCCGGCCGCGGTCAAGGCCTTTGCCCGCAAGTTCCCCCACTCCATGGGAGCCTGGAGCAAGGCATCCCGCTCTCACGCCGACTACATGAACGGCGGCGACTTCTTCTCCAGCGAACAGTCCGTGACCATGGACAAGGCCCAGACCGTGCGCATCGAGTTTATCGGCAAAGACGGCCAGCCCCAGCTGAAGAAAGAGCTGGCGCTGCAAGCCGGCGAAGTGCTGGACAGCATGTTCATGAGCGCCAACGCTCTGGAAGCCTTCTTTGAACAGACCCTGCAGGAATGCAAGGAAGCCGGCGTCATGTGGTCCCTGCACGTCAAGGCCACCATGATGAAGGTGTCTCACCCCATCGTATTCGGCCACGCGGTCAAGGTGTTCTACAAGGAAGTGTTCGACAAGTACGGCGAGCTGTTTGAAGAGCTGGGCGTGAACCCCAACAACGGCATGAACAGCGTACTGGAGAAGATCAAGACCCTGCCCCAGTCCACTCAGGAAGAGATCGAGGAAGCCATTCACGACTGCTACGAGCATCGTCCGGAAATGGCCATGGTCGACTCCGTGAAAGGCATTACCAACCTGCACGTACCGAGCGACGTGATCGTGGACGCCTCCATGCCCGCCATGATCCGCAACTCCGGCAAGATGTGGGGCCGCGACGGCAAACTGAAGGACACCAAGGCGGTCATGCCCGAGTCCACTTATGCCCGCATCTATCAGGAAGTGATCAACTTCTGCAAGACCAACGGTGCCTTTGATCCGCGCACCATGGGCTCGGTGTCCAACGTGGGCCTGATGGCGATGAAGGCCGAAGAATACGGCTCTCACGACAAGACCTTTGAAATGACCGAAAACGGCACCATGCGCGTGGTGAACGAGGCCGGTGAGGTGCTGATGCAGCACGAGGTGGAAGAGGGTGATATCTGGCGTGCCTGCCAGACCAAGGACGCGGCCATTCGCGACTGGGTCAAGCTGGCGGTCAACCGCGCCCGCAACTCCGACACCCCGGCGGTGTTCTGGCTGGACGACGAGCGCGCCCACGACAACGAGCTGCGCAAAAAGGTGGAAACCTACCTGCAGGAGCACGATCTGACCGGTCTGGACATTCACCTCATGTCCTACAACGAAGCCATTCGTTTCTCCATGGAACGCATGAAGCGCGGCAAGGACACCATCTCGGTGACCGGCAACGTGCTGCGTGACTACCTCACCGATCTGTTCCCCATCATGGAACTGGGCACCTCGGCCAAGATGCTGTCCATCGTGCCCATGCTGGCCGGTGGCGGCATGTACGAAACCGGTGCCGGCGGCTCCGCGCCCAAGCACGTGCAACAGCTGATGGAAGAAAACCACCTGCGCTGGGACTCTCTGGGTGAGTTCCTGGCCCTGGCCGTTTCTCTGGAAGAGCTGGGCATCAAGGAAAGCAACGACCGCGCCAAGCTGCTGGCAAAATGCCTGGACAAGGCCACCGAGCTGCTGCTCGACAACGGCAAGTCTCCGTCCCGCCGGGCCGGTGAGCTGGACAACCGGGGCAGCCACTTCTACCTGAGCCTGTACTGGGCCCAGGAGCTGGCGGCACAAACCGAAGACGAGGCGCTTGCCGCCCACTTCGCGCCCCTGGCCAAGGCCCTGGCCGACAACGAAGACAAGATCGTCAGCGAGCTGAACGCGGTACAGGGCAAGTCTGCCGGTGTACACGGCTACTACCACGCTGATCCGGCTGAGCTGGAAAAGGTCATGCGCCCCAGCGCTACCCTGAACCAGACCCTGGCCCAGCTGAACGGCTAAGCCACGCTTTACTCCAGACTCAAAACCCGGCGACCGCCGGGTTTTTTTATTCCCGACCGGCTCGCCCCCTTCGCCCAATCTGGGCGCTCGCGACCGTGACCACCGGCGGCATCGTGCTAGACTCACCCCGGTCTTCTATATTCAGGCGCAGGGAACCGGTGCCAACCTGTTCAGCCAGACCAGGCCAGGGAGCGGCTGCCACACAACCTTCACTCTTCAGGAGAATAGCCCCTCATGCATAGATCCATCGTGTGTTCTCTCGCCGCCCTGCCGCTGCTGGCCACCCCGGCCATGGCCCAGTCCCTGAGCGGCAGCGTTGGCGTGTCGGCCACCCAGGCCCCCGACTACCTGGGCAGTGACGATTACAAGGCCCGCGTGCTGCCGGACGCCAACCTCAGATACGGCGATCGCTTTTACTTTAACTGGCGCGACGGTCTGGGCTGGAACCTGTATCAGCAGCGCGATGTCACCCTGTCGCCCTTTATCGGTTACACACCGGGCCGCGACAACGACGGCGATCTGCACCGCTTTGAAAAAGTAGACGGCGGCCTGACCGGCGGCCTGCGCCTGAGCTACCAGCCCGGCTTCTGGCGCTTCAGCCTGCAGGCGCAGACGCCGCTGACCGGTGATGTGGACGGTTACCAGCTGACCCTCCGTGCCGGCTGGCGAGATCAAATCGCCCCGGGCTGGACCGCCGGCTTTGGCCCCAGCCTGACCTACAGCAGCAAGGAGTGGACCCAAAGCCTGTTTCGGGTATCGGCCCGGGATGCCGCCCGCAGCGGCTTTCAGCCCTATGAGCCCGGTGAGGGCTACTGGCGTCTGGGCCTGAGCGGCAATATCAACTACCGCTTTGCCCCCGACTGGTCGGTAACCGGCCTGGCCGGCATCACTCAGCTCACCGGCGATGCCGAAGACAGCCCCATCGTTAAACGGGCCGGCGACGCCACTCAGGCCCTGGCCGGCCTGGTACTGAGCTACCACTTCTGAGCCTGACCATAAGGTACACATTCAGGATCTCGCTCTGGCCGCACCTCCGACGGCCGAAGCGCAGTGCTAAAAAAACAGGCAACCCGGGTTGCCTGTTTTGCGTTTCAGCGACTAGGCTGATGTTTCGGCCTTAGCGGTCATTTTAATTACCATTGTAATGTTTCGCCCCCTACCCTTTTATCTTCTCTCACCCCTGTCACCGCCACCATATAAATCACCGAAAAAAACGTAAAAACACGATATTTTGCCGCCATAAACCGAATAAAAACCACGAATGGATCATGGTGACTTTTCAGGCCAGCTCACCAAAACGTATTTGTATGAACCCCTTTTCTTGCGTATTTTTGCTTATTTTGCCAGTCTATAAGCGCAATTAAGGTTAGAACACGAAACCATAACGGAGCATTAAATGAGTACTCAAAAGGGATTCAAGTTCAAAAAGCTGGCCGGTATTTCGGCTTTGGCCCTGTTCGCCTGTGGCGCCGCCCAGGCCGACACCTGGCGCTACGCCCACGAAGAATACGAAGGCGACGTGCAGGATGTGTTCGCCTACAAATTCAAGGAATACATCGAGGACAACTCGGATCACCAGCTCAAGATTTACCGCTTTGGCGAGCTGGGTGAATCGGACGACATCATGGAGCAGACCCAGGCGGGCATTCTGAACTTCGTGAACCAGTCTCCCGGCTTTACCGGTTCCCTGATCCCCGAAGCCCAGATCTTCTTTATTCCCTATCTGATGCCCACCGACATGAAAGACGTGGTGAGCTTCTTCCGCGAAAGTACCGCCATTAACGAGAAGTTCCCGGCCCTGTATGCGGACAAAGGCCTGGAGCTGCTGCAGATGTATCCGGAAGGGGAATTCGTGGTCACCCTCGACGAGCCCATCACCACCCCGGAAGAGCTCAAAAACAAGAAAGTACGGGTGATGACCAACCCGCTGCTGTCGGAAACCTACTCCGCCTTTGGCGCCACCCCCACTCCCCTGCCCTGGGGCGAGGTGTACGGTGCCCTGCAGACCAACATGATTCAGGGTCAGGAAAACCCCATTTTCTGGATCGAATCCGGCGGTCTGTATGAAGTCTCGCCCAACCTGGTTTTCACCGGTCACGGCTGGTTCACCACCGCCATGATGGCCAACCAGGACTTTTACAACGGCCTGTCGGACGAAGACAAGCAGCTGGTGCAAAAGGCCTCCGACTACGCCTTTGAGGAGATTCTCGAGCACATCGACGGCCTGGCCGAGCGCTCGCTGGAGAAGATCACCAGCAGCAGCGACGAAGTGACCGTAACCCGCCTGAATGAAGAGCAGATCGCCGCCTTCCGCGAGCGTGCGCCTCAGGTGGAAGCCAAGTTCATTGAAATGACCGGTGACAGCGGCAAGGCCCTGCTCAATACCTTTAAAGAAGACCTCAAAAAAGTAACCAACTAACATAACAGGGGCGTTCGGCGCCCCCTTTCTTTTACCCTGGCCGGCCTCGCATGCCGGTCAAGGAGCACGGAATGTCTGACAAAAAACAGGAAACCGTCGAAGACGATACCGCCGGCTACAGCTCGGGGCTGCCCGGGGTGCTGGGCTGGGTGGACGAGTGGATTTCCCGCATTGAAGCGGTAATGCTGGCCGCCGGCGTGCTGCTGATGGCCATCAACACCTGCGCCAACGTCATTGCCCGCTTTGTGTTTGGCGAAGGCTTTTTCTTCTCCGGCGAAATCAACCGCATCCTTATTATTCTGATCACCTTTGCCGGCCTGGGGTACGCCGCCCGGCACGGCCGCCATATTCGCATGTCGGCCCTGTATGACTCGCTGGCCATTCGGCTGCGCAAGATCCTGATGGTGCTGATTGCGCTGTTTACCTCGGCGGTGATGTTTTTTCTCTGCTATCACGCCTATGGCTATATCGAGACCCTGTATAGCCGGGGTCGAATTCTGCCGGCGCTGGGCTTTGAAATCTGGTGGATTTACCTGTGGGCACCGGTGGGCTTTGCCATTACCGGCATTCAGTATTTTCTGACCGCCGTCAAAAATATCACCAGCCGTGGTGTGTACCTGTCTACCGGTGTACCGGACGGCTACGGCGACACCGAAACCGAAGTGTAAAGGGCTGATTCCATGGCAACACTGTTAATGTCGATCATGATTGGCCTGCTGCTGCTGGGCTTTCCCATGATGATTCCGCTGATCACCGCCGCCGTGGTTGGCTTTGTAATGATGTTCGACGGCTTTGGCCAGATGGGTACCTTTATTCAGCAGATGATGGGTGGTATTCGCCCGGCCTCGCTGATTGCCGTGCCCATGTTTATTCTCGCCGCCGACATCATGACCCGGGGCCACTCGGCCGACCGGCTGATCAACATGGTGATGGCCTTTATCGGCCACATCAAGGGCGGGCTGGCCATCAGTACCGCCACCTCCTGCACCCTGTTCGGCGCCGTCTCGGGCTCTACCCAGGCCACTGTGGTGGCGGTAGGCTCACCGCTGCGTCCCAAGATGCTCAAGGCCGGTTATTCCGATCCCTTTACCCTGGCGCTGATCATCAACGCCAGCGACA
The DNA here is from genome assembly GCF_030732065.1 of Oceanimonas aquatica. Taxonomy (GTDB): domain Bacteria; phylum Pseudomonadota; class Gammaproteobacteria; order Enterobacterales; family Aeromonadaceae; genus Oceanimonas. The sequence continues at coordinate 71,466 of NZ_JAVBHX010000012.1, forward strand.
TCGCCTTTTTGATCCCGCCGAGCATCGGCATGATCATCTACGGGGTGATTTCGGAAACCTCCATTGCCGAACTGTTTATCGCCGGCATTGGCCCGGGGCTGCTGATCCTGTGCATGTTCTCGCTTTACTGCCTGTATTACGCCCACAAGAACGAAGTACCCACCGAGCCCAAAGCCAGCTGGGGCGAGCGCGCAACGGCAGTGCGCCAGGCGTTGTGGCCGCTGTTCTTCCCGGTGATCATCGTGGGCGGCATTTACGGCGGCATTTTCAGCCCCACCGAGGCCGCCGCCGTGTGCGTGCTCTATGCCTTTTTGCTGGAGTTCGTGGTATTCCGCTCGCTCAAACTGCCCGACATTTACCGCATCGCCAAATCCACCGGCCTTATCACCGCCGTGGTGTTTATTCTGGTAGCGGTGGGCAACGGCTTCTCCTGGATATTGTCGTTCGCCCAGGTACCGCAGACCATTCTCGAATCGGTGGGCGTCAACGAGGCCGGCCCGGTGGGGGTGCTGATCGCCATTTGCGTGGCCTTCTTTATCGCCTGCATGTTTGTGGACCCGATTGTGGTGATCCTGGTGCTGACGCCCATCTTCGCCCCGGCCATTCAGTCCACCGGGCTGGATCCGGTGCTGGTGGGGGTGCTGATCACCCTGCAGGTGGCCATCGGCTCGGCCACGCCGCCCTTTGGCTGTGACATTTTTACCGCCATCGCCATTTTCAAGCGGCCCTATATGGAAGTGATCCGCGGCACCCCGCCCTTTATCTTTATGCTGGTGGCGGCCGCCGGGCTGATTATCGCCTTTCCCGAGATTGCGCTGTATTTCCGGGATCTGGCCTTTGCGGACTGAGACGCCGTGTAGAGCATTGTGAAAGGAGACAGAGTGTTTAAACGAATTGTGGTGGCCGTGGATGGCTCAGACACCGCGCTGAGGGCGGTAGACAAGGCGGTGCAGCTGCAACAGCTGCTGCCCGAGGCCGAGATTCTGCTGATTTGCGTATACAAGCATCACAGCCTGTTCGAGGCCAGTCTGTCCATCGGCCGCCCGGCGGAGATGGATATTCCCGACAAGGTGCTGTCGGAATACGCCCGGGAGGTGGTCAACTTTGCCAAGGCCCATGCCCAGGAGCGGGGTGCCACCCACCTGCGCGGCTTTGTGCGCGGCGGCCGACCTTCCAAGATGATCGTGAAATTCGCCAAAGAAAAGGAAGCGGATCTCATAGTGGTGGGCACCCGCGGCACCCACAGCGACAAGGAAGGCATGCTGCTGGGCAGCGTCTCCCACAGAGTGACCAGCGCCGCCAAATGCCCGGTGCTGGTGGTATAAACAACAAAAAGGGGCCACAGGCCCCTTTTTACTTGAATCATTTCACGCATCAGAAGTGCCAGCTCAGGCCAAACATCATGCCGTTGATGTCGTAATCACCCCGGTTGATCAACCGGGCATATTCGGCGAAGAAGGCCACCCCGTTGGGGTTGCGCATATCACGGAAACGCACACCAATGCCATAACTGAAATCGTCTTCGGAGTCGGAAATCTTGTAAGGAACACCAAACGCAGGGAAAAATTCACTGGTTGCTTCGGCCTTGGCTTTGGTCCAGCCAAGCAGTGCATAAACGGACATATAGTCCTGAATGGGGATCTGCGGCAGCGCATAAAAACCGAAGTAATGTTTCAATTTGGTATCAATGACTCCGGCAATATCCTCACTGCCAATGCCTTTTCCATAACGGCCTTCAAGGGCCAGATAAGGCGATGGCTGAACACCCAGATTGATGCCAACAGTATTCCAGTCAACTGACTCATCAAGTGCATCCTCAATTTCATCATCTTCAATTTCGAAACTCATCTGCGCATAGTTCAGCCCCAGATAAAATTCGGGCTGGGAATACATCATGGGAGTAGAGCCGTAGCCCTGAGCCTGAGCGCCTGCGGCCAGCAAACAGGAAGCCGCAATCAATGCCTTGATTTTCATAATGCCACCGTCCTTGATTGTTGTTTGTCGTTTTTTGTGGTGTACCCGCGTACTCAATCAAGGCTAGCCGAGAACCGGGTTTATTCCAGTGCAAAAAATAAAGGCCGGTGAGTTCGCACTCACCGGCCTTTTTATTCACATTGTCCCGTCCTGAATATGGTTTACACCTTTCCCCCGAAGATATGGAGACCCCAATGGGACAAGGTGTGAAACGAACACAACGCGATTACTCGCTGACTTTTAAATTGGCTCTCGTCGAACAGA
>NZ_JAVBHX010000013.1 GCF_030732065.1 Oceanimonas aquatica
CAGGCACCCAATTTAGTACTCCTGACTATACAGCTTAATGCGGAGCGGTAGTTCAGTTGGTTAGAATACCGGCCTGTCACGCCGGGGGTCGCGGGTTCGAGTCCCGTCCGCTCCGCCATCATACAAAGCCCTGACCTTACGGTCGGGGCTTTTTCATTTCTGGCTTCGCCGGACTTGCTGGATGATGTCGGTGCTGCGCACCTTCGCCTTCAAACGCGGTGCGTTTGCCACTCCGCCATCATTAAGAGGCCCTGAGTTAACTCAGGGCTTCTTTTATTTCCGTCGCCGCGACAAGATGAGCCCTTCGAGCTCTGTATTGCGGCACTGGCAGGGCGCTCGTAAAGTCCCTTCCTCTTCTCCATGTACTCAAAATCCCCAGCCCAATGGCTGAAGTTCTGTCGTTTTGGCGGTATCAGACTTGCCGAATGACCTCTGTGTTGCGCATCTCGGGCTTCAAATACAGTGCGTTTGCCGCTCTATCATTGGGATTGGTATTAAATGGAAAGAGGTGTAAATGCGGCAGACAAAAGTGTGGCGTGACCGGTCTCACCCTGAGAACTCTGTCATTCTTTTCGGGTGATTGTCATCGTAAGGCGTGGAGAGGGAACAGCAATGGTCATGATTCGGCCGGTCCGTGGCACCAGGCTACTCAGTCCTCGGGCTTGAGCTCAACCCCCAGCAGGGCGCTGAAACTGTCCAGGCCAACCTGAACCAGCTCGCCTTCATGAAACACTTCAGCCAGGGCGCCGCCCTCGAGCCAGAGCCCGTCCAGCACGGCGTTGCCCGCGATGCTGAGGCGGCGCAGTTGATCGTCACTGGCGATACGACCGGTCTCGTCGAACAGATCACGGATTAATGTCTTGAGGTGCAGTCGCAGCTTGTCGTAGCTGCGGTTATGGCTGGCCTTCATGGCCGGATCGTGCAGCAGCACTTCAAAGAAGCCGGCCCAGATTGCCACCGAGGCGTGACTGGTGACGGGGGGCTCGAGCGAGACCTGTACGAACTTGGCCAGGCGCCGGCGTGCCGAGCCGGTGCCCTGAGAAGCCGCATCGGCGGCATTGACGAGGTCGCCCATGTAGGTCTCGTAGGCCGCCGCGATCAGCTCGTCCTTGGACTTGAAGTAGTAGCGGATGAGCCCCTGAGTCACATCCGCCTCTTTCGAAATGGATCGCACGGTGGCGCCCCGGACGCCCTCACGTGCGATCACGCGCAGGGTGGCCGCGATAAGATCCGCGCGTCGTTCTTCGGTATTCTCTTGCCGGATCCTGCCGGTTTTGACTTGCATATTGAGTTATCCCGTCTGACTGCTGTTTCTCGTCATCTTCTTCGGGTGCGACTGTACCCGAAGTGAAGCCCTGAAACATGCAACTTTACTTGCTTGCCGGAAGCCGTTTTTCCAGTAGCCATACCCCTAGGGCGATGCCGGCCGCCAGCAGCGTGTAGATGAACGCCAGTAACAGCAAGGGCTCGTAGGTGATAAAGGTTTCCTGGCGGATGCGGGCGATGATGGCGTAAATGTCGATCACCGCTATGGTGGCGACCAGGGGGGTAGCCTTGAGGTGCAGGATCAACTCACCGCCGAGAGTCGGCAGCACCCGCTGCACCGCCCGTGGCAGCCAGATACGCCGCAGAATGGTGAAGGGCCTCATGCCCATGGAGTATGCCGCTTCCAGCTCGCCGCGGGGAACCCCCTTGAAGGCGCCGCGCATCACCTCGCCCTCGTAGCCAGCGAACGACAAGGTCAGCGCCACGAAGGCGTAGGGCCAGGCCTCGATCAGATAGGGCCAGAGCCAGCTCTGCCGCAGCTCCGGCATATAGGGGAAAAGCGAGCCCAGACCGTAATAGAGCAGCCACATTTGCAGAAGGATAGGCGTGCCGCGGATAACAGTGCAGAAGCCACGGGCGAGCCAGGCCAGTGGCCATGGCCCCGCAACCTGCGCCAGGCCCAGCGGCACGGCGAGGAGGCCGCCGGCCAGCACCGAGGTGACGAACAGTGCCACGGTAACGCCGAGGGCGCTAACGATCTGCTCCTGGTATTTCGGTAGCCAGCTCCAGTCCATGTTCAGTGCGGCCGCGGTGAAAGCGGCAAGCGCGACGCCGGCCATCAGCAGCCGGTGCGGTTTGAGTGTGCGTAAATCAGGCACGGCGCATCCCCCGGCTGAAATGCTTCTCGAGCCACTGGAACAGCCAGCCGGAGACCAGCGTCACGGCCAGGTAGAGCACGCCGGCTGCCAACAGGAACAGGAAGTAGTGTTTGGTTGCGCCGGCGGCCTGGCGCGCCGCCAGCGTTAGTTCGGTGAAGCCGACCACGGCCAGCAAGGCGGTATCTTTGGTGGCTGTAAGCCAGAGGTTCGACAGGCCGGGCAGAGCGAGCGGTACCATCTCCGGCAGGGTAATGCGGTAGAAGATGCGGAACGGGTGCATGCCAAAGCTGAGGGCGGCTTCGATATGCCCCGGGTTGACCGCGCCGAGCGCGCCGCGCAGCACCTCGGTGGCGTAGGCACCCTGGACGAAGCCGATCACTAGGACGCCGACGAGGAAACCGCTGATCTCGATTCGCTCGTAGCCGAATGACATCAACATCTGGTTAAGCAGTTGTGGCATGGCGAAATAGCCGATCAGGATCAGTACCAGCTCGGGCACCGCACGCACCAGGGTCGTATAGACCGCCATCATATCCCGTGCAACGGGGCCGCCGGAGCGTTTCAGCGTTGCCCCGACCAGCCCGATGAGCAGTCCGAGCCCGTAGCCCAGCAGCGTGATCTTGAGTGACACCAGCAGCCCGTCGAGCAGTGCGCCGCCCCAGCCGGGAGGCGACAACGAGAGCAGCTCCGCCACCTCCATGTCTCTGTAGTTAATTGCCATCCTGGTCTCCTTCGGGCTTGGCTGTCTCCGTCACGCTGCGAAGCGGCTCCTTATTCGCCGTAGATGTTGAAATCGAAATACTTGTCGGTGATGGCATCGTAGGTGCCGTTGGCGCGGATCGCGGCAATGGCCTCGTTCAGCTTTTCCCGCAGTGCCTCGTTGCCCTTGCGCAGGCCGAAGCCGATGCCCAGGCCGAGCACGGTTTCGTCGTTGGCAACCAGACCGGCATTTTCACAGCAGATCGCGCCTTCGTCAGAGACCAGGAAACCGTCGAGCACCATGACGTCGGCGAGGGTGCCGTCGAGGCGGCCGGAAAAGACGTCCTGGTTGGCTTCATCCTGGGTCTGGTATTCGCGGATATTGGCCGCCGGGAAGTGCTTGAGTGCATAGGCCTGGTGCACGGAGCCTGATTGCACGCCGATGGTCTTGCCGGCAACGCCTTCCGGGGTGGGGGTGATGCCGCTTCCCTGTGCCGCAACGAGGGCGGCACCGGTCTGGTAGTACTTGTCGGAAAAGTCGATAACCTTCTGGCGCTCTTCATTGATGCTCAGTGAAGCGGCGATCACGTCGAGTTTCTCGGCCACCAGGGCGGGAATGATGCTATCCCAGGAAGTGGTGACGATTTCGCAGTCGAGCTTTGCCTCGGCACAGACGGCGTTGGCGATATCCACTTCCCACCCCGTGACCTGGCCGGTGGCGTCCGGTGTGGCGAAGGGAGGATAGGGCTCGGTGGCGAAACCGAGGCGAATGACGTCCGCGGATGCCGTCGAGGCGACGGCGGAGAGGGCGACTGCGACAAACAGGCTGGATGTGATTTTCATGTGATCTCCGAAAGTCAGGCGATTGAGCTGATGAACTGTTTGAGACGCTCTGATTTTGGCGCCTGGAAAATTTCCTCCGGCGTCCCCTGCTCCTCAACGCGTCCCTGGTTGAGAAACATTACCCTGTCGGCGACATCTGCCGCGAATTTCATTTCGTGGGTGACGATGATCATGGTGCGGTTTTCCTCGGCCAGATCGCGCATCACCGTCAGCACTTCGCCCACCAGCTCGGGATCCAGCGCCGAGGTCGGCTCGTCAAACAACATGACTTCCGGATCCACCGCCAGAGCGCGGGCAATGGCGCCACGCTGCTGCTGGCCACCCGACAGCTGCTGTGGATACATTCCGCGGCGATCGGCCAGTCCGACGCGGTCGAGCAGACGCCGTGCAACTTCCTGCGCTTCATCTCTTGAGCGGCCCAGCACCTGGACCTGCGCTTCCATGACGTTTTTTTCCAGCGACATGTGAGGCCATAGGTTGAAGCTCTGAAACACCATGGCGATGCGGCTGCGCAGCCGGCGCAGCTGCTTTTGATCCTGCACGGTGGAAGTGCCGTCCCGGTTGGGTTTCAGCACAATGTCTTCGCCCAGCAAACGGAGGCGGTCGGTGCGGGTCGGCGTCTCGAGCAGATTGAGGCAACGCAGTGTGGTCGACTTGCCGGAGCCGCTGCCGCCAATAAGCGCAACCACTTCACCCTGGGCCGCGGACAGGTCGATCCCTTTCAGCACCTCGATCTGACCGAAGGTCTTGTGCAGGTTGGCCACCTCGATGACCGGCGCCGTTATCGTGTTGCGAGCATGCATGGATGCCTCCGCTTCTTACTACTTTCGAATGAATTTATACGTTTGCATAAATTTATGCAAACGTATAAATTCATCGGCAAATCTCGTTGCCATTTATGGAGGCACCCGTGACTGCACGTTCCTACACTTTTACCCACGCGATCACCCGCCGGCCAGGTGCCAGCATCGTAAAGGGCCTGCGCGCCGTCGATACCGGTGAGCCCAGCCTCGAACTTTTTCGTCAGCATCACCAGGACTATGTTGCCGCTCTTGAATCGACCGGCGCCAGGGTGACCGTGCTGGATCCGCTCGAAGCATACCCGGATTCGGTGTTCGTTGAGGATGCAGCGCTGTGCCTGCCGGAAGTCGCCATCGCCATGCGTCCCGGCGCGGCGTCGCGCCTCGGGGAAGCCGCCGAGATGGTGCCGACGCTGGAGCAGTTCTATCCCGAAGTGCTGCGCATTCAAGGGCCGGGATTTGCCGACGGTGGCGACATTCTCACTACCGAGCGGGAAATTCTGGTGGGCACTTCCAGCCGGACCGATGCCGCCGGTATCGACGAGCTGCGCCGGCTGGTGGCCCCCTATGGTTACCGGGTGCGCGAGGTGAACACCCCCGAGGGCGTGCTGCACTTCAAGACCGACTGCTCGCTGCTCGATGAGGAGACCATCCTCTCGACCCGGCGCCTGGACTCGACAGACTGCTTCGACGGCTATCGCGTTATCCACACCGCGGAAGGGGAGGAAGCCTGCGCCAACACCATTCGTTTCAACGAGCTGGTGCTTATGCCGGCGGGGTTCCCGCGGACGGCGGAACTGCTCGACAAGGCCGGCTACCAGGTGCGCCTTATCGGCAACAGCGAGGCCGGCAAGCTCGACGGCGGCATGTCCTGCCTGTCGCTGCGTTTCGCCCCGCCCCGCGCCTAAGGGCAGAGTGTCGGCAAAGGACTTACCGGTGTCGGCACTATCCTCCAATACACTCCGGGCTTGCCACAACCCGGAGTGACTGTGCTCAGAGGCCGCAGGCCTTCTTTCCCCTTCCATCTTCCTGTGACATCGTTCCGGGCTGCACAGTATCGATAAAATTCCGTACAATGCCCGCCTTGTTTCAAGGGGGACTCATGTCTATTCATTACAACAAACTGGTATTCTGGAACCTGGCGGCCTTTGCCGTTCTGGGTAGCTGGTTCTGGCTGCCGAACCACGGTTTCTGGTTCGAGCTCGACAAGGCGGTGTTTTATTTCTTTAACCACAAGCTGGGTGAGAGCCAGACCTGGGTTAACCTGATAGCGGCACTCAACAACCGGGCCTTTGATGGCGTGGCCTTGCTGGCCATGGGGGCAGTCTATTACAGCGTTTATCGCAAGGCCGATGCCGAGCAGCGTCGGCGGCTGGTGATCATCGGCGTATGCATGCTGCTGACCGCCGTGGGACTTAACCAGCTGGGGCGTGCCATTCCGGTGGAGCGGCCGAGTCCGACCCTGACCTTTGATAACGTGCTTCGTCTGACCGAACTGGCGTCGTTCAAGACCAAGGACTCTTCCGGTGACAGCTTTCCCGGGGATCACGGCCTGATGCTGATGATCTTTACCGGTTTTGCGTGGCGGTATCTGTCATGGAAAGCAGGGCTGTGGGGCTGCCTGTTTGTGGTGGTATTCTCTGCTCCGCGCGTCATGGGTGGCGCCCACTGGTTTACCGATATTTACGTAGGCGCCTTTGCCGTGGCCGCCTTTGGCCTGGCCTGGTTGCTGCACACCGGGCTGATGGACGCTCTGGTCACCCGGGTGCAGGCCGCCCTGCCTTCACGGCGCCGCTGAGTCTTCCCTTCTTGCCAGCAGGGCCGGAAGCTCGCGTATCAGCCAGCTTTTGGCCTTGCCCATGGCATCCCGCCGCCAGGCCAGCACCACATCGGCATGCTGGTGTTCAGCACCAGCGATTTCCTTCAATTCACCCCGCTTGAGCATGTCACCCAGCCAGGCTTGCGGCAGGGTCGAGATCCCCAGACCGGCCTTGAGTGCATCAACCTTGTCCCGCATGGTGCTGACAGTCAGTCGTGGCTGGCGATTCAGCAGGTTAAAAGTGAGCGACGGTTTGTGCCGGGCAGTGTCGGCCACGGCGATGGCCCGGTACTTCTGTAACACCTCAGTGCTGATCGGCGCCTGCTCATCATGAATAGGGTGGTCGGGGTGAGCCACATACATAAAGGTTTCCCGGTACAGCAGCTGAGTCTTGATGCCGGAATGCTCCTGCACCTCATCCTGCAGGGCGGCAATGGCCAGATCGGCCCGGCCGGTTTCCAGCGCTTCCCAGCTACCAGCCAGGATCTCGTGAGACAGCCGCACATCGGTGTCGGTCTGGCTCAGCAGTGCCTCAATGGCAGGAAACAGTCTGTGGCAGGGAAGAATGCCGTCCACTGCCAGGGTCAGGCTGGTTTCCCAGCCCCGTTCCAGGGCGCGGGCGGCTTCGACCAGCTGGTTTGAGGCCTGCAGCAGGTGACGGCCCTGCTCCAGCAGCAGCCGGCCCACCGGGGTGAAACGGGTCTTGTGACCGGAGCGATCAAACAGCGACAGATCCAGCTCATCTTCCAGTTTTTGCACTGTGTAGCTGAGTGCCGAGGGCACCTTGCCCAGTTCATCGGCAGCGGCGGCGAAGCTGCCCCTGCGGTCGATGGCATCGAGCACGCGCAGGGCATCCAGGGTCAGGGCTTTTTCTCGGGACATAATGGGCTCGGGCAGAACGTCATGCCGTTACCATACGTGACTCTGGTGACTACTGCATTAAAACTCCCCCAGCGCACCCAGCAGGGTGGCGCCCAGGCTGGTGGTGAGCAGGGAGCCCAGGGTGGTGACGGCAATGATATTGGCCGCCAGCACGGCATTGCCGCCCATGGCCCGTACCATCACGTAGCTGGCGGCGGCGGTGGGCGAGGCATTGATCAGAAACAGCATGGTCAGCTCCGCATCGCGAAAGCCCAGGATCCAGCCACCGAGGGTGATCAGCCCCGGCACCAGGATCAGCCGAAGCAGAGCGATGGCGGGCAGCAGGCCGGTGTCTTCCTTGCCCGACTTCAGGCTGAGACTGGCACCGGTGCACAATAGCGCCACCGGCAGTGTCATCTGTGCCAGGGACTGGCCGGTTTTCATCAATACCTCCGGTATTGGCCAGCCCCCCAGGGCAAAGGGCAGTGCGGCTACAATGCCGATAATCAGGGGGTTTTTGATAATGCCCAGCACAATGATGCCGGGCCTTACCTGCTGACCACTGCTCAGGCTGCGGCTGAGGGTAATCACCGCCAGAATATTAAACAGAATGGTCAGGCAGGCCACATAAAACGCCATGGCGGCCACCCCCTGGTTGCCGTAGGCGTTGTGCACATAGGCCAGGCCGACGATGGCCATATTGGCGCGAAAGGCTCCCTGAACCAGAATGCCGCGCAGGGCTTTTTGCGCGGTCAGGCGAATGGCCAGCCCTTCCAGCAGGATAAACACTAGCAGGGTAGCGGCCATGCCGTAAACAATGAGAGCGGGGCTCGCCATTTGGCTGAAGTCGGCGCTGACGATGCTGGTAAACAGCAGTACCGGCAGGGTGATATTGAATACCAGCTTGCTGGCCCCGTCGATAAAGCCTTCGTTCATCATTTGCGTGCGACGCAGAAAAAAGCCCAGCAGCAACAACAGGCAGATGGGGCCGGTAATGGACAGGGAAAATAACAGGCTGTCGGCAAGGGCGTTCATGGCAAGGTGTAAATGATTGAAAAATCAGACAGGAAGCATGCAATGACCACTTAATGGGAGCAAGGGGCGCTTTCCGGTTCCGTGAAGTCATAAAACGAAAAAAGGCGCCATTATGCGCCTTCTTTCATTTTACGACTGGTAATCGCCGGCCCGCTCGGGCTGGTATTCCACTTCGGTAATAGTCACCGTCAGAGGCTTACCGTTGGGGCCGGGCCATTCGATGGTTTGACCCACGGCCAGGCCGAGCAGGGCGCTGCCAATGGGGGCCAGCACCGAGATCTTGTTTTTGCTGCCGTCCATGTCCCGGGGAAAACACAGGGTCTTGGTAAAGGTCTCGTCATCCTTTGCCATGCTGAAACGGATCACCGAGTTCATGGTCACAATATCGCCGGGCATGGCTTCAGGGGCCACCACATTGGCGCGCTCCAGCTCGTCTTCCAGCCGGCGAACGGCTTCCGAGTCGGGTTGTTTGTCGAGCAAGGCCTCAAGCCGGGCCAGATCCAGGGTAGAAATAGTAATGGGCGGCAACTGGGCCATATCAACCTCCAATAAAAAATCAGGCAACGCCAAAAGCGCTGCCTGAACTCGAATAACCAAAGATATACCTCAAGGCGTGGGTTTTGACCAGTGGCGGTAAAGGCTATTTTTCACCGGCCATGAAAAAGTTCCCGGCTTTTTGAAAAAGCGGCCTTAGTTTGCGTTAAATCAAAAAAGTTCCCCGGTGCTTCGGGCAGACTGGCCTCAGTTGAAAACTTTCGCAGCAAAAATGTTTAAGGACAGAATATGAAAAAAGTTGCTCTTCTGGTTGCCGCCGCCCTGATGGCCCCTTCTGCCGCCTTTGCTCACCAGGCCGGTGATATTCTGGTTCGTGGTGGTGCCGCCACCGTGGCTCCCCACAGCAGTGGCGATAAAGTTGGGACTGGCCACCTTGAGCCGGACTCCAATACCCAGCTGGGCCTGACTTTCTCCTATATGGTTACCGACAACTGGGGTGTGGAGCTGCTGGCCGCCACTCCTTTCTCTCATTCTGTACGTACTGCAGGCTTTGGCGAAGTGGCCAAGATCAAGCACCTGCCGCCGACCCTGATGGGTCAGTACTACTTCGGCAATGCCCAGAGCAAGGTACGTCCTTATGTGGGTGCTGGTGTGAACTACACCATGTTTTTTGACGAGGAAGGTCGTGGAGCACTGAGCACCTCTGATGTGAAGCTGGATGATTCATGGGGCCTGGCGGCGCAGGCCGGTATCGACATGAACGTGACCGATAACCTGTTTGTGAACGCGTCTGCCTGGCTGATCGATATCGATACCGATGTTGAAACTGATATTGGTACTTTTAAAACCAACATCGACCCGGTAGTTCTGATGGTTGGTATGGGTTACAGCTTCTGATTGCTTTGCAATGTGGGTTGAGAGGGATTAAACCTCGGCAGTGTTTTTTGGGCAGACCATGGGTCTGCCCTTTTTTATTGCCGATTTAAAAATAAAAGATCAGGCCACGGCGGTAGGTAATTCCACCTGCTCTTTTATTTTATCAACGATATAACCGCCGATGGGAATGGCGGAGGTGGCCGCAGGCGAGGGTGCGTTGCACACGTTCAGGGTGCGTTTGGTGTTAACGAACAGGAAGTCGTCCACCAGTTTTCCGTCTTTTGATACCGCCTGGGCGCGAATGCCGGCGGGGTAGGGGGTAAGATCGCCCACCGCCAGGCTGGGGCAGTACTTGCGCACCAGTTCCAGGTAGCCGGCCTTGTTGATGGAGTTTTTCATTTCGGTCAGGCCGGGTTTCAGGTTCTTCATCAGCACCTTGAGGATGCCCGGGTAGGTCAGCATCTCCAGGGTATCCTTAAGGGAAATATCCCGCTTGTTGTAGCCTTCGCGCTTGAACGCCAGCACGGCGTTGGGGCCCACGGTGACGGTGCCGTCGATCATGCGGGTCAGGTGTACCCCCAAAAAGGGCATGTTCGGATCCGGAATCGGGTAGATCAGGTGGTTCACAATCTGATTGTGTTCGGGCTTGAGCAGGTAGTACTCGCCGCGGAAGGGGCAAATCTTGAACTCGGGCTCCAGGCCCAGCATGCGCACCACCCGGTCGGCCATCAGGCCGGAGCAGGACACCAGGAACTTGCCTTCAACCTCGCCCTGGGTGGTCTGTACCGTCACCCGGCTGGCTTCTTCGTTCAGGCCGGTTACCTCGGCGTTGTAGCGAATTTCGCCGCCCAGACGCTCGAATTCCTTGCCCATGGCCGCGGTCACCTGCTTGTAATCCACAATGCCGCTGGACGGCACAAAAATGCCCCCCAGGCCGGTGATATTGGGCTCGCGTTCCTTCAGCTCGTCGGCGTTCAGCCAGTAGCGCTCCAGGCCGTTGGCCTCGCTGCGGTCCCACAGCGCCTTCATGCGCTCCATTTCCAGTTCGTTGGTGGCCACCAGCAGCTTGCCGCACTCGTCAAAGGGAATGTCGTGCTCGCGGCAAAAGGCCTTGGTGGCCAGGTTGCCTTCGAGGCAGAACTTCGCTTTCAGGCTGCCGGGGGTGTAGTACACGCCGGCGTGGATTACGCCGCTGTTGTGGCCGGTCTGGTGCCGGGCCGGGCCGCTTTCCTTTTCCAGCAGCAGCATTTTGCTGTCGGGATAGGTCTTTTTCAGTTGCCAGGCGGTAGACATGCCGACGATGCCGCCGCCGATGATGATGAAGTCAAACACTGTGCTGCTCACTCGTAGGTAAAGAGGCAAACGCCGGGGTTAGCCCCGGCGCTCCTGTTTTATTGTTGAATATCAAGGTGCCGGCGGCACCTTGTCAATGCCGTCAGCCCTGGTTGGGGTTTTTCAGGGTCTTGGCATGGGTAAAGTAACCGCGCTGACGCATCAGCTCCCGGCGCAGGCCGTCGTGGGCGATGAACTTGTCGCGACCGTGCAGCCAGAAATGGTTGTTAATCAGCAGGAAAGAGCCGGTCGGAACCCGTACCGACAGCTGTTTGCTGCTGGTTTCAATGGCGTCGGACAAGTCCGCCAGCCACACGCCTTCTTCGTAGTTTCTGGGCTGCACGAACTGATCGATGTAGGACATGATGGGCTTGCCGCTGCGGTCGGTGTCGAACACGGCGTGATACACGTCCTTGGTGGTGTTCTTGCTGGGTGGCGCGGCCCAGCGCATTTCCCGGCTAGCCATGGGATCGGCGTAAAAGCGATCCAGGTGCTCCCAGTCGTCCAGGTGCAGCAGCAGGGAGTTGCCGCCTTCCATGTTTTGCTCGTCAATTTTCAGCATCAGCACATAGTCGGTGTCCTGCTCCACGTAGGTGCCGTCGTTGTGCAGTTCCATTACGCGGTGGGCCTGACGCAGGTAGCTGTCGGAGTTGTCCTGGTTCTGCACCACAAAGCGGGCGTAATACTGGCCGCTCATGGCATCGAAGTTGGAGCGGCCAAACAGGTGAGCCACGGCGGTGGTGAACTTGACCATGTCCTCGGCCTGCTCCACCTGGTTCAGTCCTTCCGGCGTGATCAGCAGGGCGCCGGTGTCACGGTCGACCAGGGTGTTGATCAGCAGCGGCTGCAGCGCCTGACCGCACAGGTCGTTGAGGGTCTGGGCCACGCGAAACCGCAGAAAGGATTTGTATTCCAGTGCCTGCACCGGCCACTCGGCGGTGGCCTCGAGAAAGGCGTTCACGGTGGCTTCGTCAAAGCGCAGCTCCAGCAGACGCGGAGACAGGGCGGAGGGTGCCAGGCTGAACCCCTGATACTGATGATTGGTGAAGTCGGCGGTGGCGATGTTGGACATATGAGGGCTTCCTTGTTATGACACTGTGTTGATGAACGCGACCAATGTCGCTGTATTTATAAAATGTCGACATTTTTGATTTGTGTCAATTATTCGTGGTGATTTTATGATCGCCGTTACAATTTCGTTATAATGCGGTCCATTCACGTTAAGCGAGAGCCCACCATGAGCAACCCAGAGGCCCCGCGGGAAAACCTGGCCCGCACCGCCTACCAGCAACTGAAACAGGACATCATTGAAAGTCACTTCGGCCCCGGCGAAAAGCTGCTGATGAGCGGCCTGAAAAGCCGCTATGGCCTGGGAGTGAGCCCGCTCAGGGAAGCGCTGTCGCAACTGGTGTCGGAGCGGCTGGTTACCGCCGAGAGCCAGCGCGGTTTTCGCGTCAGCCCCATGTCGGTAGACGAACTGAGGGATATTTACGATGCCCGGGCCCAGTTGGAAGGCCTGATCGTGGAGCTGGCCATGGCTCGGGGAGATGATCTGTGGGAGGCGGGCGTGGTGGCGGCCCATCATGCCCTGGCCAAGGTGACTCACCTCGATTCGGTGGAAGATCAGCTGAACCAGTGGGACGGTCGCCACCAGGCCTTTCATCAGGCGGTGGCCGCTGGCTGCAATTCTCCCCAGTTGCTGGTGGTGCGCCGAACCCTGATGGATCAGGCCGCCCGTTACCGGCATTTATGGCTAAAGCGCACCGTGTTCAGCGAGCAGGCCCTGGCCGACAAGCAACAGGAGCATCAGGCCCTGCTGGACGCCATCCTTGCCCGCCGGCCGGAAGCCGCCGCCATGATGCGTGAACACCTGCAAAGCCCGGTGCCCATTATCACTCGCGTGCTGGCCGAGCAGGGCATGGGCTGAGCACGGGATCTCCCGGCCTTTAAACATCCTTCCCTCGATAATGCGGGCTTTCGCATGGCAGCCCGCATTGCCTTGCAGGCTGCTTTGCCTGAGCTTGAATTGAACTTTCCGGTCATAAATTCCGCCAGCTGTCATCACCCCCTTTCTCATATTTCAAATAACGATTAAAAATCAGCATTTATTACTTTTTTAAAAGATAGTCTTGCTCCCGAAAGCTCAGGCGTGTAACCATTTGGACATTCAGACGTCCAAGTGTCTTTAGTGCCATACGGCGGCGAATGCGACTCGGATCCATACGCTCATGTGTTATTCTGGGTTCCAGGAAATCATCAAGGCCATTGCCCACCTGAATGCGGACGTGATCACCATCGAACGCTCACGTTCCGACATGGAATTGCCGAGAGTGTTGCGGGGCTTTTGCCTGTCCCGACAAGATTGGCACTGGCCAACATGGTGGCGGCCATGCTCGAGCTGCGCCGACGTCAAGGCATAATGGATTCACTTGAGTAGAAAGTAAGTTATCAGGAGACAATCATGGGTTTTCACAGTGCGCGTCATGTTGAAGCGCTGAATCAGACGCTGTCAGAACTGAATGGCGATATTAATGTGTCATTCGAGTTCTTTCCGCCCAACAGCGAGAAAATGGAGCAGACCCTGTGGCACTCCATTGAGCGGCTGAAGACGCTGGCGCCCAAGTTTGTCTCCGTGACCTACGGTGCCAACTCCGGCACCCGGGATCGCACCCACAAGGTGATCAAGGACATTCAGGACAAAACCGGCCTGATTGCCGCGCCGCACCTGACCTGCATCGATGCCAGCCGCGACGAGCTGCGCGGCATCGCCCGGGACTACTGGAACAACGGCATTCGCCAGATTGTGGCGCTGCGTGGCGACCTGCCCCAGGGCATGGAAAAACCCGACATGTACGCCGCCGACCTGGTGGGCCTGCTGAAGGAAGAGGCCGATTTCGACATTTCCGTGGCGGCCTACCCGGAAGTACACCCGGAGGCGAAAAGCGCGCAGGCGGATCTGCTGAACCTCAAGCGCAAGATCGATGCCGGCGCCAACCGGGCCATTACCCAGTTCTTCTTTGACGTCGAGTCCTACCTGCGCTTTCGCGATCGCTGCGTGACCATCGGTATCGACGTGGAAATCGTGCCGGGCATTCTGCCGGTGTCCAACTACCAGACCCTGCTGAAGTTTGCCGGTTTCTCCAACGTCAAGATTCCGGGCTGGATGCACCAGCGCTTTGCCGGTCTGGAGGACGATCAGAATACCCGTAATCTGGTGGGCGCCAGCATCGCCATGGACCAGGTGCGGGTTCTCAGTCAGGAAGGGGTGAAGGATTTTCATTTCTACACCCTGAACCGCTCCGAGCTGACCTACGCCATTTGCCACAGTCTGGGCGTGCGTCCGCCGGTGGCGGCCACCGCCGAATAAGGACACTGCTCGAACAAAAGCCCCCGGCAATCGGATTGCCGGGGGCTTTTTTATGGCCGAAAGCGTAGCAGTCTGAGGGCATTGAGGGTGACCAGGGCGGTGGCGCCGGTGTCCGCCAGCACCGCCAGCCACAATCCGGTGACGCCGGTGATGCTGGTCACCAGAAACACCGCCTTCAGCCCCAGCGCCAGAGTGATGTTCTGGCGAATGTTGGCGCGGGTGACCCGGGACAGCCGAACCGTATCGGCCAGGGCGGTGAGCCGGTTATGGGTGAGGGCGGCGTCGGCGCTGTCGAGCGCCACATCGGTGCCCTGGCCCATGGCAATGCCGATGCTGGCCCGGCGCAGCGCCGGGGCGTCGTTGATACCGTCGCCCACCATGCCCAGGCGGCCCTGCTCACTCAGTCGGGCCACTTCCCGCAGCTTGTGCTCGGGCTTGAGCCCGGCGCGGTAATCCATGCCAAGCGCCTCGGCAATATGATGGGCGGTCAGTTCATGATCGCCGGTCAGCATCAGGCTTCGCACCCCCAGCGCGTTCAGGGCCGCTATGCCGTCTCTGGCATCGTGGCGCAACGGGTCGTGCAGGGCGAACAGGGCAGCAATCTGCTCATTGACCACCAGCACCACCAGGGTGCAGGCGGCGGAGCGCAGCCGCTCGATGTCGGCGGCCTGTTCAGGCGTAAATCGGCTTCCATCCAGATGCGCCGGGGTGCAGATAAGCAGCGGCTGGTCTTGCCAGCGGCTTTGAATGCCGGCACCGGGCAGGGTGTGTTTTTCACCTACCTCGATGGGCTCTACACCTTCGTTTTCGGCGGCGTTGACCAGGGCCGTGGCCAGAGGGTGGTGAGAGCCGCTTTCCAGACCGGCGGCCAGCGCCAGCACTTGCCTGCGCTTAAACGCATCATACAGACACAGCTCGTGCAGCACCGGTTGCCCCTGAGTCAGGGTGCCGGTCTTGTCAAAGGCCAGCATGTCGACCTTGCCCAGCTGCTCCAGTGCCGCGCCCCCCTTGATCAGTACACCCATGCGGGTGGCGGCGGCCAGCGCCGAGGTCACCGCCGCCGGTGTGGAAATCACCAGGGCACAGGGGCAGCCGATCAGTAGCAGCACCAGGCCCCGGTAAATCCAGGTTTGCCAGTCGGCGCCCAGCCAAAATGGTGGCAGCACCGCCACCAGCAGGGCGGTGAGGATCATGGCCGGGGTGTACCAGCGGCTGAAGCGGTCGATAAACCGCGCGATGGGCGCACGGCTGGCGTCGGCTTCCTCCATCAGGTGCAGAATACGATCCAGGGTACTGTGGCCGGGCCGGGAGCTCACTCTTATGCGCACCGCCCTGTCCACGGCCAGGCTGCCGGCGGCGATGTTTTCGCCCTGCTTTCGCTCCACCGGCAGCGACTCGCCGGTGATGGCACTTTCGTCAAAGGCGGCCTGGGCGTTGAGCAGGGTGCCATCGGCGGGCAGGCGGCCACCGGGGTGCACTTCGATCTCATCACCCGGCATCAGCTCGCTGATGGCCACCTTCTCAACCCCATGGGCGGTCAGCCGCCGGGCTTGCTCGGGCACCAGTGCCATCAGGGTTTTGACGCCCTGGCGGGCGCGGCTGGCGGCCAGGCTTTCCAGCTTTTCGCCGACGTTGAACAGCAGCAGTACCATGGCGGCCTCGGCGGTTTCTCCCAGAAACAGGGCTCCGGTGGCGGCCACCGTCATCAGCATTTCAATGGAAAAGGGCGAGCCGCTGCGGGCCAGCCGCCCGGCCTGGCGTGCGATGGGCAGCAGGCCCCAGAGAGTGGCCAGGGTAAACAGCCAGGGGCCGGCGGCGGGCAGGAACAGCTGAGTCGCGCCGGCCACTACCACCAGCAGCAGCAATACCAGCAGGGAAAAATGGCGCCGCCAGAAAGGGCTGGAGTCGGGCGTGTTGTCCTGCTCACTGAAGGGGGTAAAGCCGGCGGCATGAATGGCCCGCACCACCTGCTCACGGCTGCCTTCGGGGGTGAGCTGCACGTGCAGCCGCTCGGTGGCAAAGCGTACCTCGGCACTGTGTACCCCGGGCAGGCGGCGCAGGGCGGCTTCAATCTTGCCGGCACAGCCGGGACAGTCCATGCCGTCGATGCGCCAGTGGTGCAGGGTGGTGTCGGCGTGTTTGGCAGGGTCATCGCCGGTGCCCGGCCGTGGCGGGTTCGGCGCGTCGTGTTTACAACAGCGACTCATGATGTCACTCCTTCGGAAATGCACTGGCGTCAGTGTAAACCCTGGAGCTTGGTCAAGAGTCAATAGGGGGAGAGGGAAGTGAAAAACGTGGGAGCACTGGCGGCCCCCACGGTGAGTGTTATGCCTGCAGCGCCTGCTTCAGATCGGCAATGATGTCGTCGGCATGTTCAATGCCGATGGACAGACGAATCATTTCCGGCTTCACGCCGGCCTGAGCCTGTTCGGTCTCGCTCATCTGACGGTGGGTGGTGGAGGCCGGGTGGCAGGCCAGGGACTTGGCATCGCCGATGTTGACCAGCCGTTTGATCAGCTGGAGCGCATCGTAGAAGCGCACACCCGCCTCATAGCCGCCCTTGAGCCCGAACGACAGAATGGCCGACGGCTTGCCCTTCATGAATTGCTGGGCGCGCTGGTAATCCGGGTGATCTTCCAGGCCGGCGTAGTTGACCCAGTCCACCGCCGGATGAGCCTGCAGGAACTCGGCCACCTTGAAGGTGTTTTCCACGTGGCGCTCCATGCGCAGGGACAGGGTTTCCAGTCCCTGCAGCAGCAAAAAGGCGTTGAGCGGCGCCAGGGCGCTGCCGGTATTGCGCAGGGGCACGGTGCGGGCGCGGGCGATAAAGGCGGCGGGACCAAAGGCCTCGTTGTAGACCACGCCGTGATAGGCGGCCTCGGGGTTGCTGAACTGGGGGAAGCGTTCCTTGTGCTCGGCCCAGGGAAACTTGCCGCTGTCGACGATAATGCCGCCCAGGGAGTTACCGTGACCGCCAATGTATTTGGTGAGCGAGTGCACCACTATGTCGGCACCAAACTCGATGGGCTTGCACAGCACCGGGGTGGCGACCGTGTTGTCCACCACCAGGGGCACCCCCTGAGCATGAGCCACGTCGGCCAGGCCTTTAATGTCGACCACGTTGCCCGCCGGGTTGCCGATGCTTTCGCAATACACCGCCTTGGTGTTGGCATCGATCAGTTTGGCAATGGCGTCGGGGCTGGCATTCTCGGCAAAGCGTACTTCAATGCCCATGTCGGGCAGCATGTGGGCCAGCAGGGTATAGGTGCCGCCATAAAGCTGGGGGGTGGTGACGATGTTGTCGCCGCTTTTGGCCAGGGTGATCAGGGCATAGTGAATGGCGGCGCTGCCCGCCGAGACCACCAGGCCGGCAATACCGCCTTCCAGGGCCGCAACCCGCTGCTCCAGCACGTCATTGGTTGGGTTCATGATGCGGGTGTAAATGTTGCCCGGCACTTCCAGGTTGAACAGATCGGCGCCGTGCTGGGCGCTGTCGAACTCGTAGGCCACGGTCTGGTAGATGGGGGTGGCCACCGACTTGGTGGTGGGATCGGTAGTGTAGCCGTGGTGTACGGCCAGGGTTTCGTCTCTCATGAGGGAGGTCGTCCTTGTGCTTTGATCGAGGCCACCAATGTAGGCAGTTTACCGGAGTGAGTAAAGGCCGGAACTAATGGGGCAGCAGCACGGTGGCCTGCAGGCCGCCGCCGGGGTGGTTGGTCAGGTGCAGTTCGCCACCGTGCTGGTGGATCAGGGTGCGGGCAATGGCCAGCCCAAGGCCTATGCTGCCGTCTTCCAGGTTGCGGGCGCTGTCGAGCCGGGTGAAAGGCTTGAACACTTCTTCCAGCTGGTCGTCGGCAATACCGGGGCCGAAGTCGCGGATCAAAATGCGAATATGGCCGGGCTCGTCCAGCAGCCGCACTTCCACTCGCTCGCCGTACTTGATGCCGTTTTCCAGCAGGTTCTGCAGCGCCCGGCGCAGGGCCTGACTACGGCCACGAAACAAAATGGGCTCGCGTTCTTCCAGGCTCACCTGATGGCCGGCGTCCTGCAGATCATCACACAGGCTCTGCACCAGGCTGGACAGATCCAGATCGCGCATGGGCTCTTCCTGGCCATCGTCCCGGGCGAAGGTGAGGGTGGCGTTGAGCATTTGCTCCATGCGCTTCAGCCCCTGCTGCAGCTTGTGCTTGTCTTCCCCCTCGGGCAGGAACTCACAGCGCAGCTGCAGGCTGGTGAGCGGGGTACGCAGATCGTGGGAAATGGCCGCCAGCATGCGAGTGCGGTCGGTCACAAAGCGATCCAGCCGCTCCTGCATGCGGTTAAAGGCCGACAGGGTATCGCGAATTTCGCTGGGGCCGGTTTCCGGCAGCGGCTCGGCCTTGTCGCCCCGGCCCAGCCGCTCGGCCCGGCGGGCCAGTCGCTTCAGCGGTTGAGTGGTGCGTTGCAGCAGCCAGATCATCAGGCCGGTGAGCAGGGCCGCCAACAGCACCAGTGACAACATGGCCTTGAGCGACCAGCCCGGGGTTTCGGCATCCACCAATGAGGTAAAGCGCAGCCAGTAGCCGTTACCCAGCTCAATGCCGCCATACAGGCGAATATCGGGGCGGCGGTCGTGAGGGTGGCGGCGTTCGGGGGACAGTGGCAGGGTCTGGCCGTTACCGGTTTCGGCGCTGATGCGAATGTCGAGTTCGGGGGCATAGCCCAGCCGGTTGCGTACGATGCGCTCAAATAATCGATTGCGCTCGCCGGCCTCGGGGGCATCCCGGCTCAGGCTGAGCAGCAGGGTTTCGCTGCGGCTGGCGCGCAGAATTTCCCGTTGCAGCTCGGGGGGCGACTGATGCAGCAACCGGGTCACGGCCATCAGCCGTTGCAGGGTAAAGCGGCTGTTGACCAGCCCTAATGCCTCCTCCCGCTCCAGCCGGTAGATTTGCAGGCTGACCAGTTGCACCAGCACCAGGGCGCACAGGGCCACCAGAATGATCTGACCGGTGAGGCTGCCCAGCCAGTAGCGCAGCCTATCAGGCTTCATGGTGCACCTCGGCCGCCAGCATATAGCCGCCGCCCCAGATGGTTTTAATCAGCTCGGGATGTTTCGTGTCGGCCTCCAGCTTGCGCCGAAGCCGGCTCACCAGGGTGTCGATGGCCCGGTCAAAGGCCTGGGCTTCCCGGCCCCGGGCCAGATCCAGCAGCTGATCCCGGCTCAGTACCCGGTTGGGGTGCTGAGTAAACACCCGCAGCAGGTCGAACTCCGCGGTGCTCAGGCTGATGGCCACCCCCTTGCCATCCACCAGCTCGCGGCGGGCGGTATCCAGCAGCCAGTGGCCAAAGCGCAGTTTCTGCGGTGCTTCGCTCGCGACGGCCTGGTCGGTGCCGGGCTGGCGGCGCAGCACCGCCTTGATGCGGGCCAGCAGCTCTCTGGGGTTAAAGGGCTTGGGCAGGTAGTCATCGGCACCCATTTCCAGGCCCACGATGCGGTCGGTGTCTTCGCCCATGGCGGTGAGCATGATGATGGGCACATTATTGCCCTGGCCGCGCAGCTCCCGGCACAGGGTCAGGCCGTCGTCGCCGGGCAGCATCAGGTCGAGAATGATCAGATCGGGCTGATGGCGGGCCAGGTGCTGGCGCATGGTGTTACCGTCGCGCACTCCCTGCACCCGGTAGCCGTGCTGCGCCAGAAAGCGGGTCAGCAGATCCCGGATTTCCCCGTGATCGTCCACCACCAGCAAGTCTTTGCCCTTGTTCATTCGTGTCCTCCTGCCATTGCCGGCTTAGTATAAGCTCAGGTGTACAGCCAAATAATGTCAAAGTGTGTCCGTGCCCCGGGCTGTGACACTTTGTTGCAAAAAAGCTGGTTGCCGACACAGTTTGCTGACAGTCGGCTGCTTAAATGATTACCGTGAACCCAACAGAAGGACATCATTATGAAAACGCATCGTCATGCTTTGTTGCTGGCCGCCACCCTGCTTGCCGTGCCGGCCCTGGTCAGTGCCCACGGCGGAAGAGGTTCCATGATGGACGATAATGCCGGCGAACGAATGGGGCCCGACCATATGATGGGAGAGTATGCTCAGGAACATATGGGGCCCGGCCATCATGAGTGGGGCCATCACGGCAAGCGCCACTCCGGTATGAAGCAGATGGATCCGGCCCATTTTGAGCAGCGTATGACCCAGCGCATGGCAAAAATGGGCTCGCCCGAGCTCAAGGCCCAGTTTATCGCCACCCAGCAGGCGCGGCTGGCCATGATGGAGCAAAACCAGAAGCTGCACCGGCTGATGGCCGAAGATAGTGCGAATGCCATTGATAATACCGAGCTCAAGGCGGCCACCCTGGAAAAAATTGCCGCCGATGACCAGCTCAAACAGCAAAAGCTCAGGCTGATGCGCGAGGCCCTCGGCAAGCTGGAAAACTGATCAGGGGGTTACGTCCCGGTCGATGGGCTGCTGCAGGGAGATCAGGGTCTCGGTGGACTGAATCTCCTCAATAGGCTGCAACCGGTGGATCAAGACCTGCTGCAGCTCGTCGATGGAGCGGGTCATCACCTTGATGAAAATGTTGTAGTGGCCCGTGGTGTAATAGGCTTCAACCACTTCCTCCAGCGCTTCCAGCTGGGCCAGTGCCCGAGGGTAGTCCCGGGCGCTTTTCAGTATTATGCCGATAAAACAGCAGACGTCGTAACCCAGCTTCTTGGCGTTCACCTGCACGCGGGTGCCTTCAATAATGCCCGCCTGTTTCATCTTCTCTACCCGCACATGAATGGTGCCCGGGCTGACGCCAAAGCGCTTGGCCAGCTCGGCATAGGGAGTGCGGGCATTGTCCATCAGTGCCATCAGAATGGATTTGTCCAGATTATCGATTCGGTAATGAGTGTCGCCTTTTTCCAGGTGCATTTAACGATTCCTCAAAAAAATTAAGTTATTTTGATGAATTTAAATCCGTAAGCGAGTTTTTGCCAGTGGTTGTTGAATTTGATGTTTGTATCCGTGATTATTCTGCAAAACCAATCAGCAAGCTCAGGTGGATGAGATGAAAAAAGCCTACATTGAACGCCAACGCCAAATCCGTTTTGTAAAAGAGTATTTCTCCGGTCAGCTGGCGCAGCAGCTCAATCTGCTGGAAGTGCAGGCGCCCATTCTCAGCCGTCTGGGTGATGGCATGCAGGACAACCTGTCCGGCTCTGAAAAGGCGGTGCAGGTGAAGGTCAAGGCCATTCCCGGCGAGAGCTACGAAGTGGTGCACTCCCTGGCCAAATGGAAGCGTCACACTCTGGGTCGTTTCGGCTTTGAGCCCGGCGAGGGTCTCTACACCCACATGAAGGCGCTGCGCCCCGACGAAGACCGTCTCAGCCCCATTCACTCCGTGTATGTGGACCAGTGGGACTGGGAGCAGGTAATGAGCGCCGAAGACCGCCACGAAGGGTTTCTGGTACAAACCGTGGAGCGCATCTACGGTGCCATCAAGCGCACCGAGCAGGCGGCGGCGGCCGAGTTTGGCTTCACGCCTTTCCTGCCGGAAAAAATTGCCGTACTGCACGCCGAAGAGCTGCTGACCCGTTACCCGGATCTCGACGCCAAGGGCCGTGAACGTGCCATCGCCAAGGAGCTGGGCGCCGTGTTCCTGGTGGGCATCGGCGGCAAGCTGAGCCACGGTGATATTCACGACATGCGTGCGCCGGACTACGACGACTGGTCCACCGAGGCCCAGAGCGGTCTGGCCGGCCTGAACGGCGACATTCTGGTGTGGAACCCGGTACTGGAAGACGCCTTTGAGATTTCCTCCATGGGCATTCGCGTAGATGAAGCCGCCCTGCGTCGCCAGCTGGCTCTGACCGGTCATGAAGACCGTGCCGAGCAGGAATGGCATCAGGCCCTGCTGGCGGGCGAGCTGCCCCAGACCATTGGTGGTGGCATCGGTCAGTCCCGCCTTGCCATGCTGCTGCTGCAACTGAGCCACATCGGTCAGGTACAGTGTGGCGTGTGGCCGGCCGAGCTGAGCGAGACCGTCGACGGCCTGCTGTAAGCCGGTTCACAGACAGACAAAAGGGGCGCCGCGGCGCCCCTTTGTGATCCTGCGGTTCGGCTCAGTAGGTGGCCAGGCAGGTCTTGAGCTGATTGTTGAGAAAACTCATCACCTGATGACGGGTGACGATGCCGATCACTTTTTTGCCATCCACCACCGGATAGAGCTTGGGCTTGGGGCCTCCCATCAGGCGGGCCAGCTCGAACACGTCGGTATCCAGGGTGGCGGTGAGGGGATCGTGGCGCATCAGATCCGAGACCAGCAGGCGGTTGTCGCAGTGGTAGCTGGCGTTGATCAGCTTGGGAATGCAGTCCTGCTCCGATAAAAAGCCGATAATGTGGCGCTGGCTGTCCACCACCGGCAGTCCGCTCAGGCCGGATTCCAGCATGCGGTCCAGCGCTTCCGAAATCGACATTCCCGGGGTCAGCAGCGGCAGGCTGTGCCGCATGATTTCGCTTACTGTTGCCATGGCCATTCTCCTTTAACTAGCTGATAAACCGAGTGTGGCAGGCATTTTACCGAGGGGCCAATCGCTTCTGCCTTTATCATTGATAGTTGAGCACCCGGTCCTGTTTTCAGCATAGTCCGTTCGTGCCGGGTGAGCCGGCACATTCCCGATCCGCCTTTGCCGTCATTTTTGTTATTCTGCGTCTCTTTCTTTTGTGCGGAGCAAGTGGTTCATGTCAAACGCGGCCAGAGGCTTTGCCCCCCGTTCGTTACTGCGACTGGTGCTGATCGCCTTCACCCTGGTGTTGCTGCCCCTCATTCTGCTGGTGATTCAGAACAGCCGCACCCTGGAGAGGGTGAACCGGCTGGCGGAAGAAGGCATGCAAAGTGCGGTGATCGACACGCGCCGGGCTTCGGACATGAACGATCTGGCGCTCGATATGGAACGGGCCATTCGCCGCTATGCGGTGCTGGAAGCGCCCGAACTGCGGCTGCATTACCTGCGGCTGCTGGAGCGCTATCGCAAGGAAATGGAGCCACTGCTCAGAGTCGTGGATGCGGGGAAGCTCGACGCCACCTTGCGTGAGCAGCTGGTGGAGCTGGTGGACCTGGCCCAGGCCAGCGGCGCGCAAATCCGCGAGCGGGTGAGCATTTTTGATGCCTTTAACCGGGCCAACGTGGAGCTGGACCGGCTGGCCCGGGAACAGATAGATGTGCGCATTAACCGCATTCGCGATCAGGTGGCCGAGGTGCGCCGGCGCATGTGGCTGCTGAGCGGTGGTCTGGGCGGGGCCAGCCTGGTGCTGGCGCTGCTCTTTACCTATCTGATCATTCGCCCGGTGCGGCAGCTGGAACAACGCATTCAGGGGCTGGGGGCCGGTGTGGAGCCCGATGAGCGGCCCATCAGCGGACCCGCCGAGCTGGTGGAGCTGGGCGAGCGGCTGAACTGGCTGCATCACCGGCTCAGAGAGCTGGAAGCCCAGAAACTGCAGTTTCTGCGGCATTTGTCCCATGAGCTGAAAACGCCCCTGGCCAGTCTGCGGGAAGGGGCCGATCTGCTGGCGGAAAAGGTCACCGGGCCGCTGACCGCCGAACAGGAAGAGATCTGCGAGCTGCTGGTGGACAACAGCTTTCGGCTGCAGGGGCTGATTGAACAGCTGCTCGACTACAACCGCATTCAGCAGGTGCAGGTGTATCATCAGCCGGTGGAGTTAAAACCGCTGCTGGAAGAAAGCCTGGAAGCGCATCGTCTGACTCTGGAAAACAAGGGCATGACAGTCAGCCTGGAGGTGGATGAGACGCAGCCGCTGGCCGACAATCACCGGCTGCGGCTGGTACTGGAAAACCTGATCTCCAATGCCGTGAACTATGGTGACGAAGGCGGCGACATTCACATCAAGGCCAAGGCCGGCGAGCAGGAATACGTACTCAGCGTGGCCAACACCGGCCAGCCCATTCCCGAAGCCGACCGGGAGCGTATTTTCGAGCCCTTTGTACAGGGCAGTCAGGAGCGCAAGGGGGTGCTCAAGGGCTCGGGCATTGGCCTGAGCATAGCGCGTGAAGCGGCCATCAGCATGGGTGGCCGCCTGACGCTGGATTCAACACAACCGGGCTGGGTTCGCTTTGAGCTGGGCCTGCCCGGACACGGGAACAAGGAACCTGTCGATGAATAAATCATGGGCGTGCGGCGTACTGGTGCTGCTGCTGAGCGGCTGCAGCACCACGGGGCCGTTTTCATTGGGTGAATTTCACCTGCCACGGGCGCTGGAAGCCAGCGGTCACGACGATCTGGTGTACTGGCTGCGGCTGTCTGATTCCATTATGCAAAGCAGCGAGGGCGAACGGCTGAGGGAAATTCAACGGCTGCAGCAGTCCGGGCAGCAGGATGATCTGGTGCTGGCGCTGTGGCTGAGCCACCCCAAGGCCAATCTGGCCCAGCGCCAGCAGGCCCAGCAATTGTTCAGCCGGGCACTGCCGGCGGTGAATACGCATTTGCAGCAATTCTTTGCCATTCATCAGTCCTACAATCAGGAGCTGATCACCTTTAACCGGGTGGTGACCGACCGTCAGCAGCAGATCAATACCCTGACCCGCAAGCTGAACGAGCTGGCGACCATCGACGAGCAGATCAACGAACGCCGTTATCAGGAAACCGGGCAATGAAACGCAAGGCCAGAATACTGCTGGTGGACGACGATGCCAGCCTGCTGAAATTGCTGGGGCTTCGGCTGCGCAGTGAAGGTTTTGAGGTGGCCACCGCCACCTCCGGGGCCGAGGCGCTGGAATGGCTGGAACAGGAACGCCCCGACCTGGTGCTGAGCGATTTGAAAATGGACGGCATGGACGGCCTGGCGCTGTTCGACCGTATTCAGCGCCAGCACGTGGGCCTGCCGGTGGTGATCATGACCGCCCACGGCTCCATTACCGATGCGGTCTCCGCCACCCGCTCCGGAGTATTCGGCTTTCTCACCAAGCCCATCGACAAGGAAGCCCTGCGCCGCACCATCAACGAGGCGCTGGCGGTGTCGCTGCCGGCCTTTGAGGACGACTGGCAACACGACATGCTCACCCGCAGCCCGGCCATGACCGGGGTGCTGGAGCAGGCCCGGCGCATCGCTCCCCTCGACATCAGTGTGCTGATCACCGGCCCCGCCGGCGCCGGCAAGGAGCTGATGGCCCGCACGCTGCACCAGGCCAGCCCGCGCCGGGATCATCCCTTTATGGTGCTCAGTTGCGGCGCCCTGACCGAGCCGCTGCTGGAATCGGAGCTGTTCGGCCATGTTAAAGGGGCCTTTGACGGCGCCGTCTCGGATCATGCCGGCGCCCTGGTGACCGCCGCCGGCGGCACCCTGCTGCTGGAAGAGGTCGACGAGCTGCCGCCCCGGCTGCAGGCCCGGCTGCTGGGTGTGCTGGAACAGCAGGAAGTCCGTCCTCAGGGGGGCAGCCACAGCATCAAGACCGATGTGCGGGTGCTGTCGGCGACCAGCCGCGACATGGTGGAGGCCATGGAGCAGGGACGTTTTCGGGAAGACTTGTTCTACCGTCTGAACGTGGTCAACCTGGCGCTGCCGGCACTGAAGGAGCGGCCGGAAGACATTCCCCTGCTGGCGCGGCATTTTCTGGAGCAAATTCGAAAGCGGCAGACCACCCAGGTAACCGGCTTTGCCCCCGAGGCCCTGGCGTTGCTGGCGGCGGCGCAGTGGCCGGGCAATGTACGCGAGCTGCTTAACCTGGTAGAGCAGGCGGTGGCCATGGCATCGGCGCCGGTGATTGGCGTTCAGCTGGTGGAAACCCTGTTGTCCGGCAGCGACGAGCAGTTTCCCACCTTTAACGAGGCCCGGGCCGAATTTGAGCGCATGTATCTGAACAAGGTGCTGCGCATGACCGAGGGCAATGTTACTCAGGCGGCCAGCCTGGCCGGGCGCAACCGCACCGACTTCTACAAGCTGCTCAGCCGCCACGGCATAGAAGCTGGCGCCTTTAAACGCAAGGAAGACTGACGAAAGTTTTTTGGGGTTGTGCCGTTCTTTTTTGCAAAGCTACGTCCACGGGAGTTTTCATGCGTATCAAGGTCAGAAAAAAGTCGGAGCTCAAGGAGCACCAGGTTACACCTGAAGGCGTGTACCACCAGCGCCGGCGAATCGTGCAGGGCCTGGGGCTGGGCGCTGCCGCACTCAGTCTGCCTGCCGGCGCCAATGTGCTCAGCAACCTGCTGGGCAAGGAAGAAACCGCTGCGCCGTCGAGCCGGATGCCGCTGACTTTTGAGCGCCCCGAGGCCTACCAGCCGGCGCTGACGCCCACCGCCGAGAAGGTGGCCACCAGTTACAACAACTTTTACGAGTTCGGCACCGACAAGTCGGATCCGCTGCGCTATTCCCAGGGGCTGCAAACCCGGCCCTGGACCATAGAAATCGACGGTGAGGTGGACAAGCCACAGACCATCGATGTGTGGGCCTGGCTGGAGAAACAGCAGCTGGAAGAGCGAATTTACCGCCATCGTTGTGTGGAAGCCTGGTCCATGGTCATTCCCTGGCTGGGCGTGCCCCTGGCCAATATCATCAAGGCCGCCAACCCCACGTCAAAGGCCAAATACGTAGCCTTTGAAACCCTTTACGATCCAGAGCAGATGCGCGGTCAGGCGTCACGGTTTGTGGGCGGTGGCATCGATTATCCCTATGTGGAAGGCCTGCGTATCGACGAGGCCATGAACCCCCTCAGCCTGCTGGTGGTGGGCATGTACGGCAAGACCCTGCCCAACCAGAACGGCGCCCCGGTGCGGCTGGTGGTGCCCTGGAAATACGGCTTCAAGGGCATCAAGTCGATCGTGCGCATCACCCTTACCGAACGTCAGCCGCCCTGCACCTGGAATCAGCTGGCTTCTTACGAGTATGGCTTCTACGCCAATGTGAACCCGAACGTGGATCACCCCCGCTGGAGCCAGGCCAGCGAGCGGGTGATCGGTGAAGGCGGCCTGTTCGGCAGCCAGCGCCAGCCCACCCTGATGTTTAACGGCTACGAAGAAGAAGTGGCCTCGCTCTATGCCGGCATGGATCTGAGGAAGTTCTACTGATGCGGATTGACGCCACTCGCCTGCGCCGGCTGCGGGTGCTGGTGCACGGCCTGGCGGTGCTGCCGCTGCTGTGGTTGCCCTGGGGCTTTGCCGCGGGCCATTTCAGTGCCGATCCCGTGCCCGAACTGCTGCATTATCTGGGCATCTGGGCATTGCGCCTGCTGCTGCTGACCCTGTGTATTTCCCCGCTGGCCAAACGCTTTCGTCTCGGCCCCCTGGTACGGCTGCGCCGGGCGGTGGGGCTCTGGTGTTTCACCTACGCCAGCCTGCATCTGGTGGCCTGGGTACTGCTGGACCTGCAACTGGCCTGGGGGCTGATTGGCGAGGAGATCGTCGAACGCGGCTTTATCACCCTGGGAATGGCGTCCTGGGCGGTACTGTTGTTGCTGGCCATCACCTCCACTCAGGGCTGGCAACGCCGCCTGGGCCGGCGCTGGCAAACACTGCACAACTGGATTTACCCCACGGTACTGGTGGTGTGCGTGCACTTCTGGTGGTCGGTCAAATCTGGCTGGATAGAGCCCCTTATCTACCTGCTGGTGGGGCTGTCTCTGTTGTCCCTGCGCCGGGACCGGCTCACCCGCTTGTTTCGGTGATGCATTGGCGGTTTTCCGTTACACTGGCGGCCGTTAATTTTTCTGCCACCATGGAGTAACCGATGGATGATCAACTGTGGGCCCTGTGTTTTCTCGATGAGGGAGTGGCACTGTCCATCATCAGCCGCAAGGAAACCCGTTGCCAGTGGCTGGCCGGTGAAAACCAGGCCAAGGAATTCATCCTGACCGACTACCTGCACCATGTGGCCGAGCTGGGCGAGCTGGACCCGGATCAGCACATTGCCGCCCGGGAGCGCTTTGAACTGCTGATGGAGCAATACCCGGATCCCCAGGTGCTCACCGAATACCTCAACGATCTGACCTCCGGTCTGACCCGTATCATCTGGTTTGGCCCGCTGCATGCTCTGGCCGAGGAGTATTCCGACTTTGCCCTGGCCCTGCGCGCTCACTACTGGGACGAATACGGCGAAGGGGACGAAGATCCGGTGACCCCGGTGCCCGAAGCCGACTGGCCCTACCTGGTGGAAGCCATGGACGACTTTCTGCTGAACGAGGATTACTGAGCCGTTTTTCTTCCCAGGCAATAGAGGTCTCTGGGAGAGGACGGAGTGAATGTGCTTCAGCGACCGTCATATGCCATGGATGGCATGTGCCGAGCGCCACAGGGAAGTGCTTGCAGCGTGTCGGTGGAGTACTCACTCTGGCCGATGGTCACCTTGCTATCAGACGATCCGCATGATTCTTTATATCGCCGAAAAACCCAGCCTGGCCCGGGCCATGGCCGAGGTCTTGCCCAAGCCTCAGCAAAAGGGCGACGGCTTTATTCGCCTGGCCAACGGCGACGTGGTGACCTGGTGCATCGGTCACCTGCTGGAGCAGGCCGAGCCCGATGCCTACGATCCCGCCTTCAAGCAATGGCGGCGCGAACACCTGCCCATCATTCCCGACGACTGGAAGCTGGTGGCCAAACCCAAAACCAAAAAGCAGCTTTCGGTACTCAAAAAACTGCTGAAAGACGCCGACACCATAGTGCATGCCGGCGATCCGGACCGGGAAGGCCAGCTGCTTGTGGACGAGGTCATCAGCTACTGCAAGGTGCCCGCCACCCGGCGTAACGGCGTACAGCGTTGTCTGATCAGCGATCTCAACCCGGCGGCGGTGAAAAAATCCCTGGCCGCGCTCAGACCCAATACCGACTTCGTGCCGCTGTCGGTCTCGGCCCTTGCCCGATCCCGGGCCGACTGGCTCTACGGCATCAACATGACCCGGCTCTGTACCCTGGCCGGGCGCAGCACCGGCTATAACGGCGTGCTCTCGGTGGGCCGGGTGCAGACGCCGGTGCTGGGGCTGGTAGTACGTAGAGACAGAGACATCGCCGACTTTCAGCCCAAGCCCTTTTATGAGGTGCTGGCACTGCTGCAAACCGAGGGCGACGAACAGTTTTGTGCCAAGTGGCAGCCCAGTGAGGCCTGCCAGCCCTGGCAGGACGAAGAGGGCAGGGTGCTGTCCCGGGCGCTTGCCGACAACGTGATTCGCCGCATTACCGGTCAGCCGGGGAAAGTGCTGGCTGCCGACAATAAGCGCCAGCGCATACCACCGCCGCTGCCCTATAACCTGTCGGCACTGCAGATCGACGCGGCCCGCCGCTTTGGTCTCAGCGCCAAGCAGGTGCTGGACCTGTGTCAGGGGCTCTATGAGCGCCACAAGCTGATCACCTACCCCCGTTCCGACAACCGTTATCTGCCCGCCGAGCACTTCGGCCAGGGGCCAGCGGTGCTGGCGGCCATTGCGGCCGTCTGTCCGGCCCTGGCACCGGCAGTGAAGCAGGCCGACACCGGCATTCGCGGCCGGGCCTGGAACGACAGCAAGGTGGAAGCCCACCACGCCATTATTCCCACCACCCGCAAAACCGACGGTGCCCGGCTGTCCGGCAGCGAGAGGCAAATCTACGAGCTGATCGCCCGCCAGTACGCGGCCCAGTTCTACCCTCACCAGGAGCTGGACGAAAAAAAGCTGGAAGTGGAGATTGCCGGCGGCCGCTTTGTGGCCAAGGCACGGCAACAGCGAGTGGCGGGCTGGAAGGCGCTGTTTGCGCAGAGTAAGGAGGATGAGCAGCAGGACGACGAGTTGCAATCCCGGCTGCCGGCGCTGAAGGTGGGGGATACGGTGCAGTGCCTGCAGGGCGAGCTGCAGGAAAAGCAGACTCAGCCTCCCCGGCCTTTTACCGACGCCACCCTGCTCTCGGCCATGACCCACATTGCCCGTTATGTCACCGACGCCGAGCTTAAAAAAATTCTGCGGGACACCGACGGCCTGGGCACCGAAGCGACCCGGGCGGGCATTATCGAGCTGCTGTTCAGCCGCGGTTTTCTTGAGCGCCGGGGCCGGCAAATTCATGCCACCGAAGCGGGAAGCCGGCTGATCGACAGTCTGCCCGAGTCTGCCACCACCCCCGACATGACCGCCCGCTGGGAGGCGGTGCTGGATGCCATTAGCCGCAAGCAGGCGGGCTATCGCCAGTTTATGGACGAATTACAGGGGCAGTTGCCCGGCCTGATTGACAGCGTTCGCCCCGACGCCTTTCGCGGCCTGCAGGGCGGCAAGCCACCCCGCAAACGCAAGGGGGCACTCCGGCGTCGGGCCAGAACCTGATACTGCTATGCTTAGGCTTTACTCTCAGCGGAAAAGCCTGCATGAAACCCTGCCTGCCCCTTCTGTTGATGTCATTGTTGCTGGCCGGCTGC
Organism: Oceanimonas aquatica; assembly: GCF_030732065.1. GTDB lineage: Bacteria > Pseudomonadota > Gammaproteobacteria > Enterobacterales > Aeromonadaceae > Oceanimonas. Next base: position 30,609 of record NZ_JAVBHX010000013.1, read on the forward strand.
GGCATGAGCGCCGGCCAGCAACAACAGGCCGCCTATGCGGCACGACTGTCCGGTGACGACACCACCGCCTTTGACTACTATCGCGAGGCTGCCGCCAGCGCCGAGCAACCCGAAGCCCGCTACCAGCTGGCGCAAATGTATCTGGAAGGGCGGGGCACGGCGCAAAACACCGCCGAGGCCATTGACTGGCTGACGCGGCTGAGCGACAGCGGCGAGCCAAAGTGGCAGTCCCGGGCACACCGACTGTTGGGAGAAATTTATGCCGGTGAGCACGATCCGGCGGTGCGCGATGCAAGGCAGGCTGCGCAGCATTTTGCCGCCTGTGCCGCTCTGGGCGATGACGACTGTGTGCGCCGCCAGGCGCTGCTGACACCGCCCCGGCTGCAGCTGGTCAGCGGGCCGGGACCGGCAGTGACGGCCGCCGGGCTGTATGATCAGCGCGGCCCCGCCGTGTACAAGGTGGTGGTGTATGAGCAGCTGGGGGCGGGGCTGGAGCCCTTGAGCCTGGGCTCGGCGGTGGCCATCGACCCTTACCGGGCGGTGACCAGTTATCACCTGGTGGCCGAAGGCGGCGTGCCGGTTAGCATCAGCCGAAATGGCCAGCAGCCGGTGCGGGAAGCGGACATCATGGTATGGCGGGTGCTGTATACGGATGCGGCGCGGGATCTGGCGCTGCTGACCCTGGAAGACGGGCGCCGGCTGGAATATACGCAGCGGGCGCGCTCCGTTGAGCAGTTGCAAGTGGGGGACAGGGTCTTTGCTATCGGCTCTCCGGCGGGGCTCGACAAAACCCTGACCGAAGGGATTGTTTCCGCCCGGCGCAATCAGCAAGGGGTACGGGTGATCCAGACCACGGCCCCCATCAGCTACGGCTCTTCCGGCGGTGGTCTGTTTGATGAAAGTGGCAACCTGGTGGGCATTACCACCAAGGGCGTGACCGCCTGGGGCAACTTCAACTTTGCCGTGGCCGCCGACGAAGTGCAGGCCTTTCTGGCGGAAAGTGCCGCTCCTCAGTAGTCCAGCTGGCCGTCCCAGTCCCTGTGGTTGAATACCTGCCCCTGAGTACGCACGGTTTCCAGCGCATCCAGATCCAGTGTCGCCACCACCCAGCCGGGCTGGTCGGCGTCACCCATCACCAGAATGCCGTCGTCGGGATAGCCATAGTCCACCGGGGTGTAGATGGCGGCGCGGCCGGTGTTGATGTCTACCGCTTCCGACCAGGGAGCCTGACCTATGGTGGGGGACTGGGCTACAAAACACTGGTTTTCCAGTGACCGCGCCTGACTGCCGATGCGCACCCGGTTAAAGCCGGCTTCGGTGTCGGTGCAGCTGGGTACCAGCACAAGCCGGGCGCCGGCTTCCACCTGACGGCGCACGATCAGTGGAAACTCGCTGTCGTAGCAGACCGCCACTCCCACCTTGCCAAAGGCGGTATCGAGCACCCTAATGTCATCGCCGGCGCTGATGTGCCACTGCTCTTTCTCAAAGCGGGTCATCTGCAGCTTGTCCTGCCAGTCGTGGCTGCCGTCCGGGCGAAACAGGTAGGCCCGGTTCACGAAGCGGCCGTCGGCAAGGTGCACCGGAATGGTGCCGGCCAGAATATGCAGGCCGTGTCGCCGTGCCCGCTGGGAGAAGAACTCCATAAAGTCCGGCAACAGGGTTTGCATGGCCTCGAGCTGGGCGCTGAGGCTGCGGTAAACCGGCTCGTCAAACAGCGAGGCCAGCTCCATGGAAAAGTACTCGGGCAGCAGCAGGAAGTTGGCCCCTCGCTCAAGAGCCTCGGCCAGCAACCGGTCCAGCTTGCGTTCAAAGGCGGGCCAGCTGCCGAGAAAGTCGATGGAATACTGGGCGCAAGCCAGCACCAGAGGCTGAGTCATTGAGACGTCTCCAGAGGTTTCAGATAAAACTGCATGGGCTTGGCGGTTTCCTCGGACTGATCCCTGTCCTTCCAGCAAAACCGGGTAAGCAGCCCGGGTTCCGGATAATAGCCGAAGCGGGCCCAGATATCGGTCAGCGGCCGGTAATTGGCGGGCTTTAACGGGTGATGCTCTGGGCGCACCACGGCGCAGAACACGGCAGTGTCAAAGCCCAGGGTGCGCGCGTGTTGCTCGCGGCCTTCAAAAAAACGTCGGTACAGCCCTCGTCCCCGGTACTCGGGCAGCAGCACCGATTCGGCACAGTAGAAAATGCGGGTCTCGTTGAGCCCGGCGGCGGCAAAGGGGGCGCGGAACTCGGCCACTTCCTCGGCCAGGGGCAGACCGGTAGACGCCCCCACTACCCGGTTGCCATCCAGGGCCAACACGCAAATGCTGCGCGCGCACCGAGTGTAGGTGGCGAGATAGTCCATCTCGTAGTCCAGACTGCCGTCGTAGAGATAGGGAAAGTCCCGGAACACGCGAATACGCAGTTCGGCCAGCTCGTTCAGCCAGGGAATGATCTGCTCACCGGTGACTGTTTCAATACGCAGGGTCATTGGCTGACCTGGGCAATCCAGTCGTTGAGGTTGTAGTAGTTGCTGATGCGCGCCACCTTGTTGTCTTTAATCTCGAAAAAGGCACCGGCGGGCAGGCGGTAGCGCTGGCCGGCGGCCTCGGGCAGGCCCGGGTCTGTGCTTTGGTATTCGCCGAGTACCACGAACTCGGCGGCAGCCCGGTCGCCGGCGGCGTTCACCATGATCACCATGTCTACCAGTTGCTCTTTATAGTGGCGGTTCATGCGTTCCATAAAGGCGGCAAAGGCGGCCTTGCCGGTCTCGCGTCCGCCCTGGTTGATATCGTGTACCACGCCCTCGGTCAGCAGGCCAAGAAAGGTGGTCATGTCGCCTTCGTTAAAGGCGCGGTAATAGCATTGGATCAGTTGTTCGCTTTGGGCTTGGCTCATGGTGTTGGCTCCTGATGACATCCGGTGTCGATTTCAGGGCAAAACGCCATCTGAGGCAAGAGCATGACCGCCATGGTCGTGGTAAATCACTTTTACTGGCGAGCAATAACGGTGTCATTTCGCCGCTGGTTAACCCCGCCGGCGTCTTGGGGTACACTGGCCCGGCATTTTTTCAGGACACAAACACCATGCCGAGCAATGCCCATTCCCTTTTTCCCTTTAATACCTTTGGTCTGGAACAGGCCGCCGATGAGGTGGTCATTCTGCACCACAGAGATCAACTGGCGCAGCTCGCTCAGTTTGCCGGGTCACGGCTGGTGGTGGGCGAGGGCTCCAATCTGCTGTTTACTTCCTCCTTTAAGGGGCAGGTGCTGGTGAACCGGCTCAAGGGCATATCCGTGACCGAAACCGAGGACGCCTGGCGAGTTACCGTGCAGGGTGGTGAAAACTGGCATGAGCTGGTGTGTTATTGCCTGGAGCACGGCATGCTGGGGCTGGAGAACCTGGCGCTGATCCCGGGCACCGCCGGGGCGGCGCCCATTCAGAATATTGGTGCCTACGGCGTGGAGCTATCCCGTTTCTGCGAGCAAGTGGAAAGCTATAACTGGCACAGCGGCGAGATCCACGTCTGGCCGGCGAACGAGTGTGCCTTTGGCTACCGCGACAGTGTGTTCAAGCATGGTGCCCGGGAGCATCTGATCCTCAGCATTACCCTGCGTCTGCCCAAGGCCTGGCAGCCGGTGCTGGGGTATGGCCCGCTGGCAGAGCTGGGCGACCATGCCACGGCCCGGCAAGTGTTTGAGCAAGTGTGCGCCACCCGTCGCGCCAAGCTGCCCGATCCTGCCGAGCTCGGTAATGCCGGCAGCTTCTTCAAAAACCCCAAGGTCAGTCAGGCTCAGGGTGAGGCATTGAAACAGGCCTGGCCCGGCTTGCCGCTGTACCCGGCCGAAGGCGGTTTGGTGAAGCTGGCCGCCGGCTGGCTGATCGACCAGGCCGGGCTCAAGGGCACCGTCGTGGGCGGTGCCGCCGTACACCAGCAGCAGGCCCTGGTGCTGGTTAACCGGGGCGGCGCCACCGCCGAAGACATATTGCGGCTGGCGGAGCTGGTGCGGGAGCGGGTCAACGACCACTTTGGCGTGGTGCTGGAGCCGGAGGTGCGCATGATAGGCCCGCAGGGTGAAACCCACCTGGACGAGGCGCTGGCATGTCTGAACTGACCCCGTTACGAGAGAGTCTTTTGCGCCATTTGGCCGACGGTCAGTTTCATTCCGGCGAGCAGCTGGGCGAGGCCCTGAACGTGAGTCGGGCGGCGGTCAGCAAGCATGTGCAGGCGCTGAAAGGCCTGGGGCTGGACGTATACAGCGTCAGCGGCAAGGGCTACCGGCTGGCGGTGCCGCTGCAACTGCTCGACCCGGCGCGGCTGGCTCACGCGCTGGCGCCGGCGCAGGTCGAGGTGGTGCCGGTGATCGGCTCCACCAACCAGTACTGGCTGGAGTCGGTGGAACGGCTTAACAAGGGCGATGTGTGTCTGGCCGAGTGCCAGACCTCGGGGCGGGGCCGGCGTGGTCGCAGCTGGGTGTCGCCCTTTGGCGGCCAGTTGATCATGAGCCTGTACTGGCGGCTGGAGCAGGGCATGGCGGCGGCCATGGGGCTCAGCCTGGTGGTGGGCATTGCCGCGGTGGAGGCGCTGGAAAACGCCGGCTTTGCTGGCGTGGAGCTGAAATGGCCCAATGATCTGTACCTGAACGGTCGCAAGCTGGCGGGCATTCTGGTGGAAATGTCGGGTACCGCCGGCGGCCCCTGTCATCTGGTGATCGGCATGGGGCTGAATCTGGTGCTGCCCGAGTCCGAGCAGGAGCGTATTACCCAGCCCTGGGCAGAGCTGGCGGAGCTGGGTGAGATCAGCGATCGCAACGGCCTGGTGATCGCCCTGATAAATGGATGGCAGCAGGCACTGTTGCGCTTCGAGCAGGAAGGCATTGCCGGGTTTCGTGAGCGCTGGAACCGGCTGGATTATTTCAATGGCAAGCCGGTGCGGGTACTGATGGGCGAGCAGGAAGTACAGGGCACCGCCCGGGGCATCGATGATCAGGGCGCCCTGTTGCTGGAGCTGGAAAGCGGCGAAGTGAAACGCTATCTGGGCGGGGAAATCTCGTTGCGCGGCAACAACAGGGAATAGGGACTCGGAATGAGGGACTGGCCAATCCCCAGCCCCTCATCCGGCGGTTACTTCTTAAGCCAGATTTGCTCTATCTGGTGGTCCTGGCCCTTGGTCAGGATCAGCTCGGCTCGGTCCCGGGTCGGCAGTATGTTCTGCTTCAGGTTCTTGTAGTTGATTTCCTGCCAGATGCGGCTGGCGGTGGCCACCGCTTCTTCCTCGCTGAGCCGGGCATAGTGGTGAAAGTAGGACTCGGGATCCGCAAAGGCACCCGAGCGCAGCTTGAGAAAGCGTTCCACGTACCAGGTTTTCAGCAGCCGTTCTTCGGCGTCCACGTACACCGAGAAGTCCACGAAGTCCGACACGAATACCCGGTGGGGATCGTGGGGATAGTCCATGCCGCTTTGCAGCACGTTAAGCCCCTCGATAATCACGATGTCCGCCTGCTCAACGGTCACCTCCTGACCGGGCACGATGTCGTAGGTCAGGTGGGAATACACCGGCGCCCGCACATCCTGCTTGCCCGACTTGATATCCGATACAAACTGCACCAGCCGGCGCATGTCGTAAGACTGGGGAAAGCCCTTTTTCTTCATCAGGCCGCGCCGTTCCAGCTCGGCGTTCGGGTAAAGAAAGCCGTCTGTGGTGACCAGGGTCACCCGCGGGTGCTGGGGCCAGCGTTCCAGCAGGGTCTGCAGAATGCGGGCGGTGGTGCTTTTGCCCACCGCCACCGAGCCGGCGATGCTGATCACATAGGGCACGTGATGGTGCTCGTTGCCGAGAAACTGATCCAGCACCCGGCTGCGCCGCTGCTTGGCCTTGACATAAAGGTTGAGCAGGCGGGACAGGGGCAGGTAGATGTCCCTGACTTCGGCCAGGGAGACACGGTCGTTCATGCTGCGCAGACGCATCAGTTCGTCTTCGCTCAGTGGTAGTTGCACGGACTCGCGCAGCTCTGACCAGGTTTCGCGGGAAAAGGCCAGGTAGGGAGAATGGGTGTCTGTCTTCATCAAGGGGGTCCTGTGAGTCGCCGGTCGACCTTACACCAAAGGCGCCGTGTTCAACAAGGCAGGGGCGGTCCCGCCATTGGTCGTAACGTGAGCTGTCTCCCATCCCGGTGGTGAACGGTTTGTTTCGATGTGGTGGTTTTTTGCGCGCTTAGTTCGCCGAAGAAAAAAACTTGGCTCAAGGGTGTTGCATAGAACCATGGCCTTGCCATAGAATTCGTCCCGCTCGTGTGCCGGCATAGCTCAGTTGGTAGAGCAACTGACTTGTAATCAGTAGGTCGAGGGTTCGACTCCTTCTGCCGGCACCATTTAAAATTTGGAGGGGTTCCCGAGTGGCCAAAGGGATCAGACTGTAAATCTGACGGCTCAGCCTTCGCTGGTTCGAATCCAGCTCCCTCCACCAGTTTCCAGTGTTCGTCCCCGACGGGCATTGAAAAAGCGGTTTGAGGTCGTTCAAGTAAAGACCACCGCGGGCATCGTATAATGGCTATTACCTCAGCCTTCCAAGCTGATGATGCGGGTTCGATTCCCGCTGCCCGCTCCAGTTGCTGATATAGCTCAGATGGTAGAGCGCACCCTTGGTAAGGGTGAGGTCCCCAGTTCGATTCTGGGTATCAGCACCACTTCTTTACTCAGGCACCCTCAAGCCTTTTTTGTTATATACTTCCTACTTGCGATTCGCGTGGTATAGCTCACCACCCAACCAGTTAGAGGGACGAGCATGTCTAAAGAAAAATTTGAACGTACGAAACCGCACGTTAACGTTGGTACCATCGGCCACGTTGACCACGGTAAAACGACTCTGACCGCTGCCATCACCAACGTCCTGGCCAAGCAGTTCGGTGGCGCTGCCCGCGCATTCGATCAGATCGATAACGCCCCGGAAGAAAAAGCCCGTGGTATCACCATCGCCGCTTCTCACGTTGAGTACGACACCGAAACCCGTCACTACGCTCACGTTGACTGCCCCGGCCACGCCGACTACGTGAAGAACATGATCACCGGTGCTGCCCAGATGGACGGCGCGATCCTGGTAGTAGCTGCCACCGACGGCCCCATGCCGCAAACCCGTGAGCACATCCTGCTGGCCCGCCAGGTAGGTGTACCTTACATCGTTGTCTTCATGAACAAGTGTGACATGGTTGACGATGAAGAGCTGCTCGAGCTGGTAGAAATGGAAGTGCGTGAGCTGCTGTCCGAGTATGACTTCCCGGGCGACGACATTCCGGTTATCCAGGGCTCCGCTCTGAAAGGCCTGGAAGGCGATCCCCAGTGGGAGCCGAAGATCATCGAACTGGCTGCTGCCCTGGACTCCTACATCCCGGATCCCGAGCGTGCCATCGACGGTGCCTTCCTGCTGCCGATCGAAGACGTATTCTCCATCCAGGGTCGTGGTACCGTTGTTACCGGTCGTGTAGAGCGCGGTATCATCAAGGTGGGTGAAGAAGTTGAAATCGTGGGCATCAAAGACACCACCAAGACCACCTGTACCGGTGTTGAAATGTTCCGCAAGCTGCTGGACGAAGGCCGTGCTGGTGAGAACGTAGGTGTTCTGCTGCGTGGTACCAAGCGTGAAGATGTTGAGCGTGGTCAGGTTCTGGCCAAGCCGGGCTCCATCACCCCGCACACCCGCTTCGAATCCGAAGTATACGTACTGTCCAAGGACGAAGGCGGCCGTCACACTCCGTTCTTCAAGGGCTACCGTCCGCAGTTCTACTTCCGTACTACTGACGTGACCGGTACCATCGAACTGCCGGAAGGCGTTGAAATGGTAATGCCTGGTGACAACATCAAGATGGACGTGAACCTGATTGCTCCCATCGCGATGGAAGACGGTCTGCGCTTCGCGATTCGTGAAGGTGGCCGTACCGTTGGTGCTGGCGTTGTAGCCAAAATCATCGAGTAATAGCGCTTACAATCGCGTTACAAAGCCCCTATAATAGGGGCTTTGTTGTATTAGGGGCGTAGTTCCAATTGGTAGAACGGCGGTCTCCAAAACCGACGGTTGGGGGTTCGAGTCCCTCCGCCCCTGCCACTTACCTCGCCGTCGGCGGGGTTTTTGCGTCTGTAACGGACTCGGAATATTTAGACAGGTAGCTTATGAGTGCAAATACCGAGAGCCAGGGCGGGGCGAAAGATACCCTGCTGTGGGGGCTGGTTTTCATTATTCTGATCGCAGCCGTGGTCGCCAACTATCTCTACAGTGATCTGGCGGTCTTTATTCGCGCTGCCGGCGTGGTAGTGGCAGTGGGTATTGCCGGTCTGCTGGCATACCAGACCAAAAAGGGTCAAAGCAGCTTTGCCTTTGCCCGGGAGTCTCGTCTGGAAATGCGCAAAGTCGTCTGGCCCACTCGCCAGGAGAGCATTCAGACCACGCTTATCGTACTGGCCGTGACCGCCCTGGTTGGCCTGTTTCTGTTTTTGCTGGATGGCCTGCTGGTGTGGCTGGTCAACCTGGTTACCGGAGTATAAGGATTCACCATGTCAGAACAAAGAATGCGTTGGTATGTGGTCCAGGCGTTTTCCGGATATGAAGGCCGCGTAGCCAAGTCGCTGCGTGAACATATCAAAATGCACGGCATGGAAGATCAGTTCGGCGAAGTGCTGGTTCCCACCGAAGAAGTGGTGGAAATGCGCGCCGGCCAGAAGCGCAAGAGCGAGCGCAAATTCTTTCCCGGCTATGTGCTGGTGCAGATGCAGATGAACGACGGCACCTGGCACCTGGTGCGCAGCATTCCGCGGGTGATGGGCTTTATTGGCGGTACCCCCGAGCGTCCGGCGCCGATCTCCGACAAGGAAGCCGATGCCATTCTCAACCGCCTGCAGGACGCGGTGGACAAGCCGAAACCCAAGACCCTGTTCGAGCCGGGCGAAGTGGTACGGGTGTCCGACGGTCCCTTTGCCGACTTCAATGGCGTGGTGGAAGAAGTGGATTACGAGAAGAGCCGGGTCAAGGTATCCGTACTGATCTTCGGCCGCTCCACCCCGGTAGACCTGGAGTTCGGTCAGGTGGAAAAAACCTGAGCATAATTCGAGCGTAATGCTTGAGCGGGGCGGCAAATTGCACTACAATTTTCCGCCCTTTTATTGTTGGGGAGCCGTTAGAGGAGCACTGCTCCGAGGCGCTAACACCCATTTTTGAGGTAATTATCAATGGCTAAAAAAGTACAAGCGTACATCAAGCTGCAGGTTGCAGCTGGTGCAGCTAACCCGAGCCCGCCCGTAGGTCCTGCCCTGGGTCAGCACGGCGTTAACATCATGGAATTCTGTAAGGCGTTCAACGCCCGTACAGACAGCCTGGAAAAAGGCTCTCCGATCCCGGTTGTTATCACCGTATACAGCGATCGCTCCTTCACCTTTGAAACCAAGACTCCGCCCGCCGCCTTCCTGCTGAAGAAGGCTGCCGGTGTCAAGTCTGGTTCCGGTGAGCCGAACAAGAACAAGGTCGGTACCATCACCCGCGCCCAGCTGGAAGAAATCGCCGCTGTCAAGGCGCCGGACATGACCGGTGCTGACGTTGACGCCCGCGTGCGTTGCCTCGAAGGTTCTGCCCGTTCCATGGGCCTGGTAGTGGAGGGCTGAGACAATGGCTAAACTGACCAAGCGTATGCGTACCATCCGTGAGCGTGTAGATGCCACTCGCGAGTACGAAATCAACGAAGCCATCGCCCTGCTGAAAGAACTGGCCACCGCCAAGTTCGTTGAAAGCATCGACGTTGCCGTGAACCTGGGCATCGACGCCCGTAAATCCGACCAGAACGTGCGTGGCGCCACCGTGCTGCCTCACGGTACCGGTCGTGACGTTCGCGTTGCCGTGTTCACTCAGGGCGCCAACGCCGAAGCCGCCAAGGCGGCCGGCGCCGACCTGGTTGGCATGGACGACCTGGCCGAGCAGGTTAAAGCCGGCGAGCTGAACTTCGACGTTGTTATCGCGTCTCCCGATGCAATGCGCGTTGTGGGCCAGCTGGGCCAGATCCTTGGTCCCCGTGGTCTGATGCCGAACCCCAAGGTTGGCACCGTGACCCCGAACGTGGCCGAAGCCGTGCAGAACGCCAAGGCTGGTCAGGTGCGCTACCGTAACGACAAGAACGGTATCATCCACACCACCATCGGCAAGGCTGACTTCGACGCTGAACAGCTGAAAGGCAACCTGGAAGCCCTGCTGGGCGCCCTGAAGCGTGCCAAGCCCGCTTCTTCCAAAGGCCAGTACATCAAGAAAGTCAGCCTGTCCACCACCATGGGTGCAGGTCTGGCCGTTGATCAAGCCGGTCTGGATGTTGCTTAATTAAGCATTTACAAGGCGCGGGGTTTTTCGTAGAATTTTGCGCCTTGTTATTTGGTTGGGGGCTTCGACTCCCGTCCAAGACCGCTGGAGCCGCAAGGCTTAATGTTCCAGCGTAGATGGTGCCGGGACCCAGTTAGAAAGCAGAAAAATTTTCCTTTCTTCTGGAATTCGCCACCTTGGTGCCTCTGTTACAGAGGCGTGTGTTTAATCTGGGAATTTCCCAGGTGGAATCCAGGAGTTTAGCCAATGGCATTAAGACTCGACGACAAAAAAGCAATTGTTGCTGAAGTCAACGAAGCTGCCAAGGGCGCCCTGTCTGCAGTTGTTGCCGATTCTCGCGGCGTAACTGTGGCTGCCATGACCACCCTGCGCAAGCAAGCCCGTGAAAACGGTATCTACCTCAAGGTAGTCCGTAACACTCTGGCTCGCCTGGCAGTGGAAGAGACCGATTACGAATGTCTGAAAGACGTTTTCGTTGGTCCTACCCTGATCGCGTTCTCCAACGAACACCCGGGCGCTGCCGCTCGTCTGTTCAAGGACTTTGCCAAAGAGCAAAACGCGTTTGAGGTGAAAGGTCTGGCTTTCGAGGGCGAATTCATCCCTGCGGCCGACATTGACCGCCTCGCCAAGCTGCCGACTTACGACGAAGCAATTGCGAAGCTGATGGCGACCATGAAAGAAGCCTCCGCTGGCAAGCTGGTTCGTACCTTTGCTGCCCTGCGCGACAAGAAAGAAGCCGAAGCCGCCTAAAGCGTGCCTGGCTGCTTGATTACCGTATACTTCAGAACATTAGGAATTTGAGTCATGTCTATCACTAAAGACCAAATCATCGAAGCCGTTGCAGAAATGTCTGTAATGCAGGTTGTTGAACTGATCGAAGCCATGGAAGAGAAGTTCGGCGTTTCTGCCGCTGCTGCTGTTGCCGTAGCTGGTGACGCCGGTGCCGGCGCTGCCGAAGAGCAGACCGAGTTCGACGTAATCCTGACCGGTGCCGGTGCCAACAAGGTTGCCGTTATCAAGGCCGTTCGCGGCGCCACCGGCCTGGGCCTGAAAGAAGCCAAGGGTCTGGTTGAGTCCGCTCCTGCTGCCGTTAAAGAGCAGCTGAGCAAAGGCGAAGCCGAAGCTCTGCAGAAAGAACTCGAAGAAGCCGGTGCTTCTGTTGAGCTCAAATAAGCTAGACTATAGCTTAGCGGCCTGAGAAATCGGGCTAGGGCTGGTGAATCTTTATTCACCGGCCCTTTTGCGCTGTGGGATGAGGGGAATTTTCACGTCGTTTTAGCCTCTCGTTGTTCCAGCCACCGAGTGTTGTCGAGACATTCGGCCAACAAGAAACGATGTTATCAGAGCTGTCCCATTTGGGCAGAGTGGGTCACTTATCAGCGAGCTGAGGAACCCTATGGTTTACTCTTATACAGAGAAAAAACGCATTCGTAAGGACTTCGGTAAGCGTGACCAGGTCTTGGACACGCCTTACCTGCTGTCAATCCAGCTTGACTCCTTCAAACAGTTTATTGAAGCAGATCCTCAAGGCGAGTACGGTCTGGAAGCGGCTTTCCGCAGCGTTTTCCCTATCACTAGCTATTCTGGCACTGCCGAGCTGCAGTATGTCAGCTATCGTCTGGGTGAGCCCGTATTTGACGTTCAGGAATGTCAAATCCGTGGCGTGACCTACTCGGCGCCGTTGCGCGTCAAGTTGCGTATGGTCCTGTACGACAGAGAAGCCGCCGCCGGCACTGTCAAGGACATCAAGGAGCAAGAAGTCTACATGGGCGAAATCCCGCTCATGACTGAGAACGGTACCTTTGTGATCAACGGTACCGAGCGGGTAATCGTCTCCCAGCTGCACCGCAGCCCGGGTGTGTTTTTCGATCACGATCGCGGCAAGACCCACTCTTCCGGTAAGGTTCTGTATAACGCCCGCGTGATCCCTTACCGTGGTTCCTGGCTCGATTTCGAATTCGATCCCAAAGACAACCTGTTTGTCCGGATCGACCGTCGCCGCAAACTGCCGGCGTCCATCATTCTGCGCGCCCTTGACTTCACCACCGAAGACATTCTGTCCACCTTCTTCGATACCACCCGTTTCGAAGTGGCAGACGGCAAGCTGATGATGGAGCTGAAGCCCGAGCGTCTGCGGGGCGAAACCGCCTCCTTTGACATTCTGGTCGACGGCGAAGTGCTGGTGGAAACCGGTCGTCGCATCACCGCACGCCACATTCGCCAGCTGGAAAAGGCCGGTGTTGAGAAGCTGGAAGTGCCGGTGGAATACGCCGTTGGCAAGGTGGCCGCCAAGGACTACATCAACGCCGACACCGGTGAAGTGATCGTGGCTGCCAACAGCGAGCTGAGCCTGGAAAGCATGGCCAACCTGTCTGTGGCCGGCATCAAGGAGTTCGAGACCCTGTTCACCAACGAACTGGATCACGGCGCCTACATGTCCGAGACCCTGCGTATCGATTCCGCCACCACTCGCCTCGAGGCGCTGGTGGAAATCTATCGCATGATGCGTCCGGGCGAGCCGCCCACCCGTGAAGCGGCCGAAACCCTGTTTGAAAACCTGTTCTTTACCGACGATCGTTACGACCTGTCTACCGTGGGTCGCATGAAGTTCAACCGTCGTCTGTTGCGCGAAGAGCTGAATGGTCCGGGTACCCTGACCAAGTCCGACGTCGTCGACGTCATGAAGCAGCTGATCGCCATCCGTAACGGCGTGGACGAAGTGGACGATATCGACCACCTGGGCAACCGTCGTATTCGCTCCGTGGGCGAAATGGCCGAAAACCAGTTCCGCGTGGGCCTGGTTCGTGTTGAGCGTGCGGTGAAGGAGCGTCTGTCTCTGGGCGATCTGGATACCCTGATGCCGCAGGATCTGATCAACGCCAAGCCGATCAGTGCCGCGGTGAAGGAATTCTTCGGTTCCAGCCAGCTGTCCCAGTTTATGGACCAGAACAACCCGCTCTCCGAGGTGACCCACAAGCGTCGTATCTCGGCCCTGGGCCCGGGTGGTCTGACCCGTGAACGTGCCGGCTTTGAGGTGCGCGACGTACACCCGACCCACTACGGTCGTCTGTGCCCCATCGAGACCCCTGAAGGACCGAACATCGGTCTGATCAACTCGCTGGCGTGCTACTCCCGCACCAACGAGTACGGTTTCCTCGAGACCCCGTACCGCCGTGTGGTAGACGGTCAGATCACCGATGAGGTGGATTATCTGTCTGCCATCGAGGAAGGTCACTTCGTGATCGCTCAGGCCAACGCTGCCATCGATGAAGAAGGTCGCCTGCTCGACGAGCTGGTACCGTCCCGTCACAAGGGCGAAGCCACCTACATGAACGCCGACCAGGTTCAGTACATGGACGTGAGCCCGCAGCAGATCGTCTCTGTGGCGGCCTCGCTGATCCCGTTCCTCGAGCACGATGACGCCAACCGGGCACTGATGGGCTCGAACATGCAGCGTCAGGCCGTACCGACCCTGAAGGCGGACAAGCCGCTGGTAGGTACCGGTATCGAGCGTGCCGTGGCCGTGGACTCCGGTGTAACCGCCGTAGCCAAGCGCGGTGGTGTGGTCGATTATGTCGACGCTTCCCGCATCGTGGTGAAAGTGAACGAGGAAGAGATGCTGCCGGGCGAAGCCGGTATCGACATCTACAACCTGACCAAGTACACCCGTTCCAACCAGAACACCTGCATCAACCAGCGTCCTTGTGTGATGCCCGGTGAGCGCGTGATCAGCGGTGACGTACTGGCCGACGGCCCGTCCACCGATCTGGGTGAACTGGCGCTGGGTCAGAACCTGCGCGTCGCCTTCATGCCCTGGAACGGCTACAACTTCGAAGACTCCATCCTGCTCAGCGAGCGGGTGGTGATGGAAGATCGCCTGACCACCATTCATGTTCAGGAACTGTCCTGTATCTCTCGTGACACCAAACTGGGTCCGGAAGAGATCACCGCCGACATTCCCAACGTGGGTGAAGCCGCACTGTCCAAGCTGGACGAGTCCGGTATCGTCTACGTGGGCGCCGAAGTGAAGCCGGGCGATATCCTGGTGGGCAAGGTAACGCCGAAAGGTGAAACCCAGCTGACCCCCGAGGAGAAGCTGCTGCGAGCCATCTTTGGCGAGAAGGCGTCTGACGTTAAAGACTCTTCCCTGCGCGTGCCCAACTCAGTGTACGGTACCGTGATCGACGTTCAGGTCTTTACCCGTGACGGCGTCGAGAAGGACAAGCGTGCCCAGGACATCGAGCACATGCAGCTCAAGCAGGCCAAGAAAGACCTGACCGAAGAGTTCAGCATTCTCGAAGAAGGCATCTTCGCCCGTGCCCGCTCCGTGCTTACCGCTGCCGGCATGAGTGCCGACAAGGTGGCCAAGCTGGCCCGCGAAAAGCTGCTGGAACAGGCGCTGGACGACGAAGGCAAGCAGGTTGAGCTGGAGCAGATCGCCGAGCAGTATGCCGAGCTGAAAGCCGACTTCGACAAGAAGTTCGAGAACAAGCGCCGCAAGATCACTCAGGGCGATGACCTGGCTCCGGGCGTGCTGAAGATCGTCAAGGTGTACCTGGCGGTGAAGCGTCGCATTCAGCCCGGTGACAAGATGGCGGGTCGTCACGGTAACAAGGGTGTGGTATCCACCATTGTTCCGGTTGAAGACATGCCCCACGACGAACACGGCCGTCCGGTCGACATCGTACTGAACCCGCTGGGTGTACCGTCGCGGATGAACATCGGTCAGATTCTGGAAACCCACCTGGGCCTGGCGGCCAAGGGACTGGGTGAAAAGATCGACACCATGATCAAGCAGCAGCAGGAGCTGGCCCGTCTGCGTGACTTCATTCAGGAAGTCTACAATGAGGGTGAAAATGTGCAGCAGAAAGTGGATCTGTCCACCTTCTCCGACGACGAAGTCCGGGTGCTGGCCAACAACCTGCGCAAGGGCGTGCCTATTGCCACGCCGGCGTTCGATGGTGCCCGCGAGCACGAAATCAAGCGCCTGCTGAGGCTGGCCGATCTGCCTGATTCCGGTCAGATCACCCTGTTCGACGGCCGCACCGGCAACTCCTTTGAGCGTCCGGTGACCGTGGGTTACATGTACATGCTGAAGCTGAACCACCTGGTGGACGACAAGATGCATGCGCGTTCTACCGGTTCCTACAGCCTGGTTACCCAGCAGCCGCTGGGCGGTAAGGCCCAGTTCGGTGGCCAGCGTTTCGGGGAGATGGAAGTGTGGGCGCTGGAAGCCTACGGCGCCGCCTATACCCTGCAGGAAATGCTGACCGTCAAGTCGGACGATGTAAATGGCCGGACCAAGATGTACAAGAACATCGTGGACGGCGATCACCGCATGGAGCCGGGCATGCCCGAATCCTTCAACGTACTGCTGAAGGAAATCCGCTCCCTGGGTATCAACATCGAGCTGGAAGAAAGTTAAGGCACCAGGCTGCCTCGGAAATAACGGCGCCTCTTTTTCCTTCGGGAAGAAGAGGCGCCCAGGTAGAACTCCTCACAGGAGACTAACGTGAAAGACTTGCTTAAGTTTTTGAAAGCGCAGAGTAAGACTGAAGAGTTTGACGGTATCAAAATCGGTCTGGCCTCGCCCGACATGATCCGCTCTTGGTCCTTCGGCGAAGTCAAAAAGCCCGAGACCATCAACTACCGTACCTTCAAACCGGAGCGTGACGGTCTTTTCTGCGCCCGGATCTTCGGTCCGGTCAAGGACTATGAGTGTTTGTGCGGCAAGTACAAACGCCTCAAGCACCGCGGCGTGATCTGTGAAAAGTGCGGCGTTGAAGTTACCCAGACCAAGGTGCGCCGTGAGCGCATGGGGCACATCGAGCTGGCCAGCCCGGTTGCCCACATCTGGTTCCTGAAGTCGCTGCCGAGCCGCATTGGCCTGCTGCTGGACATGACCCTGCGCGACATCGAGCGGGTGCTGTACTTTGAATCCTACGTGGTGATCGAGCCGGGCATGACCAGCCTGGAGCGCGGTCAGATGCTGTCTGAAGAACAGTACCTGGACTCGCTGGAAGAATGGGGTGACGAATTCGACGCCAAGATGGGCGCCGAGGCCGTGCTGTCTCTGCTGAAGGACATCGATCTGGAAGGCGAGATCAACACCATGCGCGAGGAGCTGGATTCCACCAACTCCGAAACCAAGCGCAAGAAGATCACCAAGCGCCTCAAGCTGATGGAAGCCTTCCACTTCTCCGGCAACAAGCCCGAGTGGATGGTGATGACAGTGCTGCCGGTACTGCCGCCGGATCTGCGTCCGCTGGTACCGCTCGACGGTGGCCGCTTCGCGACCTCCGATCTGAACGATCTGTACCGCCGGGTGATCAACCGGAACAACCGTCTGAAGCGCCTGCTGGACCTGGCTGCCCCGGATATCATAGTGCGCAACGAAAAGCGCATGCTGCAGGAATCCGTAGACGCCCTGCTGGATAACGGCCGTCGTGGCCGCGCCATCACCGGCTCCAACAAGCGCCCGCTGAAGTCCCTGGCCGACATGATCAAGGGTAAACAGGGTCGTTTCCGTCAGAACCTGCTGGGTAAGCGGGTCGACTACTCCGGTCGTTCCGTAATTACCGTGGGTCCGACCCTGCGCCTGCATCAGTGCGGTCTGCCCAAGAAGATGGCGCTGGAGCTGTTCAAGCCCTTCATCTACGGCAAGCTGGAAACCCGCGGCCTGGCCACCACCATCAAGGCGGCCAAGAAGATGGTGGAACGCGAAGAAGCCGTGGTTTGGGATATTCTGGACGAGGTGATCCGCGAGCACCCGGTGCTGCTGAACCGTGCGCCGACTCTGCACCGTCTGGGTATTCAGGCGTTCGAGCCGGTACTGATTGAAGGCAAGGCCATTCAGCTGCACCCGCTGGTGTGTGCGGCCTACAACGCCGACTTCGATGGTGACCAGATGGCGGTGCACGTACCGCTGACCCTGGAAGCCCAGCTCGAAGCCCGCGCGCTGATGATGTCCACCAACAACATTCTGTCTCCCGCCAACGGCGAGCCGATCATTGTTCCGTCTCAGGACGTGGTACTGGGTCTGTATTACATGACCCGCGACAAGATCAACGCCAAGGGCGAGGGCATGCTGCTGACCAGCCCGAAGGAAGCCGAGAAGGTGTACCGTGCCGGTCATGCCGAACTGCATGCCCGGGTCAAGGTGCGCATTACCGACTTTACCAAGCAGGAAGACGGCACCCTGGTGGAAAGAACCGCCATTCATGACACCACCATCGGTCGTGCCATCCTGAGCCTGATCGTGCCCAAGGGCATGCCGTTCGAGCTGATCGACCAGGCCATGGGCAAGAAGCAGATTTCCCGTCTGCTGAACGGTTGCTACCGCCTGCTGGGTCTGAAGGACTCCGTTATCTTCGCCGACCAGCTGATGTACACCGGTTTCCACTACGCCACCCTGTCCGGTGTGTCCGTGGGCATCAACGACATGGTGATTCCGGATGCCAAGAAGGACATCATCGACGAGGCCGAAGCCGAAGTGACCGAGATTCAGGACCAGTTCCAGTCCGGTCTGGTTACCGCCGGTGAGCGTTACAACAAGGTTATCGATATCTGGGCCAGCGCCAACGAGCGTGTGTCCAAGGCGATGATGGAAAACCTGTCGAAAGACGTGGTTGTTAACCGCGACGGTGAAGAAGAGCTGCAGGACTCCTTTAACAGCATCTACATGATGGCCGACTCCGGCGCCCGGGGTAGTGCCGCCCAGATCCGTCAGCTGGCGGGTATGCGTGGTCTGATGGCCAAGCCGGACGGCTCCATCATCGAAACGCCGATCATTGCGAACTTCCGTGAAGGTCTGAACGTACTGCAGTACTTCATCTCGACCCACGGTGCCCGTAAGGGTCTGGCCGATACCGCACTGAAGACCGCGAACTCCGGTTATCTGACTCGTCGTCTGGTGGACGTGGCCCAGGATCTGGTGATCACCACCGATGACTGTGGTACTCACGAAGGTCTGTGGATGATGCCGCTGATCGAAGGCGGTGACGTGGTTGAACCCCTGCGTGAGCGCGTACTGGGCCGGGTTGTGGCCGAAGACGTGATCAAGCCGGGTACCGACGATGAAGTGCTGATGGCCCGCAACACCCTGCTCGACGAGAAGCTGTGTGATCTGCTGGAGTCCAGCTCCGTTGACCGCGTGAAAGTGCGTTCCGTTATCACCTGTGACAACGACCACGGCGTCTGTGCCCACTGTTACGGTCGCGATCTGGCCCGTGGCCACCTGGTCAACCAGGGCGAAGCAGTCGGTGTTATCGCTGCCCAGTCCATCGGTGAACCGGGTACCCAGCTGACCATGCGTACCTTCCACATCGGTGGTGCGGCATCGCGGGCGGCGGCCGAGAGCAGCATTCAGGTCAAGCACAGCGGTACCGTCAAGCTGCAGAATGCCCAGACCGTTACCAACACCGACGGCAAGACCGTGATCGTGTCCCGTTCTTCCGAGCTGACCATCATCGACGAGATGGGCCAGACCCGGGAAAACCACAAACTGCCCTACGGTGCCCTGCTGGAGCAGCCGGATGGCGGTATGGTGCAGGCCGGTCAGGTTGTTGCCAACTGGGATCCGCACACGCATCCGATCATCACCGAAGTGGCGGGCCGCGTTAAGTTTATCGACATGATCGATGGCGTGACCATCAGCCGTCAGACCGACGAACTGACCGGTCTGTCCAGCATCGTGGTGATGGACGTGAACGAGCGTCCCAGCTCCGGTAAAGAGCTGCGCCCCACCGTGAAGCTGGTGGACGACGCCGGCAAGGACGTGTTCATTCCCGACACCGACCTGTCTGCCCTGTACTTCCTGCCCGGCCGCGCCATCGTGAGCCTGGAAGACGGTGCTCAGGTAAACGTGGGTGATGCCGTGGCCCGTATTCCGCAGGAATCCGGCGGTACCAAGGACATCACCGGTGGTCTGCCGCGGGTTGCCGATCTGTTCGAAGCCCGTCAGCCGAAAGAGCCGGCCATTCTGGCCGAGATCTCCGGTACCATTTCCTTCGGCAAGGAAACCAAGGGCAAGCGCCGCCTGGTGATCACGCCGCTGGAAGGGGGCGATGCCTACGAGGAAATGATTCCGAAGTGGCGTCACCTGAACGTGTTTGAAGGTGAGAAGGTCGAGAAGGGCGAAGTCCTGGCCGACGGTCCCGAGTCTCCGCACGACATTCTGCGTCTGCGTGGCATCAGCCCGGTGGCGAACTACATCGTCAACGAGGTGCAGGAGGTTTACCGCCTGCAGGGTGTTAAGATCAACGACAAGCACATCGAAACCGTGGTTCGTCAGATGCTGCGTCGTGCCGAGATCATGAAGTCCGGCGATTCCGACTTTATCGAAGGCGAACAGGCCGAAGTGGTGCGTATCCGTCAGGCCAACCGCGCTCTGGAAGCCGAGGGCAAGCAGACCATCGGTTACCGTCACGTGCTGATGGGTATTACCAAGGCCTCACTGAGCACCGAATCCTTCATCTCGGCGGCTTCCTTCCAGGAGACCACCCGAGTGCTGACCGAAGCGGCCGTGGCCGGCAAGGTCGACGACCTGCGTGGTCTGAAGGAGAACGTGATCGTGGGTCGTCTGGTACCGGCCGGTACCGGTTTTGCCTACCATCAGGGCCGTCAGGCCCGTCGTCAGCCGGAGCAGCCGGTGCAGATCTCTGCCGATGAAGCAGAGCAAAGCCTGGCCGACCTGCTGAACGCCGCCGGCAGCGCCGACGAATAAGCAGTAACCAACTCGCTGATAAGACAAGGGCTTCCGCAAGGAAGCCCTTTTTTTGTTCAACGCGGTCTCTCATATTCTTTTAACGAATAAAAAATCACCCTTTATTCTTTATTGTTTCTCCTTGCCCTGGCTTAAGCTATGTCCACTCTGGAAAAGTGGAAGCCAATGTCATGCTTTTAAAAGAACTCGCGGCGGCCGCCAGCCCGCTGAATGAACAACAGGTGTACAAGCTCACTCAGGTGGCGGCCGAGCTCAACGCCACCCAGCTGGCCTGGGTCAGCGGCTATTTTTACGGCATCAGCCAGCAGGGCCAGGCCATTGCGGCTGTCCCTGCCGCCGCCGCGCAGCCGGCAGGCAAGCTGACCATTCTCTACGCCTCGCAAACCGGTAACGCCAAGGGTGTGGCCGAGGCGCTCAAGGCCCAGGCCGACGCCGGCGGCGTGGCCGCCGAGCTGTTTAACGTGGCCGACTACAAGATCAAGCAGCTCAAGAAAGAGACCCACGTGGTGATCGTGGCCAGCACCAATGGTGAGGGCGAAGCGCCCGATGATGCCATTCAGTTCCACAAGCAGCTCAAGGCCGGCAAGGCCGGCAAGCTGGATGGCCTGAGCTATGGCGTGATCGGCCTGGGGGACTCGTCCTATGAGTTCTTCTGCCAGACCGGCAAGGACTTTGACGAGTACCTCAGCAAGGCCGGCGCCAAGCCGCTGCTGGCCCGTCTCGACTGTGACGTGGACTACGAAGGTCCGGCCACCGACTGGGGCAATGCGGCCCTCGAGCTGCTCAAGGATGCCCTGGCCGGTGATGCCGCCAATGAGGTGATCCCGGGCGCCCCCGCCACTCAAGGGGTGGCCAGCCTGTACAGCAAGAAGAATCCTTTTGCCGCCGAGCTGTCTACCAACCAGAAAATCACCGGCCGGGATTCCGACCGTGATGTGCGCCATATCGAAATTTCCCTGGAAGACTCCGGCCTTACTTATCAGCCCGGTGATGCCCTGGGTGTCTGGTTCAGCAACGATGAATCTCAGGTAGACAGCCTGCTGCAACTGGTAGAACTGTCCGGCGATACCGAAGTCAAGGTGGACGACAAGGTCCTGTCACTGCGCGATGCACTGATCAATCACTATGAGCTGACCCAGGGTTATGCCAGCTTTGTGCAGGCCTATGCCGAGCTCTCAGGCTCCGATGCCCTGAAGGCGCTGACCGAAGACAAGGCCGCCCTGCGTGAGTACTGCGCCAACCATCAGATCCGGGACATCGTGGCTGAGCAGCCCGTTGCGCTCACCGCCGAGCAACTGCTGGGCGCCCTGCGCCGGCTGACCCCGCGTCTGTATTCCATCGCCTCTTCCCAGGCGGAAGTAGACGAAGAAGTGCACCTGACCGTGGGCGTGGTACGTTTTGACCACGACGGACAGCCCCGCGCCGGTGGTGCCTCTTCCTATCTGGCCGACCGCCTGGAAGAGGGGGGCAAGGTACGGGTATTTGTTGAGCACAACGACAACTTCCGCCTGCCCGCCGACGACAACACCCCGGTGATCATGGTGGGACCGGGCACCGGTATCGCCCCCTTCCGTGCCTTTATGCAGGAGCGGGATGCCCGCGACGCCGAGGGCAAGAACTGGCTGTTCTTTGGCAACCCGCACTTCACTCAGGACTTCCTGTATCAGCTGGAGTGGCAGCGCTACGTTAAATCCGGCCTGGTGGACAAGATTTCCCTGGCCTTTAGCCGGGATCAGGCCGAGAAGGTCTACGTTCAGCACAAGCTGAAGGAAGAAGGGGCCGAGGTCTATGCCTGGCTGGAGCAGGGCGCTCACTTCTACGTGTGCGGTGACGCCAACCGCATGGCGAAGGACGTACACCAAGCCCTGATCGAGCTGGTGGCCGAGCACGGCGGCAAGAGCCGTGAGCAGGCCGAAGAATATGTGGATGCGCTGCGCAGCGCCAAGCGTTACCAAAGGGATGTTTATTAAGATGAGCGAGCAAAAACTGTCCGACAACGAACGCCTCAAGCGCGAGAGTAACTTTCTGCGCGGCACCATAGAGCAGGATCTGCAGGATCCGCTCACCGGTGGCTTTAACGGCGACAACTTTCAGCTGATCCGCTTTCACGGCATGTATCAGCAGGACGACCGGGACATTCGCAACGAGCGTACCGCCCAGAAGCTGGAACCCCTGCACAACGTCATGCTGCGCGCCCGCCTGCCCGGCGGCATCATCACACCCGAGCAGTGGCTGGTGATCGACAAGTTTGCCGCCGATCACACCATGTACGGCAGCATTCGCCTGACCACCCGTCAGACTTTCCAGTTCCACGGTGTGCTCAAGCGTGACATCAAGCTGATGCACCAGACCCTGAACAAGACGGGTATCGATTCCATCGCCACCGCCGGTGATGTGAACCGTAACGTGCTGTGCACCAGCAATCCGATCGAATCGGAGCTGCACCAGGAAGCCTACGAGTGGGCCAAGAAGATTTCCGAGCACCTGCTGCCCAAGACCCGTGCCTATGCCGAGATCTGGCTGGACGGCGAGCGCCTGGAAACCACCGACGAAGAGCCGATTCTGGGCTCTACCTATCTGCCGCGCAAGTTCAAGACCACTGTGGTGATCCCGCCGCAGAACGATGTCGACGTGCACGCCAACGATCTGAACTTTGTGGCCATTGCCGACAACGGCAAGCTGGTGGGCTTTAACGTACTGGTGGGCGGTGGCCTGGCCATGACCCACGGCGACACCAACACCTTCCCGCGCAAGGCCAGCGACTTCGGCTTTATTCCGCTGGAGCACACCCTGGACGTGGCCGCCGCCGTGGTCACTACCCAGCGCGACTGGGGTAACCGCTCCGAGCGCAAGAACGCCAAGACCAAATACACCCTGGAGCGCTTTGGCGTGGACGCCTTCAAGGCGGAAGTGGAAAAGCGTGCCGGTGTTAAGTTTGAGGACACTCGTCCCTACGAGTTTACCGGCCGCGGCGATCGCCTGGGCTGGGTAGAAGGCATCGACGGCAAGCATCACCTGGCGCTGTTTATCGAAAACGGCCGCATTCTGGACTTCCCGGGCAAGCCGCTGAAAACCGGCATGGTCGAGATTGCCAAGGTGCATCAGGGTGACTTCCGCCTGACCGCCAACCAGAACCTGATCATTGCCAGTGTACCCACCGAGCAGAAGGCGGAAATCGAAGCGCTGGCACGGGAATACGGCCTGCTCGACGACAGCGTGTCCGAGCAGCGTCAGAATTCCATGGCCTGTGTGGCGCTGCCTACCTGCCCGCTAGCGATGGCGGAAGCCGAGCGTTTTCTGCCGGAGTTCGTCACCGAGATTGAAGGCGTGCTGGCCAAACACGGTGTCAACGATGACAGCATCATCTTCCGCGTGACCGGTTGCCCCAACGGCTGTGGCCGCGCCATGCTGGCGGAGATCGGTCTGGTGGGCAAGGCGCCGGGTCGCTACAACCTGCACCTGGGCGGTAACCGGGAAGGCACCCGCATTCCGCGCATGTACAAGGAAAACATCACCGATCGGCAGATCCTGGAAGAGATCGACGCCCTGGTGGGCCGCTGGGCCGCCGAGCGTGACGCCGGTGAAGGCTTTGGCGACTTCGTGATCCGCGCCGGCATCATTGCGCCGGTAGTTGACTCGGCGAGGGATTTTTATGCAGTCTAGTGTGTTGCCCGCTCTTGACGAGCTGACCGGCCTGTTGCGACAGGAACAGGTCGAGGCCCTGGCGCCGCTCAACAAGGAGCTGGCCGCCATGAGCGCACCCGAGCGGGTGCGCTGGGCCCTGGACAATCTGCCGGGAGAGCCGGTGCTCTCTTCCAGTTTCGGTATTCAGGCGGCGGTGATGCTGCATCTGGTGACTCAGGCTAAAGCTGATACGCCGGTGATCCTCACCGATACCGGCTACCTGTTTCCCGAGACCTACCGCTTTATCGACGAGCTGACCGAGCGCCTCACGCTTAACCTGAAGGTGTACCGGGCCGCCGAGTCCGCCGCCTGGCAGGAAGCCCGTCATGGCAAGTTGTGGGAGCAGGGTGTGGAAGGCATCAGCCGCTACAACCACCTGAACAAGGTAGAGCCGATGCAGCGGGCGCTGCGCGAGCTGAACGCCGGCATCTGGTTCTCCGGTCTGCGCCGCAGTCAGTCCGATACCCGTGAAGGGCTTGAGGTGCTGGGTATTCAGAACGGCCTGTTCAAGTTCCTGCCGATCATCGACTGGAGCAACAAGGACGTGCACTACTACCTTAAGGACCACGACCTGCCTTACCACCCGCTGTGGGAACAAGGGTATGTGTCGGTGGGCGATGTGCACACCACCGCTAAGTGGGAGCCGGGCATGAGCGAAGCGGATACCCGCTTCAACGGCCTCAAGCGCGAGTGCGGTCTGCACGAAGTGCCCGAGTCCGACGGCAGCGGTATCTGATTCGTCTGTGAACCCCTGCAATGTCGAGTAAAGGGCTCACTCCACCGACACGCCGTAAACCCCTATATGGACACCTCGCTTTTCGCAAGTGGGGTTTCCGTGTTTTGGCGGCCAGGATTAACTGCACCCGTATATTCGGCCTGTTTTGATGAGTGAGCCATCGGCTCACCCTGGCCCTGATGAGAACCGCGCCCTTGCTGCATTATCGTCCCTACGGAGTCTGGGCTCCTGGTGCTTGCTCGGCGTGTGCAAGGGCCGGTTTAACCTGTTGCCTCATTCACGTCTACCGTATCGCGTTTCGTCGGGGTGATGACCTCTTGTTTTCCTTCCTGCTAAACGGGGTTTAACATCGTTACTTCGTGTCAGCTCAGGCTGCCCGGTAATGCTCCTGCCGGAACAACATGGCCCAGATAATCCGTGCCAGCTTGTTGGCGGTGGCCACG
>NZ_JAVBHX010000014.1 GCF_030732065.1 Oceanimonas aquatica
TTGCCAAATCGAGACCAATGAGCGTAATGTTCATAGTGGACACCTTTTGTGGATATTTGAGCCTCAACCCAAATATGGCGCATCGCGACGCCGGTTACACAAGAGGTGTCCATCTCATCATCCCTGTACGCTCCGTCACGCCATCCTTGGCGTGAAGGGCACGGCGAAGCAGACACCCTTTGCCCTCCTTGTTAATCACCGAGCTGCCTCTCGTTCCCACACTGCTCGTGACTCGTTCCCACGCTCTGCGTGGGAACACATACCGTTTATCCTGATATTTGCACAGGCGCTCAAAGACTTGTTACCGGTGAAGTAGTGCCTTTGTTCGACCTCCGTACAGTTCTGCAGACACCCCTAATGCGTTAAAGGCATAAAAAATCATTTTTTATTATTATGTGGCTATATGGCCCGCGGTTTATAGTTAGCCTGTCTATCGTTATTTGCGGAGCCGGCCATGGAACACCTGCCTCTTTTTATCAGCATTGAACAACGCCCCTGCCTGGTGGTGGGGGGCGGTGCCGTGGCGGCCCGCAAGGCCCGGCTGCTGCTGTCCCGGGGTGCGCGACTGACTGTGGTGGCTCCCGAACTCTGCTCCGAGCTGGAACAGCAGCTGCCGGAGTTTGAGTGGCAGCAGGCGCCGTTTGCTGAAGCGCACCTGGATGGTCAGTTTCTGGTGGTCACCGCCACCGACAGTGCAGAGGTAAACGCGCAGGTGTACCAGCTCGCCAACCGGCGCGGGATCCTGGTCAACAAGGCCGATGACAGCAAACGTTCGGCGGTGATCTTTCCGTCCGTGGTCGAGCGCTTTCCGCTGCAGGTGGCACTCAGCACCGGTGGCAAGGCTCCCTGGCTGGCCCGCCTGCTGCGCGCCCGGATCGATGCCCTGCTGCCATCTCACTGGGGTGCGCTGGCGGAAGTGGCCGGTCGTCTGCGCCAGCGGGTGAAGAACACCCTGGGCAGCAGCGACGAACGCCGCCGTTTCTGGGCCCGGGCTCAGGATGACAACACCCTCAATGCCTTTCTCAAGCATGGCAATCTGGCCGCCGCCGAGCGCTGGCTGCAGCAGGAAGTTCAGCAGCCTTCAAAGGGAGAGGTGATCCTGGTGGGCGCGGGCCCCGGGGATCCGGATCTGCTGACCGTAAAGGCCCTGAATGAACTGCAAAAGGCCGAGGTGGTGCTGTACGATCAACTGGTGTCCGACGAGATCCTGGCGCTGATCCGGCCCGAGGCGGAGCGGATCTCCGTGGGCAAAAAGGCGGGTAACCACAGTGTGCCCCAGGATCAGATCAACCAGCTGCTGGTGGATCATGCCCTGACCGGCAAGCGGGTGGTGCGCCTCAAAGGCGGCGATCCCTTTATGTTCGGACGCGGCGCGGAAGAGCTGCAGACCCTGGTGGAAGCCGGTATTCGTTACCAGGTGGTGCCCGGCATCACCGCCGCCGCCGGCGCCACCGCCTATGCCGGCATTCCGCTGACCCACAGGGATCATGCCCAGAGTGCGGTATTCATTACCGGTCACTGCAAAAAAGACGGTGAAGAGCCTGACTGGGCCAGCCTGGCCAGTGGCCGCCAGACCCTGGTGATCTACATGGGGCTGATGCGCTCGGCGCACATTCAGCAGCGCTTGCTGGAGCACGGCCTGAGTGCCGCCACGCCGGTGGCGCTGATCGAGCGGGGCACAACGGCGCAGCAGAAGGTGGTGCGGGGCCAGCTGAACGCGCTGAGCGAACTTGCCACGCGGGTGGAAAGCCCGGCGCTGATGGTGATTGGCTCGGTGGCCAGCCTGGCCGACAGCCTGGCCTGGTTCAATACCGGTGCCGATAATCTGGAAGCCCCCCTTGAGCGCGCCGGTTAAGCGCCACTCTCCTTTTGTTCCAGCTGGCCCAGCGGGGCCAGCAACTCCATCAGATCCGTGACATAATCCTTTGGCGCCGTCTCTGCCATCAGGGCAGCGAGCTCGTTGCCAATGCCGGTAAAGCGGTAATACAGCAGCCGTACGCCTCGGCGCCGGGTACTGAGCTGCAACCGCCGGCCGCCCAGCACCAGTCCCAACGGAGGACTGGCGGTCAGCTCTCCCGACTCCAGCTCGGTCTGGTGCAACAACCCCAGTTCAAACAGCTGCATCAGCCCCGCGTAGGGCAGCCGGTATTTGCCCGGGCTCAGTTTCTGCTGACGCAGCCCCTGCCACAGCCCCTTTTGCCGGTAGCCGAGGATCAGCCGTAAATTGTCATCGCCAAAGTGACAGCCCAGGGCGCCGGCCTTTTGCAGCAGCAAGGCATCCTTCTGGGTCATGCGCCGGAGGCAGCTCAGGGCCTGCACCGAGCAGCGGCCGGGCTGGGCGATCTCCCGGACCAGTATGCTGGCCCAGAATTGTTGCATGGCCGGATGACGGATGTTCTCGGCCAGGGCCAGAAAGTGGCTCAGCCAGTCCGGATCCGGCTCGCCACCCACCTCGCTGCTGCACTGCTCATGGGCCTGGCGCACTATGGTTTCCAGGTTTTTCTGGCGGGCGGCTTCGTCCAGTTGCTGACGCATGCGGTAACGCTCGCCAAAACTGTGGGGCGAATCGCCGTGCAGCAGGCCGGCCAGGCCCCGTTGCTCGGCGAGCTCCCGCAGCAGGTGTTTGCTGTTTTTAATCCGCGGATCCTGACTGGGTGGTTTGGCGATCATGAACGTCGATTCAGCTTGTTAATTATGTTTTCACCATGTTAAAATTCGGCTGCAATATTCGAAAGGAGCACCGAATGCAAAAAGACAAGTCCAGGATGACTTGGTTGCTTCTGTTCATCGGCTATGTCTCAAGCCTCGGGATCCTCGCCGTCATGATATAGGGCAACCGGTCAAACTGCATACAGCATAAGGCCCGTTCAGGGCCTTGTCATCAGTGATTATTGAAAGACCGGCTGACCGCCACACAAACAAAAAAAGAGCACCGAAGTGCTCTTTTTTTGTATTCGCTTTTTGTGCAACAAGGCGAAGTTATCAGGCCTTGTTGTGACGCTCGGCGGAAGCCAGAATTTCGGCTTCGGCGGCGGCCTTGTCTTCCCAGCCGTCTACCTTCACCCACTTGCCGGCTTCCAGTTCCTTGTAGCGCTCAAAGAAGTGCTTGATCTGGGCCTTGAGCAGCTCGGGCACATCGTTGATGTCCTGAATGTGGTCGTATTCCTTGGTCAGCTTGCTGTGGGGAACGGCGATCACCTTGGCGTCTTCACCGGACTCGTCGGTCATCTTCAGCACGCCTACCGGACGGCAGCGGATCACGGCACCGGGCACCAGCGGGTGCGGGGTGGGCACCAGTACGTCTACGGGGTCGCCGTCCAGAGACAGGGTCTGGTTTACGTAACCGTAGTTGCAGGGGTAGAACATGGGAGTGGCCATGAAGCGATCCACGAACACGGCGCCGGTGTCCTTGTCGACTTCGTACTTGATGGGATCGGCGTTCTGGGGAATTTCGATAACTACGTAGATATCTTCGGGCAGGCTCTTACCGGCCGGTACCAGGTTCAGGCTCATGACGTTTCCTTGTGTATAGTCAGTTGCGGACTTGTGAATCGAGTGTACCACCGCGGCCGCTTTGCATCTGTTATACAAATGGGTAACGGCGATTCGTGGCCGGCATTATAACCGGGCTGTCGTGTCAATCGCCAGAGCAGTGCCCAAAGTGCCGGCGGATTGCTAGAATGGCGGCACTTTCCATTGCCGAAGGCAGTCTCATGCACATTCATATTCTCGGTATTTGCGGCACCTTTATGGGCGGACTGGCGGTGCTGGCCCGCCAGCTCGGCTACAAGGTCACCGGCAGTGACGCCAATGTTTATCCGCCCATGAGCACCCAGCTGGAGCAGCAGGGGATCGAATTGATCGAAGGCTATGATCCAGACCAGCTGGATCCATGCCCGGATCTGGTGGTGATCGGCAATGCCATGAGCCGGGGCAACCCCTGCGTGGAAGCCGTGCTCAACCGGCGCATTCCCTATACCTCCGGTCCTCAGTGGCTGCTGGAGTATGTGTTGCAGGATCGCTGGGTACTGGCGGTGGCCGGTACTCACGGCAAAACTACTACCTCCGGCATGCTGGCTCATATTCTGGAAGACTGCGGCCTCAAGCCCGGCTTTTTGATCGGTGGCGTGCCCGGCAACTTCGAGGTGTCAGCCCGCCTGGGTGACGCGCCGTTTTTCGTGATCGAGGCGGATGAGTACGACAGCGCCTTTTTCGACAAACGATCCAAGTTTGTGCATTACCGCCCCAGTACCCTGATCCTCAATAACCTTGAGTTTGATCATGCGGATATCTTCCCTGATCTGGCGGCGATCCAGCGACAGTTCCATCATCTGCTGCGCATGGTACCCGGCCATGGCCGCATTCTGATGCCCACCCATACGCCGGCGCTGGAAGTCGTGAAGGACATGGGCTGCTGGAGCGAGCTGGAATATGTGGGCGAAGACGGCCTCTGGCGCGCCGAGCTGCTGACCGCCGATGGCAGCCGTTTTGCGGTCTGGCTCGACAACGAGCGGGTGGGTGAGGTGAGCTGGCCCTGCATGGGCGAGCATAATGTGCACAACGGCCTGATGGCCCTGGCCGCCGCCCGCCATGCCGGCGTGCCGGTGGCCGAGGCCATCACCGCCCTGTGCGGCTTTGTGCCCCCCAGGCGGCGCATGGAGCAAAAGGGCGAGGTGGCCGGCATTCGGGTATGGGACGATTTTGCCCATCACCCTACGGCCATTGCCACCACCCTGGCCGGCCTCAAGGCCCGCAGCGAAGGTCGCCGTGTGCTGGCGGTGCTGGAACCCCGTTCCAATACCATGAAAATGGGCATACACCAGCAGGAGCTGGCGACTTCACTGCAGCAGGCGGACGCCACCTACCTGTTTCAGCCAACCGGGCTGGAGTGGGATCTGCGTGCGGTGGCCGGCGCCTGCCCACAGGGACAAGTGTTTGACGAGCTGGATGCTCTCATTACCGCCTTGGTGAATGAGGCGAACACCGGCGACGAAATTCTGGTCATGAGCAACGGTGGCTTTGGCGGTATTCACGGCAAGTTGCTGGCGGCGCTGGAGGTGGCCCATGGTTGAGTATGCCCGTCATCAGCAGATAACCCTGGCCCTGAGTGGCGCCTCGGGTGCGCCCTATGCCCTTGCCTTGCTGGAGTGTCTGGTCAAGGCCGGCATGCAGGTGCACCTGCTGGTCTCCAGTGCCGCCCGGGTGGTGCTGGCCACCGAGCAGGGCGAGCAGTGGCCGGGCAAGCCGGAGCAGTTGTCCGATTATTTGTGCGAGCGTTACGGCGCCGCTCCCGGCCAGATTCGGGCCTACGGCAAGGAAGAGTGGTTCTCGCCGGTGGCCTCGGGCTCGGGGGCGCCCCGGCGCATGGTGATTTGTCCCTGCTCCATGGGCACGGTGGCCTCCATTGCCAGCGGTGCGTCCGATAATCTGATCGAGCGCGCCGCCGATGTGGTGATCAAGGAAAAGGGTCAGTTGCTCCTGGTGCCCAGAGAGTCGCCATTATCCGAGATCCACCTGGAAAACCTGCTCAAACTGGCGCGACTGGGCGTGACCATCATGCCGGCGGCGCCGGGGTTCTATCATCAGCCCAAATCGATCGAGGATCTGGTCGATTTTATGGTGGCGCGGATCCTGGATCACTTGGGTGTGGATCAGGATCTGGTCTCTCGCTGGGGTTACGGCCAGAAAACCCAAGCTTGAAGCTGGAAGCAAAGCCAGTTGTCTGTAGGTACAGTAAAGTTCGTCGGCCAAAGCGGACTGCTTCTCCGGCACGCCGTGAACCCATCCATGGGGGCTCCACTGCGCCATCCATGGCGCAGAGGGCGCGGCGAAGCAGACACCCTTTGCCCTCCTTAATTGAGTACCGAGCTGACGGTTAGCCTTCAACAGGCGGCTCTGCAGTTTCACGAAGCGGCAGGGCGGATTGCCGGAGCCGACCGTCACATGCCATGGATGGCATGTGCCGAGCGTCCCACGGAAGGGCTTGAAGCGTGTCGGCGGAGCGCAACCGCACTGCTGCTTCGCATGGCGAGCCCACTTTGTGCACCCTGGGCGGAATTCCGCTAAAATACGGCTTTAATCACAGCCGGGTGTTATTAACCCGAACGGAGCAGTAACAATGAAACACCGAGTGGATGTGCTGATCGGCACCGATGAGGTCAATGCCAGAACTCAGGCGCTGGGCGAACAGATTAACACCCACTATCAGGGCGTCGACGAAGTGGTCATCGTGGGCCTGCTGCGGGGCTCCTGCATCTTTATGGCCGATCTGTGCCGCCAGCTCACCGTGCCGGTGCGGCTCGACTTCATGACCGCTTCCAGCTATGGCAACAGCATGGACAGCAACCGGGATGTGCGCATTCTCAAGGACCTGGACGACGAGATCCACGGCAAGCACGTACTGATTGTGGAAGACATCATCGACACCGGTTACACCCTGAGCAAGGTGAGAGAAATACTGTCTCTGCGCAGCCCGGCGTCACTCACCATCTGCACCCTGCTCGACAAGCCCGACCGGCGCGAGGTGCAGGTGCCGGTGGACTGGGTCGGCTTTACCATTCCCGATGAATTCGTGGTAGGTTACGGCATCGACTATGCCCAGCTGTACCGCAACCTGCCCTATATCGGTAAAGTGGTACTGCTCGAATAGCGCACCTTCTTTGTCTCGAACATATTCAATTCTTTCATATGCCTGGTCTCTGTCCAGGCATATGTTTTTCATACGGAGTGAACATGACCAAAGCACTGGAGATCCAGGGCCTGCGCAAAACCTACGCCGGTGGTGTGGAAGCGCTCAAGGGCATTGATCTCGGCGTGGAAGCGGGCGACTTCTACGCCTTGCTTGGCCCCAACGGCGCCGGCAAGTCCACCACCATCGGTATTATTTCTTCCCTGGTGAACAAGAGCGGCGGCACCGTGCGCGTGTTTGGCCACGACATCGACACCGAGCTGGAACAGGCCAAGTCCTGCATCGGCCTGGTGCCTCAGGAATTCAACTTCAACCAGTTTGAAAAAGTACGGCAGATTGTGGTTAACCAGGCCGGCCTTTACGGGGTTGAGCGCAAGGAGGCCCTGGCTCGGGCCGAGCGTTACCTCAAGCAGCTTGATCTGTGGGACAAGCGGGATCTGCCGGCGCGCACCCTGTCCGGCGGCATGAAACGCCGGCTGATGATTGCCCGGGCCCTGATGCACCAGCCCAAGCTGTTGATCCTCGATGAGCCCACCGCCGGGGTGGACATCGAAATTCGCCGGGCCATGTGGGACTTCCTAAAGGAGATCAACGCCGAAGGCATCACCATCATCCTCACCACCCACTACCTGGAAGAAGCCGAAATGCTGTGCCGCCATATCGGCATTATCGACAAGGGCCGGCTGGTGGAAAACACCACCATGAAGGGGCTGCTGGGCAAGTTGAATGTGGAAACCTTTATTCTCGACCTGGCCGCCGACTGTCGCGAGCCCTTCCTGTCGGGCTTTAACTGGCAGATGGTGGACGACCACACCCTGGAAGTGGAAGTGAAGAAGGAGCAGGGGCTCAACGGCGTGTTTGACCAGCTTAACGAGCAGGGGATTCGCGTACTGAGCATGCGCAACAAGGCCAACCGGCTGGAAGAGTTGTTTGTGACACTGGTAGAGCAGGGGAGAAAAGCATGAACGCCAGACAGTATTACATCGCCTTCAAGAGCATACTGCACCGGGAAATCGTGCGTTTTACCCGTATCTGGGTGCAGACCCTGGTACCGCCGGCCATTACCATGACCCTGTATTTCGTGATTTTTGGCAACCTGATCGGCAGCCGTATCGGTGAAATGGGCGGCTATTCCTATATGGCCTTCATCGTGCCCGGGCTTATCATGATGTCGGTGATCACCAACTCCTATTCCAACGTGGCCTCGTCGTTCTTCAGCAGCAAGTTTCAGCGTAATGTGGAGGAGCTGCTGGTCGCACCCGTGCCCACCTATGTGATTATCGCCGGTTATGTCGGTGGTGGCGTGGTACGGGGCCTGCTGGTGGGACTGATTGTCAGCCTGGTGTCGCTGTTTTTCGTCGATCTGCAGGTCAGTCACCTGTTCAGTGTGATCTTTACCGTGTTCCTGACCGCCGTGCTGTTTTCACTGGCCGGGCTGCTCAATGCCATTTTCGCCCGTACCTTTGACGATATCAGCATTATTCCCACCTTTATTCTGACGCCGCTCACCTACCTGGGCGGCGTGTTCTACTCCATCGATCTGCTGCCCGACTTCTGGCAGGGCGTGTCTCACGCCAACCCGGTGCTCTATATGGTGAACGCTTTTCGCTACGGCTTTCTGGGCATTACCGATGTGCCCCTGACCGTGGCTTACGGCATTATTATCGGCTTTATCGGCGCCTTCTACGCCGCTGCCTGGTATCTGATCCACACCGGCCGCGGCCTGCGGCACTGATTGCGGCCCGCTTCTCCTGACACAAAAAAGGCAGCCATTTGGCTGCCTTTTGTTTTCACCGCAGAAGAAAACCGGTGTTCAGGCCAGCTGCAGCGGAATGTTCTTGCTGGTGCGGACGATGTTGTTGTCGGCGTCCAGATAGACCAGATTCGGGTCGTAGGACTCGATCTGCTGCTCGCTCATCGGCGCATAGGCGCAGATGATGATACGGTCGCCCACGGCGGCCTTGCGGGCGGCGGCGCCGTTCAGGGAGATCATTTTCGAGCCCCGCTCGCCGGAAATGGCGTAGGTGTGAAAACGTTCGCCGTTCTCGATGTTGTAAATGTCGATCTGCTCGTATTCACGAATATTGACTGCGTCCAGCAGATCCTGATCGATGGCACAGGAGCCTTCGTAGTTGAGCTCGGCGTGGGTAACCCGGGCCTGGTGCAGTTTGCCCCTGAGCATGATGCGTTGCATGTCCATGTTTAGCTTGTCTCCGTCAATGTTCAGCCCGGTGGGGCTTGTGGTTTTGCGACAGTGCCCGAAGAGAGGGGGGCTCCCTTCCTGCAAAACCTGAGTGTTAACTACAGGGGCACTACCTGATTGTCGATCAGTCTGGCCTTGCCCAGAAAGGCGGCCATCAAAATTACCACTGCCCGGCTGTTGTTGCTCAGCGGGGTCAGGGTGTCGGCATCCACCATGTCGATGCCGTCGGTGCGAAAACCGGCATTATCGAGCCGGGTGCGGCCATCGGCCGCCAGCTGCACCAGATCCCGCTCGCCGGCGGCCAGGCGTCCGGCCAGCCAGTTCATGGTGGCGGCCAGTTCGGGTGCCAGCGCCCGTTCGGCCTCGGTCAGGTAACCATTGCGCGAGCTCAGGGCCAGACCGTCGTCGGCACGCACCGTGGGCACACCGATGATCTCCACCGGCAGGTTCAGATCCGTGGTCATTTTACGGATCAGCGCCAGCTGCTGGTAGTCCTTTTCGCCAAAGCAGGCCAGGTCGGGCTGTACCAGGTTGAACAGCTTGCATACCACTGTGCTGACGCCGTCAAAATGACCCGGGCGCAGGGCGCCTTCCAGTACCTCGGACACACCGGGCACACTGACTTTGGTCTGTTGTTGCTGGCCGTTGGGGTACATCAGCTCCGGAGTGGGAGTAAACACCAGCTCCGCGAGCTCACCCAGGCGCTCGCAATCCTGCTCCAGGGTACGCGGGTAGGCATCCAGATCCGCGGCCCGGTCAAACTGCAGGGGGTTGACGAATATGCTCACCACCACCTTATCGGCTTTTTCCCGGGCCCGGCGTACCAGCTCCAGGTGGCCGTCGTGCAGGTTGCCCATGGTGGGTACAAAACCGATACGCAGGCCGGCGCGGCGCCATTCGGTAATGGTGGCTCTCAGCTGTTCAATGGTACTGGCCAGGTGCATGGCAATTCCTCAGTTAAAGCTGTGCTCGGGACCGGGAAAGCGGCCGTCGGCCACCTCGGTCACGTAGGCCTCGATGGCGGCCTTCACATTGCCGCTGTCGGCCAGAAAGTTTTTGGTAAATTTGGGTACGTAGCCGCTGGTCAGCCCCAGGGCGTCCTGCATCACCAGCACCTGGCCGTCGGTGTCGGCCCCGGCGCCGATGCCAATCACCGGAATGGACAGCATGCGGCTGATGTCGGTGGCAAGCTGGCTGGGCACGCATTCCAGTACCAGCAGCTGAATGCCGGCGGCTTCCAGCGCTCTGGCGTGATGCTTGATCTGCTCGGCCTGCTCGGTCTCGCGGCCCTGCAGCTTGAAGCCGCCGAACACGTGCACCGACTGGGGCGTTAGCCCCAGGTGGCCGCACACCGGCACGCCCTGGCGGGTCAGTTGTTTCACGGTGTCGGCGAGCCAGTCACCGCCTTCCAGCTTCACCATGTGGGCACCGGCGCGCATCAGGGCGGCGGCGCTGGCGCAGGCCTGCTCGGGGGTGCTGTAGCTCATGAACGGCATATCGGCGACGATAAATGCCTTTTCGCAGCCGTTGGCCACGCAACGGGTATGGTAGGCCATGTTGTCCACGGTCACCCCCAGGGTGCTGCTTTCGCCCTGCAATACCATGCCGAGGGAGTCGCCAATGAGAATGGCGTGTACCCCGGCCTGCTCAAACAGGGTGGCAAAGGTGGCGTCGTAGGCGGTGATCATGGCGATCTTGTCCCCGGCCTGCTTCATGGCCTGCAGCCGGGCGGTGGTGATTTTGCTCATGTTGGTTCCTGTTACTGCTCGGGCAGTGGAGTCATGCCGTTAAGCGGGCATTGTTGCAGCAGGGAGGAGAGGCTGGTGCCACAGGGCAGGATCAGGCCGGGAGCCAGATCCGCCAGCGGGTAGAGTACGAATTCCCTTTGCTTCATGCCGTAGTGGGGCACGGTCAGGCGCTCGTCGTCGATGCGCTGCTCGCCATAGAGCAGCAGGTCGAGATCGAGCGCCCGGGGGCCCCAGCGTTCGTCCTTGCGTACCCGGCCTTCCCGCTGCTCGATGTCCTGCAGGGCGTCGAGCAGGGCGAGGGGGGCCAGGGTGGTGTCAAACACCGACACGCCGTTGATGTAGTCCGGCTGATCTGCCGGGCCCATGGGCTTGCTGCAATACAGCGCTGAGTGACGCAGGCTGCCGGGGGCAGCCAGTGCCTCCAGCGCCTGCTGGGCGGCCCGAATGCGCGCCAGCGGCTCATTCAGGTTGGCGCCCAGGGCCACGTAGACGGTGGTCACGACTCTTTTCTCCGGCGCGGCCGACGACGGGGGCGCTTGCGGGGTTTGCGCTCGCCACGTTCGTCGTTATCCCGCTGGTTGTTGCGGCTCAGCTGCTGGCGGTCTACGGGGTTGGCCTGCTGAAACTCGGTCCACCATTCGGCCAGCTCCTTCAGGCGCGGGTCCAGCTCGGCCCGCAGCAGCAGGAAGTCGTAGCCGGCGCGAAACTTGGGATGCTCCAGCAGGCGGAAGGGGCGCTTGCCGGCGCGCTTGGTGAGCCGGTCCTGCAACTGCCAGATGTCGCGCACCACGGTACTGAAGCGGCGTGGAATGGCCACGCTTTTCACCTGGCGGCCAATCACTTCGTCGGCGGCCAGCATAAAGGCGTCGTGGTAGCCCAGGCCGCCTTCGTTGACGAATTCCTGGGTGCGGGTTTCCACCGGGCCCCACAGCAGGGCGGCGTAGAGGAAGGCGGGGGTCACCCGCAGATCCTGGGCAATGCGGTCATCGGTGTTGGCCAGGGCCAGCTCAATGAAGCGGCCGTAGCGGTTATTGCCCCGCCCCATGACCTCGGCGGCTTCCGGGAACAACGGCGCGAACAGGCCGTAGTGCTGCAGCTGGCGATAGGTTTCCACGCCCTGGCCGGCGAGCAGCAGCTTGAGGGTTTCCTCAAACAGCCGGGCCGGAGGAATATCGGCCAGCAGCGGCGCCAGCTCCTTGATGGGCGCTTCGGTACGGGGGCTGATGGACAGCCCCAGCTTGGCGGAGAAACGCACCGCCCGCAGCATTCGCACCGGGTCTTCCCGGTAGCGGGTTTCCGGATCCCCAATCAGCTCCAGGCGACGGGCCTCCAGATCCTTCAGGCCGCCGGCAAAGCCGTGCACGGTGAAGTCGGCGATGTTGTAGTAGAGGGCGTTGACGGTAAAGTCGCGGCGCTCGGCGTCTTCCTCTATGGTGCCGTAGACGTTGTCGCGCAGCAGCATGCCTTCCTTGGACTGGGAGGAAAGGTGCTTGCTGTTATTGACGCTGTGGTGGTGGCCACGGAAGGTGGCCACCTCGATCACATCACGGCCGAACAGCACATGGGCCAGGCGAAAACGGCGTCCCACCAGACGGCAGTTGCTGAACAGCCCCTTGATTTGCTCGGGCGTGGCGTTGGTGGCCACGTCAAAGTCCTTGGGCTGGCGCCCCAGCAGCAGGTCGCGCACGCCACCACCCACCAGGTAGGCCTCATAGCCTCCCTTGTTCAGGCGGTAGAGCACCTTGAGGGCGTTTTCACTGATTTGTCGGCGCGAAATACCGTGCTGGTCGCGCGTCAGTACCACGGGTTGCAAGGGCAACGCCTCCTGTTGTCGGGTCAGCAGCTTTTTACAAAAGCCGGCAATCTGGGAAAAAATGGGACACCTCGCGGGGCTCGGGGTTGAAAAATCGGCGCACTATGATAACGCAGGGCGCTGAAAATGCGAACTGTCGGCGTAATCCAGCTCAATCTGTGGTCCTTTGGGCACTCGTTCCAGCCGCCAGTTGGGTACCGCCCAGGCCAGTAATTCCGCCGCTCCGGCACCAAACAGCTCCGCCGGTGGCTGCTGACCGAGAAAGGCCAGGGCCTGCCACAGGGCGGGGCCCGGCGCCCGGTTGTCGAGCGGTGGTGCATGGTTTTGTTTCGACAGCTTGTGGCCGTCGTGCACCGCCAGTGGCAGGTGCAGCCAGGCCGGCTCGGGGGCCTTCAGCAGCCGGAAAAGCGCAATCTGGCGTACCGTGGGCTCCAGCAGATCGGCACCGCGCACCACTTCGGTGATGCCGGCATCCATGTCGTCGATCACCACCGCCAGGTTGTAGGCATAGAGACCATCGCGGCGGCGCACGATAAAGTCTTCTTCCGCCAGCCGTTCGGCCACGCACACTTCGCCCTGCAGCCGATCGTGAAAGTGATATACAGGCGCCGTCATTTTCAGCCGCACGGCGGCGCCTTCGGCGGGCAGGCCAAGGTTGCGGCAGTGACCGGTATACAGACCGCCGCGGGCAGCAATCTGTTTGCGGGTGCAGTGGCAGTGGTAGGTCAGACCGCGGCGGGTCCAGTGCTCCAGAATTTCCTGGTAACGACCGTGGCGCCGGCTTTGATACACCAGCTCGCCATCCCAGTGCAGGCCAAACGCCTCCAGGGTGCGCAGTATGTCGTCGGCGGCACCGGGCACTTCCCGGGGCGGATCCAGATCTTCAACGCGCACCCGCCATCGCCCCGCCTGGCTGCGAGCCTGCAGGTAACTGCCAAGAGCGGCAATCAGGGAGCCAAAATGAAGGGGACCGCTGGGGGAGGGAGCAAAGCGCCCTGTGTAGCGGTCGGGCGCAGTGGTGTTCATGCTTGAAGGGGCCGGTCAGTAACCGGCCATCTGCTTTTCCTTGATCTCGGCCAGGGTCTTGCAGTCGATGCACAGGTCGGCGGTGGGGCGGGCTTCCAGACGGCGAATGCCGATTTCCACGCCGCAGTGCTCGCAAAAGCCGAAGTCGTCGTCTTCGATTTTCTGCAGGGTCTTTTCGATCTTTTTGATCAGTTTGCGTTCCCGGTCCCGGGCGCGCAGTTCAAGGGCGAACTCTTCTTCCTGAGCGGCCCGGTCAACCGGGTCGGGGAAGTTGGCCGCTTCGTCCTTCATGTGGCCCACGGTACGATCCACTTCTTCGCGCAATTGATTGCGCCAGGCGCCCAGAATCTTGCGGAAGTGCGTTTTCTGCTCTTCGTTCATGTATTCTTCGTCGGGCTTGGCCTGGTAGGGCTCAACACCGGCAATAGCCAGAATACCGAGAGATTTTTTGGTTTCGACTGCTGGCATTCCGTATCTCCTAAAAAGCAAATATTGCGCCAACCAAATTTGAGAAGCGGCTATCTATAGCAGAAAGCATATTGGCAAAGCAATTTTACCGTGTTGTTTCTGCGAAAGTGGTCTTTGTACGGCACCGGCTGGTGCGTGCAAACCACTCGGACAACCCAAAGCGGCGGCATTCTCTTTGGTGAGCTCACCAGATGGGGGCGAGCCTTTCGCTTTTCAAGGCTGGAGCCCCGAACCTTGCTACGGTTACCATTTCATGTCATTCCAACAACTATAGGTATTATTTTGCGTTTTTCCTCCACCCTGGTCCGCGGGCGGCTGATCCAGCGTTATAAACGCTTTCTGGCCGACATTATCGTCGATGATCAGAAACTGACACTGCATTGCCCCAACACCGGCCGCATGACCGGTTGCGCCGGGCCGGGCTGGGCCGTGTATTACTCCACCTCCGACAATGCCAGGCGCAAGTATGCCCATACCTGGGAGCTGAGCCGGGACGATGCCGGCGATTTTATTTGCGTGAACACCGCCCGGGCCAACCAGCTGGTGGCCGAGGCGCTCGACGAAGGGCGCATACCGGCCCTGAGTGGTTACGATACCGTGCGTGCCGAGGTGCGCTACGGCGCCGAGAACAGTCGCATTGATTTTCTGCTTACCGGCCCCGGTTTGCCCGACTGCTACGTGGAAGTGAAAAGTGTGACCCTGCATGAAGGCGAGGGTAACGGCTTTTTTCCCGACACCCAGAGCCTGCGGGCACAAAAGCATGTGCGTGAACTGATGGAATGTGCACGGGCCGGGCACAGAGCCGTGATGCTGTTTTGTGTGCTGCATACCGGCATTGAGCGGGTCAGTCCGGCCGAGCACCTGGATTCGAAATATGCCGCTCTGGTCCGCGAGGCGGTCGCCGCCGGGGTGGAATGCCTGGCCTGGAAGGCGGACATCTCTCCCGAGGGCATGAGCCTGACCGAGCCGTTACCGGTTGAGGTTGGCGGTTAGGCCGTGCAATCTTGTCGGGCCAGAGGCACTACTTCGCCGGCACGCTGTGAATACATCCATGTACGCTCCGCTGCGCCTTCCCTGGCGCAGAGGGCACGGCGAAGCAGACGCCCCTTGCCCTCCTTGTTTCAGCACTGTGTTGTCAGACGAATAGTAACCGGCCGCTCCAGCAACATTTCCCTGATCCCCAGTCTCTATTCCCTGGAAGCAGCAAGCGGCCAGCGTTTGAGACAGTCATACACAGGCCCCTGGTCGGTCAGGGTGGAGCGGTACAGGCACAACGCCTGTGGCTGGTAATGAATCGGGGTGATGGCGGGCAGCTTGTCGGTTTTGCAGTGGCGAAACAGGGTGATGTGCGGGCGGTAGGCTCTGTGCGGTTTGCCAATGCCCAGGGCGCGGCATTTCAGCTCCACGGTGTCGGCCAGCGCCATTAATGCCGGTGGCGGCGTGCTGGGCCCCAGCCACACCACGCCGGCCCGGGGAAAACAGCCGAGCCGGTCCAGTTCCAGCGTAAAGCCGGGCAGGGGCAGGCGAGTCAGTTGTTTGAGCAGTGACGCCTGTTGTTCCGGGCTGCACTGACCGAGAAAATGCAGGGTCAGGTGCAGCTGTTCGGGCGGAATGCGCCGGCCGGACAGGGCCAGCCGGCGTTGCAGAGCTTGCAGTGCCGGAGCCAGTTCCTTGGCGGAAAAGGCCAGAAACAGCCGGTTGTCGTCGTTTGCCATGGTGACTCTCCTGGACAGGCTGCCGTCTGGCGCGCTCTGTTAACTCGCGGCGGCCACTTTTTCGTTGCCGGCATCATCATACCCCTGATAGTGCAGCGCTTGCTCGGGCGAAAGAGGCCGGGCAAACAAAAAGCCCTGGCCGTAATCACAGCCAATGTTACGCAACAGTCGCCGCTGTTGTTCGGTTTCAATGCCTTCGGCCACCACCTTGAGATCCAGCTTGTGCACCATGGCGGTAATGGCCTCCACCATTTGCTGATCAACGGGGCTGGTTTCCAGCTCCATCACAAAGGAACGGTCGATTTTCAGGGCATTGACCGGCAACTGGCGCAGTTGTGCCAACGAAGAATAGCCGGTACCAAAATCATCAATGGAAATGCGCATGCCCAGGCGCTTCAGGTCGCCAATCAGGGCCATGGCCAGATCGACATTTTCCATCAGCATGGACTCGGTAATTTCCAGCTCCAGCAGCTCGGGCGGCACCTTTAATCTCGTGAGCAGGGCTTCCACCCTGGTCGCGAAGTTTGCCTCACGCAACTGGCAGACACTCAGGTTTACCGCCACCGGCCGGGTGGTTTTCCCCGTCTGCATCTGCTGCTGAATGAACCGGCAGGCCGCCTCGAGCACCCAGTAGCCGATGGGCACAATCAGGCCGGTCTGTTCGGCGGTTTCAATAAAGCTGCCGGGGTTCTGCACGCCCTGCTCCGGTTGATCCCAGCGCAGCAGGGCTTCAAATTTTTCTGCCCGGCCGCTGGCCAGGGAAATGATGGGCTGAAACAGCAGAAAGAATTGCTGTTGTTCAATGGCCTGGCGCAGCGCTTTCTCCAGCCTGACCGAATAAAGCGCCTGTTCCTGCATCCGGGCATTGTAAAAGGAAAGCTGGTTCTTGCCCGAGCGTTTCGAGTCATACATGGCGAGATCGGCATTGCGCAATAGCTCTCCGCTGCTGGTGCCGTCTTCCGGTGCCAGGGTGATGCCAATGCTGGTGCCGACCACCGCCTCATGCTGCCCCAGCTGAACGGGCCTGCCGATATTGGCGAGGATCTTTTCGGCGATTTTTCGCACATTGTCGGCGTTGTTCACATTGACCAGCACGATGGCAAATTCATCGCCGCCCAGCCTGCCGACCAGATCCGTCTGCCTGACCGAGTCCTGAAGGCGCCGGGCAATCTCCATCAACAGCCGGTCGCCGTCGGTATGACCCGACGAGTCATTAATGCGTTTGAAATCATCCAGATCCAGATACATCAGGGCCAGACATTGCCCTTCGCGCCGGCCATTCAGAATGGCGCGATCCAGTTGCTCGGTGAGAAAGCGCCGGTTGGCCAGGCCGGTGAGGTCATCATTAAAGGCCAGCAATTCGAGCTGGGCGGTTTGCTGTTTGACCAGCTGTCGTAACCGTTCCGGCTCTCGCAGAATACGGTGCATCAGCAGTGCCACCAGAGTCGCGATCAGCGCACTGAAGAGAATACCCAGCACTACCGGCAGCGTGAAGCTGGCGGGGCGGCTCATGGCGATGGTCCATTCGCCATTGGGCACTCGAATGGCTTTGGTCACCTGCTGTTCATCCAGCTCGCGGGTGGAGCGGGCAAAAATATCCACCTGGCCGGTATCCGGGTGCCAGCGCGACAGTTCATAGGCATAGCCTTTTTGCTGCAGCTGATCCAGCTCGGTAAAGGCCAGCAGATCGTCCAGGTAAATCAGGG
The DNA here is from genome assembly GCF_030732065.1 of Oceanimonas aquatica. Lineage (GTDB taxonomy): Bacteria > Pseudomonadota > Gammaproteobacteria > Enterobacterales > Aeromonadaceae > Oceanimonas. The sequence goes on from NZ_JAVBHX010000014.1 coordinate 17,368, forward strand.
CCGTGGCAAAGCCCCAGAAATAGGGCTCGCCCTTTTGCTCCAGGAATACCGGGTTGCGGCCCACCATGCCCATGCGGCCCTGCACCAGCATAAAGGGGCCGGCCAGGCTCAGCTGTTTGCTTTCAATGGCCTGCCAGGCTTCCTTTTTGCGTTTGTCACTGTAAAGCAGATCATGGCCGATGCCCTTTTCATTACCTGCCAGCGGGTAGATTTGTTCGGTAATTCCGTTTGGGGCTAATTGAAGATTGGAGACGCCGCCCAGGGTTTGCATGACTTCTTCGGCAAACTTGTCGAAATCCCTGAACTGGCCGTTACTGCGCCGCACCTCCTGGGCAAGAATGTAGGTGGACGACAGCGAGCGGGTCAGGCGGCGCTCGATGGCGGCGGCCTGAACACCCACCACTTCTTCCATCAGCAGCCGCTGCTCCTTGCGGTCGGCCACTATGCTCAGGTGAGTGTAATAAACCCCTGCTGCAAAGATGCACACAAAGGCCATCAGGGTATACAGGCTGCTGAGCCGGAGTTTGGGCATTAATGTCTCTTACCTGGCATGCCAGGAGTGCTTGAATGTGGTGGTTTCGCGGTACCAGGCACGACCACTCAACAATGCCTAACTCAGCGTAACAACCCGCGTTGGGTTACCTGTATTCCACTATACACAATCTTCGGGGGGTGTTCCGTTTGAGCATTTTCTTGACGGCGACGGTCACACCGGTGGCGTAGTCCTTTGCATGGGCTTTTGGCACAATGGTGGGGTTTCAAGCCAGCCGAGTTATTCCGTGAACCAGCTACCCATTACCGAGGCATTGCCTCAACTGCAACAGGCGCTGACCGCCGGCCAGATCATCGTTGAGGCGCCGCCCGGCGCCGGCAAGTCCACCTGGCTGCCGTTGTGGCTGCTGCAACAGCCGGCCATTGACGGCCGCATCATCATGCTGGAGCCGCGCCGGCTGGCGGCCCGCAGCATCGCCCAGTACCTGGCCAGCCAGCTGAATGAGCAACCCGGCCAGACCGTGGGCTATCGCATGCGTGGCGACAGCCGCACCGGCAAACAGACCCGGCTGGAGGTGGTCACCGAAGGGGTACTGACCCGCATGTTGCAGGCGGATCCCGAGCTGGACGGCGTGTCTTTGTTGATCTTTGACGAATTTCACGAGCGCAGCCTGCAGGCGGATCTGGCTTTGGCCTTTGCCCTGGAGTGCCAGGCGCTGCGCGACGATCTCAAAATCATGGTGATGTCGGCCACCCTGGACGGCCTGGCCCTCGACACTCTGCTGCCCGAGGCCGAGCTGGTGGTCAGCCGGGGCCGCAGTTTTCCCGTGGAGCTGGAATACCGCCCCCGCAATCAGCACAGCCGGCTGGACGAAAGTCTGGGCCGGGCCGTGCTCGATGCGCTGGGCCGGGAAAGCGGCAGCCTGCTGGCGTTTCTGCCCGGAGAGCGGGAGATTCGCCGGGCCGAGGACTGGCTGAGCGCGCGCCTGCCCGATGGCGTTGAACTCCGGCCCTTGTATGGTCGTCTTTCCCTGACGGAGCAGCAGGCGGCCATCGCACCGGCTATAGACGGCCGGCGCAAGGTGGTGCTGGCCACCAATGTGGCGGAAACCTCGCTCACCATTGAAGGCATTCGCATGGTGGTGGACGCGGGGCTGGAGCGCCAGGCCCGCTTTGACCCCGAAGCCGGTCTCACTCAGCTGCAAAGCCGGCTGATCGGCCAGGCCTCGGCCACCCAGCGCGCCGGCCGGGCCGGGCGCCTGCAGCCGGGCATCTGCATACGGCTGTGGAGCAAGGAGCAACAGGAGCGGCTGGCGCCGCGCCGGCCGGCGGAAATTGAACAAAGCTGCCTCGCCGGTTTCGTGCTGGAATGCGCCGCCTGGGGCGCCGAGCCCGAGCAGTTGCCGCTGCTGACCCCGCCGCCGGCACCGCTGCTGGCGGTGGCCCGGGCTCAGCTGGAAGCCCTTGCGTTGCTGTCCGGCAATCAGCTCACCCCCCTGGGACGGCGAGTCTGGCAACTGGGTACCGAGCCCTGGCTGGGGCAACTGCTGTTGACTGCCCTTGACTGGCAGCAACAGGGCCACCACGGCGCCCTGGCCGACGGCGCCTGGTTGCTGGCGCTGCTGGAGGAAGGCCGGCCCGGGGATGGCCCCTTGTCGGGCCAGCTGCTGGCAGCCAAAGGACGGCTCAAGGCTGCCGCCCGGCGCTGGTTTGAGCGGGCCGGCCAGCCCATGGCCGAGCCCACCGGTGCCTTTGTGGGGCCGCTGCTGGCCAACGCTCGGCCCGAGTGGGTAGGGCAGCTGCGCAAGGGGCGCCGCTATGGCCTGGCCGGCGGCCTCAGCGCCGATCTGCCCGCGGCCAGCCCCCTTGCCGGCAAGGACTGGCTGGCGGTAGCGGCCCTGGGCCGGGGCGAGCGGGGCGTGTTTGTGCAGGCCGCCGAGCCGGTGACCCTGGCGCAGTTGCAGCGCTTTGTGCCGGAACGCTTCGGCGAGCGCGAGCAGCTGGAATGGGACGATGATGCCAACCGGGTGCGGGCCGAGCGCCACTGGTGCTTTGGCAACCTGGTGCTGAGAAGCACGCCGCTGGACTCGGTCAGCCCGGAGCAGCGGGCTCAGTGTCTGTTGCAGGAGCTGCAAAAGCGCGGCTGGCCGGCCTTGCCATTAGACGAAAAGGCCCAGCAAATATGGCTGCGGATGAAGCTTGCCGGACAAAAACTGGCCGACAAAGGCTTTGCGGAATGTGACGAAACAGCCTGGCTGGCGGAAGCGGAACACTGGCTGGCGCCCCATCTGCACGGGCTCGGGCGCTGGGACCAGCTGGCCAAACTCGACTGGAGTGGCATTTTGCTGAGCCGGCTGGACTGGTCACAGCGGCAATTGCTGGATACCCTGCTACCCGCTCACCTTGAGCTGGCCACCGGTACCCGGGCGGCCATTCGCTACCGGGAACAGGAAGATCCGGTATTGCCGGTGAAGCTGCAGGAAATGTTCGGTCAGGCAGGGTCGCCGCTGCTGGCCGAGGGCCGGGTCCCATTGGTGCTCGAGCTGTTGTCGCCGGCGCGCCGGCCGTTGCAGCTGACCCGGGATCTGGCCGCCTTCTGGGCCGGAGCCTACCAGGAGGTCAAAAAGGAAATGCGCGGACGCTACCCCAAACACCCGTGGCCCGATGATCCCGCCAACACGGCGCCGACCCGGCACACCAAAAAATACATGAAGCACTGATTATGGCAAAAAAGACAACCCGCAAGACCCGTAAAAAGCCGGTCAAGAAACAGCGCCGCTTCGGCTGGGGGCTGATGCTCAAGCTGGCCCTGGTGGGCGCCGTGCTGGTAGGCACCTTTGGCATTTACCTCGACAGCCAGGTGCGCACTCGCTTTGAAGGACAGAAATGGGCGCTGCCGGCACTGGTATACAGCCGGCCGCTGGAGCTGTTCCCGGGGCAGAAGCTGTCTCATGCGCAGATGCTGCGCGAGCTGCAATTGCTGAATTACCGCAAGGTGGCCAGTCCCTCGCGCCCCGGCGAATATGCGGTCAGCCGCAATCGCATCGAGATCCACCGGCGGCCGTTCAACTTTTCCGATGGCGCCGAGCAGGCCCGAACCCTGCTGTTGAGCTTTGATGGTCAGCGTCTGAGCCGCATGCAGAACCCGGATAACGGCCGGGAGCTGGGCTATGCGCGCATGGATCCGGTGCTGCTCGATCGGCTGAATGTGGACGAGCGGGAAGATCGGCTACTGGTGCGCCTGGATCAGGTACCCGCGCTGCTGGTACAGGCGCTGATCACCGTGGAAGACCGGGACTTCTACCAGCACGATGGGGTATCGCCGCTGGCGATACTGCGCGCCCTGGTGGTCAACATCAAGGCCGGCCGTACCGTGCAGGGCGGCAGCACCCTGACCCAGCAGCTGGCCAAGAACTTTTTTCTGAGCCAGGACCGCAGCCTGTGGCGCAAGGTGCAGGAAGCCTACATGGCGCTGATCATCGACTTTCGCTACGACAAGGACGAAATACTCGAGGCCTACCTCAATGAGGTGTACCTGGGCCAGAACGGTGCCAAGGGCGTGTACGGCTTTGGCCTGGCCAGTTATTTCTATTTCGGCCTGCCCATTAACGAGCTGAATCCGGATCAGATGGCGTTGTTGGTGGCGCTGGTGAAAGGGCCCTCGTTTTACGATCCCTGGCGCAACGCCGAGCGGGCCCGGGACCGGCGGGATCTGGTGCTGCGGCTGCTGGCCAACGAGGGCCATATCGATCGCCAGACCTATGAACGGGCCAGCAGCCGTGATCTGGGACTGATCGAGCGGGGCCGCATGGGCTATGGCCGTACGCCTGCCTTTATGGGCCTGCTCAAGGATGAGCTGAAAACCCGCTTTGGCGCCGAGTTTCTGAACCAGAACGGGCTGCGTATTTTCACCAGTCTGGATCCCATTGCCCAGCATGCCGCCGAGCAGGCGGTGGCCGAGCAGCTCAAGCAGTTGCGCAGCCGCACCAAACGCAAGGATCTGGAAGCCGCCATGGTGGTGTCCAACTGGCGCAAGGGCGAAGTGAGCGCCGTGGTGGGGGGGGCCGATCCGTCCTTTGCCGGCTTTAACCGGGCGCTGTCGGCACGACGGCCCATCGGGTCGCTGATCAAGCCACCGGTATATGCCCTGGGGCTTGAGAGCGGCTATCGCCTTTCCAGTCCGCTCAAGGACGAGCCGGTCACCCTGCGCAGCGCAGGCGGCCAGGTATGGCGGCCCAAGAACTACGATCGCCAGTATCGCGGCAGTGTGCTGCTGGTGGACGCCCTGGCCAAGTCGTTAAACGTGCCCACGGTAAACCTGGGCATGGCGGTGGGCCTGGATAATATCGTGGATGGCCTCAAGCGCATGGGCGTGGAGCAGCCGATTCCACCTTATCCCTCCATGCTGCTGGGCACCCTGGAACTGACGCCCTTTGAGGTCAACCAGCTGTATCTGACTCTGGCCAATCAGGGGCTGTATCAGCCACTGACCTCGATTCGTGCGGTGCAGGATCAGGACGGTGAGCTGCTGTATCAGCACAATGCCCGGGCCAGCCGGGTGCTGAAGCCGGAAGCCGGCTATTTGGGGCTATATGCCATGACCCGTACCGTGGCCGGGGGCACCGCCACCCATCTGGCGGCGCGTTTTCCCAATCGGGTAATGGCGGGAAAGACCGGTACCACCAACGATCTGCGCGATGCCTGGTTTGCCGGTCTTGACAACGAGGAGCTGGTTACCACCTGGGTGGGTCGGGACGATAACGGCGTCACCGGTCTTACCGGTGCCAGCGGTGCCCTGCGGGTGTACAGCCGCTATCTGGACGGTCGGGGCGTGGATTCCCTGGAGCTGGCCCCGCCGCCGGGCATTGATCAGGTGAACTTTGCCCTGAGCGATGGGCAGCCTGCCGATCCCCGCTGTGAGCAGACCCGGCTGCTGCCGGCGCGCACCGCCGGGCTGCCGCCCATGCGTGGTTGCCAGCCGTCGTTGCCCGAGTTGCCTTCCGGCGAGCAGGTGGGGGACTGGCTGCGGGATATCTTCAACTTCGCCCGCTGAATGTTGGGGTGAGGCCACCATGCCTCACCCCACACCTCGATTTTTCTCTTTACTCCTTGTCTCTTGCCCCTCACTGCGGCAGGTGAAAGCTGCCGTCTCCGTATATGCTGAATAGAACAGACGGAGGTGAGCACCATGTTTGCTTTTCATCATGTAACCCTTAACGTGCGAAACCTGGATGCGGCCGAAGGGTTCTACAAGGGGCTCGGCTTTGAGCCCGATTATCGCTGGCAGGATGAGCAGGGTGAGCTCCAGATCTGTCATCTGCGCCTCGGTCAGGCGCGACTGGAATTGTATTGTTTTCGTCCGGCGGACGAGCCTGAGCTGTCGGCGTTGCCGCCCTGGGCTCATGGCCACCGGCTGGGGTTGCGGCATTTTGCGCTGCAGGTGGAGGATCTGGACAACGCCCTGAGCAGCCTGCACGGGGCCGGGCTGCTAGCCGACAAGCCATCACCGGTGCCGGGACAGACCTGCCAACGTTATGTTTTTATCATGGATCCGGACGGAAACAGTGTGGAACTGCTGGAAGCGCCGCTGGTAGAGATCCAGCGGCCGGAATAGGGCGAAAGCACGAAGCACCAGCAGGGTTACCTCCGCCGACACGCTGCATAGAATGCCACTCAGTAAAAAGGCCTGCTGCGAACATACTTAATGTTCGGTCAGGACTTTTTACTTCGTCACGGCGAGCAAGCTCGCCCCATGTAGCGCTCGGCACATGCGTCTGACCGCCAGGGATGGCGGGAATGCTGAAAATGCAGGAGCAATTTTTCAGCCCTGGCATGTGACGGTCGGTTACGGCAATCCCTGGTGTTGCTTCTTAGGGTCGACTGTTAGTTAGCCTTTCAGCGCGGCAAAGGCCTTGTCGGCGGCGGCCAGGGTGTCGGCAATTTCCTGCTCACCGTGGGCCAGAGACATAAAGCCGGCTTCAAAGGCACTGGGCGCCAGGTAGACACCGTGATCCAGCATCAGGTGGAAGAAGCGCTTGAAGGCGTCCAGATCGCAGCGGGTGACCTGCTCGTAGCAGCTGATGTTTTTCTCCTCGGTAAAGAAGAAACCAAACATGGCGCCCACCCGGTTGGTGGTAAAGGCAATGCCGTGCTTGTCGGCGGCGGCCTGCAGGCCGTCTACCAGCTCCTGAGTTTTCTGCTCCAGGGCTTCGTACACGCCGGGTTCGCTGATGGCGTTCAGGGTGGCCAGACCTGCGGCCATGGCCACCGGGTTACCGGACAGGGTGCCGGCCTGATACACGGGGCCGGTGGGAGCCAGGTGCTCCATCACATCGCGGCGGCCACCAAAGGCACCCACCGGCATGCCGCCACCGATGATCTTGCCAAGGGTGGTGAGATCGGGCTTAACGCCAAAGCGCGCTTGAGCACCGCCCAGAGAGGCGCGGAAACCACACATGACTTCATCAAAGATCAGCAGGGCGCCGAACTCGTCACAGATGCTGCGCAGGCCTTCGAGGAAACCGGGGGCGGGGGGAATGCAGTTCATGTTGCCGGCCACCGGCTCCACAATGATACAAGCGATGTCTGCCGGGGCGCCTTCAAAGGCGGCACGGACCGAGTCCAGATCATTAAAGGTGCAGGTCAGGGTGTGCTTGGCAAAGTCGGCGGGCACGCCCGGCGAGTTGGGCTGGCCCAGAGTCAGGGCGCCGGAGCCGGCCTTCACCAGCAGGCAGTCGGCGTGGCCGTGGTAGCAGCCTTCAAACTTGAGGATCTTGTCGCGGCCGGTAAAGCCCCGGGCCAGGCGAATGGCACTCATGGTGGCTTCGGTGCCGGAGTTGACCATGCGTACCTGCTCCATGGAAGGCACCAGCTGGGACACTTTCTCGGCCATGGTCACTTCCACGCCGGTGGGGGCACCAAAGCTCAGGCCGCGGGACACGGCTTCAATGACCGCATCCTTTACCACGGGGGCATTGTGGCCCAGGATCATCGGACCCCAGGAGCCGACGTAATCGATATAGCTGTTGCCGTCCACGTCATACATGCGGGCGCCGTCGGCACGCTCGATGAAACGGGGAGTGCCGCCCACGCCGCTGAAGGCGCGAACCGGCGAGTTAACGCCGCCGGGAATAAAGCGGCGGGCCTGGTTAAAGAGGTCGTCAGACTTGGACATGCACATAATCCTTGGTGTTCATGGTCGAGTAGGCCGCCTTGCCGGCAGCCGGTGTGGGCCCGACTATAACAAAATCTGCACAGGCCGAGAATCGGCCCGGGTCGCACAATACTTGAACTGTTTGGTCGGGTATTGGATAATTTTGACGACACCGACATAAACGAGGTAGTGATGAGCGAAGCAGTCCCCTTGCCGATCCAGATGAGCGATGCGGCAGCCAACAAGGTCAAGGCCCTGATCGCCGAAGAGGAAAACCCCAATCTCAAGCTGCGGGTTTACATTACCGGCGGCGGCTGCTCCGGTTTTCAGTACGGCTTTACCTTTGACGAGAGCAGCAACGACGGCGATACCGTGATCGAAAAGAACGGCATCGTCATGGTGGTGGACGCCATGAGCCTGCAGTACCTGGTGGGCGGTACCGTCGACTATGTGGAAGGCCTGGAAGGTTCCCGCTTTCTGGTGACCAACCCCAACGCCACCAGCACCTGCGGCTGTGGCTCTTCTTTCAGTATCTGAGGCAATTCATGTCCCTGTTTGACTGGTTTGGCGGTGGCGCAAGCCAGGCCGCCGAAGCGGCCCCGGCGGTGAAAAGCCCCGAGCGGCTGGCGCTGTATCAGAAAGAGTGGTGCCCTTACTGCCAGCGGGTGAGTGCCGTGGTGCGCGAGTTGGGCCTGGAACTGGCTCAGTATGACACCAATGATCCCGAGCATCTGCAGACGCTGATGGCCGGCGGTGGCCAGCGCATGGTGCCCTGTCTGCGCATAGAACAGGACAACGGTGAGTATTTCTGGCTCTATGAGTCGGCGGATATCGCCGCCTACCTGCGCCTGCACTTTGGCAAGGACGCATGAGCGGCTTTGTGCTGCATGAGCGGTTGGCCGCCGACAGCGTGGTGCTGGGTGATCTGCCCTTAAGCCGCGTATTGCTGGCCAAGGACGGCCGCTATCCCTGGCTGATCCTGGTGCCCCGGCGTGCCGACATTCGCGAGATTCACCATCTTGGCGAGGGTGCTCAGCAGCAACTGATGCGCGAGTCCTGTGCCCTTAGCCGGCTGATGGAAAGCACGCTGTCGCCCGACAAGCTCAACGTGGCGGCGCTCGGCAACATGGTGCCCCAGCTGCACCTGCATCATATTGCCCGCTTTACGTCGGACGATGCCTGGCCGGGCCCCATCTGGGGTCGTTTTGACACGCAGCCTTATGAGGATGTGGAGGCTGAAGCTGCCCGCTGGCGCGAGCGACTGGCAAGCCTGCCGGACTTTGTGTCTGCGGCATAAAACACGGCCCGCTAATGCGGGCCGTTTTGTTTCAATTCTTCGCCAGCATCACTCCACTTATTTGGGTCAGCTGGGCCAGCAGTTGCTTTGCTCTGGGCTTGAAGCGGGCCAGCTCGGTGGCGGGCAGTTTGGCTGCCTGAGGCAGTTTCACCGTCTTGGGATCCTTGTGCACGCCGTTGACCAGAAACTCGTAATGCAGATGCGGGCCGGTGACCCGGCCGGTGGCGCCCAGGGTGCCGATCTGCTGCTCCTGCTTCACTCTTTGTCCTTTCTTTACCATGCGCTTGTGCAGGTGCAGATACTTGGTGAGGTATTTGCTGTCGTGACGAATAAACACATAGTTGCCGTTAAAGCGGTTGTAGCCCGATTCGGTGACCACGCCGCTGCCGGCCGCCATCACCGGGGTGCCGGTGCGCGCGGCATAGTCGATGCCCCGGTGCGGACGCACCTTGCCGGTCACCGGGTGCAGCCGGCGCGGGTTGAAGTTGGAGCTGATATGGCTGAAGTTCACCGGTGCGCGTAAAAAGCTCTTGCGCATGGCCCGGCCGTCCGGCGAATAGTAGTTGCCGTCGTCATGGCGAATCGCCTGGTACACTCGGCCCTGATTGACGAACTCGGCGGCCAGAATGTCGCCTGTGCCCACGCGAAAGCCGTCTTTATAGGTTTCTTCAAACAGCACGGTGAAATGGTCACCGGCGCGAATATCGAGGGCGAAATCCAGGTCCCAGGCAAACATGCCGGCCAGGTTCATGATCTGGTTGGCATTCAGTCCGGCGGCCCTGCCTGCGTTCCAGAAATTGGAAGTGACCTGGGCCTGGGCAAAGCGGGTGCGGTTTTCCAGCTCGGCGCTGTTAATGCGGCTTTCCAGGCCGGTTTCGCCCTTGCGAATTTCCAGAGTGCGCGCCGCATCAAGAGGATAGAGCAGGGCGGTAAAGTCCCCTTGCGGGCTGAAGCGAAAGGTAAGCTGGTCGCCGGGGTGCAGAGTCTGCAGCGGGCTGGCTGCCTTCAGCCGGCTGATCTCGTGCAGCAGGCTGGAAGGCAGCTCCTGACGGGCAAAGATCAGCGACAGGGCATCGCCGGGGCGAACCTGTACCACCCGTTCCTGAGAGCGACGTTGAGTGTCGGTAAAGGGAATATTTTCCACCTTCAGCGGCAGGGGCTGACGTTTTCCAATCACGGCGGTGTCGGCACTGTCGCGGCTGGCCAGGGCCGATTCGGCAGGGGCCAGACCCAGCAGCAGCAGGCTGGCACTCAGGGTGGAAATGGCAATGCGGTGGCCGCGGGGCAGTATTCTGAACAGTCTGATCATGGGCATGTTCGGCTCTTCCCTGAAAACTGGCAAAAATTCTACAGTCTTTCCAATTTATTCGCCATTCCAGTAATATGGCGTGTTTCTTAATTATATGGCCTGACTTCTCTTGTGTGCCCCGTTGCAGATCAAGAGATCTCATTCAGGTCTGCCGAACAGGAGTGAAGTTGTCATGTCCCAGCTGGAAGCGGCGCTTGCGGAAATCAAGCGTGGTGCCGAAGAGATACTGGTTGAAGAAGAGCTGATTGCCAAGCTGAAGGAAGGTCGTCCACTGCGGGTAAAACTGGGTATGGATCCTACCGCGCCCGACATTCATCTGGGCCATACCGTGATCCTCAACAAGCTGCGTCAGTTCCAGGATCTGGGCCATGAAGTGCTGCTGCTGATCGGGGACTTTACTGCACAGGTGGGAGACCCGTCCGGCAAGAACACCACCCGCCCGCCACTCACTCCCGAGCAGGTGGCCGAGAATGCCAAAACCTACGCCGAGCAGGCGTTCAAGGTGCTGGACCCGGCGAAAACCCAGATCGTATACAACTCCAGCTGGCTGGGTGAGCTGGGCGCCACCGGCATGATCCGTCTGGCTTCCAGGCTGACCGTGGCGCGCATGCTGGAACGGGATGACTTCAAAAAGCGCTACGCCGCGGGCCAGTCCATCGCCATTCACGAGTTCATGTACCCGCTGCTGCAGGGTTACGACTCGGTCGCGCTGAAAGCGGACGTAGAGCTGGGCGGCACCGATCAGAAGTTCAACCTGCTGATGGGCCGTGAACTGCAAAAAGACGAAGGCATGTCGCCCCAGGTGGTGCTGACCATGCCATTGCTGGAAGGCCTGGACGGCATCAAGAAAATGTCCAAGTCTGCCGGCAACTACATCGGTGTGGACGAAGCCCCCAACGAAATGTTCGGCAAGATCATGTCGCTCTCCGATACCCTGATGTGGCGCTACTTTGAACTGCTGTCCCGGCGCAGTCTGGACGAGCTGGCAGCGCTCAAGCAGGAAGTGGCCGACGGCGCCAACCCGCGGGACACCAAGATCCTGCTGGCCAAGGAAATCATCACCCGCTACCACAACGAAGCGGCGGCCGAGCAGGCCCATCAGGACTTTGTGCAGCGGTTTCAGAAAAACGCCATTCCCGATGACCTGCCGGAAGTGACCCTGAATGCCGGTGCCGAGGGTATTGGCATCGCTAACCTGCTGAAGGACGCCGGTCTGGTGGCCTCCACCTCCGAAGCCCTGCGCATGATCAAGCAGGGTGCGGTCAAGGTAGACGGTGACAAGCTGGAAGACGGCAAGCTGCAGGTGCAACCCGGCCAGGCGGTTTACCAGGTGGGCAAGCGCAAGTTCGCTAAAGTCACCGTTGCCTGAGCCTGACGCTTCAAGCTAAAAAAGGGCAGCTCATTTGAGCTGCCCTTTTTTCATCACGTCCAACGTTCGACGTTCAATCCCTTACCTTGTCAGCGAAAAGGCGGGCAGGGACAGGTGCCAGCGAATGGCGGCGACCCGCAGCACAAAGGTGCCCAGCATGCCCAGGGCGGTGGCCAGCAGGGTGGGCAGGCCGAGGACCAGCGCGCCTGTGTAGAGAATACCGCCCAGAATGCAGGCGGTGGCGTAGATTTCCCGCTGCAGCACCATGGGCACTTCCCGGGCCAGCACGTCCCGAATCATGCCGCCGGCCACGCCGGTGATCACGCCCATCACCACCGCCACCATGCCCGAGGTGCCATGGCTCAGGGCCTTGTCGGCACCGATCACGGTAAACACCGCCAGACCAAAGGCATCGGCCAGGGGCAGCATGTACCAGGGCAGGCGGCGTGGCAGCCGCACAATATAGATGCCCAGCATGGCGGTACCCAGGATCACCCACAGATAAAGGGTATCGGCCACCCAGAACACCTGCTCTGCGCCGATAATAAGGTCCCGTATGGTCCCGCCGCCAATGGCGGTGACCGCCGCCAGTACGATCACTCCAAAGCCATCCATGCGCAAGCGGCCCGCCACCAGCACGCCCGAAAAGGCGAACACGGCGGTGCCGAACAAATCGCTCCAGTAAAACACCGAATCAACCAGCGACAGCACTTGTTTTTACCTCAAGAAAAAGGGCCGCCATTGTATAAAGGCGGCCCAGGGAACTCAATTCGCCTTGAGTCTATGTTCCCGGGCGAGATCCAGTTGCCGGCACAGGGCGGCAATGCCGCCCGGGGTACGCGGCGTAAAGCGGTGCAGGCTGTCTACATCGATGGTGAACAGCTGGTTGCGGCGCACGGCGGTGAGTGCCGGCCAGTCGCGCCAGCGCTGCATGGCCTGAAGGCTTTCCGCCAGTATCACTTCCGGGTCCTGAGCCAGCATAAATTCCGGATCGATTTGCGGATAGGGGGTGGGACTGTCGGCGGTGATGCTGTCACCGCCACACAGAGTGACGGCCTGTCCCATCCAGGTGTGCCGGCTGGCGGACATCAGCGGCACTTCGTTGAGCTGATAAAACACGCGAACCGGGGCCACGCCCTGGTAGCGCTGGCGCAGGGCGCTCAGAGTGCGCTGGTAATGCTCGGCCACTCGCTGTGCCTGCTCCTGGTGTCCGGTGAGCCGGCCAAAGCGGGTCAGCTCGTTACCGAGATCGTCCAGTTGTCTGGGCTCGGAGTATTCTACGCGAATGCCGAGTTGCTCCAAGGGAGCCACCTGCAACGACTGGGCGCTTTGCCAGGCCACCACCAGATCGGGCTCCAGTGCCAGAATGCGTTCCAGGTTGAGTGAGCGGTAATTGGCGACCCTGGGCAGGGTCTGTGCCGATTCCGGGTAGTCGCTGGCGCTGTCCACGCCCACCACCTGATCGCCGGCACCGATGGCAAACAGGATTTCGGTAATATGGGGCGCCAGGCTGACAATGCGTCTGGCCTCGGCGTGGGCCAATGCCGGCAGCAATAGCAGGCAGAGCAGTAATTTAGCCATAAAACAGCGGCACCAGAGTCAGGGTCCAGGCCAGCGACAACCAGAACAGCAAGGCCAGGGTTAGCCGCAGCAGCAGGGCACGGGCCTGAGCGGAATGCAACTGGCTGCCACTGCCCAGCTTGGGGTAATACTCCGTGGCCTGGGTATAGCGGCGGGGGCCGCCCAGGCCGGCATTCACCCCGCCGGCGGCCACGGCCAGTGCCCGGCCGGCAGCCGGAAAGGCCCACAGGCCGCCCCTGGGCCAGGCGCGCACTGCGCTGCGTGAACCCGGGTAGATCAGCAGGGTCAGCGCCAGGGCATGAACCGGCAGCCAGGCCATGACCCGGTACAGTACCGAAGGCAGGGCTCCAAAGGTGCGCCAGTCGTCGAGCTTGCACGGCCAGGCCTGCACAGCCAGCCGCAGCAGGGCAAAGCCAAGTGCGGCATAGATACCGCCGGCCAGGTACCAGCAGGCCAGGGCAAAGTCGGCGGCCAGCCGCAGCACGGCCACTTCCGCCACCGCCTTGCGCAGCCCCAGCTCCGACAGGGCATCGGTCTGGCGCAAACACAGGGGCGCCAGGGTCAGCCGGGCCAGATTGCGTTGTTCGGCAATTTGCTTCAGGCATTGCGGCAGGCGCCGGCTGATCCGGCCCGCATCGAAACAGGCCCACAGCAGCAGCACGTCGAGCAGCGCCGGCCAGGGCGCCAGCTCGGTCAGTGCCCACCAGGCGGCCAGCAGGGGTAACAACACCACCAGCAGCAGGCCGGTACCCGCCGCCCTCAGGTAGCCCGGGCCGTAGCCGGGCTTGTTCAGCCGCCGGCCCAGCCGGGCGAGCCCGGCCGTCAGCAGCGGCTGCAGCTTGTCGGCGGGCTGCAGCAGGCTCAGCAGCAGTGCCAGCGTCAGCAGGCTGAGGGGATGCTCGAGCAGGTAGGCCATGGGATCAGCCGGGCAGGCGCTGGATCATGGCGCGAACCATGGCCGAGGAGTGGCGGGCGGCCACGTCCAGAAAGGCTTCAAAGGATTCGGCCTGCTCCTTGCCGGCGATGTCCGACAAGGCGCGCACCACCACAAAGGGCACCTTGAACTGGTGGCACACCTGGGCAATGGCACCGGCTTCCATTTCGCAGGCTTTCATCTGGGGAAAGTCGGTCACGGCTTTTTTCAGCTGATCTTCCCGGTGCATAAACTGATCGCCGGTGCAGATAAGACCCACGGCGGAGTGAATGTCGTCCTGGCCGGTGAGGCACTCCCGGGCCAGCTCAATCAGCGCCGGATCGGCGGTAAAGGCCGGCGGCTGCTGGGCCATCTGGCCCATTTCGTAACCAAAGGCAGTCACGTCCACGTCGTGAAAGCGCACTTCGCTGGACACCACCACATCGCCCACGTGCAGGGCCGGATCAAAGCCGCCGGCAGAGCCGGTGTTGATCACGCATTTGGGCGTAAAACGTTCCAGCAACAGGGTGGTGGCGATGCTGGCGGCGACCTTGCCGATGCCGGAGCGGGTGATCACCACGTCCTTGCCGGACAGGGTGCCCTGATAAAACTCACAGCCGCCCACGGTCGTGGTGGTGGCGTTTTCCAGTTGTGCGCGCAGCTCGGCCACTTCCTGCTCCATGGCCCCGATAATTCCGATAGTCATAACAATGAGTTCCGCAAAAATAATGGCCGCAAGTGTAACACCATCAACTAAAAAGGCCGATGAAACGACCAACAAAAAGGCCGCTCATTGAGCGGCCTTTGCACATGAAACCCGTCAGGCTTACACGCCGATATAGTCCATGATGCCGTCGGCGGCCTTGCGGCCTTCGGCGATGGCGGTTACCACCAGATCGGAACCGCGTACCGCATCGCCGCCGGCGAAGATGCGCGGGTTGCTGGTCTGGTAGGCAAACTCGGCCTGCTCGGGGGCGATGACCCGGCCCCACTGGTCGGCCTCGATACCAAATTCCTTCAGCCAGGGCTGCTCATGGGGCTGGAAGCCAAAGGCCATGATCACGGCGTCGGCGGCCAGCACCTGCTCGGAGCCGGGCACCGGCTCGGGGCGGCGGCGGCCGTTGGCATCGGGCTCACCCAGCTGGGTAGAAACCACTTCCACGCCGGTGACCTTGCCGTTGCCATCTACCTGAATGCCGGTGGGCTGCAGGTTGAACATAAAGTTCACGCCTTCTTCCCGGGCATTCTGCACTTCGCGGCGGGAACCGGGCATGTTGGCCTCGTCCCGGCGGTAGGCACAGATAACGTTGTCGGCGCCCTGGCGAATGGAGGTACGCACACAGTCCATGGCGGTGTCGCCACCACCCAGTACCACCACCTTCTTGCCGGACATATCGATGTAGTCGGCGGCCTGCTTCTCGAAACCCAGCACCCGGTTGGCGTTGGAGATCAGGAAGGGCAGGGCGTCGTACACGCCGTCGGCGTTCTCGTTGGCCAGACCACCGCGCAGGTACTTGTAGGTACCCACGGCCAGGAAGACGGCGTCATAGTCGTCCACCAGGCTCTGGAAGGACACGTCCTTGCCCACTTCGGTGTTGAGACGGAATTCCACGCCCATTTCGGCGAACACTTCGCGACGACGGCTCATCACCGACTTTTCCAGCTTGAACGACGGAATACCAAAGGTCAGCAGGCCGCCGATTTCCGGGTAACGGTCAAACACCACAGGGGTGACGCCATTACGGGCCAGAATGTCGGCACAGGCCAGGCCGGCGGGGCCGGCACCTATGATGGCGACCTTTTTGTCGGTCTTCACCACGTGAGACATGTCCGGGCGCCAGCCCATTTCAAAGGCCTTGTCGGTGATGTACTTCTCGATGTTACCGATGGTCACGGCACCGAACTCGTCGTTCAGGGTACAGGAGCCTTCACACAGGCGATCCTGCGGGCAGACCCGGCCACACACCTCGGGCAGGCTGTTGGTCTGGTGACACAGATCCGCGGCCTCGAAAATGCGTCCCTCGTTGGCCAGCTTCAGCCAGTTGGGAATGTAGTTGTGAACCGGACACTTCCACTCGCAGTAAGGGTTGCCGCAGTCCAGGCAGCGGTCGGCCTGCATCTGGGCCTGGCTGTCGGAAAAGGGTTCGTAGATTTCCACGAACTCGATTTTACGGGTGCCGATGGCCTTCTTGGGCGGATCGACACGTTGTACGTCTATAAACTGAAATACGTTCTGGCTCATCACAATCTTCCTTTACTGCGCGTGGACCCGAAGCTCGGCGGTGGAGCGACTCTGGTGGCCCAGCAGGGATTTCACATCGCTGGACTTGGGTTTGACCAGCTTGAACATGGGCAGGTAACGGTCGAAATCGGCCAGTATTTCCTGCGCCCGGTCGCTGCCGGTTTCCTGCAGATGTTGGGTGATGATGCCGCGCAGGTGCTCCTGATGGATCACCAGCTCGTCCAGCCCCAGCAGTTCAACCAGCTCGTGGTTGGTTCTGAGCTCGAAATCATCGTCTTCATCCAGCACGTAGGCAAAGCCGCCGGTCATGCCCGCCGCAAAGTTGACACCGGTGCGGCCGAGCACGGTGACAATACCGCTGGTCATGTACTCACAGCCGTTGTCGCCCAGGCCTTCCACCACGGCGATGGCGCCGGAGTTGCGCACCGCGAAACGTTCACCGGCGCGGCCGGCCACGTACAGGTAGCCGCCGGTGGCGCCGTACAGGCAGGTGTTGCCCGCCAGGGTGGCGTCCTTGGAGGCAAAAGCCACGCCCACGTGGGACTTGATCACCAGCTTGCCGCCGGTCATGCCCTTGCCCACGTAGTCGTTGGCGTCACCGGTGAGGATCATTTCCAGACCGCCGGCGTTCCATACCCCGAAGCTCTGGCCGGCGGTGCCGTCCAGGTGAATGCGCACCGGGTCGGCCGCCATGCCCTGGTTGCCGTGGCGCTTGGCGATTTCGCCGGACAGGCGGGCCCCCACGGAGCGGTCGGTGTTGCGAATGCTGTAGAAGAAGTCGCCGCCGCTGCTGGCTTCGATGGCGGGCAGGGCCTCTTCGGTCATTTTCAGGTTGAGCACGCCCTTGTCGAAGTTGGGGTTGCCGACCTGACAGAACACGCCCAGACCCGGCTTGGGCTCGGGTTTGGCCAGAATGCCGGACAGGTCCAGCTTCTGCTGCTTGGCGGTCAGGCCGGGCAGGGCTTCCAGCAGGTCGGTGCGGCCGATCAGGTCGGTCAGCTTGGTGACACCCAGCTCGGCCATCAGCTCGCGGGTTTCCTCGGCGATAAACTTGAAGTAGTGCTCCACCATTTCCGGCAGACCGAGGAAGTGATCCTTGCGCAGTTTCTCGTCCTGAGTGGCCACGCCGGTGGCGCAGTTGTTCAGGTGACAGATACGCAGGTACTTGCAGCCCAGGGCCACCATGGGACCGGTACCAAAGCCAAAGCTTTCGGCGCCCAGAATGGCGGCCTTGACGATGTCCAGGCCGGTCTTGAGACCGCCGTCCACCTGCAGCCGTACCTTGTGGCGCAGGCCATTGGCCACCAGCGCCTGCTGGGTTTCGGCCAGACCCAGCTCCCAGGGAGAGCCGGCGTACTTGACCGAGGTCAGCGGGCTGGCACCGGTGCCGCCGTCGTAGCCGGACACGGTGATCAGATCGGCATAGGCCTTGGCCACGCCGGTGGCGATGGTGCCGACACCGGGCTCGGACACCAGCTTGACCGATACCATGCAGTCCGGGTTGACCTGCTTGATGTCGAAGATCAGCTGGGCCAGATCCTCGATGGAGTAGATGTCGTGGTGCGGCGGCGGCGAGATCAGGGTCACGCCCGGTACCGCGTAACGCAGCTTGGCGATCTCGGCGGTGACCTTGTGGCCGGGCAGCTGGCCGCCCTCACCGGGCTTGGCGCCCTGAGCCACCTTGATCTGAATGACCTCGGCGTTCATCAGGTAGTGCGGCGTCACCCCGAAGCGACCAGAGGCCACCTGCTTGATCTTGGAGTTCTTCAGGCTGTTGAAGCGACGGGGATCCTCGCCGCCCTCACCGGAGTTGCTCTGACCACCGAGGCGGTTCATGGCCACGGCCAGGGACTCGTGTGCTTCCGGACCCAGAGCGCCGATGGACATGGCGGCGCTGTCAAAGCGAGGGAACAGCTCGGTGGCCGGCTCTACCTGGCTCAGGTCGACGCCATCTCCGTCGGGCTTGAGGGTCAGCAGATCCCGCAGGGTAGCCACCGGACGCTCGTTCACCAGTTTGGCGTAGGTCTTGTACTCCTCGTAGCTGCCGGAGCGCACCGCCTTTTGCAGGCTGCTGACCACGTCCGGGTTGTAGCTGTGGTACTCGCCACCGTGCACGTACTTGAGCAGGCCGCCCTGGTTGAGGGGCTTGCGGGCAATCCAGGCCAGCTTGGACAGGTTGAACAGGTCCTGCTGGAAGTCGTCAAAGGCGGCGCCCTGAATGCGGCTGGACACGCCCTTGAAGCAGAACTCGACCACCTCGTCGTGCAGGCCCACGGCTTCAAACAGCTGGGAGCAGCGGTAAGAGGCGATGGTGCTGATGCCCATCTTGGACATCACCTTGTACAGGCCCTTGTTGATGCTGTTGCGGAAGTTCAGCAGCGCGTCGCGCAGGGGCATTTTCAGCACGCCGTCGGCCACCTGGCGCGCCAGGGTCTCGTAGGCCAGGTAGGGATAGATGGCGGTGGCGCCAAAGCCCAGCAGCACGGCAAACTGGTGCGGATCCCGGGTGCTGGCGGTTTCCACAATAATGTTGGAGTCGCAGCGCAGGTTTTGCTCAACCAGGGTGCGTTGTACCGCGCCCACGGCCATGGCGGCGGGGATCGGCAGCCGGTCTTGGCGAATGGCGCGGTCACTCAGCACCAGCAGCACGGCACCGTCGCGCACGGCGGTGGTGGCTTCTTCGCACAGCCGCTCGAGGGCGGCCTTCAGACCTTCGGCCGGATCGAAGTTGAGATCCAGCACGCAGTGTTTGTGGTATTGCTGATCCAGCCCCATCAGCTGATGGAAGTCGGAATACAGCAGAATGGGTGACTCAAACTGAACCCTGTGGGCGTGGCCGTGGGTTTCGTTGAACACGTTCTGCTCCCGGCCGATCAGGGTGGCCAGCGACATAACGTGATTTTCCCGCAGCGGATCGATGGGCGGGTTGGTCACCTGGGCGAACATCTGACGGAAATAGTCATAGACGGAGCGGGCCCGGCTGGACAGCACCGCCATGGGGGCGTCGTCACCCATGGAGCCGGTGGCTTCCTGACCGTTTTCGCCCATCACGCGAATGACCTGATCCAGTTCTTCCATGGAATAGCCGAACAGCTTCTGGTAGGTACGCAGTTGTTGCTCGTCCAGTTCGCTTTGGCCGGCCTGGTCATCGGTCAGGTCTTCAAAGCGATCCAGTTTGCGCTTGTGTTTGGTCATCCACTCCTTATAGGGGTGGCGGCCCTTGAGATCGTCGTCGATTTCAAAGCTGTTCCAGATTTTGCCGCTGGCGGTGTCCACCACAAACAGCTCACCCGGGCCGACCCGGCCTTTTTCCAGCACTTCATCCGGGGTGTAGTCCCAGATGCCGATTTCGGACGCCAGGGTAATAAAGCCGTCCTTGGTGCGCACATAGCGGGCCGGACGCAGGCCGTTGCGGTCCAGGGCACAGGCGGCGAAGCGGCCGTCGGACATGACAATGCCGGCGGGGCCGTCCCAGGGCTCCATGTGCATGGAGTTGAAGTCGTAGAAGGCGCGCAGATCTTCGTCCATGGCCGGGTTTTTCTGCCAGGCGGGCGGGATCAGCATGCGCATGGCACGGAACAGGTCCATACCGCCGGCCAGGAACAGCTCCAGCATGTTGTCAAGGCTGGAGGAGTCGGAGCCCGAGGTGTTCACATAGGGAGCGGCTTCCTGCAGATCCGGCAGCAGCGGCGAGGCAAACTTGTAGGCGCGGGCCTGGGCCCACTGGCGGTTACCACCTATGGTGTTGATTTCACCGTTGTGGGCCAGAAAGCGGAACGGCTGGGCCAGCGGCCAGCGCGGCTGGGTGTTGGTGGAAAAGCGCTGGTGGAACACGCAGATGGCGGACTGCATGCGAATGTCGGCCAGGTCCAGGTAGAACCGGGGCAGATCGGCGGGCATGCACAGGCCCTTGTAGGTCATCACCAGGTTGGACAGGCTGACCACGTAGAAGAAGTCGTCGCTGATGCGCTTTTCAATGCGGCGGCGCACGATATAGAGACGGCGCTCAATGTCCTTTTCGGCCCAGCCGGCGGGGGCATTGACAAATACCTGCTCGATGCGGGGCAGCGAGGCCTTGGCGATCTCGCCCAGCACGCCGGTGTTGACCGGCACCTCGCGCCAGCCCACCAGGCTCAGGGTTTCCCGCTCCAGCTCTTCATTAATAATGGTTCTGTGTTGCTCGGCAATGGCGGCATCGGGGTTGAGGAACAGCATGCCAACCGCGTATTTGCGGCCCAGGTTCCATCCCTTGTCTTCCGCCACGGCGCGAAAGAAGCTGTCGGGTTTCTGCATCAGCAGGCCACAACCGTCACCGGTTTTGCCGTCGGCGGCGATACCGCCCCTGTGCTGCATGCGATCCAGTGCCGAAATAGCGAGACGAACAAGCTTGTGACTGGTTTCGCCTTCGGTATGGGCGATCAGACCAAAACCACAGTTGTCCTTCTCAAGCGTCGGGTCATAAAGAGACATTGCATTCCTCCATTGCTCGAGCTCGGTGGCCGAGCGACTGCTTTTTATCAGCGCATTCTGCTTCGAAGCGTCCGTTGCCATAAGTGGCTAAATTACAAAAATATCGGTATTTTTTTGTGAGGTCAATTAAATAAATACTTTACGTGAATATCTTTTCAGTGGCGCTTTTTAGTATTTTTTTAATGAAAAAGTGTTTTATTTAGGCTTAAATCCCGCGTTTAAGGGGGTTTGATGCCTTCTTGTCATGATTTTCACAGGGGATGTGCGGGTGCAACGCCTTGCTCTGCTTTGTTGTTTTATTACAACAAATAATCGTGAAAGTATTGACCTGACTCATGCCTTTTCTTGGCGCAGCGCCTGCCCCAATAGGGTGCAAGGGGTGAAAAAATGATGTTAATCAGCTTGTTATGAGTTCAATTTTGGTGCATCCGGTCAATTTTGGATAGCTACAATTGACACCAAATGGGGCGGGGTGGCACTGAGTTACGTCAAATAGTCCATGATTTGCCCACACAGGGGGCCCTGCGCATCCTTTCATCGTGCCGTTTTGGTGCAACGCCGGCCGAGGCCGGTGCCGCAGCCCGTATCGGCCATGCGCCAAACCGGCGCACACTTCACTGGCGGGCTACATGACAGCTCACTTCGGAGCCGGTATCCTCATTCTCTTGCCGTTGCCGACAGGATAAAAGCCGATGAAACCCGTTAAGACCTGGGCCCAGTACTATGTGGATCTGATGACCAAGCTGGGCATAGTGCGCTTCAGCATGCTGCTGGCCGCCTGCATTATTCTGCTGGCCATCTTTATTCAGGTGGGGGTCACCCTGTTTCTGCGCGGCTCGGTGGAGTCGGTGGATCTGGTGCGCTCCATCTTCTTTGGCCTGCTGGTCACTCCCTGGGCGGTGTACTTTCTGTCGGTGGTGGTGGACCAGCTGGAAGACTCCCGCCAGCGGCTGAGCCGGCTGGTGCAACGACTGCAGCAGATGCGCGAGCGGGATCAGGAGCTGCACGCCGAGCTGCAGGAAAAAATCGAGCTGCTTAACCGTCAGATAGAGGAAACCCGCAAGGCTCAGGCCGCCCGCCAGCAAGCCATCGAGGATCTGGAAAGCGAAGTGTTTCAGCGGGAAAAGGCACAGATGGAATCCCAGGAGCGCTCGGCACTGCTGCGCTCCTTTATCGATACTTCCCCCGATCTGGTGTATTACCGCAACGAGCTGGAGGAGTTCTCCGGCTGCAACAAGGCCATGGAAAATCTGCTCGGCCGGCAGGAAAAG
This sequence comes from Oceanimonas aquatica, assembly GCF_030732065.1. GTDB lineage: Bacteria > Pseudomonadota > Gammaproteobacteria > Enterobacterales > Aeromonadaceae > Oceanimonas. The sequence continues at coordinate 39,465 of NZ_JAVBHX010000014.1, forward strand.
GAGCTCATCGGCCTGACCCCTTACGACGTGTATTCCGCCGACGTGGCCGACAAGGTGGTGGAAACCGACAAGGAAGTGTTTGCCCGCAACGAAACCCAGACCTACGAGCAATGGCTGCAATATCCTGACGGTCGCCGGGCCTGCTTTGAGCTGCGCAAGGTGCCTTTCTTTGACCGGGACGGCAAGCGTCTGGGCCTGCTCGGCTTTGGCCGGGACATTACCGAGCGCAAGCGCTATCAGAACGAGCTGGAAAAGGCGAGCCGCGACAAGACCACCTTTATTTCCACCATCAGCCACGAACTGCGCACGCCGCTTAACGGCATCGTGGGCCTGAGCCGTATTCTGCTGGCCACCGAGCTCAGCCCCGAGCAGCGCCAGCACCTCAAGACCATTCACTTCAGCGCCGTGACCCTGGGCAACATCTTTAACGACATCATCGATCTCGACAAACTGGACCGTAGCCGGCTGGAACTGGCCCCCGAGCCCATGGATCTGCCCGGCTTTCTCGATGATCTGGAAAGCCTGGCCCGGCTGCAGGCCGAGCAGAAGGGGCTTTACCTGCACTTTGACCGGGACGGAGACATTCCCGAATGGATACAGGCCGACGGTACCCGGCTGCGCCAGGTGCTGTGGAACCTGGTGGGCAACGCGGTCAAGTTTACCGACGACGGCGGCGTCACCATTCGCTGCATGGCCGACGAGCTGGCGCCGGGGGAAGTGACCCTGCGCTTTGACATTGAAGACACCGGTATCGGCATTCCCGCCTCGCTGCAGCAGAAGATTTTCGCGCTTTATTTTCAGATTGAAGGCAAGAAGCACGCCACTGGCACCGGCATTGGCCTGGCGGTATCGCAACAGCTGGTGGAAGCCATGCATGGCACCATCGAGCTCGACAGCGAGCCGGGCGAGGGCTCCTGCTTCAGTATCACCATTACCGTGCCCACCACCCAGGCCCCCAAGGACGATCCTGTGCTGGCCCAGTTGCCCTGTCTGTCGGTGCTGCTGGTGGAAGACGTGGAGCTCAATGTCACTGTGGCCTGCGCCCTGCTGGAAAAGCTGGGCCACAGAGTCAGCGTGGCCCGGGACGGCGGCGAAGCCTTTGCGCTGCTGGCCGAGTTCGACTTTGATCTGGTGTTCCTTGATATTCAGCTGCCGGACATGACCGGTTTTGATATCGCCGGCCGTCTGCGTGACGAGGCGAAAGAGCAGGGCACGGTACTGCCGCCCCTGGTGGCGCTCACCGCCAATGTGATCAGCGACAAGCAGAAATACCTGGCCGGGGGCATGGACGATGCCATCAGCAAGCCGTTGTCATCCAAGGCCATCAAGGGCGTACTGGCGCGCTTCTTTGGCCACAAGCCGCCCTGCAACAAGGCCGCGGAGCTGCCGGCCCCGGCCGCGCCCGAGCAAACCGGCGACGAGCCGGTACTGGACACGGTTTTCCTGCAGGACTATGTGGATACCGTGGGTGCCAGGGCCTTGCTGTCGAGTGTGGACATGCTGGGCACCATGGCGGCCGATTACCTGGCCCGGCTGAATGAGTTCACCACCGAGCGCCGCCAGCAGGAAATCGTGGAGGAAGCCCACAAGATAAAGGGGGCGGCGGGCTCGGTGGGGCTGAAGCGGGTGCAGTTGCTGGCCCAGCAGATCCAGAGCCCGGAGCTGCCCGACTGGTGGGAGCGCCTCGATGAGCGAGTGGCCGAGCTCAACCGCCTGATGGCGCCGGATCTGGCCGAGCTGCGCCAGTGGCTGGAGCAGCGCGCATGAACCGCTATGCCGCCTTTATTCGTGCCGACCGGCTGAGACCCGAGCCCGGGGCAGCAACGGCGGAGCTGGCCATCGAAGCCGACCGTGCCCGTATTGTGCAGTGCTCGCCGGTGCGCCGGCTGCAGCAAAAAACCCAGGTGTTTCCGCTGGATGTAAAGGCCTCGGTGCGCAGCCGCTTGACCCACTCCCTGGAGGTGAAGGAAACCGGGCGCCAGCTGGCGCTGCGGGTGGTGGCCGGGCTGGAGCCCGAGGTGGAGCGGGATGCCCTGGTCAGCCTGGTGGAAATGGCCTGCCTGTTGCACGACGTGGGCAATCCGCCCTTTGGTCACTTTGGCGAGGCGGTGATCATCGACTGGCTGGGCCGGCACCTGCCGGCGCTGTTTCGCCGGGCCGTGGGCGCGCCGTCGCGGCAGTGGCCCATGTTGCTGGCGGATCTGCGCCAATTCGAGGGTAATGCCCAGAGCCTGCGGTTGCTGCACAGCCTGCAGGACATGAACCTGACCCTGAGCCAGCTGGCGGCGCTGCAAAAATATGTGCGCGGCGCCTACCAGCCCAGAACCGGCGGTCGCTGGCAGCAAAAGCCCGGGCACTTCTTCAGTGAGCGTCCGCTGATCCAGCAAATTCGCGGCTGTTTTCCCACCACCGCCAAGGGCCGCCATCCACTGGCCTTTCTGATGGAGGCGGCGGACGACATGGCCTATGGCGTGGCCGATCTGGAAGATGCGGTCGACAGAGGCGTGCTCAGCCTGGCCGAGCTGGAGCGGGCCCTGCTGAATGAAGCCAACGACTACCTCAGGCAATTGTGGAAGGACGCCCGCGTGCAGGAGCCGGGCTTTTTCAGCCGGTTTCGCCAGCGGCTGGGACAGGATCTGCTGCCGCTGGTCAGCGAGCAGTATCTGGTGCACCAGCAAGCCATTCTCGATGGCGAACACGACCAGCCCCTGCTGGCGGTGGAGCAGCCGCCGGCCCAGGCACTGCAATGGCTGAAAAGCTTTGCCCATGGTCATGTGTTTCGCCGGCGGGAAGTGGAATCGCTGGAGCTGGCGGGCTTTGCCGCCCTCAAGGGCGTGCTGGATGCCTTTGCCCCGCTGCTGGCGCTGTCGGCGGCGGAGTTTACCGGCCTGGAACACCGCCAGGACGCCAACGGCCAGGTACTGCGCCGGCTGTTTCATCGCCTGCCGCCGAGGCACCTGGCGGCGTATCACCGTGACCGCCGAAGCGCGCCTTTTTTTGAGAGCGACGTCGAGCGCGAGTGGTATTTTCGCGTGCGTTTGCTGCTGGATTTCATCAGCGGCATGACGGACACTTACGTGCTGGAAGAATATCGTTTGCTGTGTGGCCTGCAGGGGTGAGTGCACCCTCTATGTCTGGTGGTAAGGGGAGGCCGAAGCATGCGGTGGGTATGCCTTTTACTGGGGCTGGGCATGATGGCGATGGCCCGGGCTGCCGGGCCCGTGATGGTGATGCATCAGGTATCCGAGGGCGAAAACTGGGCCGGTCTGGCCCAGCGTTATCAGCTGACCGAGCGAACCCTGCGATGGGAGTTTAACCGCGAGCGCTTTATGGTGCCGCTGGCTCCCGACGACTGGATCTGGGTCCCCGAACGGGTTCCTGAACAGGTCCCCGAACGGGTTCCTGAACAGGTCCCCGCACGGGTGCCCGAGCGGGTTTCCGACAAGCCACCTTCTTCTGCCGTCGCCGGGCCGGTGCCGGCCCGTTTATCTTCCTCTGCCGCTCCGGCCACCTCTGCCGCTCACGCATCCACTATGTCTCTGCCGGGATTGGGCCGGCCCGATCCTGCCAGGGCCCCCAGGTCCGGTGAGCTGCTGCAAACCCTGGCCAGTGCGGCCCGGGCCGCCGCCACCGACGATCTCGACGGTTTTGTGCTGGCCCAGACCGAACTGCTTGCCGATGACACCCTGTCTTTTGGCACCAGCCGGCTGGCTTCGCTGCCCTGGCTCAATCCCAGCGACTGGTACTGGGACTACCAGTTGCCGCTGTTTGACCAGGATGCCGAGGTCAACAGCCAGCTGGCGTTGCCGGTGTGGAAGGCGCTGAACACGGAACTGGGCGTGGATTACCGGGACGACCGGCTGACCTATCAGCTGGGACTGCATTACCGCCAGCCGCTGGCATCGGATCGTCTGCTGCATATTGAGCCCTTGTTTGACTATCAGGAACACAGTGCCCACCGCCGTGGCGGCCTGCTGCTGTGGCTGGAGCAAAACGACTGGCGCCTGGGCGCTGCGCAGTACCGGCCGCTGTCGCCCTGGCGCCTGGAGCAGCGGCGTGAGCGGCCCGCCGCCGGCCGCATCTGGTTTGGTGAAGGACGGGTGAAGGCGTTGCCCGGGCTCAGTGTCAGCGGTCGTCATTATCGCTGGCGAGGTGAGCAGCTGCGACTCTTTGGCAGCGGTGACAGGCACAAGGCGGCGGCGTCCACGCAATGGTCGCTGAACTATGCGCCCTGGCGCATTCTTCGGTTACAGACGTCCCTGCTCAGCAACAGTGAAAACGAGGTGGAATCACGCCTGCGGCTGATGCTGGAGCTGCCCCTGCGGCTGGCGCCGGGGCTGTGGTGGCGCATGGCGAGCACTTCCGGGGAGCTTGGCTACCGGCCACTGCAATATCACAGGGTTATGGTACTGGAGCAGCGCTGAGGCGTTATTTTTCGAGGCGGGTGTAGTCGCTGTTGGCAAAGCTGGCGAGGGTCTGATTTTGCAGCAGCGTCAGCAGCAACATGGCACGGCTGTCACCGTCTGCTTCCTGATAAATGGCTTCCATGCCCGCAAAGGGGCCTTCCTTGATCATGACCTTGTCGCCGCACCTGGGCAGGTCGCTCAGCTGCTCGCCAAGGCGTTCGTCTCCGGCGCGGCACATGAGATCGTACACCAGCTCCTTGGGTACCACGCAGGGGGTGTCACCAAAGCGCACCAGGTTGCGCACACCCCGAGTGGAGCGCAGGGTGGTGGAGCTGGTCTGTTCCAGATCGGCGCGCAAAAACACATAGCCCGGAAACAGCGCTTCGTTGCGCAGCACCCGTTTGCCACGCACGACTTTTTTCACTTCGATAAAGGGGCAGAAGGTCTCGATATGCTGGTGTTCCAGGTTCAGCAGGGCCCGTTCTTCTTCCCGTGGACGACAGTGGGCCAGGTACCAGTTGAGCATGAATCCATCCTGCGCTGTGGGTGAAAGCTGCATTATGGCAGCAACAAAAAAAAAGGGCCACGGCGTGCCGTGACCCTGCTGATAAAGTGAGCGGTGACTTACCAGCCCTTGACCACGCCGCCCTTGAACAGCTCCAGCGCCGCCTGATAGACCTCTTCGCTTTGATAGGCCTTGACGAAGGTCTGTACGCGCTCGTCGTTCTGGTTTTCGGTGCGGGACACGATCAGATTGACGTAGGGAGACTCCTTGTCTTCCACAAACAGGCTGTCGCGGCCGGGCAGCATGTCGATTTGCGAGGCGTAGGTGGTGTTGATCACCGCAAAGGCGACGTCATCCAGGGAGCGGGGCAGCTGAGGGGCTTCCAGCTCGACGATGTCGAGGTTTTTGGGGTTGGCGGTGATGTTCAGGGGAGTGGCTTCCAGACCCACGGCATCGTCCACCTCAATCAGGCCCTGTTGCTCCAGCAGCAGCAGGCTGCGGCCCAGGTTGGTGGGATCGTTGGGCACAGCCACCTTGGCGCCTTCGGCCAGCTCATCCAGAGACTGGATCACCTTGGAATAGGCGGCGATGGGGTACACAAAGGTGTTGCCTACCGGCACCAGCTCGTAGCCGCGATCGGCAATTTGTTTGTCGAGGTAGGGCTTGTGCTGAAAGGCGTTGATGTCGAGGCTGCCGTCGCTCAGGGCCACGTTGGGGGTCACGTAGTCGCTGAAGGACACCAGCTCCACGTCCAGGTTGTACTGCTCCTTGGCGACCTTGACGGCCACTTCGGCGACCTGCTCCTCGGCTCCGGCGATCACGCCCAGGCGCAGCGGCTTGACCGCTTCGGCCTCGGTGGTGGTTTGCTCGGCCTGCTCGCCGCAACCGGCCAGGGTCAGGGCCGAGGCCAGCACGCCCAGGGTGGCGAATGTTTTCAATCCTGCTTTCATGATGCTCTCCTTTATTAAAATAAATCAGCGACGATCCATACGGGCTACCAGCCGTTCGCCGGCGCTCTGAATGATTTGTACCAGCACCACCAGTATGACGACGGTGATCAGCATGATCTGTGGGTCAAAGCGCTGGTAGCCGTAGCGAATGCCCACGTCGCCCAGGCCGCCGCCGCCCACGGCGCCGGCCATGGCGGAATAGTTGACCAGGGTCACCAGGGTAATGATGATGCCGTTGAGCATGCCGGGCAGGGCCTCGGGCAGCAATACCTTGTACACAATCTGCAGCCGGCGCGCGCCCATGGCCTGGGCTGCTTCCACCAGCCCGGACGGTACTTCCATCAGGGCACCTTCCATCAGCCGGGCCACAAAGGGAATGGCGGCCACCGTCAGCGGCACCACGGCGGCCCAGGTGCCGATGCTGGTGCCCACCACCAGCCGGGTAAAGGGAATAATGGCCACCAGCAGAATGATAAAGGGCACGGAGCGGCCGATGTTGACCACGGTGCCGAGGATCTTGTTAAAGGCCTTGTTTTCCCAGATCTGACCGGGCTTGCTCACGTGCAGGGCAATGCCCAGCGGCAGACCCAGGGCGCAGGCGATGGCGCCCGAGCCAAAGGTCATGATCAGGGTCTCCCAGAGTGCCGAGAGCAGCAGGTTAATCATGGCGTCGGACATAACCGAGTAACTCCACCTGAATTTTGTGTTCCTGAAGATAAGCGATGGCGGCCTGAGTCTGCTCAGGCTCACCGTCGAGCTCGGCCAGCATAAAGCCGAATTTCACGCCGCCGGCATATTCGATGTCGGCGCTGAGAATGGTGACGTCCACACTCAGCTCCCGGCTGAGAATGGAGATCAATGGCGTGTCCACGGTTTCGCCGGTAAAGCCCAGCCGCACCAGGGGCAGGGCACCGGTTTCCGGTTCGGCCGCCAGCCGCTTTTGATATTCATCGGGAATTTCCAGATGAATGGTGGAGGCAATAAAGCGCCGGGCCAGCTCGGTCTGGGCATTGGCAAAGAACCAGGCCACTTCGCCCTGCTCCACCAGTTCGCCGTCGTTGATGATGGCCACCCGGTCACAGATGGACTTGACCACCTGCATCTCGTGGGTGATCAGCAAAATGGTCAGTCCCAGACGCTGATTGAGCTCTTTCAGCAGCGCCAGAATCGACTGGGTGGTTTGCGGGTCCAGCGCCGAGGTGGCCTCATCGCACAGCAGCACCTTGGGCGCCGGCGCTAGGGCGCGGGCAATGGCCACCCGCTGTTTCTGGCCGCCCGACAGGGCATTGGGATAGGCGTTGGCGCGGTGGGACAGGCCCACCAGATCCAGCAGCTCGTTGACCCGCTGCTTGATGTCGGCCTTTGACGTGCCGGCCAGCTCAAGGGGCAGGGCGATATTGTCAAACACGGTGCGGGACGACAGCAGGTTGAAGTGCTGAAAAATCATGCCGATATTGCGGCGGGCGCGGGACAGCTCGGTGCTGCCCATGGCGGTCAGATCCTGGCCGTCCACGTAGACTCTGCCCTCGGTGGGGCGTTCGAGCAGGTTGACGCAACGGATCAGGGTGCTCTTGCCAGCCCCGGATTCGCCGATAACGCCCATGATCTGGCCGGCAGCGACCTCCAGATCCACGTTTTTCACGGCGTGAACGGCGAACTCGCCTGTTCCGTAGCGCTTGGTGATATTGGTCAGTTTGATCATCGGAGGATGGGCCTTCCGGTATGGTTATCCACTGCATGAACAGCGTAAGAACAGGGACAAGTCATGAAACCATGACTAATGGCAGAGGATGCTAAGCCGTCTGGACGTCCGAGTCAACGAGTATTTCCCGCCACAGGGCGAAAGGAAAAGTGGCCCCTGTCTTGCCCCTTTGCCAATGCATTGATATAGGATGAAAAAGAGCACCATAACCCGTAAGCTGGCTATGACTCTGCGGCCAGTGAAGCGAAGGCGTTTCATTCTTTTTCAGGGAACGAAAATAAGGAACACGATGGGCCAGTATTTTCTGCGTCGATTATTGCTGCTGATCCCCACCTTTCTCGGTATTACCCTGGTGGTGTTCGCCATCACCCGTTTTGTGCCGGGCGGCCCGGTGGAACGCATGCTGATGGAAAGCCAGCTGGCGGGCAGCGAGTTCAGCCAGAGCAGCCGGGGCAGTCAGGTGCTGTCATCCGAGCAGATCGACGAGCTCAAGGCCTTTTACGGTCTCGACAAGCCGGTGGGCGAAGCCTACCTGGACTGGCTGGGCAAACTGGTACGCCTCGATCTGGGGGAGTCTACCCGCTACTACCTGCCGGTGTGGGAGCTGATCCAGGAGCGGCTGCCAGTGTCGGCCTTTTTCGGCATCAGTACCTTTATTCTCAGCTACCTGGTGTCCATTCCCCTGGGGGTGCTCAAGGCACTGAAACACAACAGCCGCTTCGACAGCATCAGCTCCATGTTTATCTATGCCGGCTACGCCCTGCCGGCCTATGTGGTGGGCATTTTTCTGCTGACGGTGTTCGCCTTTCAGCTGGGCTGGTTTCCCATGGGCGGTTTCGTGGGCGACGACTTCTACTACCTGGAGGGGTTCTGGCCCAAGACCCTGAATCTGTTTCACCATGCCCTGCTGCCGCTGATTGCCTATGCCATCGGTGATTTCGCGGTGCTGACCATGACCATGAAAAACAGCCTGATGGAAAACCTGTCGGCGGATTACGTGCGTACCGCCGTGGCCAAGGGGCTGCCCTTTGGCAAGGCCGTTACCCGCCACGCCCTGCGCAACAGTCTTATTCCCATCGCCAGCCACTTCGGCAACGTGATCTCGGTGTTTTTCGCCGGCTCTTTCCTGATTGAAGTGATCTTTAATATCGACGGCCTGGGCCTGCTCGGCTATGAGGCGGTGGTGGAGCGGGATTACCCGGTGGTGATGGGTATACTGGCGGTGACCTCGCTGCTGATGCTGCTGGGCAACATATTGTCGGATATCTGCGTGGCACTGGTGGATCCGCGAGTGAGGTTCGATGGCTAGGTTGCTTTCCAATGTCACCAAAAAGAAACTGCGCCGCTTTCGCAGCATTCGGCGCGGCTATTATGCCTTTGTGCTGTTTATGGTGATGGTGCTGCTGGCCGCTGCCGCCGAGCTGTGGGTCAGCAACCGGGCGCTGCTGGTGAAGTATGAGGGTCAGTTGTATTTTCCCACTTACGGTGCCGTGATCACCGGTGACACCTTTGGCCTTGGCTACCAGTACGAAACCGATTACCGGCAGCTGAAGCAGGTGCTGGATGAGCAGCCCGGCAACTGGGTGCTGCTGCCGCTGGTGCCCTGGAGCCCCTATGAGCAGGATTACAGTGGCAACGGTTATCCGCCCACGGCGCCCAGCATTGAGAGCCGGCACTTTCTCGGCACCGACAGCTCGGGCCGGGACATAGTCGCGCGCCTGGTATACGGTTTTCGCACCGCCGTGGGCTTTGCCTTTATCGCGCTCACCGCCAGTTACCTCATCGGGGTGATGATCGGTTGCCTGATGGGATTTCGGGGCGGGCGGTTCGACTTGCTGTTTCAGCGCTTTATCGAAATCTGGTCCCAGGTGCCGTTTCTGTACGTGATCATGATACTGGTGTCGATCACCCAGCCCAATTTTGCCCTGTTTGTGGCCATCAACGTGCTGTTTGGCTGGATGGGCATCACCTGGTACATGCGTACTCTGACCTACAAGGAAAAGGCACGGGACTACGTGCTGGCGGCCCGGGCTCAGGGTGCCGGCACCTGGCGCATTATCGTGCACCACATTCTGCCCAATACCCTGATGATGATAGTGACCCTTGCGCCCTTTACCGTGGTGGCCAATATTTCGCTGCTCACGGCCCTCGATTACCTGGGTTTTGGCCTGCCGCCGCCGACCCCGAGCTGGGGTGAATTGCTGCGTCAGGGCGTGAACCATCTGGACTCACCCTGGATAGTGGCGTCGGTGGTGACGGCGGTGTCACTGGTGTTGATCACAGTGTCCTTTATCGGCGAGGCCATTCGCGAGGCCTTTGATCCCAAACATTTTTCCCGTTATGAATAGGGGAGGACTGCAATGAACAAACTGCTGGCGATAGTCGCATCCTTTGGTCTGGCCCTGGGCCTGCAGGCGGCGGAGCTGCCCGACGACCTGACCTGGGAAACCAACCAGGACGATCCCATCTTTGCCTCGCCCGAGGCCAAACGGGGCGGCCAGTTCAACATGACACTGCTGAGCTTTCCCCTGACCTTCCGGACCGTGGGGCCCGACTCCAATACCTCGTTCCGCTCCTTTATTCTGGAAAATCAGCTCGGCCTCTATGCCCTGCATCCGCAAACCGAGAATCCCATTCCCGCCCTGGCCACCCACTGGGCCTTTGGTGACGACGATCGCACCATGTATTTCAAACTCAACCCGGCGGCACGCTGGTCCGACGGCGAGCCGGTCACCGCCGACGACTACCTGTTCGCGCTCGAGTTCATGCGCTCCAAGGTGATTCGGGCGCCCTGGTACAACAACTATTTCACCGAAGAGCTCACCGACGTCACCAAATACGATGACTACACCATCTCGGTGACCGCCGGCAGCCCCAAAAGCCGCCGTGAGCTGCTCAATACCGTGGGCCTGGTGCCTCAGCCCGAGCATTTTTACGAGCTGAGCGAGGACTGGGTGCGCCGCTACAACTGGGAAGTGGCGCCGGTTACCGGCGCCTATGTGATCAGCGATGTGAAACGAGGCCGCTCCATTACCTTCAAGCGCTTGAACGACTGGTGGGGCAACGACCTTACCTATTACCGGCATCGCTTTAATGTGGATGAAATTCGTCTGACCGTGGTGCGAGATCTCAACATCGCCTACCGCCACTTTCTGCGCGGTGATGTCGACACCTTTGGTCTGATCCTGCCGGAATGGTGGCACGACAAGACCAATACCCCCGAGTACCGCAATGGCCTGATCAACCGCATCTGGTTCTACAACGACATGCAGCAGGGCGCCCAGGGGCTGCACCTCAATACCGCTCACCCGCGGCTGTCGGATGTGCGGGTGCGCAAGGGCATTGCCCATGCCATCAATATGCAGCGCATGCTCGAGACCATTCTGCGGGGCGACTATGAACGCATGAACAGCTTTGGCACCGGCTACGGCGACTTCACCGATTACGATATTCGCGCCCGCGAGTACAATATTCAACAGGCGCGGGCGCTGTTCGCCGAGGCAGGCTTTGATCGTCAGGGCCCGGGTGGCATTTTGCTGAATGCCAAGGGTGACCGGCTCAGCCTGGCGGTCACCTACACCACTCAGGAGCATACCGCCCGTCTGGCCATTTTGCGGGAGGAGGCGCGCAAGGCCGGGCTGGATCTGCAGCTTAACCTGGTGGACGGCGCCACCGGCTTCAAGTCGATGCTTGAGAAAAAGCATGAGGCAGCCTGGCTGGGCTGGAGCGGTGGCGGTCTTTACCCTCAGTACTGGGAATTCTTTCACTCCCTCAATGCCGGCAAGCCCCAGACCAACAACCTGTTCAACATCAGTGACGATGAACTGGACCGGCTGATCGAGGAATATCGCCGCACCATGGACCTGGATGCCAAGGCGGCCATTTCCCGGCAAATTCAGCGCCGGGTGCATGAGCTCGCCATCTTTATTCCCGGTTATCAGGTGCCCTATACCCGGGAAGCTTACTGGCGTTACGTGAAACTGCCCGAGAGCAAGGGCACCCGGCACTCGCCGTCCCTGTTCTGGCCGATGGAAGGTTATCCTCACAGCACCGGCGGACTGTTCTGGATCGATCAGCAACAAAAGGCCGAGATCAAGGCCGGCGGCAAGCGCTTTGAGCCGGTGCTGGAAGTTGTGGAAACCTGGCGGAGGCCTGAAGCCTGATGGCGGCATTGCTGGAGGTGAACAATCTGGCGGTCAGTTTTACTACCGAAGCGGGCTGCTTTCGAGTCGTGGATGACGTCAGTTTTTCGCTGGCGCCCGGCCAGACCCTGGGGCTGGTGGGGGAGTCCGGCTGCGGCAAGAGCGTGACCGCGCTCAGTCTGCTGGGCCTGCTGCCGCAACCGGCGGGAAAAGTGGAAGGCGGTCGGGCCCTGTTTCAGGGAGCGGATCTGCTGACGCTTGACCCTCAGCAGCGCTACCGGCTGCGGGGCAACAAGATTGCCATGATTTTCCAGGAGCCGATGACCGCCCTTAACCCGGTGCATACCGTTGGCCGCCAGCTGATGGAGGTGTATGAGCTGCATCGCCCGGAGCTGAACAAGGCGCAACGACGGGAAGCGGCGCTGACCATGCTGCGCCGGGTAGGCATTCCGGAAGCCGAGGCCCGACTTGACGCCTACCCGCACCAGCTTTCCGGTGGCATGCGCCAACGGGTGATGATCGCCATGGCGCTGGCCTGCGAGCCCGAGTTGCTGATCTGTGATGAACCCACCACGGCACTGGACGTGACCATTCAGGCGCAGATCCTGCACCTGATCCGCGAGTTGCAGCAGCAAAACAACATGGCGGTGATCTTTATTACCCATGATCTGGGCGTGGTGGCCCAGATCTGCGATCAGGTGCTGGTGATGTATGCCGGGCGCAGTGCCGAGCAGGCCGGTGTGTTCGACCTGTTTGAGCGGCCCCGCCATCCATATACCCGCGGATTGCTGGCGTCCATTCCCCGGCTGGATCGGCCCGGTAAAACCGAGCTGCCGGTCATTGGGGGGCAGGTGCCGTCATTGGAGCAATTGCCGTCCGGTTGCCGCTTTGCCAACCGGTGCTCGCACCGCACCGGCGTGTGCGATGTTCAGCCGCCCCCTGAACTGGCAAACAGCGTGCACCATGTGTGGTGCCACCACTGGCGGGAGCTGGACTTATGACGGCCTTGCTGACCGTCGACAACCTGACCCAGCACTTCACCCTGGGAGGTGGTTTGCTGCGCTCCGGGCGTACTCTGTACGCGGTGGATGGCGTCAGTTTTGAGCTGGAAGCCGGCCAGACCCTGGGGCTGGTGGGGGAATCGGGGTGCGGCAAGTCCACTCTGGCCCGGGCCCTGCTCAAACTGCATGAGCCCACCAGCGGACGCATTCTGTATGACGGCACCGACATTACCGATTACAGCCGCCGGCAAATGCAGCCCCTGCGCCGGCAGATGCAGATGGTGTTTCAGGATCCTCAGGAGTCGCTCAACGGCCGTCATACCATAGGCACCCTGCTGCAGGAGCCATTTGTTATTCACAAAATGGGCAGCTGGCGCGAGCGCCAGGCATGGGCGGCAGAGCTGCTGGAGCGGGTGGGGTTGCCGGCCTCGGCGCTGGAGCGGTTTCCTCACGAATTCTCCGGCGGCCAGCGCCAGCGCATCGGCATCGCCCGCGCCATGGCCCTCAACCCGCGCTTGCTGGTATGCGATGAAGCCGTATCGGCACTGGATGTATCGGTACAGTCCCAGATCCTCAACCTGTTGTTGTCATTACAGCAGGAGCGGGGGCTGGCCATGCTGTTCATCGCTCATGATCTGTCGGTGGTCAAGCATGTATCGGATCATATTGCCGTCATGTACCTGGGGCGTATTGTCGAACAGGCACCGGCGGAGGAGCTTTATCGGCAGCCGCGCCATCCTTATACCCGAGTGTTGATCTCGGCCATTCCCCGGCCTGATCCGCGGCACAGACAGGCGCCCATGATGTTGAGCGGCGAACTGCCGTCCCCGGCCAGTCCGCCGAGTGGCTGTCATTTTCGTACCCGCTGCCCCTACGCCGGTGACCGTTGTGCCCGTGAAGTGCCGTTGCTGCAAGGGAATGGTCATAAAGTCGCCTGTCATTATGCGGCAGAAATTGCCTCCGGCGCCCGCCAGCCCTGTGCTAACATGCGCCCGGTAACAATTGACTGAAGGCAGGTAAGACAGTGGCAAAGGCAGCGATTTTTCTCGACCGGGACGGCGTCATTAACCAGGACACCGGCTATGTGTCTCATTCCGATGATTTTGTCTTTATTGACGGGGTGATTGACGCCCTTCGCCTGCTCAAGGAGAAAGGCTATTTGCTGGTGGTGGTCACCAACCAGTCCGGCATTGCTCGGGGCATGTTCAGCGAAGATGACTTCATGCGCCTGACCGAGTGGATGGACTGGTCTCTGGCCGATCGGGGCGTGGATCTCGACGGCATCTATTTCTGCCCGCATCATCCGACCGCCGGCAACGGCCCCGATACGCGGGAATGCGACTGCCGCAAGCCGGCACCGGGCATGTTGCTGGATGCCGCCAGGGAGCTCGGTATCGACATGGCCGCGTCTTATATGGTGGGTGACAAGGTGTCGGACATGAATGCAGCCATCAGTGCCGGTGTGGGGCACCCCGTGCTGGTACGGACCGGCAAGGAAATTACCGAAGAAGGGGAAAAACTGGCGGAAAGCGTCTATTCTTCTTTGGTGGAATTTGCACGGCAGCTGGCCGAAGCGCGGTAAGTTTCACCTGTTTGGTTAACCTTTGAACGCTTGATGCGGCGGAAGCGATTTTTCCTTAAAAAGCCCTTGCGCAAAAATCGCGGCTCCCTATAATGCGCTTCCACTGACACGGGGCAACACGCCAACGGTCACAAGGGTTGAAAGCGAACCAAACAAAGTTCAAATCAACGCTTGACGAAC
>NZ_JAVBHX010000015.1 GCF_030732065.1 Oceanimonas aquatica
ATCGACTGCGAGTGCCCACACAGTTTGCTTGATAAATTGTTAAAGAGCGTTGACCGCTTTCGCTGGTCAGGGCTGCGTATTCTACGCAATCCTTGGTGTTCGTCAAGCGTTGATTTGAACTTTATTTGGTTCGCTTCAAACCCTTGTGACCGTTGGCGTGTTGCCCCGTGTCAGTGGAAGCGCATTATAGGGAGCCGCGATTTTTGCGCAAGGGCTTTTTCAGGAAAAATCGCTTCCCCCGAATCGTTTGGTTAGTTTTCCACCTGCACCCTGTTTTCCTTCTTTATATGCCTCTACTTATACTGAATGTTCGAGCCCAATCCGGATGCAGCCATCAGGGGCTTTGAGGTAAGATAGCGCCCCTTTTTTTGTAGCCCCTTCAGCTTGGAGAATTGAATGCCTTTTTCCCTCGGCCAGCGTTGGATCAGCGATACCGAAACCGATCTGGGACTGGGAACCGTGGTCGCCATTGACGTGCGCATGGTCACCATGTTGTTTCCCGCCTGTGGTGAAAACCGCATGTATGCCATCAGCGATGCTCCCGTTACCCGTGTCATGTTCAACCCCGGTGACGTCATCAGCAGTCATGAAGACTGGGAGCTGGAGGTGGAATCGGTGTCCGAGCAAGACGGTCTGCTGGTCTATCACGGTAAACGCCTGGATACCGAGGAAGAAACCAGCCTGAAGGAAACCTTCCTCAATCACTTCATCAAGCTGAACAAACCTCAGGAACGGCTGTTTGCGGGCCAGATCGACAAGATTGGTCGTTTCAATCTGCGCTACCAGGCGCTGATGCACCAGTTCAATCAGCGCCGCTCGCCTCTGCGCGGCCTGGGCAGCGGCCGCATTGGTCTGATTCCGCACCAGCTGCACATTGCCCACGAAGTGGGTAACCGTCATGCCCCCCGGGTGTTGCTGGCCGACGAAGTGGGCCTGGGCAAGACCATAGAAGCCGGCATGATCATTCAGCAGCAGTGGCTGTCGGGCCGGGCCGCCCGCATTCTGATCCTGGTGCCCGATGCGCTGATCCACCAGTGGCTGGTGGAAATGCTGCGTCGTTTCAACCTGCACTTTGCGCTCTTCGACGAGGAGCGCTGCGTGGAGGCCTTTGCCGACTCCGCCAACCCCTTTGATACCGAGCAGCTGGTGCTGTGCAGCCTCGACTTCATCACCAAGAAGCGCAAGCGCTTTGAACAGCTGGCCGACAGCGACTGGGATCTGCTGGTGGTGGACGAAGCCCATCACCTGGTATGGGATGCCGAGCGTCCAAGCCGGGCCTACGAAGTGGTGGAGGCCCTCGCCGAGGAAGTTCCGGGCGTGCTGCTGCTGACCGCCACCCCGGATCAACAGGGCCATGAAAGCCACTTTGCCCGGCTGCGCCTGCTCGACCCGGAGCGTTTCTACGATTACGACGCCTTTCTGGCCGAAGAAGAGGAATACCAGCCCCTGGCCGAGGCCGCCGAGGCCCTGCTGAGTGACGCGCCGCTTGATGCCGCCGCCCTCGAGCGACTGGCCCCCTTTATGGACGGTGAGACCTCCGCCAGCCTGGATACCCCCGAGCAGCGTCGGGCGCTGCTGGCGCGGCTGCTGGATCACCACGGCACCGGCCGCCTGTTGTTCCGCAACACCCGTCAGTCCATCAAGGGCTTTCCGTCACGGCAATTGCACCTGCACCCGCTGCCTCTGCCCAGCCAGTACCAGACCGCCATTCGCGTAGCCGGCATGATGGGCTCGCATCAGGATACCGCGGCCCAGGCGCTGCAGGCCTTGTATCCGGAAGAGATCTACCGCCAGTTTGAAGGCGGCGACAGCAGCTGGACCCAGTTCGACAGCCGGGTCGACTGGCTGCTGGGTTTTCTCAAGGAGCACCGCAACAACAAGATCCTGATCATTACCGCCAAAGCCGGGGTGGCACTGGCACTGGAAGAAGTGCTGCGCACCCGGGAAGGTATTCGCGGCACCGTGTTCCATGAGGGCATGTCGCTGCTGGAGCGGGACAAGGCCGCCGCCTACTTTGCCCAGCAGGAAGGCGGTGCCCAGGTGATGATCTGCTCCGAAATCGGCTCTGAAGGCCGTAACTTCCAGTTTTCTCACCAGCTGGTGTTGTTTGATCTGCCGCTCAACCCGGATCTGCTGGAGCAACGCATCGGTCGCCTGGATCGCATCGGCCAGCAACACGATATCGACATTCATGTGCCCTACCTCGAAGGCACCGCCCAGCGCGCCCTGACGCTGTGGTATCAGCAGGGCATGGATGCCTTTGGCAAGCCCAATGCCGTGGGCCAGCCGGTCTACCAGCAAATGGCCGACCGGCTGCTGGAGCTGCTCGCCGGCCACGGCCAGGATGAAGAAGCCCTGGAACAACTGATTGCCGATACTCGCGCCCTCACCGATACCCTCACCAGCCAGATGGAGCTGGGCCGGGATCGCCTGTTGGAGCTCAATTCCAGCGGTGCCCTGCACCATCACAACCTGGCCGAGCAACTGGCCGAAACCGACGAAGACCCGACTCTGGCCATTTTTGCCATCAAGCTGTTTGATGAAGTGGGCGTGCATCAGGACGACAAGGGCGAAAACGCCATAGTGCTGCGCCCCACCGAGCAAATGCTGGTGCCGAATTTTCCGGGCCTGCCCGAAGACGGCGCCAGCATCACCTTTAATCGCAACACCACCCTGAGCCGGGACGATCTGCAGTTTTTGAGCTGGGATCATCCCATGATCCGCGGCGGTATCGATTTGGTGCTGGGCTCGGAAATCGGCACCACCTCGGTGGCCATTCTCAAAAACAAGGCGCTGCCGGTGGGCACTCAGTTTGTAGAACCCATTTTCGTGGCCGAATCCGCCCACCACGCCCAGCTGTACCGTTTTCTGCCGCCGGCGCCCATTCGGCTGCTGCTCGACAAGAACGGCAACAACCTGGCCGACAAGGTCAGCTTTGAAGCCTTTGACAAGCAGCTCAGCCCGGTTAACCGCCATCTGGGCAGCAAGCTGGTGAACGCGTCTCAGTCTCTGATCCACCAGCAACTGCAAACGGCCCTGCCGCTGGCCGAGCAGCAAATGGAACAACTGGTCGCCGACGCCCGTGAACGCATGCACCTGGCGATGGATCAGGAGCTGAGCCGGCTGCAGCAGCTGGCCAAGGTCAACCCCAATGTGCGCCAGAGCGAAATTGACCATGTGCAGGACCTGAAAACCGAGCTCGACAGCCTGCTTAGTCATACCCGCTTAAAACTGGACGCAATCCGGTTTATTGTGGTCAGCCATCAGTAAAGAAGAGCCAAGCCATGGTATTGCTGCGTTACGATCCGCCAGTGAGTCCCCAGTTCGAGATATTGTATCGGGATGACAGCATCATAGTGCTGAACAAGCCCAGCGGCCTGCTCAGTGTGCCCGGGCGTGAGCTCTGTCACCGCGACAGCCTGTCGCTGCGAGTGGCGAGGGTATTTCCGTCGGCACTGGTGGTACACCGGCTGGACATGGCCACCTCGGGGGTCATTGTCATGGCCCTGCACCCCAAGGCGCACCGGGAGCTCAGTCGACAGTTTCGCGAGCGGGAAACCGAAAAGCGCTACTTCGCCTGGATATACGGCCAGCCGGTTCAGGATGAAGGCAGCATCGATCTACCCCTGTGCTGTGACTGGCCCAACCGGCCACGGCACATGGTCAGTCATGAGCACGGCAAGCAGGCCCTGACCCACTGGCGCTGCCTGCGTCGTGAGCAACAGCGCAGCCTGATCGAGCTCACTCCCATTACCGGACGCTCTCACCAGCTGCGCGTGCACATGCTGAGCCTGGATCATCCGATACTGGGCGATAACCTCTACGCCGAGGGTGAGGCGCTGACCATGGCGCCCCACCTGCAACTGCACGCCGCCCGGCTGGCCTTTCGCCATCCGCTGGCCAAAAACTGGCTGGAATTCAATGCTCCGGCCCCCTTTGAGGTAAACTGATGCGGCGGGCGTGTGTGCTGATGCTGGGCTGGTTGTCCGTGGCAACGGCCGGCGCCCAGACCGACTGGACCGCCTACCGGCAATACAGTGCCGAAGCCGGGCAACTGCGTTTTGACGCCACACGCCCCGAGGCGCTGGGCACGCTGGTGGTGTGGCCCGAGCAACAACAGGCCCATCACTGGCTTGCCATGGCACCCTGGTGGCAACAGCGCGGCTGGAATCTTGTACTGCTGCTGCCCGATGCACAACAGCACCAGTTTGACCCAACTAACGAGCAACCGTCCGACGCCCGGCAACAATGGCTGGCACAGCTGGCCAGCCGGCTGAGCGAGCTGCCAAACGATAATCCGAATGCAACACAGCTGGTGCTGACCCAGGGCAGCGCCACTCTCTGGTATCAGCAGCTGGTGGAAACCGGTCAGTTGCCGCCGCCTGCCGGTCTGGTGGTGGTGGATGCCACTCCCTCACAGCCCGAACAGCAACGTATGCTGGCCGTGAGCCTGTCCCGGTCGAATTGGCCAGTGCTGGATCTGTTCAGCAAGCAGAATAACACCTCGACAATCAACCAGGCGCAGCGCCAGCACAGCGCCACTCGCCAGGCTGCGGATTATACCGCCGAGCAGCTGGCTGATCCGTCCCGGCCCGAGCGCCACATTGCGGCCTGGCTGGTGCGCCGGGGCTGGATGCCCCTGCCCCCCGGCGCGCCCGACTACCTGAAAGGAAAACACGCCCATGAAACTGGTATTTCTCGACCGGCAGACCCTGGCCCCGAGCGTTAACCTGCGCCGGCCGGCCTTTGATCATGACTGGCAGGAACATGCAGAAACGGCCCCGGAGCAGGTGGTGGCACGGCTGCAACAGGCCGAGGTCGCCATCGTCAACAAGGTGAACATCGGCGCCGGCGAGCTGGCACAACTGCCCGGGTTGAAACTCATCGCCCTGGCCGCCACCGGCAGCGACAATGTGGATCTCGACGCCTGCCGCGCCGCCGGCGTGGCGGTGTGCAATATTCGTAATTACTCGGAAAGCACGGTACCCGAACACGCCCTGTCACTGATAATGGCGCTCAGCCGCAATCTTCATGCCTACCGGCGTTCGGTAACCGATGGCCGCTGGCAACAAGCGGGCCAGTTCTGTTATTTCGACTACCCGGTACGGGATCTGAAAGGCCAGACTCTGGGGCTGATTGGCTATGGCACCATAGCGCGGGATCTGGAGCGACTGGCAAAAGCACTGGGCATGCACGTGATCGTGGCTGCCCGCAAGGGCCAGGCCGCAGAGCAGGGACGCCTGCCCTTTGAGCAAGTATTGGCCGAAGCCGATGTGCTCAGCCTGCACTGCCCGCTGACCGAAGCCACTCGTCACCTGATCAGCGAACGGGAGCTGGCCATGATGAAACCGAACGCCCTGCTGATCAATGTTGGCCGAGGGGGGCTGGTGGATGAGCAGGCCCTGCTGAATGCCCTGAAGGAACAACGTATCGGCGGCGCCGGCTTTGATGTGGTCAGCGCCGAGCCGCCGCCGGCCGATCATCCGCTGATGCAGGCTTTGCAGTACCCCAACTTTATTCTGACCCCGCACATTGCCTGGGCCAGCCAAGCCTCGATGCAGCGACTGGCGGATCAGCTCATCGACAATATCGAGGCGTTTGTTGCCGGGCGGGAGCAGAACCGGCTGGTATAAAAGATAGCCAGAAGCTGGAAGCTAGAAGCTAGAAGCTAGAAGCTAGAAGCTAGAAGAAAATGTCACTCCGGCGAAGGCCGGAGTCCATGCTGCAGGGTGAGGTGCATTGCGCCATAGACTCCGGGGCAGGCCCGGAGTGACAGGCTCTGCACTCACTCCCACGCTCCGGCGTGGGAGTGTAGAGAGTGATTTCGGTCAGTAAGGGTATGCGTTCCCAGGCATAACATGGGAACGACACAGCCTGCCAGTCCCTGTTCCCAAATCTCCAGTCCCGGCTGGTCAGCGGAGGTTGCGGGCGGCCTTGATGGTTTCCCAGGCCTGCTGAATGTCCTGTGCCTTTTCCTTGGCCATGTCCATCATCTCCTTGGGCAGCCCCTGAGCCACCAGCTTGTCGGGATGGTGCTTGGACATCTGCCGGCGATAGGCCCGCTTCACGGTCGCATCATCGGCCCCTTCCTCCACCTCCAGAATACGGTAGGCATCGCGCAGCCGATCCTTCGGCGGGGTGGTAAAGCCCCCCTGGCCACCGGCACGGCCCTGACGGTACATGTGCAGCTGCGCTTCGGCAAAGGCCAGCAATTGCTCCAGCTCCTGCTCGGAAAAGCCCAGCTCGGCGGCAATGGTATGCAGCAAGCGGCGCTCGGCCGGATGCAATTCGCCGTCGGCAAACACCAGTTGCAGCTGCACTTCCATAAAAAAGCGCAACAGGTTGCGGCTGTCACGGGTGCGCGAGCGAAACCGGCGCAGGGTCTCGGTCAATGGAAAGTCACTTTCCTTGCCGTCGCGGAATGCCTGCTGGGCCTCGGCCTTTTGCCCGGGCTGCAGCCGCATTTGCACCATCAGTTGCTCCGCCAGCTGAATCTCTTCCGAAGTAACGCGGCCGCTGGACTTGGCCAGGTGCCCCATGGTGGCAAAGGTGGCGTACAGAAATTCCTGCTGGGCATCCTTTACAAATCCCCAGGCGCCGGCCAGCTTTTTGTCCACCAGGTGTCCCAGCCAGAGTCCGAGCAGGGCACCGGGAATATTGCCGATCAGCAGGCCAAACAGAAAACCGATGATTTTACCCTTGATGTGTGCCGGCATTCAGCGCCCTCCCCGTTCAGCAGATAGAAAAGCGAAGCCGGCAGGCAAGTGAAGCAGGGACAATGGGCGTGATGTCATATTGAGTCGATTATCAAGGGTGGATCCGGTCGGGCCGAGCCCCGGCGTAGAGCTGGCAGCGAGAATGCTTTATCATAGCTCGCTACCATAAAAGAATGACACCAAAAGCTCAACCAGCCCGCAGGACGCCGGGCGGTGTCGCCAACACCAGGAATGAGAGCATCACCCCATGAGAATACGGATTATCGGCCTTCCCCTGTTGTTCGCTTCCGGCCTGGTCCAGGCCCAGTACGATGGCACCGAGCTGCTCGACGAGCCGGCCGTCAACGCCGACCCGCTACCCTTCAGCCGCTGTTTCAGCCATGTGCCCTTGCGGGTGGAAGGCGAGAAGGATCCCAGTGCCCCCATCACGGTCACCGCCGACGTGCTCAACGCCACCCGTGACGGCAAAATTCTTTACCGGGGCGATGTGGAGGTGATTCAGGGGGAACGCCGCTTCAGCACCGATTATCTGGAGCTAGAGCAGCAAAGCCGTGACGTGCTGGCCGAAGGCAATATTCACCTGAGCGACGGCACCATTACCGTGGAAAGCGACACCACCCTTTCCGGCAACCTGACCACCAAAGACACACAATTGGACCAGGCTCGCTACCAGTTTCACGGCGAGCCGGGCCGGGGCGAAGCCCGCCGGGTGCAGCTGGCCGGTGAACGCGGCGAAGTGGATCTCAAGGGCGCCAGCTACACCACCTGTCCACCGGGCGAGGAAGTATGGCAACTGAAGGCCAGCACGGTGGCAGTGGAGCAGGACGAAGTCTTTGGCGAAGCCTGGAACGCCGTGCTGTGGCTGGGTGATATGCCGGTGTTCTATTTTCCCTACATCAAGTTTCCGGTGAAAAATGAGCGCCAGAGCGGCTTTTTGTACCCGTCCTTTGATATCAGCAACAGTAACGGCACCGACATTCGCCTGCCCTATTACTGGAACATCGCGCCCAACTACGATGCCACCATTACCCCCCGCTACATGGAAAAGCGCGGCACCATGGCCCAGCTGGAGTTTCGCTACCTGCCTGTGGAAGGCCAGAGTGGCGTGCTCTACGGCGAATATCTGTCTCAGGATGACAGCCTGGCCGACAACCCGGATCTGATTGATGAAGAATGGCGGGACGATGCCCGCTGGCTGTTCAGCTGGCGCCACAACGCCCGCTTCGATGCCGACGGTCACTGGCGCGGTAACGTCAACTACACCCAGGTGGCAAGCTGGGACTATGCCTATATTGATGACTTTAACCCGCCGGTGGGCTCTCTGGTCGACAACCAGTTGCTGCAGTCATTTCGCGGTGGCTATTACGACCGCCACTGGCAGCTCACCACCGAGGTGCGCGACTACCAGATACTGCGCCCGGACTTGGACACTCAGCCATTCCAGCTGATGCCGGCGCTGGTACTGAACAGCTACCGGGGCCTGGGCGACTTTGATCTGGCCCTGGACTCGGAGCTGACCCGCTTTGAAAACGACAATGAAAGCACCTATCAGGCTACCCGGTTTCATGCCGAGCCCCGGCTGATTTATTCCCTCATCGACCAGCCCGGCCTGCAACTGAAAGCCGATGTGGGGGCCTATTACACCCATTACGAACAGGATATTCCCACCACCCTGTCGTCTTTTTACCAGAACACCTGGGGCTTTGACACCGACACCCTGGATACCAGCGTGGACCGGGTGCTGCCCCGGCTGCGCATTAACGGCGGTCTGGTGTTTGACCGCCAGGCCCGCTGGTTTGAACAGGACTTTACCCAGACCCTGGAGCCCCAGCTGCAGTACCTGTATGTGCCCTACAAAAACCAGGACAACATCGGCCTGTACGACAGCACCAGCATGCGCCAGGACTACTACAGCCTGTTCAGCGACCGCCGTTTCGCCGGCCTGGACCGCATCAGCGACGCCAACCAGCTGACCGCCGGCTTTACCAGCCGAATTTACGACGACACCGGCACCGAGCGGCTGCGTCTGGCCCTGGCCCAGACCTTTAACTTCACGGCGCCGCGGGTCAAGCTCTACCCCGGCGAACAGCTGGACGACACCAAGCGCTCCTTCCTCACCTTTGAAGGGGATCTCAACCTCGACAACAACTGGTTTGTCCATGGCGAGGCCCAGCAGGACACCCGTAACCACCGACTGGCGGCGGGCAACCTCACCCTGGAATACAACGAGCAGGGCCGCCTTGCCCAGATTGGTTTTCGTCACCTGAACCGGAATTATTTTGGCGACAGTCTGGCGGACGATCTCAACCAGGTGGGCGGCACCGCCTTCTGGCCGCTGGCGCCCCAGTGGGGCCTGATCGGCGGCCATTACCGGGATATTGAACTACATCGCAATATCGATACTCTGATAGGACTGCGCTACGACTCCTGCTGCTGGGCGGTGAGCCTGGTGTGGGAGCAATGGCAGAAGGAAGACAAGCTGTTCAATCCCACCAGCACCATTCAGGAAACCAGCATCGGGCTGCGCTTCGAGCTGAAAGGGTTCAGCTCCCTGGGCACCGGCAGCGGCGAGTTCAAACCCGGCACCCAACTGCTGCCCTACTATCGCCCGTTCAACCTCAATAACTGATTTTTATTGCGCACAGGATTTGTCATGAACAAGAGATGTAAACAACTGCTGATGGCCGCCGGACTGGGCCTGCTGTCGGTGACCGGCCAGGCCGCCGAGCTGCTGGACAGAACCGTTGCCCAGGTCAACAACGACGTGGTGCTGGAAAGCCAGCTCGACGCCCTGGTCAATCAGGTGCGCCAAAGCGCTCAGGCCGCCGGCCAGCCCCTGCCCGACGATCAGCGCCTGCGCAAACAGGCGCTGGAGCGGCTGATCCTGGAAAGCCTGCAACTGCAGCTGGCCGAGCGGCTGGGCCTGCGCATTACCGATACCCAGCTGGAACAGGCGCTGGCCAATATCGCCCGCGGTGAAGGCAAAACCCTAGAGCAACTGCGTGCCGGTGCCACCGCCAACGGCCAGAGCTGGGCCGGTTTCCGCGAGCAGGTGCGCAACGAGATCCTGATGAGCGAACTGGCCCGCAATCAGGTGCGCCGGCGCATCAGCATTTCCGATCAGGAAGTGAAGCAGGTGGTGCAGATGATTCGCGAGCAGGGCCAAAGCAGCGCCCGCTACCGGGTCGGCAACATTCTGTTGCCCCTGCCCGCCAACCCCAGCGGCGAACAGCTGCGCCAGGCCAACCGTCAGGCCGAGCAATTGCTGGCCGAGCTGAAAAACGGTGCCGACTTCCGCAAGCTGGCCATCGCCCACAGTGCCGGTCCCAAGGCCCTGGAAGGGGGCGACTGGGGCATGCTGGCCATGGGCGAAATGCCGTCCCTGTTCAGTGAGGCGGTGAGAAATCAGGCAAAAGGTGATATTATCGGCCCCATTCGCTCCGGTGCCGGCCTGCATATTCTGACCATCCTCGACATGGAAGGCAGTCAATCCCAGACCGTACAGGCGCTGGAAGTCCGGGCCCGGCATATTCTGATCAAGCCTTCCGTCATTCTGAGTGAAGACAAGGCCAGGGCCATGCTGGAAGGCTTTGCCCGCTCCATTCGCAACGGTGACGCCACCATGGCGCAACTGGCCGAGCAGTTTTCCGATGATGCCGGCTCTGCCGTCAATGGCGGTGATTTGGGCTGGGCTTCACCCGAGCTGTATGTCAGCAGTTTTCGTGACACCGTCAGCCGGCTGCAGCCGGGCGAACTGAGTGAACCGTTCCGCTCCGAGCATGGCTGGCACCTGGTGCGGCTGGAAGACAAGCGGCTGCAGGATGCCACCGAGCAGGCCACCGAGCAGCGGGCCTATCAACTGATTTTCAATCGTCGCTTTACCGAAGAAGTGCAGACCTGGCTCGACGAGCTCAAGGATCAGGCCTATATCCGTATTGTTGACACTCAATTATTCGATGGTGATTCGTGAGTTGTAAACGCATAGCCATAACCCCGGGCGAGCCCGCCGGCGTTGGCCCCGAACTGATGCTGGCGCTGGCCGATCTCGACTGGCCGGCCGAGCTGGTAGTGATCGCCGACCCGGAGCTGATTCAGTCCCGGGCTCAGGCCCTGGGACGTGACATTACCCTGCTGCCCTACCGGCAGCAGGCCGAGCCCGTGCCGCAAAAAGCCGGTACTCTGACCATAGAGCCGGTCAAACTGGCCCGGCCCGCCACGCCCGGCGTGCTGGACGAAGCCAATGGCCTCTACGTGCTGGAAACCCTCAAGCGCGCCTCAGACGGCAACATGAGCGGCGAGTTCGACGCCGTCGTCACCGGCCCGGTCAACAAGGGCATCATCAACAAGGCCGGCGTCTCATTCAGCGGGCACACCGAGTTTTTTGCCCAGCAGGCCAATGTGCCCGATGTGGTGATGCTGCTGGCCACCCCCGGCCTGCGCGTGGCTCAGGTGACCACTCACATTCCCCTGGCCTATGTGTCCCGGGCCATCACTCCGGACCGGCTGACCAAGATCACCCGAATTCTCCATACCGAGCTGAAAAGCAAGTTCGGCATTGCCAATCCGCGCATCTATGTGTGCGGCCTGAACCCCCATGCCGGGGAAGACGGCCACCTGGGGCGGGAGGAGATCGACGTGATCATTCCCACCCTTAACGAACTGCGCGAGGAAGGCATGGATCTGGTGGGTCCGCTCTCGGCCGATACCATGTTCAACGAAAGATACATGAAGGACGCCGATGCCTTCCTGGCCATGTATCACGACCAGGGCCTGCCGGTACTGAAGTACATCGGTTTCAGCAAGGCGGTAAACATTACTCTTGGGTTGCCCTTTATTCGTACCTCGGTGGATCACGGCACCGCTCTGGAGCTGGCCGGCACCGATCAGATTGACGCAGGCAGCATGCTCTGCGCCCTTAACCAAGCCATTGAGATGATAGAAAAACGCGATGAATAGCAAGGTCCACCAGGGGCACAAGGCCCGCAAACGTTTCGGCCAGAACTTTCTGCACGATGACTACACCATCGATCAGATAGTCAACGCCATTCATCCGTCCGACGATTACACCATGGTGGAAATCGGCCCGGGCCTGGGCGCGCTTACCGGCCCGGTGTGTGACCGCATTCAGCGCCTTAATGTGGTGGAGCTGGACCGGGATCTGGCTGCGCGGCTGGAAACTCACCCGTTTCTGAAAGACAAGCTCAACATTCACCAGGCCGACGCCATGAAGTTCGACTTCGCCAGCCTGAAAGAGCCGGGCAAGAAGCTGAAAATCTTCGGCAACCTGCCCTACAACATCTCCACCCAGCTGATGTTTCACCTGTTTGAGTTCTCCGCGCTGGTGGCCGACATGCACTTTATGCTGCAAAAGGAAGTGGTCAACCGCCTCGCCGCCGGCCCCGGCAGCAAGGCCTATGGCCGGCTGAGCGTCATGGCCCAGTACTACTGCGAAGTGGTGCCCGTGCTGGAAGTGGGTCCGGAAGCCTTCAGGCCCGCCCCCAAGGTCGACTCGGCCGTAGTGCGGTTGCTGCCCTTTGAAACCCCGCCGCACCCGGTGAAGCACCTCAAGGATCTGTCCCGGGTCACCGCCGACGCCTTTGGCCAGCGCCGAAAGACCATTCGAAACAGCCTGAGCCACCTGTTCAGCGCCGACGAAATTTCGGCCCTGGGGCTGGATGCGTCTGCCCGTCCGGAGCAGCTGACCCTGGCCCAGTACGCCACCCTCGCCAACGCCCTGTCCCGTAAAAAGGAATCCTGATGTCTGCCGCTGCCATTCATATTTCCCCGGTTCCCCGCTATCTGGCCGAGCGCTCGTCGCCGGAAGACGATCACTATGTGTTCGCCTACACCATCACCATCGCCAACCAGGGCGATGAGCGGGTCACCCTGATCAGCCGTCGCTGGCTGATCACCGATGCCAATGGCAAACGGGTGGAAGTGGAAGGCAGCGGCGTGGTGGGCGAGCAGCCCGCCATTGCCGCGGGAGACGACTACACCTATACCAGCGGCGTCAGCCTGGAAACCCCGGTGGGCGTGATGGAAGGCTTTTACACTCTGCGCCGGGACGACGGCAGCGAGTTTGAAGCCCCCATCCCCGCCTTTCGGCTGGCCCTGCCCAACCTGATCAACTGATGGCCACCTATATTGTCGGCGATCTGCAGGGTTGCCTGAGCGAGCTGAACCGGCTGCTGGCCGAGGTGGGCTTTACTCCGTCCCGGGACCAGCTCTGGCTTACCGGTGATCTGGTGGCCCGGGGGCCCGACTCCCTCGGGTGTCTGCGCCGGATCATGGCTCTGGGCGATGCCGCCACCACGGTACTGGGCAATCACGATCTGCACCTGCTGGCGGTGGCGTCTGGCCTGCGCACCCCGAAGAAAGCCGACAAAATTCACGACATTTTGCACGCCGCCGACCAGGCCGATTTATTGTACTGGCTGCGGCAGCAGCCGTTGCTGGCCGAACATCCCGAGCACGGTTTTGTAATGACCCACGCCGGTATTCCGCCTCAGTGGACGGTAGAGCAGGCCCGGGAAGCCGCCCGGGAAGCCGAAGCCGAGCTGCACTCGGCCCACTACCTTGACCGGCTGCGTGACATGTATGGCAACGAGCCCACGGCCTGGCGTGACGATCTCAACAATTTGGACCGGCTGCGCTTTACCATCAACGCCTTTACCCGCATGCGCCTGTGCCATGCCGATGGCCGGCTGGACTTTGATTACAAGGAAGGCCTCAAAAACGCGCCCGCGGACCTTCAGCCCTGGTTTGATCTGCGGGGGGATCATCAGGATCCGCCGCTGGTGTTTGGCCACTGGGCGGCACTGGAAGGTCACTGCGACCGGCCCGGCATTCATGCCCTGGATACCGGCTGTGTCTGGGGTGGCAGCCTGACCCTGCTGTGCTGGGACACCCATGAGCGCATCAGCACCCCCTGCCCGGTGCATGCCTAAGGAAATAACTTGCTGATGTCACTCCGGCCTTGAGCCGGAGTCTTGAGCGATTTACTCAACCGTTTGCAGAAAGATACCGGGCCCGTCATGCTGAACCTGATTCAGTACCGGCATGACAGCCTTTAATAAAAAGCCCGGCATTTGCCGGGCTTTTTATTAAATCCGCTCCAGTACCTGAAAGCGGCAGTCGTATTCGTTGCGCTCGTCGGCAGGGCGGAGCTCTTCCCTTACCAGCTTCCACTCTTGCTCGGCGATGGCCGGAAAGTAAGTGTCGCCGTCAATGTGGGCATCGATGCGGGTAATGTAAAGCCGCTCGGCCTGCGGCAGCAAGGCCGCATAGAGCTGGCCACCGCCCATCACCATCACTTCCTCACTGTCCGCCAGCAGCGCCAGCGCCGCCTCGGGGGACGGCACCAGCTCGGTGCCCGCCGGTGCCTCGCTCAGGGAACGACTCACAATCACATTGCGCCGCCCCGGCAGCGGCCGGCCAATGGACTCATGGGTATTGCGCCCCATCACCACCGGCTTGCCCAGGGTAGTTTGCTTGAAATAGGCCAGATCCGCCGGCAGGTGCCAGGGCATGGCGTTATCCTTGCCGATAACGCCATTTTGAGTCATGGCCACAATCATGGATAACATCATGCTGCTACGTTATTCCTTGGTGTAAATGACATGGCCGTCGTCTTCTTCATCGTCCCAGTCATCGTCATCCTCGTCCGCTTCGTTCAGCGCGGCCTGGTGGTACTCATCCCACTTGAAGCTGACCGGCTCCCGGGCCGCTTCCAGCTCTTCCTGGCTGCGCGGATGCTCTTCCAGGAACGCCATCAGCGCCTGAGTCAGCTCACGGGTACCATCCTTGCTGATGGCAGTCATGCGGTGTACCGGGCCCTGCCAGTCGAGCAGCTCGGTGACCCGGGCAATAATTTCTTCGGCCTGCTCGTCATCCACCAGATCCAGCTTGTTGAACACCAGCCAGCGCGGCTTGTTGGCCAGCTCTTCGCTGTACTGGTTCAGCTCGTTCACAATAATATCGGCGTTATCGGCAGGATCGGATCCATCGACGGGCAGCACATCAATCATGTGCAGCAGCACGCGACAGCGCTCCAGGTGCTTGAGAAAGCGAATGCCCAGGCCGGCACCGTCGGCGGCACCTTCGATCAGGCCGGGAATGTCCGCCACCACAAAGCTCTTCTGGCCGTCACAGCGCACCACGCCCAGGTTGGGTACCAGGGTGGTAAAGGGGTAGTCTGCCACCTTGGGTTTGGCCGCCGATACCGAGCGAATAAAGGTGGACTTGCCGGCATTCGGCAGGCCCAGCAGGCCCACGTCCGCCAGCAACAGCAGCTCCAGCAAGACATTGCGGATCTCGCCCGGGGTGCCGTTGGTCTTTTGCCGCGGCGCCCGGTTGACCGAGCTCTTGAAACGGGTGTTGCCCAGCCCGTGAAAGCCGCCCTTGGCCACCAGCAGTTTCTGGCCATGACGGGTCAGATCCCCAAGGATCTCGCCGGTCATCTCGTCCTTGGCGCGGGTACCCACCGGCACCGTCAGCACCAGATCCTTGCCGCGCTTGCCGGTGCAGTTGCCACCCCGGCCGTTTTCGCCCCGTTCGGCCCGGTGGAAGCGCTCAAAGTGATAGTCGATCAGGGTGTTGAGGTTCTCGTCGGCCAGCATATACACATCGCCGCCATCACCACCGTCACCACCATCGGGGCCGCCTTTGGGAATGTATTTCTCCCGGCGAAAGCTTACACAACCGTTACCGCCGTCGCCCGCCTCGATGCGGATCTCCGCTTCATCGACAAATTTCATTTCGCTGCTCTCCCATTCGTTTTCTGAGCCTGTTTATCCGGCTCGTGCCGAACGTGCCTTTACTAAAGCAAAAAGCCCCGCCGGTTGGCGGGGCTTTTTAAAAGTTCTGATCGTAACTTACTCGGCTACAATGCTGACGAACTTGCGGTTCTGAGGACCTTTAACTTCAAACTTCACCTTGCCATTGGCTTTGGCGAACAGAGTGTGGTCCTTGCCCAGGCCAACGTTGTCGCCGGCGTGGAATTTGGTGCCGCGCTGACGAACGATGATGTTGCCCGCCAGGACAGATTCACCACCGTAACGCTTTACACCAAGACGTTTGCTTTCTGAGTCGCGACCGTTACGAGTAGAGCCGCCTGCTTTTTTGTGTGCCATGGAACTTAACTCCTCTCTTAGGCGCTGATACCAGTGATTTTCACTTCAGTGAACCACTGACGGTGACCCTGCTGTTTGCGAGAGTGCTTACGACGACGGAATTTAACGATCTTGACCTTTTTGCCACGACCGTGAGTAACTACTTCAGCAGTTACCTTGCCACCATCAACGTAGGGTACACCTACTTTAACGTCTTCACCTTGGGCCACCATCAGCACTTTGTCGAATTCGACAGCAGCGCCGGTTTCTACGTCCAGCTTTTCCAGACGAACTACCTGGCCTTCGGCTACACGGTGCTGTTTTCCGCCGCTTTGGATTACCGCGTACATGATTTTAACTCCGAATATGGCACTTTCACCCCTGGGGGCCGTGCACTAAAACTGTTTTACAATGGTCGCGCATTGTACGCAAATTGATCCCCCGAGACAAGGGGAGAGAGCGCAAAAAAATGATGCCCGTCCGCATTGCAGACCATGCCTGCCCGGACAGGTTTATCCCTTTGACGAATCGTGTAAAATCCTATCATCAATGAATTCACACTGCATCGTCCGGCTTATAACTTTATGGTAGATATCAACAGGATCAAACAACTGACCGAGCAGGACATGCAAGCGGTCAACGAGCTTATCATGACCCGTCTGCAATCGGACGTGAGCCTTATTAACCAGCTGGGCTTTTACATCGTCAGTGCCGGCGGCAAGCGCATGCGCCCCATGCTGACCGTGCTGGCGGCCCGAGCCCTGGGCTATGAGGGCGATGCTCACCAGAAGCTGGCCGCCATCATCGAATTCATTCACACCGCCACCCTGCTGCACGACGACGTGGTGGACGAGTCTGATCTGCGCCGGGGCCGGGATACCGCCAACGCCCTGTTCGGCAACGCCGCCAGTGTGCTGGTGGGGGATTTTCTCTACACCCGCGCCTTTCAGATGATGACCGAGCTCGACAACATGCGCATCATGCACATACTGAGCGACGCCACCAACATCATCGCCGAAGGGGAAGTGCTGCAGCTGATGAACTGCAACGATCCCGATACCACCGAAGCCAGTTACATGCAGGTGATCTACTGCAAAACCGCCAAGCTGTTTGAAGCCGCCACGCGTCTGGCGGCGGTGCTGACCCACCAGCCCGAGGTGACCGAGCAGGCCATGCTCGACTACGGCAAGTACCTGGGCACCGCCTTTCAGCTAATGGACGATGTCATGGACTATTGCTCGGACGCCAGCGATATGGGCAAGAACGTGGGCGACGATCTGGCCGAGGGCAAGCCTACCCTGCCCCTGCTGCGGGCCATGGAAAAGGGCACCGATGCCCAGCGTGAACGCATTCGCGATGCCATCGCCAACCGTACCGGCATGGAGCACCTGGACGAGATCATGACCATTCTCGAGCAGACCGAGGCGCTGGAATACAGTCGCCAGCGCGCCCGGGAAGAAGCGCAGAAAGCCATTGACGCCCTGGCCGTGCTGCCCGACTCGGAGCACAAGGCAGCCCTGGTGGATCTGGCCCATATGGCGGTAGAGCGCAGCCGCTGATTTCGTGAGGGTTGAGAAGCAAAACGTCTCACCTCTCCCCTGACACCTCTCTCCTCACCACAAACAAAAACGCCGGCTCAATGAGCCGGCGTTTTTTCTGCGTGCCGTCAGGGTATTAACCCTCGAACGGATGACGCAGGATCATGGTTTCGGCACGATCCGGACCGGTGGAGATGATGTCTACCGGTATGCCGGTCAGCTCCTCGATGCGCTTGATGTAATCGCGCGCCGCCTGGGGCAGACCTTCAACCGTGGTCACACCAACGGTATTGTCGCTCCAGCCGGGCATGGACTC
The DNA here is from genome assembly GCF_030732065.1 of Oceanimonas aquatica. Lineage (GTDB taxonomy): Bacteria > Pseudomonadota > Gammaproteobacteria > Enterobacterales > Aeromonadaceae > Oceanimonas. The sequence continues at coordinate 17,681 of NZ_JAVBHX010000015.1, forward strand.
GTATACCGGCGTGACGGTCTCGTAACCTTCGGCAGCCATGGGCGGTACGTCCTGCACCGAGCCGTCGGGCATTTGATAACCGGTGCAGATCTTCACCTCTTCCAGGCCGTCGAGCACATCGAGCTTGGTCAGGCAGAAACCAGTGATGGAGTTGACCTGAATGGCGCGCTTCATGGCCACGATGTCGAGCCAGCCGGTGCGACGCTTGCGGCCGGTGGTGGCGCCGAATTCGTGCCCTTTCACACCCAGGTGCTGACCTACGTCATCAAACAGCTCGGTGGGGAAGGGACCGGAGCCCACGCGGGTGGTGTAGGCCTTGATGATGCCCAGCACATAGTCCACATAGCAGGGGCCAAAACCGGAGCCGGTGGCCACGCCGCCAGCGGTGGTGTTGGAAGAGGTCACGTAGGGGTAGGTGCCGTGATCGATGTCGAGCAGGGTGCCCTGGGCGCCTTCGAACATGATGCGGTCACCGTTGCGACGCGCCTTGTCGAGCATGTCGGTCACATCAACCACCATGCTGGTAAGCAGCTCGGCATAGCCCTTGGCCTGCTCCAGTACGGCGTCGTAGGAGACTTCTTCTTCGCCGTAAAAGCCCTTCAGCTGGAAGTTGTAGTAGGCCACAATTTCCTTCAGCTTGTCGGCAAAGGTTGCCATGTCGAACAAATCACCCACACGCAGACCGCGACGGGCTACCTTGTCTTCATAGGCGGGGCCGATACCACGACCGGTAGTACCGATGGCCTTGGCGCCACGGGCCTTTTCACGGGCCTGATCCATGGCAACATGGTAAGGCAGGATCAGCGGACAGGCTTCGCTCAGCTTGAGGCGTTCGCGTACCGGTACACCGCTTTCTTCCAGGCCGGCCATTTCCTTCAGCAGCGCGTCGGGAGACAGCACCACGCCGTTGGCGATGATACAGGTGCAATTGTCGCGCAGGATACCGGAGGGGATGAGATGGAGGACGGTCTTCTTGCCGTCGATGACCAGGGTATGTCCGGCATTGTGGCCGCCCTGATAACGTACAACATAACGAGCCTTGTCGGTCAGCAGATCGACAACTTTGCCCTTGCCTTCGTCACCCCACTGGGTGCCAAGTACAACAACGTTTTGTCCCATTTTCACTAACTGTCGAGTTGTTAAAAATGGAGTCTAACAAATTTTGACCAAGGCCGGAACTGCCAGACGGCCGGATTGCTGAAAATATTGCCAGGCAATAAAAAGCCCGGTTGCCCGGGCTTTTTTATCAGTTGGATCCGGCGGGATCCTTGAGGAAGCGGAAGAAATCCCCTTCCGGTTTGAGGATCATCATGTCGCCTCCCTGCTCGAAGCTCTTGCGGTAGGCTTCAAGGCTGCGGATGAAGCTGAAGAACTCCGGATCGGCGGAGTAGGCCTCGGCGTAAATTTTCGCCGCCTCGGCATCCCCTTCACCACGCAGGGTACGGGAGTTGCGCTGGGCATCGGCTATCATGATGGTCACCCGGCGGTCCGCTTCGGCCTTGATGATTTCAGCCTGTTCACGGCCTTCGGAGCGATGCTCCCGGGCCACGGCGGTCCGCTCGGCGCGCATGCGCTGGTAGATGGAGTTGGACACCTCGGTGGGCAGGTTGATCTGCTTGATACGCACATCCAGCACCTTGATACCCAGCTCGGACGACGACTCCAGCAGCCCCTTGAGCGCACTTTCCATCACGTCACCCCGCTCTCCGGACACGATATCGCGAATGGTACGGCTACCGATTTCCGAACGCAGACTGTTGTTGATCCGCCGGCGCAGCAGGCTTTCGGCCTGCAGCCGGTTACCGCCGCCGGTGGCCAGATAGTAGGCTGCGAAGTTGTCGATGCGCCACTTCACGTAGGAGTCGATGATCAAATCCTTTTTCTCGGAGGTCACAAAGCGATCCACCTGATCATCCAGGGTCTGAATGCGGGCATCAAGTTTGCGCACCTGATCGATCATCGGCACCTTGAAGTGCAGGCCGGGCTGGTACACGGTGGGCAGCTCGGAGTCCTGCTCACGCTTGACCTTGCCGAACTGCAGCACGATGCCGCGCTCGCCCTCGGCCACTACAAACACCGAGGAAAACAACAGTATCGCCAGCAGGGCCAGCACCACGAGTAATACTCTTTTCATCGCTTAGTTTCTCCCTGACGTCGGACGAATGTTGCCTCTGTCGGAGCCGGGCCGAAGCTGGCCGCTGTCCTGACCGGAAGGCACATTATTGTTGTTCAGATAGTCAGACGTGATCACGTTGGGATCCACCTTGGCCTCACGACGAGCCTGCTGCTCCATGAGCTTGTCGAGCGGCAGATACATCAGGCTGTTATTGCCCTCGGGGGTGTCCACCACCACCTTGTTCACCTTGCTGTATATCTCTTCCATGGTCTCCAGATAGATACGCTGGCGAGTCAGGCCGGGCTGCAGCTCATACTGGGGCAGCAGCTCGCGGAAGCGGGCCACCTCACCCTCGGCACGCAGGGCCACCTGCTGCTTGTAGGCCTCGGCTTCCTGCAGCAGACGCTGAGCCTGACCACGGGCCTTGGGTTCAATTTCCCGGGCATAGGCTTCGGCTTCACGAATAAAGCGCTGTTCATCTTCCTGAGCGGCGATGGCATCATCAAAGGCGTCCTTCACCTCTTCCGGCGGACGGGCCGGCAGGAAGTTGAGATCCAGAATCATCAGGCCCAGCTGGTAGGGCTCGATAATTTGCTCCAGCAGCTCACGGGTTTCCTGACGCACTCGCTCACGCCCCACGGTCAGCACGTCGTCCATGGTGCTGTGACCCACCACGTAACGCAGGGCGCTGTCGAGGGCCTGATGCAGACTGTCGTCGGCATTGGTGACGTTGAACAGGTAGTCACGGGGCTCGATCACCCGGTACTGCACGTCCATTTCCACCCGCACCAGGTTTTCGTCCCGGGTCAGCATAAAGCCGGACGCCGGCAGGGAACGCACGGTTTCCACGTCAACCGGATACACCCGGTCGATGAAGGTGGCTTTCCAGCTCAGGCCGGGCTCTACCGTCTGGTAGAACTTGCCAAAGCGCAATACCACGCCGCGCTGGGCTTCGCCGATGGTGTAGAAACCACTCACCACCCACACCGCCAGAGCGATGACCAGCGCCACCGTGATCCCGAACGAACCGAGACCACCGCCGCTGCCGGAGCCGCGGTTACCCAGCAGTCCACCCAGTTTTCCGCTCAGGTTGCGAATCACCTTGTCCAGATCCGGCGGGCCCTGATGCTTGCCGTCATTCCCCCAGGGATCACGGTCTTTGCCACCATTTCCAGGCTCATTCCAAGCCATTTGTATCTCCGTCTTTCTGGTTTATGGGATTAACTCTATCAAGCAATTGATCATTCAGGCAATCAATCGCTTATAAAGCCTTCCAGTTGCTCACCTTCCTGTTTGAGCAGACGATGCCAGTCGGCCTGCTGCAAACGTATATCCACCACAAACTCGCCCTGCTCTCCAAAAGACTCGGCGACGATGCCATTGAGCGCATAAAGCCGGCTGCGCAACCGTGACGCCGAGGGCGGCAGGGTCAAACGGTGCTCAACCAGAGTACCGGCCAGCAATTCGTTCAGTGCATCCAGCAGACCGTCGATTCCGAGTCCTTGTTGCGCCGACACCCATACTGATCTGGGTCTGCCTTCGTCGTCCCGCTCAATACGGGGCGCAGGCGGGTCGAGCTTGTCGATCTTGTTGAACACCATCAATACCGGAATTTCGTCAGCCTCGATCTGCTCGAGTACCGAGTTAACCTCATCGATGTTGTCCCGCATCTGTTCGTCGGCGCAGTCCACCACATGCAGCAGCAGATCCGCGTCCCGGGTTTCCTGCAGGGTCGCCTTGAAGGCTGCCACCAGATCGTGAGGCAGATGACGAATAAAGCCCACTGTGTCGGCCAGAATGGCAGGGCCGGCATCGGGCAGCTCAATCTTGCGCAGGGTGGGATCCAGGGTTGCGAACAGCTGATCCGCCGCGTACACATCGGACTCGGTCAAGCGGTTGAACAGGGTCGACTTGCCGGCGTTGGTGTAGCCCACCAGTGACAAGGTGGGGATCTCGTTGCGCTGGCGTGCCCGTCGCCCCTGCTCCCGCTGACGGGAGACCTTTTCAAGACGCTTCTGAATGTACTTGATGCGCTCGCGCAGCAGACGGCGGTCGGTTTCCAGCTGGGTTTCACCCGGGCCGCGCAGGCCGATACCGCCCTTTTGCCGCTCGAGGTGGGTCCAGCCCCGCACCAGCCGGGTGGACAGGTGACGCAGCTGCGCCAGCTCTACCTGCAGCTTGCCCTCGTGAGTACGGGCGCGCTGGGCGAAGATGTCGAGGATCAGGCCAGTGCGGTCGAGTACCCGGCACTTGACCTCCCGCTCCAGGTTACGTTCCTGAGCCGGAGACAGACTGTGGTTGAAGATCACCACATCGGCCTGATGCATCTGCACCAGCGACGCCAGCTCGTCCACCTTGCCGGTGCCGATAAAGAACTTGGACTGGGGCGCCGCCCGACTGGAGGTCACCACCGCACAGGTGGTCACGCCGGCGGAATCCGCCAGCAGTTCCAGCTCTTCGAGATCTTCCCGTTCGCTGTCGTCGGTAAAATTGATATGAACCAAAATGGCGGACTCGCCACCCTGATAACGCTCAAACAAGGTGTGTCCTCCGTAGTGTGGCCGGCATGGTCACGGCATGGCCGCGATGTTGACGAGATGAAATCAGGCTCAACCTTGCCCCTGCTCGCTGTCGGCCTGCTCCTGGCCACCACTTGACGGCGTCAGGTGATGCACCGGACGGGCCGGGACCACGGTGGAAATGGCGTGCTTGTAAACCATCTGGCTGACGGTGTTTTTCAGCAGAATAACGAACTGATCGAAAGACTCGATCTGCCCCTGCAGTTTAATGCCGTTCACCAGATAGATGGAGACGGGAACCCGCTCGCGACGCAGCGCGTTCAGAAACGGATCCTGCAATGATTGCCCCTTAGCCATTTTTGTTGTCCTTATCTTTTGTAATAGTGAAAAGTTATTATTTTTTTGTCTGGCGAGCCTGCTGAACACGCTCAACCAGTTGCCGCCCCGCGTCCTTGTCGTCGGTATCGAGCCAGGTCAGACCGGGCCAGCCTCTTAACCAGGTCAGTTGCCGTTTGGCCAGCTGGCGGGTGGCCGCAATGCCTCGCTGCACCATTTCATCATAGCCAACATTGCCGGCCAGGTAATCCCACATTTGCCGGTAGCCCACACAGCGAATGGACGGCAGATCCGGGTGCAGATTGCCGCGTCGGTAAAGCGCTTCGACTTCCCGCTCAAAGCCCTGCTCCAGCATGATATGAAAGCGCTCGGCAATACGCTGATGCAGCCCGGCACGCTCGGCGGGCGCAATCGCAAACTGTAACACTTTGTAAGGCAAGGGATCACCCTTGCTTTCCGTCAATTCTGTGAGCGTTTTACCGGAAATGCGAAAAACTTCCAGCGCCCGGGAAAGGCGCTGAGGATCGTTGGGGTGAATGCGCGCCGCTGCCACCGGGTCGAGGCCAGCCAGCTCATCGTGCAGGGCCTGCCAGCCGCGCTCGGCGGCCTCGCGTTCAATGCCGGCACGCACCTGCTGATCCGCCGGCGGCAGCGGCGACAGCCCTTCCAGCAACGCCTTGAAATACAACATGGTGCCCCCCACCAGCAGCGGAATGCGGCCGGCGGCGGTGATCTCCGCCATAGCGGCCAGGGCACCGTGACGAAAGTCGGCGGCGGAGTAGGCCTCGGCCGGATCGATCAGATCGATCAGCCGGTGCGGCGTGGCCGCCAGCTCCTCGGCGGTGGGCTTGGCGGTGCCGATGTTCATGCCCCGGTACACCAGTGCCGAGTCGACGCTGATAATGTCGCAGGGCAGTGCGCGGCACAGCTCCATGGCCAGGCCGGTCTTGCCCGAGGCGGTCGGCCCCATCAGGAATATCGCCAGGGGTTCAGTCCCCATGTGTCCACCTGTTCAGTTGTGGTTCCAGATCCACCGGACACATAAAGTCCGGTGGAGTGTCATTCAGTTCGAGTGCTATTTGCTGCCACAGCGCCACGGCCAGGCGCCAGCTCCAGTCCTCGTTCGGGACGGCCTGCTGCGTCAGCCACTGACAAAGGGCCTCGGGCCGGCGGGCGTCCTCCCGCTCCAGCCGCGCCAGCAGCTCGGGAAACAACCGGGCCAGATCCGCATGCCGCAGTGGCTGAGGCACCCGGGTCAGAATAATGGTGTCGCCGGGACCGGTTTTCAACTCAATGCCCAGCTTTTGCAGCAGGGGGCCATGGGTATTCAGCAGTTCACCCTGCTCTGCCGGCAAGGACAACCGGATGGGCAACAGCAAGGGCTGGGGCGTCAGCCCCTGCTGCCAGGCCGCCAGCAGTTCGCGGCCATTGAGCCAGGCCCGGGCCCGGTTGAGCTCGCACAGCCACAGCCGCTCTTGATACAGCACCACCAGCACCCGCTCCCGCTGCAGCAGCAGCGGACCATCGGCAGGCGCCTCTTCGGCCGGCGTTGCCGCCGGCATGGCAACCGGTGGTTTCGGGTCCTCGGTGCCGGGCAATGTGGTCATCAGGCGGTCGAGCCCTTGCCATTGCCGCTGACTGATACCGCTGTCGCGAGTCCGTTCTGATCCGCGGCCATAGCCGTGGCCGGCGGGCGCGTAACGGGGAGCAGATGTCGGGGAAGCTGGCTCACAGGCTTCGGCCTCGTAGCCGGCATCCGGCTCGCCGGCCGAGGCCGGCGGGGCGCTGTGTTCATGGGCCAGAGTCTGGTGCAGCACCTGGTAGATAAAGTCGTGTACCAGCCGGGCCTGATGAAAGCGCACTTCATGCTTGGCCGGGTGCACGTTCACATCCACTTCCCGCGCATCCAGTTCAAGGTACAGCACAAAGGCGCCGTGGCCTTCGGCCGGCAGCCCCTCGCTATAGGCCTGACGCACCGCATGATTGAGCAGCTTGTCACGCATCATGCGGCCGTTAACGTAGGTGTATTGCAGATCGGGCTGGGCCCGGGCCGCCGAAGGCGGCGCCAGCCAGCCCCACAGCCGCAGGCCGTGGTGCTCGCTGTCGAACTTGAGTGCCGAGTTCACAAAAGCCGGGCCGCATACCGCCGCCAGCCGCTTGTCCTGCTGGGACGGCAGCTTGCCGGCACGGTACTGGCGCACCGGCTTGCCGTTGTGGCGCAGGGTAATGTTGACATCAAAGCGGCTGAGAGCGATGCGACGCAATACTTCATCGATATGGCCAAACTCGGTTTTTTCGGTGCGCAGAAAGCGCCGCCGGGCCGGCGTATTGAAGAACAGATCGCTGACCTCCAGGGTGGTGCCCACCGGGTGGGACGCCGGCTGCAACTGCACCGCCATGTCCCGGCCCTCGGCCATGGCCTGCCAGGCCTGCTCCTGTTCGGCGGTGCGGGAGGTCAGCACCAGCCGAGATACCGAGCTGATGGAGGCCAGCGCCTCACCGCGAAAACCGAGGCTCAGTATCGCCTCCAGATCTTCCAGCGTGCTGACCTTGGAGGTGGCATGACGGGACAACGCCAGAGTCAGTTCGTCCTTGCCGATGCCGCTGCCGTTGTCACGAATGCGGATCAGCTTGGCGCCGCCCTTTTCAATGTCCACCTCGATACGGGTGGCCCCCGCGTCCAGGCTGTTTTCCACCAGCTCTTTCACCACAGAAGCAGGTCGCTCCACCACTTCGCCGGCGGCAATCTGGTTGGCCAGCCGGGCCGGCAGAATTTGTATCGCCATGTCAGCTTCCCGGTATGTTCAGCACCTGCCCCACGCGCACCACGTCCGACCTCAGATCGTTGTGGCCCTTGATGCGCCGCACCGACACGCCGTAGCGCCGGGCGATCACCGACAGGCTTTCTCCGCTTTTCACCGTGTGGCGAATGGCTTTGCCAGGGGCGGCGCTGGCCGCCATCATGGTGCCGTTGGGCGGATTCTGGCGGTAATAGGACTTGACCCCGTTAAACAGTGCCCGGGCAATTTTTTGCTGGTGAGCGGCACTGTTCAGCAGGCGCTCCTCGTGGGGGTTGGAAATAAAGCCCGCCTCGATCAGCAGCGAGGGAATATCCGGGGACTTGAGCACCGCCAGACTGGCGTGCTCGGGCTTGCGCTTGTGCATCCGCACGACCTTGGCCATTTCCGATAAAATATGCTCGCTGATGGCATAACTGTCGGCCCGGGACTTGTCCATCGACAGGTCGAGGAAAGTACGGGTGAGGTAGGGGTTGCCGTCGGTCTGGGAGATCACTTCGCCCACACCGCCCAGCAGCTCCGACTGACGCTCCTGCTTCTCCAGCCAGCCGGCCATTTCCCGGTTGGCCCGGTTGGACGACAACAGCCATACCGAGGCGCCCCGCGGGCCCTGATTGGCCACACTGTCGGCGTGAATGGACAGCAGCAGATCGGCCCTGGCCTTGCGGGCGATTTCCGAGCGCTTGTTGAGGTTAACGTAATAGTCGCCGGTGCGGGTCAGCACGGCGCGCATACCCGGCTCCTTGTTAATGAGATCAGCCAGCTTGCGGGAGATGGCCAGGGTCACGTGCTTTTCCCGGTTCTTTTTCGGCCCGATGGCCCCCGGGTCCTCACCGCCGTGACCGGCGTCCACCGCCACCACCAGCTCACGCAGCCCCGCCGGCGCCAGCTTGCGCTCGGCGGGTGCGGGCTTGCGGCTCTGATCCTGATAGGGCAGATCGATCACCAGCCGGTGACCGTAATTGCCGGCCGGTGCCAGCGGAAAGACCACGGGACTGGCAGACGCCTTGAGCTCAAACACCAGCCGGGTGCTACCGGCCCGCGGCGGTTTGCTGTCGCGAATGCGGGTGATCAGTTCACTGCTGTTCTTGATGGCGGCAAAATTGACCCGGTTTTGAGTCTGCTCCAGATCCACCACCAGCCGGTGCGGGCCGCTCAGCATGAAATGATCAAAACGGGGCGAGGCCTGCATGTCGAGCACGATGCGAGTATTGTCGGGCGACGGCCAGATGCGAATGCCTTCCAGCTGGTTGGCCCAGGCACTGACGGAGCACAACAGACAAAACAGGGTCAGCAGGACTCTCATGCTTGCACCGCCTGCAAGAGTTTCCGGCCGGTGTCGGTGTGGGCCTCCAGCAAAGCCCGGCGGGCCTCGCCATCGTAGCTCAGGGTAATGTCCAGATCCGGGCTTGGCAGCATGCCTGCTCCCCGCTCCGGCCACTCCACCAGGCACAGGCTGTGGTCGGTGAAATAATCGCGAATACCCATGTATTCCAGCTCTTCCGGATCCGCCAGGCGGTAAAGATCAAAATGATAAATGGCGCGATCGCCAAACTGGTAGGGCTCCACCAGGGTGTAGGTAGGGCTTTTCACCTTGCCCTGGTGACCAAGGCCTTGAATCACGCCGCGGCTGAAGGTGGTTTTGCCCGCGCCCAGCTCACCGTGCAAAAAAATGACACAGGCATCGTTGCCGCTGCGGGCCAGGGCTCCACCCAGCGCCAGGGTGGCCGCTTCATCGGCCAGAGTCAGGGTCAGGCTTGTTGTTGTCATGTTCATCCGTTCGATTAATAAGGCTTCTAATGGGTGTAAGCAAGTCCGATGCCAGCATGCCGACCATGCCAAAGCCGGCGGCGACATCACCGGCCCGGGCATGCAGGCATACCCCCAGCCGGGCCGCGGCTTCAGGGGCCAGGCCCTGGGCCAGAAAGGCGCCGATTATACCAGATAACAAATCGCCCATGCCTCCCGACGCCATGCCCGGATTGCCGTGAGGGCACAGGGCCAGGCCATCATCACCGGCAATCAGACTGCCGGCGCCCTTGAGGACCACAACGGCGCCGGTTTGTTCCCGCAATTGCCGCACCGCATCCAGCCGGTTGCTTTCAACCTCGGCGACGGAGCAACCCAGCAGGGCCGCCGCTTCCCCCGAATGGGGCGTAATCACGGCCCGGGCAGGCGCCTTGCCCTTCAGCAGGTGCAGGGCATCGGCGTCGATCACCATGGGTTTGCCGGCATGCATCGCCGCCGCCAGCAACGTGTGGCTCCAGTCGTCCCGGCCCAGGCCCGGGCCCAGCACCAGGGCATCGGCCCAATCCCACTGGTCAAATCCCGGAAAGACGGCGGTCATCAGCTCGGGCCGGGTCAGGTTGAGTAACTGCACATGCTCGGGGTGGCTTACCAGCCGCACCAGTCCGGTACCGCAACGCAAGGCCGCTTCCCCCGCCAGACGAATGGCGCCGCTCATGCCGGCATGGCCGCCGGCCACCAGCAGCCGGCCCGTTTCTCCCTTGTGAGCACCGCGCCGGCGCCCGGGCAGAAACGCCCGCTGTGATTGCCAGTGCAGCAGTTGCATGGCCGGTGTCTGTTCCAGCCGGTGCTGAATGCCGAGATCCGCCAGCCACACCCGGCCGCATACGTCGGGTCCCCGGCCGGTCAGCAGGCCGGTCTTGAGGCCGACAAAGCTGATGGTGGTCTCCGCCGCCACCGCCTCGGCGGGAATGCAGCCAGTGTCGGCACACAGGCCGGACGGCAGATCCACCGCCAGCACCGGCACGCCCAGCCGGTTGATGGCGGCAATATGCTGCCTGGCCGGCTCTCTGGGCTCGCCGCTGAGACCGGTGCCGAGCAGGGCATCGATCACCAGATCCGGCTGGCCCTGCAGGGCTCCCAGGGTCTCAATAGCGCCACCGTCGGCCCGGTAGTGATCCCGGGCGGTAGCGGCGTCCCCGGTCAGGGCCTCGGCGTCCCCCATCTGCACCAGCTGCACGCGAATACCGGCCGCCCGGGCCAACCGCGCCACCACATAGCCGTCGCCACCGTTATTACCGCCGCCACAAAACACCCACCAGTGGCGGGCATCGGGCCATTGCCGCCGGGCCAGTTCAAAGGCCGCCAGGCCGGCCCGGGACATCAGCTCAAACATGGCCATGCCCATGGCGGCGGCGGCCTGCCGTTCACCCAGCTTGATCTGCTCCAGCAGCCAGAGCCCTTGTGTTAGAATATGGGGCTTTTCCAGACCGGTAATGCTCATGACCACTCCCGATTTCGATGCATTGGCTCACGATATCAAGCTCTGGGCGGCAGAGCTAGGCTTTGACCAGGCCGGCATTACCGGTACCGATCTGTCCGCACACGAGCCCCAACTGGCCGACTGGCTGGCGAAAGGCTACCACGGCGAGATGGACTACATGGCCCGCCATGGCATGATGCGTGCCCGCCCCCATGAGCTGCTACCGGGCACGCTCAGGGTGATTTCGGTGCGCATGAATTACCTGCCAGAACATGCCGCCATCGCCCATGTGCTGAGTGATCCGGAAAAAGGCTATATCAGCCGCTATGCCCTTGGGCGGGATTACCACAAGGTGCTGCGCAACCGGCTGAAGAAACTGGCGGACAAAATTGCCGAGCGGGCCGATGGTCTCGTGGCTCGCCCCTTTGTGGACTCGGCGCCGGTGCTGGAGCGCCCGCTGGCGACCAATGCCGGTCTGGGCTGGACCGGCAAGCACTCCCTGGTGATTAACCGCGAGCAGGGCTCCTTCTTTTTTCTGGGGGAGCTGCTGGTCAACCTGCCACTGCCGGTGGATGTGCCGGAGCAGGAAGAAGGCTGCGGCCACTGCGTGGCCTGCCTGACCATCTGCCCCACTCAGGCCATTGTTGAGCCCTATGTGGTGGATGCCCGCCGCTGCATTTCCTACCTCACCATTGAGCTGGACGGCCCCATTCCGGAAGAATTCCGCCCACTGATGGGCAACCGCATTTACGGTTGTGATGACTGCCAGCTCATCTGTCCCTGGAACCGCTTTGCCAATGCCAGTAAAGAGCCGGACTTTGCCCCCCGGGAGCAGTTGCATGCACCGCAACTGCTTGAGCTGTTTGACTGGAGCGAGGCCCATTTTCTGAAAATGACCGAGGGCAGCCCCATTCGCCGCATTGGCCACCGCCGCTGGCTGCGTAACCTCGCCGTGGCCCTGGGCAACGCGCCGGCCAGCCCGACGGTAGTGTTTGCCCTGGAGCAAAAACGCAATAAGGTGGATGACATGGTACGGGAGCACATCGACTGGGCGCTGGCACAACAGCAACAAAAGCTGGAACGCCAGGATCGCAAAACCGCCCGGCTGATCCGCGCCGTGGACAAGGGCATGCCAGCCCATGCGCGCTGAAGTTTGACTGCCACACACTGGCGCCGCCTGCCAGACCGTGCAATATCGTCGGCCAAAACGCAGTCTGCTCCACGACACGCTGTGAATACCTCCCTGTACGCTCCTTTACGCCATCCCTGGTGCAAAGGGTCGCTCCGCAGACTCCCCTTTGTCCTCCTTGTTCAGGCACAAAGAAGCCGACACTGGGTCGGCTTTTTAATGTTGAAGCGTGAAAACAAGATTCGAACTCGCGAGACGACGCGCATCACTCAAACCTCGGCAAGCTTGTGCGTGACCTTGTGCGAATTCCGTAAAGCAAAAAGCCGACCCTGAGGTCGGCTTTTTTAATTTGGAGCGGGAAACGAGATTCGAACTCGCGACCCCAACCTTGGCAAGGTTGTGCTCTACCAGCTGAGCTATTCCCGCAGATTTTAACTTGCTTTCAAACACCGGCCTGGTGACCCATGTTTTTCAATTTGGAGCGGGAAACGAGATTCGAACTCGCGACCCCAACCTTGGCAAGGTTGTGCTCTACCAGCTGAGCTATTCCCGCAGATTTTAACTTGCTTTCAAACACCGGCCTGGTGACCCATGTTTTTCAATTTGGAGCGGGAAACGAGATTCGAACTCGCGACCCCAACCTTGGCAAGGTTGTGCTCTACCAGCTGAGCTATTCCCGCACTCACCGCAACCAGTGGCTTGCTTCGCATTTCCCCTTGGCTACGGGAGGCGTAGTATAAGCACGCGCCGATCGAATGCAAGCCTTTTTTTGACGGTGATTGCCGACTGCCGAAAATGTCGCCAGACGCACAAAAAGTGCCGGATTCCGGCTTAGATGGTAAACACATGCTGGCGGTAGAACTGCAGTTCGGCAATGGACTCACGAATATCGTCCAGCGCCTGATGGCTGCCCTTTTTGGTAAATTGCTCCAGCAACGCCGGTTGCCAGCGGCGCACCAGCTCCTTGATGGTGCTCACGTCCACGTTGCGATAGTGAAAGAAGGCTTCCAGCACCGGCATGTGCCGGGCCAGAAAGCGCCGGTCCTGGCCGATGGAGTTGCCGCACAGGGGCGAGCTGCCTTCCGGCACCCACTGGCGCAAAAACGCCAGGGTCTGGGCCACCGCCTGCTCTTCGGTCACTGTGCTGGCCTGCACCCGGGCCACCAGACCGGAGCCGGTGTGAGTACGCACGTTCCAGTCATCCATTTTGCCAAGTTCGGCCTCGCTCTGGTGAATGGCCAGCACCGGGCCTTCCGCCAGAATGTTCAGCTCCTTGTCGGTGACGATGCTGGCAATTTCGATAATGCGGTGTTCGTCGGGCTCCAGACCGGTCATTTCCAGATCGATCCACACCAGGTTTTCGGCACTTTGGCTCATAAGTTGCTTTCCTGCGGCTTGGCAAATAAGGACAAGGTTGAACGGGAAAGTGTATCATAGCCGGCAGTGAAAACAGGTTCGAGGACAGCGTGACCAAGAAGAGACGCCTGAGCAAAGGCCAGAAACGCCGCGTAAGCGACAACCAAAGCCGCCGCCTGAAAAAACAGCACACCGAGGTGTTCGACGACACCCTGCTGGGCCCGCCCCAGGAAGGGGTAGTGATCAGCCGCTTTGGTCAGCACGCGGACATTGAAGACAGCGAGGGCGAGATCCACCGCTGTAATATGCGTCGCACCCTGGGCTCGCTGGTGACCGGCGACCGGGTGGTGTGGCGTCCGGGCACCGAGGTACTGCAGGGCATCAGCGGCGTCGTGGAAGCCGTGCACCCGCGTGCCACCGTGCTCACCCGCCCCGACTATTACGACGGCATCAAGCCAGTGGCCGCCAATATCGATCAAATCGTGGTGGTGTCCTCTGTGTTGCCCGAGCTGAGCTGCCATATTATCGACCGCTACCTGGTGGCCGCCGAAGACGTGGACATGCCCCCCATGCTGGTGCTCAACAAGGTGGATCTACTGAGCGACGAGCAGCGCCGTCAGGCCGAGCACGACTTGCAGCGCTACCGCGACATTGGCTACCGGGTGCTGCTGGTGAGCTGCGACACCGGCGAAGGCCTGGAAGAGCTGCAACAGGCGCTGAGTGATCACACCAGCATCTTTGTGGGCCAGTCCGGGGTGGGCAAGTCGTCCCTGGTCAACGCCATCATGCCCGATGTCGAGGCCCTGACCGGCGCCGTGTCCGACAACTCGGGCCTGGGCCAGCACACCACCACTACCGCCCGGCTGTATCATTTTGCCACCGGCGGCTCGTTAATCGACTCCCCCGGCATTCGCGAGTTTTCCCTCTGGCACCTGGATCCCGCCCGGGTAGCCTGGTGTTTTCGCGAGTTTCGCGACTACCTGGGCGGCTGCCGTTTTCGCGACTGCAAGCACGGCGCCGATCCCGGCTGCCTGCTGCAGGAAGCCGCCGCCGACGGCCGTATTCATTCAGAACGGCTCGACAGCTACCACCGCATCATGGACGCCATGGCGGACAAGCCCGACCGCTACCATCCCAATTCCTGACTGTGTGAACCCAGAATGAAAGATCATTTGAAGATTTTGCTGCAATACTCGTTGCCCAAGCATTTGCTGTCCCGCCTGGTGGGCAAACTCGCCGCCGCCGAGGCCGGAGCCCTCACCCAGTGGCTGATTAAAAAGTTTATTCACCGCTACAAGGTCGACATGAGCGAGGCCGCCCACGCCGAGCCCGGCCACTACAAAAGCTTCAACGAATTCTTTACCCGCCCGTTAAAAGAAGGTGTTCGCCCGCTGGTGGACGGTGAAAACGTGCTGGCCATGCCGGTGGACGGCGCCATCAGCCAGCTGGCGCCCATTGCACAGGGTCGCATCATTCAGGCCAAGGGCCACGATTACAGTGCCCGCGCCCTGCTGGGTGGCGACAAGGCCCTGGCGGCACCCTTTATCGGCGGCGACTTCGCCACCATCTATCTGGCCCCCCGGGACTATCACCGTATTCATATGCCCCTCGACGGCGTACTGAGAACCATGATCTACGTGCCCGGCGAGCTGTTTTCGGTCAACCCGCTCACCGCCTCGCGGGTACCCGAGCTGTTTGCCCGCAACGAGCGGGTGGTGTGCATCTTTGACACCGCCGCCGGCCCCATGGCCATGGTGCTGGTGGGCGCCACCATAGTGGCCAGTATTGAAACCGTCTGGGCCGGTACCATCACCCCGCCCCCGGGCAAGCGGGTGCAGCGCTGGGACTACGATGCCGACACCGCCCCGCGCCTGGCGAAAGGCGAGGAAATGGGCCGGTTCAAGCTGGGCAGTACCGTGGTGTGCCTGTTCGGCCCGGACCGGGTGGCCCTGAACGAGGCGCTTACCCCCGGTACGCCCACCCGCATGGGCACCGAGTTCGGCCGTCTTGTGCGACCATAATGTAATCATGCGCCACTGAGAGACGCCGCCGTGTTTGCCCCCATTCTGCTGTTTTTCATGCTGTTGTTGCTGCCGGCCCCGGTGCCGGCGGATCAGAGCGTGGCCGATATCGAGGCCCTGCTGAAGGAAATTCCGGAAGGGGACAAACCCGAGCTGCAAAAACTGCGCGACAGCTACAATCAGGCACTGCAACTGGTGCGCGAAGGCGAACGCTACCGCAACCAGACCGACAGCCTGCGCAAGTTCATGGACGACTATCCGAACGCGCTGAAAAAGCTGGAGCAGCAAAAGGCCAATCTTAAAACCACCACCACCGAAAGCATCGCCCTGCTCGACGGCCCGGATCTCGATCAGGCGCTGGTGGATGCCCAGGCCCGGCGACTGGAGCTTCGTCGTCAGCGCGAAGAGCTGGCCAACACCTTTAACCTGCAGGAACTGAGCAACAGCGGCCTGCACAACCAGCTCGACGAGCTGCGCCAGCAGTTGCGCCAGACCCAGCAAAACCTCGACGAGCTGCAGTTTGCCGACAACCAGAGCCGGCAGCAGAACGCCAGCCGCATTCTGACCATGGTGAAGGAGCAGACCCTGCAGCGGCGCATTCAGATGCTGGAGCTGGAGCAGCTGTCGTCCGGCAACCGGGACACCCTCAACAAGCTGCGCCTGGAGATACTGCAACACCGGCTCACCGATCTTGACCAGTACATAGACGCTTTGCAAAACCGCCAGAACGAGCTGCGCCGGGCCACCACCGAAGCCGCCATCGCCGAAAGCGAACGCCTGCTGGACGAGGTGCAGACCGACTCACCGGGACTTGCCCGTGAGCAGGAGCGCAACCAGCAGCTGTCGGCCACCCTGGTGGAGCGCAGCCGCACCATCGAATCGCTGCAACTGGAAAACCAGGCGGTGGAAAACGCCGTCAGCGAACTCACCACCCTCAAGAACAACCTCAAGGAGCAGCTCGAGTGGCTGGAGGTAAGCCGGGGCTTTGGCGAAAACCTGCGCAACCGCCTGAGCGAGCTGCCGGCGCCCTACCCGCTTTCCCAGCTCGAAGCCCGCATCGTCCAGAGCCGGGTGGATCGCTACGGCTACCAGGAAGATCTCGACGACATTGCCAACAACAGTTACCGCAACCGGCTGCTGACCCTGGAGCAGGATCTGAGCGAGGAGCAATTGCTGCTGCTCGACGAACTGCTCACCACCCGGGCCCGGTTGCTGGAGCGGTTGCAGGCCGCCACCGACAACCAGATCCATGAGCAGACCCGGCTCAAGGTGGCCTACAGCCGGCAAAATGGTCAGCTGGAGGAGATTCGCGCCCTGACCGACGAACGACTGTTCTGGCTGCCGGATCTGCGCCCCATTGGCAGCGGTTTTCCCGCCGCCCTGCTGGAAACCCTGGACTGGCTGACCCTGCCCGCCACCTGGACCGCCCTGCCCAGAGCACTGCAGCAGCAGGGCGGCGCCAGCCTGACCCTGTATGGCATCAGCACCCTGGTGGTGCTCTATCTCTGGCTGCTGAGCCGGCGCAGCCTGCGGGATTATCTGACGCGCATCAGCCCCCGCATCGGCAACGTCACCCAGGACAAGTACGGTTACACCTTCAATACTTTGCTGCTCAGCCTGCTCACTGCCCTGCCGCTGCCGGCGCTGCTGTCCCTGCTGTCCCATGCCATCGACTCGCCCCTGGCCTCACCCATAGTAGTATCGCTGTCGGCAGGCCTGCGGGAGCTGATGCTGCCGGTGTTCATTCTGCTGCTGGTGGGCAACCTGACCCTGCCCAAGGGGCTGTTGGTGATGCACTTTAACCTGTCCGCCGAGCAGGTGCGCCGGGTCTGGCGCCAGTTCCGTACCCTGATGCTGAGCCTGCTGCCCATGCTGCTGTTGCTCTACACCTCCCGGGAGTTCAAGGAGTTTTCGCTCTACGACACCCTGGGCCGGCTGGCGTTTATCTATACCTGTGTGCTAATGAGCCTGTTTTCCTGGCGGTTGTACCGCCAGGACATGCCACTGCTGGTATCCACGCCGCGCCAGGAGCACCTGACCCTGGCCAACCACCTGCTGTGGGGCCTGCTGATCACGGCCCCCTTGCTGGCCCTGGCCGCCGCCATGATGGGCTACCTGTTTACCGCCCACACCCTGCTGCGCCAGCTGGAAATCTCGGTACTGGCAGGCCTGGGGTTTGTCATGGCGTACTTTTCGGTACGCCGCTGGATGCTGCTGCAACGCCGGCGGCTGGCCTTTGAGCGAGCCAAGGCCCGGCGCGCCGAGATCCTGGCCCAGCGCAAGGAAAAGGAACGGGACGAGCCCCACGAAACACCGCCCAGCCCGGAAGCCGAAGCCGCCGCCGTGGCCGAAGTGGATCTGGAAACCATCAGCGCCCAGTCGCTGGGGTTGCTGCGCTCGGTGTTGATGCTGGGCTATATTCTGACCCTGATGCTGCTGTGGTCGGAGATCAATACCGCCTTCAGTTTTCTCGACAGCATTGAGGTGTGGCATGTGTCCAGCTCCCTC
The DNA here is from genome assembly GCF_030732065.1 of Oceanimonas aquatica. Lineage (GTDB taxonomy): Bacteria > Pseudomonadota > Gammaproteobacteria > Enterobacterales > Aeromonadaceae > Oceanimonas. Next base: position 35,693 of record NZ_JAVBHX010000015.1, read on the forward strand.
GCCGGCGAAGACACCCTGGTGCCCATCTCGCTCAAGGATCTGGTGATCGCCGTGTTCCTGGTGGTATTGACGCTGATCACCGCCCGCAACCTGCCGGGGCTGATGGAACTGAGTCTGCTGCAGCACCTGGATCTGTCGCCCGGTACCGGCTTTGCCATCACCACCATTTCCAAGTATCTGGTACTGCTGTTCGGGGCCTTTGCCACCTTTGCCATGCTGGGCATCGACTGGTCCAAACTGCAATGGCTGGTGGCGGCGCTGTCGGTCGGCCTGGGCTTTGGCCTGCAGGAAATCTTCGCCAACTTTGTGTCGGGCCTGATCATTTTGTTTGAAAAACCCATTCGCATCGGCGATACCGTCACCATTCGGGATCTCACCGGCACCATTTCCAAGATCAAGACCCGGGCCACCACCATAGTGGACTGGGACCGGCGCGAGATCATCGTGCCCAACAAGGCCTTTATCACCGAGCAGTTCGTCAACTGGTCGCTGTCGGACGCCATAACCCGGGTCAAACTTTATGTGCGGGTGCGGCTGGATGCCGACGTGGATCTGGTGCAGCGACTGCTGCAGGAAGCCATTAATGAGTGCGGCCTGATCCTCGACAACCCGGTGCCCGAGGCGTTTCTGGTGGAGCTGACCGACTCGGCTCTGGTGTACGAGGTGCGGGTGTATGTGAACGATATGGGCCACCGCATGCCCATGACTCACGAGCTGCACAACCTGTTGCTGGAGCGGCTGCGCCGCCACGATATTCGCATTCCTCACCAGCAGGTGGACATTCGGCTGGTGGGCGAACAGGGCCTGTCTCTGAACCCGGCAGAACCCCAGGGGTAACGCCGGGCTGACTTGCACAGGTCAACCGGCCGGCCCACACTTGGTTGTTGGCCCCAAGCTACCGGGAGGCGGTCATGTTACGGATCCTTGCCCTTGTTCTGCTGCTGAGCGGCTGTACCGCTCCCTACGATTACGCGGAAGACACCGACTTTCGCCGCTTTGATACGGTGGCGCTGGCGCCAGAGATGGATACCAGCTCACTGGACGGCGCCCGCATCGCCGATGCCGTGCGTACCCTGCTGCCCACTCGAGGTCTTACCCTCACCGGACCGAAGCAGGCTTCGCTGTGGCTGAACTACCGGCTCGATGAAAACGTAAGGTTGCTGACCACCATGCCCAGCATGTTCGGCCGCAGTGGCTTTTGGGATGAAGAGCGGGTATACGGCGCCCGCCGTGAACAGCACCTGGTACTGTGGCTGGAGCAGCCCGGCTCTGGGCGAGTGCTGTGGAAAAGCCGCCATCCCAACGCCTTTCCCGGCGAACGGGTGCGCGGTGCCGCCCGCAGCAACAAGATCAGCCAGCAGGTAGAAGAGCTGCTGGAAAATTACCCGCCAAAGCCCTGATTCCTGCAGATCCGGCGCACACCGTCGGTCACAGGGCACTACTTCGCCGGCACGCCGTGAATACTTCCCTGTAGGCTCCATCGCGCCATCCCTGACGCGAAGGGCACGGCGAAGCAGAAACCCTTTGCCCTCCTATGAACACTCGGAGCTGACTGACCACTAACAGGCAGCGCTGATGTTACTCGAAGCAACAGCAGGGATTGCCGGATTCGACCGTCAAATGCCAAGGAAGGCATTTGCCGAGCGTCCCACGGAAGGGCTTGAAGCGTGTCGAAGGAGGCAACCCTGCTGGTGCTTCACCTTGCCCCCAAGTGACAGGCGGCTTTCACGCCCGAGTGACGGGAAAGGCAATCACCTGCTCCAGCCGCTCGGCACCGAGGGCCAGCATGATCAACCGGTCGATACCCAGCGCCACGCCGGCGCAGTCGGGCAAGCCCGCCGCCAGCGCCGCCAGCAGGTATTCATCCACCGGCTTGGCCGCCAGCCCCCGCGCCCGGCGCTGTTTGTTGTCCTGCTCAAAACGGGCGCGCTGCTCGGTGGCGTCGCTCAGTTCGTGAAAACCGTTGGCAAGCTCAATGCCCTGGTAATACACCTCAAAGCGCTCGGCCACACGGGCGTCGGCCCGGCTGATGCGTGCCAGGGCCGCCTGGCTGGCGGGAAAGTCATACACGAAACAGGGTACTTGCTGGCCGATCACAGGCTCCCCCCCCAGGGCAAACAACAGTTGCAGCAGGGTGTCCCTGTCATCTTCCCGGGCCAGCAGATCGTCGGCACCGAGGCCCCGTCCAGCGCTTCGCAGCGCATCAAGGGATGCGGTCAGCGGGCAAATTCCCAGTGTGCGTTCAAAGGCGGCAGCATAACTCATGCGCTCGGGCTCGCCGCAATCCAGCACCCATTGCAGCAGCTCGGCCATTTCGTCCATCAGCCGGTGATGGTCAAAGCCCGGGCGGTACCATTCCAGCATGGTGAACTCGGGGTTGTGCAGCCGGCCCGACTCCTCGTTGCGGTAGGATTTGCAGATCTGATAGATGGGGCCGCTGCCGGCCGCCAACAGCCGCTTCATGTGAAATTCCGGGGACGTCTGCAGATAAAGATCCTGGCCACCGGCCATGCCGGGGCCGGTAAAGCGGGTAACAAAGTTTTCCAGATGCAGATCGGTGACCCCGGCCGCCGCCAGGGTGGGTGTGTCGACCTCCAGCACGCCACGCTCGGCAAAAAAGCCACGAATGCGGGCCAGCAGTTCGGCCCGCCGGCGCAGCCGGGTAACATCAGCGGTGGGAGACCAGGTTGAAGTCGTCATGAAAAGGCACTCTGCAAAAAGCGCCGAGTGTACTTGGAATCAATCGCGACTGGCAGTGTCGATATGGCCTTTCAGCTCGATCTGATTGCCTTCCGGATCAAACAGGTAGATCGACGGCCCTTCCCCTTGAGCCCCGTAGCGCATGACCGGTGGCTCGCAGACCACTCCCGACAGGCTGAGATAATTGAGCAGCGCATCGGGATCAAACGGATCGATCCGAAGACAAAAATGATCCATGTTGGCCTTGCACTGATCGGCGGCCTCGCCGTCACCGCCCAGCGGGCCGCGAATATCCACCAAATCGATCAGCTGATCCCCGGCGCGCAACTGATACAGCCCAATCTCGGCTTTCTCGCGCTCCAGGCAACAGCCCAGCACCTTGCAGTAAAAGTCCAGCATTCGCTGGGGGTTGCGCACCCGCAGCACCAGATGATCCAGTCCCATCACCCTGAACATGACATCGCCCCTCGCCCCTTGGTTGAGCCAATAATGGCGCAATTTTGAGCAAAATAAAAGCCGCTGCCGGCCGAAGCGAGCAGATCGTCAGCAACGCCGCAAACCGCCTGCTGACGCCCGCGTGACCACCATGAATAATATTTCTGAACTTGTAGTCAGGAATGGTTGCAAAAAAGTTCGCCGTGGCTAGAATGCTGAAAACCGGGGGCCTAAAAAACCCCCGGTTTTTTTATGCCTGTCATTTACTGAGGTAATACCAATGCGTATCGAAGAAGACTTGAAACTGGGCTTTAGGGATGTGCTGTTTCGCCCCAAGCGCTCCACCCTCAACAGCCGCGCTCAGGTCGAACTGAACCGTGAGTTCACCTTTAAGCATTCGGGTCGCCGCTGGTCCGGGGTACCGGTCATCGCCGCCAACATGGACACTGTTGCCACCTTTGAAATGGCCCGTGCGCTGGCTCGTCACGAGATGCTGACCGCGGTTCACAAACACTACTCGGTTGACCAATGGCAGGCATTTGTCACCGATGCCGGCAGCGATGTGCTCAAGCACGTGATCGTGTCCACCGGCACCTCCGAGCGTGACTTTGAAAAACTGCAGCAGATCCTGGCCCTGTCTGACGAGCTGGGCTTTATCTGCATCGACGTGGCCAACGGCTACAGCGAGCACTTCGCCTCTTTCGTGTCTCGTGTGCGCGAGCAGTGCCCCACCCACACCATCATTGCCGGCAACGTGGTCACCGGTGAAATGGTGGAAGAGCTGATCCTGTGCGGTGCCGACATCGTCAAGGTGGGCATAGGCCCGGGCTCCGTATGTACCACTCGCGTCAAGACCGGCGTTGGTTACCCCCAGCTGTCCGCCATTATCGAGTGTGCCGATGCGGCCCACGGCCTGGGTGGTCAGATCATCGGCGACGGCGGCTGCACCTGCCCCGGTGACGTGTCCAAGGCCTTTGGCGGCGGCGCCGACTTCGTAATGCTGGGCGGCATGCTGGCGGCCCACGAAGAATGTGGTGGCGAGCTGATCGAGCGTGACGGCAAGCAGTTCATGAAGTTCTACGGCATGAGCTCCGCCAGCGCCATGGGCAAACACGCCGGCGGCGTGGCCAAGTACCGGGCGGCCGAAGGCAAGACCGTTGAGCTGGCCTTCCGTGGTCCGGTGGAAAACACCGTGCAGGACGTGCTCGGCGGCGTACGCTCCACCTGTACCTATGTGGGTGCCCAGCGTCTGAAGGAGCTGACCAAGCGCACCACCTTCATTCGTGTCCGCGAGCAGGAAAACAACGTCTACGGTAAAGAGTAAGACGAAAAAAAACGGCGCCGAAAGGCGCCGTTTTTGTATTCGTAAATCGCTTATTTTACGCGGGACACGTATTCGCCGGAGCGGGTGTCAACGCGCAGTACTTCGCCAATCTGAATAAACAGCGGCACGCGAACCACGGCGCCGGTGCTCAGGGTGGCAGGCTTGCCGCCGGTACCGGCAGTGTCACCCTTCAGGCCCGGATCGGTCTCAACCACTTCCAGCTCAACGAAGTTGGGCGGGGTCACGGAGATGGCGGCGCCGTTCCACAGGGTCAGCACGCACACGTCCTGTTCCTTCAGCCACAGCTTGGTGTCGCCTACCGCTTTCTCGTCGGCGGCGATCTGTTCAAAGGTGTCGTTGTTCATGAAGTGGTAGAACTCGCCATCGTTGTACAGATAGGCCAGCTCCACGTCCATCACGTCGGCCGCTTCCACGCTGTCGCCGGACTTGAAGGTCTTTTCCAGCACCTTGCCATTGAGCAGACGGCGAATTTTTACACGGTTGAAGGCCTGACCTTTGCCGGGCTTAACGAATTCGTTTTCGATAATGGCACAAGGCTCGCCGTCCAGCATAATCTTGAGACCAGATTTGAATTCATTGGTACTATAAGAGGCCATTTTACCCTCGTAGATTGACAGAGTTGCAGAAAATGCCGGCAATGATACCCCTAAACGGGGGCGATTTACATATTCCCTGGCAAAAAGAGCTTGCCCGCGCCTTTACCACTCCCGAGCAGCTGCTGGACTATCTGGGGCTCGATCACGGGCCCTGGCTGGAAGGCTTTGCCGCCCGCCGGCTGTTCCCGATGCGGGTGCCCAAGCCCTTTGCCGACAAAATGCACCCCGGTGACCCGGCAGACCCCCTGCTGCGCCAGGTATTGCCCCTGGCCGGAGAATTTACCGAGGTGCCGGGCTTTGTCACCGATCCCCTAGACGAACACGACAGCGCCCTGCCCGGCCTGCTGCACAAGTATCGCTCGCGGGTATTGCTGGTGCTGCGCGGCGGTTGTGCGGTGAACTGCCGCTACTGCTTTCGCCGCCATTTTCCCTATGCCGACAACAGCCCGGGGCAAGGCGGCTGGCAGCCGGCGGTGGACTATATTGCCGCGCACGCCGAAATCAACGAGGTGATCCTCTCCGGCGGCGATCCGCTGATGGCCAAGGACGAGCATATTGCCGCGCTGCTGAGCGAGCTCGAATGCATTCCGCACCTTAAGCGGCTGCGCATTCACAGCCGCCTGCCGGTGGTCATTCCCACCCGCCTCACCGGCACCCTGCGAGAGCGCCTGAGCCAAAGCCGGCTGCGCCCGGTGCTGGTAGTGCATGTGAATCACGCCAACGAGATAGATCAGGATCTGGCGGGCAGGCTGCAACAATGGCAGCGCGCCGGCATTACCCTGCTAAACCAGAGCGTGCTGCTGGCCGGCGTCAACGACGATGCCGACGCCCTGGAAGCGCTGTCGGAGCGGTTGTTTGAAGCCGGCGTACTGCCCTATTACGTGCACCAGCTCGACAAGGTTGCCGGTGCCGCCCACTTTGCCGTCAGCGATGATCACGCCCGGGCCCTGATGGCCCGGCTGCTGGAACGGCTGCCGGGGTTTCTGGTACCCCGGCTGGTGCGCGAGATCGGCGGCGAGGTCAGCAAAACCCCACTCGATTTAAACCTGGAACCCGTTAAGGACACACCATGCATGATTCGGTAATCGACAGGCTGAACGACACCCTGAAAGAGCTCTACCATCAGGCCATTGACGCCGACAAGAAACTGGCCGCCCTGCGCGCCAAGGGCCAGGCCAAGTTCAATGCGGTACTGCGCGAAGACAGCCAGTTCATCACCCGCGCCGACCACTTTATGCCCTACGTGGCGGAGCTGGCGGACGAGCTGGAAATGCTGTCATCCAGCTCGGAAGACGAATATCAGGCACTGCTGGCGCGCATGGTGCACAAAATTCAGCTGCTGGCCACCACTCTGGGGCAGTTCATGCGCCTTGACTGACGTCGAAGTCGGTCAGCCGCGCCGGCGCCAGGCTTTCCAGCCAGGTTTTGACCTCCATGGCGGCCAGCGACGGGCTGACAAAGGGCCCCTGCAGCAGGGGCTCGCCACCGAGCGCCACGATCACTCCGCGCTCGGCGGCACTGCTCACACCACAACACACCGGCGGCACCCCCAGAAGCCGGGCCAGACCAAACAGGGTGGCGAGCTGACTTCTCGCCTCCTCGCTCTGCTCGATGCCGCTGCAGCAGGACGCATCCAGCTGCAGCCAGTCCAGGGGTAACCGCGCCAGCGGCCCCCAGCGGGAGCAGCCGGTGCCAAATTCCGCCAGCATGATGCGCACACCCGGCCGGCGCAGCTCGGCCAGTATGCTCTGGGCCTGATGGGGCGCCTCCATCACCGTGGGCTCACCCACCTCCAGCGTCAGGGCGTTGCCTTCAAGGCCATAGCCGGCCAACAGGGTTTCCAGCTGACCACCCAGGGAAAAGCGAAACACCGAGGGCGACAGCGCCAGGCTGACGAACAGCGTCGGCTGAACCCGGCGCCAGCCGGGCAGCAGCTCACCCACCCGGCTCAGTGTCCACAGCAATAGTCGCTCCGACAACTGGTACTGCTCGGTTACCCGCACCAGCTCGCTGTCGCCGATATCACCATAGCGGGGATGCCGCCATTGCAGCGACAAGCGCAACCCGGCGCACTGACCGGATGGGGTGGCCAGCGGATAGAAACGCAGGGTCAGGCTGTCGCTTTCAAGCGCCGCCGGCAGATCGGCGGCCAGTTGCTGGCGGCGCTCAATTTCCTTGAGCATGGACGGCTCAAAGATGACATAGGGCAACTGCTCATGCCGGCACAGCTCAAGCGCCAGCTCGCCCCGGGCCAGCAAATCCACCACATTGTCGGCATCTGCCGGATACAACACCACGCCTATCTCCGGCGTCAGATGAAAGTCGTGCTGGGCAATGGACTCCGGCGCGCTCAGAGCCTGACGAATGCGCGACAACTGCACCCGCACATCGGACAGCTCCAGCACACCGTTGGCTACCACCGCCAGGCTTTCCCGGCCCAGCAGGGCAATGCCTTCCTCGGGCAGCAAACAGGCTTCAAGACGCCGGGCAAAAGCCTGCTGCAGCGCGTCCGCCACTTCAAAACCAAACTGCTGGTAGCACCGGGAGTAATCCTTCAGCGCCAGCAGGGTCAGGCTGAATGGCTGCTGGCGGTTTACCTGCTGCTGCAGCCGGTGTTGCAGGGCAAAACGGTTGGGCAGCCCGGTCAGGGGATCCCGCAACAGCCGGCGGCGGTAACCGAGCAGCTCGCTTCCCAGCAACAGCAACAGCAGCACACCACTGAGGGCCAGCCCCAGTATGCTGATATACAGCTCCCGCCCCAGCTCCCGGTAGGCCTGGTCATATTCCGCATAAAACAGCACATTGCTGTGCATGGTGGCGGTCATGGTGCGGGCCAGCGGCTCGGTATAGGGGCTGAGCTCGGCCAGCAACAGCTGATAGTCGGGCGAGCCGGGACGAATGGCCTTGACCATGGGCTCCATGGCCCTGACCCGGTTTTCAATCTGCTGGATCAGCTGCCACAGATCGGGGCGGTCGCTGAGGGTGTCCTTGAGCTGATTGCTGAGCAGCACCGGCGTGCGGCTCCACAAAATGTCGTAGCGCAGCATCAGCTCGTCGTGATCGATGGCGCCGGCGTGCAACAGCCGCACTGCATCGAGAAAACGGCTCATTTCCAGTTTGAGCTGCATCATCGACCAGGGCACTTCATAGTTACGCTGCTCCAGCAGGGTATTGTGCTGGCGAATATTCAGCAGGGAGTGGGCGGCGCCGATGCCAAACAACAGCATGCACAACAACAGCAACAAAATGCCGGCCCGCTTGAAAACGTGCCCGGCACCCTGATGTTCGGTGCCGGGAAGGGGAATAAACAATCGCCTCACTGGGGTTCCGTTCGTACCTTTATGTGCCTGAGTTGCCAGGCCATGTAATGCAAAAATTCCGCCTGCTGCAGCTCGGGGGCCTTGTCGTAGGGCAATATCAGCCACAGCGGGCCCTTGTCGCGCCGGCTCATCAGGCGGCCGTTTTCACTCCACGCCAGCAGCGGATCGTAGGGGGCCACTTCCTGCCAGTCCACCGCCACGCTGAAGCCGTTTAACGCCTCCAGATAAATGGTCTGGATGCGGGCGTGGCCAAACAGGTCTTCAAGCAGCACGCGCAGATCCAGGCCGCGGTAGGTGCGGGGCTGTTCCGACCACGGATGAGCCGTGGTGATCTCCCCCTGAGGCAATGCCTGTAACTGAGTCAGGGTATAGTCCACCTGTTCATGGGAGCGGCCTTGCAGCTCGATATTGCCGGAGATGGTGAGGATCACCGGCTCCCCGGCCAGGGTGCCCCATGACACCAGCCACAGCATGATAGCGCCGAGCAGCTTCATTTTTCTTCTCCTCAACTCGCAAGGGAGGCCTGGGCCCGGCCTTTGGAGCAGCAGTCTGAAAACAACATGGACTCAAAAGTTCCATCAAGACAGGGCTGCCATCATACCGAAAACATTTGATGCAACTGAAGTGTAATTTAGGCGTTCAGGGCGCCGGTGAGCAGTTTTCAAAAAAAAACCGGACCTTTCGGTCCGGTTTTTACTGAGCAGGGAGTGGCTCCCGGCAGAATATAATGTGATTCAGATCACATCATGCCGCCCATGCCGCCCATGCCGCCCATGCCGCCCATGTCAGGCATGGCCGGGGCTTCGTCCTTCGGCAGGTCGGTCACCATGGCTTCGGTGGTGATCATCAGACCGGCCACGGAAGCGGCGAACTGCAGGGCAGAGCGGGTGACCTTGGTCGGATCCAGGATACCCATTTCCAGCATGTCGCCGTAGGTGTCGTTGCCGGCATTGTAACCCTGGTTGCCTTCGCTGGCCTTGACCTTGGATACCACTACCGAGGCTTCTTCGCCAGCGTTGGTAACGATCTGACGCAGCGGGGCTTCCATGGCGCGCAGGGCAACCTTGATACCCACGTTCTGATCTTCGTTGTCGCCGGTCAGCTCAACCAGCTTGGACGCGGCACGTACCAGGGCCACACCGCCACCGGGTACCACGCCTTCTTCCACGGCAGCTCGGGTCGCGTGCAGGGCGTCGTCGACACGGGCCTTCTTCTCTTTCATTTCCACTTCGGTGGCAGCACCCACCTTGATCACGGCCACACCGCCGGCCAGCTTGGCCACACGTTCCTGCAGCTTCTCGCGATCGTAATCGGAAGAAGATTCTTCGATCTGCTGGCGAATCTGTGCCACACGGGCGTTGATGGCATCGGCCTCGCCCACACCATCGATGATGGTGGTGTTGTCCTTGCTGATCACCACGCGCTTGGCACGGCCCAGATCTTCCAGGGTGGCTTTTTCCAGCTCCAGACCCACTTCTTCGGAGATCACGGTACCGCCGGTCAGAATGGCGATGTCCTGCAGCATGGCCTTGCGACGGTCACCAAAGCCCGGGGCCTTGACGCCGGCCACTTTCACGATGCCGCGCATGTTGTTCACCACCAGGGTGGCCAGGGCTTCGCCTTCCACGTCTTCCGCTACCAGCAGCAGCGGCTTGTTCTGCTTGGCCACGCCTTCCAGTACCGGCAGCAGCTCGCGAATGTTGGAGACTTTCTTGTCAACCAGCAGAATGAAGGGGTCTTCCAGCTCAACGGTGCCGGTTTCCTGCTTGTTGATGAAGTAGGGAGACAGGTAGCCACGGTCGAACTGCATGCCTTCTACCACGTCCAGCTCGTCATACAGGCCCTGGCCTTCTTCCACGGTGATGACACCGTCGGTGCCTACTTTTTCCATGGCTTCGGCGATCAGGGTGCCGACCTTCTCATCGGAGTTGGCAGAGATGGTACCTACCTGAGCGATGGCCTTGGTGTCCTTGCAGGGCACAGACAGCTCTTTAAGCTCGGCAACGGCCTGAGCCACGGCCTTGTCGATGCCGCGCTTCAGATCCATGGGGTTCATGCCGGCGGCCACGGCCTTCAGGCCTTCGTTAACGATGGACTGAGCCAGTACGGTGGCGGTGGTGGTGCCGTCACCGGCTTCGTCGTTGGCCTTGGACGCTACTTCCTTCACCATCTGGGCACCCATGTTCTCGAACTTGTCTTCCAGTTCGATTTCCTTGGCCACGGACACGCCATCCTTGGTGATGTTGGGAGCACCAAAGGACTTGTCCAGTACCACGTTGCGGCCTTTCGGGCCCAGGGTCACCTTAACGGCGTCGGCCAGAATGTTGACACCCTTGAGCATTTTTACGCGGGCATCGTTACCAAATTTTACGTCTTTAGCTGCCATTGTTTATCTTCCTTAAAAGTGGATGAACCGGATTATTCTTCGACGATGGCGAGAATATCGCCCTCGGACAGGATCAGCACTTCCTGACCGTCCAGCTTCTCGGTTTTGACGCCAAAACCTTCGTTGAAGATCACCTTGTCACCGACCTTCACGGACAGAGGCTTAACTTCACCGTTGTCCAGTGTGCGGCCATTACCCACTGCCAGCACTTCGCCGCGAGTGGATTTCTCGGCGGCGGAGCCGGTCAGAACGATGCCACCGGCCGACTTGGCCTCGGCTTCAATACGCTTGATAATGACGCGATCGTGCAATGGACGAATGTTCATCGATAACTCTCCTGCTGAGTGTTGTTACCTTGTTAGATAAACGGCCATCGGCCGCAAACTTGTTCCGTTGCCTTCCTATATGGGAACGCATTTGCGGCCTTCAAGAGCCGAGTGCAAAAATTTTTTAAAATCACGGGCTCACCGGCGTTATCATGACCGCCGTATTACGCTCACGCCCGCAACATCAAGGTTTTTTCGTGCCCCACTCCAATTCACTGCTCACCGCCCCCATCGGCCCGCAACTGGCGCGCATGACCGGCCCCATGGCACTGGGTATAGTGGCGATCCTGGCGTTCAACCTGGTGGATACCTTTTTTATCGGGCTGCTGGGCACGGCACCACTGGCGGCGGTGACCTTTACCTTTCCGGTGACCTTTGTGGTCACCTCCCTGGCCATGGGGCTGGGTGCCGGGCTGTCGGCCTGTCTGGGCCAGGCCCTGGGTGCCGGCTGCCATGAGCAGGCGGCCCGCTTTACCAGCGACAGCCTGTTGCTGTCACTGGTGCTGGTACTGGTGCTGGCAGGACTGGGGCTGGCCAGCCTGGATTCGCTGTTTTCCCTGCTGGGGGCCGAAACGGCGCTGATGCCGCTGATCCACGACTACATGATCATCTGGTACGCGGCTTCTCCCATGCTGGTGATCCCCATGGTGTGTAATGCCGCCATTCGCGCCACCGGTGATACCCGCACCCCCGGGCTGGTGATGCTGGTGGCCGGGCTGGTCAACGGCGTACTCGACCCACTGCTGATCTTTGGCCTGGGTCCCTTTCCGGCACTCGGTATTCGCGGCGCCGCCATTGCCAGCGCCTGCTCATGGCTGATGGCCATGGGAGTGGCGCTGACCCTGCTGCAGCACAGAGAACGCCTGCTGAGCTGGCACCCGCCGGCCCTGGCCCCCTTGCTGCGCCACTGGCGCCAGCTGCTGCACGTGGCCATTCCGGCGTCCTTTACCAGTGTGCTCAACCCGGTGGCCACCGCCCTGCTGATGCTGCTGCTGGCCGATTTCGGCACCGAAACCGTGGCGGCTTACGGCGCGGCTTCACGCATTGAGGCACTGGTGCTGATCGTGATGATGGCGCTGAGCTCGGTGCTGGCGCCCTTTATTTCCCAGAATACCGGCGCCGGCCTGCATGAGCGCAGCCGTCACGGCCTGTTGCTGGCCATGCGCTTTGCGCTGCTGTTTCAGCTGGGCGTGTTTATATTGCTGTGGTGGCTGGCGCCCTGGCTGGCGGGGCTGTTTACCGACAGTGCCGAGGTGAGGCGGCTGCTGCAACAATATCTGCAGCTGGTGCCACTGAGCTATGGGCTGCAAGGCTGTTTCATGTTGCTGGGCGCGGCCCTGAACGGCCTGCGGGTGTCGGTGATTTCACTGCTGCTGAATGGCCTTCGGCTGTTTGGACTCTTGCTGCCACTGGCCTGGCTGGGCGCCGGTCTGGCCGGCGCCGAAGGGATTTTTACCGGTATTTTGCTGGCCAACCTGCTGGCCGGGCTGATCGCCTGCCTGTATGCCTGGCGGCGCTTTCCGTGGCGAATTCGCCACCCGCTGAGCTGATGGGAACAGGGACTGAAAGAATTGTCACTCCGGCCTTGAGCCGGAGTCCATCGCGGTATGCTGGAGCGCCCTGAAAAAGATGCCGGCTCAAGGCCGGCATGACGAACAGGGTTGTAGCGTTTTCGGCTTCCTAAAGCGCTTACTTATCATCCTTGCGCTCGGCTTCGCCCTCAAAGGTAACGCCCTTTTTGTCATTCTCGTCGTTCACCCGGGTTTCGCTGTGATAGTAGTACTCGGCGGTAAAGGTATGGCCCTTGTCGCCGCGCACATGGGCCCGGCTGAGAAAGCGCTCGGCCAGAGCGGTGCGCACCGGCGGCAACAGCAGCAACACGCCGGCAAAGTCGGTGACAAAGCCCGGCAGCAGCAGCAGCACGCCGCTCAGCGCCAGCATCATGCCCGAGACCATTTCCCGGGCCGGGGTTTCGCCCCGGTTTATTTTTTCCTGGGCGTCCATCAGGGTCTGCAGGCCCTGAATACGCACCAGACTGATGCCGATAATGGCGGTCAGCATGATCAGCGCTATGGTGCTCCAGGCGCCGATGGCCGAGCCCACCTCGATGAACACAAAGATCTCCAGCAAACCGGCACCAATGAAAAACAACAGGATCCTGCCCACAATCACCTCTTTTTGCCGTTAACGGCTTACAATGGGGTCAAATTGATGAAATGGGGACGCCCGCCGGCATTTTCAAATGCCGATGTGCGCACCGTGTCCAGGGAGAGAAGAATGAAACCCGCCTTGCTGACAGCGGCTCTGGCCGGCCTGCTGCTGATGCTTACCCCCCTTGTACTGGAACAGTTTGGCTCATCGTCACCACCTGGCAACCGGGTACTGCCGGTGGAGCAGGCATTTGTGATCGACCACAGGCGCGACGGCGATATCCTGACGGTTAATATCACTATTGCCCCCGAAGCCTACCTCTACCGGCACAAACTCGCTGCCGAGGGCCATCACGTCGAGCTGAACGCCTGGCAGCCTCCCGAGGGCGAAGCTCACGAAGACGAGTATTTCGGCAAAAGCCAGGTATACCGCAACCAGGTGGAACTTCGGCTGCCGCTGCGCCATGCCGGCCCCGACGCTCGGGTCATGCTGGACTACCAGGGCTGCACCACCGGCCTGTGCTACCCGCCCCAGCGGGTTGAACTGGTGTTGCCATGAGCCAGTGGCATCTCTATCTGCTGCGCTGCCGGGATGACAGCCTGTACGGCGGCATTACCCTCGAGCCCGAGCGCCGCTGTCGCGAGCACAACGAGTTAAAAGCGCGCGCTTCCCGTTACGTCTGGTCGCGCCGCCCCGCCGTTCTGGTGTGGCAGCAGGCGGTGGGCGACAAGTCCACGGCGCTGAAACTGGAATACCGGCTGAAACGGCTGCCCAGAAAGCAAAAGGAGCAATTGCTGAGCCGGCCCGAAAGCTGGCGGCAATGGCTCCTGAAAAACGAAGACCCGGCAAATGCCGGGCCTCTGGTTATGACTGACTGACGAGGTGTTACTGCTGAGCGTCCTCTTCCACTGCGGCGGCCACGGCCTCTTCGGCATCGGCGGCCTTTTCAATGTCCAGCAGTTCCACTTCAAAGATCAGCACGGCATTGCCGGGAATGGAGCCGGCGCCGGTCTCGCCGTAGGCCAGGCTGGACGGAATGTAGAACTTGTACTTGGCGCCCATCGGCATCAGCTGAACCCCTTCGGTCCAGCCCGGAATCACCTGATTGAGAGGGAAGCTCGCCGGCTCGCCGCGCTCAACCGAGCTGTCGAACTGGGTGCCGTCCACCAGAGTACCGGTGTAATGCACGGTCACCACGTCTTCCGCTGCCGGCTTGTCGCCCTCACCGGCGCTCAGCACTTCGTACTGCAAGCCGGACTCGGTCACCTGCACGCCCTCACGCTGGGCGTTTTCCTTCAGAAAATCCTCGCCTTCCTTCAGGGTGGCAGCGGCTTCTTCCTTGGTCTTGGCTTCGATCAACTCGTTAATGTGCGTGTCATAGGCCATCAGCGCCTGCTGCACTTCCTCGTCGGTCATTTTACCATCGGTGGTGAAGCCGTCCTTCACCCCCTGCAGGATCACCTCATTGCTCAGGCTGACGCCCAGCTCCTGTTGCTTTTCCAGAGTGGAGCCGATGTAACGGCCCATGGACAGACCGATGGCGTACGCGGACTTGTCCTCGAAACTGTTGAATTCCGCCGCGCCGTCGGCTGACGGAGCCGCGCTAGTTTCCGCAGCCGGAGCGCTTGCCTTTTCAGCCGCCTGCTCATCGTTACAACCACTCAACCCCGCCATCACGGCGGTAGCCAGCAAGCTGACCTGTAACAGTTTTTTCATTATCAACTCCGAGTCGGGTGCACAGACACCTTGAAAAATGAGAGGTTTATACTCGAGGATTTGCAGGCAGGTTGCAACTTGCCAAAAAAAATTATCCCGTGCCGGCGCGTCTTGCGCTGTCGTTCCTGGTATGGGGCTCGGCTCGTCAGCCGGGGTAGCGAAGCCCGGCGGGCTTCGTTACCACCAGGGCTATTCTCTGGCTCCAACTGGAATCATGATGTGAGCATAAGGGGTGTCTTTCCACATCACATAGGGCCCGCCCAGGCTGGGGTCGGTCGGCAGGGAGTCAAGCAGACTGTTGTCGGGCACTATGATCATCAGGTGCGGCCCTTCCACAATCCACTGGTTATCATCCGTGGGGCCTTCGGCGTAAGGGTCGATATTACTGGCACCGCCGTCACCGGCGAGCATGTAGGAGATCCCCATGGCCTTGGCCTGAAACGGTTTTTTCTCCATCCAGGCCTGGGCCCATTCCATCCAGGGACCGTCCATGCACATGGGTGCCGTGCCCTCCAGCTGGGGCGGAGTGGGAAAACAGGTGTAGTCACCGCTGCCCTGCTGCAGCACGTTCTGCTCCCAGTCCACCACGGTCACGCTGTCACGCAGGGTGGGGGGCGCCGCATTGAGGGCATCGACCAGCATGGCCTGTTTCTGCTCGTCGGTGGGCGCGGCCAGCGCCTGACCGCCCAGGCCGCAGAGCGCCAGGGTAAAGATCAACATTGATGTTTTCATAGAACCAACCTCCGGTTGAGGAATGGATAATGCGCTCCCCCGCCTTGAAGTATAGTGCGCACCGGCCCGCCTTCCGGGTCTCACACGGCCACGCGACGGAGGAAAATCCCGCTGAAACATGCGAAGCTAGGCACCACCATTTCACATTCGGCCAACTTGCCTTCATGACAGCACGCCCCTCCCCGTTTTCCCGCCTTCTTGCCGGCCCGCTACTGGCCCTTGGCCTGCTGCTGGCCGGCTGTGATCAAAGCGAGCCTCCCCTCGCCCGGCAGGTCCTGGCCGAGGGCAGCATACTGGCGGCAGCGTCCACCGACGACGGTCGCTTTACCCTGGTGTCCAGCGGCAAGGGCCCGGTACAGGTATGGATGGCTGGCGACGCCGCTCCCCTGTATCAGTGGTATCAGGGGCAGGAAACCGATCCCGTGGTGCTGCTGGCCAGCGGCCCCGACGGCAAGGCCGCCGCCACCGCCACCGAGCGGACAGTGGCACTCTGGTCACTGGAAAGCGGTCAAAATCTGGGCTTTTACCGTGTGGAGCAACCGCTGCGTGCCCTGGCGCTGGCCAGCAACGGCCGGGCGCTGCTGCTGGGCTACCAGAATGGTGAAGTGGAATACGTGAACCTTGCCAGCGGCCGCCGGCTGCAGTTTCTCGGCCATCAGGACCGCATCAACAGCCTGGATATCTCCGCCAACGGCCGCTATGCCCTGAGCGCCAGCCACGACGGCGAGGTAATGCTCTGGCAAACCGACGATGCTGCCATAGTGGCACGCTGGCGCCACGAACACAGTGTGAGCCTGGTGCGGCTGGATCAGGGCGGCCGCTATGCCTTCAGCGCCGATGCTCAGGGCAACGGGGAAGTTCACCGCCTGCCCGATGGCGAGGTGCAGGCCCGGCTGGAGGTGCCCGCCCGGGGCCAGACCTTTATCAGCGCCCGGCTGAATGTGGATCAGGATCTGCTTGCCACCGGCGGCACCGCCCGCCGGCTGGATTTATGGCGACTCAGCGACGGCACTCACCTTCACCACTGGCAAGTGGGCCTGCACACACAGCTGAGGCCGGCCAGCGCCATGGTGTATAGTGTCGCTTTTGACGGCGCGCACCGGCTTTACAGCACCAGCTCCGCCGGCCTGGGCGAGACCTGGGCGCTTACCAACAGAGACGAACATGATGAATGATGAACTGCTGCACCGGCTGGAGCAGATGGAAACCCGGCTGGCCTTTCAGGACGACACCATAGAGCAGCTCAACCAGGAGATCGCCGCCCAGGGCGGTGAAATCGCTCGCCTCAAACAGCAGCTCAGCCTGTTAAGCAAGAAGTTCAAGGAAATACAGCCCGGCCAGGTCGCCAGCCAGGCGGAAGAAACCCCGCCGCCGCATTACTGAGCGACCATGCTATGGTGCGATCCGGCGAATAGCGGTGTCTAGTCCTGAAATAGGTTTACACATTTTCAGCTAGCTTTTCGCCACTCAGAACGCCCGATGCACCGCATCCGGCGTTCTGTATTTCAATGCGTGATGAGGCCGCTCCAGGTTGTAAATAT
>NZ_JAVBHX010000016.1 GCF_030732065.1 Oceanimonas aquatica
AGTTATGGCAGACTGTGCGGACGGCAGGCATGGCGGGTCCTCTTTGTTTTTTTGGCGATTAACAAAAGAGAAAATCTACCATGCCTGCCTATTTTTTTGGGGATCCCTCAGCGCCTTCGCGGGGGTGACTGTCTTCAGCCATTAAGGAGTTTGTTTGACCTTACCCAAAACCGACAAGGTCGGCGGCCTGCTGACTACAGCGCTGGTAGCCAGCCTGCTGGCGCTGCCCTTTGTCGGCCTGCAACCCAACCGTATTTTGCCCGGCGAGTCGCTGGGGCTGCTGACCGCCGCCGGGCCTGCCGGACTATGGCCGCTGCTGTTACTGCCCCTGTGCTCGATTAACCACGGGCTCAAGCAGCGGCTGGCCCTCACCGCTGCTGCCCTGCCGCTGCTGCTGTATACCGCCGGCCACACCGCCACCGCCCTGCTGGAAAACGCCGGCCCCCTGGCCCGGGTGTCGTTGGGGTCGGGCTTCTGGCTGGGGCTGTTCTGGCTCAGCCTGTTGATCACCGACGCTGCCATCAGGCTGCAACTCAGGCCATTGCCACGACTGGCGCTGGTGGCAGCCCTCACCGGCGCCGTGGTGGCGCTGCTGGCCTCGGGCCGCTGTGACGACCTGTCGCTGCTGCGGGAATTTCACAACCGCAGCGACTTCTGGCGCCAGGGCCTGCGCCATCTGCAACTGGCCCTGGGCAGCCTGGTGCCGGCGGTGCTGGCAGGCATTCCGCTGGGTGTGGCCTGCCACCGCTCGCCGGGGCTGCGGGCGGCGCTGTTTCCGGTGCTCAATATTCTGCAGACCATTCCCAGCCTCGCCATGTTTGGCCTGCTGATGGTGCCGCTGAGCCTGCTGGCCACCGCGCACCCCTGTCTGGGAGAGCTGGGCATTCGCGGTATTGGCGCGGCACCGGCGGTAATCGCCCTGTTTCTGTATTCGCTGCTGCCCATTGTCAGCAACACGGCGCTGGGCTTTGACCGGGTCGACGCTCATGTGCGCGAGGCCGCCACCGCCATGGGCATGAGCCACCGCCAGCGCTTGTGGCGAGTGGAGTTTCCGCTGGCGTTGCCGGTGATCCTGAGTGGCTTGCGCGTGGTGGTCACGCTAAATATCGGCCTGGTGGCGGTGGCGGCCCTGGTGGGGGGCGGTGGCTACGGCACCTACATCTTTCAGGGGCTGGGACAGACCGCCACCGATCTGGTGATCCTCGGCGCCCTGCCGACCCTGCTGCTGGCGTTCTTGTTCGCCATCCTCATCGACACCCTGATCGCCCTGCAACAAGGCATTCGCAAATGATTGAAGTAAAAAACCTGAGCAAACAGTTCGGCCAGCAACTTGCAGTGAAAGACCTGTCTTTCCGGGTAGAGAGCGGCCGGGCCTGCGCCCTGGTGGGCACTTCCGGTTGCGGCAAGTCCACCACCTTGCGCATGCTCAACCGGCTGATTGAACCCAGTTCGGGCGAGATATTTATTCAGGGGCAGAATGTCACCACGATTCCCGCCGAGCAGCTGCGCCGGCGCATTGGCTACGCCATTCAGGGCGTGGGGCTGTTTCCGCACCAGACCATTGCCCGCAACATTGCCACAGTGCCGCGCCTGCTGGGCTGGCGCAAAAGCGACATCGATGCCCGGGTGAGCGAGCTGCTGAGCCTGTTCCGGCTCGACCCCGCCACCTTTGCCGGCAAATACCCGCATCAGCTCTCCGGCGGCGAGCAGCAACGAGTCGGTGTGGCCCGGGCGCTGGCAGCACGCCCCCAGCTGCTGCTGATGGACGAGCCCTTTGGCGCCCTCGACCCGCTCACCCGGGAGCACCTGCAGGACGAGCTGCTGCATATTCAACAGTTGCTGGGGATCACCATCATCATGGTGACCCATGATCTGGAAGAAGCCATTAAAATGGCCGACGTTATCGCGGTGATGGACAAGGGCGAGATATTACAGATGGACAGCCCAGAGGCCCTGCTTCGCCACCCCAAACCGGGCTTTGTGCAAAGCCTGGTGGGCGGCCAGGACAGATCCCTGCGGCTGCTGGCCACACAAACACTGGGCGACATCATGACCCCGGCCTCTCAGCCCGGCGGCCCGGCCATGGCCGCCGGCACCAGCCTGCGGGACGCCATGGCCGAGTTGCTCTGGCAGGGCGCCGACCGGCTGACCGTGGTGGATAACGCCGGCGAGCCGGTGGGCGAAGTGACCCTGAATGAGCTGTTAAAACGGGGAGCCGGGGCATGAGCCGCGCCCTTGGGTGGCTGGCGCCGGGGCTGCTGCTGGCCCTGCTTACCGTAAACATGGAAGCGCTCACGCCGCTGTTTCGCCCCCTGGTGATTGAGCCCGCCCCGGCCATTTATGCCCGCGACAGCTTTGCCAACCTGCTGGGCTGGCATGCCCTGGCGGTGTTTGCTGCCATTGCCGCCGCCACCCTGCTGGCACTGGGGGCGGCCGTGGCCGTTACCCGGCCATGGGGCCGGGCCTTCTTTCCGCTGGCCCGGGCCGTGGCCAACCTGGGCCAGACCTTTCCGCCGGTGGCGGTGCTGGCGCTGGCGGTGCCGGCCCTGGGCTTTGGCCTGACGCCCACCCTGGTGGCCCTGCTGCTCTATGGCATGCTGCCGATCTTTGAAAACGCCGTGACCGGCCTGCAGCAAATTCCTCCCAGTGTGCGCGAGGCGGCCAAAGGCATGGGCATGACGCCCCTGCAGCAATTGTGGCGGGTGGAGTTGCCCCTGGCCTTGCCCACCCTGGTGGCAGGCATTCGTATTTCACTGGTGATCAGCATCGGCACCGCCACCATCGGCTCCACGGTGGCGGCCAAGGGCTTTGGCGAGGTGATTATCGCCGGCCTGCTCACCGACAACCTGGCCTTTGTGCTGCAGGGGGGCGTGATGGTGGCGCTGATGGCCATGGTGCTCGACGCCCTGTTCCGCCGCCTGGAGCTACGACTCACGCCGCCGGGCGGGTGATATGCCGTCATGCCCGTGAAGTGAGCATTCAAGAACAGAAATGCACAGGGCTAAACACGGCACCGCCTGTGACATGGCCCCCGTCCCCGCCTTCGCGCTGAGGGCTCCCCAGTTTTTTACTGGTCATGCAGAAACGCCTGGTGAGAGTAAGTAAAGGCGGCTCAACCTTGCCAGAGCTCGCTCCAGTAGTGAGCCTGTCACTCGCCGGGATTCATGAAACAGCACTTGCTTGCCCAGAGTGATAAAAGACAGCACCCGGCGTTGCAGCGTATTCGCCTGATAACGCCGGTGCCGTCCTTGTTGTTCGCACTCGAACCCCACCAGCCACAGCATCAGCGTGGCAACCTGGGCAATCAGGCACAGCACCGCAATCCGTTTTTCCCCGAGCGTTTTACTGTTACTCCAGCCAAAACCGTAGCGCTGGCTCTTGTCATCGCGGAAGTTCTGCTCAATTTGCATCCGGGTCTGGTAGATGGAGACCACTTCTTTCGCGCTCAGGCGCTCATCCGAGGTCACCAACAACCAGGGCTCCTTGGCCAGGGCGCTGTAACGTGCCTCTGCTTGCGGATAAAGCGGCTGTTTTTTACCCCGCTTTTTATGCCGTCCCTTGGATGGTCCGTGATATTGATGAAAATACACCGGGCAACGCCGCTGCACTGACTTGCCCAACAAACCCAGCCCCAGTGCCTTGGGGATAGAGTTCGCATGCTGTGCCAGTTCGGCCGCCGGGTGCCATTCCTGTTCACTATCCAGCTTGCCGTAGATACGGCCGCGGACCCGCCCCACAAACTCCCAGCCCAATGCGCGTACCTGCCGTAACCATGGTGTTTTGAAGCCGGCATCTGTCACAATCACCACACGACGCAGTGTTCCCAGCAGTGTTTGCAGGTCGAGAAGAAACTGCTGGTGCTCATCGGTGTGCTCCTGACGCTCGGAGGACACCACCCGGTTCAACAAGGGTAACCCACGCCCTCGTACACCAGACTGGCACGCAACACATGGAAGTCCTGGCTGCAGCAGCCACTCCAGTCAATGGCAATGACACAGCTGGGCAGGCATGCCGTGATACGGCGGGCAATAGCGGCGCTGATGGCGGTATTTTCATGGTGCAGTTTTTTATTGCCGATGAACCGGTCTACCCGCTTTATCTTGTGCTTCACCTTGGATTTTCCCGGAAAATGGCGACCAATTTGCGTCAGGGAAAGCGTGTTCCCCGCGATCAACCCTTCCGCGCAAGACAGCAGGTTTTTGGTACGAGCCTGATGGAAAGAAGTGAGGGCAGAGCGGAAGAAGTTATGGCAGACTGTGCGGACGGCAGGCATGGCGGGTCCTCTTTGTTTTTTTGGCGATTAACAAAAGAGAAAATCTACCATGCCTGCCTATTTTTTTGGGGATCCCTCAGCGCCTTCGCGGGGATGACGTTCCTTCGCGGGGGGTGACAGTATTTAGATTTCGCGGGGTGACGAGCAGAGTAAGCGCTGGGCCGTCGTGGTCAGCACCGAACCGCCTTACGGCTTCGCCAGCCCCAGATGGTCACGCAGGGTAGTGCCTTCATACTCGGTGCGGAACAGGCCTCGGCGCTGCAGCTCGGGCACTACCTGCTCCACAAAGTCCTCAATACCGGCGGGCAGCGACGGCGGCATCAGGTTAAAGCCGTCGGCGCCCTCGTTGTTAAACCACTGCTCCATGCGATCGGCAATGGACTCGGGCGTGCCCACCATGGTGCAGTGGCCGCCGCCGGCGGCAAGCCGGCCCAGCAGCTGACGCACCGTGGGCTGCTCGGTTTCAATAATGCGCAAGATGGTGGCGTAACGGCCCTTGGGACCGGTGAACACCTCCAGTGACGGCAGTGCCGGCACCGGCGCGTCCAGCTCCCAGCCGGAGCAGTCCTGCCCCACATAGGTGCCGAGCTGACGCAACGAGGCGTCGGCAGGCAGCAGCTCGTCCAGCTCCCGCTGCTTGGCCTTGGCCTCAGCCTCGGTGGAGGCCACATAGGTCACCAGCCCGGGCATAATGGGCACATTGGCACTGCGACCGCTTTCATGCACCCGGCGCTTGATGTCGCGGTAATAGTCCTGGGCAGCCGGCAGATCGTAGGCCACGGCATAAATGGCCTCGGCGCATTTGGCCGCCAGGGCCCGGCCCTGCTCGGACGCGCCGGCCTGAAACAGCACCGGGTGACCCTGAGGCGGGCGCGGCACGTTGAGCGGGCCGTCCACCAGAAAGAATTCGCCGTGGTGGTTGATGGGGTTCACCTTGTCCGGGTCGGCGTAGTGACCGGCGCGATCCATCACCAGGGCATCGGCAGCCCACGAATCCCACAGTTTAATCACCGCGTCCACAAACTCCTCGGCCCGGCGATAGCGCTCGGCGTGGGCCGGCATCGACTCGTAACCGTGGTTACGGGCTTCCACGTCGAACATGGAAGTGACCACGTTCCAGCCCATGCGGCCACTGGAAATATGATCCAGCGAGGCCATCATGCGGGCGGCGTGAAAGGGGGTGAAAAAGGTGCTGGAGACGGTGCTGATAAAACCGATGCGATCCGTGGCCCGGCTCATGGCCGCCATGGCGGTGAGCGGCTCCAGAAACCAGTAACTGCCGTCCGTCACGCTGCCGGCAGACTGACCGTCGGCAAAGAACACCGCATCCAGCTTGCCGCGTTCGGCGGTTTGCGCCAGCCGCTCGTAATAGCGAATGTCACCCAGTTGCTCGACCGATGAGTTGGGGTGACGCCAGGCCGCCCTGTGGTGGCCGCATCCGAACAGAAACAGGTTCAGGTGCATCATGCGTTGATTCATGCTCATCAGTTTTTCACCAGACCGCCGTCCACCACCAGGTTCTGGCCGGTGACCGAGCGCGACCAGGGTGAGGCGAAGAACAGGGTGGCGTCGGCAAATTCCGCCGGCGTGGTCACCCGGCGCAGCGGCGTGCTGGCGGCAATGTAATCAAACACAGCTTCCGGAGTGGCGGCAGAGGCGTCGGTGGTGCGCAGCAGGCCGCCGGACACCATGTTGACGGTAATGCCATTCGGGCCCAGATCCTGAGACAGGGTACGGGTCAGGGACAGCAGTGCGGCCTTGGCGGCGGTGTAGTCGTGATAGGGCACCACCGGGTTCTGGAACAGGTTGGTGCCCACATTGACGATGCGGCCAAAGCCCTGCTTGCGCATGCCGGCCAGCGCCGCCCGGGTGGTGTTGATGGCACCGCCCAACACGCCTTCCAGCTGCTGGTTGAGGTGCTCCCAGGCCAGTTCCTGGGCGTGAGTGCGGGCGTCACCGTTAAAGGAAAAGGCCGGCAGGGCGTTGTTGATTACGGTGGTCACCGGGCAGCCGAAGTGGGCTTCGGCCTGCTCAAACATGGCCTGCACGGCGGCGGCGTCGGTCACATCGGCCTGAATGGCCAGCGCCTGCTGTGGGGCCTCGGCGGCCAGTTTCTGGGCTGCCTCGGCGCTGTTCAGGTAATTGATCACCACTTTGGCGCCTTCGCGCAGAAAGGCGCGCACCAGATGTTCACCCAGGCCGCGGGCACCGCCGGTGACCAGCACCAGTTGTTCGTTCAGCTTGATGGAAGTTTGCATGACTACCTCGATAGTGAGGCGAAGGCATGATGCGGCAGCAATGGCCCTTGGCCGGCAGGCTGACATCCCTTCGCCAGTATGAACTGGATCAGGTTCAACGGGTGTTATCTCAGCCCTGCGCTGCAGGACACCCCGTGTCTCGCTGGCACCATAACATACCCCTGCGCCCAAGGGCGAGAGGCGTGAGGGGTAAGGTGTGAGGGGAAAAATACCTGCCAGGCCGTCTGTTTTTCACCTCACCCTTCACGCCTCACCCCTTACGTTTTCAGAAGTTTGGTGAAAAAGGCTCGTGGGTGGATAATAAAGCCCTCGAAAGCAATGGATAACGCCGAGCCGACTATGACCACCTTAACAATTACCCGCCCCGACGACTGGCACCTGCACCTGCGCAACGGTGAGCAACTGAAAGACACCGTACGCGACGCCAGCCGCTATCTGGGCCGCGCCCTGGTGATGCCCAACCTGGTGCCGCCCGTCACCACCACTGCGCTTGCCAATGAATACCGCGAGCGCATTCTGGCGGTACGCCCCGAAGGCAGCAAATTCGAGCCGGTGATGAGCCTGTATCTCACCGACAACACTGACCCCGAAGAAATTCGCAAGGGCCGCGCCAACGGCGACATTGTGGCCTGCAAGCTTTACCCGGCCGGCGCCACCACCAACTCCGACTCCGGCGTGACCGATGTGAAGAACATCTACCCGGTGCTGGAAGCCATGCAGGAAACCGGCACCCTGCTGCTGGTACACGGCGAAGTGACCGATTCCCGCATCGACATCTTTGACCGGGAAAAAGTATTCCTGGAAACTGTGCTGCCCGACGTGGTGCGCGACTTCCCCGATCTCAAGATTGTGCTCGAGCACATCACCACAGAGCACGCGGTGAAGTTCGTAGAGCAGGCCGGCGATAACGTGGCTGCCACCATCACCGCCCACCACCTGCTGTTCAACCGCAACCACATGCTGGTGGGCGGCATTCGCCCGCACTACTACTGCCTGCCGATCCTCAAGCGCAACACTCACCAGCAAGCGCTGGTGCGCGCCGCCACCAGCGGCAGCAAAAAGTTCTTTATGGGCACCGACTCGGCGCCGCACTTTCAGCACCGCAAGGAAGCCGCCTGCGGCTGCGCCGGCGCCTATACCTCTCACGCCGCCGTGGAGCTGTATGCCGAAGCCTTTGAAGAAGCCGGCGCCCTGGACAAGCTGGAAGCCTTTACCAGCCACAACGGCCCAGACTTCTACGGCCTGCCCCGCAACAAAGACACCATCACCCTGGTGAAGGAGTCCTGGACCGTGGGCGAAACCCTGCCCCTGGGCGGCGACCGGCTGGTGCCGATCCGCGCCGGCGAAGAAATTGGCTGGATGGTGAAATAAGCCATTCGCCCTTTACAAAACGCGGCTCAGGCCGCGTTTTTTATGCGTCTGCACCGCATTGACAATAAATCGTCCACCCCTTACTCTCATTTCGCTATTCCTGGGGGAGCCCACACGGGCTGAGACTCCGCCACACCGGCGGTAACCCTTAGAACCTGATCCGGGTAATGCCGGCGAAGGGAAGGAAACGAACGATCCCGCGCCATTCCGATCTGCCCTCTCCCTTCCTCAGCCCGCGTTTTCCGGCCATTTAGTGCCTGTGAAGGCAAAGGGAGAACACATGCTGGACACCACCACCGCCATTTTATGGCTCTGTTTATTTGCGGCGGTCTTCGCCATACCCGGCCTGCTTTACGCCCGCCGGCAAAACGATCAGCCGGAAGACTTTATCGTGGCCCGCAACAGCCAGAGCGGCAGCGCCACCATGCTGACCCTGCTGGCCACCACCATGGGCACCTGGATTCTGTTTGGCCCGGCCCAGGCCGCCACCTGGGGGGGCGTGGGTGCCATTACCGGCTACGCCCTCGGCGTGCTGGCGCCCCGATTGGTGATGATACCCCTCGGCAAGCGCATTCGTGAGCTGATGCCCGAAGGCCACACCCTCACCGAGTTTGTGATGGGCCGCTATGGCCGGGGCATGTTCGGCTTTGTGCTGGTGATCATGCTGTTCTACATGTTTATTTCGCTCACCGCCGGCCTCACCGCCATCGCCCAGATGGTGGCACTGCTGGCCCCAGTGCCGCTGTGGACCACCGCCGGCATTGTGATGGTGGCCACCCTGCTCTACACCCTGTACGGCGGCCTGAAAGTGACCATTTTCACCGACCGGGTGCAGATGCTGGTGATACTGCCGTTTTTGCTCACCCTGATCGTGCTCGGCTGGCAGGCCACCGGCGGCCTGGCGCCGGCCCTGGCCGCCCTGCAGGAAACCGCCCCGCACCTGCTTGACCCGCTCGACACCACCGGGCTGAAGTCGGGCCTAACCTTCTTCCTCGCCGTGGTGCTGACCGGCCTGTTCTACCAGGGCACCTGGCAGCGGGTGTTTGCCGCCCGCGACAACAAGGTCATTCGCAACGGCTTTATTCTGAGCGGCGTGCTCAGCTTTCCCATCATCTTCATCATGGGCCTGTTTGGTCTGGCCTTTGTGGGCCTGGGCTCGAACGGCGATGGCTCGGTGGCGCTGTTCAGCGTGCTCATGCCCAACATGCCGCTGTGGTTTGCCATTGGCCTGCTGCCCTTTGGCCTGGCGCTGATCATGAGCAGTGCCGACTCCACCATCAGCGGCCTGACCAGCATGCTGGTCATCGACCTGCGCCGGCTGCTGCCGCAAACCAGCGTGCACACCCTGCTGGGGTTGTCGCGCTGGCTGATTGTGCTGCTGTCGATTCCGGTGCTGTATGTGGCCTCTCAGGGCTTCAGCGTGCTGTACCTGTTTTTGCTGGCGGATCTGCTGTGCTGCGCCGCCGCCTTTCCGGTGTTTTTCGGCTTTTACAACGCCCGCTATCAGGGCTGGAACGCAATGCTCAGCACCCTCGGCGGCCTGGTGGCCGGCCTGATGCTGTTCCCGGCCCCGGGCGAGCCAGCCACCTACCTGCTGGAGTCCTTCCTGCTGGCCACCTTTGTGCCTGTGGCCATTTCTGCCCTGCTGCTGCTGGTGCCCAACCGCCAGCCCTTTGACTTTGCCGCTCTCGCCGGCAAGGTGCGCAGCCTGGAAAGCTGATTTCGATTCGTCGCAAAAAATTACCGGCGCGCCGCAAGGCCGCCGGTTTTTTTGTGCCCAACACCGCCCTTGTTCATTCGGAAGGCTGCCGGCCGCATTGTTTTCACTCATAATGGCGCTATTCGAGCCGGCATTTTTACCCAGAAGAGCAACTACACCGTGAATGAGCTTATTCAACTACTCAGCCACCCTACCCTGCTATGGACTCTGGGCATATCCAGTGCGGTGTGCTTTATCGGCTCGCTGCTGGTGATCCCCTGGCTGGTGGTGCGCATTCCGGTGAACTACTTTTGCGATGAATACCGCCACCGGGTGCCCTGGGCCAAACAGAACCCGCTGCTGCGCTGGCTGCTGCTGATCCTGAAAAACCTGCTGGGGCTGGTATTTCTGCTACTGGGCATCGCCATGCTGGTGCTCCCCGGCCAGGGGCTGCTGACCATACTGATCGCCCTGGTGCTGCTGAACTTTCCCGGCAAATACCGGCTGGAACGCCGGCTGTTCAGGGTGCCCTCGGTGCGCAAGGGCGTGAACTGGCTGCGCAAACGGGCCGGGCGTGAGCCGTTGAAGTTTGATGGGGAGGTGTAAGAGGCCGTACTTATTAGCTGACCGCCCTCGGCGGTCGAGTACACAGTCTAGAAAGCTAGTTTGTCTGGTTGCAAAACACTTAAGTTGTATTGATTTTTTTCGTGCAACTCGTAAAGATATCAACTGTCAACATGAAAAATAACGCTCATTAAAAACATCTCTCCAGACTAAAAACAACGTTCACAAAAACAAAAATACAAATCAACCAACTTAAAGCACAGAGGATTTATGTCAGAAATTGCTAGCATTAACGACTTCAAACTTTTAAATATAAAATGCAAAAAGTATTTTGATCTATTCTCAAAAGGCGCCGCCTTCCAAAACCTCCCTGAAAATGAAAAGCTTAAGGAAAGGTTTGGGTTTTACCTATTCATGCTTGAAAGTTTATGCAATGAGAAAGATTTAGATCGCATAAGTGATATCATAACTGACACTGAATACAACGCTCACCTAAGTAACAGGAGAAGTAACGACCAAGGAATTGACGCGATATACATAGACGATGACAAAAAAGAGATAATGCTATTTAACTTTAAGTTTAGAGAGTCATTCAAGGTCGGACAGATGCAAAGTTCGAACGAAGTCTTTGTATCAACAAAATTGATAAACTGCATATTAAACGGACACACTGATGGCCTCGAAGGAAAACTGAAAGAACTTGTTGGCAATGCAGTAAAGAAGTTAAACTCCAATGACGTTTGGAAAATTACTCTTTATGTAATAAGCAATGAAGCGATTCCAATTGACATAGACGAGACCGCCATTCAGCAACTAAAAGATTTTTATGACATGGAAGTGGAATCCATCTGCTTACCAAAGATAAAAGCAATAATGTCAATTCGACCGAACCCTATTAAAGCAGAATTGATAATTGACAATGACGCTTTAATGTCTTATTCGGAAAGTACAATTTCGACATCTAAATCATATATTGTAAGATTAAATGCTGCTGACATCATTAGGATAACATGTAAAAACTCAGAAGTACGTAATAACTACAATTGTGAACGCATTGAATCCCTTAGCAAAGAGAAAATAGATTACGGCGTCCTTTTTGATAATGTTCGAGGTTTCGTTCAGAGATCAAAATACAATGAAGCAATAGCCAAATCCCTAAAAGAAGAACCAAACAAATTCTTCATGTACAACAATGGGATGACAATTGTTGCACGCGACATAAAAGCCACCCAAGTCAATGGAAATAAAAAAGTAAGGATTACAATAGATGACTTCCAAGTTTTAAACGGGGGGCAAACATTAAGAACCTTACATAACTTTAATGCTCAAGATGAAGAAAACATAACTAACTACTTATCAAAGAGTGAAGTTTTAGTTCGTATATTCAATGCATCAAATAGTGATGCTGTTAACAAAATTGCAGAGTACACAAATAGTCAGAATGCCATTTCCAATGTAGATCTGAAGTCACTAAGCACCTTACAGATTCAACTAGAACAAATACTTGATGAGCACGATATAATCTATTCAAGAAAAAATGGCGACACAGGAATGAACGATAATAAAAATTATCGTTACAAAATCAGCATGGAACAATTTGGACAAATATTATTCGCAATACAAGGAAACCCTGAGAAATCATCAAACCAAAAACAACACATATTTGGAAAATATTACGACGAGATTTTCTCAGAGAAAAACTTCAACGTTTCTGAAGCACCATCAATAATTGAGAACTATTTTGAAGTTAAAAAAGCATATGATACTGAGTCCGATAGCCTCCAAAAAATAGAACAAAAAGTATTCTACATCCTTTACATGAAAAAAATCAGGCCAGACTTAGAGTACCATCAATGCATTAAAGAACTAGAACGGATATTGAGAGAATTCGAGCCAACAAAAGAATCTATCACTGATGCTCGTAAAATGATCCAAGTTAGATTCAAGGAGTTTTTAAATTCAGAGTTGTGCTAAGTATCCTTATCATTCTAATCGCACAACAAAAGTAACAAACTTACTCCCACCCGCTGCTCCCGCAGCGGTTTTTCTTTCAAAGCTTCCCCTCACTTCATCCCCAGCCGCTTCGCCAGTTTATGCAGGTTACTGGGGTCCACTTCCAGCAGGCGGGCGGCGGCAGCCCAGTTGTGGTCGGTGGCGGCCAGCGCCCGTGCAATGGCCTGTTGCTGGGCCTGGTTGGTCACCTGTTGCAGGCTGGCCTGCGGGGTTGGTGCCACCGGTGTGGGCCTGCTTTCTGCCTGAGCGGGTTCGGCCAGTGGCTCACTGCCCCCCAAATCCAGCAGCTCCGGCCCAAGAGTGATGATATCGGCGCGGTCGGCCCCCCGGCTCAGGGCCTTGATGGCGGCGCGGCTGATCACATGCTCCAGTTCGCGCACGTTGCCGGGCCAGGCGTAGGCGCACAGGGCCCGTTCGGCGGCGGGGGACAGCCGCAGGCTGCGCAGGCCCAGGCGGCCCCGGTTCAGCTCCAGAAAGTGGCCAGCCAGCACCAGCACGTCGTTTTCCCGCTCGCGCAGCGGCGGTATCGGCACCGGATACACCGACAGCCGGTGATAGAGATCCGCCCGAAAGTGGCCGTCGCGCACGCTGTCGTGCAACTGGCGGTTGGTGGCGGCAATCACCCGCACGTTCACCTTACGTGGCGCGTCTTCCCCCAGCCGCTGAATTTCGCCGTTTTGCAGCGCCCGCAACAGCTTGGCCTGAATGCCGAGCGGCAGCTCACCCACTTCATCCAGAAACAGGGTGCCGCCGTCGGCGGCTTCAAAGCGGCCGGGCCGGGCGTTGCCGGCACCGGAAAAGGCGCCCTTTACGTGACCGAACAGCTCGCTTTCGGCCAGGGATTCGGGCAGGGCGGCGCAGTTTACCTGCACCAGGGGCTGATCGCGGCGGGGCGAGCGCTGGTGCAGGCGGCGGGCAAACAAGTCCTTGCCCACCCCGGTTTCCCCGGTGAGCAGCACCGGCAGATCCGAGTCGGCCACCACGTCCAGCTCGTGCAGCAGCCGCTTGAGCCCGGTGCTTTGCCCCAGAATTTCCCCTTCCTGCCGGTCGCCAAGCGGCACCGGTGAATCCTGCCGGGCCAGGCGCAGGGCGCGAATGTCCCGCTCCAGCCGGGTCATGCGCACGGCGGCGGCCACGGTGAGCGCCAGCCGTTGCAGGGAATCTTGAGCGTCCTGATCAAAGGTGCCGGCGGTGAGCGCGTCCAGGGTCAGGGCGCCCCACTGCTCGCCGTTTACATACAGGCTGATGCCCATGCAGTCGTGCACCGGCAGCGCCTCGCCCACGTGGTGTTCCAGCAGGCCGTCGTAGGGGTCGGGCAGGGGAGAGTCGGGGGCAAAGGCTACTGTGCTGCGACTGGCCAGAATGGCCGCCAGCCGGGGGTGCTGGGCCACCACAAAGCGCCGGCCAAGGGCTTCGCGCACCAGGCCCTCTACCGCCACCGGGCTGAGCACGCCGTCCTGCAGCCGCAACAGGCACACGGCACCGCAGCCAAAGTGTTCGCGCATCATGCGCACCAGACTCTGGAGCCGCACGGCACTGGGCAATTCGGCGGCCAGATCCGCCAGCAGGAGTTCATAGAGCATGGTTGTTTTTACCATTAAAGGGTTTTATTCACCCTATTCGATTAGGGTAAAAAATACCATCTAAAATACATAACCCATTAAAATCAGCAAGTTAAAAAGTGGCATGTTAATTGCCATTTATTGAGCAAGGGTAACATGAACAAGGAGCCATATCATGAGCCTGCTCAACCATTCCCTGGGCACACTGGCCCGGGACATTCCGGGAGCCACCCGGGTATTTCATCATTACCGGCTGGATTATTGCTGTGGCGGCAACGTGCTGCTGAGCGAAGCACTGGCCGAACGCGGGCTGGACAGCGCCGAGGTGATTGCCCGGCTGGAAGCCCTGCCCGCTCGCAACGAAGACGACACCAACTGGGCCGAGGCCGGCACCGGCGAGCTGATCGATCACATTCTGGCTCGCTACCACGAGGTGCACCGCCAGCAGTTGCCCGAGCTGATTGAACTGGCCCGTCGGGTGGAGGCGGTGCATAACGAGCATCCCCTCTGCCCGCACGGGCTGGCGGATCATCTGGAAACCATGCGCCAGGAGCTGGAAAGCCATATGCAGAAGGAGGAGCAGATTTTGTTCCCCATGCTGCGCCGGGGCCTGTTTGCGCCCGCCCAGGGGCCGATCAGCGTGATGCGCATGGAGCACGACGATCACGGCCAGGCCCTGGCAAAACTGCTGGAGCTGACCGGTAATTTCTCCCTGCCCGCCGATGCCTGCGCCAGCTGGCAGGCGCTGTATGCGGGTATTGAAGAGCTGCAGCTCGATTTAATGCAGCACATTCATCTGGAAAACAACCTTCTCTTTTCTTCTTCCCGGCACCAGGAGGTGCAGCATGGCTAACTATCGTCGCCTTTGGCTACTGTTACTGGTGGTTCTTGGCATTACCTTTGCCATTCTTGGTTACTTCGGACGTGAAGTGTACCGGGTGGCCCCGCCCATTCCTGCTCAGGTAGTGACCGAAAACGGCACCCTGCTCACCACTCACGACGGCATTCTCGACGGCCAGACCGCCTGGCAGTCGGTGGGCGGCATGCAGCTGGGCTCAATCTGGGGCCATGGTGCCTATCAGGCGCCGGACTGGACCGCCGACTGGCTGCACCGGGAGCTGATGGCCTGGCTGGAGCTGGCCGCTCAGGAGGAGTTTGGCACCGCTTATGCCAATCTTGAAGGCGAGCAGCAGGCCGTGCTGCAACACCGGCTGAAGCAGGAATACCGCAGCAACGGCTATGACGCCGAGGCCGATGTGCTGGTGCTGTCGGAACGCCGGGCGCAGGCCATGGCCGATACCGCCGCCTATTACGATCAGCTGTTCAGCGACAATCCGGCACTGCGCGGCACTCGCCAGAGCTTTGCCATGAAGGAGAACACCCTGCCCAGTGCCGAGCGCCGGGCCGACATGACCAATTTCTTCTTCTGGACCGCCTGGGCCGCCGCCACCGAACGCCCGGACAGCACCGCCACCTACACCAACAACTGGCCCCATGAACCGCTGATCGGCAACAAGCCCACCGCCGAGAACATTGTCTGGTCCATCGTCAGCGTGGTGCTGCTGATCGCCGGCGTGGGCGGCCTGGTGTGGGCCTGGTCGTTCCTGCGCAAGGAAGACGAAGCCGACCCCGAGCCTCCGGCGAAAGATCCGCTGACCAGCTTTAAACTGACGCCGTCACAAAAGGCACTGAGCAAATACGTGTTCCTGGTGGTGGCGCTGTTTACCTTTCAGGTGCTGCTGGGTGGCGCTACTGCCCACTACACAGTGGAAGGCCAGCATTTCTACGGCGTCGAGCTGTCGAAGTGGTTCCCCTATTCACTGCTGCGCACCTGGCACATTCAGAGCGCCCTGTTCTGGATTGCCACCGGCTTTCTCGCCGCCGGCCTGTTCCTCGCGCCCATCATCAATGGCGGCAAGGATCCCAAATATCAGGCTCTGGGCGTAAACGTACTGTTCTGGGCGCTGGTGGCCGTGGTAGTAGGCAGCTTTGCCGGTAACTATCTGGCCATTGCCCAGATCATGCCCGCCAACCTCAACTTCTGGCTGGGTCATCAGGGCTATGAATATGTGGATCTGGGCCGTCTGTGGCAGATTGGCAAGTTCACCGGCATCGTGCTGTGGCTGGTGCTGATGCTGCGCGGCGTGGTGCCGGCGCTGCGCCAGCCCGGCGACCGCAACCTGCTGGCCCTGCTTACCGCGTCCTGCGCCGCCATCGGCCTGTTTTACGGTGCCGGCTTCTTCTACGGCGAACGCACCCATATCTCGGTAATGGAATACTGGCGCTGGTGGATTGTGCACCTCTGGGTGGAAGGCTTCTTTGAGGTGTTTGCCACCACCGCCCTGTCCTTTATCTTCTGCAGCATGGGCCTGGTGTCACGCCGCGCCGCCACCACCGCCAGCCTGGCCTCGGCCTCGCTGTTTATGCTGGGCGGCATTCCCGGCACCTTCCACCACCTGTATTTCTCCGGCACCACCACCCCGGTGATGGCGGTGGGCGCCACCTTCAGCGCCCTGGAAGTGGTGCCCCTGGTGGTGCTGGGCTACGAGGCCTGGGAGAACTGGCGTCTGAAGAACAGCGCCCCCTGGATGGAAAGCGTGAAATGGCCGCTGATGTTCTTTGTGGCGGTGGCGTTCTGGAACATGCTGGGTGCCGGTGTGCTGGGCTTTATGATCAACCCCCCGGTGGCGCTCTATTACATTCAGGGTCTGAACACCACCCCCACTCACGCCCACGCGGCCCTGTTTGGTGTGTACGGCTTCCTGGCCCTGGGCTTTGCCCTGCTGGTGCTGCGCTACATTCGCCCCAACATGGTGTTTAACGAGTCACTGATGAAAACCGCCTTCTGGTGGATGAACGGCGGCCTGGTGCTGATGCTGTTTACCAGTGTGCTGCCGGTGGGAGTCATTCAGTTTGTGGCCAGCGCCAGCGAAGGCCTCTGGTATGCCCGCAGCGAAAGCTTTATGCAGCAGGGCCTGCTGCAAACCCTGCGCTGGGTCCGCACCTTTGGTGACGTGGTATTTATCATCGGTGCCCTGGCGGTGACCTGGCAGGTGATCATCGGCCTGCGTCAGCCCGCCGGCCACGCCCTGCCTCACGCCATTGAGCCGCAGGAATGCGATGTGCCCGAACTGATGTCGAAATAAGTATTGGTGTAAGTTGTTAGTCTGGTTTGGCCCCGCTTGTCGGGGCCTTTTTTTGCCCGTAACCCATACGCTGGCGCACTCCGGCATTCGCAATACACCTGCGGACAAACAAAACATACAACCCCAAAAAAAGATTCAAGTGGAACATATTATCGTGTCGTTCTGTTTCCCTGATCATAATCATAAGCTCAGCGAAAACCACAGAGCGCAAATAACCAACTAGGAATAACTACTCCATGAAAAACCTGTTTTTCTTCGACTCCATGCTGACTCCCAAGATCATCACCCTGGTTTACTGGCTCTTGCTGCTGGCTTCCATCATCTCGGGCGTCAGCTACATGTTTGCCGGCTATGGTGGCTTTACTGTCAGCCAGTTTTTTCTGGGCCTGCTGATCATCGCAGGCGGCGCCGTGTCTGCCCGTATCTGGTGTGAGCTGCTGATCGTGCTGTTCAAGATCAACGGCAATCTGCAGCGAATCTCCCACGATCGGACCGCGGAAAAGTAATTTTCAGGCAACCCATGTTTACACGGCCGCTGTTGCGGCCGTTTTTTTGGTTACCCAAAACCATGCATAAGACCGGGTTTAAACACGCAACCCGGTTGCCAGCACACCTGATACAAAGGTGTTTAATCGATTTTATTGTTATCAACGCTCTCTCTGCTCTTTCGAATGCTTTCTCCCTTGTACCACTATGCTGAACAAGGAAGCCCTGACAATGAGAAGGAGCCATGATGAGCCCGTTTGAACGACTGCCCGCCCGCCAGGCCGAGGTGGGCGGCATTCCGGTGGCGCGCTTGCTGCC
Source organism: Oceanimonas aquatica (assembly GCF_030732065.1). Classification (GTDB taxonomy): domain Bacteria; phylum Pseudomonadota; class Gammaproteobacteria; order Enterobacterales; family Aeromonadaceae; genus Oceanimonas. The sequence goes on from NZ_JAVBHX010000016.1 coordinate 17,691, forward strand.
GGTGCGCCAGCGGCGGCTGATTGGTGCCTGGTGTTTTCTCGACCACGCCGGCCCCGCGCAGTTTGCCGCCGGCGAGCCGGGATTGCGGGTGGGCCCCCATCCGCATATTGGCCTGCAAACCTTTACCTGGATGCTCAAGGGCCGGGTGCTGCACCGAGACAGCCTGGGCCACGAGCAGGTGATTCAGCCCGGCCAGGTGAACCTGATGACCGCCGGCCACGGCATTGCCCACAGCGAGGAATCGGTAGCCGGTGAGCGCGTGCTGCATGCGGCCCAGTTGTGGATTGCCCTGCCCGAGGCCGACCGGCATACCCCGCCCCGCTTTGATCACTACCCCCGGCTGCCCATGTGGTCGCAACAAGGCGTGTGTTTTACCCTGCTGGCGGGGGATTACGCCGGTCACAAGGCGCCTACCCTGTTGTTTTCCCCCCTGGTGGGGCTGGATCTCCATGCCCGGCAGGCCGCCACACTGACCCTGCCGCTGCGGCCGGAGTTTGAATACGGTTTGCTGGCACTGGAAGAAAACATGGACGTGGCCGGCGAGCGGGTCGGGCCCGACGAGCTAGTGTACCTGGGCGCGGCGCGGGACCGGCTTGAACTCACCCTTGAAGCAGGCGCCCGCGCGCTGTTGCTGGGCGGCGAGCCGCTCGAAGAGCGTATTTACATCTGGTGGAACCTGGTGGGCCACAGCGAGGCCGAGATTGCCGAGGCCCTGGCCGACTGGCAGGCCGGTAGCCAGCGTTTTGGCACAGTGACAGGCTACAACGGCGAGCCGATGACGGCACCGCCGCTGCCGGCCGGCCTGAAATAGCCGGAGACGCTAGCCGGTGCGCCTCTGGCGCTCCGTCACGCCAATGCGTCCGGCCACCGGCTCGGTATTCACCGCCATGCCGTGCTTGCCGGCGCGCTTTACCTGATACATGGCGGCGTCGGCCCGGGCTATCACATCGGCGAAGTCGTCGTGCTCGCGCACGCCTTCCACTCCCATGCTCATGCCCACTTGCGCCTCGCCGTTGTCCAGCTCAAAGGGCTCATCCAGGCAGTCGATACAGGCCTGGGCCAGCGGCTGGGTACGGGACTGGTGCAATGACTAGGGCAGCAGCAGCACAAACTCGTCGCCGCCCAGGCGCCCCAGCACCACCTCGGGCGGGCACAGCCGGCGCAGGCGTTCGGTCAGCTGCACCAGCAGCCTGTCGCCGGCCCGATGGCCAAGGGTGTCGTTCATCTGTTTGAAATCGTCGAGATCGATAAAACACAGGGTGAGTTCGCCCTCGGCTTTCAGGGCGTTAAAGCGCTCAATCAGGCCGCTGCGGTTAAGCAGGTCGGTAAGCGGATCCTTGTGGGCCAGGCGCGACAGAGCCTGCTCGTATTCCTTTTCCTGAGTAATGTCGATATGGGTGCCCATCACTCTGAGCGGCCGGTGTTGCTCGTCCCACTCCACCACCCGGCCTCTGTCCTGCACCCAGGTCACGGCGCCGTTTTTGGCCACCATACGGTGCTGCACCTCGTAAAAAGTGCTGCGTCCGTGCAGGTGATCATAAAAGTTGTTGAGTACCTCTTCCCGGTCTTCCGGATGCAGGTGCGCTTTCCACACCTCAAAGCTGGCTTCCAGCTCCTTGGGCTGAAAGCCCAGCATGGAGCCCCAGCGCCGGTTAAAGATAATCAGCTTGCCGCTGGGCACATGCAATTGCCACACGCACAGGCCGGTGCCATCCATGGCCGCTTCCAGCTTTTCCCGGGCGTCGGCGGCAATGCGTTTTAACCGCTCGTTTTCCGCCTGCAGCTTCAGCAATTCCATTGAAGGGGTTCTGTCCATGGTTACCTTCCAACAGCCGGCTCAGTCCCATCCCGTGATTTGCGCCGGCCCCAGCAGTTCTTCCAGCATGGGCCGGGCAAACAGATAACCCTGCAAATAGCGCACACCGGCGTTAATCAGGTAGTCCCGCTCTTCCACCGTTTCTATGCCTTCGGCCAGCACCAGGGCACCCAGCTCTTCGCACACCCGCTGCACCTCAGCCAGTTGTTGCTGCCTGACCGAGTCCTGATGAATATCGCGCACCATGCCCATATCGAGCTTAACGATGGCGGGCCTCAGGCTGTACAGCCATTCCGGGCTGGTGAAGCCGGCGCCGTAGTCGTCGATGGCGGTATAAAAACCGTAGCGGGCGTAGGACTCAAAAATGCGCTTGAGCTTTTGCTGGCTGACGATGCGCTCGCCTTCGGTAACCTCGAAAATAATCTTGTTGAGGTCAAAGCCGTACAGCTCGGAAGCCTCTATGGTGGCGCGAATGCAGGTGTCGGGGTTGTAAATGGCGTTGGGCAGAAAATTAATGCTGAGCAGATGGTCGCAACCCAGGCGGGCGGCGGTTTCAATGGCTTTTACCCGGCACATCTGGTCGAAGTAATACTTGTTGCCCTCGTTGATGCGTTCAAACACCCAACCAGCACCCTGCCCTTGCGGGCCGCGCACCAGCGCCTCGTAGGCAAAAATGTCTTTCTGCTGCCAGTCGATGATGGGCTGAAACGCCATTCGAATATCAAACCCCAGGGAATGGCCGCTCAGACAGTCCATGCAGGTTTGCCGCTTGATCCGTATCGGAATATCCATACTCACCCTGTTATGACCGTCGAAAAGTACTCATTGTAATCCTGAGTGCGATGAAAAACGCGGCTCAGGGTTGAAAAAACACTGAAAGAAAAGAAGGTCGGCTTCGGTCTCAAAAAAATTCTAACCGCTCACTTCACAGGAAGCGTCACCATGCTGACCGTGTTTTACGATGGCCGCTGCGGCCTGTGCGACCGGGAAATTGCCTTTTATCGCCGCCACGCCCGGCCGGACTCGGTGCGCTGGCTCAATATCTGGGAGCACCCCACGGAGCTGGCCGCCGCCGGCCTGACCCCGGCGCGCTGTGTGCAGGAGCTGCACCTGCTGGATGAACAGCAGCAAGTACACACCGGGGTAAATGCCTTTGTGCTGCTGTGGCAGACGGTTCCCCGGCTGGTCTGGCTGGCCCGCCTTGCCCAAATAGCGCCGGTGCGCTGGCTGCTGACCCTGGGTTACCGGTTGTTTTTGTGCTGGTACCGCCGCCAGCCCCATGTTCAACAATGCACAATAAACTCAAAGCAAGGATAACAATGAAACCAAGCATCGCCATTATCGGCGCCGGTCTGGCCGGCCTGACCCTGGCCCGGGAGCTGAGTGAGCACGCCGACATCACCCTGTTTGAAAAGGCCCGGGGGCTGGGCGGACGCATGTCCACCCGCCGCCGCGAACAGCACCGCTGGGATCATGGCGCTCAGTTTTTTACCGCCCGTTCCCGGGCTTTTAAAACCCTGCTGAGACCCTTTATCGACAGCGGTGCCGTGGTGGAATGGCAGCCCAATATCACCACCCTGAACCCGGAGCAGGCCCCCTACAAGCGGCCCTGGTTCGAACCTCACTATGTGGCCGCGCCCGGCATGAACGGCCTGCTCAAGGCCATAAGCCCCGGCCTGAACATTGCGCTGCAAACCCGGGTGGAAACTCTGGAGCAACACCAGGGAAAATGGCAGCTGTTTGATGACAAGCATGAGCCGCTGGGCGAGTTTGACTGGGTCATCAGCTCGGCGCCGCTGCCACAAACCGAGGAGCTGATGCCGTTTGAAGCCAGCACCTGGGCCGGCTTTGGCATGCTGCCCTGCTATGCCCTGATGTTGAAGGTGGACGACCACGACCTGCCGGTGTGGGACGCCGCCCAGGTGAACGACTCACCCCTGCGCTGGATTGCCTTCAATCATCGCCTGCCCGGGCGCAATCGGGAACTGGGTGCCGTGGTGGCCCACAGCACCGCCAACTGGGCCGCGGCTCACCTGGAAGACGATCAGGAGCAGGTCACCCACATCCTGACCGAGCACTTCTGCGCCCTGACCGGGGTCGCCCCCGAGGCGGTGCAGGAGGCGCAACTGCACCGCTGGCGCTACGCCCTGGCCACCGAGGTGGAAAACGATCCTTTGGGTCATGAACCTCAGGGTTATGTACTGGATAGCGAACGCAAACTCGCCGCCTGTGGCGACTGGTGCCTTGGCGGGCGGGTGGAAGCGGCCTTTACCAGCGCACACCGGCTGGCAGTGCAACTGAAGCAACAGGGGCTCTGACTCAGGGCTCAAAATATGACAGCGCCGTGACAGCAGCGTTGACATGCAAAAGTCCGTATATAAGATGAGCGCATTCATCAGGAAACAGACTTTGCCATGACTTCCGTGCTTTTTGTCTGCCACAGCAATGGCGTGTGCTCCCCCATCGCCGAGGCGCTGCTCAATCACCTGGCGGCCGACCGTTACCGGGTCATGAGTGCCGGCGTGCAGCCCACCCAAACGGACACCAACGCCCTGGCCGCCCTGCACAAGCTGGGGGTCAATACCGACGGCCTGAGCTGCAAGGGGCTCGAGGCCGTGGACGGCGAGTATTTTGATATTGTCATCAGCCTGTGCGAACAGGCCGAGCCTGCTGCTCAGGGAGTGCCGGCAGCACGCCACATGGCCTGGCATTTTGATGACACACCCTGCTGCACTCAGGCCAACGCCACCAAGGTGGCTCAGGAAATTTACGAGCGCATCAAGCTGCTGGTGCTGGTGCAGGACCGGCAGGAAAAAAGCCTGTGGTAAGCTCACCCCTGCCTCTGTTCAAGGCCCTGGCCGACGACACCCGGCTGCAGCTGGTGCTGCTGATCATGGCTGAGAGCGAAGTGTGCGTGTGCGAAATGACTCACGCCCTGAATGAAACCCAACCCAAGATTTCCCGCCACCTGGCACTGCTGCGCCAGGCCGGCCTGCTGGCCGACCGCCGCGAAGGCCAGTGGGTGTATTACCGCATTTCTCCCACTCTGAGCGAGGCCGCGCACACCCTGCTGCGCCACACTCAGTACCACTATCAGGACTATATAACTCCGGCCCTGACCCGGCTGGCTCAAATGGGCAACCGCCCCGAGCGCCAGCGGCTGTGTTGCTGACCGCACGCGCGCCCTTTCCTGTTTGGCCAAAATGATGAATAATCAAACAATTCATTCAAGTCTTTGGTGAGGCGCTCATGAACATCGACAACCGGCTCAACGATCCGATTTTCACGCCGGCGCCGCTGGCCGGCAGCCAGCCGCGCCAGGACAACAATAAGCTGGAGCGGGTGGCCCCCGCCGAGCAGGCTGACGCCTTTGCCGGCCGGGATGAACGCCGGGAGCGCGGCAGCGATGACGTGGCGTTGTACGATGCCCGTGGCCAAAAAACCGCTGACAACAGCGGTACCGCAAAGGCCGAGGACGAGCCCGCCGAGGCCACCGAAGACAATCCTCAAGCCGCCGAAGAATCCTCACGCCCCAGCAAACCGTCCGGCGAGCCCATGAGCGAAGAGGAAGTGCTGGAGCTGAACGATCTCAAACTGCGGGATCAGGAAGTACGTACCCATGAGCAGCAGCATGCCGCCGTGGGTGGCCAGCATGCAGGCTCGCCCAGTTATGAGTATGAAACCGGCCCCGACGGCAAGCAGTACGCGGTGGAAGGCTCGGTACAGGTGGACATGTCGCCGGTGCCGGGCGACCCGGAAGCCACCATCGACAAGATGCAGCAGGTCAAGGCCGCGGCACTGGCCCCGGCAGAACCCTCTCAGGCCGACCGCAGCGCCGCTGCTCAGGCCGAACAGCTGATTGCCGAGGCCCGAAGCGAGCTCAGGGAGCAACAGAACGAGCCGGCTACCGGCGACAAACCCGGGGCCCGCCCCGACGACACCGGCGAGGACAAGACCACCACACCGACTGCCAACACCGCCGAACCTGCCGGCCCGGCACCGAACAACAGTGCTCAAATGCAGCAGCGTAACGAGGTGATCGCCGGCGTGTATGGCCACTCCGCCGAGCGCCAGGCCCGGGCGCTGATCGGCCTGGCCTGAGTTCAGTCGCTCACTTCATTCATCAATCGTTCCAGCCGGGGCCAGAGCGCCTCCGGACAATGGGCCGGGTTGATGCGCATGTAGCTGTCGGCATCGGGCTGATGACTGAAATAGCGTCCCGGCGCCAGCAAAATGCCTTCTTCCGCCGCCCGCCGGCTGAGCCCCGAGGCGCTGAGCCCGTCGGGCAGCCTTAACCAGCCGAAAAAGCCCCCCGTCGGCCGGTGCATCACCTCAAACCCCAGAGATTCAAAGCGCGTCAGCGTGGGCTCGCGCACCTCGTCGAGTCGTCGGTGCAGTTGTTCCACATGACGACGATACCGCCCGCCGGTGAGCAGCCGGTACATGATGGTTTCGGTCGAGGGCGGGGTCGACATGCCGGTGATCAGCTTGATGTCGGTGAGTTCGGCGATCAACGCCGGACTGGCCACCAGAAACCCCACCCGCAGATCCGCCGACAGGGTTTTCGACAGGCTGCCCAGGTACACCAGCCGGTCGAACCCCGCCAGACTGGCGTAGCGCAGGCTTTGCTGTACGTCGAAGTCGGCGTAGATATCATCTTCCAGCAGCCAGCAACGGCGCTCCGTCAGCAGGCTGAGCACCCGGTGCGCCCGGCTGCGGCTGACACTGGCGCCGAGCGGGTTGCTCAGCACCGAGTTGGTCAGGTAGAGCACCGGTTTGTGCTGCTCCAGCGCCAGTCGCAGCGCCGCCAGCCCGGGGCCGTCTCCGTCCCGGGGCAGCGCCACCGGCACGGCGCCGTGCAGCCGGATCAAGGCCTGAAAGTTATAGAAGCCGGGATCGTCCACCAACACCCGGTCGCCCGGGCGTACCAGCGCCCGCATCACCAGATCCAGCCCGTGGGACGCACTGGAGGTCATCAGGATCTGGGCCGGATCGGCGGGAATATCGAGCCGCTCCAGGCGCAACCCCAACTGCCGGCGCAAGGCCGGGTGGCCCTGAGCGCTGCCATATTCGGTGAGCGGTGCCGGCTGACGGGCCAGCTCTCGCAATGCCGAACGAATATCGCCGTCTCCCAGCCAGTCGGCGGGCAGGCAGCCATTACCGGGCTTGAGGGAAAAGCGCTCGGTATCCATCACCCGGCGCAACAAAATCACTTCCTGGGCCATGGCGCTGGCGGAGGCATCCACTTCCAGTGCCAGCCGGCGGGTTTGCGTGCTGCGCGCCACATACACACCGCTGCCCTGACGACTGACCACCAGGCCGGCGGCGGCCAGCCGCTCGTAGGCGTCGGCCACGGTAAACCGGCTGACACCCAGCCGTTCTGCCAGCTGACGAATGGACGGCAGTTTTTCACCGGGTTTCCAGCGGCCCTCGCCCACGGCCTGAGTGGCACAGCGCACCAGTTGCTCTACAAAAGGCTCGGTACTGGCCTTGTCAAAGGCCCAGTCGGCGGCAGAAATTGTCATGGCCATATCACCTGCACACTTGGGTCAATACCGGACAAAGTGTCCTGATTGTCTGGTAGTAAAGCGACTATGATGATCAAACTCAAGCGCTTCCTTACTCCATTGTTGTGATCAGGATATTGTCATGAACCAGGCCCAAACACTGTCCTCTCCGGCCCCTCAGCCCCTGCTCGGCATGGCGCTGGGCGTGCTGGCCGTGATGCTGTTTTCCGCCGGCCTGCCCGCCACCCGGGTCTCGGTGGAGGCGGGCATGTCGGGGCTGTTTACCGGGGCTGGCCGTGCCGCCCTGGGTGCGCTCTTTGCCACCATATTGTTGCTGGCAACCCGCCAGCGCCTGCCCGCGCCACGCCAGTGGGTCCGCTTGAGCGTGGTGGCGCTGGGGGTGGTGTTTGGCTATCCCCTGCTGTCGTCGGTGGCGCTGGAAACCGTGTCGGCCACCCACAGCGTACTGGTGACCGCCCTGCTGCCCCTGTGCACCGCCCTGTTCGGCGCCTGTTTACATCGCCACCGCCCGCGGGCGGGGTTCTGGCTGTGCGCCGTGGCCGGCACTGCCCTGGTGCTGTTTTACGCCGGCCGCCAGGCCGAGGGGCAATGGCACCTGGCGGATCTGTGGTTGTTGCTGTCCTGTGTGCTGTGCGGGCTGGGGTATGCCGAAGGCGCCCGACTGGCCAGGGAGCTGGGCAGCTGGCAGGTGATCTGCTGGGCGCTGGTGCTGTCGCTGCCGTTGCTGCTGCCCATTGTCTGGGTCAGCTGGCCACAGACCGAGGTGGCCCTGTCGGGCTGGCTGAGCATGCTTTACCTGAGCTCGGTCAGCATGTTTATCGGCTTTTTCTTCTGGTATCGGGGGCTGGCCATTGGCGGCGTGACCCTGGTGAGCCAGACCCAGTTGCTGCAGCCCTTTGGCGCGCTCTGGCTGGCGGCGCTGCTGCTGGGTGAGCCGGTATCGGCCCAGGCCATATGGATCTGCCTTGGGGTGGTGGCCTGCGTGGCCCTGGGGCGGCGCTACGCCTGACGCCCGCTTTCACCTTATAATGGGGCTCACGACAACCTGCGGAGAGCCCCGTTGAACACTCCCAATTATCTGGCCGGCTATCCGGACACCCTGCAGCAACAGGCCGCCGAACTGCTTGCCAACGGCCGGCTGGGCCTGTATCTGGAACGCAAATATCCCGCCAGCCATGCGGTGCAGAACGACAAGGCGCTGTACGACTTCGTGAGCGAGCTGAAAAGCCGCTATATGAAAAAGGCGGCGCCGCTTAGCCAGGTGCGCTACGACAGCAAACTCAATGTGGTGAAACAGGCGCTGGGCCTGCACACCTACCGGGCCCACCTGCAGGGCAGCAAACTCAAAACCCGCAACAGCATTGCCGTGGCCGCCCTGTTTCGTGACGGGCCGCCGGAATTTCTGCGCATGATAGTGGTTCATGAACTGGCCCATTTTCGGGAAAAGGAGCACAACAAGGCTTTTTATCAGCTTTGCTGTCATATGGAGCCCGGCTATCACCAACTGGAGCTGGACACCCGGCTGTGGCTGCTGTGGCGGGATCACCACACAGCCTGAACACCTCGCTTCAAGCACTCACTTTTTCTTTTAAAAACAATAAAGAACCCGTTGTTTATGTGGGAAATACGTATACTCGCCCCGCGCCGCGGGTTCTAGAATTAGCCCTGATAAATATCACTCCACATCGGGGATAATAACAGTGACCAGAACCATACTACTGAGTGCTTTACTGGGAGCCGGTGCCGCCCCTGCAATGGCAGAGATGCCAGCCCAGGCTGCCACCTGTATCAGTTGCCATCAGGCCTCGGGCCTCGGCATGGCCAACGTGGCGCCTTCCATTGCCGGCATGCCGGCTTCCTACCTGGCCGCACAACTGCGCCACTTTCAGAATGGTGAGCGCAACAATGCCATCATGAAACCCATGGCCATGATGCTGGATGACACCGGCATTGAAGCGGTAAGCCAGTGGTTTGCCGGCCTGCCGGTGAGCCTGCCTGAAGATCCCGCATTCCGGGGCGAAAAGCCCGCACCACAAAGCATGGCCGCCGGCGAAAAGCTGGCCTATCAGGGAGACTGGCAGCGGGGCATTCCGAGCTGTGTGTCCTGCCATGGCCCCGAAGGCGTGGGTGTGGGTAAGGTCTTTCCCCACCTGGCCGGCCAGCATGCCGACTACATTGAAAGTCAGCTCAAGGCCTGGCAAAGCGGCGGCCGCGCCACCGATCCCAACGGCCTTATGGCTCCCGTGGCCAAAAAACTGACCGCGGAAGACATCACCGCCGTTGCCAGCTATTTCGCCAGCCTGGGAGGCCAGTAACATGAACCGAATTTCAGCCATTATGCTGGGCCTGTCGCTGGCCAACATCACCGCGGCTCACGCCGTAGACACCGCCAAGCTGGCCATTCAGGAAGAGCTGCCGGTGGGCAAGGCCGCCGGCGACTACCCCGCGCCGCCAGGCTGGGACAAACTGCCCGAGGGCGAGTTTGGTGAAAAGGTGGTACGCGGCTACAACTATTTCGTCAACACTCAGTCGCTGTCGCCGGAATTCGTGGGCAACGGCCTGAACTGTGTGAACTGCCACATGGACGGCGGCAAAAAGGAAAACGCCGCCCCGCTGTGGGCTGCCTACATGAGCTACCCGGCCTATCGCAAAAAGAACGACCGCATCAACAGCTATGAAGAGCGAATTCAGGGCTGCTTCCTCTATTCCATGAACGGCACGCCCCCGGAGCACATGAACCCGGTGCTGGTGGACCTGTCCGCCTACGCCTACTGGCTGGCTCAGGGCACCCTCACCGGCGAACAGTTCGATCCGGCCAGCATGACCATTCCGAGCGACGAAGACCTGCTCAAGGGCGGCAAACGCGACGATTTCCCCTTTACGCAGGCCTATCTGGCCACGGGCGGCAGCGCCGAACTCAAAACCCCGGGCCGGGGCTACCCCAAACTCTCGGAGCCGGAACAGGCCCCCGATATTGCCCGGGGAAAACAGGTGTATGAACAGGAATGCGCGGTGTGCCACGGCGCCAATGGCGAAGGTCAGAAGGTCAACGACCGTTATGTGTTCCCGCCACTATGGGGCCCGGATACCTACAACTGGGGCGCCGGCATGCAGCGGGTGAACACCGCCGCCTACTTTATTCACCAGAACATGCCCCTGGGTCAGCCGGAAAAACTCACCGAGCAGCAGGCCTGGGATGTAGCCATGTTCCTCGACACCCACGAGCGCCCGCAGGACCCGCGCAACCAGGGCTCACTGGAAGACACTACCGAGAAGTTCCACGGTGGCTTCAGCCAGTACGGCAAGGAAGTGAACGGCAGCGTGCTGGGCACCGCCAGCTACCCCAACCATCCCAACAAGCCGTAATTACCGCACTTAGCACTTAGCAAAAGGCCGGGCATTCCCCGGCCTTTTTGGTTACACCACCTGTCTGAACGAGGCCGGATTCGGGCTTCCTCCCGCCAGCATGCGCAGATCAAAGCCGGTGGGGCTTTGGTGCACGCGCAGGTCGAATTCGGGCAGCACGGCAAAGACGTGATCGAAGATGTCGGCCTGTATGCCTTCGTACTCCACCCAACTGGTGGTGTTGGTAAAGGCGTAGATCTCGATGGGAATGCCTTCGTTACCGGACTCCAGCTGGCGCACCATCAGGGTCATTTGCTGGTGAATGTGCGGGTGCTGGTGCAGCATCACCGCCAGGTAGGCCCTGAAGGTGCCCAGGTTGGTAAGGCGGCGACCGTTGACCAGTGAGCTCATGTCGGCCGACTGTTCAATGTTGTAGCGTTGAATGTCCTGCAGCTTGTCATTGAGGTAGCCGCCGAGCAGACAGGATTTCTGCAGTCGCTGAATGTCGGCTTCGTCGAGAAAGCGCACGCTGGCGGCGTCAATCTGCAGGCTGCGCTTGATGCGCCGGCCACCGGACTCGCTCATGCCCCGCCAGTTTTTAAAGGAGTCGGAGATCAGCGCATGGGTGGGAATGGTGGTAATGGTGTGATCCCAGTTCTGCACCTTGACCGTGGTGAGGCCGATGTCGATCACTTCACCGTCGGCGCCATAGCGGCCCATTTCCAGCCAGTCGCCTACCGCCAGCATATCGTTGGCGGACAGCTGAATACCTGCCACCAGGCCAAGAATGGGGTCCTTGAACACCAGCATCAGTACCGCCGTCATGGCGCCCAGGCCACTCAGCAGAATCACCGGCGACTTGCCGATCAGGGTCGAGACGATCAGCAAGCCGATAAAAATGCTGGCAATGAGTTTGACGCTCTGAAAAATACCCCGCAACGGAAATGCCCGCATGGCCGGACGCTGACGAAAGATATCGAGCACGGCATCGAGCAGGGAATAGAGCGACAGCAGGGCAAAGAGCAGTATCCACAGGTTGGCGGCGGTCTGAATTGAAGGCTGCAACAGGGTGCCCTCTTTCAACCAGAGACCGGCCTGCATATAAATGATGATGCCCTGCAGGGTCAGCGCCAGCCGGCCAAACAGCTTGCGCTCAAAAAAGGCCCGCCGCCAGATGCGCCGGGCGCCACGGGCCCGGCCTTCCACCCAGCGCAGCACCACCCGGTGCAGCACAAAGTGAATGGCGAGAGACATCACCACGATCAGCGTCAGCACTATGCCGGTATAAGCCAGCTTGGCAAACTGTGGAACATAGGTGTTGAGCCAGGGCATCAGCCAGCCTTCCAGATCCTTGACCTCGTTCATTCTCTTAACCCGTGTTGTTGATATGAGCGTTCATGCTACCGGCTGCATGCTGCCCCATCAATTGGCCGGACCATAACGGTAGTCACCGCCGGCCTTGAGTGCCTTGCGATAGGCCGGCCTGGCCTGCAATGCATCCACGTAGGCCCGCAACCGGGGAAAGCTGTCGGCAAGCTCGGGGCTATGCATGGCGGCCTCCAGGGGAAAACTCATCTGAATATCGGCGGCGGTAAAGCGGTCACCGATGATCCACTCGTGGCAGGCCAGGTGATCGGCAACGAAGTTGAGGTGGGTCTGGATCTGCTCATTAAGAAAGGCCTGGTTCACGCCCGCCACAATTTTGCCCACCAGGGGGCGCACAAAAAACGGCATGGGCGCCTGTTTGACCCGCTCAAACACGAAGCGCATCAGCAGCGGCGGCATCAGCGAGCCCTCGGCATAGTGCAGCCAGTATACATAATCCCACCAGGTGTCGGTATCACGGGCGGGCAGCAGGGTGGCGGCGCCGTAACGCTGGGCCAGATAGTCGATAATGGCGCCCGACTCGGCCAGGGTGAGCTTGCCGTCGGTGATCACCGGCGACTTGCCCAGCCCATGTACTTTTTTCAGGCTGCCGGGCGCCAGCCCGGTGTCGGCATCGCGCCGGTAACGCACCAGCTCGTAGTCCAGCTCCAGCTCTTCCAGCAGCCACACAATGCGCTGGGCGCGGGAATGTTCCAGATAATGCAGGGTGATCATTCGCGACTCCTTGTGAACAAAGGCCCGTTTGGTACCGACCCTAAATGTAACAAAAATGTTTTAAGACTTATGTCCAATGGTGACAGCCATTAACAGGCCTTAGGATGACAGACGCTTAAACAGGGAAAGTATTATTCATCGAGGAGATGACCATGTCTGATGCACCATCCCAGACCTACCGCTCGCAACGCAAGCCCCGCAGTGACTTCGACAGCCGGGCTGCCTACCTTGAGCACGAATTGTCCATCATGTCGCCCCGCCGCTGGGGGATCAACCTGCCGTTTCGCGACTACAGCTTTGAGCTGGAAGATTTTGTGCCGGCACTGGCAGCAACCATCGGCAAAATCGTCATGGTCGCCGCCGTGGTGGCCGCCTTTGCCGGGCCGCTGGGCCTGAGCGACGCCTTTGTAGTGGAAAACGTTCGCTTTGAAATGCTTATCGCGGCGCTGCTGTTCGTGATTTTGTTCTCGGGTTTTGTCAACCCCAACGCCAACCTGGCCGGTACTCATGGCCCCATGATTCCGCTGATCCCGCTGATTGTGGCGTCTGGCGGTCACCCGTTGGCACTGGGGTTAATGGTGGGGATGCTGGGGCTGCTGCTCAGTATCAGCAAGGGCGGCAGCAAGCTGATGGCGCTTACCAGTGACGGGGTGCGCGGCGGCCTGCTGATTTACCTGGGTGCCATGGGGCTGCTCAGCCAGATCAAGGCGCTCACCGCCTGGGCCAACGGCCTGGAGATGGGCCACATCGCTTTTGTGGTGATCCTGGCCACCATCATCATGTATGCCCTGCTGGCCCGGCTGGAGATGCGCTGGCTGTCGATTCCACTCGGCTCCGGCATCGCCTTTCTCATCGCCATCGCCCTGGGCGCCCCCTTTGAGTTCGTGACCGAGCCCGGCATGCCGCACCTGAGCCCGTCCTACTGGTGGGGCGAGAACACCGGCTGGCAGATGGGCTGGCCCGAGTTCCATCACTTTATCAGCGTGGCTCCCTTCGCCGTGCTGGCAGTGGCCATGTGGTCCCCCGACTTTATGGGTCACCGGGTGTTCCAGGAGCTGAACTACCCGAAGAAGGCCACCAAGGTGCTGATGAACGTGGACGACACCATGTCAGTGGCGTCAGTACGCCAGGCCGTGGGCAGCGTACTGGGTGGTGGTAACCTGGCGTCTTCCTGGGGTACCTACATGATCCCCGCCGCCATCGCCAAGCGTCCCATTCCCGCCGGCGCCGTGCTCACCGGTGTGCTCTGTGTGGTGGCCGCGCTCTGGGGTTACCCCATGGATCTGGCGGTATGGGCGCCGGTACTGCGGGTAGCACTGATTGTGGGTGTGTTCATGCCGCTGCTGGAAGCCGGCATGCAGATGACCCGTAACACCACCAGCAGCCAGTCGGCCGGTATCGTGGTATTCGCTTCCGCCTTTGTTAACCCGGTGTTCGGCTGGTCCATGACCATGCTGCTCGACAACCTGGGCCTGATTGGCGACAAGGAGCGGGGCAAGAAACTGCGCCTGATGGACCGCTGGGTGATTCCGGGCATCACCTTTGTCATTCTGCTGGCCATCATGGCTGCCGTGGGCATGCTGCCGGGCATTCCGGCACTGATCACCGGCGAATAAGCGCCAGCGTGATACCAAAAGCCGGAGCAGTGCTCCGGCTTTTTTATTGCCTTCTGGTAAGGATGGAGGAGCAAGGAAACCCACAGACACTTCCCCGGCTTTTTCTCCTCATTCCGGTCCCCTCACCCCTTACCGTTAAACGCAAATTCCGGTGCCAGCCGGCTGAGGCCCAGGCCCTGGCCCTTGCTCAGTTTTATCTGTACCGGCACCCGCTCCTTCAGCGCCTCGATATGGCTGATCACGCCGATCATCTTGCCGCTGGCATTAAGCGCATCCAGCGCATCCAGCGCCACTTCCAGGGTGTCGGCGTCCAGGGTGCCAAAGCCCTCGTCCAGAAACAGCGAATCGATGCGGGTCTTGCTGCTCACCAGATCCGACAGCGCCAGCGCCAGCGCCAGGCTCACCAGAAAGCTTTCGCCCCCCGACAGGGTTTGCGTATCCCGGGTCACGTCCGCCTGCCAGGTGTCGATTACCGCCAGCTCCAGCTCGGCACTCTTGTTGCGGGCCAGCCGGTAGCGGCCGTGCAGCCGCTCCAGCCGGCGATTGGCCAGGTACACCAGATGCTCCAGGGTCAGGCCCTGGGCAAAACGACGGTAACGGGCGCCATCGGCAGAGCCAATCAGGCTGTTGAGCTGCTCCCAGCGCTGCAGCTGGCAGCGGGCCTGCTCAATCTCGTGCAGCAGTGCCTGCTGCCGGCTGCGCTGGGCGGCGTCGTGCTCCAGCCGCTCGTCCAGCCGGCCCAGTTGCTGCTGCCGGGCATTATATGCCTGTTGCTGCACAGCTTCTCGCTGTTGCAAGGCTTCAAGGGGCTCAGGGGCAGTGTCACCCAGTTGCTGCCAGGCCTGCTCGGCCTGAGCCAGCCGGTCGCCAGCCAGTGCCAGCGCCTGCTGCAGCGCCTGCAGCCGTGTTTGCAGCTGCCGGCGCTCATCATCGGGCAACAGCGCCGCCAGAAAGGCGGCGTCGTCGGCAAAGGGACTGGCGGCCAGGGCCTGTTGCCAGCCGCTGCGCGCCTCGGCCAGCTCTCGTTCCTGTTCGGCCTGCTGCCGGCGTTCCTGCTCCAGTACGGCGCTCTGGCGCTGCAGCTCGTCGTTCAGTGAAGCAAGCCGGGTTTCCGCCTCGTTGGCTGCCGCCAGAGGATCGGCGGCCGTTACCGGCTCGCCATCGGCCAGACCCAGCCCTCGCCAGCGCTCCTGCCAGCGCCGGGCCAGACTGGCCGCCTCGCTGAGATCGGTGGCCAGTTGCTGGCGCGCTTCCTTCAGCTTGCCGGCGGCTTGCTGCTGTTGCTGCCAGTGTTGCCATTGCTGCTCGGTGTGCTGTAACCAGGTTGGCCAGTGTTCGGGCCTGTGGCCAACGCTGGCCGTCAGTCCCTGCTCCAGCTCATCGCGCTGGTGCTCAATCTCCTGCAGCTCGTCGCTCAGCTGTTGTACCTGTTGTTGCAGCGTGTGGCCTTGCTGGGCCAGCAACTGCTGCCGGTGTTTGAGCTCGCCGGCCTGATGGGTTGTCGCCTGGAAGGCCTGCTCTGCCTGGTTCAGGGCGGTCCTGGCAAGGTCGAGCTGTTCGCTCTGTTGTTCCAGCCGGGCCAGCTGCTGCCGGCGCTCGTCGACTTGTTCCGTCCAGCCGGCCGCGGAGAGCTCCAGCTCCTGCAGTATGCTGTGGTGCTCGGCGGTCTGGCGGGCAATGGCGTTGCCGAGGTCGTGCAAACGCCGGTTTAGCTGCTCCAGTGCGGCCTTGCGCTCCGCCTGCCGCGTACCCAGCGTCTGCCCCTGCTGCTCGGTGGCATCCAGCTCGACCTGTTTTTGCTGCAGTTCGGTCGCGGTGCGGTTATCCAGGTGGCGATAATCTTCTATGGCCGGATGAGACTCGCTGCCACAGAGGGGGCAGGCCTCGCCGGGCTGCAACTGCGCCCTGTGCTGTTCCAGTGAGCGAATGACTTTTTCCTGCTCCAGCAACCGGGTCTTGTCGCGCACCTGCTCCTTGAGGGAGCGGTAATGCTCGCGCACCTGGGCCAGTTGCTGCTCACCCTGCTGCCATTCGGGCTCAAGCCGGGCCAGCGTTTGCTGCTCCTGCTGCTGTTCACGCTGCAACTCCTGCAGCCGCTCGGCCCCCTGTTGCAGCGCCAGCCATTGCGGCTGCTGGCCGCGCAACTGCTGCAGCCGGGCTTTCAGCACCGGCTCGCTGTCATTCCCCAGCACCTGTGCCAGCGCCTGTTGCTGTTGCCGGAAGAGCGTATCGGCGTGCCGTCTTTCCTGCTCCGCCGCCTGCTGTTGCTGCACCAGTGCTTGCTGGTCACGCTCAAGCCGCTGTTGCTCTGCGCGGTGTTGCTGCTGCCGGGAGCCTGCCTTGCCGGCCTGCTGCTGCAGCCGGTTCAGCTGCTCTACACTGGCCCGCCAGCCGGCCAGTTGCTCGCCCAGCCGTTCACCGGCGGCATTGGCGGCCATGGCATCGGCCAGTTGATGCAGTTGCTGCTCCAGTTCCTGATCCCGGGTCAGCAGGGCCTGATGATGCTGATGGCTGAACGACAGCCCCTGCCAGCAGTCCTGATTGCGCTCTGCAGTCAGGCGGCTCAGCCCGGCTTCACGCGCGATTATCTGGCGGTTCAGCGCCTGCAGTGAGGTTTCTTGCTGCTGCCGTTGCTGCCAGTGCGGCTGCAGCCGGGCCGCCGGCTCGCTTTGCTCGAGTTTGCGCTGCTCGGGGGCCGCCTCGTTCAGCGCCGCCTGCGCTCGTTGGTGTGCCTGGCTTGCCTGAGCCAGCTGCTGCTCGCACCGATCCCACTGCTGCCGGTGCTGCAACGCGGCCCGGGCTTGCTGCAGCATCTGCTGGCCTTCGGCCTGCTCACGGGCCACCTCTTCGCGCTGCTGCTCAATGGCCTGGCGCTCTTCTTCATTCAGCAGGGCCATGCCCTGCAACTGCGCTTCCTGCCGGGCCAGCGCCTGCTTGTGGTCCCGGGTCTGCTCAAACACCCGCTGGGAAATGCGCGCGTAAATGTCGGTGCCGGTCAGCTCTTCCAGCAGTTCGGCGCGCTCATTGGCATCGGCATGCAAAAAGGCGGCAAAGCCCCCCTGAGCCAGCATCATGGACTTGGTGAAACGGCCGAAGTCGAGGCCGGTGAGCTCTTCGGTTTGCTTGAGCTTGTCGTTGATTCTGTCGGTAAGGATTTCGCCATCCCGCCTGGCCAGCTCCACCCGGGGGGCCTGCAGCTTGCCGTTGGCCTTGCCCCGGGCCCGGCGCTGGCTCCAGAAGGCACGATAACCTTCACCTTTGACCTCAAATTCCACTTCCGCCAGGCAGTCGGCGGTGTGCCGGGTCATCAGCTCGTTGCTGCCGGCGGACACGGTTTTCATGCGCGGGGTCTGGTGATAGAGCGCCAGGCAGATGGCATCGAGCAGAGTGGTTTTGCCGGCGCCGGTGGGGCCGGTAATGGCAAACAGGCCGTTGTCGGCAAAGGGCGACTGGGTAAAGTCGATTTTCCACTCGCCCTGCAGGGAGTTGAGGTTTTTCAGCCGCAGGCTCAGTATTTTCATGCTTGCTCCTTCAAGTCTGCCACTATGCGGGCATAAAGGCCGTTGAGCTCGGCATGTTCGTCCGGCGCCAGCTCCTCGGCGGCCAGCCGCCGTTCAAACACCTGCTCAGGCGTCAGCTCGCTCAGGGTTTCCTTCTGCTCGGCCACCAGGGTGGCACTGCGTTCGTGCCGGCCCCGGCGTACCAGCAGCACCTCCACGTTCAGTCCCTCGCACAGGGCCTGCACTCTGGGCTGCAGATCGCTCAGGTAATCGTCTTCGGTGACCGTGACTTCCAGCCACACCGGGCGCTCGGCCGTGCTCATGGCCGCCGCCTCGGGCAAGCGGTGTTCCAGCTCTGCCAGACTGCCGGTGACCCGCGCCAGGGGCTGAAACACCGGTACCGGCACCGGTGTAACCTCTTGCAGGCCGGACGGGGTCAGCTCTACCAGCAGCACTTCCTTTTGCTGGCCGGTTTCATCAAACCCCAGCGCCAGCGGCGAGCCGCTGTAACGAATATGCTCACATCCGCCCACCTTTTGCGGCCGGTGAATGTGCCCGAGGGCAATGTAGTCAGCGGCGGGAAAGGCGCTGGCAGGAAAGGCCTCCAGGGTGCCGATGTAAATTTCCCGCACCGAGTCGCTGCTGCTGGCTCCCACGGTAGTGAGGTGGCCGGTGGCCACGATAGGCAGCTCACCGCCCAGCGCAGCGCAGCGATCCTGTGCCCGCTCGAACAAATCCTGATAGTGCCCGGCAATAGCCTGTTGCAGGGCCCGGCCCTTGTCATCGGCGCTGTCGCCGGCGCGGCTTTCCAGCAGATCCCGCGGGCGCAGAAAGGGAATGGCACAGAGCACCGCCGAAGGCTCGCCGGCCCGGTTGGCAAGAGTAATCAGTTGCTGCTCCGGCTCGGCCAGCGCACCGGGGATCACTTGCACATTCAGCGCACCCAGCAGGGCCCGGGATTCGTTGAGCATGGCTACCGAGTCGTGATTGCCGCCCAGCAGCACCAGGCTGGCACCGGTGCGGCTCATGGCCACCACAAAGTTGTGGTAAAGCTCGCGGGCATAGCTGGGGGGGGTGCCGGTATCAAAAATATCTCCGGCCACCAGCACGGCATCGATCTGGTGATGCTCTACCTGCGCCACCAGCCAGTCGAGAAAGGCGGCGTGCTCAATGATCCGGGTTTTGCCCATGAAATGCTGGCCCAGGTGCCAGTCGGAGGTGTGCAGAATGCGCATGCAGGCCCTTGTGTGCGAACGGGTTGACCGGCTATTAAACCCCCTCGGCGGCGGCGGTGCAATTGGCCTTGGCCTGACCGCAAAACTTGCTAGACTCACGCCTTTCCTTCTTTGCTTGTTGCCACATGCCGTTTTCCTACGATTTTCTCGCCCTGGCCGCCGCCGCCTGCTGGGCCATCTCCAGTTTGCTCTCGGCCAGCGCCGCCCGCCACCTGGGCGCCTTTGCCTATTCCCGCTGGCGCATGTTTTGCGTCAGCCTCATGCTGTGGGCCGCGGCCCTGGTCACCGGCGGCTGGGCCAGTCTGGATTCACCGGCCCTGGGAGTGATGGCGGCGTCGGGGCTGATTGGCATTTTTATCGGTGACACCGCCCTCTATGCCGCCATGAACCGGCTGGGGCCGCGCCGGGCCAGTGTGCTGTTTGCCACTCATGCGTTGTTTTCGGTGGTGCTGGGCTTTGCCCTGTTTGATGAGCGCATTGGTGGCCGGGCCCTGGCCGGCGGCGTGCTGCTGGTAGGCGGCGTGATGACCGCCATCTTCTTTGGCAAACGCGGAAGCGAAACCCATGCCTGGGAGCAGGATAACGGCAGTCCCTGGCCGGGCATCGCGCTTGGGCTGGTGTCGGCCCTGTGCCAGTCGGTGGCGACCCTGATGGTCAAACCCACCATGGAGGGCAATGTGGATCCGGTGGCAGCCTCGGCGGTGCGCATGACCATGGCCTTTGCGGCACACCTGGCACTGCTGTGGGCCGGGCTGGCGGTGGCCAGACCCTTGCAACGCATTAACTGGCCGGTGTTCGGCATGGTGGCGCTGAACGCCTTTCTGGCCATGGGCGTGGGCATGACACTGATTTTGCTGGCGCTGCGTTATGGTGAGGTGGGCATGGTGGCCATGCTGAGCTCGGTTAGCCCGGTGCTGGTGCTGCCGCTGCTGTGGTTGATTATGAAACGGCGTCCGGCCGGTGGCGCCTGGCTAGGCGCCCTGGCCACCGTGATTGGCACGGCGTTGATTGTGACACGCTAGGTGCCGGGTATCAGAGACTGAGTCCTTCTTCGCCGAGGGCCCGGCGCACACCCGCGTCTTCCTTCATGTCCTGAAAGTGACGGGCCAGGTGCGGATAAGGTGTCAGCCCCTGAGGCAGCACCTGCGTGGCCCAGTATTCATAGGCAAAGGCACAGGCATCGACAATGCTTCGGTGCTCGTCCATATACCAGGTGCGGCTGGCGAGATGGTTGTCCATGCGTTGCAGAAAGGGCGTCACGCGGGCGGGCACAGCCGCCTTGATGGCATCGTGAGCGGCAAAGCTGCGATCCGAGGTGTATTTCTGGGGAGCGAAAAACGGCACAAAGGCGTTATAGACATCGGCATTGAGAAAGCTCAGCCAGTAATCGCACTGATATTGCAGCACGGGATCGGTCCCTGGCCCCAGATGCTCGCCATCTGGCAATCGGGCCAGATAACGCAAAATGGCACTGTTCTGGTAGAGGGCCCCCATGTCGTCGGTCATCAGCACCGGTACCGCGGCCATGTAATTAATCTTGAGAAACTCCGGGTCCCGCGTATCGGCCAGCTCCAGCTCAAACGGGGATTCCAGCCAGCACAGCACTATGTGCGGCGCCAGCGAACAGGCGCCGGGCTTGTAATACAGCTTCATCGAATAACACCTCCTTGATTCGGCAAAATGCCGCGGCGGCACTGACATCGCCGCCGCGAACTTACTCCAAGTATTGGCAGGGAATGAAAAATTGGCGACGCTTCAAAAAGAAATGTCGCCAATCGAGTACCAAAAAGGTGAGGTATGCCTCAGTCTTCCACCGTCAGCAGCATTTTCTTTAACAGGGCGGCAAATTGTTGCTGCTCTTCGTCGGAGAGGGCGCCGGCCAGCTCGGCCTCGGCGGCCAGGTGGTTTTTAACCGCCTCTTCCACCACGCTGAAACCGGCGTCGGTGAGGGTTACGATCACGCCGCGGCGGTCGTGATCCGCCTGAGCCCGGGTGACCAGACCCCGGCTTTCGAGCCGGTTGATGCGGTTGGTGAGCGCGCCGGAAGAGATCAGCACCATGCTCTGCAGCTGGTTGGGAGACAACTGAAAGCCGGGCGGGTGCCGGCGCAGGGCGGCCAGTACGTCGAACTCGCCCACATTGAGATCGAAACGGGCCAGATCCTGCAATACCCGGCGGGTAATGAAGTATTCCAGCCGCACCACCCGGCCAATAACTTCGGTACTGTCAAAATTCAGATCGGGGCGGGCCCGCTGCCACAGGGTCACGATGCGATCAATCTGATCCATGATGGCGTCGGTAGATTGCGTGTGGTTGTCGTTCATTGTTCTTGGTTCTTCCTGGAAGCCATTTTGATATCAAGACAATCTACATCATAACATAAAGCCCATGTGCTAAACCCCGGTCCAATATCGGGATATTCGCCGCCCGGCGCATTTAATGACCACGATTCTTGGGGTATACTCGCCGAGTTTAACGGAAAATAATGAAAGCCAACTGGGAGAATGAAAAGGTGAGCCTGTTTAAAAACCTGTTGCTTGCCGGTGTTGCCGCTGCTTCGCTGAGTGGTATGGCCTACGCCGCCAATGATATGTCGCCTGAAGCCATTGCCGAGCGCACCAAGCCGGTGGGCAGCGTATACACCGCCGCCGATCTGGAAGGTATCATCGATACTGCCGCCGCCGGTGACAGCGGCGAGCCCGCCGAGCCCCGCAGCGGCGAAGCCGTCTACACTGCCGCCTGCTCCGCCTGCCACGGCACCGGTGCCGCCGGCGCCCCCATCAAGGGCGATGCCGATGCCTGGGGTCCGCGCGTCGCCAAGGGTCGCGATACCCTGCTGGATCACGCCCTGAACGGCTTTAACGGCATGCCGGCCCGTGGTGCCTGTGGCAACTGCTCCGATGAAGAGATTGCCAACGCCGTTGACTACATGATGAACGCCATCTGAGTAGCCTGCTCAGGCAGTGAAAAAAGCCGCAGCAATGCGGCTTTTTTATTGTCCGGTGCTCCTCACCCCTTACCCTTCACTGCTCATGATTTTTTATCAAACATGGCCCGCAGACTGGCCACGCCGGCCTGACCCTTTTGCATGCGCTCACCCTCGCTCTGGGGCTTGCGGTTGTGCTCCCAGTCCAGATCCTGCTGGGGCAGCTCCAGCAGAAAACGGCTGGGCTCGGGGCGAATGGTTTCGCCGTACTGGCGCCGCTCCCGGCACAGGGTAAAGGTGAGCGCCTGCTGGGCCCGGGTAATACCCACATAGGCCAGCCGCCGCTCTTCCTCGATATTGTCTTCGTCAATGCTGCTCTGATGGGGCAGCAGACCCTCTTCCATACCCACCATAAACACAAAGGGAAACTCCAGGCCCTTTGACGCGTGCAGGGTCATCAGCTGCACCTGTTCGCCGTCATCCTCGTCTTCGCCCCGCTCCATCATGTCGCGCAGGGTCAGACGGGTAACCACCTGAGGCAACGTCATGGCTTCTTCCAGATCCGAGCCTTCCAGCATCTGGCTGACCCACTTGAACAGGGTGGAGACATTCTGCATGCGCATCTCGGCGGCACGGGGGCTGGGCGAGCTTTCGTACAGCCATTCCTCGTAATGAATATCCTTGATCATGTCGCGCACCGCTTCCACCGCATTGCCCCGGGCAGCTTCGTCGCCGAGGCGCACCAGCCAGTCGCTGAAGGCGCGCACCGCTACCAGCCCTCTGCCGGTCAGGGTCTGCTCCAGCCCCAGCTCAAAGCTGGCGGCGAACAGGCTTTTGCCCCGACCGTTGGCATAGGTGCCGAGTTTTTCCAGGGTGGTGGGGCCAATTTCCCGCCGGGGCGTGTTCACCACCCGCAGAAAGGCGTTGTCGTCGTCCGGGTTCACCAGCAGCCGCAGGTAGGCCATGATGTCCTTGATTTCGGCGCGGGAGAAAAACGAGGTGCCGCCGCTGATCTTGTAGGGAATGCGGTTGGTCATCAGTGCCTTTTCCAGCAACCGGGACTGGTGGTTGCCCCGGTACAGAATGGCATATTCGCCGAACTTGCTGGCGTTCATGAACTTGTGGCCCATTATCTCGGCCACCACCCGCTCCGCCTCATGCTCTTCGCTCTTGGCAAACAGCACTCGTACCGAGGCCTCGTATTCCATTTCCGAGAACAGCTGCTTCTCGAACACATGGGGGTTGTTGGCGATCAGAATGTTGGCGCACTGCAGAATACGCCCCCGGGAGCGATAGTTCTGCTGCAATTTGATGACCTTGAGGCTGGGGTAATCTTCCTTCAGCAGCACCAGATTCTGGGGCCGGGCACCGCGCCAGGAGTAGATGGACTGATCGTCGTCCCCCACCACGGTAAAACGGGCACGCTCGCCGGCAATCAGCTTGACCAGCTCGTACTGGCTGGTGTTGGTGTCCTGATATTCGTCAACCAGCAGGTAGCGAATTTTGTTCTGCCACCAGGCCCGCACTTCGGCGTTGGTCTTGAGCAACAGGGTGGGCATCAGGATCAGATCGTCAAAATCCAGTGCGTTGTAGGCTTTCATGTGGCGCTGATAGCGCTCGTAGCACTGGGCAAACAGCACGGTTTCGGCGTCGGTGGCCAGGCGGGCGGCGCGGGGGGGGAGCACCAGATCGTTTTTCCAGTTGGAAATGGTACTCAGCAACCGGGAGATCTTTTCCTTGTCGCCGTCCAGCTCCTTTTCGGTCAGCTCTTTGATCAGCGCCAGCTGATCCTGATCGTCAAACAGGGAAAATCCCGCTTTCAGCCCCAGGGTCTTGTGCTCGCGGCGAATGATCTCCAGCCCCAGGGTATGAAAGGTGGACACCATCAGGCCGCGGGCTTCACGCTTGCCCAGGGTCTGGGCCACCCGCTCTTTCATTTCCCGCGCCGCCTTGTTGGTAAAGGTGACGGCGGCAATGTGCCGGGCGGAATAATCGCACTGGCGCACCAGGTAGGCGATCTTGTTGGTGATCACCCGGGTCTTGCCGGAGCCGGCGCCGGCCAGCACCAGGCAGGGTCCAGCAATGTAGCGTACGGCGTCGTCCTGGGCGGGGTTGAGTTTCATGGCGGCTCCTCGGCATTAAACGGTCGGTGATTTTAACGCCATGGCCGCTCCGGGTGAAGGGTGCCTTGTCATCGACCCGGCTTTGGCCCATGATCCTGACAGTTTTTTCTTATGGTTATGCATGATCGTGGATATTCGAGTACTCAGACGCGACTTCCCTACTCTGGCGCAAATCGTCAACGGCCACCCGCTGGTGTATCTCGACAACGCCGCCACCACCCAGAAACCGCAAGCCGTACTGGATGCGCTCAACCATTACTACCGGGATACCAACGCCAATGTGCACCGGGCTTCCCACGCCCTGAGCGGTCAGGCCACCCGTGCCTTTGAGCAGGCCCGGGAAAAAGTGGCGCGTTTCATTCATGCGTCCTCGCCCAACGAGATCATCTGGACTCGCGGCACCACGGAAGCCATTAACCTGGTGGCCTTCAGTGTTGGCCGGCATTTTCTGAACGCCGGTGACGAAATACTGGTATCCACCTCGGAGCACCACGCCAATATCGTGCCCTGGCAGCAGGTGGCGGCCGCCACCGGCGCCATACTGAAGGTCATTCCCCTTACCGACAGCGCCGAGCTGGACTTATCCGCCGCCGAGCAGCTGATTAACAAGCGCACCCGGCTGCTGGCCATCGGCCATGTCTCCAATGCCCTGGGGCAGCTGAATCCGGTGGCCGAGCTAATTGCCATGGCCAAGGCCGTGGGTGCCATCACCCTGATTGACGGTGCCCAGGCGGTGGGGCATTTTCCGGTGAATGTTCAGGCAATGGGCTGCGACTTTTACGCCTTTTCCGGCCACAAGATGTTTGCGCCCACCGGCATCGGTGTGCTGTATGGCCGCACCGAGTGGCTGGAGAAAATGCCGCCCTGGCAGACCGGCGGCGAGATGATAAAAACCGTGAGTTTCGAGCACACCAGTTTTGCCGCGCCGCCGTTCAAGTTCGAGGCGGGCACCCCCAACATTGCCGGTGCCATTGCCCTGGGGGCGGCGGTGGATTACCTGCAGGGCCTGGACAGAGCCGCACTACAGCGCCACGAACAGGCACTGCTGACACAGTTGCTGAATGGCCTGGCCGCCATGGACGACATTCGCGTCATTGGCCGGCCTCGGGCCGGGGCCGTGTCGTTTACCATGGACGAAGTACACCCGCAGGATCTGGCTACCCTGCTCGACATGCAGGGCATTGCCGTGCGCACCGGTCACCACTGCGCCATGCCGCTGATGCAGGCGCTGGGGCTGAAAAACGGCACGGTACGCGCCTCGCTTTCCTTTTATAACACCGCCGATGACGTGGCTACCCTGCTGGCCGGCATCGACAAGGCCCGGGAGCTGCTGTAATGACCCATCCCTTTGGTACCGAGATCACCGACGCCGAGGTTCGCGCCTTGCTCGCCGCCGCCCACGGCTGGGAGGCCCGCTATAAGCAGCTGATCAAACTGGCCAAGCAGTTGCCGCCTCTGGCAGAAGAAGAAAGAGTTGATGCCAACGCCATTCACGGCTGCGAAAGCCAGGCCTGGCTGCTGGCCGGGCTGGATGCACAGGGGCGCTGGCAGTTTCACTGCGACTCCGACGCCCGCATCGTCAAGGGGCTGATGGCGGTAGTACTGGCGGCCCTCAGCAACAAGACCGCCGCCGAGATCGCCGCTTTTGATATGGATGCCTACTTTGAAGAACTACAACTGCTCAACCACCTGAGCCCGTCCCGGGGCAACGGTTTAAGAGCGGTGGTGTCGGCGATTAAAGCCAAAGCCGGAAGCTGAACACTCTGCTCAGCAGCCAGCCTCAAAAAGGTTTGACGGAGCGTGCACTACTGTCGGCCAAAGCGCACTGCTTCTCCGGCACGCCATAAACCCACCCTTTGCCCTCCTCGGCACGCTCGGTGCTGACTGCCGTTATGCAGGCGACACCGATGCTACCCGAAGTAGCAGTGGGGATTGCCGTAGCCGACCATAAAATGCCATGGATGATGAGATGGACACCTCTTGTGTAACCGGCGTCGCGATGCGCCATATTTGGGTTGAGGCTCAAATATCCACAAAAGGTGTCCACTATGAACATTACGCTCATTGGTCTCGATTTGGCAA
>NZ_JAVBHX010000017.1 GCF_030732065.1 Oceanimonas aquatica
CTCATCAGGGCCAGGGTGAGCCGATGGCTCACTCATCAAAACAGGCCGAATATACGGGTGCAGTTAATCCTGGCCGCCAAAACACGGAAACCCCACTTGCGAAAAGCGAGGTGTCCATATAGGTACTTGAAGCGTGTCGGCGGAGTGCAACCGCACTGATGCTTCGCGTGGCGATACTCTTGCCTATCTCTGGCTGTCAGCCTGAGTGGCCAGCTTTGAAAGCACCCGGCTGACCATAAAGAAGCCAAAGGTGGCGGTGATGTGGGTGACGGCGCCAAAGCCTGAAGCGCAGTCCATTTTCATGGTGCCGTCCGATTCCTGCTTGGCACTGCAGACGCCGCCCTCGCCGTCCGGATAGCGGGGCTGCTCGGTGGAAAACACGCAGTCCACGCCGAACTTGCGCTTGGGATTCTTGCTGAAATTATAGAAGCGGCGCAGTTCACCCCGCACCTTGGCCGCCAATGGATCCTGGATCGTTTTGCTCAGATCGCGGATCTGGATCTGGGAAGGATCTATCTGGCCACCGGCACCGCCGGCGGTGATCACCGGGATCTTGTTGCGCTTACAAAAGGCAATCAGCGCCGCCTTGGCGCGCACCGAGTCGATGGCATCCACCACGTAATCAAAGCCCGTCAGCAGATGCTCGGCGAGATTGTCGGCGCTGATAAAGTCATCCACCACCGTCACCTTGCAGTCCGGGTTGATCAGCGCAATCCGCTCGGCCATGGCCTGGGTCTTTTCAGCACCGATCTGATTGCTGAGGGCATGGATCTGCCGGTTGGTATTGGTAATGCAAATATCGTCCATGTCGATCAGGGTGATGGCGCCAATGCCGGAGCGCGCCAGGGCTTCCGCCGCCCAGCTGCCCACGCCGCCAATGCCGATCACACACACATGGGCCTCGGCAAAGCAGGCCAGGGCCCGGGCACCATAGAGGCGGGCAATGCCTCCGAAACGCTCGTCAAAACTCATTGTTCACTCTCCCAGAATTCAGCAGGGCATTATATCAAAGGCGACTCGCAGGTCGAAAAAGAGCCCAAAGGGAAAATGACCGGCATGAACATCGAGCACAAAAAAGGGAGGCTTTCGCCTCCCTTGATACAGCTCTGTTTATCGTTTTGTTTGTTTAACCGCCAACGGCGATGTTTTTCATGTCGGTCATGTAGGCACGCAGGGTCTTGCCGATGATTTCCACCGGGTGGTTGCGAATGGCCTCGTTCACGTCGATCAGGCGACGGTTGTCGACAGAGTTGGACTCAACGGTGATGGTCTTGCCAATCACGTCGGTGCCCACCTTCGGCATGAAGTGCTCGCGCAGCAGCGGTACCGCGGCGTTGGCGAACAGGTAGTTACCGTATTCAGCGGTGTCGGAGATAACCACGTTCATCTCGTACAGACGCTTACGGGCAACGGTGTTGGCGATCAGCGGCAGTTCGTGCAGAGACTCGTAGTAGGCAGACTCATCGATGATGCCGGACGCGGTCATGGCTTCGAAGGCCAGTTCTACGCCGGCCTTGACCATGGCCACCAGCAGAATGCCGTTGTCGAAGTATTCCTGCTCGCCAATGGCAACGTCGGTAGCCGGGTACTGCTCGAAACTGGTTTCGGCAGTTTCTTCACGCCAGGTCAGCAGGTCGTGGTCGTCCTTGGCCCAGTCGGCCATCATGCCGGCGGAGAAGTTGCCCTGAATGATGTCGTCCATGTGCTTGTTGAACAGCGGGCGCATCAGCTCTTTCAGCTCTTCGGCCAGGTCAAACGCCTTGATCTTGGCGGGGTTGGACAGGCGATCCATCATGTTGGTGATGCCGCCCTGCTTCAGGGCTTCGGTGATGGTTTCCCAACCGAACTGGATCAGCTTGCCGGCGTAGCCAGCATCGATGCCGTCGGCCACCATCTTCTCGTGGCACACGATGGCACCGGCCTGCAGCATACCGCACAGGATGGTTTGCTCACCCATGAGGTCGGACTTCACTTCAGCGACGAAGGAAGACTCCAGAACGCCGGCACGATCGCCGCCGGTGGCAGAGGCCCAGGCCTTGGCGATGGCCAGACCTTCGCCCTTGGGATCGTTCTCGGGGTGAACGGCGATCAGGGTGGGCACACCGAAACCACGCTTGTACTCTTCACGTACTTCGGTACCGGGGCACTTGGGAGCAACCATGACTACGGTCAGGTCCTTACGGATCTGCATGCCTTCTTCAACAATGTTGAAACCGTGGGAGTAACCCAGGGCGGCACCTTCCTTCATCAGGGGCATAACGGCGTTAACGGCAGAAGTGTGCTGCTTGTCCGGAGTCAGGTTCATGACCAGGTCGGCGGTGGGGATCAGCTCTTCATAGGTGCCTACCTTGAAGCCGTTCTCGGTGGCCTGCACGAAAGACTTGCGCTTCTCGGCAATGGCTTCGGCACGCAGGGCGTAGGCTACGTCCAGGCCGGAATCACGCATGTTCAGACCCTGGTTCAGGCCCTGAGCGCCACAACCAACGATAACGACCTTTTTGCCCTTCAGGACGTTACAACCGTCGGCAAACTCGCTGCGGTTCATGAAACGACACTTGCCGAGCTGCTCGAGCTGCTGACGCAGGTTCAGGGTATTGAAATAGTTAGCCATGACCTTTTGCTCCAATTAATCCGTTACTTTTGAATATTTGCACCGTTTCCGGTGGCGACCTCAGCAATATACCCCAGGCACAGCATTGCCGGAAATGATATATTCGAAATAGAGTATTTCATTTGGTGCAACATGATGGAACTGCGCAACCTGGAGCTTTTTGTTCACCTCAGCCAGAGCCTGCACTTTGGCCGTACCGCCGACGCCATGGCCGTGAGCCCCTCTACCCTGAGCCGGGCCATTCAGCGGCTGGAGCAAGAAGTGGGCTGCGAGCTGCTGGTGCGGGACAACCGCAGTGTGGCGCTGACGCCGGCAGGACTCCGGCTGCAGCAGTTTGCCGACGGCTGGCTGGCGGAATGGCAGCACCTGCGCGATCAATTGCGCCACAACGACAGCCCGCTGCAGGGCCGGCTGCGACTGTTCTGCTCGGTGACCGCCAGTTACTTTCTGCTACCCGACATACTGGCCCGCTTTCGCACCCGTTACCCGCAACTGGAGCTTCGGCTGGAAACCGGCGATCCCGCCCTGGCCATCGACAAGGTGCTGAACGAGGAAACCGATCTGGCCATTGCCGCCCGCCCCGACGCCCTGCCAGCCAAGCTGGAATTCATTCGCCTGCAAACGGTGCCGCTGGTGTTTATTGCGCCGCGCATTCCCTGCCTGGCCAACGAGCTGCTGCAACAAAGTCCCGCCGACTGGAGCCGCATTCCGGTGATATTGCCGGAGCAGGGCGTAGCCCGCAAACGCACCAACCAGTGGTTTCGCAACAAGGGCATCAGCCCAAACGTCTATGCCGAGGTGGCCGGCAACGAGGCCATCGTCGGCATGGTGGCGCTGGGCTGT
Organism: Oceanimonas aquatica; assembly: GCF_030732065.1. Classification (GTDB taxonomy): domain Bacteria; phylum Pseudomonadota; class Gammaproteobacteria; order Enterobacterales; family Aeromonadaceae; genus Oceanimonas. Next base: position 3,455 of record NZ_JAVBHX010000017.1, read on the forward strand.
GGCGTGGCCCTGGTGCCTACGGCGGTGATCCGCCACAGCCCCATGGCCGACAAGATTCAACGGCTGGCGGTGACCCCCGATCTCAAACCCTTTGAGGTGGGCGTGTGCCTGCTGAAAAAGCGGCTGGACGATCCGCTGATCCGCGCCTTTCGCCAGATTGCCCTGCAACAGGGCAACCCCGAGTCCCATGATTAGGGTGTGTGCCGCTACTGAGCATGGGTTACAATGGCAGCAATATTTCAAGGAGAGCGACCATGCTGGACCCGAAAAAACTGGAAGAGATCGCCAAACAGATTCAAAGCAACATGCCCGCCGGGCTGAGAAACATGGGTGAGGAAGCGGAAAAGCGCATTCGCACCGTGCTGCAGTCCCAGCTGGGCAAGCTGGATGTGGTCACCCGGGAAGAGTTCGACGTGCAGACCAAGGTGCTGCTGCGCACCCGGGAAAAACTGAACGAGCTTGAAACCCGCCTGGCGCTGCTGGAACAACAGCTGGCCGATGGCCGCAGCGAGCAGGAATAACCGCCGCTGAAAAGCACAATGCCGGGCTTGCCCGGCATTGTTGTATTTAAGAGCAGGCAACGAGTTTAGATAAACTCGTAGGCGTCACCAAACAGCCGTTCGGCATCCACGCCCTTCTCTTTAAAGGCTTCCCGGGCCACACCTGCCATTTCAAAACGGCCGGCCACATAAATGTCGTAACCGGTCAGGCTGGGAAAGTCTTCCATAATGGCTTCATGCACCAGACCGCCGCGGCCCTGCCACTGCTCACCACCATGCTGCACCACAGGCACATAGGTCAGCTCCTTGTGCTCGGCGGCCCAGGTGGCCAGTTCGTCATGGGCATACAGATGGTCTTCATGACGCACGCCCCAGTAGATGAATACCGGCTTGTGCAGGCCGTCGGCCAGCATTTGCTGCAAAATGGAGCGGGTATAGGCAAAGCCGGTGCCGCCGGCCATCAGGATCACCGGATGGCGGGACTCGCGCAGATAGGCCTTGCCCGCCGGCAGTTGCACCTCAATCTGACCCTGCTCCTGCATGCGCTTGAGCACCTGCATGGCATAGGTATTGTCGGCCGAAGCACCAATGTGCAGCTCGATTTCACCGTTTTCCAGGGGCTTGTTGGCAATGGAAAAGGGACGCTTGTCGTCATCCGCCATCACCACCAGCAGGTACTGGCCGGCATTAAAGTCCACCGGCTGCTCCGGCTTCAGCCGCACATACCAGAGGGTATCGGCCATTTCATGAAGCGCTTCGACATTACAGCTTGTTTTTTGCATGACTATCCTTTGATCTCACTCTGTTCTGCACTCGCATTCAGGATACCGAGTTGGTCCCACAGCGCATCGACCCGTTGTTTGACCTCGTCCGTCATCACGATGGGCTCGCCCCATTCGCGGTTGGTTTCACCCGGCCACTTGTTGGTGGCATCCAGGCCCATTTTGGAGCCCAGACCGGAGACCGGCGAGGCGAAATCCAGGTAGTCGATGGGGGTGTGCTCGATCAATGTGGTATCCCGCGCCGGGTCCATTCGGGTCGTAATGGCCCAGATCACGTCGTTCCAGTCTCTGGCATTGATGTCGTCGTCGCACACGATAACGAACTTGGTATACATGAATTGTCGTAAAAACGACCAAACGCCCAGCATGACACGTTTGGCATGGCCGGGGTAGCGTTTTTTCATGGTCACCACCGCCATGCGGTAGGAGCAGCCTTCCGGCGGCAGGTAAAAATCGGTGATCTCCGGAAATTGCTTTTGCAGTATGGGCACAAACACTTCGTTCAGCGCCACGCCCAGTACCGCCGGCTCATCAGGTGGACGGCCGGTATAGGTAGAATGGTAGATGGCGTCGCGGCGCCGGGTGATGCGCTCCACGGTGAACACCGGAAATTCGTCGATTTCGTTGTAATAACCAGTGTGATCGCCATAAGGCCCTTCCGGGGCCACTTCATCAGGATAGATATATCCTTCCAGCACGATCTCGGCACTGGCCGGCACTTCCAGATCGGAGCCCAGGCACTTGACCACCTCGGTGCGGCTGCCCCGCAGCAGGCCGGCAAAAGCGTATTCCGACAGGGTGTCGGGCACCGGGGTCACGGCGCCGAGAATGGTCGCCGGATCGGCGCCCAGCGCCACCGCCACCGGATAAGGCTGGCCGGGGTTGGCCTCCTGCCACTCACGAAAGTCCAGCGCCCCGCCTCGATGACTGAGCCAGCGCATGATCACCTTGTTCTTGCCCAGTACCTGCTGGCGGTAAATGCCCAGGTTCTGGCGCTTTTTATAAGGGCCGCGGGTAATGGTCAGGCCCCAGGTGATCAGCGGTGCGGCGTCGCCGGGCCAGCAGTGCTGCACCGGGATGCGGGTCAGATCCACCTCGTCCCCTTCCTGGATCACTTCCTGACAGGGAGCGCTTTTCAGCCGCTTGACCGGCATGTTGAGCACCTGCTTGAAGATGGGCAGCTTTTCCATCAGCTCCTTCAGGCCCTTGGGCGGTTCGGGCTCCTTCAGGTAAGACAGCCAGCGGCCCACTTCCCGCAGCGCGCCTACATCCGGCTGGCCCATGCCCATGGCCACGCGCTTGGGAGTGCCGAACAGGTTGCCCAGCACCGGCATGTCGTAGCCCTTGGGGTTTTCAAACAGCAGCGCCGGACCGCCCGCCTTGAGGGTGCGATCGCAGATCTCGGTCATTTCCAGGTAGGGGTCAATTTCCTGGTGAATGCGCTTCAGCTCCCCCCGGGCTTCAAGTTGCGCGATAAAATCTCGTAAATCCTTGTATTTCATAGGTTGTTCCGAGTGTATCGAGTGGCGTGAGGATTATACCCACTTTCATGGCCGCGTGTATCAAACAACAAAAAACCGCGGCAAGCCGCGGTTTCTTTCGTGCTGGGTAACGATTACTTCTGCTGACGCTTCATGGCGTCGAAGAACTCGTCGTTGGTCTTGGTCATGGCCAGCTTGTCGATGAGGAACTCGATGCCGTCGATCTCGCCCATGGGGTGAACGATCTTGCGCAGAATCCACATTTTCTGCAGCTCGTCGGCGGTGGTAAGCAGCTCTTCGCGACGGGTACCGGAACGGGTGATGTCGATGGCTGGATAAACCCGCTTTTCGGCGATCTTGCGGGACAAATGCAGTTCCATGTTACCGGTGCCCTTGAATTCCTCGTAGATCACATCGTCCATCTTGGAGCCGGTGTCGACCAGGGCGGTGGCGATAATGCTCAGGCTGCCGCCTTCTTCCACGTTACGGGCGGCACCAAAGAAGCGCTTGGGGCGATGCAGGGCGTTGGCGTCCACACCACCGGTCAGCACCTTGCCGGAGCTCGGCACCACTGTGTTGTAGGCACGGGCCAGACGGGTAATGGAGTCGAGCAGGATCACCACGTCCTTCTTGTGCTCTACCAGACGCTTGGCCTTTTCGATCACCATGTCGGCCACCTGCACGTGACGGGCCGCCGGCTCGTCAAAGGTGGAAGCGATCACTTCACCTTTAACCATACGCTGCATCTCGGTCACTTCTTCCGGACGCTCGTCGATGAGCAGCACGATCAGCACACACTCGGGATGGTTGTAGGCAATGCTCTGGGCGATGTTCTGCAGCAGCATGGTCTTACCGGCCTTGGGCGGCGCCACAATCAGGCCACGCTGGCCCTTGCCGATGGGTGAAGCCAGATCCAGCACCCGGGCGGTGATGTCTTCGGTAGAGCCGTTGCCCCGCTCCATTTTCATGCGCTCGTTGGCATGCAGCGGAGTGAGGTTTTCAAACAGGATCTTGTTGCGGGAGTTTTCGGGCTTGTCGAAGTTAACCTGGCTGATTTTCAGCAGGGCGAAGTAACGTTCGCCTTCCTTCGGGGGCCGAATCTTGCCGGAGATGGTGTCGCCGGTACGCAGGTTGAATCGACGGATCTGGCTGGGAGACACATAGATGTCATCGGGACCGGCCAGATAGGAGGAGTCGGCGCTGCGCAGAAAGCCGAAGCCGTCCTGCAGAATTTCGAGCACGCCGTCGCCGAAAATATCTTCACCACTTTTGGCATGGGCTTTGAGGATAGCAAAGATGATGTCTTGCTTGCGCAGACGGGCGAGGTTTTCCAGGCCCATGTTTTCCCCAAGCTTTATCAGCTCAGATACAGGGGTATTCTTGAGTTCAGTCAGATTCATAGTGGTGAGTGTCTATCAACCAGGAATGTCAAATGGTCAGAAAAATCTGCCGGATTGATGTTTTGATTAGAAAGCGCCTTAGAGGCATGAAAATAGGCTAGCAAACGAACAACAAACTAGCACCAAAAAGAAAAAGCGTCTAGCAAAAACCACAAGGGGTGCCTTGCGCACCCCTTGCTGAATTACAGGTTGGCGTCCAGGAACTCTTTAAGCTGAGTCTTGGACAGGGCACCGACCTTGGTCGCCGCCACTTCGCCGTTCTTGAACAGCAGCAGCGTGGGAATGCCACGAATGCCGTACTTGGGAGCGGTTTCTGCGTTTTGATCAATATTCAGCTTGGCGACGGTCACCTTGCCTTCATATTCACCGGCCACCTCGTCCAGAATGGGGGCGATCATCTTGCACGGACCACACCACTCAGCCCAGAAATCCACCAGTACCGGGCCTTCAGCCTTGATGACGTCTGCATCGAAGCTGGCATCGGTCAGCTGAACAATTTTGTCACTCATCTCCAACTCCAGTCAGTCTTTGCCCCCAAAAACACACGACAAAGGGGCAATTTAGTTGCCCTATTTCAAATGATCCTGTTTATTATTGCAAGCCTAACCTGATAATCTGAACGCTATGAGCAAAACACATCTTACCGAGACAAAATTCGCCCAGCTGGGCCTGCAACCACAAGTGCTGGCCGGGCTGGAAACCAAGGGTTTTCACAACTGCACGCCAATCCAGGCGTTGTCGCTACCACCGCTGCTGGCGGGTAAAGACATCGCCGGACAGGCCCAGACCGGCACCGGCAAAACCATCGCCTTTCTCGCCGCCACCTTTAACCATCTGTTGACCACTCCCGCTTCCGCCGACCGCAAAACCAATCAGCCCCGCGCTATCATCATGGCCCCCACCCGCGAGCTGGCGGTGCAAATTCACAACGATGCCGACACCCTGAGCGACAGCACCGGTCTCAAGCTGGGGCTGGCCTATGGTGGCGAGCCCTATGAAAAGCAGGTGGAAGTGCTGGACGCTGGCGTCGACATTCTGATCGGGACCACCGGCCGCATTATCGACTTCTTTAAACAGAAGGTGATCAGCCTGGATGCCATTCAGGTGGTGGTGCTGGATGAAGCGGATCGCATGTTTGATCTGGGCTTTATCAAGGACATTCGCTTTTTGTTCCGCCGCATGCCACCGGCCAGCCAGCGCCAGAACATGCTGTTTTCCGCCACCCTGTCGCTCAGAGTGCAGGAACTGGCCTACGAGCACATGAACGAGCCGGAACACGTTCAGGTGGAACCGGAGCGTAAAACCGGCGTGCGCATTCAGGAAGAGCTGTTCTATCCGGCGCAGGAAGAAAAGATGCTGCTGCTGCTCACCCTGATGGAAGAAGAGTGGCCCGACAAGGCCATCGTCTTTGCCAACACCAAGCACAGCTGCGAAGAAGTCTATGCCTGGCTCAAGGCCGACAACCACCGCGTGGGCCTGCTTACCGGCGATGTTCCCCAGAAAAAGCGCCTGAAAATTCTGGAAGACTTTACCAGCGGGGCCCTCGACATTCTGGTGGCGACCGATGTCGCCGCCCGCGGCCTGCACATTCCCGATGTCAGTCACGTATTCAACTACGATCTGCCCGACGACGCGGAAGACTATGTGCACCGCATCGGCCGTACCGGCCGGGCCGGCGCCAGCGGCAGCTCCATCAGCTTTGCCTGTGAGGAATACGTGTTCAATCTGCCGGCGGTAGAAGCCTACATCGAACACGAAATTCCGGTCAGCAAATATGACAGTGAGGCCCTGCTCAAGGACGTGACCGCGCCCAAACATATTCACCACCACAGGGCCGGCATGAACCGCAATGTGCGGGACCGTCAGGGCGGTGGCCAGCGTCGTCCTGCCGGCAATCGTCGTCGCCGGCCCCAGGGCAGCCGGAGCTGATCCTGATGGCCACCTCGTCGCTGTACGCGGCCATTGACCTGGGCTCCAACAGCTTTCACATGCTGGTGGTGCAGCAAGTGGAGGGGGCCTGCCGTACCCTGGCCAAGGTCAAGCGCAAGGTGCGCCTGGCTGCCGGGCTGCAGCCCGATGGCAGCCTGGATCAAGCCGCCATGGAGCGGGGCTGGGACTGCCTGCAACTGTTCGCCGAACAACTGCAGGACGTCCCCGCCGATCAGGTACGTATTGTGGGCACCGCCACCCTGCGCCTGGCCACCAATATTGATACCTTTCTCACCCGTGCCGAAACCATTCTCGGCCACTCCATTCACATCATCTCCGGAGAGGAAGAGGCCGCCACCATCTATCAGGGCGTGGCCTGGACGTCATCCGGTACCGGCCGGCGACTGGTGATCGACATTGGCGGTGCCAGTACGGAGCTGGTGATTGGCGAAGGTGCCTCGGCAGAGCTGCTGCACAGCCTGAACATGGGCTGTGTAACCTGGCTGAAGCGCTATTTTCCCGATGGCGAGCTGAGCGAGTCCAGCTTTGCCAGTGCGATCAGCGCCGCCAGGCGTGAGTTGTCACCGGTGGCTGCCGGCTACCTCAAGCGGGGCTGGCAGCATGCCTTTGGTGCCTCGGGAACCGTGCAGGCCATTCAGGAAATCATGATGGCTCAGGGCGAGAACGAGCACATCACCCTAGCCAAATTGCTTCATCTCAGGGAACAGGCCATCGCCTGCGGTCACGTGGACCGGCTGCAACTGACCGGGCTCACTCCCGAGCGGACGCCGGTCTTTGCCTCGGGCCTGGCCATTTTAATCGCCCTGTTTGAGACTCTCGGCATCGACAACATGGTGCTGGCCGGCGGCGCCCTGCGCGAAGGCCTGGTCTACGGCATGCTGGGCACCCGTCAGGACTGCGATGCCCAGGACAGAACCATCGACAGCCTGATCGCCCGCTACCAGCTCGACCGGGAACAGGGCGAGCGAGTGCGCAACACCGCCCTGTTGGCCCTGAAGCAGCTGCAGCCCGGTATGGATAATGATGACGCCTGCATGCTGGCCCGTGCCGCCATGCTGTACGAGCTCGGCCTGTGCATCGAATACAAGCGCGCCCCGGAGCATGCCGCCTACATTATTCGCCATATCGATCTGCCGGGCTTTACCGCACCCCAGCAGCGGCTGCTGGCCGCCCTGCTGCTGAATCAGCGGGACGAGTTTCGGTTGGAAGCGCTGCAGGCACAGTGCGCCCTGGATGCCAGCCGCGCCGTGCTGCTGGCCCGCCTGCTGCGTCTGGCCATTATTCTGTGCCTGCGCCGCACCAAAGGCACAGTGCCCGAGTTTCGGCTCACACAGCAAGGAGAGCGGCTCACCCTTACCCTGCCCGCCGGCTGGTGCAACGACCATCATCTGCGCGCCACCGAGCTGCAAACGGAAGCCAAGCGCCAAAGTGAACTGGGCTGGCCACTGGATGTGGTGGAAACATAAAAAAAGCGCCTTTCGGCGCTTTTTGTCTTTTCTTGCTCTGCTTACAGGGCGGCAATCACGGTGACTTCCACCAGCACCACCTCGCGGGCCATGTGGGCCTGCACGCAAGAGCGGGCCGGGGCGCAGCCTTCCGGCAGCCACTCGTTCCACAGCTCGTTAAAGGCACCTACGTTGGCGGTGTCCTTAATGTGGATCAGCGCAGACAGAATTTTGGAGTTGTCGGTGCCCGCTTCCGCCAGGTGCTCGTCGATGCGTGCCAGTACCTGTTTGGTCTGGCCCACGAAGTCCTCGGTCACGTCCTTGGCCACCTGACCGCACAGGTAGACGGTGTCGTTGTGGATAACAACACGGCTGACTTTCTCGTTGGTGGACTTGCGAATAATGGTCATCGGATTTCACTCTCCTTGTAGAAAATAGAAAGGGGTCTGAAAAGTGTGATCATTGTAACAAAAAAGCCCCGAAGAACGGGGCTTTTTGTCACGGGTTAAATGCTCAGTCCTGCTCTTTCAGCCACTGGGCCACGCGCTTGGAGAAGTAGGTCAGAATGCCGTCGGCACCGGCGCGCTTGAAGCACAGCAGCGACTCCATGATGCATTCCTTTTCCTTGAGCCAGCCGTTCTGAATGGCGGCCATGTGCATGGCGTATTCGCCACTCACCTGATAGGCAAAGGTGGGCACGCCGAACTGATCCTTGACCCGGCGCACCACGTCCAGATAAGGCATGCCCGGCTTCACCATGACCATGTCGGCGCCTTCCTCGATGTCAAAGGCCACTTCCTGCAGCGCCTCGTCGGTGTTGGCGGGGTCCATCTGGTAGGTGGCCTTGTTGCCGCCCTTGAGGTTGCCGGCAGAGCCAACCGCATCCCGGAACGGGCCGTAATAATTGGACGCATACTTGGCGGAGTAGGCCATGATCTGGGTATTGATAAAGCCGTTTTCTTCCAGCGCCTGACGAATGGCACCGATGCGGCCGTCCATCATGTCTGACGGAGCCACCATGTCGGCACCGGCGGCGGCATGGCTCAGGGCCTGCTTGACCAGCACCTCTGTGGTCACGTCGTTGAGCACATAACCGTCTTTATCGAGAATGCCGTCCTGGCCGTGTACCGTGTAGGGGTCCAGAGCCACATCGGTCATGATGCCCAGCTCCGGGAATGCCGCTTTCAGCTCCCGTACCGCTTCCTGCACCAGACCATCGGGGTTATACGCTTCTTCCGCCAGCAGGGTTTTCTCGGCAGCATTCACCACCGGGAACAGGGCCAGCAGCGGAATGCCAAGTGCTACCAGCTCGGCGGCTTCTTCCAGCAGCAGATCGATGGACAGCCGCTCGATGCCGGGCATGGAGGCCACCGCTTCCCGGCGCTGAATGCCCGGCAGCACGAACACCGGGTAGATCAAATCGTCCACGGTCAGGGTGTGCTCGCGCACCAGGCGACGGCTGAAATCGTGCTTGCGCAGACGGCGCAGGCGGCGGCCGGGAAAGCCACCCATCACTTGTTTGGTCATGTTCACTCCTGAAGTTGGAAAAAGGCCCGGCTGGTCGCGGTGGTGGTGGCGATCAGTCCGGCGGGATTCTCGCCCCGGCAGGCGGCAATGCGCCCGGCGATATGGGGCAGGTAGGCGGGTTCGTTGCGACGAGAAGCCGGCTTTGGCGACAGGTCCCGGGGGATCAGATAGGGGCTGTCGGTTTCCATCATCAGCCGGTCGGCCGGGATCAGCGACACCAGCCGCTGCAGCTCGGCGCCCCGGCGCTCGTCACAGATCCAGCCGGTAATGCCGATGTGCAGATCCAGCGCCAGACAGTCTTTCAACTCATCCTCGCTGCCGGTAAAACAGTGCAGCACCGCCGCCGGCAGCCGGGTACGCCAGGGCGCAAGAATGGCCATAAAACGGTCGTGAGCATCCCGGCAGTGCATGAACACCGGCAGTTGCAACTCGGCGGCCAGGGCCAGCTGGGCTTCAAAGGCGGCCTCCTGCTGCGGCCGTGGCGAAAAGTCCCGGTTGAAGTCGAGGCCACACTCGCCAATGGCCACCACCTGCGGCTGTGCCGCCAGCCGGCGAAGCTCACCGAGCGTGGCGTCGTCAAAGGTTTTGGCATCATGGGGATGTACCCCGGCGGTGGCGTAACAAAAACCCGGCCGGCTGGCAGCGAACTCCGCCACCGCCCGGCTTTCCGCCAGGTTGGTGCCGGTCAGCACCAGACCGGTAACGCCGGCAGCCTCGGCCCGGGCCAGAACCGCTTCTCTGTCTTTATCAAACTGGGAGCTGGTCAGGTTAACGCCAATGTCGATCACGGCGCCGGCTCCTGCTCGTCGTTTTCTTCTTCGCGCACATAGAAACGGCCAAAAAAGACGCCGATTTCAAACAGCAGCCACATGGGAATGGCAAGCAGGGTCTGGGAAATAACATCCGGGGGGGTTAGCAGCATGCCCACAATAAACACCACCACCACCACATAGGGGCGCTTGCCAGACAGATCCTTGGGGGTGGTGACCCCGGTCCAGCACAGCAGTATGGTGGCAATAGGGATCTCAAAGGCGATACCAAAGGCGATAAACAGCCCCAGCACAAAGTCCAGGTAGCTGGCGATATCGGTGGCAATGGTGACCCCTTCCGGCGCCATGCTGGTGAAAAAGCCAAATGCCAGCGGAAACACCACAAAATAGGCAAAGGCCGCACCGGCATAAAACAGCAAGGCGCTGGAGAACACCAATGGCGCGATCAGCCGTTTTTCATGCTTGTACAGGCCAGGGGCGATAAAGGCCCACACCTGATAAAGCACAATGGGAATGGCAGCAAAAAAGGACACGATCAGCGTCAGCTTGATCGGCGTGAGAAAAGGCGTGGCCACGCCGGTGGCGATCATGCTCGCCCCTTCCGGCAATTGCTTCAGCAGCGGGGTGGCCAGCAGCGTGTAGATGTCGTTGGCAAAATAGACCAGGCCCAGAAACACCACCAGCACGGCGGCAAAGGCGCGCAACAGGCGCGACCTCAGCTCCACCAGGTGGCTGATCAGGGGCTGCTGTGATTCACTCATTCAGAAGGTTTCCGGGGCTCTGTGCTGGAGGATTCATCCGCATTCTGCTCGGGGCGCTTTTCATAAGGCCGGTTCACCGAGGCGGCGGCGTCTTTCAGTTGATCGATGGATTGCTGCAACTCGGGACTGAGGTCCTTCATGCCGAGCTGCTCGGCCTTTTTCAGATCCCGGTGCAGCTCTTCCATTTTCAGCTCCTGGGCCAGTTCGGTTTTCACCGCGTTGGCGGTGTTGCGTACCGTGCTGAACAGGCGGGACACGGTGCGAATGGCCACAGGCAGGCGCTCCGGCCCGAGCACCACCAGGCCGATGACCGAAATTACCACCAGTTCCCAAAAACCGATATCGAACATGATTTATACCCGATCTTTGTCTTTGGCCTTGTCCTGCTCCTGCTGGTTCAAAGGCTCGGCCTGGTCTTTCTTGTCGGCCAGTTTCTGCTGCTCGAAGTCGGCGTCCTTTTTGTCCTGATCCTCGTCGGTCATGGCCTTTTTGAAGCCCTTGACCGCCGAGCCCAGATCACTGCCCATGCCGCGCAGTTTCTTGGTTCCGAACAGCAGCACCACGATGAGCACCACGATAAGCAGTTGCCAAATACTGATTCCACCCATAACTCACTTTCCTATACAAACAGTGAACGATAAAAAGCCATTATATTGCAGCCAAGTGACGAAAATCTGACACCAGATCAAACTATCGCGCGATTCGCCGCCACCCCAGCCACCATACAACCAAAGTCAGCACCAGACCAGACGTAGCCAGTCGGCTTTCATCCATACCCAGCAGCAGGGTACTGGCCAGCAGAGTGGAAGCCCCCACTGCCAGCAAAAACTGACCCTGGCCACGACGCTGGTCATGTCCGGCGTAACGCTCGTACAGGCCGGTCATCTGGCGCTGCTGCAGCTTGGCCTGGCGCAAGGCGTCGTACACCAGCTCGGGAATTTCCGGCAGTTTTTCCGCCCAGTAAGGCGCTTTTTCCTTTACGCCGTTAATCACCGCCTTGTAGCCCACCTGCTTCTGCATCCAGTCTTCCAGAAAGGGCTTGGCGGTTTTCCACAGATCCAGCTGCGGGTAGAGCTGACGGCCCACCCCTTCCACATAGAGCAGGGTCTTCTGCAACAACACCAGCTGGGGCTGCACGGCCATATTAAAGCGGCGGGCGGTGTTGAACAGGTTCAGCAGCACATGACCAAAGGAAATTTCGGACAGGGGCTTTTCAAAAATGGGCTCGAGCACGGTGCGAATGGCTGACTCAAACTCTTCCACCTTGGTGTCGGCCGGCACCCAGCCCGATTCCACATGCAGCTCAGCCACCTTGCGGTAGTCCCGGTTAAAGAAAGCCAGGAAGTTTTCCGCCAAGTAGCGCTTGTCGTCCCGGTTGAGGGTGCCGACAATACCGCAGTCGATGCCTATCCACTGAGGATCTTCCGGGTGGTCGTAAGACACGAAGATATTGCCCGGGTGCATGTCAGCGTGAAAAAAGCTGTCCCGGAATACCTGGGTGAAGAATACCTCCACACCCCGCTCTGCCAGCAGCTTCATATTGGTGCCATTGGCTTTCAGGGCTTCAATATCGGACACCGGAATGCCATAGATGCGCTCCATCACCAGCACATTTTCATGGCAGTAACTGGAATAAATCTCCGGCACATAGAGGGTGCGTGAGCCTTCAAAGTTACGGCGCAGCTGAATGGCGTTGGCCGCTTCCCGCAGCAGGTTGAGCTCGTCGAGCAGGGTCTTGCGGTATTCTTCCACCACTTCCACCGGCCGCAGTCGGCTGCTGCGCTCGGGCACCAGGCGAGCGATCAGGGTGGCCATGGAATGCATCAGGCTGACATCGGCCTCGATCACCCGTTCAATACCGGGACGGATCACCTTGATCACGATCTCCTGGCCGGTTTTCAGCCGGGCGGTATGCACCTGAGCGATGGAGGCCGAAGCCAGGGGCCTTTCGTCGAACTCGTCAAACAGGGCTTCAATGGGCTGACGCAGGCTGCGCTCAATCTGCTGGCGAGCCAGCCGGCCGTCAAAGGGAGGCACCCTGTCCTGCAACAGGGCCAGCTCTTCGGCGATGTCGGGCGGCAGCAGATCCCGGCGCGTAGAGAGCATCTGGCCAAACTTGATAAACACCGGCCCAAGGTGCTCCAGGGCCAGGCGAATGCGTTTGCCCCGGGAGAGATCCGGATGCTTGTTGTTCAGCCAGAACAGGCTTTTGCGTGCCATGCGTGCCGGCCAGATCTGCAACCGGGCCGGGATCAGTTCATCCAGGCCATAGTCGAACAGGGTACGGCCAATCTGGTACAGCCGCCGCAGCTCCCGCAGTTTTTTCATGAATGGGTCACCTTGTCGGTCAGTGCCGCCAGGCGTCCCTGCAGGCGGTTCAGTCGTTTGCTCAGTTCTTCCACTTCGTCACCGAAGTCGGCCAGCTCCAGCGACCCCACCGCCAGCCGGGCTTCTTCGCGCACATAGTCGCCCAGGTGTTGCTGAGCACCACTCAAACGTTGACTCAGGGAGGCTTTCGCTTCCCGGCCATGGCGGCACAGCAGATGGGCCAGTGCGTCACCGGTGTAGGGCACCAGCCATTCTTCGAGATCGACGGGTGTGTCGCGCAGCTGCGTGCTCAGATACTGCCAGGGCTGAGGGTCGCCTTCGAGATCGAGGCGGCCGTCACGAATGTACTGCATCAGCAAGCCCTTGTCCTTGAGCAGGCCCAGCGCGTTGAGCGACAGGCTGAGGTGACTGTCGACTCGGCCTTCGTAATGGCCCAGCAGTTCCAGCCGGCCGTCGATAAAGATCAGGTAAAAGCTGGCCAGCTCTGTCAGCGTCAACTGCAATACCCGGCCATTAAGGGGTTTCAGCTTTTGTGCGCCGCCGGTGCCTTGCAGCAGGCGATTAATGGCGGTTTCCAGGGTACCGTTCAGCAACGGCAACAGCAGTGCCTTCATCAGAATTTGAACCCGCGGTGCAGCGCCACCACGCCGTCGGTCAGATTAAAGTATTCCACCTGCTCCAGGCCGGCTTCTTCCATCATTTGCTTGAGGGTTTCCTGATCCGGATGCATGCGAATAGACTCGGCCAGATACTGGTAACTGTCGCTGTCCTGGGCCACCAGGGCGCCCATCTTGGGCAGCACGTTAAAGGAATAGAAGTCGTACAGCTTGCTCATGATCTCGTGCTGAGGCTTGGAGAACTCCAGCACCAGCAGGCGGCCGCCCGGCTTCAGCACCCGCTGCATGGACGCCAGCGCCTTGTCCTTGTTGGTGACGTTACGCAGACCAAAGGCGATGGTGATCAAATCGAAATGATTATCGGGGAACGGGAGCGCCTCGGCATTGGCCTGCACATAGGAGATATTGTTGCCCAGGCCCTTGTTACGCAGCTTGTCACGGCCCACCTTGAGCATGGAGTCGTTGATATCGGCCAGCACCACCTCGCCCTGTTCCCCCACCATGCGGGAAAACTTGGCGGTCAGGTCACCGGTGCCACCGGCCAGATCCAGCACTTTATGGCCCGGACGCACGCCGGAGCAGTCGATGGTGAAACGCTTCCACAGGCGATGAATGCCAAAGGACATCAGGTCGTTCATCACGTCGTACTTGGCCGCCACCGAATGGAAAACGCTGGCCACCATTTGCTCTTTTTCATCGGCATTCACGGTCTGGTAACCGAAATGGGTCGTCGACTTGTGCTGTTCTGACATTCTCAAGACACCTGTAAAAATCGAAGTAAGGCAGTGTACTGCAAATGCCCGGGCCGGACTAACGGGAAGCCAGCAGGCTGTGGGTGATCTGCATTCCCATAAAAGTGAATATCATACAGCAAACCACATTGAGGCACACATTCAGCCCGGCCTTAAACCATTGACCGTGCTCAAGCAACAGCACCGTATCCAGCGAAAAAGAGGAAAAAGTGGTCAGGGCGCCCAGCATCCCCACCATCATAAAGGGACGCCAGGAGTGGGCACTGATCGCCTGCTGCTGCACCAGCACAAAGATGATACCCATCAGCAGGGAGCCGATCAGGTTGACGGTAAAAATACCAAAGGGAAAGGAGCGACCGAGCAGGCGGCCCATCAGATCGGTAATGAGGAAACGCAGTACGGCGCCGGTGGCGCCGCCGAACGCAATAAACAGCAGGGTTTTCATGATAAACCGGCGTAAACAAACGGAACATCAGTTTACGCCGGTCGGACTCAAAAACCCATGCTCGAATGGCTCAGGCCTGGCGTTCCCGCTTGGCGCGAACGGACTCACCGGCCACGCCGAAGTCCTGGGTAGCGATGTCCTGCAGCAGAATGCGCACGGTTTCCGGTTTCACATCGAGAGCGCGGACACAGGCATCGGTCACTTCGCTGATCAGGGCTTCCTTCTGCTCGTTGCTGCGACCTTCGATCAGGGCGATATTAAGAATCGGCATGGTTTCTTCCTTTAGATGTCTGAAAAACGAGCCGGTATTAGAGTAGAAAATGTGAGCTGAGTCAAATTTGGTGGAAAATGAGCAGACACGAAAAAAGCCCGATACATACGTATCGGGCTTTTCGGTATTGGGTGCCTGGCAGTGACCTACTTTCACATGGCAGCTGCCACACTATCATCGGCGCGGTTGCGTTTCACTGCTGAGTTCGGCATGGAATCAGGTGGTTCCAC
>NZ_JAVBHX010000018.1 GCF_030732065.1 Oceanimonas aquatica
GGCCGGCGTGAAGGTCATGAACAAGGTCATCGGGCTCGGTATGCCTGTTCGCCAGCCGGTCAGTTAAGGGCGCCAAGCCCAGTAGGGACAGCCTGCTCCGGCTCTGATTTGATCAACAGCGCCCTCCATTTCTTAACGCATCACGTCCCGTTGGTTTTTAGTCCAGGTGTTCACCTTCGGTCAGCTGCCCGAGCACTTTACACATCGATTCTCCTTTCAGTTGCAGCCGGTGAGCGTTGTGCATCAGCCGGTCCAAGATCGCATCTGCCAGGGTGTTGTCGCCGATGCTGGCGTACCACTAATCCGTGGGCAGCTGACTGGTCACCAGGGTCGAGCTGTCGCCATGACGGTCATCCATGATCTCCATCAGATCGTTGCGGTGCGCCGCCGTCAGCGGCTCCACCAGCCCCCAGTCATCGAGCATCAGTAACCTCACCTTGGCCAGTTGCTTGAGCAACGGGTAGTAACTGCCATCGGCCTTGGCCTGAGTCAGCTCCAGCAGCAGCCGTGACAACCGGTAGTAGCGCACACTGTGGCCCCTCAGGCAGATGCTGCGGCCCAGTGCTCAAGCCAGGTAGGTCTTGCCACTGCCGCAAGGGCCGGTGATCAGCAGGTTCTGGGACCGGCTCCAGCCAATCCCCCTGAGCCAGCCGGGCTAACTGCGCCTGACTGATGGCGGCTGCTGGTAGTCAATGCCGTGCACCGTAGCTGCCAGTTTGAAGCGGGCCTGGCGGATCAGCCGATCATGTTTGCGCTGCTCCCGGCTCAGGCCTTCTTGCTCCACCAGCAGGCTAAGCCACTCTACGAACGGCAGCGCCTCGTAAGTACCTGTCTGCTCCAGCTGGGTTTGCAGGGCGCGGGCCATGCCGCCGAGTTTAAGCTGGCGCAGTTGCGCCAGAAGTTGAGTGTTCATAACAGGGGATCCTTGTCGGTGAGTCAGTGGAAACTGCGGGGGCTGCGGATGTTTTCATGTTACTGAGGTAGTTCGGCCTGCACCGTCAGTGTCTCCGGCAGGCGATCGCGCTGGCTCATGAGGCTCGACTCGATGTGCTTCAACCGATCCAGCCCTTCCCGGTTGACGATGCAACAGGCCGCACTCAGTCGCTGGCCGGGGTATTCCCGGCTCAGGTTCAACAGTCCTAGACAGACCCGATAGGCCTGCTCGGGATGGGCCCGTGCGGCCAGTTGCCCGCTTACCCAGCTCAACACCTCAGGCCCAAGATGTTTGGCCCAGTTTTTAAGGCGGCCTGGCATCCATTGCTGCTGCTTGTGATGGCGCTTGGGCATGTGGCTGACCTCAGTGATAGTGCAGGGTCGGTGCTGCCGCGGATGGAACGCCACCGCTCGCTGACGGAAGTACAGGGTGATCAGGGTGTCACTGGCGTGCAGCTCCAGGGTCTTGCCGATGTACTGATGCGGTACCGAGTAATGATGCTGTTGATATTGCACGTGGTAGTCGGTGTTGACCTTCACCGGCTTGATGTCGACATAGCGGTAGGCATGTACGGGCAGCGGCCGCAAGGCAGGCTGATCCAACTGCTCGAAGGCCTGCCGCCGGTTTACCGGTAACTGCTTGAACGGCTTGCTGTTCAGCGCTTCCAGCAGGGTCCGGATGCACTGATTGACCTCAGCCAGAGAGAAGAAGCTGTGATGACGCAGGCGGGCCAGACCAAGCCGAGCTCACCGGCTTTATGCAGCAGTTTCTGAATGCCCCCAACACTGATTTTGGTGCTTTCCCGTATCTGCCTTATCGACAGTCCGGCGGCAAGCCGCAGGCGCAGCACTTCTCAGATTTTACGCATTGTCATCCTCTTGGCTGGCATATCCTCTCCCTGAAAATGGAACAAGAATACAAAATTTTTAAAAAAATCAATGTTTTAAGATTGATCCCGGCGGAAGATGAACAGCCATGTCAAAACTTTTTCTATTGCACAGAAACAACGAAGCGGACCCTGAGGTCCGCTTCGTTGTTAGCTGGTCATGTTTCGACTCTTCCGCATTTTCAGTGCTCGCTCATACAACTGCATATCTGCCGCATGAAAGCGCTCTACCGCAAGCTGAATAACCGGAGGCAGTCCCTGCCTTGCACTGCTGCCGGCTGTCACATTCATCCTGTGCTTGTTAAGCCTTTGCTTTAAAAAATATTCTGAAAGGTAGCTGAGGTCATCATTGTAATGCTCAGTTATACCCACAAAAGCGAAGTTCTCCAGCGGAAAACCCCACAGATACTGTGAGTATATGTTACGAAACTGCTTGCTCAGGCAAAACTGCTCCAGCGACCATTTTTCTTCTATTACCTTCTTGTGGTGCGGTGCAGCAAGCTCAGGATCATAGGTTTGCTGCCAGAAATGATAATGAGAGATCAACCGCTCAACAGGATGGCGCATCCAGGTAATAAAGGTGCAAGGCTCAGAGTCAGCAAGTGACAAATACTTAAGTGGCAAAAAATGGCCATGCACACAATCGTAGTTGCTCAGGCCCTGTTCAGCCACATCAAGTGCAGATGCCAACACTTCTTTATGACGCTGCAGCCGTGGTTTGCTGATGCTTCTGTCGCCATAATCACATAGCAAGCGCTCACCAAACACCTCTTCCAGCGTGGTTCTGAAACTGGAGCCCGCGGTTTTAGGCAGATGTAAGGAAATCAGCTTCATCAGCTGGCATCCTGGGGCTCAAAGGGGTTCCAACCGGTAATGGTTCTGAACTCGTTGGTGTAGAACTCGGCGTCTTCCCGAGAGCTAATCACATAAGGAGTGATCATCAGTACCAGCTCACTGATATTAACGTCATCTTCCTGATATTTGAACAAATAGCCCAGGCCGGGAATATCACCAAAGAAAGGCACCTTGCGCTCTGTGGTGGTGGTGTTGCGCCGTATCAGGCCGCCCATATACACAGTGTCGCCGCTGTCGGCCAGCAGTTTGGTGTTAAGCGAGCGGGTTTGTATGGGCGGCGTGTCGCCGCCACCACCGGTGCCGGGCACACTTACTTCCTGGCTGATGGTCAGCTCCACCAGGCCGTTCTGGTTAATGGAAGGCGTAATATCCAGGGTTAAACCCACAGAAATATACTGAAACGTGGCCACTTCCTGATTATTGTCGGAGCCGCCAATCTGGCCGGTTTTCACCGCTATCTGGTCGCCTACGTTGATGCTGGCCGACTCCTGATCCAGCGCAATAATGCGCGGCGTAGACAAAATACGCGCCTGGCTGTTGGTAAGAGCCGCGTTCAACCGGGCAGTTACATCAGAGAACACACCAGTCAGGTTAAGAAAGCCAGAGCTGGCCAGCGCACTGGTGCCGCCGGTAATTTTGCCATCGGTAATATCCCAGGACACACCCAAACTGGTGCTGTCTTGCAGAGATACTTCGGCAATCACCGCCTGCAGCAGCACCTGCCGCGGGCGCTGATCCACAAATTTGAGCAGCTCCACCAGTCGCTGATAATCGCTGTAGCGGCCGGTAAAAATCAGCGCGTTACGCTTGGCATCCACCACCACACGATACTCATCGGTGACCACGCTCATGGTTTGAGTGCGGCCATTGTTGTTGTCGCGCATGCCGCCACGATTGCCGGGCAGCGGGTAGCTGGGTGTTACCATATTGGTATTGTTACGCTCAATCTCTTTATTGGCGTTGGCCAGCAAGTCGGCTCCGGGCTGCTCACCGGCACCTATTTCTTGCTGGGCACCAAAAATGGCCGACACCACTTCCCAAGCGTCGGCGGCTTTGGTGTTCTTCATATAATAGGCATACACACCATCGCCGCTGCCCACCGGTTTGGGTCTGTCCAGCCGGGTTACCCAATCCTGGGTGTAGTCAAGCCAGGCCCGGGTAGAAGATGAAATCAGCAAAATATTGTTCGACATGGGCACCAGCACCACGCCGTTATTGCCCTCTTCTTCATACACAGGCACGCCAGCTGCTTTCAGCGCGCGCTGCAAATCTTCCATCAGCTCTTCCTGAGTAAGATAAGAAGGCTGCACTACCGTCATATTGCTTGATACTCGTTTGGGCACGTCAAGTTTTGTCAGCAACTGATGTATTTTCTCAATATCATCCCGACGGGAGACCACCATAAGCGCATTCAGGTTGTTCTGAATAAGCACAGTGCCCTGGCTCTCACGCACTATACGCTCGGCCATGCTGCTGGCCTCAATCATGGGCAAATAGTAGATAGGAATAATCTCTACCACATTGCCGTATTTCAGCTTGGGGCCCACAGTTTCTGCCAGCAGCGAGATATTGCCCTTCTCACTCTTGGAGGCCGGGATCACGGTAACCAGACCGTCTGAAACCGTCAGCATCACGCCGTTTACCTGCAGGGCTTCTTCAATCAGGCCCAGCATGCGATCGCTGCTCACCGGCTGGGTAACCCGCAGAGTGACCAGCTGTTCATTGTTTGCCAAAGACTCATCAACAATGTAATCCAGCCCCAGCACATCACCCAGTGCCAGGTTAATAAAGTAGTTCAGTGGCATGCCATCAGCATTAATGCTGACTTTTTCTTCGGGCAACGCAATGTTGCTGCGCTCAGCAGGGCCGGCCTCAGCCTGCCGCAGCAAGGGCGCTGCTGGCACATTGCTGCGCGGGTTAATAAAACGACCGCCCTGGCCAGACAGCGCGCCTTCGCGCTCGTTAACAATAACCTGGCTGGAGGCATCGTTCATTTTGGTGGCCTGCACGGGTTTTACTGTCATATCGGGCTGCACCACACAGCCCGAGAGCACAAGACCGGAGAGCACACAGAGCGCCAACTTGCTGTATGCGGGGGTATATTCCTTTTTACTAAATTTACGCATCTGTAGAAACCTGGTTCAGCTTGTCACTGGAGGATGGAAAAATAACAAAATCTCTGGTGCCATCTGGGGTAGCAATGGTGACGGTATAGTCATTAATTGCCACCACTTTGGCAACCTCATTCAAACTATCTCCCACCTGCACCATTTTTTTTGTCTTGCCAATCAGAAACACCGCAAACTTATTACTGCCGCGGGTAATAATGGTGGTCAGCACCGGCTCGGATGATTCCACCTTCTCAACCACTTCTTGCGACGCTTCGGCCTGGTCTTTGTCGCTGCGGTTGCGGCCACTTACAAACAAGTTACCCGGTGCCATATCTGGCCATGGCTCATATTCGTTAAGCGAAAACCGAAAGTTATTACCACTGGCTGTATCGTCTTCTGCATCGCTGCGAATAGACCAGGAAGTAACCACAAAAGACAACACTGCGGACACCACAACACTGATAATCAGCTTAATGTCGAGGGGTTTTAACCAGCTCATTTCAGACGCTCCTGCTGCTTAATTTGATCCACAGCCAGCTTTCTGTAAGAAATGAACTTGCCAGAGAGCTTGTATTTCGCCTCCCCCCGCACCTGATAAGGCACCATTTCTATGTCATCCGGAATAATAATGATGTCTTCATCGGCAATGCGATACAAAAAGTCCATCAGACTCTGGCTGCTGCCCACAAAGGTCCACTCGGTGTGAATGCGCTCACCCAGCCAGCTTTTATAAGCGCCATCACCAAAGCGGCGAGTCTCAAAGGTAATATTTAAAGGGTTAAAAATACTCTCTAATGCGGTTAACTGCTCAGAAATAGCACCATTATAAGTGCGGGCCTGCAACAAATGACTCTGGGCCTTTTGGTGAATAGCATCCACTTTTTCACGAATGGTATTGACACTCTCGCGCTTGGCATTTAACGACTCCAGCTTAATCAGCTGAGCCGAGTCCACCGTAATGGTGTCTATAAACTGGTCACGCCACTGCATGTAGGGCAACACCAAAAACATAATCACCACAATAAGCAAAATAGCCAGGCCCGCCCACTGCACCAGAGGGCTGGACAGCTCGCGCTTCAGCTCTTCCTTGTTGTTAAGGGGTAAACGGTCGATGATATTCATGGATTTTTCAGCCTCACTTCCGCCCGAAACACCTGCATGCCGTCATTGTTAAAGGTGATTTCTCCCAGCAAGCGGGCACTGTCTACTGATGTCATGGAGGTCAGGCTCTCAAGAAACTGATTACTGTCGGTGGCCGCTCCTCTCAGCGTTACCACACTGTCTTTATAAGAAAGACGCTCAATCACCACCTCAGGAGACAACGCAGACAACAGCTCATCAAGGTAGCCCACCAGTTGCTGCTGCTGGTCTAACGCGCCGTTAATCTGCTCCATATTTTTAGACACATCCTGAAAATGACTGCGCGCATCCAGCACATCCTGCACCTCGGCCTGCAGCACATTTACCTCGTCTTTAATGGCACTATGCTTGCTGTTCAGCCAGGCATAATCCAGCGCCATATAAATAAGCCACAACACAGACAACACCCCCACGGCACGATAAAGCGGCACAGGGTTGGTCAGGTCGAGCTTGTCGGCGCGCTTGCCTGCCTGCAGCACACGCCAGCTGGTGTCTGGCTTTAACTCACTCCACTCCAGATCAATGCCAATATGCTCACCATCATTGGTAAAGCACACCACCTTATCGCGCTGGCAAGACAACACCAAATGACGCTGATGCGCCATTCTTAATGAACCAATACGCTCAATGGCATCAGCAGCAGACACAGAGCAGGTAAAAATGGCGCTATCTTCTTTATAAAACAACACACTCTTCTGACCGCTAGCACTCATCATGCCCGCATAATACGCCATGGCCGGAATAACATGAGTAACGTCATCCGCAAACGCCACCTGCTGCTTTTGCCAGATCCACACCGACACCTGCCAGTGGTGGCTTATTTCATTCACCAGATAATAAAAACCGTAATCCGGCCATTCCACCAGGGTTTTCAGCTCGTTTTCTACACAGCCGGCAATGTCGTCTTTGGCAATAATGTCAGTTTCATACTGAAACTGCTTAAACAAACACACACTCTGCGGCACCAGGCCAATTACCCGATCAAAACGCCCTACCTTGCCGGCAGGCACTGTGGTTTTGTGCTCACAAGACACAGGCCATAGCAGGTGCTCTTTTTGAATTTTATTTAACACAACTACCTCTGCGGGCTTACTCAGCCGTGCTGATTAAAAAATGCCGTTCATGATCAGGAAAATACCAAAGGCGCTTTCTGGGTGGCAGCGGAATGGTGGTTCTAACCTGATATTCAGCACGGGCAGTAACGCCTTTATATTGATACAAAACCCGATAGCGGGAGCTGGGGATCAAAGACTGATCCACCGCAATGCCCAAATCAAAAATCATGGTGGAGATGTCGTCCCACCGTCTGCGCTCTTTCAGGCTGGTTACCCGAGACAAGTCGCTGTCGGTAAGACCAAAAGCATGCACCAGCAAAAAGTCAGGAACGGTCGCAAAGTTCACAAAGCTGGAGCCAGAAAGCGCCAGCACAGAGCGCAAGCCCGGGCGCTGCTCGTTGTCGTTAAACATCTCAGGAGTAATGCCCGGAATAAGCATTAACTCATCCAGGCTTCTGAAGGGCGCATTGCGTTCAAGCGGCAGCGCTTCTCCGTCAGCATCCTGACGCTGCCAGCGAACGATATGGTTAACTATTTCCGTTGCCTGCTGCTCATCGGTATAGCCAGTAAACAGTTTTACCAACTCGGCTCGTCGTAGATAGTGCAAACTCAGCAAGCCGGCCAGGTCCTGCACTGCTACCTCTACGCCGTTTTTCAGCTTGATAAAGGTGCCATCGGTAGGAATAAACAAATCGCCCACGTTATAACCACCGGGCAGCTGCTCGCCGGCAAACATAGACAACAGCAGTTCTTGCTCGGCATCGTTAATTTTTAATCTTGCCTGCCACTGCTCCTGCACCAGTGCTGCTTCATCAATCTCCGCATTGGAGCGCACCAGCAGAATGCTCGCCATGGTCACCATAATGGTGATCACTATCAGCGCCAGCGGCAGCACCACGCCTTGCTGCTTGCTCACATTACCACCGTGTCTGCATTAATGTCGGCACCCATCTGATAAACCGGAATGGGAAAAAACCAGTCTTTCACCTCACCATTGGTAAAGTGCAGCTCAAGGTGCACGCTCAGCGGTAGCAAGCCTTCTTCATCGGCCTGATAGGCTTTAATCCAGGTGGGCTCATAACGAACATCAGACGCATCTCTGAAGCGCGACAGCGCGTCTTCAAAATTGGGCGGTGCCAAATAGTCAATGCTGTAGCTTTTAATATTATCAAACAGCACCAGCTCTTTGGGCTCGGTGTTGCCATAGTAACCAAGGTAAGGATCTTGGTTTACGCGCTCGCGGTAAACCAGCGCATAGCGGCTGACCTCACTTTTAAACTCAAACTCAACCCGGGCATAGGTGCCCGGCCCGCTAATGGCCGGCGCGTTCGACAAAAAAGAGATCATATACTGATCTCCTTCAAAATATGGCATGGCCTCGGCAATAGCAGTCACAAAGTTGGACGTATTTGCCTGCGAAAAGGTATTCTGAATCCACTGATAGCGGTTATACACTTTTCTGACTTCGCTGGTTTTATCTATGCTTTTGCTCCAGTTCAGCCGGCCTTGCTCAAACCCCAGCATAATCAGGGAAATAGCCATAGAAAACACCGCCAGGGCCACCAGCAGCTCAATGAGCGTAAAACCTTTTTGTTTATTTGTCATACCAGCCGAGCTGCTCAAATTCAAATGCACCACTATTGCTGTCGCTTCGGTACGCAACCGCAATTTTATACAGCTGTAAAAACTGATCAGAGTCGGCAGTCAGCTCCCCGCGGATCAGCATGGCGGCACTTACTGGCTCGGCCTTCCACTCAAACTGCAGCAAGTCACCCAGATCACCCGCACCTTCCTTTTGCTTGCCCGGATTAATTAGCGAAATCTGGTTGCGCATGTTTTCTTCAATCATGACTTTTTCCCGGGCAGCATCAGCCTTGGCATGCTGCAGCTGCGCCTGATTAAACATAGGGAACACCACAGAAACAACAGTAACCATAATAGTAATGGCCACCAGCACTTCAATAAGAGTAAAGCCGAAGCTGTGCTTAGCGTTTTTCAATGACCACCTCTCCATCGGGCATGGCCACCTGCACCACCCAGTGCCGGTCGGCAGCCGTGGTCAGATTTATATCTCCGCCCGACACCATGCCGTCACTACGAAACACAATGGGCACTGCCAACGCGGCTGCCAGCCCATGTTCAGCTGCTGCCTGTAGCAACACAGCGCTTTGCTGCTGCAACGTTACATTCTGCCCCTGGCGGCGCTCATTGCGCACATAAGCAGAAACCTTCTGCCAAAAGTGCTCTACCTGCTGCTGCTCCTGAAAGCGGGTGTATTGCCCCCACAAGCCGGGCACCACCACGGCCGCCATAATGGCCAGCAAGGCCATTACTACTAGCAACTCTATTAAGGTAAATCCCTTCTGCCTGCTCATCGCGATCAGAACTTGCCAATATCGTGATTTTCGTCTTCACCGCCTTTTTTACCGTCTTTACCCAGGGTGTAAAGCGCGAACTGGCCGTTGTCTTTCAGCTCATACACATAGGGCTTGTCCCAGGGGTCCAGAGGCACCTCTTTACTCAGGTAAGGGCCATCCCAGGAAGGGGCATCCTGGGGCTCTGTCATCAGCGCCTGCAACCCCTGCTGAGTAGTAGGAAAGTCGCCATTATCAAGGCGGAACGTGTTAATAGCAGAGGTCAGCAGCTCAATCTGGGCTTCGGCCACCTTGCTTTTGGAAGAGCCCACCTTGTTGAACAGACTGGGGCCCACCAAACCGGCCAGCAAAGAAATAAGCACCAGCACCACCAGCAGCTCAATCAAGGTAAAGCCTTTATTTTTATGCATTTGCTTTGCCACTTTCATCTATTTACCATCCAATATCGTTAACAGAAATAATGCCGGAAATCAGTACCACCATAATGGAGCCCACCAACAGCCCCATTATCATAATGATGGCGGGCTCCAGAATGGAGAGCGCCCGCTTAATGCCTCTGGTTAAGCGGCGCTCATAAAGGTTATTAATTTCTTTAAAACTCTTGGGCAACGACGCCCCCGCCTCACCCGACTTCACCAGCCGGATCACCATGGGCGGAAAAATATTCTGCTGCTCCAGCGCCCCGCCCAGGGCGTGGCCTTCTTTGATCATACCTACTACCCGGTTCAGCTTTCTTGCCATGTTGGCGTCGGAGACATTGCTCAGGGTAATTTCCACCGCCTCGGTAATTTCCACTCTCGACTCCAGCAGCTTTTGCATGCTGCTGGAAAAGTTCACAATCTGCCAGGCCGAAACCAGATCTTTCAAAAACGGCAACCGGCCAATCAGTGCCATCAGTTTGCTCTGCAGCACGCCCTGCCGGTAAAGATGAAACAACACCCCCACCAACACGATCAGCAAGCCATAAATCACAGTGGCATTTTCATTAAAAAACCGGGCCCAGCTCAGTAGCCGCACCAGCGCGCCCTGCTGTGAGTCGTCCGACACCATGCTCTCGAAGTTGGGGATCACATAAGAGAACAGAAATAACACCACAGCCACACAAATAAAAATAAGAAAGGCCGGATAAGTCAGCGCCGATTTAACCTCAGAGACCAGGTTTTCTTCCCGCTCAATACGCTCGGCCACACTCAGCAACGCCTCCGACATATTACCGTTGGCCTCACCCAGGCGCAGCATGGAGCTCACATAAAACGGAAAGGCATCGGGCTGGGCAGCCACCGCATCAGAAAAGCTCATACCGGAAGACACATCGTCATAAAGCCGCTTGAACACTCTGTAAACGTTTTTATCTTCCGAGGCATCGGTCAGCAAAAACAAACAGGAATCAATGGCCATGCCACTGGCACGCAGGGTAGCCAGCTCACGCAGTGTGGTCATTAATGACTCACGGCTTATCTTAAAGGTTGCGGCGCGATCTTCCTGCTTCAGCAGCACTATGTTCAGCTGGCGGCGCTCAAGCACCTTGCGGGCTTCCTGCTCCGAGCCTTCGTTCAGCCAGCCATCAAGAAGGCCACCGTCCTTTTTTCTGGCAATATACCGGAACTGCTTCATCAACCCACTACCCGTAACACTTCATCTATGGAGGTTTCGCCAAAGGCGGCCCGCAGCAACGCATCCTGACGCAAATTGCGCATATTTTGCTGGTCGGCAATGGTCTGCAACGCCTGCATATCTATGTTCACGTCGTAATCGGCAGACCACTCCATCAACTCAAAAATAGCCAGCCGGCCCTTATAGCCGGTGCCATTACAATGGTCGCACCCTACCGGCACTTTCCACTCGGGCACACTCGGGGCCATATTTGGCCAACGCTCGCTTACCTCCTGCCAGCCCAGCTCCGCTGCGCGCGCCGCCTGAGTGTGCTCACCCGTGCTGCACACAGGGCACAGCTTTCTTACCAAACGCTGAGCCATTACCCCCACCAGGGTGGATTTAATCAAATAATCCGGAATGCCAATATCTTTAAGGCGCACAAAGCTGCTGGGGGCGTCGTTGGTATGCAAGGTAGACAACACAAAATGACCGGTAAGGGCCGACTGAATGGCAATTTGCGCGGTTTCTTTATCCCTCATTTCACCAATCAGCATAATATCGGGATCCTGTCGCAGCGCCGAGCGCAGCACGGTCGCAAAATCCAGCCCTATGTCGCTGTTTACCTGAATTTGCGTCAGCCCCTTCATCTGATATTCCACCGGGTCTTCAACGGTAATAATCTTGTTATTGTCGTCGTTCAGGCTGTGCAAAATGGTGTAAAGCGAGGTGGTTTTACCACTGCCAGTGGGGCCGGTGATCAGAAAAATACCGTTTTTAAGCGAAATAATTTTATCAATGGCAGCCAGGTGATCCGCAAACATATCCAGCTTTTTCACCTGGGCGGAGGTGTCTTGCTGCTCATTGCTGAGCAAACGCAGCACAGCGTTCTCACCATATACAGTGGGCGTGGTCGCCACCCGAATATCCACCTGCATGCCCGACAACCGCACTCGAATACGACCATCCTGCGGCAGACGCTTTTCGGAAATATCCAGCCCAGCCATCAGCTTAATGCGCGATAACACAGCAGCATGCTGAGACACACTGGGCTGATCCACGGTGCGCAGCACACCGTCTACCCGGTAGCGTACACTGAACTTGTTACGGTTAATCTCAAAATGAATATCTGAGGCTTTTTCTTTAATGGCGCGCTGAATGCTCTCATTCACAAACTTCACCACAGGGGCGGTAGAGCTCTCCTGCTCCAGAATGCCGCCGCCGTGCATGCCGGCATGCTCTTCCACACTCGAGAACAACTGGCGCAGCTCATAGTTGGAGCACAACAGCGGATGTGCCTGCAGGCCATAATTCTGCTCCACCGAGCTGGCCACAAACTCATCCCAGATATCCATCTGAGCGATATAAAGTATGCCCTGTTGCTCGTTCAGTAATACAGGAAATGCCTGCTGCTGACTCCACCACTCTTCACTGAACAACTTCGCCAGCAGCTCATCAGCCGGAGGTTCTCCGCCACAATGCTCATCCAAAAACGGCTGCAGCAGCGGCAGCGACAGCTGTACAGACAACGCCTGCAAAACATCCGCCTCGGTGCAATAACCCTGAGAAACGCAAATTTCACCAAAATAGGGTCGCTTCACAGAAGTTGCCTGCTGCTGAATGCTTAACACATTGTCCACATCACTTTGCATAAGCAGCCCCTGCTCACACAAAATTTCACCCAGAAACAAAGTCATTCAAAGTCACCTTCAGCAAGCCTTACAGCAAATCTGCAAAAACCACTTTCATCTTTTTGAAGAAAACATAAGCAAGCACCAGAGCCAGCAACGAGCAGCCAAACTGCACCAACAAATGCTCAACCACAATGCTCTGGCCGGTAAAACCGGCTCTTATGGTGTCGGCCACACTACTGATGGGGTTAAGATACAAAAAGGTGGCCAGCCCTTCGGGGGCCGTTTCTACCGAGAAAAACACAGTGCTGGTAAACAGCAACACCATGCCCAGCACAGGTGTAATTTGTGCCACATCTTTTAAAAAAACCCCCAGGGTGGCCAGAAAAAATGCAAACGCCGAGAGCGTAAAGAAATACACAAACACCGCCAGCAGCATATAGGCCACACTGTGCACGCCAAGCTCAGCACCGGCAAAAAAGGCGTACACACACACCAGTGTCAGGCCAATCAATAAATTTACACAGGCCACCAGCACACAAGACAGCGGCAGCAGCTCCACCGGAAAAATCACCTTTTTCACCAGATTGGTGTTGGACCGAATAATCATGCTGGCAGAAGCGATTACATCGGTCAGGCAAATGTGACACAAAATGCCCACAAACAGCATTAAACCATAGTTGGCGGTGTCTCCGTCGGGCAGCAGCCACTTGGCTTTAAACACCAGCACAAACACGGTGGAATAAATGGCCAGCATCATCAGCGGATTAAGAATGGTCCACAAAAAGCCCAGCGTGGTGCCCTTAAACCGGGAATGCAGCTCCCGCACCACCAACGACTGCAATACAGACACTTTTTGCTTAACCCCGCCAAACCCCATACTGCTGTGCTCCTGCTACTACTCTGCCAAACCCGACGTGCATCGGACACGCTACCGCCCTTGGGTTGCAGCTCCCATAGTGCTGTTCTACAACAGAGCTTGTTGGTGCTTTTAAAAAGCTTAAACAACAAGCAGTTACTGGATGCAAGCAAGGGCCTTTGTCCACCTGAAACAGGCCGGCGAATACTAACACATGGCCCATAGCATAAAAACCAGCATTAAAATGACGAACTCCCTGTTTTTGAGTACCCTATGCCCCGCACTATCCAGTTCAGGAACAACGGATTGACCCCCATTAAACAACGCCAGGTATTTTATCTTCACGGCTTTGACCCACGCGGAGCCGCTTATTATCACCGGCTCTATCGCGAGCAGGCGGCACAGCAGGGCCAGGTAAATAACCTGCACATTGACGTTTCTGCACGCCAGCGCCACAGCGAACACAGCCACCACTGGCAGCTGAATGCCAACGGCACCCAAAGCAATTACTGCTTTTTAAGCTGGGACGACATAGTGCGCCGGCACTGGGCCAAAGGCTGGAAACACATATTAAGTGACATGCTGAGCTTTATGCGCTGCTATGTGCTCACTCCCAATGCCTTTCGTTATATTTTTGCCGCCCCCAAACAACTGATGGCCGGGCTCTATCCGGCACTGTTTATGCTGCTGAGCATGGTGCTGAGCGGATGGGCCTCAGCAAGTGCCGCCACTCAGCTGCCCTGGCAAGCGGCGCAATGGCCCGCCGGCCTGGTGCTGTTTATGGCTCTCATGCATGGCAGCAAGTGGCTGGGCAACAAGCTGGCGGTGTTCTGGCTGCTGCGCATTTATGTGTTTTCGGCGCGCTGGGCTAATGGCCGGCTGCCCGAGCTGGAGCCCCGCATTAATCACTTTGCCGGCCAAATTGCCAACGCCATAAATGATGAGCATAACGATGAAGTGGTAATTATCGCCCACAGCGTGGGCACCATGGTGGCCATGCCGGCCATGACCCGGGCGCTGGAGCTGATTAACGACAAATCCAAACTGGCCAACCAGCGGGTAGTGCTTATTACCCTGGGCCACTGCATTCCGCTGGTCAGCTTTCATCGCAAGGCGTACGCGTTTCGCAACAGCATGGCCGCCTTGGCCCACACCCCCGAGCTGCTGTGGCTGGACTACACAGCCCCCACAGACGGTGCCTGCTTTCCGCTGCTGAACCCGGTTACGTCCTGCGGTGAAACCTGCGCGCCCAACGCCGGCCCGCGCATGCTCTCTCCGCGCTTTTTCATGCTGTACCACCCACAGCGCTATAAAAAGCTGCGCCGCGCCTGGTATACCATGCACTTTTTATACTTAATGGCCACCGACAAGCCCGGCCCCTACGACTTTTTTGCCTTTACTGCAGGGCCGCACTCCATTACCAGCCAACTGAAGGAAAGATCATGAGCTGTCCGGTATTTCCTAAACCCGCCAAAAGCAAAGCCTCGTTGTGGAAAGTGTTCTTCACCAAGCGTCACTCCTGGCTGGATGCGCTGTATGAACGCAGCTACGGCATGAAAATGGGTGAATACAAGCTGCCCGGCCTTACCCTGTATATGGTGAATCAGCCCGAACTGGTAAGAAAAGTTATGGTGCAAAACATGGCCAACTTTCCCAAAAATCGCATGCTGGGCGATATTTTAGAGCCATTGCTGGGCGAAAGTATTTTCACCACCAACGGCGAAAAATGGCAAAAACAGCGCAACATGCTGGATCCGGCCTTTAAACACGCCAGAGTGCAGCAGGTGTTCGGGCTGATGCAAAACGCCGCTCAAGACATGCTCGAACGGCTGAAAAATCACAAACCCGGGCAAGACATAGATCAGGAAATGACCTTTGTTACTGCCGACATTATCTTTCGCACCATTATGTCGTCCAAACTGAATGAAGCGCAGGCCAACCGCATTCTCGATGCCTTTATCCGCTTTCAGGCCGAATCGCCCAAACTGGCGCTGATGAAAATGTTCCGCCTGCCCGGCTTTTTGCAGCGCGGTGCCAGCGAGCGCAAACGCATAGCTGCCGCCAAAGAAATAAGGGGCACCATAGAAGACATAGTTCGCCCGCGCTATCAGCAGGCAGAAGCCGCGCGCGCCGGCTGTCCCAACGCCAGGGCAGAGCTTGAAAACCAGCAAGACATTTTATCTTCCCTGCTACTCACCACAGACGCCACCACCGGCCAGCCCTTTGGCTTTGATGAAATAGTCGATCAAATCTCCATGCTGTTTCTGGCCGGGCACGAAACTACCGCAAGCTCCTTGACCTGGTCACTCTATTTGCTGGCCTCACACCCGCCAATACAACAAGACACCTATGAGGAAATTAGTCACGTGCTGAGTGAGCAGCCCATGAGTGTGGGCGCACTGCGCAAAATGGTGCTGGTGCGGGACGTGTTTCGCGAAGCCCTGCGGCTCTATCCGCCGGTGGGCTTTTTATCCCGCGAGTGCGCGCACGCCACCGAAATGCGCGACAAAAAAATGAAAGCCGGCAGCACCGTCATGGTCTCACCCTGGCTCATTCACCGCCACAAAGACTACTGGCACAAGCCCCATGATTTTGACCCCTATCGTTTTACCAGCAAAGAGCTGAAAACTCCGCTCAGCAAGTCTTATCTGCCCTTTGGAGCCGGCCCGCGGGTGTGCATTGGTGCCGCCTTTGCCCAGCAGGAGTCCAGCCTTATACTGGCCAGCATTTTGCAGAACTACCATATTTCCATGCCGCAAGGCTTTGAGCCCCACCCCGTAGGCCGGCTCACCATTCGCTCCGAAAACGGCCTGCAACTCATTCTTACTCCAAGGAACAAAACACAAAAATGAAAGAACGCATCGCCGGCTTTATTCTCATGTGCGCTGTGGTGCCCCTGGCCATAGTGGGCTACCTCATCATCTGCTATGTGGGCTTTATCGGCCGGGTAGAGCGCGGCCGCGCCGGCGTGCGCGCGCTCGACCACTTTGTAAATGCTTCAGTATTTAACGGCTACGCCTGGGAGTCGGTGTCTTCCCATGCCTGGCGCGAGCGCGACAACAAACGCTGGGCAAAATTCGTTATCTGGCTCACCAACCACTTTCAGCAAGATCACTGCCGGCGCGCCAACAAACGCGAACAACCGCTGGTAGACCTGATGCTGCAAAAAGGGCTGCATAAGCAAACGATCAAATAACAGCTGTAGTCCGTAGGTTGGTGATGAGCGCAGCGAATCCCAACATTTGTATCGCCGCCAGCAAAAGTGTTGGGACGAGTCCCAACCTACAGGGAGGCCGGGAGGGGGCATACCGAGGTCGGGAGGGAGTTGCCTTGCTCCTCCCCCTCTTCAAGGGGGAGGTTGAGAGGGGGTTAACTTACAGCTGACAGCGGCGTTGTTTCCTAAATCAGGGAACTATCTGTCTCAGCCGTGATCCGATCTCCTAACGAACGGACTCAGGAGCAGGCAGATGGGCAAAGCTCGGCACAACATCAGCAACTGGCGGCAGTAC
>NZ_JAVBHX010000019.1 GCF_030732065.1 Oceanimonas aquatica
TATTTACAACCTGGAGCGGCCTCATCACGCATTGAAATACAGAACGCCGGATGCGGTGCATCGGGCGTTCTGAGTGGCGAAAAGCTAGCTGAAAATGTGTAAACCTATTTCAGGACTAGACACATGAGGGCTTGTTACTTGGCTTTCTGCTCGTCGGAAATGCAGGCCGCGGCGGTAAACAGCACGTCGGTGGAACTGTTCAGGCCGGTTTCGGCAGAATCCTGCAGCACGCCGATAATAAAGCCCACGGCCACCACCTGCATGGCAACCTCGTTGGGAATGCCGAACAGGCTGCAGGCCAGGGGGATCAGCAGCAGCGAGCCACCGGCCACGCCCGAAGCACCACAGGCGGAGACCGAGGCCACCACACTCAGCAGCAGGGCGGTCATGATGTCCACCTCAATCCCAAGAGTGTGTACCGCCGCCAGGGTCAGCACGGTAATGGTGATGGCGGCACCGCCCATGTTGATGGTGGCGCCAAGCGGAATGGACACGGAATAGGTGTCTTCATGCAGCTTGAGCTTTTTGCACAGCTCCATGTTCACCGGAATGTTGGCGGCAGAGCTGCGGGTAAAAAAGGCTGTTACGCCGCTTTCGCGCAGGCACTTCAGCACCAGCGGATAAGGATTGCGGCCAATTTTCAGGTACACCAGCACCGGGTTCACCACCAGGGCAATGATCATCATGGCCCCCAGCAGCACCGCCAGCAGCTGGGCATAGCCCCAGAGCGCGTCGAAACCGGTGCTGGCAATGGTATTGGCCACCAGGCCAAAAATGCCCACCGGCGCCAGCCGGATCACGAATTTCACAATGGCGGAGACGCCCATGGACAGGTCGTTCAGCAGGGTTTTGGTGCTGTCACCGGCATGATGGAACGCCAGCCCCAGCCCCACGGCCCAGGCCAGCACGCCGATAAAGTTGCCGGTCAGCAGGGCATTCACCGGGTTATCGACAATGTTGAACACCAGGGTCTGCAGCACTTCGCCAATGCCCTCGGGCGGCGAGGCTTCACCCCCGTGGCTGACCAGCACCAGCTCGGTGGGAAAGGCAAAGCTCAGCAGCACGGCCGTCAGCGCCGCGGCAAAGGTGCCCAGAAGGTAAAGATAGAGAATGGGCTTGATGCTGGTCTGTTCACCTTTCTTGTGGTTGGCAATGGACGACATCACCAGCACAAACACCAGCACCGGAGCCACCGCCTTGAGCGCGCCCACAAACAGGCTGCCGAGCAGGCCGGCGGACTGAGCCGCCTCGGGCGACAGCACCGCCAGCGCGGCACCGGCCACAATACCAATCAGAATTCGGGTTACCAGGCTGCCGCCGTAGACCATGCGCAGCATAAGGGGTTGGGTTTGGTTCATAGTCATCCTTTGATGGTGAAAAATCCATCTCATACGCTAAAGACAAGGCAACTTTATAGCAGAAAAATCCAGCAAAAAACCACAAAGGCGAATTTTTGTAATGCGATACACAAATTTCAACCAACAAATCGCCATTAAAGTTGTCGCTTGACTCCTTCATTGCGCCGCCTGCTAGGCTATAAACACGCCGACCGCCCCCGGAACGCCGCTCATAAAAGGAACCTTATGCGCCCCTTGCTCATCATTTTGCTTTCCTTTTTCATGCTGCCGGTGGCGGCTCAGACCTCGCCCTCAACGCACGTGCCCGCATCGCTGCAACCCTGGGTGGACTGGGCGCTGCAAGGCGACACCCAAACCCGCTGCCCGCTGTTATACCGGCAAGATGCCGAGCGTCGCTGCGCCTGGCCGGGCCGGCTGGCGCTTACCCTTACCAACGACGGCGGCCGCTTTGAACAAGGCTGGCAACTGTATGAGGCCGCCGACATTCCCCTGCCCGGCGGCCGTGAACACTGGCCTCAGGGCGTGACCGTCAACGGTGAACCCGCCATCGTGGCCGAACGCAATGGCCGGCCGCAGCTCAGCCTGCCCGCCGGCGAACACCAAATTGCAGGCCGCTGGCAATGGGCCCGGTTGCCCCTCAGCCTGCAGCTGGACGCCGGCACCGGCCTGCTGGCCCTGAGCCTGAACGGCCGCCCGCAAAGCGCCCCCGAGCTGGATGACCAGGACCGGCTGTGGCCAGGTCGTCAAGCCAGCTCACAGGCCACAGCCTCCAATCGCCTGGATATCAACGTCTATCGCCATGTGGCCGACGATATTCCCCTGCGGGTAGAGACCCGCATTGAGCTGAACGTGGCAGGCTCCCCCCGGGAGCTGCTGCTGGGCCCGGTGCAGCTTGACGATCAGATCCCCCTGGCACTCAACAGCCCCCTGCCCGCCCGGCTGGAGCCGGACGGCCGGCTGCGCGTGCAAGCCCGGCCGGGACGCTGGCAGTTGCAACTGATCAGCCGCCATCCCGGAGACACCGGCAAGCTGATACTGCCGGCCATTGCCGCGCCCTGGCCCGAGGAAGAAGTCTGGGCGGTGCAGGCCTATCCGCAGTTGCGGCTGATGGAGATTAAGGGCCCGCCCATAGTGGACGCCAGGCAAAGCGGCCTGCCCCCCGAGTGGCAGTCGCTGCCCGCGTACCGCATGACACCGGATGCCACCATGACCTTTGTCGTGCAGCGCCGGGGCAATCCCAGCCCCGAACCCAACCAGCTCTCCCTGCGCCGGGAACTGTGGCTGGACTTTAACGGCGGCGGCTACACCCTGAAGGATGAAGTCACCGGCACCATGACGCAGGGTTGGCGGCTGGAAACCGCGCCAAGGCTGGATCTGGGCCGGGTACGGATTAACGGAGAGCCCCGCCTGGTCACCCGGCTGGACGACACCGACCGGCCCGGAGTGGAAGTGCGCCACGGCCGGCTCACGCTGGTGGCCGACAGTCGTCTTGAGGGCGATACCGGCATTCTGCCGGCGGTGGGCTGGAACCTGAACCTGCAGCAACTGAGCAGCCGGCTGCATCTGCCGCCGAGCTGGAGCCTGCTGGCGGCCTTTGGCATGGACAACTCGCCCCACACCTGGCTGCAACGCTGGACCCTGCTGGATTTGTTTCTGGTACTGATCGCCGCCGTAGCCGCCTACCGCTTGTGGGGCTGGCACTGGGGATTGCTGACTTTAATCACCCTGGGGCTGATCTGGCATCAGCCTTCAGGCATGGGGCCGCCGCGCTGGGTCTGGCTGCACCTGCTGGCGGCCTGTGCCCTGCTGAAGGTGTTGCCGGCCGGCAGGCTGCGCCACTGGGTGGCGGGCTACCGTTTACTGACCCTGCTGTTGCTTGTGCTTATCACCATTCCCTTTATGGTGGACGAGGTGCGCACCGCCCTCTATCCGCAACTGGCGCGCACCGGCATGGTGCCCTCTGCCGCCGTCAACAGCCCGCGTCAGGTGAAAACAGAGGTGGAATCCATGGCCGACGAGGCCCTGTCACTCAAGGGCGCCCCCGTGGCTGCCAAGCCCGGCCCCCTGCCCCGGCTGGATCCGAATGCCCTGGTGCAAACCGGCCCGGGCCTGCCGGACTGGCAGTGGCGTAGCGTGGAATTTGGCTGGAACGGGCCGGTGACTCAGGAGCAGCAACTCAGGCTGGTGCTGCTGTCGCCCGGGATCAACGCTGCCCTCAACCTGCTGCGCGTGGCCCTGCTGTGCGCCCTGGTGCTGCGCATGGCCGGCGTGAGCTTTACCCGTGGCAAGGGCCTGCACCTGCAACAACCACTGTGGTCGTGGCTGCCCGCCCTGCTGGTGCTGCCACTGCTGTTCGCCGTGCCGCAGGCCAGGGCCGAGTATCCTTCTCCCGAGCTGCTGGCCGAGCTGAAAAGCCGGCTGCTGGCGCCGCCCGAGTGCCTGCCCGAGTGTGCGCTTACTAGCCGCATGACGCTTGATGCCAGCCCGGAGCGCCTGATCCTCACCCTTGATATTCACACTCAAACCAGCATGGCCGTGCCCCTGCCGGCTCGGGGCGATCTCTGGCTGCCCGAGCAAGTACGGCTGAACGGCAGCCCCGCCACTGGGCTGTGGCGCAATGCACAAGGCGTGCTGCATCTGCCGCTGACCGCGGGCAAACACAGCGTAGAGCTCGCCGGCCCGCTGCCTCAGCAGAGCCAGCTGCAACTGCCGCTGCCGCTGCCGCCCAAACGGGTGGACGCTCAGCTTTCCGGCTGGCGGCTGCAGGGACTCAACGAAAACGGCGTGCCCGACGACCGGCTGCAGCTGACCCGCCTGAGCGCCGACGGCACGCCGCAAAACACCGGGCTCAAGCCCGGCGTGCTGCCCACCTTTGCTCAGGTCACCCGCACCCTGCAACTGGGGCTGGACTGGCGGGTAGACAATCAGCTTGTTCGGGAGGCCGATGCCGAGCGTGCACTGCGCCTTGAAATTCCACTGCTGCCCGGTGAGTCGGTACTTACCGACGACATTCCCGTGGTGAACGGCAAAGCCCATGTCAGCCTGGCCGCCGGCCAACGCCGGCTGAGCTGGCAGTCGACACTGACGCGAGCAGACACCCTCACCCTTGAGGCGCCGCAAACGCAAGACTGGACCGAGACCTGGCGGCTGAGTGCCAGCCCCATCTGGCATGTACAAAGCACGGGGCTGGCGGCCATTCACCATCTGGGCGCCGGCGACCGGTGGCTGCCCGAATGGCGGCCCTGGCCCGGCGAGCGCGTGCGCCTTGAAATTCAGCGCCCCGCCGGCATCAGTGGCCAGACGCTGACCATGGACAGCAGCACCCTTAACGTTCAGCCTGGCAAACGCGCCACCGATGTGCGTCTTGAACTGATCCTGCGCAGCAGCCAGGGCGGTCAGCACCCGCTGCAACTGCCCGCCGGCGCCGAACTGCAGTCGGTGGCCATTAATGACCGCACCCTGCCGCTGCGCCTGAGTGAGCACACACTGACCCTGCCACTGGCGCCCGGTACCCAAGAGGTGCGAGTGCACTGGCGGCAGCCGAAGGGCATTACCCCCCTGTTCACCACGCCTCGAGTGCAGCTCAACAGCGAGAGCGTCAATCATCGCCTGGCGCTGACCCTGGGCCGGGATCGCTGGGTACTGCTTGCCGGCGGCCCCCGGCTGGGGCCGGCGGTGCTGTTCTGGAGCCTGGTGGCCATTACCGTGCTGCTGGCGGCGGGGCTGGCGCGGCTGCCGCATACTCCGCTGCGCTTTCACCACTGGCTGCTGTTGGGCCTGGGCCTGACCCAGATCCCGCTGTGGATGGCCGCCACCGTGGTGCTCTGGCTACTGGCTTTTGGGCTGCGCGGACGCTGGCAACACCAGCAGGCGGGCGCCTGGTTCAATCTGGCACAAGTGGGCCTGGTGTTGCTGACTCTGGTGGCGCTGGCTTATCTGTTCCACGCCATTCAGCAAGGATTGCTGGGCCTGCCCGACATGCAGATTGCCGGTAACGGCTCTTACGGCAACCGGCTGAACTGGTTTCAGGATCGCAGCGCCGGTGCCCTGCCCACCGGCTGGGTGTTGTCGGTGCCGCTGCTGTTTTACCGGCTGCTGATGCTGGTGTGGGCGCTGTGGCTGGCCTTTGCCCTGCTGGGCTGGCTGCGCTGGGGCTGGCAGTGCTTTACCCGCGATGGCCTGTGGCGGCCGCTGCCATTACTGAAAGCCAAACGAGCCGACAAGGATCCCTGGAAAACCCCCAAAGCGCCCGAATAGGGTTCAGATGAGATACGCCATGGGGTACCCTTAAAATAAAAGATGCCCCCCAATTTCGCCGAACGAGGACTCATTTCATGAAAAAGCTGCTGGCTTCGGCCATGTTTACCCTCTCCGCCACCCTTGCCCTGCCGGCCATGGCGGCAGATCCCATAGTGGTGTCGTCAAAGATCGACACCGAAGGCGGCCTGCTCGGCAACCTGATCTACCAGGCCCTGAGCAATGCCGGCCTGGATGTGGAAAACCGCAGCCAGCTGGGCGGCACCCCCATAGTACGCAAGGCCATTATCGCCGGCGAAATCGACATTTATCCGGAGTACACCGGCAACGCCGCTTTTTTTCACCAGAAAGAAAGCAGCGAGGCCTGGAAGAACTTTGAGCAGGGCTATGCCCTGGCCAAACAGCTGGACTTTGATGCCCACCAGCTGGTGTGGCTGACCCCGGCCAACGCCAACAACACCTGGGCCATTGCCGTGCGCCAGGAAATTGCCGGCCCCAACAATCTGGCCAGCATGTCGGACTTTGGGCGCTATGTGAGCCAAGGTGGCGACATCAAACTGGCAGCGTCCGCCGAGTTTGTCTCCAGCCCCGCCGTGCTGCCTGCCTTTCAGCAGACCTACGGCTTTGAGCTGAGCGACGACCAGCTGCTGGTGCTCTCCGGTGGCAACACCGCCGCCACCATCAAGGCCGCCGCACTTAAAACCGACGACACCAATGCCGCCATGGTGTACGGCACCGACGGCGCCATTGCCTCCGTGGGCCTGGTGGTCATGGACGACGACAAGGGCGTGCAGCCGGTGTACGCCCCCGCCCCCATAGTGCGTGAAAGCGTGCTGCAGGCGCACCCGGAGATCGCCGGCATTCTGGAGCCGGTGTTTCAGTCGCTGGACGTAAAAACCCTGCAGGAACTGAACAGCCGCATCGCCATCGGCGGTGAAAGCGCCGAAGCCGTGGCCGCCGACTACCTGGCGGAAATGCAGCGGGATTGATGGAAAGAACTGCACGGCCTTAAATACGGCGCTGTCTGCAACATGGACCCCCGCCTTCGCGCTGAGGGCTCCCCAGTTTTTTACTGGTCATGCAGAAACGCCTGGTGAGAGTAAGTAAAGGCGGCTCAACCTTGCCAGAGCTCGCTCCAGTAGTGAGCCTGTCACTCGCCG
>NZ_JAVBHX010000002.1:0-245803 GCF_030732065.1 Oceanimonas aquatica
TGTACTGCCGCCAGTTGCTGATGTTGTGCCGAGCTTTGCCCATCTGCCTGCTCCTGAGTCCGTTCGTTAGGAGATCGGATCACGGCTGAGACAGATAGTTCCCTGATTTAGGAAACAACGCCGCGCGAAACTGCCGGCCTTGCCGCCGGCATCAAAGGAACATCAAAGCCGGCTAAACAGCGCTCTGAATATCCCCTTGTTCTGGGGAGACTATATACATTTAGATTCAGCAACCGAACTGGAACTGGGTGTAGAGATAGAGGAATCTCTGGTAAAAAATGAGCAGCCACCCACCACCAACTTAAGCATTGAAAACTGGAAATTCCAATATGACAGCCGCTGGCTTAATCTGTTAGTGATAATAAAGGTAATGGCAGCCTTTTTTGCTCCAGTTTGTTTTGTAGTAGCTGTGGACATTACATCAATCATTTCTACAACAAGCCTTTTAATATCCTCAACCATAGGTGTTATTTCTGGGCTAACAGCATTGACGTTATGCTTTAACACCAAACAGAAGTATAATCTTTACTTTCTTTCTGCAATATTTTTCTTCACATGTTCAATTTTATTATGGCAGCAAGGGTCATTGTTTAATTTTTGGAATAACTCTCCGTCTTTCATTATTGGCTGTGTTCTATTCTTTCTAACAATTATCGGTTGCGACTTGCTGCTGGCACTGCATGCCCGCTTTTTTAAACACGACGGCAGCCAGTTTAACCGCCGCACCGGCATGGTGCACCTGGTCGGCAAGCGCTGGCGCAAACCTTTTGTGGCCCCCTTTTACGAGTTCGATCCGGTGATGCAGGTGCAGGTCATGCCCCATGGTCAGCGCGATTATGTGCTCTGGCTTTATCATCGCTACACCGACAAGAAGGTGTGCCTGGCCAACAGAATACACAGCCTGGGGCTGGATCAGAACAACCTACGCGCCTTCTGGGATACCCTGCAACGCTATATGGACGTCAGCCAGCCGCTGCCGGACTTGCCGGTGCTGGAGCCCTGCCGCCAGCAGGATCCGGTCACCGCCGCTTATGATCAGGCACAAAACCGCCCGCCCCGTTACTGGCGCGACATGAGCGAACGACACTTTAAGCAGGAGGTATTGCCCCGACTGCGGGAACAACTGCGCAACGCCAGCTGGCCCAGCGGCCCCGGCCTGATTGCCGCGCATACCGATCCTGCCTTAAGCGTGGCCGACTACTACCGCGCCCAGCAGGCCCGCGGCATACACGCCACCCCACAACCACAAGCGTTTGAACACACACATTCGCAAGCTGCCGTTGAGTAAACATGACTCCCTCTGCCTTTAACA
Source organism: Oceanimonas aquatica (assembly GCF_030732065.1). Classification (GTDB taxonomy): domain Bacteria; phylum Pseudomonadota; class Gammaproteobacteria; order Enterobacterales; family Aeromonadaceae; genus Oceanimonas. Next base: position 1,313 of record NZ_JAVBHX010000002.1, read on the forward strand.
GCACAAGTCTGCCGGACTTGCCGCCGGCATCAACAGAGCACCAAAACCGCCTTTACAGCGCACTGAATATTCCTCTGTTCTGGGGAGACTGTACAAATCTGGACTCGGCAACCGAGCTGGAGCTGGATTTTAAAATAGAACAGGAACTAGCCAAAGATGATCAGGATAGTTCCAGAAGCATGAATGCGGAAAGGTGGAACTTTCAGTACGATAATAAGTGGGCTCATTTTTATTTATTTTTCAGTTATTGTCGTCTGGTTTTATCCCGTTTTTTGTTTTTTCAGCATTTGATAGCACTACAACAGGAAGTTTTTTTTTAGATATATTAGTAGTCTCATCCGCCTTGCTTTCACTGGGACTATTTATGACCGCCAAGGCAAAGTATTACATAACCTTCTTAACCCTAATTGTGCTTATCAACGCGGGCCTATTAGCTTGGCATAAGCAAACTCTATGGGGTTTCTGGCTCGGCCACTCATTTTTCATCACCGGTTGTATTTTATACTTTCTGGCGGTGGTGGGTTGTAACCTGTTACTGACACTGCATGCCCGCTTTTTTAAACACGACGGCAGCCAGTTTAACCGCCTCACCGGCATGGTGCACCTGGCCGGCAAGCGCTGGCTCAAACCTTTTGTGGCCCCCTTTTACGAGTTCGATCCTGTGATGCAGGTGCAGGTCATGCCCCATGGTCAGCGCGATTATGTGCTCTGGCTCTATCACCGTTACACAGATAAAAAGGTGTGTCTGGCCAACAGAATACACAGCCTGGGGCTGGATCAGAAGAACCTGCGCGCCTTCTGGGATACCCTGCAACGCTATATGGACGTCAGCCAGCCGCTGCCGGACTTGCCGGTGCTGGAGGCCTGCCGCCAGCAGGATCCGGTGACGGCGGCTTATGACCAGGCACAAAACCGCCCGCCTCGCTACTGGCGCGACATGAGCGAACGCCGCTTTAAACAGGAAGTCTTGCCCCGATTGCGGGAACAACTGCGCAACGCCAGCTGGCCCCGCGGCCCCGGCCTGATTGCCGCCCATACCGACTCAAGCTTAAGTGTGGCCGACTACTACCGCGCCCAGCAGGCCCGCGGCATAAACGCCACCCCACAACCACAAGCGTTTGAACACGCTCACCCGCAAACTGCCGTTGAATAAATCACTCATGAACAAAACACCTTACCGGGGTAACGCCATCCCCCCGCTGCCCGCCGCTCCCAAAAGCCGCCATCGTGCCATGCAGACGCTGATGGGCTTTGGGAGTTACGCCGGTCTGGATCCCAATACCATGCAGCAGGAAGATGCCGACACAGTGCAATATGCCGAAGCCCAGGACAAAGAGTTCTACAAAAAAGACTGGTGGTGGGATCATCAGCGCATTCGGTTTTTAAATGATGGCGGCATGATTAAGCTATTTTTGTTTATAATACCAGGGATTATATGGTTCCTTTTCAATGGCACTATACTTTTTACCACAATAAATTTATTTGAGACTTACAGGCTTCCTATAGCGGTATTTTTCTTATTATTAATACTCTTCTTTTTTATATTTATGGAATCGGTGATATTTTCTTTTCCATTAATATTCAATGGTTTTTTCAAGTTCTTCGAGATACTTTCCAAACCATTTCATAAACAGGTGGAGGCCGGTCTGGATCGGGCACTGGAGAAAAAGTGCAGTGAGTTTAATCGTACCGATGGCATGGTGCGGCTGGCGATATCCGCCAAAGAGAAATTTGAAGCGCCCTTTATCGAGTTCGATCCCTACATTGAGAGTGTGGTGCAAAGCGGTGGCGTGTATTACCGGCTGGTGCACCGTTACACCGGTAAGACCTTCACCAAAATTAACCTCACCGGCCTGAGTGCCACGCAGCACGAGGTCTTTGCGCTGTGGGACATGCTGCAACGCTTTATGGACGTGACTCAGCCCCTGCCCGATATGCCCAGGCTTGAGCCTTTCCGGCATCTGGATCCACTCACCGCCGAGCACGACCGCAGCACCGGCCGCCATCCCCGCTTCTGGCGCGATCTGGATCTTAAAGCCTGGGGTGATAATGAAGGCGCAGAGCGGGCCAAAGCCCAACGAGCTTTTGAATGGAACAAGCTGAAGTGCCAGCTCACACCCCTGCTTGGCAGAATCAGCATGGAAGAATACAGGGTCACGTTTCCAAATCACCATGATGAACGATAAAGCGCTGTGTGCAGCCCTCTCTGACTTATTTATCGATAATCAGATCGATTACGATGCCATTGCAACAATTGCCAAATACTTTCCTGTTGAGCATGTCGAAACTGTGCTGTTCGAATGGGTCGCCCCGGTATGTTATACCAACGCACTGGCTCCAATCCCTTCGGTCTGGTCCGGTTTTGAACCTGAGCAGTTATGGTCTGAGATTGTTGAATACCGCAGAAAACTTGCCGCTGCTGGATTTATCGGCCGGTGGATCTCACGCGGGCGGCAAATCTACCTTCGTCACAAGTTCGCCCAAGAGTGGGAGGAGTTAGCCAAATGCATAAGAAAAGTATCTGCGTAAAAGTTAGGGTGTGGCGACTGGATCTCGGTATGTATCCAGCGAGCGCCTGCGGCCAATACTGCGGTGAGCCGGTGATTCTGGCACCATTACCCGAGCCTGAACTGCCGGAGCCGCCCAAACGTTCCCCGCGACGCAAACCCGCTCCTGAGCTGCTTGCACCATTCCGGCGAGTGTTTGATTCACTGGTAACTGCCAGTCTGCAGGTCTGCCTGTGGAATGCTCTGGTGGAAACCTTTAGTACCTGATGATATAAAACGATCTAGATTGGAAAGTAAGGTATCTATTGCAACAAGTATTAAGAAGTTAATGTCAGGCCAGATGAAAATATGAAACCACTTTACACTGCGAATGAATACAGATTTTAAAATTAGGAGTTTTAAGTGAGGAATAATAAGTTCTTTCAGGATATTGACCTTGATGAGGCTATTGATAATGGCCTGAAAAGAGCTGAGGAATATTGTACCGAAACATACATCACAAACCGCATTAGCCAATGTAATGGCGATCAAAAACAGCGTGTTCTCTGCTACCGTATGGCGTATTCGCGTTTAATGAATATGCTCCAAAAGCAGTATGTGCGTGGTGATAGCCTTGACTCTATTCAGCCTTACTATCTGCAAACCCGAGAGTGCCTGCGCCTGCTTGAAGAGGCTATCCATGTCTGTGGTATGGAAAATGCCAAAATGGATATTATTAATCCGATTAATGTTGGCTTCTTGCTCGCTCTGGGCCATGCCCTGGGTGAAAGCCGAAATGAAATCGGCCGCAATACCCGTGCTATGTCTGCCGGTTATGACCTTTTTATCGATCGCCTGCTGAGTGTTTATGAGCCTGAGCGTCCGCTTGCAGATGGTCTGTCACATAAGGCCGTATATAAAAATCTCTACGCAGTCTTTGATGCACCTGCTGAAGAGCGCCCGGGTATGATCGCCCGCTATCTGGATGAGTGGGAAAAACTGCTGCTGAAAAATAAACTTCCTGGGCATCTCTATCCAGTGCCAGAGCGTCTGCAAAAAGAGTGGGAAGGCTTCTGGTGTTACCCCGCTGCAGCTGTGGTGGCGGCGCTGAATATCGATGACAGCACCTTTATTGACCATGAGTTTTACCCTACCGATCTGATGCGCGCCTGCGCCCAATACCGCGGTGAGCCGGTGATTCTGCCGCCATTACCTGAGCCTGAACTTCCGGAGCCGCCCAAGCGTTCTCCGCGACGCAAACCCGCCCCTGAGCGGCTCGCGTCATTCCAGCCAATGTTTGATTCACTGGTGACCGCCTTGCCTAAAAGTCTGCAGGCCTGCCTGTGGAATGCTCTGGTGGACTGGCTGAACGAAGAGGGGGAAGAGGCGTGCCTTGAAGCTGTCGATCTGCCCGGGATCGTGGTCGAAGCTCAGTGGGACATGGAGCTGCGCGAAAACTACCGCCGTTTGGCCCTGCTGCAGGTGGACTGGAAAGATGATGAAAGCGCCCTGAGCTTCTGCGCGGATCTGGCCCGCACTCTGGGTATTAAAGAAGCCTTCGAACCGGACCCACTCAGCCTGACGCGCCCTGAACGTGTATGGGAGGTTCTGAACACCTTCCACCAGTGGCTGGCACCCCACGATTACTGTCTGATCTCGCCGTTTACCGGCGAAGATGCCTACTATGCGCTGCCACTGAAAACCCGAACGGCCAAAAAACACATCGCCGTGCTGGAGCAGGCCGGGCTGAAGGTGAATACCTTTGCGGGCGGTCATGCTGTACAGCCGGGTTGATACAGGCTCCTCATCCAGAAGAAGATGTTCGGCCAATTGGTGTATGACTGTTTGTGAAACTGCGGTCATACGTACTTTTCATACAACGGGATAATATTATGTTCAGCAGGCTTTTACTTTGTTTGTTATTACTCAGCCCCCTGGCACAGGCCCAGCAGGAAACACTGAAAGTGGGCATTACCCAGGTGCCGCCCTTTGTCATGCAAACCGAGGATGGCCGCTGGGAAGGCATCAGCATTGATTTGTGGAAAGACATTGCCAGCGGCATGGAGCAGAACTATGAGCTGGTACCCATGCCATTTAGTGAACTGCTGGATGCGGTAGAGGCCGGTGATGTGGACGTGGCCGTGGGCGCCCTGACCATGACTGCCGACCGTGAAACCCGCTTTGATTTCAGCCACCCCTTCTACCAGACCGGGCTGTCGATTGCGGTGCCGCCGGTGCCGGAGCAAAGCCTGCTGTCCAGTCTCAAGGCCATGCTGAGCTGGCAGTTTCTGAGCGTGGTGCTGGCCCTGGGCGGCCTGCTGCTGGCGGTGGGCTTTTTGCTCTGGCTGGTGGAGCGGCGCCGCAACACCGAGCAGTTTGGCGGCTCGGCGGCAGAAGGCATTGGCGCCAGCTTCTGGTGGGCAGCCGTCACCATGACTACCGTGGGTTACGGCGACAAGGCACCGGTGACCTTTGCCGGTCGGTTGATTGGTCTGGTATGGATGTTTGCGGGCATTATTATGGTGGCCAGCTTTACCGCTGCCATTACCTCGTCCCTCACCGTGAACAACCTGCGCACCGGCATTCAGGGCGTCAATGATCTGCCCGGCAGCGTGGTGGCCACCATTGCCGATACCGCCAGCCAGCGTTATCTGGAAGAAGAGCGCATTCGCTACCAGACCTACCCCAACCTGACCGCCGCCATGGAATCGGTGGTGAACGGCGAAACCGATGCCATTGTGTATGACCGCGCCCTGATGCAGTACCGCAACCTGCAACTGGGCCCGCAACAGCTGACCATACTGCCCGGCGTATTTGCCCAGCAGCTCTATGCGCTGGCCCTGCCCGACCGCAGCCCGCTGCGGGCCGAGGTGTCGGAAGAGGTATTGCGGGTAACGGAAGCAGACGGCTGGGCGGACGTACGCGCCGCCTATCTGGGCAAGGAATAAAACCAGACGACTCAAACATTTGTTCAGGCTGTCATCCTGACGAAAGATACCGGGTCAGGCCCGGTATGACGGCACAATGGCAATGAAAAAGGCTGCGCAAGGCAGCCTTTTTTATTAGTGAACCGGAACCAGTGGCCCATTCGGGCCGGGCTCGTCGCCATTGTCTGTTTCCTGCTGCAGCCGGTAATGAGCAATCATCTGCTCCAGTATTCGGCATTCTTCCACCAGTTGCAGACTGGCGGTGGCGGCAGCGTCGGCCTGAGACAGGGTCTCGCCGGATGAATCGCGCACCCGGGTAATGTTGCGGCTGACTTCCGAGCACACCGAGCTTTGCTCATCCGCTGAGGCCGAGACCTGGGCGTTCAACTCATTAATGCGCGCCACCTGCTCGATAATGGCCTGCAGCGAGCTCATGGCATCCTGAGTACGGGCCACGCTGTCGGTGGCCTGGCCTTCGGCCTTTTCAATGGCGTGCACCGCATCCTTGGCTTCGTTCTGCAGCAGGCGGATCATGCCGGTGATCTCTTCCGCCGATTGCTGGGTACGCAGCGCCAGGGTCCGTACTTCGTCGGCCACCACGGCAAAGCCCCGGCCCGACTCCCCTGCCCGCGCCGCTTCAATCGCAGCGTTCAGGGCCAGCAGGTTGGTCTGCTCGGCAATGCCCTTGATCATGTCGAGTACCTTGTCGACCTGGTCACAGCGCCCGTCCAGCTCGCGAATGACCCGATCGATGCGGTTAATCTCGCCGCTCAGGGTCTGAATGCCTTCCACCGCCACTCTGGCCTGATCACTGGCGGTCAGGGCAAAGGCATGGCTCTGCTCCGAGGTTTCGGCGGTGAGCCGGGCGTTTTCCCGCACTTCCCGGGCAGAAGCTTCCATCTCGTTGACGGCGGTGGCAATGAGTGCGGTTTCGTTGTCCTGAGCCTTGGCCGAATTGTCGGTCTGCTCGGATGAGTGCTGAATTTGGTCTGCGGCGGTATAAATGCGATCGGTCACCCGGCGCACCTCGGTCAGGCTGTTCTGAAAACTGCCAAGCAGGCCGTTGATGGCGCTCACCAGGCCGCCGAGCTCGTCCTTGCCCAAGGGCGTAAGCCGGGTAGACAGATCCCGCTCTTTTGCCACCTGCTGCAACCGCTGGCTGATGTTAAGGATCGGGCGCTTGAGATAATGGTTCTGCACCAGCCAGAGCACCGCAAACGCCACCAGAAATACGCCGATCAGCACGGCGGCCAGGCGCAGGTTGTTGCCTTTTATCTGGCCAAAGGTGTCGCTGAGGTCGTAACTGATGCGTACCGCACCCATCACGGTGCCTTCTGGCACCTGATGGCATTGCAGACACGCCGTGCCGCGGTATTCCTTGTAGGCCTTGAACGGCTTGACCAGGGTCAGGTTGGGAATATCGTCTTCCAGATGCAGTTCCAGTACGGTTTCGCCCTGCTCAATGGCGCGCCGGTCAAGCTCGTCTTCAATGCCCTGATCCGGGGCCCCCGGACCAAAAAGCTTGGTCACCGCCGGCCCACGGATCACCCGCGCCTGATCAATGCCTTTTTCTTCCTGTATTTTGGTCTGCACCAGGCCACGCTGGTGAATGGCCCCGTTGACCATCAGCACATTGAGCTGATCCATATAGAGGTTGGCGGTGGTCTCGATTTTTTCCTCGGCCAGGTGCAGGGCCAGGCTGCGCTGCAGCTGGGTCGACACACCGTAACAGAGCGCGAACACCAGCACGAAAATCACCAGCAGCGGCAAAAAGATTTTCCAGTTGAGAGAAAGGTTACGCATTCCTTGTAGGCCTCTGGATGAGTCCGAAAAGAATCCATTCTAGAGTAATTGCCCCGCATGAAAATGACATTCGGTGGCGTCCTTGATCTGGATCAACAAGCCCATTCGGCGCCATTTTGCTGCGACCAGATTCGCGCGAACTATACTTAGTGTGCTGTTACAGAAAGCAGGGTTCTTTATGCCTGCTTTCGGGAGGTAATCATGGGTATGTCACTCAGACTGAAACAATTTCTCGACCAGCGCCATATTTCTTACGACATGGTACATCACCCTTATGCCGAAGGGGCCGCCCAGAGTGCCATTGCCAGCCATGTGCCCCTGGCACAGATGGCCAAGGCAATCATGCTGGAAGATGACAACGGCAGAAGCATGATGGCAATCATTCCCGCCGCCGATCGCATCGACATGCGCCGGCTGAGTTATCTGGTGCACGATGAAATGCAACTGGCGCCCGAGCACCACCTGGGCAACTGGTTCGACGATTGCGATCCCGGCGCCATTCCCGCCATCGGCGATGCCTACTCGGTAGACACCCTGGTGGATGACGAGCTGCTGGGCATGGCCGACATCTATCTGGAAAGCGGCGACCACCGTGATCTGGTACACCTGAGCGGGGAAGACTTCCGCCGGCTGGCCAGTGGCTGGAAGCACGGCCACTTCAGCCGCAAACCGGATCCCTGGAGCCGGGTTGAGAGAATGTAATTCGCAAACCCCCTCCCAACCTCCCCCTTGGAAAGGGGGAGGAGCTAAAGGGAAAGAAGCTAAAGAAGGTTCCCTCCCCTTTTTAAGGGGAGGGTCAGGATGGGGTTTGTTTTATAGTCATTAAAAAAGGAGCCTTACGGCTCCTTTCTACTTCCAGCTTCAAGCTTCTCGCTTCAAGCTTTCTTTTACCAGCCGGTCACTTCGCGCAGGGCGGAGCCGATGTCGGCCAGGGAACGCACGGTTTTTACACCGGCGTCCTGCAGGGCGGCAAACTTCTCGTCTGCGGTGCCCTTGCCACCGGAGATGATGGCGCCGGCATGGCCCATACGCTTGCCCGGAGGGGCAGTCACACCGGCGATGTAGGAAACCACCGGCTTGGTGACGTTTTCCTTGATGAAGGCAGCGGCTTCTTCTTCGGCGGTGCCGCCGATTTCACCGATCATCACGATGGCTTCGGTTTCCGGATCTTCCTGGAACAGCTTCAGAATATCAATGAAGTTGGAGCCGGGAATGGGGTCGCCGCCAATGCCGATACAGCTGGACTGGCCGAAACCTTCGTCGGTGGTCTGCTTGACCGCTTCGTAGGTCAGGGTGCCGGAGCGGGACACTATGCCCACCTTGCCCTTCTTGTGAATGTGACCGGGCATGATGCCGATCTTGCACTCGTCGGGAGTGATTACGCCCGGGCAGTTGGGGCCAATCATGCGCACGCCGGCTTCGTCCAGCTTCACTTTCACGTCCAGCATGTCGAGGGTAGGAATGCCCTCGGTGATGGTAACGATCAGCTCAATACCGGCATCAATGGCTTCCAGAATGGCGTCTTTACAGAACGGCGCCGGCACATAGATCACGGTGGCGGTGGCGCCGGTGGCTTCCACGGCTTCGCGTACGGTGTTGAATACCGGCAGGCCCAGATGGGTGGTGCCGCCCTTGCCCGGGGACACGCCACCGACCATTTGCGTGCCATATTCAATGGCCTGCTCGGAGTGGAAGGTACCCTGGCCGCCGGTGAAACCCTGGCAGATAACCTTGGTGTCTTTGTTGATCAGAATGCTCATGCTGTTATTTCCCCTGTGCGGCGTTAACGACCTGAACGGCGGCGTCGGTCAGGCTGGTGGCGGCGATGATGTTGAGGCCGGATTCATCCAGCTTGGCGGTACCGGCTTCGGCATTGTTGCCTTCCAGACGCACCACAACCGGGACTTTTACGCCCACTTCCTTCACCGCACCGATGATACCTTCGGCAATCATGTCGCAACGCACAATGCCACCAAAGATGTTCACCAGTACCGCTTTTACATTGCTGTCGGAGAGAATAATCTTGAACGCTTCGGTCACCCGCTCCTTGGTGGCGCCACCGCCCACGTCCAGGAAGTTGGCAGGCGAGCCGCCGTGCAGGTTAACGATGTCCATGGTGCCCATGGCCAGACCGGCACCGTTCACCATGCAGCCAATGTTGCCGTCCAGAGCCACGTAGTTCAGTTCCCACTGAGCGGCGTGGGCTTCACGGGCATCGTCCTGAGACGGATCGTGCATGTCGCGCAGTTTGGCCTGACGGTACAGGGCGTTGGAGTCGATGTTGATCTTGCCGTCCAGGCAGTGCAGGTTGCCGGCGTCGGTGATCACCAGGGGGTTGATTTCGAGCAGGGCGAAATCGTAGTCCAGGAACATCTGTCCCAGACCGAGGAAAATCTTGGTGAACTGCTTGATCTGGTCGCCTTTCAGGCCCAGTTTGAATGCCAGTTCACGTCCCTGATAAGGCTGCGGGCCTACCAGAGGATCGATGGCGGCCTTGTGGATCAGTTCGGGGGTCTCTTCGGCCACCTTTTCGATCTCAACGCCACCTTCGGTTGATGCCATGAACACCACGCGACGGGTACCACGGTCCACGACCGCACCCAGGTAAAGTTCCTTGGCGATGTCGGTGCACGACTCCACCAGGATCTTGGCCACCGGCTGTCCCTTGGCATCGGTCTGGTAGGTCACCAGATTCTTGCCCAGCCAGTTTTCCGCGAACTCGCGGATTTCTTCCTTGCTCTTGGCCAGCTTTACGCCGCCTGCCTTGCCACGGCCACCGGCGTGGACCTGACATTTTACCACCCACATGTCGCCGCCAATCTTGCTGGCCGCTTCTACCGCTTCCTGCGGGTTATCACATGCGTAGCCTTCGGATACGGGCAGGCCGTATTCGGCGAACAGCTGTTTTGCCTGATATTCATGCAAATTCATGTTGTGTTTCCGTTGTTGTTGGGTTCAGGGCATGGGGCGGAACCGGTCCGCCCTCTTGTTATTGTTGGCTTATACGTCCAGCAGCAGACGGGTCGGATCTTCCAGCAGCTCCTTGATGGAGACCAGATAGCTGACCGACTCGCGGCCGTCGATCAGACGGTGATCGTAAGACAGAGCCAGGTACATCATCGGCAAAATTTCCACCTTGCCGTCTACCGCCATGGGACGGTCCTGGATCTTGTGCATACCCAGAATGGCGCTCTGCGGCGGGTTGATGATGGGGGTGGACATCAGCGAGCCGAACACACCGCCGTTGGTGATGGTGAAGTTACCGCCGGACAGCTCGTCCACGGTCAGCTTGCCGTCACGGCCCTTGATGGCCAGCTCTTTAATGCCCTTCTCGATGTCGGCCAGGCTCAGGCGATCGCAGTCGCGCAGCACCGGGGTCACCAGACCACGGGGGGTGGACACGGCGATGCTGACATCAAAGTAGTTGTGGTAAACGATTTCGTCACCGTCGATGGAGGCGTTCACTTCCGGGAAGCGCTTGAGCGACTCCACCACCGCCTTCACGTAGAAGGACATAAAGCCCAGACGAATGCCGTGACGCTTCTCGAAGATGTCCTGGTACTGCTTGCGCAGCTCCATGATCGGCTTCATGTTGACTTCGTTGAAGGTAGTCAGCATGGCGGTGGTGTTCTTGGCTTCGAGCAGGCGCTCGGCCACCCGCTTGCGCAAACGGGTCATGGGCACCCGCTTCTGATCGCGTTCACCCGGTGACACCAGCGGCAGTTCGGCCTTGGCCGCAACCGGCGCCGGCTTGTCTGCGCTCTTGGCCTGACCGCCATCCTTGATAAAGGCTTCCACGTCTTCCTTGGTGATGCGACCGCCCTTGCCGGAGCCGGAAAGCTTGCTTACATCGATGTTGTGTTCGGCCACCAGGCGGCGTACCGCCGGGCTCAGGTCCTCGCTCTCACCGGCATCGGCCTTGGCTTCGCCATTGGTGGCGGGCTTTTCCTTGGTCTCTTCACCGGCCTTGGCGCCCTGCTTGAGCTTGCCGATCACCTGCTGACCCAGTACGGTGGCGCCGGCGTCTTCCATGATGGCTTCCAGAACACCGGCCTCGGGAGCCGGCACTTCCAGTACCACCTTGTCGGTTTCAATATCGACGATCACTTCGTCGCGCTCTACGCTGTCGCCGGGCTGCTTGTGCCAGGTGGCGATGGTGGCGTCGGCAACGGATTCGGGGAGGTCGGGAACCTTGATTTCGATGCTCATCAATATGTCCTTAGTGCATTAAGCTTTGATCGGCGTCAGTGCATCTTCCACCAACGCTTTTTGTTGTTGTAAGTGAACCGAGGTGTAACCCACCGCCGGAGAAGCCGAGGCTTCGCGACCGGCATAGCTCAGTTTCGCGCCTTCCGGAATAGCGGCCCGGAAGTGGTGCTGGCTGCAATACCAGGCGCCCTGGTTTTGCGGCTCTTCCTGACACCAGACGAAGTCGGTCACGTGCTGGTAATCAGCAAAAATGGCGGCCACTTCTTCCTGCGGGAAGGGGTACAGCTGTTCAATTCGAATAATCGCCACATCCGTTTGTTCGTTCTTGCGACGCGCTTCGAGCAAATCGTAATACACCTTGCCGGAACAAAGAATCACACGCTTGACGCCTTTGGGATCCAGATCATCTATTTCGCCGATGGCGTTCTGGAATGTGCCCTGGGCCAAAGTTTCCAGCTCGGAAACAGCCAGCGGATGACGCAGCAGCGACTTGGGCGTCATGACCACTAGCGGGCGGCGCATGGGGCGCAGCACCTGGCGACGCAGCATGTGGAACACCTGAGCCGGGGTGGTGGGCACACACACCTGCATGTTGTGCTCGGCGCACAGCTGCAGGTAACGCTCCAGACGGGCACTGGAGTGCTCTGGGCCCTGGCCTTCGTAGCCATGGGGCAGCAGCAGGGTCAGTCCGCACATGCGGCCCCACTTCTGCTCACCGGAGCTCAGGAACTGGTCGATCACCACCTGGGCACCGTTGGCAAAGTCACCGAACTGGGCTTCCCAGATGGTCAGACCCACGGGCTCGGCGGTGGCATAGCCGTATTCAAAGGCCATGACCGCTTCTTCACTCAGCACCGAGTCGTACACCTGGAACTGGCCCTGATCCTCGGACAGGTAGCACAGCGGCGTGTAGATACTGGCATCGTTCTGGTTGTGCAGCACCGCATGGCGGTGGAAGAAGGTGCCGCGGCCGGAGTCCTGGCCGGTAAGGCGCACTTCGTAGCCGTTGTCACACAGGGTGGCGTAGGCCAGGGTCTCGGCAAAGCCCCAGTCCACCAGCTTCTCGCCCTGAGCCATGAGCTTGCGGTCGGCGTAAATCTTGGCCACCTGACGCTGCAGGGTGTGGGTTTCCGGATAGCGGGTAAGGCGGTCACCCAGATCCTTGAGCTGCTTAAGGTCGTAGGTGGAGTCGTAGACCATGTCCCACTCGTGACCCAGGTAAGGAGACCAGTCCACCGAGTGCTTCTGCATCGGTCGCCACTCCTTGACCACGCATTCGCCGTGATCCAGGGCATCCCGGTATTCGTTGATCTGGGTGGTCACCTGCTCCGCCGACACGGTGCCCTTGTCGATCAGGCGATCGGCGTAAATCTTGCGCGGCGTGGGGTGTTTCTTGATTTTCTGGTACATCAGCGGCTGGGTGGCGCTCGGCTCATCGGCCTCGTTGTGACCGTGACGACGGTAGCACACCAGGTCGATAACCACATCGCGACCAAACTCGTTACGGAAGTCCAGGGCCAGCTGAGTCACCTGCACCACGGCTTCCGGATCGTCGGCGTTCACGTGGAAGATCGGCGCCTGTACCATCTTGGCGATGTCGGTACAGTATTCGGTAGAACGGGTATCGCGCGGATTAGAGGTGGTAAAGCCCACCTGGTTGTTGATCACGATGCGGATGGTACCGCCCACCCCGTAGCCCCGGGTCAGGGACATGTTGAAGGTTTCTGCCACCACACCCTGACCGGCAAAGGCCGAGTCGCCGTGAATGGTCACCGGCAGTACCTGGCGGCCATCGGGGTTGTCGAGACGGTCCATGCGGGCGCGGACCGAGCCGATAACCACCGGGTTGACGATTTCCAGGTGCGACGGGTTGAACGCCAGCGCCAGGTGAACGGGGCCTCCGGGAGTGTCGAAATCGGAGCTGAAACCCATGTGGTATTTCACGTCACCGGAACTCTGGGTGTCGTACTTGCCGGCAAAGGCGTCAAACAAATCTTGCGGACGCTTGCCCAGCACGTTGACCAGCATGTTCAGACGACCCCGGTGAGCCATGCCGATCACCACTTCACGGCCGCCCTTTTCACCAAAGCGGCGAATGAGCTCCTTGGTCATGGGGATCAGGGCATCGCCCCCTTCCAGGGAGAAGCGCTTGGCCCCCGGGAACTTGGCACCCAGGTATTTTTCCAGGCCTTCGGCGGCGGTCAGGCTGTCGAGGAAACGCACCTTGTCTTCGTCGGTGTACTGGGGCGCCCCCACTACCGGCTCGAGCTGGCTCTGGATCCAGCGCTTTTCGCGGGTGCTGGTGATATGCATGTATTCCGCACCCACGGAGCCACAGTAGGTTTTCTTCAGCGCCGACACCAGATCCTTCAGCTTCATGGTCTCGGTGCCGATGGCGTAGGAGCCCACGTTGAAGGTGGCGTCGAGATCGGCGCCGGTCAGATTATGAAAGGCCGGGTCCAGCTCGGCCACCGGCTCGCGATTCCACAGATCCAGCGGGTCCAGGTTGGCATTCTGATGGCCACGGAAACGGTAGGCGTTGATCAGCTGCAAAACCTTGACTTGCTTGGCGTCAGTGTGGGGATCACTGACCGGGGTGGCATAGCGGGAGGTGTCTTTGGCGAGGCGGCGGAAATAATCTCTCACTTGAGAATGGGGCTGATCCTGCACCGGCTCCTCGGCGGATGGCAGGCCGTCAAACACGGCGCGCCATTCTTCGGGAACAGAGTCGGGATCGGCCAGGTAGGCCTCGTACAGGTCTTCTACATAGGTCGCATTGGCACCGGCCAGGTGAGAAGAATCCAGCCAGGCTTGCATTACGCCATTGTGCATCTTTATCCCTTTGTCACTTCTCGACAGGGCTACTGTCGTTCTGGTCGTCGAGTCAATGCCGCCCTTGCGGGCGGCAACGTTTTATTCGGGACGTTTATACTGCCCGTTTCAGCAGCATGGACTTGATGTTGCCAATGGCCTTGGTGGGGTTCAGGCCCTTGGGACACACGTTCACGCAGTTCATGATGCCGTGACAGCGGAACACGCTGAAGGCGTCATCCAGGTTGGACAAACGCTCGTCGGTCGCGGTATCGCGGCTGTCGATCAGCCAGCGATAGGCGGCCAGCAGGCCGGCCGGACCGATAAATTTATCCGGGTTCCACCAGAAGGACGGGCAGGAAGTGGAGCAGCAGGCGCACAGAATGCACTCGTACAGACCATCCAGCTTGGACCGCTCTTCCGGAGATTGCAGGCGCTCACGCGCCGGCGGCTGCTTGTCTTCGGCAATGAGGAAGGGCTTGACCTTCTCCCACTGGGTGTAGAACTGGGTCATGTCGACCACCAGGTCGCGCACCACCGGCAGGCCCGGCAGCGGACGAATGACCACGGTGTTGTCCTTGCCCAGCAGGTCGGACAGCGGCGTGATACAGGCCAGGCCGTTCTTGCCGTTCATGTTGAGGCCGTCGGAGCCGCACACGCCTTCACGGCAGGAGCGACGGAACGCCAGGCTCGGCTCCTGCTCTTTCAGTTGCAGCAGGGCGTCGAGCACCATCATGTCGGAGCCTTCGGCCACGTCGAGCCGGTAGTCCTTCATGTAGGGCTTGGCATCGGTTTCCGGATTGTAGCGATAGACGGAAATGGTAACTTGCATTATCGCCTCCCCTTAGTAAGTACGTGCTTTGGGCGGGAATGCGTCACGGGTAACCGGTGACATATTCACGGAACGTCGGGTCATGGACTCGGTTTCGGGGCTGTACAGCGAGTGGCACAGCCAGTTCTCGTCATCACGCTCCGGATAGTCGAAGCGGGAGTGAGCACCACGGGACTCGGTACGGTAGTTCGCAGCCACGGCGGTGGCGTAAGCGGTTTCCATCAGGTTGTCCAGTTCCAGACATTCAATCCGCTGGGTGTTGAAGTCACGGCTGGTGTCATCCAGGCGGGCATTTTTCAGCCGCTCGCGAATTTCCTTCAGTTCAGCCAGACCGGCAGCCATGGCATCGCCTTCCCGGAACACGGAGAAGTTGTTCTGCATGCAGTTCTGCAGGTCTTTCTTGATTTGCACCGGATCTTCACCGCTTTGGGTGCTTTCCCAGCGGTTGTAGCGGGCCAGTGACGCTTCCAGATCGGACTCGGACGCGGCACGGCTGTCGCCCAGCTCGTTCAGAGCCTCGGTCAGGTGACGACCCACGGCACGACCGAACACCACCAGATCCAGCAGCGAGTTGCCGCCCAGACGGTTGGCACCGTGTACCGATACGCAGGCGATCTCGCCCACCGCAAACAGGCCTTTCACCGGCACATCGTTGCCGTTGGCATCCTGCTTCAGCGCCTGACCTTTCACGTTGGTGGGAATGCCGCCCATCATGTAGTGGCAGGTGGGGATAACGGGAATCGGCTCTTTCACCGGATCCACGTGAGCAAAGGTACGGGACAGTTCACAGATACCGGGCAGACGGCTTTCCAGCACGTCCTTGCCCAGATGATCCAGCTTCAGCTTGATGTGCGGACCCCAGGGGCCGTCGCAGCCGCGGCCTTCGCGGATTTCGATCATCATGGAGCGGGCCACCACGTCACGACCGGCCAGGTCTTTGGCGTTGGGAGCATAACGCTCCATAAAGCGCTCGCCGTCCTTGTTCAGCAGGTAACCGCCCTCGCCCCGGCACCCTTCGGTCACCAGGGTACCGGCACCGGCGATGCCGGTGGGGTGGAACTGCCACATTTCCATGTCCTGTACCGGCACGCCGGCACGCAGCGCCATGCCGACACCGTCACCGGTGTTGATGTGGGCATTAGTGGTGGACTGGAAGATACGACCGGCACCGCCGGTGGCCAGAATGGTGGCCTTGGACTTGAAGTAAACCACTTCACCGGTTTCGATGTCGATGGCGGTACAGCCAACCACGTCACCGTCCTGGTTTTTTACCAGATCCAGCGCGTACCACTCGGAAAACACTGTGGTCTGATGCTTGACGTTCTGCTGATACAGGGTGTGCAGCAGGGCGTGGCCGGTACGGTCGGACGCCGCCGCGGTTCGGGCCGCCTGCTCGCCACCGAAGGCCTTGGACTGGCCACCGAAGGGACGCTGATACACCTTGCCATTGTCAAAACGGGAGAACGGCAGGCCCATTTTTTCCAGCTCGAGGATGGCCTCGGGGCCGGTCTGACACATAAATTCGATGGCGTCCTGGTCACCGATGTAGTCGGAGCCCTTGACGGTGTCGTACATGTGCCATTCCCAGTTATCGTCGTGGGCATTGCCCAGCGCGACCGTGATACCGCCCTGGGCAGACACGGTATGAGAACGGGTCGGAAATACCTTGGACAGCAGCGCACAGCTTTTGCCCGATTCAGCAATCTGAAGGGCGGCGCGCATACCGGCACCGCCGGCGCCGATTACCACGGCGTCGAATTCTCGAATAGCAATAGTCACCTTATACACCCCACAATACAACGATACCGGTCAGCAGATAGGACAGCAGCATTACCACTACGCCAAACTGGGCGAGGCCGCGCCACAGCGCCGGCTTGACGTAGTCGGACAGCACCTGCCAGGCACCAATCCAGCCGTGCATCAGCACGCTGAACAAGGCCAGCAGGGTAAACACCTTGGTAAAGGTGCGGTCGAAGAAGCCCGTCCACACCTCAAAGGTGATGTCGTTAAAGGCGATAAAGCCGACCAGATACAGGGTGTACAGGGTCATGATGACAGCCGTTGCACGAAGCAGCATAAAGTCGTGCACACCGCTGCGGCCGAAAGTTGCAGAATTGCTTACCATACCAGTACCCCCGCCAGCAATGACAGAACAATGGTCACACCGAATGCCACCTTGGCACTCAGGGCGCCCGATTCAATCTCCTCGCAATAGCCCAGATCCATGATAAGGTGGCGAATGCCGCCTACAATGTGATAGGCCAGAGCGGTCAGCACACCCCAGAGGATGAAGCCGACAAAGAAGCCGTCCATGATCTCCACCACTGCGTTGAAGCCCTGCTCGGAAGAGAGGGATTCACTAAGCAGCCACAACAGGATGGCGAGCGCGAACAGGGTGATCACGCCGGATACCCGGTGCAGAATGGATGAAATGGCGGCGACGGGCTGGCGAATGGTCCGTAGGTCGAGGTTTACAGGTCTCTGTTTTTTAGTCACGGTCTTGCCCACTAGCTCCATGGAGCACGTTAGTTATTGTTTTGACAGACTTTACCCGGATATTCGGACTATGATCATGACCGAGAACAAGCTGCTGCGACTGCTCTTGCCCAGGGGGCTGAAACAGCACCAGCAGTACGACTGCGGCATGGCCACAACTGCGTCCTATACCCTCGGAAAACCAGTATAAGGAGGGAATCAACAAATACAACGAAGCACCTGAATCAATTGCGAATTCTGTAAAGTCGATCGCACTACGGCGTTAACAGCCTGTTGCGGGCGGAGAGGAAAATTGACATTACCCCCTGCTTTGTTTTCAATATGCCGGCACCATGAGAAGCAGAAGTGATTAAAAATTCAGTCATTCTGTGTGAAAATGCCTTACTCATGGACCTAATTATAAAAGCAAAGGAGACGTGCTATGGCTGACCAAAAGGCCACTCTGCATCTGCCCGGCAAGGAACCCGTTGAGCTTCCGATTGCCTCCGGCACCGCTGGCTACGATGTGATCGATATCAGTTCTCTCGGCTCACACGGTTACTTCACCTACGACCCCGGTTTCCTCGCGACCGCTTCCTGCCGGTCCGACATTACCTATATCGACGGTGACAAGGGTATTCTGCTGCATCGCGGCTACCCCATCGACCAACTGGCCCAGGACGCCAGCTACCTGGAAGTGTGCTATCTGCTGCTGTACGGCGAAGCCCCCACCGCCAAACAGTATGAGCAGTTCCGCAACGACATCATGCGCCACACCATGGTGCACGAGCAGCTGTCTTCCTTCTTTAAAGGCTACCGCCGCGACGCCCACCCCATGTCCATCGTGTGTGGTGTTATCGCCGGCCTGTCCGCCTTCTATCACGATCCCATGGACATCAATGATCCGGTACACCGCGAACTGGCCGCCCAGCGCCTGATCGCCAAAATGCCGACCATTGCCGCCATGGCGTATAAATATTCCGTGGGTCAGCCGTTCGTCTATCCGCGTAACGAGCTGAGCTACGCCGGCAACTTCCTGCAAATGATGTTTGCCGTGCCCTGCGAAGACTACCGGGTGAATCCGGTGGTTGAAAAAGCCATGGACCGCATCTTTACCCTGCATGCGGATCACGAGCAGAACGCCTCTACCTCTACCGTGCGTCTGTCCGGCTCCAGCGGCGCCAACCCGTTCGCCTGTATCGCCGCCGGTATTGCTTCCCTGTGGGGACCGGCTCACGGTGGCGCCAACGAGGCCTGCCTGCGCATGCTGGAAGAGATCGGCTCCGTGGATCGCATTCCCGAGTTTATCGAGCGCGCCAAGGACAAGGACGACCCCTTCCGCCTGATGGGCTTTGGTCACCGGGTTTACAAGAACTTCGACCCCCGTGCCAAGGTCATGCGCGAAACCTGTCACGAAGTGCTGGACGACCTGAAGATTCAGGATCCGCTGCTGGACGTGGCCATGGAGCTGGAGCGCATTGCGCTGTCCGACGAGTACTTTGTGGAGCGCAAGCTGTACCCGAACGTCGACTTCTACTCAGGTATCATTCTGAAGGCCATCGGCATTCCGACCAGCATGTTCACCGTGATCTTTGCTCTGGCCCGTACCGTGGGCTGGATGTCACACTGGAACGAAATGATGTCCGATCCCAAGCAGAAGATCGGTCGTCCGCGCCAGCTGTACACCGGTGCTGCGGAGCGCGACTTCAACAGCCAGGTGGCCGACAAGTAATACTTGTTGTTACCCCTGTGCAAAGGCCGGCATTTGCCGGCCTTTTTTTGCGTCTGTGCCAGAGCTACTCAGCCGTTAATACCGATACTGCGGCCGTTATCACCGTCCCCTGCCTTTCGTGGCACCGTGACCGTGAGCACCCCATCCTTGAAGTCGGCCTTGATGGCGCCGCTGTCGGCATCGGCCGGAAGCGCCAGCACCCGCTGAAAATGGCCATAGCTGCGCTCAATACGATGCAGCTTGTCGGTTTTTTCCTCATGCTCCTGCTTTTTCTCGCCCTGGATCACCAGCTGATCACCCTGCTGGGTGAGCTGAATGTCGTCCTTGCTGACACCGGGAATTTCCACGCTGATCACATAGCTCTCGTCACGCTCGCTGATGTCCAGGTTCGGCTTGAGCAGGCTCATGTCCGGCCAGCCCTTGCTGCCACCCTGCAGGCTGTGTTCAAACAGCCGGTCCATCTCCCGCTGCAGACGCAAAATGGGATGTGCGTCCTGCTCAGTGCCTTCTTCCTGCTCGTGACGAAACCAGTTCCAGGGCATCAACCTGGATCCGCGGCTTTGCTTACCTGCCATAATACTGCTCCTTGCATTAACAAACTCTGTTCAATTATTAACCAACCGTATCATCTTTCAAGGTGGGACAGCATGCGAATACCGTGCTGGCTAAAGTAACGGTTAACGTCACTCCCACGAAGGCGGGAGTCCAGGGCGGCTTGCACAGCCACTTGCGGAAGAACAACGCACGGCTGGAACAATATCGAGCAATAAAAAAGGCGCCGAAGCGCCTTTTTTATCATCCCCTTGCCTTATTCGGCGACGGGGCTGGAATATTCGGCCATCATGCTTTCGGCCTTTTCCACCATGGCGGTGGAGCCCACGAAATAAGGCGTGCGCTGATGCAGCTCGGTCGGTTTGATTTCCATGATACGCTGAAAGCCGTCACTGGCCTTGCCGCCGGCCTGCTCGGCCAGGAACGCCAGGGGGTTGCACTCATACAGCAGACGCAGTTTGCCGTTGGGCGCACTGGTGCCGGACGGGTAAATGTAAATGCCGCCCTTGAGCATGTTGCGATGGAAGTCGGACACCAGGGAGCCGATATAGCGCGAAGTGTAGGGGCGCTTGGTGGTTTCGTCCTGCTCCTGACAGTACTTGAGGTACTTCTTCACCCCCTCGGGGAACTTGATGTAGTTACCCTCGTTGATGGAGTAGATTTTGCCTTCTTCGGGAATGCGAATGTTCTCGTGAGACAGGCAGAAGGAGCCCAGCGACGGATCGTAGGTAAAGCCGTGTACGCCGTTACCGGTGGTGTACACCAGCATGGTGGAGGAGCCGTACACCACGTAGCCGGCGGCCACCTGGTTGACGCCCGGCTGCAGAAAGTCTTCCATCACCACAGGGGTACCCGGCTCGCTGACACGACGGTAGATGGAGAAAATGGTACCCACGGACACGTTCACGTCGATGTTGGATGAGCCGTCGAGGGGGTCCATCAGCACCACGTATTTGGCGTCGCTGCGCTTGGCGCTGTCGAAACACACGAAGTAGTCTTCTTCTTCGGAGGCAATGCCGCACACTTCGCCACGGGCTTCCAGGGCCGCCTTGAACTTGTCGTTGGCGAACACATCCAGCTTCTGCTGCACTTCCCCCTGCACGTTTTCGCTGCCATTGCTGCCGCCGATAATGTCGGTGACCAGGCCGGCGCGGTTGATCTCGCGGTTGACGATCTTGGCGGCGCGACGAATGGACGACAGCAGCGAGGTCAGCTCACCGGTGGCGCCGGGGTGTTCGGACTGTGTCTTTACGATGTATTCACCCAGGGTAATCATACTTTTCCTCAAACATTTCCGTTGCGGGCGGCAGCGCCACCCCGTTTAGCGGGCAATGTACCCGTTTAACTTTTTTTTTGCAGTTAATTTAGTCAGCGAAACAAGATAACCGGCTCAGCCTTGAGCCAGATGCCTGCGTACCGCCTCCAGATCCGCCGGGGTATCCACCCCTGCCGGCGGCGCTTGCCGGGCCACGCCCAGGGCAATGTCTTCGCCGTGCCACAGCACCCGCAGTTGCTCGAGTTTCTCCAGCCGCTCCAGGGGGCCGGCGGGCAAGGCCACGTAACGGCAAATAAAGCCCGCCCGGTAAGCATAGATGCCAATATGGCGCAGACAATGGTCAAGGCAGGGCTTGTTTTCGTTGATGCCATCGCGATCAAAGGGAATGGGGGCCCGGCTGAAATACAGTGCCTTGCCGTGCAGGCTGTGCACCACCTTGACCACGTTGGGATCGGACAGTTCGTGGGCTTCCAGCAGCGGCGTGCCCAGAGTGGCCATGGGCGCATCGCTGGCCGCCAGCAGACCGGCCACCTGATCCACCAGGGCTGGCGGCAACAGGGGCTCGTCGCCCTGCACGTTGACCACTATGTCGTCGGGCGCCAATTGCAGCTGCTCCACCACTTCCGCCAGCCGCTCGGTGCCGGACTCATGATGGCTGCCGGTGAGGCACACCTCCACGTTGCAGTCGGCCAGGGCCTCCTTGATCCGCTCGTCATCGGTGGCCACCACCACCCGGGCCGCACCGCTTTTCAGCGCCTGCTCGGCCACGTGCCGGATCATGGGCTTGCCGTGAATATCGGCCAGCGGCTTGCCCGGCAGCCGGGTAGACTGCATGCGGGCGGGGATCACGACGATAAAGCTCATCCCGGCAGCTCGTCCAGATCCAGCTTGCGGGCCCGGCTTTCCAGCAGTACCGGAATGTTTTCGGTAATGGGATAGGCCAGACGGTCAAAGCGACACACCAGCTCGTTGTGCTCCCGGTCCAGTTGCAGCTTGCCCTTGCACACCGGGCAGGCAATGATTTCCACCAGCTTGGCGTCAATCGCCATGATTCAGCTCCTTCAGTCGGTTAAGCAACAAATGTTCAAATTCGGTGGGCAGGCGCGCATCCACCGGCAAATACCAGCAATGTTCATGGCCGCCCGGCCATTTGACCGCGTCCTTTTCGGTGATCAGCAGGGGGGCGTCGGCAAGACCCGCCAGTTGTGCAGGTGTTACTGCCTGGTGATCACCCAGCGCCAGTTGCCGGTCCAGTATAAAGCCCTGCTCGCTCAGGGTGGTAAAAAAACGCGGCGGATGGCCGATGCCGGCCAGGGCATGCACGCTTGTTCCTGGTTCTGGCGCATTCCCCTCGCCGCTTACCGGACGCAGGGTGCCGGGGGCCAGGGTCATTAAATGCTCGCCGGGCTCACAGGGCCCGCCGTTGTTGATCACCGCATCCACCGATTCAAGCCGCCACGTGCCTTCGCGCAGCGGCCCCATGGGCAGCAAGTGGCCATTACCAAAACGGCGTTTGCCATCCACCACCACCAGCTCAATGTCACGGGCCAAGGCATAGTGCTGCAGGCCGTCATCGCTGATGATGATGTCGGCGCCAAGACTGGCGAGCCGGGCGGCGGCCTCGGCTCGCCTGGGCCCCACCACCACCGGGCAGCCGGTGCGTTTAAAAATGAGTACCGGTTCGTCGCCGGCCTGGGCGGCGGTGGTGCTGTCACTCAGCGTCAGCGGATACTGTGCACTTTTGCCGCCATAGCCCCGGCTGATCACGCCAGGGGTGTAGCCCTGAGATCGCAGCCATTCAACCAGCCAGATCACCAGGGGGGTTTTGCCGTTGCCGCCCACGGTGAGGTTGCCCACCACGATCACCGGCACCGGTGCGCGATAAACGCGCTTCAGTCCGTGACGAAACAGCCGGCGGCGCAGGCCGCTCACCAGCCCGAACAGCAGGCTGAGCGGCCATAGCAGCCAGAGCCAGGCAGCGCCTTGGTACCAGGCCGGCATCAGTGCTCGCCGAACTGAATGGTTCGAAGCTGGGCGTAAGCGCCATTGTGAGCCATCAGCTCGGCGTGGTTGCCCCGCTCCACGATGCGGCCTTCATCGATCACCAGGATCTCGTCGGCGTTCTCGATGGTGGACAGCCGGTGAGCAATCACCAGGGCGGTTCTGTCCTTGCGCAGCTCGTCCAGTGCGGCCTGAATGTGGCGTTCCGATTCGGTATCCAGCGCCGAGGTAGCTTCATCCAGAATCAACAGCGGCGCATTGCGCAGCAGCGCACGGGCAATGGCAATGCGCTGACGCTGGCCACCGGACAGGCTGGCGCCGTTTTCACCGATGACGGTGTCGTAACCCTGCTCCAGTTTGTTGATGAATTCGTCGGCATAGGCCACCTTGGCCGCCGCCTCGATTTGCGCGCGGCTGTACTGGCCCTCGGCGGCATAGGCGATGTTGTTGGCGATGGTGTCGTTAAACAGATGCACATGCTGAGACACCAGAGCAAACTGGCGACGCAGATCGCTGAGTTTATAGTCCTGAATATTGACGCCATCGAGACGAATTTCGCCCTCACTGATGTCGTAAAAACGGGTCAGCAGGCTGGCGATGGTGCTCTTGCCCGAGCCGGAGCGGCCCACCAGGGCGATGGTTTTGCCCGGCGCCAGGGTAAAGCTCACGTCCTTGAGGGCCGCCGCTTCCTTGGTGGGATAACGGAAGGTCACACCGTCAAACTCGATGCGGCCCTCGGCCCGTGCCAGCGGCTTGGTGCCGTTGTCGGGCTCGGAGTCGCTGTCGAGCAGCTCAAACAGGCTCTGACAGGCGGCAATGCCGCGCTGGTAGGGGCCATTGATCTGGGTCAGGCTCTTCAGCGGACGCATCAGCATCATCATGGAGGTGACGATCACGGTAAAGGTGCCCGGGGTCAGCTGCTCCTGCATACCGTCGAAGCTGGCCACATACAGCAGAATGGCCAGGGCGGTGGAGGCGATCACCTGTACCAGAGGGGTGCCCACGGCATTGGCGGCCACCATTTTCATGTTTTGCTGGCGCACCTTGTTGCTCACCTTGAAGAAACGATCGCCTTCCACCTGCTGGCCGTTGAACATCAGCACTTCCTTGTGGCCTTTCAGCATCTGCTCGGTGCTGCTGGTGATATTGCCCATGGCCGCCTGAATACCCTTGCTAATGCGGCGGAAACGACGGCTGATCACCGCGATCATCACGCCGACCACCGGACCCACCACAAAGAAGATCAACGACAGTTGCCAGGAGTGGTAGAACATCAGCCCCAGCAGGCCAATGACGGTGGCGCCTTCACGCACCAGGGTGACCAGGGTGGAGCTGGCCGCCGACGACACCTGAGATGAGTCGTAGGTCACCTTGGAGAGCAGATTGCCGGTGTTGTGCTTGTCGAAAAACGCCACCGGCATGGCCATCAGCTTGTCGAACACCTGCTGTTGCAGCGCCATCACCACATGGTTGCCGACCCAGGCCATGCAATAACCCGAGAGAAAGGTACATACGCCGCGCAGGAACACGATGCCAATCACGAAAAACGGCATCCATTTCAGCACCGCCGGATTATCGCCGGTCAGGCCTTCGTCGATCAGCGGTTTGATGGAATAAACAAAGGTGGTGTCAACGGCGGCATAGCCGGCCATGCCGATAATGGCGGCCACCAGGCCGAGCTTGCGCTCCTTTACATAAGCCAGCAGGCGCTTGAGCACCGGCCAGGATGAGGAGTGTGCATCTTGGGACATAAGGACTCTGCCGTAAAAAACGAGGCGCTATTCTAACGGCTTGGGGGGGTTCCCGCCAGTCGTGCGCCAGGCAGCCAGCCGATGATACCAGGGTCCGGGGCGGCCATGCCCCAGTCTGCGCCATCTGGTGCCGTTTGCCACCAGATGGATCATGCCGTCATCACCGGTGATCCACTGCTCAACACCGGCATGCCGGTAACGGGCCACCACCTCGGGCGCGGGAAAGCTCCAGCGGTTGGTAAAGCCCGCGGTATGCACCACCGCAGCCGGCGCCACCACACCGATAAAGCGTTCACTCGACGAACTGCGGCTGCCATGATGAGGGCTCAGCAACAATTGCGCCCGAAGCGGCGCACCGTGCGCCAGAAGCGCCTGCTCTGCCCGCTTTTCAATATCACCGGTCAGCAGCAGCGCGAGCCGGCCATCGGTGATGCGCAGTACGCAGGAGTCGTTATTGCTGTGCCCGCTGATGGCCACCGGCCACAGCATTTCCAGCCTGAGATGTCCCCACTGCCGCCACTGGCCGGCCCGGCACGGCATACCGTGAGGCCAGGCCCCCCAGCGGTGGCGCACCGGCAGTTGGGTAGCCAGGTAATCCCGGTTGGCACTGTGATCGCTGTCGTGATGGCTGACAACCAGATAATCGAGCTCCTTGATCCCCAGCCGTGCCAGCAATGGCAAAATCACCCCGTCCGCCATATTGAACCCGGACGGAAAGCGGTTACCGGTGTCATACAACAACGCCCGCTGGCCCTGAGTGACCAGCACCGACAGCCCCTGCCCCACATCCAGTACCCGCACCTGCCAGGCCGGTCCGGGCCAAAGAGCCAGAATTCCCAGCCAGCCAAGGGCCAACCCCAGCCAGCGTGCCGACGGCAGCGCCGTCAGCAATGGCAGCAACAGCGCCAGCAACACCATGCCCTGTATCCATGCCGGCAGTTCGGCCCAGGGTGAAACTCTGTCGGCCAGCCAGTGCAACCCGCTCATCAGTGGCGTAAACAAGGCATTCAGCACCCCAAACACCGGCGCCGCCGCACCCGGCCCTATCAACAACAGGCCACAGGCCAGCAGCAACAGGGGGATCAGCAACACGGAAAACAGCGGGATCAGCACCAGATTGGCCGGTACCGACAGCCAGCTGATGCCGCCAAACAACAACATCACCAAGGGCAGCAGCAATATGCCCAGCCCCAGTTGCAGGCGCAGCAGCCCGTAACGGCCCCGGCCACCGGCCAGCCACAGCAGGGCCGCTACTGCCAGCACCGATAACCAGAACCCCTGATTCAGCGCCAACCAGGGATTGAACAACAGCAACAGGGCCATGGTCAGCAACAGAATACGCCGGCCGCTCCAGAACCGGCCCCACCACAACAGCCCCAGCCATAACACCAGCATCAACAGAGCGCGCTGGGTGGCCACGCCAAAGCCCGCGAGCCAGGCATAACCGGTGGCCAGTGTCAGTGCCGCCATCAACCCGATGGAGTGATGACCACTGATCCGTCCTGCCAGCCAGCCCAGCGCCGCCACCAGACCAATATGCAGGCCGGAAATGGCAAACAGGTGACTGACGCCCAATGCCCGCAGCATGTCCCAGTCCTTCGGTTGCAGCTCGCCGCGTTCACCAAAGCCCAGCGCGCGCAGCCAGGGGCGCGCCTCCAGTTCAGTGGTGGCCGCATGAAATCGCGTCAGCAATACCGCTCTGGCGCCGGGGGCAACCTGCTGATGAGCAAGGGTGCCGGTAATATAACCCCGGGCGGTGATCCCCTGCCCCAGCATCCAGCGGGCACTGTTAAAACTGCCCGGGTTGGCCAGGGCATGAGGCACATAAAGTCGAGTGATGGCGCTGAAGGAATCCCCTTTTTGCGGTGGCGCCGCCGTGCCATACCAGCTCAGCAGAACACGAGGCCGGGGCAAAAGTGCTTGACCATCAAGGTGCGACAGACCGACAATCAGCCGGCTGGCGCCGTCGTGCCGGGGCTGAACCTCGACTACACTGGCAGTGATGAGTTGGCTGCGTTCCCCCACCCCGGGTGTTTTAAGCCAGGCCAGGTGCCAGTGACTGACACACAGCACCCAGACCAACCCCAGCAGAAAACCGGCCAGCGCGGGCCGGGAGCGCCAGCACACAACGCCGATGATCGCCGGCAGCAGCCAGGCGTCCCAGGCCGGCAACCAGGGCCAGACCAGGGTGCTGGTTACTCCGGCACAAAAAAAGAACAGCCGCTTGTCCATCCGGTAAGTATTGCGGACCTGGAGCAGATGCCAAGAAAGATCCTGAAACGTCTGATGCCCGAACACGGTACCATCAGAAACCATAAATACCTGAGCCTGTTTGGCCACCGGCTGCATGACACCAACCTCTGGCACCTGAACCGCCATTCGGCCGCCGGCGCCTTTGCCGTGGGCCTGTTCTGTGCCTGGATGCCCATTCCCTTTCAGATGGTGGCGGCGGCCTGTGGCGCCATGCTGTTTCGGGTCAACCTGCCGTTGTCGGCGGTGCTGGTGTGGTTCACCAACCCGCTCACCATGCCGCCCATGTTTTACTTCGCCTACCGGCTGGGCTCCTTTCTGCTGAATCGCCCTCCACACTACCAGCATTTTGAAGTCAGCCTGAGCTGGCTGGCCGGGGCCATGACCAGTGCCGGCCCGCCCTTTCTGCTTGGGTGCGTGGTGCTGGGGCTGGTAAGCTCGGCCATCGGCTACATGTTTATTCACGGCCTGTGGCGCTGGTCGGTGTCGCGCCAGTGGAAACGCCGGCGCCGGGGCCGCTGATGTTGCGCCAGTGGGTTCGCAGCAGAATGCCCAGCCAGGAGACGCTGCGCCAACACAAGGCCCTGCGCCTGTTCGGGGATCGCTTGCTCGACCCGGACTACTGGTTCTGCAACCGCCATTCCGCCGCCGTGGCGGTAGCCGCCGGCCTGTTTGCCGCCTGGCTGCCCCTGCCCATGCACACCCTGGTTGCCATTGCCCTCGCGGTGCTGATGCGTGGCTACCTGCCGCTGGCCATTGCCATGGTATGGGTCAACAACCCGCTGACCATAGCCCCCATGTTTTATTTCGCCTACCAGCTGGGCCGGCAGTTGCTGGGCCACCCGGAAGTGGTGTTTACCGCCACCTTTTCACTGGAGCACGACGCCCTGGCCGTGGCCCTGCCCCTGCTGACCGGCTGCGCGCTGCTGGCCCTGGTCTCGGCGGCGCTGGGCTGGGCTCTCACCCGCCTGGGCTGGCGCTGGAAGGTGCAGCTGGCATTACTGCGCCGGCGTGCACGGCGAGAGCCGTAGCTGGAAGCTTTTACTTCAAGCTTCCAGCTTCAAGCTATGTTTTACGCTTCACCCAGCAATTGCCTCGGCAGCAGGCGGCCGGCGCGCCAGGCCGGGTACAGGGTGGCGATAAAAATCAGCACCAGGGCCGAGCCGGTCACCAGCCACAGATCCGCCCAGTGAAACTCGGTGGGAATAAAGTCGATAAAATACACGTCCGGGTTCAGCATACGGTGGCCGGTAAACTGCTCCAGGCCCGCCACCAGCTCCGACAGCCGGTTGGCCAGCAGGGCACCCAGCAGGCCACCCACCAACACGCCCACCACACCATTGAGCATGCCCTGCACCACAAAGGCGCCGCGAATTTGCCAGGGGCCAGCGCCCATGGTCTTGAGAATGGCGATGTCGCCTTTTTTCTCGTTCACCGCCATCACTAGGGTGGAGACGATGTTGAAACTGGCCACCGCCATCACCAGCAGCAGCACCACTATCATCAGGGTGCGCACCAGCTGAATGTCACGGTAGATATTGCCCTGACTGTTCATCCAGCTGGTCACGTAAAAGCCCGCCGGCAGCGGCATGGCCGCATCAAAACTGATGCGATCGGCACGCAGCACCTCGTTCACCTTCAGATGAAAGCCGCTGACCCTGTCATCAAGATCACGCAATTCCTGGGCATCCCGTATATGGGTGTAACCCAGCACGGTGTCGAGCTGGCCGCCCAGGCGCAGCACGCCCACCAGGGTGAAGGCATGGCGGCGGGGCGAGCCAAAGCCCTGCTCACCGGGCGCCGGCAACAGCAGGGATACCCTGTCCCCCGTTTTCAAATTCAGCTTGTCGGCAATGGCTTGCCCCAGGATCAGCCCCCGCTCGCCGGGCTTGAGCGCGTCCAGATTACCGCCATCCAGGTAGGGCCCCAGTGCCGAGATGCGCATTTCCCGTTGTGGGTCCACGCCCTGCAGCCGCACCGCCTTCAGTGTGGCGCCCTTGCTGAGCAGGCCTTCCAGTGGCACAAAGGGAGCCACCGCCTCCACCCCGGAAGCATGTTCAAGGCTTGACTGCATACCCTGCCAGCCGGCCACCGGACCGTCGGCGGCGTAAAGCTGACCGTGGGGAAGTACCGACAGAATGCGGTTCTCGAGTTCGCGCTGAAAGCCATTCATGGCCGACAACCCCAAAATCAATGCACTCACCCCGATGGCGATACCCAAAATGGAGGCCACCGAAATAAAGGAAATAAAGCGGTTGCGCCGCCGCGCCCGGCTGAAACGCCAGCCCAGGTACACCGGTAATGGCCGAAACATCACTGCTCCTCCAGATGGCCGCCCACCAGCCTGGCCTGACGGTCAAGCCGTCCCGCCAATGCCAGATCGTGGGTCACCACCACCAGGCCGGTGCCCAGCTCGCTTTGCAACTCTGCCAGCAGTTCAAACACGTCCGCCGCGCTGTGCGCGTCCAGGTTACCGGTGGGCTCGTCGGCCAGTACCAGCCGGGGCTTGTTGACCAGCGCCCGGGCAATGGCCACCCGCTGACGCTCTCCGCCGGAAAGCTGGGCCGGGCGATGATCGAGCCGGTGTGACAGGCCCACTCGGCCCAGCAACGCCTCGGCCCGTGCTTTGGCCTCGGCCACCGGGCGACCGGCGATCAGCAGCGGCATGGCGGCATTTTCCAGGGCGCTGAATTCGCCCAGCAGGTGATGAAACTGGTATACAAAGCCCAGTTTCTGGTTGCGAAAGCGGGCCTGGGCCCGGTCCGGCAACTGGTGCAGATCCTGCCCTTCCACCAGCACCCGGCCGGAACTGGGTGTATCCAGGCTGCCCACCAGGTGCAGCAGGGTGCTCTTGCCCGAGCCCGAGCTGCCCACCACCGCCAGGCTCTCGCCGGCGTTCAGGCCGAGGCTGACCCCGTGCAGTATGCTGACCGAACGTTCGCCGTCGCGGTGGGTTTTGGTCAGGTTCTCAACCGTCAACAACGGATTACTCATAGCGCAGGGCCTCGGCAGGTTGCACCCAGGACGCCCGCCAGGCCGGATACAGGCTGGCCAGCACGCACAGGGCAAGGGTGGAAAACAAAATGGTTATCAGCTGGGCGGGCAGCAGCAGCACCGGCAGCTGACTGCCCCCGGCGGAAGAATAAAAGTTGATACCGAGCACATTGAGCACCGCATCCAGGTTGAGGGTCAGCAATAACCCCAGGCCAAAGCCCAGCAGGCTGCCCAGCACGCCGCTGAAGCCCCCTTGAATCATGAACACCGCCATCACGCGGCGCCGGCTCAGTCCCAGGGTTTGCAGCATGGCGATCTCGGCTTCCTTGTCGGTCACCACCATCACCATGGCGGAGAGAATATTGAACGCCGCCACCAGTATGATCAGCGCCAGCATCAGGCTCATCAGCCGTTTTTCCATGGCCACCGCCTGGAACAGCTCGCCCCGGCTGTGCTGCCAGCTCTCGTATTTGAGGCCGTTATCAAGGGCCGGCAACCGCTCAAGCTCAAAAGGATCATTCAGCCACAGTCGCAGCCCCGAGGCCTGACCGGGCCGGTAGCGCAGCAGCCGTCCGGCGTCTTCGAGCCGGGCCAGGGCCACCTGCCGGTCCACGTCCTGGCCGGTAACAAAGGTGCCCACCACGGTAAACAGCCGCTGACTCGGTACGCGCCCAAGCGGCGTAAAGCGGCTGCCTTCGGTCACCGTGACCCGCACCTTGTCGCCAGGGCCCACTTTCAGCTCCCGGGCCAGACCCGCCCCCAGCACCAGGCTATAGGGCAAATCGCGAAAATACCCCAGCGTCTGCTCATCCAGCGCGCCCAGCAGCCGGTCGGCCGGGTTGCCCGGCTCCACCCCGTACAGCTCGGCGCCGGTCAGCGCGCCGGGCCCCTGCACCATGGCCTCGGCGCTGATAAAGGGCGAGCTTGCCACCACCTCGGGCACTCCGGCAAAGCGGTCTGCCTGAGAGGCAGGCTCAGCCAGGCGACGGGCGTCGTTGGTCACCAGGGCGTGAGGGATCACTCCCAGCAGGTTGGTTTTAAGCTGCTGCTCAAAACCGTTCATCACCGACGACACCAGCATCAGTGCCGCTACCCCCAGCAAAATGCCGATGGTGGAGAAACCGGAAACAAAGGAGGCAAAACTGCGCCGCCCCCGGGCTCCGGCATAGCGCAGGCCCAGCATCAGCGTCAGGGGTTGAAACATGGCATAATCATCCGTTTTTCAAAGGGTTTTACGTCACCCGCAAGTTGCGGAATAATAAAGGCTTGTGACAGGCGCAACAAGAGCAGCACAGCATGGCAGACCCCTATTTCAGTGTGGAATACAGTGCCCAGGTGAATCTGATCCCCCTTGGCGAGAACGAAACCGTACCCGAGGTGGCGGATCTCGAGGCCGATATTCCGGCGCCGTTCCGGCTTATCAGCGAAGTCACCCGCATCGATACCAATCAGGCGCGGCTGCTGCGCAACCTGGATGAACACGCCAGTGAGCTGGTGGACATCATCAACCAGCAGTCCCGCAAAATTGACCTGGTGCTGAGCCATGTACTGGCAGGCCAGGACGATCCGGACTGCCGCTACCGCACCCTCACTATTGGCGGCGGCGGCTTTGGCTTTGTCTCGCGACATGCCATGACCGAAGGGCAGATTGTGCGCATCAAACTGTTTCTGCCCGAACACTCGGTGGCGGTATACGGCTATGGTGAAGTACATGCCGAGCCCGAAGCCGATCACTACCGCTGTGACTTTACCGTTATTCGCGAGCAGGACAGAGACGCCCTGATCCGTGCCAGCCTGCAGCAACAGGCCCGGCAGCTTAAAGCCCGTGCCGAACAACGCGCCCAACAAGACAACAAGCCCGCCTCATGATTAACATTTCCAGCCCCGTTCCCAAGCCCAGGGCCAGCCTGGGCGGCCTGATTGGCAGCAGTCTGGCCCTGGCCATTGCCAACCAGGTAAAACAGCAATCGCAGCGGATGCTGCTGGTGGTGCCCGACACCCCCACCGCCCTGCGCCTGGAGCAGGAAGTGCGCCATCTGCTCAATGATGACGCCCTGCCGGTGCAACTGCTGCCCGACTGGGAAACCCTGCCCTTTGATCAGTTCTCGCCCCATCAGGACATTATCTCCCAGCGGCTGGAAACCCTGTACGGCCTGCCCGCACTGAGCCGTGGCCTGCTGATCGTGCCGGTGACCACCCTGATGCTGCGCACCCCGCCCAGGGACTGGCTGGAGCAAAACAGCCTGCTGCTGAAGGTGGGCGACCGGCTCGACCTGCACCATCTGCGCCAGCGCCTGGAGCAGGCCGGATACCGGGCGGTGGAGCAGGTGCTGGAGCATGGCGAATTTGCCGCCCGTGGCGCCCTGCTCGACCTGTTCCCCATGGGCGCCGAAGAGCCGGTACGTATCGACTTTTTCGATGACGAAATCGACACCCTGCGCCCCTTTGACCCGGACACCCAGCGCTCCAAAGACAAGGTCAAGGAAGTGCGGCTGCTGCCAGCACGGGAGTTCCCTACCGACAGCGCCGCCATCGAGCTGTTCCGCGGCCAGTATCGCGAGCGCTTTGCCCTGCGCAACGAGCCCGAGTCGCTTTATCACCGCGTCAGCCACGGCCAGCTGCCGCCGGGCATTGAATATTATTTTCCGCTGTTTTTTGAACACACCCAGACCCTGTTCGACGCCCTGCCCGAGAACATGCAGGTGCTGGCGGTGGGCGACACCGAGCCGGCGGCGCAGGCCTTCTGGCAGGATGTGAACGAACGCTATGAAGACCGCCGCCACGACCTGCTGCGCCCGCTGCTGGCCCCCGACGAGCTGTATTTAAAGCCCGATGCCCTGATGCACCAGCTTAACCGCTGGCCCCGGCTGCAGCTGAGTCAGGATCCGGTGCTGGAAAAGGGCGACCGCGTTAATGCCCCGGTGCGGGTGCTGCCCGAGCTTGAAGTAGAACACCAGAAAACCGAGCCCCTGGCGCGGCTGCTGGCCTTTTGCGAGCAGTTTGCCGGCCGCATTCTGTTTTCGGTGGAAAGCGCCGGCCGGCGTGAAGCCCTGACCGAGCTGCTGGCGGGCTCGTCCCTAAAACTCTCACCGGTGAACAGCCTTAACGACTTTGCCGCCGGAACAGACAAGTTTGGCCTGCTGGTCGGCCCGCTGGCGCAGGGCTTTGTGCTGGGCGAGGAATTTGCGCTGATCTGCGAAGGCGACTTGCTCGGCGGCCGGGTGATCCAGCGCCGGCGGCGGGAAAAGTCCGCCGCCCTCAGCCCGGATACCCTGATCCGCAACCTGGCGGAGCTGTCCATCGGTCAGCCCGTGGTACACCTGGATCACGGCGTGGGCCGCTACATGGGCCTGCAAAGCCTGGACGCCGGCGGCATGAAGTCGGAATACCTGACCCTGGAATACGCCGGCGGCGACAAGCTTTATGTGCCGGTGACCGCCCTGCATCTGGTGGGGCGCTACAGCGGCGCCGACGATCCCACGTTAAACCGCCTCGGCAACGATGCCTGGGCCAAGGCCAAGCGCAAGGCTGCCGAAAAGGTGCGCGACGTGGCCGCCGAGCTGCTCGACGTGTATGCCCGCCGGGCCGCCAAGCCGGGCCAGGCAATCAGCCACGACAAGAGCGCCTACCGCCAGTTCTGCGATGCTTTTCCCTTTGAGGAAACCGACGATCAGCTCAAGGCCATTAACGCCGTGCTCACCGACATGACCCAACCCAAGGCCATGGACCGGCTGGTGTGCGGCGACGTTGGCTTTGGCAAGACCGAGGTGGCCATGCGTGCCGCCTTTGTGGCGGTACACGGCAGCAAGCAGGTGGCGGTGCTGGTGCCCACCACCTTGCTGGCCCAGCAGCATTACGACAACTTCCGTGACCGTTTTGCCAACTGGCCGGTGAAGGTGGAGCTGATCAGCCGCTTCAAGACCGGCAAGGAGCAGGACAAGGCACTGGAAGGGCTGGCGGATGGCAGCATCGACATTGTGATTGGCACCCACAAGCTGCTGAGCCAGGACGTGCGCTTTAAAGACCTCGGCCTGCTGATCGTGGACGAGGAACACCGCTTTGGCGTGCGCCAGAAAGACAAGATCAAGGCCCTGCGCGCCGACGTGGACATTCTTACCCTCACCGCCACCCCCATTCCGCGCACCCTCAACATGGCCATGGGCGGCATGCGGGACTTGTCCATTATCGCCACGCCCCCGGCCAAGCGACTGGCGGTAAAGACCTTTGTGCGCGAGTCGGATCCCACCGTGATCCGCGAGGCGATTCTGCGGGAGCTGAAGCGCGGCGGCCAGGTGTACTATCTGCACAACGAGGTGCAGACCATCGAAAACAGCCTGGACGCCCTGCGCACCCTGGTGCCCGAGGCCCGCATTGGCATTGCCCACGGCCAGATGCGCGAGCGCGAGCTGGAAAAGGTGATGTCGGACTTCTATCACCAGCGCTTTAACGTGCTGCTGTGCTCCACCATCATTGAAACCGGCATCGACGTGCCCACCGCCAACACCATTATCATGGACAGGGCCGACAAGCTGGGCCTGGCGCAACTGCACCAGCTGCGCGGCCGGGTGGGTCGCTCCCATCATCAGGCCTACGCCTATTTGCTCACCCCCCACCCCAAGCGCATGACCGCCGACGCCAAAAAACGGCTTGAAGCCATTGCCGCGCTGGAAGACCTGGGCGCCGGCTTTGCCCTGGCCACCCATGATCTGGAAATTCGCGGCGCCGGCGAGCTGCTGGGGGACGAGCAGAGCGGCCAGATCACCGCCATTGGCTTCAGCCTCTACATGGAAATGCTGGAGCAGGCGGTGAAGGCACTGCAATCCGGCAAGGAGCCGGCGCTGGATCAGCTGCTGGGCAGCCAGACCGAGATTGAGCTGCGCCTGCCCGCCCTGTTGCCGGACGACTACATTCCCGATGTTAACATGCGGCTTTCCATGTACAAGCGCATTGCCGCCGCCGAGAACGATGCCGTCCTGCGCGAGCTGCAGGTGGAGCTGATCGACCGCTTTGGCCTGCTGCCGGAGCCGGGCAAGAACCTGATTGCGCTGTCCGGCCTCAAGGCCCGGGCCAGCGAGCTTGGCATTGAGAAAATCGACGCCGGCCCGCAAGGGGGAGCCATTACCTTCAGCCAGGACGCCAGGGTCGACCCCGGCTACCTGGTGGGCCTGTTGCAAAGTCAGCCCCGCATCTACAAAATGGAGGGGCCGACCAAACTGCGCTTTGCCATTCCAAGCAATGATGCCAAGGCTCGACTGGCCCTGGTGGGCGACATGCTGAATGAATTTGCCGCGCATCAGGCCTGATGCGCACTCCCAGGGACGGGACTTGATAACACACACAACCGCGCCAGCCACACCGGCGCTGACGTTGCGCTATATCACCCTGACCGAGACGTAATGAACACAACATCCTGCGCCGCTTATGCCCAGCGCCCGCTTAGGGTAGGCATTCTGGGAGGCGGCATTGCCGGCGCCACCGTGGCGCTGCGCCTGACCGACATGGGCATTCACACCCTGCTGCTGGAAAGCAGCACCGGCCTGGTCAACGGCCCGCCCATCTGCCACCTGCACGCGGGGGGCAACCTCTACCGCGAGATTAGCGACCAGCAGTGCCTGACCCTGCTGCGCCAGTCCATTGCCTCGGTACGGGCCTACCCCCACAGCATTAACCGCCGCCCCACCGTGATTGCAGTGCCGGTGACCGACGCCGGTGATCCCGAGGCGTTATTGCCCCGGTTGCGCCAGGTGGCGCGGGAATACCAGCTGCTGGTGAACGAAGACCCTGCCAACAAAGTGCTGGGCGAGCCAGACGACTACTACCGCTGCTATGAGCGCGAAGAATTTGAAGCGCTGGCAAAGCGGCCACTGCCGGCCCGCGCCGAAAGTCACGACGACTGGATGATCCCCCTGGCGCACCAGCTGGATGCGGACAGGCTGAAGTTTCCGCTGATCCTGGTGCAGGAATACGGCTGGAGCCTGTTTCGCATGGCCGCCACCGCCACCCTGGCGCTGAGCGACTCCCCCCTGTGCGATCTGCGCCTGAACACCCGCGCCACTCACCTGGAGCAGCACGAATGCAGCTGGCTGGTGCAAAGCGTGGGCCCACGGGGAGAGCGGGTGGATGAAGTGGACTTTCTGGTGAACGCCTGCGGTTTTCGCACCGGGCTGGTGGACGACATGGCCGGCTACCGCCGCCAGCGGCTGGTGGAATACAAGGCCGCCTACCTGGCCCGCTGGTCCGGTGCCGCCGACTGGCCCGAAGTCATTTTTCACGGCGAGCGCGGCACCCCCGAAGGCATGGCTCAGCTGACCCCCTACCCCGGCGGCCTGTTTCAGCTGCACGGCATGACCGACGCCATTACCCTGTTCAAGAACGGTCTGGTGGCCAGCCCCGAGCACAGCGCCCAGCCGCGCCTGCCTGAACCCTATCGCCAGCAGCTGGATCAGGGCTGGAGCCAGGACGACAGCGAGGCCCGCACCCAGCGCGCCATTGAACACCTGGCCCGGCTGCTGCCGGACTTTGGCCGTGCCACTCCCGGTGGCAAACCGCTGTTTGGCGCCCAGCAAATACCGGGCAGCGATCCCAAACTGCGCGCCGCCGATGTGTCCTTTGAAGGCCACCACTACGCCCGGGTGGAAATCGTCAAGGCCAGCTCCGCCCTTACCGCCGCCGACCGCATTGTGGACAAGCTCACCGAGCTGGGATGGCTCACCAGTACCGGTCCGCTCAGCCCGGTTCTGGCCCTGAGCCAGCAGCAAAGCGCCACCGAGGTGGAAAGCACCGCCATAAAGCTGGCCGAGGCCCGCGGCTACCCTCGGGAGCTCGCCGAAAACGGCTGGTGAGGCTGTAAAGGGGATTGGAGACTCGAAACAGTCGTCATGCCGGCCCCCGAGCCGGCATCTGCTCCTCCCCCAAAAAACAAGAGGCCTGTCACAAAATTCTGGTAAATTACGCTCATTGCGACTGACAGCAGCAAAGGAGTATTAATGCGCAGTCATCCCTTGCGTGAACAGATTATTGCCGAAGTTCATGCCCGCCCGTTTCAGGAGCTGCAGGGCCCCCTGGGCATGCGGCATATTGCCGTTACTTACGACGACACCCCCCTCAATGAAGTACGGGAAAGCGTGACGCAACTCAGCAAGATGCTGGAGCTCACCGAGACCATCAGCAAGCCCCGCTTCTGGCAGGGTAAAAACGAAAGCCTCACCCTGCGCTTTGAAGCCCACCACGAGTTTTATACCCTCACCCTGACTGCGCTCAACACTCTGGAGCTTCCCCAACTGCCAAAAGCCTGGCTGGACACCGCCCCGGGCAGCTTTCTCTGTGGTGCCGAAATTCTGTTTCGCGATCATCAGGCCGGCGCCGATGAAACCACCTGGCTGGAGCAGCACTTTGGTGAGAATCAGGTCAACAGCTCCATGGTGATGTCAAAAGTAGGCCAGATCTGGACCGACTTTTACCCCCGGCAAGACAGCGGCCTGGTGCGGGTACTGGTAGAAGACCACGGCCTGCAACTGCGCCAGGCCGGACGACTGCTGCAACGTATTTGCGAAATAGAAACCTACCGCCATGTGGCTCTGCTGGCCCTGCCGCTGGCCAATGAAGTGGTGCCGGTGATTAACCAGCTGGAAGCCGAGCTGGTGGAGCTCTCCACCCGGGTGGCGTCGGAAGAGCCGTCGGTGCTGCTGCATCAGCTGATGGATCTGGCGGAGCGGCTGGAAGCGCTGTCGGCACAAACGTCCAACCGCTTCTCGGCGGCGGACGCCTACTTTGCCTTGGTGAACAAACGTATTGGCGAACTGCGGGAAACCCGCATAGAAGGCCGCCAGACCGTGGAGCAGTTTATGGACCGCCGGCTGGATCCGGCCACCCGCACCTGCCGTACCGCCGGCCTGCGCATAGAGCAGCTGTCCCGCCGGCTGGCCCGTACCACTCAGCTGGTTCGCTCTCAGGTGGATCTGTCGGTTGAGCAGCAAAACCGCGACATGCTCAGCACTCTTAGCAAACGCGCGGGCGAGCAGCTGCGGCTGCAGGCCAAGCTGGAAAGCTTCACCATTATCGTGGTGACCTACTACGCCTTTGACCTGATAGACCGCACCCTGCGCAACCTGGTCAATAACGAAGAATACCGCCACCTGCTGGAAGCCGGCTTAAGCCTGTCGGTGCCCTTTATTGCCCTGGTGTTGTGGCTCTATATTCGCCGGCTGCTGCGCGGCGTGGGTGAAGACTGACCTGTGATCGTCATGCCGGCCCTGCGCCGCCCTTTGTCACTCCGGCGAAAGCCGGAGTCCATTCAGCAGACAGCGCGAACAACCACCCTCACGGAACTACAATTAACAGTGCAGTGGCAAGGAGGTTGTTATGCCCAAATATGTTATTGAACGGGATGTGGAAGGCGCCGGCGATCTCAGCGCCGACGACCTCAGAGACATCTCGAAAAAGTCCTGCGATGTGTTGGAAGAGCTGGGCCCCAAAATCCAGTGGGTAGAAAGCTTTGTAACGCCCAACAAGATCTACTGTGTGTACATCGCCCCCGATGAAGCCCTTATCCGCAAACACGCGGAAATGGGGGGATTCCCCATCACCTCGATCAGCGAAGTGGGCAGCGTCATCGACCCCACCACATCAGAAGGCAGTTGAGGCAAACCATGCAAAGGCGATTCGAATCTCATGTTCGAATCGCCCTTGCTGTCAGTAAAGCTCGACCTGCCCGCTCAAACTGCTCACAAAACCACCACTCAAGCAATTTACATCTCACTTCATCCTTTTTGCAATTGCCCTGCTGACTTCCAGCGGCCAGAATAGACGCGTTTGAAAACCTTTAGTGCAGGTATGGCGGCCTGAAACGCCGGGGCGGTAGCTTGGAAAAATACCAGCCAGCACAGACCTGGACGCTGCTGCTTTAGCTGGCAGAGCCCGCGCGGCAGGCTGAATGCGCAGTATTATAATGTTAGGCATACGGGATTATGAGTACAGAATTAATAACACAACTGATTATTCTGGCCACAGCGGTTGTAGGTTTATATAAAGCAGCAACCTACAAACCTGCCGATGCGGAACATTCTGATTCAAAAGAGCCTGGCCCGCTCTCCGAGGCACTGGCTGGCCTCATAAGCTTTTTTGGTGTATTCGCATTTATGCTGGCGATGCCGGCATTTATTTGGGCTTTCACATGGATAACTGGAAATATTGGGTCTTCAGGCTCAAGAAAGCCAGTTGTTCAATATGAAGTTGCATATAAACGATCAGAAAAGCCAAGCGATATTGAGCTCATGCTAATTGCGGCCTCTCAAATCCCTAGTGAACATTCTCGTGGTCAAGCACTAGAAATAGTTTCAGAGCGCGCTGTAAGTGAGGGTAACTTTCAAGTTGCTACCGCTGCAGCCTCTGCAATCCCTAGTGAATATTCGCGCGGCAATCAGCTCAGGGAAATTGTGGATTACCTGAATAATATGCCTGACAAATCAATGCAGCCGTCCGCTAAAGCGTCGGCTGATTGAGGCTTTGCAAGCCACTCACTCAATAAGCAGGAAAAGTATATGTCTATAGAAAACGAAAAACAGCAGGTCACCGTGGTAGATATCAAAATGCCGTTTATGTCGATGGTGATATTTATGGTTAAGTTGGCCATTGCCTCCATTCCCGCCTTTATCATTATCTCTGTCGTCTTTGGGGTGCTGGCGGCAATCTTTGGCGGCATTTTTCATGGTATGGGTATGATGGGGCGATACTGAGATCACCATTATCGGACAGGCTCAGACTTCCGGAAAAACTGGTGTCATTTATAACCTGCGTATTAGCCGTCCCTTTGCTCACTCTCTCACTTGTGAATGTACCCGTGTCTGATACTCGGGCAGCTGCGCTCTTAATCCCTGAAAGGTGTTGAATGCACTGGTCACCGAGAGCTGGTTGGTCAACCAGCCGGGTAAGTTACCTCCGGGATCGGCAAAGGCGACATATTCGATATGGGTCAGCCCGTTGGTCAGTTTTGCCAGTGTCCAGGTGACCTTCACATCTCTAATCCGAATGTAACCGGGTTGCCGTGGGTAGGCATGGAAAGCATCTTCAATGGTCAGCACCAGGGCTCCCGGTGGTTGTTCAAATCGGGAATAGGTGACCATATCACGGTCCTGTACCGGCCAGGGCGCACGAAAGCGGGTGTAAACGATATTCTCAGTGGGCGAAAGCTGCTCAAGTACCCGGCTTGAGGAAACGTTATCTACCCAGCTGGGAATATTGGGGCTGTCTTCCAGTAGTGCCATAAAGGCGCCATAACTGGTAGCGACAAACATGCGGGCACGGATCTCCACCAGGCCAGCCTGGTGGGGCCGGGTGTAAATGGTAATGCCGTCCTGGCTTTTTGCCATTTCCCAGCGTGGTGAGCTGTCTGCCATGGCAGAAAAAACCACAAATAAAGAAAGCATCAGTAACCCGCGTGCCAGCATCATTGCTCCTTATCACCCGACAGACCGGTAAGCCGGCCTTGTCTCTGCTTAGCTTAGGGTGAAAACGGGTCACGCACCCGGCATATACAGACAGGCCGAAGCAAATGCCCCGGCCTAAATGGTTAGTACGCCCCTTCGCTGTAAATCAGCTCGTAGCTGTGGCTGTAGATCTCCACAATATTGCCGAACGGGTCTTCCATATAGATCATGCGGTAGGGCTTTTTACCCGGGTAGTAGTAGCGCGGTTTGTCCATGCGCGCCTTGCCGCCGGCGGCCACAATGCGCTCGGCCAGGCCTTCCACGTCCGGATCCTGCACACAGAAGTGAAACACCCCTGTTTTCCAGTATTCAAAGTTGTTGTCGGGGTTTTGCTGCCCCTGAAACTGGAACAGCTCCACGCCAATACGATCACCGGTAGACAGGTGGGCAATGCGGAAGCTGCCCCAGCCAGCGCCGAACACGTCGGTGCACATTTCGCCAATGGCGCTGTCGTCTTCGGTAATTTCAGTCGGCTTCATGATCAGATACCAGCCCATGACCTGGGTGTAGAACTCCACCGCCTTGTCGAGATCCGGCACCGAAATGCCAATGTGGGAAAAGTTTCTCGGATATACCTTGCTCATAACACTCACCTTGTTTGTTGGGGTTGAGGTGAGCTTACGCTCATGATTTAATCATTAAAAATTATCATTTTTTATATATATGAGAACTATTTTTGATGATTAATCCGGTCTGGCTGCGCAGCTTTTGCGCCCTGGTGGAGGTGGGCCATTTCACCCGTACCGCCGAGCGCTTGCACATGACCCAGTCCGGAGTCAGCCAGCATGTGCGCAAGCTGGAAGATCATTTTGGCGTGGCACTGCTGGTGCGCCAGGGCAAGGGCTTTACCCTGACCGATGCCGGCGAACGGCTGTTTGCCGAGGCCCGGCAGATTTTACAGTCGTTGTCGGGTCTGGAGCAGCGGGTGGGCTTTGATGCGCCCTTTGAAGGGCTGGTGCGGGTGATGTCGCCGGGCAGCGTGGGCCTCAAGCTGTATCCGCAACTGCTGGCCTTGCAGTGCCAGCATGCCGGACTCATCATCAACTATCGCTTTGCCCCCAACGCCAGTGTGGAGCAGGCGGTGGCCGGCAACTCGGTGGAGCTGGGGCTGATGACCCGGCCCTCCACCCATGAGGCGGTGCAGTGCCGGGCCATTGCGGAAGAGGCGCTGCTGCTGGTGACCCCCGCCACCATGACTGAGCCGGACTGGCTTTCTTTGCTGAAGCTGGGCTTTATTGATCATCCGGACGGCAGCCACCACGCCGGCCTGCTGCTGGGTGCCAACTTTGCCGAGTTTGAGCATGTAAGCCAGTTTGCCTGCACCGGTTTTTCTAATCAGATCGGCCTGATTCTGGCGCCGGTGAGCCTGGGGCTGGGCTTTACCGTGCTGCCGGCCCATGCGGTGGCGGCCTTTCCTCAGCCGGAACTCATTCGTGCCCATGCCCTGCCCCACCCGATCAGTGAAACCATTTATGCGGCCACCCATCGTCACAAGCCGGTGCCCAGCCGGGTTAACACCGTGCAGAACGTGGCCGAAACCTCGTTAACTCAACAAAGGAAGCAATCATGAGCTGCATTTTCTGCGATATCGTGGCGGGCAAGGCGCCCTGCCACAAGGTGTGGGAAGACGACGAACACCTGGCATTTTTGTCGATTTTTCCCAATACCAAGGGCTTTACCGTGGTGATCCCCAAGGAGCATCACCCCAGTTATGCGTTCGATGCGCCGGATGAAGTATTGAGCAAGCTGGCCATTGCCACCAAACGGGTGGCCAAACTGCTGGATCAGTCCTTTGACGATGTGGCCCGCACAGGCCTGTTTTTTGAGGGCTACGGCGTCGATCACCTGCACAGCAAACTGTTTCCCATGCACGGCACCGGCAGCAATTCGGCATTTCAGGCCATTGAGTCGGTGCGGGAAAAGTACTTTGAGCGTTACGAGGGCTATTTGTCGTCCCACGACAGCCACCGCGCCGATGACGCCGAGCTGGCCGCCCTGGCCGCGCATATTCGCAGCGTGGCGGAACAAGGCTAAAGAATTTGGTTGCGCACCAGGCCGCGTTTGACGCTTTTGCACAGCTTGCCGAAGCGACGGATTTCGTCAAAATGGGGCACAATGCCACGCTTTACCTGGTGCTCCCAGTAGCTGAGTTCGGAGTCGAGCAACTCCATCAGCTTTTTGGGGCAGCCAATACAGTTGTTGCCGGTGCCGCATACAAAGGTGTCGGACTCGTAAAGGGGAAAGGTTTGCTTGGCCTGGTCAATCAGCTCGCTCATGGCGGTAAGCCGGTCGGGCTTGCGAGGCATGGCGTTCTCCTGCCACAAGGGGCGGTAACACGAAATCAAACCCCGCCAGCATACACCTGCCGCAGCCCCTCGCCCTGATCTGCATCAAGCCCATCCCGCACTGGCTCAACTAGGCTGTAGGTAATCACTGCCAAGGCGGGAGGCATTATGTCCGATACCATGCTGATCCGGGTGCTGAAAATCATCATGCTCGTTGGCATTACCCTGATTTTGCTGGGGGTCTACCTGCACAACAGCGCCCACATGGAAGCACTGGGGGTAAAAGGCATTTTGATCAGCGCCGGCTGCGTGGCGGTGGGCATGATCCTCTCGCTGCCCACCAAAATGTACCTCACCTTTGTGCTGATGAAGCGGGAGAACGAACGGTCTTCGTGATTTCCCTCACCGGCTTATTGCTGGCTCTCTATTATCTCTTTCGTCTCAACACGTTATCTTGTGACACAAACCCACACCAGCCACCATGAGGTCCCATGATAATTTCGTTGTTCATCAAGCTTGCTGCAGGCAGGTGCGCACAGGATGATTGGTCCTGTGAACTGGAAGTAGCCGAAAGCATGACTCTGGATGATCTGCATTATGCCATTCAGAACGTGGTCGCATTCGATAACGATCACCTGTATGCATATTTTATTGCTCGAAAGGTGTTTGGCTCAAAACGAGCCATGATCGATGACGAAGACGAGCTGGAAAACACATCCATCGCGGCCTTGTTTCCTTTGCCCAAGGACCGGAAACTGTTCTACTGGTTTGATTTTGGCGATGACTGGATGTTTCAGATCTCCAGATCCCGCAAAAAGCCCAGAGAGCCACTGCCGGGTC
This sequence comes from Oceanimonas aquatica, assembly GCF_030732065.1. GTDB lineage: Bacteria > Pseudomonadota > Gammaproteobacteria > Enterobacterales > Aeromonadaceae > Oceanimonas. Next base: position 45,021 of record NZ_JAVBHX010000002.1, read on the forward strand.
GCCACTATCCCTTTATTGTCTCCGAGTCCGGCAACAAGCCGGAACAATATCCGGGAGACGAGGAGTGGTAATACAGGGATAAGAATCCAGGAGCCTGGCGCCGGGCTGTGAAGCTGCGCCGGGCCACACATGGCCCCGTCCCCGTCTACACGGTGAATGACGTTCCTTCGCGGGGGTCACAAACCCAACTCAGTAATCAAAACCTTGCTGGGCCTTTACGCCGGCTTCAAAGGCGTGCTTCACCGACTGCACTTCGCTGACGGTGTCGGCCAGCTCAATGATAGATCGGTGGCAGCCACGGCCGGTGATCACCACATGCTGATGCGCCGGACGGTTTTTCAGGGCGTTCAGCACCCGGTCCAGATCCAGGTAATGGTAGGCCACCATGTAGGTGAGCTCGTCTAGCAGCACCAGATCGATGCTCGGGTCGGCCAGCATTTTTTCCGCCGGCAGCCAGGTCTGCTCGCAGGCTTCCATGTCTTTTTCACGGTTCTGGGTTTCCCAGGTAAAACCGGTGTTCATCACCACAAAAGGCACCCCTACCTGTTGCAGCAGATTGCGCTCGCCGCAGTCCCAGCCCCCCTTGATGAACTGCACCACGGCCGCCTTTTTACCATGGCCCACGGCCCGCGCCACGGTGCCAAAGCCGGCGGTGCTCTTGCCCTTGCCATTGCCGGTGATCACCATGAGCACACCGCGCTCCTCGGTGGCGGCCGCCACTTTGGCGTCTACCGCTTCCTTTACCTTTTGCTGGCGCTGCTGATGACGCTCGGCCTTTATCTGCTCACGATGCTGCTCATTGCTCATGGTGGTTTCCTTGTTGCGTATTCGGTTGCATGAAATGTTCGAGTAATTCCAGATCCAGGTGTTGCTCAAGGGTGTCCGCCAGCCGGTTGATGCTGGCTTCGCGCAACTCGTCCAGGGCCACCGCCTGCTGGCTGTCATGCAGACCGGCCCAGGCCAGCAGCGCATTGCAGGCGTCCACGCTGTCAAACAGGCCATGCAGGTAGGTGCCCAGCACCTGATTATCGGTTGAGACCATGCCGTCCGGCTGTGGTGCCCCGCTTTCGGTGGCCAGCATCAACGGCGCCTCATGTTCCACCAGTGCGCTACTCTGCCCGCAGTGAATTTCATAGCCGTGCACGGCGCAGGGCTCACCGCCAAGACTCAGGCTGCCGGTCACATTACGCAGTTGCTTGCCGGCTTCAAGAGTAGTGGTCATCGGCAAATAGCCCAGCCCTTCGCTGCTGCCGGCGGTGCTTTCAATGCCCTGAGGATCGTCAATCACATCACCCAGCATCTGGTAACCGCCACAAATGCCAATGAGCTTGCCGCCATAGCGCAGGTGGCGATCCAGCCACGCCTTCCAGCCATTGGCCTTGAGCACGGCCAGATCGTCCCGTACCGCCTTGCTGCCGGGCAGAATCACCAGATCGACGGCTGAGCAATGGGCAGGGCTCGAGCCCGCGTGCACCATGGTCAGCTCCACCCGCGGGTGCAGGCGCAGGACATCAAAGTCGGTGTGGTTGCTGATGCGCGGGGTGACCAGCACCACCACCCTGAGGGGCCGTTCGTCGCTACTGGCGGCGCTGTGGTGAACAATGGCGTCTTCAGCGTCCAGCACCAGGTTGTCGAGGTAGGGCAGCACCCCCAGCACCGGCTTGCCGGTGAGCTCTTCAATCATGGTCAGGCCGTTTTCCAGCAGGCGAATATCACCGCGAAACCGGTTGATCACCATTCCCTTTATCCGCGCCCGCTCCGCCTCACTCAGCAGCATCAGGGTGCCGTAAAGCTGGGCGAACACACCACCCTTGTCGATGTCGGCCACCAGGATCACCGGGCAGTCGGCGGCCTCGGCAAAGCCCATGTTGGCAATGTCGTTGTCGCGGAGGTTGATCTCCGCCGGGCTGCCCGCGCCTTCCACCAACACCAGCTCGTAAGCCTGGCGCAGGCGGTCAAAGGAATCGAGCACCGCCGTCATCACCCGCTGCTTGTAGTGGCGGGCGCCGGGGCCGAAAAAGTCCTTGGCCTCCACCACCGACAGCGCCTTTCCCTGCACGATAACCTGAGCACAGGTATTGCTCTGGGGCTTGAGCAGCACCGGGTTGAAGTCGGTATGAGCCGGTACGCCACAGGCCACCGCCTGCAGGGCCTGGGCCCGGCCAATTTCACCGCCATCGCTGGTAACGGCGCTGTTCAGGGCCATGTTCTGGGGTTTGAAGGGGGCCACATGCAGGCCGCGCCGGGCAAATACCCGGCACAGTCCGGCCACCAGGGTGGTTTTGCCGGCGTCAGAGGCCGTGCCCTGCACCATCAGGGTGAATGCACTGGAAGCGGTTGTGGTCATGACTGAACTGGGCTTGTTTGAAACTGGGGCGCACCTTAGCACGAATGGCCGTGAGGCTTAAGGTTTGTCCACTTGCCCATAGTCATTCCGGCCTGCGAGCCGGAATCCATGCTGCGGCCCCTCGTGCAATACGCCCTGGACTCCCGCCTTCGCGGGAGTCCAGGGCGTATAAACTCAGTGCAGTTTCAGCCGCGGTCGCAGAAAGCGGTTAATACGGCCCACCAGCATCATCAGGCCGGTGCGGGTGTAGCCGTGCAGCGCCACCTGGTGCATCCGATACAGCGACACATACACGGTACGGGCGATGCGGCCTTCCACCATCATGGAGCCGCGCATCAGGTTGCCCATCAAGGATCCCACGGTCGAGTAGCGGCTCAGGTTCACCAGCGAGCCGTGATCCTTGTACACATAGGGCTTGAGTGCCTTGCCGCCGAGGCTGGCGAGAATGTTCTCAAAGGCCAGGCTTGCCATCTGGTGGGCCGACTGGGCCCGCGGCGGCACCGGCTTGCCGTCGGCCTGCAGGCAGAAGGCGCAGTCGCCAATGACGAAAATGCTGTCGTCACGGGTGGTTTGCAGGGTGTCCTTTACCGCCAACTGATTGATGCGGTTGGTCTCAAGCCCGGCGATGTCCTTCATGAAGTCCGGCGCCTTGATGCCGGCCGCCCACACCATGAGATTGGCGGGGATCAACTCGTCGCTTTTGGTTTTCAGGCCCTTGTCGGTGGCTTCCACCACCATGGTGTTGATGCGAACGTCCACACCCAGCTCACGCAGCTCCTTATGGGCCATGGCGGAAATGCGCTCGGGCAACGCCGGCAAAATGCGCGGACCGGCTTCCACCAGGGTCAGGCGCAGGCAGTCGCGGTTGAGCTTTTTAAAGCCGTAGGCGTTCAGGTGCTCCACGGCGTTATAGAGCTCGGCAGAGAGCTCCACTCCGGTGGCGCCGCCGCCCACAATGGCGATGTCGACCTTTTCGTCCACGGTGTCACTTTCGGCATACTGCAAAAAGCGGTTCATCAGCTCTTGATTGAAGCGCTCGGCCTGCTGGGGGCTGTCGAGGAAAATGCAGTGGTCGCGCACGCCCGGGGTGCCAAAGTCGTTGGACACCGAGCCCAGCGCCATTACCAGAATGTCGTAACTCAGGGTACGCTCGCCCACCATCTGCTTGCCGCTGTCATCGGCGAGCGGAGCCAGCTTGATCTGTTTGTTCTCCCTGTCGATGTCGGTCAGGGTACCCAGGTGAAAACTGAAGCCATGATTATGAGCGTGGGAGCGGTAGCTCAGCCCATCCAGACCGGTGTCCATGGCACCGGTGGCCACTTCGTGCAGCAGCGGCTTCCACAGGTGGGTGCGGTTGCGGTCCACCAGGATCACTTCCGCCTTGCCCTTGCGTCCCAGCTGACGACCCAGTTTGGTTACCAGCTCCAGCCCGCCGGCGCCGCCGCCAACCACTATGATGCGTGTCATTGTCAAACCTCGTTCAAGATAAAAAAACCTGCGGCTATGGCGCATCCATAGCGGCAGATTCTTGGAATGCCGCCTTTACTGAGGCGGCTGCCATTGTAAAAGTTGTGACTGATTTCACAACTTTATTTTTACATAAAAATAACTACCGGTTCAATCGTTCCAGCCCTGCTCGGCACCGATGCGCCGCAGCCGATCGGCGGCCTCGCGCCAGCGGCGGCTGCCATACAGGTGGGCCGGGCCGGCATTGTCTTTCTTGCGCAGGGAAGACAAATCCCGCTGCAGATCGTGCGGCAGGCTGTCGATAATGGCCACGGCACCGGGCCTGTGATTGCAGGCCAGCAGCAGATCACAGCCCGCCGCCAGCGCCTGCTTAGCACGCTCGGCATAACCGCCGGCCACGGCGGCCCCTTCCATGGTGAGATCGTCACTGAAAATCAGCCCGTTAAAGCCCAGGCGGTTGCGCAGCATGTCTTTCAGCCAGACGTCGGAAAAGCCCGCCGGCCGTTCGTCCACGTTCTGGTAAATCACGTGGGCCGGCATCACTCCCTGAATGGCGCCCTGAGCAATCAGCTCACGAAACGGCACCATGTCGGCCTGCTCTATCTCGGCAAGCTCTCGTTTGTCCACCGGGCTTTCGATGTGAGAGTCGGCACGCACGCTGCCATGGCCGGGAAAATGCTTGGCCACCGCCGCCATGCCGGCTTCCTTCATGCCGCCGATATAAGCTCCGGCGTGGGCGATCACCGGCTCGGGATCGGCGCCGAAACTGCGATCGCCAATCACCTCACTGCCCCGCTCCAGATCGAGCACGGGGGCAAAGCTGAGATCAATGTCGTGAGCCAGCAACTCGGCGGCCATCAGCCAGCCGGCATCGGCCAGCAGACCTTGGCGCTCGGGATGATGCAGGCCGGCCAGCCTGCCCGGTGCCGGCAGCGGAAAAAACCCGTTGCGAAAGCGCTGTACCCGGCCACCTTCGTGATCCACGGTCAGCAACAGGCCGGGCTTCACCGCCCGAATGGCTTTGACCAGGGCGGAAAGCTGCGCGCGGTCATGATAATTTCTGGCGAAAAATATTACTCCGCCCACCACCGGGTGCTCGAGCAATTCGCGCTCTTCCGCCTCCAGCTCGCAGCCGTTTACATCAAGAATAAAGGGACCCATGTTTGCTCCGGGGCCGCGCCGCGGCCGTGTTGAATTGAAGTATTACCCAAGGCTTTTAGTCAGCAGCGCCCGCGCCGCTTCAAGCCAGTCTTTATATTCCGCCTTGCCGCTGTGCTGATGCTGCACCATGGCCCACAACAGGGTGAGCAGTTGCACCCAGGGCAGCCGGGCCCGCAACCGGGCCGCGCTCATCTCACCGCCAGCGGCCCGGTAATGGGCCAGCAGCTCATTGCAGCCAGCGTCGTTCAGGCCCCTGTCGTCGGCGATCACGGCCAGTTCAAAGGCGGGATCCGCCAGTGCCGCGTATTCCCAGTCCAGCAGCCAGGGCCGCGGGCCCAGTACATTGCCGGCGGTCAGATCGCAATGGCACAGGGCGGGCACAAAGGTCGGGTTGAGAGCCGGGCGCTCAAACGCCGCCAGCAGCGGCGCCAGCCAGGCCGGCAGTGAGTGTAACTGGTCGAGGTAATGCTGCACCCGCTGCGTCAGGCTCAGCAGCGGCAGGTCGGGTACCTTCAAGCCATGCAACTGAGCCACTTTGGGCATCAGTGCGGCAAGGGTTCCCGGCGCCTGCCGCCAGTCCGGCTCATTCAGCCAGTCCAGCACCAGCAGGCCGGAGCCGGCATCGGCATAACGAATGGCCGGAGCCAGCCCGGCCTCGGCCGCCAGACCGTGGGCCATGAGCTCAAGGTGACGATCAATGCCCAGGCTGGCGGGGGCCTCACAGCCCAGCCGCAACCAGTAACTCTGTGTTTCGGTATTCAGCCGAAAACAGCGGTTGGTATAACCGCCGGCAAGGGGAGTCAGCCTGCCACGCAGTGCGGGCGGCAGGCTCGCGAGCAGTGGTTCAGCGTCCACTGACGCTGTCGGACCACAGCACCTCGCCGCTGGCCAGCTCCATCAGCTGGCCACGCAGGCTGAAGCCGCTGCCCGCCCGGTGCACACTGCCGGAAAGCAGGTAATCGGCGCCACTTTGCTTGCCCAGGCGCACCAGCGAGGCGATATCGGCCCGTCCGCCCTGATAGGCGAGTTGCTGGCGCAGGCTGTTCACCTCGGGGCCACTCACAAAGTTAAGCGAACCACTCAGCTGTGCCTGCAGCCGCTCGGTAAGCCCGCGCGTGTCCACCGGGCTGCCGGCCTGGTTGCGAATATCGTCGAGCAGCACCGGGCCGGTCACCTCGGTGACGGCGGCGCTGGCCCGAAGCCGGGCGGCCAGATTATCAGCCAGCCGCTGCATGGTGGCGTTGTTGGCTTCCGGCAGCGGTGCCGACGGTGCCTCGGGCAGTTCGATCACCGGTGGTGGCGACACCGGCTGAGGCAGCTCGGGCGGGCGCACCGGCTCCGGCGTGGCAGGATAAACCGGCGCTGGCTTGGTCGAATAAGGGTTGGGCAGGGTACAGGCACTCAGGGCCAGCACCGCCGAGGCCAGGGTGGCAATGCGAAAAGGGGTCATGTCAGCTCCTTTACACGGCCAGCATGGGGCCAAGCGGGCGACCACCCAGCAGGTGCATGTGAATGTGGTACACCTCCTGGCCGCCATGGCGGTTGCAGTTCACCATCAGGCGGTAGCCGTCTTCGGCAATACCGGCATCGGCGGCCAGCTTGCGCGCCACGGTAAACATGCGGCCCAGGGCCAGCTCATGCTCGGCCTCCACCTCGTTCACGGTGGGGATCACCACGTTGGGAATGATCAGCACATGAGTGGGTGCCTTGGGGGAGATATCGCGAAAGGCGGTGACCAGCTCATCCTGATACAGGATGTCGGCGGGAATTTCCTTGCGAATGATTTTGCTGAAAATGGTCTCTTCTGCCATGGCCTGTCTCCTTGAATGAATCGCCTGCCGGTGGGCAGGATGGCTATTATAGCTCGCCGGCCCGGCAAGTGAATGGGTAAGCCCTTGATGTACAACAGGCCTCGTCGCCTGCAAGTGCGCAATTTGTCGGCAGTTGCATCCACACCGCAAGATTGGCTGTTGACAGCACCGGCCGCCTTTTCTATTATGCGCCCCGTCATCACGAATGACGTTCTCGGCGTGTAGCGCAGCCTGGTAGCGCACTGTCATGGGGTGTCAGGGGTCGGAGGTTCAAATCCTCTCACGCCGACCAAATCATCCTCAAAAAGCCCACCTTGTCTCAAGGTGGGCTTTTTGTATTCCGCGATCTGTCACTCCTGATGAGTCACAGAACAAGGCCCACCTGTCATGCGATTGGTAGCTTTTTGCGTATTGGTCCATTAAAAGCCTGCCCGGTAACGCAACCCCTTCTAAACTTTAAAGATTCCATTTATTCATTGCGGGGGGCCCCATGCAGCAACCCTTTACCGATCGCCACCAGGCCGGCGTAGCGCTGGCCAAAGAACTGAACCGCCTTCGCCACAAGTGCAAATGGCCGGCGCCGCTGATGGTACTGGCCCTTCCCCGGGGCGGTGTGCCCGTTGCCGCGCCGGTGGCCGACGCCCTGTCGGCACCGCTCGATGTAATGATGGTGCGCAAGCTGGGCTGTCCGGGTAACCCGGAGCTGGCCATGGGCGCCGTGGCCAGCGGCGGTGTGCACTTTCTCAATCATCATCTGATCCGGCAACTGAGCATCAGCCAGTACGAGATCGAACGGGCCTTGCTGCAGGAGCAACGGGAGCTGGCCCGCCGTGAAGCCAAATACCGGCATCAACGCCCTCCCCTGGCCCTGGCCGGCAAAACGGTGATCCTGGTGGATGATGGTCTGGCCACGGGTGCCACCATGCGGGTGGCCATTGAAGCCACCCTGGCCCACCAGCCCGACCGGGTGCTGGTAGCGGTGCCGGTTGGCTCGGCCGATACCATTGCCGAACTGGCGCCGCTGGTAGACAGGGTGTGCTGTCTGGCCACCCCGTTGCCGTTTTTTGCCGTGGGGCAGTGGTATCTGGACTTTCCCCAGGTGGATGACGACGAGGTCATCGCCCTGATGGCGGAGCACTGACAGCGCCAGGCCCTGTCTGTTGGCATCAGCGAATCGGATTCAAGCCGCGCCATTGTGCTATACACTCAAAAGGTTGATTTTCATTAAAAGAGGTATGGCTATGGCAAGGTTCAAGCAAAAGACCCTGGCGCTGGCGCTGGCCGGCGTCATCACTACCCAGCTGGCCGCCTGCGGCACCATTTTTTATCCCGAGCGCAAAGGCCAGAAAAGCGGTCGTATCGATCCGGTGGTGGCCATCGCCGACGGCGTGGGCCTGCTGTTTTTCCTGGTGCCGGGCGTGATCGCCTTTGCGGTGGACTTTTCCAACGGCACCATTTATCTGCCCGGTGGCCGCGCCGAGCATCAGCCCGAGCTGACTCCCGACAGCATTAACCAGACCCTTTATGCCGCCACCGGCCAGGAAGTGGACTGGTCGCAGCAGAACATCACCGTCACCTCCCTGCAGGGCGATGACTCCCTCACCGGTTTTGACCTGATCCCCGCGCGGGGCTGAGGCAACGCTGACCCAGGTTAGCTATTCTCCCCCTCTGCAAGTTACTGCTGCATTCGAGACCGTCACTCCCGCGAAGGCGGGAGTCCATTCCGCCCGCCCCGCCGATACCTGATATTTACACCTGATCCATGGCTCAAGCGTCGTCTGCTCTGGATCTTCACTCCACGGAGATGACGGTGTTCAATAAGCCCCGCCAATGGCGGGGCGCAAATTGTCGTACAGCGGCAGGTAGCTGTTGATACGGGTGGTGGTCATGCCCTGGTCGAGCTGGGCCAGCCGCCCCAGCGCCCGTTGAATGCTGGCCTGGCGCAGCAGTACCACATTGGGATACAGCCGCCGGGCCTCGGCCAGCAGGGCTTCGGCGCGGACCGGCTCGCCGGCGCGGATCAGCGCCAGATAGGTGTTGTAATAAATGCCGGCCCTGGAGGTATGGTGCAAAAAACGCCGTGCCCAGCTGGCGTAGTCGAGCAGCAGCCCCTGATCGGCGGTCAGCAGCCCTTGTTCCAGCTGGGCATGATGACGATAAAAAGCGGTGCGATCGTGCCACACCAGCGGGTTCAGTACGCCTTCAAGCTGTGCCGGCTCCCGCTGTGGCTGATGGGCAAAGGTGGTGATCTGCTGGCTGGCCACCAGCCCGCTGGCCATAAACAACATGACTCCCAGCCCCCAGGCCCGCACCGGCCAGCGGCTCCAGGCCGGGGGGGCCGGCAGCATGACCCGCTGACCGTGCTCGGCGTCAATCACATACAGCAACACCAGCACCGTAAACCAGTGAGGCAGCGAGTGGTACACGGGAAACTCGGTCTGGCTGTGCACGAATATCGGCATCAGCAGCCCTACCCAGGCCAGCGCCCGCACCAGCGGCACCCGGCTTAACAGCCGCAGCACCAGCCAGATCATCAGCACCAGCCCCATCAGCGGCGCCAGCCCGCCTTCAATGGCCCACAGCAAAAACTCGTTGTGCGGGTGACCCATTTCGGTAAACAGCGGCTGAGCACCGGGAGTTTGCTCGCGCCACAGCGCATAAGTGCGGTAAAAGGCCGACTCGAAGCTGCCGTAGCCATAGCCCGCCCAGGGACGCTCCAGCCACATGCGCAGGCCGTGGGCATAAATATCAAAGCGGCCATCGGCCTGGGTGTAAATATCCAGGCTGCGCTTGCTCATGTCGAACACGTCGAGCCCGAATATGCCTACCACCACGCCCAGCGGGATCAATACCAGGCTGGCCAGCAAGCGCTTGGAGCGGGTTTTGACCAGGGTTTGCCACAGCAACGGCAGCAGCAGCAGCACCCCCAGCAGCAGGCCCAGCTGACCGGCCCGGGACTGCAGCAGCACCACCAGCATGGCCCCGGCCCCGAGCACGGCGGCAAACCAGCACGACTTGAGCAAAAACGGCCAGCGGGGCGACTTGGCCTCGTTCGGCCACAGGTAGACGGCCAGCACCATGCCGGTGGCCACGAAACTGGCCATGACATTACGATGCTGAAAAATGCCGTAGGGCGAGCGCACCTCGGTGTTGTAACCAAAAACATTGCCCGGCTCCAGCACAAAAAACTGCAGCAGCCCCAGCAGCATTTCCATGCTCACCGCCAGCAAGAGGCCATAGAGCAGATAGCGGCGTCCGTGCGCGTTGAAGCGGCATTGTTGCAGGGCAAGAAACAACAACAGGCCGCCGGTCAGCCCCAGCATACGCGGCAGCGCCTGGCCGGCCACCGAATTATTGTGCCAGTAGAAAAACGGCAGCCACAGCAGCAGGCTGGCCGCCATGGTCCCCAGCCAGAAGCGGCTGGTCAGCAGCCGGCGGCGATGCCAGTGCCACAGCCCCAGGGTGGTCATGGCGCCCACAAAAAACCAGCCGGCAATATTAAAGGGCAACTGCAGGCCGCTGCCAAAGAGATGGGGCAAATACAGGTGCATGCCAAACAGGGTATAGATCGCCACGCAGATCAGCATGACGCGGGCCAGACGCTCCTGTTTCAGCAATTGCACGGACATCATGATGGGTTGAATACTCGCGAGCCGGTAGGCGATGACAGTTCGCCTACTTTACCCAAGGTGAGCGCAAAAAGCATGAGGCTGAACGCGGCGTGCGGGCAAAATCCGGCGCGCGGATACTCCTTCACGCCCCGTGAAAAGATGAGGTTTTGCTCCCTCCCCTTTTCGAGGGGAGGGTTACTCATCAAAACTCAAACTTGTAGAACAGATCGATGGCCTGGCTCAGGCCACTGGTGGCCTGCAGGTAAAGCCGGGGCAGCAGCTCGTAACGCAGGCGCAGTTCACCAATGGAAGAAAACACCCCGACGCCGTAGCCAATTTGCAGCCCCGGCAGCACATAGGCGCTGATATTCACCGCCGTGTTTTCGCCCGAGCCGCTGGTGTCCACCGCCACGTCCTGAAAACCGAGCGCCTCGCCCACGCCGGTCACCAGTCCGCCCACCTTGCCGACACCGGCACCGAGCAGCATGGACTGTACCAGGGCGTTGCCGTCGGTTTCGTCGCCGCCTTCCAGGCCGCGGCCGCGCAGCAGCCAGGACAACTGCTCGGCCTGAGGCATGCCGGGTTCGGAGAATACTTCCAGCTCCGGCTGGGTGGCGCTGCCCGAGACCCGCACGCCCACCACGATACTGCTGTCGGCCATGCTCGACGGATTGCGAATGGCTTCCACCCGCAGGTTGGGCTGATCCAGCGGTCCGCTGAACAGTATGCTGCCATCGCGGATCAACAGGTTCTGGCCATAGGCCTTGAAGCGCCCTTGTTCCAGACGGATTTCACCGTTGGCGCGCATAATGCGGCCCGGCGGCTGCACCACCCGCAACTGACCGGTGAGGTGAGTGTTCAGGCCAAAGGCCTCCAGCCGCACATCCTCGCCCAGGCGCACCCGTACACGAATATCCAGCGGCAGCGTGGGAGTGATATCGGGCACCACGCCCGAGGGCTGCACAATGACCACGTCCGACGATTTGCGCACCGCGCTCTCGGGCAGCTCTTTTACCTTGATGCGCGCCCAGGGGATCAGGATGTCGCCCCGCACCCGGGCCTGCTCGCCCAGGGTGATCTGCAGATCCGGGCTCACCTTTACCCGGCCCATACCCGGATAACCCGCTTCCAGCTCGCTGCCCTTGAGTCGAATTTCACCGCTCACCGGCAGCGCGCTCCAGTCCAGCTCACCATCGATGTTGAGCGGCCCCTCGCCCACCCGCAACTGACCGTTGACCACGGCCCGGTTGCCCTGCACCGTCAGCCGGGTGGTGAGATCCCGCACCTTCACCATGTCGGCATAGGTGTCCACCTCGCCCCCGGTGAGGCTGATGTCGCCATACATCAGCGGCGCGGTCAGGGTGCCCGCCAGCCGCACATCGCCGGCCAGGCTGCCCTGCAGCCGCGCTACTTCCGGCAGCAGAGGGGTCAACCAGTCGAGGCGCAGATCCTGGATGGTCAGCTCGCCGTCCAGGTTACGCGCGGCGTCCAGCCCGTTCACCCGGGCATTCAGACGCATGCGGCCAAGGGGCTCGGAGTCAAACGCCAGCTCGCTGACCAGGCGGTTGTTGACCACCTCGCTTTGCAACTGCAACCGGTCATAACCCAACCGGGTATCGCCACTGACAAAGGTGCCCGCCGTGGTGCCGATTTGCGCATTGACTCTGGGGGCCTCGCCCTGCTGCCAGCGAACATTCGCCCGCCCTTCCAGTACCGCTTCCCAGGCGAAATCGTCGGGTAAAAACGGCTTGAGCCGGGCCAGGTCGAAGTCGTTGATGGTCAGGCCCGCCTGGCCCTCTTTGGCGCTGGCATTGAGTTCATCCAGACACACGCCGGCACCGTTGGAACGCCAGCAGTGGGCGGCGGCATTGAACACCCCGTCGGACTGGCGCCAGGCCAGGGCCACCGGCGCCGGCACGCGCCAGACTTCCAGCGGCGTGTTGAGCTCAGCCCGCTGCAGCCGGCCATTCCAGCCCTGCTCGTTGAGGCTGCCATTCAAGGCCAGATCCAGTGCCAGTGGCTCGCCTTCGGCGGTCAGGGTCAATTGGTGAGCGCGCTTGTCGCCATCGGCGGAAAGAGCAAGATCATCAAAGCGCAGACTGCCCACGTTGAGCCGGTTTACGGTCAGAGTCAGCTCGCCGGCGGGGGCTTCACCCAGGGTGACATCGGCATTCAGCGCCAGCTGCCGGGCTTCGGTGTCGTTGAAACCGGCCCTGTTGCCGGCAAGGCTGGCGCGCACTCGAGGGGCCGCACGTACACTGGTGACGTTGAAGTCTCCCTGAATGTCGCCAAACAGTCCCGGCGCATACACTGCCAGTTTGGGCGCATTCAGGCTGCCCTTCAGGGCCCAGTTCTGGTCAATACGTCCGGCCACCGCAAGCCGGTTGTTACCGTTGGCCAACAGCAGGTTATCGATTTCTCCTTCCAGATCCTGGTTAAGGCTGAGCGCACCGGTGAGGGACAACGGGTGGTTACGCAGCAGGCCGGTCACCTCGGGGCTGGCCTCCAGCTGCCATTGCTCACCGCTCAGCTCAAAGCGGCTGTTGATACGACCATTGAGCCGGCCTTCAAACCCGGCGGCAAACGCACCCGGATCCACCTCGTTCAGGGTGAGTTCACCCTGCCAGCGCACGCCATCGGTCCAGCCGATATCGCCGGTCAGGCGAGTTTCCCCCTGGGGCAACACCAGAGTAAGGGGTTCAATACGGGCCTGCTGCAGGTTGCCGGTGGCGGCCAGGGCAATGCCCACCGGCGGCAGCTCGGGACCACCGGCTTCGGTGTTCAGTGTCAGCCGGTAGTCTTCCAGCGCACCGGCAAGCTTCAGCTCCCCTTGCGTCAGGGTCCACTGGGGATCCGTCAGCGGCCAGCCCAGTTGCTGCCAGCTCAGGGTCAGGTCGAGCGGCAGTTCGGGTTTGAGCGGCTCGGCCTTGAGCCGAGCCCTAGCCGCCACCGGGCCCTTGAGGCTGAGATCGGCAGCCAGGTTCGCCAGACTGTCGTTCAGGGTCAGTGCCAGGGTCTGGCCCTTGAGCTGGCCGTCGAGCAGCGGCTCGTGCAGGGTGGCGTTGAGGCTGGCGCTGAGCGGATAATCGCCGCTCAGGGTCACTTCGCCGGTCAGACTGGCGTCGGCCATGGCGTGGGCCAGCGCCAGCCGTTCAATACGGATCCGGCTGCCCTCGCCTTCCAATGCCAGCGCCAGCCGGCTGAGCGCCTGCAGCTGACCATTTTGCACCAGGGTGCTGTCGGTCAGCGCCAGTTGCTCGATTTTCAGCGGGAACGGCAGCCGAATCTCCGGCAGGGTGATGGCTGTCCTGTCAGTAGAATTAGCTGGACCGGCGTCCGCAGTGGCCTCGCCGGTGGACTCCAGCTCAATCCGCAGCCCGCTCATTTGCGGGCCTGTGATCACCATGCCGTCCTGATTCCAGCGGGCGGCGACCTGCAGGCTTTTCCAGCTGATGCGTTGCCCCGGCAGGGAGATGTTGACCCGTTCGGCGCGAATGTCATCCAGCTCAATATTGAGGGGCGGGCTGATGGCGCCAAGGGGCGTGCTCTCTGCGTCCGGCTCCGGCTCGCCTTCGGCAAATTCGCGAATCTCCACGTCGATGTCGGCGGCCTCCAGCCGGCGCAGCCAGAAGCGCCCGTCCACCACCTTGCCCAATTGCCAGTCGAGGGTGACCTGACGGGCACGAAAGGCCAGCGAGTCCTGCTCATAGGCCAGTTCGGAAAATTCCCAGCCACTGAGCAGCTGGCCCGATACCAGGGTGCCGTCCAGGCCATCCACCTGTTTCTTGGCCAGCCCCCACAGCCACTGGTTGCCGGTGTGGGTCAGCAGCAGGCTGGCGACCAGCATCAGCAACAGGCACAGGGCGATCAAGGCCCCCCACAGCAGGCGTTTCAATCGCATCATAATTCCGGTCCAAGGGTAAAGTGCAGGCGCCAGGGAGTGTCTTCTTCGGAGACGGCAAAAGCCAGGTCAAGGCGCACCGGACCCACCGGCGTCAGCCAGCGCAGGCCCAGGCCGGTGCCCACCTTCCAGTCGTCCTGATAGTCGTTGGTGGCGGTACCCGAGTCCACAAAGGTGGCCACTCGCCACTTGGGCGCAAAGCGGTAGTCATACTCCAGACTGAGGGCAGTGGCGTATTTGGCACCCAGGCGGTCGCCGTTTTCATCCAGTGGGGTGATCGACTGATAGCTGTAGCCGCGCACCGTGGTGTCGCCACCGGTAAAGAAACGCAGCGACGGCGGCAGATCTTCCACCTCTTCCACCCATACCGCGCCCTGCTCGGCCCGGGCCAGCAAACGGTGATCCTCGGCCAGGGTGCGCAGCCACTTGCTGCGGCCCCAGAAACGCACAAAACGGGTGTCGGAGCCCCACCAGGGCTCGGATAACTCGAGGGTCGCGGTCTGGGCATCGCCCCAATAAGGGTCCAGACCGCCGCGCACCCGGGTACGGCTGAAGGTGGCGCCCGGGATCAGCAGAAAGCTGGTGTCTTCCTGCTCGCCCTGGGTATAGGACTCGTATTCGCTGCGCAAAAACACGTCCCGGGTCCAGCCGTTCTCCTGAATGTTCCAGCGGTGTACGCCGGCCACCAGGCGGTCACTGACAGTGTCGTCCTGATCGAGGCGCTGGTAACCGCCCTGAATGGTGTAGTAGTCCTCAAGAGGATGGCCCCGCGGGATCTTGTACACCAGAGTGACGTCCTGGGACGGCGCCGACACCTTAAGGCTGGTGGTGAGGCTGTGGCCCAGGCTGTTGATCCAGGGTTTCTCCCAGTTGACCGAAACCCGGGGTCCTTCATCGGTCGAGACCCCCACCCCCACTTCCACCTCGTTGTCGGCCCGGGCTCGCAGCACCACCGACAGCGGCACCCGCTGCTGTTCGTCGGCATCCACCACCCTGGGCAGCACCTCCACCTGTTTGAAGTAGCGGGTGGACGACAATGAACGGCTGAGTTCCGCCAGCCGGCTGGCGTGATAGGGCTCTCCGGGCTTGATATCCACCAAGGGCTCGAGCAGCCGGTCTACCGGCCGGTCGGAGTCGACCATCAGCTCACCAAAGCGGTAGCGGGGCCCGGAGTCAAAGCTCAGATCCACGTCGGCGGCCTTTTCCCAGGGCATGACCCGCACCCGGCTGGTACGATAGGCGGCATCGAAATAGCCCCGGCGCAGGGCCAGGCTGAGCAGGCTGGCCTTGGCGGTTTCGTACTGATTGTGATGCAGCACCTCACCTTGCCTGATGGCAAAGTTTCCAAGCAGGTCGGCAAAGGCGGTGTCGGTTTCGGCATCACCCTCAAGCCGCACATTCAGGGTGCGAATACGCACCGGCTCGCCGGCGTTGACCCGCACCGTGACCCGGGCGGGGTTCTGTTCGCTCTGAATGAGTTCAATCTCGGGATTGTAATAACCCAGAGACTGCAGGCTGTCGGTCACCGCCGTGGTGATCTGCCGTTTAAATCGGGAAAACTGCTCCACCTCAATGGCGGGCAGCTGGTCGAGATAGACCTGAGTGTTGTCTTCCAGCTCGTCGTCGAGCCCGCTAAGGCGCAGATCCAGGTCTTCCGCCCGGGTTCCCAGGCTGATCAGCATCAGCGCCATCAGTCCCCATTTTGTTACGCTCATCGCGCCACCCGCTTGATTGGTTGCTGTAAAGCCCGTTAAAACACCGGCTTTTATTGATCCTGTGCATCGGCAATGGCGGCCAGCCATGGCACACTGGCGGCCTCGCTTTGGTTCTGGAGATCAGCCATGACTCACTCCCCTTCGGCTTGCCACCTGCTCGGCATTGCCGGCTACAGCGGCAGCGGCAAAACCACTCTGCTGACCGCCCTGCTACCCCTGCTGCGTGCTCGCGGCCTGCGCCTTGGGGTCATCAAGCATACTCACCACGATGTGGAGCAGGACACGCCCGGCAAGGACAGCTACGAGCTGCGCCACGCCGGCAGCAGCCAGACCCTGCTCGCCGGCCCCAAACGCAGCATTCTTACCCTTGAGTATGACGCCCCGGGCGAGCCTTCGCTGAGCGCCTCGCTGGCCTTGCTTAACACTCAAGACCTGGATCTGGTGCTGGTGGAAGGCTTTCGCGATCAGCCCCTGGCCAAGCTGGAAGTGCATCGCCCCGCCCACGGCAAGCCCCTGCTCAGCGCCACCGACTCGCATGTGCTGGCGGTGGCCACCGACGCTCCCGGACTGGCAGCGCCGGTGCCCTTGCTGGATCTCAACCAGCCCGCCATCATTGCCGCGGCCATCATGGACTGGCGGGCATCGAACCGGCTCACGCCAGCTCGCTAATCTGCCTCCGCCAACAGGGGTTGCAGGCTGAAACGGCTGCCGTCCGGGTAACCGCACACACGGCGGTAGGCATAATACAAGAGCCCATGGCGGCGGTAATATTGCTGATGGCGCGCCGCCGCCGGCACAAAACGGCTGACGGAAAAAATGCGCACATCCAGCCGCCGTCCCCGTTCCAGCCGTAGCCGTGACCGGCTTTGCCGGGCCCACTTCAGTTGCAGCGGACCGTCCACAAACAACGCCGGGCTGAACTCAATGCCGCGATCGCAATGCTGGCCGCCGGCATCATGAGCATCCACCGCCTGCCAGTAGAGCCTGAGCAGATCGCCATAAGTCAGGATATCGTCCCGGTAATGCACTCGCACTACCTGCCGGCGCTGCAAGCGGCTTTCGCCCTGCATCCAGCCCGGCTCTACCTTTTCTATGCCCGGACGGCCGTCAAACAGGGCTTCCATGACCCAGAAACTGCCGCCGGCAAACACCGCCTGGCCAGCCAGGGCGGGCACCACGGGCAGCAGCAGCGCCGTCAGCATTAATAGTCGAATCACGCCGCTTCCCTTGTTCTCTGTTCGGCCCTGTTCAGGCCACTATGCTAACCGATTGAAACCGAATAAAAACCCCCAGCCTGTAGGGCGATGGCCGCAAAAACACAATATTTCTGCCTGGGCCGCATAAACCCCGCAGGGCGGCTAAACTTTTTTCATAAGAACCCCGACAAAAAGGGGCACAGGGGCAAGGACATGAGCGCAACATCGCATTCGGAACACGCTTCGGCCGGGCTGACGGAACAGCCGCCGAAGCGACGCTCGTTATCAGGGCCAGCACGGCGCTGGCGCTGGCTGGCATGGTTACTGTTGTTTGTGGTGCTGGCGGCGGCACTGGCCGCTCTCGCCTATGAGCTGCGCACTTCGCACCTGCAATCCCGTGAGCTGTCCCGCTATGCTGCCACCCTGACCTATCAGCTTGAAGCCGGCCCCAGCAATGCCATTCGTTTTCCCGCGCATGGCCCCTTTGATCATCGCCTGGGCTATTCCCGGCTGCCGCAACTGATGGAACGGCTGCAGCGCCAGGACTTTACGGTGCAGCAACAAACCCAGTTTTCCACTGCCCTGCTCAACTACAGCCAGCACGGCTTTTTTATCCCCTACGCCGAAAAGACCCGGGCCGGCCTCAGCCTGAACGACTGCCGGGCCGAGCCGGTGTACGATCACCGCTATCCCCAGCGTCACTACGACCGCTTTGACGACATTGCTCCCCAGGTGCTGGCCACCCTGCTGTTTATCGAGAACCGCGCCCTGCTCAGCACCGAGCAGCCCTTGGCCAACCCGGCGGTAGACTGGCTGCGGTTTGCCCGGGCGGCCCTGTCTCAGGTGGGCCGGGCGCTGTCACTGCAGGATGACTCTGCCGGTGGCAGTACCCTGGCCACCCAGATAGAAAAGTTTCGCCACTCGCCCGGCGGCCGGACTCACTCTCCCGCCGAAAAGATTCGCCAGATGATCTCCGCCAGCGTGCGCGCCTATCAGCAGGGCCCGCACACCCTGGCCGCCCGCCGGCAAGTGGCGTTGTCTTACCTCAACTCGGTGCCGCTGGCCGCCGCTCCCGGCCATGGTGAGGTGCACGGCCTGGGCGATGGCCTGTGGCTGTGGTTTGGCGCCGAGCTGGAGCGGGTGAATACCCTGCTTGACCCCACCCGAAACGCCGGCCTGCCGCTGGCAGAGCAGGGCCTGGCCCTGCGCCGGGTGATGGCGCTGATGATTGCCCAGCGCCGGCCGTCCCATTACCTGTTTGCCGGACGTGACGAGCTGGAGGCGCTCACCGACAGCTATCTGCGCGTGCAGGCCGACGCCGGCCTTATCGGCCCCGCCCTGCGGGACGCCGCCCTGGCCCAGCGGCTGAACTTTCGTGACTTTTCCACCCACCCGGTGCAGCACAGGGTGGAGCAAAGCAAGCTGCTGTATGCCTCACGAGGCCGGCTGGCAAGCCTGCTGGGACTGAATTATTACGAGCTCGACCGGCTGGATTTGCAGGCCGAAACCACACTCAATGGCCGGTTGCAACAAGAGGTGAGCCTCTACCTGCAGCAGCTGGCCGATCCCGACGTGGCCCGAAGCATCGGCCTTTACGGCAAACGGCTGCTGTCTCCCGACAGCACTGCCGAGGTGCGCTACAGCTTTACCCTGTTTGAGCGCGACGAGCATACCTTCAAGGTGCGGGTACAGACCGACAACACCGGCCAGCCCTTTGATATTAACGAGAGCAGCAAGCTGGAGCTGGGCTCCACCGCCAAGCTCAGGGTGCTGGCCACCTACCTGGAAATGGTGGCCGAGCTGCACCAGCTGCATGCCGACAAAACCCTGCCGGCACTGCGCGAGGTTAGCCCCCACCGCAATGATGTGATCGGCCGCTGGGCCATCGATCACCTGATGCGCAGTCCGGACCGCACCCTGAGTACCATGCTCAGCGCAGCGCTGAAACGACAATATTCCGCCAGCCCCTATGAGCGTTTTTTTACCGGCGGTGGCCTGCATACCTTTGCCAACTTTCGCAAGGAAGACAACCGCCGCCGCCCCACCCTGATAGAGGCATTGCGTGAGTCCATTAATCTGCCCTTTATTCGGCTGATGCGGGATCTGGTGCGCCACACCCTGTATCAGGATGAGCAGCGCGCCCGGCTGCTGACCAACGACAAGGAGCCCCAGCGCCTGGAGTATTTAAGCCGCTTTGCCGATCGGGAAGGCACGGTGTTTTTGCGCCGGTTCTGGCGCAAGTATCAGGGCAAGACCGACGAGGAGCGGCTGCAGCTGTTTTTTGACGGCCTGCGCCCTCTGCGCAGCCGGCTGGCCACGTCACACCGCTACCTGCTGCCCGAGGCCAGCCTTGAACAGTTCAACGCCTTTATGCGCGAGCGGCTGCCCTGGGATCGCAAGCTGAGCGACAGCCACATTGAAAAGCTCTATCACCAGCACGGCCCCGGTGCATGGAGCCTGCCCGATCAGGGCTATATTGCCCGCCGGCACCCACTGGAAATGTGGCTGCTGAGTTATTTACGCACACACCCTGATGCGAGCTTCGGCGAGGTGGTGAAGGCCAGTGCCGAGCAGCGCCAGGAAGTCTATGGCTGGCTGTTTAAAACCCGCCACCGCAGCGCCCGGGACAGCCGCATGCGCACCATGCTGGAGATGGAAGCCTTTAGTGACATTCACGAGCGCTGGCAGCAACTGGGCTTTCCCTTTGATCGACTGGTACCCTCGCTGGCCACCGCCATCGGCAGCTCGGGGGACAGACCCGCCGCCCTGGCGGAGCTGGTAGGCATTATTCTCAACGACGGCGTGCGCCTGCCGGTGGTGCGCATCAACGCCCTGCACTTTGCCGAGCACACACCTTACGAAGTGCACCTCGGGCCCGACCCGCACCGGGGTGAGCGGGTCATGGAATCGGAGGTGGCCGCCGCCCTGCGCGATGCGCTGTCTCAGGTAGTGGAAGGCGGTACTGCCCGCCGGCTGCACGGCAGCTTTACCCTGAGTGACGGCACGCCCCTGGTGTTGGGCGGCAAGACCGGCACCGGCGACAACCGCATAGAAACCGTAACCCGCTACGGCCAGGTGATAAAATCCGAGGCCCGTAACCGCACCGCCACCTTTGTGTTCTATCTGGGGGAACGCCACTTTGGCACCCTCACCGCCTATGTGCCCGGCGAGCAGGCCGATGACTTTCACTTCACCTCGTCGCTGCCGGTACAGGTGCTGAAAGGCATGGAGCCCATTCTGCGACCCTACCTGCAGCCCGGTGCCCAGACTCAGTGCCAGCAGCAGTTTGCCATCAGTCAGAGCCCGCCCCGCAACGAGGGGTGAGTGTATCACCCCGGCGGCATCAACGGCTGGCCCAGGGCCCGGCGCCACAACCAGTCAACGGCCGCCGCCCCGGGGCGCTCGCTGAACTGGCGCGGCATCGCAAGGGGCTGCCAGGCACCATCGGCCTGGCGCTCCGCCACCACGAAGTTGAACACATAACCCGGCTCCTGGCCCATGCGCAAATCGGTGATCACCAGCTCACTGCCTCGCTCACTCATGCTGAAAAACCCCTTGGTAAACCAGGCCATGCGCGCCACATGGGGCTGCTCCTGCCATTCGCGATACAACTGCTGCCCACCGTCGTGCATCACAAAGGGCGTGGGTTCACGGTCCAGCAGCGAAATATGCCCTTCCGCATAACCGTCCGGGGTCATGGCCAGTACCCGCCACAACAGGGTATTGAGCGGTGCCGGGGTCACCAGCACCCGTTCCGCCGCTATGCCCTGCCGGGCCAGCAATTGCTCCGCCCTGATCTCCACCTGCCACTGGGCCACCAGGCTCCAGCCCAGGTACAGGGTGCTCAGCCACAGTCCCAGCCGGTTGGCCTTCAGGCTTTGCCGGCGCAGGGCAAACCAGAGCCCCGCCAGCAATGGCAGGGTGTAAAGCGGATCAATAATAAAGACGCTGCCCACGCCAAAGGGATAATAGGTAAAGGGCTGGCCCAGCTGGGTGCCGTACACCGTCATGACATCGATGCCCACGTGGGTCATGAAGATCAGCCAGATGGTCAGGGTCCAGCGCCGCCACTGCGCCCGCCGGCCCAGCAGCCAGCCCAACACAGGCGCGCACAGTGTGAGGTAAAACAACGCATGGCTGGCGCCCCTGTGTTTAGTCATGTTGCTGACCGGGTCACCGTAGTCGATCACCACGTCCAGATCCGGCAGGGTGCCGAACAGAGCGCCCGCCAGCGCCGCCTTGCCAATGCCGGCGTGCCGGCCCATAACCGCCACGCCCACGACAGCCCCCAGTGCCATTTGAGAAACTGAATCCATTACGCCTCGCTCAAAACATTCAGCATTTACATCGAGTCTGCTAGCATGCGAGTCCTTGATTTTTAAGCATTCACCGCCATGCAACCCATTGACCGTTTCATAGTGCCCGCCATTGCGCCGCAGGCCAACCCCGAACTTGAACGCCAACTGCAACAGCAGGTGGACAACAAGACCAAACCCCCCGGCGCTCTGGGTGAACTCGAATCCCTCGCCATTCGGCTGGGGCTGATCCAGCAGACCCTTCGGCCAAACATTGTACAGCCCCAGGTGCTGGTGTTTGCCGCCGATCACGGTCTGGTGGAAGAAGGGATCTCGGCCTTTCCCGCCGAGGTGACGCCCCAGATGGTGCACAACTTTTTGCAGGGCGGCGCCGCCATCAATGTGTTTGCCCGCCAGCACCAGTTGGCGCTGCGTGTGGTGGACGCGGGAGTGAACGCCGACTTTGCGCCGCACACAAACCTGATTGACCGCAAAATCCGTAAGGGCACCCGTAATTCCCTGCACCAGCCGGCCATGACCGGTGAAGAATGCGTTCGCGCGCTGAATGCGGGCATGGCGCTGGTGCAAAACCTGCACGGCAACCTGCTGCTGGTGGGAGAAATGGGCATTGGCAACACCTCTGCCGCCAGCCTGCTGCTGGCCCGGCTGGGTGAGTTGCCGGTGGCTGAATGCACCGGCCGCGGCACCGGGCTGGATGACAAGAGCCTGAGCCATAAAACCCGCGTGCTGCAGGCGGTGCTGGCCCGCCATTCCGGTGCGAAATCTCCGCTTGAGGCCTTGGCGGCGCTGGGCGGACTGGAGATAGCCATGATGGCCGGGGCCCTTATTCAGGGAGCCCGCGAACGGCGCATTTTGCTGATGGACGGCTTTATTGCCGGGGTGGCCCTGCTGGTGGCGGAAAAACTGGCGCCGGGCACCCGCGGTTACGCCGTGTTTGGTCATGCCTCGGCCGAGCCCGGCCACCGTCACCTGCTGCGGATGCTCAATGCCACTCCCCTGCTCAATTTAAACCTGCGCCTGGGGGAAGGCAGTGGCGCGGCCCTGGCTTACCCGCTGTTGCAGTCGGCCTGTGCCTTTATGAGTGAGATGGCGAGCTTTGCCGATGCCGGCATCAGCGGAGCCGGTTCATGAAACACGAACTGACCCTGCTGCTGGTGGCCACCCAGTTTCTGACCCGGTTGCCGCTGCCAGCGCTGCGCCGCTTTGATCCGGACTGGCTGCACCAGAGCAGCCGCCATTTTCCCGGTGTGGGCCTGCTGGTGGGCAGCCTGTGCGCCCTCGCCTATGGCCTGGGTGAATTCATGTTTGGGCCACTGGTGGCGGCGGTAATGGCCACCGCCCTGGGTGTTTACATCACCGGCGCCTTTCATGAAGACGGTCTGGCCGACACCTGTGATGGCCTGGGCGGCGGCCTGACCCGAGAGCGGGCGCTGACCATCATGAAAGACTCGCGCCTGGGCACCTTTGGCACCCTGGGGCTGGTGCTGGCGCTGCTGCTGAAAATCACCCTGCTGGCCAGCCTTTCTCCTGCTGCCGCCATGGCGGCGCTGGTGCTGGCCCACGGCGGCTCGCGGCTGGCCTGCATCAGCCTGATTGCCCTGCTGCCCTACGGCGGCGACCCCGAACACGCCAAGGCCAAGCCCATGGCGCAGCAGTTAACCCATGCTCAGTGGTGGCTGGCCAGCCTCTGGCTGCTGCTGCCGCTCTGGCTGTTGTGGCCCTTGTTCAGCCCGGGCGCCTGGCTGTTGGCGGCCGTGCTGACGATGCTGACCACCCTGCACATGTACCGGCTGCTGAAGCGCCGGCTGGGCGGCTATACCGGCGACGGACTGGGGGCTACTCAGCAACTGGCAGAAATTGCAATTTACGCCGGACTAGCGGCCCAGTTATGACCCTGTATATCTGGCGTCACCCCAAGCCCGAGCAGGTTGAAGGCCTCTGCCTGGGGCGCACCGACGCGCCCGCTCACCCGCGCCGACTGCGCCGGCTAGCCAACCAGATACAAGGGTTTGCCCGCCGCCATCGCCTACCCAAAATCATTCACACCAGTCCGCTGCAACGCGCCGCTGGGGTAGGCAAAATGCTGGCACAACGAGGGTGGCAATGGCGGATGATACCGGAATTGCAGGAACTGGACTTTGGCCACTGGGACGGCCGCCTCTGGACGGACATTGATATTGGGGAAATCGACGCCTGGTGCGCCGACTTTGCCGGCTTTGCCCCGGGCGGCGGCGAAAACCTGCACCGGCTGTTTGCCCGAGTGGGTGGCTGGCTGAATACTCTGCCGGGTGAGCCGGTGCTGGCGGTGGGCCACGCCGGCTGGATGAATGCCGCTCACTTGCTGGCCTCGGGCCGGGGGGTTCCCGAGCAGGCCGCCGACTGGCCACGGGCGGTGGCCTACCGGCAGCGGGTGACTATTGCAGCAACTCCAGTTTCACCGGGGCCACACCGGCTCTGATCATGCCAATCTCTTGAGCGGCTCGCTCGGAAAGATCAATGACCCGGCGCTTGGCGTAAGGGCCGCGATCGTTGATGGTCACCACCACCGAGCGCTGGTTGCGCATATTGGTGACCCGCACCTTGGTGCCAAATGGCAGGGTTTTGTGGGCGGCGGTGAGCGCGTTTTTGTTGAAACGCTCGCCACTGGCGGTTTTGCGGCCATGATGCCGGGCACCGTAATAAGACGCCATGCCCTCGTTCAGAAAGGTCGACTGCTCAGCCGGGAGCTCGCTCACCTCCGGAACACCGGGCTGAGTAGCGCAGGCCGACACACCCAGCAACACAACAACACAGCAAGTGCGCAATAACAAACGCATAAGCACCTCAAGACGTTGATTATTGCATTTCCAACCAGGCGACCAGCGCCACCGCCTCCTCGGCGGAGCGCACCGTCAGTTTGGGAATGCAGCAAATACTCAAGCCGGCGGCAAAATGGCGCAGGCTGGCGTTGAGTTCCGGCAGGCATACTAGCCCCGGCAGCGCTCGCCAGTACAGCCCACCTCCCTCGCTCTGCGACAGAAGATGCACCTGGCCGGCAACGTCAATCAGCCGGTCACCGGCGTACCAATGGTGCTCGCCCAGCTCAGACTCCTGCGCAATATGAACAAAATCATGGGTCTCGGCGCAGTGGACCATGGCAGGATAGTGAACCGGAACCGCCCTGGGCGGGTGAACGGTCTTCATCATTTTTACTCCACAAATAAAAAAGCCCCGCCGGCGTTACCGGCAGGGCCATGATGCTAACTCCGGACTCAGATGCCCAGTATTTTCTTGGCCTCGGACAATAGCCGCACAGACTCCTTGTGATCACCAGCCTTGTGCCTGGCTTCCCCTTCGGCCCTGAGCTCCGCGACCCTGGCCGCATCTTCCTGGGACAAGGCCGGATTCTCCGCCAGTTTGGCGTCGATCTCCGACATATGGATCGGACAGCTGTTGGCCAGCACCACACCACTGACCAGCAACAGGCTGCCGCCGAACAACGCAGACATTAAAGCACGCATAGCTACCTCCTTCGTTGTAAGTAACGAGTTAAGGGTAGTGCAGGGATAACTGAAACCAGGTTGCCGCTTCGCGCCAATTTGCAGGCAGGCTGCCCGCGCTCCCATAAAAAAACCCCGGCAAGCCGGGGTTAAAAGAGACCAAACTACAGGGTTTTTGCAATGAATTAACGGTGTTCACGCAGCATCTGAATGCGCTTTTCCAGCGGCGGGTGGCTCATAAACAGTTCGCTGTGGCGCTTGCCGTTGATGCCAAAGGCCGCGAGTGAGCCTTCCAGTTGCGATTCGGGGCCATGGCGCAGGCGCTCCAGGGCGGCGATCATTTTTTCGCGACCGGCCAGGCGGGCACCGCCTTCATCGGCGCGGTATTCCCGCTGGCGACTGAACCACATCACGATAATGGAAGCCAGAATACCGAACACCAGCTCCAGCACCATCACGGTCACGAAGTAGGCAATGCCGCCCATGCCGCCGCCTTCTTCCTCGTCATTGTTGCTGAGAAAGCCGCTAATCACGTTGGCCACGATGCGGGCAAAGAACATCACGAAGGTGTTCACCACCCCCTGGATCAGGGTGAGGGTTACCATGTCGCCGTTGGCCACGTGGCTCACCTCGTGGGCCAGTACGGCCTCGGCTTCGTCCCGGTTCATGCTGTACATCAGGCCGGTAGACACGGCCACCAGCGAGCTGTTGCGGCTGGCGCCGGTGGCAAAGGCGTTCATGTCGGGGGAGTCGTAAATACCCACTTCAGGCATGCCAATGCCGGCCTGCTGAGCCTGGCGCTGCACAGTGGTAAACAGCCAGTGCTCCATTTCGTTGCGGGGCTGTTCAATCACCTGCACGCCGTAGGCGCGCTTGGCCATCCACTTCGACATAAACAGTGAGATGATGGCACCACCAAAACCGAACACGGCGCAGAACACCAGCAGGCCGCCGGTGCTGCGGCTATCAATGCCCAGTACGGAAAACACTATGTTCAGCACCACGCCCAGCACCAGTACCACGGCCAGGTTGGTGGCAATAAACAACAGTATGCGTTTCATAACCCTTCCTTACATTCAGGTAACTGCAGACATAATATGTCCGCTTATGGGAATTTCAAGATGGGCATGATGAATTATTTCAGCAGTGGCGCAAGATCGATAAAGCTTTCTGCGGTTTCTGCCTCGCCTTCGGTGAGCCTGGGCACTTCTCCCAAAAAGGGAGCAGAAATCAGTTGCTTGAGGGTAGCAGCGTTTTCTTCATAGTGGCTCATATGGGCATCTACCCGGTTGAGCACCCAGCCGGCCACCACCAGGCCGTCGTGACGAATGGCTTCCAGGCTGAGCAGGGCATGGTTAATGCAGCCCAGGCGCGCGCCCACCACCAGGATCACCGGCAGGTGCTCCTTCTTCACCCAGTCGGAGAGAAAATGCCCCTGCCCCAACGGCAGCCGCCAGCCACCCGCGCCTTCCACGAAAATCCAGTCGGCGGCGGTTTCCTTTAACCGCGCCAGCCCGTCGGCAATGCAGGGCAACGCAATGGGCTCGCCCGCCTGCTCGGCGGCAATGTGCGGCGCAATGGCCGGCGCAAAGGTGTAGGGGTTGTGCATGGCATAGGGCAGCGGAATGCTGGACTCCGCCTGCAGGGTAAGGGCATCTTCATTTTTCAGCTCGCCGTGAATAAGCTCACACCCCGAGGCCACCGGCTTGTAGCCCAGTACCTGCTTGCCCGCCTCTTTGGCGGCGCGCATCAGGGCACGGGTGACAAAGGTTTTGCCCACTTCGGTGTCGGTGCCAGTAACAAAAAATGCCTTAGCCATAAATTACTCCATATGCCAGCCGGTAGGTGGCCACACAGTGGCCCTGATGGTTTTTAGGATAGATGAGATTGAGCCGCTGCCAGGCGTTTTTGCCCAGCAGGCCAGTCCGGCGGCGACCATTTACCTGATTGGCGCCGATGCCTTTAAGATCGAGCAGAAGGCCTTTGAGCTCGGGGTAAAACAATTGCTCGGTGGCGGTGTACAGTTGCCACTGCCGGCCGGTGGCGGCCAGGTGCTCGCGCAGGTCCGGCTCATGAATAAAACGGTTGATATGGGCATGATCGTCCAGGTCTCGCCAGCTTTGGGACAGCTCTGCCAGGCTGCCGTCCAGCAGGGTGGAAAACACCATGACGCCGCCGGGTTTAAGCCGCCGGCTCCAGCTGTCAAGCCAGGCGGCGGTGTCGCTGCTCCATTGCATGCACAGGTTGGCAAAGATGAAATCGAGGCTGCGCTCGGCCAGTGGCGGGGCGTCCATATCGGCACACAGAGGTACAATGTCGGCCTGAGTAGCGGCCTGTTGCAGCATGGCCGGCGAGAGATCCAGCGCCAGCAGTTGCTGCGCCCGGGCCTTGAGCGCCGGGGCAAACCAGCCACTGCCACAGCCCAGGTCCAGCCCGGTGTGAGCCCGCGCCGGCAAATGGCCGAGCAGCGCCTCGCCCGTACGCCGCTGCAGGGCGTTATGGCGGTCGTAGCTGGTGGCCGCGCGACTGAAAGCCTCGGCCACTCTGTGTTTGTCGACCTGTTGCATGGGGTTCTCCGGTGTCGTCATTCCGGCCTGTGAGCCGGAATCCATTCTGAAGATAGCGGTGCACTCAAACTCATAAGGTGCACCATGCCCTGGACTCCCGCCTTCGCGGGAGTGACGGTGTTATGCCTACAGGGCACTGTGCAGGGCATCAGTCAGCCGTTGCACGTCTGCCTGGGTGTGAGCGGCGCTCAGGGTGATGCGCAGCCGGGCCGAGCCCTTGGGCACGGTGGGCGGGCGAATGGCACCGGTCCACAGGCCCTGTTGTTTAAGCGCAGCGGCAAGCGTCAGGGTGGCGGCTTCTTCTCCCGCCACCAGTGGCTGAATGGCGGTGGCCGAGGGCAGCAGTTGCAACGGTAACTCCGCCACGCCGTTACGGAACTGAGCTACCAGAGCACGCAGATGGGCCCGCCTGTCGTCGGCCTTTCTTACCAGGCGCACGGCGGCCAGCACGGCGGCGGCCTGGGGCGGCGGCAAATGGGTGCTGTAAATGTAGCTGCGGCCAAAGTTGTGCAGATACTCCACCAGTTCCCGGCTGCCGCCCACAAAGGCACCGCTTACCCCCAGGGCCTTGCCAAAGGTGCCCATAAAAATATTCACGCTACTGGCTTCAAGACCCTGCTCGGCAAGGGTGCCCCTGCCTTCTTCGCCCAGCACACCCAGACCATGAGCATCGTCTATCATCAGCCAGTTGCCACTGCCGTTGGCCAGCCTTGTCAGCTCGGCCCAGGGGGCCATGTCGCCGTCCATGCTGAACACCCCTTCCGACACAATCAGCCCCGCCGACGGCTTGAGTTTTTTCTCAAGAGCCGTCATGTCGTTATGGGCAAAGCGCACCATGCGCGCCGGACTCAGCAGGCCGGCTTCCTGCAGCGAGGCATGATTGAGCCTGTCCTGCCAGAGGGTGTGCTCCTTGCTGAGCAGCGCCTTGATGACCGCCTGATTGGCGGAAAACCCCGAGCTGAACAGCATAACGCTTTCAAGGCCCAGCCAGTCACAGAGCTCGCTTTCCAGCTCCCGGTGAATGGCCTGATGGCCCACCACCAGGGGCGAGGCTACGGCACCAACGCCGTAGTCTCGTGCCGCCCGCTCGGCGGCTTCCCGCAATTCGGGTGCCCGGCTCAGGCCCAGGTAATCGTTGCCGGCAAAATTGACGAACTGCTTACCGTCGGAATACAGGCTACGGCCGTCCACCCGGTCGATGGCCGGCAGCGTACGTTTCAGTCCGGCGGCTTCGCGCTCGGCCAGGCTCAGGTTAAAAGGCATGGAGTTGCTCTCCTGGGTACCGAAATAAATCTGCTGCACACCGCATTGCCGGCCACTGGATCCCCGCCTTCGCGGGGATGACAGAAAGGTGCGGGAATGGCGGAAAGCTGCGGGGGGTGACGGCAAGGGAATACCGGCTTCCAGCTCTGTTTTAAGCTTCGTAATAAAGCGGTTTGGGGGCGTTTTGCTCGGCAATTTGCTCGTGCAGCTCGATTTCCGCCATTTCATCCGGCTTCTGGCTGACGCCGCTGGGACGAATGCCCAGGCGCTTGAACAGCTGCATGTCGCTGTTTTCATCCGGGTTCGGGGTAGTGAGCAGTTTACAGCCGTAAAAAATGGAGTTGGCGCCGGCCATAAAGCACATGGCCTGCATTTGCTCGTTCATTTTTTCACGGCCAGCCGACAGCCGCACATGGCTTTGAGGCATCAGAATACGGGCCACGGCAATGGTGCGGATAAAGTCGAAATCGTCGAGATCTTCCTGATCCTCCATCGGCGTGCCTTTTACCTTCACCAGCATGTTGATGGGCACACTCTCGGGCTGACGGGGCAGGTTGGCCAGGGCCAGCAACAGGCCGGCGCGATCTTCCGGGCTTTCTCCCAGGCCCACAATGCCGCCGGAGCACACCTTCATGCCCGCCTCGCGCACGTTTTCCAGGGTGTTGAGCCGGTCGGCATAGGTACGGGTGGTAATGATGTCACCGTAGAACTCGGGGCTGGTGTCGAGGTTATGGTTGTAATAATCGAGCCCGGCGTCGGCGAGACGGCTTGCCTGTTCGGCGTCCAGCATGCCCAGTGTCATGCAGGTTTCCAGCCCCATGGCCTTGACTTCCTGCACCATTTTCACCAGATAAGGCATGTCGCGCTCTTTGGGGTTGCGCCAGGCCGCGCCCATGCAGAAGCGGCTGGAGCCGTTTACCTTGGCCTCGCGGGCGCGCTCCAGCACCTTTTCCACTTCCATCAGCCGCTCGGTTTCCAGCCCGGTGTTGTAGCGGGCACTCTGGGGGCAGTATTTGCAGTCTTCCGGGCAGGCGCCGGTTTTGATGGAAAGCAGGGTGCTGACCTGCACTTCGTTGGGGTCGAAGTTGGCCCTGTGCACCTGCTGAGCTTCAAACAACAAATCGAAAAACGGGCGGTTAAACAGTTCGAGCACCTGCTCGCGGGTCCAGAGTGTACGGCTCATGCTGCGGCCTTTTCATTAAGTTTTAATAGGGGTGTTTTGCTTGGCTAGTGTAAGGGCCGATGTTAGCCTGTCAATCACAACCGAATCACAAAGTTGACATTCGATTAATTTATGAGCAACCAAAACTTTGACCTGCACCACCTGTGGCACCCGTATACTTCTCTTACGCGTCCCCTGCCCTGCTATGAAGTCGACAGCGCCGAGGGCGTGTATTTGCAGCTGAAAGACGGCCGCCGGCTGGTGGATGGCATGTCGTCCTGGTGGGCCTGCCTGCACGGTTATAATGTGCCCGAGCTGAACGCCGCCGCCACGGCCCAGCTGGGCAAAATGTCTCATGTGATGTTTGGCGGCCTGACCCACGATCCGGCCATTGAGCTGTGCCGAGCACTGACCAAGGTGCTGCCCTCAGCGCTGGACCGCTTCTTTCTGGCCGACTCGGGCTCGGTGTCGGTGGAAGTGGCACTGAAAATGGCCATTCAGTACTGGCACGGCCGGGGCACCCCCAAAACCCGCTTTGCCTCACTCAGCCGTGGCTACCACGGCGATACCTTTGGCGCCATGAGTGTGTGCGACCCCAACGGCGGCATGCACAGTCTGTACAAGGGCTTTTTGCCCGAGCATATTTTTGTGTCCAGGCCCGAAAGTTGCTTTGGTGAAGAGTTTGATCAGAGCGACCTGCAGGCACTTGAGGCGGTATTTGAACAGCATCATCACGAGCTGGCGGCACTGATCCTCGAGCCCGTGGTACAGGGCGCCGGTGGCATGCGCTTTTATCATCCGAATTACCTGAAAGGTGCCCGTGAATTGTGCGAGCGCTACGATGTGTTGCTGATTGCCGACGAGATCGCCACCGGCTTTGGCCGCACCGGCAAGCTGTTTGCCTGCGAGTGGGCCGGTATTTCGCCGGACATTATCTGCATCGGCAAGGCACTCACCGGCGGTTACATGACCATGGCCGCCACCATCACCACAAAGCATGTCGCCGAGACCATCTGCAACGGCCCGGCCGGAGTGCTGATGCACGGCCCCACCTTTATGGCCAATCCCCTGGCCTGTGCCGTGGCGCTGGCCAGCCTGAAATTGCTGCTGGAATCTCCCTGGCAACAGCGCATTCAGTCCATAGAGGAACAGATGCGGCGCGAGCTGGCCCCGGCGCTGGAATTGCCTTCAGTGGCCGATGTGAGGGTACTGGGTGGCATTGGCGTGGTGGAACTGCATGAGCCGCTAAATGTGGCCGAGGTGCAAAAGCAGCTGGTGGAGCTGGGCGTGTGGATACGGCCCTTTGGCAAACTGTTTTACATTATGCCGCCCTACGTTATTCAGCCCGACGAGCTGAGCAAGCTTACTTCTGCCATGGTGGCGGTGTGTGAGGGCGTGTAGTACTGCGTGATCATCCTCGCAGTATAAGAAGGGGGTTCAGACTGCTGACAAACCATCGTCTTTCTCTATCGTCACTCCGCGAAGGCAGGAGCATAGTGCAATATGTCATGGTTCTTCACTTCGCGGAGATGACGATAGTTAATTAAATATAGAGCTAACCGTTACACCAGCTCGCGACAGACCAGGTCGACCAGCATGCGAATGTGAGCTGGGTTGTCGTTCAGGGCAGGAATGTAACGATACTGCTCGCCCCCGGCCTTGATAAAGATCTCCTGGTTTTGCTCGGCGATCTCTTCCAGGGTTTCCAGACAGTCGGCAGAAAAGGCCGGGCAGATCACATCCAGCTTTTTAATGCCTTCTTTGGGCAATTTTTCCATGGTTTTGTCGGTGTAGGGCTGAAGCCATTCTTCCCGGCCAAAACGTGACTGAAAGGTGGTGCGCCACTGATGCGGCTCCAGTCCCAGCTCTTCCGCCAGCAGTTCGGAAGTGCGATGGCACTGTTTTCCGTAAGGGTCGCCTTCATTTTCAAAGCGCTTGGGAATGCCGTGGTAAGAGAGCAGCAGCAAATCACCCTGGCCGTGCTCCTGCCAGTGCGCCCGCACCGAATCCGCCAGCGCCGTGATATAGCCGCTGAAGTCGTGGTAGTCGTGCACAAAGCGCAGGGCCGGCACCAGCCGCTCCTGTTTCATCAGTTTGGCCCAGGCATCAAACACCGAGGCGGTGGTACTCACCGAGTACTGCGGATACAACGGCAGCACAATGACCCGATCCACCCCCTGCTCTTTGAGCTGTTGCCAGGCCGAGTTGATGGACGGCTCGCCATAGCTCATACCCAGTGCCACGGGTACGTCTATGCCTTCGTCCTGCAGCGCCTGTTGCAAGGCCGCCTGCTGGCGACGACTCACCACCATTAATGGCGAGCCTTCCGGCCACCAGATGGATTGGTAGAGTTTGGCCACCTTGGGCGAACGGAACGGCAAAATAATGCCATGAAGCAACGGACACCACAGCGAGCGGGGCAAATCCACTACCCGGTGGTCGTGCAGAAACTGACTGAGAAAGGCCTTTACCGCCGCCGAGGTGGGAGCGGAAGGCGTACCCAGGTTGACCAGTATAACGCCTGTTTTCACCTTGTTACCTGCCTTTTACAAACAACAAAAAGCCGGACCCTTGCAGGCCCGGCTCGAACAATACCGGCTTACGCCAGAATGTCGGTCAGCTCGCGGCTGACGGCTTCCACCGACTGGGTACCATCCACCTTGTGGTGCTTGGTGTGGCCAGCGTCGGCTTCTTTCTTGTAGTAGTCGATGAGCGGGGCGGTTTGCTCGTGGTATACCGCCAGACGCTTGCGCACTGTGGTTTCTTCGTCATCGGCGCGGATCACCAGGTCTTCACCGGTGACATCGTCCTTGCCTTCCACCTTGGGCGGGTTATACACCAGGTGGTAAACCCGGCCGGAGCCCGGGTGAACACGGCGGCCGCTCATGCGCTTGACGATTTCTTCGTCGGGCACGGCAAATTCCAGTACGAAGTCCACGTCCACACCGGCTTCCTTCATGGCATCGGCCTGAGGAATGGTGCGGGGGAAACCGTCGAGCAGGAAGCCCTTGGCGCAGTCGTCCTGGCTGATGCGCTCCTTGACCAGACCAATGATGATGTCGTCAGACACCAGCTGGCCATTGTCCATCACTTCTTTGGCCTTCAGGCCCAGCGGAGTGCCGGCCTTGATAGCGGCACGCAGCATGTCGCCAGTCGAAATTTGCGGAATACCGAACTTCTCCATGATGAACTGAGCTTGCGTTCCCTTACCCGCGCCCGGAGCACCCAGCAAAACGATGCGCATAACAGCGTCCTCTTTTTGATTAGTCATTCACAAATTGGGCCTGATTGTGTCATGACACCGCCATGGGGACAAGTAACAGCACGGCCAGTTAGACCTATTGATTATATATGCGCCGTTTTTACAGCGGCGGCCAGCCATAAAAAACCCGGCTCCAGGCCGGGTTTTGTGTTTCTAGCGTTATGTTGATCAGTCCAGCAGCAGGCGGTTAACCCGGGCCACAAAGGCGGCGGGATCCTTCAGGCCGCCCTGCTCGGCAAGCTGGGCCTGCTCCAGCAGCAGCTGGGACCATTCGTTGAACTGCTCGCCCTCGCCCAGGCTTTCCAGCTTTTTCACCAGGCTGTGCTCGGGGTTCAGCTCCAGAATGTATTTCTGCTCCGGCACCGGCTGGCCAGCGGCACGCATCAGCTTGATCATCTGGGTGCTCATGTCGTGCTCGCCGGCCACCACGCAAGACGGGGTGCTGGTCAGACGATGAGTCAGACGTACTTCCTTCACCTCATCGCCCAAGGCAGTCTGCACCCGCTCCAGCAGCGGCTTGAGGGCTTCCTTGGCTTCTTCCCGGGCCTTCTTGGTTTCCTCGTCGTCCAGCTCGCCCAGATCCAGCTCGCCCTTGGTCACGGACACAAACTGCTTGTCCTTGAAGTCGTTCAGGTGGTTCATCAGCCACTCATCTACCCGCTCCCACATCAGCAGCACTTCAATGCCCTTCTTGCGGAAGATTTCCAGGTGCGGGCTGTGGCTGGCAGCGGCGTAGCTGTCGGCGGTGATGTAGTAGATCTTGTCCTGGCCTTCCTTCATGCGCTCAAGGTAATCAGCCAGCGACACGGTCTGAGCGTCGGAGTCGTTATGGGTGCTAGCAAAACGCAGCAGGCCGGCAATTTGCTCGCGGTTGGCGAAGTCTTCCGCCGGGCCTTCTTTCAGCACGTTACCGAACTCTTCCCAGAAGCCCTGGTATTTTTCGGTTTCGTTCTTGGCCATCTGCTCCAGCATGGACAGCACCCGCTTGGTGCAGGCCTTACGCAGCTGGGCGGTGACCTTGTTGTCCTGCAGAATTTCGCGGGACACGTTCAGGGGCAGATCGTTGGAGTCGAGCACACCTTTTACAAAGCGCAGGTAGGTGGGCATGAACTGCTCGGCGTCGTCCATAATGAACACCCGCTGCACATAAAGCTTGAGGCCGTGGCTCTGGTCGCGGTTATACAGATCAAAGGGCGCCTTGGCGGGCACATACAGCAGGCTGGTGTATTCCTGGTTCCCTTCCACCTTGTTGTGGCTCCAGGCCAGGGCATCCTGCCAATCGTGGGAAATGTGCTTGTAGAATTCCTGGTATTCCTCATCGGTCACGTCGCTCTTGGAGCGGGTCCACAGCGCGGTGGCCTTGTTCACCTGCTCCCACTGGCCGTCGGTGGCGGGTGAGGTAACATTGCCGTCTTCGTCGGTCTGCTCGGGAGAGCCGTCTTTCCACATTTCCACGGCAATGCTGATGTGATCGGAATACTTGCCAACGATGCTGCGCAGGCGCCAGTCGTCGAGGAACTCCTGCTCTTCCTCACGCAGGTGCAGGATCACGTCGGTGCCACGGCCGGCTTTTTCGATGTCGGCCACGGTAAAGCTGCCGTCGCCGTCGGATTCCCAGCGCACGCCGCGATCGGTGCTTTCACCGGCGGCCCGGGTCAGCACGGTCACCTTGTCGGCCACGATAAAGGCGGAGTAAAAGCCCACGCCGAACTGGCCGATCAGCTGAGAGTCCTTGGCCTGGTCACCAGAGAGCTGGCTGAAGAAGGCCTTGGTACCCGACTTGGCAATGGTGCCCAGGTGCTCGATCACCTCGTCGCGGGTCATGCCAATGCCGTTGTCGGAAATGGTCAGGGTCTTGTTGTCCTTGTCGATGACCAGGCGCACCCGCAGGTTGCCATCGCTCTCGAACAGATCACTGTTGGACAGCGCCTTGAAGCGCAGTTTGTCGGCGGCATCGGCGGCGTTGGACACCAGTTCCCGCAAAAACACTTCTTTGTTGGAGTACAGGCTGTGGGCCATCAGGCTGAGCAGCTGTTTGACTTCGGTTTGAAAACCATGGGTTTCGGTATGCACGGCTTCGGTCATCTTGATGTTCCTTGCTTGGTTTAACCTACAGCCAGAAAGATGGGGACGGTGACGCGGTTTTCAAGAGGGGAAAAATAAAAAACCCCTCCCAACCTTCACCCTTGATAAGGGGGAGGAGCAAAGGTGGTTCCCCTTAAAAAGGAAGAGGCGTTGGTTGATCCCCTCCCCTTACCAAGGGGAGGGGTTAAACTCCCCTTACCAAGGTCAAGGGTCAGGGTGGGGTTACCCTCAGTAATAACTCTCCCCCCGCTCGGCCATTTGCCGCAATGGCTCGCAGGGGGTGAAGCGTTCGCCGTATTTGCGGGCGTACTCTTCCATTTTGGCGACGATGTTTTCAATGCCCTGCTGATGCATGTAATGAAAGGGGCCACCGGTAAAGGGCGGAAAACCGATGCCAAATACGGCGCCAATGTCACCGTCCCGGCTTGATGCCACCACGCCTTCATTCAGGGCCAGCGCCGCTTCGTTGAACATCAGGAGCACACAGCGCTCGGCCATGTCCTGAGCCGGCAGCCGGGCCTGGGGGACAATGCCCAGCAAACGATACATGGCGGGATCGGCGGGTTTGCCCTTTTTATTAAAGGCGTAAAAGCCCCGGCCATTTTTCTTGCCCAGACGCTTGTCATCGAGCAGCTTGTTAAAGGCGGCCGGCGCCTTAAAGCGGCTGCCCAGCTCCCGCTCCAGCACCGGGGCGATTTTGGCGGCCACGTCGATGCCCACTTCATCCAGCAGGGTAATGGGCCCCACCGGAAAGCCGTAATCCACCAGCGCCCGGTCAATGGCTTCAACGGGTTCGCCTTCCAGCAGCAATCGGGCTGCCTCGTTGATGTAGGGCGCCAGAATACGGTTAACGTAAAAGCCGGCACTGTCTTTGACCACTATGGGGGTTTTGCCCTGAGCCCGGGCCAGTTTCAGTGCCGTGGCCACCGTGGATGGGCTGGTGCCGGCGTGGGGAATGATTTCGGCCAGGGGCATTTTTTCCACCGGGCTGAAATAGTGCAACCCCACCACCCGTTCCGGGTGTGTGGCCCCTTCCGCAATTCGGTGAATGGGCAATGACGAGGTATTGCTGGCAAACAGGGTGTGCTCGGGGCAATGGCGTTGCACCTCCCTTACCATACGCCGCTTGATATCCAGATCTTCAAACACCGCTTCCACCACCACATCGGCCCGCTCAAAGCCGCGGTAGTCCAGGGTGCCGGTGAGCCGTGCCAGCTGCTGGTTCATCTCGGCACGGCCAAAATGCTTTTTTTTGACCTTGTCGTTCAGCAAGCGGTGTGCCGTGGCCATGGCCTGATTAATGCCGTCATGCTTAATGTCCTTGATGCGCACCGGCAGGCCAGCTTTGGTGGCGGTCACAAAGGCAATGCCGCCGCCCATCAGGCCGCCTCCCAGCACGCCCACCCGCGTTACCGGGCCGGGCTCGGCGCCCTGATAATGCGTTTCCTTTTTCATCTCGGTGGTAGCAAAAAACAGGTGTCGCAGGGCCGCCGACTCCGGCGTCATCACCAGCTCGCCAAAGGCGGCCGCTTCGGCCTTTAATCCTTCGGCAATGCCTTGCTGGTAACCGGTGCGCACTACCTCCAACAGCCGCTCCGGCGCCGGGTAGTTACCCCGGGTTTTGCGGCAAAGGGTGCTCAGGGCCTTGTCAAACACCAGCTTGCGCCCCAAGGGGTTGCCTTCCAGCATAAGGGATTTTAAATCCCTCGCGCCGGGGCTGGCCGGCTTGCCCTGTTTCGCCAGGGCCATGGCGGTGTTGAGCAAAATACACTGCGGCACCATGTCGTTCACCAGCCCGGCCTTCAGCGCCTGTTTGGGGCGCAGCTGTTTGCCGGTGAGCATTATGTCGAGTGCGAGCACCAGCCCCACTTGATGAGGCAGCCGCTGGGTACCGCCGGAACCGGGGATCAGCCCCAGTTGCACCTCGGGCAGGCCCAGCCGAGTAATGTCGTCGTCGCTGCACACCCGGC
Source organism: Oceanimonas aquatica (assembly GCF_030732065.1). Taxonomy (GTDB): domain Bacteria; phylum Pseudomonadota; class Gammaproteobacteria; order Enterobacterales; family Aeromonadaceae; genus Oceanimonas. The sequence continues at coordinate 82,334 of NZ_JAVBHX010000002.1, forward strand.
CATGGCAGGCCAGCGCCAGCTCCAGCCCACCGCCCAGGCAGGGGCCGTGAATGGCGGCAATCAGCGGCAGTTCAAGCTGCTCGAGTTCACTGAACAATTCCTGCCCGGCCCGGGACAGGGCCTTGGCCTGCTCAGCGGTCTGACAGTCATCCAGCATGTGCACATCGGCGCCGGCAATAAAGGAGTCGGGTTTGCCGGAGCACAACACCAGACCGGTGATGGCAGGGTTGGCGTGGACCTCTGCCAGCAGGGTGCGCAGCTCGCCGGCAACGCTCTCGCGCAAGGTATTCATGCGTTCACCGGGCACGTCCATGGTAATAATGCCAATGCCGTCGTCGATGCGCAGACTAAAGATGTGTTCACTCATTGGGCTGCCTCCAGGACCATGGCCACGCCCAGGCCGCCGGCGGCGCAGGCGGTGGTAAGGGCCAGACCGCCTCCCCGGCGGTTCAGCTCGTTCAGGGTTTGGGTGATCATGCGCGCACCGGTAGCCGCAAAGGGATGGCCATAGGCCAACGAGCCGCCCAGCACGTTGAATTTGGTCATGTCCACACTGCCGATGGGCCCACCTTGCCTCAGCTCGTTGTCGGCAAAGGCGCGGCTTTCAAAGCACTGCAGATTGGCCAGGGCCTGGGCGGCAAAGGCTTCGTGCATGTCGATGAGATCCATATCGGCCAGGGTGCAGCCGGCCTGAGCCAGTGCCTTGGGCGTGGCATAACTCGGCCCCAGCAGCATGTTGTGGCGCACCTCAATGGCGGCGTAGGCATGGCTTCGCAAATAGCCCAGGGGCTTTAAGCCCAGGTCCCTGGCCCGGCTTTCGGTCATCAACAGCACGGCGGCGGCGCCGTCGGTCAGCGCCGTGCTGTTGCCGGCGGTCACGGTGCCATGGCGCTTGTCGAACACCGGCTTCAGCCGTTGATAGTTACTCAGACAGGAGTCGGCGCGAAGGGTGTTGTCATGCTCAACGGGTGCTTTGAACGGCGGCACATAGGCGGTCATCACCTCGTCATTCAGCCAGCCCTGCTGCCAGGCGCTGGCGGCAAGCGTATGGGAGCGATGGGCAAATTCATCCTGCGCCTGGCGGGAAATGCCAAAGCTCTTGGCCATCTGCTCGGCGGTCTGGCCCATGGTCAGGCCGGTAGAGTATTCCGCAATGGCCGGCGGCACCGGCGCCAGATCCTTCAATTTAAGCCTTCGCATGATGGCCAGCTTTTGTTTCCAGCTTTTGGCCTTGCTCAGCGCCAGCAGGGCATCGGCCAGGGCGCGGGAGACACCGATGGGCAACACCGACGCCGAATCGGCGCCGCCGGCCAGGCCCACCTCCACTCGGCCCGCCAGCATGGACTCCGCCAGGCTGGAGACCGCCTGAAAACTGGTGGCACAGGCCCGGGTCACGCTGTAGGCATCGGTACTCACCGGCAACTCGGTGCCCAGCACTATCTCGCGAGCAATATTGGGGGCACTGGGCATCTGAATCACCTGGCCAAACACCAGTTGCTCAATCTCGCTGGCCGACACCGGGGTTCGGGCCAGCAGCTCGGCCACCACCATGCGACCGAGATCCAGCGCCGGTATGCCGTTAAAGGCACTGGCCTGGCGGACAAAGGGCGTACGCAGCCCGGTCACGATGGCAATGCGATCTCCCCGAGGAGTGACAAGAGGGGACGTCGACGACATAAACGCTCCTTGTTGCGACAGAGGTCTGACCTCACTGCATAGTAGCAATGGCAAAACCGGTTTCAAACAGGTTCCTGCGCCTTTGCCAGTCAAAGACCATGCACGCCATGGTCGCACCGGGCGTGAACAGTGGTTAGACTGAAAGCAGGCTCCCACACGGGGTAAGTGATGATTTCCATATTTAAGCGAAAGCAACAGGGGCAGCACTCGGTCTCTAAAGACATGATGATAAAACAAAAGCGTTACGAGGCTCTGGTGTATGCATTGCATGGCGATTTGTTCCGCTATGCCTTCTGGCTGTGCCATGACCGGCAAGTGGCTGAAGATCTGGTGCAGGAAACCTTTCTGCGGGCCTGGAAGGCGCTCGACAGCCTGAAGGAAGAAAAGGCCGCCAAGGCCTGGCTTATCACCATATTGCGTCGGGAAAATGCCCGCCGGTTTGAGCGCAAGCAGTTCGATCTGGTCGACATTGAAACCACGGCGGTGCCGGACCGTAAAACCCCGGGCCTTGAACAGGACATGGAAAACGAGTGGCTGCGCCGACATATTGCCGAGCTCGCCCCCGAATATCGTGAGCCGCTGTTGCTACAGGTAATAGGCGGCTTTAGTGGAGAAGATATTGCCGGAATACTGGATTTGAACAAGAACACAGTGATGACCCGCCTCTTTCGTGCCCGCAACCAGCTGAGAGAGGCCATTGAGCAAGACAAAACAGCAAGAGGTCGAAGCAATGGATGATCTGGAATTCCGCCGCAGGGCCTACGCGGATCCCGATGACAAAAGCCCCGAGTTTTTAGCCGCTTCTTCCGCCAACCCCGGAAACCGACAGTTTCTGGATGACATGAAAGCGTTTAACCGCAAGCTCTCCCGTGCCCTGGAAGAGCCGGTTCCCACGGCCCTGCCCGACAAACTGATGCTGTCACACCTGATGCGCCAGCCCGATAACCGCACGCTCCCCGGCTGGCGACATCTGGCCGTGGCCGCGTCGGTGGCCTTTGCCCTGGGCTTTGCCACCCGCTTTGTGACCTTCTCACCCCAGGCCGTGGCCGAGCCACCCTCGGTGGCCCAGGTGGCCATGCATCATGTGCTGCGGGAAATGCCCTTCACTCACTACATTGACGAAGAAGTCAGTCTGGACACGGTGAACGCCAAACTGCGCCCCTATGGCACCCAACTGCACGACATGGCAGATGTGGGCAGAGTGTATTACGCCAATCACTGCATGTTTGGGGGCGGTCCCGCCGCTCACTTGGTGATCCAGGGGGAGCACGACAGAGTGCATGTGTTCCTGGTGCCCATGGAGCGTGCCCTGCAACTGCAAGACAGCTTCAGTGAAGACAATCTGCACGGTGAAGTCATGCCCATGAGCTATAACCGCCTGGTGGTGGTAAGTAATCGGGGCGAAAACATTCACCGCATTGCCGAAAAGGTCAAGGCGTCTCTGGAGCGGTCGATTTAATTGGGTAGTATCTCGCTCCCACGCTCAGGCATAGGCAGGAATTCAGCTTCAGCTGGAACACTCGGTGACTCCGGGCTCGACCCGGAGTCTTATTGCATAAAGCACCATTCTCACGAAACCCACTGCTGTATGCAGGCAAGATTCCGGCTCAAGGCCGGAATGACGGTTGCTGGTTTCGCCGTTCTTCACAATTTTCAACGCTCGTTCCGTTCGGCACCATACTACTATAAGAGTTGAGCCCGCTTTTGGTGTACCATTCGGGCCCTTGCTTACACGGACGCCATCAATGCTGTTTGCAACAACAGGAACGCGCTATGACCATTGAACTCCCTATTCTTATTACCTTTGTCGGCTACCTGGTGCTGACCATGCTGATCGGCGTGGTAGCCTATAAGGCCACCAGCTCGCTGAGTGATTATATTCTGGGCGGCCGCCGCCTGGGACCGGGCGTGGCAGCTCTCAGTGTGGGCGCCTCGGACATGAGTGGCTGGCTGCTGCTGGGTCTGCCCGGCGCCGTTTATCTCCATGGTCTTAATCAGGCCTGGATTGGCATTGGCCTGGTGATTGGTGCCTGGCTCAACTGGCTGTTTGTGGCCAAGCGGCTGCGGGTGTATACCGAGCAGGCCAACGACTCCCTCACCCTGCCCGACTTTCTGGAAAACCGGCTGGATGACAAAAGCGGCCTTATTCGCGTGATCTCGGCCCTGACCATACTGGTGTTTTTCGTGTTCTACACCTCATCGGGCCTGGTGGGCGGCGCCATTTTGTTTGAAAAGGTCTTTGGCCTGCCCTACCTCACCGCCCTGTTTGTGGGCGGCGCGGTGATCGTGGCCTACACCTTTATGGGTGGTTTTCTGGCGGTGTCCTGGACCGACTTTTTCCAGGGCATTCTGATGCTGCTGGCGCTAGTGATCATGCCCTGGGCGGTAATGAACGAACTTGGCGGCATAGAGCAGACCATGGCTACCCTGGACGGCATGGGCGAGCACAAGCTCGATCTGTTCCACGAGTTCTCGCTGCTGAGCGGTCTCAGCCTGATGGCCTGGGGCCTGGGTTATTTCGGTCAGCCCCATATTCTGGCGCGCTTCATGGCCATTGATTCACCCCGCTCGGTGCCGCTGTCGCGACGCATTGCCATGAGCTGGATGATTTTGTCGCTGATCGGCGCCCTGGGTGTGGGCCTGGCCGGTGCCGTGTATTTCACCAGTACGCCGCTGGAAAACCCGGAAACCGTGTTTCTGGCCCTGGCCAACGCCGTGTTCAACCCCTGGGTGGCCGGCTTCCTGATTGCCGCTATCATGTCGGCCATCATGAGTACTATCGACTCCCAGCTGCTGGTGTGCTCTTCGGCCCTGACCGAAGACTTTTACAAACGCTGGCTGCGTCCCAAGGCCAGCGACTACGAGCTGGTGTGGGTCGGTCGCTTTGCGGTGCTGGCGGTGGCCATTCTTGCCCTGATTATCGCCATGGATCCGCAAACCACGGTGCTGGGGCTGGTGAGCTACGCCTGGGCCGGCTTTGGCGCCGCCTTTGGTCCGGTGATCATTCTGTCGGTGTTCTGGCCCCGTCTCACCCGCAATGGCACCCTGGCCGGTATTATTCTGGGAGCACTGACCGTTATCGGCTGGAAGCAACTAGAAGGTGGCCTGTTCGACCTTTACGAAATTGTACCCGGCTTTGTGGTGTGTGGCCTGGCCTGCATTCTGGTCAGCCGCGCCGACAAGGAGCCATCCAAAAACGTCATGCTGGGTTTCCGGCGGATGGAATCCGACCTTTAAGGTCTGATTTTTCTCACCAAAGAGGCCGCAAGGCCTCTTTTTTTATAAACGCCTGTTTTACTTTTTATGACTTATTTCTACTCTGGCCACAGAACAGATCTGTTTGAACACACCAATCATGTCCGTGTTGTGGCAAATGCCGTTCAATTTTCCTCACATGGCGTTGCCTGGCTAATAAGCGGCGAATCAGCCACCGGCTGTAAACGCCCCTGTCTGCTGTTTATAAAAGCGCCATATGACGCTTTTCTTGTCTGATGTCTCGGTGTGGAACTTGGTCTGGTCCAATGGCTTCCTGTATATTACGACGTTCGGTTTTATTGTGGTGTTTTCATGGACAATTACAGTTTTGTCGCGCGCCAGGCCATCCTCGATGTGAATGGCAACCCGCTGGGCTATGAACTGCTGTTTCGGCTTGGCCTTGAAAATCGTTTTCCTGATATTTGCGCCGAGCAGGCCACCCGTCGGCTGATTGCCGAGCAATTTCTCAGCGAGAAAATCGATGATCTGGTCGGCTCTGCCATGTGCTTTGTCAATTTTCCCGAGACCTTGCTGGAAGAAGGCCTGGTGGAAGGACTGAAACAGCACAACATGGTGATTGAAATCCTCGAAGACGCCAAACCCACCGAGGGTTTGCTGAGCCGGGTCAAACAGCTCAGTGCCATGGGCATCAAAGTGGCGCTGGATGATCATGTTCCCGGAGACGACTGGAGCGAGTTCCTGCCCTACCTCGATTTTATCAAGCTGGATCTGCGTCAGTTGCCGCTGGAACAATGCCGTCACCTGATTGAAGCATATTCCCATCTTGACGAACTGCGTTTTATCGCGGAAAAAGTGGAAACCCGGGAAGAATTTGAAGCGGCCCGACAGGCCGGTTTTCATTATTTTCAGGGTTATTACTTTCAGCAGCCCCAGGTTATCAAGCGTCGCCTGCTGACAACGGACGAAGCCACCGCCTTTGAATTGCTGGCCGCCGTCAGCGAACAAAACATCGACTACGATCGCCTGACCGAACTGTTCAGCCGGGATCTGCCGCTTACCTACAATTTGCTTCGCTACGTCAACAGTCTGCACCTGGGCTACAAAAGCCGCAGCATCGACAAGCTGCGCAATGCCATCGTTTACCTGGGCCAGGAGCAGCTCAAGCGGTTTACCGCCATGGTGATGACCGCCTACATCAGTAAAAAGAAAAACCGCGAGCTGTATCGCCTGTCCATTGTGCGCGCCCGCTGGTGCGAGCTGCTGGCCGGCCACATCAACGAGGACATGGCCGACGACGCCTTTATGTGCGGCCTGTTTTCCCTGCTGGATGTACTGCTGGAGCAACCTCAGGCCGACATTCTGCCTCAGTTGCCGGTCTCGGACGCGGTGCGCCAGGCACTGGAAAGCGGCAAGGGCCAGCTGGGCTTTTTGCTGGCCATGGTGCGCGAGCATGAGCAGGCCGACTGGGCCCGGCTGCAAAAGCGGCTCGACTTTATGGGCATGCAGCCCGAGATCAATGCCCAGTGCTACGAAGAGGCCGTGCGCTGGAGCAACAAAATCGACGCGCCACACACCTGACCGGGCACCACGCAAACTCAAAGGGGCCGCTCAATGAGCGGCCCCTTTGTATTGTACCGGCTGATGATCAGCGCCGCCGCAACGCCCAGAACCCCAGCACCAGAGCAAAGGCCACGGCCGCCGCCAGAAAGCCCGCCAGCAGGCTGGCAGTCACGCCCAGGGCCAGAAAACCGGCAATGCTCACCAGTGCCATCGACAGCGCATAGGGCAGCTGGGTCATGACATGATCGATGTGATGACAGGACGCCCCGGTGGAAGAAAGAATAGTGGTGTCGGAGATCGGCGAGCAATGGTCACCAAAGACGGCACCGGCCATCACGGCCGCCATGCCGGGCAACAGCATCTGGGCGTCGATGGCCATGGTCATGTCGGCCGCAATGGGCAGCATCACGCCAAAGGTACCCCAACTGGTGCCGGTGGCAAAGGCCATGATCCCCGCCAGCACGAACAGAATGGTCGGCAGCAGATAAAGCGGCAGGTTCTGCTGCACCAGCGAAGCCAGGTACTTGCCGGTTTCCAGCTCGCTGATAAGGCCGGCAATGGTCCAGGCAAACAACAAAATGTAAATGGCCGGCAGCATGCCCTTGAGGCCCACCTTGAGGGTGTGCAGCCAGTCGCGGCCAGAGGTACGCTCACGCACCAGCGCCATGGCACAGATCACCAGCCCCGCCAGGCCACCGGCGACCAGGGCCCGACCCACATTGGTATTTTCCAGTGCACCCAGCAGGCTGAACGCCTGCCCCGCGTCACTCAGGGCCCGAGCGCCGGTCCATAACAGGCCGGCCACGGTCACCAGGGTCAGGCCACCAATGGCAAGGATCAGATCCGACATGCGGCCGCCGGAGACCTCATGATCATGCACGCCGGGCGGCGTGCCCCTGGCTTTATCGAACAACTCGCCGTTCAGCGCCTGCATCTCGTGATGCCGCATCGGCCCCAGATCCCACTTTCCCCGAATAACCAGCACCACCATCAGCAGGGTAAAAATGGCATAGAAATTCATGGCGCCCATGGCCATAAAGGCCGCCAGCGGACTTTGACCGGTCAGCCCATAGCTGGCCAGAATGCCGCCCACCAGCGCAATAATATAGGCGCCCCAGGAAGACACCGGCATCAATACACAAATGGGCGCGGCGGTAGAGTCGAGCAAATAAGCCAGCTTGGCGCGGGAAATGCCAAAACGGTCGGTTACCGGCCGGCAAATGGTACCCACCGATAGACTGTGGAAATAATCATCAATAAAAAACACAAACACCAGCAGGCCAGTCATGGCTTTGGCCTGACGGCGGCTTTTAATGCGCGCCTGGGCCCATTCGGCAAAGGCATGAGTGGCACCGGCCCGGCTCAGCATACTGATAATGCAGCCGAGCAGTAACAGGAACAGTAATATATTGACGTTCCATTCGTTCAGCTCACCATCACTCCAGAACAGGGAAGCAACCTTGTTCAGCACATGGGAACCCGTTGCCAACGGATTGAATTGCTGTACCAGCAACGCGGCCAGCACAATTCCCAGCCCCAGCGATAACAGCACACGACGGGTAATAATGGCCAGCACAATGGCCAGCACGGGAGGTAACAAGGACCAGATACTTTGAATAAACGGATGAGCTTCCATAGCGGCACCTGAATGTTGAGTAACAAAAAACCACCAGGAGCAGGAAAGCGAGTTGTCTCGTCCCATCTTCCCCAGCAGTAGCGCATCACAACCATAGATTGTGACAGTATCAGCCCTTTCGGTACTGATCCCAGCAGCCGGCTTTGGATAAAAGCGGCCACTTCGGCAACGCGTCCTTTCAACCGGGGTTAACGGCATCACCCTGTTCCGGCCTACTGATAAGCGCTGCACCTCTACGCAGGTAAGTTGGCGGATTTTACTGGCTAAACAGGAAAGATCAACAGATTTGGCTGGTTTGTTAGCCAGTTGTTAGCACAGGCGACGGAATTTTCTCAACTGATGAGAAAGGAGGCTTTCAAACCGCCATGGTGCAAAGATCATCTGCTGGCCATGCCCTTGTGCTTTCCCGATGAAGAAGATTTAATATGACTCTCAAGCGGAGAATACACTTGCAAATTGCAACAGATATAAACCCCATTTTGAAAGATCCAAAGGCAATATTGATTTAAATGGGAATGGAAAAATCAATTTACTTGCAACAATGCAATTCTGACTGTAAATTTAAAACATTAAAACGATTACAAAGATACTACAGGTGAACAAGATGACCGATTTTCTGAAAACCATCCTCAATATTCGCAGCCTGCGTGCCGCCGCTCGTGATCTCACCATGGAGCAACTGGAAGAAGCCCTGAGCAAACTGACCGCCGTGGTAGAAGAGCGCCGCGAATCAGAAGCAGAAGAACGCGCCAAGGCACAAGAGAAAGAGCGCAAGCTCAAGGAATACGCCGAAATGCTGGCTGCCGACGGCATTGATATCAATGAGCTGGCCGGAGTGGTTGAACCCGCCAAGAAAGCCACTGCTCCGCGCAGCAAGCGTCCAGCCAAATATGCCTATACCGATGATAACGGTGAATACAAAACCTGGACCGGTCAGGGCCGTCAGCCTGCCGTGATCAAGAAAGCCATTGAAAATGGCGGCACCCTCGAGCAATTCCTGATCAATCAGTAATCATTGCTGAATATAAAAATGGGGCCTCAGGGCCCCATTTTTTTGTCATTAATAATATAACCATACCAGTTTTAATACTCTGGGCTTATATTGCGCCAGTATATGTCGCAATGCATCCTTTCATTATCCTGATATTTTCCCTGCCAAACCGGTGACACCAGGGGTAAACGACACCTTCATCTGTCGCCATGCTCATTCACTCGGGATGGCAGCACGCCATAAAGTGCCTGATCCAGACCATTATGCTTAAGCTCATACACCAGCGCCAGCTCGCGTCCCAGAGTACCCTCGGGCCAGCCCTTGCGCTCCATCCAGCACAGGTAGGCCAGAGGCAGGCGCAGCAATGGCTGGCCGCGGTATTTACCAAAGGGCATGGGTTTGCGAATAATGTGAAGCAGCCCGGCCTGATCCAGACCGGGCGAAAAGGGCTCAGCCATGCAGGCTGGCGTTGATGGCGGTCAGGGCGGCGGCGGGATCGGCGGCCTGAGTAATGGGACGGCCAATGACCAGGTAATCGCTGCCGGCCTTCAGGGCCAGTTCGGGGGTCATGATGCGGCGCTGATCGCCGGCGTCACTGCCCGCCGGACGAATGCCCGGGGTGACCAGTTTAAAGTCGGGGCCGAGTTCGCTTTTCAGCAGGCTGGCTTCCTGGGCCGAGCACACCACGCCGTCGAGGCCGGCCTGCTGGGTCAGCCGGGCCAGTGCCAGCACTTGCTCGGCGGGCGAACGCAGTACGCCGGTCTGGTTCAGCTCGTCGGCGGTCATGCTGGTCAGCACGGTGACCGCAATCAGCAGCGGCGCCTTGTCGCCATAGGGCGCCAGTGCGGATTTTGCCGCCTCCATCATGCGGCTGCCGCCACTGGCATGCACATTGACCATCCACACGCCCAGCTCGGCGGCAGCGGCCACGGCCTTGGCCACGGTATTGGGAATGTCGTGAAATTTGAGATCCAGGAACACATCAAAGCCCAGGGCCACCAGGTGGCGCACGAAATCCGGGCCAAACAGGGTGAACATTTCCTTGCCCACCTTGAGCCGGCACTGGGCCGGATCCAGTTGCGCCACCAGGGCCCTGGCCTGCTGCTCACCGGCAAAGTCGAGGGCGATCAGTACCTTGGGATCGCCATTGTGTGTTGTTTGCATGAGTTAATACCTTCGGTTTTTTTATAACGTATACCACTGCCTGCATGCGCCTGAATGTTGGGATTCGCTACGCTCATCACCAAGCTACATTAACAGATTTGGTCATTCCGGCCCCCGAGCCGGAATCCATTCTTCAGACAAGGGTGCAATTCGCCCTGGACTCCGGCCTTCGCCGGAGTGACGATATGTTGTAGTCCCTATTCCCTGTTTTTAAGTCATTCGCCGTCCAGGCCGCGCACCGGTTTGATGGTGCCCCACTGCTTGCAGGACGGGCACTGCCAGAACAGACTGCGGGCCGAAAACCCGCACTGACCACAACGATGACTGGGCTTGGCCTTGATTTGCTCGGCCACCAGCGCTTTCAGCATTTCCAGGCTGGCTCGTGCCCTGCCCTGCTCGGCATTGGCGGCATGGTAGGACATCAGGCGGTAAAAGCCCTTCATGGTGGGATAGCGCTGCAGGTGAGAGAGTACCAGCTGTTCGGCGCTGACCTGCCCTTCCCGCTCGGCCACCCGGTCCGCCAGCATCAGCACCGCGCTGGCGCCGCTGTCTGCCGCCACCCACTGCTCCAGCAGGGCGGTAAAGGCCTCGTCCTGCCCCAGTTGATGATAGCAGTGCTGCAGATCGGCCAGTACTTCGCTGACAAAGCCCGTATCCTGCTCAATCACCTGTTGCAGGCAGTCGGCGGCCTGACGCCACTGCCCGGCCGACATGTGAATGGCGCCCAGCCGCATGTTGGCACGAACACAGCCGTGGTCTGCCTTGAGCGCCTTTTTTAAATCGCTGAGCGCTCCTTTAATGTCCTGGCGTTGCCATTTCTGCTCGGCCAGCTCACAGTAAAAGTGCCCCATGGGAACCAGCGCCTTGCTGCCCTGACGCTTCTTGAGCCGTGCCGCTACCGTGATGGCCTGCTCCCAGTCGCGCAGTTGCTGATAGAGGGTCATCAGCAGTTCCAGCGCGTCCTGCTCGTAATCGGGATCGTCTTTCAGCTCGTTCAGGATTTGTTCGGCACGGTCCAGCAAACCGGCGGCAAAGAAGTCCCGGGCCAGCTCCAGCATGGCCAGGTGGCGTTGTTCCAGCGACAGGTTGGGTCGGGCGATGAGATTCTGATGAATGCGAATGGCTCTGTCTACCTCACCGCGGGTGCGGAACAGATTGCCCAGTGCCAGGTGGGTTTCTATGGTTTCGCTGTCAACCTGCAACAGCTCGATAAAGAGATCGACCGCCTTGTCGGGCTCGTCGGAAAGCAAAAAATTCAACCCGGCAACATATTGCCGGGAGAATTGACTGGATTGTTTCTGCGCGTCCTGGCGAACACCTCGGCGACCCATATACCAGCCATAGGCCGCTGCCACCGGAAGCAGCAGAAACAACAATTCCAGCATGAAGTTCGTCAGTCCTTAACCGGCAGTGCCCTGAGCTCTTCCAGTTCTCTTTGCTGACGCTCCACCTTTTTATTCAGTCCCTTGTTGGTCATTTTAAGGCGCAGCATGACCAGGCCGAATACCAGCCAGCCAATCAGAAAACCGGCCACGAATATGACTGCCAGCAGAGACGAAAGACGATAGTCTCCCTGGGCCAGCAAATAATTCACGTGAACCAGCTGGTCGTTCTGGGAGCCCAGCGTCAGGCCCACCGCAAAAAGGATCGCCAGAATTATCAGGCCAAAAACAATTTTCACCTTACCCTCTCAACATCCTGATTTTAGAGTGATTGGCATTATCCCGAAAAAGCCGAAGCTTCGCCAGTGAAGGCACCGGGAAAAGTGAACTCACGCCGGGTTTACCCGTTCACGCAGTTCCTTGCCCGGTTTGAAGTGGGGAACGTATTTGCCGTTGAGTTCCACCTTTTCGCCGGTCTTGGGATTACGGCCCAGGCGAGGCGCCCGGTAATGAAGCGAGAAACTGCCGAAACCGCGAATTTCAATACGGTCACCCGATTGCAGGGTTGAAGCCATTTGCTCCAGAATTTCCTTGATGGCATTTTCCACCTCCTTGGCAGAGAGGTGAGCATACTGCTCGGCCATACGTTCAATCAGGTCGGATTTTGTCATGATTCAGTCTCCGGAACACAAAACAAAAAGGGGCCACGAAGGCCCCTTGTTTCAATACGGTCAGGCTTATTCGCCTTTTGCCGCCTTGAATGCTTCTGCCATGGCACTCAGACCAACAACGTCTTCTTGCTGGTTCAGGGTGTCGATGGCGGCCTTCTCTTCAGCTTCGTCCTTCGCGCGGATGGACAGGCTGACGGTGCGGTTCTTGCGATCGATGCCCATGAAGCGAGCTTCAACTTCTTCACCGGCGTTCAGCACGGTGGAGGCGTCTTCGATACGGTCGCGAGAGATGTCGGCAACGCGGATGTAACCTTCCACGCCTTCTTCCAGCTCAACCACGGCGCCCTTGGCGTCAACGGCGGTGATGGTACCCTTAACGATAGCACCTTTCTTGTTGTCAGACAGGTACTTATTGAAAGGATCTTCATCGATTTGCTTCACGCCCAGGCTGATGCGCTCACGCTCCGGATCGACCTGCAGAACAACGGCTTCGATTTCGTCGCCTTTCTTGAACTCACGAACGGCGTCGTCACCGTTGGCGTTCCAGGAGATGTCGGACAGGTGAACCAGACCGTCGATGCCGCCTTCCAGACCAATGAAGATACCGAAGTCGGTGATGGACTTGATCTTGCCGGAAACGCGATCACCCTTGTTGTGGGTTTCTGCAAACAGCTGCCAGGGGTTGGACTTGCACTGCTTGAGGCCCAGGGAGATACGACGACGCTCTTCGTCGATGTCCAGAACCATCACTTCCACGTTGTCGCCAACGGAAACAACCTTGGACGGGTGGATGTTCTTGTTGGTCCAGTCCATTTCGGACACGTGTACCAGGCCTTCAACGCCTTCTTCGATTTCAACGAAGCAGCCGTAGTCGGTCAGGTTGGTCACACGGCCGGCCAGACGGGTGCCTTCCGGATAACGGTTGGCGATATCTACCCACGGATCTTCGCCCAGCTGCTTCAGACCCAGAGATACACGGGTACGCTCGCGGTCGAACTTCAGAACCTTAACGTTGATTTCGTCGCCAACATTCACGATCTCGGACGGATGCTTAACGCGCTTCCAGGCCATGTCGGTGATGTGCAGCAGGCCGTCTACGCCGCCCAGGTCTACGAAAGCACCGTAGTCGGTCAGGTTCTTGACGATACCCTTGACTTCCTGGCCTTCCTGCAGGTTTTCGAGCAGCTGCTCGCGCTCGGCGCTGTTTTCGGTTTCGATCACGGCACGACGGGAAACCACAACGTTGTTGCGCTTCTGGTCCAGCTTGATGACCTTGAACTCAAGCTCTTTGCCTTCCAGGTGAGTGGTGTCGCGAACCGGACGCACGTCTACCAGAGAGCCGGGCAGGAAGGCGCGGATGCTGTTCACTTCTACGGTGAAACCACCTTTAACCTTGCCGTTGATCACACCGGTCACGGTTTCTTCGTCTTCGTAGGCTTTTTCCAGCTGCAGCCAGGCTTCGTGACGCTTGGCTTTTTCACGGGACAGCTGAGTCTCACCGAAGCCGTCTTCCACGGCGTCCAGCGCTACGTCTACTTCGTCGCCAACGCTGATTTCCAGCTCGCCCTGAGCGTTCTTGAACTGCTCGGCGGGAATGGCAGACTCGGACTTCAGACCGGCGTCAACCAGTACGATGCCGTTTTCAATGGCAACAACGGTACCTTTAACGATGGAGCCCGGACGGGTTTCGAGTTCTTTCAGAGACTCTTCAAAGAGTTGAGCAAAAGATTCAGTCATATGATTAATGAATACACACTGTTTGAGTTGAACATCCACGGGGCATTCCGGCACACGTGGGGTGACTAACACATTCCGCCCTTCTTCCCTGAGGGCGGCATTGCCAAATGGCTTAACGACCAAGTTTAACCTTAGTATGACTCAGCACCCTGTCCAGCACTTCTGTGATGGTCAGTTCGGTGGAGTCGATAACCAGGGCGTCATTGGCCGCCTTGAGAGGCGCCACGGCCCGGTTACGATCCCGGTCGTCACGCTCCTGTATTTCGCTTAAAAGGCGGTCAAAGCTAACATCAAAGCCCTTGTCTTGCAACTGCTTAAGGCGCCGGGTGGCGCGCTCTTCGGCACTGGCATCGAGAAAGATTTTGACCTCGGCATCGGGAAACACCACAGTGCCCATGTCGCGACCGTCGGCAATCAGACCCGGCTTGGCGCGAAAGGCTCGCTGGCGACGCAGCAGCGCCTCGCGCACACGAGGAAAGGCCGCCACCTTGCTGGCCGCGTCGGCCACTTCCTGAGTACGTATATCGCGGGAGACGTCTTCGCCTTCCAGGATCACACGGATTTCACCGCTTGCTGTCGGAAACTGCACGTCCAGGTGCGCTGCCAGGGGCATCAGGCCCGCTTCGTCATTCAGATCCACGTTGTGGTGCAGGGCCGCCAGCGCCAGCACCCGGTAAATAGCACCCGAGTCGAGCAGGTGCCATTCCAGTTGCTCGGCCAACAGCTGGCAGAGGGTGCCCTTGCCGGCACCGCCCGGGCCATCAACGGTGATGACGGGAGCTTGTTCAGACATACATCCTCCAGTTAATCATGAGTTCGGGCACGCTGCCCGGGAGCAGGCGCCGCGCGGGCGGCATTATAACCAAGTTGTTTCACAAAGACAGGGGTTTACAACCAATTAACAATCCGTTCGCGGCGATTGAGCCTATACCTGCCGGCTCATCCGCTTTACAATAACCGCCATTTTTTATTGATAAATTTACTCTAAGAGGAACGCCATGAGCAGTGTTACCCGAATGGCAAACTCCAAACTGCCTACTCCCTGGGGCACTTTTACCCTGGTCGGGTTTGAAGAAAAGGGTACAGGCAAGGATCATGCCGCCCTGGTAATGGGGGATGTCGACAGCGGTGAACCGGTACTGGCGCGCATTCATTCCGAATGCCTGACCGGTGATGCCCTGTTCAGCCTGCGTTGCGACTGCGGTTTTCAGTTGCAGGCGGCGCTGGAGCGCATTGCCAAGGAAGGCCGGGGCGTGCTGCTGTATGTGCGCCAGGAAGGCCGGGGTATTGGCCTGCTAAACAAGATCCACGCCTATCACCTGCAGGATCAGGGCAAGGACACGGTAGAAGCCAACGTTGAGCTGGGCTTTGCCGCCGACATGCGTGACTACACCATCTGTGCCGACATGCTGCACAGCTTGGGCGTGACCGAGCTGAAGCTGATGACCAATAACCCGCGCAAGGTCAAGGCGATGGAGAACTTTGGCATCAAGGTGAGTGAGCGCCTGCCGCTGCAGGAAGGTCGCAATCCCTTCAACGAGCATTACCTCGATACCAAGGCCGGCAAGCTGGGCCATATGCTGAAAGAGCAGGATTAATCGTTAATACCGGCCACGAGCCGGTATTTTTTTACTGATGCGGCAGGGTTCGCCGCAAGTCACTTTGCCGGTGTCACGAAAGCCTGCCACCATTACTTTTCGGCCAGACGCTGGCTCAGGTAATCCACCATTTTGGACAATTCGGTAATACCGGCAAAGTCGGTCTCGGGAATATGTATGCCCAGCTCCCGGCTCAGTGCCTCGATCAGCCGCAGAAAGTCTATCGAGTCCAGGTCCAGCTCATCGCGCATATCTTCATTCGGGTTTAGCTGGTCGGTATCCGCGTCCGGTGCTATGTCCTCAATATGACGATAAATCAGGGCTCTCAGCGCCTGTTTGTCTTTCATTCCAGTTGCTCCGGTTGTTGCAGCAGCCGGTCAATCCGGTTGAGTAAACGGGCCCCCTCGTGGCCATCACTCACCCTGTGGTCAGCCGCCAGACTGAAACTGGCCTGGGTCATGGGGATGATGCTTTGCTCCTGCACCCAGGGCGCACTGCGCACCCGCCCGATGCCCAGCAGGGCAACCTGCGGCGGGAATATCACTCCCTGCATGCGATCCACTCCCCGCTCTCCCAGGCTGGACACGGTGACCGTCGCCTCCTGAAGCTCAGCACTGCGCAGTCCTCCTTCCCGGGCCCGGATCACCTGATCCCTGAGGGCCGTCATCATTCGCTCCACCCCCAACGAGTGCGCGTCATGAATGGCCGCCACCACCAGGCCGCCCCCTCGCAGGTGAATGACATTGCCCAGATGCACCCGGGCTTGGCTCTGATAGTGACCATCCCGGTAAAAGCCGTTGAACCGCGGAGACTCGGCCAGGGCTCTGGCCAGGGCACAGAAAATCAGGGCATTGACCAGCACCAGTTGCCCGGTGGGCTTACCCTGATTAAAAGCCGTGCACCAGGCCTGGGCCCGCGCCAGCGGGATGTCCTGTTCCAGGTAATAATGAGGGATCTCCCGCTTGGAGCGAATCACCACGGCGGCAATGGCCTGGCGCATTTGCTGATCGCTATCCTGCTGCTTCAAAGAGGGCGCCAGGCCCTCGATATCTGCCAGCACCAGGGCGCCATCGGGCCCGCTGCCAGGCCCCAGAGTACGCCAGTCGATGCCCAGTTGCCCGGCCCGCTGGCGGGCTGCCGGGGAGATCCGGACCGAAGACGCCGCAGCGTCGGCCTGGGGGCGGACAATACTCGAGCTGGCCTGTATCGCCTCGGGCACAACCGACGCTTCGGGCTCTGCGCTGCCTGCCGCCCCTTCACTTTGCTCGGCGTCACCGGCCAGCCGCAAGCGTGCAATGGGTTCACCCACCGGCAACTGCTCTCCTGTTGGTACCAGCAGGGTGTCCACCACCCCCTCGTCGAAGACCTCCAGATCGATCAGTCCCTTCATGGTATCGATGGTAGCGATCACATCGCCTCTGTGCACCGTATCCCCGGGCTTCACCAGCCATTCGGCCACCGTGCCTTTGGCCATATCACTGCCGAAGGATGGCATTCTGATGATTTTGTTCATTGACCCACCATCCCTTGTGCTGCGGCCACTATGCCTTCAACCTGGGGCGTGGCGGCCAGCTCCAGGTGCCGGGGATAGGGAATGGGCACTTCGGCGCTGCACACACGTTGCGGCGGGGCATCCAGCGACCAGAAACAGTACTCCGCCACCTGAGCGCAGATTTCGCCGGCCAGGCTGCCGGTGCGCCAGCCTTCATCCACCACCAGAAGACGGTGGGTCTTGTTGACCGAAGCAAACAGGGTGTCGGTATCAAGCGGTCGCAGACAGCGCAAGTCCACCACCTCGGCGCTGATGCCCCGACCTTGCAGCACCTCGGCAGCCTCCAGCGCCTTGGGCAGGGAGCCGCCGTAGCTGAGCAGGCTGAGATCCGTGCCTTGCCGGCGTACCAGCGCCCGGTGCATGTCCGGGCATTCATCTGGCGTGGGGAGCGGCCCCGTGTTGTTGTAGAGCAGCACATGCTCAAACAGCAACACAGGGTCGGGATCTGCCAGCGCCATGGCCAGCATATAGCGGGCATCGGCCAGGGTAGCCGGTGCCAGTACCTTGAGACCGGGCACATGGGCGTACCAGTTTTCCAGGCTGTGGGAATGCTGGGCCGCCAGCTGCCGGCCGGCCCCGCAGGCCATGCGGATTACCAGCGGTACACCAATTTGTCCGCCGGACATATGGCGCAGGGTGGCGGCATTGTTGACGATCTGATCCAGTGCCAGCAGGCTGAAATTGACCGTCATCACCTCGACAATGGGTCGCATGCCCCCGAGCGCGGCCCCGATGCCCGCCCCGACGAAACCGGACTCGGACAAGGGCGTATCCCGCACACGCTGCTCGCCAAACTCCTGCAGCAGGCCCTTGGTCACCGCATAGCAGCCACCGTAATGACCCACATCCTCGCCCATCAAAAAGACCCGGGGATCCTCCCGAATGGCTTCCCGTATGGCTTCCCGCACCGCTTCCCGGTAGCTGATGGTGGACTCATTCATGACGCAGGCTCCTGGTAGACGCCCCGGCACAACTCCGACTCGGGCTCAAACGCCGACTGCTCGGCAAAGGCGACGGCGGCGTTAATCTCCCGCCTGACGGCCTGCTCCAGTTGTTGCCACTGGTTTTCATCCAGCGCACCGTTGTGCTCCAACCGTTGTCTGAGCTGCAGTATGGGCCCCTTTTGCTGCCATTGCTCCACCTCGCCGGAGGTACGATAAAGCTGGGTATCGAACATGGAGTGACCACGAAAGCGGTAGGTCAGGCATTCCAGAAAGCGGGGCCCTCCCCCCTGATGAATGGCTTCACAACACTCCCGCGCCGCCGCTTCCACCGCCATCACCTGCATGCCGTCCACTTCCTGCGCGGCCAGGCCGTAGCTTTCGGCTTTTCTGAAAATACGCTGCTCCGATTCGGAAAGGGCCAGGGCCGTGCCCATGGCGTAGCGATTGTTTTCACACACAAACAGCAAGGGTAATTGCCACAGCTGGGCCAGATTAAGGCTTTCGTGAAATTCCCCTTCGGCCGCCGCACCTTCACCGAAAAAACAGCAGGTCACTCGAGCGCGCCCCTGCAACTTGTCGGCCAATGCCAGCCCCACCGCCATGGGCAGGGCACCGGCGACGATGGCATTACCGCCATAGAACCGCTTTTCCTCGTCAAAAATATGCATGGAGCCGCCCCGCCCCCGGCTGCTGCCGCCAATTTTGCCGAACATTTCCGCCATTACCGCCTTCATGTCCAGCCCCCGGGCCAGGGCATGGCCGTGCTCCCGGTAGGTGGCAACCACCGCATCCTCCGCCGTCAGTGCCTGCATCACGCCTACCGCCACCGCTTCCTCGCCGATATAGAGATGCAGAAAACCACGGATTTTCTCTTCCATATACAGCTCGGCGCAGCGTTCCTCAAAGCGGCGAATACGCAGCATTTCCTGCAGCAACCGCAGCAAATGACGAGTCTCCGGCTCGTTGCCGGCCGGTTCGGGGTTAACGTTCATGGCCACTGCCCTCATCGCTTTCCAGGGTGGAAATATCGCCCGGCGGCAAGCCCAGCTCACGGGCCCGCAGCAGACGACGCATGATCTTTCCGCTGCGGGTCTTGGGCAGGTTATCCCTGATGGCGATCTCGCGCGGTGCCACCGCCGGCCCCAGGCGCTTGCGGGCATGGGCCATCAGACTCTTCATCAGTGCGTCATCGGCTTCATGGCCGGGTTTGAGCGCCACAAAGGCCTTGACCACTTCCCCGGCCACCTCATCCGGAATGCCGATCACCCCGGCTTCCGCCACCGCCGGGTGTTCCAGCAGCACACTTTCCACCTCAAAGGGACCAATCAGATGACCGGAGGATTTGATCAGCTCCTTGCTGCGCCCCACAAACCAGTAGTAGCCGTCGTCATCCCGCCAGGCCAGATCGCCACTGAGGTACCAGTTGTCCTTGAAGCAGTGGCGGTAACGTTGCTCTTCATGCAGATAGGCCCTGAACATGGACGGCCAGCCCGGTCTCAGCGCCAGCTCGCCCACCTGCCCGGGTTCACTCAGCTCGGCCAGCCGACCCTGTTCATCCACTCGCACAATGCCCGCCGTGATCCCCGGCAGCGGCCGCCCCATGGAGCCCGGCTTGACCGGCTCGGCGGCAAAATTGGCCAGCATGATGCCGCCGGTTTCGGTCTGCCACCAGTTGTCGTGAAAGGGAATACCGAACACCCGCTGACCCCAGACCACCGCCTCGGGATTGAGCGGCTCACCGACGCTGGCCAGAAAACGCAGGGCGCCCAGATCATACCGGGTCACCAGCTCGTCTCCGGCTTTCATCAGCATGCGAATGGCCGTGGGCGCCGTATACCAGACATTGACCCTTTCATCGGCCAGGATGCGGTACCAGCGCTCGGGGGCGAATTCCGCCTCATCCAGTACCAGGGTCACCCGGTTGCACAAGGGAGCAATGACACCATAACTGGTGCCGGTGACCCAGCCCGGATCTGCCGTGCACCAATAGATGTCGCCGGGGTGCAGATCCAGGGCGCACCAGGCGGAATAACTGTGGTGCACCACTGCCTCATGCACATGCAGCGCGCCCTTGGGCAGACCTGTGGTGCCGCTGGTAAAGTGCAGCAGGGCCGGGTCTTCTGGCCGGGTCGGGCAAATGTGAAAGGTCTCGTCGGCTTCCGCCAGAGCAGAGTCCAGATCCAGACAGTCGGCAGGGCAGTCACCGTGACAGTCGTAGAGCAACACCTGCTCCAGATGGGGCAGCTCGCTACGCCAGGGTGCTACCTTTTTTTGATAGAGACGGGCGCTGCTGACCAGGACCCTGGCAGTGCCAATCTCCATGCGGGAGCGAATGGGCTCGGGGCCAAAAGCGGAAAACAGCGGACAAAACACGACGCCGGCTTTCAGACTGCCGAGCAAGGCGGCAAACAGCTGGGGCGTTCGTCCGCACAGGCTGAATACCACATCGCCTTTGGCTACCCCCAGGCCGGTCAGCAGAAGGGCAAAGCGGTTACTGAGCCCCTGCAGTTCAAGGTAGCTGAGGATGCGCCGCTCGCCCTGCTTGCCCAGCCAGATCAGCGCCGGCTGCGCGCCCTGTCCTTCAAACACATGGCGGTCGACTGCTTCAAAGGCGATATTGATGCCACCCTTATGGCCCCGGATTCTGTCGTGAGCCTGCTGCCAGTCGAACTGTCGGCAGCCTTGCCGGTAGTCCGCCAGATTGGGCTTGGTGCCGGACGGTTCCGGTGACTTGGTGATGATGTCAAAGCCCATTGGGGGGCCTCCTGCTTGCCAGTGGCTTTACCAGCAGAATTGAGGGTTATTCAACGAAGTTTAGCCATAATCCGGCTATTCGCGCCGCAGTCTGAACTGCAAAAAATGGGTGGAGCAGGAAATACAGGGATCGTAGTTTCGAATCAGCCGCTCGCAGAACAGCTTGAGCTCCTGATCGCTGTGGTCCAGACCAAAGCGGGTAACCGACGCCCTGAGGTCCTGCTCAATACGGGCCTGATTCTGGCTGGTGGGCGGAATAATGGAGCAGGACAGCACTCTGCCCCGCTCGTCCAGCCGGTAATGGTGATAAATCATGCCCCTGGGTGCCTCGGTACAACAACAGCACTCACCCGCCCTGGACGTAACCGGCAGGCTGGCCTCACCTGTCGGGCACTCCTCAGCCAGCAGCCGGGAAGCCTCGAACAAGGCCCAATAAATCTCCAGTGCCCGGGCCTGAATACTGGTAAACATGTTGCGACTGGGGAACTCAAGGCCGCAGTCCCGTGCCAGGGCACGCACCTCGGCGGACAACCGCTCAAAACCGTTATTCATTCGCGCCAGGGGGCCCACCAGATAATCCTCGCCATCAAGCAGGGAATACAGCGCCGTGGAATGGGGCTCCTGATGCTCGGCAAAATGGTGAGCGTACTCGGAATAATCCAGGCTCAGGCCGGTACTACAGGTAATGCGGCCGCCATTAATAGCATAGGCGTCGGGCTCGGTGAGGCTGACCCAGGTAAAGTCATGACCGTAATCGGGCAACGCCAGTTCGGCGGTCCAGCGCACCAGCGCTTCGGCGGCGGGCAGGGCCTGTTGTACCTGACCGCGAACTTCATGCCAGCGTGCGTCATCGGGCAGGCGGCCAAAGCCGCCCACCTGCAATCCTACCGGGTGCACGGAGCGTCCGCCCAGCAGCGCCATCAGGGCATTGCCGGCCTCCTGCAACTGCATGCCCCGCTGCAGCACCTCCGGATACTCTTTGGCCATGGCCAGAGCATGATCGAACCCCAGAAAATCGGGAGCGGCGAGAAAATGAATATGCAACGCATGACTCTGCACCCACTCCCCCAGGTTCATCAGCTTTCTTAACTGCACCAGCGGGACGGGCAGCCTGATGCCAAACAACTGCTCCATGGCCTGAATGGAGGTGAGCTGGTAGGCCATGGGACAGATGCCGCAGATGCGGGCGTTGAGATCCGGCACTTCCTGATAGCCGCGCCCTTCGAGAAACTTTTCAAACAGCCGGGGCGGCTCGAAAATGGCCAGATGCAGCTTGTCGATGCGATTCCCTTTGGCGCTGAGCTCCAGGCTGCCTTCCCCTTCCAGCCGGGTGACGAAAGGCACCTTGAGGGCGATACGACGCCTGGCTTTTTTCGTCACTCGTCCACCTCCCGCACATCAATGGGTTGCCAGCGCAGGACCTGCTCGCGAAAGGGGGCGCTGTGGCTGTGAATGGCAGCAAAACGCCGGGCAATGTCGTCGGGGAGCAGGCCCAGACCGGTAAAACGGTTGGCCAGACTGTCGCAATTGGGCAGCTCGGAAGGCCCGAAGCAGCCATAGCAGGCCCGACCAAAGGCGGGACAGAGGGCGCCACAACCGGTGCGCACCACGGGCCCCAAACAGGGCGCGCCCTTGGTGACCATGACGCACACCTGCTGGCGGCGCTTGCATTCCATGCACAGCTTTTCGGCCTCGGGGCGAGGCTGCACGCCCAGGCGCAACTGGCGCAGAAAATGGCGCATCTGCTCGAGCGTAATGGGGCACCCCCACAACTCGAAGTCCACCCTGATGTGTTCGGCCACCCCGGTGGAGGTATCCAGGGTAGCGATAAAGTCCGGGTGAGCATAAATGGCCGCTTTCCAGCCCGGGCCATCCGCCATATTGCGCAGGGCCTGAATGCCGCCGCTGGTGGCACAGGCGCCCATGGTCACCACCAGCCTGCTGTTGCGGCGAAGGGCTTTGGCCCGTGCCAGATCTTCCGGGGTGGAGATACTGCCCTCGACCAGAGCCAGATCCACCTTTTTGTCCGGCCCCTCAATGCCCGCCTCGATAAAATGCACAAACTCCACTTCTTCGAGCAGTGCCAGCAGCGCCGGCCCCTGATTGAGCAAGGCCAGCTGGCAGCCGGAGCAAGAAGTCAGCTTGTGTACCGCCAGGGTAAGCCTTGGCCTGCTCATCAGACACCCTCCCTGCCCAGCCAGGACCTGATCTCGGGGTAATGAAACACCGGGCCGTCCTTGCAAACAAAATACGGACCCAGCTGGCAGTGACCACACAACCCCCGGCCACACTGAAAGTTGCGCTCCAGACTCAGATACACGGCCTCATCCGCCACCTGCAGCCGCGCCAGTTGTTTCAGGGCCGCCATCATCATGATCTCGGGGCCACACATCAGCACCGCGCAATGGCCGGGATCAAACTCCGCCAGCTCCAGCAACTCGGTCACCAGCCCGAGGCGCCAGCGGTGTCGGTGACGGTGCTCTTCGCTGGCGGCCAACAGTACCTGACACTTGCCCAGGGTTTGCCAGCGCCGGTACTGGGCCTGCCATAGCAAGTCGGCATGGTGCTTGACCCCTTGCAGGATCACGATGCGGCCATACTGATCCCGGTTGATCAGCGCATGGTGAATGGCCGCCACCACGGGGGCACAGCCCAGCCCGGCGGTGATAAACACCAGATCCCGACCTTGCAGTTGCGCCAGCGGCCAGCCCTGGCCAAAGGGGCCGCGCAGGCCCAGCTGCTGGCCAACGTCCAGCGCCACCAGGGGCCGCGTGACCCGGCCCACAGCGCGAATGGTGTGCTGCAACAGGCCCTGATGCCAACCCATGATGGAAATGGCCACCTCACCGGCACCAAACAGATAAAGCATGTTGAACTGGCCGTAGTCGAAGTCGAACGGGGAGCGGGTTTCCAGCGCCAGACTCAGGGTATGTACCCCCGGCACCTCCATGGTTTTGGCCGCCAGGGTGGCGACCATGGGCACACCATCAGCCATGCTCCCCCTCCTTCGGTGTTTCCAGCAGGGCGTGGGCCTCTTCCACCAGATCGATGGCCACCGGACACCAGGCAATGCAACGACCGCAACCCACGCAGCCACTGCGGCCAAATTGCTGCTGCCAGGTGGCCAGCTTGTGCACCAGCCATTGCCGGTAGCGGTGTTGAATTTTATGGCGGACCACCTTGCCGGTGATGTAGCTGTGCTGCTCACTGAAACAGGAGTCCCAGCGCTGCACCTGCTCGGCCTGCCGGTTACGAATGTCGCCTTCGGAGTCCTGTTTCGAGCAGAAACAGGTGGGGCAAACCGAGGTGCAGTTGCCGCAGGCCAGGCAACGCTCGGCCACCTGCTGCCAGCGAGGGTGATCGAGCCGGTCTACCAGTTGCGCCAGCTCGGCGGTAGCGGGCATGGTTCGCTGTTGTCGGCGGGCCCCTGCCAGCGCGGTTTTCGCCTCGTTCAGTTGCTGAACGCTGGCCTTGTTCAGGGGTAAGTGCGCCGCGATGGCGTCGCCTTCAGCGCTGCCGGTTTGCAGCAGGTAGCCGTCATCCAGCTCATCCAGCAATAGATCAAAGCCGAAACGGGCCTCGGGGCCATCGCCGGTCGAGACGCAAAAGCAGGTGTCGGCGCTGCGGCCGCAATTGACCGCCACCATAAAGAGTTGCTCGCGCTGGGCCCGGTAAAAGGGATCGGCATAAGGGCCGTCGAGAAAGTGTTGATCCTGGATTTTCAGCGCCGCCAGATCACAGCCCCGCAGACCGATAAACGCGAGCCGCTCAGGGCTCGGCTCAACGGCGCGAAAATTCAGGCCGGTTTCGGTGTGCTCGGCCCGCCACAGTACTTGTTCCGGCTGAAACAGCCAGGGCTTCAGGCCCTGGGGGCCGGTGTTCCAGGCAAAGGCGCGGCGACCGGCGGTGTGCTGCAGGCGGTAGCGGCCAGCATCGGCCTGCTCCTGCCAGCCCCAGGGCAGGTCGTCAACCTGTTCAAGAGGCGCAAACACAATGGTATCGTCTTTCACGCGAGGGCCAATCACCTCATAACCGGCCTGCACCAGGGCCTGATGCAGCCGGTTCAGGTGCCTTCGCGGCAGAAAACGCCGGCTCATACGCGCGCGCTCAGCAGCCAGTCATACCAGGCATTCATCCCTCCGCCGGTACTGGCCGACAGCACCAGAATGTCGACATTGGGGTTCAGGCGGCGCAGGGAGGTCTTTATCTTTTCCAGATCGATATCCAGGTAAGGCAGCAGATCGGCCTTGTTGATAATGGCCAGCTCGCAGCCGGCAAACAGATGGGGGTATTTTTCCGGTTTGTCGTCGCCGTCGGTCACCGCCATCATGGCGACACGGTGCTGTTCGCCCAGATCGAACAGCGCCGGGCATACAAGGTTGCCGACGTTTTCGACCAGCACCAGAGAGCCGGGCGATGGTGCCAGACTGGCCAGGCCCGCCTGTATCATTTGTGCATCCAGGTGGCAGCCGGTGCCGGTGTTGATCTGCACCGCCCGGCCGCCGCTGGCCTGAATGCGCCTGGCATCATTCCGGGTTTGTTGATCCCCTTCCAGCACCGCCATCGACGGCCAGCCTGCCTGCGTTTGGGCATAAGCAAAGCTGGCTTCCAGCAACCGGGTCTTGCCGGCACCCGGGGTGCCCATCAGATTGATGCAGCTGATGTGGTTTTCAGTCAGCCAGTCGCGATTTTGCCGGGCCAGTTCATCATTGCCGGCCAGCAGCGCCTGCTGCAACTGCAGGCTGTCACCGTCATGATGCAAATGACGATGTGACCCGGTTCCCGGCTCCGACAGCCGGGCCTTGTCGCCGGAACATCCACAATGACCACACATCAGCCGAATCCTATTTCCGTTAACAGCAGTTGTCGTCCAGAAATCAAAGTATAGTCATAGCCGCCACAGGGGCAGTTCTCTCCCGGGCCGGTCGGGGCAAAGTGCCGGCCGCAGTCCCGGCATTCGGCCTGAGCCGGCACCGCCTCGATGATAAGCTCAGCGCCGCCCAGGCCGGCGTCTTGTTTCACCATGTCAAAACAAAACTGCAGCCGTTCACCATCCACGCAGCTCATGGCGCCCACCTCGACGGTGATGCGGCTGATCACCCTGTGCTGATAGGGCTTGAGCTCGGTCAGCAGGGCCCGCACCACCGAAAGTTCATGCATAATCAGCAGATCCGTGGCAATTGCAGGCCATGGGGCACCTCCAGCAGCCGCGCGCCGCCATAAGGACCGAGCAGGCTGAGCCGCCCCGGGGACGCCGACGCCAATACCTCGCCGATAATGCGGGCATGCCGGCCCAGGGGATGAGCACGCCACAACGCCAGTGCCTGTTCCGCCTGCTCGGGGGCAATCACCATGGCGGCCAGCCCTTCATTGGCCAGCAGCAGCGGCTCCAGCCCCAGCAGTTCGCACAATGCCTGGGTCTGCGGGCGAAGGGGCAGTTCCTGTTCGGTCAGCCGAATCTCCACCGATGATGCCTCGGCCATTTCGTTCAGCACACCGCCCAGACCGCCGCGGGTGGCATCGCGCAGACAGCGTACGCCAGCACATTGCGCCAGCACTGGCTGGATCAGCGTGTGCAGGGCGGCACAGTCGCTGGCAAGCTCCCCCACCAGCCCCAGCTCTTCCCGGGCCAGCATGACGGCGGCGCCGTGATCCCCCACATGGCCGTTGATCAGCACTCTGTCGCCGGGCCGCGCCGCGCCGATGGACAGGTTCAGCTCCGCCGGGATCACGCCCACACCTGTGGTGTTGATAAAGAGTTTGTCGGCCATGCCCCGCTCCACCACCTTGGTATCGCCGGTAACGATGGTGACACCGGCCTGGCGCGCGGCTGCGGCCATGGAGCCGACCAGGCGCGCAAGCAAGGTCAGGGGCAGCCCTTCCTCGATAATGAAGGCGGCACTTAAATAAAGCGGCATGGCGCCGCCCACGGCCAGATCGTTAATGGTGCCACACACCGCCAGCTTGCCGATGTCGCCCCCGGGAAATTCCAGCGGGCTGACCACAAAGCTGTCGGTGGTCAGGGCCAAGCGATCTCCCTGAGCCAGCAGACCGGCCAATGGCAACCGGGCCTGATCCTCCTTTTGCAGCAAGGGAGTGTCGCCAAAGGCGGTGAGAAAGAGGGAGTCAATCAGCTGATGCATGGCCCCGCCCCCGGCCCCGTGGGCCAGGGTGATGGTGGCGTGTTCATTGCTCACTGCCGACCTCCTCGGGGCGATATTGATGGTAGGCGGCGCAGGCCCCCTCGCTCGACACCATCAGGGCGCCCACCGGGTGCTCGGGGGTGCACTGGCGGCGAAACAGGGGGCACTGATGGGGCTTGATCCGGCCGGTGAGTACTCCATTGCACCAGACGGGTTCATCGGCGGCCCTGACCGGCTCAAGTGTGGCCAGCAGCTCGGTCGCATCCAGATGCTGGTATTGCGTCCGTATTCGCACGCCCGAGCCCAGCACCCGGCCAAGGCCGCGCCAGTGGCCGTCAATGCCCGACTCAAACGCCTGTTTCATCGCCTTCAGGGCGGCCGGGTTGCCTGCATCCGCCACTACCCGGGCATAGGCGTTTTCAATCTCGCAGCGGCCCTGATCCAGTTGCTGCACCAGCTGATACAGGGCCTGCAAAAAGTCCACCGGCTCAAAACCGGCGATCACCAGAGGTTTATGATAGTGGTGGGCAATGGGGGCATACACTCGGCGTCCGATCACCATGCTGACGTGCCCTGGCCCGATAAAACCATCGAGCTGCACCTCACCGGCTTCAAGCAGACCCGTCAGGGTCGGCATCAGCCGAATATGATGGCAGATAAAGCGCAGGTTGCCGATGCCCGCCCGGTCGGCGGCCAGCAGGGAACAGGCGGTACCGGGCATGGTGGTATCAAAGCCGATGGCAAAAAACACCACCTGCTTGTGGGGGTTGGCATTGGCCAGGGCCAGGGCGTCATAGGGAGAATAAAGCACTTTCACCTCGGCCCCCTCGGCTTTGGCCTGCAGCAAGCTGCCCCGGCTGCCGGGTACCCGCAGCGGATCGCCAAAGCTTGCAAGGATCACGTTCTGCTGCCGGGCCAGGCTGACGGCCTGATCCACCGCGTCCACCGGCAGCACGCATACCGGGCAGCCGGGGCCGTGAATAAACTCGATGGACTCAGGCAACAGCTGGTGCAGGCCAAAACGAAAGATGGCATGGGTATGGCCACCGCACACTTCCATGATCTGCAGGGGCCGGCCCAGGCGTGCCGCCACCCGCTCAGCCACGGGGGTAATGGCCGCCAGCTGCGCCTTCACTCGGGTTGCATCACGAAAGTCTGTGTTAGGGCTCATGGCTTGCTTCCATTTGCGCCAGCAGGGCCAGGGTGCGCTCGGCTTCCTGCTGATCAATCCGCGCCATGGCAAAGCCCACATGCAGCAGCACCCACTCTCCCACCAGGGCCGACAGCGCCCGGTCGTCGGCGGCAAGCAGGGCAAGATTGATTTGCCGGCGCACCCCGGCGGTTTCCGCCAGCGCCAGCCCGGCGTCGGCATCCACAATGGCCACCACCTGAGCCGGTATTCCCAGACACATAAGCGACTCCTTTCTCAGTGCGGGTTAACCCGATCGGGCCGCCATTGCGCCAGGGCGATGGCGGCCTGGCCCAGGGCAATGCCGCCATCGTTGCAGGGCGCCTGACGTTGGGTCAGCACCGTCAGGCCCATGGCTTCCAGCGTCTCAGTCAGGGCCGTCAGCAGCCGGCGATTTTGCATCACCCCCCCGCTCAGGGCGACGACGCCAAAGCCCCCTTGCTGTTGCAGCTGCTGCACCATTCGGCACAGGCCTTTCACTAAACTTAGGTGAAAATTGGCCGCCAGCACCGCTTCGCTCTCGCCGCTCAGCAGGGATTGGATCATCAGGGGCCACATGGGGCTCGGATCCAGTTGCCAGAGCTCGCCTTCGCGGCTTAGCGTGACGTCATAGCAGGTGTTGGCCTGCGCCCCCTGGGCCAGGCTTTCCAGCTTCATCGCCGCTTCCCCTTCAAAGCTCTGTTCGACAGGCGCCACGCCCAGCAGCGCCGCCACCGCATCGAACAATCGCCCCGCCGAGGACGTGAGCGGAAAACGCGGCGCCATGGCCAGCAAGGCCCCGGCGTTATTGCTGAACAGTAACGGACAGCGTGGTTGCAGTTCCGGCCAGGCAGAAAAGGACACCGGCTGGGCCAGCAGGTTGCGCCAGGGCTGGCGGCTGGCCTGATCCCCCCCCAGCAGAGGAAAAGGCCGCAGCCGCCCCAGCCGGCGGTAACCGGCGTAATCCGCCAGCAGGAACTCCCCGCCCCACAGACTGCCATCATCACCCAGGCCCAGGCCGTCGAGTACCATGCCCAGCACCGGCTCATGGGGCTCATGACCGTTTTCCACCAGACAGGACACCAGATGGGCGTGATGATGCTGCACCCGGTACAACGGCAGCCCGCCCTCCTTTGCCAGGCAAACGCCCAGGCGGGTGGCGGCATAATCGGCATGCAAATCGACGGCAATGGCTCTGGGACTCATACCCAGCAACACCGACAGGTGCTTCGCTTCCTGCCGCAGCGCATCCAGGCAGGCCGGACTGCTCAGACTGCCAATATGGGCAGACAGCACCGCCCGGCCTGAGCCGGCCAGGCAGCAACTGTTTTTCAAATCCGCCCCCAGCGCCAGCACGGTGCCGTTCAGCCCGGCGGGCAGAGGGATGGGATCCGGTACAAAGCCCCGGGCCCGGCGAACCAGCCTTGGCCGACCGGCCACCACGGACAGCACCGAATCGTCACAGCGGTTAACAATGGGCCTGTTGTGCAGCAAAAAGCCGTCGGCCAGAGGGGCCAGCGCCGACAGCGCCTGCCGGTTACCGGTACATATGGGCTCTCCACCGGCATTGCCCGAGGTCATCACCAGCGGGCTGCCCATCCCGGTCAGTAACAGCCAGTGCAGCGGCGAGCTCGCCACCATGACGCCAAGGTGTGCCAGCCCCGGCGCCAGGGCCTCGACCGCCATGCCCGGTGCCGGCGTTCTAAGCCGTGCCCTGGGCAACAGCACAATGGGGGCCGCCGGGCTGCTCAGCTGTGCCCGCTCGGCGTCATTCAGTTCAAAACAGGCCTCCACCTGGGCCAAATCCCGCATCATGATCGCAAAGGGCTTGGCGGGTCTATGCTTGCGCTCGCGCAGTATCGCAATGGCCGCTGCCGAGCCGGCATCACAGGCCAGCTGAAACCCGCCAATGCCCTTGAGCGCCAGCACTCTGTCCTGTTTCAGCCAGGTGGCACATTGCGCCAGCAGGCTTGCCGCGGTTCCCTGCCTGTTCTGCCCATCGGCGGTTTGCAGCCAGAGATGCGGCCCGCAAACGGCACAGGCCACGGGCTCGGCATGAAAACGCCGGTTGGCGGGATGGGTATATTCCTCAAGGCAGGCGGCGCACAGGGGAAAGTCCGCCATGGCGGTATGGGCCCTGTCCCAGGGCAGCGCCCGCACAATGGAATAGCGGGGGCCACAGTTCGTACAGTTGATAAAGGGGTAGCCCTGGCGCCGGTCGGTTGGGTCGTTCAGCTCCGCCAGACACTGCGGACAAACGGCCAGATCCGGCGGGATCCGGGCGCCCTGCCCCTTCGTCCGGCTGTTGACCACCACAAACTCACGGGGAGCGGACACCCAGTCAAAGGGCTCGGTATCTATACGCTCAATGTGAGCATGAGGCGGACACTCGGCCCGCAGCCGCCGGCAAAATGCCGCCACGGTTGGCGCATCGGCGGCCAGCCGAATCTCTACCCCGGCGCCGATATTGCCGACCTCCCCCGCCAGACCGAGCCCGGTGGCCAGCCGGTAGACGAAGGGACGAAAGCCCACCCCCTGTACGCACCCGGCAAGTTGCAGGCGGTAGCCCTGCCGCGCTTCGTTCACCGGGGCGGGCGGCATCAGCTCTTTGGTCACGTAGTCATGCAGACGCCGGCACAATGCCGGCAGCGCCTCGGCAACCTCGTCGCTGAGCTCGAGCGTACAGGGCGTAAAATGCTGTGCGCCAATCACCATCAGATCGACAACCGGGGCCGGTGATACCAGTGGCGGCACCAGCGCCAGCAGCCCCTTGATGCCGCCGCCATGCTCAGGCGCGTCGCTGCCCGCCAGCGTCTGTGCCGACACATTACACAACAGGCTAATTCCGCCGGCGCGCTTCGCCGTTAAAAAAGCATCCACCAGTATGACGCGCCGGCAATGGCGAAACAGCGGCAGCAGGCTCACGCCCCCCGTGCCGCCGTCCACCAGCTCGACCTCATCGGGCCAGGAAAAGGTCCGGCACAGGGCCAGCGCGCCCATGCCGGCGGCATCGTCCCCCCGCAGAGGATTTCCCAGAAACACAATCCGCACTTCGGCGTCCGCTGTCATTCTGCCTCCCGTCCTGTGGCCGGCATGCTTTCCCGATACGCCCATGCTTCAACTATGGCTCAGAATCCTTCACCAATGAAAACGGGCGCCGCAGCGCCCGTTTTTATGACACAGGGGTGACCCCTTACTCCTTGCCAAAGTGCACGTCTTCTTCCTTTTCACCGGCATGAGGGTCGTGGAAGCGGATCAGGTTCATGGCCCCTTCGCTTTTGCCGACAATACAGGTGACCACGGCGTCACCGGTAATGTTGACGGCGGTGCGGATCATGTCGAGCAGGCGGTCCACGCCGATGATCAGCGCAATGCCTTCCACCGGCAGCCCCACCTGGTTCAGCACCATGGCCAGCATCACCATGCCCACCCCGGGCACACCGGCGGTACCCACCGATGCCAGGGTCGCGGTCAGGATCACCATCAGGTAATCATTGAAGGTAAGATCAATGTTAAAGGCCTGGGCGATAAAGGCGGTGGCCACCCCCTGCATGATGGCGGTACCGTCCATATTAATGGTGGCGCCCAGGGGCACGGTAAAGGACGCCACCCGGTTTTCCACGCCCATGCGACGGGTAGTGGTCTCGAGGGTGACGGGAATGGTGGCGTTGGACGAGGCGGTAGAAAAGGCAAACATCACCGCGTCTTCCATCTTTTTGAGAAACACCAGCGGATTAAGACCGGTAAGCACCCGGAACAGGCTGGTATAGGTCACCAGGGCGTGCAGCAGCAGGGTACCCGCCAGCACCAGGAAGTAACCGATGAGGTTGAGAATGGCGTCCAGCCCCAGGCTGGTGAACAGCTGGGCCATCAGGCAGAACACCCCAAAGGGAGCCAGGTTCATCAGCAGCGCCACCAGCTTCATGATCACTTCGTTAAGATCGACAAACAGCGCCGCAATCCGCTCTCCCGCCCTGCCCGCCAGACTGATGGCAATGCCGAACAACACCGCAAACACGATAATCTGTAGGGTATTGCCCTGGGCCATGGCGTTAATGGGGTTGGTGGGGAACATGTTGATGATCACCTCGGCCAGGGATGGCGCTTCCCGGGCGGCAAAGGTGCTCGATGAGACCAGATCGGCACCGTCGCCGGGCCGGAACAACTCGCCCATCACCAGTGCCAGGGTAATGGCCACGGCGGTGGTAAACAGGTAAAGCGCCAGGGTTTTGCCCCCCAGCCGCCCCAGGGTGGAGATGTCTTTCAGGGAGCTGGTGCCACACACCAGAGAAACGAAGATCAGCGGCACCACCAGCATGTTGAGGCTGGCAATGAAAATCTTGCCCCCCACCAGCAGCAGACCATTGACCAGAACGTCCTGTACCAGGTCGCTATCGGCAAAGAAGCTGCGAATAATAAACCCGGTCAGCACACCCAAACCCATGCCCAGCAACACGCGCGTGGTAAGCGACCATTTTTTCTCGCTCGCATTCATGGCTGAATACTCCTTATTCAAGATCCCTTTCGGGGTTGCAATGAAGGGGCGCAAGGGTAACAGCACACACCGCAAAACACCTCAATAAATTCCAAAAAACAAGAATATTCGACTACTTTTTAGCTAAAAACCAAATCTACATTTTACTTTAAGTGACTTTTATCACATTAAGTTTCATTGGTGACGACATCGGTACCGGCCGTCAGCATCTGCGCATCGCTGCGTTTGAACACGGAATAGGCCAGGCCGGTAAGCACAGCGCCAGCGGTAATGGCCAGCACATACCAGCCCAGTTGCTGAATGGCATTGGGAATAAACAACACAAACACACCGCCATGGGGCGCCAGCAGTTTGGCGCCAAACAGCATCGACAGGGCGCCGGTCAGGGCTCCGCCGGCCATGCAGCACGGAATCACCCTGAGGGGATCCCGGGCCGCAAAGGGAATGGCCCCTTCGGAAATAAAGCATAGCCCCAGTACAAACGAGGCCTTGCCCGCTTCCTGCTCATTGGGGTTGAATTTGCGCCGGGCCAACATGGTGGCAAGACCCATGCCCAGCGCCGGCACCATGCCCGCGGCCATGGCCGCCGCCATGGGACCATAGGTTTGCGACGCCAGCAGCCCCACGGAAAAGGCATAAGCGGCCTTGTTCACCGGCCCCCCCATGTCAAAACACATCATGGCGCCGATGATGATGCCCAGCAGCACCGCATTGGCCGAACCCATGTTATTTAGAAACTCGGTCATCACCGCCATAATGCCGGCCACAGGTCCGCCCACCACATAGATCATCACCAGGCCGGTAAACAGACTGCCAAACAGCGGAATGATCAGAATCGGCTTGAGCGACTCCAGACTGGTGGGCATGGGGATGCGACGAGCCAGCAGGCGTGCACTGTAACCGGCGAGAAAACCGGAGATGATGCCACCGATAAAACCGGCCCCCAGAGTGCTGGCCAGCATGCCGCCGATCATGCCCGGCGCTATGCCCGGCCGATCGGCAATGGAGTAGGCAATGTAGCCCGACAGCACTGGAATCATCAGGGCAAAGGCGGAATCGCCGCCAATGTGCATCAGCGCCGCGGCCAGGGTGCCTTCCTCCTTGAAGGCTTCAATGCCGAAAATAAACGACAGCGCAATAATCAGGCCCCCGGCCACCACCATGGGCAACATGAAGGACACCCCGGTCAGCAGATGCTGGTAGGGGCCGGGGGCTTTTTTGTCGGTCTCATCGCTGCCGGTGGCGGCGCTGCCTTCATAGTGCCAGGGCTTTGCCTCGGCAAGGGCCGTTTCAATGGTGTGCTGCGGCTTTTTCAAGGCCTGACCGGTGCTGGTACGGTACAGCCGTTTGCCGTTAAAACGGCTCAGGTTGACCTCAATGTCGGCAGCCACAATCACACAGTCGGCAGCGGCGATGTCCTCGGCGGTGAGGGCATTCTGGGCGCCCACCGATCCTTGCGTTTCCACCTTGATGTGATGGCCCAGCCTGGTGGCGGTCTCGGTAAGGGCCTCGGCCGACATAAAGGTGTGTGCCACCCCGGTGGGACAGGCGGTGACCGCCACCAGCCGCACCGGCCTGGCCGCGGACGGTTCGGACTCAAGGGGCACGGCCCGCGCCGCCGCCTGCTGCAACCAGTCTTGCGGATGATTCAGCGCCGGCTGAATGTCATCCACCACGCCGGGCTTGCCGGCAAAACGGGACAGATCCAGCGGGCGGCTGGCCGCCACCACCACCAGCTCCGCCTGTGCGATTTGCTGTTCGCTGAACGGGGTCACCGGCGCCAGCTCACTATGACACTCCACCGCCACGGTCCAGCCCAGTGTTTGCGCCGCCCGCTCCAGCACCCGTGCCGCCAGATAGCTGCTGGCCATGCCGCTGGGGCAGGCGGTGATGATCAGTACATTCATGGGCTCACTCCCCACTCGAAAAGGGTTCAATATGAATATCGCGCTGAAAGGCGGCAAAGGTGGCCTGATCGTAAATGCCCACGCCGACCTGAGTGACCGCCATCAGCGACAGCGCCACCGCCCGGCGCAGGGTGTCGGGCGCGTTCAACCCGTCCAGCAGGCCGGCACACAGGCCCGCCACCAGGGAGTCGCCGGCGCCCACCGTGCTGATCACCCTGACCTCAGGAACGCGGGCACGCCAGTGGCCATGAGGGCCAAACCAGACCACGCCGTCGGCACCAGCCGACACCATCACCTGCGCGATGCCGCTGGCCATCAGCTGCTCGGCACAGGTGACCAGCGCCTCGTCGTTGGTAATGGGCCGGCCCATCAGGTTTTCCAGCTCTTGCAGATTGGGCTTGATAAGATGAGGCCGGCCGCGAACGCCGGCCTTGAGCGCCTCGCCGCTGGCATCCAGCCACAGGGTTTTGCCCCGCTCCCGCCAGGTGGTGATCAGGTTTTCCAGCCAGACCGGGCTTACCCCGGGTGGCAGGCTGCCCGCCACCACCAGCACATCAAAGCCATCGGAGAGGGACTCCAGCCGGGCCTGCAGCCGGGTCCAGTCGCCCTCGCTCACCCGCAGGCCGGGCAGGTTGATGTCGGTGACCCGGCCACCGTCCTCGCTGACCTTGACGTTAATCCGGGTATCGCCGGGCAGGCGCACGAAATCGTCATGAATGCCGAGGCCCTCAAACAGGGCACAAAACGGAGCCTCGTTGTTCGCGCCGAGAAACCCACTGGCACGCGGGGCATGGCCAAGCTCCGCCAGCACCCGGGCCACGTTAATGCCCTTGCCCGCCGCTCCCAGATGGCCGGCATCGGCCAGGTTGACCTGACCGGGAGAGAGGCTGGCCAGGGACACGGTCAGATCCAGCGCCGGGTTCAGGGTCAGGGTCAGTACCTTCATGGCTGCTCTCCGATCAGGGCCCGTACCGCTTGGGCGTCCCGCGCCTCAAGGGCACGTTCGGCCAGGGTTTTGCAGTAGGCCAGGTTGCATTCCCGTACTCTGGCCTTTACCAGTGGAACCCGTTTGGGGCTGACCGACACTTCATCCACCCCCAGTCCCAGCAGCAGCGGCAACGCCTGGGGATCCGAGCCCAACTCGCCACAGACCCCTACCCATTTGCCATGGGCATGAGCGGCGGCCACCGTCATGGCCATCAGCTTCAGTACCGCCGGATGCAGGCCATCGGACAGGGCCGCCAGCTCGCCGTTGCCCCGGTCGGCGGCCAGGGTGTACTGGGTCAGGTCGTTGGTGCCGATGCTGAAAAAGTCGGCTTCAGTGGCAAACAAGGAGGCATTGAGCGCCGCGGACGGCACTTCCACCATAATGCCCACCTGCACATTGGCGGCATTCACCTCGGCCTGCACCCGATCAAACATCTTCCTGGCAAAGCGCCACTCGGACCAGTCCGCCACCATGGGAAACATGATGCGCAGGGGCCGGTCTTCGGCGGCGGTAAGCAGGGCCCTGAGCTGGGTTTCGAGCAGCTCGGGCTGCTGCCGGCAAAGACGAATGCCGCGCACGCCCAGAAAAGGGTTGTCTTCTTTGGGGACCGGCCAGTAAGGCAGCGGCTTGTCGCCCCCCACGTCCAGGGTCCGGGCCACCAGGGGCCGTCCATCGAGGGCCGAGAATGCCGCCCGGTATTCCGTTACCTGCTGTGCCAGATCCGGCGCCCGGCTGCGCCCCATAAACACAAACTCGGTACGCAGCAAGCCCACCCCTTCGGCCCCCGCCTCCACCGCGGCGGCGGTGTTGGCGGTATTCCCCAGGTTGGCGCCCACCTCCAGACGATGGCCGTCGGTGGTGACGGCAGGCTGCTCGCGGTGGGCCCAGGCCACCTCGGCCAGCTGCCGTTCCTGTTGTTGCTGCGCAGTCGCCTGCGCCAGCACGGCGGCCTCGGGATCCACATGCAGGGTGCCGGCATCGCCGTTGAGAATCACCTTAGTGCCGGTTTTCAGCCCCATCACGGCGCCGCCCATGGCCACCAGCGCGGGAATGCCCAGGGTGCGGGCCAGAATGGCGCTGTGAGACGAAGGTCCACCGCCGGCGGTAACCAGCCCCAGCACCCGTTCGGCATTCATGTTCACCACCTCGGACGGGCCTACGTCTTCTGCCACCCACACATAAGGCGTATCGGGCGGGCTGGGCAAGGGCGTATCACACAGAATGGCCATCACCCGGCGGCCGATGTCGCGAATGTCGGCGGCCCGCTCCGCCAGCATGGCATTGGGACTGGCCGCCTGGGCGGTAGCGGCGTCGTCGATTTCCGCCCACCAGGCGGCAGGCGCCGAGGCGCCCCGATGCAGCCGCGCAACGGCGCCTTCCAGCAGGGCCGGGTCGCTTAACAGCTCCCGGTGCATGGTGAGTATGTCCCGGGCCTGAGGCTCGGTGGCGGCAGCGGCGGTATCGGCCAGCTCCTCGTCGGCCCGCGCCAGAGCGGCGTTGAGCCGCCCCTCCTCGGCCCCGGCGTCGCAGGCGGTATCCGGGTAGTCAAAGCGCAGCGGCGTTTCCACATATACGGGGCCGATGGCAATGCCGGGAGCCGCCCCCACCCCACGTACTTCGGAGTTGGCCGCAATATCATGCACCGCGTGCAGGCTGCCGGACTCACAGGCCAATGGCGCCATGTCTTCTCCCAGCCCCTGGTGAACGGCCGTTTCCAGTTGCTCCAGTGCCCGGCCGGCATCGCTGCCGTCGGCGGTAAACAGTAGCTGGTGGCCCGGGCGAACGCCCAGGCCGATGAGTTTCATCAGGCTCTTGGCGTTGACCTCATGGCCGTCACCGTCCAGATTACGCACGCGAATATCGGCCTCAAACTGCTTGGCAATCTGCAC
Source organism: Oceanimonas aquatica (assembly GCF_030732065.1). Taxonomy (GTDB): domain Bacteria; phylum Pseudomonadota; class Gammaproteobacteria; order Enterobacterales; family Aeromonadaceae; genus Oceanimonas. The sequence continues at coordinate 119,806 of NZ_JAVBHX010000002.1, forward strand.
CAGCATGGCCCCCGGCCGGGCATGCAGGCCCTGATGGTTGCGCACCGTCACCACCCGCTGATTGGCGGCAAGGGTGCTATCCGCATCGGGCCCCCGGCTCAATGCCCGCTGCAGTTCACCGGCATCACTCAGCCCGGCCAGGTATTCGCCTTTTCCCGCCACCAGCCAGTCGGCCAGTTGCGCCAGCAGCTGTTTATGGGCGTTGCCGTTTACCGCCAGCGCCAGCAGGGCACGCACCGGCTGACCATCATGGTCAAGGCCCGGCGTGGTGATCAGGGCTGCACTGGGCGCCTCGCCGGTTGGCGTCTGGCTCAGCCACCAGCCCTGCCCCAGGTGCAGGCAGCTGTGCTGCAGGCCCGCCAGCTGTTCATCACCGGCGTGCAGCACATCGGCGGCGGCACGCTGCAACTCGTCCAGATTACCGGCCGTTACGCCGGTGCGCATGGCCACGGCGCGCCATGCCAGCAGCGGCGCGGTTTCGTCCTCATCCACTTGCAACAGGCGCAGAATGTCGTCCTTGTGTTGCGCCTGCCGTACGCGCTCGGCCAGATCGTCCCGGGACAGGGCCCTGGCCAGCCGGCGCAGTAATTCCAGGTGCTCATCGGAGCCGGCGGCGATACCCAGCACCAGATAGGCCTTTTCGCCCTCGCCCCAGTCCACGCCCTCGGGCAGATGCAAGGCCTTGATGCCGGTTTTTTTCACCAGGTGACGGCACGCCTGCGTGCCGTGAGGAATGGCAATGCCCTGGCCCAGGTAGGTGGCGGTCTGGGCTTCCCGCTCCAGCATGCCGGCACCGTAACCGGCATCGACATTACCGTCCTGCTCCAGCCAGTCGGCCAGGGCTGAAATGACCTCGCCCTTGTCGGTCAGGGCCTGGCCCATTTTTATGTCCTGTGGGGTCAGAGAAAGCATCACATCACCTGTTTGAATGGAATACCGGCACGTCGAAGTATGTTCATTATAGGAGCCACGTCGGGAACATCTGCTTGATTACAGGCCGGATTTTGCTTGTGAATGAATGCTGTATCGTTTTGACAGAGTGAGCAAGAAGGAAAGCCCGGCAGCGTGATGAGTGCAGACCCTGTTGAGTACAGGGTGCAGCTCATGGATCACAATGCGGGTTGACGATAACGTCAGGGCTGAATTTCCTGGCCGTCCCAGGCGAACAGCCGGCCCGACTGCTCGGGAGTTACCCCATCAAGGACCGCCAGCAGATGTTGTGCCGCGGCTTCGGGGGACTGTAGCTGCCCCGTGGGCAAACCGGCACGAAAGGGCGCCGAGAGGTTGGTGGCCACCGTGCCCGGATGCAGGCCCACCACGCAGGCGGCGGGAAAACGCCGGGCCCATTCCACCCCCAGGTTTTTAATGGCCATGTTAAGCGCCGCCTTGCTGATGCGATAGCTGTACCAGCCACCGCCGCGATTGTCGCTGATGCTGCCCACCCGGGCGGAGAGCGCCGCCAACAGCAGCGGCTGACGTCGCTCCATGCGCGCCGACAACAGCCGCGCCAGCGCCAGAGTGGGCCAGGTATTGACCCGCATATGATCGAGCAGGGCTTCCTGAGTAAATTGCTCAATGCGTTTTTCCGGCTGCCACTGCTCGCTGTGCAACATGCCCACGGTATTGATCACCCGCTCCGGCAGGGGCAGTCCGGCGCAGACGGTGTTCATGGCGTCTTCGTCGGTGATGTCGAGGGCATGCCACCGCACGTCCGCCAGCTCGGGGTTGGAGCGGCTGAATACATTCACCTCGTCGCCCCGCTCAACACAGGCCGCCGCCAGCGCCCGGCCAATGCCGCCGCCCCCCATGATCCAGTAACGCATAAACACCTCCGGTTAATAACAGTCGCTATTGAGACCGTAAGAAGCGAAGTTTGGTTGCAGCCGGGTGGGAGGTGAGAGGTTTTCCGGTACCGTGCACTTTCGTCGGACAAAGCGCACTGCTGCTTCGCGTGGCGCTCCTTCCCAGCGATTTGTGACCAAAAGACAGTGTGAGGGCTGTTCGTTTATGGCTTTGAACTCTGTGCCCATTCACTCAAAGGCTGATACCACTGGGTAAAGAGTTCGCCCTCGGTGGCGGGGGCCGTGACCTCAATACGCTCGCCTTGCCAGTCAAAGGCCAGTTGCCAGGCGTGCAGGTAGCCCCGATCGGCCGCAGTGCCGCCGTAGCGGGCGTCGCCCAGTATGGGGCAACCCAAACTCTTCAGCGCCACTCGCAGCTGATGCGTGCGCCCGGTGTGAGGATGCAGCACAAAGCCTCTCAGGCCCGGGGTCAGCGAGGTGCTGTAAAACTGAGTGATGGCGAGGTTGTTCTGGTTGCGGGTCAGCTTCCAGCTGCCGTTACGGGCCTTTTCCATGCCGCCCTTGACCCAGCCCTGCTTTTTGGCGGGTTTGCGATCACTGAGCGCCAGGTAACACTTGCCGGTGGTGCGCTCGGCAAACTGGCCGCTGAGCATTCGGTTGGCCTCGGGGTGGCGGGCCAGCAACAGGGCGCCCGTGGTCATTTTGTCGAGCCGGTGCACCGGATAAAGCGGCTGGTTCAGTTGCTCACTGAGCAGGCGCACCAGACCGGGTTCATCCCCTTGCTGATGCATGCCAATGCCGGCGGGCTTGTTGATGACAACAAAGTCGGGGTGGTCGAGCACAATGTTCATGGCGAACTCCGGCGTGAGCGTGAGCGAAAGAATCCAATGCAAAAAGCCCGCTGCAAATGCAGCGGGCTTTTTGGTGTCTGGCGGAGGAGGTGGGATTTGAACCCACGGTAGGCTATTAACCTACGCCGGTTTTCAAGACCGGTGCATTCAACCACTCTGCCACCCCTCCTGACGGGCGCCAATACTACTGAGGCCGGCAAACCTTGTAAACCGTTAAATGCCGTCTACGGTTCAAATGAACAAGAAACCGCCACCCCGGCACACAAGCGCGAAACACAATACTCGACAACCGGGTCATATTATGTCCAGAATAGAGTAAATTCATTCGAGTCAATTTGAGTCAGATACGTAAGGAGTCTGGATCATGCGTTACAACAACACCCTTTCACGTACTCAGAGCGGTGCGCTGGAAACCAACAAGGTACTGCGCAATACCTATATGCTGCTGGGCATGACCTTGGTGGTGGCCGCCCTGTCTGCCGGGGTGAGTGCCATGCTGAACCTGCCCCACCCGGGCCTGATTATTACCCTGGTCGGCTTTTACGGCCTGATGTTTCTGACCGAGCGTAACCGCAACAGCGGCCTGGGCCTGCTGTTTATTTTCGCCTTTACCGCCTTTACCGGCTACACCATAGGGCCCATTCTCAACTATTACCTGAGCACCAGCTCCGGTACCGAGACCGTGATGCTCGCCCTGGGAGGCACCGCCCTCACCTTCCTGTCGCTGTCTGCCTATGTGCTGACCACCAAGAAGGACATGTCTTTCCTGGGCGGCATGATGATGGCCGGTTTCGTGGTGATCCTGGTGGGCTTTGTGGCCAATATCTTCCTGGCCCTGCCGGCCCTGAGCCTGGCCCTGAGCGCCCTGTTCATTCTGTTCTCGTCCGGTGCCATCCTGATGCAGACCAGCGCCATCATTCACGGCGGCGAGCAAAATTACATCTCCGCCACCGTGACCCTGTATGTGTCCATCTTCAATATCTTCCTGAGCCTGCTGCAGCTGCTGGGCATGAGCCGCGACTAAGCTGGCAAAACACCATAGGGGCGGCCTTGAGCCGCCCTTTTTTGTGCCCGCGGTAGCGGTGTTTCGGTATCATGGCAGCAAGCCCCCGATTTAACGAGACACACCATGCCCCCTGCCAGCCAGTGGCTGAGACGCATTTTTACCGACAGCCATTTTTTCTTCGCCCTCAAGGTGCTGCTTGCCATGGCCAGCTTGCTGCTGGCCGGCTGGTGGCTGGAGCAAGTGCCGGCAGCGGTCACCCTCTGCCTGGGTGCCATGGCCGGTGCCCTGAGCGAAACCGATCAACCCCCGGCCCGGCGGCTGGGCCAGATGCTGCTGGGACTGGTGTGCTTTTTTGTGGCCATTACCGGGGTCACCGCCCTGATCGATAGCCCCTGGCTGTTTGGCCCGGTACTGGTGATCACTACCTTCGGGTTGATCCTGGCCGGGGCCTGGGGCCAGGCCGCCGGCAAACTCGGTTTTGGTACCCTGCTGGTGTCCATTTACGCCATGCAGGGCCACGCCGACAGCCCCGGGTTCTGGTATCAGCCCCTGTTGCTCACCGCCGGCGCTGCCTGGTACGGACTCTGTTCATGGCTGGTGCTGCTGGCCTGGCCCTACAAACCGGTACACGAGCAGCTGGCCCAGTGTTATTTTGCGCTGTCCCGCTACCTGCTGGCCAAATCCCGCTTCTTTGACAGCCCGGAAGAGCTGCACCGGGGCCTGCGCCATGAGCTGGCTCAGCTCAATATTCAGCTGGTCAACAGTCTGGAGCTGAGCAAGCAGATACTGAACCGCCGCCTGAGCGGCAATACCAAAGACCCCGAGCTCGCCCGGTTGCTGGAACTGCATTTACTGGTGCAGAGCATGCATGAACGGGCCGCCTCCAGCCACTATTCCTACCGCCAGCTCAATCATGCCCTGGATAAGGCCGAGGTACTGGCCGGCTACCAGGTGCTGCTGGAAGAGCTGGGCGAGGCCTGTTACCGGCTGGGTCTGGCCATTCTCACTCACCATCCCTACCGCCCCGGCAGACGCATTGCCTGGGAGTTGTCGGCGCTCAGGGATCAGCTCGACTACAGCCATCTGCGCCGTCACTACTCCCCCGAGCTGATGAGCCCGCTGCGTTTTCTCACCCGCAACATGGAACACGTACATCGGGCGCTGTTGCAGGCAGAGCGGCTGACTGCGGACGACGGCCATCAGGCAGCGGTATCGCAGGCCGAGCTGGCCCGCCCGGCACCCCAGGGCGTAGGCGAGCGACTGCGCGCCCTGCTGACGCCCAACGCCATTCTGTTTCGCCACGGCGTGCGACTGAGTGTCTGCTTTGCCCTGGGCTACGGACTGATCACGGCCCTGGAGCTGGAGCGGGGCTACTGGATATTGCTGACCATACTGTTTGTATGCCAGCCCAGCTTTAGCGCCACCCGCCAGCGCCTGACCGAGCGGACCATCGGTACCCTGGCCGGCATCGCCGCCGGCGCCCCCCTGCTGTGGCTGTTTCCGTCGGTGGAAAGCCAGCTGGTGATCCTGCTGCTCTGCGCCTTTGTATTTTTTACTCAGGTCAGGGTGCACTACAGCTGGGCGGTCTGCTTCATTACCCTGTTTGTATTACTGGCTTTTAACCTGCACGGCGCCGGGCAGGCGCCCGTTTTGCTGCCGCGCCTGCTCGACACTCTGGCCGGCTGTGCACTGGCGTTTGTTACCGTATGGTGTATCTGGCCCGACTGGCAGCGCCGCCACCTGCCCCGGCTGCTGGCGGATGCCATGGAAGCCAATGCCGCCTACCTGAATGCCATCAGCCACCAGGACGGTCTTCAGGATCATGAAACCCTGCCCTACCGCATTGCCCGCAAGCGTGCCCACCTGGCCGACAACCAGCTGGCCCAGGCCTGGCAGAATATTCGGGTAGAGCCGGTATCGACTCACTGGCTCAACCTGTGCTTTGAAATCGCCTACCGCAATCATGCGCTCTTGTCTTACCTGTCCGCCCTGGGCGTGCACCGTCGGCAGGGACTGACACTGCCCGCCTCCTTTGTGACCGGTCTGAACGAGCGACTGTGCGCCGCCGCCGACGCCCTGCGCCGGGAGCAGCCCCTGACGGAGCAGCCGCCGCTGCCGGCCATGACCACCGATGGCGAGGACGAGTGGCAAATTCTCACTCGCCAGCTGCACAACAACATGGCCTTGCTGGTCAATGATCTTTACCAGCTGGCCGGGGGCGTGGGCCGGGATGCACAAGGAGCGCAGCTTGGGTAAAATATGCGGGCAACCGAGGAGAGCCCATGTTTGAATTTGAAGGCCGCCCCATCGACACCGATGCCCAGGGCTATCTGAAAAACCATCTGGACTGGCAGCCGGCCATGGCCGAGCGGCTGGCCGAAGAAGAAGGTATTACGCTGACGGCCGAGCACCGGGAGGTGATCCAGTTTGTGCGGGCGTTTTATCTGAAATACAACACCTCGCCGGCCATTCGGGCCCTGGTCAAGGCCATGGCCAAGGAGCTGGGGGAAGACAAGGGAAACAGCCGTTATCTTTACCGGCTGTTTCCCAAGGGGCCGGCCAAACAGGCCACCAAGCTGGCAGGCCTGCCCAAACCGGTGAAGTGTATTTAAGGCAAAAAAATTCCGGCTTTCGCCGGAATTTTTATTTGGCCATCACACGGCCCTTGAGACCGGTAAGGCGCTCCAGTGCCGCCAGTTGCTGTTCCAGACGGGGTTTGGCATCGGGGCCGACCCACACCCGGTTTAGCTGCCCCTGACGCGGCACCGACGGCGTGGTCTGTACCCGGTAGCCCGCCGCCTGCAGCTTTTTCACCAGGGCATTGACGTTGTCCGCATTGCGAAATGCCCCCAGCTGGACGATAAAATCGCCACCGGTCGGCTGCACCGCAGGAGCAGGTTCGGGGGCGGGAGCCACCGGCTTAACCTCGGGTGCCGGCTCTGGTTTGGGGGCCGGCACCGTGACTACTTGCGGCTCGGGTTGCGGCGGCTCGGGAGGCGCTTCCCTTACCGTTTCCAGGCTCCAGTTTTCGGCGCTGGCGGCCGGCTCAGCCGTAGCCTCGGGCATGGCCGGTGCCGGCCGTGGGGGCTCCAGCTCGGGGCGCAACGGAATGCTGACGGCCTCATCCGGCATGGGTGGCTGCTTGCCATCCAGCAGGTCAGGCAGAAAAATCACGCCCAGCGCCACCAGCAATATGGTGCCCACCAGGCGATGCTGAAATTGGGTTGCCATCTCAGTTCTCCCCTTGTTGAGCGCCGTGCCAGGCCAGGGCCTCGGCCACGGTAAAGAAGGAGCCAAACACCAGCACCCTGTCCTGCGGCCCGGCGGCCTCGCGGGCCGCCAGCAGGGCTTCGGTGACCGAAGCAAAATGCGGCTCGGCCCCCAGCTGCTTTGCCAACATCACGCCCTCGGCCCCTCTGGGACCACTCAGGGTCGCCGGGTACCAGTGCTCCACCAGAGGCAACAGCGGCGCCAGGGTGGCGGCGATGTCCTTGTCCTTGAGCATGCCCACCACGGCATGAATCGTGCCCTCGCCCTGCTGCAACCGGGAAGCCAGATAGGCCGCCGATTCGGGATTGTGGGCCACGTCCACCCAGAGGTTGGGCTCGAGCTGCTGCAAGCGGCCGGCGAGCCGGGCCTCGCGCAGGCCGGTGGCAATGGCATCAAAAGACAGCGTAAAGGGCGAGGCAGCCAGGGTGGCCAGAGCCGTGGCGGCGTTCATCAACGGCAGGGCTGGCACCGGCAGCTGTTCGAGCGCCAGGCCCGATCCGTTAAAGGACCAGGTGTCACCCTGTTGCTGCCAGTGAAAATCCCTGCCGCTGAACGCCACCGGGGTACCCAGCCTGCCGGCCTGCTCGCCAATGCTCGCAGGCGGGTTGAGATCGCCGCACACCGCCGGCTTGCCCGGACGCAGAATGCCCGCCTTTTCAAAACCGATAACCTCGCGGTCGTCGCCCAGCCAGTCGGTATGATCGAGGGCAATGGTGGTGATCACCGCCTGATCCGAGTCCACCACATTGGTGGCATCGAGCCGGCCGCCCAGGCCCACTTCCAGCAGCACCACGTCGGGCCGCAGGGCCCGGAACAGCCAGAGTGCGGCCAGGGTACCGAACTCGAAATAGGTGAGCGCTGTATCGCCCCGGGCCGCGTCCACGGCCGCAAAGGCCTCACAAAAGGCTCGTTCATCGGGGAAATGGCCGTTGATACGTACCCGCTCCCGGTAATCGAGCAGATGAGGCGAGGAATAGACGCCCACCGTGTGACCGCCGGCACGCAACATGCTTTCAAGCAGGGCACAGGTGGTGCCCTTGCCGTTGGTGCCACCCACGGTGATCACATGGGACGGCAGGCTCAGCAAGCCAAGCCGGCCGGCCACATGCTGCATGCGCTCCAGGCCCAGCTCGATATGGGCCATGTTCAGGCCTTCCAGCACGGTCAGCCAGTCGGCCAGCGAGCGGTCCGGGGCGGTGGATGCGGGGCTTTGCATCAGATGTCCAGCGGCTCCTGGTTCATCAGCTTGCCAATCAGGCCGGCCAGCCGGTCACGCATTTCGCGGCGATTGATGATCATGTCGATGGCGCCATGCTCCAGCAGGAATTCGCTGCGCTGAAAGCCTTCCGGCAGCTTTTCACGCACGGTCTGCTCAATTACACGGGGGCCGGCAAAGCCGATCAGGGCCTTGGGCTCACCCACGTTGACGTCGCCCAGCATCGCCAGACTGGCGGACACACCGCCCATGGTGGGATCGGTGAGCACGGAAATGTAGGGCAGGCCGGCTTCGGACAGACGATTCAGGGCCGCGCTGGTCTTGGCCATCTGCATCAGGGAGAACAGGGCTTCCTGCATGCGGGCACCGCCGGAGGCGGAAAAACACACCAGGGCACGGTTTTCTTCCAGGCAGGCTTCCACCGCCTTGACGAAACGGGCACCCACCACGGAGGCCATGGAGCCGCCCATAAAGGAAAATTCAAAGGAGCAGGCCACCACCGGCAGGCCGCGCAGGGTGCCCTTCATCACCACAATGGCGTCTTTTTCATTACTGTTCTTCTGGGCCGCACTGATGCGATCCTTGTAGCGCTTGGAGTCCTTGAACTTGAGAATGTCCTGCGGCTCCAGCTCACCGCCCAGCTCTTCGCGACCGTCCTGATCCAGGAACTTGTCGAGGCGGTTACGGGCGCTGATGCGCATGTGGTGGTCGCACTTGGGGCAGACTTCCAGGTTACGCTCAAGCTCGGCACGGTACAGCACCTGCTCGCACTGGGTGCACTTGGTCCAGACTCCTTCCGGAATATTGTGACGGCGAACGCCGATGTTCTTGTTCTTGGGGAGAATTTTCTCAAGCCAGCTCATGGAAATCCTTAATCATTGTTCGTGGTTGTCACGCAGCGGTCATTAAATCATATATCCGGCTGCGGGTTGATAAAAATTAAGGCCGCAGGTCAGAGCCTGCCGCCTGTCACAATTGGTCCGGCAGCCACAAGGGGCCGGGAATGGTCACGGGCAGGCCAAACTCGTCCGGGTAATCCACCCCCACCAGGTATAGCCCCCCCGCCTTGGCGGTCACTCCGGCCAGGTTGCGATCCCGGCCTTCCAGCACTTCCCTGACCCAGGCGCCGTCGGCCTCACCCATGCCCACCTTGAGCAGGGTGCCGGTAATGTTGCGCACCATGTGGTGCAGAAAGGCATTGGCCTTGATATCGAGCACAATATAGTGGCCAAAGCGCTGCACGTTAAGGTGCATGATGTTGCGAAACGGGCTTTTCGACTGGCACTGCACGGCACGAAAGGCACTGAAGTCGCGTTCACCCAGCAGACACTGACCGGCCTCGTGCATGCGGTCGGCGTCGATATGGCCGGCGTAGTGGCTGACGCCGGCGCCGTGAATGGCCGGCCGCATGTTGTGATTGAAAATAATGTAGCGATAACGACGGGCGGTGGCGCTGAAACGGGCATGAAACTCGTCGGGCACCGCCTTCACCCAGCGCACCGCGATGTCCGGGGGCAGGTTGGCGTTCATCCCTAAGGTCCAGGCGCCGTCGGGACGGGTTGCATGGGTGTCGAAATGCACCACCTGGCCGGTGCCGTGCACGCCGGCGTCGGTACGGCCGGCGCATTGCACTTCTACCGGGTGATCGGCAATTTTTGAAAGGGCTTTTTCCACCTCTTCCTGGACACTGGGGACCTCCCGCTGCCGTTGCCAGCCGTAATAGCGGCTGCCGTCATACTCTATGCCAAGGGCGATGCGCATATTCAGTTCCAAGAAAAAAAAGGAGGGCAATTATACCCGTTGCCACGGCAAAATGAAGAACCGGCCGCAAGAGCGGCCGGTGGGCATGGCATGCAAAATGGCAAGATGCGTGCTCAGCGCTTGCCAAGCCGTTGCAACAGCTTGCGGGCATCGTTCTGCTGCTGCTCATTGCCTTTTTCCAGGGCCTCGTTGAGCAGTTCCCGGGCACTGTCGAGATCATCAATTTCGATATAGGCCCGGGCCAGATCCAGCTTGGCGCCCATGCCGCCTTCGTCCAGATCGATATCCACTTCCTGGCCGTTACCCAGCAGTTCGGCGTAATCGTCCAGCTCGTGGCGGGCGACCGGCTCGCGTTCGCCCAGAAAAGACGAAGACTCATCGGGACCCGCCGCGGCAGGCTCGGCGCTTTGCTCCGCCATGGAATCGGCCAGCACATCATCAAAGCGGCTGGAGAGATCCTCGTCAAAAGCCCCCTGTTCCGCCAGAGACACCGGCTCTTCGGCCGCGTCTGTCTGCGGGGTCGCCTCTTCCGGGGCGTCCAGATCAAACAGGCTGTCGTCAAATGCCAGATCGGCCTCGCCGCTGTTATTGCCAAACAGCGGTTGATCCGGCGTCTCGTCAAGGGACAGATCCGCATTCGGGTTATTGACCGCATCGTCAAACAGCACATCATCGGCATCGGCCGTCGCCTGCGCATTGGCACCGGCGGCTTCATCATCAAACAGCAACTCGTCGACATCGGCGGTCGGCTGCGCATTGGCGCCGGCGGCTTCGTCATCAAACAGCAGCTCGTCGGCATCCGCGGCCGGCTGCGGGTTGGCGCCGGCGGCTTCGTCATCAAACAGCAGCTCGTCGGGATCCGCGGCCGGCTGCGGGTTGGCGCCGGCGGCTTCGTCGTCAAACAACAGCTCGTCGGGATCCGCGGCCGGCTGTGCATTGGTGCCGGCGGCCTCGTCGTCAAACAGGATATCTTCATCAGAAGGCTCGGCCTTGGCCTGATCATCAAACAGGGCCTCGTCGAGCGCCACTTCGGCGGCGGCCGGCTCGGCGTCTTCCTGCTCCTGACGTTCCTGCTCTTCCAGGAAACGGGCAAAGGCATCTTCATCTATTTCCACCTCTTCCTCGGCGGTTGCCGTCGGTGGTACCTCGTCCACCGCACTGAGCTCGGTGGCGAAGAGATCGTCAAAGTCGTTTTGCTCGTCTTCCATCATCAGCTGGGAAGAATCCGCGTCCTGCTCGGCCATGTCTTCCCTGAGCCGTTTGCGCCACCACAGGGTGAACAAGGCCAGCAGCAACAGGGCCGGCAGGGTCAGCAACAGGGCCAGATTAAGGGGTTGCTCGAGCAGCTGGCTGAACCAGCCGCCCCGCTCGACGGCGGCATTGGCCTCGGGTGTGGCCTGCTGGGCGCGCACCATTTTCAATTCGTTGACTTCGGCGGTGAGCTGACCCAGCCGGCGGCGCAGGGCCTGGTTGTTGTCGGCCAGTTGCGCCAGTTGTTCGTTGGACATGGCCACCTGCTCACGCAGCTCATCCAGCAGCCGGGCCTGCAGGCGCTCCAGTGCCGCCTGTTCGGCCCGTTCCGGGCCGGTGGCAGGTACCGGTGGCGCAGGGTCGGTTTGCGCGGTCTCGGGCTCGGGGCGGGAAACGGGCGCCGGGGCCGGTCTGGCCGCCCGGGGCTCGCTCAGGCCGGGCGCCTGAGCCACGTTTTCCGGGGGTGTTGCCGGCGTTGGTGCCACCTCGGGCGCCGGCTCGGGCTTGGGCTCGGCGGCGGGAGGGGTCACCGGCGCCGGCTCGGCTTTCACCGCCGGCGGCGTTGCCACTGCCGGGGCCGGTGAGGGTTGCGGCGTGTCGGGCGCACGGACAGCAGGCCGGGCCGGTGCCTGAGTGACGCTGCGGTTACCCTGGCGGCTCAGGCGGCGAAACTCGTTCTCGGCTTCCCGGGGAGTTCGTTGCCGGGCCTGACTCAGGGTCGGCAACCGCAACATGGCGCCCCGTTGCAAATAATTGATGTTGCCCCGCACAAAGGCGGTCGGGTTGAGGTAATACAGCGCCACCATGGTCTGCTGCACCGTTGCCGGCGCCCGTGTGTGCCGGGCCGCGATGGACCAGAGGGTGTCGGTGGAGGTAATGGGACCGTAGCGACTGGCCTGAACCGGAGCCGGTTGCTCGGGCGCTGCCGGGCTTAGCGCGGCCGGAGTGTCCGGGCCTCTCAACTCGATATAAAACTCCTGTGCCGTGGCCGACAGGGTACAGGACAGCCACAGGGCCAGCACGGAATAAAGCGGTGGTCGGCGTGTTCTCATTATGTCGTTGGTATCCCTTGTTTTGCCCCGAGACCGGCATTCACCGCCGCCCGGCTGACCATGGCACCAGTGTAGAAAAAAAGAGTCCCAATAGGAACTTGTCTATTGGCACGTCGAATACATGCTTATCGGCCGCCGGCGCTCAGGCTTTAAATCCCAGGGCTTCTGCCCCCTCGCTGACGCCCCGCCACTGCAGCGAGCCCAGCTCCCGGCGCTCTGAATAGTCCTTGCGCAGCCGGTCAAAAAAGCCAGGCTCACCCGAGGCCAGGCCGTGCCGAAAATCGCGATCATCCCGTTCGATGTCGTAAACCAGCCGTACCAGCCGCTCCAGCAGGGCCTGATCGGGTGTGTCATTCAGGTGAACGGAGGCCACCGCCGGAGGCGGCAACAACTCGGCCAGGGTATGATGCTCCGGTTGCCCGCCATGGGCGCACAGCGCCCGGTACAGGGCAAAGGTGCCCCTGGCCTTGCCTTCCAGACTGTAACCGGCAATGTGCGGCGTGGCGATCAGCACATGGGGCACCAGCTCGGCCAGCACGGCCGGCTCATGCTCCCACACATCCATCACCAGGGTCAGCGGCTGCTCGCCCTGCTGACGTTCCAGCAGCGCCTGATTATTCCAGACATCGCCCCGGCAGGCATTGATCAGCACCTGATTTTCACGCAACCGCTTTATCCGCTCCCGGCTCAGCAAATGATGGGTGGCATAAGGACCTTGGTGAGTGATGGGCACATGAAAACTGACAATGTCGGCGGTGAGGGCGTCATCATAATCGACCAGCCCGGACAGACCGGCCTCGGCCAGTAGCGGGTCGCAGCGCAACACCCGCATGCCCAGGCCCTCGGCCCGGCGCGCTACCTCACTGCCGGTGTTGCCGGCCCCGACCACCGCCAGGGTCTTGCCCGCCAGCCGCCAGCCTTTATGGCTGGCCACCCGCAGCAGCGCCGCCAGCATATAGTCCCCCACCGCCACCTTGTTGCAGCCGGGGGCGCTGGCAAAGGTAATGCCGCGCCGTGCCAGCAGGCCAGTGTCGACATGGTCGCAGCCAATGGTGGCGGTGCCGACAAAACTCAGCCGGTTGGCCTCGCTCAGCAGGGTCTCATCCACGCGGGTGACGGAACGGACTAGCAGGGCATCGATGTCACGCAACTCCACCGGGTTCAGTGCCCGTCCCGGGCGGGTGATCACCTCGGCCCGGCCGGCAAACAGCTCGCGCACAAAGGGCATGTTTTCATCGGCCAGCACTTTCATCGCTATCTCCTTGTTATAACGGCCACTAGTGTACTCCGACTTGAGCCGGTGTTCACTGCCGCCGTGGTCGGCTTTCTGCTAGACTGCCGGCCTTGCCGTTGTCGAGGTTCACCATGACTCTGCGTTTGTTGATAGTTGTATCCTTGTTGCTGATTTTTCCCGTGGCCCTGGCGAGCCTGGCCTGGCACTGGCAGTGGTACTGGTTTCCGCTGCTGGACTTGCATGAGCCACCAGCCCTGCTGGCCTACGGCCTGACCCTCACCGTGGGCAAACTGGGTATCGGCCTGACTCTGCTGGCATTGAGCATGCTCATCCTGCATCGCTGGCGTCGGCAGCCCGGCCAGTTGCTGGTGTTCTTTTTCTGCCTGTTTGCCGCACTGGGCGGCGCCTTTGTCACCAAAACCGTGGCCAAGGCCTATTTCAAGGAGCCCAGACCCTATGTGCTCTGGCTGGTACAGCAGGGCAAGCTGGCCGACAGTACCAGTTTTTATGCCAATACCGAGACAGTGCGCGAAGCACAGCTGGCCCAAAGCCTGGTCAAGGTGAACGACGCCCAGATACCCGGCTGGCTGAAACACCACTGGCAGGAAGAGGTCAACTACTCCTTTCCGTCCGGTCATTCCATTGCGGCCATGACCATTGCCGGCTTTTTCTGTCTGCTGCTGGGGTATCGCCGCCAGCCCGTCTGGCACATGGCGGCCCCGGCCGGCTGGGCGGTGGCGGTGTGTTACTCGCGCCTGCTGCTCGGCCTGAACTGGCCGGCGGATATTCTCGCCAGCAGCGTGCTGGGACTGCTGTTTGGCGGTGCCGGCGCCTGGGGATTTGTGGTACTGGACCGGCGATTGGCCGATTGACTCATATATGCGAAGAATCAGCGCGGTTGCACTACGCCGACACGCTTCCAGCCCATTCTTGGGGCGCTCGAAGATGCCATCCATGGCATTTAATGGTCGGCTCCGGCAATCCCCACTGCTACTTCGAGTAATTTCGGCATTGTCTGCGTGCTGCCAGTCAGCGCCGAGCGTGCTTAGGAGGGCAAAGGGTGTCTGCTTCGCCGTGCCCTTTGCGCCAGGGCCGAAAATTGCTCCTGCATTTTCGGCATTCCCGCCATCCATGGCGGTCAGATGCGCAATGGAGCATACATGGGGCGAGCTTGCTCGCCGTAACGAAATGTTTCAAGCCGACCGAACATTCAGTATGTTCGCAGCGGTTTGAAACATTGAGTGGCATGTCATCACGGCGTGCCGGAGAAGCAGTGCCCTTTGACCGACGACGGTGCACGGTGTATGAATTCAAGTAATAAAAAAAGCGCCCTGAGGCGCTTTGTTATTTGATTACCGGGCGGTTCAGGCCTTGTACTTGCTGAACACCAGGCTGGCGTTGGTGCCGCCAAAGCCAAAGCTGTTGGACATGACGGTGTCCAGCTCGGCTTCTTTGCACTCGGTAACGATGGGCAGGTTCTGGGCCTTTTCGTCCAGCTCGGTAATGTTGATGCTGGGGGCGATAAAGCCATGCTCCAGCATCAGCAGAGAGTAAACGGCCTCGTGCACACCGGCAGCACCCAGGGCATGGCCGGTCATGGCCTTGGTGGCAGAGATGTAGGGAGCATTGTCGCCAAACAGGCTGTTGATGGCTTCCAGCTCTTTCACATCACCGACCGGGGTGGAGGTGCCGTGGGTATTGATGTACTGCACCGCGTGAGGTGCCGTGGCCATGGCCTGTTTCATGCAGCGCACGGCGCCTTCGCCGGACGGAGCAACCATGTCGTAGCCGTCGGAAGTGGCACCGTAACCGGTGATTTCGGCATAGATATGGGCACCGCGGGCCAGCGCATGCTCCAGCTCTTCCACCACCACAATGCCACCGCCACCGGAGATAACAAAACCGTCACGGCCGGCATCGTAGGTGCGGGAAGCCAGCTCGGGGGTGTCGTTATATTTGCTGGACAGCGCACCCATGGCGTCAAACTGCAGGGCCAGGGTCCAGTCCACTTCTTCACCGCCGCCGGCAAAGACGATGTCCTGCTTGCCCAGCTGAATTTGCTCCAGGGCATGACCGATGCAATGCGCGGACGTGGCACAGGCGGAGCTGATGGTGTAGTTGATGCCCTTGATCTTGAAGGGAGTGGCCAGACAGGCAGAGGTGGTGGACGACATGGTACGCGGTACCATGTAGGGGCCTACGCGACGCACGCCTTTTTCCCGCAGAATATCGCAGGCTTCAATCTGGTTCTTGGAGGATGCGCCGCCGGAGCCGGTGACCAGACCGGTACGTTCGTTCGACACCTGGGATTCGTCCAGACCGGCGTCGGCAATGGCCTGCTCCATGGACAGATAGGCAAACGCGGCAGCGTCGCCCATAAAGCGCATCACTTTACGATCGATGTGTTCGGACGGGTTCAGCTTGATGTCGCCCCATACCTGGCTGCGCAGCTTGTGATCGGCAAACTGCTGGGAAAAGGTAATGCCGGAACGGCCGGCCTTGAGCGACTCAAGTACCTCTTCCTTGTTGTTGCCTATGCTGGAGACCACACCGATACCGGTAATGACTGCTCTTCTCATCTATCGTTCCTACTGTTTCGATTTGGTGCCAATTCTAACCACAAAGCATGGTCAAACTGGTCAGCTTTCACATAAAATGACCGTTTTTGCGGCCCCGGAGCGACAAGTGTCACACCGTTTTATTACCACAGCCCGTCTCGACTGGAATGACCAGGGAACCCCGGTCGCCACCGCCTTTGACGATGTCTATTTTTCCAACGACAACGGCCTGGCCGAAACCCGTTACGTGTTTCTTGGTAACAACGGCCTGCCACAACGCTTTGCCGACCACGATCGTGAGCTGTTCGTGGTGGCCGAAACCGGCTTCGGGACCGGCCTGAATTTTCTGGCAACCTGGAAGGCCTTTACCGACTACAAACGGCATCATCCTCAGGGTAAAACACGCCGGCTGCACTTTATCAGCGTGGAGAAATATCCCCTCTCCCGCGATGATCTGCAACTCGCCCTGCGCCAATGGCCAGAGCTTACCATTTTAAGCGAACATATGTTAGCTGAATATCCGGTACTGGTTGATGGCTGTCACAGATTACAGCTTGCAGAGGATGTCTGTCTGGATTTGTGGCTGGGTGACGTGGCCGAGGTGCTGCCACAGATGGATGCGGGCCTGTCCGGCCGAGTGGATGCCTGGTTTCTGGATGGCTTTGCCCCGGGCAAAAACCCGGAGATGTGGACGCCCGAGCTGTTTGCCCAGCTCGCCCGGCTGGCCCGCAACGGTGCCACCCTGGCCACCTTTACCGCTGCCGGTTTCGTCCGCCGGGGGCTGATTGAAGCGGGCTTTGATGTGAAACGGGTCAAGGGCTTTGGCCGCAAGCGGGAAATGCTGGCCGGTTTCCGCCGCACCGATACCCGTGCCCCCTGCCCGGCGCCCTGGTACTGGCGCCGGCCGGGCCAGGGTAAACATACCCTGATCGTCGGCGCCGGGGTGGCCGGCGCCGCCCTGGCCCGCACCCTTGCCCGCCGTGGCCAGCGAGTGACCCTGGTGGAACAGCAAGGCGCTCCCGCCCGGGGAGCCTCCGGCAATCGCCAGGGCGCCATTTACCCGCTGCTGAACGGCGATCACGACATCCTCAGCCAGTTTTACCTGCCCGCCTTTCTGTATGGCCGGCGCGAGCTGGAGCAGCTGGTACAGCGCCAGCCCTTTGCCCATGACTGGTGCGGGGTGGTGCAGCTGGCCCACGACGACAAAAGCGGCAACAAAATCGACAAGCTGGTTGCCGGCGCCTTTCCGTCCGAGCTGGTGCAGCCGTTGTCTGACGAGGAAGTGAATGACACAACCGGCATTGAGGCCAACCTGAGCGGCGTGGCCTACCCCCTGGGGGGCTGGGTCTGCCCCTTTGAGCTCACCGCCGCCCTGCTGGCGGACGCCGGTGATATTGAGTGCCATTTCAATACCACCGTCACCGGCCTGGCACGCCACCCTGAAGGCTGGCGTGTACAGGCACGGAGCGAAACCGGTGAGCGGGAATTGGCCGCCGACCATGTGGTACTGGCCAATGGCCATGCCCTGACCGCCCTTGAACAAACTCAGGGGCTGGCACTCTATCCGGTACGTGGCCAGGTCAATCACCAGCCCACCACGCCGGCACTGGAATACCTCAACACCGTGGTCTGTTATGAAGGCTACCTCACCCCCGCCTGGCAGGGGCTGCATTGCGTGGGTGCCAGCTACGACCGGCGCGACGACCAGCTCGACTACCGTGAAGCAGACGAAACCGATAATCTGGCCAAGCTGCAGGCTACCCTGCCCGCGCTGGGGGAGCTGAACGCCAGCCCGGGCGAAGGCCGGGTGGGCATTCGCGCCGCCTGCCGGGACCACCTGCCCCTGGCCGGCGCCGCCCCCGACAGAGCCTCTCAGCTGGCCGATTACACCGACATGCCAAAGCGGGCCGGCCAGGCCTTTCCCCTGGCCGACGATCATGCCGGCCTGTATGTACTGTCGGGACTGGGCTCCCGGGGCATGTGCTCGGCCCCCCTGCTGGCGGAGCTGCTGGCTTCCCAGCTGCTGAATGAGCCCCTGCCTCTGGGTCGTGATGTGCTGGATGCGCTGAACCCCAACCGCCACTGGCTGCGTAAATTACTGAAGGGAAAACCCGCAACTTAAAGCTGGAAATTTTGTGGGCCCGGTTTTAACCGGGAAAAGGTGAATCACAATGAAATTTGCCCCGTTTGCAACCGCGTTAAAACAGGGCCTACACGGGCTATTGCGCGGGGCGAATAAGACCGAGCTGGCGGCCGAAGTCCTGCTCGCGCTGGAAGTCTTTCAGCAGGGTCTGAGCAATACCGAGCTGGTGGTAGCCCACGTTGTCGGCCACCCGGTGCAGTTGCAGACAATCGGCCTGGGGGGCGATGTCAAACAGGGAGCGCTCCAGCCAGTCGGCGGCCAGCAGGGCGCGCTCACGCACCAGCCGCTCATAGGCGGTGAGCGCCAGCCGGTAGTTCTGCCATTCGGGGGTTTGCGGCCATTCCAGCGGCTCGGTCACGGTGGCGGTCAGTGACACCAGCACCTGGGATGGCACACAACCGTCTTCCACCAGCTCGCCGCTCAGCTGCCACGACATGCGGTAATCCACATCCGCCAGGTTGGGCTGCAGCGCCGACGAGCCGTACACGTCTACCGTTTGCCGGGCCTTCAGCTCCATGGCGCCAAAGGCCGGCATGGCCAGCAATGTAAGCAACGCACAAGAAACCACTTTCACAACTTATCTCCCGGTAACGGCGCCTGGCGCTATGCCCTGATTATAAACCCGCCGCCGCCTCAAGTCATTTGAGTCTATGGTCGAAAAGCCCGCAATTGGCGGTGATCGCGCCTTCACCCGCCTGACAAGCACACCGCGGCTCTATATAGTGCAATCAAGCATGACTGGTTGGAGCGCTGCATGATCACAGCCTATACCCTGAACGGAAAATCACTCGACATTCATCCCCTTAGCCTGAGCGACAAGATTCCCGACAACACCCTGTGGCTGGACATACACAAGCCCGACGAGCAGGAACAGAGCTGGATGAAGCAACTGTTCGTGGAAGAGGTGCCCGAGCTCGATGAGCTGGACGACATCGAGGCCTCGGCCCGCTTTTACCGGGACAAGGACGGCCTGCACATTCATTCCCTGTTTCCCCAGCGCATGGGCAAGGAGATCGACGGCATCAACGTGCTGTTCACCCTGCGCAACAACATGCTGATCAGTTTCAGGGAAGACGATCTCGGCCTGATGCGGCTGCTGCGCCATTACATGCGTCAGGACCGGCTGGAAGTGGAAGATGCCCCGGATCTGCTGCTGGAAATCTTTCAGCTCAAGATCGAATACATCTCGGATCTGATTGAAGACGGCTACAAGACCCTGGAAGACACCGCCAAGGAAGTGCTGCAGGTGGAAGACCTGCGCGAGACCATGTCGAACCTGATGCACCAGGAAGACGGCAACGGCCATGTGCGCCTGGCCCTGTACGATACCCGTCGGGCCCTGCGCTTTATGCGCCGGACCCTGCGCAAACAGGCCACTGACGAGCAGCGCAAATGGATTGACGAGTTGCTGTACGACATCGAGTCGCTGCTGCCTCACACCCAGTTTCTGTTCGACAAGATCAACTTTCAGCTGGAAGCGGCCATGGGCTTTACCAGCCTGGAGCAGAGCAAGGTGATCAAGATCTTCTCGGTGGCCGCCGTGGTGTTCCTGCCCCCGACCCTTATCGCCAGTATCTACGGCATGAACTTTGCCTTTATGCCCGAACTGGCGCTGAAATATGGCTATCCAATGTCGCTGGTGCTGATGCTGTTGTCCGCCTGCGGCACCTATTACTTCTTTAAGCGAAAAGGCTGGCTGTGAGCTTGAGGGATTAGGGATTAGGGATTAGGGGGAAGAGCTTAATACGGCTCCTCGAATCCCCATTCCCCATTCCCAACTCCCTATCGTTAACCGTGGTAAAAACGGCGGCCGTGCTCGTGGCGGCGGCCGGCGCTGAACGCCGATACCCGTTTGAGATAGCCGATCACGCGGGTGGCATGATCGATATTTTCACTGCCGCACTCCATGCACTGCCAGTCGGTGTGCTTGCTGATATGGCCGCAGTCGTTACACAGGGTGCTGCGTACATTCACGGTAAAGTAATGACAGCCGGTTTGGGCAGCGATGCGATAAAGCTGTAAATACCCCGCCGCCGACAGGTGCTCATCCAGATTCAGGTGCAGGGCCGAGCCGCCGTCCAGATATTGCACCAGCTCGCTGCCGTGCAGCACAAACTTGTCGAGCATCTGAGTGTCGTCGTCTTCCACCACATAAAAGTAGGAGTTGTAACAGTCCCGCGGCACCGCATAGCCCTCGGCTCTGTCCCACTTGGCGTTTTTCACTCCCAGGTTCTCAGCGGGCACAAACTCGGTATTGAACAAATAGCCGTATTCCTGTCGTGCTTCCCG
The DNA here is from genome assembly GCF_030732065.1 of Oceanimonas aquatica. Classification (GTDB taxonomy): domain Bacteria; phylum Pseudomonadota; class Gammaproteobacteria; order Enterobacterales; family Aeromonadaceae; genus Oceanimonas. Next base: position 140,239 of record NZ_JAVBHX010000002.1, read on the forward strand.
GTTGGCGTCATAAATCACTTTCAGCCGCGCCCGCACAAAGGCCCGGTAATCGGCGTTGTTACCGGCGCAAATGCCCCGGGATTCCGCCGCTTCCACCATGCCGTTCACTCCAATGGTCAGAAATTGCTTGTCGAGGCTGATAAAGCCGGCGTCGTACACGGTCAGCAGCCCCTGTTGCTGAAACTCCTCCATCAGCCGGCGGTAGGCCACCTGATAGCGCTGAATTTTTTGCACCTCGGTACGCAGATCCCGGCCATCCTGCTCCAGCCGGTTCATGTTCAGGGTGATCACGTTGATGGAGCCGGTGGCCACGCCCCCGGCCCCCAGGGTGTAGGAAAAGGTATTGTCGGTCATTTCGTTGCGCAGCCGGCAGCAGGACGCCAAGGAGTCGGCGCTGTCCGACATATACACAAAAAAGCTGTTGCCCCGGCTCATTTCCCCGGCGCACAGGGCGGCAAAGTCGTCATCGGCGGGGGCACCGTTTTTGGTGAGCATGGCGGCGGTCACCACCGGAAAGGTCAGCACCGCCTTGCGCCGCTCTTCGTTAAACCAGTTGAGAAAGTGTGCCTGCAGCAGGCGTACCGAGTCGGCTTTGGGCGCACTGCCATCGGGAAACACAAAGTGCTCGAACAGGCTGGCAAAATAGTCCCGGTCAAACAGGGAGATATTCCAGAACACGCTCTGATAGCCCCGGGCCGCCGCCGGCTGGTTAATGGCATATACCACGTGCTGCAGATGATTGTTAATGGCTTCAGCCTGGGTGGTCAGGTAGTCATCGCCGTAATCCCGCCGGGCGAAATAATCGAAGTAGGTCAGAAACTCCACCGTGGCCACGGCGCCGGCGAACTGGCTGCTGACCGCAAACACCAGATTGACGAAGGCACCGCAGAAGGATTCCAGATGTCGGGGCGCCCGGCTCTCTCCGCCCAGCCGGGTGAGGCCGTCCAGCAGAAACGGATACATGGTCATGGACACGCAATAGGGCTTGAGGCTGGTTTCGTCATGCACATAAATTTCGTGGGCCTCAATCTGGCGTTCATACTCCGCCGCCAGCGCGTCACCGAACAGTTCGGCAATCTTGTTTTTCACCAAGCCCCGGTTCACCTGCACAAAGAAATCCTTCATCAGTTCGGCTTCGGCGGTGGCGATGTTCTTGTGGGTGACGTTAGCGTTGGGATCCATACTGGAGCCATCGGCGGCATTGGCTGCCATCATGTAGCGATGAAAACTGTCCAGCTTAGCAGTCAGCTGCTCCGGGTGCAGACGAATCATGGTGCTCTCCGAAAATGGTGGTTAAGCGACTCGCCGGTGCTCAGGCAGCGCAGTCGCTGGTTAGTATGAGGAGAATCGAGTCCGCCGAGGTTCGCCCGCCAGGGGCCGGTTTTCAGGTAATCCAGCTCCGCCATCAGCAGGCCCGGAATCCGTTCGCGGCCGGTATAAAGACAGGTTTTCAGACCCCGCCTGCGGCAGTGGCGCAGCAGCGCCAGCAGGCCGTGGCGATCCCATTCTCCACCAAAAAACAACACACAGCTCACCAGCCCGTTATAGTGTGCCAACCATTGTTCCAGCCGCGCTTCGGTCAGTGGCGTGCCCGCATTCGGGTTCCAGCTGTCCTGGCTGTGGCAACCCGGGCAGGCCAGGGGACAACCGGTGATCAGCCAGGCCAGACTGACTTCTCCCGGCACTTCCTGCAACACCACACGGGGGTCAAAGGCATTCAGCATAACGACACTCGAATCACTATATGTTGTGTGTATATGCTAGATCGATACACAACATATTGTAACGGTGTGGTTGGGTGATTTGCGCTTTCACTGATCTGGATCAGCTTTGTGTAACGGTCGCTGCAATTGGCCTCGGGGCCGGCTTTGTGTTATCACAACCGGTAACTTCACCAACAAGGAATGGCATGAAAAACAAGTGCATGGCGGTGCTGCTGGCAGCCCTGGGGCTGGCCGGCTGCGATAACAATGAGGTGGGTGATGTATCCCTGGGGCTGTTCACCACCAAGGACATCAAAATCGAGGTACTGACGGATCCGGAGGTGCCCGGCGTGACCTGCCACATGTCCAACATAGTGGCGGATCTGGATCTGGCCGATCCGTCCGACATGTCCATCAGCTGTCGCCAGACCGGCGAGATCACCCCGGCCATGCTGGCTCACATCGACCGTTCCAAAAGCGGCGACATCGTGTTCAAAAAATCCAAGAGCATCTTTCTCAAGAGCCTGAAAATTCGGCGCATCTTTGATGAAACCAGTCAGAGCCTGCTCTATATCGCCTACAGCACCAAGGAAACCAGCGGCAGCTACAAACACTCCATGTCGACGGTACCCTTGTGGGGCACGGCGGCCTATCAGGCACCAGGCAAGCCCTGAGTCTAAGGCAGACAGCAAGCAGACAACGCCGGTGTTGCCCGAAGCAGCAGTGGGGATTGCCGGAGCCGACCATAAAATGCCATGGATGGCATTTTCGAGCGTTACAAGGAAGTACTCGAAGCGTGTCGGCGGAGTGCAACTGCGCTGATGCTTCGCGTTGCGTCCTTTCTGTCGACTTCTGACTACGAGACAGGCAGACAGATTGCCGCTGCGCGGCAAGTTGCGGGCAGGCTGCCCGCGCTCCCTGTGCATCAACTGCGGATCAGTTGCTCCCTGAGGGCATGAATGCGGTCCCGCACCTCGGCGGCCTGCTCGAATTCCAGGTTCTGGGCGTGGGCCAGCATTTGTTGCTCCAGCTCGTCAATCTGATGGCTGAGCTCTTTGGCGCTGGGCAGGTGTTCCGGCAGCGGCGTTTTCTCCTTGGCCCGTTTTGAACCCACTCGTTTGGTGCCGTCCAGATCCATCACATCGGTAATGCGCTTGTTAAGGCCGCGCGGCACTATGCCGTGCTCCTCGTTAAAGGCCTGCTGTTTGGCCCGGCGCCTTTCGGTTTCCCCCATGGCGGCGGCCATGGAGCGGGTCACCCGGTCGGCGTAGAGAATGGCCTTGCCGTTAAGGTTTCGCGCCGCCCGGCCAATGGTCTGGATCAGCGAACGCTCGGAGCGCAAAAAGCCTTCCTTGTCGGCATCGAGAATGGCCACCAGGGACACTTCCGGCATGTCCAGGCCTTCCCGCAGCAGGTTGATGCCCACCAGCACATCAAACTCGCCCAGGCGCAGATCGCGAATGATCTCCATGCGTTCCACGGTGTCGATGTCGGAGTGCAGATAGCGCACCTTGACGCCGTGCTCGTTGAGGTACTCGGTCAGATCCTCCGCCATGCGCTTGGTGAGCGTGGTTACCAGTACCCGCTCGCCTTTCTCCACTCGCAGCCTGGCTTCCGACAACAGATCGTCCACCTGGGTGGCCACCGGCCGCACTTCCAGTTCCGGATCGAGCAGGCCGGTGGGGCGCACCACCTGCTCGGCGATGTCGTCACCGGATTTGTCGAGCTCATAAGGGCCGGGGGTGGCCGACACAAACACCGTCTGCGGCATCAGCGCCTCGAACTCCTCAAAGCGCAGGGGTCTGTTATCGAGCGCCGAGGGCAGGCGGAATCCGTATTCCACCAGGGTTTCCTTGCGCGAACGGTCGCCCTTGTACATGCCCCCTATCTGGGGCACGGTGACGTGGGATTCGTCGATGATCAGCAGACCATCGCCAGGCAGGTAGTCAAACAGGGTGGGCGGCGGCTCACCTTCCGCCCGGCCGGAAAGGTAGCGGGAGTAGTTTTCAATGCCGGAGCAATAACCCAGCTCCTGGATCATCTCGATGTCGAACTGGGTGCGCTGGCTGATGCGCTGCTCTTCCAGCAGCTTGTTGGCCGAGAGCAGCTGGGCCTTGCGCTCCTGAAGCTCCACTTTAATGTGCTCAATGGCCTCCATCAGGGTTTCCCGCGGGGTCACATAGTGAGTCTTGGGGTAGATGGTAAAGCGCGCCAGGGTTTGCAGCACGGCGCCGGTCAGCGGGTCGAACAGGCTGAGGCGCTCGATTTCATCGTCGAACAACTCCACCCGCACCGCCTGATCATCCGATTCGGCGGGAAAGATATCGATCACCTCGCCGCGCACGCGAAAGGTACCACGCTGAAAGGCAGCGTCATTGCGGGTGTATTGTAGCTCCGCCAGCCGGCGCAGCATGTCCCGCTGCTCCAGCACATCACCGGTGCGCAGGTGCAGCATCATGCTGAGGTAGGACTGGGGATCCCCCAGGCCATAGATGGCCGACACCGATGCCACAATAATCACATCACGCCGCTCCATCAGCGCCTTGGTGGCCGACAGTCGCATCTGCTCGATGTGATCGTTGATGGAGGCATCCTTTTCAATAAAGGTATCGGTGGTGGGTACATAGGCTTCGGGCTGGTAATAGTCGTAGTAGGAAACGAAATATTCCACCGCGTTATGGGGAAAGAATTCCTTCATCTCGCCATAAAGCTGGGCCGCCAGCGTCTTGTTGGGCGCCAGCACCATGGTGGGCCGGTCAAGGGTGGCAATGACGTTGGCCATGGTGAAGGTCTTGCCCGAGCCGGTCACCCCCAGCAGGGTCTGGTGCGCCAGCCCGGATTCTATACCGTCCAGCAACTGCGCAATGGCGGTGGGCTGATCGCCGCCGGGTTGATAATCGCTCACCAGTTCAAACGTTTTGCTCATGTACCCTGCCTCCTCGCTATGCGAAGCCAGTGTACCCCCGACCGGTGTTTTTAGGCAAAAAACGACGCGGATGGCTTTAGTTAATGAAAAGCCATTTGGGGCTTGACCCGCCTGAGCAAGGCACGTATTATTCGCGGCCTCTTCACGAGATTCCCCCTTAGTTCAGTCGGTAGAACGGCGGACTGTTAATCCGTATGTCGCTGGTTCGAGTCCAGCAGGGGGAGCCACTTTTCGCCTTTCGGCCCTTGACTTATCCACTTCGTCAACAATTTCATTCAGCAAAAATTCACAAGTTAGTGCTTTTGCTCCATCCCTCGCCGGTGTTCATAAACCGAGCGGGATTTTTTCGTTGCAATTTATAAATAACTGATTTTTCAGGGTTTATTTATTGGCTGTTTTTTTACCGCCTTAATTGAAAGCCGCGCCCTGTCTGGCTTCTCACCGGTTCCGCTCACGCAATCCACACCCTTATCCACAGAAATGGTGGATAACCTGCCCCACCCCTTTCCCAACAAGGCTTTCGGCGGCTGTGTATAACCGGGAGCAGTTTAAGTGCCGAACGAAACACCAAACGACCGGTATGTTTTCAGGCCCCGGATTTGATCGAATGATTACAGACAGAATGGCGGCAAAGCCATGAAAAGGGCTCACTCGATGTGTTTTTTATTCCCTTTGGCACTGAATACATCACCAAAGCGTGAAAAGCCTCATTGTGATGACGCTTGCCGCGCACGCATGGCCCTGGCCACCGCCTCGGCGCGGGCACCCAGCACTACCTGCAGGTGGCGTTCACCCAGGCGTACCACTCCCCTAGCGCCCAGCGTTCTGAGCCGGGCGTCGTCTGCCAGGGCGGTATTTTTCAGAACAAGCCGCAACCGGGTAATACAGGCATCTATGTGTTCGATGTTGCCGGCTCCCCCCAGGGCGGCAATAAAGGCATCGGCATTCCCTTCGGCGCTACCGGTCTCTTTCTTCACGCTGGCCTCGGCATCCCGGCCGGGCGTGGGCAGATTCAGGACGCGGATCAGGCCATAAAATACCGTGAAATAAATCGAGGCCACCACCAGACCCAGCCCCACCAGCCGCCAGGGGTGAGTGGCCAGCCCCCAGTTCAGCACCAGATCAAACAGGCCGGCGGAAAAGCCAAAACCGTGCAGCACGCCCAGACCGTTGGCCGCCACCAGCGTCAGCCCGGTCAGCAGGGCATGCAGCACGTACAACAGCGGCGCCAGAAACATAAAGGTGAATTCCAGCGGCTCGGTAATGCCGGTAAGCAAGGAGGTCAGCGCCACCGACAGCAACAAACCGCCTACCCCGGCACGCCGGCCTTTGGGTGCCGCCAATACCATGGCCAGCGCCGCTGCCGGCAGCCCAAACATCATCACCGGAAAAAAGCCCGCCATAAAGGCCCCGGCGGTGGGATCGCCGGCAAAAAACCGGTTCAGATCCCCCCGGGTCACCTCGTCGGCAATCCGGGTAATGCTGGCGCCGTCCACCCCGGGCACGGCCCCGCCCGGGCTGAGGGTACCTGCCAGCGCCGGTGACAGGCAGATATTCTGCAACAGACCCGCCGCTTCATAACTCACCTTGATACACTCGCCCAGACCAAACCAGAACAGGGAATTGAGCACATGGTGCAGCCCCACCGGGATCAGCGCCCGGTTAAGCACACCATAGGCAAACTGCCCCCATGAGCCGGAGCTGGCCACGGCCTGGCCAAAGGCGTCGATGGCCTGCTGTATGGCCGGCCATACCAGCCCCACCACCACGGCCGCCAGCAGGCAAAACAGCCCGGTCATGATCGGCACCAGCCGTTTGCCGCCGAAGAAGCCGAGATAGTCGGGCAGCCGCACGGCGTGAAAGCGGTTGTAGCTGTGACCGGCGATGATGCCGGCGATAATGCCGCCAAAAAACGACAGCTCAATACCGGCATTCAGGGTAACCACGGCGCCGGTCAGCACCAGATAGCCCACAGCGCCGGCCAGGGCCGCCGCCCCCGCATCGTCCCTGGCCAGCCCCACGGCAATGCCAAGGGCAAACAGCAGTGGCAGTTGATCGAAAATGGCGGCCCCCGCCGCCGCCATAAAAGGTATACTGAGCAGATCCGGCTGCCCGAGACGCAACAACAGGGCCGCCACCGGCAGGGTGGCAATGGGCAGCATCAGGGCCTTGCCCAGGGTTTGCAGGTATCCCAACAGGTTCACGGTGTTCTCCCTGTGCTGGCGAGCCAGTCCGCTGGCCCATGGTAAGAAAACGACACTTTTTTTATTATAAAAAACAACATTGCCCCTAAAGGTTTCAGACATGCGCCTGCTCCCCCTGGCCGACGCCGAACAGGTTGGCCGACGGGCCGCCCGCCACATTGCCAGCCGTATTCGGGTGTTCGCGCCCAGCGCAAAACGCCCCTTTGTACTCGGCCTGCCCACCGGCAGCACGCCCCTGCCAACCTACCGGGCCCTGATCCGGTTATACCAGGCGGGCGAGCTCAGCTTTCGTTACGTGGTGACCTTTAATATGGATGAATACGTGGGTCTGCCCCAAACGCACCCTCAACGCTACCGTGCCTTTATGCACGAACAGCTGTTCAGCCACATTGATATTCCTGCGGATCACATTCATCTGCCCGAGGGCATGGCCGGCGATCTGCAGGCCGAATGCCACCGCTACGAAGCCCGGCTCGCGCAATACGGTCCGGTACGGCTGTTTCTGGCGGGCGTGGGAAGCAATGGCCATCTGGCCTTTAACGAGCCCGGCTCCTCACCGACCTCGCGCACCCGGGTGGTTGAGCTCACCGAGGACACCCGCCGGGCCAATGCCCGCTTTTTTGACGACGACCCGGCGCTCGTGCCTGCCCGGGCCCTGACCGTGGGCCTGGGCACCCTGCTGGATGCCGAGGAAATCGTGTTACTGATCACCGGTGCCCACAAGGCGCGCGCCCTGCAGGCAGTGACAGAGGGTCCGGCAAGCCCGCAATGGCCGGTGTCGGCACTGCAACGCCACCCCAATACCCTGATTTTCTGTGATGCCGATGCCACGTCCGCGCTTCACCCCAACACCCTGCGCCATTTTCAGCAACGCGAAGCCGAGCGGCTTTGCTGCCCGGAGTAAGCCATGTACGCCCTGACCCACTGCACCCTGTTTGATGGTAATCGCCTGCACAGCAACACCGCCCTGGTGATCGAGGGGGAGCGCATTGCCGCCCTGGTGCCCGAAGAGCAACTGGATACCGAGCTTGAGCAAATCAGCCTGCACGGTGCCGTGCTCAGCGCCGGCTTTATTGATCTGCAGCTCAACGGCTGCGGCGGCGTCATGTTCAACAGCGACATCAGCGCCGACACCCTCGACACCATGCACGCCGCCAACCTCAAGGCGGGCACCACCACCTTTCTGCCGACCCTTATTACCTGCCCCGACGACCATATGCGCCGGGCGGTGGCCGTGGTGCGAGACTACATGACGCGCCACCCTGACCGGGTGCCAGGCCTGCACCTGGAAGGCCCCTACACCAATCTGGCCCGGCGAGGCATTCATCCGGCGGCACAGATCCGGGCGCTCGACACAGACATGCTGGCATTTTTGTGTGACCACGCCGCCACCATTGCCATGCTGACCCTGGCGCCCGAGGTGAACGATTCAGGCCATCTGGCACGGCTGAAGGCCGCCGGCATTCGGCTGGCCATGGGTCACACCGGCGCCGACTACGACCAGGCCATGGCGGGCTTTGAGGCCGGCATCGGCTTTGCCACTCATCTCTACAATGCCATGACGCCCACCGCCAACGGCCGCCAGCCCGGCGCCGTGGGCGCGGTGTTTGACGCCCCCAATGTGGGCGCCGGCATTATCGTCGACGGCCATCATGTGCATTACGCCAATGTGCGCCTGGCCCACCGAGTGCTGGGGAAAAGGCTGTGCCTGGTGACCGACGCCACCGCCGCCGCCGGCGCACCGGCGGGCTTTACGCACTTCGACTTTTGCGGCGCCACCGTGTTTCTGCGCGACGGCAAGTGCGTGGATGAACACGGCACCTTGGGCGGCTCGGCGCTGACCATGATCGAGGGGGTGAAAAACCTGGTGCAGCAGGCGGGCCTGAGCCTGGAAAATGCACTCGCCATGGCCAGCCGCAACCCGGCCCGGGTGCTTGGGCTGGAACGGCATATCGGCATGGCCTCTCCCGGCCGGGTCGCCAATCTGGTAGCATTCGACGCACATTTCAATGTGGTTACCACTGTCGTCAACGGACAATTTTCATCATGACCCACGGACAAATCGCCAACGTCGATCTGGTCAAACAGGTCAACAGCTCGGCCGTGTATCGGCTTATCGACAGCAGGGGCCCCATTTCCCGGGTACGCATCGCCGAGCTCAGTCATCTGGCGCCGGCCAGCGTGACCAAGATCACCCGCGCCCTGCTGGAGCAGGGACTGATCCAGGAGCTTGAGCATCAGGCCTCCACCGGCGGCCGGCGCGCCATCTCGCTGACGACGGTGACCCGGGATTTTTATCTGGTGTCGGTCAAGCTGGGCCGGGAGGAGCTGCAACTGACCCTGTACGATCTGGCCGGTCAGCACCATGCCCATCAGGTACTGCCTTTTCCCCGCCGGGAGCGCGACGTGCTGCTGGCCGCCCTGCACCGGCACATTGCCGACTTTATGCAGCGCCATGCCGGCACTCACCGGCTGATGGCCGTGGCCGTGATCATGCCCGGGCTCACCGACGCCCAGGCCGGCCGGGTGATCCACCACCCCAGCTACCCGCTGGCCGGCGTACCGCTGGCCCAGGCCCTTGGCGATGCCCTGGGGCTGCCGGTATTTATCGGCAACGACATTCGCGCTCAGGCCCTGGCCGAGCATTATTACGGCGCCTCAAAAGACAGTCTGGATTCGGTGCTGGTGAGCGTGCATCACGGCGTGGGGGCCGGCATCATTACCGAAGGCCGCATCTTCAAGAGTCAGGGCCGGGACGTGGCGGAAATCGGCCATATTCACATGGACCCATTGGGGGATCGCTGCGATTGCGGCAATGTCGGCTGCCTGGAAACCATGGTGGCCGATGCCGCCCTGTTGCATCAGGCCAGCCGCATGCTGGCCCAGGGCTACGACAGCAGCCTGGCCGGCCAGGCGCTGACCATGAGCGCACTGTGCCAGGCGGCGCTGGCCGACGACCGGCTGGCGCTCACCATTCTGCGCCGGGCCGCCGAGCGCCTGGGACAGGCGGTGGCCATAGTGGTGAACCTGTTCAACCCGCAACAGGTGCTGCTGAGCGGCGCCCTGTGTGAGGCCGAGGAGATCGTATTCCCCATCATCAACCGGGCCATTACCCATCAGTCCCTGCCCGGCTTTCATCAGGGTCAGCCCATTATTCGTGCTCGCTTTCAGGATGATCAGACCATTGGCGGTCTGGCCCTGGTCAAGCGCGCCCTGCTGGAAGGCGAGCTGTTGCAACGCATTATGGAGCCAAAATCATGAGCAATATCGTTTTCAGTACCGATCCCGACTGGCAACCGCAGCAAAACGGCGGCCAGTCAGACTCAGGGCTGTTTCCCGACGATGGCATTGTGCGCCTGCGCCGGGAAACCAAGGGCCGCAAGGGTGCCGGTGTCATTTGCGTGTATGGCATCGGCTCCGACCGGGTCGGCGAGGTAGCCAAGAAGCTCAAGAAGCAGCTGGGTACCGGTGGTGCCGTGAAAAAGGGCGTAATCGAAATTCAGGGTGATCGCCTCGAGCAGATCAGGCAATGGCTGGAAAAAGCCGGCTTTACCGTGAAGCAGGTGGGTGGCTGAGCACAAGGGCCTTGAACTTGCGAGCCAAATGAATAAAATACCGCTTTCCCTGCTCAAGGGGGAGTAGTCGCTATCGGAGCCATTCCGAAGACGGTCGTCAACATAGTTGGTGCAAAATCACCATGGTGGCCGTGACCTTTAGGGGTTTGACGAGACCTTTGACAGACGAGTGCCGATACCGGGGACGGGCGGCAGGCGTCTGTTCATTGGTAACAATAACCCTGTCCCCTTTGGTATGACTCTTGGAAGCACTCACCACCTCTACCCTGGCGGTTTCCATCGCCGAAATCGGCGATAAAACGCAACTGCTGGCCCTGCTGCTGGCCTGCCGGTTCAGAAAGCCCATGCCCATTGTGCTGGGTATTTTTTTCGCCACCATTCTCAATCATGCCCTGGCCGGCTCGGTAGGTCTCTGGATCCAGTCCTGGCTTGATCCACAATGGCTGCGCTGGCTGTTGGCGGTATCCTTCTTCGCCATGGCAGCCTGGATGATGATCCCCGACAAGGCCGATGACGAAGACAGCCGTTTTTACCGCCTGGGCCCCTTTGTGGCCACCTTTGTGCTGTTTTTCCTGGCGGAAATCGGAGACAAGACCCAAATCGCCACCACCCTGCTGGCGGCGCGCTTTGTGGATGAGTTCTGGCTGGTGGTGGCCGGCACCACCCTCGGCATGATGGTGGCCAACCTGCCCGCGGTACTGGTGGGGCACAAGGGTGCAGGACGTATTCCCATGCACTGGGTGCATGGCGTCAGTGCCATTATTTTTGTGGCACTGGGCATCACCACCCTGTGGTGGCCGATTTAAGCGGTACTTTGACAGCAATGAAAAAGGCCCCGCATTGCGGGGCCCTTTTCCATCACCCGTAGATATTAAAGCTCTCTGCGTTCAGCCACAGGTGCACCATGATGCTGGCCACGTAGCCCAGGGCGATCACCGGGGCCCACTTAAGGTGGCCGGCAAAGGTATACATGCCTCTGGCCTGGCCCATCAGGGCAACCCCGGCGGCGGAGCCGATGGACAACAGGCTGCCGCCCACACCGGCAGTCAGGGTGATCAGCAGCCAGTTGCCGTGAGACATTTCCGGCTGCATGGTCAGCACCGCGAACATCACCGGAATGTTATCGACGATGGCCGACAGCACCCCGAGGGTAATGTTGGCGTAAACCGCATCCCAGCTGGTGTAAAGCAGATCGGAGACCAGCGCCAGGTAGCCCATGTAGCCCAGGCCCCCCACGCACATCACCACGCCGTAGAAGAACAGCAGGGTATCCCACTCGGCCCGCGCCACCCGGTTAAATACATCAAAGGGCACCACGCTGCCGAGGCGCTTCAGGGCTTCGTCATCGCCCCGCTTGCGGGCCATGGCCCGTTTGCGTGCCAGTGACCCCGGCAGGGTCTGACGCAGGTAATAGCCAAAGAATTGCAGATAGCCCAGACCGGTCATCATGCCCAGTACCGGCGGCAGGTGCAGCAGGCTGTGGCAGGCCACGGCGGAGGCGATGGTCAGCAAAAATAGCATCACAATGCGAATGGCACCGCGCTTGAGCTCCACCTCTTCATACTGGGCGGCGGGCTTGCGATTTTCGATAAAGAAGTTCATCGCCAATGCCGGCACCAGGTAGTTGACCAGCGACGGAATAAACAGAATGAAGAATTCGTTGAACTTGACGATGCCCGCCTGCCATACCATAAGGGTGGTGATATCGCCAAAGGGACTGAAGGCACCGCCGGCGTTGGCGGCAATCACGATATTGACACAACAGAGGTTGATAAAGCGGTTGTCGCCTTCCGCCACCTTGGTGACCACGGCGCACATCAGCAGGGCCGTGGTCAGGTTGTCGGCGATGGGCGAGATAAAAAAGGCCAGAAAGCCGGTGAGCCAGAACAGTGACTTGTAACTGAAGCCCCGGCGAATCATCCAGGCCCGCAGAGCATCGAACAGCCGCCGCTCTTCCATGGCGTTGATGTAGGTCATGGCCACCAGCAGGAACAGCAGCAATTCTGCATATTCAAGCAGATTTAGGCGAAACGCTTCTTCCGTCACGCCGGGTATGCCGTTATTCATGTAGGTCCAGCCAATGGCGGTCCAGATAATACCGGCGGCGATCAGCACGGGTTTGGACTTGCGCAGGTGCAGGTATTCTTCTCCCATCACCAGCAGGTAGGCGACCACAAAGATGGCCACCGCAAACACGCCCACCCCGGTGGCGGTGAGGTCCAGTTGTCCGGTGGTGGCTGCCAGCGCTGGCGCGCTTGATAACGCCGCCAGGCCGCCCATTAACAGGCACAGTTTCCTTGTCATTGTTATTCTCGCTTTTATTGTTTTGGCTATAGTTACCGGCTTTTCCCGCGTACGGGCAAAGCCCTTGAAAAGGCTATCACAAAGCCGGTGGCACCCGCAGGTCGGTTTCCCGACGCGGCTCTCAATTTTGATAAATGCAGGTAACCGGGCCAGAGGGCAGGCCAAAAACAAAATAAATATTTAGTCTTGTTTTTTGCATTAATTTTCATGATGATAAGCCGGTGTTTTTCTGGCTATCAAGGACAAGCCCGTGCGCGAAAATGATGCCGCCCTGGTCAAGGCGTTTCGTCAATCCAGCCCCTATGTGAATCTGCATCGCGGCTCCACCTTTGTCATCATGCTGGGTGGCGAAGCCATCGATCAGGAAAACTTTCCCAACATCATCAGCGACATCGCGCTGCTTACCAGTCTGGGCGTGCGGCTGGTCATCGTGTTCGGCGCCCGCCCCCAGATTGACCGCGGACTGACCGAAGCCGGCCTCTCCGGCGTGTTTCACAAACATACCCGGGTCACCGACGAGCCCAGCTTTCGCGTGATCAAGGACGTCTGCGGCGGTCTGCAGATGGACATTACCGCCCGGCTGTCCATGGGGCTGATTAATACCCCCATGCAGAATGCCCGCATCAACGTGGTCACCGGCAACTTCGTGATTGCCCAACCCCTGGGCGTGGACGACGGCGTCGACTATGTTCACTCGGGCCGGGTTCGCCGCATTCATACCGACACCATTCATCACCAGCTCGCCAACGGTGCCACCGTGCTGATCTCTCCCATCGGCTTTTCGGTCACCGGCGAGAGTTTCAACCTGTCGTCGGAAGAGCTGGCCCGGCGGCTGGCCATTGAACTCAAGGCCGACAAGCTGATCGGCTTTTGTTCTCAGCGCGGCGTGCTCAACGAAAACGGCGTGGCCATTGCCGAGCTGTTTCCCGAGCAGGCGGAAGAACACCTGCAAAAGCTGCTGGAAGAAGGCGAAAGCCTGTCGGGCACCGCCCGTTACCTGCGCGCGGCCATCTCCAGCTGCCGGGGCGGCGTGCCCCGCAGCCACCTGGTGAGCTACAAGGAAGACGGCGCCCTGATCCAGGAGCTGTTTACCCGTGACGGCCTGGGCACCCAGATCGTCAGCCTGAGCGCCGAGCAGGCCCGTCAGGCCCACATCGACGACATTGGCGGTATTCTGGATCTGATCCGGCCCATGGAAGAAGAAGGCGTGCTGGTGCGCCGCTCCCGGGAGCAGCTGGAAATGGAAATCGATCAGTTCACCATCATCGAGAAAGACGGCGCCATTATCGGCTGCGCCGCCCTCTACCCCTTTCCCGAGGAAGGCATGGCCGAAATGGCCTGTGTGGCCATTCATCCGGACTACCGCAAGGGCAGCCGGGGTGACATGTTGCTGAACAAGATCGAAGAGCAGGCCCGCAAGCGTGGTATGAGCCGGCTGTTCATTCTCACCACCCGCTCCATTCACTGGTTCCAGGAGCGGGGGTTCAAACCGGACGACGTCAACGCCCTGCCCATGGGCAAACAAAAGCTCTATAACTTTCAGCGTCGTTCCCGAATCATGATTAAAGAGCTCAACTGAACGATTTCACCACGTCACCATTGACAGTTGTGTCTTAAGCCAGTAGTTATAGGGCCGCCTCAGTACAATGTGCTGAGACAACGAGAAGAGGCGCGTTGTTCAGGCAGCCGGCAGCAGGAGTCGCCACTCCGATGATCGCCGGTCAGGGGAACAACGCCGAGACGACGACCGGTGGCATAACGGTCGTTGTCGGCTGCGAAGGCTGAATCCTTCGGGCTGTCACCTGTTGGGTGGAGTGCTTCCTGATGACCTTTCCATGTCTTCGCAGTCGTTCCCCCCGTAATTTGAATTTACCTAGCAAAGCAAGGAGCTTGCCTTGAACCAACCCGTTGTAGCCAAATTCGGTGGAACCAGTGTTGCCGACGCCGATGCCATGAGCCGTTGCGCCGCCATTCTCGAACAAAACCCCGGTACCCGGCTGGCGGTACTGAGCGCCAGCTCCGGCGTCACCAACCTGCTGGTAGCGCTGGCCTCGGGCGCCCATGGCCCCGAAGAGCGGGAAGAGCTGCTGCAGAAGCTGGCCGCCATTGAGCACGGCATTCTCGACAGCCTAGAACGCCCGGAGATGCTGACCCGGCACATCGAAGACATTCTCGGTCATATTCGTGAACTGGCCGACAGCGCCGCGATCAGCCCCACCAAGGCCATTGCCGACGAAATCGTGGCTCAAGGCGAGCTGATGTCGACCCGGCTGTTCGTGGAGCTGCTGCGCCGCCGTGGCACCGACGCGGTCTGGTTTGACGTACGCAAGGTGATGCGCACCGACGATCGCTTCGGTCGTGCCACCCCGGATCTGGCCAGCCTCAAGGCGGAAGTGGAAAAGGAGCTCAAGCCCCTGTGCGACAAGCAGCTGGTGGTCACTCAGGGCTTTATTGGCGGTGCCCCCGACGGCCGTACCACCACGCTGGGACGAGGCGGCAGCGATTACTCCGCCGCCCTGCTGGGCGAGGCGCTGAGCGCGGCCGCGGTGGAAATCTGGACCGATGTGCCCGGCATTTACACCACGGATCCGCGCCTGGTGAGCGAGGCCCGCGCCATTCCCGAAATCAGCTTCAGCGAAGCGTCCGAAATGGCCACCTTTGGTGCCAAGGTGCTGCACCCGGCCACCCTGCAGCCGGCGGTACGCTGCCAGATCCCGGTGTTTGTCGGCTCCAGCCGGGCACCGGAAGAAGGGGGCACCTGGATTCGCAACACCACTCCCAGCCAGCCGCTATTCCGGGCCCTGGCCCTGCGCCGTAACCAGGTGCTGCTGACCCTGACCAGCCAGAGCATGTTTCAGGCCCACGGTTTTCTGGCCGAGGTGTTTGGTATTCTGGCCAAGCACAAGATTTCGGTGGATCTCATCACCACCTCCGAGATCAGCGTGTCCCTGACTCTGGACGCCGGTGCCGAGTTGCTGACCCAGGAAGTACAGGACGAGCTGGCCAAACACTGCCATCTCAAGGTGGAAGACGGCCTGGCACTGGTGGCGCTGATCGGCAACCGCATGAGTGAGGCCGGCGGTACCGCCACCCGGGTGTTCCAGGCCATTGATGAAGTAAATATTCGCATGATCTGCTACGGCGCCAGCCCCCACAACTTCTGCTTCCTGGTGGATGAAGGCAATGCCAATCAGGTGATTGCCGATCTGCACAAGGAACTGCTGCCGGCGTAAAAATCAGCTGGAAGCAAATGATAACGGCGCTGTGGAATACAGCGCCGTTTTTTATTTTAGGTAGATGGAACTCGCCGACTAGCCGTTCAGAAGCCAGGCGGTGAACAACCCCGCCAGCAGGGAGATGCCCATGGCCCAGGCCACGCGCCGGCCCAGCGCCCTGTCCCCCAGGCTGACCGCCATGCCCGCCTTTACCAGGTTGTTGACCGAGGCCGCCAGCACTATGCCCAGCACCGCCGTGCCAGGTGCCAGACTACCCTGGGACATACGGGTTAACGACAGGGTAATGGCATCCACATCGGTCACCCCGGACGCCAGCGCCAGCAGCAGCACACCGGCATTGCCCATCGCCTGCTTGAGCCACTCCCCCACTACCATGATCAACAATATCAGCCCACCAAACAGCAGCGCTGACTTGAGATCCAGCGGGTTCATGTTAAGGCTGGGCTGCTCCACACAGCCACCGGCCCGGTGCCGGCGCCAGATGATGGCAGCGGGGCCATAGAGCAGCAGCGTCATCACCAGCACCGGCCACCAGAGCGTGGCCAACAAGGCCGGATTGATCAGGGCGCAATACACCAGTATGCGGGGAAACATGGTGCCGCAGGCCAGCAGCACACCGGCGGCCAGCAGCGGCGACAGCACCGGCGACTCCTTTGACAGTCGGGAGTAATGCAGGGTCAGAGCGGTGGATGAACTCAGTCCGGCAAACAGGCTGGTAAACAGAATGCCCTTTTCGGTACCGCCCACGCGAATGGCGAAATAACCCAGAAAGGAAATGGAGGCGATCAACACTACCATCCACCAGATCTCGAACGGGTTGACCACGCCCCCCGGGCCCATTTGCTGGTTGGGCAATAACGGCAGCATCACCACAGTGATCAGCAACAGCTTGAGGCCGGCATCCAGCTCGTGCTCCCGAAGCTTGCGCAACAGGCCGTGAATTTCCCGCTTGTTGTCGAGAATAAAGGCGGTGATCACCGCGGCGGTGGCGGCAATGGCCGGGCTGTCGACCACCGCCAGGGCG
Source organism: Oceanimonas aquatica (assembly GCF_030732065.1). Taxonomy (GTDB): domain Bacteria; phylum Pseudomonadota; class Gammaproteobacteria; order Enterobacterales; family Aeromonadaceae; genus Oceanimonas. Next base: position 157,211 of record NZ_JAVBHX010000002.1, read on the forward strand.
CCAAAACAGAACGTCAGCAGCAGGCCAATGCTGCCGGTAATGCTGAAGTCGTTAAGGGTTCGGGCCTGCGCCCGGTAGGCCACCAGATTGATGGCCACCACCCCCAGCAGGCCCACGGCAATCAGCCAGTGCCCCACGGTAAAACCCAGCAGGGCGATCAGGCCCCCCAGCAGCCCTACCAGGGCATGGGTGCGAATGCCGGCAATGCGCTGGCCGGACTCGGCATCCCGCCATTGCCAGCCACGCTGAATGCCGATAAGCGCCCCCAGCAAGAGGGCAATGCCCAGACGCACCAGGGTCTGATGGCCACTCCAGAGTTCGGCGGCCAGCTCACTCATATATCGCTGCCACCCTCAACCCCGCCTTTCAGTACTCGCTCCAGAGGCTCATGCTCCAGACCATGGGCCTCGGCCACCGCCTGGTACACCACCTTGCCATTATGCACGTTAAGACCACGGGCCAGGTGGGCATCGTCGTTCAGCGCACCGCGCCAGCCCTTGTTGGCCAGGGCCTGCACAAAGGGCAAGGTGGCGTTGGTCAGCGCCAGGGTGGACGTTCGGGCCACACCGCCGGGCATGTTGGCCACGCAGTAGTGCACCACCCCATCCACTTCAAAGGTAGGCTGCTGATGAGTCGTGGGCTTGCTGGTTTCAAAGCAGCCGCCCTGATCGATGGCCACATCCACCAGCACGGCGCCCTGAGGCAGCTTTTTCAGCATCTCCCGGGTGACCAGCTTGGGCGCCGATGCGCCGGGGATGAGCACGGCGCCAATCACCAGATCGGCGTGGGGCAGCTCGGCCTCGATGGCATCGGCGGTGGAATACTGGGTCTTGATCCCCGGACCATAGATGGCATCGAGCTGGGTGAGCCGGGGCAGTGACTTGTCGAAAATGGTGACATCGGCGCCCAGCCCCATGGCCATGCGCGCGGCGTTGATGCCGACCACACCGCCCCCCAGCACCAGCACCCGGGCCGGGGCTACGCCGGGCACGCCCCCCAGCAACACACCCCGCCCCCCTTGAGCTTTCTCCAGGCAATGGGCACCGGCCTGCACCGCCATGCGCCCGGCCACCTCACTCATGGGCGCCAGCAACGGCAGGCCGCCGTGAGCGTCGGTGACGGTTTCATAGGCAATGGCGGTGCAGCCCGAGGCCAGCAACCCCTTGGTCTGAGCTTCATCCGGAGCGAGGTGCAGGTAGGTAAACAACACCTGGCCGGGCTTAAGCCGACGGTATTCCTCGGGCTGGGGCTCCTTGACCTTGACGATCAGCTCCGCTCCGGCAAACAGGGCCGCTACGTCCGCCACCAGCTCGGCACCGGCGGCGGCATACTGGTCGTCACAAAAGCCCACGCCCTCGCCCGCTCCGGTTTGCACCCGTACTCGGTGTCCGGCCCGGATCAGTTCGCGCACACCGGCGGGCGTCATGCCCACCCGGTATTCGTTGTTCTTGATTTCCTTGGGTACTGCGATATCCATGTTCAACCCCTGTGTGCCTTGGTGTTTTAGAGTAGAATGCAGCTCACAACACGGCCGCTGGTATTAAAATGAGTGCCACTTCTTCTGTTATAGAAGCTGGAGCGGTATTCTGCTTGCGCGCCCATAAAGATTCAATTGAAACCAGGGAGAAAATCGCCGTTATGGACATAGGCCTTCGCCTCAAAACCATTCGCCTGCAAGCCAAACTGTCCCAGCGCGAGCTGGCCAAGCGCTCCGGTGTGACCAACGGCTTTATTTCCCAGGTCGAAAAAAACCAGGTCAGTCCGTCCATCGGCTCACTCAAAAAGCTGCTGGACGGCTTTCCCATGACCCTGGCGGAATTCTTTGCCGAAGAAGAAAACTGCGAAGCCACCAAGCCGGTGGTATACCGGGCCGAGGATCAACCCGAGCGAGGCACCGGCGACATCAGCTATCGCCTGATTGGCAGCCGCTTTCCCGATCGCAATATCACCCTGCTGCGGGAAACCATGCCCGCCGGCGCCGATACCGGCCCCGACATGCTGAACCACCCGGGCCAGGAATGTGGCGTGGTAATAGAAGGACAACTCTTGCTGATCGTGGGCGAGCGCCGCTTTGAACTGGGCCCGGGTGACGGCTACTACTTTGACAGCACCGAGCCCCACCGCTTTGTGAATATCGGCGACGATGAACTGCACATCGTCTCCGCCAGCCAGCCCCAGACGATGTAAGCCTCAAAACGTTGGCGGTGTCGCCGCCGACACCAGCTCGCACACCTCGGTACTCAGGTTGCGAAAACGGTGGGGCTGGCGGGTATCGAAATAATAGCCATCGCCGGCACGCAGTACTCGAGACTCCTCCCCCACGGTAATTTCGATTTCACCGCTCAGCACCAGACCCGCTTCTTCCGCTTCGTTACTGAGCATTTCCGGGCCGGTGTCGGCACCGGGCGGGTAGCACTCCCGAAGCAGCGCCAGCTTGCGATCGCCACCAAGCGGCCCCACCAGCCACATGGTGACGCCATTGCTGCCAAATTCCACCAGCTCGTCGGCACGAAAAAACACACGCCGGCCGGCGTCATTCTCCAGGCTGAAAAAGGCGCCCATGGAGATGGGAAAGCCGTCCAGCACCCGCTTGAGGGTAGCCACCGACGGGTTCACCGCGGCCTGCTCAATCTGCGAAATCAGACTGTTGCTGACCCCTGCGCGACGAGCCAGCTCCCGCTGGGTCAGGCCATGCTGGTGTCGAAGCCACTTCAGGCGCTCGGGCAAGTCCATGGCGCGCTCCTCAGCCGGCCCGGGCGGCGGCGGCTTCCTGAGCCCGGCGCTTCTCGGCCCGGGCCATCAGCCACCAGCCCACAAAGGTCACCAATGACACAATCACAATAATGATGGTGGCCAGGGCGTTGATTTTGGGGCTCACCCCCAGACGCACGCTGGAAAACACCACCATGGGCAGGGTGGTGGCGTTGGGTCCGGACACAAAACTGGCGATCACCAAATCGTCCAGCGACAGGGTAAAGGCCAGCAGCCAGCCGGCGATAATGGCCGGCGCGATGATCGGCAGGGTGATCACAAAAAACACCCTGAGCGGCCGCGCGCCCAAATCCATGGCGGCTTCTTCCAGGGAGCGGTCCAGCTCCCGCAGCCGGGAGCTCACCACCACCGCCACATAGGCGGTACAGAAGGTGACGTGGGCAATCCAGATGGTGCTCATACCCCGCTGGGCCGGCCAGCCCAGCAAATCGCCCATGGCCACAAACAACAGCAGCAACGACAAGCCGGTGATCACCTCGGGCATCACCAGGGGGGCGGTGATCATAAAGGCAAAGCCGCTTTCGCCGCGAAACCGGCCAATGCGGGTGAGCACAAAGCCCGCCACCGTGCCCAGCACCACGGCGGTGCTGGCGGCAAAGAAGGCGATGGTCAGGCTGAGCCCCACCGCCTGCATCATCATGTCGTCGGCCAGCAGCTCGCCATACCACTTGGTGGACCAGCCGGCCCATACCGTCACCAGCCGGGAGCTGTTAAAGGAGTAAATGATCAGCAACAGCATGGGGGCATAAAGAAAGCCAAACCCCAGCCACAGAATCAGCGGGCGTGCCCAGGAGCGACTGACGGGAATATTGTTCATGGCTCAGCCCTCCATTTCTCTGCGCTGAATGCGGTGGAACCACATGATGGGCACCATCAGCAGCAACAGCATGACGCTGGCCACCGCCGCCGCCACCGGCCAGTCCCGGTTATTGAAGAACTCCTGCCACAGCACCCGGCCGATCAGCAGGGTATCCGGGCCGCCCAGCAGCTCGGGGATCACGAACTCGCCCACCGCCGGAATAAACACCAGCATGGCGCCGGCAATGATGCCGCCCTTCACCAGGGGCACGATCACCGTAAACAGGGTGGTGAAGGGCCGCGCCCCCAGATCCGCCGCCGCTTCCACCAGGGAATAATCCAGCCGCATCAGGGCGGTATACAGGGGCAGCACCATAAAGGGCAGGTAGGCGTAGACAATGCCGATATAGACGGCGGTGTTGGTATTGAGGATCTGCAGTGGCTCGTCGATGGCCCCCAGCCAGATCAGGGCATTATTAAGAAAGCCGGTGTTGCCGAGAATGCCCATCCAGGCGTACACCCGAATAAGAAACGAGGTCCAGGACGGCAAAATCACCAGCATCAGCAGCACATTACGGGTAGACGGTTTCGAGTGAACAATGGCCCAGGCCATGGGAAAGCCAATCAACAGGCACAACAAGGTGGAAACGGTCGCCACCTGCAGCGACTGCAGGTAGGACTGAATATAAAGACTGTCGCTCAGCAGAAACAGGTAATTGCCGAAATTGAGCACGATTTGCAGCTGCTCGTCGGCAAAACTCAGCACCTGGCTGTAGGGCGGAATGGCCAGCGCCGCTTCCGACAGGCTGATCTTGAACACGATCAGAAAGGGCACCAGGAAAAACAGCAGCAGCCAGGTATAGGGCAGCGCGATCACCAGCCGCTGGCCGGTGGCGGTTCGAGCCTTTGCCTTCATCGTCACCTCCTAGATCAGCAGCACGGCGCAGCTGTCCGCGTCCCAGCGCAGATGCACCTGGTCGCCCCAGGTGGGGCTGTTGCGTCTGTGCCGATCCACATTGGGCAGGGTGGCCAGAATGCGTTTACCCGAGGGCAGGCGCACATGGTAAATGGACACATCGCCAAGATAAGCAATTTCGTCCACCGTGCCTTGCAGCCGGTTGGCGTTCTGCTCGGGCTCCTGTACCGACAGGTGCATCTTTTCCGGGCGTACCGCTATCATGATGGGCAGCCCCTCGCCAATGGACACACCATGGTTTATCTGCAACGGGCGGTCCAGATCGCCGCAGCGGATCAGCGCACTGTCGGCTTCGTTGCTTTCGAGCTCGCCTTCAAACACATTGACCGAGCCGATAAACTCGGCGCTGAAACGGCAGTTGGGGTACTCGTATACATCCAGCGGTTCCCCCACCTGCACCAGCCGGCCCTTGTTCATGATGGCGATGCGCCCGGCCATGGTCATGGCTTCTTCCTGATCGTGGGTCACCATTACACAGGTCACGCCCACCTCTTCAATGATGTTGACCAGCTCCAGCTGCATCTCTTCCCGCAGCTTTTTGTCGAGCGCCCCCATGGGCTCGTCGAGCAGCAGCAACTTGGGCCGTTTGGCCAGGCTGCGCGCCAGCGCCACCCGCTGGCGCTGGCCACCGGACAGCTGATGGGGCTTGCGTTTGGCATAGTCTTCCATGTGCACCAGTTTGAGCATCTCCGCCACCCTGCCGGCAACCTCATCCCTAGGCAGCTTGTCCTGTTTCAGTCCAAAGGCGATGTTGGCTTCCACCGTCATGTGGGGAAACAGCGCGTAGGACTGAAACATCATGTTGATGGGTCTGTCATAGGGCGGCACCTCGGCGATATCGACGCCATCGAGAAAAATCTCGCCCCGGCTGGGCGGCTCAAAGCCGGCCAGCATACGCAGCAGGGTTGACTTGCCGCAGCCCGAGGCACCGAGCAGGGCAAAAATTTCCCCCCGCTGTACACGCAGGCTGACATCATCCACCGCCGGCTGGCCGTCGTACAACTTGCTGACCCCGCGAATATCAAGAAAGGGCGCCTGCTCCGTGCTCACCGGTTGTTGCTGTTCCGGCATGCTTACCTCCGTGTAATGAAGATCCTGCGCTTTCTGCACTGGACTCCCGCCTACGCGGGAGTGACACCAAAGCTATACTCCCGTCACTCCCGCGCAGGCGGGAGTCCATTCAGCACACAACTCAGACTATCATCCGGGTGCCGTCTGCTACTGGATACTCACTTCGCGGGCATGACGAGGAAAAATACGGGCAGACGAGGGTAGACATTCCTGCGCCTGCCTTGTCACTTCAAAGCTGCTTACCTGCCGGTCTTGACCCTAGTCCAGGCGCGGGTAATGGCCCGGTTCACCTTTTGCGGCAACAGCTTGGCGGTGTACAGCTTTTCCGCTGTTTCCTGGCTGGGGTAAATGCCCGGATCATTAAGGATGTCCGCATCCACAAACTCATTCGCTTTTTTATTGGGGTTGGCGTAGGCCACGTAATTGGAAATCTCGCCGATCACTTCCGGCCTCAGCAGGTAGTTAATCAGCTTGTGGGCGTTGTCCGGGTGCCTGGCGTCCCTGGGAATGGTGAGCATGTCCACCCACATCAGGGCGCCTTCCCTGGGGATGCGGTAGGCCACGGTCACGCCTCTGTCCGCCTCGTCGGCCCGATCCCGCGCCTGCAGGATATCGCCGGACCAGCCCACCGCCACACAGATATCACCGTTGGCCAGATCGTTGATGTACTTGGAGGAATGGAAATAGGTGATATGGGGCCGAAGCTGCATCATCAGCTCGGTGGCCGGGCCCTTGTAGTCGCTGACATTGGTGCTGTTCGGATCCATTCCCTGATAGTTGAGGGCGGCGGCAAAGATCTCGGTGGGTGCGTCGAGGAAGGCCACGCCGCACTGTCTGAGTTTTTCCAGGTTCTCGGGCTTCATTACCAGATCCCAGGAGTCCACCGGGGCGTCCTCGCCCAGTACTTCCTTCACCTTGTCGACATTAAAGCCAATGCCGGTGGTGCCCCACAGGTAGGGCACGCCATACTGGTTGCCCGGATCCTTTTCCTCCAGCAGCGCCATGATGCGCGGGTCCAGGTTCTCGTAATGGGTCAGCTTGGCCTTGTCCAATGGCAAAAAGGCGCCGGCCTGAATTTGCCGCCCCATAAAGTCACCGGTGGGCACCACCACATCAAAACCGGTGTTGCCCGCCAGCAGCTTGGCTTCCAGCACCTCGTTGGAGTCGAACACATCGTAGGTGACGTCAATGCCGGTCTCTTTGGTGAAACTGGCCAGGGTGTCTTCGGCAATATAGTCAGACCAGTTGTAGAAATTGACCTGGGCCGGCTCCTGGGCCTGGGCATGGAGCGCCAGCGTAATACCGGCGGCCAGCAGGCCGGTCTGAAAAACACGGTTATGCATCATGCTACTTTCCTTGTTGGTTGCTCAGAGTGTGAAGGGTCAAATCAAGGGCCTGACGGGCCTTGTCCACCAGCTCGTCCACCTGCTTGTGGGTAATCACCAAGGGCGGCGAGATGATCATGGTGTCGCCCACCGCCCGCATCACCAGGCCGACATTCAGGCTGTGCTCCCGGCACACCAAGCCGGCGCCGGCGTCTTCCGGGTAGCGGGCATGAGTGGTTTTGTCCGCCACCAGCTCCAGCGCAGCCACCAGCCCCAGGCCCCGGGTTTCCCCCACCAGGGGGTGATCACTCAGACTGGCCCAGCGCCGTTGCAGGTAAGGGCCGATATCGTCATGTACCCGTTCGACGATGTGCTCGTTTTTCATCACCTCAATGGCGGCCTGGGCCACGGCACAGGCCACCGGGTGACCGGAATAGGTAAAGCCGTGAAAGAACTCGCCGCCGGCAATCAGCCCCCTGGCCACTCTGGCCCCCACCGCCACCGCGCCCAGGGGGATATAGCCGGAGGTAATGCCCTTGGCCATGCACAACAGATCCGGCTCAAGGCCGTAGTGCTCACAGGCAAACCAGTGGCCGGTGCGGCCAAAGCCGCAGATCACCTCGTCCACCACCAGCAAAATGTCGTACTGGCGGCAGATGCGCTGAATTTCCGGCCAGTAACTGTCGGGGGGAATAATCACGCCGCCGGCGCCCTGAATGGGCTCGCCGATAAAGGCCGCCACCCGCTCGGGGCCGAGCTCGAGAATTTTTTGCTCCAACTGCCGAGCCCGCTCCAGACCAAAGGCATGGGGGTCGGTGCCCTGCCCTTCATCAAAATGATAAGGCTGGTCAATGTGCACCATGTCGGGCAACGGCAGTCCGCCCTGACTGTGCATGGGCTTCATACCGCCAAGAGAGGCGCCGGCCAGGGTGGAGCCATGGTAGGCATTGTGGCGGCTGATAATAACTGTACGTTCGAGCTGGCCCTGCTCGGCCCAGAAATGGCGCACCATGCGCACGACTGTGTCGTTACACTCGGAGCCGGAGCCGGTAAAAAACAGGTGCTGCATGTCGCCGGGCAGAATGCCCGCCAGGGTGGCGGCAAGCTCGGCGGCCGGCGGGTGGGTGGTCTGAAAAAACAGATTGTAATAGGGCAGCCGGCGCAGCTGGGCATTGGCCGCCTCGATCAGCTCTTCCCGGCCGTAGCCCAGGTTCACACACCAGAGCCCGGCCATGCCGTCGAGAAGACGGTGGCCGTCTGCATCCCACAGATAGACCCCTTCACCCCGCTCAATCACCCGGGTCCCCTTTTGCTGCAAGGCGTGGGGGTCGGTGAACGGGTGCAGGTGATGACTCGCATCCAGCTGTTGCAATGACTCCTTATCAAACTCCGGCATGCTCAACTCCCTGTCGATACCGTCACTCCCGCGAAGGCGGGAGTCCATATGCAGACTGTTACACGTTCAGCAGTAAAAACTCCCGTTCCCAGGCGCTGATCACCGTGAAAAAGGCCTCGTATTCCTTGCGCTTGACCGCGATAAAGGCGCGCACAAAATGCGGCCCCAGGATCTCGCGCAGCTCCTCGCACTGCTCCAGCTCCAGCAGTGCTTCTTCCAGGCTGCGGGCCAGGCCAAAGGGCATGTCGTAGGCGCTGCCTTCCACCTGCTCGGTAGGCGCAATACGGTGTTTCATGCCAAGATAACCACAGGCCAGACTGGCCGCCAGCGCCAGGTAGGGGTTGGCATCGGCGCCGGCAAAGCGGTTTTCTATGCGCCGGTCGGCCAGCCCGGAACGCGGCACCCGCAGGCCCACGGTACGGTTGTCTTCCCCCCAGGCCATGTTGCGCGGCGCCGAGTCACCAAAGGCCAGCCGGCGGTAAGAATTGACGTTGGGGGCAAACAGCGCCACCGCGCTGGGAATGTAGCGCTGCATGCCGCCGATAAAGTGCAGAAACCGCTCGCTGTGGCTGCCATCGGGGTTGGCAAACAGGTTGTTGCCGTCTGCATCCACCAGGCTCTGGTGAATGTGCATGGAGCTGCCCGGCTCGTTTTTCATCGGTTTGGCCATAAAGGTGGCGTATACCTGGTGGCGCATGGCCGCCTCGCGCATGGTGCGCTTGAACAGAAACACCTGATCCGCCAGATCCAGGGCGTCGCCGTGAATAAAGTTCACCTCCATCTGGGCCGCCCCCGACTCGTGGATCAGGGTGTCCACCTCCAGCTCCTGGGCCTCACAGAAGTCGTACATTTCCTCAAAGATGGGATCGAATTCGTTGACCGCGTCTATGCTGAACGACTGCCGTGCGGTCTCGGGCCGGCCGTTGCGGCCGATGGGCGGCTCCAGCGGGTAATCCCAGTCCTCGTTTTTCTTGACCAGAAAAAACTCCAGCTCCGGCGCCACCACCGGGCGGCAGCCTTCCTGCTCATAGAGCTTCAGCACCCGGCGCAGTACGCTGCGGGGCGCAATTTCCACCGGCTCGCCGTCGGCGTCAAAACAGTCGTGGATCACCTGGGCGGTGGGCTCGCTGGCCCAGGGCACCAGCCGGGGCGTATTGATGTCGGCATGCAGTTCCATGTCGCGCTCGGTCCAGTCGATGTTGTCGTCATCAGGCCAGTCGCCGTTCACGGTCTGCAAAAAGATATTGTCGGGCAGGCGCATGCCGCCCTCTTTCAGAAACTTGCTGGCGGGCAGTATCTTGCCCCGGGCGTTGCCGGTAAAGTCGGGCAACAGACACTCCACCTCGGTAATGGCGTGCTGCTGCATCCACTGGCGCAGCCATTCCATGTTGCGGTTTTCAGGATCTTGAACACTCATAGTGAAGCTCTGGGTGAAAAACACACTCGTCAGCATAGTCCATATTGGTGTAAAAGTATGCTAGACATAGACATAGCCAACGAGCAAGCAAAATCATCGCTATCAGGTATGTTAACCAAACGGCATTAACTTTTAACAAAAGTTCGTGGATATTAAACAGCCGGCCCGACGGTATGCCCCGAACCATGCCCTGAAGGAAGCCCCCATGCACAAGGCCCGTGATACCGCAAAAAGCCCCGCCGACGCGCCCTGGTCGGCCTTTCAGTCCATTGATCTCATGCTGTGCGACATCAATGGCGTGATCCGCGGCAAGCGCATTCAGACCAGCGCCTTTGCCAAGGCCCTGGAGCAGGGCATCAGCCTGCCCGCTTCGGTGTTCGCCCTCGACATCACCGGCCAGACGGTGGAAGAAACCGGCATGGGCCTGGCCCAGGGCGACAGCGATCGGGTGTGCCGGCTGCTGCCCCACACCCTGGCCCCCGTGCCCTGGCACAAGACCCCGTCCGGGCAGATTTTAATGACCATGGAAGACATCGACGGCAGCCCGTTTTTTGCCGATCCCCGTCATGTGTTGCAACAGGTGATCGACCGGCTCAAGGACAAGGGCCTGCACCCCTGTGTGGCGGTGGAGCTGGAATTCTATCTGGTGGATCAGAAGGAAGGCGCCGACGGCCTGCCCCAACCGCCCATTTTGCCCGGCACCGATGAGCGCATGCATGACACCCAGGTGTATTCCCTCGACGATCTCGACAGCTGGGAGGATTTTCTGGTGCAGGTGGCCGAGGTATGCAAACTGCAGCAGATTCCCGCCGACAATGCCGTGGCCGAATACGCCCCCGGCCAGTTCGAAATCAACCTGGCTCACCAGCACGATGCCGTGGCCGCCTGTGATCAGGCCATTTTGCTCAAGCGGGCGATCAAGGCCATCGCCATCAAACAGGGCATGTACGCCACCTTTATGGCCAAGCCCTACAACGGCCAGGCCGGCTCGGGCATGCATATTCATGTGAGCCTGCTCGACGACGAGGGCAATAATGTGTTTGCCGAGGATCACGAGCTGTTGCGCCAGGCCATTGCCGGTACCCTCAGCATGCTGCCCGAGTCCATGGCGCTGTTCGCGCCCAATGCCAATTCCTTTCGCCGGCTGCAGCCCCATATGTTCGTGCCCCTGCACGCCAGCTGGGGTTTTGACAACCGCACCGTGGCGGTGCGCATTCCCTCGGGCGACCCGGCCAACACCCGGCTGGAGCACAGGGTCGCCGGCGCCGATGCCAATCCCTATCTGGTGGTGGCCGCCATTCTCGCCGCCGTGGATCACGGCCTGACCGAGCAACTGCACCCGCCCGCGCCCATTCAGGGGGACGCCAACAAGCTGGACCTGCCCCTGCTGCCCTACCGCTGGCAAAACGCCCTGGACAGGTTTGCCCAATCGCACCGGCTGTCGCAATATCTGGGCAAGGCATTTCACCGGGCCTACCTTATCAACAAGCGTTTTGAGCTGGCCGAATTCGATCAACATGTGACACCACTGGAATACCAGTGGTATCAACACCTGGTTTAGGAGCCGTTATGCAGCCACACGCCGATTCCTATTACGCCGCGTCCGCCAATCCGGCGCCGGAGCACCCCGCCCTGCACGAAAACCTGGAGGTGGACGTGTGCATTGTGGGCGCCGGCATCACCGGCTGTGCCGCCGCCCTCGCCCTTTCCGAAAAAGGCTACAAGGTGGCGGTACTGGAAAGCCGGCGAGTGGGCTGGGGCGCTTCCGGGCGCAGCGGCGGCCAGATGATTTTCGGCTATGCCTGCGAGCAGCCCACCCTGACCAAACTGGTGGGCGACAAGCTGAGCCGGCAATTGTGGGATATTTCGGTAGAAGCTCTACAGCAAATGCGCCAGCGCATCGACCAGCATGATATTCGCTGCGATCTTGCCAACGGTCATTTGCATGCGGCAGTCAAGCCAAGGCACATGAAGGAGCTGGAACACTGGGCCGACAGTCTGCGCCAGGACTACGGCTACGACTCACTGGAGATGTGGAGCCGGGAGCAGGTACGTGAACAGATGAGCAGCGAGGCCTATCTTGGGGGGCTGTATGACGCCGCCAGCGGCCATGTGCATCCGCTTAATTACACCCTGGGGCTGGCCGGGGCCGCCGCCGGGGCCGGCGCGCGTTTTTTTGAATACACTCCCGCCACCCGCATTGAGCAGGGCGAACACCCGGTGGTGCACACTCCCCACGGCGTGGTGCGCTGCCGCCACCTGCTGCTGTGCGGCAACGCCTATCTGGAGGGCATTGCTCCGGACATTGAACGCAAGATCATGCCGGTGGGCACCTACATTACCGCCACCGAGCCCCTGGGTGAGGAACGGGCAAAATCCCTGATTGCCAACAACATGGCGGTGGCCGACATCAACTTTGTGCTCGACTATTTTCGCCTGAGCGCCGATCACCGGCTGCTGTTTGGTGGCCGCGTCAGTTACTCCGGGCTGGATCCGGTGAACCTGGCGGCGTCCATGGGCAAGCGCCTGCGCCATGTGTTCCCCCAGCTGGAAGGCGTCAAGCAAGAGTACACCTGGGGCGGCTATGTGGGCATCACCATGAACCGGGCCCCCCACTTCGGCCGGCTCAACGGCAATGTGTATTTTGCCCAGGGGTTCTCCGGCCACGGCATTGCGCTGACCGGCATGGCCGGCAGCCTGATGGCGGACGCCATCGCCGGCAGTGCCGAACAGTTTGATCTGTTTTCCCGCATTCCCCATCGTGACTTTCCCGGTGGCCGCTTGTTGCGAACCCCGGCCCTGGTACTGGCCATGACCTGGTACCGGCTGCGGGATCTGTTGTAAAAATAAGCAGGATATGCTCCAGTGAAGGGCATAAAGGCCTGTAGAACTGGCCTTTAGTTCGGATTGAGTGGGAGTCGGCTTTATGGAGCAACTGGAGTTTTTTGATGTCCCCAGCCCCTGCATCGGCGTCTGTCAGGTCAATAACAGGGGTTACTGCAAGGGCTGCTTTCGCAGCCGGGACGAACGCTTTAACTGGCTGAAGTTTACCCCTGCCCAGCGCCGGGACGTGATCCGTCTGTGTCAGGATCGCAAGCGCCGGGTGCTGGCCGCCGCCCGCAAGAAACAACTGGAACTGGAGCTCGAACAGCAACACACCCCGCCTCAGGATACCCTGCCGCTGTAGCGTCCAACGTCAGACGTCAGACGTCAGACGTCAGACGTCAGACAGCCTTTCACTGATCAGCCCGGCAATCAACACCGCCGGCGCACTTTCAAGATGCATATGGTGGCCGCCATCAAGCACTTTCAGCGTCAGCTCGGGCACCAGCTCAAGCAGCGGCTGCACGCCGTCAATTTCATTGCCGTGCTCGGCCATCATCAGCAGCACCGGCATGGACAAACGTTGTAAAAACGCCGCCACCTGCTCATCGCACAGGCGCACCACGGAAGGCTGGGACAGCGCAATGTCGTGCCGCCAGCACCAGCCATCCTCGGTTTCTTCAAGGCTACGGGCCAGCAACCAGGCCGCCGCCTCCCGGCTCACCGGATAACGGCCGCCCATGCGCGCCTGCAGAGCATCCTCAAGGCTGGCATAGGGCCGCCAGCCGCGACGGCGAATGCGCTTGCCCTTGTTCAGCGCCGCCGCCATTTGCTCGGGCAGGCTGTCGGCGGAATAAGTGCGCGGCGCCAGACCATCGAGCAGCATTAACTGGCTGACCCGCTCGTGAAAAGCCCCCGCCAGCAGGGTGGCGACACTGGCGCCCATGGAATGGCCGAGCAGAGCCACCTGTTCAAGTTCAAGGGCATCCAGCAGGGCCAGCACATCGGCGACATTGTCCCAGATGTAATAAGGCTGGCCGGCGGCACGATGCTCGGAGCGGCCATGGCCAGCCAGATCCGGCGCGATCAGCCGCACCTGGGGCAACAGTTTTGCCAGCAGGGTGAAACTCGCCGCGTTATCCAGCCAGCCGTGCAGGGCCACCACGGGAATGCCATCGGGGCTGCCCCACTCCACCACCGCCAGCCGGCGGCCGTGAATGTCGATGTGGTATTCCCGGGTTGTCATGACTCAGACGCCCCGCTCGTTGTTCCAGATAATCACATGCAGTTGAGGCAGCACCCGTGCATTAAACCAGCCGTCGGCGGTGACTCTGTCCACCAGCCAGCGCAACCGAGCGTTAAGGGCGTCGAGGTCGGTTTCCCGCTCCGGCTCATCGGGCGTGGCCGGTGCCGGGTTGCAGGGTTGCAGAGTGAGTGGCAGTTGCGGGTAGCGGGCGGCAAACTCCCGCGCCCACTGGTAGTCGGCCTCGTCGGCGATCACCAGCTTGAGGGTCACTTGCGTATTCGCGCCGGCGGCGGCCAGACAGTCATCAAACCGGCTTTGGCTGAAGGCCATGCCGGCGGACGGCGGCTTGGGGCTGAGGGTCAGATGATCGAGCTGGCCAAACCAGTCCTGTGCCTTGCTCCCTTGAGTTTCAATGGCGAAGGTATAACCCTTGGCATGGCCGAGCTCGAGTAATTGTCCAAGAGGCTGCAGTGCCGGATTGCCGCCGGAAAGGGTGACCAGCAGCGGCCGGCCGCCACTCAGGCGCTCCACTTCCGCCAGCACGGCCTCGGCGCTCATGGGGGTCCAGTCGGCCTTGAAACGGGGCTCTACCGCATACAGGGTATCGCACCAGCTGCAGCGAAAATCACAACCGCCGGTGCGCACAAACATGGTGGGTACGCCGGTAAGCTGACCTTCGCCCTGAATGGTGGGGCCAAAGATTTCGCTGATGGCGATCATGGCCGGTACTCCGCCCAGGTTTTGGGGGTTTCCGACACGGCCACGGCACTGACCTCGGGCCAGCGCGCCCGAGCCCAGTCAAACAGATGGCGCGCCAGCCGCTCGGCGGTGGTGCACTCGTCACCCAGCACCTCATTAAGGTGACGATGGTCGAGCTTGTCGTCGATATAGTCCTTGAACGCCTTGAGTTCGAGGTAGTCACGTACAAAGCCGTATTGATCCAGGCTCTCGCTCTGCAGCTCGATCACCACCACATAGTTGTGGCCGTGCAGCCGGGCACAGGGATGCCAGTCGGGCATTTGCTTCAACTGGTGGGAAGCGGAGAAATGAAACTCTTTTTTGATGGTATACATTACTTCACCCTCGCCACGGCTTGCTGCCAGAACTGTTCGTCCTGATAGGCCGTGGGGTCGGCTACGCCGGCCAGGGCCATGGCCTCGATGCGCTCCACGCAGGTGCCGCAACGGCCGCAGTGCAGCTCACCACCTTCGTAGCAGGACCAGGTGTCGGCAACCGGCACGTTATAACGGGCCGCGTCCTGAGCGATTTCAGTCTTGTCGGCGTCAACATAGGGGGCCAGCAGCGCCACCTCGGCCACGCCGTCCAGGGCCCGCGCCTGCATTTCGCCAAACAGGCGAATAAAGTCGGGCCGGCAGTCGGGGTAAATAAAGTGGTCACCACCATGCACCGCCAGCGCCACGGTATCGAGGTTGCGGGCGGCGGCCACGCCAAAGGCGATGGTAAGCATGATGGCATTGCGGTTGGGCACCACGGTAACCTTCATGTTTTCTTCGCTGTAGTGGCCGTGGGGCACGTCGATGTCATCGGTGAGCGCCGAGCCGGAGAGCTGACGGCCGATATGGCCGATGTCCATCACCAGGTGGGGCACACCGAGGCGCTCGGCACAGAGGCGGGCGGCGTCGATTTCTTTTTTGTGGCGCTGACCGTAGTCAAAGGTCAGCAGGGCGCCGAGGGCATTGTCCGCCGCCAGGCGGTAAGCGAGCGTGACGGAGTCGAATCCGCCGGAGCAGATCAGCAGTGCTTTCATAGATTGTGTCCTTGTTTTGTCCGGGTAGGCTGCGACCGGGTAAAAAAGCGGTGTGCATTTTAACGCCGTGGGCGGCGAGCGCAAACAAAAAGGGCGCCGAAGCGCCCTTTGGGTCTGACTCAGAGTCATCTGTCAACTCTGCAACGGGTCGGCCAAAGGGCCAACTTCTCGACACGCTTCAAGCTCCTCCCTGGGGCGCTCGGCAAATGCCGTCCATGGCATTTGATCGGTCGTGAAGCTGCTCCCTTTACCCTCCCCTCGAATGCTGGTGTCGCCAGAACCTCAGTGCTTGACGTGCTCTGCCAGATACAGCCAGGTGTCGATCACTGTGTCCGGGTTCAGGGACACGGAGTCGATGCCCTGCTCCACCAGCCAGGCGGCGAAGTCGGCGTGATCCGAGGGTCCCTGGCCACAGATGCCCACGTACTTGCCGGCCTTGCGGGCGGCCTGAATGGCCATGGCCAGCAGGGCCTTGACCGCGTCGTCGCGCTCGTCAAAGGAGCCCGCCACCAGACCGGAGTCCCGATCCAGGCCCAAGGTGAGCTGAGTCATGTCGTTGGAGCCGATGGAAAAGCCGTCGAAGTAGTTGAGGAACTGGTCCGCCAGCAGGGCGTTGGACGGCAGTTCGCACATCATGATGACCTTGAGGCCGTTCTCGCCGCGCTTGAGGCCGTTCTCGCCGAGAATATCGATGACCGAGGCCGCTTCGTTCACGGTGCGCACGAAGGGGATCATGATCTCGACATTGGTCAGGCCCATGTCACTCCGTACCCGCTTCATCGCCTCGCATTCCATGGCAAAGCAGTCCTGGAAGTCCTCGGAGATGTAACGGGACGCACCGCGGAAGCCCAGCATGGGGTTTTCCTCGTCCGGCTCGTAGGCGTCGCCGCCGAGCAGGTTGGCGTATTCATTTGACTTAAAGTCGGACATGCGCACGATCACCCGCTCCGGCCAGAAGGCGGAAGCCAGGGTGGCGATGCCTTCGGTGAGCTTGGCCACGAAGAATTCCCGCGGGCTGTCGTAGCCGGCGATGATCTCGTCGATCTTTAGCTTGAGCTCCGGGCTCTGGCTGTCGTAGTTCAGCAGCGCCTTGGGGTGCACACCGATCATGCGGTTGATGATGAACTCCAGTCGAGCCAGACCCACACCGGCGTTGGGCAGTTGAGCAAAGTCAAAGGCCCGGTCCGGGTTACCCACGTTCATCATCACCTTCACCGGCGAGGCAGGCATGGAGCCCACTTCCGAAGTGTTGACGCTGAAGTCCAGCTTGCCGTTATAGATGTAGCCGGTATCCCCTTCGGCACAGGACACGGTCACGCCCTGGCCATCCTGCACCAGCTCGGTGGCGTTGCCACACCCCACCACGGCGGGAATGCCGAGCTCACGGGCAATGATGGCGGCGTGACAGGTACGTCCGCCCCGGTTGGTGACGATGGCGGCGGCCCGCTTCATGATCGGCTCCCAGTCCGGGTCGGTCATGTCGGTCACCAGCACATCGCCGGCCTTGATCTCGTCCATCTGGTCGATGCTGTCGATAACCCTCGCCGGGCCGGCACCAATCTTGTGACCGATGGCGCGACCTTCGGCAATCACCTGCCCCTTCTGGTTAAGGGCAAAACGCTCCAGCACATTGGCATCCTGGCGGCTGCGCACGGTTTCGGGGCGGGCCTGCACGATATAGAGGTTGCCGTCCACGCCGTCTTTGGCCCACTCGATGTCCATCGGGCGGCCGTAGTGCTTTTCGATGATCACGGCCTGTTTGGCCAGCTCCATCACCTCGTCGTTGGTGAGCGAGAACTGACGGCGTTCTTCCCGGCTGGTTTCCTTGATTTCCACCTGCTTGCCCAGCTCCTTGGCATTGGCGTAGATCATCTTCTGCAGCTTGGAGCCGAGGGTCTTGCGCACCACCGCCGGACGACCGGCCTTGAGGGTGGGCTTGTGCACGTAGAACTCGTCGGGATTCACCGCGCCCTGCACCACCATTTCACCCAGACCCCAGGCGGAAGTGACAAACACCACCTGATCAAAGCCGGATTCGGTGTCGAGGGTAAACATCACGCCCGAGGCGCCGATGTCGGAGCGCACCATGCGCTGAATACCGGCGGACAGCGCCACGCCCTTGTGGTCGTAGCCCTGGTGCACCCGGTAGGAAATGGCGCGGTCGTTAAACAGGGACGCGAACACGTGCTTGATGGCTTCCATCACCGCATCCAGGCCGTGCACGTTGAGGAAGGTTTCCTGCTGGCCGGCAAAGGAAGCATCGGGCATGTCTTCGGCGGTGGCGGAAGAACGCACCGCAAAGGAAGCTTCGTCGCCGGCCTTGCCGGCCAGCTCGTCGTAGGCGTCACGAATGGCCGCTTCCAGCTCGGGCTGGAAGGGAGCATCGATGACCCACTGGCGAATGGTTTTGCCCGCTTCACCCAGGGCGGCGATGTTGTCCACGTCGAGCTTGTCGAGCAAATCGTGAATACGATCGTTAAGCCCGCTTTGCTCGAGAAATTCGTTAAAGGCATAGGCGGTGGTCGCAAAGCCGCCGGGCACCGAAACTCCGGCGCCGGCCAGCTGACTGATCATCTCGCCCAGTGAGGCGTTCTTGCCGCCAACCCGGTCCACGTCGTGCATGCCGAGCTGTTCATACCAAATCACATATTCCTGCACTGCCACGTCTCCACAAAAAGGGGTTTCGGGATATCCGTATCTCAATTGATTTCTGTGTAAAAACAGAGCCTCTGGTATTGTTGTTATGGTGTGGGCCTGTACACGGTTTGATTCTACAATGGCCCCGAAAAGCGGGTAAACGCCCTGCCCGACCCAATACCTGAAAGTGAGATCTGGAGGCCCTGTGCACACGGTTTTTTATGTTTCCGATGGGACGGCGATCACAGCCGAAGTTTTTGGCCACGCCGTGCTGAGCCAGTTTCCCCTGCCCTTTGAGCAAATCACCTTTCCCTTTGTGGAAGACGAGGACAAGGCGCGCGCGATACGGGATCGCATCAACGACAGCTTTCACCAGAGCGGCAAGCAGCCCCTGGTGTTTCACACCATCATCGACGACCGGCTGCGCGGCATTATCACCGGCAGCGAAGCCATGTGTTACGACTTTCTCAACACCTTCGTCGCCCCCATCGAGCAGCAACTGGGGGTCAAGGCCGAGCCCCGGGCCCACAAGGCCCACAGCATCGAGAACAAGCACAACTATGATCTGCGTATCGATGCGGTGAACTACGCCCTCGACAACGACGATGGCGTCACCACCAAGGAATATGACGAGGCCGACATTATTCTGGTGGGCGTGTCTCGTTGCGGCAAAACCCCCACCAGCCTCTATCTGGCGCTGCAGTTCGGCATTCGCGTGGCCAACTACCCCTTTATTGATCAGGACATGAAACAGGTGAGCCTGCCCGCCGCCCTCAAGGCCAACCGTCACAAGCTGTTCGGGCTCACCATCGACGTGAACCGGTTGCAGGAAATTCGCCAGCGCCGCCGGGCCGACAGCCGCTACGCCGCCATTGAACAATGCCGTTACGAACTGGACCAGGTGGAGCGGCTGTTTCGCATGGAGGCTATTCCCTTTATCGACACCACATTTCACTCGGTAGAGGAGATCTCGGTGAAGATCCTGGAGCGAACCGGCATTCGTCGCAAAATTTACTAAGGCAAGAGCCGCATTGATCCAGCACAAATAACTGCGAGCAATAACCCAGTATGACTCGCAAATATGAACAAAATATTGATTTGGTGTTTACAAAAATGTATACATTGATCCCCGTGATTAACCACGGGGTCAACCACCCCATGAGTTGAGCACAAATGAGCCAATCCAGAAGCTCGAACACTGCGGTGTGGTTCTGTCAGCCTTTATATAACCAGATAACGACGGCGGGCAGTGAACAACAACTCACTTGAGCAACCCTCAGGGACTTATGCAATGAAACACAGCCAAAGCAAATCGGTATTCGATTACTACGGCAAGCCGTCTATCGGTAAAGCACTGCCGCTCTCTTTCCAGCACATCCTGGCGATGATCATGGGCGCAGTGACGCCGCCGCTTATCGTGGCCGGTGTGGCCGGTGCCTCCGCCCAGGAAACCATGATGCTGGTGCAAATCGCCCTGCTATTCTCGGGCCTTTCCACCCTGCTGCAGTTGTTCCCCGTCGGCCGTTTCGGCGCCGGCGTGCCCACCATTTTCGGTGTAGGCTTTGCTTACGTACCTTCCCTGATCGCCATCGGCAGCGTATACGGCATTCCCGGTATCTTTGGTGCCCAGATCGCCGGCGGTATCGCCATGCTGGTGGTGGGTGTGTTCATCAAACAAATTCGTCATCTGTTCCCGCCCGTGGTGGCCGGCACCGTGGTGCTGGTGATTGGCCTGTCCCTGTATGACATCGCCATCAAATACATGGCCGGCAGCGGCAACGTCAACGCCGAAGGCTTTGGCAGCGCCCAGAACTGGCTGGTGGGCATCACCACCCTGGCAGTGGTCCTGCTGTGCTCCCAGTTCGGCAAGGGTTACCTGCGCCTGGCCGCCATCATCGTTGGTATTCTGGTGGGCTACGCCATCTCCTTCTTCTTCGGCATGGTCGACTTCGCCAAGCTGGAAGCCGCACCCTGGGTGATGATCCCCACCCCGTTCGCCACCGGCATTGAATTCCACGCTTCCGCCGTGATCTCCATGGTGGTGATCTGTATTGTCAACTCGGTACAAACCATTGGTGACCTGTCCGCCACCACCGTCGGCGGCATGAACCGCGAGCTGAAAGACAAGGAACTCTCCGGTGGCCTGCTGGGTAACGGCCTGACCACCCTGGTGGGTGCCATTTTCGGCGGTCTGCCCACCGCCTCCTTCAGCCAGAACGTGGGCATTGTGGCCATGACCAAGGTGATCAGCCGCTACGTACTGGGCATTGCCGCCATCTTCCTGGTGATTGCCGGCCTGCTGCCGAAGTTCGGTGCCGCCATGACCACCATTCCCTACCCGGTACTGGGTGGTGCCACCATCATAGTGTTCGGCATGATCACCATGACCGGTATTCAGCTGCTGGTAAAAGACGAGCTGTCTTCCCGCAACATCACCATAGTCGCGCTGGCGGTGGCCCTGGCCATGGGCATCAACGCCGTGCCCGAAGCCATTGCCCAGCTGGGTGACACTGCCCGCATGCTGATTGGCTCGCCGGTCATCGTGGCCGCCTCCGTGGCCTTTGTTCTGAACATGGTGCTGCCCAAGAAGTCCCTCAAGGACGAAGCCCGTGAGCGTGAAGAAATTGAGCGCCAGATGAACCAGGGTACATCCAAGTCCGACGCCCAGAACGACAATACCCAGCTGCGCGAAGCCAACGCCAGCAATTGAAAGGGTAAGCCCTCGGGCAAGGATGGAAATCCACAATGATGAAAAGCCGGTCGCCTGACCGGCTTTTTTGTATTAAAAAACGGCCATCAAGCCGCCACAACACGGAGACTGGTTATGCCCCAGTACCACTGTCACGGACAACAACTGCATTATTTGGATGAAGGAAACCCTAACGGTTTTCCTCTGTTATTGGGTCATAGCTACCTGTGGGACAGCGCCATGTGGGCGCCTCAAATCGCGGCACTGAAACAGCAGTACCGCTGCATTGTGCCGGAGCTGTGGGGCCATGGCCGCTCCGACAACCTGCCCGCTGACAAGCCCCTGACGATGACCACGCTGGCCAATGACCATCACGCCCTGATGCAGTCGCTGGGTCTGGCGCGCTATGCCGTGGTCGGCCTGTCGGTGGGCGGCATGTGGGGCATCGAGCTGGCGCTGAAGCACCCCGAGGCGGTGGCCGCCCTGGCGGTACTGGACTCGGACGTGGGCGAAGAGCCCGCGCCAAGCCGGCAGCAGTATTTTCAGCTGCTGGCGGCGGTGGAGCAGTCCGGTTGCGTGCCCGAGCCGGTGATCCAGGCCTGTACACCCATTTTTCTGGGACCCGCCACTCGGGCCGGGCAGCCGGAGCTGGTGGCACAGCTGCAAGCCTCGCTGCGCAATGTAAGCGCCAGTCAGGTCCCCACTCTGGTGCGCCTGGGCCGCATGATCTTCAGCCGTCAAAGCCGGCTGGAGCATCTGACCGGGCTAAACTGCCCGCTGCTGTTTGCCGCCGGCAGTGATGACATTGCCCGTCCCTTTGCCGAGGCCGAACGCATGGCAAAGCTGGCAGGACCAAACGCCGAGCTGGTCTCCATTCCCGACGCCGGCCACATCAGCGCGCTGGAGCAACCCGAGGCGGTAACCGACATGCTTGAGCGCTTTCTGACACAGGCGCTGTCCTGAACGACAAGCAATAAAAAGCCCGGCAACTGCCGGGCTGTTTGTTTTCGGCTTACTTCAGTCGCCAGACCGTCATCTCGGCCAGGGTATGCTGAAACTTGCGCCGGGTTTCCCGGATCACAAAGGGCACATCCTGCCGGCCGACCAGTTCAAAGCGTTCGCCCAACACCGCCTTCAGGCCGTCCAGGGTGGTGAAGTTCTCACCGTTAACCTTGACGCCGCCCAGCCATCTGTCTTTGGGAGTGTACTCTTCCAGCCAGGTGTAGGGTGAGGTCAGTACCAGACAGCCACCGGTATTCAGTCGCTCGTGCACCTGGGCCAGAAACGCCGCCGGATCGTACAGCCGGTCGATCAGGTTGCCACAGAAAATAAGATCATAACCGGTAAAACGGGGCTTGAGGTTGTGGGCGTCGCCCTGCACAAACTCGATACGGCCGGCCACCTCGGCATACCCCATGTCGGCCAGGCTGGCTTCCTTGAACTCCACCAGTTCCCCTTCGGTTGGAATGGCAAAGCGGGTCTGGCCGCTTTCCTTGAGCTGAACGCCATGCTGAATAAAGCGGGCGGAAAAGTCGATGCCGTCCACCCGGTCGAAGTGGCGTGCCAGCTCAAAGCTGGCCCGGCCCACGGAGCAGCCCAGATCCAGTGCCCGGCCCTTGCTGACCTCGGGTAACTGGGTCAGCAGTGCCTCGACGCAGGCCACCGGGTAGTTGGGCACGTCAAAATAGCGGTCGCCATAGTGGAATTCCAGGTACTGAGCGACCAGCTCGTCGGTTTCATAGGTGTTTACAGGCTCCACGGGGACCTCGGGGTTGTCGGATTCAATGTAGCGAAAGCCCGCATGCTGAAAGAAATGCCGGCGAAAGGCATAGCGGGAATAACGGGTGGCTTCGTTGCCGGTGGAAATCCAGGAGCCGCCCTTGAACAGGTTGTGCCGGTTGTCAAAGGTGGGCGTGGAAAAATCATCGTACAGCGGGTGCACCTCAAAACCGGGAAAGCCGTCGATGGGGGTTTCGGTCCACTGCCAGACGTTACCGGTAATGTCATAAATGCCATCGGTCTCAAAGCGATCAACAGGGCAGGACGAGGCGTAATGCTCCAGGTTGAGGTTGCCCGGGGCTTGCCCCCAGTCCGGCTGATCGGCGTCGATGCGGTTGCGCAGCAGGGTCCACTCGGCTTCGGTGGGCAGACGAATATGGGTGCCGGTTTGCGCCGTCTTCCAGTTGCAGAAGGCCCTGGCCTCGAGGTAATTGACCTCCACCGGCCAGTTCAGCGGGAGCGGGATTTCTTCCAGCAGATTGCGCTGCATATACTCGCCGTCACGCAGCAGCCAGAAGCGGGGCATGGTGGCCCGAGTAAAGTCCAGCCACTGGCGGCCTTCCTCGGTCCAGTATTCCGGTTTGCGGTAACCGCCGTCCTGCACAAATTCAAGATATTCACCGTTGGACACCAGGTATTGCGCCACTCGGTATGGCTGCACCTCCACGGTTTTGCTGCCGTATTCGTTATCCCAGCCATAGGTAGCCGCCGTCGCCGGCTTGCCCAGGGTGATGGTGTCCCCGGCGACCGGCAGCAGCGCATTTTGCGGCGCCTCACCGGCATCACGACAGGCCGTCCACAAGGGGTGAGACTGAAGCTGATCCAGGGGCAGCATGCGCATGATCACCGAGGAAGTTTCCAGATGAATACGTTCGTGCTCAATGCCCATCAGCACAATCCAGGCGGCGCTGTCGGGGGTGATGGGCAGGCTCAGCGGCATCTCACTGATAAAGGCATCCACAGTATTACGCACCTGAGCGCGGTAATCCCGAGTGTGCGCCAGGCTGGGCCAGTCGTAATGAGCGTCGTTGAGATCGTCCCAGGACATTTCGTCCACACCGATGGCAAACATCGACTCCAGCCGTTCGTCGAGGCGTTCGGGCAGGTATTTGCCCAGTACCAGCTTGTTGATGAAGAACACGGCGGTATGGCCGAAATAGAATATCAGCGGATGGCGCAGGGGCTCGGGCCGGGAATAGTAGGCGGCGTCGGTGGTAATACAGTCGAACAGGGCCTCGTAGAGGCTGAAGGTCTGATGGAAATAGCGGCGGATTTCTTCCCGCTTCTGCGCGGGATCCGTGCCGGTGAGCAGCGGGGTTTTGGTTACGGCATCTGCCAGTGTGTGCATGAACATGTCCCTGATCACATTTTTTGTTTACGTTACCTTGGCATGGGCCAAATGAGAAGCCTGTCAGTCAGGCAACAGACCCGCCCACGAGAATTTTGTTTCACTGGCGCCGCGCCATTTGCCGGCGCACGGCCTTGTGCTATAACCAACACCCACTTTTCACACTTGTACAGGAAGTATCATGTCTCAAGCCGACAGCCAGTTTGACAACGTCAGCATCGAAACCCGCGCCAATGTGTACCACGACGGCAAGGTCACCAGCCGGGTGGTGAAGTTTGCCGACGGCAGCCACAAGACCCTGGGCATCATGCTGCCGGGTGAATACACCTTTGGCACCGAGGCCGCCGAACTGATGGAAATCACCGCCGGTGATCTGGAAGTCCAGCTGCCGGGCAGCGAGGAATGGCTGCGCATTCAGGGCGGAGAGTCCTTTGAGGTGCCCGCCAACGCCAAGTTCAACATCAAAATCCACAGCCTGGTGGATTACTGCTGCACCTACTTCAAGTAAGCCGTACTGTCGGGGCGGTCACGGCCGCCCTGCATCAAAAGCATAACTATCCAGAAAAAATGTCGCTCTGGTTATAAAAATTCACTCATTGCAATTTTTAACGCAAAAAAACCGGTTAAACCGCCCCATTCGCCTTGCGACCTTTCCTCGCCTTGGTTAAAGTCCCCGGCTTTGTTTCTCAAGGTCCGATGACCTTCGCTGTAAAGGAAACCCCGCTGATGGAAAGCCCGCATATCAGTTCGCTGATCCCCATATTTCTGACCCTGCTGCTCTCGCTCACCACCCGTAATGTGGTCATTGGCCTGTTTACCGGCGTGCTCAGTGGTGTGGTCATGCTCAACAACTGGCTGCATCCCCTCGACAGTTTCGGCATTCTGGTCAAGGACCACCTGGTGGCCCAGCTCACCGACAGCTACAACGCCGGCGTGCTGGTGTTGCTGGTATTTATCGGTGGCTTTGTGGCGCTGATGGAGCAGTCCGGCGGCGGCCAGGCCTTTGCCCGCCGGGTGACCCACTGGGTCAGCAGCAAGTGCCGGGCTCAGGTGTCGGCCTGGCTGGGCGGCATCGTGATTTTCTTCTCGGATCTGGGCACCCCGCTGATCGTGGGCCCGGTGTTCCGGCCGCTGTTTGACAAGCTGAAGGTATCCCGCCAGAAGCTGGCCTTTATTATCGACTCCACCGCCTCGCCGGTGGCCATTCTGGTGCCCTTTATCGGCTGGGGCGTGTACATCATGGGCCTGCTGCAAAAGGAGTTCACCGCCCTGGAGCTTGACTTGAGCGACTGGCAGGCCTTTATCTCCGCCATTCCGTTTCAGTTTTACGCCGTGCTGGCGGTGACCATGGTGCCGCTGATCGCCTTCAAGAAACTGGACTTTGGCCCCATGGCCGAGGCCGAGCGTGCCGCCGAACGCGGTGAAATCGCCGCCGGCCCGCAGCAGCAGGTTACCCCTTTTACCCACGACAATGCCCGCGCCAGCTTTGTGTGGGCACCGCTGCTGGTCATGGGCACCGTGCTGATGGCCATGCTGGGCCCGCTGGGCTTTCCGTTTGAAAAGGTCTCCGGCTCGGTGTTTCGCGCCGCTCTGTCTACCGCCTATTTCTCCGCGGCCGTCACCCTGATCGGTCTGATGGCGGTGTACGGCGTGCGCCGGGTCAGCGATGGTATTGCCGTGTATCTGAAGGGCATGGGCAACATGATGCAGGTGGCCATAGTGCTGATCCTGGCCTGGACCCTGAGCAGCGTGGGCAAGGAGCTGGGCGCCGCCGCTTATATCGCCGAGCAGGCCCAGGCCGGCTTCCCCGCCTGGCTGGTGCCGGCGGTGGCGTTTTTGCTGTCGGCCATCATCTCCTTTGCCACCGGCTCCTCCTGGGGCACCTTTGCCATCATGCTGCCCCTGGTGATCCCCACCGCCATCGCCATCGACGCACCGCTTTACGCCTGCATCGGCGCCGTGCTGTCGGGAGGCCTGTTCGGCGATCACTGCTCGCCGATTTCGGAAACCACCATTCTGTCGTCTACCGGCTCGGGCTGTGATCAGTTTGAACACTTCCGTACCCAGCTGCCCTATGCCCTGCTCAATGGCAGTATCGCCCTCGGGGGCTTTGTACTGGCCGGCTTTATCGCCAACCCGCTGATCCTGGCCGCTGCCGTAGCCGCCCAGCTGGTGCTGGTCAGTCTGCTGGCGTGGCGTCAGCGCGCCCTGCCTCAGGGTCAGACTGCCTGAGACCTATCCGGGCCGGCACTCGCCGGCCCCGCATTCGGGGGGCGCGGCACACAGGCGGTTGCGCCCCTGCTCCTTGGCCGCATACAGCGCCTTGTCGGCCCGGCCCACAAAATCCTCGATACGATCATGCTGCTCGGGCACCCCGGCCACCACGCCGAGGCTCAGGGTCACGACGCCGTGCTCGGACTGGTCATGGGCAATATTGAGCGCCCGCACCGCCTGCAGCAGCCGGCCGGCCACATGACGGGTCTGCCACAGATCCAGCTCCGGCAGCAGCACGATAAACTCTTCACCGCCATAACGGGCCACCATGTCACCCTGGCGATGCAACTGGCCGGCCAGCGCCTGAGCCACCCGATGCAGGCATTCGTCCCCCTCCTGATGGCCGTATTCATCGTTAAAGCGTTTGAAGTAATCAATGTCTCCCATCACCAGTCCGAGCGAACGCTGCTCACGCTGGGCCCGCCGCCATTCGGCTTCCAGGTGCCGGTCAAAGCAGCGCCGGTTGGCGATCTGAGTCAGGTCATCCACTTCGCTCAGGCGCTGCAGTGACTGGTTCATTTCCTGCAAATGACGGTTGGCCCGGGCCAGTTGCTGCTCCGCCGTTTGCCGGGCATTGACAAAGGTCTCAAAGGTCGCGCCCATGCGGCTGATTTCATCATCGCCCTCGCTGGGAATGGGCACCGGCTTGCCCTCACCGTGGGAAAGCATGGCCCGGCTGAGATCATTGATGCGATAAATAATGGCCCGGCGAATATAGAAAATGGCCCCCAGGGTGATCAGCACCAGCATCATGGAAGCCGCCAGCAACCCCGCCAGTGAATTTTGCATCAAGGCCTGTTGCTCGGCCAGGGCCTGCTCCGCCGAGGCCTTGAGCCGCTTGTGATAACCAAAAGTGGCGCTGGTGAGCTTTTGCGCCAGCACCCGGGTCTGACGGGCCGTGGCCAGGGTGGCCCGGGCATGACGCAGCAGCGGGCCGCGCCGGGTGAACACCGCCGGCAACTGCTGCTCAAGCCGGGCACGCAGGGCAATAAAGTCGGGCTGGGTCAGCGTCAGGCCGGACAGCACCTGCAATTGCTGTTCGCAGTAGGCTTTCAGGCGGCTGATATGCCCCGGCCGCTCTGCACTCAGGGCGGCGGCGGCATAGCCCAGCGCCGCCAGTGCCGGCCCGGTAAAGCGCTGCTCGGCCACAGGCAGCCCCTCCATCGACTGCAGCTCGGACACTCGCCTGAGCAGCAGAAACAAGTCATCCACCTGATGAAACTGTTCCGCTTGCAGCTCCTGCTCGGCCCGCAGCCGCTCGTTCAGCCGGTCCAGACTGCTGAAAAAGGGGGTTTGCCAGCGATCCAGGGCGGCGGCATCGGCCTCGCTCATCCGCCCACCATCCTGCTCCAGCCGTTCCCGGGTGCCCTGATAGATGCTGGCCAGGTTTTCCACCCGCCGGTTGCCGGCACTCACCGAGCGATCATTGCCCACCAGCAATTCATAGACCTCGGCGGCAATGGTTTCGGCATCCCGGGTGAGCTCGGCGGCGATCATGGCCCGCTCAAAATGACCGCTCACCGCCCCCACCAGCCGCGAGTACTGGCTGAATATCACATAGGCAAACAGCGAGGCTGAAAGCAGATAGAGTCCGAATACCAGCATGATGATGAACGTCAGCCGGCGTCCCAGGCTGTTGCGAATGGTCATGCGGCCACTGGCGGTCACGTTGGCACCTCAGCGGAACAGAGGAGCATACAGCAACCCGCCTCGGGACCAGGGCTGATTCAGCCCCTGAGGCATATTGACCGGGGTGCCGGGGCCAAAGTGGCGCTGATAGATTTCGCTGTAGTTACCCACGCTGTGAATGGCCCGGTAGGCCCAGTCGTCGGGCAGCCCCAGCCGTTTGCCCAGATCTCCGCTCACCCCCAGCAGGTTGCGGATTTCCGCGTCCTTGTTGCCGGAGCGGATCTGATCGATGTTTTTTTGGGTAATGCCCTTGTCGTCGGCCAGGATCAGGGCGTGGATCACCGAACGAATGACCCGCTCCCACTCGGCGTCGTCGTTGCGGACCATGGGGCCAACAGGCTCTCGTGACAGCAACTCGGGCAGAATGCGGTAATCATTAGGAGCGTCGGCCCGGTGGGCCCGGTTAATGGCCAGGTTGATGCGGTCGGCGGTGTAGGCATCGCAGTGCCCCCGAAAAAAGCTGTCGCCGTTGGAAAACAGCACCTTCGCATGGATCTGATCCCGCGCCAGCAGGGTCAGCAGGTGGTTGTGGGTGGTGGTGTTTTCGGTCACGCACACCGACTTGCCGTCGAGGTCGGCCAGCTTGCCAATGCCCGAATCCTTGCGAACCAGCAGGCCCTGGCCGTCAAACAGGTAGATGGCGGGAAAGGCCACCTGATATTGATCTTCCCGCCCAAGGGTCCAGGTGGCGCTGTACATCACCACGTCGCTGCGTTTTTGCTGCAGCGTGGTAAAGCGGCTGGTGGCGTCCACTTCCACATATTGTACCCGGTCTGCATCGCCAAACAGGGCGGCGGCGGTGGCCCGGCAGAAGTCCACGTAAAACCCGCGCCAGACACCGCTTTCATCGATGGCGCTGCGACCGGGGTCATCCGGAAACACGCCACAACGAATATCGCCGTGGCGCAGCACCGTCTGCAGGGTGTTGGCCTGCGCCGGCAGGCCCGCCAGCAGTAACAGCAACAGGGCCAGCCCGCCGGCGGCCTTGCCAAAATATTCCATTCCCATCATCGCACCCTTGTCAACGCACCCCTTAACCCTGTCAGCATGACCCATTTTGCAAAAAATGACAGCATCCAGTCGCCATTTGGCTCACACTTTCCGTTTTTCCTCCTGGCGCTTACGGGTGGCCGGCGTAAACCGGCCGCCGGCGTCAGCGACTATTCTGAACACAGACCTTTTTGTCAGGAGAAACACCATGCTCATTACGATCACCGTGCGGCTGGTTTCCGGTATGTATGCCCATGATGACTGGGCCTGCGAGCTGGAAATCGACGACGGCGCCACCCTGCATGAGCTGCACGATGCCATTCAGCAGGCGGTGCGGTTCAACAATGATCATATGTATTCGTTTTTTATCGCCCGCAGCGAACACGCCGGCGAACGCCTGCACTTTGACGGTGACGAATACTCCCTCGATGCGCCCATTTCGGATCTGTTTCCGCTACCCAGGGGCAAAAAACTGTTCTACTGGTTCGACTTTGGTGACGACTGGATTTTTCAGGTGTCCCGCTCCCGTAAAAAGCCGAGATCCGATCCGGCCACGCAACGCTATCCGCGCCTGACCGGAGAAACCGGTACCCGCCCGGTGCAGTATGAAGGCTATGATCCCCATGCCGAGCCGGAGTGGTAAGCCCATGTTGAGAGCCTTTTTCGTGTTGTTGCTGCTGAGCCTGCCGCTGGCGGCGGCAGAGTACCGGGTGCAGACCCTGGCCACCGGGCTGCATCACCCTTGGAGCCTGACCGAGCTGCCCGACGGCAGTCTGCTGCTGAGTGAACGCCGGGGCCGGCTGTGGCATATGACGATAAATGGAAAGCGACGCGCCGTTTCCGGCCTGCCGGCCATTGCCGCCGGCGGCCAGGGCGGCCTGCTCGATCTGGCCCTGCACCCGCAGTTTGCCGACAACCGGCTGCTGTATTTCAGCTTCAGTCAGCCCGGCCCGGGCGGCGCCGGTACCGCCGTGGGCCGGGCCCGGCTGAACGGGAACAAGCTGGAACAACTGCAGGTGCTTTTTGAACAGACACCCAAAACCCACGGCCGGGCCCATTTTGGCTCCCGCCTGGCCTTTGATAACCAGGGTTATCTTTTTATTACCACCGGCGATCGCTACCACAGCCGGCATCAGGCCCAGCGCCTCGACAACCATCTGGGCAAGATCCTTCGGCTGCATGATGACGGCCGGGTGCCCGCCGACAATCCCTTTGTCGGCACCCCCGGTGCCCTGCCAGAAATCTGGAGCCTGGGGCACCGCAACCTGCAGGGCGCCGCCATTCATCCGGGTAGCGGCGAACTCTGGACCCACGAGCATGGCCCGCAGGGCGGCGACGAGGTTAACCGCATTCGAAAAGGGGCCAACTACGGCTGGCCGGTGGTGACCTTTGGTGAGGAATACGGCGGCGGCACCATTGGCGAAGGCAGCCGCAAACCGGGCATGGAGGATCCACTCTGGGTATGGGTGCCGTCCATTGCCCCTTCCGGCATGCTGTTTTACACCGGTGAGGCCTTTCCCGGCTGGCGCAACAACCTGTTTGTGGGCGCCCTGGCCGGGCGACGGCTGGTTCGGCTGGAGCTGGACGGCGATCGCGTCACGGGCGAGCATCATCTGCTGGTTGAGCAGGGCTTTCGTATTCGTGCCCTGCACCAGGCCGCCGACGGCGGTATTTACGTGCTCACCGACGACGCCGATGGCCGCCTGCTCAAGCTGGTGCCGGTGGCAGCCAAGGGCTGATCTTGAGCGGGAAATGGGGTAACCTGTAACAACTGTACTTTATTTCAGTTACTTTTGTGAACAATAAGGAAGGCAATATGAGCGACAAGATCTGGAACGTTTACCTCTCCGGCGAAATCCACACCGACTGGCGCGAGCAAATCATCAATGGTTGCGACGCCAAGGGCCTGAAGGTGCGCTTCAGCTCCGCCGTGACCGATCACGACGCCAGCGACATGGTGGGCGTAAACATTCTGGGCAGCGAAGAAGACAACTTCTGGCGTGACCGCAAGGCCTCCGGCATCAACAGCATTCGTACTTCTACCCACATCAAGGAAGCGGATCTGGTGGTGGTGCGTTTCGGACCCAAATACAAGCAGTGGAACGCCGCCTTTGACGCCGGCTTTGCCGTGGCGTCCGGTGTGCCCATCATCACCCTGCACGATGCCGAGCACGATCACCCGCTGAAGGAAGTGGACGAGGCCGCCAAGGCTACCTGCCGTCACCCGGAGCAGGTGGTGGAGATCCTGGCCTACCTGATGTCCTGATCCCCCATAAAACGGAGCCTGAATGGCTCCGTTTTTACTTGTTTGTGCCGGTTTCTGTCGGCCATCGTCCCGCCAGCCCCTTCTTCGAGCCCCCTTCTGTTTTAAACTTGGCCTCAGACATGACAGAACGGGTACCACTCCATGAACATTCGCCTCGCTACGCTGCTGCTGACGCTGGTCACGCCGTTAATGGCTGCCGAGCCAATATGGGTAGACGTGCGCAGTGTGGAGGAGTATCAGCAGGATCACCTGCCCGGCGCCGTGCTGATCCCCCATACCCACATCGCCCGGGGCGTGAGCGAGCAGTTTCCCAACCGCAATACTCCCATCAACCTCTACGGTGCCGATGGCCGGCGCTCCCGCATGGCCATGGAAGCCCTGCAGGCACTGGGCTACAGCCGGGTAGAAGACTTTGGCAGCCTGAGCCAGCTCAGGGGTGAAGCGCCGGCCCCCATGCCCACGCTGCAGCCTGCCAGCCACTCCCTGCCCTTGCAGTAAGCGCCCTCACGCGGGCTCGAATTCGCGCATGCCCACCTTCAGCACCCGGTCGCCATCCACGTCTGCCACCGTCCAGATCATGTCGTAACGCACAAAGTGATCCCCCACCACAGGGTGACCACTGTTGTGGGCCAGCATAAAGTCGCCCAGGGTCAGATCCCGCTCGGTAACGGGCACGTCCACGCCGTACATCAGCGCCACATCGCCCATGCGGGCATCGGCGTCGAGAATAAAATCGCCAAAAAAGGCCCGGGCTTTTTCCCGTGCCGCTTCCAGATTGCCACCAAACATGTTGTTCAGGGTCTTGAGATGGGTGCTGCGGCCGATCACACAAAGCATGTCATTGACCGCCAGCCGGGTGCTGCCCGAGGCGGGCAGCAGGTTTTCCCCCCGGAATACCGCCGCCACCCGGCAATGGGGCGGAAAGGTCAGCTGGCGTACCACCACGCCGTCGAGAGACTGGCTGTCCACCTGATAGAGGAACATCTCGAAGTCGTCTTCCTTGAAAATACCCAGCATGGAGCGCCGCCGGGGCGCCGGCTCGGGGGGCACTTCCACCTTCATCCAGCGGGCCACCGGCGACAGGGTGGAGCCCTGCACCAGCAGAGAGATCAGCACCACGAAAAAGGCCACGTTAAACAGCATGTTGCCTTCGGGAATACCGGCCATCAGCGGAAAAATGGCCAGCACAATGGGCACGGCGCCACGCAGCCCCACCCAGGAGATAAAGCCCAGCTCGCGCCCATTAAAGCGGAAGAACGGCAGCAGCGAGGCCAGCACCGCCAGTGGGCGTGCCACAAAGATCATGGCCAGGGCAATCAGGCTGGCGGGCAGTGCCATGGCCCACATGTCGGCGGGAGAGATCAGCAGTCCCAACACCAGGAACAAGCCAATCTGGCTAAGCCAGGCCAGG
Source organism: Oceanimonas aquatica (assembly GCF_030732065.1). Classification (GTDB taxonomy): domain Bacteria; phylum Pseudomonadota; class Gammaproteobacteria; order Enterobacterales; family Aeromonadaceae; genus Oceanimonas. The sequence goes on from NZ_JAVBHX010000002.1 coordinate 189,886, forward strand.
CCGTCGAACACCGGCAGAATCGACTCCAGGTTGCGCAGGCGGGAATTGCCCAGCACCAGTCCGGCCAGGTATACCGCCAGAAAACCGCTACCTTCCAGCACGGCGGTCAGGGCAAACAGGGTCAGGCCAAAGCCGAACACCAGCAGTGGATAGAGGCCGGCCACCAGGTGAATGCGGCGGATCAGCTGCACCAGCAGCAGGCCGCCCAGCAGCCCCGCCAGCGCCCCCACGCCGAACTGGCTGAGCAGGAACAACAGGGCATCACGGGAGCTGTTCATCTCGCCGGTGATCAGGGCAATCAGGGTCAGGGTGAGAAAGATGGCCATGGGATCGTTGGTGCCCGACTCGATTTCAAGCGAGGCTCCTACCCGCTGGTTAAGCTGCATGCCCCGGCCACCGAGCAGGGAAAACACCGCCGCCGCATCGGTGGAGCCGACAATGGCTCCCAGCAGTAAGCCCTGCAACCAGCCCAGCTCGAGAATGTACACGGCCAGCAGGCCGGTAATACCACTGGTGATCACCACCCCAAGAGTGGCCAGGCTGAGCGCCGGCTTGAGGCCCACACGAAAGGTATCCATGCGGGTACGCATGCCGCCGTCGAGCAAAATAATGGCCAGGGCCAGGTTGCCCACGGTATAAGCCAGGGAATAACTCTCGAACTGAATGCCGCCGGGACCGCTTTCACCGGCCAGCATGCCGATCAACAGGAAAATAAGCAGAATGGGAATGCCCGAGCGCGCCGACACCAGGGTCGCCAGCACACTCAGACACAGCAAGACGCCGGCCAGCAAAAACAGGTGTTCGATATTATCCAATATGATTATTCCAGTGCTTTTTAGATATGAATGTTATATCACAGCCGAAGCCGCCCGCAGGGTGAGAATTCAGCCTTCCATAGCCATTTTCGCCAGCAGGTCCTGGTAACATTTCAGACTGGCCGCGCTGAACAACACAAACCGGACCTGTTTCACTCCGGGGCAATGCGTCAGGGTGGCCTGCACGGTATTCACGGCAATCTGCGTTGCCGGCTCAAGAGGATAGCCGAAAATACCGGTGGAAATGGCGGGAAAGGCCACCGACGAGGCGCCCTTCTGCTCACACAATTCCAGCGCCGTTCGGTAACAGGAGGCCAGCAGGCCATCGGCGGGGTCATCCACGCCATATACCGGCCCCAGGCAATGGATCACATAACGGTTGGGCAGCTGATGGGCGCCGGTGATCACCGCCTCACCGGGTTTGATGGGCGCCAACGGCCGGCACTCCTGCATCAGCCCGGGGCCGGCGACCCTGTGAATCGCCCCGGCCACACCGCCGCCGGGCAGTAGGGCGCCGTTGGCGGCGTTGACAATGGCCTCCATGTCCGGTTGTCGGGTGATGTCGCCCTGTACGCATTCCAGAGTTACACCCTGCTGCTGTATTTTCATGGGTCGCTCCTGCTCTATGTTGCCAAGGGGTCAGCCTGAGCTTAGTCCGCCGGCGTCTGCTGGAGCATCAGGGCGCGACCCAAGGTGGAAAAATAGCGGCCAAAGGCGGCGTTGCAGCGGGCCCGTTGCGTCCCTTGCGGATACAGCCCGAGCTTCGCTTCCCGGGTGGCCCTGGTGCCCTTGACCAGAAAGCCGTTCTTGATGACGGCGTCCTGCACAAAGGCTTCAAAGGCCCGGGCACACAATTCCTCGGGCCGGCTGAAATAGAGCACGCCCTGTTGCTCGTCGATGCGGGCCGAGGCATCAAACTGGGGGCTGGGCCGAGTGCCGTCTTCGCTCAACAGCACGGCTTCAAAGCAGGCAAACAACAGCTCGTTAAGGGGGTGCGGCACGGTGCGGGCATTATTGAGCCAGGCCTGGGACGCCAGGGTGGCGCCGGTAACGCCCAACAGGGCCTTACCGGCCATGTAATGGTCAAAGGCGTGAAACCATTCGTGGGCGATGCTGCCCGGGCCGGCGTTTTTGGCCAGAGAAAAGCAGCGGGTGGCGGGGCTGTAGTGGGCACTGACGCCGGGCCGGCCGCCGATGCCGTATTGCAATGACAGGGTGCCGCGCAGGGAGATCAATGGTTCGGGGCCTCGCAAAATCAGCATGAGATCGCACAGGGCGTTGTAAAAATGCGCGGCGGCAGTTTCACGTTCGGCGCGTGTCACCCAGCGGCCGATCTCGATGCTGCGAAAGTCAAAGCGCCGGCGAAGGTGAACAAAATCCGCCACTTCTCCCTGCAGGTGATCGGGGCCATTACGGTAAAACTGCCGGTCGTTCATTGCCATGGGTGCGGGTGTCAGGCTGTGGTCACAGGCCTGCAAGCTTACCTCGTCGCCCCTGCCGTCATCAAAGTGTCATGGTGTAATAAAACCGTCATATTCCACCGGCATAGTGCGCCCATCATGACGATGAGGATGTACCATGAGCTCTGAAACTTCCGCCCTGCCCGCTTCTGCCGCTCCCAGTCAAAGCGCCCCTCGCTGGCTGTCCTGGCTGCTGGTGGCCACCCTGGTTTATCTGCTGCTGGCCGCCGTGGGCGCCATTGGCAGTGGCTTCAAGGCCGCCGCCGGCGAGAACGCCAAGGCCCTGTTTGACTTTGCCTCCAATCCGGTCATCGCGCTGATCGTCGGCGTGGTGGCCACGGCGTTGATCCAGAGTTCCAGTACCGTTACCTCCATCATCGTTGGCATGGTGGCCGGCGGCCTGCCGTTGGCCATTGCCATTCCCATGGTGATGGGCGCCAATATCGGCACCTCGCTCACCAGCACCCTGGTCAGCCTGGGCCATGTGCGTAACGGCGAAGAATTCCGCCGCGCCTTTTCAGCCGCCACCGTACACGACAGCTTTAACCTGCTGGCGGTGGCCATTGTGCTGCCGCTGGAACTGCTGTTTCAGCCGCTGGCCCGTGCGTCAGAATGGCTGGCCGGCCTGCTGGTGAGCGACACCAGCATGAGCCTTGGCAACATGAACTTCATGAAGGCCATGCTGGCCCCCGCCACCGGCATGATGAAAGAAAGCGTGGCCTGGCTGCCCGGCATCTGGTCCGGCGTGGCGCTGATCCTACTGGGTATCGGCATTATTCTGATGGTGGTCACCCAAATCGGTAAAGTGCTGCGCTCCCTGATGGCCGGCCGGGCCATGGGCATTTTGCGCACCGCCGTGGGCCGCGGCCCGGTGTCGGGCATGGCCTCGGGCACCCTGGTGACCGTATTGGTGCAGTCGTCTTCCACCACCACCTCGCTGATTGTGCCCCTGGCCGGCTCCGGCATGTTCAGCCTGAAACAGGTTTATCCCTTTATTCTGGGCAGCAACATCGGCACCACTATTACCGCCCTGCTGGCGGCCACCGCCATCACCGGCGCCTCGGCCATGGTGGCGCTGCAAATCGCCCTGGTACACCTGCTGTTTAACGTGATGGCCATTGCCCTGATTTATGTGCTGCCGCTGCTGCGCTCCCTGCCCATGCACATGGCCGAGCTGCTGGCCACTCAGGCCCAACGCAACAAGGGCTATGTGGCGGCCTATATCGGCGGCGTCTTCTTTGCCCTGCCCCTGGGCCTGGTGGGCCTGAGCCAGTGGCTGTGAGTCACTTTACGCTGATACGCCCGTAAGCGAAGCCGCAGTGCGGTTGCGCTTCACGACACACTGCAAGTACATCCCTGTAGCGCTCGACAAATTCCATCCCTGGAATTTGACGGTCGGCTTCACAATCCCCACTGCTGCTTTGTTCAGCTGTCGAGTTGCCTGCCTGGTAACTTACAGTCAACTCATCACCTCGTTCCCACGCTCCGCGTGGGATACCCCAAAGGGCCGGTGGAGTTCTCAAAGGCAGGTCGCTAGAATGGCGCCTGCTTTTTTACTTGCCGGACAACATTCCAATGGACGCCACCGCCCTGCCCATTTTTCAGGCTCAGCTGCTCACCGCTCTCGCCGAGCCACCCGCCGACATTCGCCGCCTGTTTCACGGCCGGGGCCGACGCTGGCCGGGCCTGGAGCAATTAACCGCCGACTGGCTGGACGGCCAGTTGGACGGCCGGTCGGACGGCCAGTTGCTGGTGAGCCTGTTCCGGGAGCCGGAGCCCGAATTCCTGGACGCCTTACTCACGCTGTTAACCGAGCTGGTGAGCACAGAGATATGGCAGCAAAGTGGCGCTACCGCCCTGTTGCTGCAACACCGCAGCCGGGAAGGCTCGCCGCTGGAGGTGCTCTGGGGCGAGCTTGAACCCAACCCTGTGGTGCGCGAGCACGGCCTGAACTACCAGCTCACCCTTGGCCGCAACCAGAACCACGGCCTGTTTCTGGACATGCGCGCGGGCCGGCAATGGGTACGGGAACAGGCCAAAGGCAAGCGGGTGCTGAACCTCTTTGCCTATACCTGCGGCTTTTCCGTGGCCGCCGTGGCCGGCGGGGCCGATCACGTGGTGAACCTGGACATGGCCAGATCGTCCCTGGCCCGGGGCCGGGACAATCACAGATTAAACCACCACGATTTAAGCAAGATCAGTTTTCTCGGCCACGAGCTGTTCAAGTCTTGGGGCAAGGTGCGCAAGCTCGGGCCTTATGAGTTGATCATCATCGACCCCCCTTCCTTTCAGAAGGGCAGCTTTGCACTCACCAGGGACTACCACAAGATATTGCGCCGGTTGCCGGAGCTGCTCACCGAGCAGGGCACAGTGCTGGCCTGTGTGAACGATCCGGACATCGACTGCCGGTTCCTGATAGAGGGCATGGCCGAGCAGGCACCGGAACTGCGTTTTGTGGAGCGCCTCGACAATCCGCCGGAGTTTGCCGACATCGACAACGAGGCCGGGCTCAAGGCGCTGGTGTTTGCTCAGGGCTAAAGGCCGGCTCCCTCTCTCGGGCGTATTTTTGCGCCAGCACCGCACAGACCATCAGCTGAATTTGATGAAAAATCATCAGCGGTAACAGCGCCGGCCCCAGCATGGCCCCGGCAAACAGTACCTTGGCCATGGGCACGCCCGTGGCCATGCTCTTTTTTGAGCCGCCAAAAACGATGGTGATACGATCTTCCCGGTTAAAGCCCAGTCGGCGGCCCAGCACAGTCGTCAGACAGAGGATCAGCGCCAGCAGGGCGCAACAAACCAGGGTCAATATCGCCAGTTTCGACCATGACACCGTGTGCCACAGCCCTTCCACCACGGAGGCACTCAGCGCCGTATACACCACCAGCAAAATGGAGCCCTGATCCACCTTGCCCAGCCAGGCCCGGTTGCGATCCACAGCACCACCGATCAGCGGCCGCAGCAAATGGCCGGCGGCAAAGGGCAACAACAGCTGGACGCTGATGGATAGAATGGAGTCGAGTGGTGACACCGCAGCACCAGCCTGCATATTGAGCAGGGCCGCCACCAGCAGCGGTGTGAGCACGATACCCAGTATGCTCGAGGCCGAGGCACTGCATACCGCTGCCGGCACATTGCCCCCGGCCAGTGAGGTAAAGGCAATGGCCGACTGCACCGTGCCCGGCAGCACACACAAAAACAGCACCCCCATATAGAGACTTTCTCCCAGCAGCGGCAGCAGCACCGGCTTTAGCAGCAAGCCAATCAGTGGAAACAGCACAAAGGTGCAGCCAAATACCAGCAGGTGCAGCCGCCAGTGGGTGGCGCCGGCTACAATGGCCTGACGCGACAGCTTGGCACCGTGCATAAAAAACAGCAGGGCAATGGCCGCCGTGGTGAGATGGTCGAACAACACCGCACCTACGCCGTGGGCCGGGAACAGGCTGGCGGTGGCCACTACCGCCAGCAGCACCAGCGTGAATTTGTCGAACAGTAAACGTGAATAACCGAACATGATGATTTTTTCAGATTGAGAGCGAATACCCGCTACGGTAACCTGAATGTCACTCGCACTTTGTCGATAAAATGAGATGAAGTATCGCCAATCAGACAACCAACAAGCACTGCTGGATCAGCTGGCCCGGCTGAAGCAACTGCCTCGCCCGGTGCTGGGGCAACAGCTGGCTCTGCCCAACCAGGCCATTCATGCCCGGCATGCGCATCCCTGGGTGCAGCTGTCCTACGCCGCCGAAGGGGTACTGACGGTGGAAACGCCTCATGCCCGCTTTGTGGCGCCGCCCAGCCGGGCCGTGTGGATACCGTCGGAGCTCGAGCACGGTGTGCACTGCGCCGCCAACACGCAAATTCGCAGCCTGTATGTCGCGCCCCATGTTGTTTCGCCCCGTCCCTGTGAAGTGGTGGCAATCAGCCCGCTGCTCAGGGAGCTGATCCTCACCTTCAGCCGGTTTGAGGTGGAATATGATGAGGCCGGTACCGAGGGCCGGCTGGTGGCGGTGCTGCTGGATCAATTGAACACGGCACCGGCCTGTGCGCTGATGCTGCCCTGGCCCGATAATGAGCCCCTGGCCGGCATTTGCCACTACCTTGCTGCTCATCCGGACTGCCGCCGGCCCATGAGCCACTTCAGCGCGCAACTGGGGATCAGCGACAAGACCCTGGGCCGGCGCTTTGTGTGTCACACCGGCCTGGGTTTTCGCCAATGGCGCCAGCGCGCCCGCCTGCTGGCCGCCCTGCCCCTGCTGGAGCAAAACCTGCGCATTACCGACGTGGCCCTGGAATGCGGCTACGACAGCCTGTCAGCTTTTATCGCCGCCTTTGGCGAACTGCTGGGATGCACGCCGGGAGAATACGTAAGACGTAAAACGTAAGACGTCCTATAACGGCAATGCCGTGGTGTACTTGATTTGCTCCATGGCGAAGCTGGAAGTGATATTCGACAAGCCTTCGGTGCTGTTGATGAGCTTTTTGTAGAAACGGTCAAAAGCGACAATATCGGCTACTACCACCCGCAGCATGTAATCCCATTCACCGGACATGCGATAAAACTCCACCACTTCGTCAAAGGCGGTCACGGTCTCGGCAAAGCGGGCCAGCCAGCGGCTGTCGTGATGCTGGGTTTTTATCTGCACAAACACCGACAGGCCCAGCCCCAGGCGCTCGGCATCGAGCAATGCCACCCGGCCGCGAATGTAGCCGGCCTCTTCCAGCCGCTTGACCCGCTTCCAGCACGGCGTGGTGGACAGGTTCACCGCCTCGGCCAGATCCTTGAGCGCCAGGGTGGCGTCCTGCTGCAACAGGGCCAGGATCTGGCGATCGAAATTATCCATTCGCAAAACCGCTCAATGAGAGAAAATTATTTCCAAAATTATCGCTCAGGCCGGAAACAAGAGAAAACGATTTTCGAGAACAGAGAATACAATTTTACTCATTACCTCATTTTTTCTCGGACGCCTTCTCATGAGCCAGTGGACCCGCACCGCCCTTAAAATTCTTTCCAGCGATCAGCTGCGCACCTCGGATACGCACCTTTACCGGCTGGACATACCCGCCCTGAACGGCATTGATATCTATCTGAAGGACGAGAGCACTCACCCCACCGGCAGCCTCAAGCACCGGCTGGCCCGCTCGCTGTTTCTGCATGCCATCTGCAGCGGCAAGGTGCGCGAAGGCACCCATGTGGTGGAAGCCTCCTCCGGCAGCACGGCAGTATCGGAAGCCTATTTCGCCAAGCTGCTGGGCCTGCCCTTTACCGCCGTGATGCCGGCCTCCACCACCCGCAGCAAAATCGCTCAGGTGGAGCGCCTGGGCGGCCGTTGTCATTTCGTGGATCACGCCTCCCAGGTGTATGCCGCCGCCGAGCAGCTGGCCCATGACACCGGAGGCCACTACATGGATCAGTTCACCTACGCCGAGCGGGCCACCGACTGGCGTGGCAACAACAACATTGCCGAAAGCATTTTTCGCCAGCTGGCAGAAGAGCCCCACCCCGAGCCCGAGGCCATCGTGATGAGCGCCGGCACCGGCGGCACCTCGGCCACTCTGGGTCGCTACATTCGCTATGCCGGCCTGAACACCAGGCTGGTGGTAGTGGATCCGGAAAACTCGGTGTTCTTTGACAGTTTCATGCAACAGGATGCCAGCCTCACCAGCCAGGCCTGCGGCCGTATTGAAGGCATTGGCCGCCCCAGAGTGGAAGCCTCGTTTCTGCCCGAGGTGATCGACCACATGATCAAGGTGCCCGACGCCGCCAGCATCGCCACCATCCACTGGCTGGAGCGCATGCTGGGCCGCAAGGCCGGCGGCTCTACCGGCACCAACCTGTGGGGCGTGCTGCAACTGGCGCAGGAAATGCAAAAAGCCGGCAAAACCGGCTCTCTGGTGACCCTGATGTGCGACGGCGGCGAGCGCTACCTCGACACCTACTACAACGCCGACTGGGTCACCGAGCATATCGGCGATATCACGCCCTGGAGTGAGCAGCTGGCACAGCTGGGTTAAAGGGACGAGATTAGGCTTGCAGTCTACCTCTGTCATTCCGGCCTTCGAGCCGGAATCCATTCTGCAGGCTACCGAGTAACCCGCCCTGGACCCCGGCCTTCGCTGAAGTGACGGTACTTATCTCGCTTCGCATGACACAGTTTCCCCTCACTCCTTACTACTCACCGCCGTCCGGCTTGCCCCCAGCACCAGCATGCAGGGGGTGAGCAACAGGGTCAGCAGGGTGGCAAAGGCCAGGCCGCCGGCGATGGCGCTGGAGAGCTGGGTCCACCACTGGGTGGACGGCGCGCCCAGCCCCAGTGAAGGCGTCAGCAGGTCCACATTCACCCCCAGTACCATGGGCATCAGCCCCAGCACGGTAGTGATGGCGGTAAGCAGCACAGGGCGCAGACGCAAACAACCGGTTTCCAACGCAGCCTCCACCGGGCTCAGACCATCGGCGCGCAGCTGGTTGAAGGTGTCGATCAGCACGATATTGTTGTTCACCACGATACCCGCCAGGGCGATGATGCCCATGCCCACCATCACAATGCCAAACGACTGGCCGTTCAGCAGCAGCCCCATCAGCACGCCGGCGGTGGAAAACACGATGGCCGACAGCACCAGGGCGGTCTGGTACAGGCTGTTGAACTGGGTCACCAAAATCAGCGTCATCAGCAGAATGGCCACCACAAAGGCGGTAGTCAGAAACTGCGCCGCTTCCCGCTGATCCGCATCTTCCCCGGCCACGATGAATGCCACGCCCTTTGGCAGTTCAACCCCGGACTGCTGCAGCGCCGCCAGCCGCTCATCGAGGCGAGCCCCCTCGGCCATGTCGGCCTTGATGGTCACGGTGCGCCGGCCATCCACCCGGTGCAGGGTGCCCACCTTGGGCGCCGGGGTCAGGGTCACAAACTCGCTCAGCGGCACCTGGCCGCGGGGCGTGTTCAGGGTCAGGCGCGAAAGCTGATCCACCGAGCGCCAGTGCCGGGGCAGGCGCACGCGAATGTCCACCTCGTCGCTGGCGTCTTCCGGCCTGTAGCTGGCGAGCCTGAGACCGTTGGTCACCAGCTGCACCGCATTGCCCACACTGAGCACATCGGCGCCCATACGGGCGGCGGCTTCCCGGTCTACCCGCAGCCGCCATTCAATGCCCGGCAGGCTGCGATCGTCCTCAATGTCGACAAAGCCGCCCAGCTCATTCATGGCATGGCGCACGCGGTCGGTGGCGATGCTCAGCGTCTCGTTGTCACTGCCCGACAGCCGGATTTCCACCGGTTTGCCGCCCCCCGGCCCCATTTGCTGCTCTCGAAACTCCAGCACCACCCCGGGCATGTCGGTGGTACGCGCCAGCATGGTTTCCCGAATGGCGCTGGCGGGCCGGCGCAAATACCAGTCGATAAACTGAAACTGCAGCACGCCAATCACATCATTGCCGCGCTGGTTGTCTACCATAGCAAAGCTGCGGGCATAAAGTGCCTTCACCTCGCTCAGCCCCGCCAGCCGGCGTTCCACCTCGCGCAGCAGGGCATCCTTTTCATACACCGACAGATCCCCCCGGGCCCGCACCTGCAACTGGGCGCTGTCGGGCTCGATATCGGGAAAAAACTCCACGCCGTGGTTAAAGCGGGCATAACCGGCGTAGACCAGGGCCATCAGCCCGAGGGTGCCGGCCAGGGTCAGCCCGGGGCGGCGCAGCAGCCGGGCCAGCAAGGCACGGTAACGCGCAAGCCCGGGCACCACCACGGGGGCTTTGGGCTGGCGATCGATCCGGCCCAGTCCGCCCATGGTGGGCAAAAACACCAGCGCCATGGCCAGCGACGCCAGCAGGCAGATAATCACGGTGGCGGGCAGGTACTGCATAAACTCCCCCACCACACCGGGCCAGAACAACAGCGGCACAAACACCGCCAGGGTGGTAAAGGTGGAGGCGATCACCGGCCAGCTCATGCGATGGGCGGCGTTGATCCAGGCCTGTTTCGGACTCTGGCCCTCATGCAGATGGCGATCGGCCAGCTCGCTCACCACGATGGCGCCATCCACCAGCATGCCCGCCACCAGGATCAGCGAGAACAGCACGATAATGTTCATGGTAAAGCCGATGCCCCAGATGATCAGAATGCCGGTGAGAAAGGCGCCGGGAATGGTGAGCCCCACCATTACCGCCGAACGCGCGCCCATGGTGGCGAGAATAAGAATGAGCACCAGCACCACGGCGGTGAGCACGTTGTTGAGCAGATCCGACAGCATGGTTTCAATCTGGGTGGACTGATCCATGATGTAGTCGATCTTCACGCCCTCGGGCAGCAGCGGCCGGGCTTGCGCCAGCAGCGTCTTGACCTCGTCGATGGTCTCGATGATGTTGGCGCCGGCCCGTTTGCTCACCTCCAGCACCAGACCGGGCTGACCGTTGATTCGGGCAAAGCCGGCGGGATCCTTGAAGGTGCGCCTGAGCGTGGCCACATCGCCAAAGGTCACCACTGTATCTCCGCTGACCTTGAGCGGCAGACCAAGCACATCGTCCAGATCTTCAATGACGCCCGGCACCTTGATGGCCAACCGGCCGGCGCCGGTGTCCAGGCTGCCGGCGGCCACCAGCCGGTTGTTGCGGGACACCAGATTAAATAATTGCGTATAGTCGATGCCGTAGCCATCCAGCACCTGGGGGTCGACCAGGATCTCCAGCAAATCTTCGCGATCGCCGCCGATGTCCACTTCCAGTACCTCGGCAATGCCTTCTATTTCATCCTTGAGGCGCCGGGCGATCGTCACCAGTTCGCTTTCCGCCAATGGCCCCGACAGCGCCACCGACAACACCGGAAACAGCGCCACGTTAATCTCGTGCACCACCGGCTCATCCGCCTCCTGAGGCAACTCGCTGCGGGCCGAGTCGACCTTTTCCCGCACCTCCTGCAATGCCTGCCGGGGATCAAAGCCGGCGTCAAACTCCAGCATCACAGCCGCATGACCCTCGCTGGCGGTGGAGGTCATTTTCTTCACCCCTTCCAGGGTACGCAGCTCCTGCTCCATGGGCCGTACCAGCAGGCGCTCGCCGTCTTCCGGGCTGATGCCTTCCAGCGCCATGGACACATACATCATGGGAATGGTGACGTCGGGGTTGGCTTCCTTGGGAATCGCCTGGTAGGCCCCCACCCCGCCCAACAGCAGGAACACAAAGGCCAGCAGCGTCGCCCGGCTGCGGTAAACGGCGGCTTCAATCAAGGCCCTCATTCGGCCAACTCCCGCACCGCCACCGTCTCGCCCTCGGCCACAAAGCCGGCGCCCCGGGTCACCACGCGAGCCAGCTCGGGCAGGCCATCGACCCAGAGCGCATTCGGTGTAATGGCCAGCAGGGTCACCGGCACCAGTTGCAGACGGTTGTGTTCATCCACCACATGCACCCCGGGCCGGCCGCGCTCGTCCAGCGCCAGCAGTGCCGGCGACAACCGGTGTGCCGGGCGCGGCGGCAGCGCAATGCGCAGCTCGGCGCTGACCCCCGCCAGACGCAGCGCCTGCGGGTTGGCAAAGCGGGCTTCCACCGCAAAGCTGCGGGTATCTTCATCGGCGGCACTGGACACAAAGGTAAGGGTGCCCTCAAGCGTGCGGCCATCCAGCAGCACCGCGGTCACCGGCAAGCCCGGCGCCAGCCCGTTCACTTGTTGCTGGGGTACACGGGCCATGAGTTTCATCTCGCTGGCATCCACCAGATGCAGCAGCGCGTCACCGGCCTTGACGTAATCCCCCGCTTCCACGTGGTGGGCATCCACGGTGCCGGCAAAGGGCGCGGCAGGCCGGCTGTAGTCCAGCGCCAGCCGGGCCTGAGTGAGGACCGCCTCGGCCTGGGTGGCGGCAGACTTGCGCTGCAGGTAGTCGGTTTCGGCCAGCAGGCCCTGGCGTTTGAGCCGCTCGGCCGCCGCCAGCTCGGCTACCCGCAAGGCGCGTTCGGCCTCGGCCCGGGCCAGGCTGGCCTTGCGGTCATCCACACTGAGCCTGAGCAGTTCCTCGCCGGCACTCATCCTTCGGCCCAGCGCAGGCACACGCTCCACAGTGCCCTCCACCCGGGCGCGCACCACCAGTTGCCGGACCGCCTGCAGCTGGCCCTGTACCACCACCTGAGGATGGTAAGGTTCGGCAGCCATGGGTTGCACCTGCAGCCGGAACTCGGACTCAGGGCTCGCCGGAGCGGGCGCCGGGGCCTGATCGGCGGCCTGGTACACCCGGCCATGCCACAGCCAGAACACCACCACCGCCAGCACCACCGCTATCCACATCAACCCTTTATGCTTGCGCCAGGCCATTGCCACCATGTTGTTATCCGTGCATTTAGAGTGTTAACTCAGCATATCAATTTGAGGAGTTGGCAGACAGACTCACGGAATGCAGTAGCGACCGGGGTCACGGTGCGTGCAAAAACAAAAAGCCCCGCACAAGGCGGGGCTTTGGCATGCTACCGACGGCAGGCTCAGTTCAGCTGGCTGCGCAACCAGTCGAGCACTATGCCATAACTGGCGGGCAGCATGGGCTCCAGCTTGTCGAGGGCCGCCCTGGTATCAACCGGATTGCTCAGGCAGAAGTTGATGTGCCCTACCTTGCGGCCCGGGCGCACTTCCTTGCCATACCAGTACAGCTCGGCACCGGGCACCGACAGCCAGTCGTCGTTGCGCTCGGTGCCCACCAGGTTCACCATCACGCTGGTGTTCTTGACGGTCGGGGCAATCAGCGGCAGACCGGCCACGGCGCGCAGGTGCGCTTCGAACTGGCTGATATTGGCGCCGGCCTGGGTCCAGTGGCCGCTGTTGTGCACGCGAGGCGCCAGCTCGTTGATGAGCAGGTGATCGCCCACTCGAAAGCACTCCATGGCCATGACACCAACGTAGTCGAGGTCGTTCATCAGGGTGCCGAGCATGCGTTCGGCCTCTTCCTGCAGGTGCGCCAGGCGTGCCAGGGGCGACACCGAGCCCAGCAGAATGCCGTTCACGTGCAGGTTGAGAGTCAGCGGATAGAAATAGCACTGTCCGTCTTCACCGCGCATGCCGACGATGGAGGCTTCCTCGTCAAAGTCGATGGCCTGCTCGGCAATGGCCTGGGTGTGCCAGTCGTCGGGAATCTCGTCCCGGCCCGGCTCCCGCAGCCAGTGCTGGCCGCGCCCGTCGTAACCCCCGGTGCGGCGCTTGAGCAACACCCGCTCACCCAGGGCCGCGTGCAGATCCTCGGCGGTGGTGTCGGTTTCTACCAGGCGCCAGGGCGCGGTGGCCAGACCCAGCTTGTCGATCAGTGACTTCTGGGTGTAGCGATCGGCCAGAATGGGAAAGGTGTTCAGATTAACGAACGCCGGGTGTGCCGCCAGCTGGCGGGTGGCGGCGGTTTCGGGCCACTGCTCGCGCTCGGCGGTCACCTTTTCATGGGCTTCCAGCGGAAAGGTTTCTTCAGACTCGATATCAACCGGACGCACGTCCAGATTGAGGGGCATGCCCGCGTGTTTCAGCATCTGGCCCAGCTGGCCGGCACCCAGTACCCAGATACGGCTCATGCGTCCTCCCGCGGGTCGGGGCTGCCCAGCACGGTGCTGGTTTGCTCGTTGCGGAACGCTTCCAACCGTTCGGCCAGCTCGGCGTCGTTGTTGGCCAGCATCTGGCAGGCCAGCAGGCCGGCATTAAAAGCACCGGCAGTGCCGATGGCCAGGGTGCCCACGGCCACGCCCTTGGGCATCTGCACGATGGACAGCAGGCTGTCGAGGCCGCTCAGGGCCTTGCTCTGTACCGGCACACCCAGCACCGGCAGGCGGGTTTTGGCCGCCACCATGCCCGGCAGGTGGGCGGCACCACCGGCACCGCCGATGATCACCTGGTAACCGCGCTCCACGGCCTTTTCACCGAATTCCATCAGCTTGTCGGGGGTGCGGTGCGCCGACACCACTTCCACGGTGTAGGGAACCTGCAGCTTGTCCATGATCTCTGCGGCGCCCTGCATGGTGGGCCAGTCGCTTTTCGAGCCCATGATGACGGCAACTTTTGCTTGCATGACTACTCCTGTTCAACAACGTTCAGCATATATCTGGTGGATCTGGGGGAGCGCGGATTATACCGAAAGCGCGGTTTTGCGGCCAGTGAAAGGGTGGACATTACCTGACTCACTCGTTAAGGTATTAAGCGTTCAACGCTGGTCAAACCAATTTGAGGAGGTGCACGCCTTATGATGGGCGCCATAGAAGCTTTACCCTGACGCACGCTTTCGTGCCGTCGACCGCACAATACCAGGCTAACGCCAACGTCTTATAGAAGCGCATCGCTTCACCGCCAAACAGAATCAACTTGTTTGCCCTTGCCGAGCCGTTTTTACCGGTTCCACACGTCCGTTGCCGCTAGCCAGGTCGTCCAATTTGCGCCCCGCGTATCGCCTCTGGCGACACTGCCGGCGCTTGTCTGTGTTTCACTCGCAAGACAGGGAGATGAACTTGGAACTCTATCAATTTTCCAGCACCACAGTGTTGCTGCTGCTGGCCGCCTTTTACGGCGGAACCTATCTGATCACCACCTTCATCAAGAAGGAGCAGGAAGACACCGACGCCTTTATGGTATCGAACCACAGCGTTGGCTTTGGCATGGGTGCGGCCAGCATGACCGCCACCTGGATCTGGGCCGCCTCCTTCTATGCCGCCGCCACCTCGGGCTATACCTATGGTGTATCCGGGCCACTGCACTACGGCCTGTGGGGCGCGCTGATGATCCTGTTCATCTATCCCTTTGGCCGGCGCTTTCGCGCCCTGGCGCCCAATGCCCATACCCTGGGGGAAGTGATCCACGCCCGTCACGGCTCGTCCAGCCAGCTGATCCTGGCCTTTTCCAACCTGCTGGGCAGCATCATCAGCCTGATGGTGAACTTTACCGCCGCCGGGGCCCTGGTGTCTGTGCTGTCGCCGCTGTCGTTCCAGACCGGGGTGATCATCGCCGGCGTGGGCGTACTCAGCTACACCCTGTGGTCGGGCTTTCGCGCCTCCGTGCTCACCGACTTTGCCCAGCTGATTGCGCTGATGGCCATTGCCGTGGTGATTATTCCCGCCGTGCTGTTTGCCATGGGTGGCCCGGCCGAGGTCATGAACGGCTTTGACAACCTCACCGCCGAGCAGGCCAACCTGTTCTCGACCGACGCCATTCTGCATCAGGGCGCGCCCTACTTTGTGGCGGTGCTGGCCTATGCCATCGGTAACCAGACCATTTCCCAGCGGCTGTTTGCGGTTAACGAAAAGCACATCAAGCCCACCTTCCTCACCGCCACTCTCGGGTACGGCGCCATCGTGATTGGCCTGGGCATGATTGGCCTGATGGCCCTGACCAACGGGGTTGAACCCCTGAACGGCGATATGAACAACCTGATCCCGCAGATGGTATCCAGCTACCTGCCGCCGGTGTTTATTGGTCTGTTCTTTATTCTGGTGATCGGCTCGCTGTCGTCCACCGCCGACTCGGATCTGTCCGCCCTGTCCGCCATCGTGATGGCCGACGTATACGGCAAGAACATTGCCAAGGGCAAGGCCGATCCCAAGCGCATGCTGTTTATCGGCCGGCTGACCATGATAGTAGCCACCATGCTGGGCATAGTGTTCGCCAGCTTCTCCCTCGACATTCTGGTGATGCTGGTGTTCGTGGGAGCACTGTGGGGCGCCATTGTGTTCCCGGTGATCGCCAGCTGCTTCTGGAACCGGGTGACCAACCGCGCCTTTACCACCTCGGTGCTGGCCGCATTGGTGCTGTTCTGCGTGGCCCGCTTTGAGCTGCTGCCCATGACCGGCGCGGTCGCCCTCGTCTTTGAACTGCTCGCCAGCATCGGCGGTGGTGTGGTTATCGGCCTGATGGCGTTCGGTTTTCTGGGCAAGCGCATCGGCTTTATGGCCGGCATTCTCGCCGGTGTGGCGCTGATGTTCTTTGCCACCGGCTTTTTGCGGGAATATACGGTACTGCTGTCTTCGCTGGTGGCCTACGGCGTGAGCACCCTGGTGTGCGTGCTGATGAGCCTGATGGATAACCAGAAGTTCGACTTTGAGCTGATCAAAGAGCGTGTAGGCAACTACGACGACAGTGTTGACCACGCCGCCCCGGCGGCCATCAAATCCGCCGACCTTGCCAAGGAGTCCTGATATGAACGAACTGACCCTGGGGGCCTACATTCTGATCTGGCCCGCCCTCACCCTCTGGGTGCTGATCATGATTTGCCGCGGCGTCTGGAAAGACGTGGTCGCCGCCAAAAAGGAAAACCGCGAGCTGGTGTAAACCGCCGCAGATAACAAAAAGCGGACCTCAAGGGGTCCGCTTTTTTATGCTCAGGCCGCCAGCCAGCAAGCCTAGAGGGGGATGCCCAGACTCGCCAGCTTTCGGTACGGACTCCCGATGGAGGCTCAGCCCCGAGCCGGCCACCAGCGCAACACCGCCAGCCCCGCCAGGGCCGAACACACGGAAGAAAGAAAAATCCCCAGCTTGGCGCTGTCGATCAGACTCTTATCGAACGCCATGTCGGCGATGAACAACGCCATGGTAAAGCCGATACCGGCGAGCAAACCTCCACCCGCCAGCAGAGGCCAGCTGAGCCCGGGTGGCAGAATCGCAATGCGCAACCGCAACGCCAGCCAGCTGAACAGCAAAATCCCTGCCGGCTTGCCGAGCACAAACCCCATAAACACCGCCAGCGTCACCGGCCCCCCCAGGTGGTTTAAAGACAGTGCCAACCCGGCATTGGCAAAGGCAAACAGGGGCATGATGACAAATCCCACCCAGGGGTGCAGCGCAATTTCCAGCCGCTCTACCGGTGACAGGGTTTCACGAGCGGCCATTTCTGCCATCTTCAGGGTCTCCCTGTCCTTGGTATGTCCGCCTCCACTGCCTTCGCTGTCAGAGGGATGTGCCACCACCTGGCTCAGAATCGCGTACAAACGCGTGTCGCTGACCCAACGACGAGCGGGCGTCATCAGGCCAAGTATGACCCCGGTAATGGTGGCATGTACCCCCGAGGCATCCACCACGAGCCAGATAAGCCCGCCCATCAGAACATAGAGCGGAAAACCGCGAATACCCAGCCTCGACATGCCCCCTGTCATCAACAGGCCCAGCCCGGCCAAGGCCAGCAGCAGCCAGTTGATGTCACTGCTGTAGCCAATGGCTACGACCAGGATGGCGCCAATATCGTCCACAATCGCCAACGACAGCAGAAACATGCGCAAACTTTGAGGAATACGCGAGCCCAGCAGGGCCAGGCAGCCGATCACAAACGCCGTATCGGTCGCCATAACGATGCCCCAGCCCGGCTGGCCGGGCTGGGCATATTGAAAAAACAGATAGATGATCGCCGGAACCAGCATCCCCCCCAAGGCGGCAGCGACCGACAGTGCCGCCACCCGTGGCCGGCTCAATTCTCCCAGCACCCACTCGCGCTTGAGCTCCAGTGCCACCAGAAAAAAGAACAACGTCATCAGGCCATCGTTGATCCACTCACGCAGGGAGCGGACAAGCGCCACCGGTCCGGCAGTCAAGCCCACCGGCAACTCCCAGAAATGCTCAAAAGAAGCGGCCCAGGGCGAATTGGAGATCACCAGCGCGGCCAGGGTGAACAGCAGCAGCATGGCCCCGGCGGTTGTCTCAACCCGCACAAAACGAGCAAAGGGATTTGTCAGCCGCTCGACCAGCGCTTTGGGCAATCGAGTGGTCCTGGAGGGTACTTTCAAATCAACCTTCATAACGGAACTTCCCACCAGAGACGTGGTTCGTCCGCCATGGCGATGGGTTGCCGGTCATGCTCAGCTCGCATACCACAGGATCGCAAAGTAATGACACAGGGTGCCCCCCATCACAAAGAGGTGCCAGATGAAGTGGCCGAAGCGCAGCCTGGCATCGGTGGCAAAAAACACCACGCCCAGGGTGTAGAACAGACCGCCGCCCGCAAGCCACCACAGGCCCGACGCAGGCAAGACGGACATCAACGGCCTGGCGGCCAGCACAATCAACCATCCCATCACCAGATAAAGACCGGTGGCCACCACCGGATGAGGGCGTTTTGCCATCATATTCAGCACAATACCGGCAGCCGCCATTCCCCAGATCAGTCCGAATAACGTCCAGCCCCAGCCCCCTCGCAGCACGCCCAGGGTAAATGGGGTGTAGGTTCCGGCGATGAGCAGAAAGATAGCCGCATGCTCAATACGTTGGCACACCTGCTTGACGCCGCCCGGCGGCAACAGATGGTAAAGAGACGAGGAGAAATACAGCAACATCGCCGTAGCGGAAAAAACACTGGCCCCCACCACATCGGCCGCACTGCCGTAACGCACCGTATTCACAATAAGCCAGGGTGTGCCAAACATCATCGCAACCAGCGCCAGACCATGACTGATGCCGTTTGCCAGTTCCTCATGGCGCGACTGCGCACGCGATGGCCTGAAGTCGAATGGGTACATATGATTGCCTGTCAGCGCGACCGGCAAAATGGCCGCCTCAAGCGGGTTGGGTGCCAAAGAAAAATCAAACCTGCTTTGTTCAGCATAGCGGCAGGCCTGAACATTGCCTATCAAGACACCATCTATTGTTTGAACAACACGGCGGCCAAGGCCTGAGCAACAGCCAAGAAAAACAGTTATCGTTGGCTGTTGGCAGTCCTCTGCATATCCAGCCGCCAGTCGGCCTGCCGCCTGTGCAGCAGGCTGCCTCCTGCTCCCCGGCCCTGCTCCAGTATGCGCACCTGGCCGTTTTCAGCCACCAATACCGTCTGGGCCCGGGTACCGTAGTTGTCACCGGTGATGAACACCGATGACAACCGGCGCTCCAGTTCAAGAGGCACCCCGGTCTCGGGCAGGGCGGCGTCGGGCGCCATGGTGGCATCACTCAGCAAGGCCAGGGCGGCGCTGTCATCGTCGTGCGGTAACGCCGCCAGGCCGCGTTTCAGCCGCACCGTTTTGGGCCAGGGGGTGTTCAGCAGCCCATTGGAGAGACCGTAAATGCCTGCCTGCAGCGGACGCGGCTCACCGCCCGGGCGGTTGCCACCGTAATGCAGCTCGCGGCTGAGCAGATCCCCCACCAGCAGGTTGAAACCGGCATAGCCTTCACCCTCGGCCAGCACCCGCTGCAGATAGCCAGCAGGCGAGTGCTCGCCGGCGAGAAAACCGCTCACCAGCTCACCCCGGCTGCGCTTGCCGGACTGCGGAGCGCCTTCACGAAAATTGGTGAGGGCGGCAAAGCGCCCGCCCCGAGTCACCCCCAGCCAGGTGCCGCCGGCCTGCAGATCCCGACCGGCCCAGAGGCCGGGAGAATCCGGCCACCAGCCGGCGGGCGCCGTGGGGCGGGCATGAAATTCATCCCGGTTGGCGAGCACCCGCAGGTGGCCGCTGGCGGGTTGCCAGTCAATGGCCATCAAGCACAAAACCGATGTCCTCCTTCACACAGATACCTTCACTTTACTCCGGTGACGTTTGTCACACCAGTGTCAGGGCAGCTCCCGGCGTACTCGCCAGAAGCTGGCAAAGCGGGGCAGACCGGTGGCGGTTTCACCCCGGTAACGGTAAGTGATCCGGGTACCGGGCGCCGGCGGCTGGCGTCGCTGCTCATCACTGAAGCCGGTGCCCAGCTTAAAGCGACGGCCATCGGGCGTTTCCACCAGCAAGGATCCCATCATGCCCTTAAACCGGCCCTGCCCCGGCAACTGGGCCAACACGGTGGCTTCCGCATCCTGAAACCCCTTCAGCTTGAGCAGGTCCTGGTTGCGCTCCGGGGCATAACGACTTTGCCGGTGGCGCAGCATCAGGCCCTCACCGCCTTCGCTTTCCACCTTGTCGAGCAATGCCGCCAGGGCGGCAGCATCCGTCAGGGAGTGATGCTTTACCAGTCGCAGATAGGGGGTGTTCAGGGTGGCGGCCAGGCGTTGCAGGGCTGTTACCCGGGCAGAAAACGGCAGCTCGCTGGCGGGCAGGTCAAACACCATAAAGCGAACATCACGCCATTCTTCCTCCACCGGCTCAAAGCGGCGAACCACCGCCGACAGCTCGGCAAAACGCCCCCGCCCCAGCCACAGTTCGCCGTCCAGCGGCGTGGCGGGAAAACCGGCCACAAACCAGTCGGGGGCGGCAAAGACATGGCCGCCCCGCGATACCAGTTGCCGGCCATTCCACCAGGCCCGGACTCCGTCCAGCTTTTCACTCACCAGGTAGTCGGCCGGATTGTGATGAGGGGCATATTCCGCCGCCAGTTGCAGCGGCGGGGCTTCAGCCAGGGCCGGCAGCGACGGCCCCAGCCACAGCAGTGGCAATACCAGTGGAAAAGTCTTCATTCCGTGCTCCTTGTCGTTTTTTTCGGCAAAGTGTAGCCGGTTCACGACAGCAGCGGATTATTTGTCCTGATCGGGCACCACATTCACCGGCCGGGCGGCAAACCAGCCACACCCCAGTTGTACCCATTGCAATACCATCATCAGCAGCAGGGCCCCCTGCCAGGCGCCTTCCATATCACGCATTACCCCCAGCGCCGCCGGACCGGCCGCCGCCAGCAGGTAGCCAATGCTCTGGGCCATGGCCGACAAGGCCGTGGCCTGAGCGGTATTGGCGGCCCGCAGCACGAAAAACGACAGCGCCAGGCTGAGCGCCCCCCCGCAGCCCACGCCAATCAGGGATGCCCACAACAGTGGCGCGCTGGCCGGTTGCCACCAGAGTCCCGCCAGACCCAGTAGGGAGGCCAGGAAAATTCCCAGTACCAGCCGGCGCTGGCTGACCATGCGTGCCGCCAGGATCGGGACCAAAAAGTTGAATGGTATGCTCACCAGGTTGATTAGCGCCGTGGCGGTGCCGGCATCATGGGCGTCAAGGCCGCTTTCCAGCAGGATTTTGGGCAACCAGGTGGCCATGGAATAAAAGTAAAACGACTGCAGCCCCATATAGAAGGTGATGACCCAGGCCGTTTTGCTTCGCCAAAGACTGACTCTCACCGGGTTGGCCGGACGGCCCACACCACTCACCTTCAGCATGGGCAGCCAGAACAGCACGCAAATCACCGGCAACAGCGCCCACAATGCGACCGGATAATGCCAGTGACCAAAGTGCTCCAGCAGCGGCACCGCCAGATAGACGCCCAGGCCGGCGCCGGTGCTGAGGGTCACCGAGTAAAGGCCGGTCATCAGCCCCACCTTGCGGGGAAAGAACGCCTTCACCAGCCCGGGGATCAGCACATTAAGCAGGGCAATGGCCGCCCCCAGCAGCAGGGTGCCCAGCAACACCAGGGCGTAACTGTCCAGCAACCGCAGCATGACGCCAAGACTTATCACCAGCAGGCCGCCAATGGCCAGTACCTGGGGCGAGCAACGTCGTGACAGCGCCGGAACACACAGGGAAATCACTCCAAAACACAGCAACGGCAGTGTGGTCAGCAGGCTGAAGGCACTGGCGCTGATGGCCAGGCTGGCACGGATTTGCTCGACCAGAGGGCCCACCACCACAATACCCCCCCGCAGGTTGGCGGCGGCGAGCAGCAGGGCCATCACCGCCAGGGTGGCGATCAGGGGGCGGCCGTAAAAGGGATCGTCACTGGCGGCTTGGGTGCTCATGTTTGTTATACCTTGTTGTTCTTAAAGGACGTAAAACCTGCCATGTTAGGAGCGAAGCCGGGCCGGCTCAAGCAATTAAATACCCGTTTTGTGTGACTTGAGTACTCACACGGCCTGGCTTAACAGGTTAAAATTCATGGGAAAATCATTGAAACGGAAGGGGCCATGCTGGATCCGAAAGACATTACTGCCGTCATTCTGGCCGGCGGGCAGGGCCTGCGCATGCAGGGAGCCGACAAGGGTCTGTTGCCCCTGTGGGGCCGGCCGCTGGTGAGCCATGTGCTGGAGCGCCTTGCGCCGCAGGTGGGCCGGGTACTGATCAATGCCAACCGCAACCTGGACCATTATCGAGCGCTGGCCACGGTGATCCCCGATGACGGTTACCATTTTGCCGGTCCGCTGGCCGGGTTTGAAGCCGGGCTTACCCATGCCCCCAGCGAATGGGTTCTGTTTGTACCCTGCGACAGCCCGCTGGTGCCCGCCGATCTGGCGGCCCGGCTGTGCGCCGCCGTGCACCGTCACGATCAAATTGCCGTGGTGGACGACGGCACTCAGCTGCACGCCGCCACCGCCCTGATCCACCAGTCGCTGCTGCCTTCATTGTGCAATTACCTGGATGGCGGCGATCGCAAGCTGCAGCTGTGGTATGAACACCATCAGCTGGTACCGGTGGACTTCAGTGATCAGGCCGAGGCCTTTTATAACCTCAATACCCCGGAAGCACTGGTGGCGCTGGAGGGCCGGGGGAAGGCGTGAAACGTGAAATGATATGCGGTGATTAAACCCGCCAAGCCAAAAATGCCGGCCTGCTGCCGGCATTATCATTTTTAACGCCCGAAGTAACGCACGAACTGGGCGGGATCCCGCTCGGGCAGCTTGCGCACGGCCACTTCCGGGGTGCCGAGGTACAAGAAGCCGACGATCTGATCCTGCTGCTCCAGGCCCAGATCCCGGTGCACCCCCCGGTCAAAGGCAAACCAGCCGGTGCGCCAGATACCGTTAAAGCCCATGCTCTGGGCCGCCATCTGCATGGCCATCAGGGCGCAACCGGCAGACAGCTCCTGCTCCAGGCGCGGCACCTTGTCGTGCTCTTTTACCTTGGCCACTACGGTGATCACCATGGGCGCCCGCAGCGGGGCATTGCGGGCCTTGTCGATGGCGTCTTCGCTTTCTCCCTGGGCCTCCGCGGCGGCGGCCAGCACGTCACCCAGGGCCCGGCGCTGTTCGCCTTCAAACACGATAAATTCCCAGGGGCACAGGGCGGCGTGATCCGGTGCACGCAGGCCAGCGCGAAACAGGGTGTTCAGCTGCTCGCCGGCGGGCGCCGGCGCCACCAGCCGGGGGTTGGAATGGCGATTCAGTAACAGTTCCAGTGCGTCCATCTTGATACTCCTGTTTTGAGACCGCGCTACCTTAGCAGCCTGCGACCACGGCATAAAGTCTTCTACAGCCTCAGGGCGAGCTCAGTACCCCGGCGAATGGCGCGCTGCGCATCGAGCTCGGCGGCCACCTCGGCGCCGCCGATCAGGTGTACCCGTATTCCCGCCCGTTCCAGCACCGGCTGCAGGGTCCGCTCCGGCTCCTGGCCGGCACAGACAATGATGTTATCCACCTCGAGACACTCGCTTTGCCCGTTGCGCTCAAGATGCAGCCCCTGGTCATCAATGTGCAAATAGCGCACTCCGCCCCACAAGTGCACGCCATGGTGACGCAGGCTGGCCTTGTGGATCCAGCCGGTGGTTTTGCCCTGGCCCCGGCCGGGCTCCCCCGGACTGCGCCGCAGTAACCAGACCTGTCGTGCCGACGCCGGCTTTTGTGGCGGCATCAGGGCGCCGGGGGTGAGGCACGCCCTGTCGATGCCCCATTCGGCCAGCCAGGCCGGCAATGACGGCTCAGGCTCCGCCACCAGAAACTGCGCCAGATCCACGCCAATGCCGCCGGCACCGATAATGGCCACCCGCCGGCCCACCCTCGTCTGCCCGCTCAGTACCTGCGGATAGCTCAGCACACTGACATGATCGATGCCATCAATGGCCGGCGTTCGCGGGCGCACGCCGGTGGCCAGCACCACCTCATCAAAGTCCGTCAGGCGGCTCACGGTGGCCTGCGTACTGAGCCTGAGGCTCACGCCCGTCTCGGTGAGCCGATAACGAAAATAACGCAGGGTTTCGGCGAACTCTTCCTTGCCGGGAATGCGCCGGGCAAAATTGAACTGACCGCCGATGTCGGCGCCCTGCTCAAACAGGGTCACACTGTGGCCCCGCGCGGCGGCGGTACAGGCAAAGGCCAGTCCCGCCGGGCCGGCGCCCACCACCGCCAGCCGTTTGGGGAGCGCAGCGGGCGTGACCCTGAGCTCGGTTTCATAACAGGCAAAGGGGTTCACCAGGCAGGTTGCCCGTTTACCGTCAAATACCCGGTCCAGGCAGGCCTGATTGCAGGCGATGCAGGTGTTGATGCGCTCGGGTGTGCCCGCCGCGGCCTTGGCCACAAAACGGGCGTCGGCCAGAAAAGGCCGGGCCAGACACACCAGATCGGCCTGCTGCGAGGCGAGAACCGCGTCTGCCACCTCCGGGGTATTGATGCGGTTAGTGGCCACCACCGGCACGGTAAGCGCGCTTTTAATCCGCCCGGAGATCCAGCTGAAGGCGGCCCGGGGCACGCTGGCGGCAATGGTGGGTACGCGCGCCTCGTGCCAGCCGATGCCGGTATTAATGAGCGTGACCCCGGCCCGCTCCAGCGCTTGCCCGAGGGCAATGACCTCCTCCAGGCTGGAGCCCTGCTCCACCAGATCGAGCATGGACAGGCGAAAGATAATGATAAAGTCCTTTCCCACCCGCGCCCGCACGGCACGCACGATTTCCAGCGCCAGCCGCCGGCGGTTGGCGCTGCTGCCACCCCAGGCATCCGTTCTGTGGTTGGTGCGCGGACACAAAAACTGGTTAATGAGGTAGCCCTCGGAGCCCATGATTTCCACCCCATCGTAACCGGCCTGCCAGGCCAGGGCGGCGGTGTGGGCAAAGTCGGCGATGCAGCGGCGAATGCGCCGCTGGCTCATGGCGCGGGCCCTGAACGGGCTGATGGGAGACTGGCCGGCCGATGGCGCCTCGGCAAGAGGATGCCAGGCATAGCGGCCGGCATGCAAAATTTGCAGGGCGATTTTACCGCCGGCCTCGTGCACCGCCCCGGTCACTTTGCGATGACGGCGAAGCTGCCAGCAAAAACTCAGCTGGGCGGTACCCGGAGCAAGCCGGCCACGCAGGCTGGGAGCCATGCCACCGGTAATGATGAGCCCCACCCCGCCTTCGGCCCGCATTCGGTAAAAAGCGGCAAGCTTGTCAAAGCCGCCGCGCGCTTCTTCCAGCCCGGTGTGCATGGAGCCCATCACCACCCGGTTTTTCAGGGTGGTAAAGCCCAGATCCAGGGGCGCAAACAGGTGAGGGTAAGGCCGCATAAGCTCTCCGGAAGCAGGCCGGGGGTGGCTTCGTCAGGCTAGTGGATGAGCTGCGTTTTTTCAAACAAGTGTTTTACTCAACTTTTTCGTGAAGCGCTCACCAGTAAGCAGGGCCATGCGTGGCAATGTGAACGGTGCCACGCCATAATGGACTAATTCGACCCTCTTCTTTTTAAGGCGTAGCTATGTGGTCTGCCATCAAATGGTTGTTTCGCACTCTGGGCCGGGTGCTGAATGTACTTCGCACCGTGCTGATCAACCTGTTTTTTCTGCTTGCCCTGGTGTCCGTGTTCATTATTTTCTTCAGCGAAAAGGAAGCGCCCACCCTGCCGGCCAGCGCCGCCCTTACCCTGGACATCAACGGCCCGGTGCTGGAGCAGGACACCCAGGCCAGCCCCCGCCGCCTGCTGAACAAATGGCTGGCGGGTGACGAAGCCCCGCCCGCCCTCACCCTGGGGCAAATCAAGGAAGCCCTGACCCTGGCCCGCCACGACGAGCGCATCAAGGCAGTGGTACTGAGGCTGCAAAACATGAGCGAGTCCAGCCTCACCAAACTGGATGAAGTCGGCGCCGCCCTGGAAAGCTTCAAGACCTCGGGCAAACCCGTGTACGCCATTGGCGATTACTACACCCAGGGACAATATTACCTGGCGGCCCATGCCGACGAGATCTGGCTGAACCCGGCCGGGGCCGTGACCATTCAGGGCCTGGGCGTATACCGGCTGCACTACAAGTCGGCCTTTGAGCGTTTTGACATCACCCCCCATGTGTTCCGGGTCGGCACCTACAAATCGTTCGTGGAGCCCTATCTGCGTGACGACATGTCGGCGGAAAGCCGCGAAGACGCCCTGCGCTGGCTGGGCCAGCTGTGGCGCCACTATCAGGACAACGTGAGCACATTGCGCGATATTCCCGCCGATCACATCAGCCCCGGCAAGGAGCTGCTGCTGAGCCGGTTTCGCGCCGTGGGTGGTGATCCGGCCCGCTATGCTCTGGAGCAGGGGCTGGTGGACAAGCTCGCCACCCGCCATGAGATGTTGCGCCACGTGGGCGAACAGGCGGGCTGGGATCACGGTGCCGGCAGCTACCGCAGCCTGAGTATCAGCCGTTATCTGGCCCATCGCCCCCAGGATGACAACACCGCCCCGGCGGTGGGGCTCATTACCGCCAGCGGCGCCATCATGAGTGGCGAGCCAAGGCCCAATACCATCAGCGACGAACAACTCGGAAAGCTGATCGATCAGGCCCGGCGCGACAGCGACATCAAGGCCCTGGTGCTGCGCATCGACAGTCCCGGCGGCAGCGCCTTTGCCGCCGAGCAGATCCGCACCGCCCTGCTGCGCTTCAAGCAAAGCGGCAAGCCATTGGTGGTGTCCATGGGCAGCACCGCCGCCTCGGGAGGCTACTGGATCGCCGCCGACGCCGACAAAATTTACGCCGCTCCTACCACCCTCACCGGCTCCATCGGCGTATTTGGCCTCTTCCTCACCTTTGAAGACGCCCTGGAAAAGCTCGGCCTCAATACCGATGGGGTGGGCACCACCGACTTTGTCGGCGCCGGCCTGACCACCGGCCTGCCCAAGCATGCTCAGGAGCTGATCCAGCTGGGCGTGGAGCACACCTATGACCGTTTCGTCAGCCTGGTCGCCGCAGGGCGGGAGCTGGAGCCCAGAGAGGTGGAAGCCGCTGCTCAGGGACATGTGTGGACCGGCACCGATGCCCGGGCCCTGGGGCTGGTGGACGAGCTGGGTTATCTGGATGACGCCCTGGCCGGCGCTGCCGAGCTGGCCGAGCTGCCTCAGTACCGGCTGAAACGGGTACAGTTGCCCCGCTCACCCAAGGAGTTGCTGATGGAGCAGCTGCTGGACACCAATCTTGATGCCACTGCTCTGGTCCAGGCCGCCCTGCCCGAGGTGCTGCGGCCGGCCGGTGAACAACTGGGCCAGGAGCTGAATGCGCTGGCCCACTTTAATGACATTCGCGGCCAGTATGTGCTGTGCGTGGAATGCCAGGAGTTCTGAATGAGCCGCAGGAAAATCTATATCGCCTACACCGGCGGCACCATCGGCATGCAGAAATCCGCCAAGGGCTATGTGCCCCTGGCGGGCTTTATGACCAACAGCCTGGCCGCTACCCCCGAGCTGCACCGCCCGGAAATGCCGGCCTACCATATCAGCGAATACGATCCGCTGATCGACTCGTCCGACATGACCCCCGCCGACTGGCAGCGCATTGCCGACGACATTCGCGCCCATTACGACGATTACGACGGCTTTGTGGTGCTGCACGGCACCGACACCATGGCCTTTACCGCCTCGGCGCTGTCGTTCATGCTGGAAGACCTGAACAAGCCGGTGATCGTCACCGGCTCCCAGATCCCCCTGGTGGAGCTGCGCTCCGACGGCCGCAACAACCTGCTTAACGCCCTCTATATCGCCGCCGAATACCCCATTCACGAGGTGGGGCTGTTTTTCAACAACCGGCTCTTTCGGGGCAACCGGGCCAGCAAGGTGCACGCCGACGGCTTTAACGCCTTTGACTCACCCAACTTTCCGCCCCTGCTCAACGCCGGCATTCATATCAGCCTTGATGCCGGTCGGCTCAGTCAGGGCAACGGCACACCACTGACCGTCAGCCCGATCACGCCACAGCCCATCGGCGTGGTCACCCTCTATCCGGGGATCAGCCCCGAGGTGATTGCCAACCTGTTGCGCCAGCCGGTCAAGGCGTTGCTGCTGCTGTCTTACGGCGTGGGTAATGCGCCTCAGAACGAAGCCATGCTGAGCCTGCTGGCCGACGCCTCGGCCCGGGGGGTGGTGATCGTCAACCTCACCCAGTGTCTGCGTGGCTCGGTGAACATGGAGGGCTACGCCACCGGCAAGGCCCTGGCCGATGCCGGGGTGATTTCGGGTTACGACATGACCACGGAAGCGGCCCTGACCAAGCTGCATTATCTGCTGAGCAAGGGCCTGCCGCCGCAAAAGGTACGCATATTAATGGGCCAAAGTCTGCGGGGTGAACTGACACCACCGACTCCCTGATCGTCCCATACAAAAAAACCCGCCGAAGCGGGTTTTTTTACGAATCTCGACGAGAGTCGTCGATCACAGCACCTTGATTTCGGATGCTTGCGGGCCCTTGGCGCCTTGAGAGGCGGTGTAGGATACCTGCTGACCTTCGGCCAGGGTTTTAAAGCCATCGCCAACAATCGCGGAGAAGTGGGCAAACAGATCCTTGCCACCGTCAGCCGGAGTGATGAAACCAAAACCTTTCTCTTCGTTGAACCATTTTACAGTGCCAGTAGCCATGTATACTTACCTTTTTTAAACATATGAATGGGCAAATGCCCGGAACCGCAATAAATCAAATAAGGGAAGCGTGGTGACTGTAGAACCGTAAGGGACCAACAATGTACTGATGCTGCGCTGACTTGAGAATCTTGCTGAGGTGCACTCTACGGCAGTGGGGAGGTGCCGTCAAACACTATCGCAAAAAAGATGAATAATATTTAAACAACACAAAAAAGGCGCCGGATGGCGCCTTTTTTAGTCAGGGTGTGCCGACGGCTTATTTACCGTTGGCGACCCGGGCGTGCATTTCCTGCACGGAGATCACCGACTCGGTAGCGTCGTGAGCCATCGCCATCACGGTGGCAAAGGCCCCGTTCAGGGTGGTGGTGTAGGACAGCTTCTGAGCCAGGGCGCCGCGACGCAGCTGACGGGAGTCCTCGATGGCCTGACGGCCCTCGGCGGTATTCACGATGTAGCTGTACTCGTTGTTCTTGATGCGATCAAGAATGTGCGGACGACCTTCGTGTACCTTGTTCACCAGACGCGGGTTGATGTTGGCTTCGCCCAGCACCACGGCGGTGCCGTGAGTGGCATCGATCTGGTAACCGGCCTCAATCAGGCTGGCGGCCAGGTCAACTACCCGTTGCTTGTCGCTATGACGCACGGACAGCAGGGCACGGCCTTCCTTCGGCACCGCCTTGCCGGCACCCAGGTGCGCCTTGCCAAAGGCGGCAGCAAAGGTTTCACCCACGCCCATCACTTCACCGGTACTGCGCATTTCCGGGCCCAGCAGCGGGTCAACGCCGGGGAACTTGTTGAACGGCAGCACCACTTCCTTCACGGAGTAGTAAGGCGGAATAATTTCCTCGGTGACACCCTGCTCGGCCAGGGACTTGCCGGCCATGGCCCGGGCGGCCACCTTGGCCAGGGGCACACCGGTGGCCTTGGACACGAAGGGCACGGTACGGGCGGCACGGGGGTTCACCTCAATCAGGTAAATCTCGTTGCCCTTGACCGCGAACTGCACGTTCATCAGGCCCACCACGCCCAGCTCCAGGGCCAGCTTGCGCACCTGCTCGCGCATCTCGTCCTGAATGGACTGGCTCAGGGTGTAGGGCGGCAGAGAACAACCGGAGTCACCGGAGTGCACGCCGGCCTGCTCGATGTGCTCCATGATGCCGCCGATGACCACGTCCTTGCCGTCGCAGATGGCGTCGATGTCCACCTCGGTGGCGTCGTCCAGGAAGCGATCCAGCAGTACCGGCGACTCGTTGGACACGCTCACCGCCTCGTTGAAGTAACGACGCAGATCCTGCTCGTCATAGACGATTTCCATGGCCCGGCCGCCCAGTACGTAGGACGGACGCACCACCAGCGGGTAACCGATGTCCACGGCCAGGTTGACGGCCTGATCCAGGGCGGTCACGGTGGCGTTCTGAGGCTGCTTGAGGCCCAGACGGTCTACCGCCTGCTGGAAGCGCTCACGGTCTTCGGCGCGGTCGATAGCGTCGGGGCTGGTGCCGATAATGGGCACACCGGCCGCTTCCAGGGCGCGGGCCAGTTTCAGCGGGGTCTGACCGCCGTACTGCACGATCACGCCCTTGGGCTGCTCCACGCGCACGATTTCGAGCACGTCTTCCAGGGTTACCGGCTCAAAGTAGAGACGGTCGGAGGTGTCGTAATCGGTGGACACGGTTTCCGGGTTACAGTTGACCATGATGGTCTCGTAACCGTCTTCGCGCAGCGCCAGTGAGGCGTGCACACAGCAATAGTCGAACTCGATGCCCTGACCGATACGGTTGGGGCCGCCACCCAGCACGATGATCTTGTCCTTGTCGGACGGGTTGGCCTCGCACTCTTCGTCGTAGCTGGAGTACATATAGGCGGTGTTGGTGGCGAATTCGGCGGCACAGGTGTCCACCCGCTTGTACACCGGGAAGATTTCATGGCGGTGACGCAGCTTGCGCACTTCGCCTTCAGCCACGCCCAGCAGCTTGCCCAGACGGGCATCGGCAAAGCCCTTGCGCTTGAGGGCGCGCAGGAACTCGGCGTTGAGGCCGGCCAGGCCCACTTCCTTGACCTGCTCTTCCAGCTTGATCAGTTCTTCGATCTGCACCAGGAACCAGCGGTCGACGTTGGTCAGCTTGAACACGCCATCCACGGACATGCCGGCCCGGAAGGCATCGGCGATGTACCAGATACGCTCGGCACCCGGATCCTGCAGCTCATGACGAATGCGGGACAGACTTTCCGAATCGTTCAGGTCAACGACCGGGTCGAAACCGTTCATGCCGGTTTCCAGGCCACGCAGGGCCTTTTGTACCGACTCCTGGAAGTTGCGGCCGATGGCCATGACTTCGCCCACGGACTTCATCTGAGTGGTCAGACGGTCGTTGGAGCCGGCGAACTTCTCGAAGTTGAAGCGCGGGATCTTGGTCACAACATAGTCGATGGCCGGCTCGAACGACGCCGGGGTCAGACCGCCGGTGATGTCGTTCTGCAGCTCATCCAGGGTGTAACCGATGGCCAGCTTGGCGGCAATCTTGGCGATGGGGAAGCCGGTGGCCTTGGACGCCAGGGCGGAAGAGCGGGACACACGGGGGTTCATCTCGATGATGACCATGCGGCCGTCTTTGGGGTTAACGCCAAACTGCACGTTGGAGCCGCCGGTTTCCACGCCGATTTCACGCAGCACCGCCATGGAGGCGTTGCGCATCAGCTGGTATTCCTTGTCGGTCAGGGTCTGGGCCGGCGCCACTGTGATGGAGTCACCGGTATGCACGCCCATGGCGTCGAAGTTTTCAATGGCACAAACGATGATGCAGTTGTCGTTACGATCCCGCACCACTTCCATCTCGTACTCTTTCCAGCCGATCAGGGATTCGTCAATGAGCAGCTCATTGGTCGGCGACAGATCCAGGCCGCGGGTACAAATTTCTTCAAATTCTTCCCGGTTGTAGGCGATGCCGCCACCGGTGCCACCCATGGTGAAGCTGGGGCGAATGATGCAGGGAAAGCCCACTTCATTCAGCACGCCGTAGGCTTCGTCCATGTTGTGGGCGATGCCGGCACGGGGGCATTCCAGGCCGATGCTCTTCATGGCCAGGTCGAAACGGTGACGGTCTTCGGCCTTGTCGATGGCATCGGCAGTGGCGCCGATCATTTCCACACCGAACTCTTCCAGCACGCCGTGCTTTTCCAGCTCCAGGGCGCAGTTCAGCGCGGTCTGGCCACCCATGGTGGGCAGTACCGCATCCGGGCGCTCCTTCTCGATGATCTTGCGCACTACCTGCCAGTCGATGGGCTCGATGTAGGTGGCGTCGGCCATCTCCGGATCGGTCATGATGGTGGCCGGGTTGGAGTTCACCAGAATGACGCGGTAACCTTCTTCGCGCAGGGCTTTACAGGCCTGGGCACCGGAGTAGTCGAATTCACAGGCCTGGCCGATCACGATGGGGCCGGCGCCCAGGATCAGAATGCTCTGTATGTCTGTACGTTTTGGCATGACTCTACCCTACTCCTTATGCGCGGTACTTCTGGATCAGCTCGATGAAATGGTCAAACAGCGGGGCTGCGTCGTGCGGGCCCGGGCTCGCTTCCGGGTGCCCTTGAAAGGAAAACGCCGGCTTGTCGGTGCGGTGAATGCCCTGCAGGGTACCGTCGAACAGCGACACATGGGTGGCGCGCAGGTTCTCGGGCAGGGTGTCGCCGTCCACGGCGAAGCCGTGGTTCTGGGAGGTGATCATCACCACGTTGCGGTCCAGATCCTTCACCGGGTGGTTGGCACCGTGGTGGCCGTGGCCCATTTTCACGGTTTTGGCACCGCTGGCCAGGCCCAGCAGCTGGTGACCCAGGCAGATGCCGAACACCGGAATGTCGGTTTCCAGGAAGGTCTTGATGGCTTCAATGGCGTAATCACAAGGCTCGGGGTCGCCGGGGCCGTTGGACAGGAAGATGCCGTCCGGGTTCAGCGCCAGCACCTCGGCGGCCGGGGTCTGGGCCGGTACCACGGTCAGGCGGCAGCCACGGTCCACCAGCATGCGCAAAATGTTGCGCTTGGCACCGAAGTCGTAGGCCACCACATGGTAGGGCAGCTCGGCGTCGGTGGGCTGGCTGTGGCCCTGGCCCAGCTGCCAGCTGCCTTCGTGCCACTGGTACTGGTTGGCGGTGGTCACCACCTTGGCCAGATCCATGCCCTTGAGGCCGGGGAAACCCTTGGCTTCGGCCAGGGCCTTGGCTTCATCCAGGCTGGCACCGGCCAGCACACAGCCGGCCAGGGAGCCTTTCTCGCGCAGAATACGGGTCAGCTTGCGAGTATCGATATCGGCAATACCCACTATATTGTGAGCCTTGAGATAGTCGGACAGGGTGCGCTGATTGCGGAAATTGGAAGCGACCAGCGGAAGATCGCGAATGATCAGCCCCTGGGCGTGAACCCGGTCGGACTCTTCATCTTCGGCATTAGTGCCGGTATTGCCTATATGAGGATAGGTAAGCGTGACGATCTGGCGTGCGTAGGACGGATCGGTAAGGATTTCCTGGTATCCCGTCATTGACGTGTTAAATACCACCTCACCAACGGAACAACCGTCGGCGCCAATGGCTGTGCCGCGGAAGACCGAGCCATCTTCCAATACGAGCAGCGCTGAGTGATTCAAGACAACCTCCAAGTTAATTCTTATAAATCAACAATTTACCTGGCTGTCCCGAGTTACAGACAAAAAAATTTTACTGCATCTCGGCTAATACTGGGCAAATTCTGTGTATTTTATCTGGATGCGCCGTTTTCGACAAACTTTTTTGTGAACACAGCCACCGAAAGTTGAAAATTTCACCTGCACCGGCATAAAATCGCAAAAAGTCAGCATAAAACGAATGGTTAATCAGGAAAGACAACAAAAAATACGAGGTTTGGCAGGGTGTTATGAAAAATTATTGCAAAAATAAAGATTTAATAAAAAAAGTCAGTTTAATCAAAAAGATATAACGACAACGAAAGCAAAAATATCCATTCATGCCGGCCATTCGAGGCCGGCATGGTTCCAAATGATACAGAAATTGGTTATTTCAGCCCCAGCACGTCCTGCATATCGAACAGGCCGGCGGGTTGGGTTGCAATCCAGGCAGCGGCCCGCACGGCACCGTTGGCAAAGGTCAGGCGGTTGGACGCCTTGTGGGTGATCTCTACCCGCTCACCGATATCCGCAAACAGGGCGGTGTGCTCACCCACCACATCACCGGCGCGAATGGTGGCGAAACCGATAGTGTTCGGGTCCCGCTCGCCGGTAATGCCTTCGCGGCCATACACGGCACATTCCTTCAGATCCCGCCCGAGTGTATCGGCGATCACTTCGCCCATGCTGAGGGCGGTACCGGACGGGGCATCCACCTTGTGGCGATGGTGGGCTTCGATAATTTCAATGTCGGTATAGTCGCCCATCACCTTTGCCGCCTGCTCCAGCAGCTTGAACACCAGGTTAACACCCACGCTGTAGTTGGAGGCCATGACCATGGCGGTATTGGCCGTTGCGGCCTGGATCTCGGCCTTTTGCTCGTCGGTAAAACCGGTGGTGCCGATCACCAGCCGCTTGCCGTGGGCTTGTGCCAGGGCAATATTGGCCAGGGTGGCCTCGGGGCGGGTGAAGTCGATGATCACGTCCACCTTATCAATCACCTCATCCAGACTGGCGGTGACCGGCACATTCAGCCGGCCCACGTTGGCCAGCTCGCCGGCATCGGCCCCCAGTACGCTGGAGCCGGCGTGCTCGATGGCGGCGGTCAGCACCACACCATCGGTGTTGGTTACGGATTCAACCAGTACCTTGCCCATGCGTCCGTTACAGCCGGCAATGGCGATGCGAACCGGATTGGTCATGTCATCTTTCCTTTATTCATTAATGTTCATGGGATTGTTGCGCAGTTTGCCAGAATGTGTCCCGCTTGCAAATTACGCGGGCCAAAAGCGCCCATAAAAAAACCGGCGGCTGCCGGTTTTTTATATGGTCTGGCTGAATGCGGATCAGGCGATCTCGAGCAGCTCGACTTCAAATACCAGAGTGGAGCACGGCGGAATGGAGCCGGCACCCTGTTCACCGTAGGCCAGGTGATGGGGTACGTACAGCTTCCACTTGGAGCCAACCGGCATCAGCTGCAGGGCTTCAACCCAGCCCTGGATCACGCCGTTCACCGGGAACTGGGCCGGCTCGCCGCGCAGTACGGAGCTGTCGAACACGGAGCCGTCTACAAAGGTGCCGTGGTAGTGTACACGTACGGTGTCGGTGGCGGCGGGCTTGGCACCCTCGCCGGCGGTCAGCACTTCGTACTGCAGGCCGGACTCGGTCTGCTGCACTTCGTCACGGGCAGCGTTGGCAGACAGGAAGGCTTCTTCTTCTTCCTTGGCCTTGGCGGACTGAGAAGCCTGCTCGGCCTTCATGCGCTCGGTGATCACGCCAAAGGCGGCGTTGATGTCTTCCCGGGACACGGCAAATTCTTCACCGTTGAGGGAGTCGGCCAGACCTTGCTGTACGGCGGCGATGTTCAGCCCTTCAAACGGCTGCTGGGCCAGTTGATCACCGATCTGACGGCCGATGCCATAGCTGGCTTTCTGTTCTACTGTCTCGTAAGACGACATGGGATTCCCTCTGTTTTTGAGTGCAAAACACGATGCTAACAAATTACGCCCCCGAGCTGAATGATGAATCCGCCCGCCCGGTTAATAATGCCGCACCGCGCACGCCGCCGGCGCCGCCAAACACCGGCGCCCGCACCGGGGCAGGCTCAATCCCCTTCATCATATGGCCCGGCAGGCGCTCGGCCAGGACCTGGTGCAGCCAGGGCGCCTCACCCAGGCTGCCGCCCAGCACCACGGCATCGGGATCGAGCTGGGTCATCAGGGCGCCCAGCCCCGCCGCCAGCACATCAACATAAATGTCCATACAGCGTTTCGCCTCGGTCTCGCCTTGCTGCCAGGCGGTTACAATGGCCAGCCCATCACGTTCAGCCCCGCCATAGTGACGGTACAGCCGGGCCAGACCGGTACCTGACACATAGGCTTCCAGGCAGGCGGTGCGTCCGCAACCGCAGTCGAACAGCGGCAGACCAGGATGACGTGCCAGCAAACCGGCCCCGATGGCACCGTGACCAAACTCGCCACAGCCGCCCCGCCGGCTGTTGATCGGACAACCCTCATGCACCAGAGCTCCCCCCACGCCAGTGCCCAGGGTCAGGCCCAGCGCCAGCCGGCTGCCCGCCACGGCACCACCGTGGAACTCCGACAGCAGAAAACAGTTGGCGTCGTTATCCCCCACCAGCGGGCGCATGAGCCGTTGCTGCAGATCGCCCAGCAGATCCCGGCCGTGAATGGCCGGCACATTAGGGGCCAGAATACGCCCGCTCGCGTCCAGTACACCGGGAAAGCCCAGCCCCACCCTGCCTGTCTCGCCAAAGTGCTCGTCGGCTTGTTTCACCAGGCCGGTGACCAGCTCCAGAAAGGCGGCGTAGTCCCGCACGGGGGTGGCATGCCGGCTGGTGGCCAGTGGCTGAAAGCGCTCATCAAACACACCAAAGGCCACCTTGGTGCCACCGATATCAAAGCCGTAAATCATCAGCGACCACAGGCCGGCTGTTTGCCCTGCCCCCGGGCCTGCCTGTAAAAGTTGCTGGCTTCGGACATCAGCGACGACAGTCCCTGAATACGGGTGCCATGAGACGGATGGGTAGACAGCAGCTGCGGTGGCTGACCGTTCGACTGAGCCGCCATATTGCGCCACAGGGTAATGGCCTGCTCGGGATCAAAGCCCGCCTTTGCCATCAACTGCAGCCCCAGACGATCGGCTTCGGCTTCCTGCTCACGGCCATAGGGCAGCAGATAGCCCACCTGCACGCCCAGCCCCAGCGCCGCCATGGCCGGCTGACGAATACCGGACTGGCCGAGTGCGGCATCGGCGGCACTGAGGCCAATATTGGTAAGCTGGGTGCGGGAGACCCGCTCGTTGCTGTGACGGGACAGTACGTGAGCGATTTCATGACCGATCACCGCGGCCAGCTGATCCTGAGTATTGGCCACCTTGAACAGGCCGGTATACACCCCCACCTTGCCGCCCGGCAGAGCAAAAGCGTTGACCTGTTTGGAATCGAACAACACGACTTCCCACTGACCACCGCCGGGCACTTCGGCCACCAGCTGGTTGGTCACGCACTGAACGTAGCGATTAAGACGCTGATCGGCACTGATGGTTTCCTGCTCCTTGAGCTGGCTAAAAGACTCCTCGCCCAGCCGCTGCATGTCGTTTTCGGAAAACAGCAGCACCTGACTGCGTCCGGTGGGAGACTGGGTACAGGCGGCAAGGGAGCTCATCATCAGGGCAACTAGAATGGCACGCACGGCAATGGCCTCATACAAAAGAACACAGGCGCCATTTTTAGCATAAACGGCGCCGGGCACAAACGCAGTGAGCGAGAATCCGCGGGAAGGCAGGCCCGAAGCGATATTGCGTGTCGCTTCGGGTCAGGCCAATCAGGACTCGGGGCTGACCTGGCCCGCTTCGGGCACGGTAGTGTCGGACAGCAGCCAGAGGGTGTACTTGTGCAGTTCCGGGTGTTGAGACAAGGCCACCAGAAAGGCGCCACCGACCTCCCGATACCCCAATTCATAGTTTTTCAGCGTGGTAGGGGGGACCTGAAGCAACTCAGCAAACTTGGGCCGGCTGAGCCCCATAGCCTCACGAATTTGCCGGATTTTCTTTCCGACCAGGCTGGTATCAGGATTCATAATCTTGCTACTCCTCAATGGCAGATTACGACAGGGACGTTGTATACACTGTTAGTTTAACACCCCTCTTCAGACTCGTTATGAACTGGCGGCCATTTGTTGAAAAAATGTTTCCAAATGGCAAATAATGATTCATTTGAGCACTAAATCTGTGCCGTCCTTTCTATTTTATGGTTCCATTTCGGGCCGCCTCTGCTCGCCATGTCCCGTTTTACCGTCTTGTGACCCACCTGAAAACAGGATAGTCTGGCCCGGCGCTGGCAGCCCGGATTGAAGCGGTAAACGGCCGCACTGCGCGATAACAACTCATACAATGAGGAACAAAAATATGAAAAAGACAGTGGCTTCTTCTCTGATCGCAATGGCGCTGGCGACCGCCGGCATGTCTGCCGGTGTACAGGCCAACGACTGGTACCTGGGCGGCGGCGCCGGCCTTGCCAACTTTGAAGATATTCAGGAAGTTCTTCCTGAAGTTAAGGATGAAACCAACTCAGTTAGCGCTTTTGGTGGTTACAACTTTAACCAGCATTTTGGTACCGAACTCGGCTATACCCTTTTTAATGGCGGAGCGACCCGCACTCATAACGTAAGTCTCTCTGCAATTGGTCGCTTGCCGTTGAATGAGAAGCTGTCGGTGTTTGGTGAAGCGGGTGCCTGGGGATGGCGTGCTATGCGTGCTACCAACGACGAAGGCGTTTCTCCCATGGCCGGCATCGGCATGACCTATCGTGTATCTGACCTCGTAGATGTACAGGCTCGTTACCGTCGGATTGAAGATATCGCTGATATGTCCAACAACGGATTCGAAAGTGACGTCAACAACGTCATGCTGGAGCTGGTGCTGCACCCCAACCGTCGCCAAGCCGCCCCGGCTCCCGTGGCGCCGGTGGCTCCCCAGCCGCAGCCTGAGGTCACCTACGAAACCCGCACCGTGACCGCCGATGGCTCCGTGTATTTCGCCTTTGACAGCTCCGCCCTGTCGGCCGATGCCCGCGCCACTCTGGACGACGTGGCCCGTTTTGCCGAACAGAACCCGGACTATCAGGTTGAACTGGCCGGCTACGCCGACCGTCTGGGCAGCGCCGAGTACAACCGCCGTCTGTCCGAGCGTCGAGCCCTGGCTGCCAAGGAATACCTGGTACAGCGCGGTGTGGCCGCCGAAAACATTCAAACCGCCTGGTACGGCAGCGAGCTGGCCCAGGGCGTAAGTGAGGAAGAGCGCCAGCTGGATCGCCGCGTGGATGCCAAGGCTCAGGCCAGCATTCAGGTGGAAATCATCGAATAAGGCGCTTTGCCAAGCCTGTCACAAACGGCCCCGCGGGGCCGTTTTTGTTTTTTACCCTTGCCACTCTCATCTGGCATACTGATTTTTTTCACTTTCTGACCCAATTCCATGCAATGTCATTGTGATAGCGGACAATCGTTTGCCGACTGCTGCCAACCCTTTCTG
The DNA here is from genome assembly GCF_030732065.1 of Oceanimonas aquatica. Lineage (GTDB taxonomy): Bacteria > Pseudomonadota > Gammaproteobacteria > Enterobacterales > Aeromonadaceae > Oceanimonas. The sequence continues at coordinate 228,688 of NZ_JAVBHX010000002.1, forward strand.
GAAGGCCACCTCGCCGCCCCCACTCCCCTAGCGCTGATGCGCTCCCGCTACAGCGCCTACCGGCTGGGACGGGGCGAATATCTGGTGAAGACCTGGCACCCTGACACCCTTGGGGAGCTGGACGCCGCCACCCTGCGCGAGTCGGGGCTCGGCACCGAGTGGCTGGGCCTTGCCATCGTCTTTGCCCGGGGCTCGGCCGCCGACACCGAGGGCGAAGTGGAATTCAGGGTGCGCTACCGGGAACAGGGCCGGGTGGTGCTGCTGCACGAACGCTCCCGCTTTGTGCGCCATGACGACCGCTGGGTGTACCACTCGGGTCAGTTCAACCCGCCCAAAATCGGCCCCAACCAGCCCTGCCCCTGTGGCAGCGGCAAAAAGTACAAGCAATGCTGCGGCCGGCGCTGAGCCGTTTTACCGACAACAAGAAGAAACAGAATGGAACGAAAAATACTGCTGAGCCACAGCCCCGATACCCGCGGGCTTATCTCGAAAATTACCAATATCTGTTACAAGCATCAGCTCAATATTGTGCGCAACGACGAGTTTGTGGACCACGACAACGGCCACTTCTTTATGCGCACCGAGCTCGAAGGCCGCTTTAACGATCATACCCTGTTGGCGGACTTGAACGACGCCCTTCCGGACGGTGGCCAGAACCGGTTGGTGCCGGCGGGCAGCAAACGGGTGGTGATTCTGGTAACCCGGGAAGCCCACTGTCTGGGCGATATTCTGATGAAGCACTTCAGCGGCGCCATGAACATCGACATCGCCGCCGTTGTGGGCAACTACGATACCCTGCAGGGACTGACCGAAAAGTTCGATATTCCGTACCATACGGTATCCCATGAGGGACGAAACCGGCCCGAGCATGAGCAGCTGCTGGCAGAGGTCATCGACCGCTACCAGCCCGATTATGTGGTGCTGGCCAAGTACATGCGCATTCTGAGCCCGGCCTTTGTGGCACGCTATGAAAAGCGCATCATCAATATTCACCATTCCTTTCTGCCCGCCTTTATCGGCGCCAGCCCTTATCGTCAGGCCTATGAACGGGGGGTGAAGATGATTGGCGCCACCGCCCATTTCGTGACCGACGATCTGGACGAAGGCCCGATCATCGAGCAGGATGTGACCCACGTCAGCCACGCCTTTTCCGCCGACGACATGGCCAAGGCTGGACGGGACGTGGAAAAATCGGTGCTGAGCCGGGCGCTCAACCTGGTGCTGGAAGAAAAGGTGTTTGTGTACGGTAACCGCACCGTGGTGTTTAAATAACTTAGGGGAATAGGGAACAGGCCTACTTCCCTAGTCCCTGCTCCCTAGTCCCTAATCCCGCACGACGTCAGTCGTGCTTGTGGCTTTTCTCAAAGGCGGCCTTTTGCTCCGGGGTGGCCTCCTGCTGGTATTTTTCTTTCCACTCGCCATAAGGCATGCCGTATACCCGCTCCCGGGCCTCGTCGTAGTTCATGTCCACGCCGCGCTCCTCGGCGGCGGCCAGGTACCACTTGCTCAGGCAGTTGCGGCAAAAACCGGCCAGGTTCATCAGGTCGATATTCTGTACGTCCTTGCGCTTGTCCAGGTGCGCCAGCAGGGTACGAAAGGCGGCGGCTTCCAGCTCGGTTTGGGTTTGCTTGTCCATGTTGCTCTCCATTAACGATTGTGGTGCCATTATAGCGGCAAGCCCCGCAAACCTCATGAGGCAACACCATGAATCGCAGTCACTTTTTTGCCCAGATGGCACGCATGAAGCTGATCCAGCGCTGGCCGCTGATGCGCAACACGGATCCGGAAAACGTGGCCGAGCACAGCCTGCAGGTGGCCATGGTGGCCCATGCCCTGGCGGTGATTAAAAACACCTTGTTTGAGGGCAGCCTGGATCCGGGCGTCGCCGCCATGCGTGCGCTGTATCACGACGCCAGCGAGGTGCTGACCGGCGATCTGCCCACCCCGGTGAAATACTTCAATCAGGAGATCGCCACCGCCTACAAGGCCATCGAACAAAACGCCGAACAAAGCCTGCTGGCCATGCTGCCCGCGGAGCTGCGCCCCGCCTATGAGCCCTTGGTATGTGGTCATGTGAATGACGACTATACCCATCTGGTGAAGTCTGCCGACATTCTCTGTGCCTACCTCAAGTGCGAGGAAGAGCTGTCGGCGGGCAATCGGGAGTTTGCCAAGGCCAGGGAGCGCCTTACCGCCATGCTGGACGAGCGCATGAACGATGAAATTCGGTATTTTCTGGAGGTGTTCGTGCCCAGCTTCTCCCTGTCGCTGGATGAAATTTCCACGCCGGGGTTTTGAGAAGGTATGAGTGGTTGAGAGTGAGGGGTGAGGGGAAAACACTCCTCCTCACCCTTCCCCCCTCTCCCCTCACGAGTCAGATTTACGCTCCATCCACAGGGTGACTTCGCCGACCTTGAAACCCCATTTGGTCATTTCGGCGCGGTTGATCAGGCGGTTTTCGTCCAGCAGGTACATCCAGTCGTTAAAATCGATGTCCCATACTCGGCCGTCTACCGGTACCGCCAGGGTATAGCGCCAGTTCAGGGCATAGCCCTCGGTACGGCCTTCGGCAGGGGTGACCACATCGCTGGCGGTGCCGGTATAGCGGCCGTCGGGGTGTTTTTCCAGATACCAGACCCGGCGCTGCTGCTCACCGTCATCGTAAACAAAGTCTTCTTCCAGCACGCCCTTGTTGCCTTCCCAGCGGGCCACCATGTCCACCTTGAACCGGCGCAATACTCGGCCGGATCTGTCCTGCACCATGCCATAGGCCACCAGCTCACCGGTAAAAAAACGGTCCAGCTCCAGGGCCGGGGTGGTATTCTGATAGTCATCAATCTGGCTGCTGCAGGATGAGAGCAGCGGGGTCAGCACCAGCATCAGCGCCACCAGCAAAATTTTCATGTCAGCCTCCTTTCAGCTGTCGGGTCAGTTTGGGGTCCCGGCTGTCGGTTGAAAGCCAGATAGCCAGAAAGGCGGGGGCAAAGGCCGGGTCGTCAATACGGCCCAGCAGCCGCCAGTTAAAGTAAAAGGCGCTGGCGCCGTTTTCATCGACTCTGAGCACCAGCTCGTCATTGGTGCGAACCGAGGGCCAGAGCCGCTCCAGCTGTTGCGACCATTCCGGCTTCCAGTCCACCCCCAGCCGCTGCCACTCCTTCACCGTGGCGGTCAGCAGGTCTTCCTTGTCAATATCGCGCTGGTAACGCAGGGATAACGCCTGAGGGTAACGCTCGGGTTGATAACGGCCGTCTTCACTGTAAAAGCGGGCATGATACAGATCCCAGAACAGCCAGCTCATTTTGCCCTGGCCCACCAGAGTGAGATCCGCCACCGGGCTGGCCCAGGCCGATGACACCATCAGCAACAGCATGCAACAGAGCTTTTTCATGGTTACTACCTCCGCAGTCGTTGGTCGAGCACCACCAGCAGCGGCAGCAGTCCCGACCAGATCAGCGCCAGGATCAGCGCCGAGGGCCAGAAACCCAGCGGCAAGACCACCGCATCCAGTTTCCAGCCGGCAATATAGGAAGATGCCCCCGCCCCCGCGCCGGTCAGCGCCAGCCAGGGCCAGGAAAAGCGGCGCAGCCACACCAGGCTGTGCCCCAGAGTCAGCACAAACCCCACCCACAACAGTCCCAGCCACAGCGGCCAGTGACTGAATTCAAACACACCACCCAGGGTCAGCAAGGCATCCACTCCCAGCCCCAGGGCCGCCAGCCACAACACCCGCAGGTCGGCCCGGCGGCTGGGGGTAAAGGTAAAATGCACCAGCAGCAGGGCGCCGGTGAGCCAGGCCCAGGGGTTTTGTCCGGCCACTGCCAGCAGCCAGAAGCCTTCAAAGGCTACAAGCTGGGTCCATTGCCACTTCGACATGCTCTCGCTCCGGGTTTGGCCGCCTCGAAATGAGCCAGACCTATGGTGCCTTCCAGAAATCCCCCCTCGCAGTAGGCAAAATAGAAGGCCCACAGCCGCTGAAAATCGGCGTGATAGCCCAAGCGGCTCAGTTCGGGCCCGGCCTGGCGAAAACGTTCGGCCCAGATGCGCAGGGTTTCGGCATAATGCCAGCCATAATCGTGCAGCCGTACCAGGGTCATGTCGGTCTGCTCCCGCAGATGGCGTGACATTTCACTCACCGACGGCAGACAGCCGCCGGGGAAGATGTAACGCTGAATAAAGTCCACGCCTTTGCGGTATTGCTGGTAACGCTGATCGGCAATGGTAATGGCCTGGATCAGCAGGCGGCCATCGGGCTTTAGCAGCCGGTTCAGCATGCGAAAATATTCCGGCAGATATTCATGGCCCACGGCTTCAATCATCTCCACCGACACCAGCTTGTCATACTGACCGGTGAGCTCCCGGTAATCCTTCAGCAGCAGGGTGACCCGGCTCTCCAGCCCCTCTTCCCTGACCCGCCGCTGTGCATGCTCAAACTGCTCCCGGGACAGCGTGGTGGTGGTCACCCGGCAGCCGTAATGGCGCGCCGCGTAGCAGGCCAGTCCGCCCCAGCCGGTGCCGATTTCCAGCAGGTGATCGTCCGGCTTCAGCTCCAGCCGCGAGCAAATCAGCCTGAGCTTGTGCTCCTGCGCCAGCTCCAGTGAGGAATGGTTTCTTGGAAACACCGCCGAGGAGTACTGCATATGAGGGTCGAGAAACAGCTCATACATGTCGTTGCCCAGATCGTAATGGGCGGCAATATTGGCCCGGCTGCCCGCCTTGGAGTTGCGGTTACGCTTGTGGGTCAGCAGGTGCCAGGGCCAGGTAAGCCAGCCCAGGCGACGCTCGAGCCTGTCCAGCACCGCCATGTTGCGGGCAAACAGCCGCACCAGCGCCGTCAGATCCGGACTGTGCCAGCCCCCCTCCACCCAGGACTCGGCGGCACCAATGCTGCCGCCGGTCATCAGCCGGCGATAAAACCGCGGATCCCGCACCCGCACTTCGGCCTGCAGACAAGCCTCGGGCTCACCGAAAAAAAAGCGATCATCGCCGTCCTGCACCGTCAGCCCGGCGTCTTTCAGGCCGGACAACAAGGAAAATGCCAGACTGCGGGCCCAGCGATCCAGGCGGCGGGGGGCGGCTAGAGTCAGGGTTGTTTCCATCTTGGCGTCCTTAAGGATGTGAATGGTAGGGAATGCGTTTTAAAAACAGCTTCAGCGCCTGCCAGTAAATGCCGCGCACCACGGTCAGGGTCATCACCGGCCACTGGCGCAGGGCCGTGGTCAGGGCGCTCGCCTCAAATGGCCGGCGGCGCAGCGTCAGGGTGGCGTCAAACAGCAATTCGGGGTTGCGGTTTTCAATGTGCACCAGCGCCCGTTTGGCCGGCGCGATAATGCGCCAGTGGTAATCCATGGCCATGCCCATAAAAGGCGAGACATGAAACGCCTTTTCGGTAGCCTGAGGCTGTTCGAGATCCACCAGATAGCAGTGGCGCTCGTTCCAGGGCGTGTTGTGCACTTCCGCCAGCAGGTATCGGGCCTCTCCGTTTCGGTAACAGAAAAACAGGTTCACCGGGCTGAAATAAATGCCGAAACAGCGCACCTGCCCCAGCATGACTATCCGCTCCAGCCCGTCGGCCTCGCCACCGAGGCGCGCCACTTCCTGCAGTACCGCCTGTTTGAGCGGCCGTCCGGGGTCTCCCAGATAATCGCGACGGCGAAAACTCAGGGGCGCAAAGCGCTCGAGGGCAAACCAGCGGCTGGCGGCGGCAAGCTCCGGCAGTTCGTCCAGATCCAGCGCCAGCATATAGAGGCCGTAGCTGAAGGCATGCTTTCTGGGCTGATAGCGACGATGGCGCACCACGCCGGTGTAAATGGCACTGTTCAGGCTCATAGGCTGACTCCGAAACGTTCACACACATCCAGGGCACTGCGTACGCCGTCTTCATGAAAGCCGTTGTACCAGTAGGCGCCGCAAAAATGGGTGTGATCCTGGCCGCAGATGTCCCGGCGGCGGGCCTGCGCGGCAATGGCAGCCTGGTTATAAACAGGGTGCGCATAGGTAAAGCGATGCAGAATGCGCTCGGGATCGATGGCCTCGCTGCGGTTCAGGGTGACGCACAGGGTCTCGTCGGCCTCTATGCCCTGCAAAATGTTCATGTTGTAGGTCACCGCCGGCAACGCCTGCTCGCCGCCATCGAGGTAATAGTTCCAGCTGGCCCAGGCCCGGGGCTCGGTGGGCAGCAGGCGCGTGTCGGTGTGCAGCACCACCTCGTTGTTGCGATAGGCCAGCCCGCCCAGCACGGTCTGCTCCGCCTCGGTGGCGTCATCCAGCAGGCGCAGCGCCTGATCCGAGTGACAGGCCAGAATCACCTCGTCAAAGTGTTCACGGCCGGCGCTCGTGGCTATCTCCACGCCGCCATTCCCCCGACGCACCGACTGCACCGGGGTGTTCAGGCGCAGATCCTGCACCCCCTTCACCAGCGCCGGTATATAGCTGCGCGAGCCCCCTTCCACCACATACCACTGGGGCCGGTCTACCAGGTTGAGCAGGCCGTGATGGTTGAAAAAGCGCAAAAAGAAGGCCAGGGGAAAGTCCCGGCTGTCGGCCAGGGACGACGACCAGATGGCCGCCACCATGGGCAGCACATAATGGCCGGCAAAAAACTCGGAGAAGCCATGCTGAGCAAGAAACCCGCCCAGGGTCTCGTCATTGCTCAGGCTGCCCTCTTTCAGCGCCCGTTTGCACAAGAGGTTAAAGCGCACGATTTCCAGCAAAAAGCCATAGAAGCGACCGTTTACCAGGTTTTTGCGCTGGGCAAACAGGGTATTGAGGGTATGGCCGTTGTACTCCAGCCCGGTGGCCGCCTGCTGCACGCTGAAGCTCATTTCGGTGGGCCGGGCCTTGACTCCGATCTGCGCCAGCAGCCGCTGAAAACGCGGATAGGTACGGTCGTTGAACACGATAAAACCGGTGTCCACCGCATGAGTACGGCCGTTCAGGGTCACGTCCACGGTGGCGGTGTGACCGCCGAGGTAATCGTTGGCTTCAAACAGCGTTACCCTGTGCTGCCGGCTCAGCAGCCAGGCACAGGTCAGGCCGGCAATGCCGCTGCCGATGACGGCGATATGGCTCATGCGTGCTCCTTTTTCATGCGACGGGCCAGGCTCAGCCACAACCGCTGTGGCAACCAGGACAACAGCCTGAGGGTGGCGATAAACACGCCGGGAAAGGTGACTTCACTTTTGCCCCTGGCCAGGCCGGCACGAATGGCCCGGCTGGCCTGCTCGGGGCTGACCCGCCCGGGCATGGGAAAGTCGTTTTTTTGCGTGAGCGGCGTGTCCACAAAGCCGGGACGCACCAGGCTGACCGCCACCCTGGCCGGGTCCAGATCCACCGCCAGGGTGCGGGCCAGGTAGTCCACCCCGGCCTTGGACGCCCCATAGGCTTCGGCCCGGGTCAGCGGCACAAAGGTTACCGACGAACTGACCAGCGCCAGCCGGCCGCCGGTCTTGATACGCGGCAACACCGCCGCCACGCAGTTACCGGTGCCGGTCAGGTTGGCCTGCACCACCCGCTCGAACAGGGCGGCATCAAAGGCGTGGGCATCGTCCACGTATTCACAGGTGCCGGCATTCAAAATGGCCAGATCCACCGGGGCCACCTCACTTAAGCTACCGGCAGCGGCATCGCGGTCGTTGATGTCAAAGACAGCGTATTCCACCCGCTCGCCGGGCAGCACCTGGGCCAGTTTGTCCGCGTTCCGGCCGCAGGCCACCACCTGCCAGCCTTCAGCCAGGTAATCGGTTGCCAGCTGCAGGCCAATGCCCGAGCTGGCGCCGGTAATCAGTACCCGTCGCATGAATTCAGCCTCCGTTTCAGGGCGCGAATGCAGCCGCCGAGCAGCGGCAGCCGCTCATAGAGCATGGCGCCAAGGTCAAAGAAGTCTCTGTGGTAATAGATGCTGTCGGCAAAACACAGGTGACTGACGCCCGGCACGCTCACCGGCCGGCCACTGTTGAGCCGGGGGTGAATAAAGTGCATTTCCCAGCGCACATAGGCCTCTCCCTCCTGCTCCATCACCTGAATGATGTCAAAACGGCATTGCTTTACCTGGGTAAACAGCCCTTCGAAATAAGCCTCCAACGCCTCGATGCCACGAATGTCATGGGCCGGATCGGCAAACAGCACATCGTCCGAATACACCCGGCGCAGGCCATCCAGCTCGTCGGGCGACAGGCTTTGATACAGCCGGCAAAAGGCGTCCAGAGCCGGGCTCATACCGCCTCCTCGTCCTTCAGAGCGTCAAACATGGCAATGGCGTGCCGTCGCGCCCTGGCGTGATCTACCAGGGGCGGCGTGTAGTCACCCTCGCGCCGGTGCGAGCGCAGCCACTCATGGGGCGCATGAATGTGCTTGGCCGGCACGGCCTTGAGCTCCGGCACCCAGCGGCGAATAAAGTCGCCGTCGGGGTCAAAGCGTGCACTCTGGGTGACGGGGTTGAACACGCGAAAATAGGGGGCGGCATCGGCGCCGGTGCCCGCCGCCCACTGCCAGCCGCCATTGTTGGCGGCCAGCTCGCCGTCAATCAGATTGGCCATAAACCAGGCCTCGCCCCGGCGCCAGTCGATATGTAAATCCTTGGTGAGAAAGCTGGCCACTATCATGCGCAGCCGGTTGTGCATCCAGCCGGTTTCCCGCAGGCAGCGCATGGCGGCATCGACGATGGGATAACCGGTCTGCCCTGCACACCAGGCGCTAAAGGCCCCCTCGTCGTCGCTCCATTGCAGCGCTTCGGTTTCCGTCTTGAAGGCCCGGTTCATGGAAAGCTGAGGAAAGGCCACCAGCAGGTGGCGATAAAACTCCCGCCAGATCAACTCGTTCAGCCAGACAAAGCCCCGCTCGCCCCGTCCAAACGGCAAACTGCCCAGTTCGTTCTCCATGGCCGCCAGGCACTGCTTGGGCGACAATACGCCCAGTGCCAGATACGGCGACAGCCGGCTGGTGCCCGCCTCGGCGGGAAAATCCCGGCGTTCGCCATAATCAAGCAACTGCAATGAGCAGAAGTGGGTCAGCGCGTCCCGGGCGGCTTCTTCACCGGCAGGCCAGGCGCTGCTGTTTTTCAGCTCCCCCGACAAGGACACGGCCATCGCCTCGCAGGCTGGGTTATGCGCCTCGGGCACCGGCAGCAACCGGTAGCCATGGGCTTTGAGCGCACTCAGCCAGGCTTTGGAATAGGGCGTGAACACCCGGTACATATCGCCACTTTGGGTGGTGATGCTGCCATGGTTCATCACGCAGTCGCCGTTATAGACCCGGCAGGGAATGGCAAGGACCTGTTGCACCGCCTTGTCCCGGCGGCGCTCATTGACGCCAATATCCCGGTTGGCATACAGGGCGTCAAACTTGTGCTGTTTCACCCAGCCGGCGAGCAGATCCGGCACCTCGCCAAACCCGTCGCATTCCAGTACCTCAAACGGCACTCCCAGGGCGGCCAGGCGCTCACTCAGGGCCTGCAGATTGCGGCTCAGAAAATCCCGCTGCATGGGGCTGTTGCCGTGCTCACGCCACTGGCCGGGGCAATCGATATACACCGCTCTCACGCTGTCGCCCTCGTTCATGGCGGCATGCAGGGCCGGATTGTCGGCCACCCGCAAATCGTTTCTAAACCACACCAAATGTCGCATCGTGCTTCCTCGCGATTTCGCTGACGGTGTTTTCATGGGGCCGGTTCAGCCAGCCTTGCTCGGCGTACATGCGGCCCAGCTCACCGGTAAAAAAACAGTGCTCGGGCCAGCACTCGGCCCGCTCGGCAAACCAGCTCTGGGTCAGGCCCCCCCCCAGCACCACCACCAGGGCATCGCACTGCAGGCGCTCCGCCGCCAGCGGCAACTGCAGCGGCTCAAGCTGACCCAGCTCCAGGCTACGACATTCCAGCCCCTGCAATTCAAAGCAGGTAAGCAGGCTGGCCTGTTCACTGCCCTGCCCCACTCGGGCCACGGCAATACGCGGGCCGGTTTTAATGGTCAGCAATTGAGTGAACGCCCGGGCCAGCAGGGCCGTGGCACTTTGCTCGATCAACTGGCCGTCGGGGCGCGCCAGACGGGCCAGCGCGGAAAGCCAGGGTTCAATCACGTGGCGCAGCAGCAACTCCGCCGGATACAGGCTGGCCAGTTCATTCAGATCCGCCTCCAGCCGGCCCAGATTGAGCGTCGTGGCGGCATCCAGCAGCCGGTGGCGCGCCTGCTCCCAGTTGGAGCCTTCTTCCACCGGCCGGGGATTGTTCAGCATTCCCTTGACCTGGCCGATGCTGACCCCCTGCTCCAGCCAGTGCAGGATCTGACGGATCAGGGCAATGTCGTCATCGGAATAGAGCCGGTGGCCCTTGTCGGTGCGCGCCGGCTTGAGCAGGCCGTAACGGCGCTGCCAGGCTCGCAGGGTCACCGGGTTGATGCCGGTGAGGCGCGAAACCTCCCTGATGGGGTATTGGGGCTCAGATGCCATAACGCAGTCGCAATGCCTCCGGGTGCGGATCGAGATAGACCTGCTGGCGCAGGTAGTCGTTGGGGTGTTCTTCCAGGTAGTGACGCAGCAGGGTAATGGGCGCCAGCAGCGGCAATATGCCTTCCCGGTACTGATGAATGGTGCGGGCCAGCTCCTGGCGCTGGCGCGAAGTCAGCTGACGCTTGAAGTAGCCCTGCAGGTGCTGCAGCACATTGGTGTGGCCCTTGCGGCTGGCCCGCTTGCTTAACGCGCTCATCAGGCCGTGAATGTAGTGTTCGGCCTTTTCTTCCGGGTTTTCCGACAGATCCGCCACCAGCCTGCCCAGCTCCTGGTAGCTGTCTCTGTGGTGAGCCATCAGCAGGTACTTATAGCGGCTGTGAAAGGCGATCAGCCGGGATGGCGTCAGGCCGCGGTGCAGCAGGCACTGCCAGTCATGCAGGGCATAAACCCGGGTCACGAAGTTTTCCCGCAGTACGGGATCATTCAGGCGGCCGTCTTCCTCGCAGGGCAGCAGGGGCAACGCCTTCATGATTTCGGCGGCGTAAATGCCCACCCCTTCCTTGGCGTTGCCCTTGCCGCTTTCGTGGTAAACCCGCACCCGCTCCATGCCGCAGCTGGGCGACTTGGCACACAGCACATAACCGCTCAGGCCTTCGAACTTCGCCGCCATGTTACGGCCGTAATCGCGCAGAGCGTCGGTCACATCCACGCCCTTGGCGGTCTGGGCGATGACCTGCCCTTCGCCGCCAATCAGCCGAATGCTGGGCCGGGGCGTGCCCAGGCCGATGGCGATTTCCGGACATACCGGCACGAATTCCACGAACTTTGCCAGCTGCTCGGTACAGAAGTCCGAACGCTTGTGGCCGCCGTCAAAGCGTACCTTCTGGCCCATCAGGCATCCGCTGATGCCGAGCTTGATAACATGGGGATCGAACTTGTACATCATTAACCCTCTTGTACAACTATGCGTTTACTCTAGCGCTAGTTGTACAAGTTGATCAAGGTTGTACAAGAAAAAATTGTACAAAGCCGGGATTGGGGATTGGGGATATCAGACCGTTATGGACTCCGGGTCAAGCCCGGAGTGACGAAAGCGTGCCGTCATGCCGGCCATTGAGCCGGCATCCATTGAACTGACAACGCATCGCTCTGTAAGCCCGACTTCAGTCGGGCAAAACGTGTATCACGCAATACTGCTGCCCCACGTCAGTGGGGCCTACAGGGTTTAATTCAGCTTACTGCGCACGATCTCTTCTTCATCGCGGAACTGACGGCGCAGCTCGGCCTTGGTTTTCATGACCAGCTCGCCGCCCTTGCCAATGCTCATGTGCTCGGGGTTGTCGTTGTGCATGGCCTGCCAGGCCAGCACCGCCTGCATGCTGTTTTCCTTTTGCTCCTGGGTCAGAGCCGAGCCATCGGGCCACTTGCCCAGTTCAACGGCGGTCTTCAGCCGCTCGTACACTTCTTTGGGCATGGCGGCAATGGCTTGCTGAAACGATGACATGACAATTCCTCCTGTAACGATGGTGTCAATTTACCATCGCCAACGAAAAAAGGGGCGGCTTGCGCCACCCCTTTTCACTACCGGTTTGCAAAAATGCGATCAGCCTCAGGCGGGCAGATCCATCAGCTCGATACCGGCCATCTTCTGCATCACCCGTACCACCTGGCAGCTGTAGCCGAATTCGTTGTCGTACCACACATACAGCACGGCACGATCGCCGTCCACGATGGTGGCCAGGGAGTCAACGATACCGGCGAAGCGGGAGCCGACCATGTCGGTGGAAACCAGCTCGCTGCTGGTGCTGTAATCGATCTGGTTATGCAGCGGCGAGTCCAGGGACACGCGGCACAAGTAATCGTTCAGCTCGTCCACGCTGGTGGCTTTTTCCAGGTTCAGGTTCAGCACAGCCATGGACACGTTCGGGGTGGGTACGCGAATGGCGTTACCGGTCAGCTTGCCCTTCAGCTCGGGCAAGGCCTTGGCCACGGCAGAGGCGGCGCCGGTGCTGGTCAGTACCATGTTCAGCGCGGCACTGCGGCCACGGCGATCACCCTTGTGATAGTTGTCGATCAGGTTCTGATCGTTGGTGTAGGAGTGCACGGTTTCCACGTGGCCGTTCTTCACGCCGTAGGCATCGCTCACCGCCTTCAGCACCGGAGTGATGGCGTTGGTGGTACAGGAGGCGGCAGACATGATGCGGTCATCGGCTTCGATCATGTGATCGTTCACACCAAACACGATGTTCTTGATGTCACCCTTGCCCGGTGCGGTCAGCAGCACCTTGGCGGCGCCCTTGGCCTTGAGGTGCAGACCCAGGCCGGCTTCGTCACGCCACTTGCCGGTATTATCGACCACCAGGGCATCGTGAATGCCGTACTGGGTGTAATCGATCTCTTCCGGGCTGTTGGCGTAGATCACCTGAATGTAGGTGCCGTTGGCGATGATGGCGTTGTTTTCGGCATCCACTTCGATGGAGCCGTTAAAAGGACCGTGTACCGAGTCGCGACGCAGCAGGCTGGCACGCTTTTCCAGATCGTCGCCATTGCCACGCACCACTATGCCACGCAGGCGCATGCCGTTGTTGTTGCCGGCACGTTCGATCAGCAGGCGGGCCAGCAGGCGGCCGATACGGCCAAAGCCGTACAGCACCACGTCGGTGGGCTTGGCATCGGTGTCGGCATTCAGGGCCGGGGCCAGCTCGGTTTTCAGGAAATCGGCCAGGCCGGACTCGTCCTGATGGTCTTTCCAGTAGCGAACCGCCAGCTTGCCCAGATCGATGCTGGCCGGGGCCAGTTCCATCTCGCTCAGGGCCTTGAGCACGGGGTAGCTCTGGCTGACCGGCAGCGGCTGGCCTTCGTGACGACGCACCACGCGGTGAGCCTTGAGAATGTCAATGGTAGAAGCGTTCAGCAGGGGGCGGGCATAGACGCAGGTTTCCACGCCCTGGTTGCGGTACAGTTTGCCAATCAGGGGCTGCATGGACTCTGCCAGTTCCTGGCTCTGCTGCCAGGCGGACAGGTAACTCTCATGGGTCATCGACCGGATCCTTTTAATTCACGTAACCGTTGTTGGTATTGACAGCAAAAATATAAAAAGTTGCTGCTTTTGGGCTTTTCAGGCGCGCCCATTTTAGTGGATAGGGGGTATGATTACCAGACCGGAGCCAAGGGCCAAAAGAGCGAAATGAGAACTAAAACCCTGTTATTCCTGCTGGCGGGCACCCTTTTGTTGACAGGCTGTGAGCGAGATCGCAACAGTGGCCTGTGCAGTCGTTTTCCCCAGTTCTGTGCCGATTTACACACCGACAGCTGGTGTACCAAGGAACGGGAAAGGCTCATCGAGGCCCGTTATCAGAATGCCGAACATCCGGGCGACGCCAGTCGCTATCAAGTGATGAACAGCCTGGAAAGCTACCGGCTGTGCCTGGATCCGCTGCTCGATATTCAGTACACCAAGCGCCATGAGCGCAAGAACATCAAGGTGGAAACCATTATTGACATCGGCGAGGAACTGGCCCGGCTGGAAGCCAGTACGGCCTCCTCGGACTACCCCTATCTGCAGCTGTGGCGCTGGCAGCGCCACGGCGACCGGGCCGCGCGCAATGCCTTTATCGAGCAGGCTGCCCGCCCCGAGATGCAGCAGCCCGATCTGCAACAGGCCCTGGCCGGCTTGCTGCTGCACCGGGATGCCGCCGCCGCCGAGCGCGCCCTACACCGGTCCCTGGAACTGAGTAGAAACGGGCACAGGCCCGATGCCAATCTGCTGGCCACCCTGGTGGATCTGTATATCGGGCAAAAGCGCTACGAAGAAGCCTGGATCTGGGCGAATGCGATCAAGGAGCTTTATGGCAAGGATACCGTCAACTGGCAGCACATGGAGTCTTATGTCAGGTTCAGTGCCCGGCAAAAGGACACCATGCAGCAGCAGGCCGAGTTGCTGGCACAACAACTGGAAGAAGGCCGCTACCAGCGGTATGCTGCCAGCAACTGATTCAAACTGGTCCGGCACTCGGCGCCGGACCAAAATACCCGGTACCACCGTTAGTTGATGTGTTGAAATAAAATTTCAGAATACATGATCCAGCACAAGGTGGCCGCGCTTATCTGCATTGACGGGCCGGGCTGTTTTGGTAATTTTACAACCAGCGAAATTCTTCACTCTTTTTCATTTCTCTAACGTTTCAGGTGATTACATGACTATCAAGGTAGGTATCAACGGGTTCGGTCGTATTGGTCGTTTCGTGTTTCGTCTCGCCTGCGAGCGGGACGACATGGAAGTGGTTGCCATCAATGATCTGCTGGATATTGATTACATGGCCTACATGCTGAAATTCGACTCCACCCACGGCCGTTTTCACGGCGACGTGCGCGTGGAAGGCGGCCAGCTTATCGTGAACGGCAAGCCGGTGCGCGTGACCGCCGAGCGGGATCCGGCCAACCTGAACTGGGGTGAACTGGATGTGGACGTGGTGGCCGAAGGCACCGGCGTGTTCCTCACCGATGAAACCGCCCGCAAGCACATTCAGGCCGGCGCCAAAAAGGTGGTGATGACAGGGCCGTCCAAGGATGCTACCCCCATGTTCGTCATGGGCGTCAACCACCAGGACTATGCCGGTCAGGACATCATCTCCAATGCCTCCTGCACCACCAACTGTCTGGCCCCCCTGGCCAAGGTGATCAACGATAACTTCGGCATTGCCGAAGGCCTGATGACCACGGTGCATGCCACCACCGCCACCCAGAACACGGTAGACGGCCCGTCTGCCAAGGACTGGCGTGGTGGCCGGGGTGCCGGCCAGAACATCATCCCTTCCTCTACCGGCGCCGCCAAGGCGGTGGGCAAGGTGATTCCCGCTCTCAAGGGCAAGCTCACCGGCATGGCATTCCGGGTACCCACCCCGAATGTGTCGGTGGTGGATCTCACCGTGCGCCTGGAGAAAGCAGCCAGCTACGAAGAGATCTGCGCCGTGGTCAAGGCCGCCTCAGAGGGCGAGATGAAGGGCATTCTCGGTTACACCGAGGACGCCGTGGTCTCCACCGACTTTCTGGGCGAGCCCAATGCAGCGGTGTTTGATGCCAAGGCCGGCATTGCCCTGAACGATAATTTCGTCAAGCTGGTGGCCTGGTACGACAACGAAGTGGGTTATTCCCACAAGGTGCTGGATCTCATCGCTCACATCTCCAGATAAGCACCCTGCCCTTAGGATCAAAAAGGCCGGTGCAGTGCACCGGCCTTTTTAATGCTTAATCAGGCGTTGCCCTTGACCTTCATCTTCAGCTCTCTGGCGAAGTTGAGCATGCGCTCCAGCGGGATCATGGCCTTGACCCGGGTGGCTTCATCCACCTGAATTTCGTGGGTTTCGCCGCCCTCTTTCAGGGCGTCACGAATGGCCACCAGACCATTCATGGCCATCCAGGGGCAGTGAGCACAGCTGCGGCAGGTAGCGCCGTTACCGCCAGTGGGGGCTTCTACCATTTCCTTGTCGGGGCAGGCCTGCTGCATCTTGTAGAAGATGCCCTTGTCGGTGGCCACGATAAGGCGCTTCTGGGGCAGGTCTTTGGCGGCCTGGATCAGCTGGCTGGTAGAGCCCACGGCGTCGGCCAGCTCTACCACCGACTGGGGCGACTCCGGGTGTACCAGCACGGCGGCATCCGGGTTCTGGGCCTTCAGCTCCTTCAGGGCCTTGGCACGAAACTCGTCATGCACAATGCAGGCGCCCTGCCAGCGCAGCATTTCACAGCCGGTCTGCTTCTCGATATAGGCGCCCAGGTGACGGTCCGGCGCCCAGATGATCTTGTGGCCTTCGCTGTCGAGGTGCTCGACAATTTCCAGCGCAATGCTGGAGGTCACCACCCAGTCGGCCCGGGCCTTGACCGCCGCCGAGGTATTGGCATACACCACCACGGTGTGATCGGGGTGAGCATCGCAGAAGGCGCTGAACTCGTCCGCCGGGCAACCCAGATCCAGCGAGCATTCCGCTTCCAGGGTCGGCATCAGCACGGTTTTTTCCGGGCTCAGGATCTTGGAGGTTTCCCCCATGAAACGCACGCCGGCCACGATCAGGGTCTGGGCCTCGTGCTCCTTGCCAAAGCGCGCCATTTCCAGGGAGTCGGCCACGCAGCCGCCGGTTTCCTCGGCCAGCGCCTGGATCTCGGGATCGGTGTAGTAATGCGCCACCAGCACCGCGTTGCGGGCTTTCAGCAGGGACCTGATTTCATCTTTCAGCGCCTGCTGCTGGTCCGCGCTGAGCGGGGCCGGCTTGGCGGGAAAGGGGTAGTCAAACTCGACAATATCAACAGCTTCAGTCATGGCGGTGTGCCGGTGCTCCATTCAATAACAATCTGCGGCCATTATACCGCCGAAGCCGAAGCAACCCAAATGCATGTTAACAATATGAAAAAAAATGAAGGGTAAAACGATATAAATAAGGGGATTATCGAAGAATGGTGGGTCGTGCAGGATTCGAACCTGCGACCAATTGATTAAAAGTCAACTGCTCTACCAACTGAGCTAACGACCCGTATAAACGGTGTCTTATTCATTGCGAATAAGTGGTGGACGCTACTGGGATCGAACCAGTGACCCCCTCCTTGTAAGGGAGGTGCTCTCCCGGCTGAGCTAAGCGTCCGGAATCTGGTGGGTCGTGCAGGATTCGAACCTGCGACCAATTGATTA
>NZ_JAVBHX010000002.1:245903-458884 GCF_030732065.1 Oceanimonas aquatica
CGAAAACTGGTGGACGCTACTGGGATCGAACCAGTGACCCCCTCCTTGTAAGGGAGGTGCTCTCCCGGCTGAGCTAAGCGTCCGGAATCTGGTGGGTCGTGCAGGATTCGAACCTGCGACCAATTGATTAAAAGTCAACTGCTCTACCAACTGAGCTAACGACCCGAATTGTAATCCACTTCAAAAGTGGTGGGTGATACTGGGCTCGAACCAGTGACCCCCTCCTTGTAAGGGAGGTGCTCTCCCAGCTGAGCTAATCACCCTGGGCTGTACTTTTAGCAAAAGCACGAAAACTGGTGGACGCTACTGGGATCGAACCAGTGACCCCCTCCTTGTAAGGGAGGTGCTCTCCCGGCTGAGCTAAGCGTCCGGAATCTGGTGGGTCGTGCAGGATTCGAACCTGCGACCAATTGATTAAAAGTCAACTGCTCTACCAACTGAGCTAACGACCCGAATTGTAATCCACTTCAAAAGTGGTGGGTGATACTGGGCTCGAACCAGTGACCCCCTCCTTGTAAGGGAGGTGCTCTCCCAGCTGAGCTAATCACCCTGGGCTGCACTTTTAGCAAAAGTGCGAAAACTGGTGGACGCTACTGGGATCGAACCAGTGACCCCCTCCTTGTAAGGGAGGTGCTCTCCCGGCTGAGCTAAGCGTCCGGATTCTGGTGGGTCGTGCAGGATTCGAACCTGCGACCAATTGATTAAAAGTCAACTGCTCTACCAACTGAGCTAACGACCCGGCTTGGTGGGTGACTGCTGCCCCCTGCCAACGGCGGCCTATAATACGGATTTAATTGTGTGACGCAACAGCTAAATTGTCATTTTATTTTGTTTGCTCAAGGATCAAGCGACTCTCACAAAATTCCGCCAATCCGCCGTTTATTTCATCGCATCCAGGTTTTCCCGAGCCAGCCGGGCGGCACCGCTGCCCCCGTATTCGCTCAGTACCTGCTCAAAATGCTGCCGGGCCTGACCATTATCCTGTTGCTCCCGGGCAATCAGCCCCAGCTTCAGCAGCGAATCGGCACGCTTGTTGGACTTGGGATAGGCTTCCACCACCCGGGCAAACTGCGCCTTGGACTGGTCAAAGCGTTTCTGGGCATAGAGCAGCTGTCCCAGCCAGTAGTGGGCATTGGGCACATAGGTGGACTGGGGATACTGGGTAATAAAGCGGGCAAAGGCCGGAATGGCGGCGTTGTAGTCTTTCTCCTGGAGCACCAGATTCACCGCCCGGTCGTAGGTGGCCTGCTCGTCGCCGGCAGGCTCGGCGGCAGCCGGACGGGCCGGCTCGGGCTCACTGCGACCGGCCGCTGTCTCCGCTGCCTTTGCCGGCGCCGGGGCCGCTTCCTGCTGGGCGGACAGTATCGAGCGCTGACGCTCTATCACCTGCTCCAGCCGGTAGCTCTGCTCTTCCAGCAAGCCGCGCAATTCACTCAGCTCCTGCTGCATGGCATTAAGCTGGCGTTGTTGATCGATCTGCGCCTGGCTGCGGGCGCTGAAGCCCCGCTCCAGCTCGGCCAGGCGCTCGTTGACGGAGCCGCTGCCACCCACGCTGACCACCGGGGCCTGAGCCCAGCTGGCGGTGGATAAAACAGCGGCCATCGAAATGGCCGCGAATTTAATCATCATGTAACCGAATCAGTCCTTAGTAAACCAGTACCGCGCGGCGGTTCTTGGCAAAACCGGCTTCGCTGCGTGAGGTATCAATCGGCTTTTCTTCACCGTAGCTGACGATGGCCAGCTGAGCACCGCTTACACCCAGGCTCTGCAGGTAGCTGGTCACGGCCTTGGCACGACGCTCGCCCAGGGCGATGTTGTACTCGGGGGTACCGCGCTCATCGGCGTGGCCTTCCACCAGAATGCTGACATTGGGGTTGGAACGCAGGAAGCTGGCATGGGCTTCCAGCACCTGGGCATAGTGGCCGGTCACTTCGTCCTGGTCGAACTCGAAGTAAATCACGTTTTCACGACGCAGGGCTTCGTATTGCTGACGCATCTGCTCTTCGGCGGACAGGGCGCCTCCGGTCTGAACACCACCAGTCTGAACGCCACCGTCCTGGTAGCTGCCGTCGGTTCCGGTCATGGCATCGGAATCGCTGGTCGAGCTACATGCAGCCAGGGTCAACATGGGAAGTGCTACCGCCAGACTCTGAAGCAGTTTTTTCATTTGCATGATTTTTCCTTAGAAAAAGCAATTTCTAGTTTAGAAACGGTGACCACGCCGGTGAGCGGACATCGCCGCTGCGCGCCGGCAGTCTGGCCTTGAATCGACCATCCATCGATACCAATGACAGCACCTGACGGCCCTGATAGGTGGTACTGTAGATGATCATGGTGCCGTTGGGCGCCGGGCTCGGGGACTCATCCAGCCGTGTTTCAGTCAACACCTGCAGATAGCCGCCGTCCAGCTCCTGTCGGGCAATCCGGTATTGCCCCTGGGAACGGCTGACCAGCACCATGTTCTGACCGTCTGCCGTGACCCGGGGGCCCAGATTCATGTCTCCCTCAAAGGTCACGCGGCGGGCATTGCCGCTGCCCGGCTCGGTTTGGTAGACCTGTGGCCGCCCGCCCCGCTCGGAGACAAAATAAATACTTTTTCCGTCCGCCGACCAGGTCGGCTCGGTATCGATTGTGCGGTTATTGGTCACCCGGGTCAACTGGCGGCTGGCCAGATTGAGTACGTATACTTCGGGCTGACCGTCCCGGGACAACACCAGTGCCAGCCGGCTGCCGTCGGGCGACCAGGCGGGTGCGCCATTGATGCCCGGCTGGGAGCTCACCACCTGGCGCTGCTGGCTGTAAATGTCCTGTACCACTATCTCGGCCTTCTTGTTTTCAAAGGACACATAAGCCAGCTTGCGGCCATCCGGCGACCAGGACGGCGACATCAACGGCTCCCGGGAGCGCAGCAGCACCTGCTCGTTAAAACCGTCGTAGTCGGCGATCATCAGCTGATACGGATACTGGGTGCCATGCTGCACAGTCACGTAGGCGATGCGGGTAAGAAAGGCGCCCTTGATGCCAGTGAGCTTTTCAAACACGATATCGGCAATGCGGTGAGCATACTGGCGCAACTGGGCCGCGGGCACGGTGGCACTGCGGCTTTCAAGCAGTTTGGGACCGTTGCCGCCGAGCACGTCGGCCAGCTCAAAGCTGATGCGGTACTGGTTGTTGCCCGCCGGGGCAATGCTGCCCACCACCACGGCTTCCGCCTGACGGGAACGCCACAGCATGGGGTCGAGCTGGTCGGCCCGGGAGACACGCTGGGGCAGGTTGTTGCGCTCCAGCGGGCGGAACATGCCGCTGTTGCGCAGGTCATTGCCGATCACTTCCGACAGTTCCTGAGGCGCAGCACCACCGCCGGTCCATTCAAAGGGCACCACCGCCACCGGCCGGGCACTGTCTATGCCGCCGGTGATCACGATATCCAGCGCCGCCTGGGCCCGTCCTGCCAGCATCAGCAGTGGCAGCCATAACCACAACCATCGTTTTGTCATCATCAAAGCCTCGGTATCAGGGTTAAATTCAGATTTTGCAGCTGTTTGTTCACGGCCGGATCCTTGGGCATGGGCAGGGTACCGGTCTTGCGAATGGCAAGCGTTGCCGAGCGGCAGACCTCTGCATCGCCCTGCCCCTGCCCTATGGTCAGAATAAGACCATCGGACGCCACCCGCACATTAATACGGCACTGCTTGCCCACCATGGTCGGCGCCACCAGCCAGTTGCGCTGAATGGCCGCAATGATCATGCCGGTGTAACGATCCACTTCCGCCGCCGAGGCGGCCGACGAAGAGCCCCCCGCCGAGCCGCCCATCAGCGCCTCCAGATCCTTCAGCGCCTGCTCGGCTTCCGCCTTTTTCTTTGCTTCTGCCGCCTTGCGGGCTGCTTCGGCCTCGGCTTTCTTTTTGGCCTCGGCGGCCTTGCGTTGCTGCTCGGCTTCGGCTTTTTTCTTCGCTTCCGCAGCCTTGCGCGCCGCTTCGGCTTCCGCCTGTTTCTTCGCTTCGGCCGCCTTGCGGGCCGCTTCGGCCTCCGCCTGTTTCTTGGCTTCCGCCGCCTTGCGTGCCGCTTCGGCCTCCGCCTGTTTCCTGGCTTCCGCCGCCTTGCGGGCCGCTTCGGCTTCCGCCTGTTTCTTCGCTTCGGCTGCCTTGCGGGCTTCTTCGGCCTTGCGTTGCTGCTCCAGTATCTGCTGGCGTTCCGCTTCGGCTTTGGCCTTTTGCTCGGCAACGGCTTTCTGCTGCTCCGCCTGGCGGGCCGCCTCGTCCGCTGCCGCTTTTTCTGCGGCCTTGCGCTCGGCTTCTTCGGCGGCCTTTTGTTCGGCATCGGCTTTCGCCTGGGCGGCGGCCTGCTCGGCATCCCGCTGGGCCTGCATCTCGGCCAGGCGCTCGGCCTGGGCCGCCACCATGCCGTCGTCTATCATGGTGGCTTCAATAATGGAGGCCGCCTGGGTGGGTCGCTTGGGGGTAGTGAAATTCACCCCCACCAGGAACAACACGCCAATCAGCAGGTGCAGCCCCAGGGAGATCACCAGCGCCTTGCGAATACTGCCGTCTTCGTTTCTGAACACGCCTTACTGCTCCGGTTGGGTCATCAGGCCCACACTGGGCACCCCGGCCGCCTTGAGCGTGGCCATTAACTGAATAACCGCGTCATAGCGCACATTGGCATCCCCCTGCACCACCACGGGCGCCTTGGGATTGGAGGCCAGCTTCTGCTGTACCATCTCGGCCAGGGCCAGCAGATCCACCGCCTCGTCCCGGCTTTCGCCCACGTCCAGGAAATAGCGGCCTTCGGCATCCACCGAGGCCACCAGGGGCGTCTCGCTGTCTTCCGGCAGCAGCTCGGCTTCTGCCTGGGGCAGATCCACCTTGACCCCCTGGGTAATCACCGGCGCCGTGGCCATAAAGATGATCAGCAGCACCAGCATGACGTCGATATAAGGCACCACGTTGATTTCGGCCACGCGTTTGCGCCGCTTGCGCTGATAGCTCTGCATTACTGGTTACCCGTGGTCACTTGCCGGTTGAGAATGGTGGAAAACTCGTCCATGAAGTTGGCCAGGTGGTTTTCCAGCCGCTCAACCTGATAGCTGAAACGGTTATAGGCAATTACCGCCGGAATGGCGGCAAACAGACCCATGGCGGTGGCGATCAGCGCCTCGGCGATGCCCGGCGCCACCATGGCCAGGGTCGCCTGCTTGATTTCCGACAGGGCGATAAAGGCGTTCATGATGCCCCAGACGGTACCGAACAGACCGATATAGGGACTGATGGAGCCGATGGTGGCCAGCACCGACAGGTTGGTTTCCAGCCGGTCGACTTCCCGGGACAGGGCTACGCGCATGGTGCGGTAGGTGCCTTCGAGCATGGTTTCCTGGGGCCGGCCCTGCTTTTGCAGGCGCACAAATTCGCGAAAGCCGGCATGAAAAATCTGCTCCATGCCCGCCAGGCTGTCGCGGCGGGCGTTGGACTCGTGGTAGAGGCGGCTGAGATCGGCGCCGGACCAGAACTTGTCTTCAAACTTTTCGGCGTCGGCCCGAGCGGAGGTGAGCACCCGGCGGCGGTTGATGATCAGCGCCCAGCTCAGCACCGACATGCCCACCAGCCCCAGCATCACCAGTTTGACCAGCAGACTGGCCTGCAGAAAAAGACCTATAAACGAGATTTCAGCGTGCACCCGACAATACTCCCATCAGTGGCTCAGGAATGGCAAAAGGCTTCATTCTGGCGATGTCGACACAGGCGATAACCACCTCGCCCCTCACCAGACAAAGGCCCGCATCATCCAGAATTTCCTGCTCAAACACAATAGAGGCACGTTTGAGCATTTTCACCGTGACGGTGACCGTTAATGCATCATTGAAGCGGGCCGCCCGACGCAGGTCCATCTCGACCCGGCGCACCACAAAGGCGATGCCGTCATTGAGCAGGCCATCCTGCTCAATGCCCAGATGCCGCAGCCACTCGGTGCGGGCCCGCTCCATGAATTTCAGATAGTTGGCGTTATAGACGATACCGCCGGCATCGGTATCTTCGTAGTAGATACGCACCGGCCAGTGAAACGGCGTTTGTGACATGCAAATCCCGGGAATCCGGCCAAAAGGATGGAATTACTATACCCAAGTCGACGCCGTGAAAGAAGAAGGCCGCGTCAGAGCACGACATTGGCTGACCCGGACAGGGCTGTGAGGGAAGAGGTGGAGCGCAGGTCTTGTCCCTGAAGAGGGGCTGCCAGCCTGCATCAGCGCCGCCAGGCGCTCAAGACATTGCCGCTGCGCGGCAAATTGCGGACAGGCTGCCCGCGCTCCAGGTCAAGCCTCGGGGAGATCAAAACCGAAGTGCAGGTAGGCACGCGGAGTGGCCATGCGACCGCGGGGAGTGCGCTGCAAAAAGCCCTGCTGAATAAGGTAGGGCTCGATCACATCCTCGATGGTTTCCTTTTCTTCGCCGATGGCCGCCGCCAGGTTGTCGAGGCCCACCGGGCCGCCCATGAACTTGTCGAGCACCGCCATCAGCAGCTTGCGGTCCATGTAGTCAAAGCCCTGCTTGTC
Source organism: Oceanimonas aquatica (assembly GCF_030732065.1). Classification (GTDB taxonomy): domain Bacteria; phylum Pseudomonadota; class Gammaproteobacteria; order Enterobacterales; family Aeromonadaceae; genus Oceanimonas. Next base: position 252,451 of record NZ_JAVBHX010000002.1, read on the forward strand.
GACGTCCAGCATGTCCAGGGCCTGCGCCGCAATGGCGGCGTCGATGGCACCACTGCCCTTGACCTCGGCAAAGTCACGCACCCGTCGCAACAGCCGGTTGGCAATACGCGGTGTGCCCCGGGCCCGGCGGGCCATTTCCAGGGCGCCGTCGTCATCGATGTCCAGACCCAGCTTGCCGGCACTGCGGCTGATGATATGGGCCAGATCCCCAACCTGATAGAACTCCAGCCGCTGCACGATACCAAAGCGATCCCGCAATGGTGAGGTCAGCGAGCCGGCCCTGGTGGTGGCCCCCACCAGGGTAAAGGGCGGCAATTCCAGCTTGATGGAACGAGCGGCAGGGCCTTCACCGATCATGATATCGAGCTGATAATCTTCCATCGCCGGGTAGAGAATTTCTTCCACCACCGGACTCAGGCGGTGAATTTCATCGATAAAGAGCACATCGCCCGGCTCCAGATTAGTGAGCATGGCCGCCAGATCGCCGGCCTTTTCCAGCACCGGCCCCGAGGTAGTCTTGATGCTCACGCCCATTTCATTGGCAACAATGTTGGCCAGGGTGGTTTTGCCCAGCCCCGGCGGCCCGAAGATCAGCAAGTGATCCAGGGCTTCTTCCCGCCGCCGCGCCGCCTCGATAAAAATTTCCATCTGGCCGCGCACATGATCCTGGCCGCGGTAATCCGCCAGCGCTCGCGGGCGAATGGCCCGGTCGATGGCTTCTTCTTCCTGCCGGGGGGCCGGGTTAATAAAACGATCCGCTTCTATCATGGCTTATCCCATGCTTTTGAGGGCTTCGCGGATCAGCTGCTCCGCGTCCATGCCGGGCTTGGCGATTTTCTTCATCAGTTGCTCGGCCTGACCGGCCTTGTAACCCAGCGCCTGCAGTGCGGCCAGGGCCTCGTCTTTGGCACCCTCTCCTCCCGCCGCCATGGCTGACTCGGGAGCCGGATTAAACAGATCGTAGCCGCCAAAGCCCTTGAGCCGGTCACGCATTTCCACCACCAGCCGCTCGGCGGTTTTCTTGCCCACGCCCGGCAGCTTGACCAGGGCGGTGATTTCGCCCTGCTCGACATTATGAATAAACTGATCGGCGGTCATGCCCGAGAGAATGGCCAGCGCCAGCTTGGGGCCCACACCGTTGGTCTTGATCAGTTCCCGAAACAACGCCCGCTCGGTTTTGGTGTTAAAGCCAAACAGCAGCTGGGCGTCTTCCCGCACTACAAAGTGGGTCAATACGGTGGCCGCCTGGCCCACATTGGGCAGCTCGTAAAAGCAACTCATGGGCAGGGTGACTTCATAGCCGACGCCATTCACATCCAGCAGGATCTCCGGGGGCTGCTTTTCAACGATAATACCTTTTAACCGACCAATCACTGAGGCTCTCCGCTAACCCGAACAAAACTGGGCCAAGAATAATAAATAACTGGATAAATATCCATGTACTTGCGTCAGCGCATGCGCCCGCGCACGGTGCCGCGCACCTGACCGGCCATGCTGATCAGGCTCTGACGGGTATGGCCGTGACACAGGGCCACCGCCAGGGCGTCGGCGGCGTCGGCCTGGGGGGTGCCCGGCAGACTCAGCAGTTTTACCACCATGTGCTGAACCTGACTTTTGTCGGCTCCCCCCTGCCCCACCACCGCCTGTTTGATCTGACGGGCGGAGTACTCCGCCACTTCCAGCCCGGCATTGGCGGCGGCCACAATGGCCGCGCCCCGGGCCTGACCAAGCTTCAGCGCCGAGTCGGGATTGCGGGCCATAAACACCTGTTCAATGGCGAACAGGTCCGGGCGAAACTGCAGCACGATTTCGCTGACCCCGTCGTAAATTTTCTTGAGCCGAGGCGCCAGTGCATCATCGGTCATGCGAATGCAGCCGGAGCCCAGGTACTCCATTTTATTGCCGGTCTGGCGCACCACCCCATAACCGGTGATGCGCGAGCCGGGATCGATACCGAGAATAATGGACATAAAGAATTAATGGTCACCCCCGCGACGGCGGGGGTCCAGGGAAAAGAGGCACGGCCCTTCAGGCAAGGCATCGCCTGCAGAGCCGCACTGGATCTCCGCCTGCGCGGAGATGACAAACCGTTGTTTAAAGCTGTTCCGCCAGTTCGTCGGAGATGTCACCGTTATGGTAAACCTCCTGAACGTCGTCCAGATCTTCCAGCATGTCGACGAGGCGCAGCAGCTTGGGCGCGGTGTCTTCATCCAGTTCCGACTTGGTTGACGGAATCATGGTCACTTCGGCGTTAACGGCCTCGAGGCCGCTTTCATCCAGGGCGTCCTTCACCGTACCGAACTCGTCCCACTGGGTGTACACGTCGATGGAGTCGTCCTCGTTGACCACCACATCGTCGGCCCCGGCTTCCAGCGCCGCGTCCATCACGGTTTCCTCGTCCGCCTCGGCGTAGGTGATCACGCCCTTTTTCTCGAACAGGTAAGCCACCGAGCCATCGGTGCCCAGGTTGCCGCCGCTCTTGGAAAAGGCATGGCGCACTTCCGACACGGTGCGGTTGCGGTTATCGGTCATGCATTCCACCATGACGGCGGTGCCGCCCGGACCATAGCCCTCGTAGACGATGGTTTCCAGCTGCTGGCCGTCGAGCTCGCCGGCGCCGCGCTTCACTGCCCGCTCGACGGTGTCCCGGGTCATGTTGTTGGACAGCGCCTTGTCGATGGCGGCACGCAGCCGGGGATTGGAAGCCGCATCGGATCCGCCTTCACGGGCCGCCGTGGTCAGTTCACGGATCAGCTTGGTGAAGATCTTGCCGCGCTTGGCGTCCTGAGCCGCCTTGCGGTGCTTGATGTTGGCCCATTTACTGTGACCTGCCATAACGTCAGTCTCCTTTTACTCTGTGTTTATCAGCCTGCCGATGGCATCCCGGTTGGTCCAGGAGCCGGCCCTGGCACGCGCCTCCTCAAAGGGCAGCCAGCACTGATCCAGGTGCTCGGTAAGCCGCACGGTTTGCGGCTCGGGCAGGCATAAACGAAATTCGTATTCCCAGTTGTGGGTGACCCCCGGCCGGTAGCGGTGCCGCCAGTGAGGGTAAATTTCAAAACGCACCCGGTGCCCGGTTTCCACCAGTTGCAGGCCGTTGCCCACCACCAAACCGGTTTCTTCCTCCAGTTCGCGGGCGGCGGCCTGCATGCGATTCTCCCCGGCTTCCAGGCTGCCGGTGACCGACTGCCAGAAATCCGGGTTGTCCTTGCGCTGCAGCAGCAGTACGCGATCCTCGGTATGAATGAGGATCAGTACCGACTCCGGGTGCTTGTGGGCCATGGCTTACTCCGCCTTGGGCTGCTCGGTGCGAATGGCCAGCTCGGTCAACGCGTCCGGGTTGGCCAGGCTGGGGGCATCGGTCAGCAAACAGGACGCGGTGGTGGTTTTCGGGAAGGCAATCACGTCCCGAATGTTGTCGGTGCCGGTCAGCAGCATCACCAGGCGGTCCAGACCAAAGGCCAGACCGGCATGGGGCGGAGTACCGTACTTGAGGGCGTCGAGCAGGAAGCCGAATTTCTCCTGCTGATCCTCGGCGTTGATGCCGAGCAGACGGAACACGGTCTGCTGCATGGCGTTGTCGTGAATACGCACCGAGCCACCGCCCACTTCGTAACCGTTGATCACCATGTCATAGGCGTTGGCCAGCGCCGCCAGCGGGTTGGCTTCCAGCTCGTCGACCGACACGTCCTTGGCGGCGGTAAAGGGATGGTGCATGGCGTAGAGACGATCGTCCTCTTCCTCGAACATGGGGAAGTCCACCACCCACAGCGGCTTCCAGCTGTTCTCGACCAGCTCCAGATCCTTGCCCAGTTTCAGGCGCAGGGCACCCATGGCGTCGGCCACCACCTTGGCACTGTCGGCGCCAAAGAAGATGGCGTCGCCGTCGGTGGCGCCGGTGCGGCTGATGAGCTCGGTCACAATGGATTCGTTCAGGAACTTGGCCACCGGCGACTGAATACCTTCAAGCCCCTTGGACGCTTCGTTGACCTTGAGCCAGGCCAGGCCCTTGGCGCCGTAAATGCCCACGAACTTGCCGTATTCATCGATCTGCTTGCGGGAAAGCTTAGCGCCACCGGGCACGCGCAGGGCAGCCACGCGGCCCTTGGGGTCATTGGCCGGGCCGGCAAACACCTGAAAGTCCACGTCCTTCACCAGATCGGCGACGTCGGTCAGTTCCATGGCAATACGCAGATCCGGCTTGTCGGAGCCGTAGCGGCGCATGGCTTCTTCGTGGGTCATGATCGGGAAGGTGCCCAGATCCACGCCGGCCACGTCCTGCCACAGTTCACGCACCAGCTGCTCCATCACCTCACGCACCTGCTCGGCACTCATAAAGGAGGTTTCCACATCGATCTGGGTGAACTCGGGCTGGCGGTCGGCACGCAGATCCTCGTCGCGGAAGCACTTGACGATCTGGTAGTAACGGTCGAAACCGCTCATCATCAGCAGCTGTTTAAACAGCTGAGGCGACTGGGGCAGCGCGTAGAAATAGCCCTTGTGCACCCGGCTCGGCACCAGGTAGTCACGGGCGCCTTCCGGGGTGGCCTTGGTGAGCATGGGGGTTTCGATATCCAGAAAGCCGTGCTCGTCCATAAAGCGGCGCACCCGGCTGGTGACCTGGGCACGGGTTTTCAGGAACCGCGCCTGCTCGGGGCGGCGCAAGTCCAGATAGCGGTACTTGAGGCGCTGCTCTTCGGAGTTGTTCTGATTGAAGTCCAGCGGCAGCGGCGCCGCCTTGTTGATGATGGTGAGCTCGTGGGCAAAGATTTCCACCTCGCCGGTGGCCATGTCCTTGTTCACCTGAGACTCGGGCCGCGCACGCACCTGACCGGTGATCTGCACGCAAAACTCGGCACGCAGCTCGGACGCCTTGTCGTAGGCCTCGGCCTTGTCGGGATCGAAAAACACCTGCACGATGCCTTCGCGATCGCGCATATCGATAAAGATGAGACCGCCCAGATCACGACGACGATGAACCCAGCCACTGAGGGTTACGCTCTGGCCAACCAGGGAGGCGTCTACCTGCCCGCAATAATGAGTGCGCATGGAGTCTTCCTATGATGTGCTTTGGCTGCGGCACCCGGCCGCAGGCTTGAATTTGTCTGTAAACAGCGCGCTAGTATAATCGGAAACCCGAACAGGGATCCAACCGCTTAACAACAGCTGGAAGCTTGAAGCGGAAAGCTGAAAGCAGACCTGAATGGCCGGCAGGCATGGTGCCGTGTCTGCAACCCGACCGGGCGGGTGGCAGCATCCGGCTAATCACTTCCAGCTTGTATTTCGATGAAGGAGAAACATGCCGTTATATCTGGGTCTGAGTCAGTGGTCTCATGCCGGCTGGCCGGGCAGCCTGCTCGGCCGGGGGCTTAAAAGCACCGAGCATTTGTCCGACTATGCAAAGGTGTTCAATACCGTGGAAGGCAATACCAGCTTCTACGGCGTGCCCGACGCCCACAGCCTGACGCGCTGGGAGGCCATGACAGGCCCGGACTTTCGCTTTACCTTCAAGTTTCCGTCCGCCGTCAGCCATCAGGGCCGCCTCGCCGACAATATCGCCCCGGCTCTGGCATTTATCGAGCAGTTAACCCCCCTGCATCACAAGCTGGGCATGCTGATGCTGCAACTGCCCGCCGCCTGCGGCCCCGAGCAGCTCAACGGCCTGGCGCATTTGCTGAACGCCCTGCCGAATAATTTTGAAATAGGCGTGGAAGTGCGCCATCCGGCGTTTTTTGCCAAGGGCGAAGCGGAGCGCCGGCTCAACCGGCTGCTGCTGGAGCACAACGCCAACCGTATTATCATGGACTCAAGGCCGGTATTTGCGGTGCCTCCTGCCACGCCGGCGCTGGCCGATGCCCAGCAAAAGAAACCCAAAGTGCCGGTGCATATCATCAGCACCGGGAACGCGCCTGTGGTGCGCTTTATCGGCAACCCGGATCTGGCCGCCAACACGCCCTTCTGGCAACCCTGGCTGCCCCGCCTGCAAGGCTGGCTTAATGAGGGCAAGTCGGTGTATCTGTTTGTGCATACCGCCGACAACGTGGAAGCGCCCATCCTGGCAGCTACAATCGCCGAAGCACTGGGTGCGTCCCTGCCCGCCTTTCCCGGTCAGGCACCCGAGCCGCAGGGCAGTTTGTTTTAGAAGCCACACATTGCTGACTGTTACATCGTATTATTCTGTCGTCACATCGGCGAAGTCGGGGTCCAGTGCGGGTCTGCAGACACGTAATATTGGCAAGTTCAGTGCACCATGCCCTGAATGCCCGTTTTCATTGGGCATGACAGGGCCAGGGGCAATACCACCATCAGAGCGTTACCGAGGCGAAGGTAGGTTCGCTGCGGGAGGTGTCGAGGCGGGCATTGAGGGCCAGGTCAGGCATGGCCGGCATGGCTTCTTCCGTGGCTTTGGGCACGGGGCGGCCACAGCGATCGTCCCGGGGCGGCACGCCAAAACATTCCCGATAGCACTTGCTGAAATGGGGCATGGACACAAAACCGCAGGCGGTGGCGATGTCGATGATCGCCATTGAAGTCTGGCGCAGCAGCTGCCGGGCCCGCTTCAGGCGCAGGTTAAGGTAATAGCGCGACGGCGAGCATTTCACATGGCGCTGGAACAGCCGCTCCACCTGGCGACGTGACAGCCCCACGTAATGAGACAGTTCGTCCAGAGTAATGGGCTCTTCCAGATTGGCTTCCATCAGTGCCACTACTTCCGCCAGCTTGGGCTGGGCCGGCCCCACCAGATGGCGCAGCAACACTTTCTGCTCTTCCTGACCATCGCGAATGCGCTCACACAGGAACATGTCGCAAATGGCGGTGCTGAGCGCGCTGGAGTGCTCCTTTTCAATCAGGTGCATCATCATGTCGATGGGGGCCGTGCCGCCACTGCAGGTCAGCCGGTCACGGTCGATGCAATAGAGGGCATTACTGGTATCAAGGCGGGGAAAGGCTTCCTTGAAGGCGGCCATGTATTCCCAGTGAATGGTACAGCGGTAGCCATCGAGCACACCTGCATCGGCCAGCAGAAAACTGCCGGTACACACCGCACCCAGCTTGACCTTGCGATGGGCCAGTTGCTGCAGCCAGGTACGCAGATGACGGCTGCGGGCATTGGACACCCCTACCCCACCGCACAGCAGCATCATATCGAGATGGCCACAGTCGTGGGTGGCGTGATCCGGTGTCACCAGCACACCATCACTGGCCCGCACCGGCTGGCCGGTTTCGGTCAGCATGACCCACTCGTACAGATTTTTTCCCGACAGCTGGTTGGCCATGCGCAGCGGCTCAATGGCCGAGGCCAGGGAGATCATGGTGAAATTCTCCACCAACAGAAAACCAACACGTTGCGGCTGACTCATTGCTACTCCTCCTGTCCTTGCCGAGCTACAAGGCGTAAGCCTTGTGTTATCGCTGGCCATCCAGCGCCACCGAAAGGGTGCATTTACATTATTGATGCAAACATTTAAAAAATATATAACACCAGAGCGACATGCAACATCACTAAAAGCGGTTTTTTTCATGCCTCGAAAGCAAACTGTGAGCAAGCTCAGAAAGTGTACGCTTTACAGGTTAACAACCGGTCTTGTGAGTCAGAAAAAGTCACCGTGTCACACTCGCTTACGGTCAGATACGGCAACTTTCGTGCCAGCACTCAAGGGGAAGATAAGCAATGAAAAATCGCCCGTTACGGGCGATTTTGTTAGCTAAAAGACGGGGGATACCGAGAAAAGGAGTCAAATAACAACATTGTTATCATTCAGAACTCCCTGTCTTGGGGCAGAGTCGCGGTGCCCTGCCCCGAAATGAGGCGGTGTCAGGGCGCAGGCGGCAGCTTCACCGGCACCGTCACGGCCTCTTCAAAAGGCATTTCCTGATGCAGGGCCCGGAACAGGCCCCACATCATCACCATGATCACCGCCGAGAACGGGAACGCGGCAATAATGGCGGCGGTCTGCAGTGCCTTGAGCCCGCCCGCCAGCATCAGAATGGCCGCCACGGCGGCCACCGCCATGCCCCACAATACCCGCTGGCTGCGGGGCGGATGTTCATCCCCCAGCGACAGTATGGTGGTCACCACCAGAGTGCCGGAGTCGGCCGAAGTGATGAAATACAGCGCCACCAGCACGGTGGCCAGCACCGAGGCCAGATACCCCATGGTACCGCCGTCCAGCAGGGTCAGGGTGGCATACAGTGCCGTGGTCACGTTTTCGCTTACCGCCGCCACAATGCCGGCCTGGCCAATGGCGGCGCTCGCCTCGCCCGCCGCATTGGTGAGGGAATGGGTCAGTTCCAGATAAAGGGCCGAGCCGCCAAACAGGGTCAGCCACAGCATGCCAAGCAGCGTCGGCACCAACAGCACGCCACAGATAAATTCACGAATGGTGCGACCCTTCGAGATACGCGCAATAAACATGCCGACAAAGGGCGACCAGGACATCCACCAGCCCCAGTAAAACACGGTCCACCAGGACTGCCACTGGCCGTCTTTGCTGGCATCGGTCCAGGTACTGAGGGGTATCACATGAGCCAGGTAATCACCCACCCCCTGCACATAACTTTGCAGCAGGTAGCGCGTGGGGCCATACACCAGCAAAAACAGCAGGATCGCCACGGTCAGCCAGATATTGATCTCCGACAGCCACTTCACGCCCCGGCCAATGCCGGACAGTACCGAAGCGGTAGCGATGGCCGAAATCACCAGGATCAGCAACAGCTGGTTACCGGTGCTGACTTCCACCCCGAACAGATGATTCAGGCCGGTGTTGATCTGGCTGACGCCCAGACCCAGCGAGGTGGCCACGCCAAATACGGTACCAAACACCGCCAGGGTGTCGACGGCATGACCCATCCAGCCGTAAATGCGTTTACCGATAAGCGGGTACAGCGCCGAACGAATGGTCAGGGGCAACTTCAGCCGGTAGGAAAAATACGCCAGTGACAGGCCCACCACCACGTAAATGGCCCAGGGGTGCAGGCCCCAGTGAAAGAAGGTAATGCGCATGGCCATTTCAGCCGCCTCAGGGGTCATTCCCTCGGCGATGAAAGGGTTGCTCTGAAAGTGATAAATGGGCTCGGCAATGGACCAGAACACCAGGCCAATGCCCATGCCGGCGCTGAACAGCATGGCAAACCAGGAAAACAGGCCATATTCCGGCCGATCGTCGTCGCTGCCCAGGCGCATCCTGCCAAACCGGCTGCAGGCCAGCACCACGCAGAACACCAGCATCAGCGCCACAATGGCGATGTAATACCATTTGAAGTGAGACAATATGCCGCCCGACACACTGTCGAACAAACTGGCAGCGGCGTCCGGATACAGGGCGCCGCCCAACACAAACAAGGTAACGATCATCATGGAGCTGATCGTTGCCGCCGGACTCATTCCTTTTAACACTCCATCTTTGCCAACCATAGCAAGAGATCTCCGTCGGATTAATGGTGGGTCAGCCGCCACCCGGGCCTCCTCGTCCCCATGGCCCCGGTCGCGACTGCGGGTTGATAACATGGCGCCGGTCAGGCGCTCGTCGGTGAAGTACCGGCCCTTATAAAAACAGCTAACGGCTGCTTAAAACTTCTTCAATGCGACACTGTATTAACCAGTTCCGCCTCGAGCGTCATATTCTGTTTCCATTGCGACAGCATGTCGCAAATGGCCTTGTCGCCCGTGGCGGCCGGGATTAGCCTGAGCTTTTTCACCCTGAGAGGACCCACGCCATGATGATCACCGAACTGATTGATCAACAGGATTTTCTGGCCCGGCTAAAGGCCTGGGGCCTGACCCCTCCGGAACGGCTGGCCGACTGTTCACCACTGCTGACCGACGCGCTGGCCGGCCCCGACGGCGACGTCTGGCGGGAACGGCTGGAGGCCCTGCTGGCCCAGCGGGCGCTGCTGCACCCGGAAGTGCTGGCGTTGGTGGAGGAGAGTTTGAAGCAGGAGTGACCCAGTGTTCGTCATGCCCGTGTAAACGGGCATCCAGACATGGTGCACACTTGCCGGCAACAACGCCTGATCTGCAGACAGGCTCGGGCCTGCAACATCACCGCACACAGCAGCATCCTCAGTCGTCGGCCCTGGACTCCCGTCTTCACGGGAGTGACGAGCCACAACGCGGGAGTACGCTATCGCTCGTCATTTACGCAACCTAACCTTGGTCATCTCCGCGAAGGCGGAGATCCAGTGCATGGTGCACGCTTCCAGACAACAACGCCTGATCTGAAGACATGAGAGGGCCCGGCCTTTACCGCGTTAAAACAACATCCTCCCTCGTCTGCCCTGGACTCCCGCCATCGCGGAAGTGACGAAGTAAAGCCCGGGAGTGACAAAACAAAAAGGGGAGCCATCGGCTCCCCTTCCCACTTATTCCATTTACGCCATCACACAAACCCGAGCCAGCGGGGCAGAAACAGCGACAGCTCGGGCACAAAGGTGGTGACCAGCATCACCGGCAGGCCGACAAAGGCCATCAGTGCCAGGGCGGGTTTCACCGTTTTGTGTATCGACACCTTGCCGATGCGGCAGGCCATGTAGAGGATGGGGGCCACCGGCGGGCTGTTGGCCCCGATCACCACTGAGCAGGCGACAATGGAGGCAAAGTGCACCGGGTGAATGCCAGTGTCCACCATCAGCGGCAGGAACAGCGGCGCCACCACCACAGTGACCGATACGTCATCCATGATCATGCCGGCGAAAATCAGGAACAGGTTAACCGCAATCAGGATCAGCAGCGGATTCTGAATAAAGGTGCTGACCAGCTCGGTCAGATCCTGGGGAATACGCTCCGAGGCCAGAATACGGCCAATCATGAAGCTGAACAGCAGGATCAAAATCACGGTGCCGGTGGTTTCTGCCGCCGCCACCACGCTTCGAGCAAAACTTTTCAGGTTCATGTCGCGGTAGATGAAAAACCCGATCAGCATGGCCGAAAAGGCCGCCACCGCCGCCGCCTCGGTGGGCGTGAACACGCCGCCGTAAATGCCGCCGAGGATGATCACCGGCAACGACAGCGCCGGAAAGGCCTTGAGCGTGGCTTTACCCTTGCTCGGCAGTTTTTCCATTCCGTTGCCGGCGGCACTGCTCACCTCGTTGAAAAAGCGGCCCACGCCAAACCGGTTGGCGAGGATCAACCCCACTATCAGCAAAATGGCCGGCCCCACCGAGGCGGCAAAACAGGCGGCCACCGACTGCCGGGTGACCACGGCAAACAAAATCATGGTGATCGACGGCGGAATAAGAATGCCCAGCAATGACGAAATGCCCAGCAAGGCCGAGGAATAACTGCGCGGATAGCCACGCTGCTCCAGGGGTCCGATCATGATGGTACCGATAGAGGCCACGGCGGCGGTGGCGGTGCCGGCAATGGCACCGAAAATGCCCGAGGCCATGACCATGGAGGCACCCATGCCGCCTTTGCGCTTGCCGATCATTACCTCAATAAAGTCCACCAGCCGTTTGGCAATGCCGCCGCTTTGCATCATGTATCCGGTAAGCACAAACAGCGGCAGGGCAATCAGGATCACCGAGTCGACCGAGCGATAGCCCTGCAGCATCAGGGTATTCAGGTTGGCGTCGTACACATACACCATGTATGCCAGCACGCCGGCAAAGGACCAGGCCACCGGCACACCGATGATCATCAACAGCATCAACAGGCCTACGGCCATGAAACCTTCCATCTCAGTGTTCCTCTTTCAGCTGGCGAGAGCCGGAGCCCGCGCCGCACAGGCCGGCAACGGCCTTCAGCAAATCACGCAGCGAATAACAGCTGCATCCCACGGCCGCCAGCATGATGGACGCCTGGGGTAACCACAGCGGAATGCCCATGCCCGGGGTTGACTGAGGTCTACGCAGCCCCCAGGCCAGCATGCGGTAAGCCAGCACCACAAAGAACAGGCAGATCACAAAAGTGATCAGGGAGATCAACGTTCTGTGCAGAAACCGAATGCGATCATCGGTGATCTGCAACTCCACGAAGTCCACCACCAGGTGCTCGTTGCGGCGGCTGGCGATCAGCGCCCCCAGCATGTACAGCCACATGCCAAACAGCATGATCAGCTCCAGCAAGCCCACCACCGACCAGCCAAACACGTAACGCGCCAGCACCAGAAACAACATCAGTCCGACCACCAGCAGGCTGGCGGTGAAGGCGGCCGCTTCCAGCAACCAGCCCACCCGCCGGTCCAGTCCGGAAAAGAATCTGCTGCTCATTGATTACACCCTCTGAACGGACCGGCCCGATAACAGGCCGGTCGTGTTAAAACAATCCGCCGGTTACAGCTTGGTAGCGTTGGCACGAATGGTGTTCATGATGTCGGCGCCGATTTCCTTGTCCATCAGCGGCCAGACCTGCTCGCGGGCGGCGCGGGCAAATTCGCGCAGTTGCTCGTTGCTGGGCTCGAAGTACTTCATGCCGGCTTCCTGGGCCTTCTTGATGTAGAACTCGTCCTGCTCCTTGGCGGCCTTGAACTGCTCGTTCATGATTTCCACTGCCGCTTCCTGCACCACCTTCTGCTGGTCTTCGCTCATGCTGTCCCACACATCCAGGTTCATGGAGAGCACACCGGTCATGAAGAAGTGCTTGGTCTGCACGTAGTAGTCGAGCGAGTCACGGAAATACTCGTAATCCCAGTAGATGACGTTGCCGGCCTCACCGTCGACCACGCCGGTCTGCAGTGCGGTGTACACTTCTCCCCAGTCAATGGCGGCGGTCTGGTAGCCAAGCGCCTGCATGGTTTGGGGAGCCGGGAACACGGTCATGGTGCGCACCTTGAGGCCTTCGGCATCCTTGATATTGAGGGCGTACTTGTCGCGGGAACCCACGCCGTTAAAGCCTTCCGGCCAGGGGCCGAAGAACTTCAGGCCAATATCCTGATACACACCGCCGAGCAGGTTGTTGACCCAGCCGCCCGGGCTGTAGGCGTCCAGCGCTTCCTTCCACGACAGCGTCATGTAGGGGGTGTAAATCACGCCAATGCGCTTGTCGTAGGAGGTCATGGGCCAGTTCAGCATCACGTCCACATCACCGGCCACATGCAGGTCGAACACTTCCTGCTGACCGCCCAGCTCATTCTGATAGAAAACCTTGGTCTCGATGTCGCCACCGGATTTCTGCTCGATAAGCTCCCCCCATTTTTTCAGGGCTTCACCGGCCGGTGACCCCTGAGTGCCGGAGTCGGTGGCCAGCTTCAGGGTCAATGCCTGGGCGCTGGTGCTGACCAGGCAAGCGGCAGTGATGGCAGACGCCAGCAGGGTTTTGAAGTTGAGTCCGCGAGTTTTCATGTGATTACCTTCCTGATGTGATGCCGTATGAACGGTGTGCAATTTCCTTTTGCAGAACCCGGGCGGGTGGCGTGCAACACTGGCGGTTGCTGCGCCCTCGCCTCGGCTGCAGGGCGATATCCATACTACGTTTGTGTGATTACGCCATTGTCCCGATAGCGACGGGCCTTGCGCCAAATGCGGCGCGAGTCACGCCCCGTCAGCCTTGGGCTCCCGTCCCCGTCTGCACGGGGATGACGTGCCAGCGCGGGGGCGACACACTGTTCGTCATGCCCGTGCAGACGGGCATCCAGAGCATGCTGCACGGCATTAACTTTGGTGCGGGTCTGAAGAAATGACTGGGTTTGCAGTATCACCGCACCCGGCGGTCCTTCAGCCGTCTGTCCTGGGCCCCCGCCTCCGCGGGGGCGACGAGGGAACACAGGGGTGACGAAATGAAAGGCACGGGGGTAACAAAGCAAGGGGGAGTAGTAACGAAACAGCCAGCTTACTCCGGCAACTCAACCGACAGTGTCGGGCCTTCGGCGTTCGCCACCAGGGTGTCGGCATACCAGTTAACGAAGTTCACCACACCAAACTCGTAGGTGGGTGAATAGGGGCCCGGCTCATAGGCCACGGAGTTAATGCCGCGCTGGTTTTCCTCGGCCAGGGCCCGGTCCTGGGCGTTGGTGGCATCCCATACCCGGCGCAGTTTTTCCACGTCGTAGTCGACGCCTTCCACCGCGTCCTTGTGCACCACCCACTTGGTGACCACCTTGGTCTGCTGGGGGCCGACCGGAATCACCTGAAAGGTGATCAGATGGTCGCCCTGACCGTGGTTCCAGGAGTTGGGCAGGTGCAGAATACGCAGGGAGCCCAGATCCCGGTTCTGCACCCGGCCCAGATTTTTCTTGCACGCGGCGCTGCCGTCTATGGTCATGGCCACCTTGCCCTCGGCCAGGGGCATGCGCACCATGCGGTTGCGCAGGCCGAACGACACATGCTCATGGGGAATGCCTTCGGCGTCCCACTCCGCCGCCTTGCGCGCCACATGGGCCTTGAAGGCGTCGGTGGCGCGGGGGTCGTTGGTGTCGTCCCATTCCAGCAGGGTGTTAAGCAGCTCGGGGTGCGAGCCGGCGCAGTGATAACACTCGCGGTTGTTCTCGATCACCAGCTTCCAGTTGGCCTCTTCCAGAATCTCGGACTGCACCGCCACCTTGGCGTTTTCCAGATCGTAAGGTTCCAGGTAACGGCCGAGTTCGGCAAGGAAGTCGTCAATTTCGGGCGGGTTGTCGGCCAGGCTGACAAAAATGTAACCGCCGGCGGTTTTGGTGTGCACCTTTTTCAACGGAAAGTCGGCCTTGTTGAACTGGTCGCCCATGTCGTTGCCGGCATAAATCAGCTCGCCGTCCAGCTCGTAGGTCCACTGGTGATAGGGGCACACCATTTTGGCCACCTTGCCCTGCCTGGGCAGACAGATGCGCGAGCCGCGGTGCCGGCACACGTTGTGAAACGCCTGCACCTCCATCTGCTTGTTGCGCACTATGGTAATGGGATTGTTGCCCACTTCCAGGGTAATAAAGTTGCCGGGCTGGGGAATTTCACAGGTCAGCCCCACGTACAGCCATTCCTTGCAGAAGATTTGCTCCATGTCGGCGGCAAACACCTCGGGGCTGTTGTAACAGGCCTGAGGAAGGGAATAGCCGGGCCGGCGCTGGCGCAACAGCTGAACTGTGTCTGCCAGGCTGTTGACGGCTCCGATAACGGTGGTGTTGGTCTGCTCCATCTGTCTTGCTTCCTTTCTGTTGATGAGTGCCTGAGGTATCCCGGCGACAGCCGCCAGGGCCACGGTTGACCTTATTGTTGCCAAGGTTATGTAAACCGGATTGCCTGAAAGCGACGCTCGCCGCGCTTGTTTCCGACCTGCCCCGCCAGCACGGCTTTCGGCCGGCCTGTAAACGGGGTGAACGGATATGTCGGTGTCGTTTTCAGGCAATTCCATCCGGCCGTTCTCATCAAAAATGAAGCCATCAAGGAAAACAGGTCATTCACTTTACGCGCATCGGAGAACGGCGATGAATCAGGACTTTCTATCCCCCATCAATACCCAGACCTGGAGCAATGGCCGCCATCCGGTGCGCTGTGTGCGCGTGATCCAGGAAACCTGGGACGTACGCACCTTTTGCTTTACCGCGGAAAGCCCCTTGCTGTTTTTCTTCAAGCCCGGGCAGTTCGTAACCCTGGAGCTGGAAATTGACGAACAGACGGTGATGCGCAGTTACACCATCGCCTCCTCTCCTTCCGTGCCCTACAGCTTTTCCATTACTGTGAAACGGGTGCCCGGCGGCGTGGTGTCGAACTGGCTGCACGATAACCTGAAGGAAGGCGACGCCCTGGCGGCGCACGGCCCGGTGGGCAACTTCAACTGCATTGACTATCCCAACGAAAAAGTACTGCTGCTCTCCGGCGGCGTGGGCATTACCCCGGTGATGTCGATGCTGCGCTGGTGGTTTGATACCAACGCCGAGGTGGACATTCAGTTTGTGCACAGCGCCCGCACCCCCAAGGATCTGGTGTTTTACCGTGAGCTGCAGCACATGGACTCACGGCTGCCCAATATTCAGATGAGCCTGATCTGCGAACGCACCGACATTGGCGAAACCTGGAGCGGCTACCGGGGCTTTTTGAACAGCGCCATGCTGGCTCAGATTTCCCCCGACTTTATGGATCGGGAAGTGTTCTGCTGTGGCCCGGCGCCCTACATGAAGGCGATTCGCGACCTGCTGCAGCGAGCCGGCTTCGACATGGACCACTATCACGAAGAAAGCTTCGGTGCCACGCCGGTGGAAGTGATTGAGGATGTTGAGCAGCTGGCCCAGGAAGCCTCGGATCTGGCGGACGAGCTGGAGCACAGCGAAGACCGGCTGAACATTTCATTTCTGGAAAGCGATCTGCAGGCCAGCATTCTGCCCGGCGAAACCCTGCACAGCGCCGCCGCCCAGGTGGGCCTGCACATCCCCAAGGCCTGCGGCATGGGCATTTGCGGCACCTGCAAGGTGAAGGTCGCCAGGGGCAAGGTCAACATGGATCACAACGGCGGCATTACCGACGAAGACATTGCCGACGGCTATGTGCTGAGCTGCTGCAGCGTGCCCGAGGAAGATGTGGACATCGCGTTTTAACTGTTTGGTACGGCTGGTCAGCCTGTTAGCAAGAACTCACAGGTAAGCCCGTTTTCGCCTGAGCCGGCATTCGGCTCAGGCTTTTTTGTTTTTACTGTTATTTACACGCTTGTTCCCCAACTCTGTCACTCCCGTGAAGACGGGAGTCCAGGGCAGACGGCTGACGGGTTGTCTGGTGCAGCCATGCTGTAACCCCAGCCCTGTCTTCTGCGCCGGAGTGGTTTCGGGTCATGTGCACCATGCTCTGGATTCCCGCCTTCGCGGGAATGACGGCACCGAAATCACTTCCGCGTTATTCCGTCACCTCAGCTTTTGATTTCTTCGTCACCTCCGCGAAGGCGGAGGTCCAGGGGATCTTCAGACAAAGCGTTGCTTTCAGATCAGCGCACCATGCCCTTGAATGCCCATCTTCATGGGCATGACGAATTAAGATCCAGCGTGGCTATCACACAAAAACGCCGGCTTTCGCCGGCGTTTCTATTTAGTGCTCCTTCACCTGGTGATGGGCCTGCTCCGCATAGGCCAGTTGCTGCTCGGTAAAGGCCTCGAACCGGCGTTGCCAGTCCGACAGCGTCTGGTCGTTGGTGCCGGTGACCTGCACCGCCGTCACCTTGTATTCCGGACAGTTGGTGGCCCAGTCCGAGTTGTCGGTAGTGATCACGTTGGCGCCGCTGTGGGGAAAGTGGAAGGTGGTGTACACCACCCCGGGCTGCATGCGCTCGCTGTGTTTGGCCCGCAACACGGTACTGCCGGTGCGGCTGGCAATGGTGACCGGCTGGCCGTCGGCAATGCCCCGGGCAGTGGCGTCGTGAGGGTGAATTTCAAGCCAATCTTCCCCGTGCCAGACGTTGTTGTCGGTGCGCCGGGTCTGGGCACCCACGTTGTACTGGCTGAGGATCCGCCCCGTGGTCAGCAGCAGCGGATAGGCCTGGCTCACCTTTTCGGTGGTGGGAATAAACTCGGTCACCACCATACGGCCCAGGCCAATGGGGAAACTGTCGCCGTGCATCACCGGCATGCCGGCCGGAAACTCATCGTTGCAGGGCCACTGAATGCTGCCCAGCTCTTCCAGCCGCTGATAACTGACCCCGGTAAAGGACGGCGTCAGGCTGGCAATCTCGTCCATGATCTCGGACGGATGCCGGTAGTTCATGGGGTAGCCAAGCGCGTTGGCCAGGGCCATGGTCACTTCCCAGTCTTCCTTGCCGGCCA
Source organism: Oceanimonas aquatica (assembly GCF_030732065.1). Taxonomy (GTDB): domain Bacteria; phylum Pseudomonadota; class Gammaproteobacteria; order Enterobacterales; family Aeromonadaceae; genus Oceanimonas. The sequence goes on from NZ_JAVBHX010000002.1 coordinate 270,105, forward strand.
GCGGCGCCATCACCTTGCGCACTCGGTTGATGCGCCGCTCGGCGTTGGTAAAGGTGCCGTTTTTCTCCAGGAAGGTGGCGCCGGGCAGCAGCACATGGGCAAACTTGGCGGTTTCGTTAAGGAAAATATCCTGCACGATCAGCAGCTCCAGCGAGCGCAGCGCCGCCTCCACGTGCTGGGTGTTCGGGTCCGACTGGGCAATGTCTTCACCCTGCACATACATGGCCTTGAAGCGGCCCTCGATGGCGGCGTTGAACATGCCCGGAATGCGCAGCCCCGGCTCGGCGTCCAGCTCGGCGCCCCAGACGTGCTCAAAGCGGCCGCGAATGGCGTCGTCGGTCACCGGCTGGTAGCCCGGCAGCTCGTGAGGGAAAGAGCCCATGTCGCAGGAGCCCTGCACGTTGTTCTGACCCCGCAGCGGGTTTACCCCGACACCGGGCCGGCCAATGTTGCCGGTGGCCATGGCCAGGTTGGCAATGCCCATAACCGTGGTGGAGCCCTGGCTGTGCTCGGTCACGCCCAGGCCGTAATAGATGGCACCGTTGCCGCCGGTGGCATAAAGCCGGGCGGCGTCGCGCAGGCGCTCAGCGGGCACGCCAATCACTTCACTCATGGCCTCGGGGGCATGGGCCGGGTCGAGAATAAATTCGCGCCAGGCGGCGTATTCCTCGGGGGCGCAGCGGGCGGCGATAAAGTCCTGGTCTTCCAGCCCCTCGGTCACAATCACATGAGCCAGGGCGTTCACCAGGGCCACGTTGGATCCCGGACGAATGGGCAGGTGCAGGGCCTGCTCGGTGTGCGGGGTTTCCAGCAAGTCGATATGGCGCGGATCCGCCACAATCAGCTTCGCGCCCTGGCGCAGCCGCTTGCGCAGCAAGGATCCGAACACCGGGTGGGCGTCGGTGGGGTTGGCACCAATCACCAGAATGGTGTCGGACTGCAGCACGGAGTCAAAGTCCTGGGTGCCCGCCGACTCACCCAGGGTCATTTTCAGGCCATAGCCGGTGGGGCTGTGGCACACCCGGGCGCAGGTGTCGGTGTTGTTGTTGCCCAGCGCGGCACGCACCAGCTTTTGCACCAGGTAGGTTTCTTCGTTGGTGCAGCGGGACGAGGTAATGCCGCCCACGCTGTGTTTGCCGTGCTGTTGCTGCACCTCACGCAGGCGCCGAGCGGCAAAGCCGATGGCTTCGTCCCAGCTTACTTCGCGCCAGGGCTGATCGATGCTGTCGCGGATCATGGGCTGTTTCACCCGGTCCTTGTGGGTGGCATAGCCAAAGGCGAAGCGGCCCTTGACACAGGCGTGGCCGTGGTTGGCCTGGCCGCCCTTGTACGGGGTCATGCGCACCAGCTGGTCACCCTTCATCTCGGCCTTGAACGAGCAGCCCACGCCGCAGTAGGCGCAGGTGGTTACCACGCTGTGCTCGGGCTGGCCCTGCTCGATCACCGATTTTTCGCTCAGGGTGGCGGTGGGGCAGCTTTGCACGCAGGCGCCGCACGATACACAGTCGGAGCTCAGAAAATCACTGCCCTTGCCGGTGGACACCTTGGACTCAAAGCCACGCTTTTCAATGGTCAGGGCAAAGGTGCCCTGCACCTCGGCGCAGGCGCGCACGCAGCGGGAGCAGAGAATGCACTTGCTGGCGTCAAAGGTGAAATAGGGGTTGGACTCGTCCTTGGGCAAATTCAGGTGGTTTTCGCCGGCAAAGCCGTAGCGCACCTCACGCAGGCCCACGTCACCGGCCATGTCCTGCAGCTCGCAGTCGCCGTTGGCCGGGCAGGTCAGGCAATCGAGGGGATGATCGGAGATATACAGCTCCATGATGTTGCGCCGTAGTTTGGCCAGCGCCTCGGTCTGGCTGCGCACCAACATGCCCGGCGCTACCGGGGTGGTGCAGGACGCATGCATGCCGCGCCGGCCTTCAATTTCCACCGTGCACAGCCGGCAGGAGCCAAAAGCTTCCAGATTGTCGCTGGCACACAGCCTGGGGATGTTGATGTCCACCAGGGCGGCAGCGCGCATGACCGACGTGCCTTCTGGCACGGTCACTTCAACGCCGTCGATACTCAGGGTGACCTGCACCTCCGACTCCTTGGCCGGGGTGCCCAGATCCTTGTCCGGGAAACAATATTCAATCATGCCTTTTCTCCTCCCTGGCGCTGAAAGTCCTCGGGGAACAGGGTGAGCGCACTTTTCACCGGGAACGGCGTCATGCCGCCCATGGCGCACAGTGAGCCCTGCATCATGGTGTCGCACAGATCGTCAAGCAGGGCCAGGTTGGCGTCGCGATTATCGTTGTTGATAATGCGATCGATCACCTCCACCCCGCGCACCGCGCCAATACGGCAGGGCGTGCACTTGCCGCAGGACTCCTCGGCGCAAAATTCCATGGAAAACCGGGCCTGTTCGGCCATGTCGACGCTGTCATCAAACACCACCACGCCACCGTGGCCGAGCACGGCGCCGATGGCGGCAAAGGCTTCATAATCAAGCGGCGTGTCGAGCTGGGCCTCGGACAGGTAGGCACCCAGCGGGCCACCCACCTGCACCGAGCGCAGAGGCCGGCCACTGGCGGTGCCGCCACCAAAGTCTTCAATCAGCTCTCGCAGGGTATGGCCAAAGGGCAATTCCACCAGCCCCCCTTGAGCAATGTTGCCGGCCAGCTGGAATGGCAGTGTGCCCCGGGAGCGCTCCATGCCGAAACCGGCATAATGCTCGGGGCCGTCGCTCAGAATGGACGGCACCGCCGCCAGGCTGAGTACGTTGTTAACCACGGTGGGCTGACCAAACAGGCCCTCGATGGCCGGCAGCGGCGGCTTGGCGCGCACCATGCCACGCTTGCCTTCCAGGCTTTCGAGCAGGGAGGTTTCCTCGCCGCAAATGTAGGCGCCGGCGCCCAGGCGCACTTCCAGTGCAAAATCGCGGCCGCTGTTCAGTAAATTGGTGCCGAGAAAGCCGGCGGCCTCGGCCCGGGCAATGGCCTGCTCCAGGCGCTCCTGGGCCAGGGGATATTCCTCGCGCAGGTAGATGTAGCCCTGGGTCGCGCCCACGGCAAGCCCGGCTATGGTCATGCCTTCAATCAGCATGTAGGGATCGCATTCCATCACCAGCCGGTCGGCAAAGGTGCCGGAGTCGCCTTCATCGGCGTTGCAGACGATGTATTTCTGCGCGCCTTTGGCGTCGAGCACCGTCTGCCACTTGATGCCGGTGGGAAAGGCCGCCCCGCCCCGGCCACGCAGGCCGGAAGCCTTGACCTGATCCACCAGCTGCTGAGGAGTGCAGTCCAGCGCCCGCTTCAGGCCGTCAAAACCGCCGGTGGCCTGGTAGTCGAGCAACGACAGCGGATCGGTCACGCCCAGGCGGGCAAAGGTCACCCGCTGCTGACGCTGAAGATAGGCAATCTCCTCGGTCGGCCCCAGGGCCAGGGGATGGTCGTCGCCAAAGTCGTGTTCAAATAGCGAGGCCACATCACCGGCTTCGACCGGGCCAAAGGCACGGCGGCCGCGACCGTCATCCACTTCCACCAGGGGCTCCAGCCAGAACAGGCCCCGGGAGCCGTTACGCACCAGCTCAATGCTGATGCCGCGGGCATCGGCTTCGCGCTTTATCAGGGTGGCCACATCGTCGGCGCCCACCGACAGCGCCGTGGTTTCGCTCGGAACAAAAATACGCAGGGTCATTATTTCAGCTCCAGCTTGTAGGTGGCGAGTTCATCCACCAGTTGATCGAAGCGGGCCGGCGTGGTGCGACTCTTGATGCACTTGCCCACCCGTACCGAGGGCCCGGTGGCGCAGTTGCCCAGGCAGTACACCGGCTTGAGGGTGATGTTGCGATCCGCCGTGGTCTGGCCATAGTCGATGCCCAGTCTGGCCTTGGCGTGGGCTTCCAGCTCCCGGGCGCCCCGGGCCTGACAGGCCTCGGCCCGGCACACTTCCACCACATGGCGGCCCGGCTGCTCGGAGCGGAAATAATGATAAAAACTCACCACCCCGTGCACGTCGGCGGCGGTAATGCGCAATGCCTTGGCGATAACGGGAATGGCGTCGTCGGGAATGTAACCCAGCTCGTCCTGAATACCATGCAGCATAGGCAGCAGCGCCCCCGGCTGGTGCCGAAGGGACGCCACGATACGCTCGATGGCGTGCATCCCTTTCACCTGTTTCTCATCCATTAGAAAGTCCACCTCATTAACGATCATGGCGGCGGCCTGTTGCCGCCGCCATGATGGGGTCAGTGCCGCCAGTCATCCTGGCCGGCTATATCATCTTCAACCCTATCCCTCACGCGGGAATCATGCCATGGGGGTCGATCACAAATTTGCGGGCCACACCACCGTCAAAGTCGGCATACCCCTGCACCGACTCATCCAGGGTAATCACCTTCACGTTCACGGCCTTGGCGATGTCGATCTTGTCGAACAGAATGGCCTGCATCAGCTGGCGGTGATACTTCATCACCGGGCACTGACCGGTGTGCAGAGAGTGGGACTTGGCCCAGCCCAGGCCAAAGCGCATGCTGAGCGCGCCTTCACGGGCCGCTTCGTCTACCGCGCCCGGATCTTCGGTCACATACAGGCCGGGAATGCCAATCTGGCCGCCGGCGCGGGTGATTTGCATGGCCGAGTTGAGCACGGTGGCCGGCGCTTCCTTGCCATGGTTGCAGCCACAGGCATGGGCCTCGAAGCCGACGCAGTCGACAAAGGCATCCACTTCCCGCTCGCCCAGAATGACTTCCAGCTTGTCTTCCATCGAGCCCTCTTCGCGCAGATCGATGGTCTCGCAGCCAAAGCTGCGAGCCTGGGCCAGGCGTTCCGGGTTCATGTCGCCCACGATCACACAGGCCGCCCCCAGCAACTGGGCCGAGGCGGCGGCCGCCAGACCCACCGGGCCGGCACCGGCGATATACACGGTGGAGCCCGGGCCCACGCCGGCGGTGACACAGCCGTGGAAACCGGTGGGGAAAATGTCGGAGAGCAGGGTGAGATCGCGAATTTTTTCCAGCGCCTGATCCGGGTCCGGGAACTTCAGCAGGTTGAAGTCGGCATAAGGCACCATCACGTATTCGGACTGGCCGCCGACCCAGCCGCCCATGTCGACGTAACCGTAGGCGGCGCCGGGACGGGCCGGGTTGACGTTCAGGCAGATGCCGGTCTTGCCTTCCTTGCAGTTGCGGCAGCGGCCGCAGGCAATGTTAAAGGGCACGGAGACGATGTCGCCCACCTTGAGGAACTCCACGTCCCGGCCGCATTCGATGATCTGGCCGGTGATCTCGTGGCCCAGCACCAGGCCTGACGGCGCCGTGGTGCGCCCGCGTACCATGTGCTGATCGCTGCCGCAGATGTTGGTGGACACCACCTTGAGGATCACGCCGTGATGGCAGGCCCGCTTGCCCAGGGACAGCTCGGGAAAGGCAATGGACTGTACCTCGACCTTGCCGGGCCCGGTGTAGACCACGCCTCTGTTACCGTGTATTGCGCACATAATTCAGCATCCTTGTCTTATGACGAGTGTCGCGTTCGCCGCACGAACGCACCGGGCCTGGGGGCAAAATCATGCCTTCACAGGCCGGCTCCCAGTAGACTGCCGATGCCGTTTATGGGCATTGCTGATTAAGACATGGTTTTGTCAGAACGAGACATGAAAGGGATTGGGCGGGGTTCGGTGCGGGTCTGCAGACAATGCAGGGGGTTAAGGATAGTGCTACATGCCCTGGATGCCCGTCTTCACGGGCATGACGGCGGCGTTTTCCGTCACCCCCGCCGCAGGCGGGGGTCCAGTGCGGGTCTGCAGACAATGCTGGGGATTGAGACCCGTGCTCCATGTTCTGGATCTCCGCCTTCGCGGGAATGACAAAATGAAGGCGGGAATGACGGTATGACTGCGGTCAGGCAGACCGCCGCACTATGGTGCCCCTATCGCCCACGGCGTAGACGGTGCCGTCCCGAGCGGCGCACACGGCGCGCAGGCCGGCCTCGGTGGGGGCGGTTTCACGCAGCCACTGGCCCTGCTCCAGCCTGAGCACCGTGCCCCGTCCGCCCACGGCAAACACGCCACCGGTGTCGTTGCCGGAGATCGACAACAAATCCTGCTGCAGCCGGGTGGGCATGGTGTGCCAGCGCTGGCCGTTGAAATGCACCACTGTGCCCGACAGGCCCACGGCGTAGATGTCGTTCAGTCCCCGGCCCCAGACGCTGTAAATAAACTGCTCGGTGCCGGTGTTGAATTCTTTCCATTCCTTGCCGTTGTAGCGCAACGCCAGGCCGAAGTCGCCCACCGCCAGCAGGTGCTCGGCATCCAGGCCCCAGAGATCGTAGAGTGCTGACGTGGTGCCGCTAGCCATCCGCTGCCAGCCCAGGCCGTCGTAATGCAGCACCAGTCCCTCGTCGCCCACCGCATAAATGCAGTCGGGCCCGGTGCCCCACATCGCCAGTATGGTGGTGTGCAGGTGCAGATCGAAGTGAAGCTGCCACTGCTCGCCATTGAAGCGATAAATGCGCCCTTCCTGGCCGCCGGCCAGCAGGCCGCTGCCTTCACAGCTCCATAAACAGTGCACCGCCAGTTGCTCATCGGGCGCCGGCAGCGCCACCCACTGCTCGCCGTCCAGCCGCAGCACGGTGCCAACATCGCCGCAGGCATACATTTGGCCATCGTGGGCCTGCCACAGTCCCCACAGCTGACGCTGGGTGGGGCTTGCCATGGTTTCCCACCGGCTTTGCGCCGCCACTTCCCGGTGAGGAATGGCCAGCGCCTTTTCAAAGTCGGGCGCGGCGGTCATCAGGGTACCGAAGTCCCCCACCACCAGCGCCTCGCCGGAGCCCAGGGTAACGATGTCCATCAGATCGTGATGGGTGTTGCAGGCCAGCCTGTGCACCTTGTTGTTGTGCAGATACAGCAGGTGGCCCTTGTCGCCCACCAGCAGCACGCCGTCCTTGTAGGCACGCAGGGCCCTGAGCCGCGGCAGCCCCGCCTCGTGGGCCAGGTTGTGAAACTCGCCGTGGCGGTAATGCACCAGTTCGCCGCGAAAGCCGCCCTGATCCACAAAGTAACGCCCGCCTGCCAGCAGCAGCTCGTCGTCGTTCAGCACCAGCAGGGCATGAAAACCGGTACTTAAGGGGCAATCCATCGGTTGCCATTCACCATTCACGTCCCGGCACAGCAGGGTACCTTCGCCGCCGGCGGCATAGACCCGGCCGTTTGGTGCACAGGCCACTGCCCGCAGGTTGATGCGAGTGCCCGAGGCCTCAGACTGCCAGCCCTCGCCGTTAAAATGCAGAATGCGGCCGTCGTCGCCCACCGCCCAGGCCTCGCCGGCCGTGTTGCCGTCGATGGCAAACAGCGGTGTGTTTTCCTCGCAGGAGGCGTAGCGACCGGTGTCATCGTTGACCACACCGCCCTGCACTCGCCGCCACTGCTCGCCGTCGTAATGCAGAATGCAGCCCATCCAGCCCACCGCGTGCAGACTGTCGGTCTGGTTGCCCCAGATACCGTGCAGGGGCAGCGGTACCGGCGTGGCCTGCTCGTGCCAGCCCGGCTGGTCGGCGTTGAAGTGCAGAATGCGGCCCTCGTCGCCCACCACGAACACTTCGCCCGCTCCGGCCCAGCCGGACCAGAGCACGTCGCCATCGCCGGCATGGGCTTCCAGCACCGGGTGCCAGGGGGTGCCCACCGGCGTGGCCGCTTCTACCCGGCTGGCCAGCTGGCGAAAAAAATGCCGGCGGGAAGGGTTGTGTACTGAGCTCATGGCGCTCTCCTCATAACAGTGATTAGCGATCGTTTTTCAGCCGGGCGCGCTCGCCGGCAAGCAGCGCTTCAAGGTCGCGCCGGGCCTGGTCCCTGTCTTCCTCGGGCAGGTCGTTGAGCATGGCTTCCAGATCGTCGGTATCGGCCACCATCACCGCCTGCAGCTCCTCGGTGGCGGCCTCAACACTGACTTTCCGGGCATGGTCAATACAGGCGTCCACCGCCGGTGCAAAGGCTTTCGCCTCGGGGCTGTCGGGCTGGTCCATGGTGAGCGGGGCGCCCGAGTCAGAGGCCGTGGCCAGCAGCGGCGACAACGGAATGCTGGCCAATGATTCCACCCCCAGCTCATCCAGCGCCTCGGCCAGGTGAGCCCGTGGGAACAACTGAAACTCGCCGCCGCAATGAGGGCAGGTCACCCCGGCCATGTTTTCCACCACGCCGATCAGCGGCAGGCCGCGCTCCTGGCAGAAGCGGATGGCCTTGAGGCTGTCCATCAGTGCCACTTGCTGGGGGGTGGTGGCAATCACCGCCGCCACCGCCTGCTGCTCCAGCAGATCGCTCAGGGTGATCAGCTCATTGCCGGTGCCCGGGGGCATGTCGACCACCAGAAAATCCAGCGGGCCCCAGTCAAAGCTGCCTATCAGGTGATGCATAAAGTCGTGCTTGTAGGCGTCGCGCCAGACGATGGGGGTGTCATCCCGCTGCATCATAAAGGCCAGCGAGCCCACCTTGACCGGATGCGGCAGCCGATCGCCGAAGCTCTCAAGGGTATCCAGGCCGCGCTCGCTGACCCGCACCCGCTGACCCACCTGGTCGAAAAAACGGCTCTGGTTGGGACCATGAATATCCGCATCGGCCACGCCTACGCGGAAGCCCCGTGCGGCCAGACCGGCGGCCAGGTTGGCCGAGACGGTGCTTTTACCCACGCCGCCCTTGTTGGCCATGACCAGAATGATCTGGCCAATGTCGGCCAGCCGGCGCTGCAGCAACCGCTGCTCGTGGTGGGGCTTGTCCAGGGTGCACTCCGGCTCTTTGGGGCAAAACTGGCAGGCATGGCCCCGGCCGCAGTCGGCCGGGCGCACGGCCAGGTCGTCGTCCTGGCCGGCATTAAATTGGTTTACCGTCATGATGAACTCCTCCCCTTGAGTATCAGTGGCTGTTGTCCAGCAGGATCCAGTTGGGGGTTACCCGTTTGTCACCGTCACGCTGGTTGTGGTGGCCTTCCCAGACCGCGAACACCACGGGGATCTGAGCCCGGTCCAGATCGACCTGGTGCTTACCCTTGACCTCAAGCGGCCGGGACATCACCACATGCCACTCGCTGTCCTGCTGAATTTCTTCCGCCACCCAGGCACTGGCACCGTCAATCAGCTGATCCGGCAGGCGGGTGGTGCTGCCGTAACCGCCGGCGGCCAGATCTTCAATCTGCTCCCGATCCGCGCGCCAGTACCAGATATTGACCGGCTTGTCCGGGCCCGAGCCCATCATGTAGGAGGTGTCGGCGCCTTCGAGGGCAAACTGCACCGCCACGCCATCACGAAAGTCGTCTACCGTGGTGGCTCTGTCTTCGGTGCCGTCCTTCCAGCGTAGCCGCAGGTAAAACCGTTCGTCGGAGCGGGCCACCTGAAAATACATGTGCTTGGCCTCATAGGCCTGGTCCTGTTCAAAACGCAGCTTGACCGACTGATGCACCGGCGGGGCCGGATACAGACCAACGCGGTACATGGGCAGGCGGTCCCAGATCAGATCATCCGGATCATTCTGAGTGCGCAAATAGATGGTACCGGGAATGCGTGCCACCTTGACGGTATCGCCCGGCTGCACCTCGGTAACGTTGGGGTTCATCTCGCTGTGATCGGCCAGGGCGGTACCGGCCGTGGTCATGGCCAGTCCCAGCAGCATGGCCCGGTAAATGGACGTCATCGCTTTCATTCTATGTTCCTCATTATTCCCACATGCCTTCGGAATTGCCGGTCGCGGCGCGCTGGCCCGGTTGCGGACAGGGGCCAACCTGGTGCTCCAGCAACTCGCACTGGCGGGCGGCCCAGTCGGGCAGACGCTGCACCAGGCAGGCCAGGTTGGCGTCCAGGCCCTGGTCGGCTTCCCGGTTAAAGCGCTCACGCACAGCGCTTGCCATCGGCACCAGATAGCGGGTCAGAAAGTCCCGCAGTGCCCGCCGGGGCGAACCGACATCTCCCCCGCTTTCAAGCGCCTGCTGCTCCAGATGGCACAGCAGGGCGCAGAATTCGAGCATGGTGACCAGGTGATCCGGCTCGTCGATATGGCCTTCGTCATCGGTGGCGGCCTTGAGGCCGAAATGCCGGTAAAAGGCCTGTACGTTGAGCAGGTAACGGCCCGGGGTGTCGCCGGCCAGCAGCTGTTCGTAGGCGCTGGCCACCAGCGGCACATGGGGCCGGCCACGCCGGCCATGTACAAAGGTGGCCATGTAGCCCACTTCCAGCGCCTGCAGGTCACTGCTTGCCGGCAGGGCGGGCCAGGCGGGCTCGCCCTGTATCGCCATGGCCTGACTCAGCACCTGTGCCATGCGACCTTCGCGCAGGGCCTGCTGGGTTTCGGCCAGCGGGTAGTCCAGCATGGCGGCGGCCAGCCGGAACACGGTGCCCCGGGCCTGAACCTGGTCGGCGGTAACGGATTGGGTGTTCATGGGTAACCTCTCTCTCAGCTCAGCTTGAACATGTCAGCATGGTTATAGCCGATCAGCAGATCCATCAGCGCGCTCTCGCGGCCTTCGGCCTTGGCCTGGCGCTCGGTCTTGAGTGTTTCCAGCACCTCGCCCACCCGGGGGCCGAACAGGCTTTCCAGGTAGTCCAGCGGAATGCGCGGCTCTTCCAGAGTGCGGCCATCGGAGCCGTATTTGGGCGACGACAGCGGCGGCACGTAGAATACATTGGGCTGGGTGCCCCACTCGGCGTGCAGCGGCAATGCCACCTTGAATTGCTCCACCAGCTTGTGAATGGGACCTTCCTTGTCGTCCCGGTAGCCGACCCAGCGAATGCGACCCACACACTGACGGGCACAGGCGTTGGCCAGGCCTTTTTCGATACGCGGATAACAGAAGATGCACTTCTCCGACTTGGAGATCTGCTCGTTGAAATACACCTTCTTGTAGGGGCAGGCGTTCACGCAATAGCGGTAACCGCGGCAGCGCTCCTGATCCACCAGCACAATGCCGTCTTCCTGGCGCTTGTAGATGGCGTTGCGGGTACAGGCCGCCAGGCAGCCCGGGTTGGCGCAGTGGTTACACAGCCGCGGCAGATAGAAGTAGTAGCTGTTGGGGTAGTCCCCCTCGCCTCTGTCTTCGTCCCAGTTGGCGCCCCAGGTGGGTTTGACGTTGGGACGCAGCCAGGGATCGGTGCCGGTCATCAGCGCTTCTTCATAGTTGTATTCCCAGGGAATACCGTAGTCTTCCTGGCTGGGCTGGCGGCCCAGGCGCAGGGCGCCATCCTTGTCGAAACCGCCGCCCATGTTCTGGTAGTCGCGGGGGTAGCCCAGCCCGGGCTGGGACTCCACGTTATTCCAGTACATGAATTCGCGGCCGTTGCGGTTGGTCCACATCAGCTTGCAGGCTGAGGTACAGGTCTGGCATCCGATGCACTTGTTCAGGTCCAGCACCATGCTGAGTTGGCGTTTGACAGCCATGGCAATCTCCTCTTAAACGGTCCGCGGGTCGGCGATGTCTTCCGGCTTGGCCAGCTCGATGTCGAAGCTGGATTCGTGCAGTAACTGGTTGGCGTTCCACATGCAGTATTTGAAGCCCAGGTGACCCCAGCCGCCCACCAGTTCCAGCGGCTGCAGGAAGGTAGCCATGGAGTTGTTCATCGGCTTCTTGTGAATGTACTGATGGGGCTCCCAGCCGTGCTCCATCATGATGGAATGCTTGGGAATGCTGGGGTAGAACTTGGCCTGGGCGAAAAAGTCGCCGGTGCCGTTGAACAGCCGCACCCGGTCGCCGTCCTTGATGCCCCGCTCTGCTGCCAGCCCGGGGTTGATATAGATGTTGGGCTCGCCCCGTTGCAGCCGCAGCAGATACTTGTTGCTGCGCCAGTTGGAGTGCACACCCCAGCGGGCATGGGGCGAATAGAAGTGCAGCGGGTAGTTCGACGCCTCGGGGCCGGCATAAAGCCGGGCCGTGGGCACGGTGGCACCCAGCTTCATAAAGCGCGGGTGATCACAGTAGAAGGTGATGCGCCCGGTCAGGGTGTCGTAAGGCTTTTTGCCGTCGGTCTGGGCGGTGAACGGGTTGTAGGGCTCATCGGGTTTGAGCGGCTGGTTGGTGCCGGCGTGCTCGTTCATCACGATAAAGCCGCGTTCCACCGCCTCTTTCACGCTGACGCCGCCAAACTCCGGCGAGTTCTCCACGATATAGGTGAACACGTCGAGATCGGTGTTGAGGGTACCGTTGCGGGTGAAGTCATCGTGAATGGTGTGCAGATCCCGGGTGACATCACCGTCCTGAATGGGACCGACGCCCCGGGCGATGGCGCGCTCCTGAATCTTTTTGGTGAGCAGCGCCATGATGTCCCAGTCGGGCTTGGACTCGCCCACCGGCCGGACCGAACGGGTAAAGACGTTACAGAAGCGGTGATAGCCCTGAGTACGCAGATCCCAGCTCTCGTAATGGCCCGCCGCCGGCAGCACATAGTCGGCCCACTCGGCGGTGGAGTCCATGCGCACGTTCACGTTGACATAGAGCTCGCTGGCCTGGCGCAGGTGCTCGTCGCGGTAACGGTTGGCGAACTTGTTGCGGCGGAAGGTATTGTCGGCCACCGAGATCATGCCCTTGATCTCGCCGTGATACGGCATCCAGCCTTCGTCGATGGACTCCTTGATCATGGCGTCCAGGTCGTCGAGATCGAAGCCAACCCGCTCCTTGAGCTTCTTATTGTTGAAGTGCTCGCGGGCGCCTTCCATCATGCCGCCGCGCAGAAACTCGCCCAGACCACCGGGCTCGTAGCGAGGCTTCTTGTCGCCGAACTCGGACAGCTCTGCCCATTTCGGGTGATTCCACACCACCCAGGAAGTGTCGAGGCCGCCGGTGCGGCCACAGTGGCCGGTGAGCGACAGCGCCAGCCCGTAGGCCCGGCCGATATGAATGCAGTTGGAATAGCCGGAGGTAATGTAACCCAGCATGACGATGGCCTTGCGGGCCTTGGCCAGGTAGCGGGCTTCCTGGCGCACCACGTCCGGGTGAATATTGGTGAGTTCAAAGGTGTCTTCCGGGCGGTATTTGGCCGCTTCCAGCTTTACCTGCTCAAACACTGTGGTGACCTTGATGCCGTCCACCTCAAACTCGCCCTCAATGGCCGGGTCGACGTTGCCGAGCTTCAGGGTCTTGTCATCACTGCCCATGGAGCCCTTGGCCTTGACCGCCTGCTTGGTGTTCATGTCCCAGTGATAGAACACTTCATCGGAGCCCCCTTCCACCAGATCGGCCTCGCGCAGCAGCTTGCCGTTGTCACGGCGCACCAGCATGGGCAGATCGGTCTGCTCCTTCATAAAGTCAGGCTTGAACAGTTTTTCCTCGATAATGACGTTTACAAACGACATGGCAAGGAAGGGATCCGAGCCCTGGTTGATGGGCATCCACAAGTCGGTGTGCACGGCACTGGTGTTGTGATCCGGGGCGGTGCTGGTAATGCGGGCGCCGTTGTACTTGGCCTCCCAGATATAGTGGGCATCGGGAATACGGGTGGCGTTGGGGTTGATCATGCCCATCAGAATATAATCGGCATCAAACCAGGCATCGGAGGTGAAGCTTTCCAATGGGTTGCCGTAGGTCAGATGAGCACCGGTATTGAGATCGCCCACCACGGTGAAACCGTCGAGCTGAATGCCGCCCACCAGCGACGAGAAGCGGTTGGGACCGGAGTGACGCACCATGGTCTGGTTGCCGGAGCCCTGGTGGGTCTTGAGTTTGCCGGGGCCGTACTTGACGAAAATATCGATGATCTTGTCAGCGATTTCCTCGGTCGCCTGATCCCAGGAAATGCGCTGCCACTTGCCCTCGCCGCGCTCGCCGGCCCGCTTGAGCGGATAGCGCAGCCGGTCGGCTTCGTACATGGCGGTGGAGTGAATGGCGCCCTTCTGGCAGCCACGGGGGTTGGCATCGGGCACATTCGGGTTGACCTGGGGATACTTGGCGATCTGCTCTTCGCGGACCACCAGGCCATCCTTGACGTAGACGTTCCAGGCGCAGTTGCCCATGCAGTTGATGCAGTGGGCGGCGTGGCCGATGTAATCCCAGTCCCATTCCTTGCGGTACAGGTCTTCCCAACTGCGGTAGGGATATTCGGTGGCGAGAGTGTCTGAGATGGGCTCCAGACGGTTGAGCGCCCAGCTTTTACTGCTTATCACGAGGCCGGCCCCGGTCAGGCCCAGCCCCTTGAGAAAGTCGCGGCGCTTGAGTGTAGACAATTGCATTCTGCTGTCCTCCTGGGCCCCGGCTGAACCTGCTTCGACGGGGCGCTTTTGGTGTCGCGAAAACATAACACCAGGCTCAAAATGCAGTCATTCGATAACTGGGCCAAAAGTACTTTAGTTCAATCTCGATTGATGCAGATCAACCATGCGCAACGAAGAAAACAACAGCAAAAGTTAAATCAAGTAACAATATCAAAACTTTAAACCAACAGAATACCCATTTGAGGCTTATTCTTCTGCCTGGTGACACTACCAGACTCACCTGTGATGGACGTTAACAAGCCCGTTCATGTCAGACTCGAACTGCACCATCCGCAGGCGGACAGAGATCGGGAATGAAACCTTGATTCGAGGGATGAATAACAGCCGGGAGCGACCTGCTCGGGGGAGCCGGTGTCCTCCGGGAGCAGGCGCCTTTACTCTGATAACGCTCAGCCCTCACTGTTGTCCAGCAGGATCCAGTTGGGCGACACTCGCTTGTCGCCGTCGCGCTGGTTGTGGTGGCCTTCCCACACCGCGAACACCACCGGGATCTGCTCCCGGGACAGATCGACCTGGTGTTCGCCCTTGACCTCAAGCGGCCGGGACATCACCACATGCCACTCGCTGTCCTGCTGAATTTCTTCCGCCACCCAGGCGCTGGCGCCATTGATAAGCTGATCTGGCAAGTGAGTGGTACTGCCATAACCACCGGCGGCCAGATCTGCAATCTGATCCCGATCCGCGCGCCAGTACCAGATATTGACCGGCTTGTCCGGGCCTGAGCCCATCATGTAGGAGGTGTCTGCACCCTTGAGGGCAAACTGCACCGCCACGCCATCGCGAAAACCGTCCACCGTGGTGGCTCTGTCTTCCGTGCCGTCCTTCCAGCGCAGCCGCAGGTAAAAACGTTCGTCGGAGCGGGCCACCTGAAAATACATGTGCTTGGCCTCATAGGCCTGATCCTGTTCAAAACGCAGCTTGACCGACTGATGCACCGGCGGTGCCGCATACAAGCCTGTACGGTACATGGGCAACCGGTCCCAGATCAGGTCGTCCGGGTCATTCTGGGTACGTAAATAGATGGTGCCGGGAATACGTGCCACCTTGACGGTGTCCCAGGGCTTCACCTCGATGACATTGGGATTCACTTCGCTGTGATCGGCCAGGGCCCCGGTGCTGGTCATGGCCAGCCCCAGCAACAGGGCCCGGCAATGGGCGGTGACGGAATGGGTGTTCATGGGTAACTTCCCCCTCAGCTCAGCTTGAACATCTCGGCGTGGTTGTAGCCGATCAGCAGATCCATCAGGGCGCTCTCGCGTCCTTCCGCCTTGGCCTGGCGCTCGCTCTTGAGGGTGTCGAGCACCTCGCCCACCCGCGGCCCAAACAGGCTTTCCAGATACGCCAGCGGAATGCGCGACTCTTCCAGTACGTCACCGTCGGGGCCGTATTTGGGCGGCGACAGCGGCGGCACATAGAACACATTGGGCTGAGTGCCCCACTCGGCGTGCAGTGGCAGTGCCACCTTGAATTGCTCCACCAGCTGGTGAATGGGGCCGTCCTCGTCGTCCAGGTAGCCAATCCAGCGAATGCGGCCCACACACTGGCGGGCACAGGCGGTGGCCAGGCCCTTTTCGATACGCGGGTAGCAGAAGATGCATTTCTCCGACTTGGAGATCTGCTCGTTGAAGTACACCTTCTTGTAGGGGCAGGCGTTCACACAGTAGCGGTAACCCCGGCAGCGCTCCTGATCCACCAGCACAATGCCGTCTTCCTGACGCTTGTAGATGGCGTTACGGGTACAGGCCGCCAGACAGCCCGGATTGGAGCAATGGTTGCACAGCCGCGGCAGGTAGAAGTAATAGCTGTTGGGATAGTCACCCAGGCCTTCGTCTTCGTCCCAGTTGGCGCCCCAGGTGGGTTTGACGTTGGGGCGCAGCCAGGGGTCGGTGCCGGTCATCAGCGCTTCTTCGTAGTTGTATTCCCAGGGAATGCCGTAGTCTTCCTGGCTGGGCTGACGGCCCATGCGCAGGGCACCGTCGGCATCAAAGCCACCCCCCATGTTCTGATAATCGCGGGGGTAGCCCTTGCCCGGCATGGTTTCCACATTGTTCCAGTACATGAACTCGCGGCCATTGCGGTTGGTCCACATCAGCTTGCAGGCCGAGGTACAGGTCTGACAGCCAATGCACTTGTTCAGATCCAGCACCATGCTGAGTTGTCTTTTTACAGCCATGACAGCCTCCTGTTAGATGGCCCTTGGGTCACTGATTTCATCGGGTTTGGCCAGCGCAATGTCATAGCTGCTTTCGTGGATCGTCTGGTTGGCGTTCCATTTGGCATAGATGAACTTCAGATGGCCCCAGCCCCCCACCAGCTCCAGCGGGTGCAGCAGGGTGGCGTGCGAGTTGTTCATGGGCTTGCGATGTATGTACTGATGCGGCTCCCAGCCGTGCTCCATCATGATGGAGTTGACCGGAAGGCTGGGGTAGAACTTGGCCTGAGCGAAGAACTCGCCGTTGTCGTTAAACAGCTTGACCCGGTCGCCGTCCTTGATGCCCCGCTCCGCCGCCAGTTTGGGATTGATGTAAATATTGGGCTCACCCCGCTGCAGCCGCAGCATGTACTTGTTGCTGCGCCAGTTGGAGTGAATGCCCCAGCGGGTGTGCGGCGAGTAGAAGTGCAGCGGATAGTTGGACGCTTCCGGGCCGGCATAAAGCCGGGCCGTGGGCACGGTGGACTTGAGCTTGACGAAACGCGGATGGTCGACGTAGAAGGTGATGCGCCCGGTCAGGGTTTCGTAAGGCTTTTTACCGTCGGTCTGGGCGGTGAACGGATTATAAGGCTCATCGGGTTTGAGCGGCTGGTTCAGGCCGGCATGCTCGTTCATCACGATAAAGCCGCGCTCGGCCGCCTCTTCCAGGGTAACACCGCCAAATTCGGGCGAATTGTCGACGATATAGCGGCAGGCATCCAGGGCGGTATTGAGCTTGCCGTTCATGGTGTAGTCGTCGTGAATGGTGTGCAGATCCCGGGTGACGTCACCGTCCTGAATCGGGCCTATGTTCCGGGCGATGGCGCGCTCCTGAATCTTTTGGGTAAGCAAGGCCATGATGTCCCAGTCGGGCTTGGACTCGCCCACCGGGGGCACCGACTCGGTAAACACGTTGCAGAAGCGGTGATAGCCCTGCGTACGCAGATCCCAGGCCTCGTAGTGGCTTGCCGCCGGCAGCACATAGTCGGCCCACTCGGCGGTGGAGTCCATGCGCACATTGACGTTCACATACAGCTCACTGGCCTGGCGCAGGTGCTCATCCCGGTAGTGCTCGGCCAGCTTGTTACGGCGGAAGGTGTTGTCGGCAATGGAGATCATGCCCTTGATCTCGCCGTAATAGGGCATCCAGCCCTCGTCGATGGACTCCTGCATCATGGCTTCCATCTCGTCCACATCAAAACCGACCCGCTCCTTGAGCTTCTTGTTGTCGAAGTGCCGGCGAATGCCGTCCATCATGTCGCCGCGCAGCACCTCACCCAGGCCACCCGGCTCGTAACGGGCCGATTTCTTGCCGTCAAAGGTGGCCAGTTCGGTCCATTTGGGGTGATTCCACACCACCCAGGAGGTATCCAGGCCGCCGGTGCGGCCGCCGTGACCGGTGAGCGCCAGCGCCAGGGCATAGCCCCAGCCGATATAGAGGCAGTTGGAGTAGCTGGAGGTGATGTACCCCAGCATGATGATGGCCTTGCGGGAAGCGGCCAGGTGGCGGGCTTCCTGACGCACCACATTGGGGTGCAGGCCGGTTTGCTCTTGCGTGCTTTCCGGCGGATATTTGGCCGCCTCCAGCTTTACCTGCTCAAACACGGTGGTGACCTTGACCCCGTCGACCTCAAACTCCCCTTCCAGGGCCGGATCCACCTCGCCCAGTTTCAGGTCTTTTTCCTCACTGCCCATGGAGCCCTTGGCCTTGACCGCGCTGTTGCTGTTCAAATCCCAGTGATAGAAGACCTCATCGGAGCCGCCTTCCACCAGGTCGGCCTCGCGCAGCAGCTTGCCGTTGTCCTGCCGAACCAGCATAGGCAGGTCGGTCTGCTCCTTCATAAAGGCCGGCTTGTACAGCTTTTCCTCGATGATGACGTTGACGAACGATAACGCCAGAAAGGGGTCCGAGCCCTGCTGAATGGGCATCCACAAGTCGGTGTGAATGGAGCTGGGGTTGTAATCCGGGGCGGTGCTGATAATGCGTGCACCATTGTACTTGGCCTCCCAGATGTAGTGGGCATCGGGAATACGGGTGGCGTTGGGGTTGATCATGCCGAGCATGATGTAGTCGGCATCAAACCAGGCATCGGAGGTAAAGCTTTCCAACGGGTTGCCGTAAGCCAGGTGCGCACCTGTACTGAGGTCCCCCACCACGGTAAAGCCGTCGAGCTGAATGCCGCCCACCAAAGAGGCAAAGCGGTTGGGGCCGGACTGGCGTACCATGGTCTGGTTGCCCGAGCCCTGGTGGGTTTTCAGCTTGCCGGGACCGTATTTGACGAAAATATCGATGATCTTGTCGGCGATTTCTTCGGTAGCCTGATCCCAGGAAATGCGCTGCCACTTGCCCTCGCCCCGCTCGCCGGCTCGCTTGAGGGGATAGCGCAGCCGATCGGCCTCATACATGGCGGTGGAGTGAATGGCGCCCTTCTGACAACCCCGGGGGTTGGCATCGGGCACCCTGGGGTTGACCTGCGGGTATTTGGCGACCTGCTCTTCGCGGATCACCAGGCCGTCTTTTACGTAGACGTCCCAGGCGCAGTTACCCATGCAGTTGATGCAGTGGGCGGCGTGGCCGATATGATCCCAGTCCCACTCCTTGCGGTACAGATCTTCCCAGCTGCGGTAGGGATAATCTGTGGCAAGGGGATCGGAAATGGGCTCGAGCCGGTTAAGCGCCCAGCCCTGCGGGCTGAACACCAGGCCGGCCCCGGTCAGGCCCAGCCCCTTGAGAAAGTCGCGGCGCTTGAGTTTAGACAATGACATGCTGCTGTCCTCCTGAGCCCCGCCCGAAGCGACTGAAGCTACTTTGGCGGGGAACTGCTGGCATCATTTAAAAATAACACCGGGGTAACAACCTGGTTACATTTTAGCCAGTTTCAGTGCAGTTTAGTTGACTCGGAGTTGATGCAGATCAAGCGAAGAAAATATAAGAAATCGTTAAAAAATATTACAAATACAACTTATCTCAAGGTTTTATGCCTGATCTTGGTTCACTTGACACCTCCCTGTTCATGTGGACCCGGGGCGGATCGCCGGTTTTCGACGCCGGCGTGATCGACCCTACTTTACAGCCATTGACGCAATCTTTATGGTCATGAGTGCCCTTTCAGGAAAGAAAGGGAACAACCACCAAGGGTAAACCAACGCAAGGATGTTGTAGCGTGAGCATGAATTTCAGATTCGATCTGCGCCATATCAAGGCCTTTATGGCCGTGGCCGAGTCATTGCATTTCAAAAAGGCGGCAGACAGCCTGTTTATCACTCAGCCGGCACTGAGCCGGTTGATCAAGGGGCTGGAAGAAGCCGTAGGCGTGGAGCTGCTGGCCCGCACCACCCGCCAGGTGGCACTGACCGAAGCGGGCCGGCTGTTTCTGGCCGAATGCCGGGAAGGCCTGCGGGTACTGGAGCGGGGCGTGCATCTGGCCCAGGCCGCGTCTCAGGGCGACATTGGCCATATCTCCATCGCTTACAACGACTTTTCCATCAACGGTGTGCTGCCCGATATCATTGAGCGATTCAAGGAAAAATTCCCCACTATCTCCATTGAACTCACCCACATGCCGTCTCACGAGCAGCACAGGGCGCTGCAGGACTGCAGCATAGACGCGGGCTTTATGATAGGTCCGCTCAACATGCCGGGCATTGAAACCATTTCCTGCGCGGTAGAAGGACTACTGGTGGTGCTGCCCCTGCGCCACCCGCTGGCCGGGCGCAGCAGCCTGAGCTTGAAAGATCTCCGGGATGAAAAGTTCATTCTGGGGGCGGACAACAGCTGGAAGGCGTTTCGCAGCCGCTTTCTGAAAAACTGCCAGCAGGCAGGCTTTTCTCCCAATATCGTCCAGGAAGCCACCACCAGCACCGGTATTTTCGGACTGGTGGCGGCCAATATGGGCATTTCGGTATACACGGAATGTGTGCGCAAGTTCACCCGGGAAGACATTCACCTGATCCCGCTGCAGGGCATTGAACACCAGGTGGAAACCGTGGCGGCCTGGAACAGTGCCTTTATCAGCCCCAGCTTTGCCCACTTTATACGGCATCTGCAGGGCGAGGCCCTGCCCGCTTAAACTCAATCGGCGCGGGTAAACACCAGGCTGGCGTTGGCGCCACCAAAGCCAAAGCTGTTGGACATGACGCAATTCACCGGCTCGTCATTCAGGGTATTAAGCAGAATAGGCGCGTCCTTGAGTGAGTCATCCAGTTGCTCAATATGATGCGAGGCAGCCAGAAAATTTCCGCGCATCATCAGCAGGCAATAAATGGCCTCGTGCACCCCCGCCGCCCCCAGGGCGTGGCCGCTCAGGGCCTTGGTGGAGCTGAACGCCGGCAGTGTGCCGCCAAAGGCATCCCGGGCCGCATCAATTTCCACCAGATCCCCGGCCTGGGTGCTGGTGCCGTGGGTATTGAGGTAATCCACCGGCAGCTCGCAACTCTCCAGCGCCATTTGCATGGCCCGCAATGCCCCTTCTCCCGAGGGCGAGACCATGTCCTGCCCATCGGATGAAGTGCCGTAACCGACGATTTCACCGTAGATATGCGCCCCCCGAGCCAGGGCGTGTTCGCGTTCTTCCAGTACCAGCACACCGGCGCCGCCGCTGATCACAAAGCCGTCTCTGTGCTTGTCGTATGGCCGGCTGGCCCGGGTGGGATCCTCGTGATAGCTGGTGCTGAAGGCGCCCATGGCGTCGAACATGCAGCTCTGACTCACGTCTTCCGCCTCGGCGCCGCCGGCAAAGACGATGTCCTGCTTGCCGAACTGAATTTGCTCAAAGGCATGGCCAATGCAGTGGGCGCTGGTAGCACAGGCCGAGGCAATGGAGTAGTTAAGACCGCGAATATTGAAAAAGCTGGCGATACAGGCCGACACCGTGCTGGTCATGGTGCGCGGCACCCGGTAGGGACCGACCTTTTTCACCCCGGAACTTGCCAGCAGCTGGTTGGCTTCGACGATATCGCGGCTGGAGCCGCCTCCCGAGCCCATCACGCAGCCGGTTTTCACATGGGACACCTGCTCCTGATCCAGGCCGGCGTCGGCAATGGCGTCCTGCATGGCCAGATAGGCATAGGCGGCGGCATCGCCCATAAAACGCCGGTGCTTGCGGTTAATACGGCCGAAGTCCGCGTCCAGCATGCCGGAGACATGGCTGCGCAGGCCCGCTTCCCGGTAAGCGGGGTTGATATCGATGCCGGAATAACCGTTTTTCAGTGACGAGGTCACCGCTTCCAGGCTGTTGCCAAGGCTTGAAACTATTCCCATTCCTGTCACTACAACTCGACGCATGTTGCTCACCTCTGCACTGTGTTTGGTGGTTTGTTATTGTCGAGTTAACGGTAACACGCCAGTATCGGGCCATTGATTGAATATAAACATCAATAAAACATGAAAAAGAAACAATAAAAAAGGGCAAGAAAACTTGCCCAAAAGAGTACAGACAGGAATTAAAAAACATTACTCATCGGACCTTATCCGCTGAAAAACGCGCAGGGATTTATCATAGTGCCAGTTAATGGCGCTGCTGGTACCAAGATAATGAGATCCGTTTTTATCCTCAATGTCTTTCTGGGGATAATAACGCAATATCCACACCTTCATCAGCAGCCAGTAAATAAACATGCCCGCGAACAGCCCCACCAGAAAGGCCCAGGAACCTGAGTAGAAGGCCAGGCCACCGGCGGCCAGCCAGGCAATGAGCCCTGCCGGATTCACCCCCTTGTAATAACGAAACTGCCCCTGAGTGGAATACAGCTCGGGCACATTCAGCCGCCGGTGTCGCAAAATAAAATAATCGGCAATCATGATGCCACCAATGGCCGACAAAAAGGAGCCATAGGAAAACAAAAATGAAAACAGATTATCCAGTATCGCCCAGGGCATGGATAAAGTACCCACCACACCGGCAATAAATACCGCCACCGGATATTTGATATAAGGTGCCCCCGCATTGACAAATGCCAGCGACGCCGGGATCAGATTGGCAGCATTATTGGTGGACCACTGCGCCAGGATCACCAGCACCAGCAGCACGATCAGGCTGAAACCTTCACTCTGCCCCTGAATGACGGTGATCGGGTTCCAGTCGCCGGCAGCAATAAAGGAGACGGCGCCGATCAGCGCAATCCAGGCCTGGGTCACCGGCAGCGCCACCAGCTGAGCCAGAAAAATATTGCGGTTACGCGCCACAAAGCCCCGGGCTCCCGGCGTGGTTTTGACATAACGGGTGATATTGGGAATGTCGATGGCAAGGGTCGACCAAAACGCCACATTGGCCAGAAACAGCGTGAGAATGGACACATCGGCCTCGCCGACAAAGGTCCAGATATTGATGCCCTGAGTCCAGGCCAACACGTCCAGAGTGAAATACATCCACACCGAAATCGCCAGTATCGCCGGCGCGGCAATGGCCGCCAGCCGCTCCACCGACTTGATGCCCAGGGCGGTGTTGCCAATCTGCACCAGGGCAAACACCAGATACCACAAGGGCCAGCTGGAAAACCCGGTCAGGTACTCCACTATGCCGTTCAGCGCCAGGGCCCCCAGATAGGTCTGAATGCCAAACCACACCGCCGCGATCAGCCCTCGAAAAATCGAGGGAATATGGGTGCCGTACACGCCGAACGGCGCCCTCAGGTACACCGAGAACGACAAGCCATGCTCGGTGCCGATGTCGGCGGTGAGGGTCATCAGTGACGCCAGGATCACGTTGGCGATCAAAATGGTCAGGATCACCTGCCACAATGGCAGGCCGGTAACCCCGTTGGCACCCAGCTGAAAGGTGGCGATGATGACCGCGATGCCCACCCAGATCCACACAAAGCCCCAGGCACCGATGGTTCTGCGCTGCTGGCGCACCGGCAAAATCGACGACTCCAACAGGTGGTTGGTATGATGCCCGGCAGCCGTGTCGGGCGAAGTGACCACTTGCTCATTTGCATTCATATTACCGTCCTTAGCGTTAAAAAAGCGCAAAAAAAGGGGCGGATAACCCGCCCCGAGCAAAGCTGTACTCAATGACGATGTTATTGTTTAGCCGGCGCGGCCGAGCAGCTCCCGGCGGTCCAGAGTGGCCACCATGTCGAGCTCAAGGGCCTCGTCCAGCACCACGCCATACACTTCAAAGGCGTGCTCCCGGGTACAGAAGTCGTCCAGCACGTCTTCCCGCACCTGCTCCGCCGGGCGCTCCAGCGGGTTGCCGTAGCCGCCACCGCAGGGGGAGTAATAGGCCATCACGTCTCCGGCCCGAGTGGCGTGGCCGGAAAACTTGGAGTGCATTGGCGTCACTCGCTCCGGCGTGGCCTGGTTGTAGATCTCGGTCTTGCCCACGGTGCCGTCGGTGCCGCCGAACCCCCCCCAGGGCACGTCGAAATGGCGCTCGCTCTCGTGAGTGATAAAGCCCGGTGTCAGTACCCGCTGGGCCTTGACCACGCCAATGCCCCCCCGGTATTTGCCCGCGCCGGGCATGACGTCGTCGCGCAGCTCGTAGCGGTCGCAGATCATCGGCAGGTGCATGCCCAGATCCTCAATGGGGTTGTTGCGGGTATTGGCCATCAGGTTGTCGATGCTGTCGGGCCCGTCGGAGTGGGGCCGGCCACCGTAGGCGCCTTCGTTCACCTCCAGGAACACCCAGTAGTCACCGTCGTCCTTGACCCCGGAGTAGGAAGCAAAGGAGATGGAGGCCGAGCTGCCGGCGATCACCCTATCGGGCATGACCGGCGCCAGCGCCTTGATGATGAGATCAATCATGCGGTTGCACTGGGTAAAGCGGGCCTCGGCCGCCGCCGGAAACACGGGGTTAAAGATGGAGCCTTTGGGCGCCACCACATTGATGGGCCGGAACGAGCCCTCGTTGGAAGGCACCGGCACATCCATGGTGTAGGTGTCGAGCAACAGCTTGCGAAAGGCGGCATAGGCGGCCACCTTGCACGAGCCCTCAAAGGGCACGTTGTAGGCGGTGGGCGTCTGGGGCGCCGAGCCGGTGAGATCCACCGTGATGCTGTCGTCTTCCACCTTCACCGTCACCACCACCGGCAACCGTTCTTCCCGGTTGCGGCCGTCATCGTCGAGAAAGCCCTCGGCCTTGTATTCGCCGTTGGGCACCTCGCGGATTTTCTGGCGCAGTATGCTCTCGGAGTAGTCGATAAGCTGATCCACGGCGGTAAAGGTGGTGTCCTTGCCGTAGCGGTCCAGCAGTTCCTTGAAGCGCTTCACCCCGAGCTGGGCCGAGGCCACCTGAGCATCGATGTCCCGCAGCAGCTGGGTGGACGCCCGGCTGTTCTGGGTGATCATCTGGGCCAGGGCCTCATTGCGTACGCCCTTTTCATAGAGCTTGATGCCCGCCAGCAGCATGCCCTCGGCATAGACGTCGCCCACGTCGATAATCAGCCCCGGGGTAGCGGCGCCAATGTCGATGTGGTGAGCCGTGTTGCCGGAAAAGCCCACCAGCTCGCCTTCGTAAAACACCGGAATGATCACCGCCAGATCCGGCGAATGACTGGAGCCGTAATAGGGATGGTTGTGGATCACCACGTCCCCTTCGTGCCATTCCCCGCCCTGCAGCGTCTGCTCAACACCTCGCAGGTAGGCGGGAATGGAGCCGATGTGCATGGGCGTGGACTCCGACTCGCAGATGGTCTGGAAGTTGGTGTCAAACAGCCCCGCCCCCAGATCCTGGGATTCACGAATAATGGAAGAAAAGGACATGCGGTAGAGAATGTGGCCCATTTCTTCGGCAATGGTTTTCAGGGCACCGTTAATGACCTGCAGGGTAATGGGATCGACCTGTGTCTGGTTCATGTCACTCATCCTCTTACGCGTCCTTGGAAATAAAGAGATTGCCATGGCGGGAAATCCGGGCCTGCCATCCGGGCGGCACCAGTGAAGTGGAATCCCGTTGCACCAGCAGCGCCGGCCCCGGCACTCGCTGTCCGGCCTTCAGCGCCTTGCGGTCATAGCGCGGGGTCACGCATTCCTGACCGTCGTCAAACACGGTTGTGCGCTCATACAGCAGCGCCTTGGCCAGATCGTCCGGGCCGGCTTCTTCGCTTAACGGCCATTCGAGCTTGCGCGACTCGGCATTGCCGATCACCCGCAGGGTCACCAGCTCCACCACCGCATCCTGGAAGCAGTAGCCGTAATCCGCCTCGTGGGCCTGGTGGAAGGCCTCAATCACCTGCTGCACACCGTCGCGGGTCACTTCGCCGGCGGGAATGGTGGCCCTCAGCTCAAAGCCCTGGCCGTAGTAGCGGCATTCCGCCAGCCGGGTGAGCACCATGTTTTCCGGCTCGACGCCGTCGTCCTTCAGTTTCTGAATAATCTCGGTTTCCAGCAGCGACAGGTTATGCTGCAGCCGCGTCAGGCCATCGTCGGCAATGGTGTTGAGATCGCACAGCATGGAGCGGGTGGCTTCATACTGCAGGTTGGTGGTCAGCAGACCGGCGGCGGCGGTAATACCCGGTGCCGGTGGCACGAACACCGCCTTGGCGTTCACTTCTGCCGCCAGCGCCGGGCCGTGCACCGGGCCGGCGCCGCCAAAGGGCATCAGCACAAAGTCGCGCGGATCCACGCCTCGGGCCACCGAGTTGGAGCGAATGGCCAGGGCCATGTTGTTGTTGACGATCTTGAGAATGCCCAGCGCAGCATCTTTTACGCTGAGGCCCAGGGGCTCGGCGATCTTCTCGCGAATGGCACGCTCGGACAGCGCCGGGTCCAGGTTGAGATCCCCCCCCAGCATGCGGTCCGGATCCAGCCGGCCCAGCACAATGTTGGCATCGGTGACCGTGGGCTCGGTACCGCCCCGGTTGTAGCAGGCCGGGCCGGGGTTGGAGCCCGCTGACCGCGGCCCTACCTGAAAGCCGCCGGCCTCGTCGATATAGGCGATGGAGCCGCCACCCGCCCCTATGGTGATGAGATCAATCATCGGCACCATCACCGGGTAGCCGGCCACGTAGGAATCCCGCGGGTTCATGATCTTGATGCCGCCGTCGGACAGGGTGGAAATGTCCGCCGAGGTACCGCCGATGTCCACGGTAATGATGTTCTGCTCGCCGTCGAGCTGGGCGAAGTGGTGACCGCCAATCACGCCGCCGGCGGGGCCCGACATCAGAATGTTGACCGGGCGCTCGCAGCAGCTTTCCACCGTGGCCACGCCGCCGTTGGACTGCATGATGCGCAGATCGGCGTCAATGCCGTGTTCCCGCAACTGGCTGGAAAGATGGGTCAGGTAACTGGAGGTGCTGGGGCCCACATAGGCGTTCATGGCGGTGGTGGAGAAGCGCTCATACTCGCGCATCACGTCCACCACTTCGCTGGAGCAGCAGACAAAGGCGCCGGGCATCATTTCCTGCACAATTTCCCTGGCTTTTTGCTCATGCTCCCGGTTCAGGAAGGAATAGAGAAAGCCGATGATCACCGCCTGCACGCCCCGGGCCTTGAGGGTGGTCACGGCGTCGCGCACTTCCTGCTCGTCGAGGGCGGTTTCCACGGTGCCATGGGGCGGCAATATGCGTTCGTTGATGGGAATACGGTTGCGGCGTTTGACCAGCGGAGAAGACTGCCAGGGAGCGTCGAAGTGCAGAGAGAAATTGTGCGGGCGCTTGTGGCGGCCGATATGCAGTATGTCGCGAAAGCCCCTGGTGGTCAGCATGCCCACTTCGGCGCCGTTCTTTTCAATGGAAATATTGGTGGCCACCGTAGTGCCGTGCACAATCAGGTCGATTTCGCGCTTGTCGAGCCCGGCCTTGTCACAGATTTCCACTATGCCCTGCATCACCGCGATGGACTGATCTTCGGTGGTGCTGGGCACCTTGTGTTCAAAAATCCCCCTTCCGATTGAGTCCCTTTCCGTGGTTTCCAGTATCAGGTCGGTGTTGGTACCGCCTACGTCTACGCCGATACGTGCCATTTGCTTCTCCTTCAATCCATTAAGGAGCTGGTGGAAGACGTTTTATCCGGCTCCGCCTTCCACCGAGCCGAGGGTGATATTACTGCTTTTCAAGCTTGTTCAGGTAGTCCACACAGGTGTCGACGGTTTCCACGTCGCCGAACTTGGCGTCGATGTCGAACAGGTTCCAGGCCACGGCACCGGGAATACGGTCGCCGATACACTCCTTCACCGCGATGGGGCGGAAACCTTCGGCCATGGCGTCACAGATGGTGGTACGCACACAGGCAGACGCAGTCACCCCGGTCACCAGCACAGTGTCAACACCGGCGGCGCGCAGGAAGCCGGCCAGGTAGGTCCCTTGAAAGGAGCTGGCGTGCTTCTTGATGAGGACCTGCTCGCCCTCAATGGGCGCAATACGGTCGTCGATGGCCCACAGCTCTTCGTTGTCCTGGGCGCAGAAGTCCACCGGGATCTTGTTGTGCCACAGGCCCATGTCGGTGTTGGGGTTGTTGCGGTCGTTCACCTGATAGCAGGTGGTGACGTGCACAACCGGCAGGTTCTTGGCGCGGAACGCTTCCAGCAGGCGCTGCATGCCGGGAATGATCTCGTCGTCAATCTTGTCACAGGTGAAGGGATTGCCGGGCTGAGTCCAGGCGTTGGCCAGGTCGACGCTGATCAACGCCGGCTTTTTACCGAAACCGACACGGCGCTGAAAGCCGTTTTGCTGATATAGGGAAGTGGCTTCATCAAATGCCTGGTTCAGCATGCTCATTAAATCCTTGGACATGGTTGTTCTCCGTTTTTTTGCTGATAAAAGTCGAATATCCCGGCTCATTCGCGCCGTTTTCTTCGTTGGCAAATACAGAGTAACCAGCCAATTTATTAACATCCAATTCACTTTTTTAAAGGATTAATAACCTGAGTGGAATAATCTTGCGCTGTGTTTCGGCCATAAAAAAACCGGCATTTCGCCGGTTT
Source organism: Oceanimonas aquatica (assembly GCF_030732065.1). Taxonomy (GTDB): domain Bacteria; phylum Pseudomonadota; class Gammaproteobacteria; order Enterobacterales; family Aeromonadaceae; genus Oceanimonas. The sequence continues at coordinate 298,377 of NZ_JAVBHX010000002.1, forward strand.
TTAGTACCTATCGCTACACATTCATTCCGTCAGCCAAAGCCGGGCAGCCACAGCACCAGCCCCGGGAACAGGGTGTACAAACCCACCGCCCCCAGCAGGATCAGCCAGTAAGGCAATGAAGCCCAGGCCGCCTCGGTGAGGTTGACCTCGTTACGGGTGATCGAGGTCAGCACAAACAGGTTGAGCCCCACCGGTGGCGTGATCATGCCGATTTCCATCAGCAGGGTGACAATGACCCCGAACCAGATGGGATCAAACCCCAGACTCATCACCATGGGAAAGGTAATGGGCAGGGTCATCAGCAACAGGGAGATGCCGTCAAAAAAGCAGCCCAGCACTATGTAGACCAGCACGATCATCAGCAATATGCCGTAGGGGCCAAAGCCGATTTCCGAGATGGCCGCCACCGCTTCCCGGGGCAGCGCCAGCATGCTCACCGCCTGGGACAGTATGGCCGTGCCCAGCATAATAAAGGCGATGGCGCTGAACATGATGGTGGAGCGCTTGAACGCCTGCCACAGCTTGCCAAAAGTCAGATCGCCCCAGGTAAAGCCCAGCCCGATGCTGGCCATGACTCCGAGCGACGCCGCCTCCGTGGGCGTGGCAATGCCCAGATAAATGGTGCCCAGCACAAAGAAAATCAGAATGGGCAGCGGCCAGATCTGGGTCAGCCCCCGGCGCACCTCGGCCCAGTCCATGGCCTCGCGGCCTTCCGGTACCACTCGGCTGCCAATGTTCGAGCGAATGATGATCCAGGCAAAAAAGGCCGCAGAGATCATCAGCCCGGGCAAAATGCCGGCGAGAAACAGCTTGCCGATGGACACATGCTGAGTGGCACCATAGATGATCAGCGCCAGACTGGGTGGAATAAGCAGCCCGAGGGTGCCGCCCGCCGCCAGGGTGCCCACCACCATGCTGGGGGAATAACCCCGCCGCTTCAGCTCCGGATAACCAATGGAGCCGATGGCCGCCGCCGTGGCCGAGCTGGAGCCGCTGACCGCACTGAACAGGGTACAGACCGCAATGTTGGTGTGCAGCAGCTGGCCCGGAATACGCCGGAACAACGGCGTGAGGCCGTTGTAAACCCGGGTCGACACGCCGCTTGCCAGCAATATGTCACCGAGAAAGATAAACAGCGGCACCGCCGTCAGGGAGAACCCGGTGAGCAGGTTCCATACCGAATTAATGGCAAGGGACGTAGCACCGCCTCCCTGGAAGTGCAGCAAAATCAGCCCCACCAGGCCCAGGGCGGCCCCCAGCAAGGCACCGCTGCCGAGCAGCACCAGCAGGCCGGAACTCAGAATAAGCCAGCTCATTACGCCACCTCCACAGACTGGTCGTCATCGGAATGGGCATTCACGTCCGGGTAGCGCAAGCCGTGGCGCAGCTGTACCAGCATGCACAGCACAAAGGACAGCGGCATCAGTGCCATCCAGGGCCACAGCAGCAGGCCGCTGATATCAGACCGGGATTCGATCTCCCGGGAAAACACCATGAAATCCCAGGACTCATAAATAACGATGGCGGAAAACAGGATCAGCACCAGACCGGCAAAGGTCTCGGACAGGCGCGCCGCCCGTGCGGACAGACTGCGGGTAATGAGGTCGATGCGAATATGCCGGCCACTGTTGAGTACATGAGGAATGGTGAGAAAGGTCAGGGAAAAAAACAATAAACCGGCAAGTTCGTTGGAAAAATGGATGGGGCTGCCAAACAGGTAGCGAAGCAGGGTACTGGCGAACACGGTAATGGTCATCAGTATGCCGCCGGCGACCCCGACGAGAAACAGGCCGTAACATAGCCTGTCGACTGTTTTTGTGAACAGGGACATGGTGATTCACCCTCCTGGTGAGCCACAACCGGGGCGGCAGCCGCCGCTCCGGTGCAGCGCTTACTTGTTGGCCAGCGCGCTGAGCTTGCCGGTCACTGTGTCGTAAATGGTTTCGCCGTCCGGGCCGGCCCGCTCGGCAATGGTATGCCAGGCCGACATGGCCGCCTGCTGGAAACTGGCCACATCCTGGGCCGAAAAGTCGTCCAGCATGGTGACCCCGAGAGACTCACGACGGGCCCGGGCGATGGCTCCCCGATCCGGGTCCACGGCGGCGCTGCGGGTTTTTTGCCACAGCTTTTCACCGGCCTGCTGTAATACCTGCTGCTGCTTCTCGCTCAGCTTTTTCCAGCTGCGCTCGCTGATACCGAACAGGGCCGGCACCGCTGCCCAGGGATGCAGATAGGCTTCGTAATCGGTGACTTCGTGCAGGGAAACGGTTTCGGCCACGGTGGAAAGGTAATAGGCGCAGTCCACGACCCCGGTCTGCAACGCCATGTACATGTCGTTCTGGGGAATGACCTGAGCGGAAATATCGAGTTTGCCAAAGGCGTCGACCAGCTGAGCCGACCACACCCGCACCTTTTTGTCCTTGAGCCCGTCCAGGCTGTTGATGGGCTCCTTGCAGTGCAGGCCCACGCTGAACACCGGCGAGACAATGCCACCGATGGTCTTGATGTTCCATTTGGCGTAACCCTGCTCGTAAGTGTCGCGAATGGTGGGAAGGATCTGGAGATGCTGCTCGGGTTCGGTAATGGCGCCCTGAGCGTAAACGGCGGCCAGCTCGGGCGCATCACGGGTGTAATACTCGCCATAGAGCAGGGCCATGTCCACCGAACCCCGCTGCAGTATACGCAGCACATCGGGCTCGCTCAGCCCCAGTGAGGCGGCATGAAACACGTCCACTTTCAGGTCGCCACCGGACAGCTGCTCCACGTCCTTGGCAAATTCGTTGAGGTAACCGGCTTCCGGCCGGGATTCGGCGTAGCCGCTGTGAAACTTGAGTACGGTGGGCGCGGCCTGCGCCATGGTGGAAAGAAAGGGCGTGACCGTCAGAGCGGCGGTCAGCGCCAGGGTAAGCCTGGTTGGTTTGAGCGCTTTCATCATATATCCCTATATTTGAGGACCGGCGCCGGACAACGGTCGGTGCCGGTCCTGATTTCAGCTATCAGTACCTAATTACTGACGTTCCAGCTTGTTCAGGTAGTCCACACAGGTGTCGACGGTTTCCACGTCGCCGAACTTGGCGTCGATGTCGAACAGGTTCCAGGCCACGGCACCGGGAATACGGTCACCGATGCATTCCTTCACCGCGATGGGGCGGAAACCTTCAGCCATGGCGTCACAGATGGTGGTACGCACACAGGCAGACGCAGTCACCCCGGTTACCAGCACGGTGTCAACACCGGCGGCACGCAGGAAGCCGGCCAGGTAGGTCCCTTGAAAGGAGCTGGCGTGCTTCTTGATGAGGACCTGTTCGCCCTCAATGGGCGCAATACGGTCGTCGATGGCCCACAGCTCTTCGTTGTCCTGGGCGCAGAAGTCCACCGGGATCTTGTTGTGCCACAGGCCCATGTCGGTGTTGGGATTGTTGCGGTCATTCACCTGATAGCAGGTGGTGACGTGCACAATGGGCAGGTTCTTGGCGCGGAACGCTTCCAGCAGGCGCTGCATGCCGGGAATGATCTCGTCGTCAATCTTGTCGCAGGTAAAGGGGTTGCCGGGCTGAGTCCAGGCGTTAGCCAGGTCGACGCTGATCAACGCCGGCTTTTTGCCGAAACCGACACGGCGCTGAAAGCCGTTTTGCTGATACAGGGAAGTGGCTTCATCGAACGCCTGGTTGAGCATGGTCATCAGATCCTGGGACTCTTTGGACATGGTTATTCTCCTGATTTCACTATAAAAATGGTTGAGCTCCGGCACCTTTTCCGGCGCTTTCCCCCTTGGGTGATTTCAAGTTAACAACCGTCACAAATAACATCCAATTCACTTTTTGGTGCGATTGATAACATAGAGTTAACAATCGAATTGTGTGCCTCAGGATCGCTCGGGGTCATCCCAGTACGGCGGATCGCCGAAATAGCCATCCATAAAATCGACAAAGCTGCGGATCTTGCCCGGCATCAGAGTGCGGTGGGCGTAGACCGCGTACAGCGCCATGGGGAGCGGCGCCTGTTCGGGCAAAATTTCCACCAGCCGGCCGTCGGCCAGGGCCGGGCCCGCGATAAAACTGGGCTGAATCACGATGCCGGCACCGTGAATGGCCGCGCCCACCAGCACGTCGCCGTTATTGCAGGAGAATACCGCCTCGCCGGGCAGGCCGGTGTCGTGCTCCATGTAGCTGTAGTGCAGGCAGCGGTGCTGCTCAAGATCCGAAATACTGGCGGGGGTGCCGTGGCGTTCCAGGTAGGATGGCGAGGCGCAGATCACCAGGCGTATGGGCGCCATCCGCCGGGCGATCAGCGACGAGCTTTTGAGATGACCGATACGCAGGGCCACATCGAAGCCTTCTTCCACGATATCCACCTTGCGGTCATTAAGCTGCAAATCGACGCTAACCTGCGGATAAGTGCGCTGATAGTCACATAACAAGGGAGCCAGGTGGCGGCTGGCGAAGGACACCGGTGCACTCACCCGCAGGCGCCCGTGGGGGTGGTGACGGGCATCACTCAGTCCTTGCTCCATCTCGTCGATGTCATTCAGTATTTGCCGGGCCCGCTCGGCATAACGCAGGCCGGCCTCGGTCGGACTCACTCTCCGAGTGGTGCGGTTAAGCAACCGGGTGCCCAGTTGCTGTTCCAGCCGGGCGATAGACTTGCTCACCAGCTGGGGGGAATGGCCAAGCCGCTCGGCGGCGCGGGTAAAGCTGCCCTCGGTCACGATGGTAACGAAGGCACGCATGGCATCGATGCGATCCAAAACCGGACTCCTGCATATCAATTATCAACATTTTGTTGATAATAAAACAACGACAGCCCGATTAATCCATTAATCTGATGATAGTAAAGTGGTCTCCATACTCTCGTTGCTCAAACGGGAACAGCCATTATCCTGAGGAGGAGACCACCATGAACACGCGACTGACTCATACCCTGCTGCATTCCAATGCCGGCCTCGCCGCCCTGGCGCTGCGTGTGCCCACCGGGCTTATTCTGGCGGCCCACGGCGCCCAGAAACTGTTTGGCTGGTTTGGCGGCTATGGCCTGGAAGGTACCGGCCAGTGGATGGCGAGCATTGGCCTGGCCCCCGGCTACCTGATGGCCCTGCTGGCCGGCAGCGCCGAGTTCTTTGGTGGTCTGGCGCTGTTGCTGGGGCTGCTGACCCGGCCGGCAGCCGTAGTCACGGCCTTTACCATGCTGGTGGCCCTGTTCAGCGTGCATATCGGCAACGGCCTGTTTATGGCCAACAATGGTTACGAGTATGCCCTTACGCTGTTTGCGGTAAGCCTGGCCCTGGCCATTCAGGGGGGCGGACGCCTGGCCCTGGACAACTGGCTGCTGACCCGGCTGGGTGCGGTGAAGCCCGCCCTTGCCTGACCCATAAAATGCAGGCAGGCCGCCTTGCAGCGGCCTGCCATTTTGCAGGAGAACCCTATGGCTTCATCCCCCGATATTCTGTTTATTTCCCATGGCGGCGGCCCGCTGCCACTGCTGGGTGATCCCGCTCATGCCGACATGGTCGCTCAGCTTGCCCGGCTGGCCGCCGAGCTGCCGCGGCCCGATGCCATTGTGCTGATCAGCGCCCACTGGGAAGAAAACGAACCCACCGTCACCGCCGGAGCCACGCCCGGGCTGATTTACGACTATTACGGCTTTCCGCCCGAGTCTTATGCCATTGACTACCCCTGCCCCGGCGAGCCCGCCCTGGCGCAGCGGGTACAGCAGGCGCTGGTAAAGGCCGGCCTGCCCTGCCGGCAGGACCCGCAACGGGGCTTTGACCACGGCCTGTTTGTGCCCCTGAAAATCATGTACCCCGACGCCAACGTTAAAAATCAGGCCTTTGAGCACTGGCTCGAGCAAACCTGTTGCGATGCCACCTTAAGCGAGGCCGAGCGGCGGCAACGCCTGCAGCACTGGGAGCAGGCCCCTTACGCCCGCTTTTGTCATCCGCGGGAAGAACACCTGTTGCCCCTGCAGGTGTGTGCTGGCCTTGCCGGCCGGGCCTGCGATCGCCACCTGTCCCTCAACATACTGGGCAAGCAATCGGGCTTTTTCTGCTGGCATGGCAATACGGCCGAGTAGACGGTTTTGCCACCGGGCGCACGGCAAACGCGCGGGTTCGGTGCCACCATGGTGGGCATAAATACACCACAGGAGAGCACCATGGCAGGAGGATGGTCACGGGACGGCGCCGTGCAGGATCAAATAGACGCCAGTGTGGAAGACGCGGTGCAAAGCGCCCGCAGCCGGCTGGGTGCCGGCGACAGCCTGAGCCACTGCGAAGAGTGCGATGCCCCCATTCCCGACGCCCGCCGCCGAGCGGTGCCGGGCGTGCGGCTATGCATTGAATGCCAGAGCCAGCAGGAAAAACAGCGCGAAAGCAGTGGCATTAACCGCCGCGCCAGTAAAGACAGTCAGTTACGGTAACTCAACTCGCCAGCCGCGGGTGTACCAGCAGGCTGCCGTCGGGGCCGGTGAGCAGGTCGGCCTCAACCCCGTACAGGGTATGCACCAGTTCCGGGCTCAGGCACTGGTGCAGCGGGCCATGGGCCTGCAGGCTGCCGTTTTTTACCGCCAGCACATCGTCGGCGGTGCGTGCCGCCAGGTTGAGATCGTGAATGGCCACCAGGGTCACCATGTTCTGCGATTGAGTCAGCCGGCGCAGCACCGCCATGATATGCAGCGAATGGTAGAGATCCAGGGCACTGGTGGGCTCATCAAGCAGCAATACCGCCGGCTTGCGGATCAGCGCCTGGGCGATGGCCACCAGTTGGCGCTGGCCACCGGAAAGCTGCTCCAGATAACGGGCAGCCAGTGGCTCTATGCCGAGCTCCTTCAGCACGCCGTGTACCGCCGCCAGATCCGCCTCGGTCACCCGCACCGCACCGTGCACCTTGAGCGCCATCAATATCGCCTCAAACACGGTAATACGGGCACCACCGGGGCTGATTTGCGGCAGATACACCACACTGCCCGCCCGGCGGGCGCGGCTCAGGCCGGCCAGATCCTCACCGTTCAGCAGCACCCGGCCCTGTCTGGGCGCCAGCAGGCCGGCAATGCCCTTGAGCAGGGTCGACTTGCCGGTACCGTTTGGGCCCAGCAGCACGCACAGTCGCCCGGCGTTGGCGGCAAGATCAAGCTCATTGACGATCAGTTCCCGGCCATAGCCCAGGCTGAGTTGTTCCAGTGTCAGGCTCATGACCCGCTCCTTCTACGTACCACCACCAGCAGAAAGACAAAAAACGGCACGCCAATCAGCGAGGTGGTAATGCCGATGGGCAGCAGAACGCCGGGAATAATGCTCTTGGACAGCATTTCGGCAATAGTCAGCAAAATGGCACCAAACAGCATGGAGCCGGGCAGGAAAAAGCGCTGATCTTCCCCCAGCAGCATGCGCGCCATGTGCGGCCCCACCAGCCCGACAAAACCAATGATGCCCACGAAGGCCACCGCCACCGCAGCCAGCAGCGACGACAGCATCAGTACCACCAGCCGAATGCGGCTGACGTTCACCCCCATGGCCTCGGCGGCTTCATCGCCCATCCGCAGGGCGGTCAGCCGCCAGGCACTGCGCCAGAGCAAGGCACAGGCCAGCGCCAGCAGGGCCGCCGCCACCCCCACCTTGGGCCAGGTGGCGCGCCCCAGTGAGCCCATGGCCCAGAACACGATCTGCTGCAGGGTTTCGGCGCTGGCGGCAAACTGCAGCATGGCGTTCAGCGCCGAAAACACAAACAAAATGGCAATGCCGGTGAGGATCATGGTTTCCTGGGTGGCGCCGCGCAGCCGGCTCACCAGAAAGATCACCAGGGCACTCAGGCTGGCAAACACAAAGGCGTTGAGAGTAATGATGTAGCCCTGGGCCCACTCCCAGGGCAGCAGGCCGGTGCCAAAGGCAATGGCCAGGGCCGCGCCAAAGGCGGCGGCATGAGACACCCCCAGGGTAAAGGGCTCGGCCAGCGGATTGTTGAGAATGGTCTGCATCAGGGCGCCGGCCCCGCCCAGGGCCGCGCCCACCAGTATGGCCATCAGTGCCACCGGCAGGCGAATGTCCCACACAATAAAGCGGGACTTGATATCCGCCTCATTCGGGCTTAACAGGGTATTCAGCACCTGCCCCAGCCCCAGATGGCCCGGCCCCAGTGTCATGTCGAACAGAAAAATGCCCAGTAACAGGGCAGCCCCGAGGGCCACCCATTGTCTGCGTCTTCCCTGATGTCGCTGATAGTGAAATGGCGCATCCGGCGCCGTCACCATAGCGTGCTCACTCATTGCATTTTCACCCAGAAGTGGCCTTCGTAGGCAAAGGGCATGAAGCGCTCGTGGTATTCACGCAGATCGACATCGGCATCAATGCCCCGCATGCGCTCCGGGTGCATCCAGCCGGCCATGGCTTCTACTGCCGCAAACCAGGCCGGGTGATTGTAAAACTGGTGCCAGATGCCATAGAACTGCTTGTTGGCCACGGCGTCAATGGCGGGCCAGCCGGGCCGCTGGCTGAGCGCGGCCAGACCCTGTTGCAGATTGTCGCTGTCGGCCTGGTAGCCCAGGTTGATGCTGGTGGCTTCAGGGTAGGCCGCCTGCCAGTTGGCACCGGTGCCGACGATCAAGTCAAAGGGCTCGGTCACCAGCGACTCGGGGTTGATGTCCAGCGACAGCGCCTGGGTCTTGTCGCTGCCCCAGTTGCGGCCACCGGCCAGCTCCACAAAGTGGCCGAAGTTGTTGGGACCAAACACCCGGCAGCAGTCGCCCATGCCGGAAGCCCGCTCCATTAGCACCAGCGGCCGCTGTTCATCACCAAGATCCTGCAGACGCTCGGTAACCCGGGCCATTTTCTGCTCGATAAAGGTGTTAACCGCCTCGGCTTCCTGCTCCTTGTGAAGCACCTCGCCGAGAATGCGAATGCTGGGGGCGGTATTGGCCACCGGTTCATCGCGAAAATCCACAAACAGCACCGCAATGCCGGCCTTATTCAACTTGTCGAGGGTGCCGTTTTCTCGCCAAAGCTGATAATAGGCCTGATTCACCACCACCAGCTGGGCATCCAGGGTCAGTGCCTTTTCCACATTAAAAGTGACCTTGCCCGGATGACCAAAGCGCGGCAGGTTTTCGACGATGCCGGGAAAGGTTTCGGCCAGCTTGGCATAGGTGTCGGGATCGGCCCGCTCCATGTCGTCCGACCAGGCCACCACATGGGCAAAGGGATCATCCTTTTGCAGCGGCATCAGTATGTACATCAGACGGGCTTCGGAAAGAATAATACGGTCAACCTGATCAGGCAGGGTCACGGTGCGCCCCAGCAGATCGGTGATCTGGCGTTCACCGGCCAGGGCCGGCACGGACATCAGGCAGGCACACAGAAGCAGCAGGCATTTTCTGAACATGAACGTTCTCGACTAAGGGTAAGTAAAAGAGCAGTAATGGTATTGCGAATTATTGCTTTTTGTAAACCATTGCTTTTCCCGTTACCGCACTCAACCGCCGGCCATTACAAGCGTCCCGCTTTCTTATACAATACTGGCCAATTATGCAGGCCGGTTCTCGGCCTCTCATTTCCCGAACTTCCCGGAGCAGCGACTTGGCGCAAAATAACGACACTTTCCGCGATTTTGGACTGGATACCCGTCTTGTTCGAGCACTGGATCACCAGGGGCTCGAGACCCCCACCGAGATCCAGCTCAAGGCCATTCCCGTGGTGCTGGCCGGTCATGACCTGCTGGCATCCTCCAAAACCGGATCCGGCAAAACCCTGGCCTATCTGCTGCCGGCGCTGCAGCGGCTGATGAAAAGCCGGGCCCTGAGCAAACGGGATCCGCGCGCGCTGATCCTCGCCCCCACCCGCGAGCTGGCCCGTCAGGTCTATGTGCAGCTGCGCTCTCTAGCCGGCAGCAGCTTTAATATCGCCCTGCTGCTGGGCGGCGAGAACTTCAACGATCAGCTCAAGTCGTTGCGCCGCCAGCCGGATGTGATTGTGGCCACCCCGGGCCGGCTGGCCAACCACCTGGATACCCGCTCATTGATGCTGAACGGCCTGGAACTGCTGATCCTCGACGAAGCCGACCGCATGCTGGATCTGGGTTTTGCGCCCCAGCTTGAACGCATTCACCGGGCCGCCGACCACCGTCGCCGCCAGACCCTGATGTTTTCCGCGACCCTGGATCACGCCGAGGCCAACACCATGGCCGCCACCCTGCTCAAGTCTCCCAAACGGGTGGCAGTGGGTGAAGCCCATGCCGAGCATCAGGACATTGAGCAGCGCTTTGTACTGGGTGATCACCTGGATCACAAGCAGGCATTGCTGGAGCATCTGCTGGCCAACGAGTCCTACCAGCAGGCCATTATCTTTACCGCCACCCGTGCCGACACCGAGCGCCTGGCCGGCCACCTGCAGCAACAGGGGCTGGCCACGGCGGCGCTGCATGGCGACATGAGCCAGGCCGAGCGAAACCGCATTATGGATGCCTTTGCCCGGGGCCAGCACAAGGTGCTGATCACCACCGACGTGGCCTCACGCGGGCTGGACCTGCTGCAGGTCTCACTGGTGATCAACTTCGACATGCCCAAGCAACCGGAAGAATACGTACACCGCATCGGTCGCACCGGTCGGGCCGGCGCCAGCGGCACCGCCGTTTCGCTGGTGGGTCCGCGCGACTGGGATGCCTTCAAGCGGGTGGAGAAGTTTTTGCAGCGGGCCGTCAGCTTTACCGAGATCGAGGGGCTGCCGGGCAAGTTCAAGGGGCTGCGGCCGCCGGCGCGCAAGCACGGTTTCAAGGGCAAGCCCGGCGACAAACCCGGTACGGTTCAGGGCAAGAGCCACAAGCCGGGGGCCAAAAAGCCGGGCCGCAAGCCGGCGCCCAAACGCCCGAAAGGCTTTACCGGTCAGGGCCTGGGCCCGGCGGCAGGCGCCGGCGACGATGGCATGGCGCCGCTCAAACGCAAAAAGCCAAAGCCCGAGCAGGAATAACCACGGCTTGGCGACATGAGGGCGGTGCCGTTTTTCGGCACCGGCCCTTTTACATTTGCTAATCAAATGTTAATAATAAGATTATTAACCTTTTAAATGGCCGCACTTCAAGAATGAAGAACCTACCCACGGATTTGCTGCGTACCTTTGTCACCATTATCCAGCTGGGGGGCTTTACCCAGGCCGGCGAGCGGCTGGGCCGTTCCCAGCCCGCCGTCAGCCTGCAGATGAAGCGGCTGGAAGAGCTGCTGGATGTGAAACTGTTCAATCGCGGTCAGGGCCTGCAACTCACCGAAGAAGGCCAGTTGCTGCTGACCTGCGCCCAGCGCATGCTGGAACTCAACGACACCCTGATCTCCCGCCTGGGCACCCCCAGGGTGAGCGGCTCGGTGCGCCTCGGCATTCCCAATGACTTTGAAGTGTCCTTCCTGGCCACCACCCTGGGGCGGTTTTCCCAGGCCTATCCGGAGGTGACCCTGGACGTAAGCAGCGACATCAGCGCCAACCTGCTCAGCGACTACAAAAAGGGCGCCTACGATCTGGTGATGGCCATCGAGGAAAGCCGCCCCAATCACCCGCAGCTGACCGACTATATTACCGAGCCGCTGGTGTGGGTGCGTAACAACAACATGATGCTGTCGCCGGATGCGCCCCTGCCCTTGATCCTCTACCCCAAGGGCTGCCTGTATCGACGCTCCATCATCAATGCCCTTACCCGTGCCAACCTGCCCTGGCGCATTGTGTACAGCACCTCCAGCCTGCTCGGCATTCAGTCCGCCATCAAGGCCGGTCTGGGCATCAGCGTGCTGTCCAAAAGCACGGTGCCCGACGGGCTGGAAGCCTCGCCCAGCTTTGCCCACTGCCCGGATCTGGGCAGTGTCTCCATCGGCTTTTGCTACGATGCCAACGAGCTCACCTCGGCGGGCCACATGCTGCTGGATTACCTCAAGCAGGGGCTGAACGCACTCTGATCAGGCCCGTCGCAGCCACAGCTGGCGTGACAGCTCGTTCAGCCCTTCCGCCAGCTCCGCCACCAGATCGCAGCGCCGGCGGTTATGCTGGCCGGTTTCCACCTGGTGATCGGCGGCATCGCGAATGGTGCTCACCCCCCGGTTGATCTCTTCACTGACCGCACTTTGCTGCTCCACCGCGGTGGCGATCTGAATGTTCATCTCGGTGATTTCCCGCACCCTAAGGCCAATGCCATCCAGGGCGCCCGCCGCCTGCTGAGCATGATCCACGCAATGCCGGGCCTGCTCCCGGCTGCGCTCCATGACCGACACCGCCATGCGAGTCCCCTGCTGCAGATTGCTGATCATGTTCTGAATATCGGTGGTCGACTCGCTGGTCCTGCCCGCCAGGTTACGCACCTCGTCGGCCACCACCGCAAAGCCCCGCCCCTGCTCGCCGGCCCGGGCCGCCTCAATGGCGGCATTGAGTGCCAGCAGGTTGGTCTGCTCGGCGATGTCCCGAATCACTTCCAGAATGGTGGAAATGCTCTGGCCATGGCTTTCCAGCTCCTGAATCACCCGGCCCGCTTCCCGAATTTCGCCATCCAGGGCATGAATGGATTCGCTGGTACTGGCCACCAGCCGCTGGCCGGTATGGGTATCCTCATCCGCCCGCTCGGCAGCTGTGGCCGCCTGCTGAGCGCTGGACGCCACCTCCTGAATACTGGCCGCCATCTGATTGATGGCAGTGGCCACCTGATCGGTTTCGGCCTGCTGCTGTGTGGTCAGTTTCTGGCCGGCCGCCATGTTGTGCAATAGATCACTGCTGTGTCCGCCCAGGCGCTGGGCCGAGTCGGATAACCGCCCCAGCAAAGCACCAGACTCGGACCGGGCCATTTTCAGGGCAAAGTCAATCTGCCCCAGCTCGTCTTCCCGCCCGGTATAGGCCAGCCGGCTGAGGGGGTTGTCGGCCTGGCGCCGGGCCTGGGCCGCGAGCTTGCGCAACGGCGACAGCATGACAGCTGCCGTGGCGGCACAGAGCCCGCCGCTGACTGCCGCCGCCAGCACTACCGGCAGCCAGGCACTGGAAAACAGTGCCGCCATGCCCAGCGTGCCTGCCAGGGTGAACAACAGCATCAGCAGGCACAGCCGCACGCTCAGGCTCAGCCGCCCCCAGCGGGAGCCCACAGCCTTGCCAGCCCGCAGCCGGGCGTACAGCGCTTCTGCCGCGGCCACCTGGCCGGGCTCGGGCCTGGTGCGCACCGACTGGTATTCCACTGTTTCACCGTCGTGCACAATGGGGGTGACATAAGCACTGACCCAGTAGTGATCCCCGTTTTTACAGCGATTCTTGACCAGCCCCATCCAGGAGCGGCCGGCCTTGAGGGTTTGCCACAGGTGAGCAAAGGCCTGGGAAGGCATGTCCGGGTGGCGGATCAGGTTGTGGGGTTCGCCAATGAGCTCCTCCCGCTGAAAGCCGCACACATCCACAAAGGCCTGGTTGATATAGGTGATATGACTGTCCGGACTGGTGGTGGACAGTATGTTGATGCCTTCCGGCAATTCCACATTGCGCCCGGTTACGGGCTGATTGTTACGCATTCCATTTCTCTCCGGTCATCTCGTCCATGATGAATGCCGACGATGTCAATTTGTCCTTGTGAACACATTGCCGACAGCATTATATCCTTGTGAGAAAAGTGGTTATTATCCATGCGCAGGTGACAGAAATGTGATCCAGAGCACCAATAAATATTCTCATACGAGACTTATTTACACGCTCTTTCCGCAAGGCCGCCAACGCAAAAAGCCCGGCGAACCGGGCTTTGCATTATCAAGGTTTACGATGCTCAGTAGCTGCGGGCCACCGTACCGGCCGGAACAGACTGGGTCAGCTTGCTCACGGTCACATAGACGATGGAGGACGCCAGACAGCCATAGAGCGGACCTTCCACCCAGCCCACATTGGTGAACAGCAGGAAGCTGCCGCTGGTCACCAGGCCGGTGAACATGGAAGCCAGGGCGCCATAGCCGTTACCTTGCCAGAAGGAGGAGATGAACACCGGACCGATCATCACCGCCAGCAGGGTGCCGGAGCCGAGAATACCCAGCCACGACAACATGAAGGGCGGCGCGTACAGCATCATCAGGAAGCCGATGATACCCAGCAGGGCAACCCAGATACGGTTGACCCACAGAATACGGGCACCGGAGGACTTGCTGTTGGGGAACAGGGCGGTACGCAGATCGTGAGACGCGGCACTCGATACGGTATGCAGCAGCGAGTTGGCGGTCGACTTCATGGCGAACAGAATGAACAGGGTAATGATGCCCGCCAGCGCCGGGTGCAGGAAGTTGGCCAGATAGACCGGCATGGCCTGATCCGCTTCCGCCAGCTCGGGATGCGCGATGCGCACATACATGCCCACGATGGGCACCAGGCTCAGCAAGCAACCCATGGGCGCCACCCAGATGGCCACCTGATGCATTTTCACGCTCGGCTTGAACGCCAGGAAACGCACGGCCATGTAAGGCAGCACGGCGGTGAACAGGAAGGCGTAAGGAAGCACCAGGAAGACCGAGCCCTTGCTTTCACCGTAGGGCGCGGAGGTGCTCGGGTTGAGCAGCTCGGTGTCCACGGCGTTCAGACGCTCGATAAACTCGGACAGGTTAATGTCGGTGAAGATCTGGAACATCATGACCACGGCCCCGATGCCCATGCCCGCCACCATAAGGGTATCGGTCCAGGCCACCGCGGCCAGACCACCGAGCATGGTGTAGAGAATGATCACCGAGATCATCAGCAGCGCGCTTTCGGTCAGGCTGATGCCCAGCCATGAAGCACCCAGCAGGCCCACCGCCTTGATCTGACTGGTGAGGAACACCAGCAGCAACACTATGGTAATGGTGGCCGCCACGCCCTTGACCCAGCGCTCCAGCCCGGCACCACCGCCGTGTACCTGAGACACATACTCCGGAATGGTGCAGCTGCCCAGCTCCTCGGCGCGACGGCGCAGGAAGTGAGCAAAGTACAGCACGGCAATCACCATGGCGGGAGCAAAGAAGAAGTTACCCAGCACTTCCACCGAGCCGAACTCGTAGGCCACACCGGGAGAGCCCATAAAGCCCCAGCCGCTGAAGCCGGTGGCGACAATGGTACCGGCGCCCACGAAGGGGCCCAGGCTGCGGCCGGCTACCAGAAAGCCGGTTTCATCGCTGTCTTTTACCACTCGGCTGGACAGGTAGCCGATAAAAATCAGCACGCCGAAGGAGCCCAGCAGCAGGGCCCAGTTTAGAAATGAATAGTTTTCCATCACAAATTCCCTTTGGTCGTTTGGTCGAGTCGTTCATTAATCATCGGATTTACGAACGTATTCCCGGTAGACATAGGCCAGGGTGGCCCAGGCAAGAATGATGGCGTTGAGATAAACAAACCATTCCATGGTCCAGGATTCACTTAACATGACTTCTACCTCTTTGAGCGGCTTCTTGCGAAGCTGGTTTAACGTCACTGATTCCACCGGCCGTGGCCGGCCTCACCAGAAGTAGGACGGCAACAATATTCCCTTCATTGCCGTTAAAACAAAGCAGGCTCACCTTTTGGGCGAGCCTGCTTTCATCAGCCCTTGATAATGTTGTGTTCAGGGCCGAAGGGGAAGCGAGTGATGTTTTCCACACCGCTCTCGCTGATAACCAGAATATCGTGCTCGCGATAACCACCGGCACCAGGCAGGCCTTCCGGCAGCATGATCATCGGCTCCATGGATACCACGTGGCCCGGCTCCAGTACGGTGTCGATGTCTTCACGCAGTTCCAGGCCCGCTTCGCGGCCGTAGTAGTGGCTCAGGGTGCCGAAGGAGTGACCGTAACCAAAGGTGCGGTACTGCAGCACGTCGTGCTCGGCGAAGATTTCGTTCAGCTCGGCGGCGATGTCACTGCAGCGGTTGCCGGCCTTGATCAGCTCCAGACCACGGCGGTGCACCTTGCAGTTGATTTCCCACAGCTCCAGATGACGGTCGGACACGTGCTCGCTGAACAGGGTACGCTCCAGGGCGGTGTAGTAACCCCCGATCATCGGGAAGGTGTTCAGGCTCAGAATGTCGCCGGCTTCAATCTTGCGGCTGGTGACCGGGTTGTGGGCACCGTCGGTGTTGATACCGGACTGGAACCAGACCCAGGTGTCCATCAGCTCGCCGTGGGGGAAGGTGCGGGCAATTTCGCGCACCATGGCCTGAGTACCGGCCAGGGCCACTTCGTACTCGGGCACGCCCACGCCAATGGCGTCACGAATGGCGGCACCGCCCACATCGGCCACACGGGCACCCTGCTTGATCAGCGCGATTTCCTCGGCAGACTTGATCATGCGCATCTTCATGGTGGGCACGCCAATGTCCACGAACTCGGCTTCCGGCATGGCCGCCTTCAGCTTGTCGAGGTTTTGCAGGCTCAGATGGTCAAATTCCACACCCACGCGACGGGCACCGCCAATCAGCTGCTGTACGCCACGGAAGAAGTTGTCTTTCTGCCAGTCGGTGTAGACCAGGTTGTCGCCCAGGGCGTTGCGGCGGTAAGGTTGGCCGCCGTCGATGTTGGCGGTAATGGTGGTGTGAATGTCCTGAGTCACCGCCAGGCCATAGTCCCGACCGAAACGGCAATACACAAAATCACTGAAGTAGTTGATGTTGTGATAAGAGGTGAACAGCACGGCGTCCACGTCGTTGGCGGCCATGTACTGGCGCAGCTTCTGCTGGCGGGAACGCATTTCCGCCTCGGAAAACATGCCGCGAACTTTTTCACCGTTGGGAATGGTCAGGGTGTTGGGCATCTGCATGGTAAGGCTCCTTCCTTATATCGGTAACAGGGTTGTTAACTGCGCCCCATGAATGGCTGAGTTAGCGCATGTCCCTGATGCTAGAGCCTGGCTGTCCATAACAGAAATGAATACTTCAAATCAGCGCATTTAGCTTGTTAATACCTTGTTACTCCCGGTGGTGAGAGCGCCACTGCATTGCGTTCAAAAGCAGATGGTGATCACATTATTTTAACCAGAGGGTCCTGTTTGTGACCATAATTGGGCACAATTTGACGCCTTCGTCTGGCCGGCCGCCCCGCGGGACCATGCCATCAAGTCAAAAAAAATGCGTGCCCAGCACCATGGCCCAGACAAATATCGCCAGCAACAGGGTCAGCAGCACCGCCGCCGAGGCGGTATCCTTGGCCCGGCCCGCCAGCTCGTGGTGCTCGGGGCCAATGCGGTCCACCACGGCTTCAATGGCGGAATTGAGCAATTCCACCACCAACACCATGACCAGGCTCGCCACCAGCCACAGGGTTTCGCTTAACCCCAGATCCAGCCAGAAGGCGAACGGTACCAGTACCAGCGCCAATGCACACTCCTGACGAAAGGCCGCCTCAAAGCGCCAGGCACTGGCCATCCCCTGACGGGAATAGCCCAGGGCCGCGATCATTCGCCGCATTCCGGTTTTGCCCGGTTTCATGCCGTCTCCCTGAAAGCACGATTTTGCAGTTCGGCCCCCTTGGGGGTGATAGTCAGCACACTGCCCTGGGTATACCAGTCGCCCAGTACCAGGCGCTGAACGGGCCGGCCGTCGAGTTCAAATTCATGCATGGCGGGCCTGTGGGTATGGCCGTGGATCAGCCGCCGTACCCCGGCCTTGCGCATTTGCCGCGCCACCTCATGCTGGTTCACGTCCATTATGGTAATGTTCTTGTCCTGCTTGGACTCGGCACTCTTGCCGCGAATGCCGTCGGCGATGCTCAAGCGTTTGTGCAGGGGCAGGCGCAGAAACAGCCACTGCAGCCAGCGCCAGCGGGTAATGCGGCGGTAGCGCTGGTAGCCGGCATCGTCGGTGCACAGGGTGTCGCCGTGCATGATGAGGGTGGGCTCGCCATAAAGATCAATCACTTGATGTTCGGGCAGCAGCGTCATGCCTGCCTCGGCGGCAAAGCGCCGGCCAATCATGAAATCCCGGTTGCCGTGAATGTAATAAACGGGCGTGCCGCTCTCGCTGCAAATGCGGAACGCCGCCGCCACTTGCCGGTTCAGTTCACCCGGCTCGTCGTCGCCGATCCAGAATTCAAACAAATCCCCCAGCACATAGAGGGCATCTGCCTCGGGAGCTTCGTGTTCCATAAAGTGCAGAAAGGCGGAGGTAATATCGGGCCGGCCGGCGCTCAGGTGCAGATCGGCAATAAACAGGGTATGAGGCATGAATTGAAAGTCCGGATTCAAACACAACAATGCCCGCCGTGGCGGGCATTGCAAGGCAATAACGGGAGTGCCTTATTCGCTGACGGTCACGCCGGTGATCAGCACGTCGTCAACCGGTACGTCCTGGTGCATGTAGCCACGGGTGCCGGTGGCCACGCCCTTGATCTTGTTGACCACGTCCATGCCTTCGCTTACTTCGCCGAATACACAGTAGCCGTAACCCTGAGTGGTGGCGGACTTGAAGTTCAGGAAGTCGTTGTCGTTGACGTTGATAAAGAACTGAGCGGTGGCGGAGTGGGGCTCCATGGTGCGGGCCATGGAAATGGCGCCCACCTTGTTGGGCAGGCCGTTGTCGGCTTCGTTCTTGATGGCGGCGCGGGTTTCCTTTTCTTCAAAGCCCGGACCGTAGCCGCCGCCCTGAATCATGAAACCGTCAATCACCCGGTGAAACAGGGTGTTGTCGTAGTGGCCGTCGCGGCAGTATTGCAGAAAGTTGGCAACGGTTTCCGGGGCCTTGTCGGCAAACAGGTTAAGGGTGATGTCGCCGTAGGTAGTGTGCAGTGTGACCATGTTCATGCTTCCGAGTATTTGAGTTCAGTTGCCGAGTTTAGCGCAAGCAGCGGCGTTAGCGAACCCCCGGCGGACTCCTGGTCGCAAGTCACTCGCTTGCAAAGCCGTGCACTACCGTCGGCCAAAGGGCACTACTTCTCCGGCACGCCGTGAATACCTCCCTGTAGGCTCCGTTGCGCCATCCATGGCGCAAAGGGCACGGCGAAGCAGACACCCTTTGTCCTCCTCAGTTTGCTCGATGCTGACTGGCAGACACTGCCAATGCAGCTCGAAGCAGCAGTGGGGATTGCCGTAGCCGACCATTAAATGCCATGGATGATGAGATGGACACCTCTTGGGTAACCGGCGTCGCGATGCGCCATATTTGGGTTGAAGCTCAAATATCCACAAAAGGTGTCCACTATGAACATTACGCTCATTGGTCTCGATTTGGCAAAGAATGTGATTCAGGTTTGTGGCGTCAATCAAGCTGGCAAGGCGGTATTCAATCGCAAGGTAGCCCGAAACAAGGTGCTGGAGCTGCTTAGCCAGCACCCTCAGGTGCCTATTGCCATGGAAGCCTGCAGCGGCTCCAATTACTGGGGCAGAGCCCTGCAGCAGCGGGGGCACCCAGTGATGTTGTTGCCACCCCAGCATGTCAAACCGTTCGTCAAAGGTAACAAGAACGACCGCAACGATGCCTTTGCCATCTGCGAAGCGGCACGGCGCCCCAATATGACGTTCGTGCAGCCGCGCACGCTGGAGCAGACTGATATCAGCCTGGCGCACCGGCTGCGAGAGCGCCGTGTTGGGGAACGAACCCGGTTGATTAACCAGTTACGGGGCTTGCTCAATGAGTACGGCATTGTCCTGGCCGGCGGTAAAGAAAGCCTGAGGCAGGCTATGCCCTTGCTACTGGAGGATGCCGATAACGAACTGACATCACGGGCTCGGGCCTATTGTGGTGACATCATGGAAGAATGGCGGCAGCTGGATGAGGCTATCCGGCGCTTGGATAAAGACATCGAACAGCAATGTCGCGATAACGAGGCCTGCACCCGACTCACCGACATTCGAGGTGTAGGCGCGGTAACTGCAACCGCCATGGTCGCCTTTGTCGGTAACGGCAGTCAGTACCGCAATGCCCGGCACTTCTCCGCCAACCTGGGGTTGGTGCCGAAAGAGCACTCCAGTGGCGGCAAGCAAAAGCTGGGCAGCATCACCAAGCGTGGTAATGGGTACTTGCGCAAGCTGTTGATACAAGGAGCCTGGTCGATTATCCGGCACCTGAACAAGGCCGCAGACCGGTTATCACTGTGGGTCAAACAGCTAGCCGAGCGCAGAGGCAAGCAACGCGCTGCCGTGGCCACGGCCAACAAGCTGGCACGGATTATCTGGGTCATGCTGTTCCGGCAGGAGCGCTATCGGGCAGCCTGAGCTGACATAAAGAAACTGAATTAAACCCTGTTTAGCAGGAAGGAAAACAAGAGGTTGTCACCCCGACGAAACGCGATGTGGAAAACGTGAATGAGGCAACAGGTTAAACCGGCCCTTGCAAACGCCGAGAAAATGTCAGGAGTCTGAACTCCGTAGGGACGATAGGCAGCAAGGGCGCGGTTCTCATTAGGGCCAGAGTGAGCCAATGACTCCCTCATCAGCACAGGCCGAATATACGGATGCAGTTAATCCTGGCTGCCAAAACACGGAACCCCACTTGCGAAAAGCGAGGTGTCCATATATGGCATTTTCGAGCGTTACAGGGAAGTACTTGTAGCGTGTCGGCGGAGCGCAACCGCACTGATGCTTCGCATTGCTTGCACCCGCTGGCCATAAACGGTTCAATACGGCAGACTTTATTGACCACTCACCACCACCAAGACTTCATAAACATGCTGAAAATATATAATTCCCTGACCCGACAAAAAGAAGAATTCAAACCCCTGGTGCCCGGCAAGGTCGGCATGTATGTGTGTGGTGTCACCATTTACGATCTCTGTCATATCGGACACGGCCGCACCTTTGTGGCCTTTGACGTGGTTACCCGTTACCTGCGCTACGCCGGTTACGATCTGACCTTTGTGCGCAACATCACCGACATTGACGACAAGATCATTAAGCGTGCTGCCGAGAACGGCGAAGACTGGCAGGCCCTGACCGAGCGCCTGACCGGCGAAATGTACCAGGACTTCGACGCCCTCAATATTGCCCGACCCGATATCGAGCCCAAAGCCACCGGTCATATTCCCGAAATCATTGCCATGGTGGAAACCCTGATCCAGGACGGTCACGCCTATGTGGCCGACAACGGCGACGTGCTGTTTGAGGTCAACAGCTTTGCCGACTATGGCAAACTCTCGGGCCAGAACCTGGAGCAGCTGCAGGCCGGCGCCCGGGTGGAAGTGGAGCAGGCCAAGCGTAACCCCCTCGATTTTGTGCTGTGGAAGCAGTCCAAGCCCGGCGAGCCGAGCTGGGAGTCGCCCTGGGGTCCGGGCCGTCCGGGCTGGCACATTGAGTGCTCGGCCATGAACGGCAAGCACCTGGGCAAACACTTCGACATTCACGGCGGTGGCTCGGATCTGCAGTTCCCCCACCACGAGAACGAAATCGCCCAGAGCTGCTGCGCCAACCACAGCCCCTACGTCAACACCTGGATGCACTCGGGCATGGTGATGGTGGATCAGGAGAAAATGTCCAAGTCACTGGGTAACTTCTTTACCATTCGCGACGTGCTCAAGCATTACGACGGCGAAACCATTCGCTACTTTTTGCTGTCCGGCCACTATCGCAGCCAGCTCAACTACTCCGACGAAAACCTGAAGCAGGCGCGCACCGCCCTGGAGCGGCTCTATACCGCCCTGCGGGATTTGCCCGAGGCACCGGCCGCCGGTGGCGAGGAGTTTGTCAGCCGCTTTACCGCCGCCATGAACGACGACTTCAACACCCCCGAGGCCTACTCGGTGCTGTTTGACCTGGCCCGGGAAATCAACCGCCAGAAGGGCAAGGACGACACCGCCGCCGCCGGTCTGGCCGGCCGCCTGCGCGAGCTG
The DNA here is from genome assembly GCF_030732065.1 of Oceanimonas aquatica. Lineage (GTDB taxonomy): Bacteria > Pseudomonadota > Gammaproteobacteria > Enterobacterales > Aeromonadaceae > Oceanimonas. Next base: position 320,103 of record NZ_JAVBHX010000002.1, read on the forward strand.
GCCGGCGTGCTGGGCCTGCTGACGCAGGAGCCCGAGGCCTTTTTGCGCGGCGATGCCGGTGCCGATGACGAGGTGGCCGAGATCGAACGCCTGATCCAGGCCCGCCTGGACGCTCGCCAGAGCAAGGACTGGGCCGCCGCCGATGCCGCCCGGGATACCCTCACCGCCATGGGCATAGTGCTGGAAGACGGCCCGGAAGGCACCCGCTGGCGCCGCAAATAAGCCACAGCGGTTGAAATTCGCATCAAGGGCACCAATATGGTGCCCTTGATGTTTTATGCCCACGACTGTTTGTCTGAACACAGTGGCCGATGTTTTACCAACAGGAGCCTGTCATGAAAAAGTTCATTTCTTCCGCCCTCGCCCTTTCTCTGATGCTGCTGGCCGGTTGCGAGCCTCAGGGCCCCGCCGCCAATGTGGAGGATCATATTGACGAGGTGGTGAACACCACCGACTCCGTTTCCGCACCGCCGGTCCGCACCCGCCAGCCTGCGCCCGCGCCCGAAGTAACCGAGCAGCAGAAGCAGCAACACCGGCAGGTGATAGAGCAGGCCTCACAGGAAGCACAAAACAAGCTGGAGCAAATACTGGAAAACAGCTGAACCTGGCCCCAAACCGGTCAGGGTTCGTCATACTCAAGGCCCCTTCATGCTGATCGAGTGCGTCAGCCGGTTTCGCCTTCTCATTTTATTAGTTGATTTTAAAGGACTTTATTTTATTTCCGGTATACAGCAGCCCGGTAACCGGGCTGTTGATTCCGGCCGACCTGGGCTATTACTGTTAATGAGATTCCCGAAAGGCGGAATGTTCCGCGATTCAGACTTAACAACAACAAGGGAGAGCCCATGAACAAGTCACTGCTGAATATTTTACTGCTGACCTACGTCACCACCTTTGGTCTGGTGGCCTGTGATAACCAGGGCCCGGCAGAGCAGGCGGGTGAGCAAGTGGATGAAACGGTCGAACAGGTGCAGGAGCAAACCGAGCAGGCCGTGGACGACACTCAGGAAGCGCTGGGCGTTGAAAGTGAAGGCACCATGGAGCAAATGGGTGAAGCCGTGGATGAGGCGGTGAATGATGCCGCCCAGGCCACCGGTGACCAGGCCGAAGCCGCCGGCGAGAGCATGGACGACACCACCCAGGCCGCCGGCGACATGATGGATGACACCATGGAGGCCGCCGGTGAGGCCATGGACGATGCCACCCAGGCCGCCGGTGACATGATGGATGACACCATGGAGGCGGCCGAAGACACCGCCGAGGCGGTAGGTGAAACCATGGACGAGATCAGCGCCGAAGCCGAGCGTAAGGTCAACGAAGTGCTTGAAGAAAGCGAGCAGTAAGCAAGCGCGCAGTAAGCAAAAGGGGAGCTTCCGCTCCCCTTTTAGGTTTTACGTCTCACCTTATGCATTGTCATTCGGTGGTTCCAGCTCGGCACCGCAGTGGTTGCAGAACTTCGCATCCCGCTCATGACCGCTGCGATCGCACTGAGGGCAATGGCGGCGGGAATACTCCCGCCGCATCTCACGCCCAAGCTCCGCGGTAATAATGCCGGTGGGCACGGCGATAATGGCATAGCCCATCAGCATGGTGACCGCGGCAATGCCCCGGCCCAGCCAGGTTTGCGGGGTGATGTCGCCAAACCCCACCGTGGTGATGGTCACAATGGCCCAGTAAATGCCGGTAGGTATGCTGGTAAAGCCGTTTTCCGGCCCTTCCACCACATAAAGCAGAGAGCCGAACAGGGTCACCAGAATAAACAGGCTGCTGAAGAACACCAGGATCTTGCGCCGGCTCTGGTAGAGCGAGCGCATCAGGGTGTTGGCCTCGTCCATGTAGCGAATAAGCTTGAGAATGCGGAATACTCTCAGCACCCTGAGCAGGCGCACCATCAGCAAAAAGCTGGCGCCGGGCATAAAGATGGCCAGGTAGGTGGGCAGCACCGCCAGCAGATCGATAATGCCGTAAAAGCTGCGCAGATAAGCCGTGCGGCTTTGCGCGCACCAGATGCGCAGACCGAACTCCACCGTAAACAGCAGGGTAAAGCCCCACTCCAGGCCGTAGAGCCAGGGTCCGTACTGAGCCCTGAATGAGCCGATGGAGTCCAGCAGCAACACCACCATCGACAGCAAAATGGCGACGATCAGGGCAATATCAAAGCGCCGCCCCGCCGGGGTCTCGGTACCGAAAATGACGGTGTACAGGACATCCTTGTCGAGCCACTTCATGCCATTCCCCTGTTACTGATTAGTTGTCGTGGTAGCGCTCGCAGGCGATCAGGGTGTTTTCAATGAGCGAAGCCACCGTCATCGGGCCCACGCCACCGGGTACAGGCGTGATGTAAGATGCACGCTCGGCGGCCACGGCGTATTCCACATCCCCCACCAGACGACCGTCGTCCAGGCGGTTGATGCCCACATCGATCACCACGGCGCCGGGCTTGATCCAGTCACCGGGAATGAAATTGGGCTTGCCCACGGCCACCACCAGCAGATCGGCACTTTCCACCTTGCCACGCAGATCCTCGGTAAAACGATGACAGGTGGTGGTGGTGCAGCCGGCCAGCAACAGCTCCATGGTCATGGGGCGGCCAACAATGTTGGACGCGCCCACCACCACGGCATTAAGGCCATGGGTCTTGATGTGACTGCGCTCGATCAGGGTCATGATGCCCTTGGGGGTGCAGGGGCGCAGGGCCGGAATACGCTGGGCCAGACGGCCCACATTGTAGGGGTGAAAACCGTCTACATCCTTGTGGGGATGAATGCGTTCAATCACCAGGGTGCTGTCGATATGGGCCGGCAACGGCAACTGCACCAGAATGCCATCGATGGTGGCGTCCTGATTCAGCTCATCGATCAGATCCAGCAATTGCTGCTCCGTGGTGTGCTCGGGCAAATCGTGGGATTTGGACACGAACCCGACTTCCTCACAGGCGCGGCGCTTGCTGCCCACATACACCTGGGACGCCGGGTTGGCCCCCACCAGTATGACCGCCAGGCCAGGGGCCCGTTTGCCGGCGTTTTTGCGGGCAGCGACCCGTTCGGCCACCTGGTTGCGAACCGCCTGTGCAATCGCTTTTCCATCGATTATTTGAGCTGACATCTGCGTTGTTTCTCACCTTTATAAACCTGCGACAATTGTCGCATTTTTTCGGGCCTTTGATAAGAAACCCCGGGCGGATAAAGCCGTTGACCCTGTGGGCTCAAGCCGGTATTATGCCGCCCCGTTGCCAGCCGCCAGGCCGCGCAACATGCGCCCTTAGCTCAGCTGGATAGAGCATCCGCCTTCTAAGCGGATGGTCGCAGGTTCGAGTCCTGCAGGGCGCGCCATTAGTGGTGACCGTAGCTCAGTTGGTAGAGTCCCGGATTGTGATTCCGGTTGTCGCGGGTTCGAGCCCCGTCGGTCACCCCAATTCCCCGGCTTTCCTGCAAAATATTTCAATCTCCCTGAATTTTTTACTCCAGCCCCTGTTTTACCTGCTGCTCCAGATGTGCCACCAGTTCGGCCGGCAGTTGCAGCCGGTGCGCCAGCGCGTCCAGATAAACCCGCTCCGAAGCCTGGTCGGGATCGATCACCAGCCGTGATGCCAGATAGAGCTCCGCCGCCTGCTCCGGGCCTTTGGCCGAGGCGACGATATCGCTCATGGATACCGGCGCCGACAGCATGTCAAACACCAGCGCCTTTTCGTCGGCCGCCAGCCCCATTTGCTCCACCTGTTCAAAGATGCGCTGCTGCTCACTGGCATCCACATGGCCATCGGCCCTGGCGGCACCGATCATGGCGCGCATCAGCGACAGCTGAAACGACTCGCCACCGGCGGCGGGAGCCTCGGGGGAAAAACGCGGGTCCATGTGCTGCATATCCCCTTCCCGTACCGGCGTGGCCTGCTCCGGCTGCTTGCCCTGCTGCCAGCCCTGGTAGGCCTTCCAGGCCATCACACCGGCGGCGGCGAGCCCTGCATACTTGATGGTGCTGCCGGCCATTTTGCGGCCCTTTTTACTGCCCAGCACGGCCCCGAGAATGCCGCCGGTGGCCGCCCCCTTGCCAAAGCCCGACGAATTTCCCAGAAACTTTTTCATCAGTTTTTCTGCGTCCATTATTGCGTCTCCTTGTGCTCACGCCGGGACAGCAAGGCTGCCACCCGGTCAATCAGGGCGCGACGAATGCCACCCAGCTGCTTTTTCTCATCCCCCTGCCAGGGCACGGGCCGGCACAGATCCATGGTCTGCAGGCCCAGCCGGGCGGTCAGCAGGCCGGCGCCTACGCCCTGCCCGGCCCGGGCCGACAGCCGGCCGGCCAGCTCCAGCCCGAGCAGATCCATGCCGGCGTCGATGGCTGCTTCCGACACGCCCACGTAAAGCATATGGTGCAGCACGCTTTTCAGTAACCTGAGCCGGCTGACCGCCCCCAGCCGAATGCCGTAGCAGCGCGTAATGTCTTCCATCATTTTCAGGTTGCGCCACAGCACCAGCAGCATGTCTACCGCCGCCAGGGGGCTGGCCGCCACCATCACCGCCGCCTCGCCCGACCATTTCAGTACTTGGGCACGGGCCTGCCGGTCCTGAGTGGCCAGCACCTGCCGGCTGTACAGGCTCAGCACTTCGCCGTCCTGCTCGTCGCCGGTGAGTCCCGTTTGCCACTGGGCAAAGGCGTCGCTGTGTTCAAGCCCGCTTCCACGGGCCAGCTGTTCACAAAACCCCCTTGCCTGGCCATGGCCGGCATTGGCCAGCAGTTGCTCGGCCCGGGCCCGCTGTGTCGACACCCGCTCCAGCCGGCGCAGCTGCCTGGCTTCACGCCACAGGCTGCTGCCGGCCGCCAATGCCAGCAGAGCCAGCGCCAGGCTCCAGGCCGCGCCCAGCCACTGGCTGTCCTGCCAGGTCTGCCACAGTGACAGGCCGGAGTGCACCAGCAGCAATATCAGGATCAGACTCACCGCACTCCACCACAGCCGGTGGCGGCGCTTGGGGCGCAGCACCTCGGCCGGGCCATTCGCCGTGGCCTCGGCCTGCAGAAAATCATCATCGTCAAGGGTTTGTCCGGCCCGCAGCGGCTCATCCCTGGCCGTGGTCAGGGGCTGGTCAAGGATCACTTTGGTTTTCAGGGTCACGCGAGTTTGTCTCCCAGTAAAAAGGCCAGCGCCCGGTCCAGGCGCAGATGCGGCAGTGGCTGCTCCGGCTGCCAGCCGGGGGGCGCAAAATCGGTAAAATCAAAGCCCTGGCGTTGCCAGAAAGCGGCGTCGGGCGAGCTTTGCGGCACTTCCCCCGGATACAGGGTGACCGGCTCGCCGTTATCCAGGCGCCGGCCCTGCAGCGCCGGAATGGCCTCGCCCTGATGACTGACCTCACCGCTGGTGGTGGCCTTGATGGAGGCCAGCGCCAGGGTTTCGATGTCGATGCCCGACAGCCGCGCATGGCGATGACCGCCGCGCACCAGGGTGGCCAGCAACTGAGTCAGCCGGCCATGCTGATCCGGGGTCAGGTGATCGGCCTTGGTGGCGGCAAACAGCAGCTTGTCGATGCGCGGGGCAAACAGCCGCCGCCACCAGCCACTTTTGCCGTAATCAAAGCTCTGCACAATGGCGTTCACCGCCCGGCTCAGATCCGCAAAGCTGTCGGGGCCGCGATTGAGCGCACTGAGGCAGTCCACCAACACAATCTGGCGATCAAAACCGGCGAAGTGATCCCGGTAAAAGCCCGCCACCAAATGCTTTTTGTAATGTTCAAAGCGGGTTTCCATCATGCCGTAGTGGTGCTGCTCGTTCAGCCCCGCCGGCACCTCGCCCCATACCCAGGGCACAAACTGCAGCATGGGCGCACCCTGGTATTCGCCGGGCAAAATAAAACGCCCCGGCTGTACCAGGTAGGCGCCGCCTTCCCGCTTGATGTCGTGCAGCCACTGGGTGTAGGCCGCTGCCAGGGGCGCCAGCACGGCATCATCGGCGGGGCTGTCGGGAGCAATGGTCTCGCCGGCGTTCAGCCAGGGCTGGGCCAGGCGGGCCAGCGCCGGGGTTTGCAGCAGCTCGCGCTGCTGGGCACTCCACTGGGCATAACTCATGGACAGCAGCGGCAGGTCGAGCAGCCATTCGCCGGGATAGTCCACCAGTTCAAGGTAGAGAGTCGCGGTGTCCTGCAACCGGCGCTTGAGCCGGTTTTTGGGGCAGTAACGAATGGCTAGGGTAATTTCACTGATGCCCCGGGTGGGCTCGGGCCACACCGGCGGGGTGGCCGACAGCTGATTCAACGCCGCCTCGTAGCCAAAGGCGGGCACGTGATGATGACGTCCGGGCACCCGCTGGCTGCCCAGCAAGCGTCCTTCTGCCGCCGGCGGCCAGTGCGGCAGCCGGGCATCGAGCCCGGCATGCTCCAGCTGATTGACCAGACTGGTGATAAAGGCGGTTTTGCCGCTGCGGCTCAGGCCCGTCACCGCCAGCCTCAGCCGGCGGTCCAGCCCTCGCTGCACCCAGGATTCCGCCTTGTTGCGCCACTGGCGCATGGCCGCTTTGTTCATTTATCCTCGCGCAAATCGTTGAATTGGCGGCGCAGGCGAAACTCGCCGGAGGTGATCAGCCGCTCCATGGCCGCCACCCGACCGTTCAGTCGCTCCAGCCGGCTTTCCAGCCGCTCCAGGGCTTCCCGGGGGGCCAGCCCCGAGCGCCAGCCGGCGGCCTTGACGTGCTCCCGGGACGCGGGCTCCGGTTGCTCCCGGGGCAGATCGTCCAGCAGCAGCCAGGCGGCAATGTAGAGCACTAGGGTCAGAAAGCTGGCAAACAGCAACCCGGTGATGGCCAGCACCCGCACCAGCCAGGGCTCCACCTCCAGCCGGCGGGCGATGCCGGCACAGACACCGCCGAGCTTGCCGTTTTGCTTGTCACGATAAAGATTAATCAGCGTCGACGCCATTCGGGCACCTCCTGATCCAATAACCGCTCCAGGGTCTCGACCCGTTCGGCCAGCTGCTCGGATTGTTGCAGCGCCTGCTCCAGACGGGTGCGGGCGTTGTCATCCAGCCCTTCATCCAGCCGGCGCTTGCTGCGATAGTGCAGCACCAGCCAGATGGGCACCACCAGGAACAGAAAGATGTTTAACGGGGCCACCAGGGCCCAGGCCAGTTCACTCATTACTGCTCCTTGTCATCATGCATTTTTGCCTTGAGCCGCTCCAGCTCCTTGCTGATGGCATCATCTACTTCCAGCTCGGCAAACTCCTGATCCAGCCCCTTGCTCTGGCTGTAAAGATCGGCGCGGGCTTCCAGCTCGTCAATTTTGCGCTCCATGCGATTGAACTTGTCGATAGCAGACTGGTTTTCACTGCGGCGCACCCGCTCCTGCACCTTGATGCGGCTCTGGGCGCTTTGCTGGCGCAGCTGCATGGCCTGCTGGCGGCCGCGGGCGTCACCCAGCTTGGCTTCCAGCTTGGCAATGGCATCGGCCAGCTTGTTCATACTCTCTTCCACTACGGTGCATTCCTGCTCCAGGGCGGTAAGCAGCTCGCTTTGCTTTTTCTTTTCCAGCAGCGCGGCCCGGGCCAGGTCTTCCCGTTGCTTGGTCAGCGCCAGTTCGGCCTTGCCCTGCCATTCGTCCACCCGCTCCTGGTGCCGCTCAATCTGGCGCAGCAGATCCTTTTTCTCGGCCAGAAAACGGGCCAGATTGGAACGCTCGCGCACCAGTTCGTCTTCCATCTCCTGAATGATCAGCCGCACCATTTTTTCCGGGTCTTCTGCCTTGTCGAGCAGCGAGTTGAGGTTGGCGTTAATGATGTCGGCCATTCTTGAAAATATGCTCATGAGGCGTCTCCTTGATAAAACCACGGACGGACGGCCCGTGTCTTTGGCCATGATCAATACAAGGTTCGTGCCAGCCTGTGGAATGCTCGTCAGCAGCGGGCTGCGGGCCAATCCGGGCCGGCAGGAGTGGCTGTTACTGGCAAAAAGCACTACTATTTGGCGAAATTCACCAAGGTGGTGTCATCATGGACAGCGACCTCATTGGCCAGTCCAATGCCCTGCTCGGGGTACTGGACGAAGTCTCCCGCCTGGCGCCCCTGAACCGGCCGGTGCTGGTGGTGGGCGAGCGCGGCACCGGCAAGGAGCTGGTGGCGCACCGGCTGCATTTTTTGTCGGCCCGCTGGCAGCAGCCCTTTGTCTCCATCAACTGCGCCACCCTGGCCGAAAGCCTGCTGGAAAGCGAGCTGTTCGGTCATGAAGCCGGCGCCTTTACCGGTGCGCAAAAGCGCCACGCCGGCCGCTTTGAGCGCGCCGACGGCGGCACCCTGTTTCTGGATGAGCTCGCCACCACCAGTCCCAGAGTGCAGGAAAAGCTGCTCAGAGTCATCGAATACGGCGAATTTGAACGGGTGGGCGGCAGCCAGCCGGTGCGGGTGGACGTGCGCCTGCTGTGCGCCACCAATCAGGATTTGCTCTCCCTGGTCAAAAAGGGCGAGTTCCGCGCCGATCTGCTTGATAGACTGGCCTTTGATGTGATTACATTGCCGCCCCTGCGGGCCCGGGAAGAGGATGTGCTGCAACTGGCAGAGCACTTTGCGGTAAAATGGTGTGCCGAGCTGGGCCGTCCCCTGTTTGCGGGCTTTGCTTCCGCCGCACGCCGGCAACTGCTGGCCCACGCCTGGCCGGGCAATGTTCGCGAGCTGAAAAGCGCAGTAGAACGCAGCCTGTCCCGCCAGCGTGAGCCCGACCAGCCCCTTGAAGTGCTGTGTCTGGACCCGTTTGCCTCGCCCTGGCAGCCGGACAGCGGCACCCCGGAGAACAGTGCAACAAGCTGGCCGCTGGATCTGAAAACCCATCTGGCGTCACAGGAGCGGACCCTGGTCGAGACGGCGCTCACCCGCGCCCGTTATAATCAGCGCCAGGCGGCCGAATTGCTGGGGCTGAGTTACCATCAGTTGCGCGGCCTGCTGCGTAAACATGCCGTGGCCACCTCGGCCACGGAACAAAAGGACTGAACATGCGTTTCTGGCTATGCTGGCTCACCGCCCTGCTGCTGGCGGGATGTGATGGCAGTGACCGACAACTGGCAAAAGAAAGCCTGCTTTACTGTGCTGAAGGCGCTCCCCTTACCTTCAACCCGCAGCTGGCCGCCTCCACCCAGACCCTGGACGCCACCGCCCACCAGCTTTATGACCGTCTGCTCGACATCAACCCCGAGACCCTGCAACCCGAGCCCGCCCTGGCGCTGGACTGGCACCGCAGTGACGACGGCCTGCGCTACCGCGTTACCCTGCGCCCCGGGGTCCAGTTTCATCACACCGACTGGTTTACGCCGACCCGGCCCCTGAATGCCGACGACGTGGTGTTCAGCTATCAGCGGTTGATCGATAAAAACCATCCTTATCACGACGTCAGCGGCGGCCGTTACCCCTTTTTCGACAGCATTGGCCTGAGCGAACTGATCACCGAGGTAAAGGCTCTGGGGCCGCGGGAAGTCGAATTTGTGCTGAGCCGGCCCGACGCTTCCTTTATCACCAACCTGGCCACCGACTACGGGGTGATCTTGTCGGCGGAGTATGCCGCCCAGCTGCTGGTGGCAGGCACGCCCGAGCTGATAGACCAGCAGCCCGTGGGCACCGGGCCCTTTTTGCTGGCCCAGTACCGCATTGATGACTTTATTCGTTATCACCGCCACGCCGGCTACTGGCGCGGCGATGTGCAACTGGCCCAGCTGGTGTTCGACATCACGCCCAAATCCTCCAAGCGGCTGGCCAAGCTGCTCACCGGTGAGTGCGATGTGATGGCTCACCCCGGCGCCAGCCAGATGGCAGTGATAAAAAAACACCCCGAGCTGGTGCTGGATCAGGCCACCGGCATGAATGTGTCGGTGCTGGCCCTCAATACGCAAAAGCCCCCCTTTAACGATGTGCGGGTGCGCAAGGCGCTGGCCCTGGCGCTGTCTCGCGACGACATTCTGCAGGCGGTGTATTTCGGTATCGGCTACCCCGCCGAGTCGGTGCTGCCGCCGGTGTCCTGGGGCTACAACCCCAATCTGGTGATGCCCCTGCCCGACGTGGAACGCGCCCGCTGGCTGCTGGCTCAGGCGGGGCTGGAAAACGGCTTTGACATGACCCTGCTGGCCCCTGCGGGCGCCCGCAGCTACAACCCCGACAGCCTCAAGACCGGCCAGCTTATTCAGCGCCGGCTGGGAGAGCTCGGCATTCGTGTGCGGCTGCAAAGCCTGGAAGAGCAGATTTTGCGCCGGGAGCTGATGGCCGGCGAGCAGGACGCCGTGCTCACCGGCTGGTCTGCCGACAACCCGGATCCCGACAACATATTGCATAATCTGCTGAGCTGTCAGGCCATTGCCACCGGCACCAATGCCAGCCGCTGGTGCCATCCGCTGTTTGAGCAGCAACTGGCCGCGGCGCTCACCGCCCCCCTGCTCAGCGATCGCATCGGTTACTACCACAGAGCCCAGGAAATCGCCCAGCTGGACATGCCGCTCATTCCCCTTAACCATACCCTCAAACAGCAGGCCCACCGGCGCACGGTTCAGGGCCTGCTGCTGCGGCCCTACGGCGGCGTTACCCTGCGCCAGGCCTGGAAGGAGTAGTCATGCTGATTTACCTGTTGCGACGCTTCAACCTGCTGATCAGCACCCTGCTGTTGCTCACCCTGATCGCCTACGGCCTGGAATTTCGCCTGCTGCAACAGGGCGAAGGCGAATTCTGGCACGGCTACTGGCTGTTTTTGCAGGCGCTGATGGCCGGCGACTTCGGCATCTCCAGCGCCACCGGGCTGCCGGTGCTGGGCGCCCTGGGGCAATACTTTCCGGCCACCCTGGAACTGTGCCTGGCGGCCTTTGTGATCTCGCTGGCGGTGGGCGTGCCGGTGGGTACCCTGGCGGCGGTGCGACAGGGCCGCTGGCAGGACACCCTGATCCTCACCGGCACCCTGGTGGGCTATTCGGTGCCGGTGTTCTGGCTGGGGCTGCTGCTGGTGATGCTGTTTTCCCTGCATCTGGGCTGGCTGCCGGTGTCGGGCCAGCTCAGCCTGCTGTATGAAATCACCCCGGTCACCGGCATCATGACCATCGACACCCTGCTGACCGACCATCCGCACAAATGGGAGTCCTTTCTCGACGCCCTGCGCCACCTGGTGCTGCCGGCGCTGGTACTGGCCATCGTGCCCACCACCGAAGTAATCCGGCAAATTCGCAGCGCCCTGCTGGAAGTGCTCAAGCAAAACTACATTCGCGCGGCCCTGACCAAGGGCTTCAGCGACACTCATGTGGTGCTGCGCCACGGCCTGCGCAATGCCTTTCCCATGGCCATTCCCACCCTGGGGCTGCAGTTTGGCACCGTGCTCACCTCGGCCATGATGACCGAAATCGTGTTTGACTGGCCGGGCCTGGGGCGCTGGCTGGTGACCAGCATTTCCCTGCAGGACTACGCCTCCATCAAGGGCGGCACCCTGGCCATTGCCACCTTTACCATCGTCGCCAGTGTGAGCATGGACATTCTCTCCACCCTGATTTACCCCAGCAGAAGGAAGACCATCTATGCCAGCCAGGGCTAACATCTACCCCGAGTTGCATGTGCGTTCGCCTCAGGAGCGGGCCTGGCAGCTGTTTCGCAAAAACACCCTGGCCATGGTGGGACTGTGGGGACTGGGCATTCTGTGTGCCTTCACCCTGCTGGGGCCCTGGCTGGCCCCCTATGCCCCTTACGAGCAGTTTAACGAAGCGCTGCTGCTGCCGCCGTCCTGGGCCGACGAAGGCAATGTCGACTTTTTCCTGGGCACCGATGATCTGGGCCGGGACATGCTCTCGCGACTGATTAACGGCGCCCGGCTGACCTTTGGCAACGCCGTGCTGATTGTGATAGTTGCGCTGCTGGTAGGCAGTGCCATCGGCATTCTCGGCGGCATGAGCCGGGGCCTCAAGGCCAGCGTACTCAACCACCTGCTCGATACCCTGCTGTCCATTCCGTCACTGCTGCTGGCCATCATTTTCGTGGCCATTCTGGGGCCCGGGCTGTTCAATACCCTGATCGCCATTACCCTGGCACTCATTCCCCAGTACATTCGCGCCACCTACAACGCGGTATCGGAGGAGATGCAAAAGGAATACATCACCGCCATTCGCCTGGACGGCGGCAATGCCTGGCGTATTCTGCGCTTTGGCATTGTGCCCAACCTGAGCGATACCCTGGTGAGTCAGACCACCCGGGCGCTGTCGGCGGCCATGCTCGACATCACCGCCGTGGGCTTTCTGGGCCTGGGCGCCCAGCCGCCCCGGCCGGAATGGGGGGCCATGCTGTCGGATGCCATGGATCTGGTGTTTCTGGCCCCCTGGACCGTCACCCTGCCGGGGCTGGCCATACTGTTCAGCGTGCTGGTGGTGAACATGGTGGGAGAAGGCCTGCGCCAGGCCATTAACGAGGTAATGGACTGATGCCGCTGCTGGATATTCGCAATCTCACCATTGAAATCGACACCCCCCAGGGCATGGTCAAGGCGGTGGACAAGTTCAGCCTGACCCTGGCCGACGGTGAAATTCGCGGTCTGGTGGGCGAATCGGGTTCGGGCAAGAGCCTGGTGGCCCAGACCATTGTCGGCATTGAGCGGGACAACTGGCGGGTGACCGCCGATCGCATGTATCTGGACAACGTGGATCTGCAGAGTCTGTCGGCCAAAGAGCGACGGCTGCTGATGGGCCGGGACATGGCCATGGTGTTTCAGGAGCCCTCCACCAGCCTGGACCCGTCGGAGAAAATCGGCGCCCAGCTGGTGGAAGCCATTCCGTCCCGCAGCTTTCAGGGCAAGTGGTGGCAACGCTGGCTGTGGCGGCGCAAACAGGCCATCGGCCTGCTGCACCGGGTGGGCATTCGGGACCATAAAATGGTGATGAACGCCTATCCGTTTCAGCTCTCCGACGGCGAATGCCAGAAAGTCATGATCGCCATGGCCATTGCCAACCAGCCCAAGCTGCTGGTGGCCGACGAGCCCACCAACGCCATGGAGGCCACCAACCAGGCCCAGATATTCCGGCTGCTGGAGCGGGTCAACAAGCTCTCGGGCACCACCATTTTGCTGATTGGCAACGACATCACCAGCTTTGCCCACCTCACCCACAACATTACCGTCATGTATTGCGGCCAGGCGGTGGAATCGGGCACCCGGGATCAGCTATTGTCCCGCCCCCATCATCCCTATACCGATGCCCTGCTGCAAATGATGCCCGATCTCGACGGCAGCCTGCCCCACAAGTCCCGGCTCAATACCCTGCCCGGCGTCATACCGCCGCTGCAGAGCCTGCCCATCGGCTGCCGGCTTGGGCCACGCTGCCCGCGCGCCCAGCGCCAGTGTGTGGTGGCGCCGCCGCTGGCCAAATACAAGGGGCAGAGCTATTACTGCCACTTTCCCCTCAACATGCCGAAGGGCAAAAAGAAATGACCCGTCCTCCGCTGCTCAAGGTCGACAACCTCAGCAAGGTGTTCGTCAACCACTCCGGGCTGTTCCGCAAAACCGTCAAAACCGCCTTTTACCCGCTGTCGTTCACCCTGGAACGGGGCCAGACCCTGGCGCTGATGGGCGACGCCGGCTCGGGCAAAAGCAGTCTGGCCAAGGTGCTGGCCGGCGTACTGCCCCCCACCCAGGGCAGCATTTTTATCGACGGAGAAAAAATCGAGGCGGGCGATTACAAAAAGCGCTGCCAGCTTATTCGCATGATTTTTCAGGATCCCAATACCGCCTTTAATCCACGCAGCCGCATTGGTCAGATCCTGGATGCGCCCCTGCTGCTGAACACCGAGCTGGATGCTGAGCAGCGCGAGGCCCTGGTGATAGACACACTGCGCATGGTGGGCTTGCTGCCGGATCACTATCATTTCTATCCGCAGATGATCTCCACCGGCCAGAAACAGCGGGTGGCCCTGGCCCGGGCGCTGATCCTCTCTCCCAGTATCATCGTCGCCGACGAGGCCATTTCCAATCTGGATATTTCGGTGCGCTCCCAGGTCATCAACCTGCTGCTGAGCCTGCAGGAAAGTCTGGGGCTGTCTTACGTACTGGTGGCCAACGATCTGGGGGTGGTGCGCCATATCAGCGACCAGGTGATCCTGATGCACGAGGGCCACGTCATTGAAGCGGGCCCCACTCACAAGGTGCTGAACACCCCCCAAAGCGAGCAGGCGGTGCGTCTGCTGCAAAGCTACAACAACGAGTTTCGCTGGCAACCGCCGAAGTAATGGTGCGTGGGCGAGCCGCTCGTCCCGATATGTCCGCGCCTGTTGTCTTTATGCCGGAATGAACAAGCCGCGGTATTGGCAGAATGGACTCCCGCCTTCGCGGGAGTGACGGAGTTTAGCCCTTGCACATGCAACAAGCCGTCATTTCCGCGAAGGCGGAAATCCAGAGGCAAGCGATGCCGAACCTGCTGTAATGGTGCCGAAATCAACAAACCCAGGTGTTTGTTGAATGGACTCCCGTCTTTACCAAGTTCATACCGGCACGCCGCTGTGAAAACGGAACAGCTCATCGGGGGCCTGAATCAGGGCCGCTTCCTGCTCACCGAAAAACGCCACCCGGTCATCGATATTTTTCCCCGCGTAATCCCGCGCCAGCGTCAGGTAGTCCTGATAGTGGCGGGCTTCCGAGCGCAACAGCGACACATAAAACCGGCTCAGCTCCTCATCCAGCCAAGGCGCCAATTGAGCAAAGCGCTCGCAGGAGCGGGCTTCAATGTAGGCGCCGATGATCAGGCGGTCCACGATGGCCGCCGGCTCGTGAGTACGCACATGGGCCAGCAGGCCCTTGGCGTAGCGGGAGGCCGACAGGATGTCGTAGGGCACACTACGGGCAGCCATGATCTCCAGCACCTGCTCGAAATGATGCAGCTCTTCCTGAATCAGCCGCACCATTTTTACCAGCAGATCGTTCTTGGACAGCTCGTCAAACACTCGGCGGTTGTCTCCCAGCAGGGTCTGCTTGCCCAGCACCTCGCCCTTTTCCGGCAGGGCATCGAGGGACTTGTAAAAGTCGAGGTTGGGCAGCAGCTTGCGCTTGTCCTTCGGCAGGCAGTAACGGCGCACCAGACTGTGGGCGCTCATCGCCGCCTTCATTTCACAGTTGGCGTGATCCACCAGCAACACCGCCAGCCGTTCGGGCTTTCTCGCCTCGGTAATCCATGCGTCGGGGGTGGCGCAGTGTAGAAAGTCATGAATGGGCGCAAGCAGGGCGTCAAATTCGGTGTTGGGTAAGCTGGCGTTCACAAATATTACCTGTTCGGTGCAAAAACGGCGGCCCGCAGTGTACCAATTCGCTTGAACAGAGGCAGCCTTGACAGGTTTTTTTCCTGCCCGCTTCGCCGTCTGAACCGAATGGGATACAAACGAATATTTCACTACCAAACAGCCATGGCACCAAAACAAGATCCCGATCACAGTTTTCGGGATGAAGCCGTTTTTCGCCTAACATTATTTCTGTTTTTACCTAAAATCCCGCCATCGAAACGTTTGCGTAATCGTTTTGCCCGCATTTTTCGGTTAACCAGGAGAAGCTGCTTCTCCCACAGACAAGGCGCCACCGTGAAAAAAACCACTCTGCTGAACAGCCACCTCTCCGCCCTGGTGGCACGCCTGGGCCATACCGACGAGATCACGCTTGGTGATGCCGGCCTGCCGGTGCCTGTCGAGGTGGAACGTATCGATCTGGCGGTGAGTCCCGGCCTGCCTGGGGTTGAAGACACACTGGCGGCGCTGCTCACCGAGCTGCAGCTGGAAGCCGTGGTGCTGGCGGAAGAAATCAAAACGGCAAGCCCGGATCTGCACCGGCGCCTGCTGGCGAAAATTGCCGGCGCCGGCCATGCTCAGGGGCGCGACATCAGTGTCGGCTACATCAGCCATGCCGAGTTCAAGCGCCGCAACGGCCACAGCCGGGCGGTGATCCGCACCGGCGAATGCACGCCCTACGCCAATCTCATTTTGTGCGCCGGCGTGCCCTTCTGAGGTAACCCATGAACCCGATATTGTCTCTTTCCGGCATCGACAAGGCCTTTCCCGGCGTTAAGGCGCTGGATCAGGCCGGTCTCAACGTCTATGCGGGCCAGGTCATGGCCCTGATGGGCGAAAATGGCGCCGGCAAGTCCACCCTGATGAAAGTGCTCACCGGCATCTATCAGGCCGACGCCGGCACCATTTGCTACCGGGGCGAAGCGCGCCGGTTCAAAGGCCCGCGCGACTCGCAACAGGCGGGCATCGGCATTATTCACCAGGAGCTGAACCTGCTGCCGGAGCTGACCATTGCCGAGAACATCTTTCTCGGTCAGGAGCCGGTCAACGCCTTTGGCAAAATCGACTGGCGCCGGCTTTACGCCGACGCACAGGCGCTGCTGGACCGGCTGCAGATCCACCATTCTCCCAAAACCCGGGTGGGCAGCCTCAGCATTGGCGCCCAGCAGATGGTGGAAATCGCCAAGGCGCTGTCGTTCAACGCCGATGTGATCATCATGGACGAGCCCACCGACGCCCTGACCGACACCGAGACCCGGGCCCTGTTCCGGGTGATTGAAGAGCTGCGCCAGTCCGGCTGCGGCATTGTCTATATCTCCCACCGGCTGGCGGAAATTTTTGAGATCTGCGATCGCATTACCGTGCTGCGCGACGGCAAGTGGATTGGCGAAGAAGCCGTGGCCGATATCGACGAAGATCACCTGATAGAAATGATGGTGGGCCGCCGCCTCGACGAACAATACCCGCGCCTGAATGTCCCCGCCGGCAACGAAGTGCTGCGGGTAGACCGCCTGTCAGGCGCCGGTGTAAAGGACGTCAGCTTTATCCTGAGAGAAGGTGAGATCCTCGGCTTTTCCGGCCTGATGGGCGCCGGCCGCACCGAGCTGGCGCGCATTCTATACGGCGCCGAGCCCCGCAGCGGCGGCAAGACGCAACTGGCGGGCCGGCCCTACCGTGCCAGCACCCCGCATCAGGGGCTGGACGCCGGCATTGCCTATATTTCCGAAGATCGCAAGGGCGACGGCCTGGTGCTGGGGCTGTCGGTGCTGGCCAACATGAGCCTGTCGGCGCTGGCGGAGTTCAGCCGGGGCCCTCAGCTCGATCACGGCGCCGAACGCCGCGCGGTGGACGAATTTATTCGCCTGTTCAATATCAAGACCCCGGGCCGCGATCAGCTCATTGGCAACCTCTCCGGCGGCAACCAGCAAAAGGTGGCCATTGCCAAGGGACTGATGACCAAACCCAGGGTGCTGATCCTCGACGAGCCCACCCGGGGCGTGGACGTGGGCGCCAAGAAGGAAATTTATCAGCTGATCAACCGCTTCAAGCAGGAAGGCATGGCCATTTTGCTGCTGTCGTCCGACATGCCGGAAGTGCTGGGGATCAGCGATCGCATTATGGTGATGCACGAAGGCCGCATTACCGGTGAATTCAAGGCCGCCGAGGCCACTCAGGAACAACTGCTGGCCGCCGCCGTGAGCCAGGTACAACAAGAGGAAATGGCATGAACACCGCTCTCAACTCCGGCCGTCGCTGGTTCAGCAAGGAATGGCTGATCGCCCAGAAGTCGTTGATCGCCCTGATCCTGCTGATTGGGGTGGTGTCCGTACTCAACCCCAACTTCTTTACCGTCGACAACCTGCTCAATATTTTGCGCCAGACCTCGGTCAACGCCATTATCGCCGTGGGCATGACCCTGGTGATCCTCACTGCCGGTATCGATCTCAGCGTGGGCTCGGTGCTGGCCCTGTGCGGCGCCTTTGCCGCCAGCATGGTGTCGATGGAGCTGTCCATTTTCATCACCCTGCCGGCGGTGCTGCTGGCGGGCTTTGCTCTGGGCGGAGTCAGCGGGGTGATCGTGGCCAAGGGGCGGGTGCAGGCCTTTATTGCCACTCTGGTCACCATGACCCTGCTGCGTGGCGTCACCATGGTGTATACCGAAGGCCGGCCCATTTCCACCGGCTTTACCGATGCCGGTGACGTATTCGCCTGGTTTGGTACCGGTTACGTGTTCGGCATTCCGGTGCCGGTATGGCTGATGGCCATGACCTTTCTGGGCGCCTGGCATCTGCTCAACCACACCCGTTTTGGCCGCTATATTTACGCCGTGGGTGGCAACGAAGCGGCGGCCCGGCTGTCGGGCATCAATGTGGCCCGGGTGAAAATGGGGGTCTATGCCATCTGCGGCATGCTGTCGGCGCTGGCAGCCATTATTGTCACCAGCCGGCTGTCGTCGGCCCAGCCCACCGCCGGCACCAGCTACGAGCTGGACGCCATTGCCGCCGTGGTACTGGGCGGCACCAGCCTGGCCGGCGGCCGGGGAGCCATTATGGGCACCCTGATCGGGGCGCTGATCATCGGCTTTCTCAACAACGCCCTTAACCTGCTCGACGTGTCGTCCTACTACCAGATGATCGCCAAGGCCTCGGTGATCCTGCTGGCCGTGCTGGTCGACAACAAGAACAAGTAACTCACGTCAAGTAACATACGCAAGGAAAGGACCAACATCATGAAAAAACTGACTACACTGCTTTCCGCCGCCCTGGTGAGCGCCACCATGACCGCCGGCGCCTATGCCCAGGACACCCTGGCGCTGGTGATCTCCACTCTGAACAACCCCTTTTTCGTGACCATGAAGGAAGGCGCCGAGCAGAAGGCCGCCGAGCTGGGTTATAACCTGATCGTGCTCGACTCCCAGAACGATCCCGCCAAGGAGCTGGCCAACGTGGAAGACCTCAACGTGCGCGGCGCCAAGGTACTGCTGATCAACCCCACCGACTCCGACGCCGTGGCCAACGCCATTCGTCTGGCCAATCGCGCCAAGCTGCCGGTGCTGACCCTGGATCGCGCCGCCAGCCGGGGTGACGTGGTGTCGCACATCGCCTCCGACAACGTGGCCGGTGGCAAAATGGCCGGTGATTTCATTGCCGAGCGCGTGAGCTCGAATGCCAGGGTCATTCAGCTGGAAGGCATTGCCGGCACCAGCGCCGCCCGCGAGCGCGGCGAAGGCTTTGCCCGGGCGGTCAGCGAGCACGGCTTTAATCTGATGGCCAGCCAGCCCGCCGACTTTGACCGCACCAAGGGCCTGAACGTGATGGAAAACCTGCTCACCGGCAACCCGGACGTGCAGGCGGTGTTTGCCCAGAACGACGAAATGGCCCTGGGGGCCATGCGCGCCCTGCAGGCCGCCAACAAAAAAGACGTGCTGATCGTGGGCTTTGACGGCACCGAAGACGGCATCAAGGCGGTACAAGGCGGCCGGCTGGCGGCCACCATTGCCCAGCAGCCCGGAGAAATCGGCGCCATTGCGGTGGAAACCGCCGACCGGGTTCTGAAAGGTGAAACCGTGGCCGACCATATTCCGGTGCCGCTGCAGGTGATCAGCAAGTAAAACATTGCGAAATGACATTATTCCTGTGCCGATATCGTCATGTCGGCGTATACATGTCACTCTCGCATCCACACTCGTCAGTCTCGCTCAACAAACTTGTCACTCCCGCGAAGGCGGGAGTCCACGAAACGTGCATAGGTTGTAATCCGGCGCCGTTGGCTCTGGATCCCCGCCTTCGCGGGGATGACGTTCCTTCGTGATGAATGACGTTCCTGCGCGGTGAATGACGTATTAGCCAAGGCATTTTAGAGCAAACACCATGACATTAACCGTAACCGGCAGCATCAATATCGATCATGTGATCCGTCTGCCCCAGTTTCCCCGCCCCGGCGAAACCCTCACCGGCCGCGATTACCGCATTGTGCCCGGTGGCAAGGGCGCCAACCAGGCGGTGGCTGCCGCCCGGGCCGGCGCCGTCACGCAACTGGTGGCCTGCGTCGGCGACGACGCCATGGCCAAAGATCTGGTGGCCGGCTTTGCCGCCGATGGTATTAACACCAGCGCCATCGACGCAGTGGCCGGCGTCAATACCGGGGTAGCGCTGATCCAGGTGAGCGACGCCGGCGAAAACACCATTGCCCTGGCCGCCGGCGCCAACGCCGAGTTGATCCCGGAGCGGCTGGAGCGCCATGCCAGCGCCCTGCACTGCCGGCAACTGCTGCTGCAGCTGGAAATTCCGCTGGAAACCAACCTGGCCGCCGCACAAATTGCCAAGGCCCAGGGAGCAACAGTGGTGCTCAACCCCGCCCCCGCCCAGACGCTGCCCGACACGCTGCTGGCGATGGTGGACATGATCACCCCCAACGAGACCGAAGCCGAGCGTCTCACCGGCGTGGCGGTCAATGACGAAGCCGGCGCCGCTGCCGCCGCTCGCGTGCTGCACGACCGGGGCATTGCTATCGTGATTATCACTCTGGGCGCCCGGGGCGTGTGGCTGAGCGAAGCCGGCCATGGCCGGCGCATTCCCGGCTTTGCGGTGCAGGCCGTAGACACCACCGCCGCCGGGGATACCTTTAACGGTGCCCTGGTGGCGGCCCTGCAACAGGGCCAGGCACTGGAGCCGGCGGTACGTTTTGCCCAGGCCGCGGCGGCCATTTCCGTCACCCGCCCCGGCGCCCAGACTTCGGTACCTTTCAGGGCCGAAATCGAGGCCCTGCTGGAGCAACACTAAATGGCCACCATCAAGGACGTGGCAAGGCTCGCCGGGGTCTCCACCTCCACCGTCAGCCATGTGCTGAACAAGACCCGTTTCGTCAGCCCCGAGATCACCGACAAGGTGCAGCAGGCCATTAACGAGCTGAACTACACCCCCTCGGCGCTGGCCCGCAGTCTCAAGGTTAACCAGACCCGCACGCTGGGCATGCTGGTCAGCTCCAGTTCCAACCCGTTTTTTGCGGAAGTGGTGCAGGGCGTGGAGCAACGCTGCTACGAGCTGGGCTACAGCCTGGTGCTGTGCAACACCGGCGGCGACCGGGCCCGGCTGGGCGCCAGCCTCGACATGCTGCAGCAAAAGCGGGTGGACGGCGTTATCGTGATGTGTACTCAGGCCAAACTCAATGACGGCGCCTTTGCCCGTCACGCCGGCCTGCCCCTGGTGCTGGCCGACTGGGGGCCGGTGGATCTGGATGCCGATCTGATCACGGACTCGGGCCAGCAGGGTGGCCGGCTGGCCACCGACCATCTGATAAGCCTGGGTCATCGCCACATTGGCTGCATTACCGGCCCCGCCGGTCAGCGTGCCAGTGATGAACGGCAGGCCGGGTTCGAGGCGGCCATGGCCGACGCCGGCCTGGCGGTACGCAGCGAATGGATAGTGGAAGGCGGCTTTGAGCTGGCCGGGGGCAAGGCCGCCATGGCACGACTGCTGGCCCGGCCCGAGCAGCCCTCGGCGGTGTTTGCCTGCAACGACATGATGGCCGCCGGCGCCCTGCGGGCCCTGGCCGACGCCGGGCTGAAAGTGCCTCGGAATATGGCGGTGGTGGGCTACGACAATATCGAACTGGCCCGCTATCTGGTACCGGCCCTTACCAGCATAGAGCAGCCCAAGGCAAAACTGGGGGCCCTGGCGGTGGATACCCTGCTGGCACGCATACAGGATCCTCAAGGCCCCCGCCGCCTGTTACCGCTGGAGCCCTCATTGGTGGTACGTGAAAGCAGCGCCCCACTGGCCATTTGAGCCCACTCCGGTTAGCCTCAGGGTTTTGCTGTCTGAACGGTAACTTATGGACCATCATCAGAAGGGGCTGCTGCTGACCGCCCTTGGGGTGCTAATTATCTCCCCCGATGCGCTGCTGCTGCGGCTGATTAACATTCCACCGGACCAGCTGGTGTTGTGGCGCGCCCTGCTTAACCTGTTTGGCTTCTGGCTGATTGTGGCGGCCCGCCACCGCCTGGCCTGGCCTGCCGCCTTTCGTGTGTGCGGGCTTGCCGGCGTGGGCTGTGCCCTGATGTTTACCATTGGTACCTTTGGCTTTGTGCTCGGCAACCACTTCACCAAGGCCGGCAACGTGCTGGTGATCCTGGCTTCCACTCCCCTGATCGCCGCCCTGCTAAGCCGCATTTTTCTTCATGAGCGGCTGCCATTGCGCACCTGGCTGGCCATTACCGCCTGCCTGTTCGGCATCAGTCTTATCGTGCTCGACGATGCCGGCGAAGGTTCCCTGCTCGGCAACCTGCTGGCACTGATGTCCGCGGTCGGTCTGGCGGGCAACCTTACCCTGGCGCGCAGCAAGCCCGGCGTCGACATGAGTCCCATGCTGGCCCTGAGCGGCCTGTTTACCTTTTTGCTGACCTTTGCCTGGAGTGGCCATGTCATGCTGCCCGGCCCGGTGGACATGGGCTGGCTGGTGCTATTGTGCCTGGTGTTGTTGCCGGCAGGCTTTACCCTTATTCAGCGTGGCCCGCTTTATCTGCCCTCGGCGGAAGTGAGCCTGCTGATGCTGCTGGAAACCGTGTTTGGCACCCTGCTGGTATGGCTGTTTTTAAGCGAGCGCCCCAGCAACCAGGGGCTGCTGGGCGGCGCCATTGTGCTGCTGGCGATGATCGTTAAAAGCGCGCTGGACAGGCGCAAATACCGCCAGCATGTGCAGCCGGTGCTGTCGTCCCAGGGACAGTCCTGATACACCCTGGCTTTACCCGCCGGCGGCCCTGCGGGTAAACTTGAAGCATAACTCTCGTACAGGTGACGACAATGAAGCAGTTTGCCGAATTCCTTCCACTGATCATTTTTTTTGTGGTCTACAAAACCGTGGACATCTACGCCGCCACCGGCGCCCTGATGGCCGCCACCTGCGTGCAGATGCTGGTGCAGTGGCTGCGCCACAAAAAACTGGAAAAAATGCACCTGATCACCCTGGTGCTGGTGCTGGGTTTTGGTGGCATGACCATGTTTTTTCATGACGACGCCTTTATCAAATGGAAGGTCACTGCGGTCAACGGCCTGTTTGCCCTGGGCCTGCTGGTCAGCCGCTACGGCTTTGGCAAGAACCCCATTCAGCAGATGCTGGGCAAGGAGCTGACCCTGCCCGCCGCGGTATGGGACAGGGCCAACCTGACCTGGGCCGGCTTTTTTGCCTTTTGTGGCGCGCTGAACGTGTATGTGGCGTTCAACCTGCCTCAGGAATGGTGGGTCAACTTCAAGGTATTTGGCCTGCTAGGGCTGACCCTGCTCTTTACCCTGGCGACCGTGCTTTATCTGTATCGTCAGCAACCCGTGCAATCAGAACAAAATAACCAACGTTAAGGACAATCTTCATGTGGTACGTGATTTTCAGCCAGGATAACCCCAACAGTCTGCCCCTGCGCAAGGAAGCCCGCCCGGCCCATCTGGCGCGGCTGCAGGCCCTGGCCGATGAAGGCCGTCTGCTGGTGGCGGGCCCCAACCCGGCCATCGACGCCGACGATCCCGCCGATGCCGGCTTTACCGGCAGCACAGTGATTGCCGAATTCGATTCCCTCGAGGCTGCTCAGGCCTGGGCCGACGCCGATCCCTATGTGGCCGCCGGCGTCTATGCCAGCGTGATCGTCAAGCCGTTCAAGAAAGTCCTGCCCTGATGATGCAGACGCCTTCTTCGGGTTTCCTGAAGAAGGCGTTGTTATTTTCTCGCCAACATGAACAGGTTCAGGCCCCCGCCCTGTCCGCCATGAAATCACGATGAAATCCTCCAAATCTTCGCCCCTGGGCCAGGTCAGCGATTTTGAGCTCAAACTGCTGAGGGTGTTTCGCACCGTGGCGGCCTGTGGCGGATTTGCAGCCGCCGAGGTGGCACTGGGCGTGAGCCGGGCGGCCATCAGCATGCAGATGGCGGATCTGGAGAAACGGCTGGGGGTCAAACTGTGCCAGCGCGGCCGGGCCGGCTTTGCACTGACCGACGAGGGCCGGCGAGTGCTGGAAGCCAGCGACCGGCTGTTTGGCGCCGTGGATCACTTTCGCACCGAAATCAGCGAGCTGCACCGGCATTTGCAGGGCACCCTGGTGATCGGCATTACCGACAACCTGGTGAGCCACCCGGGCATGAAAATCACTCATGGCCTGGCGGCGCTAAAAGCTCACGGGCCGGAGGTACGCATCGATCTGCGCATGCAGCCGTCCGACGACATTGAAATGGGCGTGCTCGACGGCCGGCTCAATGTGGGGGTGATCCCCCGGGTACGGGAGCTGCCGGGGCTCAACCATGCCCCTCTGTATGAAGAAAGCGCCAGCCTCTATTGCGCCGACACTCACCCGCTGTTTACCGCCTCAAGGCCCGATGTGTTCAGTCACGAAGTGGTGCACCCCCGTTTTGCCCAGCCCGCCGAGGCCAGCGCCCTGTATGCCCGTCATATGACCGGCGCCCATGCCAATGATCGGGAAGGCATACTGTTTCTGGTGCTGACCGGCTGTTATCTGGGTTACCTGCCCGATCATTATGCCGCCCCCTGGGTTCAGGCGGGTCGGCTGCGCGCTCTGCAACCGGGCTTTACCACCCACTTTTGTGCCATTACCGCCCGCAGCCGCCGCCCCGGTCTGGTGCTGGATACCTTTCTGGAGACGCTGGGGACGGGTGAGGAGTAAGGGGTGAAGGGTAAGGACCGGTTTGGAACAAAAACCGTGCGCCGGATCACCAAAACGTGGGTCACCTTCTTCATCGAATCATAACCGCCTCTTTTTTTGATCCAGATCAGGCCTGTTTGACAACGTTGAGAACAAACTTGCATCTGAGATACAGATAAACAATATCTAAGCACTCAGTGCAGGGAGTATCCTATGAAGCCATGCAAGCTTGTTGCCGCCATCAGCCTCGCCCTCGCCTTTTCTGCCCAGGCCAGCCAGTTGCCTGTCGAAGAAGCCATGCTCACCTCGCCGCCGGTGGTACCGCCGCCGATCACTCGGGATCATGCCGCCAAAGTGGTGGTCAAAATGGAAACCGTGGAAAAAGTGATGGAAATCGCCGACGGTGTGGAATACATGTTCTGGACCTTTGGCGGCTCGGTGCCCGGCCAGTTTCTGCGGGTGCGGGAAGGGGATGAAGTCGAATTCCACCTCTCCAACCACCCCAGCTCCAAAATGCCTCACAACATCGATCTGCACGCGGTTACCGGCCCGGGCGGTGGCGCGGCGTCTTCCTTTACCGCGCCCGGCCACACCTCGGTATTCAACTTCAAGGCGCTGAACCCCGGGCTCTATGTGTATCACTGCGCCACCGCGCCGGTGGGCATGCACATTGCCAACGGCATGTATGGCCTGATCCTGGTAGAGCCGGAAGAAGGCCTGCCCGCGGTAGACCGGGAATACTACGTGATGCAGGGCGACTTCTACACCAAGGGTGAATACGGCGAGCAGGGCCTGCAGTCCTTTGACATGGACAAGGCCATTCGTGAACAGGCCGACTATGTGGTGTTCAACGGCTCTGTGGGTGCACTCAACGGCGACAAGGCCCTGACCGCCAACGTAGGTGAAACCGTGCGCCTTTACGTGGGCAACGGCGGTCCCAACCTGGTGTCCTCGTTCCACGTGATTGGCGAGATCTTTGACAAGGTCAATCTGGAAGGCGGCACCGCCATCAACGAAAACGTGCAAACCACCCTGGTGCCCGCCGGCGGGGCCGCCATGGCCGAGTTCACACTCGACGTGCCCGGCAACTTCATCATGGTGGATCACTCCATCTTCCGCGCCTTTAACAAGGGCGCGCTGGGCATGATGCAGGTAGAGGGTCCGGAAGACAAAATCGTCTATTCCGGCAAGGTGGCCGAAAACGTGTATCTGCCCGAAGGCTCGGCGGTACAGGTCATGCCCAACGGGCACCCCAAAGTGGTGGCCAAAAACAGGGAAGAACGGCTGCTGTACGGCAAGCGGGTGTATGAAGCCAACTGTCAGGCCTGTCACCAGAACGAAGGCCAGGGTATTCCCGGCGCCTTTCCTCCGCTGGCGGCATCCGACTTTCTTAACGCGGATCATACCCGCGCCACCGATGTGGTGCTGCACGGCCTGAAAGGCCCCATCAAGGTTAATGATCAGGCCTTTGACAGCATCATGCCGGCCATGCGGCTGTCGGACGAAGACACCGCCAACGTACTGACCTATGTGCTCAACAGCTGGGATAACGACAGCGGCGAAGTCACGCCCGAGCAGGTGGCCGAGCGCCGGGAAAAAGGACAGACCATCATCATGGAAGGGAGTGCTCACTGATGAGCATGGCGCTGCTGCTGAGTCTGGCGCTGCCCGTATCGGTTACCGCCATGGTTGAACTTCCCGCGGGAGAAGTTCGCCCTCTGTATCTGACCAAAGACAGCCCGCTCACGCCGGTGGCGCCCTTTATGCTCGATGTTACCCCGGTTACCAACCGCCAGTTCGCGGCCTTTGTGGCCGCGCACTCGGCATGGCAACCGGGGCGGCCTCCGGCCCTCTTTACCGAGCCGGGCTACCTGCGACACTGGGCCGGTATGAGCCCGTCTCAGGAACAACTCAATCAGCCGGTGACCTATGTATCCTGGTTTGCGGCCGATGCCTACTGCCGGGCTCAGGGCAAGCGGCTGCCCAAGGTGGCGGAATGGGAATACGCCGCTCAGGCCTCGGCAACCGCCGCCAACGGCGCGCGCGAGCCCGGTTTTACCCGACGCATTCTTGACTGGTATGCCCGGCCCGCCACCGCGCAATTGCATGAAGTGGGCCAAAGCCCGTCCAACTACTGGCAAGTGCAGGATCTGCATGGGCTGGTATGGGAATGGACTCAGGATTTTAACTCGGCTCTGGTTACGGGTGAGTCCCGCGGCGACAGCAGCCTGGATCAGGGCCTGTTTTGTGGTTCGGCTTCTGCCGGCAGCGCCGATCCTTCAGACTACGCCGCCTTTATGCGCTACGGCTTTCGCTCCAGCCTGAAAGCCACCTACGCCCTGGGCAACCTGGGCTTTCGCTGTGCCAAGGAGATAAATGATGAAACGCCTCACCTGGTTGCTGATGCTGCTGAGCCTTAACGTGCTGGCCTCACTGCCTGGCGACTCCCTTTACCAGCTTGATGATACCTGGCAGAACCACCATGAAAAAACAGTGACAATGGCCAGCCTGACGGGCAAAAAACAGCTGCTTGCCTTCATTTATACCGACTGCGCCACCGCCTGCCCGGTGCTCGTATCGGATCTCAAGCGCATTCAGCAGGCGCTGACGCCGGCCCAGCAACAACGGCTCGGCTTTGTGCTGGTCTCCCTCACCCCCGGGGTCGATACCCCCAAAGTAATGGCGCACTTCGCCGGCAAGCGAAAGCTGGATGAACATTGGACCCTGCTGAGCGGTGACGACGGCCAGGTGCGCACCCTGGCCATGGCGCTCAATATCAAATACACGGGGCTGGCCAATGGCGAAATTGCCCACTCCAATGCCATTACCGCGCTGGACGATCAGGGCCGCATTCTGTTTCAGCAAAGCGGCCTGCCCGGCGGGCCCGAGGCCGTGATTGAAAAAATGGGGCTTTGAAGCTTACAACTCCCCGGAGGGGTCGCCTTCCAGCTCGGCGATGCGAGCCTTGAGCCGGGCCACTTCCGCTTCCAGCTCGGCAATTCGGGCCTGGGCATCTTCTTTGGGGGTGACCGGAGCCACCGGCTCGATTACCGGTGCGTCACCAAACAGATGAGCATAACGCGACTCCCGCTTGCCGGGCTGGCGTTCCAGCTTCACCACAAAGGGACCTTTTTCCATCAGGCTGTGCAGGCAGGCATCCACCTCGCTGACATCGCCAAAGGAATGCAGCCGGGCACAGCGGCTGCGCAGCTCGCCCGGAGTTTGCGGGCCCCGCAACAGCAGTTCGCACACAATGGCCAGCTCGCCGGGGCTGAACTGCAGCTCGCCAAACTCGGTGTTGCAAAAACGGTGCTGATACTTGGGGGCCCGGGCGTTGAAGCCGGCCACATTGTTGACCAGCCGCCGGGCCCCAAGAGTATTGAGCACCGACTGCACCTCACCTTCAGTCAGGCCCAGAACCGGATCCCGGTTGCTTTTCTGATTGCAGGCATTCAGCAGTGAATTGAGGGTGAGCGGATACACATCGGGGGTGGACACCTGCTTTTCAATCAGGCAGCCAATCACGCGTTGTTCGAGGGCAGACAGTTTTTCCATAATCATGCTCCTTGTGTTTGTCTAAAGACTACCGGACCGCCCTCAAAACACCAGCATTTTCCGTTGCTTATACTCACCCACTTGATGATGCCGCGACCAGACTGAAAACAGTGCCAATCAAGCCATTGCGTGCGCCGGCGCCCTTTTTATTTGTAACAAAACCGGCATACTTGACAGTATTGTTACAAGAAGGAGATTTTCATGCTGATGCAACCCGAAAAAGCCGCCCTGATGGTGATCGATATTCAGGAAAAACTGGTGCCCGCCATCGATCAGGGTGATCGCCTGGTGGCCCGTGCCGGCTGGCTGATCGGCGCCTGCCAGCTGCTGGGTACCCCCACCCTGTTCACCGAGCAATACCCTCGCGGCCTGGGCCATACCCTGCCCGCGCTCACCAGCCTGGTGGAGCGTCCCGAGGTCGTGAAAAAGGTGCATTTTTCCGCCGTGGCCGGCGGCTGTGTGCCCAAGCACTGGCAGGAACGCAGCCAGATCATCGTGTGTGGAATGGAAACCCATGTATGCGTGCTGCAAACCGTGCTGGAGCTGTTACAGAGCGGCAAGGAAGTGTTTGTGGTGGCCGATGCCGTGGGCAGCCGCACTGAGGAAAACCGCCAGCTGGGGCTGGAGCGCATGCGCGCTGCCGGTGCGCAGATTGTAAGCCGGGAAATGGTGGTGTTTGAGCTGATGCAACAGGCCGGCACCGACACCTTCAAGACCATCAGCAAGCAGTTTTTGGTGGGGAAGCAGCCTTAATGGAGCGCGGGTCTTGTCCCTGAATAGGGGCTGCCAGCCCGCATATTGGCGCGAAGCGGCAACCCCGACCTTGTTGGTCACCCCCGCGAAGGCGGGGGACCATGTGCGGGCATCACCTTTGTCGCCCGGTTTATGGATTCCCGTCTTCACGGGAATGACTAAAAAAACGGCCTAACCCCTAATCCCTGCATTTACTTCTTGTCCCAGATCCCTTCTTCCAGCTGGCTGTGCAGCTCGGGATACTTGCTGGCGTCAAAGGTGGGCACCCGGCCCAGCTTGCGCTGGTCGTTGTAATCCTTCGCCAGTTTCACCACTACGCCCGACAGCAGCAATATGGCCACCAGGTTAATGAGTGCCATCATGCCCATGGAAGTGTCGGCCATCGCCCAGATGGTGGGCAGCTCGCCAATGGAGCCAAACATGACCATGCCCAGCACAAACAGCCGGAACACCAGCAGGCCGGCCGGGTGGTTATGCTCCAGAAACACCAGGTTGTTTTCGGCGTAGGCGTAGTTGGCCACGATACTGGTAAAGGCAAAGAACAGAATGGCAATGGCGATAAAGATATTGCCCCAGTCCCCCACCTCATGAGACAGCGCCTTCTGGGTCAGCTCAATGCCGGTGATGCCGGAGCCGGGGTCAAACTGGCCGGACAGCAGAATAATGGAGGCGGTGCAGGTACAAATAACCAGGGTGTCGGCAAACACCCCCAGCATCTGCACATAACCCTGGGATGCCGGGTGCGGCGGATAAGGCGTGGCCGACGCGGCGGCGTTGGGCGCCGAGCCCATGCCCGCTTCGTTCGAGAACAGGCCGCGCTTGATGCCGTTCATCAGCGCCTGGGAAATGGCGTAGCCCATGGCGCCGCCACCGGCCTGCTCCAGACCAAAGGCCGACTTCACAATCAGCGCCAGCACGCCGGGCAGCTCGGTGAGGTTCATGGCCACCACCACCAGCGCAATCAACAGGTAGGCCAGCGCCATCAGCGGCACCACCAGCTCGGCAAAACGGGCGATGGTGCGCAGGCCGCCAAAAATGATCAGCCCCGCCAGCACCACCAGCACCAGGCCGGTGGCCCACTCGGGCACGCTGAACGCCACCTGCATGGCGGCACTGATGGAGTTGGCTTGCACCGCATTAAACACCAGGCCAAAGGCGATGATCAGGAACACCGCGAACAGCATTCCCATCCAGCGCATGCCCAGGCCCCGCTCCATGTAGTAGGCCGGCCCACCCCGGTAGTTGCCGTCGTCGTCCTTGACCTTGTACAGCTGGGCCAGAGCACTCTCGGCAAAGGCGGTGGCCATGCCGATCAGCGCAATCAGCCACATCCAGAAAATGGCGCCGGGGCCGCCCAGATAAAGGGCCACCGCCACCCCCGCCAGGTTGCCGGTGCCCACCCGGGCCGCCAGGCTGGTACACAGTGCCTGAAACGAGGAAATGCCCGCCGCGTCGGACTGACGGCTGTGCTTCAGCACCGAAAACATGTGCCCGAAATGGCGAAACTGAATAAGCCCCAGCCGCACGGTAAAGAAAATGCCAACCCCCAGCAACAGGTAGATCAGCACGGATCCCCACAGCAGGTTGTTGATGAAGGAGATAAAGGAGTCCATGAGCACCTCTGCGTTAAATCAAAATTCATGGCCGCCATTTGCATGCGTTCCACGCGAAGCGGCGGACTTTATCACAGCCGCCCGCTCAATCCCCGTGAGCCGGATCACAGCGGACGGCATCTTCCCTGCCCTGCCAAACAGCACCGATTGGCCACGGCAAATGACTTTCATACCCGTTAAAACTAGAATATAGCGCTAAACATCACCCTGAAGGACCCGTTCATGGCCAACAAACTCGCTCAACTGCGCAAGCTCACCACCGTCGTGGCCGATACCGGCGACATTGACGCCATTCGCAAGTATCAGCCCGAAGATGCCACCACCAACCCGTCTCTTATTCTGAAAGCGGCGCAGATCCCCGAATACCGTCCGCTGCTGGAAGACGCCGTGGCCTGGGCCAAGGCCCAGAGCCAGGATGCCGAACAGCAGTTGATCGATGCGTCCGACAAGCTGGCGGTCAACATTGGCTGTGAAATCCTCAAGATTATTCCCGGTCGCATCTCCACCGAGGTGGACGCCCGGCTGTCGTTCGACACCGAGGCCAGCATCGCCAAGGCCCGTCGCCTGATTGCCCTGTACGCCGAGGCCGGCATCGGCAAGGAGCGCATTCTGATCAAGCTGGCCTCCACCTGGGAAGGCATTCGCGCTGCCGAAGTGCTGGAGCAGGAAGGCATCAACTGCAACCTGACCCTGCTGTTCAGCTTTGCCCAGGCCCGCGCCTGTGCCGAAGCCGGTGCTTATCTCATCTCTCCCTTCGTGGGCCGGATCCTCGACTGGTACAAGAACAACACCGACAAGAAGGACTATGCCCCGGCGGAAGATCCGGGCGTGCTGTCGGTGACCCGTATCTACGACTACTACAAGGCCCACGGCTATCACACCGTAGTGATGGGCGCGAGCTTCCGCAATACCGGTGAAATTCTCGAGCTGGCCGGTTGCGATCGCCTGACCATTGGCCCGGGCCTGCTGGAAGAGCTGAGCCAGGCCGACGGTGAGGTAGTGCAAAAGCTGCAGGACAAGGGCGTCACCGAAACCCGCCCCGCCCCCATGACCGAAGCCGAGTTCCGCTGGGAGCAAAACCAGGACGCCATGGCCACCGAGAAACTGGCCGAAGGCATTCGCAATTTCGCCATCGATCAGGGCAAGCTGGAAGACATGCTGAAAGCCATGATCTAAACCGGAGCGCAGGCGGCCCCGCCTGCATTAGCGCCCGCAAGGGCGCTTTTGTTAATGGGTTGCCGCTTCGCGGCAATTTGCGGGCTGGCAGCCCCTATTCAGGGACAAGACCCGCGCTCCAAAAAATCTACTTCCTATTCTCTCCTCCCCTTTGTTTATTTGCTCAAACTCCCGCCATTTGCATTGCAACTTAATAAAACTGCAATAACAAAGTTCTATTTTATAACCTGTTGTGATATACGAACTGCGACTGCAACTGATAGCCAACAGGAGGGAGCCCCATGGAGAGGTCACGCTTCGATCAGGAATTTGTGGTTGAAAAGCCGACCCGCACTCCGCGCGAGCCGGCTAAAAAACGTAAATGGCGGGAGATAGAAGCCCTTAAGGATAAAAAACGTTTACGGGAAGAGCTTCAGCAACTCGATTGTACTTTCGAGCTCGATGAACTTA
This sequence comes from Oceanimonas aquatica, assembly GCF_030732065.1. Lineage (GTDB taxonomy): Bacteria > Pseudomonadota > Gammaproteobacteria > Enterobacterales > Aeromonadaceae > Oceanimonas. Next base: position 352,032 of record NZ_JAVBHX010000002.1, read on the forward strand.
TCGAAGAGCTGGAGCTGTAAGAGCACAGCAATAATTCAGGCGCCCTGGTGGCGCCTTTTTTATTGTGTTTTTACATCATTAAAGTCGCGCTCCTGTCCGTCCGTTTATCCATACCACTTTCATGGGTGATATGGCCCTGAGCAAGTATTCGGGCTATTTGAAACTAACAATGAACAGGAGGCGATGATGCAAAAATTGATTTTCAGCCAGGACGCAGGGTTTGACGGATATTCGCGCCGGGCGCCGGTCGAGAAAAGCAAAAACCGCAAGTGGCGGGAAATTGAAGCCATCATGGACAAGCGGCGCCTGAAGCAGGAGCTGCAGCAACTGGACTGCGCCTTTGAAGGTAACCTGGACGAGTTTGAACTGTAAGCCCTGAGGTTATGCTCGCTGCAAGCGGACAATACTCTCCGCTTGCAGCCCTGTTACAACGGGACTTATACCTCCAGCGGCAACTGCCATTCAATGGGGGTTTTACCCTGAGCGGTCAGCAACTGGTTGGCCTGGGAAAAATGCCGGCAACCAAAAAAACCCCGGTGCGCGGATAACGGGCTGGGATGAGGCGCACTCAGCACATGATGGCGCTGACGGTCGATATGGCGGCCTTTTTTCTGGGCATGGCTGCCCCACAATAAAAACACCACGCCGTTGCAGTGATCGTTTACCGCCTGGATCAGGCTGTCGGTAAATGTTTCCCAGCCCAGTTTGGCATGGGAATGGGCCTTGCCTTTTTCAACCGTGAGCACGGTATTGAGCATTAATACTCCCTGGCGGGCCCATGATTCCAGAAAACCGTGTGTCGGTATTGCAAAGCCGGGAATATCACTTTCCAGCTCCTTGTACATATTACGCAGCGACGGCGGCACCTTGACGCCCGGGCGCACGGAAAAGCACAGGCCATGGGCCTGGCCAGGGCCGTGATAAGGATCCTGCCCCAGCATCACCACTTTTACCTTTTCAAGCTCGGTCAGTTTCAGGGCATTAAACACGTCTTCTTCCGGCGGGTAAATTTCTTTGCCGGCCTCACGGGCCTGAGTGACCGCCGCCATGGCCTGCTGAAAATAGGGCTGTTGTTTTTCCGGCCCGATGGCCTCGCTCCAGGTTGTACTCATTACATATATCCAGATAACGATAATTTACTAAAAAGTCCGGTCATGCCGGGCCACGACCCGGCATCCTGTTACAGACACTGTCGTTAACAGATTCCGGCTCAAGGCCGGAATGACTGATTCTCGCCCGCCAGGGCATCGCGCGGGCGGATCAGCCCCTCCTGTACCGCCGTTGCCACCAGCCGGCCATCCCGGCTGTACAGCTGGCCCTGTACCAGACCGCGTCCGGCAATGGCGCGCGGGCTTTCCATTACGTACAGCACCCAGTCGTCAAACCGGAAATCATCGTGGTACCACATGGAATGGTCAATGGTGGCTACCTGCAATTGCCGCTCCCAGAAGGAATGGCCGTGGGGCATCAGCGCCGTGGGCAAAAAGTTGAAATCGGAGGCATAGGCCAGCAGGTATTTATGAATGCGCAGATCGTCGGGCAGGGTGCCGTTGGCCCTGAGCCAGACACAGCGCCGCGGCTCGGCCTTTTCCGGCTTCATGGGATCCACGTAGTTCACCTGGCGCATATCGATGGGGTTTTCCGCCAGCAGCTTTTTACGCAGCCTGGGCGGTACCTGCTCGGCCAGGGCCGCCAGCCGTTCGCTTTCCGGCGTCAGCCCGTCGGGGCCGGGTACGTCCGGCATTAATGCCTGATGTTCAAAGCCCGCCACCGGCTGCTGAAACGAGGCCGTCATGTAAAAAATGGGCTTGCCATACTGCAGCGCCTGCACCCGGCGGGTGGAGATTGTTTTGCCGTCGCGAATGTTTTCCACATCGTAAATGATGGGCTTGTTCACATCCCCGGGGCGCAGAAAATAGGAGTGAAAGGAATGCACCGGCCGCTCCGGTGCCAGGGTATATTTGGCTGCCGCCAGCGCCTGGCCCATGACCTGGCCGCCAAACACGGCGCCAAATCCCAGATCCATGCTTTGCCCCCGGTAGAGGCCATCGTCCAGCGGCTCCAGCGCCAGCAGGTTCAACAAATCGTCCAGTGCTCGGCTCATGGTGTTATCCGTTTGAATATAACCTCGTCACTCCGGCGAACGCCGGAGTCTGCTCTGCAGATAGCGCAAATGTTGGAATTCGCTTCGCTCATTCGCAACCGACAAAAATCTTACCATTAAAAAAGGGGCTTTCGCCCCTTATTGAACTTTTAACGTCTTCGCACAGTGATGATTCACCCTCGTCTGCACTGGACTCCCGCCTTCGCGGGAGTGACAAAAGAAAGTGCGGGAGTGACAAAAGAAAGCGCGGGAGTGACGAACGGCAACTCAGTGCAGAATACGGGCACGAATGGTGCCGCTGATGGCCTTGAGTTTCTCCAGGGCCTGCTCGCTCTGGGCGGTTTCCACGTCGATCACCACGTAACCGATCTTGGGTGAGGTTTGCAGGTACTGGGCCGCGATGTTGATGTCGTCACCGGCAAAGGCCTGAGCAATCTGGCTGAGAATGCCCGGCTTGTTGTGGTGAATGTGCAGCAAACGGCTGGTACCGGCGTGGCCCGGCAGGGACACCTCGGGGAAGTTGACCGCCGACAGGGTGGAGCCGTTGTCGGAATACTTGATGAGCTTGCCCGCCACTTCGTAACCGATGTTTTCCTGAGCTTCCTGGGTGGAACCACCAATGTGCGGCGTGAGGATAACATTGTCGAACTCGCGCAGCGGCGATACAAACTCTTCGTCGTTAGACTTGGGCTCCACCGGGAAGACGTCGATGGCCGCGCCGGCCACGTGCTTGCTGGCCAGGGACGCCGCCAGGGCGTCGATGTCGACCACGGTACCGCGGGAAGCGTTGATCAGAATGGCACCCGGCTTCATCATGGCCAGCTGCTCGGCACCAAACATGTTCTTGGTCTGGGCGGTTTCCGGCACGTGCAGGGAGACCACGTCGGCCATGTTGAGCAGCTCTTTCAGGCTGCCCACCTGAATGGCGTTACCCAGCGACAGCTTGTTTTCGATGTCGTAGTAATACACCTGCATGCCGATGCCTTCGGCGATGATACCCAGCTGGGTTCCGATGTGGCCGTAGCCGATAATGCCCAGCTTCTTGCCACGAGCTTCAAAGGAATGGGTTGCGGTTTTCTGCCACTCGCCCCGGTGGGCCTTGGCGTTACGCTCTGGAATGCCGCGCAGCAGCAGCAGCAGTTCGCCCAGCACCAGCTCGGCCACGCTGCGGGTGTTGGAAAAGGGCGCGTTGAACACCGGAATGCCACGGACTTCGGCGGCAGACAGGTTCACCTGGTTGGTGCCGATGCAGAAGCAGCCAATGGCTACCAGCTTTTCGGCGGCGTCCAGCACGGACTCGGTCAGCTGGGTACGGGAGCGGAGACCCACGAAGTGAACGTCCTTGATCCGCTCTTTCAGCTCGTCTTCGGCCAGGGAGGTTTTCAGATAATCAATATTGCTGTAACCAGCGGCTTTGAAAGACTCAACCGTGCCAGGGTGTACGCCTTCCAGTAATAAAATTTTGATTTTTTCTTTTTCGAGGGAATAGTTGGCCATTACCGGGTCCTTTATGACTACTGCTTGGGGGTTTTCCATAAAGTACCAAAAACATCGACTTTAGGGAATTTTTGCCTCCAAAGTCACGTTTTTTTAAGTTATAAATTTTTTTTTAATATATAAGACGAAAAAGGTGGAATGTAAGACGTTAGCTTCGCTCCTACGCAGAGCGCAGGAACAAGCAAACTTGTCATTCCGGCCTTAAGCCGGAATCTGTTAACCACGGTGCTGCCTGTAACAAGATGCCGGATCGGGGCCCGGCATGACGGGACTTTTAGCACCAACTAACGTTTACTTCAGGGTATACACCACGCGTACCCGGTCGGTGAATTCAATCTCGTTTTGCTGGTAGCTTTCCTGGGCGGCATCGGCGGCCATCATTCTGGTGGCGCCGAGCGGGCGCGGCTGCACCGGAGGCTGACCGGCATATTCAATGGCATACACCTCACCCAAGGCCTGCTCAAAACCGCTGGCCAGCTCACCGGCCAGCTCCCGGGCGTGGGCCATGGCGGCCTGGCGAGCCTGCTGCTGATAGCCCTCAGACTCGCGCACACCGTAACGAATGCGCTGCACATTCTGCACCCCCTGGGCCAGCGCGGTGTCGAGCACCTGGCTCAGGTTATCAAGCTGATACAGACGAATGGTCACGGTACGCTCCGCCGAGTACCCCTTGAGTTCGCGCTTGCCGTTTTTCGAATAATCATAATTCGGCCGGGTCACCAGGTTGCCGCTGTCGATGTCGGCCTTTTTAACACCCAGGGCGCTCAGGCCGCTGAACAGCGCGGCCACGCGGGTGTCCACTTCCTCCTTGGCCTGACGACTGTCCTTTTTTACCGCCGTGACCGCAAGATCCAGCGTGGCCATGTCGGGGGCGACACTGATGCTGGCCTCCCCCTGAGTCATCAGGTGCGGTGCATCGGGAACGGCAATGGCGAACACCGCCGAGCTGAACAGCAGGGGCAGACTGAGCAGGGCTGACAGGGGCTTTTTATGCATGGGGATCCTCTTTGTGGTGTCAGTACGAATGGCCGCCAAACGGCCAGAAGTGGATTCCCGCCTTCGCGGGAATGACCAGTAAAAAAAGCGCCCTGCGGGCGCCTGATGCAGACTGGCAGCCCCTGTTCAGGGACAAGACCTGCGCTCCAATAAATCTCGAAGTGGTAACAGAACTATTCTGGTGGACTATACACCGAGAGCCAATTGATAACATCGTCGATCAGATCACTGTCGAGACCGCTCGTGTCGGAAAACGTCGCATCCGTCAGGGTATCGGGCAGTTCACTGCTCAGCAGAATATCGTCCAGGCTCAGGGGCAGCGGTTCATCGTCGGCGGGACTGAGACTTGCATCAGGCACCAGCGGTGCTTCGGGCAACAACATTGCCTGCACCGTGAGAGGGGAAAGGGCGGTCAGGGCCGCCCCCTTGTCATCCACCAGAATGACCTCTCCCGGTTCGCTTTCGCCCGACAGGCTCCAGTCCTGCCGCTCAAAGTCGATGGAAAAGGTGCCGGTGGTTTCGCCTTCCTCATCAACAAGTTCTATTTGCTCCAGTGATGAGCCGGCCAGTGACCACGGCAGGCTGATGCCGTCATCCACCAGAATATCTTCTCCATTCCAGTGGTAACCCACTCCCTGCAACATTACCGTGATCACCTTGGCCATGGCTCACCTCCCCTCGGATTGTGCCCGATTACTTGTCCACCTGCAGGGTCTGATCATCCACCATGGCCTGGATCAGTGCCTCGCTGCTGGCCGCACCGTAGAGATCCATTAAATTGGTGTCTTCAAAGCGGATCTCCTGAGTATCACCGCCATCGCCGGCCGGGGTCACACTCAATACGGTGTCGTTCCCCTCCATACTGAATGTCAGGTAATCGGTCAGGTTGCCGCCTTCTTCACCCGACAGCAGCTCTTTCAGGTCGACCACATCCACGCCTTTTTCAAAGTCGGTGATGGCATTGACTGAACCGGCATCGGCTTCGGTAAAGCGGAAGGTATCAATGCCCTCACCGCCAGTGAGGATGTTATCGCCCAGGCCCCCAAGCAGTATGTCGTCACCTTCGCCACCCGTCAGGATATCGTCGCCGTCACTGCCCAGCAGCACTTCATTGGCACTGGTCCCCGACAGGGTAAAGCCGCTCGCTTCGGTGCCATCGGCCTCAATGGTAATGCTGAGGCTGGCCGAGTCCATGTCATGGTCCCCGTCCTTGATATCGATATCAAAGAGCAAATTGCCGTCTTCCGGGAACACCTCTTCATAGATGGTCATGTCGAGCAGACGATAGTCACCGCTGTCCGAGCCGAGCTGAATTTCGTCAAAACCGCCGGCTTTAATGTCCTCGGCGCTGTAACCCTCGTCATAGGTAATGAATGAGCCCTCAATCGGTTCAAGCAGGTTGAATACCGTATCGCCGCCTTCCCCGGCGCCAGCGGGCGGCGACCAGGTGCCCGACGCCACCACGATACCGGCGCTGAGCACCACCCAGGCCATGACATCTTTATCACTGAGTTTATTAAGGGTAAAACTGGTATTGGATACAGAGCCGCTGAAGGCAATCCTTAGGACATCCCCATTGTCGATACGGTTGTCATCAACCCCCATACCATTTTCAGATGAGTTGATGCCTTTCTCTCCAGGGCTGGGTTGAAGCTCGGTAAAGGTGGCTGTAATACCATTGATAGGCAACACAACAACAGGTTCAGGGCCACCAGGGGTCAAGCCGGTAAGCTCTTTTGTGGTCGCCAGCAAGGGTTCCGGGTTTACCAGTTCAAAGTCATAATTGCCATCCGGGTACACCGTCAGAATGAAATACACATCTCCGCTGTCATCATCAAGGTTCGCGGTCAGCACCTGGCTGCCATCCGGACCATCCGTAACCGTGTAAACCAGGCCGTCCGGCTCCTCTCCCGATACGACAAGCGATCCCTGCCCATCAGCCCCGAAACCGAGGTCGATCAGTCCGCTGAGGGTACCGGCCACATTGGCCATAATACCGTCTTGCACCGCGTCAATTGTGGGGCCGTCATCCCAGATATCGATACTCAGAATGCCGCTTTGCTGGGAGTCATCACTGTCGGTCACACGCACATCAAAGTCGTCGGTCACCACATCGGCAGCGCCGGTCTGTAACGGATCGGTGTGATTCTCCGTGTTGTCCGTCAGAGTATAACTCCAGCTGTAACTGCCATCCGGATTAAGGATCACGGTCAGTTCACCGTACTGGCCATCAATACTGCCGCCATTGGTCACATTGACCCAGTTGCCATTACTGTCCTTCACCTGCACTTCCAGGCTGGCCAACTGATCACCGAAGGTATTGATGCCAAAGGTGCCACTAGTGGTCTCATTGCCGCTCTGCTCATTGGAGCCTTTGCCATCCAAGGCCGCTTCATCTACCCAGTTGCGGTCATCGTCAAAGGTGATCTTCAGATCCGGCTCGGAATCCTCGCCCACCGTCACCGTCAGCACGGCGGTGTCGCTGTCGCCGTCACTGTCAGTGAGGGTGTACTGAATTTGCGCATCACCTTCAAAGCCGGCGGCCGGAACAAAGCGTAGCTGCCCCTCTTCGGTAAGGCTGACCGTGCCCGCACCTTCGGTCAGCAGGGTAACACCGGTCACGGTTGCACCGTCGGCCCCCTGAATGTCGTTACTGATGACGTCCACTTCAATGGCAGTGTCTTCGGGTGTACTGACGGTGTCGGCAATCGCACCAGGACCATCATCACGAACATCAATGGACAGCACACCGAGTTGCTCGCTGGCATCACTGTCGGTCACCCGTACATCAAAATCGTCGGCCACCACATCACCGGCGCCAGTCTGCAGCGGGTCATCGTGGTTGTCGGTGTTGTCCGCCAGGGTATAGCTCCAGCTGTAACTGCCATCCGGATTCTGGGTAACGGTCAGCGCACCATACTGACCATCAATGATTCCCCCCTCCGTCACATTCACCCAATTGCCATTGCTGTCCTTCACCTGCACTTCCAGACTGGCCAACTGATCACCGAAGGTATTGATGCCAAAGGTGCCACTAGTGGTCTCATTGCCGCTCTGCTCATTGGAGCCCTTGCCATCCAAGGCCGCTTCATCTACCCAGTTGCGGTCATCGTCGAAGGTGATCTTCAGATCCGGCTCGGAATCCTCGCCCACCGTCACCGTCAGCACCGCGGTGTCGCTGTCGCCGTCACTGTCAGTGAGGGTGTACTGAATTTGCGCATCACCTTCAAAGCCGGCGGCCGGGACAAAGCGTAGCTGCCCCTCTTCGGTAAGGCTGACCGTGCCCGCACCTTCGGTCAGCAGGGTAACACCGGTCACGGTTGCACCGTCGGCCCCCTGAATGTCGTTACTGATGACGTCCACTTCAATGGCAGTGTCTTCGGGTGTACTGACGGTGTCGGCAATCGCACCAGGACCATCATCACGAACATCAATGGACAGCACACCGAGTTGCTCGCTGGCATCACTGTCGGTCACCCGTACATCAAAATCGTCGGCCACCACATCACCGGCGCCAGTCTGCAGCGGGTCATCGTGGTTGTCGGTGTTGTCCGCCAGGGTATAGCTCCAGCTGTAACTGCCATCCGGATTCTGGGTAACGGTCAGCGCACCATACTGACCATCAATGATTCCCCCCTCCGTCACATTCACCCAATTGCCATTGCTGTCCTTCACCTGCACTTCCAGACTGGCCAGATCATCGCCAAAGGTATTGATTTCAAAGGTACCAGTGGTGGTCTCGTTACCACTTTGCTCATTCGAACCCTTGCCGTCCAGGGCCGCTTCATCGACCCAGTCACGACCGTCCGCAAAGGTAATGCCCAGGTTCGGCTCGGAGTCGTCACCAACGGTCACCGTCAGCACGGCCGTGTCGCTGTCGCCATCACTGTCGGTCAGGGTGTACTGAATTTGTGCGTTGCCTTCAAAACCAGGGGCCGGCTCAAAGCGCACCAGACCCTCTTCGGTAAAGCTGACCGAGCCTGCTCCTTCGGTGAGCAAGGTTACACCGGTCACACTGGCGCTGTCGGCCCCCTGAACGTCGTTACTGATGACGTCCACTTCAACGGGAGTATCTTCCGGTGTGCTGGCACTGTCGTTTATGGCATCCGGGCCGTCATCAAGCACTTCTATATTGATAACACCTTCGGCCTGCTCACCATCGTCATCGGTAATGCGAACAGGTATGGACTCAGGCAAGCGATCATCATCAAATACCGCACTGTCATTTTCGTGGCTTTGCGCATCGTTGAGGGTGTAAGTCCAGTTGTAGTTTTCATCAACAACCAGAGTGCCATATTGAGTAGTAACTGTACCGCCACCAGTTACGTCAACCCAGTTTCCCTCGGCATCCTGCACTTCAACCAGCACCAGCGCATCATTACCCGTATCAATCACCAGTGCGCCGGTAGCACTTTCATTATCAGAGCCAAACCGGCTGCCCTCAGGCAGAGCACCTTCGTCAACCCAAGCAAAACCCCCATCAGCCAGGTCCGGAAATTCAGGCACGGGATCCGGCCCGGTTAATGGGCTATCGTAATCAATATCAAGCTCGGGAATACTGTTTTCTTCCAACACTCGAGGAAGTTCATCCACCCCGCCAGTAAACGAGAGTGGAGAGAAAGCTGTATCAAAGCCCGCTTCGGCAAGCAGTGAATCACCGGTGCGATCCACCACCACGAAACCGGCATTACCACTACCGTCGGCGGCGGCCGGACCGGCAGCCGGAGCACCGGCGGCAGGTGCCGCAAACAGCTTGGTGGGATCAAGGCCGGCCAGAATGGCGGCCTGAATGGCTTCGGCTTCTTCGGCGGCGGCTTCGTCGGACACCGGCTGTGCGGCCATGGCATTTTCGGGGGCATCGTCATATACGATGCCGGAGTTTTCATCGGTCAGCAGCAGCGTGCCCGGCGGCAATATCTGACCGGCGCTGACCAGTGTAACCGTTCCATCTTTTGCAATAATAAAGGCTTGACCCTTCAGGCTGACTACCTGAACCGTGTTATCTATTCGTGTGGTATCCATGTCTGCATCCCTTTCACTGCCTTTTGTTTACCTTAAGACTAGGGTTGAATGCTTAACGGATCCTGCACAAAATTCAGCCACCAAAAAGACAAAACATGAGTTTATCTTTCGAAAAAGTGGGTGTTTTAAGCGCCTAACGCCGGGCGCGTGGCGAGTGTCAGCAGAGGCGGCCGGGGGGACTGACGTAACCCTGGTAGGCGTCGATATGCAGGGTTTTAAGGCGCTCCACCTGATCGCCGGTTTCCACCCGTGAAGCGATGGTTAACGCCCCCATACTGTGGGCAGCACGGCACACGGCGGCGAGAAAGGCGTCGTTATAGTCGGGCTGCTGCACCTGGCTGGTGTAGCCCTGATCCAGCTTGACGTATTTGGGCCTGAGTTTGCCCAGATGCACCAGCAAGTCGAAATGCCGGCCGAAATGATCCACCCCCCAGTCCACCTTCAGCCCGGACAGCGGCGCAATTAACCGCTCCCAGCCAACGGCAAAGGCGCTTTCCGGCAGCTCCAGCAAGAGGCGATCCCGCACCGGTTCGTACCGTTCCAGGATCTGGGACAGTTTGCGCCAGAACCCTTCCTGATGGCAGCTCTGGCGCGTCAAGTTCACCGCCAGTTTCAGTTCGTTTCGGCTTTCCAGCATGCGCAGGGCCCGGGCGACCACATGCAGGTCCAGCCGCTCGCCCAGACCAAACTGCTCGGCTACCGGCAGAAAATTATCGGCCCCATAAGCAATGCCTTCACGACGAATGCTTACAAACACTTCTTCATGATAACGCTCCCCCTGAAACCCCATTACCGCCTGGGCACTCAGCTCAAAGCCATCCTCTTCCAGTGCCTGTTCCAGCAACTGCTTCCATTGCAGCCGGCCCAGCCGTTCACGCTGCTGATGCGCCTCCACCACGACACCGGTTTCGTCCATGTGGGCCCGGTTGAGGGCGTGATCGGCCCGAGTCAGCAGACGGCCAATTTCATCACCGGGTTGCACCAGGGCAATGCCCACCATCGACATTTCCCGGTCGTCGTCCGGATCCTTGACCAGCTCGGCAATCTGCCGGTTAATGGCTTCTCCCAGCTGTTTGAGCGATGCAGGATCCGACTCGCTCACCAGCATGGCATACTCGGTGGCCGAAATGCGCGCGAGTACATGCTCGCCATGATCCCGGCACAACTGGCGCAGGTTTTTACCGATCACCCGGGTCATCTGATCCCGGGCCTCAAAGCCTTCTTCCCGATACAGCCAGTCCAGTACCCGGGCCGACACCAGCACCACGGCCCCGCCCCGCCCGTCACCCAGCCAGCCCTGGCTCTGGGCCATCAGCCAGGCACGGTTGCCAAGGCCGGAGGTGTTGTCCATAAAGGCCCGGTGGCGCAACCGTTCGGCCTCGAATGCCTGCTCCTCAAACTGACGTTCCAGCTTGCCCGACATACCGTTGATGGCCGACACCACCTGCCGGAGTTCCCGGGTGGCCGGCAGTGGAATGCGCTTGCCAAAATGATGCAGCTCAATCTCCCGCGCCTGCTCCTCTATGCTGTGCAGGGGCTTGAGCAAGTGCCGCAGGGCCAGCACCAGCAGGATCCACACCAGTACAAAACTCACCACAAACCAGGTTGCCAGCCAGCTCATTCCCCGCCAAAGCTGGTAATAGGCGTGGCCGGTGTGCCCTTCCACATAAAGCTGACCCAACTGCAGCCAGCCCGAGGTCAGCACCGCCTGATGATGACCGCCTTCAAACAGGTCAAGATCCGAAAACCAGGCCGGCACCCGCTGCGGCGGGGCGGTATTTTCCCGGGTAATGGTCGTGTTGCTGGCCAACAGGCGCAGCTCCACCTTGCGGTAGTAACCGCCGTCGAACATGGCGTTGATCACCGACTCGGCGCCCACGGCGTCGTCATTTTCCAGATAGGGAGTCAGCGCCAGCCCGAGGGAGGTGACGGTGTTGATAACCATAAATTCCTGCTGCTGGGCCAGATAACTGCGGGTAGAGCTGAACTGCACCGAATAGGCCGATACGAACAGCAGGGCAAACAGCAGCAGCATGGTAAGCAGAAGTTGCCGGTACAGAGTCATATTATGTAATTCCCTTTAACAAACCGCTGTCTCCTCATTCGTCAGTCCCGGACAGGAACGGCGTTGTCTGCCCCTGGATGCTCACTCCGCGGGTATGACGGCCTTTTTCGTCACTCCCGCGAAGGCGGGAGTCCATTGCATGGTGCACTCCACACATTGAAATACTCCGTTGCCTGCAGAATGGATTCCGGGTCAAGCCCGGAATGACTGCCTTTGGGCCCGGAGTGGAGGTCTGCGAGTTCTAAAGTCACCATTCAATCCAGGTTGATTGCCGGCCGCTGCAGCCGTGTATTTTCCAGCCGGCTGCGCAATTCATTCCATAGCGACAAACGCGAAGACGCGCCGGCCAGCTCGCCCCTGCCTCTTTCCTTCATCAGCCACAAGTGCTGACCGTTAAAACTGTAAATGGGTGCCAGATCTCCCCGCTGCGTGGCCGGCAATATGGCCGGCTTGAGGTTGTCTAGGATCAGCGGCACCGCCGATGGTGTGGGGTAATACGCCACCACCATATGAAACTGATTCAGCTCAAGGGCTTTTACATACACCAGCCTGAGCTTGTCGTCGGCCAGCCCCAGCTCGCGCAGGGAAAAATACTTGGCCAGGCTGAAATCTTCACAATCGCCGCCACCGGCGCCCAAAAATTCCAGCGGTGTGGCCCAGTAGTCCTCGCTGGCCCACAATTTGATGTCGTCAATAAACACCAGCTGATTAAAAAAACGGTTTACCCGTGTAATGGCCTCCTGCTCACCCCAGTTGGCCGCCTGCCCTTCCCGCACCAGCCGGCGCCATTCCAGCAGGCGATGGGCCGCCGGGCGACCATATACCGTTTGCACGGCCACACGCATGTGGCTGTCTTCCTCTTCCAATGACCAGGCTGGCACGCCGAGCAACACGCCCAGCAGCGCCAGCCCGCAAAGCCGGTGATAAATCGGCTTCATTGCTCAGAAGACGGCTCCATGCTGTATACGTTCCAGCGCATCCTCACGCCTTCACGCATGTTGGTCAGGGCACCCACCACACGGCGGTTGGCAGCGGCCGACTGTTCGTCGTCGCCCATCAGGATGGGCTTGCTCTCGCCATAGCCGATGATCTCCAGCCGCTCGCCGGCTACCCCTTCCCGCATCAGGGCACGGCGTACCGCCTGGGCCCGCCGCTTCGACAGCGCCAGGTTGTATTCCGGCGTGCCTACCCGGCTGGCATGACCTTCCAGCAGCAGCTTCAGCTCGGTGTTTTCGGCCATAAAGGCGGCCATGCGCGTGATCTCTTCACGATACTTGGCGGTGATCGCCGAGCTGTCGTGAGCAAACAGCACAATAATGTCCTGCTGCAAGACCTCGCTCTGGTTGGCCTGACAGCCGTCGTTGTCGACCGAGGCATTCAGGGTGGTCTCGAGACAGTCGTCCCGGGCGGTGATCACCCCGTCGCGGTCCATGTCGGTGAGATCATATTCGGGGGTGGTGTCCCGCTCCGGCTCGGCAGTGACGCTACAGCCTGCCAGGGGCAGCACCAGGGCCAGTAAAATCCATGTTTTCATCGCAAATTCTCCTTGTTGTTATTGCTGCCACTGCACGGGCTGAGTAAAGCGCAGGGCTTCCAGCAGCCGGCCCGATGCGTTCATGATGCGGTACTCCGCCAGCAACTGATCGTACTCGGCGTTAATGTAGGAGCGGCGCGCCTCAAACAGCTCGTTCTCGGTGTTGAGCACATCCAGCAGGGTGCGGTTACCGAGGGAAAACTGCTTCTTGTAGGCGTCGACGGTGTCGTAACTCGCTTCCACATGGCGTTGCAGAAAGTCTTTCTGCCGGCCCAGCGACTCGTAGGCCGCCCAGGCCAGCCGCATGCCTTCTTCCACCTGACGGTGAGCATTCATGTGAATGTCTTTCGCCTGCATTTCCAGCGCCGAGGTCGAGCGGCTGCGCGCCAGATCGGCCCCGCCGTTGAACAGGTTGTAGCGCATGCGCACCATGGCGGTGAAGTCGTTGTTATGACCGCGCACACCGTCGATGTCGTCGTTCCAGTTGCTGTCGAGCTCAATGTTCACCGTGGGATAGAAACCGGACTTGGCGTCTCTGTGCTGCTGGTGCGCCGCCTCCACGTCGAACGAGGCCGACATCAGGGTAGGATGGTTGTCCTGGGCCATGACCAGGGCGTCTTCCAGGGTGGCCGGCACATAGTTGGCATCGGGCTGCGGCTGGCGCACATCTCCGGGCATGCTGTTCACCAGAGACATAAACTGGCTCTGGGCGTCCCGCAGGTTGTTTTCCGCCGCCGTCATGTTGGAATAGGCCCGCGCCACCCGGCCGTTGATCTGGTTGAGATCGGCAGTGGAGCCTACCCCCGAGTTGGTGCGCCGCTGAATGTCGGACTGGATCTGCTCGTGGGTGGCCAGATTACGGCGCGACAACTCCACGATCTCGTCCTGGCGCAGCACATCGAGGTAGACCTCGGCCACCTGCAGGGCGATGTTTTCCGCATCCGAGAGCAGTGCATAGCGCTGAGCATCGGCTTCCGCCTGGGTACGGTGCACATTGCTCGGGGTTTTAAAGCCGTCGAACAGCATTTGCCTGAGCGACAACCCGGCCTCTTTACGGGTCAGGGTCTTGTCGGCTCGAGGGTCGCCGTCGCGCACGCCGGGGCTGTCGGTGTATTCATAGCCAATGCCGGCATTGGCATCCAGGGTTGGCAAATAGCCGGCAAAGGCTTCGTCGTGATCATATTGCCGGGACTGGTAAAGATGAAAGGCTTCCTTGACCTTGGGGTGAGTCATCAGGGTCTGGGTGACCGCCTCTTCCAGTGTTTGCCCGTGGGCCGGTAGCACCATGGCGGCGCCCACCAGCACTGCAATCGCCGATTTTCTCATTGTTTTTCTCCCTTTCTTTTACTCAACGCTCACGCAAAGCGCCCTGCTTTGCTCTTAAAATGGGTTTAAGCAGGTAGTCCAGCACCGTTTTCTTGCCGGTGATGATGTCTACCCCCGCCTGCATACCCGGAATAATCCGAAGCGGTGCCTGCTCGCTGCCCAAAAAGCTCTCTTTTGTTCTGATGGTGGCCAGGAAAAAGGTGTTGCCTTCGTCATCCTGAATGGAGTCGGCGCTGATCTTCTCCACCTCGCCCACTAGGCCGCCATAGATAGTGAAATCATAGGCGGTGAACTTGACCATGGCCTCCAGACCCGGCCGTAAAAAACCAATATCACGGGGCTCGATGCGCGCCTCCACCAGCAGGGTGTCTTCCAGCGGCACAATTTCCACCAGGCTCACCCCTGGCTGCACCACGCCGCCCACGGTATTCACACTCAGGGTTTTGACCGTGCCCTTTACCGGCGACAGCACGGAGGTGCGGCGCACTCTGTCCTGCAGGCCCACCTCGCCTTCCCGTAGCTGCGCCAGCCGGCCGCGGCGCTCGTTCAGCTCCTGCTGGGCCTCGGAACGAAAACTGAGCGCCACTTCCTTACGTTTAAAAACGGTTTCCTTGAGGGTGGCTTCCAGCTTGGGCAGCAACAGCTGGGTGGACTCCAGCTCGCCCTGCAGCTCGTTGAGCTGACGCTCCAGTCGCAGAATTTCCACCCGGGGCACTATGCCTTCCCGGGCCAGGGGCCGGCTCATGTTGACCTCACGCGCGGCCAGCCCCACGCCCCGGCTCAGGGTGCGCACCTTGGCGTTGGTTTCCACTATTTCCTGCTCGCGTTGCTGGATCTGGTTACCAAAAATCGACAGCTGGTTTTTCACAAAATCGAGCCGTTCGTTATACAACGAGCGCTGAATGGCGGGCTGCTGCGGATACTGCTCCACAAAACCCTCGGGAAAGCCAAGCGTTGCCGGCTGTACCTGTACCTGTTCGCGCCAGCCGAGTTCCGGATCTTCGCGCACGCGTATGGAGGCCACCTGGGCTTCCAGCCGGAACACATCCCCCTGCAGCGCGGCAATTTCCTGCTCCCGCTCACGCAGGTCCGACTTGAAGCGGGTGTCGTCTATCAGCAGCAGCGGCTGGCCTTTTTCCACCTGCTGGCCCTCGCGCACATACAGCTCGCGCACTATGCCCCCTTCCAGGTTCGACACCACCTGCAACTGGCTGGAAGGGATCACGGTGCCGTTGCCCGAGGTCACTTCTTCCAGCTCGGCAAAGCGGGCCCACACAATGGCCGCCAGCACAAAGGCCAGCATGCACCACAACAGCGCCCGGGCGCCTTTGGGGGTGTTCAGCAACACGGCGGCAGCGGTGTCGCTGGTGTAGTTGAGCTGCTCCGGGCTGGGCGGCCTAGCCATGGCTCACCTCCCGCATGGTGACCTTGCCCGTCCGCAACTGCGCCAGCACCTGCTCCTTGGGGCCATCGACCATCACCCGGCCTTGCTCCAGCACGATGAGACGCTCGGCCACATCCAGCATGGAGGTACGATGTGTGACCAGCAGCAGAGTGCGCCCCTCACCCAGCTTGTTCAGCTGCTGGCGGACATGCAGCTCGGAGCGGTTGTCCATATTGGAAGTGGGTTCATCCATCATCAGCATCACAGGATCATTCAGCAGCGCCCGGGCAATGGCCACCGCCTGGCGCTGACCACCGGAAAGCAGCCGGCCGCCCTCGCCCACCTGACGATCCAGACCGTCGGGATCCTGATGGGAAAACAGCGTGACGCCGGCGCGCTCGGCCGCCCTGAGCACGGCGTCTTCATCCGCCAGGGGGTTGGCGATCACGATATTGTCGCGAATGGAGCCGTAAAAAAGGGTCACGTCCTGGGGCACAAAGCCCATGTTGCTTCTCAGCACCGCCGGCTGCAGCTGATTGATATCGATGCCGTCTATGCGAATGGCACCCTGGGTGGGCTTGTAAAGGCCCGCCACCAGCCGCTCCAGAGTGGTTTTACCCGAGCCGATGCGGCCGATAATGGCCACCTTTTCACCGGGCTTGATGTGCAGGCTGACATTGCTCAGCACATCCTGCTCAGCTCCCGGATAGCGAAAGCTCACCCGGTCGAACAGAATGTCGCCCTCAAACTCGGGGTGATGAATAAAGCGCCGGCCGTCTTCCTGCTCATCGGGGGCGGCCATCACCTTCTCCAGAATATCCATGGCCGAGCGGGCGTGGTTATAGCGGGTAGACAACACCGACAGCTGCACCATGGGCGCAATGGCCCGGCTGCCGAGCATGACCGAGGCAATCAGCCCACCCATGGACAACTCGCCGGCGGCAATGAGATACACCCCCAGCACAATCAGGCTGATGGTGGTCACCTGCTGAGTCACATTGGCCAGGGTAGACACACCATTGGTGAGCCGACGGGTTTTCATGCCCCAGCTGGCCATGTGGCTCACTGCCTGCTCCCAGCGATGCTGAAAGGCCCCCTGAGCGCCAAACAGCTTGATGGTCTCAAGCCCGGCAATGCCTTCCACCAGATTGGCGTTTTTCTGGGACGCAAGCCTTGAGCCCTCTTCAATACTGTGGCGCAGCGGGCGCTGCACCAGCAGGCTGACCGCAAGCAGCAGCAGCATGGCAATAAAGGGCACCCACACCATGTGGCCGGCAAAGAGCCAGATAATGAACAAAAACAGCAGGGCAAAGGGAATATCGACCAGGGCCGCCACCGTGGCCGAGGTAAGAAATTCACGAATGGACTCAAACTCCTGCAAGTGCCGGGCAAAGGCACCGGTAGACGGCGGCCGGGCCTCCATGCGCATGCCCATCACCTTGGCAAAAATGCGGGCAGAGAGCAGCACATCGGCCTTTTTACCGGCCACATCGATAAAGTGGCTGCGCAGCAGGCGCATAATAAAATCGAACACAAACACCACGGCGGCGCCGGTGGCCAGCACCCAGAGAGAATCGAACGCCAGATTGGGCACGATTTTGTCGTACACGTTCATGGTGAACAGCGGTGTGACCAGGGCGAACAGGTTAATCAGCAGCGAGCCTGCCAGTACATCCCGGTAAATGGTGGACGAACGGCGTAATGTGCTCCAGAACCAATGGCCGTGCTCATGGTCCAGCACCTGGGGTGAGCGTTCATCAAAGCGAAAACGGGGCTTGAGCAGAATGACCCGGCCGCTGTAGCTTTTGGCAAGCTGGTCCGTGAGCAGCCACTCTTCACCCTCGCCGGTGTCGGGCAGCATGACCCGGCAGCCGCGCTCGTCGTCGACTTGCAGCAGCACGCAGGCGCCGCCGTTTTTCAGCAGCAGAATGCAGGGCAGCAGCAGCTCGGAAATATCGGTTAGCGGAGAAACATCCTGGCGGGAAGAAAAGCCGGCACGCTCGGCGGCGCGGGAGAACAGAACAGGGGTAAGCAGACCATCGGCCAGGGGAAAACCATTAACCAACGCCTCGCCCTGATGGGGCTGACCGTAAAACCGGGTGAGAAACACCAGGCTCTGTAAAAGAGGATCCTTGAGCGTGTTTGCATCCTGCATACCCATAACTGCTCCGTATGGAAGCGCCTGAATCTTATTCTAGTGAAGTTATGGAAGTGCGGCGAAAAATCGAACGATTGGGAGGGTGTGAGGAAATGGGGAATGGGGGGATGGAAAGCGGGCTGCCAGCCCGCAATTTGGCGCGAAGCGGCAATAATGGATCCCGTCCCCGCCTGCGCAGGGATGACGTTCCTTTGGGAATGACGGCTGAGCGTCTGCGGCGCTAAGGCGGGCAAGCTGCCCGCGCTCCAAACATCCCTATTCCCCGTACCCTTCAGGGTTTTGCGACTGCCAGCGCCAGGCATCGGTCATCATCTGCTCAAGACCACGCTCAGCCTGCCAGCCCAGCTGCTGCAGGGCTTTGGAAGGATCCGACCAGCACTCGGCAATGTCGCCGGGGCGGCGGGGGGCAATGGCATAAGGCACGTCACGGCCGCTGGCCCGCTCAAAGGCCTTGACCATTTGCAGCACCGAATAACCCTGGCCGGTACCCAGGTTGTAAGTGCTTACGCCATCGTGGCCGGCAATACGCTCAAGCGCCTTCAGGTGCCCCAGAGCCAGGTCCACTACATGAATATAATCGCGCACACCGGTGCCATCGGGCGTGGGGTAATCGTTGCCAAACACCGCCAGTTGCTGCAGCCGGCCCACCGCCACCTGAGCAATGTAAGGCAGCAGGTTATTAGGAGTGCCGTTTGGATCTTCACCAATCTGGCCCGACTCGTGGGCCCCCACCGGGTTAAAATAACGCAGCAGAGCAATGGCCCAGCGCGAGTCCGACTTGCTCACATCCTGCAGCACCTGCTCCACCATCAGCTTGGAGGTGCCATAAGGATTGGTGGTGCCGCCCACGGCAAAGTCTTCGGTAA
This sequence comes from Oceanimonas aquatica, assembly GCF_030732065.1. GTDB lineage: Bacteria > Pseudomonadota > Gammaproteobacteria > Enterobacterales > Aeromonadaceae > Oceanimonas. The sequence goes on from NZ_JAVBHX010000002.1 coordinate 370,984, forward strand.
TAGGCATGTGCTGCGGCTCGCCATAAACCGTGGCAGACGAGCTGAACACCAGCCTGAATACACCGGCCTTGCGCATGGCTTCTACCAGCACCAGAGTACCGTTTACATTGTTATCGTAATATTCCAGCGGTTTTTGCACGCTCTCACCCACTGCCTTCAGCCCGGCGAAGTGCACCACACAATCAATGGCATGTTCGGCAAAGAGTTTTTCCAGCAGCGCCACATCGCGAATATCACCCTGCACAAAAGGTACCTTCCGCCCGGTGATCTGCTCAACCCGCTTCAGCGACTCGGGCGAAGAATTGGACAGATTATCCAGCACCAGCACATCATTACCGGCGTTCAGCAGCTCCACCACCGTATGCGAGCCAATGTATCCGGCCCCGCCGGTTACCAGAATGGTCATAGTTATCCCTTATTATCGATTTGGATTAGCGCCTGGCTGAATTTTCGGGTGATGTGAAGATGAGTGCAAGCGGCCTTTACCCCGTAGGCCCGGCTTAAGCCGGACAAATCATTCCCCATGCAACCTCATTGCCCCACTAAAGTGGGGCCTACGCTGAGCACTAACCGCCAGGGATTACCACCTTCGTCTCCGGCAGCAACTCTTTCAACCGCGCCTGCAATGCGGCCTTGGCATGAGCTTCGCCGTGGATTAAGCGTATCTGCCGGGGCGGCGGGTTAATGCCGGTGGCAAAGTTTATCAAATCCTCCTGCCCGGCATGAGCCGAATAACCACTTACCTGGTGCACTCGCGCGCGAATGGTTAAGCGTTCGCCATCCAGCTCTACCCAGCCTTCCTTTGGCCCGTATTCCAGAATATCCCGCCCCGGCGTGCCCTCGGCCTGGTAACCCACAAACAGCACATCGTTACGCGGATCGTTCAGCAGCGCCTTCAAATAATTCACCACCCGGCCGCCGGCGCACATGCCCGAGCCCGCCAGCACCACACAGGGTTTGCGCGAACGAGCCAGATAGCCCACCGCATTTAAATGATCCTGATGGGAATTAACCACGGTTAACTGCTCAAACGACAACGGGTGCCTCCCCTCACTCAACCGCTCCCGGGCCTCGTCGTTCCAGAACGGCTTGAGCTGGCGGTAAAGCTGAGTAAAGTTTGCCGCCAGGGGCGAATCCACCACCACCTCAAGCTCACGCCACGGCAGGCCGGGTGCTGCCTGCTCGCCACCAAATTCGGCAATCAGACTTTCCAGCTCATACAGCAAGTCTTGCGTACGGCCCAGGCTAAAGGCCGGTATCAGCAAAGTGCCGCCGTCTTCCAGAGCATGCTCCACCGCCGCCTTAAGGCGCATGCGGCGATGCTCACGGCTTTCATGATTTTTATCGCCATAGGTGCTTTCCAGCACCAGCACATTGCAGCGCTCGGGCGAAGCTGGCGGCACCAGCAAGGGCGAATGGGGCGCGCCCAGATCTCCACTGAACACCACGCGCTGATCATGAACATCACACTCCACATAAGCCGAGCCCAGAATATGCCCGGCCCGCTGCAGCCGAATGGAAATATCACTGCCTTCCACCTGCTGCCACTGGCCGTAAGGTAAAGGCCGCAACCGAGATGCCAGCAGCTTGAGCACCCGGTTAATAAGCTTTTCATACCGGGTAAAGCCAATTTTCAGCGCATCTTCCAGCATGGCCGGCAACAACAAGGCCGAAGGCTGCGAGCAATAGATAGGCCCTTCAAACCCCGCCCCCAGCAAATAGGGTAGTCGGCCCACGTGATCGATATGCACATGGGTAACCACCAGCGCCTTGATGTGAGCAATATCAAAGTCGATGGCCAGTTCGCGCTTGCCTTCCAGGCCCTGAAACAGGCCGCAATCAATAAAAATGCCGGCATCACCGGCACGCAATTCATGGCACGAACCGGTAACACCGTTTACCGCCCCGTGATGCAAAACCTCCAGTCCCTTGCTCATGTGCTCTCCTTGGTTTTTACTCCCTCCCTTTTTCAAGGGGAGGGCCGGGGTGGGGTTGTCACCTAGCCCCAAACCCCGTAAAAATAATGCGAATAGTTTTGTATACAATCAACACATCCAACCAGAACGAAAAATTCTTTATGTAATAAAAATCGTGCTGAATTTTAATGCAGGTATCTTCGGCACTGCTGGCATAGCCCTGCTCAACCTGAGCCCAGCCGGTGATCCCCGGCCTTACCACGTGGCGGTAAATATAGAACGGAATCTCTTCATCAAATTTATCCACAAAAGCCCGCTGCTCGGGCCGGGGGCCTATCAGGCTCATATCGCCCTTCAGCACATTAAAAAACTGCGGAAACTCATCCAGCCGGGTTTTGCGAATAAACCTGCCCACCCGGGTTACACGCCCGTCATCACATTGCGCCAGCCTGGCTCCACCGGCTTCTGAATCAAGGCACATGCTGCGGAACTTGTAGATGGTAAAATCGCGCCCGCCCTGCCCTACCCGCTGCTGGGCAAACAATACCGGGCCGGGGCTGTCCAGCCTTACCGCCAGCGCAGTGAGCAACATTACCGGCACGGTAACCGGAGCAGCAAGCAGTACGGCGGCAATATCAATCACCCGTTTTACAAACGAATAAACAACCGGCGGCTGCAAAGAGCCAAACTCATTCTCGGAAATATGTTCAATTTTCACCCTTCCGGTCAGCGATTCCATCACCTGCTTGTAATGATAAACCGGCACCCCGGCCAGAATGCTGCGGGCCAGAAAACGCTCCCACTCTTCAGGAATGTCGGCATATAAATCGGCCACTACTGCATCCACCTCGCCGCCATGCAACCCGGGTGACTCCAGTCTTACCCAGCTAACGCCATCAAGCTCACTCACCTCGGCAGCCTGGCCAATGGGTAAATAAGCTATTTTTTTATTCGCATGCCGCACCAGAAACAGATAACTGAAGTAGCAGAACACCACATTGGCAAACACCGAGCAGTAAATATAATAAACCGAATAATTCAGACGGAAGGTAAACAACACACCAATCAAAAAGCCATACCACACCAGCACAGTGGGCAAAATATAAACCGCCGATCTTGCCCCCGGGTAACTCATCAGCTGCCTCAGGGTAAAGAACATGCCCACATAAACCAGCGCCACCCCTAACTGACTGTTACGCTCGGATAAATCGGGCTCCAGCCAGCCATCAGTGCCCCAAATAACAAGGCCGGGTAACAGCACCACCAGCACAAAACCCGCCACCAAATGGCTGAACCAGCCCATCAGCAACCTGGTGCGCCACTGCACATGACGCTTCATTACTGACTGCTCCATTTAGCCTCCTGAACATCCTGGCTCTTTAAAAAACTTAATAAAAAACCTACCCTGTATTTTCTGCTACACCAGCTCAACAGCCTTACACATTCAACCTGACCAACAACTCGAAATTAGCTCCCGCCAATTAAATAAAAAAAACTCAATGAAGAACTCCCAAAAACCTGGCCAAAACGGGATAGTTTTTCCTTAACACACCGCGAATAGCATAATGAGAAAAACAGTAGGCAGATCTAAAAAATGAGAGACTCTCTACCTCCCGATACACTTTCCAGGTATACTTTGAGGCATGCAACTTATTGAATGAAATTGATCCTTCATGAACTCTGTATTGAGCAAGTGGCTCGTTTATTCCATACGCATAATCCACTTCTTTCAGCAACTTCAACCAAAGTGAAAAATCCTGCCTCTTGCGGATCTCTGGCATATAAACCTTTCCAAAGCAATCAGTATCATACATTGCAGTCAGGCAACCAATATAACAAGTTTTTAGCAAATCACTGTAAGACACCTTTTTCGGAACACCTATATGGCCTAATACATTTCCGTCAGCATCAATTCTTTCATACTCGGCATATGAAAATGGCACTCTGTTTCCCTGCATAAAATTAACTTGTTTTTCAAGCTTACAGGGTAGCCATCGATCATCAGCATCAAGAAAAGCGATATACCTTCCCTTAGCCATGGAGATAGCCTTATTGCGTGCAACCGCCGCCCCGGAGTTTACAGACAACTCAACCACTTTAATACGTTCATCTTTTTCCGAATACAGCCTGGCTATAGCCAAAGAATTATCTGTTGAGCAATCATTAACTAAAATCATTTCCCAACTCTGAAAAGATTGCTCAATCACAGATTCTATTGCATCACCAATGAAGGATGAACAATTAAAAACAGGAGTGATAATGGAAACTACCATCTTAAAAGCCTTCTACCATGCATAAGTGTTGCAGCAACCCTGGTAAGAACAAATACCTTATCATAATCTTTTTTAAGCAACATACTGCAATAAGCCTTCAACAAGTAGATAATTCGATTCATTTCATCTATTTTATTTATTTCTTTTCTCGTTGCTGAACCTTTTCGTTCAAAGACCAAATAGCAAGCATCAGTTCTCACCTTACGTATAGCTCTCACATTTCTTGAAATTTTAGCCATGAAAAGAGAATCCTCACCAACAGCCAGATTATTATCAAACCTGACTCCATCAATCATACTGCGATGAATCAACTTGCCACATGCTGATGAAAAAAACTTACGACTTTTAAAGTTTAAATTTTCAACATCATTCACATTCAAAAATGCCTTACCAATATAACTCTCTTTTCTCTCGGAAGGATTAGTATTAAAGTTAAAAACATTACCAACCCCCAATACATCATCATCAGAAACATCAAGCAGACTTTTAAGATAGTTAGGTGTGATGCAGTCATCATCATCAATAAAAGTTAAAAACTCCTCACCGGAGTTATCAATAAGAAAGTTCCTCGCAGAAGAAACACTGGGCTCAGGAAGGTAATAATACCTAAAATTAAAACTGTAACTACCTAGCAACCCTGTAAGAAAACTCTCAAACTTTTCTTTTGGTCCATTAAGCGCAATATAGACTGTAAACAAAGACTTGGACAAAGTTTGCTGCTCTATACTTTCCAAGCAATGTTCTACATAGGCCTCGGGCTTGTAGGATGGTATAAGGACAGATATTCTAGGCATAATTATGTAAAACTAAAACGTGAAGAAATTATAAAGACCTTATATAAAAAACAAAAACTAATTTTGACGCTTTAAGTAAAAAAAACGTTTCCACCTACCAAGTTGTAAAATTTTTGAAAACTCGACTCTCAGCGAAGATCTGCTTATAACGCATAGCGTCTTTAATAAAGTAACAGGCCCATAACCAATTGACTCGAGTAGAAAACCAGTACCTGATTGCAAAGATGTATGTCCGGTCGCAACAATTCTATCGGCCAATGTCGCCGCAACTTTCACCCTAGTAATAAAATTCTCTGAGCTTTTTATGGTGGTTAAACTGTCAGAGCGCTTGGTAACTATATAAACCATCTCTGGCACAACCCTAATATTATCGCAGGAAAGCGCCACTAAAACATTAAACGCCACATCATTACCAACGAAAACCTCATCGAATAAAAAACCATCGGCGCGCTTCCTTTTATATATTTTAGCCCACGGAACGACATGCCATTGCTTCAAATTACTGAGAGCAACCTCACTTTCATCATCAAAAACACAAAAAACCAAATCATTAAACCTCTCAGCCCTAAGAGATTCTGAATCAGTGATATCGTTATATCCTCCAGCCAAGAAATAAACCAAATCAACTTCATCATCAATGCTTCTATCAAAAACATCAAAAGCATCACCCACGAATTCATCATCTGAGTCAGCAAAAACAAGCCAATCACCTTCAGCATTAATAAGCCCTACATTTCTAGCTGCACCGGCACCTTTATTTACCTCAGTAGAAAGCCATGTGACAGATGAAAAAAAATTTCTAACATGTGACAAAGCAATTTGTTCTGAAGAACAATCATCAACAACTAATACCTGTATATCACCACGCTCTACAGGTATTGATTTCAATAAACGAGACAATCTTTTTGAGTCATTATAGTGTGGTACTATTACTGTGTATTTGAACATAGACCCACATCCAGGAAAAGATTAAAAGCAGGACAAGACTACGAAAGCCCTAGTCCTGACAGGACTTGCGACAGGTAATCGGCATTTCTACTTGCCCGATTCTGTTTACGTTTGATACTGGCCTTGAAGCTGGTATCACTGTTCAGGGTATTGAGTGCCATATACCTAATGGCCACCATGTTTTAACCGGCCTGCTCACGGCGCTTAATCCTAAAAGACAGACAGTTAGGCCGAGCTGATGTGTAAAAAATCATTACCGTGGGCCAACACTGTCTATGACAGAAAAAACTCTTTCCCACATTTCTTCTGATAGTTCTTTTAATTCATTCGATTTTTTGGCAAGCAATGCACACAAGGGTTTTGAAGATTCAGGATTAATCAATAGATCAATTTTTTTGTATAGAACTACATCGTCATCATTAACTGAAATGAGTCCTTCAATAAATCCATAATCTTCGAAGAGGCGCTGATATTTATGGCTCCAGCCTGTAGCCAAGGAAGGCACCCCCTGCGAAAGTGCACTGACCAAGCCGTGAAACCGGCTACCTATTGTAGCATCGCATGTTCCCAAGATCCCTTTTATATGTAAAGGATCTGTTTCCTTAACAATAGGAACACTACCTACAGCATAAGAGACTTTATCTGCTAGTATCTGATCATTTTTTCCTTCATGTACTAATAAAAATGGCTGCAGACCTCTATCAACTAAATATTTTACTACTTTAATCAAAAAAGGTAGATAAGCTTGACTTGTTTTTAGATCAGTTTTATCAACCATCCTGTAGTTAGGTACGATGGCAATACGCTTGTCCGTCGGGTCATAGCCATGCGGAAATGTACCTTTAACTAAATTAGTAAAATCAGGATACAGTTTTATCTTTTCTTTCTCACCAACCAACTGTGTAAGATAGCGATATGAATCTTTTTCACGAGGAAAAATCAAATCTGCATTTTCAGCCCAAATTTTAACATATTTTATTATATTGCTTTTTTCATAGGGGCCAAAAGCCTGTGGTAACATGATTAGTTTTGTGCCATTTTTTTTCCATTTTTTACTTGAAGCACTCAACTCTCGGCTGGATGCAGGCCCCCACTGGTCACTATATGAAAAACCAGCAGCATCAATAACAATATCAATCTCATTTGTTGTTACCAAGCCGTAAGCCTTCAGCAACCGATTTGGTATAAATTGTGTGAAATCAATGCCCTTACGCCAAAACCATGCTTTCGGATATAGATTTAGCTTTAGCATTTTATCAAACGTATCATCAGCACCACCATAAATAGGTGCCATCGTCAGTTTGGCTTCTGGGTATCTCTCACGTAATCTTTGTACAACTGCGTGCAACATAAGTTCCGCGCCTTTGTTAATGAAACCTGCCCGTCTAATTTCAATAATCATCAGCTAATATCTACCAAAATTTGCTCATCAATCTTCTTTTGCGAGAACGGAATTCCGCCATAAATATCTGCATAGCCGACTGCAAGCAGCATAACCACACGCTCATAGTCTTCTAATTCAATTATTTGTCTAATTTTCCGCTCATTCGCCTGTACATCGGGCCAGTTTATTGAGCACGAAGACAACCCTAAAGTTTCCAATGCCAGCATCAATTGCATAGCACCGAGAGAACCGTCAATATAGATGAGGTGCCTGTCACGCTCAAAGGGGTATGCTGACAAATCACCTACTATTGTAATTATTGCTGGTAGGTTTTCGGCAAAACCCATTGTCCCACCTGCACACTTTGCAATTTCGACTGCTTTTTGAGTATTGTTGCAAAAAACAAATCTGTATGATTGCCTATTACACGCTGAAGGTGCCAAGCTAGCAATATTAGCTGCCTTCTGTACTAATTCTTTTGGCACGTGTTGTTCTTTGTACCAGCGCACTGAACGACGATGTAAAAAAAGATTTTCTAACTCGTCAAAACCTATTTTGATTTTTTTTAATTCTTTATATAGATATGGCTTAAAGCTTGATTCAACAGCAGGAGTTATTGACTCGTTTTTCAAATCGGCATTGATGTTATTCCGCACCTTTTTATATACCTGCCTCGCGTCTAAAATCACTTTAGTATCACCTACAACTTTAAAATACTCATCAAGTACATCTGTTGCCCATTTCTTTTCACTTTTATCAAGGTTTTTTGAAGCTATTGCATCCTTGTAGCAAATAACTGTCTCCTTAATAAAGCTCTCAGCAAATACACTTCTCCTGGGCTTCATGATCAAGCCTTTCTCAAGGCGATGCGTATTTCTTCGCAGCAGTGAGCAGGTTACACCTATGTTATTTAACGACTCATGATAAGCTTGGCATCCTTTAAGGACAGCTTGGTATTCATTAGAAAACTCATCACTTATCAAGCAGTATAAGCTTGAAAAAAAACGGCTTTTATTAGCCAAGGTCAAAAAAAAAATTTCACATGGATTATAGATCCCCTTAGATAACGGACTAGAGAGCGGGGTAACATTTTTTTTACGAACCTCTTCATCCAAACACCTTAACCTTAGAATATTTTAAAGGACTAAAAATTGACTTAAGCATCATTATAAATATCGGCCTCGTCTTAGTATAAATAAATAATGAAAAAAAAGACGAAAATGAATAGGAAATTAACGTTGCGTAGGCTGCTCCCTGAACCCCAAAGCTTGGAATGAGCAGGTAGTTTAGCACCACGTTGACCAATGCACCTGCTCCTTGGGTAATCAATGAAAACACAAGAACATTCTCAATCAAAATCCACTTTGAGAAAGCTGCTCGCATAAAAATAAAAATCGCAGCCCAAATATGAATAACCAGCACACTGGCGCTATCAACATAGTAGACACCGAACAAAAAGCCTACAACCCATTCTGATAGAAGTGACATTATAACTGCAACGCCAAGTGCCAGAATGAACAAGAGATCAAATAACTGCTGCAACCTTTTATTGAATTGCTCAGAATTTTCTTCTCTTAACTTTATTAACTTAGGAAAGAAAGAAGATACTATGGCTGTAGGCACGAAGTACCAAGCCTCAGAGAGCTGTGCAGCGGCAGCATAAATCCCTACAGCTTCAGAACCCTCAAGCCAGCGAAGCATTACTTGGTCAACCTTGAGGTAGATAACCGCAAAGATGGAGCCTAAGTAGATCACCCAACCCTGACTAAATAACTCTTTGGCTTTTGACCAACTAAAGCTCCACTTAGTAATTTCAAGTTCGGACTTTGTCATATAAATAAAAAGAAAAGCGATTGCCATTGCAATTGCTTGTATAAGATTGGCTGAAACAAAGTAGACAACACTTAAACTAGAAAAAACAAAAAACAATTTTAAAACTGAAGAAACAGCTAAAGCCCAAAGTAGTGCATAGGTTACATACTTTGCTTTCAAAAATGCTTGAAACCAGAAATCAATAATATCGAAAGGCCTAAAAAGCAGGATGGCACCAGCAATAACTAGAACTGTAAACTCTGAACTTGAAACCTCTTCATAGATAATCGCATAGACGAGTAATAGCGTGTAGCTAAGTACCATTCCGATAAACTTAAGGCCTAAGGTTGTTCCAAGAGTCACACCACGCTCGTCAGGTTTTTTTATAATTTCCCTAACAATCAAGCCACTCAACCCCATGTGTCCTACTGCTGAAAACAAAGCTGAAATTGAAAGCGCGTAAGAAAAAATGCCGAAATCTTCTGGACCTAGATAGCGGGCAACAATTACAGTAACGACAAAACCAACACCCAGACTCGTTATCTTACCACCCATAATCCAAAGTGTATTTTGTAGGTACTTTTTTACTTCCTTATTAATACTAAGAAGCTTCAAACTGGTATACCGCACCTTAAGTGCGCTCCTTCTTCAGTGATTAACCATTTAGCTTTCATACAAATAATTGAGATATTTAGACACCCTATCCATTTCCGGGTGGAGGCATCTTGGAACTATGTACTTCTTCAATCACTACCAAACAAATCGCGTGTATACACCTTGTCTGCTACATCATTCAGTGCACCGGAAGGCCGGTTGGCAACGATAACATCGGCTCTTTTCTTGAACTCTTCCAGGTTATTTACCACCTGCGAGTGAAAAAAATCAGGCTCGGTAAGCACCGGCTCATACACAATCACTTCTATGCCCTTGGCTTTTATGCGCTTCATTACGCCCTGAATGGCGGAGGCACGGAAGTTGTCGGAGCCTGCTTTCATTATCAGGCGGTAGATGCCTACTGTTGGTTTGGCGCTGGCCGCAGGAGATTCAGGGGCGAGCCCGGAATGACGGCTTTGTTCAACTGTGCGGTTGAGTTTTTCTATTACCTGGTTGGCAATAAAGTCCTTGCGGGTGGTATTGGCGTCTACTATGGCCTGAATAATGTTGTTGGGCTCTTCCTGGTAGTTGGCCAATAGCTGTTTGGTGTCTTTGGGCAGGCAGTAGCCGCCGTAGCCGAAGCTGGGGTTGTTGTAGTGGTGGCCAATGCGCGGATCAAGCCCTACCCCTTCAATTATCTGGCGGCTGTTCAGGCCGTGGCTTTCGGCGTAGCTGTCCAGCTCGTTGAAGTAAGCTACCCGCATGGCGAGGTAGGTGTTGGAGAACAGCTTTACTGCTTCGGCCTCTGTGCTGTTGGTGTAGAGCACAGGCACATCTTTTTTGATTGCACCCTGCAGCAGCAGGTTGGCAAACACTTTTGCCCGCTCGCTTTGCTCACCAACGATGATGCGGGAAGGGTACAGGTTGTCGTGCAGGGCCTTGCCTTCACGCAGGAATTCCGGCGAGAAGATAATGTTGTTACTGCCGGTTTGCAGTTTGAGCTTTTGGGTGTAACCCACGGGCACGGTAGATTTGATGATCATCACCGCCTTGGGGTTAATGGCCATTACATCGTTTACCACCGCTTCCACGCTTTGGGTGTTGAAGTGGTTGGTTTGCGGATCGTAGTCGGTGGGAGTGGCAATGATCACAAAATCGGCGTTTTGATAGGCGTCGGTTTTGTCGAGGGTGGCGAGAAAGTCGATTTGCCGGTTTTGCAGAAAGTCGCTGATATCGGCATCCTCAATGGGGGTCAGCCGATCATGAAGCAGGGCCACTTTTTCGGGGATGATATCGAGGGCAACCACCTGGTTGTGCTGGGCAAGCAGCAGCGCGTTGGAAAGGCCCACATAGCCGGTACCGGCAATGGCAATTTTCATGATTCTTCTCCGCAAAAGCTCGTCCTGAGGCTGGGAAAGAATGCCCCATGCCGGCGTTTGAGCAGGCTACCGCCGGGGCGGTAGTGGCATATCCCTTGCCCATCGGCCTGCTCTAACGGCGGTATGCTTTAAACATGTTCTAACAAAATCACCATAGCACAATGAGGGTTGTTCCAGAGCAGTGACACTTCTACACCACCTGCATTTTTGCTGCTCGTAAACGGCTCACGTTTCCCGCTCAACCCCGAGTACTCGCGTCAACTGCCCGAGCACTTCGTACCGCACGTTATAGTCATAAAGTCGCACACCGTATTGGCGCCAGTTCTGCTCGGTTTTCTGGTAAGCCGGGCGCGGATCCTGCACCAGCACCTCAGTGATGAATTCTTTCAGATCGGGAATCGTTGAACGGAAGCAGGCCTGCTCGGCCTCCGGCGAGAATATCACTTCCATGCCCAAATCCGGTGGCGCCGGGGCAAAGCCGCCATGGGCATTTGGTACCGAGTCGGCCCAAGGCAGGTAAGGCTTAATGTCCAGAATTGGGGTGCCGTCCACCAGATCCACGCCCCCCAGCTCCAGCCACACCTTGTTGCCGCTTTTGCACATGTCGCGCAATTCTACTACCGACAGGCCTATAGGATTGGGCCGAAAAGTGGAACGGGTAGAAAACACACCCACCCGCTCATTGCCACCCAGGCGGGGCGGCCGCACGGTTGGCTTCCAGCCCTGCTCCATGGTCTGGTGAAACACAAACACTACCCACAAATGACTGAACTCACCAAGGCCTCTGAGGGCACTGGGATCATTATAAGGCGGCAGCATTTCAAGCTGTGCCCGGGCCCGGCTTACCAGCCCCGGCTGCCGCGGCACTGCAAACTTCTCTTTATAGGGCGAGCGAATAATACCAATGGGATCAACGTTGATGGTTGCCATATAAATCCAGTTGTAGGCCCGGATTTATCCGGACATATCAGTATCTGTGAGTACCATTCCCCAATAAACCGGGGCCTGCAATGTAACGTCCAGCGCCTTACTCGCTTACCTTCAACGCCTGTCCGCTGCACAATACCTGTTCAAGGCAGCCGGGCATGTCGGCAAAGCGTATACAGCGATCCAGCAGAATGCCGTTGGCGCCCATGTCGGCAGCACGGCGGCGAATGTCGGAGCGGGCGTTGGCATCTTTTGGCGGCGGCTCGTTTGCTTCCACCTGGCAGGCCTCGCCTTCCACCGTCCCCAGGCTGACGTAGTTCACATCCTTCAGCTCGTCGCGACCGTAAAGCTTTACATTGTTGCCCTTGTAATAATCCTTGATGCCAGCGGGAGACACATTGCTGTCTAACCCCATTTGGGCGCAGCCGGAAAGCGCCAGGGCCATCAGGGCCATACCGAGAACACGCATGACAAATCCTTAATATCAGAGTGAGTTACCTTATTCTGCACCGGGCAAGGCGGAAGATCGAATGAAATTGCAGAGTGTTGCTGCTTCCTGAATACACAGCGCGAGATAAACTCACACCTCCCCCCTCACCAACAACAAGACACTTCTGCCAACCTCCCCCCCCTGCTACAATTCGGGCTTTCACGGATTTCAAGCTACAAGGTTCTGTTCATGCGTACCAGCCAATACCTGCTTTCTACCCTTAAAGAAACCCCGAGCGACGCCGAGGTCATCAGCCACCAGCTGATGCTGCGCGCGGGCATGATCCGCAAGCTGGCCTCGGGCCTGTACACCTGGCTGCCCAGCGGCCTGCGGGTATTGAACAAGGTCGCCGCCATTGTGCGGGAAGAAATGAACCGGGCCGGCGCCATTGAAATGCTGATGCCGGTGGTACAGCCCGCCGATCTGTGGCAGGAAACCGGCCGCTGGGACAAGTTCGGCCCCGAGCTGCTGCGCATTAAAGACCGCCACGATCGCCCCTTTGTGCTGGGCCCCACCCATGAGGAAGTGATCACCAGCATGGTGCGCAACGAGGTGGCCTCTTACAAACAGCTTCCCCTGAACCTGTACCAAATCCAGACCAAGTTCCGTGACGAAGTGCGCCCGCGCTTTGGCGTGATGCGCTCCCGCGAGTTTGTGATGAAGGACGCCTACTCCTTCCACACCACTCAGGAAAGCCTGCAGCAGACCTACGACGCCATGTATGACGCCTACAGCCGGGTGTTTGAGCGCATGGGTCTGGACTTCCGTGCCGTACTGGCCGATACCGGCGCCATTGGCGGCAGTGCCTCTCACGAGTTCCACGTGCTGGCCCAAAGCGGTGAAGACGATATCGCCTTCTCTACCGAGTCCGATTACGCCGCCAACATCGAAATGGCCGAGGCGCTGGCCCCCAAAGCGGCTGCCGATGCTCCCACGCAAGACATGGTGCTGACCGATACCCCCAACACCAAAACTATTGCGGATCTGGTGGAAAAATTCGGTCTGCACATTGAGCAGACCGTGAAAACCCTGCTGGTGAAGGCCGCCGACGACATCGACGCCCCGCTGGTGGCGCTGCTGGTGCGCGGCGATCACGAACTGAACGAAGTAAAGGCCGAGAAGCTGCCCCAGGTGGCCAGCCCGCTGACCTTTGCCACCGAAGAAGAAGTCCGTGCTGCCGTGGGTGCCGGCCCCGGCTCCCTGGGCCCGCTGAACATGCCGGTGCCGGTCATAGTGGACCGTGCCGTAGCGGTAATGAGCGACTTTGGTGCCGGTGCCAACATCGACGACAAGCACTATTTCGGCATTAATTGGGGTCGTGATCTGCCGCTTCCCGAAGTGGCCGATCTGCGCAACGTACGCGAAGGCGATCCCAGCCCCTGTGGCAAGGGCGTGCTGCAGATCAAGCGCGGCATTGAAGTGGGCCACATCTTCCAGCTGGGCAACAACTACTCCGAGAAGATGAACGCCACCGTGCTGAACGAAGGCGGCAAGGCCACCGTGCTGGAAATGGGCTGCTACGGCATTGGCGTGTCACGCATTGTGGCCGCTGCCATCGAGCAGAACCACGATGACCGCGGCATTATCTGGCCCGATGCGCTGGCGCCGTTCCAGGTGACCATTATTCCCATGAACATGCACAAGTCTCACCGGGTGCAGGAAGTGGCCGAGCAGCTTTACGCCGAGCTCACCGCCGCCGGCATTGAGGTGCTGTTTGATGACCGCAAGGAGCGCCCTGGCGTGATGTTCGCCGACATGGAGCTGCTGGGCGTACCTCACAGCATTGTGATTGGCGAGCGCGGCCTCGACAACGGCGTGGTGGAATACAAGCACCGCCGCGGCGGCGACAAGCAGGAAGTGGCCATCAGCGACATCGTGACCAAGGTGCAGGCTCAGCTCGGCTAAAATAACACTGCACACACTATGCAAAAAAGGCCGGCATTGCCGGCCTTTTTTATGCCTGACTGTTTCCCCTTTCTTCCTCCTTAAACAATTACTTATACTGAGTGCAAAAGGGAGGATCATCATGGAACGAGAAGCCAGCAATGCCTGTGCCTTGGTGATGACCGGCGGTGGTGCACGGGCGGCGTATCAGGTGGGGGTGCTCAAGGCCATTGCCGAGTGCTATCCGCGAGGGCATGCCATTCCCTTTCCCATTTTGTGCGGTACCTCGGCCGGTGCCATTAATGCCACGGCACTCGCCTGTTATGCCTCCTGTTTTCACTTGGGGGTTCGCAAGCTGGAATATGTGTGGCGGCACCTTCGTACCCACAAGGTATTGCAACTGCAGCTCGGCAACATTGCCTCTCACTCGGTGAAAAGCCTGGTCAAGGGCATGCTGGGCAAGCCTACTCAAATGGCCATGCCGCTGTTCGACAACAGCCCGCTGGAGCGGCTGCTGGAAACCCTGATCGATTTTCAGCGCATTGATAACAACCTGCTCTACGGCGCGCTGGAAGTACTGGCGGTCACCGCTTCCAACTACAACACCGGCGATTCCACCACTTTTTTTCAGGGCCGCCCCTATCACCAGCCCTGGGCCCGGGCCGGCCGCTCGGGGCGTTCGTCCATTATTGCCACGCCCCACCTGATGGCCAGCAGCGCCCTGCCCTTTGTGTTCAAACCCTGCCGGCTGCAGAACCATTTTTATGGTGACGGCTCCATTCACCAGCTCAACCCCCTGAGCCCAGCCATTCATCTCGGCGCCAGCCGCATACTCATCATCAGCCTGGCTCATGACGAGCAAGAGGCGGGTCAGTTATCCAGCAATCCCAGCAGCTCCGATATTGCCGGCCACCTGCTGGACACCATTTTTACCGATGCCCTTACCTCGGACATTGAGCGGCTGCAGCGTATTAACAGCACCATTCGGCTGGTTCCCGAACGTCGGCGCGAGCAGCTGTCGCTGCGCCATATCGACAATCTGGTGCTCAAGCCCAGCAAAAACCTGGACGAGCTGACGCTGCGCCACTTTAATCGCCTGCCCTGGAATATTCGTACCCTGCTGCGGCTGTTTGGGGTGGAAGCCGGCGATGCTACCGGTCTGGCGAGCTTTTTGCTGTTTGAGCAGGAATATACAAGGGAGCTGATCGATCTGGGTTATACGGATACGAAAGCACGGCTGGAGGAAGTGTGTTTGTTTTTGGGGCTGGATGTGGAGTTGCGAAAGACGGGCTAACGCCCAGCGCCCAGCGCCCAGCGCCCAGCGCCCAGCGGGATCGTGGAGGTTTTAAAGACGATTGCAAGTACTTGGAGCGCGGGCAGCTTGCCCGCAACTTGGCGTGAAGCGATAACCTTGTTTGAGCGCCCTCACGGGCGCTATTGCAGGCTAGCAGCCTGCGCTCCAAAAACGTGCGAAACGCCAACTTCTTTAAGCGCCCCGGGCAACCTGCGTGCCAGGTGCCCACTCCAGCTGCCAGCCGGTCTGGCCGGGTTCAGCGGCGTAGTCGGCGCACACAAACAAACCCACGGCGGCAACCAGCTTGTCTTTGTGCATCAGTAGCGGCACCCGCGGCCGCTGCCAGGGAGGCACGCCGTATTCCTGCCAGAGTTTTTTCAGTGGCCGTGAGCCGCTGCGGCCGACCGGCTGTGCTCGCAGACCGGTTACACCAAAGGCAATATGCAGTTCGTTCAGTGGCAGATCACCGCGAATAACCGCTTCACCCCGATCACGACGCATACGTAACCGGCCCACGCCCAGATCCTCCCATTGCTCGGGCTCAATAAGCGCAAGCGCAACCGGCTGTTCCTTTAATTCAGGCACGTAAAGATGTTGCTGATAACGCCGCAGGGTTTTCCCGCCAATATCAAGCACAGGATCGGCATCCGCCCGGGCCAGCGCCAGCTCGGTCCAGGCCACCTCCAGCTGACTGCGGCTCAAGTGCAGGCCTCGCTTACTCAGCCAGTGGCGCAGGGCATTGTTACGCCGGGCCGGGCCGAGTTGCTCAAGGCCGGCAATGCTGAGGCCGTTGGCGGGGGTTTCAAGCTCCCTTAAATCCTGCTCTGCCAGTGCCTGAGCCAGCTCCAGCTGCTCGGCGCACAATTCGGCACTGCGGCTGGCGGTGCGGGCAAAGGCCGGCCACTGGGCCAGCAGGCGGGGCAGAATGTCATTACGCAGAAAGTTGCGGTCAAAGCGGTTGTCGGCATTGGAAGGGTCTTCCACCCAGCTTAAGCCTTGCTCGGTGGCAAAGCTTTCAAGCTCGTTGCGGGATAGCTGCAACAAGGGCCGCAACTGCACGCCTCGTCCCAGCGGCTTGCTGGCAGGCATCGCGGCCAGCCCTTTGATGCCGGCGCCGCGTTTCAGCGCCAGCAGCAGGGTCTCGGCCTGATCGTCCAGGTGATGACCGGTGAGCAGGGCTGCTCCCGCGGGCAGCTCGGCAGCCAGGGCCGCATAACGGGCATTTCGGGCGGCAGCCTCCGTGCTCACTCGCGGTCCGGTGTCCACTTTGACCCTCAGCACCCGGAAAGGCACGCCCAGGCGTTCGGCCACTTGCCGGCAGTGCGCCGGCCAGGCTTCGGCCACCGCCTGCAGGCCATGGTGCACATGCAGGGCAACCAGTTCACGCTGCTGTTCGGTGGCCAGTCGTGCCGTCAGCGCCAGCAGCACGGTGGAGTCGAGACCGCCGCTGTAGGCCACATACAAGGGGCCTTCGGGCGCATGTGTGTTCAGACAAAGGCGCAGATGCTCATACGGGGTCATGACCACACCTCCACACGGTTGCGGCCATTGTTTTTGGCCCGGTACAGCGCCTGATCCGCCTGCGCCAGCAGCCGGTCTGTACTGCCGGCACCGCCTGCATCGGCCAGCCCCAGTGAAATGGTCAGGCTCAGGCCTTCGGCAATCGGGCTGCAGTCCAGTTCGGCCACCGCCTGGCGAATACGCTCACAAATACGGGTGGCGTCCTTCAGGCTGGTATCGGGAAACAGCAGGGTGAACTCCTCACCGCCCCAGCGGGCGACCTTGTCCTGAGCGCGCACCTGCACTCTCAGCACCCGCGCCACCGCCGTGATGGCCTCGTCTCCCACATTGTGGGACCACTGATCGTTCACGCGCTTGAAGTGATCGATGTCCACCACCGCCAGACAAAGGCCGTTGCCGCCGGGATCAACCTGGCCATAGGCTGTCGCCAGCCAGTCATCAAAGGCCCGCCGGTTGGCCAAGCCGGTTAACTGGTCTTCCCGCGCCTGGCGCTCAAAGGCCTGGGTTTGCTGTTGCAGGGCCTGCGTTTTTTCATCCACCAGTCGCCGAAGGGTGCTGGCATTGCGTTTCAGCATGCGCAGACGCAGCTGAAACAGCGCCCAGATAAGCCAGAGACCGACAACACCAACCAGGCCCCAGAATACAGGACGCTGCCAGAAAAACGGCGCAATACTGAAGCTCAGGCTGGCTTCCCGGTGACTCCAGGAGCTGTAGGGGTAAGAGGCCGCCACCTTAAGCCGGTAATGTCCCGGGGCCAGGTTGGTGTATTCCGCCAGGTTCTGCCCGCCGCGCGCCACCCATTCCTTGTCAAACCCTTCCAGCCGGGTACGGTAACGAATGCGCTCGGGCATCACATAGCCCAGACCGGCAAACTCAATTTGTATGCGATCGCTGCCGGCGGGCAGGGTCAGGGGCTGCGTTGGCATGACGGCCATGCCGTTGACACGAATGTCTTCCAGCACCACCGGCAGGTTATTTGGCACCAGACTGGCCAGCCGGTTTGGCTGCACTCGCGCTACCCCCACGGCGGTGGCAATCCACACACTGCCGTCGGGGGCCAAAGTGGCCGCCGGCCCCGAGCCGCCATTGGCCTGACTGCTGGCTATGCCATCCCCTTCGCCAAACAGTTCAAAGGGAATGGTGTCGAGCTCGCCGTCTGCTGCCCGGTGTGCCTGCTGCAAATCCAGTCTCAGAATGCCCCGGTTGGTGGTCAGCCAGAGCCCGCCTTGCTGATCGGCCACCGGCTGAAACATTTTTTCGATGGGCAAGCCCTGCGGCCGGCCGACCATGGACAGACTGTCATCCCGGTAGCGGTAACGCAGCAGGCCGCGATCGGTGGCAATCCATACCGCATCGCTGCCCGGCTGCTGATAAAAGCCAAAGGCATATTCGGCATTTTCCTGACTGTGCAGATCAAGGGCCCGAATGTGCGCCGGGTTTCCTTGTCGAATAATGGCCGCCCCCACTCCGGTACCTACCCAGATATCACCATTATTGGCCTGATGCAGGGCCATGACAAATTCCCCCGGCAGGCCATCTTGCTTGCCATAGGTGGTCACGCGGCCCTGATGCAGCCGGCTCAAGCCGGAGGCCGTGCCTACCCACAGGCTGCCATCCCGGGCCGGCAGTATGGCGCGCACTTCATCGGCGCTGAGGCCCTGTTTCCGGTCAATAATCACCGGTTCCCGGCCGGGCTTCAGGCCGACAAGGCCATGGGTATAGGTACCCAGCCAGAGGGTATTGCCCTGCCGGGCCAGGCTCAGAATGGATGGCGCCTTGCCGTCGGGCAGCTTGACCGGCAGCGGCCGTACACCGCTGGCATTGATAAGACTCAGGCCATTGCTGGTACCCACCCAGATACGCCCCTTGTCATCGGCCAGCACAGTGCGCACATAGTTGCCCGAGAGCCCCTGCTCCTGGGTAAAGCTGGTAAAGGGCGCATCACGCAGGCGCAACAGGCCGCCATTGGTGCCCACCCAGATATTGTCTTCGGTGTCCTGCAGCAACGACAATACCCGGTTGTCGGGCAGCCCCTGCGCCATGCCCATCCGCTCCAGCCCGTAACTTCCCAGCCGCACCAGCCCCCGGTCGGTGGTGCCAATCCACAGGTCGCCGGCGCTGTCCTGCAGCAGGCTGCTGATGGCCTCACCAGCCAGTTGCGGATGAAGCTGAGCAAAACCGCCGTGCTCGTCGCTGCCATACAGCCCCCGCCCCGAGCCCACCAGCAACTGGCCCTTCCGCGTTTGCAGCAGCGCCAGTACGGGGACGGCGGGGATCTGCTCGCTCACGGTGATCTTCTGGCCGGCCCCGATCACCGCCAGCCCCTGAGACGTACCCGCCCAGATCCGTCCGTCCGTGGTCTGCAATAACCGATACACGGCAAGCCCGGGCAGCCCCTGGGGTGAAGAGAAATGATGCTGTTGGCCCTCGGCATCACGCATATAGATGCCGTCGCCTTCGGTGGCAAACCATAACCGGCCCTGCCGGTCACGCAGCACATGATTGACCATGGCGGGCAGGCTTGCCCGGGGCTGCCACCCTGGATGCTGATAACGGCTGAAGCCACCCCGGGCACCGGCCACCAGCAGGCCGTCACCGTCCAGGGTCAGGCCGCGAATACCGGAGTCGGGCAGGCCGGTTTGCTCTCCGCGCACAAAGGTGTGAAAGCCGCGCCCGTTGTAGCGGGACACCCCTTCCCAGGTGGCAAACCAGAGGTAACCTTCGGGGGTCTGCGCCATGCTGTTGATGCTGTTGTGCGGCAGGCCGTTACGAGTATTCCAGCTGTCCTGGTAGTAATCCTTCAGTGGCGAGTCGGCGGCCGCCACCGGCCAGGCCAGCAACAGGCAACAAAGGCAGGCGGGCAACAGCAAGCGGCAAAGACGCATATAAGACATATCCCTGGCAAATAGTTCCATTTCGAGCCGAAATATAACAGTTTTTAAACAGCGGGCGTGAACCAAGATAAAACGGGGATGATCAAGGAAAAGAAAAAGCGCCCGAAAGAGCGCTTTAGTTTGATGACAAAACCGCTCTGAAGACTCGTCACCCCCGCGCAGGCGGGGGTCCATGACATATTGCACTGGACTCCCGCCTTCGCGGGAGTGACGACAGAGAAAACGAAGGTTTGTCAGCAGTCTTAGCAGTAGCCGTATTTCATCAGGCGCTGGTAGCGCTGCTCAAGCAGGGTGTCGGTGTCGAGCTGCTCCAGATCGGCCAGATCGGCAATCAGCCGTTCCTTCAGGCGCTCGGCGGTGAGCAGCGGGTTGCTGTGGGCGCCACCCATGGGCTCTTCCACCACATTGTCGATCAGCCCCAGCTCGTGAATGCGACCGGCGGTAATGCCCATGGCCTCGGCAGCCACGGAGGCCTTGTCGGCGCTCTTCCACAGAATGGAGGCACAGCCTTCCGGAGAGATCACCGAATAGGTGGAATACTGCAGCATGTTCACGCGGTCACCCACGCCAATGGCCAGGGCGCCGCCGGAGCCACCCTCGCCCACCACGGTGCAGATAATGGGGGTCTTGAGGCCGGACATCACCTTGAGGTTGCGGGCAATGGCTTCACTCTGGCCACGCTCTTCCGCCCCCACGCCCGGATAGGCTCCGGGGGTATCGATAAAGGTGAGAATGGGCATTTTGAAACGCTCGGCCATTTCCATCAGGCGCAGGGCCTTGCGGTAGCCTTCCGGACGGGGCATGCCAAAGTTGCGCTTGATCTTTTCCTTGGTCTCGCGGCCCTTCTGATGGCCAATCACCATCACAGGACGGCCTTCAAAGCGGGCCACACCGCCCACAATGGCCTTGTCGTCGGCATAGGCACGGTCGCCGGCCAGCTCGTCGAACTCGCCAAACATCAGCTCCAGGTAGTCCTGGGTGTAGGGGCGGCGCGGATGGCGGGCCAGCTGGGAGATCTGCCAGGGACCCAGGTTGCCAAAGACCTTTTTGGTCAGCTCGTCACGCTTGGTTTCCAGGCGGCCGATCTCTTCGTCCAGGTCAATATCGAGGCCTTCGCCTTCGCCCACGTGACGAAGTTCTTCAATCTGGGCCTGAAGCTCGGCGATGGGTTGTTCAAAATCCAGAAAATGGTGGCTCATGGCTGCCCTCTAGTCAAAAATCAGTTCGACCTTGTCCGGTCCCAGCAAGCCCCTGAGCGATTCCAGCATCTGGTCGGTGGGGGTTACCCGCCACTCGGTGCCCAGAGTGAGCTCGGCTCTTGCGCCGGGTCGGTTATAGGTCACACGCACAGGACATACGCCCGCCCTTACCGGCGTGAGTATGTCCAGCAATTGAGTAAAAAAGCCCTGATCGATGCGGCTTTTGTCTATGTACAATGCGAGCCCGCGGGCAAACCGCTCCCGGGCATCGCTGATATCCAGTACTTCCCTGGCCGACATTTTAAGGCCACCGGAGAAGTCGTCAAAGCTGACCTGTCCACTGATGACCAGAATTTTATCTTTTTCCAGCAAAGACTCATAGCGTTCCAGTGCATCGGAGAACAGGGTCACGTCGAGCCGGCCGGATTTATCGTCCAGGGTGAGGATGCCCATGCGGTTGCCCCGCTTGGTGGTCATCACTCTGGATGCAATCACCAGCCCCGCCACCGTACTGATGCGGTCGCGGCCGCCGGGCTGTACTTCGTTAAGCCGGCCGCTGGTGTACTGCCGCAACTCTCTGGCGTACTGGTTGATGGGGTGACCGGTGAGGTAGAGCCCCAGGGTATCACGCTCACCGTCCAGCCAGATCTTGTCGGGCCAGGGTGTCACGTCGGCAAAAGCGTGCTCAACGTTATCTTCTTCCACCAGTACGCCGAACATGTCGCCCTGCCCCAGGGCCTCGGCCTTGGCGTGCTGATCGGCGGCCTTCATGGCTTCTTCCAGGGTCGCCATCAGCGATGCCCGGTGCGGGCCCAGCCGGTCCATGGCGCCGGACAGGATCAGCTTTTCCATCACCCGCTTGTTGAGCTTTTTCAGATCCACCCGGTTGCAGAAGTCGAACAGATCCCGGAACGGGCCGCCCTGCTCTCTTGCTTCCAGTATCGACTCAATGGGCGCCTCACCCACCCCCTTGATGGCCCCAATGCCGTAGACGATATGGCCGTCTTCGTTCACGGTAAAACGATAGCGCCCGGTGTTCACATCGGGCGGGATCAGGGTCAGCCCCATGCGCTGGCATTCGTCCACCAGGGTCACCACCTTGTCGGTGTTGTCCATGTCGGCAGTCATAACCGCCGCCATAAACTCGGCCGGATAGTGGGTTTTCAGCCACAGGGTCTGGTAGGAGACCAGCGCATAGGCGGCGGAGTGCGACTTGTTGAAACCGTAACCGGCGAATTTCTCCACCAGGTCAAAGATTTTCATCGCCAGTTCGCCGTCGATGCCGTTGGCCACGGCCCCCGCCTCAAAGCCGGCCCGCTGCTTGGCCATTTCCTCGGGTTTCTTTTTACCCATGGCCCGGCGCAGCAGG
Organism: Oceanimonas aquatica; assembly: GCF_030732065.1. Lineage (GTDB taxonomy): Bacteria > Pseudomonadota > Gammaproteobacteria > Enterobacterales > Aeromonadaceae > Oceanimonas. Next base: position 393,662 of record NZ_JAVBHX010000002.1, read on the forward strand.
TCGGCGCCACCGAGGGAATAGCCCGCCAGCACCTGAGCTATCTGCATTACCTGTTCCTGATACAGAATAATGCCGTAGGTCGGCTCAAGAATGGGCTTGAGGGAGTCGTGCTGCCACTGTTCGTCGGGGTAGGACACCGCCTCGCGGCCGTGCTTGCGGTCGATGAAGTTGTCCACCATGCCCGACTGCAGCGGGCCCGGGCGAAACAGCGCCACCAGAGCGATCATGTCTTCAAAGCAGTCCGGCTGCAGCCGCTTGATCAGATCCTTCATGCCCCGGGATTCGAGCTGGAACACCGCCGTGGTTTCATAGCGCTTGAGCAGCTGGAACGAAGGCTTGTCGTGAATGGGAATAGCGGCAATGTCGACGGGCGGCTTGCCTTCTTTCTCAAGCCTGGGATTGATCATGCCCAGCGCCCAGTCGATGATGGTGAGCGTACGCAGGCCGAGAAAGTCAAACTTCACCAGGCCGGCGGACTCCACGTCGTTCTTGTCGAACTGGGTCACCGGGTGATGCCCTTCGGCATCGCAGTACAGGGGCGCAAAGTCGGTGATTTTGGTGGGGGCGATCACCACGCCACCGGCGTGCTTGCCGGCGTTACGGGTCACCCCTTCTAGAATGCGGGCCATATCGATCAGCGCCCGCACTTCTTCGTCCTGATCGTACAGTTCGGGCAGCTTGGGCTCGACCTCAAAGGCCTTGGCCAGGGTCATGCCGGGATCGGGCGGGATCAGCTTGGATATGCGATCAACAAAGCCGTAGGGATGGCCCAGCACCCGGCCCACGTCGCGCACCACCGCCTTGGCGGCCATGGTGCCGAACGTAATGATCTGGGATACCGCATCGCGACCGTAAAGCTCGGCCACGTGATCGATCACCTCGTCGCGTCTGTCCATGCAGAAGTCGACGTCAAAGTCGGGCATGGACACCCGCTCGGGGTTCAGAAAGCGTTCAAACAGCAGATCAAATTCGAGCGGGTCAAGATCGGTAATTTTCAGCGCATAGGCCACCAAGGAGCCGGCACCGGAGCCCCGGCCCGGGCCCACGGGAATGCCGTTGTCCTTGGACCACTGAATAAACTCCATCACGATCAGGAAGTAACCCGGAAAGCCCATCTGGTTGATCACCTGAAGCTCTATTCTCAGGCGGTCGTCATATTCCCCGCGCTTGTCGGCGCGCACCTGCGGATCCGGGAACAGAAATTCCAGCCGCTCTTCCAGCCCTTCTTCCGAGCGCTTGACCAGAAAGTCTTCAATGCTCATGTCACCGGTGGGAAAGTCCGGCAAAAAGTATTCGCCCAGGCGCACCGTCACGTTGCAACGCTTGGCGATCTCCACGCTGTTTTCCAGCGCTTCGGGAATGTCGGCAAACAGCTCGGCCATTTCTTCCGGGCTTTTCAGGTATTGCTCGGGGCTGTAGCGTTTGGGCCGGCGCTTGTCGTCCAGGGTGTAGCCGTCGTGAATGGCCACTCGAATTTCGTGGGCATCGAAGTCGTCTTTATTAAGGAATACCACTTCGTTGGTGGCCACCACCGGCAGCCGGTGTGCCGCCGCCAGCTCCACCGCCATGTGCAGATAGGTTTCTTCGTCGGGCCGGCCGGTGCGCAGCAGCTCCAGATAATAGCGATCAGGGAAATGCTGCCGGTAAAACGCCAGACAGCGCTCGGTCAGGGCCTGATTACCCTTCAGCAGGTAAGTGCCCACATCACCTTCCCGGCCGCCGGAGAGCAGGATCAGTCCTTCGCTGTGCTCGGCCAGCCAGTCTTTGTCGATCACCGGTCTGTGCTGAATATGTCCCCGCAGGTAGGCTTTGGAGATCAGCAGGGTAATATTCTGGTAGCCGGTGTTGTCCATGGCCAGCAGCGTAAGCCGGAACAACTGCTCGCCCATTTCCTCGCTTTGTACCCAGAAGTCGGCGCCCACCAGGGGTTTGAGCCCTTTTTTATGGGCATCGCCGTAAAAGCGCACCAGGCCGCACAGGTTCATCTCGTCGGTCAGGGCCAGGGCCGGATAGCCCTGCTCCTGCACTCGTCCGGTGATGGGACCAATTTTGGCCAGCCCGTCCACCATGGAAAAGTCGGAGTGAATACGCAGATGAATAAAACTCGGGGTCATGCGCCCTCCAGCGCCCGGGCCACGGGTTTAAAGCTTTTGCGGTGCTCGGGCAGGGCGCCGTGCTCGGCCAGTGCCGCCAGGTGCTCCTTGGTGGGGTAACCCTTGTGACGGGCAAAGCCGTATTGCGGATGCAGGGCATCGAGCGCCAGCATCTCGTTGTCCCGCTCCACCTTGGCCAGAATGGAGGCGGCGCTGATCTCCGCCACTCGGCTGTCGCCCTTTACCACCGCTTCGGCGGGCATGGGCAAGGCCGGGCAGCGGTTGCCGTCGATAAACACAAAGCCGGGCTGCACCGCCAGCCCCGCCACCGCCCGGGTCATGGCGAGCATGGTGGCCTGCAGAATATTCAGCTGATCGATTTCGGCAGCGCTGCAGCGGCCAATGGCCCAGGCCAGCGCATGCTCGCGAATGAGCGGCGCCAGCTTTTCGCGCTTTTTCTCGCTGATGGTCTTGGAGTCGGCGAGACCCGGAATGGGGTGATTAGGATCAAGAATAACGGCGGCGGTGACCACATCGCCGACCAGGGGCCCCCGCCCCACTTCGTCGACCCCGGCCACCAGCACACCGCTGGGGTAAATAATGTCGGTCATGATTTTCGTGCCAGCTCCAGCACCGCCAGGGCGGCCTGTTCGTCGGCATTACAGCGAATACGTTTGTGCAGATGGGCAAAGCTTTGCACCAGCTCGCTGGTGTCGTTATCGAGCAGCTTGCCAATTTCGTCGACGATATGGCTGGGCGTGCATTCGTGCTGAATCAGCTCGGCCACCAGGGTCTGATCCGCCAGCAGGTTGGGCAGCGACACATGCTCGGTTTTCACCAGGCGCTGGGCCAGCCAGTAGCTGAAGTCCTTGAGCTTGTAGCCCACCACCATGGGCTTTTTGGCCAGCATGGCCTCCAGGGTAGCGGTGCCCGACGCCAGCAAAATAACATCGGCGGCGGTCATCACCTCGCGGCCACGGCCTTCGATCAGGGTAACCTCAAGCCCGGGCGCGACCCGCTTTTTGATATCGAGAAATTCCTGCCGGCGCTTTTCGTTGACCAGAGGCACCACAAACTGCAGCTCCGGGTGGCGCACCTTGAGCTGCTTGCAGGCTTCAAGATATACGGGCGTGAGCAGAGTCACTTCGGCATGGCGGCTGCCCGGCAGCAGGGCCAGATAGCGGCCGTCGGGATCCAGGCCCAGGCGTTCGCGGGCACCCTGTGTGTCGGGCACCAGCGGCATTTGGTCGGCCAGGGTGTGGCCAATAAAGCGGCAGGGCGCGTCAAAGCGATCGTAAAAGGCTTTTTCAAAGGGCAGGAAGGCCAGCACCATGTCGGTGGCGGCCTTGATCTTGTGAATGCGGTTCTGCCGCCAGGCCCATACCGAGGGGCTGACATAATGCACGGTGGCAATGCCCGCCTGTTTGAGCCTGTGCTCCACGCCGATGTTGAAGTCGGGCGCATCGATACCGATAAACACATCGGGCGGATTATCGGTGAAGTGCTGAATGATGCGCTTGCGAATATTCAGAATGCGCGGCAGCCGGCCCAGCACTTCCACTATGCCCATTACCGCCAGCTCGTCCATTTCAAACAGCGCACGGCAACCCTCGGCCTGCATTTGCGGGCCGGCGATGCCTTCAAAAATGGCGTCGGGGTGACGACGGCGCAGCTCACGGATCAGCCCGGCGCCGAGGGTGTCGCCGGAGACTTCACCGGCGACAATACCAATGCGAAGCGGGACGTCAGGCACGGATAATCCCGCGCTCGTTGGCCTTGAGGAAATCGACCATAACGGCGACTTCCGGCTGTTTTTCACCCAGGCTTTCAAGGACAGGCATCACCTCTTCCACGGTTTTGCCGCTGCGGAACAGCTCCCGGTAGGCCTGCTTGATGGCGGAAATGGCTTCCTTGCTGAAACCCCGGCGGCGCAGGCCTTCGGAGTTGATGCCAAAGGGCTTGGCGTAGTGGCCGGCGGCCATGACATAAGGCGGCACGTCTTTATTGAGCGCGGCACAGCCGGCGATAAAGGCGTGGCTGCCCACCCGGCCAAACTGGTGAATGGCGGCGTGACCACCAAAAATGACATGGTCACCAATGTGCACATGCCCGGCCAGAGTGGCGTTGTTGGCAAAAATGCAGTCGCTGCCAATGCGGCAGTCGTGGGCCACGTGCACGTTCACCATAAACAGGTTGCGGCTGCCCACTGTGGTGAGGCTTTCATCCTGGGAGGTCCCCCGGTGAAAGGTGCAGGATTCACGAATGATGTTGTCGTCGCCGATTTCCAGCACGGTGCGTTCGCCGGCGTATTTCTTGTCCTGGCAGTCTTCACCAATGGAGGCAAACTGAAAAATGCGATTACGCTTGCCGATGCGGGTCGGGCCCTTGATCACCACATGGGAGGCGATTTGACAGTCGTCACCGATTTCAACGTCAGGACCGATCAGGGTCCAGGGGCCAATCTCCACGCCCTTGCCGATTTTGGCGTCGGGATGGACGATGGCGGTTTCATGGATCACAGCACCTTGTTCACTCACACTTAACCCTCGCGTTTGGCGCACATCAGTTCGGCGGTACATACCACTTCGCCGTCGACGCTGGCAACACCGGTAAATTTGGCGATGCCACGGCGCTCTTTCAGATAAACCACGTCCAGTACCAGCTGGTCTCCCGGCACCACGGGGCGCTTGAAGCGGGCGTTATCGATGGACGCGAAGTAATACAGCTCGTTGGGCTTGGGCTTGCCCACCATCTTGAATGCCAGAATGCCGGTGGCCTGAGCCATGGCTTCCAGGATCAGCACACCAGGGAACACCGGCTTGTTGGGAAAGTGACCGGTGAACATGGGCTCGTTGAACGATACGTTCTTGATGCCGCGCAGGGTTTTGCGCTCGGGGCTTATCTCGTAGTGAGCCACCTTGTCGACCATCAGGAAAGGATAGCGGTGCGGCAACAGTTCCAGGATTTCCTGGATGTCCAACTGATTCAGTTCGTTACTCAAAATTTAACCCTACCAAAAATGTGCTTAGTCGTTGTTGTTCAGTTTTTTTTCAAGCTGGCTCAGCCGCTTGTGCATATCGTCGATGCGCATGACACGCGCCGCCGTTTTACGCCATTCCTTGTTCGGTTGCAGCGGAATACCGGAGGAATAAATGCCGGGCTCGGTAATGGGCCGCATCACCATGCTCATGCCGGTAATGGTGACGCCGTCACAGATTTCCATGTGGCCGTTGAACACGGCAGCGCCGCCAATAATACAATATTTACCGACCTTGAGACTACCGGCCATGACGGTCCCCCCGGCCATGGCAGTGCCGTAGCCGATCTCCACGTTGTGGGCGATCTGGCACTGGTTGTCGATAATGACGTTGTCGGCGATGCGGGTATCCTCCAGCGCACCTCTGTCTATGGTAGTACAGGCGCCGATTTCAACCCGGTTGCCGATGACCACGCCACCGAGCTGGGGGATCTTGACCCACTCGCCCTTGTTGTTGGCATAGCCGAAACCGTCAGCACCGATCACCGTGCCCGACTGCACCAGGCAGTCGCTGCCCAAGGTCACGCCGTGATAAATGGTGACATTGGCCCAGAGTTTGGTGCGCGCACCCAGGCGCGTGTTTTTGCCCACAAAACAACCCGGGCCGACGATCACGTCGCTTTCAAGCACCACACCGGACTCGATCACCGCATTGGCGCCAATGGCCACACCTTCACCCAAGGTGGCATCGTCCGCCACCACGGCGCTGGGATGAATGTCCTGCGCCGGGACCGGCGTGGTATCCAGGGCCTGAGCCGCCAGGGCAAAGCCGAGGTAGGGGTCGCTCATCACCAGGCAGGCCAGCGGACAGGCCGCGCGATCCGACTCCCTGACAATAACGGCAGACGCCTGCGTATCTTTAAGAAGGTGGCGATACTTGTCGTCGGTCAGAAAGGCGACGTCGCCGGGACCGGCCTTGTCGAGGGTGTTGACCTTGTGAATGGGCTGCGCCGGGTCTCCGTGCAGCTCGGCTCCCAGTGCCTGGGCCAGTTGTTGCAGTGTGATGCTCATGGGCTTGCTCTTGTTACTTGCTGACGCGGCTGATCACCTGTTGGGTGATGTCGAGAGAAGGTGACACATAGATCACGGCTCCCCGCTCGATCACCAGATCCAGCCCTTGCGCCTTGGTGATTTCATCTATCGCGCCCTTGATGCGCGACAGCATTTTCTGACGTTCTTCCTGCTCGCGACGGGCCCGGTCCTGCTCCAGTGACCGTGCCTTCTGCACGAAGCTGGCCTGCATGTCGTTCAGCTTTTTCTGGGCCTCGGCCTTTTGCTGGTCGTTCATGAAGGCCATGTCTTTTTGCTGTTTTTCCACAAAGCTGCGGCCCTGCTCTTCCAGCTTCTGCACTTCCTTCACGCGGGAAGCAAATTCGTTTTTCAGCTTGTTACGTACCACGTCACGCTGAGGCATTTTCTGAAATACCTCGGCGGTGTCCACCACGGCAATCTTGCCCTGGGCCTGAGCAAAGGTGGCGGTCAGCACCAGCGCCAGGGCGCCGGCCAGTTTAATCAGTTTGTTCATTAAAATTCTCCTTAATGTTGGAGCGCGGGCAGCTTGCCCGCACATTGTCGCGCAGCGACAACCTTTTGAGCGCCCTGCGGGCGCTATTGCAGGCTGGCAGCCTGCGCTCCATTAAAACGTACGGCCGATGTTGAAGTTAAACACTTCGGTCTTGTCCCCTTCCACCTCGGTCACCGGCGTGGCCAGGGAGAACACCAGCGGGCCGAGCGGCGACAGCCACTGCATGCTGACCCCGGCAGCGGCACGATACTCCCCCGGATCGCCGAAGTCATAACAGCCGCTCACGCAACCGGCGAAATCGGACGCATCGTACTCGGTGTCCCATACCGTGCCGACATCCATAAACAGGCTGGTGCGCAGGGAACGCTGCAGATCCTCGCCGGCAAAGGGCGTGGGCACAATCAGCTCCACCGAGCCCGCCAGCAGGGCGTTACCGCCGATGGCGCTACCATCGGTGGTGAGGTCACCATTGTCTTCCCGGAACACGGCACGCGGCCCCACCGAGCTGCTCTTGAAGCCCCGCAGCGTACTGAAGCCACCGGCGTAGTAGTTTTCAAAGAAGGGCAAGCGGCTGGTGTTGCCGTAGCCATCGGCGTAGGCGGCGCGGAACTTACCGTGCAGCACCCAGTTGTGCTTGCGATCCAGCGGAAAATAATGGCCGTCATCAAAGCTGAATTTGTAGTACTGCAGATCCGAGCCCGGTACCGTGGCCTTGAGGCCCACGCTCTGGCGGCTGCCGGCGGTGGGGAACACGCCCCGGTTCAGGGTGTTGCGGGTCCAGCCGGCGGTGATGTCAAAGTCATCGAAACTGACTTTTTCGTTTTTATCCGCGCCGTTGTCGGTCCAGAAGTCCTGCAGTTGCAGCGAGGCCCGGTCCGGCTGGCTCAGGGTGTTGTGTTCATAGCCCAGGCTGAAGTTCAGCCGGTTGTTTTCATCAATGGGGAAGCCGGTCAGGGCACGCACACCATAGGTGGTGCTTTCATAGTCAACAGAGCCCAGATCGTCATCAGACTCGAATGACCTGTAGTAAACACGTCCGCCCAGGCTGACCCCGTCCACGGTGAAGTAGGGATCGGTAAAATCGAGCGACACGTTCTTCGAGTAGTCGTTCATCTGGGAGTTGATGCCCACCCGGTTACCGGTGCCGAGGAAGTTGTCCTGCTCCACACCTGCCTGAATGCTGAAGCCCGAATCGGTACCAAAGCCCACGCCGAAGTTGATGGAGCCGGCGGGCTGCTCCTTGACCTTGACATCCAGATCCACCAGGTCATCCTGCCCCGGCAGGCGCTGAGTGTTGACTTCGACGTTTTCAAAGTAGCCCAGACGGTTCAGACGGGTACGGGACTGCTCCACGCTTTCGCTCGACAGCCAGGTGCCTTCCATCTGGCGCATTTCCCGGCGCAGCACTTCGTCCTTGGTGATCTCGTTGCCGCTGAAGTTGATGCGGCGCACATAGACCCGGTTGCCCGGCTCGATGTTGACCACCAGCTCCACCTTGTTGGTGGCTTCGTCGATCTGCGGAAAGGTGTTGATACGCGGATAGGCATAGCCGAAGCGGCCGAGGAAGCGCGACAGCAGCTCTTCCATGTGGGCCACGTCGGCGGCGGAGTAGAGATCGCCGCGCTGAACGGGCACCAGCTCGTTCAGCTCGCGTTGTCTGTCGATCAGGTTGCCGCGCAGGCTGACGCCGGAGACGGTGTATTGCTCGCCTTCCGTCACGTTCAGAGTGATGTAGACCCCTTCCTTGTCGGGGGACATGGACACCTGAGTGGAGGTGACGTCGGCTTTCAGGTAGCCCCGGTCGCGATAGAAGGAGCGCAGGGTTTCAATGTCGCCGGCCAGTTTCTGCTTCTGGTAGCGCTGGTCGCCCATGATATTCCACCAGGGCACGTCATCGGACAGCTCCAGCTGATCCAGCAGTTGTTCTTCGCTGAAGGCCTGGTTGCCGACAATGTTGATCTGCTTGATCTCGGCGGCTTCGCCTTCCACGAATTCAAACTTGAGATCGACCCGGTTGCGGGGCAGCGGTGTCAACACCGCCTTGACGTCGGCGGAATACTTGCCCACGCCATAGTAGAAGTCTTCCAGGCCCTGCTCCAGCTCGCTCAGGGTGGTGCGGTCCAGGGGCTCGCCCACCCGCACGCCGGCTCCTTCGAGACTTTCGCGCAGCTGCTCTTCCTTGATTTCCTTGTTGCCGCTGAAGCTGATGCCGGCAATGGTGGGCCGCTCGGTGACCTGCACCACCAGGGTGTCGCCGTCGCGCAGCAATTGTACCTGCTCAAAGTTGCCCGAGGCATACAGGCTGCGAATGGCCTCGGCCAGGCGGGACTGATCCACTTCTTCCCCCACCCGCACCGGCAGGCTCAGCAGTGCCGCGCCCAGGGTTACCCGTTGCAGGCCGTTCACCTGTATGTCTTCTACCACAAAGGGGGTCATGCCGCTCTGTGCCTGGGCCAGCATGCTGGCCCCCAGCAGGCAGGAAGCGGCGAGCGTGTTCTTGAGTGCCCTTGTTTTTGCCATAGCCTGACTTGATCCTTGTGTCTTGTCGCTCAAAGGCGACCAATGTCGTTAAACAGCGCCAGCCCCATCAGCAATATCAGCAGGGCCGCCCCTATTCTGTATCCCAGCTCCTGAATGCGCTCCGGCACCGGCCGGCCGGTAATGGCTTCCACCGTGTAAAACAGCAGGTGCCCGCCATCGAGCACCGGCAACGGCAACAGGTTGATGATGCCCAGGTTGACGCTGACCAGTGCCATAAAACTCAGAAAATACACCAGCCCGAACCCGGCACTGGCCCCGGCGCCCTTGGCGATGGAAATGGGACCGCTCAGGTTGTCGAGGGAGACGATTCCGGTCAGTAACTTGCCGATCATCTGAAAGGTCAGCACCGTAAGCTCCCAGGTGCGCTCTGCCCCTTCCCACAACGCCCGCAGCGGGCCGTAAGTCAGCTCAAAGCGATAACGGTCGTCCACCGGGGTCACCGATGGTGCCAGCCCCACATAGCCAATGGCCCTGTCATCGGTCTCAAGCAGCGCCGGTGTGAGCATCAGGTCGAGGCTCTGACCCTCACGACGCACCACAAGTTCCATCGGCTGCTCGGGAGACGACTGCACCAGGGTCACAAACTGCGCCCAGTCGTTCAGGATTTGACCATTGGCGCTCACCAGGGTGTCTTCAGGCCGCAGGCCGGCCTCGGCGCCGGCACCGCCCCGAATCACCTCTTCCAGGGTCAGGGTGGGGATGGGGCCTTCAGGCACCAGCCCCAGCGCCGTGATGGGCGACTCGCTGTCGGGATCAAACTGCCAACGCGCCAGGGGCACCGTCAGTTGCTGTTGCTGGCCACGCTCGGTTTGTACCACCAGGGTGGTTTGCTCGGCACCGATGTTGCCAATAAGGGAAAAGTTCACGTCTTCCCAGGTCAGAATGTCGTTGCCGTCGATGGCGGTGATCTGCATGCCCGGCTGCACACCGGCAACGGCGGCGGGAGACTCGGCGGCCACGTCGCGGACCACCGGCTTGACCGACGGCACGCCAATCAGAAACATCAGCCAGAAGGCAAACACCGCAAACAAAAAGTTGGCCATGGGCCCGGCCACCACAATGGCCATGCGCGCCCATACCGATTTGTTGTCAAAGGCCTGTTCCGCCAGCTCCGGCGGCACCTCGTCGACCCGGCCATCCAGCATTTTGACGTAGCCCCCCAGGGGGATCATGGCCACCACGTATTCGGTGCCGTCGCGGCCGGTTTTGCGCCAGATGGGCTTGCCAAAGCCGATGGAAAAGCGTTCGACCCGCACGCCGTTACGGCGGGCCACCCAGAAGTGGCCGTATTCGTGTACCGCCACCAGTATGCCAAGGGCGATGATAAAAGCGCCCAGATTCCACAGTATTTCGGTCATGCGCGTGTCCCGATCAGTTGCCCGGCCAGCCGGCGCGCTTCGGCGTCGAGGGCCAGTATGTCTTCCAGCGCCTGCGCCCGGTTCACTCCCAGGCGGTCCATGACCTTTCGGTTAATGTCGGCAATGGCCATAAAGCCGAGCCGGCCTTCCAGAAAGGCCGCCACCGCCACCTCGTTGGCCGCGTTCAGCGCCGTGGTGGCGCCCTGGCCGGCGGCGCAGGCGTCCATGGCCAGCTGCAGGCACGGATAGCGGGCCATGTCGGGTGCCATAAAGCTCAGCTCACCCAGGCGAGTGAAGTCCAGCGGTGCCACGCCGGACTCGATACGCTCGGGCCAGGCCAGAGTATGGGCGATAGGAGTCATCATATCCGGCTGGCCAAGCTGGGCCAAGACGGAACCGTCCGAGTACTGCACCATAGAATGGATCACCGACTGAGGGTGCACCAGCACCTCAATTTGTGCCGGGGCGGCGTTGAACAACCAGCGCGCTTCTATGTATTCCAGCCCCTTGTTCATCATGGTGGCGGAATCGACGGAGATTTTGGGGCCCATGGACCAGTTGGGATGATTCACCGCCTGAGCCGGGGTGACCGCGGCCAGCTCGCCGACCGGGGTATAACGAAAGGGGCCACCGGAGCCGGTGAGCAGAATTTTACCGATGCCGGCGGCGGCGAGATCGGCGCGACCGGGTGAACGCTGCAACGGCTCGGGCAGGCACTGAAAAATGGCATTGTGCTCGCTGTCCACGGGCAGCAACAGGGCATTGCTGTGATGCACGGCGTCAATAAACAGCTCGCCGCTCATTACCAGGGCTTCCTTGTTGGCCAGCAATACCCGCTTGCCGGCCTTCACCGCCGCCAGGGTGGGCAGCAGGCCGGCGGCGCCGACGATGGCGGCCATTACGGCATCCACCTCGGGTTCGGCGGCCACCGTGCACAGGGCCTCGCTGCCTTGCAGCACCTCGGTTGAGCTGCCGGCGTCACGCAGCAGGCGGCGCAACTCGGCCGCCGCCGTGGCGTCGGCCATGACCGCATAGCGCGGTGTAAATTCCAGGCAGTCATCGAGCATGCGCGCCACCTGGCGACTGGCGGTCAGGGCAAATACCGAGAAGCGCTCAGGGTGGCGGCGTACCACCCCCAGCGTACTTTGGCCGATGGAGCCGGTTGCACCCAGTATGGTCAGCTGTTGCATCTCAGCCCTGCCCCGCCAGTTGGTATACCACAATAAAAATGGGCAGGGCCGCGGTCAGACTGTCGACCCTGTCCATGATGCCGCCGTGACCGGGCAGTATGTTGCCCGAGTCCTTGAGTCCGGCTTCACGCTTAAACATGCTTTCCACCAGATCGCCCAGCACCGAGGCCAACACCGCGACGGCCGAGGCCAGCAACACCGCATTGCGTTGTGCTCCAGGCAGCTCCACCGCCTGAGTCACCACCAGGGCCAGTACGCAGGCAGCAATCACACCGCCGATCATGCCTTCCAGGGTCTTGCCCGGGCTGACGCTGGGGCACAGCTTGTGCTTGCCAAAGGTCTTGCCGGCGAAGTAGGCGCCGGTGTCGGCGGCCCACACCAGGGCCATGACGAACAACAGCAGCCAAGCACCGTAGTGGGCATCCTGCTCGTACTGATAGCTGCGCAGCACCAGCATCGACCAGAAGAACGGCACCAGGCTGAGCAGGGCAAAGGCCGCCTTGAGCCAGGGCCGGTGCTGCCACAAGGCACGGCTGGCCGGGTAGCGCAGCACCAGGGGCAGCGCACACAGCCACCACAGGGCGCCGGCGCCCAGCACAACACCGATAAGACCGTGCAGGCCATCGGCCCAGATTTGCTCAATGGGCACGCTGGCCATCAGGGCTACCAGCACCATGGCCAGAAAGACCATGACCACGTTGGATTTTTGGGTATCGATAAAACGCCCCCACTCCCGGCCGGCCAGCAGGTAAACGGCGGTGGCAAAGAGGGCAAAAAACGGCAGGGGCAGCAAAAAAATGGCCCCCAGCACCACAGGGATCAGGCACAGGGCCGTAATAATACGAAGCTTCAGCAAGAAATGTCCTCTTTCTCGGGGTGCGCTGTGTGCTCACCCTGATCGTTTTTATTTATTGTCGGCTCAGGCGTCGGTTTTTTGTGCCAGCTGCTCTCTTATCTGGGCGCCGGTACAGCCAAAGCGCCGCTCCCGTCCCACAAAGGCAGCAATGGCATCACTGAAGGCATCCTCGCCAAAATCGGGCCAGAGCACGGGGGTAAAATAGAACTCGGCGTAGGCCAGCTGCCATAGCAAAAAGTTGCTGATGCGTTGCTCGCCACCGGTGCGGATCAGCAGATCCACCGGCGTCGAATCGGCAAGCTGAATGTGCTCATTGAGCAGCGACTCGGTGATCTCCGCCGGCGCCAGCTCCCCCCTTGCCACTTGCTCGGCCAGTCCCCGCGCCGCCTGGGTAATGTCCCAGCGGCCACCATAATTGGCGGCAATATTGAGGGTAAAACCGGTATTGCTGGCGGTGAGGCGCTCTGCATCGTCAATCTTGCGCTGCAGGTGCGGGGCGAAGGCGCTGCGATCTCCGATGATGCGCAGCCGAATGTTGTTGCGGTGCAGCTTGCGCACCTCGGAGCCCAGCACGGCAATAAACAGGCTCATCAGGGCACTGACTTCGTCTTCAGGACGGCGCCAGTTTTCGCTGGAGAAGGCAAACAGGGTCAGGGCATCGAGGCCGAGCCGGTAGCCAAAACTGACCGCCGCGCGCACCGATTTCACCCCGGCCTTGTGACCGGACACTCTGAATTTTCCCCGTTGCTCGGCCCAGCGCCCGTTGCCATCCATGATGATGGCGACGTGACGGGGCAGCGGCTGACCTTCAAATGCTGCCGTTGCTGGCATAGTCACTCCTGCACAAAAACAAACGCCGTGCAGGCAGCTACACGGCGTTGGCTACTATACCTGATGTAACTATCAGATTTCCATTAACTCTTTTTCTTTGGCGGCGAGGGCGTCGTCCACCTGCTTGATAAAGAGATCGGTCAGTTTCTGAATGTCGTCCTGGCCGCGACGATCGTCGTCTTCGGAGATCTCTTTTTCCTTCAGCAGTGCCTTCAGGCTGCTGTTGGCGTCGCGACGAATGTTGCGAATGGCCACCCGGCCCTGCTCGGCTTCGTTGCGTACCACCTTGATCAGATCCTTGCGACGCTCTTCGGTGAGCGGCGGCAGCGGAATGCGGATCATGGCACCGGCGCTGGACGGGTTCAGGCCCAGATCGGAAGTCATGATGGCCTTCTCAACGGCCTGGATCATGGAGCGATCGAACACGGTGACGGCCAGGGTGCGGGAGTCTTCGGTAGTGATGTTGGCCAGCTGGTTCAGCGGCGTGGAGGCACCGTAGTAGTCCACGTGAATGGTGTCGAGCAGGCTGGGGTGAGCACGACCGGTGCGCACCTTGTTCATCTGGGTTTTCAGCGCTTCCACGCTTTTTTCCATGCGGGTCTTGGCGTCGGTTTTGATGTCGTTTATCACGGTCGTTATCCTTGTTTTGTCTCGGTGAGGAGTGAGGGATGAGGAGACTCCCCTCACGCCTTTCCCCTCACCTCTCACAGTGTATCAGAGCTTGTTGCTGATCAGAGTGCCTTCGGTTTCACCCATAACGGCACGACGCAGGGCGCCCGGCTTGTTCATATTGAACACGCGAATGGGCAGGTTGTGATCCCGCGCCAGGGTAAAGGCCGCCAGATCCATCACCTTGAGCTCCTGGTCGAGCACGTCGTCGTAGCCCAGGTGGTGATACAGCTCGGCATCGGGGTTCTTGACCGGATCGTCGCTGAACACACCGTCCACCTTGGTGGCCTTGAGCACCACGTCGGCCTCGATTTCGATGCCGCGCAGGCAGGCCGCCGAGTCGGTGGTAAAGAAGGGGTTGCCGGTACCGGCGGAGAAGATCACCACCCGGCCCTTGCGCAGCAGACTGATGGCATCGGCCCAGTTGTAGCTGTCGCACACGCCTTCAAGGGTAATGGCTGACATCAGACGGGCATTCACATAAGCACGGTGCAGAGCATCGCGCATGGCCAGACCGTTCATCACGGTGGCCAACATACCCATGTGGTCGCCCACCACGCGGTTCATGCCCGCTTTGGCCAGGCCCGCACCACGGAAAAGGTTGCCGCCGCCAATCACCAGGCCAACCTGGACGCCCAGTTCCACCAGTTCCTTGATTTCCTGAGCCATACGCTCCAGTACGGCGGGGTCAATTCCAAAGCCTTCCTCTCCCTGCAGCGCTTCGCCGCTGAGCTTGAGAAGAATGCGTCTGTATGCGGGTTTCGGATTGGTACTCATGCTTTCTATTCCTGGTCATAGAAAGACCGCGACGAGATGTCGCGGTCCGAATAGCATTAAAAAAGGCGGGAATTAACCCTTGGAAGCGGCGATCTGAGCCTGAACTTCGGCAGCGAAGTCTTCTTCCTTACGCTCGATACCTTCACCCACTTCAAAGCGGACAAAGCCCAGAGCGTCGGCGCCTTTCTGCTTGAGCAGCTCGCCTACGGAGATGGACGGATCCTTGACGAAGGGCTGACCGGTCAGAGAGATTTCGCCGGTGAACTTCTTCATGCGGCCTTCAACCATCTTCTCGGCGATTTCCTTGGGCTTGCCGGAGTTAACGGCGATGTCCACCTGGATTTCACGCTCTTTGGCAACCACGTCGGCAGACACGTCTTCGGGCTTGACGAACTGCGGAGTGGAAGCGGCCACGTGCATGGCCACGTCTTTGGCCAGCTCTTCGTCGCCACCCTGCAGGTTGGCGATAACGCCAATGCGGGTGCCGTGCAGGTAGGTGGTCAGGTTGTCGCCTTCCACCAGCACTACGCGACGCAGGCTCATGTTTTCACCGATCTTGGCGATCAGGTTGGTCAGGGCGGTTTCAACGGTTTCACCGTTGGCCAGTTCGGCGGCCTTCAGGGCTTCAACGTCGTTGATCTTGTTGGCCAGGGCCAGATCGGCGATCTGCTCGCCCAGGGCGCGGAAACCGGCGTCCTTGGCAACGAAGTCGGTTTCGCTGTTCATTTCTACCAGCACGGCGGTGTTGCCGGCCTGGCGAGCCAGGATGATACCTTCGGCAGCGATGCGGCCGGCTTTCTTGGCAGCTTTGGCCTGGCCGGACTTGCGCATGTCTTCAATGGCCTGCTCGATGTCGCCATTGGCTTCGATCAGGGCTTTTTTACAATCCATCATGCCGGCGCCAGTGCGCTCGCGCAGTTCTTTTACCAGGGCGGCGGTAATGTTAGCCATTCGTAATGTCCTCGGTCTTGTTTCAAAGAAAACAGGGGCACATGGCCCCTGTTAACCTATAACTTGCGTACGGTTAATAAAGGCGTGAGCGCTAAGCTCAGTCTTTATTATTCTTCTACGACGTAGTTGTCTTCCGCTTGCACGGCCAGGTCTTGGGCACGGGCAGTGTTCACGGCATCGGCAGCGGCGTTCAGGTACAGCTGAACGGCACGGATGGCGTCATCGTTGCCGGGGATGATGTAGTCAACGCTGTCCGGGTTGGAGTTGGTGTCAACTACAGATACCACGGGGATGCCCAGGTTGTTGGCTTCCTTGATGGCGATGTGCTCGTGATCGGCGTCGATGACGAACAGTACGTCGGGCAGACCGCCCATGTCCTTGATACCACCCAGGGACTTCTCCAGCTTTTCCATTTCGCGAGTACGCATCAGCGCCTCTTTCTTGGTCAGCTTTTCGAAGGTACCGTCCTGAGACTGAGCTTCCAGATCCTTCAGGCGGTTGATGGACTGACGCACGGTTTTCCAGTTGGTCAGCATACCGCCCAGCCAGCGGTGGTTGACGTAGAACTGGTCGCACTTGGTGGCGGCTTCTTTTACGGCTTCAGAGGCTGCGCGCTTGGTACCAACAAACAGGATTTTACCCTTCTTGGAAGCCACGTTGCCCAGATAGTTCAGCGCATCGTTGAACAGGGGAACGGTCTTTTCCAGGTTGATGATGTGAACCCGGTTGCTGGCGCCGAAAATGTAAGGCTTCATCTTGGGGTTCCAGAAACGGGTCTGGTGACCGAAGTGAACGCCGGCTTTCAGCATGTCGCGCATAGATACTTGTGCCATGATTTCCTCAAAAATGTATTGGGTTAGGCCTCCACACATCCCATGACTCCGACCCGAAGGCACCCTGGAGCATGTGCCGATGTGTGTGTGTGTTAAAAAAGTGAATGTTGGTGTGACCACGGATTTTTGAAACCCGCCATCACGGCGCGTTTTATACCACAATTGCCCCGGCCGCACCAGCGCCGGGACCGATTTCGGTGCTGGAAGTTGCCGCCCGGCAAGGGTACACTTTTGGCCCTTTCACGGGTACGCCCGCTAATCGCCCAGCCATTTCACAGAGACGAGTATGAGCATAGTCATAAAAACCCCGGAAGAAATCGAAAAAATGCGCGTGGCCGGTCGCCTGGCCGCCGAGGTGCTGGAGATGATCGAGCCTCACGTCAAGGCCGGCGTGACCACGGACGAACTCAACCGAATCTGTCATGACTATATCGTGAACGAGCAGCAGGCCATTCCGGCACCGCTGAACTATCACGGCTTTCCCAAGTCGATCTGTACCTCGGTTAACCACGTGATCTGCCATGGCATTCCGTCGGACAAGAAGCTCAAGGAAGGCGACATCGTCAATATCGACATTACCGTGATCAAGGATGGCTACCACGGTGACACCTCCAGAATGTTTACCGTGGGCAAGCCCAGCATCATGGCCGAGCGCCTGTGCCGGATCACTCAGGAGTGCATGGAGCTGGGCATAAAAATGGTGAAGGACGGTGTGCACCTGGGTGACATCGGCGCCGCCATTCAGAAGCACGCCGAGGCTCACAACTATTCGGTGGTGCGGGAATACTGCGGCCATGGTATTGGTGCCGAGTTCCACGAGGAGCCCCAGGTGCTGCACTACGGCAAGGCCGGCACCGGTGAGGTGCTGAAGGCGGGCATGTGCCTGACCATTGAACCCATGATCAACGTGGGCAAGCGCCACAGCAAGATGCTGGCCGACGGCTGGACCGTGGTCACCAAGGACCGCAGCCTCTCGGCCCAGTATGAACACACCATTCTGGTCACCGAAACCGGCTGTGAAGTGCTGACCCTGCGCCAGGACGACAACCTGCCGCGTATTATCACCGCCTGACTGTAATGCGAAGCAGCAGCGCGGTTGCGCTCCGCCGACACGCTTCGGTAGATGCCACTTACCAGTAAAGCCAGCTGCGAACATTCACTGGATGTTCGGTCAGGCTTTACTGGTTCGTCACGGCGAGCAAGCTCGCCCCATGGGCGCTCGGCAAATGCATCTGACCGCCAGGGATGGCGGGAATGCCGAAAATGCAGGAGCAGCTTTTCGGCCCTGGCATTTGACGGTCGGCTACGGCAATCCCCGCTGCTGCTTCGTGAAGCCTCGGAGGTGCCTGTTTGACAACCGGCGGCTCCGAGGTCAAACCCAGGAGGGTTGAGGGCACTGTTTCGCCGTGCCCTCTGCGCCATGGATGGCGCAGTGGAGCCTACATGGACGTATTCACGGCGTGCCGGCGAAACAGTTCCCTGTGTCCGACGAAGTGCACGGCCAGACAGCAAACCTTTGTCATCCGCCTATTCTGTATAACAAAGCAGCTACCCCATGAAACCCAACCTGACCCGTCGCCCTCGCAAGCCCGCACCGAAAAAGCCCGCCGGCCCGCCGGTGACCCTGCTGCTGAACAAGCCCTATATGGTGCTGTGCCAGTTTACCGACGGCGACGGCCGCGAGACCCTGGCCGATTATGTGAAGGTGCCCGGCGTCTATGCCGCCGGGCGGCTGGACCGGGACAGTGAAGGCCTGCTGGTGCTGACCAACGACGGCGCTCTTAATGCCCGCCTGACCCAGCCCGGGCGCAAGACCGCCAAAACCTACTGGGTGCAGGTGGAAGGTGACCCCAGCGAGGCCGACCTCGACCAGCTGCGGCGGGGCGTTGAACTGAAAGACGGCCCTACCCTACCGGCCCGAGTGCGACGCATGGATGAGCCGGATATCTGGCCACGCAACCCGCCCATTCGCGAGCGCCAGCATATTCCCACCACCTGGCTGGAGATTAAAATTACCGAAGGTCGCAACCGCCAGGTGCGGCGCATGACTGCCCATATCGGCTTTCCTACCCTGCGGCTGATCCGTTACGCCATCGGTAACTGGACCCTAGACAGCCTGCAACCCGGACAATGGAGAAAAGTATGAGTCATGCGGTAACCCTGGCAGTGATCGTGCGCGCCGGTGAGCGTTTTTTAATGGTGGAAGAATGGCAGCAGGGCAGAGTGATGTTCAACCAGCCTGCCGGCCACCTGGAACCAGGTGAAAACCTGCTGGACGGTGCCCGGCGCGAGCTGCTGGAAGAAACCGGCCTGGCCCTGCCCCTTGAAGACGCCGTGGCCGTATATCAGTACACGGCACCAGACAACGGCAAACACTTTGTGCGCTTTACCTTTTGCACCGAGGTGGCCGAGCCGTTGCCCACCAACCCGCAGGATCCGGACGGTGATATTATTCGCTGCCACTGGCTGACGCTGGCTGAAATTGAAGCCCTGGGTGAGCAGCTGCGCAGCCCGCTGATTTTGGCCTCCATTCGGGATTATCTCGCCGGTGAGCGGTTTCCGTTGTCGGCGCTAAAGGGCTGGTGAGATAAATGGGGCCTGGAGCGCGGGCAGCCTGCCCGCATTAGCGCCGCAGGCGCTCAAGATCCTGGCGCTTTGCGCCAATTAGCAGGCTGGCAGCCTGCGCTCCATGGAATGTGCGCTTTACCACATCCCTTCCCCATTACCCCTCGCGACATTTGTCTGGTAAAATAGCGCCCGTTTTGCAATCGAGTTAATGGGCGTTATGAGCGATAACAGTCAGGTTAAAGTGATTGTCGGCATGTCCGGCGGTGTGGATTCCTCGGTCTCGGCCTATCTGCTGCAACAGCAGGGCTATCAGGTGGAAGGCCTGTTCATGAAGAACTGGGAAGAAGACGACACCGACGAGTACTGCTCCGCCGCGGAAGATCTGCGCGACGCCCAGGCCGTGTGCGACAAGCTCGGCATTGAACTGCACACCATCAACTTTGCCGCCGAATACTGGGACAATGTGTTCGAGCATTTTCTGGCGGAATACAAGGCCGGCCGCACCCCCAACCCCGATATCCTGTGTAACAAGGAAATCAAGTTCAAGGCCTTCCTGGAGTTCGCCGCCGAAGATCTGGGCGCCGACTATATTGCCACCGGTCACTATGTACGCCGCAGCTTTGACGACGAGCCCAAGCTGCTGCGCGGTCTCGACGGCAACAAGGATCAGAGCTACTTCCTTTACACCCTGAGCTCGCAACAGGTGGCCAAAAGCCTGTTCCCGGTGGGTGAGCTGGAAAAGCCCGAGGTGCGCCGCATTGCCGAACAGCTGGAGCTGGTCACCGCCAAGAAGAAGGACTCCACCGGCATCTGCTTTATCGGCGAGCGCAAGTTTACCGATTTTCTGGCCCGCTACCTGCCCGCCCAGCCCGGTAATATTGAAACCGTAAACGGTGAAGTGATCGGCCAGCATCAGGGGCTGATGTACCACACCCTGGGGCAGCGCAAGGGCCTGGGGATTGGCGGCCTGAAAAACGCCGGCGACGAGCCCTGGTACGTGGTCGACAAGGAAGTGGATCGCAATGTCCTGGTGGTAGCCCAGGGGGATCACCCCCGGCTGTATTCCGACGGCCTGATTGCCCGCCAGCTGCACTGGGTGGATCGTCAGCCTATCATCGAGCCCCTGCGCTGCACCGTCAAAACCCGTTATCGCCAGACCGACATTCCCTGCACCATTGAGCCGGTGGATGCCGACACCATTCGCGTGCTGTTCGATGAGCCTCAGGCGGCGGTGACTCCGGGTCAGTCGGCGGTGTTCTACAGCGGCGAGGTATGCCTCGGCGGCGGCATTATTGAAACCCGGTTCAACAAGGATCAAGCGTGAGTCACAGTCTGGAAAACCAAACCCTGGCCTTTGCCGGCATCTGCCAGGCGGTGAGCCTGGTACAACAGGTGGCCCGCCAGGGCATGATTGAAGACAAGGCGGTGCTGTCCTCGACCCTGAACAGCATCATGGTCACCGACGCCGAGCAGTCGGCGGACATTTACGGCGGCCACGACAACCTGCGGCTGGGCTATCAGACCCTGATCGAACAGCTCAATCCCGACAGCAGCAAGAAAAACGCCGAACTGACCCGCTATCTGGTGGGTCTGGTGGCGCTGGAGCGCAAGCTCTCCAGACGCCGGGATCTGATGTCGATGCTGGGTGAGCGCATCAGTCAGGTCAAACGCCAGCTGCATCACTTTGACCTGCTCGACGAGCAGGTGTTGGCCAATCTGGCCGACATTTACAGCGACATTGTCAGCCCTCTTGGGCCGCGCATTCAGGTCGCCGGTAATCCCAGTTACCTGCAACAACCCATGGTGCAGCATCAGATCCGCGCCCTGCTGCTGGCGGGTATTCGCAGCGCCGTGCTGTGGCGCCAGCTCGGCGGCAAGCGCCGGCATATTTTGTTTTCCCGCAAGCGACTGGTGGCTCAGGCCCAGGCTGCGTTGCGCAACTGATTTGAATTAACGAGTATTATTACCCCCCAACCTTCAGGAGTTTCAGTTCATGGAATTGTCAGCATTAACGGCCATTTCCCCGGTCGATGGCCGTTACGGCAACAAAACCGAGGCGCTGCGCGCCATTTTCTCCGAGTTCGGCCTGCTGCGTTTTCGCGTAGAAGTGGAAGTTCGCTGGCTGCAGGCTCTGGCCGCCCAGGACGCCATTGCTGAAGTACCGGCCTTCTCCGATGAAGCCAATGCCCTGCTCGACAGCATTGTGGCCAACTTCAACGAGGCCGACGGCCAGCGCATCAAGGAAATCGAGCGCACCACCAACCACGACGTCAAGGCCGTGGAATACTTCCTGAAGGAAAAGGTCGAGGCCCTGCCCGAGCTGGCTGCGGTGAGCGAATTCATTCACTTTGCCTGTACCAGTGAAGACATCAACAACAACGCCCACGCCCTGATGCTGAAAGCCGGTCGCGACCAAGTGGTGGTGCCCTATTGCCAGCAGCTGGTGGACGAAGTCAAGCGTCTGGCCGCCCAGTATCGCGATCTGCCCATGCTGAGCCGCACTCACGGTCAGCCCGCCTCGCCCACCACCCTGGGCAAGGAAATGGCCAACGTGGCCTACCGCCTGGAGCGTCAGCTCAAGCAGATTCAGAGCGTGGAGCTGCTGGCCAAGATCAACGGCGCCGTGGGCAACTACAACGCCCATATCTCTGCCTACCCGGAAGTGGACTGGCACGCCTTCTCCGAGCAGTACGTCACCGGCCTGGGCCTGACCTGGAACCCCTACACCACCCAGATTGAACCCCACGACTACATCGCCGAGCTGTTCGACGCCCTGGCCCGCTTCAACACCATTCTGCTCGACTTCGACCGGGACGTGTGGGGCTACATCTCAGTGGGTTACTTCAAGCAGAAGACCGTGGCCGGTGAAATCGGCTCCAGCACCATGCCCCACAAGGTCAACCCCATCGACTTTGAAAATTCCGAGGGCAACCTGGGCCTGGCCAACGCCATTTTCAATCACCTGGCCGCCAAACTGCCGGTATCCCGCTGGCAGCGTGATCTGACCGACAGTACCGTGCTGCGCAACCTGGGTGTGGCCGTGGGCTACTCACTGATCGCCTATCAGGCCACTCTGAAAGGCATCAGCAAGCTGGAAGCCAACCCGCAGGCGCTGGCCGCCGATCTGGATCTGAACTGGGAAGTGCTGGCCGAGCCGGTACAAACCGTGATGCGCCGCTACGGCATTGAAAAGCCCTACGAGAAGCTGAAAGAGCTGACCCGGGGCAAGCGGGTGGACGGCGAAGGCATGCGCGCCTTTATCGACGGTCTGGAACTGCCCGATTCCGTCAAGGATGAGCTCAAGCAACTGACCCCGGCCAACTACATCGGCCGCGCGGTACAGCTCACCGACGAGCTGAAGTAATCCTGGAGCGCGGGCTGCCAGCCCGCAATTTGGTGCGAAGCGCCAATCCGCGTTGAACAGCCTGCGCCCCACCTAGATACATTCTCTTGAGCGCGGGCTGCCCGCCCGCAATTTGGTGCGAAGCGCCGATCTGCTTTGAGCGCCCTGCGGGCGCTAATGCAGGCTGGCAGCCTGCGCTCCAAAAAAACGACCACGCTTCGCCCTGCTTCACACATTTACCTTTCCACACCGCCGCAGCTTGCGACAGCCCACAAAAACCGCTCTTCCCCTTCGCTTTTTTTCCTTTGGTTTCACTAACATGCTTTCCAGTCATGATTGGGAGCAGCATGAAAATGAACAGCCGCACACGGGAAATGGCGCACATTGTGATGCGCGGTTTCGACGCCTTTCACCGCTATTTTCTGGTGATCACCCAGGGGGCCAAAAGCCGCTTTGAAGCCCGGGACTGGAACGGCGTGCAACTGGCCTCGCGCCGGCGCATCTGGCTTTATGACGATCACGTCAACAACACGGTGCGCGCCGTGCTCGACTACAACCGGGGACCGCTGCGCCACCAGGAGCTGAAGGCGCTCAAACAGGCCTTTAACGATCTGCTGATCGCCCATCCCAATGCCGACATGGCCGAGTCTTTCTACAACTCGGTATACCGCCGCTCCACCCGCCACCGCAGCATTCGCGCCGAAAACCTTTATGTGCACCCCTTTGTACCTTATCCCGGCGAGCAGGATCTGACGGCCGTCACCCGGCAATACGCCATTGCTCCCGGTGAGCTGACCGGCACCCTGCAACGAATGCTGGAGCGCCTGGGGCTGGAGCTGTCCTTTGTGCGGCTGGAGCAGGATTTGAAGCATGTACAGCGTACCCTGGCCGAACAGGGGCTGGGCGATACGCCGCTCACTCTCACCCTGCTCAGACCGCTGTTCTACCGCAACAAGGGCGCCTACCTGATTGGCCGGCTGGAGCGAGCCGACGGCCCGCTGCCCTTTATTGTGCCCATCCTGCACGAAAGTGACGGCCTGGTGCTGGATACCCTGCTGCTGAGCCAGGATGACGCCTCCATTCTGTTTGGCTTTGCCCGGGCCTATTTTATGGTGTGGTGCCCGCAACCCTCGCTGCTGGTGCAGTTTCTGCGACCGCTGCTGCCCAACAAGTCGGATTACGAAATTTACAACGCCATCGGCTGGCAAAAGCACGGCAAGACCATCTTCTACCGGGACTTTTTGCAGCACTTACAGCACTCACGGGACCAGTTCGTGCCGGCGAAAGGTATCAAGGGCATGGTGATGTGCGTGTTTACCCTGCCGTCGTTCGATGTGGTGTTCAAGGTGATCAAGGATCACTTTACTCCGCCCAAAACCGTAGACCGGGCCACCGTCAAGGCCAAGTACCGGCTGGTGAAGCAGCACGACCGGGTGGGCCGCATGGCCGACACCATGGAGTTCACCAACTTCGAACTGCCGCTGCACCGTATCAGCCCCGAATTGCTGGCAGAATTGCAGCGGGAAGTGCCCTCTCTGCTCACCCTCAAGGAAGACCGGCTGATCATTCACCACCTCTATACCGAGCGGCGCATGACGCCACTCAACATGTACCTGGAGCAGGCCGATGACGAACAGCTCAGGAATGCCCTGGACGAATACGCCAGCGCCCTGAAACAACTGGCCGCCGCCAATATCTTTCCCGGCGACATGCTGTTCAAGAATTTCGGCGTGACCCGCCACGGCCGGGTGATCTTTTACGACTATGACGAAATCGCCTACATGACCGAGTGCCACTTTCGCGACATACCCAAAACCGACAATCTGCAGGATCAGCTCTGCCCCGAGCCCTGGTATTCGGTAGGCCCAAATGATGTGTTTCCGGAGGAGTTCAAGACCTTTCTGCTGTACAAACCCCGTATTCGCAACGCCTTTGACGAGCGGCACCTGGAGCTGTTTACCGCGGATTACTGGCGGCAGCTGCAGCACCACATTGAGCAAGGCCGGGTGGAGGATATTTTTCCCTACCGGCGGCGGCAGCGGTTTCGTTACAGGTATGGTGAAAGCCGTGAGGGGTAAGGGGTGAGGAGGGCGGTGAAGCAGGTACTCTCCTCACTCATGTCCCCTCCCCCTCACACAAACATCAAAGCTGCGGGTGGCTCAGGGGCTCGCGGGACACCAGCACGCCGTTCAAGTCCGAGTAGATGTAATCTCCCGGATAAATGGTGACGCCGGCAAAGGTGACCGGTACGTCCACCACGCCTTCACCGCGCTTTTCCGAGCGAATGGGGCAGGCCGCCAGGGCCTTGATGCCCAGTGACAGCCCGCCGAGGGTGCCGGCATCGCGAATGGCGCCGTGGATCACAATGCCTTCCCAGCCATTTTCCAGCGCCTTTTCTGCCAGTATGTCGCCCATCAGAGCACAGCGCAGCAGGCCGCCGCCGTCCACCACCAGCACCTTGCCGGTGCCGGGCTGAGACACCAGCTCCCGCACCCGGGAGTTGTCTTCGTAGCAGCGCACCGTCACCGCCTGGCCCCAGAACAGGCACTCCGCGCCAAAATCGCGAAATACCGGGTCCAGCACTCTGACCAGGTCGGCATGTTCATCACACAAATCCGGCAACAAATCGAGCATATTATCCTCCGTTATCAGCACACGTTCCGGGCCTTCGTCTTTGGCGAAAATCCCGGTTCCCAAAAGCGTAATCCGTGTTTGCATCGGGGGGGATTTTGTTAAATTGGCGCTTGACCTAGATCAAGACCCTTCTTAAAACTATTTAACAATATCCGTTGCAAACTGTTGTTATGCCCCTGTTAACTGTTAAAATAACACCAATTTAGCAAAAGGACCTCTGTTCTTCCCGTTTTCAACTCTGTTGGGTATGACGCAGTAACTGCATGGGATGCATATAAAAAACAATAACAGCACTACGACAGGGGCAGGCCCCGGCATGGTAAACACCGCTCACAAGTAAGTTTGTTACACCAACCTTTTGCCTTGCCGCCTGACCTCGGAACCGTGGTGCCGATGCCAGTATTTTTACATTCAGAGAACAGGTAAGCTCATGCAGACTCCACACATTCTTATCGTCGAAGACGAACTGGTCACCCGTAACACCCTTAAAGGTATTTTTGAGGCGGAAGGTTACACCGTACTGGAAGCCACCGATGGTGAGGAAATGTACAAGGCCCTGTCCGATCACAAGGTGAACCTGGTGATCATGGACATCAACCTACCCGGCAAAAATGGCCTGTTGCTGGCCCGGGAACTGCGTGAGCAGCACAACCTGGCCCTGATGTTCCTCACCGGCCGCGACAACGAGGTTGACAAGATCCTCGGTCTGGAAATCGGCGCCGACGACTACATCACCAAGCCGTTCAACCCCCGTGAGCTGACCATTCGTGCCCGCAACCTGCTGGGTCGTACCATGCAGGCCCCCGATGCCCAGGAAGACGAAAAGCAGGTGGAGGCCTACCGCTTTAACGGCTGGACCCTGGACATCAACAGCCGTGCCCTGGTGAGCCCCAGCGGTGAAGTGTTCAAGCTGCCCCGCAGCGAGTTCCGCGCCATGGTGCATTTCTGTGAGCACCCGGGCCAGATCCAGAGCCGCGCCGAACTGCTGAAGAAAATGACCGGCCGCGAACTCAAGCCCCATGACCGCACCGTGGACGTGACCATTCGCCGCATTCGCAAGCACTTTGAATCGGTGCCCGATACCCCCGAAATCATCGCCACCATTCACGGTGAAGGCTACCGCTTCTGCGGCGAGCTGGAAGGGTAAAAAACACGTCATGCCGGGCCACGACCCGGCATCTTCGGATTCCGGCTCAAGGCCGGAATGACGGCAAAAAAATACCGGCCATAGGGCCGGTATTTTTGTTTGTGACTTTTTGTTTGTGACTGTGGTGCCTTACAGCACGTCGACGGCGTTCAGCTCGCGGAACGCCTGCTCCAGGCGGGCGATCATGCTGAGCTGGCCTTCACGCAGCCAGACGCGGGGATCGTAGTACTTCTTGTTGGGCTTATCGTCGCCCTCGGGGTTACCGATCTGGCCCTGCAGATAGGCTTCCTTTTCCTTGTAGTAGTTCATCACGCCGGCCCAGGTGGCCCACTGGGTGTCGGTGTCGATGTTCATCTTGATCACACCGTAGCTGATGGACTCCTTGATTTCCTCGGCAGAGGAGCCGGAGCCGCCGTGGAACACGAAGTCCAGGGACTTGGGCGCCAGACCGAACTTCTCGGACACGTACTTCTGGGAGTTGTCGAGGATCTTCGGGGTCAGCTTGACGTTACCCGGCTTGTACACGCCGTGCACATTGCCAAAGGAGGCGGCGATGGTGAACTTGTCGCTGACCGCACTCAGTTTCTCGTAGGCATAGGCCACGTCTTCCGGCTGGGTATACAGCAGGGAGCTGTCCATGCCGGTGTTGTCGACGCCGTCTTCTTCACCGCCGGTGCAGCCCAGTTCGATTTCCAGGGTCATGCCAATCTTGCTCATGCGCTCCAGGTAGTTGGCGCAGATTTCGATGTTCTCTTCCAGGCTCTCTTCGGACAGGTCGATCATGTGGGAGCTGAACAGCGGCTTGCCGGTTTCGGCAAAGTGCTTTTCACCGGCGTCGAGCAGGCCGTCAATCCAGGGCAGCAGCTTCTTGGCGGCATGATCGGTATGCAGGATCACCGGCACGCCATAGACCTCGGCCACCGCATGCACGTGACGGGCACCGGAAATGGCACCGAGAATGGCGGCCTGGTGACCTTCCAGCTTGAGGCCTTTACCGGCAAAGTAGGCGGCACCGCCGTTGGAGAACTGCACGATCACCGGCGCCTTGACCTTGGCGGCGGCTTCGATCACGGCGTTGACCGAGTCGGTACCGACCACGTTCACCGCCGGCAGGGCGAACTGGTTTTCCTTGGCGATGGCAAAGATCTTTTGCATGTCATCGCCGCTGACCACGCCCGGCTTGACCACGTCGGAAATTTTCTGGGACATTTTTTGCTCCTGTATGCTGCATCGCGGCCGGCGCTACCGGCCGCGTTAACTGAATAAGTGGGCTCAGCCCTGGGCACGCTGCTCCAGCATGGCCACTGCCGGCAGGGTCTTGCCTTCCACAAATTCGAGGAAAGCGCCGCCACCGGTGGAGATATAGGACACCTTGTCCTTGATGCCGAACTTGTCGATGGCCGCCAGGGTGTCGCCACCACCGGCGATGGAGAAGGCGTCGCTCTCGGCAATGGCTTTGGCCACCACCTCGGTGCCGTGGGCGAACTGATCGAATTCAAACACGCCCACCGGACCATTCCACAGAATGGTTTTGGCTTCTTTCAGAATTTTGGCCAGGGCATCGGCGGAATCGGGGCCCAGATCGAAGATCATGTCGTCGGCGTCCACCTCGCTCACCGGCTTGGTGGCGGCCTCGGCCTGCTCGGAAAACTCGGTGCCTACCACCACGTCGGTGGCCAGGGGAATGGCGCACTCGGCGGCAAGCTTTTTGGCGGTGTCGAGCAGCTCGGGCTCATACAGTGACTTGCCCACCGGGTGACCGGCGGCAGCGATAAAGGTGTTGGCGATGCCGCCGCCCACCACCAGCTGGTCGGCGACCTGGGACAGGGACTCCAGCACGGTCAGCTTGGTGGATACCTTGGAGCCGCCCACAATGGCCACCATGGGACGGGCCGGCTTATCCATGGCCTTGGCCAGGGCGTCCAGCTCGGCGGACAGCAAGGGGCCGGCACAGGCCACGGGGGCGTATTTGGCCACGCCGTGGGTGGAGGCCTGGGCCCGGTGAGCGGTGCCGAAGGCATCCATCACAAACACATCACACAGCGCCGCGTACTGACGGGACAGGGTCTCGTCGTCCTTCTTCTCGCCCTGGTTGAAGCGCACGTTTTCCAGTACCACCAGCTCATTGTCGGCAATCTCGAGGCCGTTCAGGTAGTCGCTTGCCAGGCGCACCGGCACGCTCAGTTTGCCGGCCAGATAGTCCACCACCGGTTGCAGAGAGAACTCGTCGGCATATTCCCCTTCGGTGGGGCGGCCCAGGTGCGAGGTCACCATCACCTTGGCGCCCTTGGCCAGGGCCGCTTCAATGGTGGGCAGCGAGGCCAGAATGCGGGCGTCGGAGCCGACCTTGCCGTTTTTTACCGGCACGTTCAGGTCGGCGCGGATCAGCACCCGCTTGCCGGACAGATCGAGTTCATTCATTTTGATGACAGACATAATACGTCCTCTAAATTGGCAGTACTGTTGTTAAATCGAAAACGGTTAAACCGACTCGCTTGCCGCCAGCCAGGCCAGGCTGGTATCCAGCATGCGGTTGGCAAAGCCCCACTCGTTGTCACACCACATCAGCATCTTGATGAGGTTGGCGTCGCTCACCCGGGTCTGGGTGCCGTCGATAATGGAAGAATGCGGATCGTGGTTGAAGTCTACCGACACCAGCGGGGCTTCGGTGTAATCGAGAATGCCCTTGAGCGGGCCCTCGGCGGCCTTGCGCAGTACCTCGTTCACCTCTTCCACCGAGGCGTGCCTTTCCACAATAATGCTGAGATCCATGGCTGTGACGTTAATGGTGGGCACCCGCACGGAAATGGCCTCGAACTTGCCGGCAAAGTGCGGCAGTATGCGCTCAACTCCTTTGGCCAGCTTGGTGTCCACCGGAATAATGGACTGGCTGGCGGCCCGGGTACGGCGCAGATCGGTGTGATAGGCGTCGATCACCTGCTGATCGTTCATGGCCGAGTGAATGGTGGTGATGTTGCCACACTTGATGTTGAACACCCGGTGCAAGGTTTCAATCACCGGCACCACACAGTTGGTGGTGCATGAAGCGTTGGAGACGATGGTCTCGTGACCGGTGAGCTGCTGGTGATTGACACCGTAAACAATGGTGGCGTCAACGTCGCTGTCGGCCGGGTGGGAATACAGCACGCGCCCCGCTCCTGCCGCCATGTGCCGGCCGGCATCGGCCCGGCTCGAAAACACGCCGGTACAGTCCAGCACCAGATCCACGCCCAGCTCGGCCCAGGGCAGCTTGCCCGCATCGGGCTCGTGACACAGCCGAATGGCATCGTCGCCAATGCGCATGTGCTCGCCTGCCAGACTGACGTCCTGGCCAAAGCGGCCGTGGCTGGAGTCGTAGCGGGTCAGGTGGGCCATGGCCTCGGGCTCGGCCAGCTCGTTAATGGCCACGATTTTCATGCGCCGGTGAAGGCCACGCTCGTAAAAGGCGCGCAGCACGCTGCGACCGATGCGGCCGTACCCATTGATGGCGAGTCGAATCATTGCTGTCTGCTTCCTGCTGGGCTGAGGGCGTGAGCCCGGTATCATAATTCAGGCCCAAGTCTAACGAGGATTGAAAGCAAGGGGAATGGCGAAGGCAGTGATGCAGCCCGAAAAAGGAAAAACCCGGCCATTTACTCGGCCGGGGCGGCAACCAGGGAACAAAATTCAGACAATGTCGAGCTCGGCTTCAGGCTCGTTGACGACAACGCCTGGCTCGGCCCGGTGGGCCTGTTGTTGCAGCCAGTGCAGGACGTGGGCGGGGTAACAATCGTCCGCCGACCAGATACAGGGCGGCGGGGTGGAAGCAGCATTCATACGCGATACATTATCCATAAAGCAATCCTCGCTGATTGAAACCGAACTCAGATTAACCTGACCGATTGACGGTTTGATGACAGTACCCGCTTTGCACTACAAAGGCCAATCAGTGCCCTGCCGACTCAGCTTCGGCAGAAGCCATCGTCCGTTTCCAGTGTCGGGGCCGGCTCCGGCTCGCTCAGATCCAGCTCCATCTGTCCGGCCTGGGCGTCGGCAATGGCTTCCTCTTCCAGATCCGGGAACACCTCTTCCATGGGCACATCCACAAACTCGTCGTTACGGGGGTCGAGCTCGGTGATCACACCCGGGGTGTTGACCGGGGTGGCGATATACGCCGCCTGCTCTTCCACCGGCAGCGAGGGCATGCGCCGCTGCCACCACCAGGTGTAACCACTCAGCAGCAGCGCCACGCCGCCGCAACCGATATAGAGCCCCTGAGGACCAAGCCAGGTCATCATGCCCGAGCTGAACAGCGGGCCGATGGAGCTGCCCAGGCCATAGCTCAGCAACAGGGTAGTACTGGCGGCCACAATATGATGCGCCTCCATGCGGTCGTTGGTAATGGCCACCGCCACCGGGTAAATGGACGCCACCATGCCCATGTAGAGGGCGGAAAAGCCGATAAGAATGCCGAGGTGAACACCGCCGCCGATGATCACGCCGGCGGCGCTCAGCACGATCACCAGGTTAATGGCCACCATGATGCGGGCCCGGTCAAGCCGGTCACACAGCCGCCCCAGGGGCCAGGCAAACAGAATAAAGGTAAAGATGGACACCGCCATAAACCAGGATAACTGCCCCACCGGCAACCCCACCTGAATGGCATAGACCGGTGCCATGGCATAAAAGCTGCTGATCAGCACGCCGCTGCACAGCGCCGCCAGCAGGCCAACCGGCGCGCTGCGCACAATGGACTTCAGGCTGATGCGCTCGCTGTGCTCCACCGTGGGCGCTTCCATCCGGGTCAGCGATAGCGGCACCAGGGCGGCAGTGAGCAAAATGGCCCCCAGGGTAAAGGGCACAAAGGCGGCGGGATCGGTGAAGCCAATCAGCAGCTGGCCGGCGGTGGCCGCCAGATAGGCGCAGATCTGGTAGGCGAAAAACAGGCTGGCCCGGTTGTCGCTGGTGGCCACGGCGCTGAACCAGCTTTCGATCACCACAAAGCTGCCGGCCACGGCAATACCGCTGAGCGCCCGCAGCAGGGCCCAGATGATGATGCTGTCGGTGAGGGGAAATATCAGGGTGGAGCTGGCCAGCACGGCGCTGAACACCGCAAAGGCACGAATGTGCCCTACCCGCTTGATCACACCAGGCCCGTACAGGGAGCCCAGCACAAAGCCCACCGAGTAGCACACCATTATGCTGCCGATCAGCGTCGGCTCCACCTGCTTCAGGCCCAGGTTCACCCCGAGCAGAGTCATCACAAAGGTGTTGCCCCCCATCAGCAGGAAGACGCTGAAGATCAGCGATGACAAGGAAATGACCAGGCGTTTTATCATGATGGCGACAGTCTGAACGAAGAAAATGAAAGTTGCTCAGATTGACAGCAACCGGCGGCCGTGAACAAGTCCGGAGCATTCAATATCGGGGACGGATCACTTTTCTGCCGGGGCAAACAAAAACCCCCGGCCTGAGGCCGGGGGTTTGAGATTACCGAAAGTGGACCTTAGCCCTGAGCTTTCAGCTTGCGACGGTAGGCGTGCAGCAGGGGCTCGGTGTAACCGCTGGGCTGGGTGGTGCCTTCAAACACCAGCGCACAGGCGGCTTCAAAGGCCACGCCGTCAAAGCCCGGGGCCATGTTGCGGTACAGCGGGTCGCCGGCGTTCTGCTCGTCAACGATGGCGGCCATGCGCTTCATGGACTCCATTACCTGCTCCTGGGAGCAGATGCCATGACGCAGCCAGTTGGCGATGTGCTGAGCGGAAATACGCAGGGTCGCGCGGTCTTCCATCAGGCCCACGTTGTTGATGTCGGGTACCTTGGAGCAGCCCACACCCTGGTCAATCCAGCGAACCACGTAACCCAGAATGCCCTGGGCGTTGTTGTCCAGCTCGTTCTGAATGTCTTCTGCAGTCAGCGCGTCTTTTTCAGCCTGAGTCAGCAGCGGAATGGTCAGCAGGTCGTCCAGCTTGGCCGGCTCGCGAGACTTCAGCTCGTCCTGACGGGACTTGACGTTCACCTGATGGTAGTGAGTCACGTGCAGGGTGGCAGCGGTCGGAGACGGAACCCAGGCAGTATTGGCGCCGGCCAGCGGGTGACCGATCTTCTGCTCCAGCATGTCAGACATGTTGTCGGGAATGGCCCACATGCCCTTGCCGATTTGTGCCTTGCCCTGCAGGCCGGCGGCCAGACCCACGTCCACGTTGTTGTTTTCGTAGGACTGGATCCAGGCCTGCTGCTTCATGTTGCCCTTGCGAACAACGGGGCCGGCTTCCATGCTGGTGTGGATTTCGTCACCGGTACGGTCCAGGAAGCCGGTGTTGATGAACACAACACGGTCACGGGCTTCATAGATGGCGGACTTGAGGTTGGCGCTGGTGCGACGCTCTTCGTCCATGATGCCCACTTTCAGGGTGTTCTCGGCGAGGCCCAGTACTTTTTCGATTCGGCCGAACAGTTCAACCGCAAAGGCCACTTCTTCCGGACCGTGCATCTTCGGCTTAACGATGTATACGCTGCCGGTGCGGGAGTTACGGAACTTGCCGTTACCCTTCAGGTCGTGAATGGCGATCAGGCAGGTCACCAGGCCATCAATGATGCCTTCCGGCACCTCGTTGCCATCCTTGTCCAGCACCTGGTCGTTGGTCATCAGGTGACCCACGTTACGGACGAACAGCAGGCTGCGGCCGTGCAGGGTGAAGGCTTCGCCCTGAGGGTTCAGGTATTCGCGATCCGGGTTCAGGGTACGAACGATTTCCTTGTCGCCCTTCTGCACCTTCTGGCTCAGGGTGCCCTTCATCAGGCCCAGCCAGTTGCGGTATACGCCAACCTTGTCTTCGGCGTCCACGGCGGCCACGGAGTCTTCGCAGTCCATGATGGTGGACAGGGCAGCTTCAACGATCAGATCCTTGATGCCGGCCTTGTCGAGCTGGGCAACCGGGTTGTTGGCATCAAACACCAGCTCGATGTGCAGACCGTTGTTGCGTACCAGCACGGAAGACGGAGCGGCGGTGTCGCCCTTGTAGCCGGCGAACTTGTCGGCATCGGCCAGGGTGGTGGTGTCACCGTTTTCCAGAGTGATCTGCAGCTGACCGTTCACCACCTGGTAGGCAGTGGCGTCGGCGTGGCTGCCGGCAGCCAGCGGTGCGGCCTGATCCAGCAGGTTGCGGCCCCAGGCAATCACCTTCTCGGCGCGGCGCGGGTTCAGGGATTTGGTCTTTTCGGCGCCATCGGTTTCGGAAATGGCGTCACTGCCGTACAGGGCATCGTACAAGCTGCCCCAGCGCGCGTTGGCGGCGTTCAGGCAGTAACGGGCGTTGTTTACCGGTACCACCAGCTGCGGGCCGGCCAGGGTGGCCAGTTCGGCGTCAACGTTGGTGGTGGTGATCTGGTAATCTTCCACCTCCGGCAACAGATAGCCGATGTCGGTCAGGAATTGCTTGTAGGCAACAGCATCGTGCGGCTGACCGGCGTTGGCGTTGTGCCATTCATCGATCTGCTGCTGCAGGGCTTCCCGCTTTTCCAGCAGGGCGCGGTTTTTAGGGGCCAGATCGTTAACAATCTGCTCCATGCCACTCCAGAACGCGGCGGGCTCAACGCCGGTACCGGGAATGATTTCATTTACTACCAGATCATGTAGAACGGTAGCGACTTGCAAAGTGCCGAGGTGAGTACGTTCCGTCATAGTTGCTTCTTCTATTCTAGTTGTCAGTAGTTATCAATCGACCGATCACTAACCCTAATCGCTTGGGAGCGATAGTTTACCTGCGAAGGCGGTTTGAGGCAAAGTCGAATTGCAATATATGGTCACAGGATCTTCACAAATTGTGAATAAAAAAACAGTTTAATTATGATATTTCATATAAATCAATGATATAAGCCTTTCCGCCAATCTGAGCACCATTGCTTCAGGATTGGACAGGATCCCGCATGGATCCTTATGCGGCGGCCTGGCTAGCCGCGGGTTTCCCGCCCTTTTTACCGTGCTCGCAGCAACAAAAAACGCGCCGAAGCGCGTTTTTTTATTGACCATGTCAGCGGACGGTTCAGTCCAGCATGCTGTGAATGTCTTCGTCACTGGTATGGCGTACGTCCTTGCCCTTGACGAAATAAATGATGTATTCGCAGATATGCTGCACCCGGTCCCCTACCCGTTCCAGAGAGCGGGCGCACCAGAGCACGTTGAGCACGTGAGGAATGGAGCGGGGATCTTCCATCATGAAGGTCATCAGCTCGCGAATGATGGACTCGTATTCCCGATCCACCTTGTCGTCTTCCTTGTGCACTTCAATGGCCGCTTCCACGTCCATACGGGCAAAGGCATCGAGAGATTCGTGCAGCATGCGCACGGTGCGCCGGCCCATGTTTTCCATGGACACCAGCGGCGGCTGCTTCTTGTTGGCGTTGTCGAGCAGCATCATGCCGATGCGCTTGGCCACGTCGCCGATGCGCTCCAGATCGGTAATGGTCTTGATAATGGCCAGCACCAGCCGCAGATCCGACGCCGCCGGCTGGCGCTTGGCGATAATGCGGGTGCATTCCTCGTCGATCTGCACTTCCAGGGCGTTAACCTTGTGATCCGTGGCCACGATCTGGCGGGCCAGATCCATGTTCTGCTCGTGAATGGCGGTAATGGCATCGGTGAGCTGCTGCTCCACCAGGCCACCCATCACTAGTACCTGGTTGAGTACCCCTTCCAGCTCGGCGTTAAACTGGCCGGAGATGTGTTTGTTGAGATTCAGCTTGTCCATTCCAGTGGGGCTCCTTAGCCGTAGCGACCGGTAATGTAGTCTTCGGTCTTTTTCTTGCTCGGGGTGGTAAACAGGGTATTGGTGTCGGCATATTCAATCAGTTCGCCCATGTACATGAAGGCGGTCTGATCCGACACTCGGGCCGCCTGCTGCATGTTATGGGTCACGATCACCACAGTGTACTGCTCTTTCAGGGTATTGATCAGCTCTTCGATCACCAGGGTGGAAATGGGGTCCAGGGCCGAGGTGGGCTCGTCGAGCAGCAGCACTTCCGGCTCGATGGCAATGGCCCGGGCGATCACCAGACGCTGCTGCTGACCACCGGACAGGCCAAAGGCGTTGTCGTGCAGCCGGTCCTTCACCTCGTCCCACAAGGCCGCTCCGCGCAGGGAGCGCTCCACCGCCTCGTCAAGGCGGCGGCGGTCGTTGATGCCCTGCAGTCGCAGGCCGTAGACCACGTTTTCATAAATGGACTTGGGAAAGGGGTTGGGACGCTGAAACACCATGCCTACCCGGCGGCGCAGGGCGGCCACGTCCACTTCCTTGCCGTAGATGTTCTGGTTGTGCAGCAGAATTTCGCCCTCGATGCGACAGGTTTCCACCAGATCGTTCATGCGGTTGATGCAGCGCAACAGGGTGGACTTGCCGCAACCGGACGGGCCGATAAAGGCGGTGACCTGGCCTTTGGCGATTTTCATGTCGACATTGAACAGCGCCTGCTTGGCACCGTAATACAGGTTGAGCCCGCGCACTTCCAGGGCGGTCTGGGCCTCGCTCAGACGGCCGAGATCCAGGGTGGTGTCCTGAGTCAGGGGGGTGGCTACGTTAATCATGTTTCTATACCTCTGTACGGTGGCCGGCCGAATCACTGATCCAGCGAGCGGAATTTTTCACGCAGGTGATTACGAATACCGATGGCGGTCAGGTTCAGTCCCACGATCACCGTCACCAGCAGGAAGGAGGTCGCGTACACCAGCGGGCGCGCCGCCTCCACGTTGGGGCTCTGAAAACCCACGTCGTAAATATGAAAGCCCAGGTGCATGAACTTGCGCTCCAGATGCAGATAGGGGAAGTTGCCGTCCACCGGCAGGTTGGGCGCCAGCTTGACCACGCCCACCAGCATCAGCGGTGCCACCTCACCCGCGGCCCGGGCAATGGCCAGGATCAGGCCGGTCATGATGGCCGGACTGGCCATGGGAATAATAATGCGCCACAGGGTTTCGGCCTTGGTGGCTCCCAGCGCCAGCGAGCCCTGGCGCACCGAGGTGGGGATCCGCGACAGGCCTTCCTCGGTGGACACGATCACCACCGGCAGGGTCAGAATAGCCAGGGTCAGCGCCGACCACAGCACGCCGGGCGAGCCAAAGGTGGGCGTGGGCAGGGCCTCGGGGTAGAACAGGCGGTCGAGGGAGCCACCCAGCATGTACACGAAAAAGCCCAGGCCAAACACGCCGTATACAATGGACGGCACCCCGGCGAGGTTGATCACCGCGATGCGAATGACCTTGGTCAGGTTGTTCTTGCCGGCATACTCATGCAGGTAGATGGCGGCCACCACCCCCAGCGG
This sequence comes from Oceanimonas aquatica, assembly GCF_030732065.1. Classification (GTDB taxonomy): domain Bacteria; phylum Pseudomonadota; class Gammaproteobacteria; order Enterobacterales; family Aeromonadaceae; genus Oceanimonas. Next base: position 430,311 of record NZ_JAVBHX010000002.1, read on the forward strand.
GGTGACGATAATGGCCATCAGGATCACCATGAACACGGTACCGAAAATGGCCGGGAACACGCCACCCTCGGTGTTGGCTTCCCGCGGCTCGCCGCTGATGAACTTGCCCATTTCGCCGAACCAGTGACCGGTTTGTGCCAGCCAGCCCATGTCGTTGGGCCAGGCCACGTCCAGCACCTCACCGAGAGACAGGGTCACCTCCTGACCACGCATGTCGCGCACCACCACGCTGTCGCGGCGGGCTTCATCGCGCAGGGCAAACAGCTCCTTTTCCAGCACCTGATAGTCGGCGCGCAGCTGTTGCTCCTCGGCCTGAATGGCGGCCAGGGCTTCATCGGTGAGCTCACCGTCCAGCTCCAGGCCGCGCTGCTTGAGGCGCAGCCGCTCCAGCTGATGGTTGATGCTGCCGATCTCGCCCCGCTGCAACTCGTCCATGCGCTCGTTGAGCTCATCCACCCGATCAATGCGCGCCAGCAGCTGCTCACGGGGATCGCCGGCCACGGCGCTGTCGTTTTCCAGCACCTGCTCCACATAGCCGTAGAAATTGCCGTTGTGAGAGCGCTCGATTACCGCCAGTTGCGTGGGCTCGGTGCGGGACACGATGTCGGTCTCGAGGATCCAGCGAAAGTCCAGGGGCACAAACTCCCGGTTGCCGGTTTTCACCAGATAACGGGTCAGGGTGTCGCTGGTCACGCCTTCCAGGGTGAGGCCGGCGCCACGCAGCTGGGCCACGGGCACCTGCTCACGGTCGTGAATTTCACCGATCACTGTGCTGCGTTCGCCTTCCGGCGTGCTCAGCTGCCATTCATAGATGGTGTGCGGCCAGAAGTAGGTGAGGCCGCGCCAGCCGATCATCAGCAGCAGGCCCAGTACCGCCACCAGACTGAGGCTTACCGCCCCGCCGGTCATCCAGATCCAGGGCGAACCCGATTTGAACCATTTACTCATCGTTATCGTCCCTTACATTGAGCTGTATTTGTCACGCAGCCGCTGACGCACGAACTCCGCAACCGTATTGAACAGGAAGGTGAACACAAAGAGCACAAAGGCCGCCAGGAACAGCACCCGGTAGTGCGAGCTGTTCACCTCCGCTTCCGGCATTTCCACCGCTATGTTGGCGGCGAGGGTGCGCATGCCGTTAAAGATGCTGAGATCCATGACCGGGGTGTTGCCGGTGGCCATCAGCACTATCATGGTTTCGCCCACGGCCCGGCCCAGGCCCATCATTACCGCCGAGAAAATACCGGGGCTGGCGGTGAGCATCACCACCCGGGTCAGGGTCTGCCAGGTAGTGGCACCTAGGGCCAGAGAGCCGTTGGTCAGGTGACGGGGTACCGAGAACACGGCGTCTTCGGCGATGGAGAAGATGGTGGGGATCACCGCAAAGCCCATGGCGATGCCTACCACCAGGGAGTTGCGCTGGTCAAAACCGATGCCCAGCTCGTTGGTCAGAAAACCCCGGGCGTCACCACCAAAGAACAGGGTTTCCACCGCCGGGCTGAAGGCAAAGCAGGCCCAGCCCACCAGCACCACCACCGGCAGCAGCACCAGGCTGTGCCAGCCATCGGGCACGGCGTTGCGAATGCCTTTGGGTGCATGGTGCCAGGCAAAGGCAGTGAGCAGCACCGATGCCGGCAGCAGCACCAGCACCATGACCACGCCCGGCAGGTGGCTTTCGATCAGCGGCGCCAGCCACAGACCGGCGAGAAAGCCGAGGATCACGGTGGGCAGGGCTTCCATGATCTCCACCGTGGGCTTGACCACCTTGCGCAGCCCCGGCGACATGAAATAGGCGGTGTACACGGCGCCGGCAATGGCGATGGGTACCGCAAACAGCAGGGCGTAAAAGGCCGCCTTGATGGTGCCGAAGGAAATGGGCACCAGGCTCAGCTTGGCTTCAAAGTCGCTGCTGCCGGAGGTGGACTGCCACACATACTGGGGTTCGGGGTAACCTTCATACCAGACCTTGGTCCACAGCGCCTTCCAGGTCACTTCCGGATGCTCGTTGTCCACGGCAAAGGTGGACAGGGTGTCACCCTCGGCCACCAGCAACAGGTTGTTGCGCGGCGACAGCGCCAGGGCCGACACGCCCTGGTCCGCCAGTTGTTCGGAATAAAGATGGCTGCCACCTGTGGTGTGGAAGATGTCCACTTCTCCCTGGGTGCTGACGGTCACAAAGCCCTTGCGGTTTACCTCGTTGGCGATGTGCGCCACCGGCCCGGCGGCCTCGAACTCGCGAATAAAGGTAAACTCGCGCTTGCCGTCCTTCGCCACCTCAAACCACTGGGATACCACGCCATTGTCGTTGCCCACCAGCAGCGAGTTGCCGCCGGACAGCAGGATCATGGCACTGATGTTGCCTCCCTGAGCATTCATGGGAATGACCGAGCGCAGCCGCACCTTATTAATGTTGCGCACGTCATACACAGACACCTCGTTGCCGCTGCGTACAAACATAAAGCGCAGGTTGGGGGTCACCAGAATCTGGTCGACCCGCGCCGGCAGCCCGGGAATGGCCACCTGGGTGGGGCTGAGCTCCAGCTCGCCGGTAAGAAAATTTTCCTTGCCGGCAAAGCGGGTGAGCACGATATCGCCGCCGGCGACCACCGCCGCCGCCAGCAGATCCTCACCGTTGGTGGCAAAGCTCAGCCGCTCCAGCGCTCTGGCCTGCTCATCCACCTGCAGCGGCGCCTGGCCAAAGGGCCAGGTCAGACCGGGGGTAATGGTTCGTACATTGTCCGGGTAGCTGACGTCGAACTTGGGCGCCAGCACCCGCATGGTGCCGTCATTCAGGCCAAAGGCCGCCATCGGCTTGCCGTCGTTGGCGGCCGCCGTGGTGATGTCGCCAGCGACCGACTCGCGGCCCAGCAGCTCGCCGTTCAGCAGCGAATAAAAGCGCACGGTGCCGTCGGCGGAAAAGGTATAGGCCTGCTCGTTCTGCTCTTCTACCCCCAGCAGCAGCGGGGTCTCGTTGCCGGCCAGGGCCAGCTGCCCGGCGGGCTCCACGTCAGCCCCGTTAAAAATGGGTTTGACCACATACAACAGGTAGAAAAAAATCAGCAGCAAGGCCACCAGCACAATAATGCCGCCGGCGGTCACGCCCATTTGGGCCGCTCTGTCCTTGAGCCAGCGTTTGCGGCTGCCGGTCAGGGCCATGGTTTGAGTCTGGGTTGACATGCCGTCACTCCGTTCGCTTTGCAATTGCGTGCATTCTATGGCGAGCAAATGACAATTTTGTTACAGACCACAAAAGCCGCAAGCGCCCCCTGTAAAAAACGTCGGTGGCGTGTATCTTGAACGGTGCAAGCGTTTCATCATTCAAGGAGAGAGCCCATGAAAACCCTGGTCGCCACCCTGATTGGCCCCGACAAAACCGGCCTGGTCCGGCAACTGGCCGCCCTGGTCCGCCAGCATCACGGCAGCTGGCAGAGCAGCGCCATGAGCGAGCTGGCCGGCTTCTTTGCCGGCATTGTGGAAATACAGGTGCCCGCCGAGCACAGCGCCGCGCTGGAAAAAGCCCTGATCTCCCTGCCCGACTTTCAGGTGCAGCTGGTGGAAGGCAAGGGCCCCACGCCCCAGGGGCAACAGCTCAGGCTGACGGTCACCGCCAACGACCGGGTCGGCATCATCGACGAAGTGACCGACATCATCAACGGCCTGAACGTTAACGTGAAAAGCCTGAAAACCGACAGCCACCCGGCCCCCATTACCGGCATTCCGCTGTTTGAAATTCAGAGCACCCTGACCCTGCCCCATGGCCAGACCCTGGGGGATCTGCAACAACGGCTGGAAGCCCTGAGCGACGATCTGGTGGTGGACATCGACCTCATTTGAGTCGTCATTAAAGTGTCATAATTATTTGTCATAAAACGTGCCCGAAAATGACAAATTAAATATAACGGGAACATCAATGGGCACGGAAAAATGGTACCTGGAAAAAGAGCTCAGCTGGCTGTCGTTTAATGAGCGGGTATTGCAGGAAGCCATGGACAAGAGCGTACCCCTGATCGAGCGGGTACGCTTTCTGGGCATTTTTTCCAACAATCAGGATGAGTTTTTTCGAGTCCGCGTGGCCGACGTGAAGCGCCGGGTGATGATAGACGCGGATCAGGGCAAAACCAACGGCGCGGCCTCGCTGCTGCAACGCATTCAGCAAAAGGTGGTGCGTCTGGGCGACACCTTTGACAACACCTACAAGGAGCTGATCGTCACCCTGGCCCGGCAGAATATCTTTCTGCTGAACGAATCCCAGCTCGACGCCGAGCAGGAACGCTGGGTGCGGCGTTATTTCGAGAACGAGGTGCGAGCCTACCTCTCCCCCATAGTGCTGGATGACGGCATCGATCCGGTGCGGTTTTTAAAGGACGAATACACCTACCTGTGCGTGGGCATGAGCAGGCAAGCCCGTCATCATTACGCCCTGGTGGAAATTCCCACCGACGTGCTGCCCCGCTTTGTGGTGCTGCCGCCTGGCAAAAGCCGGCGTAGAAAAAGCATTATCATCATGGATAACGTCATTCGTCTGTGTCTGAACGAGCTGTTTGCCGGCTTTTTCGACTACGACCGCATTGGTGCCCATTCCTTTAAAATGACCCGGGACGCGGAATACGATCTGTCGGACCAGCTCGATCAGAGCCTGCTGGAAAAAATGAGCGACGGCCTCAAGCAACGGCTGACCGCGCTGCCGGTGCGCTTTGTACATGACCGGGACATGCCCGCCGACATGCTGGCCACCCTGCTGTACAAGCTCGGCATTCAGCACCACGACGCCGTGATGCCAGGCGGCCGCTACCACAATTTCAAGGACTTTATCGGCTTTCCCAATGTGGGCCGCAAACACCTGGTAAACCGGCCGCTGCCACCGCTCAAATGCCGGGAATTTCGCGACAGCCCCTCGTCCTTTGATGCCATTCGCCGGCGCGACATATTGCTGTATTTTCCCTACCACAGTTTCAGCCATGTCACCGAGTTCGTGCGCCAGGCCTCCTTTGACCCGGCGGTGGTCAGCATTCGAATGAACGTGTACCGGGTGGCCTCGCTGTCGCGCATCATGTATTCACTGATGGACGCCGCCAACAACGGCAAAAAGGTCACCGTCGTGATCGAGCTGCGCGCCCGCTTTGACGAGGCCGCCAATATCGACTGGGCCCGGCAGCTGACCGAGGCCGGCATCACGGTGGAATTTGGCGTGCCCAGCCTCAAGGTGCATTCCAAACTGTGCCTAGTCACCCGGCGGGAAGAAGGCCGGCTGGTGCAGTATGCCCATATCGGCACCGGCAACTTCAATGAAAAAACCGCCAATATCTACACCGACTTTTCCCTGCTCACCGCCAATCCCGAAATCACCAGCGAGGTGGCGGCGGTATTCGACTTTATTCGCCAGCCCTATCACCGCAGCAAGTTTCAGCACCTGCTGGTGTCGCCCCTCAACCAGCGCCGGGGCCAGTATGGTCTGATTGACGCCGAAATTGCCAACGCCCGCCAGGGCCTGCCGGCGCGCATTGTGCTCAAGCTCAACAACCTGGTGGACAAGGGCCTGATCCATCGTCTTTACGCTGCCAGCCAGGCGGGGGTAAAGGTTGATTTGATCATTCGCGGCATGTGTTCGCTGATGCCCGGCGTGCCGGGGATCAGCGAGCGCATTCGCGCCATCAGCATTGTTGACCGCTACCTGGAGCACCCGAGAGTGATGGTGTTTCACAACAACGGTCAGCCCAGGGTGTATCTCTCCTCCGCCGACTGGATGACCCGCAACATGGACTTTCGCGTGGAAGTGGCCACCCCCATACTGGCGCCCGAACTGCGCCGGCGCATTATGGATCTGCTGGAACTGCAGCTCAATGACACCACCAAGGCCCGCATACTGGATGCCGGCCAGGAAAACCGCTATGTAAAACGGGGCAACCGGCGCAAGATACGCTCACAAACGGCCATGTACGACTATCTCAAGACGCTGGAGGAAAGCGAATGACGATGGAGTACGTGGCCAGCATCGATCTCGGCTCCAACAGCTTTCACCTGATCGTCGCCCGTCGTCTGGAAGAACGGCTGATCACGGTGGACAGGATCAAGCAACGGGTGCGGCTGGCAGACGGTCTGAACGCCCGGCATGAACTCGACGAAGCCGCCATGGCCCGGGGGCTGGACTGCCTGGCGCTGTTTGGCGAACGGCTGCGCGGATTTTCGCCGGCACAGGTCCGGGCCGTGGCCACCTATACCCTGCGCCGGGCGGTAAACGCCGGCGACTTCGTCGCCCGGGCCCGGCAAGTGCTGGGCTTTGATATCGACATTATCAGCGGTGAGGACGAAGCCCGGCTGATTTACCGGGGAGCACGCACCACTCAGGCCCGGCAAGGCCGGGCGCTGGTCATCGACATTGGCGGTGGCAGCACCGAGCTGATTATCGGCGAGCAGGATGACTGCCTGGCGCTCACCAGCCTGGACATGGGCTGCGTCAGTTTTACTCACGCGTTTTTTGCCGACGGCTCGCTCACCGAGCACGCCTTTACCCGGGCCGAGGCCGCCGCACTTGCACTGCTGAACACCGGGTGTGGCCGCTTTGCCGAACTCGGCTGGCAACAAGTGCTGGGCTGCTCGGGCACGGTGCGTACCCTGCAAAACCTGATGAACAATGTCGACCTGCTGACCCTGAAGGGATTGCTGCAACTGCGCACCACCCTGCTGGCCGCCGGCCGGGCCGAGCGGCTGTCGTTGCCGGGATTGTCGGATGAGCGCAAGCCGGTGATCGCCGCCGGCCTGGCCATTCTCATCGCCCTGTTTCGCGCCCTGAACATCGAGCGCATGCATTATACGGAGGGCGCCCTGCGTGAAGGCCTGCTGCACAGCGCCTTTGGACCCGGGGTTTCCGACAAGGCCCTGCGCCGGCATACCCTGCAGGCACTCGGACGCCAGTATCGGCTCGATCATGCCCAGGCGAACCGGGTGGCCGGCACGGCGCAAGGTCTGTTTAAGCAGGTACGGCAGGCATGGCAGTTGAGTGCGGCCGAGGGAACCCTGCTGGTACAGGCGGCCCGCCTCCATGAGCTGGGGGTATACGTCAATGTCAGCGGCTATCACCGCCATTCCGCCTGGCTGATTGCCAACGGCAACCTGCCCGGTTTTACTCAAGCGCAACAGCAGGCGCTGTCCAGCCTGGTGCGCTTTCACCGCAAGGGGCTGAAACTGGCGGAGTTAACGACCGGCTCATGGCTGCCCGAGGCAACCTTGTGGCGGCTGGTGCGCCTGCTACGGCTGGCGGTGGCGCTGAATCGTTACCGCCGGGACTTGTCGCTACCGGTCACGCTGTCGGCCTGTGCAGAGACACTTGCCCTGCACCTGCCGGCCCGCTGGTGCGAGCAGCACAGGCTGCTGCACGCCACCCTGGAGCGCGAATGCAGTTACCAGAGCAAGGCCGGCTGGACACTGTTGCTGAAGGTGGAGTGAGTCAGCCGGCCTGCTTGCGGGCGGCCTTTTTTTCCGCCCGGCGGCGCCGGAAAAAATCACTGAGCTGGCTGGAGCAGGCTTCGGCCAGCACGCCGGACTGCCAGTCGATACGGTGGTTGAGGCCGGGGGTGGCCAGCAGTTGCAGCACCGAGTCCACGGCGCCGGTTTTGGCATCGCTTGCGCCGTATACCAGCCGCTGAATGCGACTGTGCACCATGGCCCCGGCGCACATGATGCACGGCTCCAGGGTCACGTAGAGAGTGCAATTCAGCAGGCGGTAATTGCCCAGGCGCGCCCCGGCCTGGCGCAGCGCCATGATCTCGGCGTGGGCGGTGGCATCGTGATGGCCGATGGAGCGGTTCCAGCCCTCGCCCACGCACTCGCCCTGGTACACCACCAGGGCGCCCACCGGCACTTCCCCTTCCTGCTCGGCCCGGGCCGCCAATGCCATGGCCCGGCGTATCCAGTATTCGTCTTGCTCGTTCATTCACCGCCTCCTGAAGGCGGCTATTATGGCAAAAGCCGGCTTCGCTGCAAGCAAAGCGGAAAAGGGCCGAAAAAACCGTCAGCACGAACAATAAAGCGCCAAACGGACACAAAACACCAAAAAGGGACTTGCAGCAAGACGGGCCGGTCTTTATAGTTGCACCCAATTCGGCGTGTAGCGCAGCCTGGTAGCGCACTGTCATGGGGTGTCAGGGGTCGGAGGTTCAAATCCTCTCACGCCGACCAAATCATCCTCAAAAAGCCCACCTCACGGTGGGCTTTTTGCGTTGTGGCATCGGCTTGCTTCAAGCGGCTGTAAGAACAGGCCGATAAAGCCCATTCAATTGAGCGGTGGGCTTTTCATTCTGGCTACCGCTGTCATGCCGGGCCTGCCCCGGCATCTGTTTACCAGCGGCGCCGTGCCCGGCAGTGCCGGCTCAAGGCCGGAATCACGAACCGGCGCCCGAGGCTGATATTTTACGCCTTATATTCCATCAGCAATACTTCCACCGGCTGGCCATGGCGCTCAATCCGGCGCTGCTCCACCTCGCTAAAGCCCATGGCCTCAAAAAACGGCCGGGCGTTGATACTGGCATCGCAATACAGCCGGTACAGCCCCCGTGACGCCGCTTCAGCCTTCAGCCGCTGCATCAGTGCCCGGCCAATGCCCTCGCCCTGGCGGGCATGGTGTACATAAAACAAATCGATGCGGCCGTCATCATTAAGTTCGGCAAAGCCGAGCAGCCGTTTTCCTTCCATCACCACCAGCGGCCGGGTGCGAATAAAGCGGCTGACCCAGCGCGGCTCGTCATATTCCTCAGGTGCCCATACCGCCAGCTGGCTTTCGCTGTAGTCGGCCTGGTTGATCCGGTGCACGGTATCGTGGAACAACTGCCAGATACTGCCCGTTTCACCACTGCGGATCTTCCTGATTTCCATAATTGCTCCTGCTTCTGATACTGCTGACTTGCTTCCCCTTTATATAGCCACAGTTACCGTCAATAAAAAAGTGGCTTTTCAGCCACTTTCAACCTGTTAGCACGGATTTTTACACCATCAAGCCTGGCCGGCCAACGCTCGGTCGCGCTCGAGTCGCATGGTGAACAGGGCAGCCAGCACCAGCATGGCGCTTGAAATCCACAAACAGGCAGCCAGCCCCGCCTGCTGGTACACCCAGCCCGACAGCAGGGTACCCATCAGCCGGCCCATGGCATTGGCCATGTAGTAAAAGCCCACGTCCAGGGACACGCCGTCTTCGCTGGCATAACTGACAATCAGGTAACTGTGCAGTGATGAATTGATGGCAAACAGCACACCAAACAGCAACAGGCCACCGGGCAACAGCCAGTGGGCGTTCAGTTCCGCCGTCAGCCCCAGGGCAATGAGCGCCGGCATCATGGCCAGCGGCAGTACCCAGGCCAGTGCGGCCCGAGCACCGGGCACCCGGCCCGCCCGCTTGCCGGTCAGGTGCGGCGCCAGCGACTGCACCATTCCGTAGCCGATCACCCAGAGTGCCAGAAAGCCCCCTACCCGCCAGTGATCCCAGCCAAAGGCGGTGGCCAGGTACACCGGCAGCGCCACCACAAACCACACATCCCGGGCGCCAAACAGAAACAACCGCGCCGCCGACAGCAGGTTGATATTGCGGCTTTTGGAGAACAGCTCCCGAAACTTCGGCTTGTTCCTGGCCCGGCCGAGTTCCTGTTTCAGCAACAGCAGGCTCGCCAGCCACACCAGCGCCAGTACGCTTGCCATGGCGGCCACGGCGCCGGTAAAGCCAAGCACCGTCAGCAGGGCGCCGCCGAGAAAAAAGCCCGCCCCCTTGAGCGCGTTCTTGGAGCCGGTCAGCAGCGCCACCCAGCGATAGAGACTGCCTTCGGCATGCCCGGGCACCAGCAACTTGATGGCGCTTTTGGCACTCATCTTGTTGAGATCCTTGGCAATGCCCGACAGCGCCTGGGCCGCCATCACCCAGGGCACGGTCAGCCAGGCCGTGGGCACCAGCAACATGGAAAGGGCAACCACCTGCAGCGCCAGCCCCAGATTCATGGTGCGGTTCAGCCCCAGCCGGGCGCCCAGCCAGCCTCCCACCAGATTGGTGATGACCCCGAACAGCTCGTAAAACAGAAACAGCAGGGCAATCTGCAGCGGCGCATAACCCAGCTGATGAAAATACAGCACCACCAGCATGCGCAGGGCGCCGTCGGTCAGGGTAAAGGCCCAGTAGTTGCCGGTGATCAGCACATACTGGCGTGCGCCCGCAGACAGTGAACGCAGCACGGTTCAGCCTGTCTTGTCGAGCCGGCCCACCTTGCGCGCCAGCTCGGCGGCACGGTTGGCGTAGCCCCACTCGTTGTCGTACCAGACATACAGCTTCACCTGAGTGCCGTTGACCACCATGGTGGAGAGGGCATCGATAATGCCGGACCGCGGGTCGGTTTTGTAATCCACCGACACCAGCGGCCGCGCTTCATAGCCGAGGATGCCGGCCAGTGGCCCCTCGGCGGCGGCCTGCAGCAGGGCATTCACCTCGTCCGCCGTGGTGGCCCGCTCCACCTCGAATACGCAGTCGGTGAGCGAGGCGTTGGCCAGAGGCACCCGCACCGCATGGCCATTGAGCCGGCCTTTCAGCTCGGGAAAGATATGGGTAATGGCGGTAGCCGAGCCGGTGGTGGTGGGGATCAGACTCTGACCGCAGGCCCGGGCCCGGCGCAGATCCTTGTGGGGCGCATCCAGTATGGTCTGGGTGTTGGTAATGTCGTGAATGGTAGTCATGGAGCCGTGGCGAATGCCCAGTTGCTCATGAATGACCTTGACCACGGGCGCCAGACAGTTGGTGGTGCAGGACGCGGCGGTGACAATGGCATGCTGCCCGGGGTCGTACAGGTGATCATTCACGCCCATCACCACGTTAAGCACGCCGTCTTCCTTGACCGGGGCGGTGACCACCACCCGTTTGACCCCCTGCTCCAGATAGGCCTGCAGCAGGCGGGTGGTTTTCATTTTGCCCGAGGCCTCGATCACCAGATCACATCCGGACCAGTCGGTGTCGGCAATGGCGGCGTTTTGCGTGCAACCGATGCGCTGCTCTCCCACCACCATGGTCTGGCCACAGGCCGTCGCCTCGTGGACCCAGCGACCGTGTACCGAGTCGAAATTCAGCAGATGCGCCAGGGTGGTGGCGTCGCCGGCGGGATCATTAATGTGCACGAACTCCACATCGTCCCAGTTCCAGGCTGCACGCAGTGCCAGTCGTCCCATGCGGCCAAAGCCGTTAATCCCTATCTTGATGGTCACAGTGATACTCTTCCTTTAAAAAATGTGTTGTCGGTTCACTGGCTGTCGTTAACGCAATTCGTTACCGGCAAACCAGTGGCGGGTACGGTTGGCGAAGGCCACCAGCGACAGCATCACCGGTACCTCCACCAGCACGCCCACCACGGTGGCCAGTGCCGCCCCCGAATGCAGGCCAAACAGCGAAATGGCCACCGCCACCGCCAGCTCAAAAAAATTGGAGGTGCCGATCATGCAGGCCGGCGCGGCAATATTGTGAGGCAGTTTCATCACCCTGGCGGCGCCGTAGGCAAGGGCGAAAATGCCGTAGGTCTGCAGCATCAGCGGAATGGCGATCAGCACTATGGTCTGGGGCTGCGCCAGTATGGTGGGCGCCTGAAAGCCAAACAGCAGCACGACGGTGGCCAGCAGTCCCGCCATCGACAGCGGCTTGATACGCTGAATAAAGGCGTTTAGTTGCCGGGCATCCCCCCGGCCTTCCAGCCGCTTGCGGGTAAGCACCCCGGCCACCAGTGGCAGCACCACGTACAGCAGCACCGACCACAACAGAGTGCTCCAGGGCACGGTAATGTCGCTTACGCCCAGCAGAAAGGCGGCAATGGGAGCAAAGGCAAACACCATGATGAGATCGTTTACCGAGACCTGCACCAGGGTGTAGTTGGGATCACCCCGGGTCAGCTGGCTCCATACAAACACCATGGCAGTACAGGGCGCCACCCCCAGCAGGATCATGCCGGCGATGTACTCTCCCGCCGACTGAGGATCGACCCAGTCGGCAAACAGCACACGAAAAAACAGCCAGCCCAGGGCCGCCATGGTAAAGGGCTTGATCAGCCAGTTCACCACCAGGGTCAGCAGCAGGCCTCGGGGCTTGTTACCCAGGTCCCGAATGGCAGAAAAGTCTACCTGCACCATCATGGGGTAAATCATCACCCAGATGCACAGGGCCACCACCAGGTTCACGTGGGCAAACTCCAGCCCCGCCACCAGGGCAAACCCCTCGGGCAGCAGACTGCCCAGCACCACGCCGGCCACAATACACAGGCCGACCCACACCGAAAGATAACGCTCAAACAGTCCCATACCGCTCCTTTTCATTTCCCCGAGGCGCACTGCTGATAAATGTTCGCCCGCCATCGATAACATGCGAAAAAAAGAATATATGAAAAAGCAAATATGTAAACCGCAAAAAAAGCCCCGGATGGTTCCGGGGCTCAAACAACCATGACGGAATATCAGCCGTTACTTGAGGCCAAGCTTCTTGAGGTCAGCTTCTACCACAGCGGCGGGCACCGGCACATAACCGTCTTTATCAACAATCTGCTGGCCCTGCTTGGACAGCATCAGCTTGACGAATTCGGTTTCCATCGGACCCAGGGGCTTGTTGGGGTGCTTGTTCACGTACACGTACAGGAAACGGGACAGCGGGTATTCGCCGCTGATGGCGTTGTCGGCGTTGGCTTCCACATAGTCGGTGGAGCCGGCGTCGGCCAGAGGCACGGCGCGCACGCTGGAGGTGCTGTAGCCCAGGCCGGAGTAACCGATGGCATTCAGGGAAGAGGACACGGACTGCACCACGGAGGCGGAGCCGGGCTGCTCGTTCACGTTGTTCTTGAAGTCACCCTTGCACAGGGCCTGATCCTTGAAGTAACCGTAGGTGCCGGATACCGAGTTACGACCGTAAAGCTGAATATCGCGGTTGCTCCAGTCGGCTTCCAGACCGGTCTGGCCCCACTGGGTGATCTGCTCGGCCATGCCGCAGGCCAGGGTGCTGGAGAAGATGGCGTCCACCTGATCCAGGCTCAGGCCTTCAATGGGGTTGTCCTTGTGGACGAAGACCGCCAGGGCGTCAATGGCCACGCGGATCGGCGTGGGCTTGTAGCCGTAGCGCTTTTCAAAGGCTTCGATTTCGTTGCTCTTCATGGCGCGGCTCATGGGGCCGAACTGGGAAGTGCCTTCGGTCAGGGCGGGCGGCGCAGTGGATGAGCCGGCGGCCTGGATCTGTACGTTGACGTTGGGATACTGGCGTTTGAACTCCTCGGCCCACAGGGTCATCATGTTGGCCAGGGTGTCGGAGCCGACGGAAGACACGTTACCGGATACGCCGCTGACTTTTTGGTAATCGGGCAGTGAAGCGTCCACGGCCGCGAACGCGGAGGTGGCGGCCATGGCCACGGTCAGTCCCAGTGCACTTGCCAGTTTGTTCAGTTTCATCCTTAATCTCCAATTCGGGTTCGGTCTTTCAAGACGCGGCCAGTATTGCTGCCGGCAATGACAATCCTATGAAGCCAAGGTGACGCTTTTATGACAGGACCATCTCATTGTCATGGCGGTGTCATTTACCGGCTTCAGGCGCTTTGCTGAACGCCGGCATCCACCAGCAGGCGGGACGGCAGACGAAAGCTGAAGCAACTGCCCTTGCCCGCGCGGCTTTCTATCTCAAGATGGCTGTCGTGGTGACCAAGGGCATGTTTAACGATGGCCAGCCCCAGACCCGAGCCACCGGTCTGACGGCTGCGGGCCTTGTCGACCCGGTAAAAGCGCTCGGTCAGGCGGGCGATATGCTCTGGCGCAATGCCGTCGCCGTCGTCGCTGACCGCAAAGCGGCCGAATTCGCCCTGACGCCCCCACTCCACGTGAATGTGACTGCCCGCCGGAGTGTGGCGCACGGCGTTGTACACCAGGTTTGAGACGGCGCTGCGCAACTGCTCCGGCTCGCCCCGCACCCGCAGGCCGGGTTCAACCTCAAAACTGAAGCGGTGGCCGCGATCACCACTGAGCGCCAGCGCCTCCTGCTCCAGCATCTGCAACATGGCGGGCATGTCCACCACCTTGGTAAAGTCGGAGTCGGGGGCCGCTTCGTAGCGGGTCAGGGTCATCAGCTGGTTGACCAGGGCGTCCATGCGCTGGGTCTGCTCCAGCAATACCTTCTGGGTTTTGCGCCACATTTGCTCGGACGGCGGCTCTTCCAGCATTTCGAGGTAGCCCTTCAATACCGTCAGCGGCGTGCGCAGTTCGTGGGAGACATTGGCTACAAAGGACTTGCGCACCTGCTCCAGACTGCGCAGCCGGGTCACATCCCGCACCACCAGCAGCGCCTGATCTTCGGTATAGGGCATGATGCGGCATTCCAGCAGCCGCTCTTCACTGAGCGGCGACGGCATTTCCAGCGGCTCGCGAAAGTCGGCCCGCTTCATGTAGGCGATGAATACCGGCATGCGGATCAGGTTGGCAATATGCTGGCCGGCGTCATCGGGCCAGCGAAAGCCCAGCAGTTGCTGAGCCAGCTTGTTGCACCAGATGATGCTGCCGTCGCGGCGAATGACCACGGCGGCATCGGGCAGGGCCTCGGCCCCCTCGCGAAAACGGCGCACCAGCTTGCCCAGCTCCCGGCGGCGGGAACGCTGACGCTGCTGCAAGCGGTAAATGCCGTTGAAAATGCCTTCCCAGCTGCCCTTGCCTTCCGGCGGTGTCAGGCTGCGGTCCTGCCACAGCCACACCGACAGCTTGTGCTGGTAACGATATTGAACAAACAGCTGGATCAGGGTCGCCGCAAGCAGTCCCAGGGCCAGATTGCCGGCGAGCAGCCCGAGCAGACCAAAGGCCGAATAAAACAGGCCCAGCCGCCACCATTTGCCCCGGTTGGAAGTCTGTTGCTGCATGAAAGCCTCATAGGCGAACGGAAAAACGGTAGCCGGCACCGCGCACCGTTTGTATCAGCTTGTCGTGTCCGGTATCGGAAATGGCCTTGCGCAGCCGGCGAATGTGCACATCCACGGTGCGATCTTCCACGAACACATTGGTGCCCCACACATTATTGAGCAACTGTTCGCGGCTGTATACCCGCTCCGGGTGGGTCATAAAGAAATGCAGCAATTTAAATTCGGTGGGACCCATGTCGAGCTGCTGGCTGTCGGCACTGACTCTGTGACTGAGGGGATCCAGGCGCAGGCCCTGCACCTCGATAATGTCTTCCACCGAGGTGGGCGCCACCCGGCGCAGCACTGCCTTGAGGCGGGAAGTCAGCTCCTTGGGGGAAAACGGTTTGGTGATGTAGTCGTCGGCGCCCACATCCAGCCCCTTGATTTTATCCTCTTCCTCGGCCCGGGCGGTGAGCATGATCACCGGGATCTGGCGGGTGAGCTCGTCCTGCTTGAGATGCTTGATAAGCTGAATGCCACTGCCGCCGGGCAGCATCCAGTCGAGTAATATCAGTTCCGGGTAAGGCTCTTTGATCATCTCCAGAGCCTGGTCGTAATCTTCGGCTTCCTGGGTTTCGAATCCCTTTTGCTCCAGCACGAAACACAGCATCTCCCGAATGGGTGCCTCGTCCTCAACCACCAGTATTTTCCGTGTCATTCTTCAACTGCCTCTTGATATGGGTCTTGTTGCTTTGACCCATTATTGAAAGCAAGTATGACATTTTTATGAAAACATGACGCAAAGGTTTCAAACGAAAACCATACCCCTGAATTCAGGCGGTGTCGTACCCCATGCACAGCTGAGGCTGGCCGGTGCCCGGATCCACGCTTTCATCGGTAATGGCAAAACCGTTTTGCCGGTAAAAGTTCACGGCGATGTCATTTTCACAGTACACCCTGAGCGACAGATGATGGCGCCGGCGCTTGGCGGTGGCCATCAATGCCTTGCCAATGCCCTTTTGCTGGCAATCCGGGCGTACAAACAATGCCGCCAGATAGTCTTCCGCCAGGGCGACAAAACCCTGAATCTCACCGTCCCGCTCACACACCCACACTTCTGCCGAGGGCAGGTAACGGGCCCGCATCTGCTCCTGATGCTGCCACCAGTAGGCGGCGGGCACAAAATCGTGGGCCTGCAGTGACGCCAGCAACCAGACATCCAGAATGGCGTCGGTATCTTCCGGCCTGGCCTGTCGTATCATTCGCCTTCTCCCCTGACTGGTTGGTTATTTCATTGTATGGAGCCAGACCACGCTTGAGCGGGGATTTGTACACCTCTGTGAGCGGGATCCGCCTTTATGATTCGAGAATGACCCACTGATCACAAAGTCGGATTGCTATACAATGCCGGTTTTTCGGCTCGTGACCGAGGACGCCATGTGGTTTAAGAATCTGCAAGTTTACCGTTTTACCCGCCCCTTTGAGCTCAGTCTGGAAGAGCTGGAAACACAGCTTGAGAGCATGACCTTCAGCCCCTGTGGCAGCCAGGATCAGGCCAAATTCGGCTGGATTTCCCCCCTGGGCAAGCAGGGCCAGGCCCTGACCCACAGCGCCGGCAACCAGATTTTGCTGTGCGCCAAGAAAGAAGAAAAAATGCTGCCGGGCTCTGTGGTCAACGATGAAGTGGCTGAGAAGGTGGAATCACTTGAAGCCGAGCAGGGCCGGGCGCTGAAGAAAAAGGAAAAGGACGCCATCAAGGAAGAGGTGATTGTCAGCCTGCTGCCTCGTGCCTTCAGCCGCTTTCAGCAAACCTGGGCCTGGATCAACCCGGACGACGGCTTTATTGCCGTGGACGCCAGCTCCGCCAAGCGCGCCGAAGATCTGCTGGCGCTACTGCGCAAGTGCATCGGCAGCCTGCCGGTGGTGCCCCTGGCCATGACCACGCCCCCCGAGCTGACCCTGACCGACTGGCTGAAAGACGGCGCCGCCCCCGCCGGCTTCGCGCTGGAAGACGAGGCCGAACTGCGCTCGGCGCTGGAGCACGGCGGCATTATCCGCGCCAAGCAGCAGGATCTGCTGAGCGACGAAATGAAGGCCCACCTCGACGCCGACAAACTGGTCACCAAGCTGGCGCTGAACTGGAGCGAGACCATCAGCTTTATTCTGGGCGACGACATGAGCATCAAGCGGCTCAAGTTCTCGGAAGAGCTGCGCGAGCAGAATGACGATGTCACCAGCGAAGATGCCGCCGCCCGTTTCGACGCCGACTTCGCCCTGGTCACCGGCGAGCTGTCCCGCTTTATTCCCGAGCTGATTGACGCCATGGGTGGTGAAGAAAGCCGTTAATTCAAAGCCGGTAAATGATTCTGTAGGCCCGGCTTCAGCCGGGCGAACCATTCCATACTCCTCTCAGCCCCACTCACGTGGGGCCTCATGACCAAAGCTGTCCCACTCTTTCTGGTTTTCCCCGCTTTTCTGAATAGCAGAGCCAGCAACGACGGTTTCCTTCGCGAGTGAACACTATGTTGGCACTCCATCGCATTTGCAGGAGTTCCATATATGCGTAAGACATCCCTTGCCGGCCTGCTGGGGCTATTGTGGCTGGCCGCAGCTCCCGTTTCAGCCCATGACAACGGCCGCTGGCACCGCCATGAATATGAACCGGATTATCGTGGTGAATACCGCCAGGAATACCGCCGGGACCGCCTGCCCATCACCTCGGTGGCCGAAGCCCGCCGCCTGGCCGACGACAGCCGCATTATTCTTTCCGGTCGCATCGTGCGCCGGCTGGACGACGACGAGTTTCTGTTCCGCGATGGTACCGGCACCATCAGGATTGAAATGGACAAGGATGACTGGCGTCGCCTGCGCCGGCACCGCCGCGGCCGAATCCTGATCTGGGCCGAAGTCGACCGGGACAAACGCCGGGTAGAACTGGAAGTCGAGCGGGTGCGCCCGGCTTACCGATAACGGTAAACTCGAAATCACGGCCACATGGGAGTAAAATGCCCGCCCCGGCCGCCATCAGGTGGCGGCCTGCTGACCTGACATCAGACGAGACTCCCATGTTTGTACCCGAATTGCTTTCCCCTGCCGGTTCTCTCAAGAACATGCGTTACGCCTTTGCCTATGGCGCCGACGCCGTGTACGCCGGCCAGCCCCGCTACTCCCTGCGGGTGCGCAACAACGAATTCAACCACGAGAACCTTCAAATCGGTATCGACGAAGCCCATGCCCTGGGCAAGAAGTTCTACGTGGTGGTCAACATTCAGCCCCATAACGCCAAGCTGAAAACCTTTCTGCGCGACATGAAGCCCGTGGTGGACATGGGTCCGGATGCGCTCATCATGTCCGACCCGGGCCTGATCATGCTGGTGCGCGAGCACTTTCCCGACATGCCCATTCACCTCTCGGTACAGGCCAATGCGGTCAACTGGGCCTCAGTGAAGTTCTGGCAGGACTACGGCATTGAGCGGGTGATCCTGTCCCGGGAGCTGTCGCTGGAAGAGATTGAAGAAATTCGCAAGCACTGCCCCAGCATCGAGCTGGAAGTGTTTGTACACGGCGCCCTGTGCATGGCCTATTCCGGCCGCTGCCTGCTGTCTGGCTACATCAACAAGCGCGACCCCAACCAGGGCACCTGCACCAACGCCTGCCGCTGGGAGTACAAGGTGCACGAGGCCAAGGAAGATGATGCCGGCCAGATAGTGCACAAACAGGAGCCGATCATGGTGCAGCCGGTAGAGAGCGACATTACCCCCACCCTGGGTGCCGGCAAGCCCCATGACGAGCCGGTGCTGCTGGAAGAAGGCAACCGCCCGGGCGAATACATGGCCGCCTACGAAGACGAGCACGGGACCTACATCATGAATTCCAAGGATCTGCGTGCGGTACAGTATGTGGAACGCCTGACTAAGATGGGGGTGCACTCTCTCAAAATTGAAGGGCGCACCAAGTCGTTCTATTACGTGGCCCGCACCGCTCAGGTGTACCGCAAGGCCATCGACGATGCCGTGGCCGGCAAGCCGTTCGATACCACCCTGATGAGCACCCTGGAAAACCTGGCCCACCGCGGTTATACCGAAGGGTTCCTCAAGCGTCATGCCCACGGCGACTACCAGAACTACGACTACGGCTACTCGGTCTCCACCAGCCAGCAGTTTGTGGGCGAGATCACCGGTCGCGACGGCGACTGGGTGGAAGTGGAAGTCAAAAACAAGTTTCTGGTGGGCAACAGCCTGGAGCTGATGACGCCGAAGGGCAACATTACCTTCACCCTGGAGCGAATGAAAAACCGCAAGGGCGAGCAGGTAGAAGTGGCGCCGGGCAACGGCCATGTGATGTATATTCCCATCGACGCCGACATCGACGTGACTTACGGCATTCTGATGCGCAACCTCGGCGAGCAGCAGGACACCCGCAACCCCCATGTGAAGCAGGCTGATGGCGCTGTTAATTAAAGACAACTGCATCAACTGCGACATGTGCGAGACACACATCTAAGCGCTTGAATTTAAAGTTTTTATTGAAAAACCTGTGAAAAACATGAGAATTTTACTCATGGTTTTTAACTACAAAAAATGATTAATTAATAGTCTATGACTATAGATCAGCCAAGGTGGTTCCCAGACGAGCGCCTTGGCTTTCCATCTATGCCTGTCTCCCTTTCTTCAGTGCCTGCCCTCAACGCCTTGTTTATTGTAAGATCCACCGCCTTTCTATTAACAACAACAAAAACAGCATTATGACAACTTTGAGCACTAAGCCTCCCTCCTTTCGCAGGGACATAAATGGCCTACGGGCATGGGCCGTTGTGGCCGTCATTCTCTATCACTTTGGAATACCGGGGTTCGATGGGGGGTTTGTCGGGGTAGATATTTTCTTCGTCATTTCTGGCTTCCTGATGACCGGCATAATAATAGGTGGAATAGAGCATTCGGGGGGGGGTAATAGATTTAGCCTATTAAATTTTTATCTCGCCAGAGCTCGCCGGATTGTTCCTGCACTGCTGGTGCTATGCACGGTTCTGCTCATTCTTGGCTGGTTCTGGTTACCCGCAACAGACTACAGAGCGCTGGGGTTTCATATCTTCAGTGCCTTGGGATTTGTCTCCAACATCAAGTTCTGGAAAGAAGCTGGTTACTTCGATGCCGCTTCTCATGAAAAATGGCTACTGCACACATGGTCACTATCGGTTGAATGGCAGTTTTACATCATCCTGCCTCTTGTACTGCTGCTGCTTTGGAAGCTTCGCCCCGGCCGCAACTTTATCATTAGTATGATGAGCGTTGGCTTCGTGCTCTCACTGGGCCTGTCAATCGTACTCTCTCCAACCAAAGCAAGCGCAGCTTTTTATCTGCTGCCCACTCGCGCGTGGGAAATGCTGGCAGGTGGATTGGTTTACCTGCTGGCAGACAGGATAAGACTTTCTTACATCCAGAGTAAGTTGCTCGAAGCTGTCGGTTTTCTTCTGCTGCTGTACTCTATCTTTTTCTTGACCACTGCGGCTGTCTGGCCCGGTTATCTCGCTTTGCTGCCTGTGATTGGCACTGCTTTAGTGCTCTCAGTCAATCAGGAATCAAAGCTGACTGCAACACCTCCGGCACAATGGTTGGGCAACACCTCTTATTCCCTGTACCTGTGGCACTGGCCCTTTGCTGTTGCGCTGAACTATGCGGGATTGCAGCAGAACCTGTTTGCGGTAGCTATTGCCCTATTCTTGACACTTGTAACCGGGTACGCCTCCTACAAGCTGGTAGAGAAGCCTGTTCGCTTTCATTTGAACAAGGTAAGCCTTAAGCCTAGTATTATTGGCTTTGCTGTTGTCGTGCTGGCTGTCGCTCTTCCCGGGTTGGTCGTAAGGCTACAGGATGGAGTACCGGGGCGTCTGCCATCAGATATTGATGCCATTTTTGCAGAAGCAAATAATAAAAACCCTCGAATGGGCGAGTGTCATGTTTCAAATTCAACCCCTGTACCAGAGTGTACATATGGAGGTAAAAAGCTTGGCGCCATTGTAATTGGTGATAGCCATGCAGCTTCTGTAGTACGCTCAGTTGAGAAAGCATTACCTTCAAAGGAACTTGGTGTATTGGATTGGACGTTAAGCAGTTGCACGACAATATTAGGTATAAAGCATACAACGAACAAAGATTTTAAATGTGCAGATTTTTTAGAAAAAGCACTCAATAAATTACAAAATGAAAAAGAAAAAGAGAACATTCCAATAATCATAGTAAATAGGATATCTACTGTATTTGAAGGTGCTCAAGACCTACATCTTAACGAAGAAGAAAAGCAGCTACAAAAATACATTAACATTCCTCCCAATGCCAAAGATGAAAGATTTTATGATGAAATGACATCTGGGTTGGTTGAAACTGCATGTGCACTCTCAAAATATAATGATGTATACATGACAAGGCCGATACCAGAATTGAATCTTCATGTACCTAATACCATGGGAAGAAATTCATTATACTATAGTAAGAACTTGAGGGTCTCGATAAGCATTGAAGAGTATAATGAAAGACATCAAAGGGCTCTGAATGCACAAGATATAGCAGCTAGAAACTGCGGAATTAAAATACTTGATCCTTTACCCTATCTTTGTGATGATAATAATTGCTATGGTGATCATAATGGACTCCCTGTTTACTATGATGACGATCATCTAAACGAACGAGGTGGCCAACTTCTGATACCCATGTTTGAAGAAGTATTCAAAGAAATAAAAAGTGAAGCCACTTTGGCTAGCAAATCATAATATAATATAAAAAGGGGCAGCATTATGCTGCCCCTGTAGTTTAGAATGGAAACTCTTCTTCAGCTTCATCATAACTTAAATGATCACCAACTTTACAATTAAAATCCACCTGTTCTTTATTTCTGTTTTCATAAACATCCTTTGCGTCTTGAGCTTCTCCTTTCCTTTTATGGAAGCTCTCAGCAACAACATCAAACTCAAGCTTGTAAATTTTTGGCCTGTTAGTGTCCCTACACCTCATCTTGATCGTATTTACACCAACATTAATAAGCTGAGTTTTGTTTATTTCGTTTACAGCTATTTTCAAAATTTTAGCGTTAAAGTCTCTGAAGTTGATATCTCGACTAACTCCAAGCAACTTACACAATGTATCAATTCGCCGATTAAATTTGAGGCTTGCTCTTTTCTGCAGTGATACTTCATTGAGGAATAAACGCATAAAATAAAAGGAGGTTTCACTTTTTAAGCCAACCAAGTAGTTAAGCGGAATAGTAGTGTAGCCCTTCGGGTGTAGATCCACATTATATAGATAAGGCAAGAACTCATAACTGAACTTCATTTTAATAAAGCCGTAATCTGCTTCTTCCACACACTCGAAAACATCTATAGCACTAACATCACTTACACTACCATCAGTTAAATCTTGAGTACGAAGCGATTTGACATTACATTTTATATCAGTAAGAAGCTCAGCCCTCCTTTCAACTTCCATTTTGTTATTTTTAGACTTAAGACCCCACAGTGAAAAAAAATCATCTATCGAAAAAATAACAGACCTATACTTAAAGTCAAAGTCAGGCACTTTCGCGCATGAAATATAATCGGTATAGAAGCCTTCACTTGTGGGATTAATCAGAGATAAAGCGGTATATAATATACGCCTCTCCATGATCCCCATGCTTGTGAAGTTTACGATTTGATTGGAAAGTGAAATAGTATTATTTTCTAAACGGTTCATTGATTCTCCTTTTTCTGAAAGTTAGTAATTCGAAAAAAGGAAGTCAACCCTTCAACACAAATTATCATCACTTCGTTCCTTGGCAGAAACTACTCCCTCACTCTTCCACCATCTCTTCTTACACTTGAACCACTTCCCTCAAAAACATAACATTTCACAAAAATTGACAGCTCTCAGCGATCAAAAAAAACATCTGATACATAACAGCTAGCACTGTACATAAAACATAATTTTTATAATTTTGAATAACCCTAGGCAAGCTTGGCTTATCAGTAATTTTTTTAGTTAACTAAACAAGATAGTGAAACATGCTACAGAAACAAGTCTGCTAAACAAGATCAGGAACAGGAAACTAAACAGGAAATTAAATCAGGACAAAAACAAGCATGCAACAGGAAAACAATATGAAAAAATCATTGAGAAGGGCTAACGCCCTATCTAAAAGAACAAAATCTTATCTCTTGATATTTTTTCACTCACACATTCATTGATCTTTTCTATAATTGAAGAAACCTCTGAACATACTTCTAAATTTGATAGCTCACTCATAGTTTTGTAAATTCTATTTTTTTGCCTATTTTTTTGGATTGAGCCTTTTTCTTCCTTTGCTTTAAACCATTTTATAAGCTGACGTTGCAATCTTTCCAAAAGCTTCTTTTCCAGTTGGGTTTTATGAAGCTTATTATCGAGCTGTTCAGATAGAGATTTAACCAGATTCAACTTTTCATAGATCAAGTTAAAGTCTCTGGCACTTTTCACTCTCCAGCTTGGAATATTTTTTTTGTTGGGGTACTTCTGACATTCAAGAGTTTTTGCATATTCAGTCCAGTCATATCCACATCTTTGCTTCGTTGAATTATTAAAGGTATTTTTAAGTACATGTGTTGCTGTTTTACGTTGTAAGTTTTTTAGAAACTTTCCTTGCTCTGTAAATTTCCCAACAATCAAATGGATATGATCTCCTGTCCCTTTACCCTCCATGCTCTGTTGATGTAATACTGCAAGCGTACTGCTAGCCAGCTCTTTGCCCCCAACATTACAACATTTCGCCAATGCATTGATACAATCAATAACAATCCCACGCCACTGTTTTTCTGAAGGTCTATAGCTTTTTGGTAAATTTAACGTGAACTCCATTGCATATGAACTTGGAGGCCGCCCGCCTCGCCCCCTCATCTTTTGTTCTGCAGAGTAGCGTTCTGCGTAGTAAATGATATTAGCCATAGCATCATCACCACCAAACACCTTGGTGATATGTTCGGTTTTTTCATGATTTATATGTTTCTTATTAAACAAGTATACATGTCTAGCAGCTATGCCTTTAGCCCCATTTTTCGTCACTGCTGTTTTTACTGTCCATCCTTTCATATTTAAATTAAAATTAATATTTATATTTCACCCCCGTATTCAAGATAGGCTAACCGAAGGTTAACCGCACTTGCTTAGGGAGACCCTAAGAACCCTCAAAAAATTAAAAAGCATTTTTTAAGTAGTTGGCAACAATATATTCAACCAGCTCAAGTTTTAACTTTTCCTCAGCTTGTACAAAATCATAACTTTCCACATTATCAAGATACCTTGCTTTCTCCAGAAAGAGTAGTGCCCTAATGACATTTTCAATCCTAACATCACTTTTTCTACTGAACACAAAATTAAACAATAAGCGATTATCATCAGATAGCAACTGCTCTAGGTATTTAATATACCGACCAACATCTTTAAAGAAAATACATTTAGTTAACTTATCACTCATAAAATAAATATACTAAAAAACTTCAAAAATAAAAAACCATATTTAAAATAAGATTTTATTATTAAAAGAAGCTGAACGAGCCACATAAAACAACCCAAAAGAGATGTTACAGTCGTGTTAAAATAACAGTTGACATCCTAGCGAACACCTTTAAAATACACATCACACAGCGAGAGTTTCACTACTAAGAAGAGGTATCATTAAATTTTTTAGAGAAATAATACAAATGAAAAAAACACTTTTCAATTTTCCTGAAGCAGCATCCTATATAGGTGTAAGTAGACCCACACTTAATCGATATGTAAAATTACATCGAAAGCGTAAGTATCTACAACCGATTCGTTTTTCACAAAACAAGGTGCTATTCAAAAAAACTCAGCTAGATATGTTCATTCAAGAGTGTACTTGCTGATTTGAAAGGAGGGGAAACCCTCCTTTTTTATTATTTATATCCACTATTCTCTAGTTTCTTTATCTCCTCATATAACACCTTAAAATGTGCATTAAAACCTACTATTGCCGGTTCTAATACATCACTAAAATCATAGTGCTTGGAGATACTATCCCCCACAGAGTGATTCATGCAAATTTTACTCACTCTCTCATAATCGGGCCGGCACTCACGTAGCTGCTCTATAACATTGGTTTTCACCAGCTTTCTGCATAGCGTAGGGAAAGCTCCAGCAGATCCTTTTTTACCTATACCTTTACCCTGAGAGTAAATATGTTTATTATCAAAATTATCTTTAAATAATTTATCCAAAGATCTTTTGTTCATGGGAAGATTTGTGTTTCTCACTCCAGAGAAAACATAAACTGGGTTAACCCCTCTTTGTTCTTCTAGTATCTCTCGTATTTCCGGCGTAATTGGAATAATAAATATATTTTTGGACTTCATATCCCCCTCATAGTATTTAATCATTTTATCACCAACAGAAGACCACCTTAAATTACTAACATTAATTGGTCTTACTCCTGTCAGGATCATAAATCTCACAGCATTTTTTTGCATTGGTGTTTTCTTTGCTATTCTGATCCAGAGCTTAGCCATACCTTTATTATCCGTATATACTTTGCATGGCTTATTAGACTTAATGTCTTTAAAAACAGGGTGTTTGTGTAGGTTAGCGGCACAGTCAATGTCATCGTTATACAACATTGCACCATGCGCCCATACTCGCTTTAAACACTCCATAACTTGCTTTACATATGAGCTTGATAGAACATCGCCTGTTGGCTTCACGTATTCATAAAGAAGATATTCGCACGCACTAACAATCTCTCTTATTTTAACTTTCCCGAAAACTTGACACTCATCAAAAGCTAACTTGATAGTTTTAGCCCTTCCTAACTCCGTTTTAAAGCTGCTAACTCTATAGCCTTCACCATCAGCAAGATTATCTATAACAAAGGGCAAAGACTCATCTTTTTTCCTCAACCTCTTCATCAAGCTATTTATATATGACTCGATAACATAATAAACAGTGACGTTAGTTATATCTCTGGACATAATCCTTGCTGCGTGATCCAAAGCCTCTGCATACGTCTTAAAGTCCTTAAACAGATCTCCCACCCGTCCATATTCTCGATAGAACGCGATATATATACTCCCGCTAGGCTTTATCACTAGCCTCAGTTTTCCCGCACTTTTTGTGATTGATTTGTTTTCCTTTATTGCTTTATCAAGCAGGTTCATGAGTTCTCGATCTGTAAATTTTTTCTTTAGTTCCAGCTGGAATCTAGCTTGTTCAAAATTCATACAACACTCCGATAATAGAGATCCGCTAGCTTTCAGATGCAGGTTTTCACAGGACGAGCGAAGCCATCCCGAATGACCAGCTTAAAAAGCCAGAAGCAGGTTATTTGTTCATCAAAATTGAGGTAGAATTCACAGCCGATTGCGTGCAAACGTCTGTAAACTCGCGACAAATCAACAATGCCGAAGTTGGGGAAAGAGAACAAGCCTCGTATGGAGCCATGAGAAGATTCGTGAGAAAAAAGCCGATAAACTATGAAAAAATGTGAAAACGCATGATAAGGCAAGCATGTCAACAGACAAAATACCGGCACTAAAAAAGTTTATGTATTTCAGTAAGTTAAGCGAGAGTTTTGGCGCATGGCACTACTAATTAAGGACAACTGCATCAACTGCGACATGTGCGAGCCGGAATGCCCGAACGGTGCCATTTATTACGGGCCGGAGATCTACGAGATAGACCCGGATCTGTGCACCGAATGTGTCGGGCATTACGACAAGCCAACCTGCATCAGTGTCTGCCCGATCGACTGCATCATCGATGACCCGGATCACCGGGAAACCGAAGAGCAATTATGGGACAAGTTTGTGGTGTTGCATCACGCACCGGACAGCTAGTCGAACCGGTAGCGGTAGCTCAGGCCATAGGAGGTGAGACCATCGTTGGGCTTTTTCAGCCCGCCGTTGGACAGATGCCAGGCTTCCAACGCCAGACTGTGGCGCCCCATGGCCACCCCCAGACCGGCACGGGAATTAAACTGCAGGCGGCTCGACAACTCTCGGGAGCCGAGCCGGCTTCGGTTAATCCAGGCCGGCCCTACTCCGGCATATGCCAGGGGCTTAAGCCCGCGCTGGCTGCCCTCATATACCAGACTTGGCACCACGCTGAGCTGCGTCAGGTTGTCACTGCCCAGCTGCCAGCGGCTGCCGTCTACATCCAGCCCAACATCCAGCCGCCCACCGGCGAATGATCGCCAGTCGTACTGCCAGCCCACGCCCAGCCCGTAGCGCTCTGCGCTGTCGCCTTTGCCACCCGAGAGCACCAGTGAGGGATCCGCATGCAAGGGAAAAGACAACATCAAAACCAACCACAGCCACCCGAGTCCCTTGTTCATGCCGGCCTACCTCTTCCTTACAAGCCTGATTAAATTTTAGTCACCCATTTTAATCCTTGCCTGCTTTGTGGACGCTGGTATAATTCGCGCTCGAATTTTGTTCTTTAACATCAAGTGGGTCTTCTTATATGCATCCGATGCTGAATATTGCGGTGCGCGCTGCGCGTAACGCCGGTCAGGTTATCGTCAAGGGTTTTGTCAATCCGGACAATCTGGAAACTCGTCAAAAAGGCCAGAACGATTTCGTTACCAATGTCGATCTTGACGCGGAAAGTGCCGTAATAAACACCATTCGCAAGTCTTACCCCGAGCACACCATCATTGGTGAAGAGTGTGGTGAGCTGACTGGCAGCAACCCCGATTACCAGTGGATTATTGACCCCCTTGATGGCACCACCAACTTCGTAAAGGGCATTCCCCACTTTGCCGTGTCCATCGCCCTCAAGGTGAAGGGCCGCACCGAGCAGGCCGTGATTTACGATCCCATTCGTGACGAACTGTTCACTGCCAGCCGCGGCTCCGGTGCCCAGCTCAACGGCTACCGCATTCGTACCGGCAAGGCCAAGGATCTGACCAACACAGTGCTGTCCACCGGCTTTCCGTTCAAGCAAAAGCACCAGGCCGATGCCTACCTGGCCATGTTCAAGGACATGTTCGTACAGTGTGCCGACATTCGCCGCGCCGGCGCCGCCAGCCTGGATCTGGCCTACGTGGCCGCCGGCCGGGTAGACGGTTACTGGGAACTGGGCCTCAAGCCCTGGGACACCGCCGCGGGCAGCCTGATTGCCCGGGAAGCCGGTGCCATCGTTACCGACTTCGTGGGTGGCCATAACTTTGACCGCAGCGGCAACGTGGTCTGTGCCAATCCCAAGGTACTGAAAGTGATGCTGTCCACCATTCGCGAGCACCTGCCAGAATCCCTGGCCAACTAACACCGGTCAGCAGCAAGCCTTCAAGCCCCGCCAACGTGCGGGGCTTTTTTGTGTCTGGTGATCAGGGGCTGAAAACCGGGGACCGGCAGCGTACCTTGTAGGCCCCACTTCAGTGGGGCAAGCACTCCCACCCGGTTTAAACCGGGCCTACAGCGGCAAGCCCCCTCGCCCGGTTAAAACCCCGGGCCTACAAAACATCGTCACTCTGGCGAAGGCCGGAGTGACTGAAAGCAAGCTGCCCGCGCTCCTACTCCCCTCACACCTTTTCCCTCACACCGTCCGTCTTCCATCTCACACCTTTCCTTCCTGTCTAGTCCTGAAATAGGTTTACACATTTTCAGCTAGCTTTTCGCCACTCAGAACGCCCGATGCACCGCATCCGGCGTTCTGTATTTCAATGCGTGATGAGGCCGCTCCAGGTTGTAAATAT
>NZ_JAVBHX010000020.1 GCF_030732065.1 Oceanimonas aquatica
TAGCGTTGTGGAACCACCTGATTCCATGCCGAACTCAGCAGTGAAACGCAACCGCGCCGATGATAGTGTGGCAGCTGCCATGTGAAAGTAGGTCACTGCCAGGCACCCAAACCCGAAAAGCCCTTCACTGATGTGAAGGGCTTTTTTCGTTTCTGCGGTCAGCAGCTTTCACATGGCAAAGGTAAACCCAGCGGAGCGAAACTCCAGGCGGCCTTTGCTGAGCTTCATACATGCTCTCTCACGTCCTTTACAATCGTTCATTGTTCACTTGGATCTATACTGTATCCATGTCGCGATACAAAGCGGCATGGGTACGGTATTTGTGCCTGATCTGCCAGTGTGGGCCCGCCAGGTCTGTATGCAACCTGGCTGAGTTTTTGTTCTTTGTCTGTGCCGTACTCTGTGGTCAGGGAAGGGGGATATAGATCACATTGATGCCAATTTTGTGTACAAAGATTTCACATCGATATAACACTGGTGTTTTTTTTACGGTATTATCTAGTTGGCTCCGCACTTGGCTCCGGCCTTGAAGTGGAGACTGGAGGGTAGTGCCACCGTCTCGACAGGATGTTGGCCAATAATAAAATGGCGGCTCAGTTTACAGCCCGCTCATTGGCAACGATTAACAAAGGGATCTGTTATGACCCAGGATGCAAAAACCGCACAAAGCAAAAACCATGATTTGCTTTATTCACTGCACGACAAGCCCGGCTTCTTTCCATCTGCCTTTGCTGCGCTGCAGCACGTACTGGCGAGCCTGGTCGGTGTTATCACGCCTACCCTGATCGTGGGTGGTGCGCTCGGACTGGGTGAACATGTTCCCTATCTGATCAGCATGGCGCTGATGGTCTCCGGTGTGGGTACCTTTATTCAGTGTCGTCGTATCGGCCCCATCGGTGCCGGCATGCTGTGTCTGCAAGGCACCAGTTTTGCCTTTCTGACAGCTGTGCTGTCCGCCGGCTTTATCGTTAAAAACCGCGGTGGCACTCCTGAAGACATTCTGGCCACCATCTTTGGTGTGAGTTTCTGTGCCGCCTTTATCGAAATTTTCCTGAGCCGCTTTGTACACAAGCTGCAGAAAGTCATTACTCCCGTTGTTACCGGCACCATCATTATTCTTATCGGTATTCCGCTGATTAAAGTGGCCATGACCGACATCGGTGGTGGTTTTGGTGCTCTGAAGACCGATGCCTTCGGCTCCCTTGATAACCTGCTGCTGGCCGCTATCGTGCTGGTGAGCGTGATCCTGCTGAACCGCTCCAAGAACCCCATGATCCGTCTGGCTGCCGTGGTTATCGGTTTGACCTTGGGTATGCTGGCTGCCTTCTTTATGGGGCGTCTGGACTTCTCCCATGTGGCCAGCCTGCCGCTGGTTTCCATTCCGGTGCCCTTCAAGTTCGGTTTCCAGTTTGACCTGGCTGCCTTTATTCCGCTGGCCATTCTGTTCTGCGTGAGCGCCATGGAGACCACCGGTGACCTGACCGCCAACTCCACCATCTCCCGTGAGCCGGTGAAAGGCCCGATTTACATCAACCGTATTCGCGGTGGTGTACTGGGCGACGGCATCAACTCCATGATCGCCGCCACCTTCAACAGCATGCCGTCCACCACCTTCAGTCAGAACAACGGCGTTATCGCCCTGACCGGTGTAGCCAGCCGCTTTGTCGGTATCTACATCGCCGGCATCCTGTTCCTCATGGGTCTGTTCCCCATCATAGGTGGCGTGCTGCAAACCATGCCCAAGCCGGTATTGGGCGGCGCAACCCTGATCATGTTCGGTACCGTGGCCGTTGCCGGTATTCGTGTACTGTCTCAGGCCAACCTTGACCGCCGCAACATGATGATTATCGCCATCTCCGTGGGCATGGGTATCGGTGTTTCCACCGTACCTCAGGTACTGCAGGCGCTGCCGGACACAGTGGAAAACATTCTGAAGTCGCCGGTTGCCATGGGTGCCATCACCGCCATCCTGCTGAGCCTTATCCTTCCCGAAGGGCCTGCCGAGGAAGAAGAAAGCACTGCAGAAACTGCAGCCCAGGCTGACGACGGTAAAAAAAAATTAGGTGAGGTTGGTTGACACTCACTAACTTATTGAGGCTCGAAATGGCTCAATCCCCTGGCGTACCTTCCCGGATTGTACGTCAGGGGTTTCCACATCCGGGGGATGCCAACTTTCCCAAAACATGGAGCTGAAAGTCTGATGCAAAACCCCAATAACACTCTCTGGATTAAATCGCCCCTTGCCACTCTGGATCCGGCCTGTGCCGGTGGCGTGGTGGTCAGGGGCAACACCATCGTCGAACTGGTGGCCAAGGGCAACACGCCCGGCCACCAGATTGACGACACTTTTGATGCCGGCGAGCATGTACTGCTGCCCGGCCTGATTAACGCCCACCATCATTTCTATCAGACCCTGACCCGCGCCCATCCGGTGGCGCTGAACAAGGAGCTGTTCTCCTGGCTGACCTCGCTCTACCCGGTGTGGGCGAAATTGCAGCCGGAAATGGTGGAAGTCTCCACGCAAATCGCCCTGTCCGAACTGTTACTGTCTGGCTGTACCACTGCCAATGATCATCATTACCTGTTTCCGCAAGGGTTGGAACAGGCCATTGATATTCAGGTGGAGCAATCCCGCAAGCTGGGCGTGCGTGTGCACCTGACCCGGGGCTCCATGAGTCTGGGCAAGGATCAGGGTGGCCTGCCGCCGCAATCCACGGTCCAGACCGAAGAGGTCATACTGGCCGACAGCGAACGGCTGATCGAGCGTTACCATGACCACGCCGACGGTGCCATGGTCAGGGTGGCGCTGGCCCCCTGCTCACCGTTCTCGGTCAGCGGCGAGCTGATGAAAGCTTCGGCGGAGCTGGCCGAAAAACACGATGTGCAACTGCACACGCACCTGGCGGAAACCCATGACGAAACCGAGTTCTGCCAGCGCATGTTCGGCATGCGTCCGGTGGACTACCTGGAGTCGGTTGGCTGGCTCAATCGCCGCACCTGGCTGGCTCACGGCATTCACTTCAACGAAGAAGAAATCGCTCGTCTGGGCAAGGCCGGGGTGGGAATCTCCCACTGTCCGTCGTCCAACATGCTGCTGGCTTCGGGCATGTGTCCGACCCTGGCTCTGGAAGCGGCCGGTTGCCCGGTGGGCATAGGCGTGGACGGCTCGGCGTCCAACGATGCTTCAAACATGATACTGGAAGTGCGCCAGGCACTGCTGCTGCAGCGGCTGCGTTACGGTGCCAAAAAAATCACCCACCAAAAGGTGCTCGACTGGGCCACTCAAGGCTCGGCCGCCTGCCTGGGACGTGGCGATATTGGCGAGATTGCCGTGGGCAAACAGGCGGATCTGGCCTTGTTCCGGCTCGACGACATTCAGTTTGCCGGCGCCGGCGATCCCCTGGCGGCCCTGGTGCTTTGTGGTGCCCAGCGGGCCGACCGGGTAATGGTGGCGGGCCAGTGGCGTGTGTCCGGCGGCGCCATTCAGGGGCTGGATATTGAAGCCCTGAAGGCACGCCAGCGGGAGCTTGCGGCACAACTGCGCTGAAGCAATTCTCATATGTCTAGTCCTGAAATAGGTTTACACATTTTCAGCTAGCTTTTCGCCACTCAGAACGCCCGATGCACCGCATCCGGCGTTCTGTATTTCAATGCGTGATGAGGCCGCTCCAGGTTGTAAATAT
>NZ_JAVBHX010000021.1:0-2010 GCF_030732065.1 Oceanimonas aquatica
GCTGGCTTATGCCATTGCACTAACCGTACGATGTCCGACCGTACTTAGCCAACCTTCGTGCTCCTCCGTTACTCTTTGGGAGGAGACCGCCCCAGTCAAACTACCCACCAGGCACTGTCCTCATCCCCGATAAGGGGACCAAGTTAGAACATCAAACATACAAGGGTGGTATTTCAAGGTTGGCTCCACGACAACTGGCGTCATCGGTTCACAGCCTCCCACCTATCCTACACATGTAGGGTCAATGTTCAGTGCCAAGCTATAGTAAAGGTTCACGGGGTCTTTCCGTCTAGCCGCGGGTACACCGCATCTTCACGGCGATTTCAATTTCACTGAGTCTCGGGTGGAGACAGCGTGGCCATGGTTACACCATTCGTGCAGGTCGGAACTTACCCGACAAGGAATTTCGCTACCTTAGGACCGTTATAGTTACGGCCGCCGTTTACCGGGGCTTCGATCAAGAGCTTCATCCGAAGACTAACCCCATCAATTAACCTTCCGGCACCGGGCAGGTGTCACACCCTATACGTCCTCTTGCGAGTTAGCAGAGTGCTGTGTTTTTGATAAACAGTCCCAGCCACCTGGTCACTGCGACTGGCTCAAGCTCCATCCGCAAGGGACTTCACTCGCTCCAGCGTACCTTCTCCCGAAGTTACGGTACTATTTTGCCTAGTTCCTTCACCCGAGTTCTCTCAAGCGCCTTGGTATTCTCTACCCGACCACCTGTGTCGGTTTGGGGTACGGTTCACACACATCTGAAGCTTAGAGGCTTTTCCTGGAAGCTGGGCATCAATGACTTCCTGACCGTGGTCAGTTCGTCTCGGGTCTCAGCGTTGTGATTCCGGATTTGCCTAAAATCACCGCCTACTCCCTTTCACCAGGACAACCAACGCCTGGCTCATCTAGCCTTCTCCGTCCCCCCATCGCAATGTGTGTCAGTACGGGAATATTAACC
The DNA here is from genome assembly GCF_030732065.1 of Oceanimonas aquatica. Lineage (GTDB taxonomy): Bacteria > Pseudomonadota > Gammaproteobacteria > Enterobacterales > Aeromonadaceae > Oceanimonas. The sequence continues at coordinate 956 of NZ_JAVBHX010000021.1, forward strand.
CGTTTCCCATCGACTACGCCTTTCGGCCTCGCCTTAGGGGCCGACTCACCCTGCCCCGATTAACGTTGGACAGGAACCCTTGGTCTTCCGGCGAGGAGGTTTTTCACCCCCTTTATCGTTACTCATGTCAGCATTCGCACTTCTGATATCTCCAGCATGCTTCACAACACACCTTCGCAGACTTACAGAACGCTCCCCTACCACTCACACATAGTGTGAATCCGCGGCTTCGGTGCCTAGTTTTAGCCCCGTTACATCTTCCGCGCAGGCCGACTCGACCAGTGAGCTATTACGCTTTCTTTAAATGATGGCTGCTTCTAAGCCAACATCCTGGCTGTCTGAGCCTTCCCACCTCGTTTCCCACTTAACTAGGACTTTGGGACCTTAGCCGGCGGTCTGGGTTGTTTCCCTCTTCACGACGGACGTTAGCACCCGCCGTGTGTCTCCCGGATAGTACTTACTGGTATTCGGAGTTTGCATGGGGTTGGTAAGTCGGGATGACCCCCTAGCCCAAACAGTGCTCTACCCCCAGTAGTATTCGTCCGAGGCGCTACCTAAATAGCTTTCGGGGAGAACCAGCTATCTCCCGGTTTGATTGGCCTTTCACCCCCAGCCACAAGTCATCCCCTAATTTTGCAACATTAGTGGGTTCGGTCCTCCAGTTGATGTTACTCAACCTTCAACCTGCTCATGGCTAGATCACCGGGTTTCGGGTCTACTCCTAGCAACTCGTCGCCCAGTTAAGACTCGGTTTCCCTACGGCTCCCCTATACGGTTAACCTTGCTACTAAAAGTAAGTCGCTGACCCATTATACAAAAGGTACGCAGTCACCCTCGAAGGGCTTCCACTGCTTGTACGTACACGGTTTCAGGTTCTATTTCACTCCCCTCACAGGGGTTCTTTTCGCCTTTCCCTCACGGTACTGGTTCACTATCGGTCAGTCAGGAGTATTTAGCCTTGGAGGATGGTCCCCCCATGTTCAGACAGGATATCACGTGTCCCGTCCTACTCGATTTCACAACAAGAGCCGTTTCGTGTACGGGGCTATCACCCT
>NZ_JAVBHX010000022.1 GCF_030732065.1 Oceanimonas aquatica
GGCTCTCGTCGAACAGATTGAAAAAGGCGAGCTGACCTACAAGCAGGCGCAGGCTCGTTATGGTATTCAGGGGCGCTCGACCGTTCTTGTATGGTTGCGTAAATATGGTCGGCAGGATTGGAGCCAGGGGGCCTCTCTCCGGGCCGGCAGGAGGACCACCATGACTGATCCCGACAACCAGACACCCGAGCAACGCATCAAGGAGCTCGAGCAGCAATTGGAACTCATGAGCCAGAAGGCCCAGTTCTTTGAGGCCGTCGTTGATGTGCTCAAGAACGACTATGGCGTCTCCATCGTAAAAAAGCGACCCGGCAAGTCCTCTCGCAACGGCAAGTCGAAAGGCTGACCATCGTCAGGGCTTGCCGGTTTCTGGGGATCAGTCGTCAAGCTTACTACAAGCGCAATCGGGTCGCTGACCAGCGCCATGCGCAGGGCGTGCACGTGGTGCGCTACGTGCAGCGAGTGCGGTTACGACAACCACGAGTGGGTACCCGCAAGCTGCATTATCTGCTGCATAATCAGGACGATGCATGGCTGAAGGTAGGACGGGACCGGCTGTTTCAGATATTGGCCGAGCACCGTTTGCTGGTGCAGCCCAAGCGGGCATACCACAAAACAACGCACAGCTTTCACCGTTTCTACCGCCACCCCAACTTGCTCAAGGGCGGACCTGACCAGGTCACGCCGGTGGCGCCGGAGCAGATCTGGGTCGCGGATATCACTTATCTGCCGGCCAAGAGCGGGCCGCTGTATCTCAGCCTGGTGACGGATGCCTATTCACGCAAGATAGTGGGCCATCACGTTCACGAAGGGTTGCATGCCGAGTCGGTGGCGGTAGCCTTCAGGCAGGCGCTGAAGCAACGGAATAGCCGCCGGGAGCTCATCCATCACTCGGATCGCGGGGTACAGTATTGCTCGGGCTTGTACCAGTCGCTGCATGAGCGACACGGAGTCCGGTGCTCAATGACGGATGGCTATGACTGTTATCAGAATGCGTTGGCCGAACGGGTGAACGGGATATTGAAAGGCGAGTTGTTGTTGCAAAGCCCGAAGGACTTGGCACAAGCGAGGAAAATGGTGAGTGAGGCCGTTGATATTTACAACCTGGAGCGGCCTCATCACGCATTGAAATACAGAACGCCGGATGCGGTGCATCGGGCGTTCTGAGTGGCGAAAAGCTAGCTGAAAATGTGTAAACCTATTTCAGGACTAGACA
>NZ_JAVBHX010000023.1 GCF_030732065.1 Oceanimonas aquatica
TTTTCCTTCCTGCTAAACGGGGTTTAACATCGTTACTTCGTGTCAGCTCAGGCTGCCCGGTAATGCTCCTGCCGGAACAACATGGCCCAGATAATCCGTGCCAGCTTGTTGGCGGTGGCCACGGCAGCACGCTGCTTGCCTCGGCGTTCGACCAGTTGCTTGACCCAGAGCGATAACCGGTCTGTGGCCTTGTTCAGGTGCCGGATAATCGACCAGGCTCCCTGGACCAGCAACGTCCGTAGATAACCATTGCCGCGTTTGGTAATGCCGCCCAACTTCTGTTTGCCGCCACTGGAATGCTCTTTCGGTACCAGCCCGAGGTTGGCCGAGAAGTGCCGGGCATTACGGTACTGACTGCCATTGCCGACAAAGGCCACCATGGCGGTCGCGGTGACTGGGCCCACGCCCCGGATGTCGGCCAGCCGGGTGCAGGCTTCATTGCCACGGCATTTTCGGCGAATGTCTTTATCCACCTTCTGAATCGTCTCATCCAGTTGCTGCCATTCTTCCATAATGTCACGGCAATAAGCTCGTGCCAGCGGTGTCAGCTCGTTGCTCGCCTCTTCCAGCAGCAGGGGCATAGCCTGCTTCAATGTGTCTCTGCCGCCTGGCAGCACAATATCGTACTCATTCAGCAGTCCCCGCAACTGGTTAATCAACCGGGTTCGCTCGCCCACACGACGCTCTCGCAGCCGGTGTGTCAGGCTGATATCGGTCTGCTCCAGCGTGCGCGGCTGCACGAACGTCATGTTGGGGCGCCGTGCCGCTTCGCAGATGGCAAAGGCATCGTTGCGGTCATTCTTGTTACCTTTAACGAACGGTTTGACATGCTGGGGTGGCAATAACATCACCCGGTGCCCCCGCTGCTGCAGGGTGCGGCCCCAGTAATTGGAGCCGCAGCAGGCTTCCATCGCAATGGGAACCTGAGGGTACTGGCTAAGCAGCTCCAGCACCTTGTCCCGGGCCACTTTGCGGTTGAACGCCGTCTTGCCAGCCTGGTTGACGCCACAAACCTGAATCACATTCTTTGCCAAATCGAGACCAATGAGCGTAATGTTCATAGTGGACACCTTTTGTGGATATTTGAGCCTCAACCCAAATATGGCGCATCGCGACGCCGGTTACACAAGAGGTGTCCATCTCATCATCC
>NZ_JAVBHX010000024.1 GCF_030732065.1 Oceanimonas aquatica
GGCGCTGTTGATCAAATCAGAGCCGGAGCAGGCTGTCCCTACTGGGCTTGGCGCCCTTAACTGACCGGCTGGCGAACAGGCATACCGAGCCCGATGACCTTGTTCATGACCTTCACGCCGGCCAGGATTTCGCCGACCTGACCGTTGTAGCTACGCAGGCTGAGCTTGGGACTCACCAGCTGTTTGTAACGAGACATCGCCGTTTCTGCCAGCGAACGCTGGTGGTAGCCAGAAGCGGTTTTCCAGTCAGCGAGCTTGCCTGATTTCAGTGCCGTCACGGCGTCGTTTCTTGGATGCCCTTCTTCCCAATAACCAGCATTTTTTCGCGGTGGAATGGTCGCTTTGCTGCCTTTCCTGCGGAGGAGTTGATGGCACTCCCGGGTATCGTAAGCCCCATCGCCCGAGACCTGATGCAACCGGCGGCGTAGCGGGTTAAGCAAGGTCGGCAGGACTTCATTATCGGCCACGTTTTCCAGGCTGGCTTCGGCCGCGATGACCTCGTGGGTGCGGGCATCAACAGCCAGATGCAACTTGCGCCAGACCCGGCGTTTATCCTTGCCATGCTTGCGCTGTTTCCATTCGCCTTCACCGAACACCTTCAGCCCGGTGGCATCGATAACCAGATGAGTGACAGCCCCCTTGCTGGGCAAGCGATACTTCACATTCACGGTCTGAGCACGCTTGCTGATGCTGCTGTAACCAGGTGAGGTAAGCGGCACGTCCATCAGTTGAAAAATGGAGTTGATAAATCCTTCCAGCGCCCGTAACGGCAAGCCGAAGAAGGCTTTGAGCATCAGTGCTGTTTCAATAGCGTTATCGCTGTAGTGGAAGCCACGCCCGCGGCGTCCGTGGTGTTGATGACAATGCCACTGCTCGATGGCTTGCTCATCAATCCAGAAGGTCAGTGAACCTCGATTGATCAAAGCCCGGTTGTACTGCCGCCAGTTGCTGATGTTGTGCCGAGCTTTGCCCATCTGCCTGCTCCTGAGTCCGTTCGTTAGGAGATCGGATCACGGCTGAGACAGATAGTTCCCTGATTTAGGAAACAACGCCG
>NZ_JAVBHX010000003.1 GCF_030732065.1 Oceanimonas aquatica
GGCAGGATCGGTATGCGCGGCAATCAGGCCGGGGCCGCTGGGCCAGCTGGCGTTGCGCAGTTGTTCCCGCAGTCGGGGCAATACCTCCTGCTTAAAGTGTCGTTCGCTCATGTCGCGCCAGTAGCGGGGCGGGCGGTCCTGTGCCTTATCATAAGTAGCAGTTATCGGATCCTGCTGGCGGCAGGGCTCCAGCACGGGCAAGTCCGGCAACGGCTGGCTGACGTCCATATAGCGTTGCAGGGTATCCCAGAAGGCGCGCAGGTTGTTTTGGTCCAATCCCAGGCTGTGTATCCGGTTGGCCAGACACACCTTTTTATCTGTGTAACGGTGATAAAGCCAGAGCACATAATCGCGCTGGCCATGGGGCATGACCTGCACCTGCATCACCGGATCGAACTCGTAAAAGGGGGCCACAAAAGGTTTGCGCCAGCGCTTGCCGGCCAGGTGCACCATGCCGGTACGGCGGTTAAACTGACTGCCGTCGTGTTGGTAAAAATAAGCATGCAGAAATAATAATAAATCACAGCCTATCACCGCCAGGAAAAATAAAATACAACCGGTAATAAAAAAGGGATAGCCCTGCCAAAAGCCCCACAGGGTTTGTTGTTGCCAGGCTAAAATGCCAGCATTAGAAAGAAAAGCAAATGATAAAAAGATTATATAGTACTGTGGCTTTTGGGTCATAACCAGCACAAGTGATGCAAATGCTGAAAATATAACGAGAAAACTTGAGAATATAATTTCATCTAGGTTGGATGTAAATTCTAGAGATATGAATATAGGAACTGAAAATGAACTCATTATTTTAGTGATAAATATAAGATGTGACCATCTGTTATTAATTTCAAAGTTCCAGCGCAACGTGTTGATGTGTCGGGTTGATTCTTTTTCTTCCTCGGTAAGATCCCGTTCCATTTCAAAATCCAGCTCCAGCTCGGTTGCCGAGTCCAGATTTGTGTAGTTTCCCCAGAACAGAGGAATATTCAGAGCGCTGTAAAGGCGGTTTTGGTGCTCTGTTGATGCCGGCGGCAAGTCCGGCAGATTTGTGCTGTTAAAGGCTGAATACATTGTTTTATTAGTATTTTTCATGAGGCGTTTAAGTCATGGTTTTATCCCAGTCATACAGGGCCGGACTCACAGGTTGCTGTGTTGGCTTTACCTGTCTGATACTCTTCCATACTGATTCTGCCAAGCTGGGGCGTGAGCTGGCATTTCAGCTTGTTCCACTCAAAGGCTCGCTGGGCTTTGGCCCGCTTTGCGCCTTCATTATCGCTCCAGGCTTTAAGATCCAGATCGCGCCAGAAGCGGGGATGGCGGCCGGTGTTGCGGTCGTGCTCGGCGGTGAGCGGATCCAGATGCCGGAAAGGCTCCAGTCTGGGCATATCGGGCAGGGGCTGGGTGACGTCCATAAAGCGTTGCAGCATGTCCCACAGGGCAAAGATCTCGTGTTGCGTGGCACTCAGGCCGGTGAGGTTGATTTTGGTGAAGGTCTTGCCGGTGTAGCGGTGCACCAGCATCAGCCGGTAATAGACACCGCCGCTTTGCACCACGCTTTCAATGTAGGGATCAAACTCGATAAAGGGCGCTTCAAATTTCTCTTTGGCGGATACCGCCAGCCGCACCATGCCATCTGTCCGATTGAACTCACTGCACTTTTTCTCCAGTGCCCGATCCAGACCGGCTTCCACCTGTTTATGAAATGGTTTGGAAAGTACTTCACAGACCTTGAAAAAACCATTGAATATTAATGGGAAGGAAACTATCGCTAATGCTAACCATATGAAAGAGAAAATGATGAGGATGAAAACGACGAGGTCAGCAGGTAATTCATAGTTTTCTAAGAGTAAATTTGTTGAAAGGAGGGATAAGGCATTAAATGAAAGCCAAATAAGTCCAGGGATGATAAATAACATCAGTTTTATCATACCGCCATCATTTAAAAATCGTATGCGCTGGTGATCCCACCACCAGTCCTTTTTATAGAACTCCTTGTCCTGGGTTTCGGCATATTGTACCGAGCTGGCATCTTCCTGCTGCATGGTGTTTGGATCCAGAGCGGCATAATCCCCAAAGCCCATCAGCGTTTGCATGGACCGATGGCGGCTTTTGGGAGCAGCGGGCAGCGGGGGAATGGCGTTGCCCTGATATTGCTGAATGGTCATACGTCAATTTCCTTGATAAACCAGAAAGGTGCCTGCTCGTTAGGCGCAGGGTGATAGGTTCGCGTTTTTTTGGCCGGTGCCGATGCGTGTTTATCCGGATTGTAAGGCAGATCCTTTTTGTTCAGAGGCTGAGGGAATACATGCTCACCCAGTTCGGATTTTATACGAGCCTGAATACATACCCTTAGCCTGAGATGATAGGTCTCCCGGTAATACGCAGTGGTGTGCGTTCCGCCTTTTAGCTGCTTGCCCACCACAAAGCGAATGGCATTGTCTTCCGGTAAAAAGCCCGAGCTTTTGAGGTTAACCAAAGGTGTTTGCTCGCTAAGAAAGCTTGCCCGGGTGCCCGAGGCTTCCAGGGTGCTGTATTTCAGCTCCTGGGCGGTGATGGTGAGACCATTGGATTTCCAGCTGGGGAACTGACTGATGAGCGGTGAGCTCAGGGTGATCATCATATCGTCGGGTTGATGATTGGCATTCTGCAACCAGGCCTGGAGTTTGTCGTTATTCGCCGGCGCTTCGGCTACACGGCAGGCATTAATGGTAAAAGGTGACATCAGACTAAGCAGTTGGGGGTAGTAGTCATTGTCTGTATTCGGTACTTCGCTTGCATCTGGCGATATGCCCAGTGGCCCCAGTTTAAGATGCTTTTCAAGAGGACCATCTGTTGCAAATGCAGCCCATACCCCTCCGCCCAGGATAAGCCCCATGCCCAGTACGGCCCAGCCCCAGCCGGGAATGGCCAGGCAGGTGGCCAGCAGCGGAGAACTTAAAAACACCACGCCGCCGGCCAGGGCTACAGAGTGAGCAAAGGCAGCGTCGTAGTCGGCATTATCAAGGCTGTTAACTACTTCATAGGCGCTGATACCTACGCCAATACTACCTGCAGCGAAGTTAACTAGAGCTGCGGTTTTTACCAGAGTATTGCCGCCTACCGCAGCCAGCCGTTTGCCAATCAGCGGCGTTCTCTCTACTGTGAATAAGGGCCTCTGAATTCCATATTTAATAAACTTGTGGTCGTTGCCAAGTATGACTTCTGTCAGCTTCATTGATGCAGCCATAGAATCTATAGCTGCATTTATTAACTTGATTCCTTGTAGTGCGTATGATTTATCATTGCTCCACTTTTCCTTGAATGATTTTATTTCACTATTTAAGTTATAAACTGCAAATCCCAAAAATACCTTGCTAATCCCTTCACTGTTTATGCGGATATTAATATTGTTAGCCAGATCGATTTTGGTTGCCGTTAACTTTTTTGCCATCTTATGGTCGGGCGGAATGACAAATACACTGTGAGAGCCGGATGTTTTAATAACGGGGCCGGCGTCTGCCTGATGCATGGTGGTGGGGCTGCTCGATGCGGCTGTCTTGGTGGTGCCGTTGTGCTCTTCCAGTATGTCGCCTACAAGGAAGTCAGTTTTTTTTGTTAAATGATTGCTTGCCAGCTCCGCATCGGTCATACCGTAGCGCAGGCCATCACCGTGAACGCCAATAATGGAATATTGTTGCAGGCTGACCCTGTCTCTGGCCAGCAGGCGCAAGCCGGAAAATTCCTGATAGACGTGTTTTAAACTGGCACCAAGGCATGAGAACAGGCGATGTAGTTCAACCCGGGTAATCATTCCTTCTTTTTCCAGTGACTGAACGCTGGCCAAAATGGCACCACTCCAGCCCTCAATGGCTGCTTTTATCAGGCTGCTTACCTTGCCGGTTTTCTGTACAGAATCATCGCCACCCTGACTTACTGACTCCTGTTTGGCGAGCAGTGCCAGCCCCTCCATTTGCAGGGCCGCCAGTGCTTTTTCATCGAGGCTGGCGCCGCTTTCTACCAGCGAGCGAATAAAATTAGGCCTAAACCGGCCACTGCCATCGTTTGGCTCTATTTCACCTTTTGGTGGCAGATCCTGTTGCATAAGTTCTTCGGCGTCTTCAGGAGACCAGAACGCCATCAAGGCGGCGTTTTTGAAAATACCGGTGAGGATGGCCCCAGTACCCAGATTGTCATCAAAACCATGCTTGCGGACCGTCTCGGGAACCTGCTTCAGGGTATGAAGCAAGGCCCCTGCAAGGGAAAAGGATTCGATAACGCCCAGATGGTGGTGGCTGGCGTAATCGCGCAAAGTTGCTTCAAACGCACCGCTGTCCAGCAAGGATCTCAGCTTGTTGATCTGTATTTTAATGTGATCCAGGGTCTGGCGGCGTTCCTCGTTCTCCAGTACGTCATCGAGTTTTTTTCTGTCCAGCGCCTGCCTTAACTGCATAAGCATTTCCTGATGCTCACTTTCTTTGGCTACGGAGCGATCAAACAGGCTTTGGCGCAGAAGCATGGCGGAATGAGCCAGGGGCTTGTAAGAAAGGGAAGTTTCTATGGCATCGAGATAATGAAAACTCAGCCTGATTTGCGTTAGCGTATGGCGTAACACAAACAAAGGATCAGCTATTTTGACCGCTGCCACGCCGGTTTGGGTTTTAAGTGTTGCCAGGGTATCGGTACCGGCTTCAACCTGATGTTCCAGCATTTGGGTCAGTGAAACCAGCTCTTCCTGATTTGCTTCCTGAGCCCCATCTATAGATTTGGCGTTGGCGGCATTATCGGCAATAAATTGCCACTTGCTGCGGAGCTTTCCGCATAATGAGCTTGCTGCCGGGCTAGTGTAATCAAGAGTGAATTGCTCTGACGGATTTTCCAGCATCAGCTCGGCTGCCGGCTCACGGGCACGCAGTTCAGGCAGGGTTGATACTTTTTGAGCCGGGAAACCGGTGTCAAAACGCAGTTCGTCGCTATAAACCACGGCACTGGCATGGCCAACAGACTGAACGCGTTGTTCCAGCTTGGCCGGGTTCAGCTCCAGCCAGGTAATATATGCCCAGCTCCAGGCTATTTCACTGAACCCGACTCGCACATCATGCATAACACCGTGGCCCTGCAGCATGACAGGTACCAAAATATCCTTGAGCCAGACGCCCGATGAGGGTCTGTCATTTTGCTCATCGGCCCTGCACTGACGATAATGGTCAAGGTCTACGTCGCTCATGCGGCCATGTTCATCAACCTCCAGCTCACGCCACAAACGGCCATGAAAGAATACATAAAGGTATCCTTTGCGCAGTATGCCGATGCCAGCTGAGCCATATTGTTCATTCGGTGGCATCTCGGCCAGCGGACGAAGACGCAGCAGCGTATTCAGCTGATAATCGTCATACTGCTCATCGGTGATCTGTGCATGCTCAAGCAGGGTGATTTTAATCTCACCGCCTTCCCGTTTGGGAATGGTGAGAGCCAGTTCGCCCCCTTCATGGTTTTCATATTCAACCCGTCTGCGCTTGCCGTGTTCAATACTTTCATCATTGAGTTGTTTAAGGTCGGTAATCATGATGTTTTCCCTTTAAGCAAGCGCACCTGTGCAGCAGGCTCCCCACCGCCCAGAACATCCACGATAATTTCTGTTTTTCTGGTGGCATGCCCAGTGGAGGTTGCCGGTGCAAAGGCAGATGCTCCGACGGGAACCTTCCCTGGTTTTATATTTTCGGTTGGAAGTGGTTTCTGGGGGGGGAGCGCAGCCGCTCCTGTTCCCTTACCCGGGCTGCCACCGGAATTCATCTTGATATTCGGGCCGAGCAGGGTAATGCCGGACGGATCCAGTTTTATCATGCTGCCGCCGGCCTTGAGAGTGAGCTCGGCACCGGCGTCCAGCACTACCTTGTGGCCGGAGGAGAGGTGTATTTCTTTGCCGGCTTTCAGCAGCTCCTGGCTGCCCAGCTCGGTGTGGCGGCTGCCGCCCACCTGCTCGTGGCGGTCGCCGTCGGTGCGGCTGTGGTGAGTGCCGTTCACCGTGTGGTGGTGGTCGCCCCGCGTGCGGCCGTAGTGGTGGCCGTGAGTGTCGGTGTGCCGGTCGTTGAGCACCTCGGTCTTTTTGTTGTGGTCAATGAGCTGGTCGTAGTCGTTGGCGGCATGCAGGTAAATCTGCTCCTGGCCGGCCTTGTCTTCAAAGCGCAGCTCGTTGGCGTTGTTGCTGCCGGGGCTGGAGGCGGTTTTAAAGGTGGAGCGGGTTTTGTGCTCGGGCAGCGCATAGGGCACCCGGTTGGCCCCGTTATACAAACAGCCGGTAATAATGGGCCGGTCCGGGTCACCGTTAATAAAGCTCACCAGCACTTCCATGCCCACTCTGGGCAGCATGAACTGGCCGTAGCCGTTGCCGGCCCAGCCCTGACTTACCCTGAGCCAGGTGCTGGTGTTTTCATCGCCCCGGCCTTCGCGGTCCCAGTAAAACTGCACTTTTACCCGGCCGTATTCATCACAGTAAATCTCTTCGCCTTTCGGGCCGGTGACCATGGCGCTTTGCTGGCCGGGCACCCGGGGTTTGGGTGGGCACGGGGGCCGATATACACTGGCCTCGGGCAGGGCAGTAAATTCACAGTGAAATTCACTCCGGCCGTCGGTCAGCTCGCCCAGCACCTGGGGTTGTTTGCCGTGGTAGCTGAGCTCGGTCATCAGCCACAGCTGGTTGTGCTCGGGGTTGGGGTGGTCTTCCAGGGGCTGGTAGTGGCCGGCCATCAGCTGCGGGCTGTCGCTCTCGCCGGTCACTGTCATCTGGTCATGGCGGTGACGGGCCAGGCTCAGGTCGGTGAGTTGCTGGCCCCGGGTCTGGCTGAGAAAGGTGCCGGGCCAGCGGTAGTCTTCCAGCGGTTGCTCGTCGGCGTGCTCGGGCCCGGGCAGGTGCTGGCTGTGGGGCTGCAGTGGCAGCGCCGGGCGGGTGAAGTCGTAGTCCCGCAGGCTCACCTTGCCGGTACGTACCCCGGGGCCGGCGGTGAAGCGGGTAATGGCATGGGTGTCGTGAGCCATGCCGGTGCCGGCCTTGAACGGCAACGCCGGCAGCAGGTCCAGGCCTTCGGGGCCGTCGGCCAGCACCAGCAGGGTGTCTTCGGCTTTGTGCACAAAGTGGTAGTGAATGCCTTCCTCGCCCAGCAGGCGCTCAATAAAGGCCAGCTCGGTTTCGTTATATTGCACGCAGTAGTCACGGGAGGCGTAGTCGCGGTTCAGCCGCCACTCCCGGGTGTCGGCACTGAGGCCGGCCTCGGAGAGCAGGCGCTCCACCAGCTCGGGCACGGTCTGGTCCTGAAAGATGCGCACGCCCCGGCGCAGGTCAAGCAGCGCCAGCGGCGGTACCAGGGTGAGCCGGTAGCGCACATGGCGGGGGCTGCGGTCCAGCTCGGTGAGGTCAAACACCAGGCCATGCACATGGCGCTGGGTGCCTTTGGGGCTGTGCAACGCCAGGGTGGCGGGTTGTTGCAGCAGGGTGCCCAGGGGCGGCAGCGGCGAACTGCACACCAGGGTGACCGAGAGCGAAAAACAGCGGCTGAGGGCGTCATCGCCCTGCCACTCGTAAACGGACTGCGCCCCCAGCTCCCCCAGGTGCAGCCAGGCCTGGTGCGCGTTGGCACCGGGCGTTTGCCAGCTTGTGTTCATGAATATCGTGCTCGTTGTTTTTTGTTATGGGCGATGGCTCGCCAAGGGACATTCTACATGGCAGGGAAAAAGAGTGGTCTCACATGAGGCGCGTGCGGGGCAGGGCGCGTCAGAGGCTGACGCCAAACCCGGGTCAGCCCGCGGCATTGGTGTCGCCCTGCACCGGCACCAGCACATGGCTGCCGGGCGGGCAGCCGCAGGCCACCTGATCACCGGCCAGGGCCACGAGGCCACCGGGCAGCTGCACGGTGCGCGGTGCCACGGGCACAATGGGGCCCTGGCCCTTTTGGCATTTGGGGCAGCTGGCCAGCATGCCCACCCGTGCCACCGGCTTGCCGCCGTGCATCACGGTCTGGTCTCCTTCGAGCACGCTACCGCCCTGGGATGTCGCATCTCCCAATCGCGCAATCTTCGCCATGTTTTGCTGTCCTCCCGGCTGTAAAACACAAAAGGTTTAAGGCTGCTCATGGGCCGGAATAACGGCATAAGCAGGCGTAAACCTTCGGTAATATACCCGGGCCAATGCCCGGGCACTGGCATCAGGCAGACACGGGCGAACGCCAGTCGTCGGAGCCGGAGGTGCCGGACACTTCATGGGTCCAGCTGATGGCACGATAGGTCATGTACACGTCTTCCAGGTGGGTAAAGTGGGCCTGGGACGGATCCTGACAGTTGGGCATTTGCGCCTGCACGTCGACGATGATGGCGTCGGTCAGCTCGGTGGTGAAATAGTGCTCCTGGCTGCCGGTGGCGGAGGTGCGGTACCACTTGATGGTCACGGTGGGCAGGCGCTCACCGGCGGTCAGGGCGTTGTAGATAAGCGGTGACGCCTTGTCGAACACCTTGGTGATTTTCACCGGCTTGTGCACGCGCTGGCCGGTGGGCTGGCCGGACTGCACGTCGCGGGGCAGTACCACCTGGTGCTCAAAGCCCTGCACCAGCACTTCGTCTTCGTGGCCTTCCTGGTAGATGTTGCCCACGGAGTCTTCGGTAAAGGTACCGGCGGTGATCAGGCCCTGTTTTTCACCTTCGATGGTCATATAAGCCGGAGTTGGCATTGTGTTTATCCTCGTGTTTGTGTTGGTAAAAATGATAAGTCCGGACGTATCCGGTACTCATTTATATACAAGGTCTGTGCCAGAAAGATAAATTCTTATTATTCAGTGGTTTAGCGTTGTCCTGAGTTTTTCCCAAGAGAAAAGTGCAGGGTTTTCAGACATTTGTGCATGTTCTCACTGAAAATCATGCACGCAGCCACTTGTCCGGGGCGGCGGCAAGCTCCGCCAGTCGCTGTGCCAGTTCGTTCAAATGAACCTGGCGTTCGTCGGGCAATACCTGCAGCCCCGCCAGCAGTGCCCGGTTAAGGCGGCGGTGGCGAGTGGGCGGCTCGGGTCGCCATGGCCGCTCTGCCAGGCATCGGGAGGTGCGCTGGCCAAACGGGTGCTGCAGGCTCAGCAGCTGGTGCAACACACAGGCGAGGGAAAACCCATCGGTGTCAACCGAAGGCAAAGCACCATAAAACAGCTCGGGAGCGGCATAGCGATAACTCCAGGCGTCCAGCTGCTCACGGTTCAGCCGAAAGGCCCCGTCGCTACCGTCACTCAGCCGGCCAATGCCAAAGTCGAACAGCAGCAGATCGTCATGGTGGTCAATCAGCAGGTTGGCGGGTTTGAGATCGGCATGGATCACGCCCTGCTGCTGGCAGTGCTGCAGGGCGGCCACCAGCTGGCGGGCCCATTTCAGGCGTAACTCAGGGGAAGGCGGCGGGCCCTGCAGCAGCCGCTCTTCCAGGGTTTCGCCGGCAATCAGCTCCTGAGTAAAAAAGCCGTAACGGTGCTGGGGGCAAAGATCAAAATGCAGGTTTTTTACCACGTTGCCGTGGCGCAGGCGCATGCCCAGCCGGTATTCACCCAACAGCAGGGCGTCGGCACCCTCGTACTCGCGCATGTCCCGGCTCAGGGTTTTCAGCGCCACCCAGGGGTGGGGCTCTCCCATCGATTCCAGCAGCAGATCCCGGGCCTTGTACACTACTCCCATGCCGCCCACACCCAGTATGCGGTGCAGCAGGTAGCGCTTTGCCAGCACGGTGGGGGCGAGGCCAGGGCCGGGATGGGCGGTTACGGGTGAAAGCTGTGATTGCGTCATGCTCAGCTCACAAAAACGGCCAGCGCCGTCAGGTTATCGGTGGCCGGGCCGCGCAGCACCTCGGTGGCCAGGTGAGTAACCGCCGCCCCCGGCGTGTCCAGGCACAGCCCGGCCACCATTTGCTCTTCGCTTAAATCCCGGTACAGGCCATCGGTGCACAGCAACAAGCGGTCGCCCCGTTCCAGCTCCAGCTCCACGGTTTCCAGTGCCAATTCGGGCGCGCCGCCAATGGCCCTGGTCAGCACATGGCTTTGAGGGTGGCCCACCGCCTGGCGGCGGCTGATCCGCCGTTGCTCAATCAGCCGCTGCACCAGGCTGTGATCACGGGTAATCTGATACAGCCGCCGCCGGCGCAGCAAATAGCAACGGCTGTCACCGGCCCACAGGCAGGCGGCGTTGCCCTGCGGGCTCAGCAACAGGGCGGCCACCGTGCTGCCAATGGCCTGGCTGCCATGCAGGGTTTTTTCACACCCCAGGTGACGGTTTACCCGTTCCAGGGCTCTATGCAACGCCAACTGGCGCTGCTCCAGGCTGGTAGCGGGGTCACTCGTGGCCTCGGCCTGCCCGGTAAGTGACTCCACCACCATGCGGCTGGCAAGGTCGCCGTTCCGATACCCCCCCAGGCCGTCGGCCACCGCCCACAGCCCGGCCGGGCTGTGGTTGAAATAGGCATCTTCATTGCAGTCCCTGATTTTGCCGCCATGAGTGCAGGCGGCAGAATGCCAGTTGAGGTGCCGGGTCATAGGTTTGCCGGCAGACCAAAGGCGATCAGGGTTTGCCGGTTCAGCGGGTTGGGGCTGTGCCGGCTGGCAATCAGATACTGGGCGGTGAGACCTTCCTTGTTCAGACTGGCCTTGAGCACGTTGCTGCCGCTCTGGGTTTCCACCTGAAATTCATCCAGCAGCCGGAACAGGCTCCAGGTGCCGGTGCTCTGGCGGCTCAGCACATGACTGCCGGCCAGGTTGTGCAGGGCAATGCTGGCCAGGTTGCGGCTGGCGGTACCGGGCCAGCTGAACTGCTTGCCAAGAATGGGGCCGTGTTCGTACACCAGGCTGTTGCCATCAAGTTTGAGCTCGGATTTCAACAGGCTGGAAGACAGCGCCAGTGGCTCCAGCTTGAACTGCAGCTGGGCCTGGCTGTCGTTTTCCGAGAAAAACGCCCGCTGAATGGCGTAGGCGCGGGACATCTGGCGCAAAAACGCGCCGGAGAACGGCAGACCCTGGCCGTCAACCTGACGGGCATAGAGCCGGCCACGGCTGCCGCTCACAAAGGGGCGCAGCACGCTGTGATAAAAGTTGTCTACACTGCCGCCCTTGCCAAAGAAGGCATTGAAATCGCCCAGTGCCACTTCCTGCTCCGCCTCCCGGCCAAAGGGGTAGCGACCGGCAATGGCATTGCGGTAGGGGCGCCAGAGCTCGGCGGCATATTGCTGCTGAATGTAATCATGGCTGCTGGCCAGTATTAAATACCAGCCCTGGTCCGCCACCTGCAGCAGCCAGTGGCTGGCGGGGGAGGGCAGGGTTTCCATGGCCTGGCGCAATCGGCCCAGCTCGTCCACGTCACCACTCATGCGCTGGCGGGCCAGCTTGTAGGCAGCCTGGCCCGGATCGGGCGCGTTGGCCACGGCATTAAACCGGCTCTGCACCGCAAACAGGGCGTCCATGGCATTTTGCAGCGCCGGCGCCGGGGTTTCGCCATCGGGCAGCAGTACATTCAACTCGTGGAACTGGCGTGCCAGGGCCTGACGGGCACTGTTGGTGCCGGCTTCGGCCAGGGCCGACTCCACACCGCTGGCCACCAGATTGCGCATCTGGGCATCGGTGCCTTTGGCCAGCTTGCCGGTCAGCTCGCCGGCGACCCGGGCGGAGTTGTCCAGGTTGTCCATCAGCAACGAGTTATTGCGCAGCGCCTGCAGCACTTCCAGCAAGGGGCGTGAGCCCGAGGTCATGGCCTGCAGCTGGGCGCTGGCCTCGGCCAGGGTGGCGCTGGGTTTTATCTGCAATTGGTTAAGGGCGGTGTTCCAGTGTTCGGTATAATCCCGAAAATACATGCTTTCCACTTCGCCATAGATGCGGCGAATTTCAAACTCGCTCAGCTCGGTGGAATCTCCCAGTACCCAGTTGTTGTCGACAATGTCCTTGACCAGGCCAATACCCTGGGTCAGAAACACCCGCTGGTAACCCTCGCGGGTATACAGGCCGGGAATGCGGTAGTCGTCGTAATCAAACACCCGGGGGTAGCTGGTCAGCACGGAGGCAAAGGTAAAGTCGGCCACTTTCACCAGCGACTTGTCTTCCTGCAGCAGGCGATACACCAGCTCGGCAGTGGGCTCGGTACGTAGCTCGTTACGGGCGCTGACAAGCAGCTGTTTATCGAGTTTTACCGGCTCAAAACCAATGGTCAGCAGGTGGTCAAAATGTCCGGTCAGTTGCTGCTGCAACTGGCCCAGGCCACTGTAGCGGTAAGACCAGTCCATGCCCATCCATTCCTTGAGAAAATCCGGATCAAGGTGGCGCTGCAGGTTCAGCATCAGATAGGCGCGCAGGGCATTGCTGAGAAAGTTGCGGTTATCCAGGTTACCGGCAATCTGCTCTTCGAGCTGGCGCCGAATGCGGGGCAATAGTTGCTCACGCAGTTGCTGATCATAAACTTGCCGGCTCATTCGGTTTAGTGCCTTGCCCTGATACAGGCCCAGCTGCTCCACCCAGGATACCGCTTCATCTGCGGGATACACGTGAGTGGCGTCACGCAGAATGTTCAGCAGGGGCGCGGTTTCCGCCAGACCGGCATTGCCCGGCAGCTGACGCTGAATATCATGGCCCTGCTCAAGCCGGGCGGCCAGCTCATGCTGCCGGTCGGTGTTATACAAAAAGCTCTTGGCCCAGAGGCCGCCGCCCAGCATCAGCACTCCCAGGGCGGCGGCATAAGCCAGCCGGTTGCGCCACTTCAGTTTTTGCTCATAGCGCTTGTCGAGACCGGCCAGTTCCGCCTCGGGAAAGATCACTTCTTCCAGCAGCCGGCGAATAAACATGCCCCGGTTTTCGCCGGTGGCAGGCAGCAGATGACGGGGCAGGCCCAGGTTGCGGCCAATGGACGCTGTGTCGTTATCCAGGTTGGGCGCCAGCTCGGGAGCACTGGTGAAATAGACCCCCCTCAACTGACTGGCGCTGTGATAGCGGGTCTTGCCAAAGGCCAGCTCCACAAACAGCGCCAGGCGTTCGCCCATGCCCGCCAGCTGCATGGGAAACTCCAGCAGCTGGCCCCGGCGGGTCACGTCCCGCTCCTGGTGCACGCGTTGCAGCACCTGGCTGTTGAGCCGGCGCAGCAGCTCTTCAAACTCCTGTTTGAGTACGCTGGCCTGAGTGCCGTCGGTGTTTTCCTTAAAGGTTACGCCCATCACCTGATCCCGCTCTTCCCGGCTGAGGGCGTCGAAAAACTCACGAAAGCCGGGCAGGCGGTCGGTTTTGGTCAGCACCAGATACACCGGCAGGCCAATGGTCAGCTTGCCGTGCAGCTCCTGCATGCGTTCACGAATGGTACGGGCATAGCGTTCCAGGTCCGCTTCGCTGTCCTGCAGCAGCTGATCCAGATCCAGGGTGAGCAGCACACCGTTGAGCGGCCGCCGGCGCCGGCGCAGTTTCAGCTGGCGCAAAAAGCCCTGCCAGATATCGGCATCGGGGCCACTGCCCGATTGCTCGGTAAAGCGGCCGGCGCTGTCTATCAGCACGGCATGGTTGGCAAAATACCAGTCACAATAGCGGGTGTGGCCAATGTCGTGAGTCAGGCTGTCCTTGTGTTCATTTACCGGAAACTCCACACCGGAGTGCTCCAGCAATGAGGTCTTGCCACTGCCGGTGGCGCCCAGCAGCAGGTACCAGGGCAGCTCATAGCGAAACCGGTCGCCGCGCTTGCCATACAGGCTGGAGCTGCGGATCACCTGCAATGCCTGCTGCATGCGATCCTTTATCACCCCCAGTTCGTCTTTTACCTGCTTTTTCAGTTGTTGTTCCTGATGCTGATCTTCGCGCTGTTCATCACTGAGCTGGCGCTGCTGATCCCGGCGTTGCAGCAACAGCAGAGTCAGCCCCCATATCAGCAACAGGCAGCTGCTGACCAAAATGCGGCTGCCGGTGCCGGCCAGAATTTTATGCTCGTTAATGGCCACCATGGGACCAACCAGCCAAACCAGCAGGATCAGCGCCAGGGTCAGCAGCAGTGACCAGCACCAGCGTTGGCCAAGGGTGTTGCGAATAGCATCTAACCGGGCGTTCATGGGGTCTCGAGTCCTTCTGTCACAAGCTGTTGTGCAACCGCTGGCCGGGCCAGCGGGCTGTATAAGGTGGCAATATCATTGGTCTGGCTGCTCAGTACCCAGTTAAAGCCGTTGTAAACCACGGCCAGGCACAGCACTGCCATCACCATCAGGCTCCATACCGGTACCCGTGATACCAGTGAAGGGCGGCCCTTGCTGATGCCCTGCCAGTTGGGGGACAGCTCTTTTTTTACATCGCCCCGAAGCTGGCGGATCTGGCGATAAAGGCTGTCGCGTATGGCTTCCAGCTCCAGGGTGCCCCGCGGCAGTAACCGGTATTTGCCCTCAAAGCCCAGGCTCAGGCACAGGTAGATGAGCTCCAGCAGGTTCAGATGGCGGGCCGGGTTGGCGGAGAGCTTGTCGACCAGCTGAAACACCTTTTCACCGCCATAGGTTTCGTTGTGAAAACTGCTCAGCAGGCTGTAGCGGGACCATTCGCCTTCTTCGCCCCAGGGGGTGGTGGCCACGGCCTCGTCAAGCACGGTGCACAGCACATAGCGCCCGGCAATCACCTCGGCGTTGTCACAGCCCCGCGACAGCGCCAGGTATTCAAAGGTCTTGATGTCGCCGCTCAGGTTTTCCTTCAGTGAGGGCAGGTCCTGATGGCGCGGCTCCTGGCTCAGGCGAGCCTGGTGCAGCAGTAACACAGAGGCCGCCTCCACCAGCGGATTCACGCCTACCCGCAGTTCCAGCTCGGGGCGAATGCGGGCGGCAAACACCATGCGGTCTTCCAGCTGGGCATAGTTGGGGCGCTGGCCCAGGGTTTCCTCGGTCAGCGACACTTCCCGCGTATTCCGGGAGGAGTGGCTCACCAGTACGGTGCGATCTTCAAACGGGGGTTGACTCATCTCAGCTGTTCCTTATGGCCCAGAAGTTAAGCTCCAGTCCGCTGAACTGGCCGGAGGTATGAAAGGCAAAGCCGCCGGAGCTTTCCAGCAGCGCCTTGTCTTCCGGGGTCAGGTTGAGGGCGAAATAGGCGGTGCCGGTGTGATAGGGCAGCTGGCGCGGAGCCACCGGCAGTGAACGCAGGCGAATACCCGGCAGGTGCAGGTTTACCAGTTGGCGTATGCGTTCCACCGGGCCCACCTTGAGCTGGTTGGGCAGGGTGCGGCGGAGTTCGTCGGGGTCGCAGTCGGCGCGGGCGGCCAGAATAAAGCCGGCATTCTCCAGCAGGCCGTGGTCGTGCAGCGGCGCCACCTGAATGCCGTATTTGCGCTCCTGCAGTTCCAGTTCAATGGCGTGCTGCTCCAGCACCTGGCTTAGTAACTGGCGAATGTCCTGCATCAGCGGACGAAAACAGCCCAGCAGATCCTGATGCCGGTAGCCGTGCTCCTTGCCGGGACGGCGCAGCTCACCGTTGTAGGTGGCCAGCTCGCCGTTCAGACTGAGTAGTTCCAGGAAAAGCTGCTCCGGGTGTACCTGAGGCTCCGCCAGCAGGTGGCGCAGGCGGGGCTCGTTGCGGTTAATCAACTGCAGCATCAGAAAATCACCCATTTCGCTGCCGCCCAGCTGGCGGGCGCTGCTGATGCGTTGGGCCAGCTGATCACCCCGGTGGCTGAGCATGCTGATCACTTCCCGCAAATAGCCGCTGAGCAGCTCGGAGTGGTGAATGTCTAGCACGGTGGGCTGATAGTCGCGCTCCAGGCTGACCACGCCGTCGGGGCTGAGATCGAGCAGGCGGCACACCGGCAGGCTGGCCCAGTTGGCCTGAATATCCTGCTCCAGCATCAGCCGAAAACCCTTGCGGCCACACATCACCTGGGTCTGGCCATGCTCACCGGCATTGGAGTCGGTGACGTCACGGCTGTAGCCCACGTAGCGGGCCACCACATCCTGTTGCTCGGCGCGCCGGGCTTCCACGGTATTGCCCGCCTGCAACGGCAGCGCCAGACACACCAGACTGTCGGTGGCATCGGCAGGCACATCCAGGGCCAGCGGTTCATCGTTGTCCTGCAGATCAAACAGGGTGCCGTCGGGGAGTATGCCCGAGGCGGCGTTCAGTACGACTTTGCCCATCTGCAGATACTGCATGTCCAGCTGGCGCTGAAAAAAGCCCCAGCCATGGCGACGGGCAAACAGCGAGCGTTGGTTGAGCTCGTTTTGCAGAAAGCGGTCATGCTGTTGAAAATGCTGAGGGCGTAACAGCATGCCCTCATGCCAGATCACCTTGTCCATGCAGCGCTTACTCCTTGTCGCCGGGCTGAATGCGCACCAGCTGATCCCGGGTCAGGCCCAGTTCAATTTTATTGTGCCTGCCCGGCGTCAGTGGCAGCAGGTAGCGCCAGTTGTCGCCGTCAAGCTCGCGGTAGGCGGCCACCACACCCACATAGCTGGAGTCGGGGTTCAGCCGCAGGTACAGCTGCACGGTTTCACCGGGGCGCACCGCCAGCGACTCCTGGGCCACCAGATCGGTACCCAGGGTGTCGTCGGCGGCGTCATACAGGGCAAAAAAATCGCCATTGGCAAAAGCCGACGAGGCATTCAGCTCCACCAGCTTGACGATCATGGGTGACGGGCGGTCATTGACGTCCGGGTTCTGATCGTCACTGGCCACCAGGCTCAAATCGAGCAGGGTGTCTCGGGAATGGCTGCTGCAGCCGGCCAGGGCCAGGCACAGGGCGAGAAAAAGCGATGCGCGTATCATGGTGTGTCCTGTCGGTCGAGATTCGGGTTGGCGGTGGCAAGCAGTTGCGCCTGCTCCTCATAGGTGGTGCTGTAATGCCGTGAGAACAGTGACTGGCGCCAGTCCTGGTCATCATTCAGGCTCTGGTGCAGCTGGTGGTAGGCGCGCCAGTAGCGGCCATCCACCCGGCCGAAGCGGGGCTTGCTGATGGTTTGCTCAAACCGGTATACCAGCCGCTCGGGCGACAACTGCTCAATCACCCCGTTAATGGCCGCGCGGGTAGCGGCCAGGCTGGCCACCTGGTGCGCCTGCAGTTCCTGCATGCCCTGGCGCAATGCCTGCTCGCCACTCAGGTAACCGGTGCGGGGCTTGAGCATCAGCTCCATGGCCTGCTGGTAATCGCTGCAAAACTTGAGCGGGTTGTTGCCCTCGCTTTGCACCACCGTCATGTTCAGGCGCATTTCGTTCTTGATGTCGGCCCGGGTGCGCAGCCCCTGCATGGTGCCGGTTACCGCCAGCCGCAACATGCCCCCCAGGCGTGTGAGCAGGTCGGCCCGTTGTCCGGCGGGCACATCGGCCAGCGGCACACCCAGTGCATTGCAAAGGTGCTGCCACTCGCTGTCGGTCAGGGGCTCGGCGGGGTTGGCCGGCGGCGCGGTCACCGTTTCCGGCGGCATTGGCGGCTCGGGCTCGGGCTCGGGCGCACGGGCAAACGCCGGAGGCGGTACCGCATCGGTCATGTGCTCTGCGCTGTCGGCGATGGTGGGCTGGTCGAGCAGGGAGGTGTCCGGTGCAGCAGTGTGCGGCGTGGAGAGGCCCTGGGTGGAAGCGCCCTGCCAGTCGTCGGCCACCGGCTGATGATAGTGCTCCTGCTCTTGCTGCTGGCTCAGGGCCCTGATGGGATCCAGATCGAGAAAGTCGTCGTCGGGAATAATATTGGCATCGGAGCGGGGCTGGCCGGCCACCTCCTGATACAGATCCAGATCCTGGGTCAGGCGGGCCTGCAGCAAATATTCGCCAAACACATACACGGTGCCATGAATCACCGGCACCGGCTGATTGGCGGGCAGGCGTTCACCGCTGGTCTGTATAAAGGTGCCGTTGGTGCTGAGATCGGTCAGGTAGAAACGGCCGTCTTCAAAGGTGACTTCGGCGTGCAAACCGGAAAGATGACGCCGGTCATCGGGCAGGGGCCAGTCGCAGCGCTGGTTGCGGCCAATGGTGCCGCCTGCCTGGCGAAAGGTGTGGGATGAACGCAGATCATGCGGATAATCCGGGGCACCTGTGATGGTAAAAATCAGTTCCATGGCTGAGCTTCCTGTTACTGCTGCTTGATGACTTCGGGTTGTTCCCCGGGGCCGGGCTCACCCAGCGGGCGGTAGTGATCGGTGTTGGTGCAGGCCGACAGCAGCAACAGTGCCGCCAGTGCCGTGGTCAGTAAGGGCATGTCAGATCCTCCAGTCCCGTGCGTTGATATGATGTTTTTTCAGTCGGTAGTTCATGGCGCCTCTGGTCAGCCCCAGCTCCTGGGCGGCCAGCTTCTGGTTACCGTGAAACTGGTGCAGTACTCGCTCCAGCACCTGGCATTCCAGATAGTTGAGACGCTCGTCGAGCTTGCCGGTACCCAGATCCTGGTGCGGACCCGGATCTTCGCTTGGCGGCGTATCAAACAGCTCGGCGGGCAGGTGCCCGGGCTGCAGCTCGGCCTCGTGTCCATGCAGCAACAGGGTGCGTTCAACAATGTTTTTCAGTTCGCGAATATTGCCGGGAAAGTCATGGTTGCCGAGCCGCTCCAGCAGGGCCGGGGTGAACGACGGCATGCGCAGGTGGTTGTGGCGGGCGAACTCGGTGGCAAACTGGTGTGCCAGCGGGCCAATGTCGTCCTTGCGCTCTCTGAGCGGTGGCAGGGCAATGGGAAACTGGGCCAGGCGGTAATACAGATCCCGGCGAAAGCGACCCTGCTCCACCATGTCCGGCAGGTTCTGGTGGGTGGCGGCCACAATGCGTACATCCACGTCAAAGGAGCGGGTATCTCCGAGCGGGCGTACGGTTTTTTCCTGCAATACCCGCAGCAGCTTGGCCTGCAACGACAGCGGCATGTCGCCGATTTCGTCGAGGAACAGGGTGCCGCCCTGAGCGGCGCGGATCAGGCCGTGATGATCCCGCTCGGCGCCGGTAAAGGCGCCGCGCTTGTAACCAAACAGTTCGCTCTCCAGCAATTGCTCGGGAATGCTGGCGCAGTTTTGTACCAGAAAGGCTTGTGAACGCCGCGGGCCGTGATGATGAATGGCCTGGGCCACCAGCTCCTTGCCGGTGCCGGTTTCCCCGGTGATCAGCACACAGCTCTGGTTATGCAGGGTTTTGCTGATCAGCCGGCGCAGTTGCTTCACCGCCTTGCTGTGGCCGGTTAGGCCATAGTTGTGGTTCAGGGGAGCCGGTCGGCCAACGGACACGGACGGCGGGTGCTGGACCTTTTCGGCCAGCCGCTGGTGCAGGTGATATTGTTGCCAGAAGCTGGCGCAGAGTGCCTCAAGGAGCTCTGTATGACGCTGGCGACTGCGGCCATGGCGGCCGATGAGCAGCACTACGCCCTGAGTGTGACCCTTGGTATCGCGCACGGGCAGGGCGGTGAGCATGGAATCGGCGTTCAGGCAGTCTGGAGCGGCCTGTAAAAAATCGAGCCGGAAATGGCCTCCCGACAACGGGTGATCAAGGTGCAGCGGCGTTTGCTGCAACAAACTGGTGCTGAGCAGGCTGTCATGGTGATAATCCGCCTGCTCCTGGTAGTCGGTATTGGCCCGAACGCCACTGGCATCGGCCAGCATATGACGGACCAGCAGGCTGTGGCCCTGATCCAGCAGGTAAATGTCGACCCGATCGCAGTCGGTCAGCTGCTGCACGCCGCCGGCCCACAGCCGCAATACCGACATTGCCGAATCGGTTGCGCACAGGCGGTGAAGCAGCGACAGCGCGGCTTCGGCGCTCACTCGGGCCTGATCTGTACTGGCGACCGGTATCATGCCTCCTCCTGACGCCCGGAATAACACTGAACGCCATCCTGTTCGTGCCAGGTCAGGGTGAGCCTGGAAACCGGCTCGCCGGCAGACTGGGCCGCCAGCAGGGTGTCGGACACCAGCGGCATCAGCAGCTCCCGCAGCAGGTGGTCGATATTGCGGGCGCCGCTGTCGCTGTGGCTGCAGCGCTGGCTGATGGCATCCACCAGGGCCTGGTCGTAGTCCAGTTCAATGCGTCGGTTGTTGAGGCGCTGGCCCAGGCGATCCAGCTTGATGCGCACCAGCTCGCTCATGGTGTTGTCATCAATGGGGAAGTAGGGCACCACCGTCATGCGGGCCAGCAGGGCCGGTTTGAAATGGCGGCTCAGGGTGGGGCGAATGGCTTCAAGCAGCTCGGCCGGACTGGGGCGCGGTTGCTGGCGGCACCGCTGCTCAATGATGTCGGAGCCCAGGTTTGAGGTGAGCAGCAGGGTGCAGTGGCGAAAGTCCACCGCGCGGCCTTCACCGTCGTTGGCGGTGCCCTTGTCAAAGATCTGATAAAACAGATTGAGCACGTCCTTGTCGGCCTTTTCCACTTCGTCGAGCAGCACTACCGAATAGGGGCGCTGGCGCACTGCTTCGGTAAGCATGCCGCCCTCGCCATAGCCCACGTAGCCGGGGGGCGAGCCAATCAGCCGGGATACCGTGTGTTTCTCCTGAAATTCCGACATGTTGATGGTGGTCAGAAAGCGGTCGCCGCCATACAGCAGATCGGCCATGGCCAGGGCGGTTTCGGTTTTGCCCACGCCGCTCGGCCCCACCAGCAAAAACACGCCGTCGGGAGCGTCGGGGCTGGTAATGCCGGTGGCGCTGGCACGTACCGAGCGATCCAGGGCGGCAATGGCGTGTTGCTGGCCGCGAATGCGTTGCTGCATGCGTTCACCAAATTCCAGCACCTGTGCCGAGCGCTGTTCAACCAGATTGCCGACGGGGATGCCGGTCCAGGCGGAGATCACGTCGGCCACCAACCGGCTGCTCACTTCGTAATGCACCAGGCACTGCGCCTGCTGCAGCGCCTCCAGCTCCAGCTGCAGGCGTTCGAGTTTGGCGGTGTCGGTGTCCTGCTCCGGCTCACCGGCCTGCTGCCGGCGCAGCTCCAGCAACTGCTCGGCCAACGCCTTTTGTTGCTGCCACAGCTGCTCGGTGGTGTGTGCCCGGCCGGCCAGTTCGGTGAGTTGTTGCTGCAGCCCGGCCAGCTCGGTTTCGTCCTGAGCCAGGCCGGCATCGTGATCCCGCATTCGGGCACTGAGCTCCCGTTGCAGCTCGGCCTGGCGATAGTGCAGATCCTCCAGTGCGGCGGGGCGGCTGTTCAGGCTGATGCGCACCCGGGCGCAGGCGGTGTCGAGCACGTCCACGGCCTTGTCGGGCAGCTGGCGGCCACTGATGTAGCGGGCCGACAACTCGGCAGCGGCCACCACGGCGTCATCTCGCAGATACACCCCATGGGTTTGCTGATAGCCGGGAGCCAGGCCGCGCAGAATGCTCACCGCCTGGTCCGGGGTGGGCTCCAGCAGTTGCACTGGCTGAAAGCGACGGGCCAGGGCGGGATCTTTCTCAAAGTACTTTTTGTATTCCGACCAGGTGGTGGCGGCAATGGTTCTGAGCTCGCCCCGGGCCAGCGCCGGTTTGAGCAGGTTGGCGGCATCGCTGCCACCGGCCTGGGCACCGGCGCCGATCAGGGTATGGGCTTCATCAATAAACAAAATCACCGGTGTGGATGCCGTTTTTACGCCCTCGATGACCGCCTGCAGCCGGCGCTCGAATTCGCCCTTGACGCTGGCGCCGGCCTGCAGCAGGCCCATGTCGAGAGAGAGGATCTCCACGCCCGCCAATACCGGCGGCACCTCGTCGTTGGCTATCTTGAGCGCCAGTCCTTCGACCACGGCGGTTTTGCCGACACCGGCATCGCCCACCACAATGGGATTGTTTTTGCGTCGGCGGGCCAGAATGTCGATCATCTGGCGAATTTCGCCTTCGCGGCCCAGCACCGGATCGATACCGCCGTCACGGGCCAGTTGCGTGAAGTTACTGGTGAACTGCTGCAGGGCGCCATCACCGGCCGGAGCACGCACTTCCTCCTGGGTATCCAGCAGGCCGTCAAGCAGCCGGCGCAACTGGTCTTTGGGCATGTCGGCCAGCACCGCGTAGCAGGGGCGGTGGGCATGATCCCCGGGGTTGTTGAGCAGGGCCAGCAGCAGGCAGCCTTCCAGCACCTGCTCAAGGCGCAACTCCAGGGTGCTCAGCAAAAAGGCTTCCTGCAGCCATTGCACCAGATCGGCCGAAAACACCGGGCTGTGCTCGCCGGGGGCGGGCCGGCCATCGGCACCGTGCAGGGCTTTCAGCAGGGCGTCACGGCTGAGGCCGAACTGCCGCAGGGCGGCGTTCAGAAAACTCTGTTCATTCTCGGCCAGGCACAGCAGCAGATCCTCAATGAGGATCTCGCGTCC
Organism: Oceanimonas aquatica; assembly: GCF_030732065.1. Lineage (GTDB taxonomy): Bacteria > Pseudomonadota > Gammaproteobacteria > Enterobacterales > Aeromonadaceae > Oceanimonas. The sequence continues at coordinate 22,213 of NZ_JAVBHX010000003.1, forward strand.
GCCACGGGCCACGCAACGTTCGGCGGCCTGTTCCAGCGCCTGGCGTGCAGGCCGGTCAAGGGCACGCACCAGTTGGTGCAAATCGGCGTTAATCATGAAATCAGCTCCCGGAAATAATAATGGTGCCGTCGGCTCGTTCGCTGCCCAGCCAGGTGGTCCAGCCGAGCCGGCATTCGTTGTTTTCGGCCAGGGCGAGTGCTCTCTTCTCGTTGGGTTTGAGCCCCAGCTTGATGTCGTAATCGAGCGGGTCGCGCAGGGTAAAGCGCACCAGCTCGTTCAGTACCTGGTAATGACTGCCGATGGGTAGCAGATCGTAAAACTGCTGCCAGTCGAGATGACGAATATGAATACGGAACTTGCTGCTGCGATCCCGCACTTCGGTGCCAATCACACAATCCTGGCCCAGGTGGCTGTTGGCCTGCCCCAGCCGGTTCTGCTGGTGTGGCGCTATGGGTACCTGGCGGGTGACACAGGGCTCCAGCTCAATGTCCTGATGCTTCAGGTAATGGCGCAGCACCGACTCGATCAGCGCCGCCGAGTGGGAGCGCTGGCTCAGCAGGCCCAGGTAAGACAGCAGCCGTTGCCACTGCAGCCGGTTGTCGAGCCCGGTCATCTCGTTGCCCAGACCAATGAGCGCGAACATGCGGCGCGAAAAGGTGTCCCGGGCGCCCTGGCGAAAGCTCGCCGGGTAGCGGTATTTTTGATACAGGCTGTACAGCAGCCGGTGCAGCCGGCTGTTGAACAGCTGCAGAAAGTCCCGCGCCGCATCCTGGCTGCTGTCGTCCTGAGCCAGCGGCTCGGTATAAAAGGCGGGCAGGGGCGAGCCGGCGCCCACCAGGCCCATGGGGTTCAATACCAGACGGGCGCGCCAGCGCCCCTGATGCTGATAAAACCGGGCCGACTCCACATCGGCGCCGGCAAAGCCGAACGAGGTGTTGGCCTGAAACTCGATCAGGTTAAAAGCCTGTTCTTCGTTCAGATCCGGATTGCGCGCCATCAGCCAGCGGCAACTCAGCTCCAGCGCCTTGAACAGGCTGTAACGTCTTACGGAGCCGGTAAAGGGGCCTGGTGCCCCCGTTACAGGATGGGCTGTTGTCCCATTCTTGGCGTCCATGTAAAACGGGCTCCGTCTGTGGTGTTGATCGAAAGTTCATGAAAGGCGTTGATGCTGGCGTAAAGCGCAAAAAACTCGTTCAGCACGGCGCCGAACAAATACAGTTCGCCGGGGCCGGAAAAATGCTCGGAAGCCAGGGTCAGCCGGGTGTGAATGCCCCTGACCGGCAGCCCCTGCCACAGCCGGTCGGTGCGCTGGTGATCAATGGCCTTGATCCCGGCCAGCATGTGGCGGGTGCGGCGTGCCGCCGCCTCGTCGAAGGGGGCACAGAAGTCATAGGTTTCCAGCACCACCCGCAGGGCATCGAGGTTGGTGAGGGAAATATAGTTAAGCGACATATTGGAAATCAGCCGCCACAGGCTTTCGCGGTGCATGGGCGGCGGATAACACTTGGTGGCCGGGCGAATGTTTTTAAAATGCGCAAAGCCGGGAGTGGTATCGGTTGATACGCAAATGTCACCGGTATTCAGCTCGCTGGGCAGATCCTGGTTACAGCACAACAGCTCGATGGAAATGGTCTCGGCATGAAGCTCAAGCCCGGGCTGATGAAAACTCAGCCAGGTTTCCAGCTTGCGCGAATCCAGCCCCGGCTTGCGGTGCACACCGTAATAGGGCGTGTTGGTGTAATCGCTGTGTTCAAACGATTCAAAGGGCGAATACTCACGGGCGTTGCGGCCGCCCGGTTGCCAGCCGTGCACGCGTTTAACGCTGACCACGCTGCTGTATTCGGGGGGCAGGGCCGCCGGCAGCAAGCGGTACTGGGTTTGACGGTGATCCATGCGAATGGGCACGGCATCGTGCTCAAACAGGTTGATGGCCGGGGTACAGTACAGCCGGATCTGATCCCGGTGTGGGGTAAACCGTGCCAGTGGCAGCCGGCTCAGTGTCAGCCTGAGCTCCAGCCGGCGACAGGCCTGGTGCGCAGGGCTATTGTGCCGGGTGACATCCAGCCCGCCCACGTCCACGAACATCAGTTTTTCCGGAAAGCAGAAATATTCCTGCAGGTGCCGGTAGCCGCTGAAAGTGTTCAGCGAGTAGGGCAGCAATGCCTGATCGTCATCGAATCCCGCCGGGCTGATGCACTGTTTGCCCAGGGCATACTGGTGCAGCAGCTCGTTCTGTTCATCGAACAGACGCAGCTCGGCCTGCTCCAGGTATTCCAGCAGGCTCAGATACAGGGCCGACGACACCAGCCGGTCTCCCGCCAGGTGCAGGCGCAGGCTGTCGAGCTGCATGTCGGGCAGAGTGGCATGGGGCTCGAGCTGCAGGTGCAGGGTGAGCACGCCGCCGTCACCGGCGGGGGCAAATTCCAGCCGCTCGTGGCGCAAGGGGTACAGTCTGGTGTGGTAACAGGTACGAAAGCGACAGCTCACGCCTTGGCGGGGCTTGCTTTCCACCTCGGTATTTCGGGGCACCCGCTGGGCACTGACAATATCGGTCAGGGGTTCAAACTCCAGCATGGTGAACGCCGGTATGGGCTGCAGGTAATTGGGCCAGAGCAGTTGCAGCAACGAATGGCTGAGCTCGGGCAGTTCGTCGTCCAGGCGCTGGCGCAGGCGGCCGGTCAGAAAGGCAAAGCCTTCCAGCAGCCGCTCCACATCGGGATCCCGGCCTTCGTGGCCCAGAAAGGGGGCCAGCGCCGGATTGCGCTCGGAAAACGCCTTGCCCTGCTCTCGCAGGGCCTGGAGTTCATCCTGAAAATACCGGTTCAGCGACATCTTAATACACCTTGATTTTGCCGCCGCCGCTGAGATCGGCGTCAAAGGCGATGGGAAACCGGCTGCCGTCCACTTCCACGTCGCCGCTGATATGAAAGCGCATTTTCAGCGGCGAGGCGGGGTTGGACTCCGGTACCACCCTGGGTTGATGCAGCCTGGGCTCGTAACGCCTTATCACGGTTTCGATATGGTTACGAACGGTGATCATGGCGTCGTGCAGGCTCAGGTGCACCTGGTTGAGATCCGGCAGGCCGTAGTCAGGCAGGGTCATGACCGAGCCCGCCCGTGTGCCCAGCAGCTTGGCCAGGTGATTGGAAATGGACGCCGCCAGCGCGTCTTCCGCCGGCAGGTTTTCCCTGCCGGCGTGCTCGCCGGTCAAACGTTCAAACAGGCTGCCGGAACGCATTCCTTACTCCTTGTCCAGCTTGCCGACCAGCGACAGGGTGAAATCGGCGCCCATGTATTTGAAGTGAGGGCGAATGGACAGGTTGACCCGGTACCAGCCCGGCTCGCCGCTGACTTCTTCCACCTGCACCCGGGCGGCGCGCAGCGGGCGGCGGCCGCGTACTTCGGCGGGCGGGTTTTCCTGATCGGCCACGTACTGGCGAATCCAGGTGTTGAGCTCGGCTTCCAGATCGGAGCGCTCCTTCCAGCTGCCAATCTGCTCGCGCTGCAGCACCTTGATGTAGTGCGCCAGGCGGCTGACCACAAACAGGTAGGGCAGCTGAGTGCCCAGCTTGTAGTTCAGCTCGGCGGCCTTGCCTTCTTCCGAGATACCAAAGAACTTGGGTTTCTGGGTGGAGTTGGCAGAGAAGAAGGCGGCGTTGTCGGAGCCCTTGCGCATGGTGAGCGAGATAAAGCCTTCTTCGGCCAGCTCGTATTCCTTGCGGTCCGACACCAGCACTTCGGTGGGGATCTTGGTTTCAATCTCGCCCATGCTCTCAAAGTGGTGCAGGGGCAGGTCTTCCACCGCGCCGCCGCTGCGCGGGCCGATAATATTGGGGCACCAGCGGAACTTGGCAAAGCTGTCGGTCAGGCGGCTGGCAAAGGCAAAGGCGGTGTTGCCCCACAGATAGTCCTCGTGAGAATTGGACACGTCTTCCTGATAGACGAAGGTTTTGACCGGGTTGGCTTCCGGATCGTAGGGCTGGCGCAGCAAAAAGCGGGGCAGGGTCAGACCCACGTAGCGGGCGTCTTCCTGCTCGCGAAAGCTCTGCCATTTGGTAAACAGGGGCCCTTCGAAGTGATCTTTCAGATCCTTCATGTCGGGCAGGCCTTCAAAGTTTTCCAGGCCAAAGAACTGCGGGCCGGCGGCACCAATAAAGGGCGCATGAGACATGGCGGCGATGGCGGCCACACTTTGCAGGGTTTTAATGTCCGGGGCCGAGGGGCCGAACTCGTAGTTGGCGATGATGGCGCCTACCGGCTCGCCACCGAACTGGCCGTATTCGGCGGTATAAATGTGTTTGTACAGGCCGCTTTGGGTTATCTCGGGGGCGTCTTCAAAGTCTTCCAGCAGATCGTCTTTTGACGCGTTCAGCAGCTCGATTTTGATGTTTTCCCGAAAGTTGGTGCGATCCACCAGTAACTTGAGCCCGCGCCAGGCCGACTCCATTTTCTGAAACTGCTCATGGTGCAGAATGGCGTCTACCTGCTTGCTCAGACGGGCGTCGATTTCGGTGATCATGCGATCCACCAGCGCCTTTTTCACCGGCTCATTCTGATTGTGGGGCTTGAGCAGCTCCTCGATAAAGGCACCCACGCCGCGCTTGGCAATGCCGTAGGCTTCGTCGTTGGGGTTAAGCCGGGTTTCAGCAATGATCTGCTCGAGAATGCCGGCGTCTTCCGCGGTTTGCTGGCTGTTCAGCTGGGCGGTCTCAGTCATGATTATCCCGTTCCTTGTTGGTTATTGGTGGTCGCCCAGGCCCAGTTCGGCCAGTACCTTTTCGCGGGCGTCGTTGTCCTGCAACACCGATTCAATGGCCTTGCGAAAGGCCGGCGCATTACCCAGCGGCCCCTTGAGCGCTACCAGGGCGTCGCGCAGCTCCATCAGGGCTTTCAGCTCGGGCACCTGCTCCACCACGCTGGCGGGATCAAAGTCCTTGAGTTCACTGAACGACAGATTCACCGGTAACTCGGCGTCGGGATCCGACTCATCCAGGGTGTTGGCTACCGACATGCTCAGCGACAGCTCCTGCTTGGCCAGCACTTCGTTGAAGTTGTTCTTGTCGATGCTGACCGGGCTGCGTTCTTCAATCTGGCGGTCGTCTTCCTGCTGGGTGAAATCGCCCAGCACCATCAGTTTGAGGGGCAGTTCCATTTCTTCCTGGGCGTCACCGGTTGCCGGTTTAAAGGTGACATTGACGCGCTCCTTGGGGGCGACGCTACCTTCTTTAGCCATGAGGCTTCTCCTTCAGGGTTAGTATTCCAGTCCCGCGCAGACATCCAGATCGCACAGGCGCTCGTATACCTCACGGCGCCGGGCGGGGTCGTTGTCTTTTCGCGGCAGTTTGTCGAGGCCGGCCAGCAGCAACTGACACAGTTCAAGCCCGGTATCCGGCTCCCATTGCCAGAGGCGGTGCTGGTCAAATTGCCGGTACAGGGGGGTAAGCAGGGCCACGGCCGCTCCAAATTGCTGGTCGTGCAGGCACAGGCGGGCCATGGCCAGGCGCCATTTGGCGGCATCGCGTCCGGAGCCGGCCTGACGCTCGGCCTGATGCAAGGGCTGCAGAGCAGGGCCCAGCCCCTGCTGGCCAAGTTGTGTCATGGCCTCGTCAATCGTCTGCCGGTGTTGTTCGCTCATGTCGCTGTGGGGCAGGCTCACCGGAGCGGCGCCGGGTGTGGGCCCCGAACCTATCCAGTCCTGTGTGTCGGGGCTGGCAAAAGGGGTGCCGTCGTCAAAGCTCAATGTGAGCAGGGCGGGAAAGGCCCCGGTAAAGTGGCGCACCTGATGGGCCACTTCGTCGGCGGCCGCTTGGCAGTGCAGCCCGTTGAGGCATTGCCAGCTCATGAAATGACCGTCCAGCCAGAACGGCGCCCTGGTCAGGCTGACTTCCAGCTCGTCGAGCAGGGCGGCGAAATCACCCTGTTGCAAACGATCCCGGTAGTGCAGCAGCTTGTTGGCAGGCAGCGGTTTAAGCTGAGTGCGGCCTTCGTTGTCGGCCCCGGGAAGGGCGCTGATGGCGGACCAGGTCAGTACCCGCGACAGGCGAAAGCGGCGCACATCGGACGGATTGTCCTTTTGCCAGAAGCTTGCCAGGCGGCGGGCGGACTCCTGCAACTGACGCAGCAATCTGGCGGCGTCCCGCTCGCTGGCGACCGCCGAGGCCACGGGCTCATTCAGATCAACCGGCACAGTGGGGGCGGCCGGTGTGGCCGGTTTTGCAGACGCCGGTGCAGCGACGTCGGGCGCAGGGGAGGTGGCCGGCATACTGGCCTGCCGTTCTTTTTGTTGCCGGCAGCGCCTTATCAGTGGTGTCAGCTCGTCGACGGGCTCATCCAGCAGAGATGCAAGCGTTTCATCCAGTGCACTCAGGGCGGCTTCCAGGGCGGTAAGCTGTTCGGCCGGGCAGGCGAGCGCTTCATCCTTCAGCTCGGCATCAAGCACGCCGATCAGGCCCTGAATGGCCGCCAGCCGGGCGCGGGATTTACGCGGAAAAAAACCGGACCAGAAGGTGCCGCAAAGCTCAGCCAACAGCACACAGCCACGTTCAAGACCGGCGTTGCCTTCCAGGCACCACCAGGCACGCACCAGCCAGCAGGCCAGGCGCAGATCCTTGGTTTTAGTGGTGAGCAACCCTTGAGTTTGTTCGGCTACCCATTGCCAGTCCGGCTCTTCCCGATGATAGAGATTATTGAGCTTGCCAATCTCCCGCTCGACAAGCTCGAATTCGTCCTCGTAGCGACAATCATCCCCACAAGGCCGTTCACCGGGAATAGGCTTGAGAAGCGCATTCCGCGAGGTCATGTTTTTATCCCGTTATGATTTAGGCCCTACAGCAATAGTGATTACTAACAGTCTGGCTTGAAATTTATCGTGCTCGCATGGCCGTTATGAGAGTTTATATTTTTATTGTTGCCGTGCTTCTGGTGCGGGCAGAATTCTACATATTTGAAGTGAAAAACCAATACCTTATTTAAATTTTAACTTTCCGTATGCTCTGCTTTGCTGCTGTGTGCGGGATTAACAGTAATTTAACGAATAGCTTATTCAGTGGTTCTCGGTGGTTGTTTTCCATTTTTCGCGGGTTTCGTGTTTGATAATCATACATTAATGCATGATCATCATGCATTTCGATGCCGCTTAATTTCACTTGATACTTTAGTCTTACTTTGTTTTTTACTCTTGTTCTGTCGTTACCTTGAAACTTTTTTGGTTATCTGTTTATGTTGTCCGCCGTTACGTGGCTGGTCGTGATTGGAAAAAAAACAGAAGCGAAAAAAACGGGTGAAAAGACAGGTGAATAGTGCGGTTTTATCGCGCCAGTATTATTCATGTTGGTGAGGGCGAGCTGTCACTGCAACTTCTTCGCATGACTGAACGGTAATGACGAAGTCGGTCTTTGTTTGGTGGCATGTTAATTCTTCGCTGCTCCTCCCTGAAGGACATTCATTGCATGTGGTCTTTTACTGAATTAATGGCGGCTATGTCAGTTTTTGGCGCACTTGATTATGATCTGCTTCATATGAGCCCGATTCCATTTCCAGCCATGTAGAATGGCTTTCGGCGAGTCATCGCCCATAACAAAAAACAACGAGCACGATATTCATGAACACAAGCTGGCAAATGCCCGGTGCCAACGCGCACCAGGCCTGGCTGCACCTGGGGGAGCTGGGGGCGCAGTCCGTTTACGAGTGGCAGGGCGATGACGCCCTCAGCCGCTGTTTTTCGCTCTCGGTCACCCTGGTGTGCAGTTCGCCGCTGCCGCCCTTGGGCACCCTGTTGCAACAGCCCGCCGCCCTGGTGCTGCACAGCCCCAAGGGCACCCAGCGGTATGTGCACGGCCTGGTGTTTGAGCTCAGCGAGCTCGACCGCAGCCCCCGCCATCTGCGCTACCAGCTGACGGTGGTGCCGCCATTGGCACTGCTGAACCTGCGCCGGGGCGTGCGTATTTTTCAGGGCCAGAGCGTGCCCGACATTGTCGAGCGCCTGCTCACCGAGGCCGGCCTCGGTGCTGACACTCGGGAATGGCGGCTGAATCGCGACCATGCCCCCCGCGATTACTGCGTGCAGTACAACGAAACCGAGCTGGCCTTTATCGAGCGCCTGCTGGGCGAAGAAGGCATTCACTACCACTTTGTGCACCGGGCCGAAGACACCCTGCTGGTGCTGGCCGATGGCCCCGAAGGCCTGGATACCCTGCCGCCGCTGCCGTTCAAGGCCGACACCGGCATGGCCCATGACACCCATGCCATTACCCGCTTAAGCGCCGGCCCCGGCGTACGCACCGGCAAGGTAAGCCTGCGTGATTACGACTTCACCCGTCCGGCGCTGCCGCTGCAGCCCCACAGCCAGCACCTGCCCGGGCCCGACCATGCCGACGAGCAACCACTGGAAGACTACCGCTGGCCCGGCAGCTTTCTCAGCCAGGCCCGGGGCAAACAGCTCACCGACCTGAGCCTGGCCCGCTACCGCCATGACCAGATGACCGTGACCGGCGCAAGCGACAGCCCGCAACTGATGGCCGGCCACTACCAGCCCCTGAAAGACCACCCCAACCCCGAGCACAACCAGCTGTGGCTGATTACCCAACTCCGTTACCAGGGCAAACAACCCCAGGTGCTGGGGGAGCTGGCCGACGGCCAGAGTGAGTTTCACTGTGAGTTTACCGCCCTGCCCGAAGCCAGTGTGTATCGGCCCCCATGCCCACCCAAACCCCGAGTGCCCGGCCAGCAAAGCGCCATTGTCACCGGCCCGGCCGGGGAAGAGATTTACTGTGATGAATACGGCCGGGTAAAAGTGCAGTTCTACTGGGACCGCCATGGCCTGGGCGATGAAAACACCAGCACCTGGCTCAGGGTAAGCCAGGGCTGGGCCGGCAACGGCTATGGCCAGTTCATGCTCCCCAGAGTGGGCATGGAAGTGCTGGTGAGCTTTATTAACGGTGACCCGGACCGGCCCATTATTACCGGCTGCTTGTATAACGGCGCCAACCGGGTGCCCTATGCGCTGCCCGAGCACAAAACCCGCTCCACCTTTAAAACCGCCTCCAGCCCCGGCAGCGACAACGCCAATGAACTGCGCTTTGAGGACAAGGCCGGCCAGGAGCAGATTTATCTGCATGCGGCCAAGGATTACGACCAGCTCATCGACCACAACAAGAAGACCGAGGTGCTCAACGACCAGCACACCGACACCCACGGCCACCACTATGGCCGCACGCGGGGCGACCACCATCACACGGTAAACGGCCAGCACCACAGCCGCACCGACGGCGACCGGCACGAGCAGGTGGGCGGCAGCCGCCACACCGAGCTGGGCAACCAGGAATTACTGAAAGCAGGCCGGGAAATTCACCTGGCGGCAGGCCAGAAAATGGTGCTGGACGCCGGCACCGAGCTGACTCTGAACGCCGGCGGCAGCATGATCAAACTGGATCCGTCCGGCATTACCCTGCTGGGCCCGGCCATTAACATGAACGCCGGCGGCAGCCCGGGCAAGGGCAGCGGCGTGGCCGCCGTGCTGGCGGGGCTGCCGGTGAATGTTGAGCAGCTGCTTGCCGTTGATAGCAGTGTGCCGCTTGACGCGTCTCCGGCTTATGAGTGGCCGGCAATCAATGTAAAAGCGCAGATCCAGGCCTTGTTGGACGGCAAACCGGTGTGTGCCATTTGCAAGGAGACGGCTTCGTGAATACCCGAACACCCGATGCACTGCAAACATTGCCGCCGAATATCAACTGGCAGGGAACGGCGGCCCTGGTGTTGGATCCGGTCGCTCTGCAACCCCTGTTGCCGCGTATTTACCAGTGGTCGGATAATCCGCAACTGGATTGCCTGTATTTGAATACGCCCTTGCACGATCAGTTGTCTTTATCGCCTTGCGTGGTGTTTTTAACGGACAAAGACGACCCTGTGTTGTCGGGTTTTCTTAGCGAAATTGGGCAGGAGCCGGGCTGGCTGTTGCTGAGCGATGCATCGCCGAATGAGGTAAGCCAGTACTTGCGCAGCCTGTTGCTGGTTGCACCGCCTCACGGCGACCCTGCTTTATTGCGCCTGGCGGATCCGGCGACAGCCCATGTGCTGTTGGGTTATGCCGAGCAACAGGGCAATGCCGACTGGTTTGGTCCTGTTTGTGATGTGTATTGCCCCGATGCTTTGCTGCAACGCTGGCATCACCATTCGGTACCGTCCAAACCCATAGTGGCAAATGAAAGAGCCCATACGCCCCGTCGCCTGAGTGAAGCCGAATGGACGCTGCTGGAGCAGGTGTCGTTTCGCCAGGCGGTGATCAGGGTGGGGCAGCACATGGCGCAGCACTTTCCTGAATATACTCCCGAATTGCAGGGCATGGCACGCACTCAGCACTGGCACCAGCTGGCCGACACCGCCTACCGGCAGGGCTTTTACAGCCGGCAGGAGATTCTGATGTTTGCCAATGTGCATGGCTTTCTAGGCCCGAACGCCCTTGAGGCTCATCCGCAATTACAAATTTTGCTGCAGGATAAAAATGGCGGTACGCCAACGCAGCGTATTAATGAAGCGGCCCGTGTTGCCGCCCGGCTTGCCGACAGCAAGGAGACAGCACCATGCCAGCCCGTTACCTGAACGTTCCACCGGCCGCATTGCCGCTTTCTGGTACCGAGCGCAGCGCGGCAGGGGAGATCCAACAAGCCAGCTCAGGCATTGGGCAGGCATTAAGTTCCATTAAGAGCGACATTGAACGTACCGTGAACCGGGTGCTTGAACCCATTAATGCGGCATTGAACGAACCCCAGGAAGATGTGCGCTCGGCCATCGGTACCTGCCCGTTTGCCGGGCTTGAAATAGGCATAGTGCCTGTACGTTATGCCATAGATGAAATTGCCGACGACAGTGGTGAAACTCTACTGGGTAAACACCCGCTGCCGGAAAACGGCCTGTGGCAACCCCCGCTGCAGCTGGATGCGCCCTATACCCTGCGGCAACTGCGGGATGGCTGGCTGTATGTATATAGCGAACAGGGTAAAACCTTTCACGAATATCAAGTGCAGGGTACCCAGTTCATTAAATATGACTGGTCCGAAGCGGATTTTGGCCAGGATGAACGCGGCCAGCCCGGCGCAAGTAACAGCTGCCTGACTTATCCCGCCCATCATGTGCTGTATATGGCGTTTTCCCATCAGCGTTGGTCCTGGCGGGTGTGCGAACACATGCGTTCCAACATGAACAGCCGCAACAGCAGAATGCGCCGGGTTCCTTTGCCAAAAGCCCGCCGCTGCGATGCGCTGACCCACATGGCGCAAACAGACCAGCTTGGCACTCTGGTGGCCGACATTAATGCCGCCACAGACACCCAGTTTGCATTCAGCTGTACGCCCTTTAATGCAGCAGAACAGAAAGACAGCGATATCAGCTCGGTGGCTGCCAAGCCGGCAGCAGATGCGCCTGACTATACCCAGGGCTTGCCCGATGCCAAAAGTGGTCTGCTGGTGGCCCTGGACGATCCGTTGGCCGATGTGTGTGACCTTTATCTGCAGTTGGCCCCGGAATGGATATCGCTGCAGGAGCTGCAGCAAGAGCACAAGCTGCAGATGATCAACACCACCGAGCAAATGGCACTGCCGTTTATTGACGAAGGCAGCTTGCCTGAGCATCTGCACAATAACACCACCGAGCGGCTGCGTTTTAAGCAACAGGTGATGGAGCATGTGGCCAACTGGCAGGCCTATCGTGAGCACCATGGCTCCGACCACACGGAAATGGTGATGCGCCAACAGAAGGCCGAGCGCCTGCAACAAACCGGACAGGTGCTCATAGACCAGGGCTTTGAGCCCGATGATGCCCAGCTCAGTGAATGGACCGGGCTGCAGCGTTACCAGGACGATATCGACTGGCCCGCCCTTTATGGCTACCTGGCGCAGTTTGAACAGCGGCTGCAACGGGCCCAGCATCAGCTGGTGCGCTGCCACCGTGATTTGCGCCAGGGCTGTGAGCAGCTGGGCGCTAATCCGTTATGGCTGGGGCTGGATAATCATCAGGAAGCGGGGCAGAAATATCTGCACAGTCTGTTCCACGATATTCTGCCCATGCTGACCCTGACCAGCGTTAATGAGCCCCTGAAAAACGAGCTGACCGCCTTGCTGACCAGCAGCGACCCGCACACTCTGCTGGCACTGGCCCCCTATGGTTTTGACCGGGATCTGTATGATGCCGTTACACGGGAAACCGTGGATAACCCCCTGTTCAATCTGGATAACAGCAGCGACACCACGGCGCTTGCCGGACGCCTGGGAGACTGGAACACCATTAAGGGCGACAGCCAGCTGCGCGACAGCGTCTGGTACCGCGGCCTGGTGCCCCGAGTGCAAGGCGTGCTGGAGGCACTGTCTGGTTATATCGCGACAGGAGCCGCGCAGGTAAGAAACCAGATGCTGAGCGCCATTTTTCCTCAGGTCTGGACCGGAGGCCCCGTAGCCGGGCTGCGTTTAATGCTGATGGATGCGTTGGTGGAGCCCGGGTTACAGTTCGAGGCAAACCCGCGATTCGCTTCGGAAATGCAGAATTTTGAAAATCAACATAAGTTGATTACCAAGGATATTCACAACAATAATCGGCCCCATAACCAGCAAAGCACGTCAAGGCACCAAAGAAGTACGGCAGCCCGGCTTAATCAGCAACTTGATGATTTGTATGCCACCAGTGTGCCTCGGCTGATAAAGTTCAAGGCAGAACACCTGAACAGCCATGGCCGCAATGCCGTTGCCGACTATCTGAGCCGCGCCGGTGAGGCCGTTCGCCGGGGCAGCAGTGCCACCCTGCAGGGCCTGAATAATACCATGCCCAACCTGGGGACGGTGGGCGGCGGGGTGGCGCTGGTTAACCTGTGGAACCTGCAGCAGGTGCTGGCCAATGTGACCGAAAACGCCAAAAAGAACGGGAACTGGTATGCCGCCCGTGAAGTGGGCTTTACCGTCAGCTGGACCGGCAACGCCATCGCGGCGCTGTATCAGGGCAATGTGTGGAGTGATTTGGCGAAAAATCATGGGCACTTGCTAAAACGATCCCTCAAAGATGCGGCAAGTATGAATGGCGCAGTAATTCGCTCCTTTGTTAAAACCATGGGCTTTATGTCCGGGCTGGGTCTGGTAGCCGCCGGGCTGGAGGCATTTCATACCTTTCAGATTGCCAATGATCCCAACAGCATTGTCAGTGATGTTGAGAGACGTTTGTATTGGGCTAAAGCTATTACGTTGAGTGGTCAATTTATTATATTTTCAGCTCAGATTTTTAATCTTTTAACTAATGCTGCTTTGGGTGCGGTTTTTGCTCCCTGGATGATAGCGGGCATGTTTGTGCTGGGGGTGCTGTATCTGGGCATCAGCCTGCTGCTGAATCATTATCAGCAAACCGGCCTGGAAAAATGGCTGCGGCAGTCCAGCTGGGGCGTGCAATGCAAAAACTGGAGCGAGCAAGAAGAACTCTTCAAACTGGAGCAGCAAATCTATCAACCCGGCGGGCAAGTGACTGAAAAAAATGGTTATCAGCTGGAGCTGGCCTTTCCCAAATATTTGCACCAGCAGTCCATTGGCCTTGAAGTAGTCCTGACGCCCGAGCAGCCGATTGGTCCCGGGCCGCAGCGCACCATTAACTGCAATATTCAGCAGGGCGACGTGTTTGATGAAGGTAACTATCTGCGCTACCAGCTGGCCCTGCCGGCCATGGGCAGCAAATGGTTCAGCACCCTGGTGCGCGTTACCTATGCGGCCAACCAGGGTCAGCAACAACATGCCTTTACTCTGTCGGGCCGAGGGCTGGATGCACTCAGTACCAAGGTCAAAGAAAGCTTGTCTGTGAACACGAATTTAATACTTGAAACGGAAACAGTCTGATATGAATACTTCAACGGAAGTTGATGAGCAGCAACTGGAAAAAGCAGCGCGGGAACAAGCCATAATAGATGAATTAAAGGAAGCACCTTTAGTTTATGAATGGACTGTTAATGCGCCGCCGTTTAATGTTTTTATCGGTTATTGCATATTTGTGGTGCTTTCATCAGTATCATTTGGTATATGGATGGCATTGGATAAGGAATCATTGATGCCCTTATTAATTTGTTCTGCTTTTGGCTGTATTATGGGTTCTTATTTGAGGTATCTATGTATGCCAAATAAGATTTATCACTATCAACTAACGCCCATCGGTATTCGCTACACCATACAGGACGCCATTCCCGAAACGGCGTATCAGGTGGTCCGTGCCTTCGCCTGGGTAGGGGTGTTTGTGTGTATTATTGCCGTCGGTGTGCTGGGCCCGCTGGCCCTTGTGGGCGCCGGCGGTATGGCATTTCTGGCATTTGGCATGACGAACTTCAGCAGCAAAATTGATGAAGACTGGTTTTACTTTGTAGATGATTATGAGATTAACATTTTAAGAAAAAGTAATGTTTTCTCTATGAAGAACCACCCCATCAAGCTTTATGAGTTTGGTTATGTTTATTGCGAGCCAGGCAAGCTGGATGAAATGCTGAACAGAATTCTGCCTTATCTGAAAAACTACACCATCAAGGAAATAAAAAGCTACCGGGATTTGTGAGGTTGGAGCTAACAAGACGAGTTATTGAAACTGGAGCAGCAAATGGTTCAGCACCCTGGTGCGCGTTACCTATGTGGCCAACCAGGGACAGCAACAACATGCCTTTACTCTGTCGGGCCGAGGGCTTGAGGCACTCAACACCAAAGTGGCAGAGAGCTTGTTTGTGAATACCAATCTAACTCTTAAAGCGGAAACAGTCTGATATGAATACTTCAGCGGAAGTTGATGAACAACAGCGTGAAAAGGCAGCGCGTGAACAAGCTATGTTCGAGGCGTTAAATAATGCTTCGGTAGTTTATGATTGGTCTGTTCGGGCTCCTATGCATCTATCGACACTTTCAGCATTGGTTCCCACTCTAATTCTTATGCTCATTGGTGTTGCAATGGCTGTTCATATGGATTCTGTGACACCATTTCTACTCGTGTCGCTGTAAGCCATTGTTCTGGGCTGTTTTGTTCGATTTTTATGGTTGTCGGACAAACGCTATCATTATCAATTAACACCCATCGGCATTCGTTACACCATACAGGACGCCATTCCCGAAACGGCGTATCAGGTGGTGCGTGCCTTCGCCTGGGTGGGGGGCGCTGTCTGTATTCTTGCGGTCGGCGTGCTGGGTCCGCTGGCCCTTGTCGGTGCCGGCGGCATGGCATTTCTGGCGTTTGGCATGACGAACTTCAGTAGTCAGATTCGTAATAAATATATTTATTTTGTTGATACTTATAAAGTCAACATTCTCAGAAAACGAGATGTATTCTCACTTGATAGTGTGCCTCTCGAATATCACGTTTTTGGTACTGTTTATTGTGAAAAAGGCAAGATGGATGAAACACTTAATCGAATCCTTCCTTATCTGAAAAACTACACCATCAAGGAAATAAAAAGTTATCGGGACTTGTAAGGTTGGAGCTGACAAGACGAGTTATGGTTCAGCACCCTGGTGCGCGTTACCTATGCGGCCAACCAGGGCCAGCAACAACATGCCTTTACTCTGTCTGGCCGAGGGCTTGATGCACTCAGTACCAAAGTCAAAGAAAGTTTGTCTGTGAACACTAGTTTAATACTTGAAACGGAAACAGTCTGATATGAATACCTCAGCGGAAGTTGATGAGCAGCAACGTGAGAAAGCAACGCGGGAACAAGTCATGATTCATGAATTAAAGGAAGCACCTTTGGTTTATGAATGGAATGTTACGGCGGCTCCCCCGGCAGCCGCAATAGTGATAGCTGTTTTTTCTGGTTGTCTTTTTATTTTTGCTGGCATAGGGCTTGCTGTCGATCATCAGTCATTCATACCTGTTTTAATTTGCACATCAATAGGCTTGTCTTTATCTGGTTTTGTTCGTTATTTATGGATATCAGATAAACACTACCACTACCAACTAACGCCCATCGGCATTCGCTATACCATACAGGACGCCATTCCGGAAACGGCGTATCAGGTGGTCCGGGCCTTCGCCTGGGTGGGCGTGTTTGTGTGTATTCTTGCCGTCGGTGTGCTGGGCCCGCTGGCCCTTGTGGGTGCCGGTGGTATGGCATTTCTGGCGTTTGGTATGACCAATTTCAGCAGCGAGATAAGAGAAGATGAGACTTACTTTTCTGATAATTATGAAGTAAGGGTGCTTAGAAGTAGTAATGTTTTTTCTATTGAGTCTGAACCTTTTAGCTTGATTCACTATGGTCAGTTCTTTTGTGAAAAAGGCAAGCTGGATGAAACACTCAACAGAATTCTGCCTTATCTGAAAAACTACACCATCAAGGAAATTAAAAGCTACCGGGATTTGTGAGCTGCTGTTATGGCAAGATTATATGCTCCGCCATTGGCACCGGGCGTCACCACTAGGGCAGTAGCATAAATAATGCATGAGAGGTCAGCTTTACATGAGAACACCACCCAAAGCCGGCGATAAAAAGAGCATCTTTGGTCTGGCAAACGAGCATTTTCTGGCCCCCTTGCCGGTGCCCACCGGCCGCAAGCCCAGTAACACCATGGGTATGGTATGGCGTATTAATAGTACCTATATGGATGTGAGTGACTGTACCCCCGGTTCAGCGGTTGCAACCTTACACTGTACTCTTGTCTTAACCATTCTAACTATGTTCTGGATCGGCAGTGTTATGGGGGCTGATTTTTTTTCCAGGACTGGCTGGGTTGGATGCTTGTTTTTGGCTTTGTGATTTTCCCGACCCTGACCATCGCTTTTCTTGTATTTGCCAAGCCGCGAGAACCGGTGCGTTTTAACCGCCAGCGTCGTGAAGTCTGTGTGCCCAAGGAAAAGGGAGGCGACTACTGGTATGTTCCCTGGGAAACGGTTAAGGCTTCAGTGGAAGGCTTTAATATGGTCAGTCAGGCGGGGGTGAATAAAAACGGCAGCCTGATGATTGGCTTTCCCAACCCCAATTTTAACGGTGAAGTTAAACTGGGCGGCAATGGCTTCAGCACCAATGAAAACGCCGAACGTCACCTCTGGTTTCCAAACGTGGTACCGGAAGTGGGTACTGGTATGTGGGAGGTGATACGCACCTATATGGAAGAAGGGCCGGAGCACGTTAAGGTTGATACAGAGGATTTTACTGTTCAGAAGGAAGGTATTCTTGAGGCTTACATTAAGGGTGTTAAGAAATCGATAGCTAAACGCGGCTGGTTCAAGGCGTTTTTATGGGATGGCATTTTTGGCCTGATATTGTGTAATACCTTGCTGGTGGATTACATCTATCGTAAGCATCTGAACCCGCCTCCTGATTTAAAGGGTGAAAGAGTCCAACAATGGTCAAAGCCCCTGCCCAAGGAGCAATGGGCCAGTCGCTCTCCCGAGCTGGAGCAGGCCATTCAAGAGCGCGAAGCCGAGCTGGCCAGGCAGTCGGCAGCGTAAGGCATTTCCATGAGAACACCACCTATTACGTGAGTAATACCCCAATTATTCCCTCTTGGGCCTGTTTGTCAGAGCGCAGGCCCCCCATGATCTGTTTGATCCCAGCAGCAAACGCGAAGCCAGGCAATGCAGTTAGCAGATGTTACACAACCATTAATCACCTTGTTGATGCAACACGGCTGATGATCTCGCCATTGGCCAGCCGGGTGGTGATCAGATCATTTTCTTTCAGCTGCTCTGCATTGGTGAGCACTTTGTTGTTGTGCAAAGTGATGCTGTAGCCCCGGGAGAGGGTGGCCAGGGGGCTCATGGCGTGCAGCCGGGAGCCGGCCAGCGCCAGTTGATGTTCGAGGTGGTTCAGTCTGGCATTCAGCGCGGCATGCAGCCGTTGCTCCAGGGTGTTCAGCCGCTCGGTGCTGTAAGCCAGCCGTTGGCCGGGGTGCTGGTGCTCAAGGCGCATTGCTGCCTGATCGGCCCGCTGCTGCGCCTGCTCCAGTCTGCGGCCCATGGCTCGCTCCAGCCGACGTTGCAGCTGGTCTAGTTGCTGCCCTTGCTGCTGCAGGCGCTGACGCGGATGCTGGCGTTCCAGCCGTTGCTGTAATTGCCGCAGCCGGTTGTGCCGATCGGCAAGCAGGCGTTGCATGGCTTGCCCCACACGCTGGCCCTGTTGTTGCCATTGCCGCCGCTGCACGCCGCTGTCCTGGCTGATGAGCTCGGCAGCAGCAGACGGGGTAGGGGCGCGCAAATCGGCCACCAGATCACTCAGGCTTACGTCCACCTCGTGGCCCACGGCGCTGACCACCGGCAGGCGGGAGGTGGCAATGGCGCGCACCAGGCGTTCATCGTTAAAACACCATAAATCTTCCAGTGAGCCGCCGCCCCGGGCCAGCAACAGCAGATCGGTCTCATTGCGCCGGTTGGCTTGATTCAGGGCATGAATGAGCTGCGGCACGGCGCTTTCGCCCTGTACCTGACTGGGGTAGAGGATCACTTCCAGTTGCGGCGCCCGGCGGGCCAGCACGGTAAGAATGTCGTGCACCGCTGCACCCGTGGGGGAGCTGATAATACCAATGCGCGCCGGATGGGCCGGCAGCGGCCGTTTGCGCTCGGCGGCAAACAGACCTTCGGCGGCGAGCGCCGTTTTCAGCGCCTCGAACTGCTGCTTGAGCAGACCTTCACCAGCGGGGGCCAGGGTTTGTGCCACCAGCTGAAAGTCGCCTCTGGGCTCGTACAGCGTAACCTTGCCGAAAATCAGCACCTGATCGCCGTTTTTTGGTCGAAACCCCACACTGCGGTTGTTGCCGCGAAACATGGCACAGCGCAGCTGCGACTGGTTGTCCTTGAGGGAGAAATACCAGTGGCCCGAGGCCGGCATGGCCAGGTTGGAGATCTCGCCGGTGAGCCAGACCGCCCCCATGTCGCCTTCCAGCAGCAGCCGGGCATGGCGGTTAAGGCGGCTGACGGTGTAAATGTTGCTCAACGTTTCCTGCTGCAAAATCACCTCTGTTAAGTATTTTTATTTGAAAGTAAAGGCGGTTGGGGAGAATTTTTCGTCTTATCGGCCAAAATAACAAAAAATCGCTTTACCCGGAGGAGGCGAGTGCCTAAAATTCTTTGGCAATATTTTTACCCCCCAAACTATGGTGAATATTGCGATGCTTAGGATTGCCCAAGACGCCCTGACCTTTGATGATGTACTGCTGGTCCCAGCCCATTCCAACGTGTTGCCCAACACGGCGGATCTTCGCACCCGGCTGACCCGGGAAATCAATCTTAACATCCCCATCGTATCCGCCGCCATGGACACAGTGACCGAAGCCGATCTGGCCATTGCCCTGGCTCAGGAAGGCGGCATTGGTTTTATTCACAAAAACATGTCCATTGAGGCCCAGGCCGCCCAGGTGCGCAAGGTTAAGAAATTCGAGAGCGGCATGGTGTCCGACCCGGTCACCGTGTCTCCCGACATGACCATTGCCGATGTGCGTGAGCTCACTCGTCAGAACGGCTTTGCCGGTTATCCGGTAGTGGCGGCCGACGGCGAGCTGGTGGGCATTATCACCGGTCGCGATGTGCGCTTTGTACAGGACATGAGCAAGGCGGTGCACGAAGTCATGACCGACAAGAGCCGGCTGGTCACCGTGCCCGTGGGTGCCGGTCGCGATCAGGTAGAGGCCCTGATGCAGCAGCACCGCATTGAAAAAGTGCTGGTGGTAGAAAGCAACGGCCGCCTGGCCGGCATGATCAGCGCCAAGGATTTTCAGAAAGCCGAAAGCAAGCCCAACGCCTGTAAGGACGACAAGGGTCGCCTGCGCGTGGGTGCCGCTGTGGGTGCTGCTCCGGGCAACGAAGAGCGCATTGCCGCTCTGGTGGCCGCCGGCCTCGACGTGCTGCTGATTGACTCTTCTCACGGTCATTCCGAAGGTGTGCTGCAGCGCATTCGCGAAACCCGGGCTGCCTATCCCGATCTGCAGATCATCGGTGGCAACGTGGCCACCGCTGCCGGTGCCCTGGCCCTGGCCGAGGCGGGTGTAAGTGCGGTGAAGGTGGGCATTGGTCCCGGCTCCATCTGTACTACCCGTATCGTGACCGGTTGTGGAGTACCGCAAATCAGTGCCGTGGCCAACGCCGTGGAAGCGCTGAAAGATCTCGGCATTCCGGTGATCGCCGATGGCGGCATTCGCTTCTCCGGTGACATTTCCAAGGCCCTGGCGGCCGGCGCCAACTGCGTGATGATGGGCTCCATGTTTGCGGGTACCGAAGAATCTCCCGGTGAAATCGAGCTGTACCAGGGCCGTTCGTTCAAGTCTTATCGTGGCATGGGTTCACTGGGTGCCATGAGCAAGGGCTCAAGCGATCGCTACTTTCAGAGTGATAACGCTGCCGATAAAATGGTGCCGGAAGGCATTGAAGGCCGGGTACCCTATAAGGGCAAGCTGAAGGAGATCATCCACCAGCAAATGGGCGGTCTGCGCAGCGCAATGGGACTCACCGGCAGTGCCACCATAGATGACCTGCGCACCAAGGCAGAATTTGTTAAGATATCCGGCGCGGGCATTCAGGAGTCACACGTGCACGATGTGACCATTACCAAGGAAGCGCCCAACTACCGGTTGGGTTGATCCCGGAACGCGACGAACGGGGGCTGGTCCCCCGTTTTTCTATTGCCGTCTGCTCCCCCCACAGGCGGTGTTTGTAACGAGTAGGAAGACGATGAGCAAGAACATTCACGACAACCGGATTCTGATCCTGGACTTCGGCTCCCAATACACTCAGCTGGTGGCACGTCGTGTGCGCGAACTGGGCGTGTATTGTGAACTGTGGGCCTGGGATGTCACCGAGGAGCAGATCCGCGACTTCAATCCGAACGGTATTATTCTGTCCGGGGGGCCGGAGTCGGTCACCGAGGAAAACAGTCCGCGGGCGCCGGAATACGTGTTTAATGCCGGTGTGCCGGTGTTCGGCATTTGTTACGGCATGCAGACCATGGCCGAGCAGCTGGGTGGCGCTGTGGCCGGCTCCAGTGAGCGGGAGTTTGGTTACGCCCAGGTTCAGCGCGTGGCTGACTGCGCCCTGTTCGCCAACATTGAAGATGCCGTTGATGAAAATGGTAACGCCCTGCTGGACGTGTGGATGAGCCACGGCGACAAGGTTGTGGCCCTGCCCGAAGGCTTCCACAAGGTGGCCCAGACCGGCAGCTGCCCGTTTGCTGCCATGGCCGACGAAACCCGTCATTTCTATGGTGTGCAGTTCCACCCGGAAGTAACCCACACCCGTCAGGGTGCACGCATGCTCGAGCACTTTGTGCGTGACATCTGTAAATGTGAGGCGCTGTGGACCCCGGCTTCCATCATTGAAGACGCCGTAGCCCGCATCCGCGAGCAGGTGGGCGACGATGAAGTGATTCTGGGTCTGTCCGGCGGCGTGGACTCCTCCGTGGTAGCCATGCTGGTGCACCGCGCCATTGGCGACAAGCTGACCTGTGTGTTCGTGGACAACGGCCTGCTGCGCCTCAACGAAGGCGAGCAGGTAATGGAAATGTTCGGCGACCACTTCGGTCTGAACATCATCAAGGCCGACGCCGAAGAGCGCTTCCTCTCTGCCCTGGAAGGTATCGACGAGCCGGAAGCCAAGCGCAAGGCCATTGGCCGTGTGTTTGTGGAAGTGTTCGACGAAGAGTCCAAAAAGCTCAAAAACGCCAAGTGGCTGGCCCAGGGCACCATCTATCCGGATGTAATTGAATCTGCCGCCTCTGCCACCGGCAAGGCCCATGTGATCAAGTCTCACCACAACGTGGGCGGCCTGCCCGACGACATGAAGATGGGACTGGTTGAGCCGCTGCGCGAGCTGTTTAAAGATGAAGTGCGCCGCGTGGGCCTGGAGCTGGGTCTGCCTTACGACATGCTCTACCGTCATCCTTTCCCGGGACCGGGTCTGGGCGTGCGGGTGCTGGGCGAAGTGAAGAAGGAATACTGCGACCTGCTGCGCCGGGCCGACGCCATCTTCATTGAAGAGCTGCGCAAGCACGATCTGTACAACAAGGTCAGCCAGGCCTTTACCGTGTTCCTGCCGGTACGCTCCGTTGGCGTGATGGGCGATGGCCGCAAGTACGACTGGGTTGTGTCGCTGCGTGCGGTAGAAACCATCGACTTCATGACCGCCCACTGGGCCCACCTGCCGTACGATTTCCTGGGCCATGTGTCCAATCGCATCATCAACGAAATCGACGGCATCAGCCGCGTTGTATACGACATTTCCGGCAAGCCGCCCGCCACCATTGAGTGGGAATAAGGCCGGTTATCGGTGAATAAATGATAAAAGCCCCTGCAGTGCAGGGGCTTTTTGTTATGGAGCGGCGACAAGTCTGGCAGTAGGTTGCCGATGAACGCAGCGCAACATAAAGCTGGCTACGGCGTTTTATTGCAGGCTTGGCGTCGCCTGTCTCTGGATCTCCGCCTTCGCGGAGATGACGGTGTGTTGTATGCCCGGCGTAAGCCGGGCACAAACATACGTATTCAGTAAGACTGGCTGTGCACGCCCTTTACTGCCCGGCCGGATGGGTCGGCCATGTTTTTCCATTGCTCGTCCCATTCCAGGGCGGTGGGGGTGGAGCAGGCTACCGAGGGGCCGCAGGGCACGCACCGGGCGGCGGAGTCCTGAGGAAAATGGCCTTCAAAGATGGCGCGGTAGTAATAGGCTTCCTTGCTGGTGGGGGTGTTGAGCGGAAAGCGGAATGCCGCTGTGGCCATCATCTGATCGGTGACCTGCTCTTCCACCAGCGCCTTCAGGCTGTCTATCCAGGAATAACCCACACCGTCGGAGAACTGCTCCTTCTGGCGCCAGGCCACTTCATGGGGTAACAAGTCTTCAAAGGCTTCCCGCAGTATGTGCTTTTCCATCTTGCCGTTAACGCACATTTTGTCGGCGGGGTTGAGACGCATGGCCACGTCCATGAACTCCTTGTCGAGGAAGGGTACTCTGGCCTCTACGCCCCAGGCCGCCATGGATTTATTGGCGCGCAGGCAGTCGAACATGTGCAGGGCCTGCAGCTTGCGCACCGTCTCTTCGTGAAAGGCTTGAGGGTCTGGCGCCTTGTGAAAATACAGGTAGCCGCCAAAGAGTTCGTCGGAGCCTTCACCGGAAAGCACCATTTTAATGCCCATGGCCTTGATGCGCCGGGCCATCAGATACATGGGGGTGGAGGCGCGCACCGTGGTGACATCATAGGTTTCCAGGTGGTAGATCACCTCGCGCAGGGCATCCAGGCCTTCCTGCACCGTGTAGTGCAGCTCGTGGTGCACTGTGCCCAGCTCGTCCGCCACCTTGCGGGCG
Source organism: Oceanimonas aquatica (assembly GCF_030732065.1). GTDB lineage: Bacteria > Pseudomonadota > Gammaproteobacteria > Enterobacterales > Aeromonadaceae > Oceanimonas. The sequence continues at coordinate 45,478 of NZ_JAVBHX010000003.1, forward strand.
GCAATCAAGTCCGGCGCGCCTTCCAGGCCAATGGCAAAGGAGTGCAGCCGGGGCCACCAGGCCTCGCTGTTGCTATCGTCTTCAATGCGCTTGTCGGCATAAAGCTTGGCCACGGCCGATACGATGGAGGAGTCGAGCCCGCCCGAGAGCAGAACGCCGTAGGGCACGTCACACATCAGCTGGCGCTTCACCGCCGCCATCAGCGCCTCCCGCAGCTCACTTACGCTGGAGGTGTTGTCCTTCACCGCGTCATAGTCTTCCCAGTCGCGGCGGTAGTAGCAGCGGGGCTGGCCTTCCTTGCTGTAAAGCAGGTGTCCCGGTGGAAACTCGCTGATGGTTTTGCACACCGGGGTCAGCGCCTTCATTTCGGACGCCACATAGAAGTTGCCGGCTTCGTCATGGCCGGTGTAGAGCGGAATAATGCCCATGTGATCCCGGCCAATCAGGTAGGCGTCGTTTTCCTCGTCGTAGAGCACAAAGGCGAAGATACCGTTGAGATCGTCGAGAAACTCCGGGCCCTTTTCCTGATAAAGCCCCAGGATCACCTCGCAGTCGGAGTGGGTCTGGAATTCAAAACCGCAGGTCAGCCCGGCTTCCAGCTCCTTGTGGTTGTAGATTTCGCCGTTCACCGCCAGCGCCTGGGTGCCGGCGGGGTTGAGCAGCGGCTGGGCACCGCTGTCGAGGCCGACGATGGCCAGCCGCTCATGCACCAGAATGGCCTTGTCGTTGCTGTAAATGCCCGACCAGTCGGGGCCCCGGTGGCGCAGCAGCCGCGACAGCTCCAGCGCCTTTGAGCGCAGGACGGCGGGGTCGGACTTGAGTTCCAGAATACCGAAAATGGAGCACATAATGTTTTCCTTAACGAGGTGAGCCGCATGTCTTCAGGTTGACAGAGGATGGCCGGCGTGAAAAGTGAAAATAACGAAATCTCACAATAAAACCGATCCTGATGGCGTTTCGATAATTAAATTATCTGAAAACGATATATCGTCAATAACTGTGGTTGTTTAACCACCGAAACCTTAAAAACAGCAATGCGCTACAGCCTGAGTACGGGCGCTACCGGGTCGTCGATGCGAAACCAGCCGGCAATGCTCAGTCTCTGGCGGCGAGCCGGCAGCACTTCGTGAGGAAAGCGCTCCGACAGAAAACACACCAGGGTGCCGCCTTCGGGCATTACCCTGTGGCTGGGCTGCGCGCCCTTTTCAGCATAGATCAGCAGCTCACCACCCTGATCCGCCTGCCAGTCGTTGTTGAGGTAGAGCACGGTCGTTACCCGGCGGTTACTGCGGCCCCGAAAGGCATCCAGGTGTTTTTTGTAAAAGTCGCCTTCGTCATAACGGGCGTAGTGGCACTCGTAATCCCGTAGCCCCATAAACAGCTCGCGGTTAAGGGATTGCTGCAGTCCGGCCATCAGCGCCAGGTAGTCCTGCTGGGGCGGGGTGGTGCCGTCCAGCCAGCGGGTCTTGTCGGTGCGAATGCGTTCGTTGTTGTGGTGAGCATGCTCCCGGCCAATGCCGGCGGGAGTGAGCTGCCAGTCGGGCAGGGTGGCAAAGTCCCGGCGCAGGGCGGCGGTCTGGGCGGGGTTGAGAAAACCGGGAAAAATCCCCATGCCGGGGCCGGCAATGGCCTCGGTGATATCGTCAAAAACGCAAGTGCTAAGCGGCGCTGTGTTCAATGGCAAAACCCTCCTATGGAGCGCTTATGTACACCTTCAACAACGCGGGGAACAGCGAGAAAATTTTCCCGTCAGAAAGAGTGTTTTAAAAGATAGTGCCAAAGGAACAGGGCGGGGGCAACGCAGAAAAAAATTGCTCATACGAAAAGAGCCCGCGCATTGCTGCGCGGGCTTTCAAAATGCTGGCGGTGAAGGAGGGATTCGAACCCTCGATACGTTGCCGTATACACACTTTCCAGGCGTGCTCCTTCAGCCACTCGGACACCTCACCACATTTTTTGTTGTTGCCCTCTGGGCTTTGCCCTTGGGAACGGGGCGTAATGTACTGGCAGCAGCGGACGGGTTCAAGCATTTTTGGCCGCTCGCCGTTCAACTGCCTTATTAGTGTTCAGTCTGCCGGCTTAGTGCACAGCCGCCGGCATTTTCTGCGGCTCGTCCTGCATCAGATAGCCCAGTTCACCCAGCTCCTGCACCAGCTGATGGGTGGCCATCATGGTCTGCTGCACGATCCACTGAAACTGGTGCTGCTCCATGCCGGCCTGAGTGTGCAGGTAGTCGGCCACAATCAGCCGGGGCAGGTTGTCGTCCACGATGTCGACAAAAACCTTCAGGCTGGGGTAGTTCATGTTCAGCCGGCCCAGATCGGCCATCAGCATCAGCAGGGCGGTGGGGCGAATTTCTACTTCGGTAGTGAGAATGGCATCTTCATGCTCTACAAACAGCCGGCTTTCCAGCACGCCGTCCAGCCCCTGCAGCTCGGCGAGGTGAATGCCATGACAGTTCTCGCAAATGTAATGGTCGATGTGGCCGGCAACCAGCCAGCGCATGGCAATTTCTGCTGTTAACACGTGATGTCCCGATAAAATAAGGCTTGAAGGGGCGATATTGTAAACCAAAGCCGGTACGCAGGAAAATTCAAAAGCCCTGTCAGCCTGGTTGCTTTTTCCGCAGAAAGGGGGAAAGCTGCCAGTAAGACTCAGTGATATCTCATGTCAGTGAAAAAGGATGGATCAATGAACGTATTACTGGCGGCAGTGGATTTGCAAACGGGTTCGCAACGGGTAGTAGCACGGGCGGCGGAGCTGGCGGCAAGGTTAAAGGCGCGGCTGCATCTGGTGCATGTCATTGACGAAGCCATGGTGCTTTACGAGCCCATGGTCGAAATTTCGGTGCGCCGGCGGCTGCAGCAGGGGGCCACCCAGGCTCTGCAACAGCTGGTAGACGGGCTTCCTGCCGGATTAAGGGCCAACATTGAGCGCCATGTGCTGCTGGGCAAGCCGTCCCAGACCCTGGCACGCAAGGCCACCGACCTGCAGGCGGATCTGGTGCTGGCGGGCAGGCAGCACCAGGAGCCGGTGCAGGAACTGTTTCTCGGCACCACGGTGGAGCGGTTGCTGCGCCACTGCACCATGCCGGTGCTGGTGGTAACACAAAGCGAGACCGAGCCCTACCGCCAACTGGTGGCCGCCACGGACTTTTCCCGCAGCTCTCACCATGCCTTGCGGGCCGGGCTGGCGCTGGCGCCCGATGCCGGTGTCAGCCTGGTGCACGTGTTTGAGCCGCCTCTTCTGCTGGGCCTGTTGCGTCACGACCCCCTGCATACCGACAGCCTGATGAACCATCAGAAGACGCGCATTGAGCGCGAGGTGAAAGAGGAAATGGCGCATTTCATCGCCGCCGAAGAGCACGACCGCATCGACACCCGTATTTTGTCGGGGGAGGTCAAACAGGCGATCACCGCTGTGGTAGAGGAGACCAGGGCCCAGTTGCTGGTGCTGGGGTACCACGGCCGCCAGGGCATCAGTCGTTTGCTTGTGGGCAATCTGGCCATGAGCTTTCTCAGTGCGCCTCCCTGTGATGTGCTGGTGGCCCGTTAGGCGCTGTTTAATTTATCAACAACCTTTGAACTTTCTTCCGGCCGCCGGTATCCTTGGCGGCCGTTGGCGTTATGCCGTTCCCTTCTTTACTACAGCGAGTTTGTTTCTTGATTTCCACCAACAACATCACCATGCAGTTCGGCGCCAAGCCGTTGTTCGAAAATATTTCCGTCAAGTTTGGTGACGGCAACCGCTATGGCCTGATAGGCGCCAACGGCTGTGGCAAGTCCACCTTTATGAAGATTCTGGGCGGGGATCTGGAACCCAGTGCCGGCAACGTGAGCCTGGATGTGAACGAGCGTATCGGCAAGCTGCGCCAGGATCAGTTCGCCTACGAGAATGAGCGGGTGCTGGATGTGGTGATGATGGGGCACGTGGAACTGTGGGCCGCCATACACGAGCGCGACAGCATTTACGCCAACCTGGAAGCCAGCGACGAAGACTATATGCGCGCGGCCGAGCTGGAAGGCCTGGTGGCGGAATACGACGGCTACACTGCCGAAGCCCGGGCCGGCGAGCTGCTGCTGGGGGTGGGCATTCCGCTGGAGCAACATCAGGGCCCCATGAGCGAAGTCGCACCGGGCTGGAAGCTGCGGGTGCTGCTGGCTCAGGCGCTGTTTTCCGATCCGGACGTGCTGCTGCTTGACGAACCCACCAACAACCTGGACATCGATACCATTCGCTGGCTGGAAGGGGCGCTGAACGAACGCAACAGCACCATGATCATCATCTCCCATGACCGTCACTTTCTGAACAGCGTCTGCACGCACATGGCGGATCTGGACTACGGCGAGCTGCGCGTGTATCCGGGCAACTACGACGATTACATGCTGGCCGCCACCCAGGCCCGGGAGCGGCTGTTGGCCGACAACGCCAAGAAGAAGGCGCAGATCGCCGAGCTGCAGTCGTTCGTGTCCCGCTTTAGCGCCAACGCCTCCAAGGCGCGCCAGGCCACTTCCCGTGCCAAGCAGATCGACAAGATCAAGCTGGAAGAGGTGAAGGCGTCCAGCCGTCAGAACCCCTTTATTCGCTTTGAGCAGGACAAGAAGCTCTACCGCAACATTCTGGAAGTGGAAGGCGTGGCCAAGGGCTATGGCGAGGCGCCGCTGTTCAAGAACCTGAGCATGATGGTGGAAGTGGGCGAGCGCATCGCCATTCTGGGCACCAACGGCATCGGTAAATCCACCCTGGTGAAAACCCTGGTGGGTGAGCTGGCGCCCGACAGCGGCACCATCAAGTGGTCGGAAAACGCCAGCATCGGTTATTACGCCCAGGATCACGCCGTGGACTTCGACGTGGATCTCACCGTGTTTGAGTGGATGAGCCAGTGGCAGCAGGAAGGCGACGATGAGCAGACCGTGCGCTCTGTGCTGGGCCGGCTGCTGTTCAGCCAGGACGACATCAAGAAAAAGGTGGGCGTGTTGTCGGGGGGTGAGCAGGGCCGCATGTTGTTTGGCAAGCTGATGATGCACAAGCCCAACATTCTGGTGATGGACGAGCCCACCAACCACCTGGACATGGAATCCATTGAATCGCTGAACATGGCGCTGGAAATGTATCCGGGCACCCTGATCTTCGTGTCTCACGACCGGGAGTTCGTGTCGTCGCTGGCCACCCGTATTCTGGAACTGAGTGAAAACGGCATTCGCGACTTCAGCGGCAGCTACGACGACTATCTGCGCGAGCAGGGCGTGCTCTGATCTGTCTCGCCACCCCTGAATTTTCTTTCGTCACTCCCGCGAAGGCGGGAGTCCAGTGCATAGTGTCATGGATGTTCATTTTGCGGGAGTGACGAAGAGCAACACGATTTCAAAAGCAATCACAACAAAACGCCGGGCATTGCCCGGCGTTGTTGTCTTTATTCAGCGCACTCAGTGCATTAGCGCAAAATCAGCATGGGTTTATGGGACTCCTGCAGCATCAGATCGGTAATGCTGCCCAGCAGCCACAGGCGAATGCGGGAGTGGCCGTAGGCGCCCATTACCATCAGATCCATGTTCTGCTTTTCCTGGTAGGCCAGCAGGTTTTTCTTCACTTCACCCTGCAGCAGGGCGGCGGTAGCCTTGTGTCCCTTGTCTTCCAGCAGCTGGCGTGCCGCTTCAAGCTGGGCCTTTTTCTCTTCGCTGGGGCCGGCCACCATCACCACGTGACACTCCAGCCCCTTGAACAGGGCCGAGTCGGCAACGTATTCCACGCACTTGCGGGTGGTATCGCTGCCGTCAAAGGCGATCATGATGCGCTGGGGTGGCGAATAGTCCCCGTCGGTCAGCAGCAGCGGCTTGTCGGTGGTGCGAATGACCTGTTCAACGTGGCTGCCCAGGCGCTCCGGGCTGTCGTCTTCGTTGTTGCCACGGCGCCCCAGCACCACCAGATCGGCATAGTCGTCATATTGCTCCAGTGCCTGTACCAGACGACCTTCGCGGGAAATGGTGCGTGGCGCGGGATAGCCGGCCTGCTGAATGTGCTCGCTGGCCTGCTCAAGGATCAGTTTGCTCTGCTCCCTGGCCAGTTCGGCCCGTTTCTTGTCAATGTCGGCAAGCTCTGCCTGCACACTGTCCTGAGCGCTGAGGCTGGAAGCCGCACCCATGTTGTAAAGCAGGGTGGGCTCGGGCTTGTGGGTGACGTTCAGCAGCACCAGAGAGGCGGAAAGTTGCCGGGCAGCCCAGGCCGCATAATCGCAAACGCAGGCGGTGTGTTTGGAACCGTCGATACCGGCCAGTACATTGGTGCTCATCTTTTTTATCCTGATAGGTAATTGACATTAAAAAGAATTGCGGGGGCTTTGTGATCAGCACTCTAACACAGTTTGCACCCAGTGAAACAAAGGATAGCAAGGACCGTCGGTTTTATTGATTCAGAACAAATGGAGCGATGTGCCAGGTTGCTTAGTTGAAAAGGTTATGTAAAAAAATGAAACAAAATTGATCCTAATCAAGTCGAATATAGTAGCCGAAATATATCGGCTTGGGGTTGTGCCCCTCGCATGGTCGGGCTGATTGCAGTTGTGTGGCTTATGGCCCGGCACCAAAAAGGAGAATTATTATGAAGACCGTCATGTCAGTCATGCTTGCCGCCGTGTTTGCGTTGAGCATGGTGCCGCTTCATACCAATGCCGCCACGGCCAGCCAGCCGTTTGCCGACACGTATTCCTCCCGTGGGGACGGTATCGATAATCGTACGTGTAAAATGATGAAAAAACAGGGTAAGAAACTGCCCGGTTTCTGCCGTCCCTGATATTCATCCCTTTCCCACTCGAGCATAAATCAAAGGAGCCGTTACGGCTCCTTTCGTTTATTCAGGAACCCGTACGACGAAACGGCTGGATCAGCAGTTTTAACAGCGTGCGATCAACGGGAGTGCGAAATTCCTTCAGGCCCAGCCGCATGCCGAGGTGACCATCCCGGGGCTGGGCGCGGTAGGTGCCCAGCCAGCGATCCCAGCAACTAAGATTGAAACCAAAGTTGCTGTCGGTTTCTTTTGGATAGACAGAGTGATGCACCCTGTGCATGTCGGGAGTGACCAGCAGCCGTCGCACCAGGGCATCAAGGCGAGGCGGCAGGTAAATATTGGCGTGGTTAAACAGGGAGGTGGCATTCAGCAGCACTTCAAACACCAGCACCGCCAGGGGCGAGGCTCCCAGCAGCATGACACTGGCCAGCTTGATGGTCATGGACAGCAGAATTTCCAGCGGATGAAAACGCACGCCCGTGGTCACGTCCAGCTCGGTGTCGGTGTGGTGCATGCGATGCAGCCGCCACAGCAGCGGCACCCGGTGAAACAGCCGGTGCTGCCAGTAGATGATGAAATCCAGGATCAGTACCGTCAGAACCAGCGCCAGCCACCCGGGAAGGTTAAGCCAGGGCAGCAGCCCCCAGCCCCGGCTCGTGGCCAGCAGCGCTGCCCCCACGGCGGCCAGCGGAAACAGGGCCCGCACCAGCAGGGTATTGAAACCGGCCAGCGCCAGATGCCTGAGCCAGCGCCGCCAGCGTTTTTGTTGTCGTGGCCGGCGAGGGGCGGCCTGCTCCCACAGCAGGAACAGCAGCAACAGGCCGGCAAAACTGCCCAGCCGCAGCCAGGGTTCAAACTCGTTCATAGCCAGCGCCCCGGCAACAGAAACAGATCCCCCGGCTCATCAATATCCTGCAGGGTTTCGCCCTCACACCAGTGCCAGCCCAGGGCGTCAAGCCGCTGGCGGGTTAACTCCGCTACCCGGTCGGTGCTCCAGGGCATGTTGTCGAACAGCGCGGCAGAAAACCGGCGCTGGCCCAGCAGGGCATAGCCGCCGTCGGCGGTGGCATGCAGCAGGGCGTCGTAACCGGCAAGCCGGGTCGCCGCCCGTTGCAGCAGTGCCGGGCACAACTGGGGGCAGTCGGTGCCCACCAGCAAGACCGCCTCATTCTGCGTCAGGCCACGCCTGGCCGCCCGGGCCATGCGGGCGCCCAAATTGCCCTCACCCTGGCCACTTGGCTCTAGGCCTGCCGGCAGATGAAAGGCTCTCCAGTCGGAGTGGGTGGGGGCCGGGCTCATGCACAACTCCACCGGGCCGATATCGGCGGCCAGGGCATGCGCGAGTGTGCTGTTCAGCATGGTGTGAGCCAGGCGGGCGGCCCCCTCGGCGCCCAGCGCCGGGATCAGCCGGGTTTTGGCTTGGCCGGGCAGGGGCGCCTTGGCAAAAATCAGAAGGCGGGTCGTCATCGGTACTGTGCCGCCAGCTGTTCGGGATCGGCGCCGCGCCAGTAGGCAAAGCGCAGGCGCCACATCAGCCAGATGGTTCGCCACAGGCCGTTCTGCTCCCAGCGCCGGCCGGAGGTGCGCACCCGTTGCCGCAAACAGGCCGGCGGCCCCTGTTTTTTAAGGCGCTTGCTGAGCTCGATGTCTTCCATCAAGGGCTGCTCGGGAAAGCCGCCCACTGCTGAAAAGGTACTTTTACGCATGAACAGGCCTTGATCACCGGTGGCGATGCCGCTCAGCCGGGAGCGCAGGTTCATCAGCCTGCCTATCACCGCCAGCATGGGCTGGCGGCCCTGCAAGATCACATCGAACCGGCCCCAGTGATGGCGTTGCAGCGCGGTGGTGACAAGCTCCGCCGCCCGGTCGGGCAACAGCGTGTCGGCATGCAAAAACAGCAGGCACTGGCCCCGTGCCGCGGCGGCACCGGCGTTCATCTGCCGGGCCCGGCCGGGCCGTGAGGGAATAACCCGTGCGCCCAGGCGCTGGGCCAGCCGGGGCGTGTCATCGGTGCTGCCGCCATCCACCACAATGACTTCGGCATGCGGCGGCAGGGCCTTCAGGGTCGCCGGAAGGGTGGTGGCTTCGTTGAGAGCGGGAATAATAATGCTGAGGCTCATGCTGGCCCCTCGTCATGAAGGGCGCCGCCGCAACTGCTGCCCTGACCGGCGGTGCAGCCATGGCAGTGGCCCGCCACCCGAATAGCACAGCCCACGTAATCCTGTTGCAGCAGGTCTTCAAGGTGGGGCCGGCCTTCACCGGCAAGCGGCAGCTCGAGCTGCTGGTTGAAGTCGCAGTCATACAGGTAACCCTGCCAGTCAACGCTGATCAGGCTTTTGCACATGACATTGGTCAGGTTGTCGGCGCTGAAGTTGTCTTGTAGCAAGGTCATGTAGTCGTGAAACTGGCGTTTGCTGATGAGGTAGTCGCCAAAGCGCTTGATGGGCATATTGGCCAGGGCAAACAGCTGATTGAACTCAATGTCGAAGTGGCGCTTCAGCTGGTGCCGGTAGGCCGCTTCCAGTTCCGCTTGAGGTGGTGGCAGGCTGGGCCCCTGAGGGTTGTACACCAGGTTCAGCACCAGATCTGAGCCGGGCTTGCCGTAGCCCAGCCGGTTGAGCTGTTGCTGTGCCAGAATGCTTTTATCAAAGCTGCCCTTGCCCCGCTGCCGGTCGACATTCTCCATGGCATAGCAGGGCAGGGAGGCCACCACTTCTACCTGGTTTTCCGCCAGAAACGCCGCCAGGGTTTCCTGCCCCGGCTCCAGCAGTATGGTGAGGTTGCAGCGGTCAATCACCCGCACGCCAAGGGCGCGGGCCTGACGCACCAGGTGGCGAAAGCCCGAATGCAGCTCGGGGGCCCCGCCGGTGAGATCCAGGGTGGTAATGCCCCTGGCCTGCAATACCCGGGGGATCAGCGCCAGCGTTTGCTCGTCCATCATTTCGGTGCGGTGAGGCCCGGCGGCTACGTGGCAGTGCACGCATTTCATGTTGCACCGGTAACCCAGGTTCACCTGCAGGGTGTCGAGGCGTTCACGCCGGATCGGCGGAAAGTCGGTCTGCTCCAGCAGCGGCAGGGTGTCACGCATAACAAGGCTCCGTCGGCATGGCTGTATTCATTAGTGTGGCGGGCGAGGGGGTTTCTTACAAAAAGGTAGCAGGGAGAATGAAAAAGGTTCATTTGAACCATTTTTTTGTGATGCCGCCTTCTATAGTGGAGGCAGTCATGATGAAAAGTACATCCTCGGAGGAGTTAGATGACCGCCTACCGCATTTTTAGCCTGCATGATGCCACCGACTTCGCCCGTCGCCATTACTCGGGATTTGCCGCCGACAGTGCGCTGACCGCCGAGGAAGTGGGAGACGGCAACCTCAACCGGGTATTCAGGGTGGCGGATGCCAGCGGGCGAGGGGTGATCGTCAAGCAGGCCCTGCCTTACATTCGCTGCATTGGCGAAGACTGGCCACTGACCCGTCACCGGGCCGCGCGGGAAGCGCAAGTTCTGCGTCGCCACGGCGAGCTCAGCCCCGCAGGTACGCTGGCGCTGCTGCATCACGACGACGAGCTTTCGGCTCTGCTGCTGGAAGATCTCACCGGCTGGCGCGTGTGGCGGCAGGCGCTGCTGGCGGATCACGAACCCGTGAGCGTGGCAGACGCGCTGGGGCGGCATCTGGCGCGGGTGCTGTATGGCACTTCCGACTTCCACCTGCCTTCGGCACGCAAACGGGCCGAAGTGACACGGCTGGCCAACCCCGAGCTGTGCGAGACCACGGATACGGTGTTTTTCAGCGATCCCTACCAGGATCATGAGCGTAACCGGGTGCCGCCCGGGCTTGAAAGCGACGCCGCCGAACTGTGGGCTGATCGGGCCTTGAAGCACAGGGTGGCGCATTTGCGGCTGCGCTTTCAGTGTGACGCCCAGGCCTTGCTGCACGGGGATCTGCACACCGGCTCGGTGTTTGTGAAAGAGGGGGAGTGCCGGGTGTTTGACGCCGAGTTCGGCTTTTACGGTCCCATGGGGTTTGATCTGGGCCTGGTGATGGCCAACCTGATGCTGAACTTTTGTGGCTGGCCGGGGTGGGGCAATGCCAAAGACGCCGAGCAGGCGCGCTTTACCCGGGTGGAAGACATTCGCCGGTTGTGGAAGGCATTCAGTCAGGAGTTTGTGGCGCTGACAAAACACACCGCATCGCCTCTGATGGGTGAGCCCGCCTTTGTGGCCGAGTTTGTGCAGCAGGTGTGGCAGGACAGCCTGGGTTATGCCGGTACAGAGCTTGTTCGTCGTACCATTGGTATTGCCCATGTTACGGATCTGGATGACATTGCCGACGATGCCCGAAGAGAGCGCTGCCAGCGCCGGGCATTGTGGCTGGGCAGGCGACTGATCCTGGACGCCACCGCACTAAGCCCGCTGGGCCTGTGCAGCTGGCTCAGGCGCATGGCGGCAGAAGGGGAGTGAATCACCGGGAGTTGGGTTGAACTCGCTCCCACGCTCCAGCGTGGGAGTGTATATATTGTTTGCGGGAGCGGGTATAACCAAAGCGCGGTATGCATTCCCACGCGGAGCGTGGGAACGAGCAAACAGCGCCTCGAAGAGGCGCTACCGCAAAATCAGCAGTGGCGCCCTGGCGTCCCGGATCATGGCGGTGGTGGTGCTGCCCACCAGCCACTGGCGAATGCGGGAGTGACCGTAGGCGCCCATGATCATTAGATCCACGTTCTGCTGTTGCTGGTAGTCGGTGAGCGCCTTGCCGGCCTCGCCGGGCACAATGGCGATGACCGCACTGATCCCTGCCTGCTCCAGCAGCTGCCGCGCCCATTCCAGCTGGGCCCGGTTGTCGTCGGTGTCGGCACCGGCCAGCACCAGGTGCAGCTCCAGGCCCTTGAACAGAGGGCTTGCCGCCAGCATTTCCACGCCCTTGCGGGTGGTGGCGCTGCCGTCAAAGGCCAGCATGATTTTTTGCGGGGCGCGAAATTCGCCCAGGGTCACCAGAATGGGCCGGTGCAGGGCACGGATCACCTGCTCTACATGGCTGCCCAGATGAGCATGAGCCGAGGCCTCGCCGTGGCGGCCCAGCACCAGCAGCCGGGTGTCGGGCTCAAGCTCCACCAGGGTATCCACCAGGGCGCCGTGGCGCTGCAGGGTATCGGCGCTGGTTACGCCACTCTTTACCGCGCGCTCCCTGGCCGCGTCCAGCATCAGCCGGCCCTGCTCCCGGGCCAGTTTGCCGCGTTTGGCGTCCAGCTCGGCCAGCTCGGCCAGCAGATGCTCCTGGCTGCCAAGGCCAATGCTGCCACTCAAATCACCCTGCACCGGGCCGGGCTCTTTATCGAGCACATGCACCAGGGTCAGGGGGGCGTTCAGGCGCTGGCTGGCCCAGCCGGCCCAGTCGCATACCGCCGCCGCGTGGCCGGAGCCGTCGATACAGGCCAGTACTTGTTCGGTCATTGTCGGTTCTCCCGTGTCGTTGGCATCAGTGCCCCATCAGCTTTTCTACCGCCTGCGGATCGTTATGCACAGCAAAGCGATCAACAAGTGTGGCGCTGGCCTCATTCAGGCCGATAATCTCCACTTCCGTGCCTTCCCGCTTGAAGGTGAGTACCACCTTGTCGAGAGCGCTGATGGCGGTAATGTCCCAGAAATGGGCGCGGCTCAGATCGATACGCACCTTGTCTAGCACTTCCTTGAAATCAAAGGCGGCCACAAACTGCTCGGCAGAGGTAAAGAATACCTGGCCCACCACCTGGTATTCTCGGTTGCCATCGGTGGTTTTTTCCGAGCCAATGTAGAGGATCTGGCCCACCTTGTTGGCAAAGAACAGGGCGCTGAGCAGCACACCCACCAGCACACCCCAGGCCAGGTTGTGGCTGTACACCACCACCGCCACCGTGGCGATCATCACCAGGCTGCTGCTCTTGGGCAGGGTACGCAGATCACGAATGGAGGCCCAGCTGAAGGTACCGATGGACACCATGATCATCACCGCCACCAGGGCGGCCATGGGAATTTGCGACACCCAGGGGCCGAGGAACACCACCAGAATAAGCAGCACCACACCGGCCACCAGGGTGGACAGCCGGCCGCGGCCGCCGGACTTCACGTTGATCACCGACTGGCCGATCATGGCGCAGCCGGCCATGCCGCCCAGCAGGCCGGTGGCGATGTTGGCCAGACCCTGGCCCTTGCACTCGCGGTTTTTGTCGCTCTTGGTGTCGGTGAGATCGTCCACTATGGTGGCGGTCATCATGGACTCCAGCAGACCCACCACCGCCAGTGACAGCGAGTAGGGGAAGATAATGGCCAGGGTCTCCAGGTTCAGGGGCACGTCCGGCCACAGGAACACCGGCAGGGTGTCGGGCAGCTCACCCATATCACCCACGGTGCGCACGTCGATGTTGAACATCATGGCGACAATGGTCAGGCCCACAATGCACACCAGCGGCGATGGCAGCAACTTGCCAATGCGCGGCACCAGCGGCAGCAGATAAATAATGCCGAGGCCGGCAAGGGTCATGGCATAGACATGCCAGGTGACGTTGGTCAGCTCCGGCAGCTGAGCCATAAAGATCAGAATGGCCAGGGCGTTAACGAAGCCGGTAACCACGGAGCGGGACACAAAGCGCATCAGCTGGCCCAGCTTCAGGTAGCCGATGACAATCTGAAACAAGCCACACAGCAGGGTGGCGGCCAGCAGGTATTGCAGGCCATGCTCTTTCACCAGGGTGACCATCAGCAGGGCCATGGCGCCGGTGGCAGCAGAGATCATGCCCGGGCGGCCGCCGGCAAAGGCGATGACCACCGCCATGCTGAAAGACGCATACAGGCCGATTTTGGGGTCGACGCCGGCGATGATGGAGAAGGCGATGGCTTCCGGGATCAGTGCGAGCGCCACCACCAGACCGGCCAGCACGTCGCCCTTGACGTTAAAGAACCAGGTTTGTTTGAGCTTGGGGATCATTGCGGTTTCCGAATTGTGGGTCGATGGCCTTTCGGGAAGCATGAAAATGCGGGTGCGAAAGCCGGATTGAGTCGCGCGCAGACGTTATGCAGAATTTTCATTAAAACGTTATTTATTGTAAGCGTCGCGATTTTGAGAGCGGGTATTATAGGGATCCGGTCGGGGTCGAACAAGATCAGCACCCATACCGATTTCAATCAACAGGGAGAACATGAATGAGTGATAACAGAATGCTGGGCAGCCGTGCACTGGATATGATGCAGCATATCGGCCTGATCATCGTGGCCATTGCCACTGTGGTGGCGGTGGCACTGGAGGTGAACACCATGTGGCAGGCGCGCAATGTGTCGCTGGCAGACCTGCTGCTGATGTTTATTTACCTGGAAGTGCTGGCCATGGTGGCCATTTACCTGCGTTCGGGCAAGCTGCCCATTCGCATTCCGCTTTATATTGCCATAGTGGCACTGGCCCGTTACCTGATCCTCGACATGAAGGGCATGGACAACTGGCGGCTGATCACCGTGGCCGGCGCGGCCCTGGTGCTGGCCCTGGCCATTCTGGCCATTCGCTTTGGCCATGCCAAATACCCCTACGACAAGGAAGAAGGCGGTCACTAAACCGCCGGGATCAGGGACAAGGATTTCCCGGTCCCCAGTCCCTGACATTACCCGGTGTGCTCAATCACATGGCGGGCAAAGCCGCTGCCTGCTTCCTCGTAGATATTGAACACCTCGTCGGCTCCCAGCTCACGCAGCTGGGCCCCTTCTTCCGGATAACGAATAATGGCCGCCACCCGGCCGGTGAAGTTGGCGTGGCGAATCTGCTCCAGGGCATACAGGTTACCGGCGTGGTTGGGCATGGCCAGGAAGATGTACTCCAGCTGACTGCCGATGTTGGCCTTGTCCCAGAAGTCCGAGTCGGACGCGTCGCCCTTGATCACGTTGATATTGAGCTCTTTCAGCAGCGGAATCTTTTTTTCGTCCGAGTCAATGCCCACCAGCTTCTTGCCCGGGTTCATGCCTTCCAGCTCCATGTAGGCGCCCTGGCCGATTCGGCCCATGCCCACGATAAGAATATTGGCATCGCCCAGGTGAATGGGCATGTCGTCGGGATGCAGCTCTGCCGGATCCTGGGGCGTGAGCCGGTGCATAAAGCGGCGATAAATGTTTTCGTTATTGGCGTTCAGGGGCGCCGAGGCCACAAAGGAAATGGCCAGGGAGATGGACGCCACAATCACCCAGTCGTTGCTGAGCATGCCCTGCTGAGCCGCCAGTGCCGCCACGATCAGGCCGAACTCGGAGAAGTTGCTCAGGCTGAGGGTGGCCAGCAGCGAGGTACGGGGGCGCAGGTAGCTGCGTTTGTACAACTTGTAATAAATAACGCTTTTCAGGGGCAGCACCAGCAGCAGCAGCAGCGAAATCCACAGGGTGTCCATGGTGGGCATGCCGTTCAGGCCAATGTTCAGGAAAAACGCCACCAGAAACAGCTCTTTCATGTTGAAGAACGACTTGGCCAGTTCGGGTGAGCTGTAGTGGGAGGCCAGCATCATGCCGATTACCAGCGCCCCCAGATCGCCCTTGAGGCCCACCAGCTGAAAGCCGCCGTAGCCCACCACCAGCGCCAGAAACACGGCGAACAGGGTTTGCAGTTCGCCGTGACCGGCCCGCTCCAGAATGCGGCAGAAAACCGGCCGCAGCAGCGGCAGCACCACCAGCAGTGCCAGCGCCCAGGGGCTGGGCATTTTACCGGCGGAGATACTGAGAAAGGCCACCGCGAACAGGTCCTGCATGACCAGCACACCGATGGCGACCACACCGTAAAAGGTGTTCATGTCGCTGCGCTCTTCCAGCACCTTGACCGCAAACACCGTGCTGGAAAAACTCAGCGCAAAGGCCATGACCATGGCCTGTTGCCAGTGCAGCTCCTGAGCCAGGGCAAAGCCGAGGGTCTTGATACCGAGCAGCACCAGGGTAAACAGCGCCGTGGACGAGACAATGTGCCCGCAGGCGGTGCCCCACACCTCCTTGCGCAGCAATGTCTTGATATCGAGCTTGAGCCCGATGCTGAACAGCAGCAGGGTCACGCCCAGATTGGCGAGGGTGTCGAGGGTGACGTTGGGCTCATAGCCCATGGCATTGAGTACGAAGCCGGCTGCCAGAAAGCCGATGAGCGGCGGCAGGCCAATCAAATAAACAATGAGGCCGCAGCCAAAGGCGACAGCAATAAAAACGGGATCCATGATGTGCTTGTTATAGGTTGTAACCGACTCCTGTGGTGGGGCTATAGTCGGTGTTCAGGCCGCACCTTGTCAACAAAGGCGGCCAGTTTGAAGCCGGTTTTTGCGAAAGGGGGACCTTGTTGAAGGCCCGGGTGAGCGTCAGAACAAATCGATGTCGTTCACCGAGCCGTAGATGTGCTGAGGCCGGAACGGCATTTTGTCGATGTCGGGCACCTGGCTGACGCCGGTCAGCACCAGTATGGTTTCCAGCCCCGCCTGAAAACCGGCAAGAATGTCGGTGCGCAGGTTGTCGCCCACAATCAGGGTGTTTTCCGAATGGGCGTCCATGTGGTTGAGGGCGGCACGCACTATCCAGGCACTGGGCTTGCCCACGTAAAACGGCTTTTTGCCGGTCATACGTTCGATGGGGGCGCACAGGGCACCGCAGGCCGGGTGCATTTGCGGGCCGTGAGTGTCCGGGTTGGTGGCGATAAAGCGGGCACCGTCGGCCACGAAGCGGGCGGCCATCTGGATCATGCTCCAGTTGTAATTGCGGGTTTCGCCCACCACCACAAAGTCGGGATCAATGTCGGTAATGGTAAAGCCGGCCTTGTACAACTCGTGGATCAGTGCCCCTTCACCGATGACATAGGCCTTTTCACCGCTCTGGCGCTTGAGAAAGTCGGCGGTGGCCATGGCCGAGGTGTAAAAGCAGCTTTCCGGCACCTCGATGCCCGCCGAGTAAAAGCGGTTTTGCAGATCCTTGGGGGTCTGTGCCGGATAGTTGGTGAGGAACAGCAGGTTCATGTCCTGCTCCAGCACGCGACGCACAAAGGCATCGGCGCCGGGAATAAGATCGTTGTTGTGCAGTATGACGCCGTCAATATCACAGATCAGGTTGTTTTTTTGCATTGGTGCTCCTTGTGCCGGATTCTCGTGCCGGCCTGGTTCCCACTGTGTTGCCAGAATATGACAGTTTCATGACCGCGGGAATGGCTTTTGTCATTTGCCGATGCAGTCAAGCCAGCCGCCCAGGCCATTAATGCGCCGGGAAATGGCAGCCGCGCGTCCTTGCACATAGGCCGAAGGCCGGCCGGCTGAAAAACGTCGGGGATTGGGCAACACTGCCGCCAGCAGGCTGGCCTGCTGGCGGTTAAGTCGGGCGGCGGAGGTGTTGAACCAGGCTCGGGCGGCGGCTTCGGCGCCATAAATCCCGGGGCCGAACTCGGCAATGTTGAGATACAGGGTAAGAATGCGCTCTTTGGGCAGCAGCCACTCCAGCATGGGCGTATAAAGCGCCTCCAGGGCCTTGCGGGTGTAACTGCGCCCCGGCCATAAATACAGGTTTTTGGCGGTCTGCATGGTAATGGTGCTGCCGCCGCGCAGCCGGCCCCCTTCGGCGGCTTCGCTCAGCACATCGCCAAAGGCGTCCCAGTCAAAGCCGTGATGGCGGCAGAACTTGTTGTCTTCCGCGGCGATCACCGCCATTTTCAGCTGATTGGAAATGCGCGAGGCGGGCTGCCAGTCCTTGTGCAGGGGTTCGCCCTCAAACAGTCTGATCACCATCAGGGGCGTTACCGGAACGGGCACGAAGCGGTACAGCAGGGTCAGGGCCAGCGGCACCAGCAGTAACAGAATGGCCAGCCATCGCAGCAGGCGCTTAAACAGGGTGGTCATGAATAGGCAATCTCTTGGTCACGGGCAGATCACGGTTTTCAAATTTGTCCCAGATGGCACCACGGCCGAAGGGGATTCTTTGTTATCTTTAAGTAACAGGCCGGCAGAATTAAGGAGAGGTGCCATGTCTGCATTTATCGAGCAACTGCCCAAGGTGGAGCTGCATCTCCACATTGAAGGCTCTCTGGAGCCAGAGCTGGTCTTTGCCCTGGCCCGGCGCAATGGTATCACCCTGAATTACGCGGATGAAAGCGCCCTGAGGGCGGCCTACGACTTCGATGATCTTCAGTCGTTCCTGGATATCTATTACGCGGGCATGAGTGTGCTGCAGACCGAGCAGGACTTTTTCGACATGACCCATGCCTACCTGCAACGGGCCCACCGCGAAAATGTGCGTCATACCGAGATATTTTTTGACCCCCAGGCCCATACCGACAGGGGTATTCCCTTTTCGGCGGTGGTTACCGGTATTCACCGGGCGCTGGAGCAGGCCCGCCACGACTGGGGCATGAGCAGCCGGCTGATCTTGTCGTTTCTGCGCCATCTGCCGGAAGAATCGGCCATTGAAACCCTGCGACAGGCCGAGCCGTTTCATGCCTTTCTCACCGGGGTGGGGCTGGACTCCGCCGAGCAGGGCAACCCGCCCGAGAAGTTTCGCCGCGCCTATGCCCTGGCCCGGGAGCAGGGCTACCGGCTGGTGGCTCACGCCGGCGAGGAAGGGCCGCCGCAATACATTCGCGATGCCCTCACGCTGCTGGGCGTGGAGCGCGTTGATCACGGCGTGGCGGCCATTGAGGATACCGCACTGATGGAAGAACTTGCCAAGGCGCGTATTCCGCTGACCGTGTGTCCGCTGTCAAATCTCAAGCTCAGGGTGGTCAATTCGATGGCCGATCATCCCATGCAAAAATTGTTGCAGGCCGGCCTGTGCGTCACCGTGAACTCGGACGATCCGGCCTATTTTGGCGGCTACATGAACGCCAACTATCAGGCGCTGCAACAGGGCCTTGGCATGAGCGACGGTGAACTGCTGAGGCTGGCCATGAACGGGGTGGAGGCCTGCTGGTTGTCGCCGGAAGAGAAAACCCTGCTGTTGCACGAAATCCAGGCGCACGGAGAAAAATTCGGCGTTCGCCCCGATGCCGGCTAAAGCTGTTCGCCCTGGCGCCGATAAGCATATCAGGGTGTAACAAGAGGCGAAGGGTGTGCGCAAACTCATGGCAGTAACGGGACTGGTGCTCAGCACAACGTGCTGGGCCCAGCCGCGTACCTATGTGGCCAGTCTGGATCATTCCCGCTGGCGGCTGGCCGCCGACTCGGCGGTGGAGTGTCGGCTGGAGCACGGTATTCCCGGCTTTGGTACCGGCGCTTTTGTCAGCCGTGCCGGCAAAAACGTGAACCTGGTGTTTGAGCTGAGCCCGCTCAGGGCCATGCCCCGGACCCGGCAGGCGGCACTGAGAAGCGAGTCACCCTACTGGCAGCCCGGCCGCGCGGCCAGGCCCATCAGCCAGGTGACCTTTTATCAGCAGTTCGATGCCATGGTGGAGCAGCAAAACGCCTGGATCATGCTCGACGAGCTCAGCCAGGGACGCTGGCCCACCTTTTATTTTGACGACTGGTATGCCGGTGACAAAACCACCGGCGTGGGGCTGTCGTCGGTGAACTTTCGCGCCCGCTACGCCGCCTTTCTGGACTGCCAGCACAATCTGCTGCCCTACGGCTTTGAAGACATCGCCTTCAGCGTGCTCAACTACGTGAACAACGCCGACGAGCTGACCCCGCACTCACGCCAGCGACTGGCGATGATCGCCGACTATGTGCGTGCCGATCCCAATATCGGTGAAGTGGTGATCAACACCTATACCGACAGCTTTGGTACCGAGTTTCACAACAAGCAGTTATCGCTGTTGCGGGCCAGGGCCATCAAGGATCGCTTTCTCGAGCTGGGCCTGCCGGACACCAGCATCAGCGTGGAAGGTCACGGCGAACGCCGGCCCATTGCCGACAACAGCACCCCGGACGGGCGCAACAGCAACCGCCGGGTGGTGATAAGCCTGGGCCGGGCGCCGATCTGACCTGGTCATTCCAGTCCCCCGAGCCGAAATCCATTCTGCAGGCCACTGTGTCTCGTTCCCGCGCTTGGCGTGGGAATGCACATATAAATCATATTCCCCCTTTTCCTTTGCGTCTCGCTTGGGTAGCTTATTGGGCCTTTTCAAATTTTCAGGGATACAAGATGACCTGGTTGATGTACATGGTGCTGGGAGCCTTTGCCGGCACCCTGGCGGGACTGTTTGGCGTGGGCGGCGGCCTGATTATTGTGCCGGTGCTGATTTTCAGCTTCAATTTGCAGGGCATCGGCGGTGAGCTGGTGGCCCACATGGCGGTGGGCACCTCGCTTGCCACCATCGTGTTTACCTCGCTCAGCGCCATTCATACCCATCACGGTCGTCGCGCCATCGACTGGAAGCTGGCGGCCATGTTGTCGGCGGGCATTGTGGTGGGCGCCTGGCTGGGCGGTTATACCGCCGACAAGATGTCGGGCCTGCAGTTGCAGCGGGTGATCGGTCTGTTTGCCTGGCTGATGTCGGCGCAGATGCTGTTTAACCTGATGCCGAGCGGCAGCGGTAAACTGCCGGGTAAACCGACACAGGTGGCCATGGGGGGCTTTATCGGCTGGGCCTCTGGCATTTTCGGCATTGGTGGCGGCTCGCTCACGGTGCCGTTTTTAAGCTGGTGTTCGGTGCCCATGCAGCGGGCGGTGGCGGTGTCGTCAGCCTGCGGTTTTCCCATCGCCCTGGTGGGGGCGCTGAGCTATGTGGTGCATGGCATGGATCAGACCACCCTGCCTGATGAGGCCTGGGGCTATGTTTATCTGCCGGCGCTGATTGGCATCAGCGTGGCCAGCATGCCCTTTGCCCGTGTGGGCGCCATTCTGGCGCACAAGCTGTCGGCGGTGGTACTGAAGCGCGCCTTTGCGGTGTTCCTGCTGCTGGTGGGCGCCAAATTCCTGTTTTTTCCGGCGTAACAACCAGCCCCTGCTGACAAACCTTCGTTTTATCTGCCGTCACTCCCGCGAAGGCGGGAGTCCAGTGCGATATGTCATGGACCCCCGCCTTCGCGGGGGTGACGTACTTTCCTGGAGCCCCCGGGCTTTTGGGGTTCGCTAATCGCTTTCAGTGCTTCGAAGGAGACTTCTCCCGCGCCGCCAGCCAGTCATCCAGCCGGGCCACGGCCCAGAGAATCAGCAGGCCAAGGGCCACCAGGCCGGCATAATTGAAGACATGGTTCAGCCAGTTCATCAGCGCCCCCGAATCTTGCGAATACCCGCCTCGTAACGGCCTTCCCGGCTGTCTACCTGAGTCTGAAAATACTTCAGAAACCACATGTACTGTTCGGGCCAGTCGCCCAGCAGGGCCTCGATTTCGGCGTTCATGGCGCGGGTGTCGGCGGTGAGATCGCGGGTGGGATAGGGCTCCATGGGCGGGCGGACGACCAGCTCATAGCGGTGCGCGTCCGTGTTATACACACTCAGCACCGGTATCACGCGGGCGCCGGTCAGTTTCACCAGCTTGGGCAGGGCGGGCAGGGTAGCCTTCATCTCGGCAAAAAAGGGCACGAAGATACTGGCATCCCGGCCGTGATCCTGATCCGGCAGGTAAAAGAAGTGCTTGCCGTCGCGAATGGTCTTGATCACCGCCTTGATGCCGGCATCGCGCTCGTAAACAATGCCGTTAAAGCGAGCCCGCTGGCGGTTGATAAACCAGTCAAACACTTCGTTCTTGGCGCTGTGCATCATGGTGCACATGGGCATGCCCAATGAGGTCAGGTACAGGCCGCCGGCGTCGATGGCCCAGGTGTGGGGGATCATAAAGATGATCTGCTTGTTCTCGGCCAGGCAGGCGTCGATATGCTCCTGGCCATGCACTTTAAAGCGCCCCTGCAGATAGTCCGGGCTGCGGGCGGTCCATTCGCCGTAGGCAAAAAAGGTCATCAGGCCGGCGCGTATGGACTGCAGTAACATGGCTTCCACTTTGTCGTCGGACAGGTCGGGAAAGCACAGACGAATGTTGGTACGGGCGATATAGCATTGTTTTTTGGCCAGTTTTACCAGCAGGGGAGCAAACGCGCCAGCAAAGGCATCCCGGGCGCGGACCGGCAGCCAGGCCAGCAGCCACAGCAGGGCAATGGACAGCCAGGTTGGCCAGTAGCGCGGGTGCAGATAGCGGGATTTGAACTGTGCATCGTAAACGGGATCCTGCCCGGACATAACATCTACCTCGAAACCAGAAGATCGCCAAGTGTATGAAAAAACCGGCGGCAAATCACCCTTGCCGGCGGGGCCGGAAATAGTCGGTGTTGTCGTAAAAGCTCGAAGCCTCGTTGGCGGGCCACCAGCCGGGAATGCCCAGCAGCGGCAATGGCCGCAGGGGACGTGGCCTGTCGAACAGCTGCCGGGTCTGTAATGCGTCACTCAGGTGCCGGTCCAGCACTCCGTATTGTTCGTTGCGTGGCAACGCAAAAAAGGCATCGGGCATGGGCAGTATCACCGCCTTGGCCGTCAGACCAATAAAGGGACTGAGTGCCAGCTCGTACAGGGCGTGGCCAAAGATAAAGGGTTGCCAGTCGTTGCCCCAGCGGCTGCGCTGTTCGAGAAACAGTTTTTGCCAGTCGTGGGCCAGCAGCAGCGCCTCAACATCGTCACCCTCGGGCACCGCCAGCACCAGGCCGCATTCATCGAAATGGGTGATGCGATCCCGGCGTGGCGTCCGTTGGCGTGCCCCATGGGCATGAATGTCGTCCATGTGCAGCCGGTTCAGCAGTGCCTTGGTGCGGGGAAACAGATGCCAGATCATGGCACCGAAGAAGTCATGCCAGTTGGCGCTGCGGGTGGGCACTTGTCCTCGCGCCACGGCTTCTTCGTAGTAGCAGCCGAGCGCGGCAAAGGCCTCGTCATCCACAAAGCGCACCGGCAGCCCGGCGGCCAGTTCCCGGTTCAGGCTGGCGTTGGTCGGCCAGTCGGACTCATTAAATGCCACCAGACCAGCCAGCTGGCCAAGAATGGCGTTACGCGTGGTAAAATCGGGATCCCAGTTCATCGGCCGTCCCTTCAGCATAAAAGCCGCCAAGGATACTCCCGGCGAAGGGCAATGTTCAGCATAATTTTGCTGTTTTTCCTATTTTCGAGGCCGAGTGTGCTTGAGTAAACTAATGGCGACAATGGCTGACGCACGAGGAGTGCCGATGAAACGGGTCATGGGAGTAATCTGGTTGATGGTTCTGTTGTTCCCTGGCGTGATGGCGCAGGCGGCAAATGGAGAAAACGTGAAAATAGAGAATAAATGGTTGCTGGGCCGGGTGGAGTGGCTGTGGCTGCCGACGCTGGAAGACAGCGTCAAGGCGCGCATTGATTCGGGGGCCAAGACCTCGTCGATGTCGGCCACCGATATTGAAGAGTTCGAGCGGGACGGCAAGGCATGGATCCGCTTTCATTTTCGCCACGACAATCATCTGGCTCAGCTGGAAGCGCCGCTCAGCCGGTATGTGAGAATTCGCCAGGCCAACAGCAAAAAGACAGATCGCCGGCCGGTGATCATGCTGCCGGTGCGGGTCGGTGATCTGGACAAGGAGGTGGAATTTACCCTCAAGGATCGTACCCGCATGCTTTACCCGGTGCTGCTGGGCCGTGAGTTCATGAACGATGATGTGCTGATTGATCCGTCACGGTTGTTTGTGCAACCCAAGCACAAACCGTAAGGAGAGCATAGTGACATGCCGGCATGGGGAACCGGTAGCATGGCAGCATACGACATCCACAAAAAAGGCAGCCAACCGGCTGCCTTTTGCGTTACTGCTTGTGCTTATTGCTTGGCCTTCATGGCCCGGCGAATGCACAGGGCGGCACCGCCCCAGGTGATGCCCAGACCAATCAGCATCATGATAATGGCTCCGGTACTCATGCTTTCACCTCCTGCTTGCTGCTGGCGTTGATGATCACGGCCAGAACCAGCATCACCGCAATCATGCCCCAGCCGATAAACAGAATTTCGTTATCGCTGTAACCGCCGTAGTTTTCCTTGAAGGCACCCACTATGTTGTTGAACAGGATCACCACCAGCATGGCGATGGACACAAACTTGATGCACAGCTGCCACCAGATGCCGATGGTAAACTCCGACAGCTGGTTGGCCCGCTGCTGATAATCGGACAGCTTGCACAGCCAGCCCACCAGGAACAGCTCAAGCAGACAGGAGCCCAGCAGCGCCATGTTGTTGATAAAGTGGTCCACCAGATCTAGCAGCAGCAAACCGCCTTCGGTGATGAACAGCAGGCTGACCACAAAACCGGTACCACAGAACACCACGGAGGTTTTCTGCCGGCTCCATCCGGTTTTGTCCATCAGGCCGGTGGTCACCGCCTGGGCAATGGAAATGTGCGAGCTGATACCGGCAAACACCAGTGCCAGGAAGAACAGCGGGCCCATCACGCCGGGGGCGGGCAGCAGGTTAATGGCTGTCGGCAGGGTCACAAAGGCCAGACCCACGCCCGAGCTCACTACGTCGGTCAGCGCCTTGTCCTGTGCCTGGGCCATGTAGCCCAGCGCACCAAAGATCATGATGCCGGCCAGCATGGAGAAGCCGCAGTTCATCAGCACCGTCATAAAGGCGTTGTTGTTGATGTCGGACTTTTCCGGCAAAAAGCTGGCATAAGACAGCATGATGGCAAAGCCCACACTCAGGGTGAAGAAGATCTGGCCATAGGCGGCAGACCATACCTTGAGATCCCAGATCTTGCTGAAATCGGGCTCCAGCAGCCAGTTAATGCCGTTCAGGGCACCCGGCAGAAACGCGATACGGCCAATCAGCACCAGCACCAGCAGGAACAACAGCGGCATCAGCACCTTGTTGATTTTCTCGATACCGCCCTGCACACCCCGGTAGGTGGCAATAAAGCTGGCGGCCCAGGCCAGTACCAGCGGCAGCAGCAGGTGGCTCTGAATGCCGCCCAGACTGGACGGCGAGTTGTCACCCAGCCCCAGGAACTCGCCAAAGAAGAAAGCGTTGCTGTCGTCACCCCAGCTCTGATCAACAGCAAACCAGGCATAGGAAATGGCCCAAGCGATGACCACCACGTAATAAAAGGCGATCACGGCGCAGATCATCACCTGAAACCAGCCCAGCCATTCAAAGCGGGAGTTCAGCCGGCGCAGAACACCGGGCGCGCCGGCGCGGTATTTCTGACCCAGGGTAAACTCCAGGATCATAAAGGGAATGCCGGCGGTCAGCATGGCAAACAGATAGGGAATAAAGAAGGCGCCACCGCCGTTCTCATAAGCCATATAGGGGAAGCGCCAGATGTTACCCAGGCCGACGGCAGAGCCGACCGCGGCCAGGATAAAACCGGTGCGGGAACCCCATTGTTCTCGTTTCATAACGATTCCTCGGGAATTTAAAAAGAATAACTACAGGATAGTTTTACCGGGCGCAGGGTAGGGGCTGCTGACCACAAAATCAACGCGCCGATCTGCTGTGATGCAGGATTAATGCCTTATATTTAAGGGCTTGATTGAGTATGACTGGAATTATCCATGATTTTTTATTGTTGAGTTGGTGTTATCGTCTTTGGTTTTACCATTCCGCCAGCGTATTCGTGTTTTTTGCATTTTGATAAAAATCGTCGAGCGGCGCTCAGCGTGGCAGGACTCAAGGCTGATTGCAGAATATGCAGCAGGTCCCGCTGTAACCGGCCTTTATCAAAGCATATTGCCATGTTTTGTGCATAAAAATTCATCGGTGAGGGGGGGGCGGCTTGAAGGTATTTTTTCTCATGTTACCGTCAGTGACCGCTGTGTTTGTGAAATGTAATGCACTGGTTTTATCGCTGTTTTCTTCCTGTTTGTCAGTGATCTGCCATTAGTTTTTTTTATTTTACCGGACAGAAAAACTCGGTTGAGCCGGCCATGCCGACATCACTAAGCTGTGCGCGCATTCACTCAGGAGGCGCGTTATGAACACCACTCAAACTTCAGTCCGCACTGCCCGCACTCAAAGCACCACACGTCGTTCGACCGGTCTGCTGGCCACCCTTGGTCTCTGGCTGGGTCGCAGCCGCTCCCGTCGTGAGCTGGCCGAACTGCCCCCTTATTTGCTGAAGGACATTGGCCTGAACGAAGCCGACCGCCATCAGGAAGTCAGCAAGCCGTTCTGGCAACAATAATCGCAAGGAATGCGCCTCAACCAAAAAAGCCGCTGCCAGTCAGCGGCTTTTTTGATCCTTCGGCCCGGTGCTCAGCCGGTCAGGCCGAACCAGGCGGTCAGCAGGCTAATACAGCTCAGGTTGATGGCAAAGCCCGCCTTCATCATTTGCCGCTGAGGCACCAGCCCCGAGCCAAACACGATGGCATTGGGGGGCGTGGCCACCGGCAGCATAAAGGCGCAGGACGCCGATACCGCGATCAGGGCCGCCACCATGACCGGCGACAGCCCCAGCCCCTCGGCCACCGCCGCAAACACCGGGATCAACAGGGCGGCGCTGGCGGTATTGGACGCCAGCTCGGTAAGAAACACCACAAAGGCGGTAATGGTCAGCAAAATCAGCCAGGGACCGGCGCTGGCCAGCCAGCCGGCCAGATGAGTGGCGAGAAACAGGCTGGTGCCGGTTTCCTTGAGAATATGGCTCAGGGTGAGGCCGCCGCCAAATAGCAGCAGCACGCCCCAGTCGGCCTGGTGTTCAATGTCTTTCCAGCCGGCTACCCGGGTCATGCCAATCAGTATGATGGCCAGCACGGCCACCAGGGTATCAAAGGCGGGCAGGGTGCCCAGCGCCTTAGATACCGGCGCCGAGAAGATCCACAGGCTCACGGTGAGCAGAAAAATGCCCAGGGTCACCCGGCGGCTGCGGTTCCAGCTCAGGCTGTCTTCGGTGATCTCCACCCGCTCGTTCAGCTGGGGGCGAAACAGCAGCCACAGCATGCCCACGGCCACCGGCAGCAGTAACAGGGTAATGGGCAGGCCAATGGCCATCCAGTCGGTAAAATCCAGGCCGGTTTCGGCGGCGGCAATGGCGTTGGGTGGGCTACCCACCAGGGTGGCGATGCCGCCGATATTGGCGCTGTAGGCCACGCCCAGCAGCACAAACACATAAGTGGCGGCGTGGCGCTCGGCGTCCAGACAGCGCAGCAGGCCCAGGGCAAGGGGCAGCATCATGGCGGCGGTGGCGGTATTGCTTATCCACATGGACAGAAAGGCCGAGGTGGCAAACAACAGCAATACGGCGGCCAGCAGCCGGCCTTGAGCCAGCTGCAGTATGCGCCCGGCCACCAGCCGGTCCAGGCCCTGGCAGCGCATGGCGGCGGCCAGGGCAAAGCCGCCCAGAAACAAAAAGATAATGGGGTTGGCAAAGTTGCCGAGGGCGGTACCGGTGTCGAGTATCCCCAGCAGCACCGCCAGCAGGGGCACCAGCAGGGCGGTAATGGTAATATGCACCGCTTCGGTCAGCCACAGGGTGGCGATCACCAGCAGCAGCGCCAGCCCCTTGTTGATGGCCGGCTCAAACGGCAGGGCGAAAATCAGCACCGGCAGGGCCAGCAGGCCAAGCACTAAAATGCCCGTGCGGCCCGAGGGCGAGGCCGGCGGCGAAACATGGTTGGACATGATGTTCCTGTTATGTTGTTGTTTTGGTTTTGAATTGTCGGGATCCCGGCAAACTATATCACCACGAGGTAGACACAAGAGATGATGGCGGCCGCAAAACCCGACGCCCGTGTTCAAAAACGCCGCTGGCTGTTGCTGCCGCTCGCGGTGGCCTTGTTGCTGTTGTTCGGCCACGCTCACGGCCTGTATCGTCAGTATGAGGACGGCCGCCAGTTGCTGCGCTATGCCGAGCCCATTGTCGACGAGCTCTACCACATTCACCACCAGGTAATGATGCCCGACGCTGAGGGCGCCGTGCTGCTGGACGACAAGGTGCGCCGGCTCAGCCTGCTGCTGTCGCAATTTCAGCAGCACATCAGTCAGTCGGGCATGGCTCAGCTGGCCACCCTGGCCGGGGATCAGCACCCCGACGACTACCTCGAGACCCTGCAGCAGTTACAGGAGGCGGAGCTGCATGCGCGCCACAGCCTGGGGGTGTTTGCCGATGCCGTGGGCCGGGTGCCGGCGGGTGAAGCCGGACCGGGCCTGCAGCAGCTTTTGCAGCACAGCCGGCTCTATCTCTACACCACCAATCCGCTGTTTGTCAGGGGACTGGAGCGTGAAGCGGGCGCCCTGCGCCAGCGGACCCCGTCCACGCCACGGCTGGATGAGGCGCTTTATGCGCAGGGCATCTACTCGGTCAACCTGCGCCGGTTGATCCGGTTGCGCCACCGTTTTGCCGATACCAATATCGCCGAGTTCTACGACTGGATCGCCGGCTGGCGGCAGCGTACCGAGCACAGCCGGGACCAGCTGCTGGGGCTGGCGCTGATGCTGGTGCTGGGGTTGCTGTGCGCCGGCGGCGGCCTGCTCTATCTCAATAACCGCAAGTGGCGCCAGGCCAGCCGCAGCGCCGGGGCCCTGGCCCAGGCCAAGACCGATTTTCTGGCCAACATGAGTCACGAAATCCGCACCCCGATGAACGCCATCATCGGGTTTGTGTCGTTGCTGCAGCAAACCGCCCTCGACGCCCGCCAGAGCGATTACCTGTCCAAGATCCAGCTGTCTTCCGACAACCTGCTGTTGCTGATCAACGACATTCTCGATCTCACCAAGGTGGAAGCCGGCAAGCTCGAGCTGGAAGACATCGCCTTTGATCTGAACGAACAGCTGGAGCGGCTGGCGGGGCTGTTTGCCGACATGTCGGAGCAAAAACAGCTGGAAGTGATCATCAACAAGGCGCCCAACGTACCTGACCGGCTGCAGGGCGATCCCCTGCGTCTGGGCCAGGTGCTCACCAACCTGGTCAGCAATGCCCTCAAGTTCACCGAGCGGGGGGAGGTGGTGCTGAGCCTGTCGGTCATCGACGAGGCCGAGCCCCGGCTGCGGTTTGACGTGCGCGACACCGGCATCGGCATTGTGCCCGAGTTGCAGGAGCAGCTGTTTCAGTCCTTTACCCAGGTGGATGCCAGCACCACCCGCAAATACGGTGGCAGCGGGCTGGGGCTCAGCATTTGCCGGCACCTGGTGGAGCTGATGGGCGGGAGTATCAGTGTGCACAGTGTGCCGGGGCGGGGCTCTACCTTCAGCGTGACCCTGCCGTTGCGTCCGGCCCGTGACGACAAGCCCGACTTTACCCCGGTGTTTGAGCCGGGCCAGAAGGTACTGGTGGTGGACGACAATCCCCAGGCGCTGGAGGTGATGAGCGACATGCTCAGACGGGCCGGTTTTGTGGTGTATACCGCCATGAACATCGACGCCGCCAGGGCCCTGCTGCAACACCGGGGCGGAGAGCTGGCACTGGCGCTGATCGACTGCTGCCTGGGGCGGGAAAACGGGCTTGACCTGGCCCGCAGCATTCGTCAGCAAGCTCACCTTGAAGCGCTGCCCATTCTGGTGGTCAGTGCCTTTGGCCGGGATCGTCCGGCGACCCAAATGCGGGCGCTGGGCATTGAGCATTATGTCTCCAAACCCGTCACCTGGAGCCGGCTGTCGGCCTGTCTGGCGCGGGTGCTGAATCCCGCGCCGGCGGCACAGGCCCCGGTTATGACCGATACCGACGCCGATCATTACCGCCGCCGGCTGTCCGGCTGTCATGTGCTGCTGGCGGAAGACAATCGTCTTAACCAGCAGCTGGTGATCGAATACCTCGCCCGGGTGGGCGTGACCGTGAGTCTGGCCGATAACGGCCGTCAGGCGGTGGAGCTGGTGTCCCGGCAGGCCTTTGATGCCATTCTGATGGACTTGCAGATGCCCATTCTCGATGGTCTGGAAGCCACCCGTCAGATCCGCCGGCTGCAGCGCCATCATGACGTGCCCATTATTGCCCTGACCGCCAGTGCCATGCGCAGCGATCGGGAAAGCAGCTACGGCTCGGGCATGAATGCCTATGTGTCCAAGCCGGTCAATCGCAACGACTTGTATCAGGCGCTGGTGGAGCAGTGCGGCCGCCCCGGTACCGAACGGCCTGCATCCGTACCGGCCGGCGGCGAGCCGGTGCCGCCGGTGAAGCCCGACAGCAAATCCGCCGAGTTGCCGGCGTGCCGGGACGAGCTGTGGTTGCTGCAGGCGGCTCAGGCAGAAGGCGACTGGGCCGAAGTGGCGCATTTGCTGAGTGGACTGGCCCGTTGTGCCCGTGCCGATGGTGAAACCGCCCTGGCCGAACTGGCCGAGGGAGCACGGCAATGGCCCGAGCAACAGCAACCCCTGCCATACGCGCAACTGGCGCTACTGCAAAAAGGACTCGAAGAGGCCATTTCCCGCCTGGAAAGCGACTGATTCTTCACGTTTTGTGAAGTGGATCACAGGTATTTAATGTTTGGTTTTAAGTTCTGTATTTTTGTTTTTTATTGGAATTTTATTCTTAGGTAAAAACCCGCCGCAGACTAACCTGTAATGCTTGCCCGTCATCGCCTCGCGTCCGCCTTTCCCCCAGATAAACGCGAGGTTTTTTTGTGATGTATCACTCTGGATATTTCCATTTTTTTGGATGATATTCTCGCTCAACAGGCATCTTGATAGGGAAGTGTTATGAAAGTTTTGGTTCTGGGTAGTGGTGTTGTCGGCGTAACCAGCGCCTGGTATCTGGCGCAACAGGGCCACGAAGTGGTGGTGCTGGATCGTCAGCCCGATGCGGCGGAAGAAACCAGCTTTGCCAACGCCGGCCAGCTGTCGTTCGGCATGTCTTCTCCCTGGGCGGCCCCCGGCATTCCGGTGAAGGCAATGAAGTGGATGTTCCAGTCCCACGCCCCGCTCAAGGTCCGCCCCGGCACCAATCCGGCGCAGTGGAAGTTTATGCTGTCCATGCTGGCCAATTGCAACGAAAAGTCCTACAGCATCAATAAGTCACGCATGGTGCGGGTATCCGAGTACAGCCGCCAGTGCATCAACGCCCTGCAGAACGAGCTGAACCTGCCCTTTGAAGGCCGCAAGAAAGGCCTGCTGCAGGTGTTCCGCACCGAGAAGCAGGTGGCCGATGCCGCCAAGGACATCAAGGTGCTGCAGGAGTTCGGCGTGAATCACGCCATGCTTAACGTGGAAGACTGTATTGCCCGCGAGCCGGCCCTGGCCCGGGTAAAGGACAAGCTGGTGGGTGGCCTGCATTTTCCCGATGATCAGACCGGTGACTGCAACCTGTTCACCAAGGCATTGGTGAAGAAGTGTCAGGAAAAGGGCGTGGTGTTCAAGTTCAACTCCGAGATCAAGGCATTGGTGCGCGACGGCGACGAAATTCGCGGCGTGCAGACCGATCATGGCCTGGAAACCGCCGATCAGGTGCTGGTGTGCATGGGCAGCTACTCGCCCTTCCTGCTCACCCCGCTCGGCATCAGCCTGCCCATCTATCCGGTGAAGGGCTACTCCCTGACCATTGAGGTCAACAAGGACGAAGACGCGCCTCAGTCCACCGTGATGGACGAGACCTTCAAGGTGGCCATTACCCGCTTTGAAAACCGTATTCGTGCCGCCGGCACCGCAGAGCTGGCCGACTTCAACAAGGATCTGCCCGCCGCCCGCCGGGAGACCATCGCCCACTCGGTCAGCAGCCTGTTCCCCAAAGGCGGCAAAATTGATGAAGCCGAGTTCTGGACCGGTTTCCGTCCCATGACCCCGGACGGTACCCCCATCATCGGCGGCACCCGCTACAAGAACCTGTGGCTGAACACCGGCCACGGCACGCTTGGGTGGACCATGGGCGCCGGCTCGGCGGCACTGGTGGCCGATCTGATCTCCGGCAAGCAGCCGGACATCGACAGCGACGGCCTGGCCTACAGCCGTTACGGCTGAGGCTGGAGCGCGGGGCGCCTTCGCCCCCAAAGGTCGTCACTCCGGGCCTGACCCGGAGTCCGGGGCGGGATGCACTTGTTCAAGAGCACAGCTGTAGAAAGATACCGGCTCAAAGGCCGGTATGACAGGCTCGGGTGCTGACGAGCCTCACATCTGGACACCGAAAGCCAAAAGACGCACTATTGCCGTTTTTTGGCTTTCCTTTCTTTTATGCTGCTTACTCTGCTTAACATCGTACTGCCGGTGTTCGCCGTGGTGGCGGTCGGCTATGTGTTTGGCCGGCGTCAGCGCAACCCGGACATGGGCTTTGTCAATCTGGCCAACGTGGCGGTGTTCTGCCCGGCACTGGTGTTTTCCGCCCTTATTCACAACCCCGTTTCCCTTGCCGACAGCTGGCCGCTGATCCTGGCCGGTGCCTTGTGCATTACCCTGCCGGGGCTGCTGCTCAGCCTGTTCCGTTTTCAGGGCCTGGAGCGACGCACCCTGGTGCTGGCAGGCATGTTCCGCAATACCGGCAATATCGGCATTCCGCTGATGATGCTGGCCTATGGCGAAGATCAGCTCGGCGCCATCATCATTTTGTTTGTCTTGTCCAACCTGCTGCACTTTTCGCTGGGGCTGTTTATTCTTTCCCGCGAGGCGGGTCGCTGGCAGTGGCTGAAAAACCCCATTGTGTGGGCGGCGGTGGCCGGTGTGCTGCTGGCGGATCATAAAGCGCTGCTGCCCGACTTTGTTTACACCAGCGCCGATCTGCTGGGGCAGATGGCGGTGCCGCTGATGCTGTTTGCGCTGGGTGTGCGGCTGTCGGTGGGGGAGGTCGGCAACCTGGGGCTGGCGTTTCGGGTGAACCTGGCCTACCTGCTGGCGGGGGCGGTGGCCTTTGCGCTGGTAACGTGGTGGCTGCCGCTCAGGTCCGAGTGGTTGCAGTTGTTGGCACTGTCGGTGATGTTGCCGCCGGCGGTCCTCAATTACCTGCTGTGTGAGCAATATCGCTGCCAGCCCGACAAAATGGCCAGCATAGTGCTGCTGGGCAATGTGATGGCAGTGGCCATTATTCCCGTGGTGGTTTATCTTACCTTAAGCTTCTTCTGAATCCCTTCCTCGCCGGGGCGCTCTGCCGCTCCGGCTTTGCTTGTTTCATTTTTGTTAACGCCTTGTTAATACCAAAGTCTAAGTTTCAAATTCCTTTCTTCGCGTTAATGTTATTTTCGAACCGTATTCGGTGATTCAAGGAGAGAAAGAATGGCGTTCGAAAGTCAGGAAAAACAAAAGGCGTACTGGAAGGAAAACCTGCGGCTGATGGGCATATTGCTGGCCATCTGGTTCACGGTTTCCTATTTGTGCGGCATCGTGCTGGTGGATGTGCTCAATGCCTTCACCATTGGCGGTGCCAAACTCGGATTCTGGTTCTCCCAGCAGGGAGCCATTTATGTATTTGTGGTGCTCATCTTCGTTTATGTATGGCGAATGAATGTGCTCGACAAGAAATACAACGTAGACGAAGCGTAAAAGGGGCAGGAAATGGATATTCAAACCTGGACATTTATTCTGGTGGGGCTCAGCTTCGCTCTTTATATCGGTATTGCCATCTGGGCTCGGGCCGGCACCACCGGTGAATTTTACGTGGCCGGCGGTGGCGTGCACCCGGTGGCCAACGGCATGGCCACGGCGGCCGACTGGATGTCGGCGGCGTCCTTTATTTCCATGGCGGGCATCATTTCCTTTGCCGGCTACGACGGCAGTGTGTATCTGATGGGCTGGACCGGTGGCTATGTGCTGCTGGCGCTGTGCCTGGCGCCTTACCTGCGCAAGTTTGGCAAGTTTACCGTGCCGGACTTTATCGGTGATCGTTACTACTCCCAGACTGCGCGCATGGTAGCGGTATTCTGTGCCATCTTTGTGTCCTTCACCTATGTGGCGGGCCAGATGCGTGGTACCGGCGTGGTGTTTTCCCGCTTCCTGGAAGTGGACATCGACGTGGGTGTGATCATCGGCATGGCCATCGTGTTCTTCTACGCGGTGCTCGGCGGAATGAAGGGCATCACCTACACCCAGGTGGCCCAGTACTGCGTGCTGATCTTCGCTTTCCTGGTACCGGCCATTTTTGTGTCTATTCTGGTGACCGGCAATGCCATTCCGCAGCTGGGCTTTATTGGCCAGACCACGGACGGCATGGAGCTGCTCGACAAGCTTGACGGCCTGTCTGAAGAGCTGGGCTTTACCGAATATACCTCGGGCAGCAAGTCGGGCATTGATGTGTTCTTCATCACCGCCGCGCTCATGGTGGGTACCGCCGGTCTGCCTCACGTGATCATTCGTTTCTTCACCGTGCCCAAGGTGCGTGATGCCCGTATCTCTGCCGGCTGGGCGCTGCTGTTCATCTCCTTCCTGTATACCACAGCCCCCGCCGTGGCCGCCTTTGCTCGGGTCAACATGATTGACGGCCTCAACGGTGCCGACGGCAAGGGTGTGGTCGCCGAACAGGCCCCCGGTTGGGTCGCCAACTGGGAGAAAACCGGCCTGGTTACCTGGGAAGACAAGAACAACGACGGTCGCCTCTTCTATTCCGGTGACGAGCGCAACGAAATGACCATCAGCCCCGACATCATCGTGCTGGCCAGCCCCGAAATTGGCAAGCTGCCCAACTGGGTCGTGGCCCTGCTGGCGGCCGGCGGCATGGCGGCGGCGCTGTCGACTGCGGCGGGTCTGCTGCTGGTGATCTCCACCTCCATTGCGCACGATCTGCTGAAGAAAGGCTTGAAGCCCGACATGACCGACAAGCAGGAGCTGCTGGCCGCGCGCATTGCCGCCGCCGTGGCGGTGATTGGGGCTGGTTACCTGGGGATTAACCCGCCCGGCTTTGTGGCGCAGGTGGTGGCCTTTGCCTTTGGTCTGGCAGCGGCGTCCTTCTTCCCGGCCATTGTTCTTGGTATTTTCTACAAGAAGATGAACAAGGAAGGCGCCATTGCCGGTATGGTGAGCGGTATTGCCTTTACCGCCAGCTACATCATTTACTTCAAGTTCATCAATCCGGCGGCCAGCACCCCTGAAAACTGGCTGTTCGGTATTTCTCCCGAAGGGATTGGTACCCTGGGTATGCTGGTGAACCTGGCGGTCTCGCTGATTGTGGCCAAAGTCACTACCGAAACTCCGCAGGAAGTACAGGACCTGGTGGAAAGCATTCGTTTTCCCAAGGGAGCCGGTGCCGCGCACAGCCATTGATCCACATCAATGAAAATAACAGGGACGCGAAAGCGTCCCTTTTTTATTTCTGCTTTGTTCAAGCCCATGTTCATTAACCGCTTTTAACTGTTTATACTGCCTTTTCTTTATTTCACCGAAGAAAGGGCCTGAATGTTCAAATGGTTCAAATCTGCCCAGAGCAGCACGGCAGTGGGCATTTACCTCACTTCAAGTGCGCTCTATGCGGTGGAAGAGCAATATCCGCAGCAGGTGGTGGAGTACCCTCTGGCCAGTGGCGAGCAACCGGCCGAAGCTCTGACCGCCCTGATTGAAGCGCAACACTGGCAGGGCCGGCGGTTGCGGCTGGCGCTGGGACGGCAATATTACCGTCAGGCGCAGCTCGACAAACCCGCCATGCCCGATGACGAGCTGGCCCAGGCCCTGCCCTGGTGCATGCGCGAGCTGGTGGACGAGCCGGTGGAGCAATTGCTGTTTGACTATATTGACCTGCCCGCGGGCCCCCAGGGCACCGAGCGCATTGCCGTTTATTACAGCCGGCGGGCTCAACTGGCGGCCTTGGTCAAGGCGGTGTCGCCCCTGTGCGACATTGAGACCATGGGCGTGGATGAACTGGCCATGACCAACCTGCTGGCCCCGGACCAGCGCGGCCTGGTGCTGCACAAGGTGCCCGGCCAGGAGCTGACCATGACCTTTGTGCATCAGCGCCAGTGGCATTTTTCCCGAACCATTCGCGGCTTTCAGGCCCTGGACGACGACACCATGGCGGTGGATCAGTTCGTGTTTGACAACCTGCTGCTGGAGCTGCAGCGCAGCATCGACTACGCCACTGGTCAGCTCAGGCTCAATGCCCCCAACAAGTGGTTTCTGGCCCTGCCGGCCCGGGTGACAACGGCGGTGCAGACCGCCATTGGCCAGGTGTTTGATATTCAGCCCGAATCCCTCAGCAACGAACACCTGTCACCGGTCAGCCTGCCGGCCCTGGGCATGTTGCAGGAGGAAAGCCGGTGAAAACACGCATCGAGTTTTATCAGGCCGCCCTCAAGCCGGTGCGGGATCTGCCCACCCTGCGCCAGTGTGGACTAGGGCTGGTGGCACTGGTGTTGCTGTGGGGCAGTGTGTTTGCCTGGCAACACCTGACCAACTATCAATTGCACGCCGCCAACCGCGGCCTGGAGCAGCAGCTTGCCGCTGCCCGGAACAATGTGGCGCAACTGCAACAAGGCCTGGCCCTGCTTAATCAGCGCCAGGACGATGGCGAGCGTCTGCGCCTGGAGCGGGACATTCGCACCCGCCGCCAGTTGCTGGGTCTGCTGAGTCAGGACGAGCTGGTGTCTTACGCCGACACCCTGGAAGATCTGGCCCGGGTGCCCTGGAGCAGAGTGTCGCTGACCGGCGTGCAGTTGCAGGGCCGCGCCATGACCCTGACCGGCGAAGCCAGCGATGCCGCCGCCGTGCCGGCCTGGATCCTGGGTTTTGACGGCCGCGAGAGCCTGGCCCGGCGGGAATTTGGCAAGCTGAACATACATCGCCGCGAGCCCGGCGGACTGTCGTTCAGCCTGCACAGTGAAGGAGTCACCCAATGAAACAGCGGCTGATCCTGCTCAACGACCATTTTATGGCCCGGCCCAAACGCGAGCGCTGGCTGCTGGCGGTCGCCGGCTGGGCGCTGGCGGCCTGGCTGGGGCTGACCCTGTTTGAACAAACGCTGCAGGCCACCGGTGAACGTCTGAAGGCCGAGCAACAGCGCCTGGAACGGGAGCTGGCCGAGCAGCGCGGGCTGGCGGATGAGTTTAACCGGCGTATTGGCGAGCTCAAGGCCAGTGATCAAAGTCAGCGCATTCAGCGGCTCAACCGCCAGCTGGACCGGCTTAACCAGAATGTGGATCAGCGCATGCGCACCCTGGTGGGAGCGGAGCAGATGGCCGGACTGCTGCTGTCGGTGCTGGATCAGGGCAGTGGCCTGACCCTGCTGGGGCTTACCAACCTGCCGGCCGAGCCCATGGCGCAGAACCAGGAAGGCGGCCAGCGCCTGTATCGCCATGCCCTGGCGCTGGAGCTGTCCGGCAGCTACCTGCAGTTGCTGGACTACGCCAAAGGGCTGGAGCGGCTGAACGGGCGGATTTTCTGGCAAAGCCTGAGCTTTGAGCTGGACCAATATCCCACCGGCCATATTCGGCTGGAATTCTTTACCATCAGTCAACACAAGGAGCTGATCCGTGGTTAATGCCAGTGCCCTGGTTTTTACCCTGCTGAGTGCCACCAGCAGCTTGCAGGATCCCACCCGGCCCCTTGCGGGCCTGACCCCGCCGGCGGCCGGCTCAACCGAGCTGCATGCCCAGACGCCGGCTGAGCCCCGCCTGCAGGCCATTTTCGGCGGTGGCCAGCCCAGCGCCATTCTCGACGGCCATCGCTATGTGCAGGGCGACACCATTGGTGGCTACCGGCTGTTGCGCATCACCAGCGAGCGGGTGGTGCTTGAAGGCCAGGGCAAGCGCCTGGTGCTGAGCCTGTTTCCCACTTTTGATAACGCGGATACTCAATGAAACGGATGATACGACCTCTTACCCTGGCCCTCTTGTGTGCCGGCCTTGGCGCCTGTGTACATGCGCCCGATGGCACCCTGCCCAAGGACGCCCTCGACGAGGCCTTGCGGGCCACGCCCGATGCGGTGCCGGCAGCGGTAGAGCAGGAGCTGTTGAGTACGCGCCGCCCGGTAAGCGGCAGTCAGACTGCGCCGCTGCGCCGTTTCGATATTTCGGCCCGGGATGTGGATGCGCGGGAGTTTTTTGCCGCCCTTGGCAGCCAGCACAAGGTCAGCATTGCGGTGCACCCGCAAGTGGCGGGCACCATTACCCTTAACCTGCGCCGGGTCACCTTGCCGGAGATCCTTGAGGCCATTTCCGGCCTTTACGGCTACGGCATTGAGCGCCGGGGCGGCGTGTATCAGGTGTTTCCCAACGGCGTGCGTACCCGCACCTTTAACGTCAACTACCTGATGCTCAGCCGCAACGGCCAGTCGCAAACCGCCATCAGCGGCAGCAGTCTGGCCACCGGCGAGGACGGCAACGGCGAGGGCAGCGCCACCCGCATCAATACCGAGTCGAGCAACGATTTCTGGTCCGATCTGGAAAGCGCCCTCGGCCGGCTGATTGGCGATGACGAAGGCAGGGTAGTGGTCACCAATCCTCAGGCCGGCCTGGTAACCGTGCGGGCTGCCCCCGACGAGCTGGCCCTGGTGGATGACTTTCTCACCCGCGCCGAGCGCCAGCTCAAGCGTCAGGTGATCCTCGAAGCCCGCATTGTGGAAGTGGAGCTGAATGACGGTTATGAGCAGGGCATTGAGTGGAATAACCTGTCGGCCGACAGCCGAAAGGGTCAGATAGCCACAGGGGGTACCAGCCAGCCCTATCCGGGATTTTTAAGCCCCTTGGCTAATTTGCTGGGTGGCGGGGCCGTGTTTAATTATACCGACGGTAACTTTGAAGCCGTGGTTAACCTGTTACAGACACAAGGCGAGGTAAATACCCTGTCCAATCCGCGGGTGACCACCAGCAATAACCAGAAAGCCGTGATCAAGGTGGGCACCGATGAATACTTTGTGACCGACTTTTCACTGACCACCACCAATACCAGCGGTGTATCGGAAACGTCTCCCGACATTGAACTGAGTCCGTTTTTCTCGGGTATTTCGCTGGATGTGACTCCTCAGATCGCCGATGACAACCGCGTGTTGCTGCATATTCACCCGGCGGTGAGTGAGGTGGAAGATGCCAATAAAACCATTAATTTCGGCCAGGGTGAACTTCAGCTCCCTCTTGCCAGAAGTACGGTGCGGGAGTCGGATACAGTGGTGGAAGCCGCGTCCGGCGAGGTGATTATTATCGGCGGTCTGATGCAGGAAAAACAAATCCAGCAGGAAACCGCCGTGCCTCTGATAAGCCAGATCCCGGTGCTGGGCAACCTGTTCAAGAACCGCAACCTGGCCACTCAGAAGAGCGAGCTGGTGATCATGCTGCGCCCCGTGGTGGTGGCGGCCAATACCTGGGAAACCGAGCTGCAACGCTCCCGGGATTTGTTGGAAAAATGGTATCCGCCGTCCGCTCTTGATGCCTTGCACAGTGGCATTCGCTGATGAGAGTCGTTAGTGGGGTAATTTTGCTGGCGCTGTCTGGTACACCCGCGCTGGCCCAGAACGACAAACCCGACTGGCAGGATCCGGTGTGGGCCGAGGTAATGAGCACTCCGCCGGCGGCCAGCGAGCTGGCGATTAGCGAGGTGGCCTACAGTCGGAGCGAACGTCTGGCAGAAAGCCAAAAGGCTGCCGATCTGGCTCTTGCTGCCGGCGACTGGGCCGGAGCCGAAGGCGCCCTGGCCGGGGTGCTGGCAGAATTTCCTGACGCTCATGACCTTCGCTTAAAGCTGGCATCACTCCAATATGGCCGGGGCGCGCTTAATGAGGCCAAACATCTGCTGCAGCAGGGCATTGAACTGGCCCTGCAACAACCGGAGTTGCGCCTGACCCTGGCGCGCATTCTGGCCAGTGAAAACCGCCACGCCGCCACCTGGAAGGTACTGGACGGCGCCGAGCCGGCACTGGCTGAACACCTCGACTACTACGGTCTCAAGGCCGAGGCCGGCCGGCGTAGCGGCCGGTGTGATGCCGCCGTTTCTCTTTATCATCGCCTGCTGGCACAACAGGACAGCGGCCCCTGGTGGCTGGGCCTGGGCCTGTGTCAGCGGACCCTGGGGCGCGACTTTACCGCCGCCTTTGAGCAGGCCCGCGCCAGTGTGGATCTGGGCGTGGCCTCCTTGCAATTTGTGAACCAGCAACTGGAGCAACATGGCACAACGCAAACTCACTAAACGTCTGGGCGAGCTGCTGATTGACCATGGCGTGATCAGCGAAGCCCAGCTGGAGACAGTACTGCAACGCCAGCGCCAGGAAGGTGGCCGCCTCGGGGCGGTGATGGTGCAGATGGGCATACTCACCGAGCTGCAACTGCTGGGCTTTGTGGCCGAGCAGCTGGTGATCCCGCTGCTGGATCTCAATAAAATCGAGATAAAGCCCCAGGCGGTTAAACTGCTGTCGGAAGTGTACGCCCGGCGCTACCGGGCCCTGGTGATCGACGCCGACGATAACCAGGCCACGGTGGTGCTGGCCGACCCTGCCGATCTCGATACTCAGGACGCCATCAGCAATCTGCTGGCCCCCCGCGAGGTACACCTGGCGGTGGCGCCTCAC
The DNA here is from genome assembly GCF_030732065.1 of Oceanimonas aquatica. Taxonomy (GTDB): domain Bacteria; phylum Pseudomonadota; class Gammaproteobacteria; order Enterobacterales; family Aeromonadaceae; genus Oceanimonas. The sequence goes on from NZ_JAVBHX010000003.1 coordinate 85,477, forward strand.
AGCCAGATGCTGGCGCTGTACGATCAGCTCTACCGGCGTACCGACGATATCGCCAACCTGGCCGGTCAGCTGTCGGAAGAGCACGCCCCCAGCCGCAGCGTAATTGACACCGCCGGGCTGGAAGATAACGACGCCACGGTGGCGCGACTGCTCAACTCGCTGTTTGAAGATGCCCTGCAGGTGGGCGCCTCCGACATTCACATTGAGCCCGATAACAAGGTTATTCGCCTGCGCATGCGGGTAGACGGCCTGCTGCAGGAAACCGAGCTGAAGGAAGTGGCCATTGCGCCGGCGCTGGTGTCGCGGCTCAAGCTGATGGCCGGGCTGGATATTTCCGAGCGGCGCCTGCCTCAGGATGGCCGCTTTGAGCTGAGTATCAAAAATAATCCGGTAGATGTGCGCATGGCCACCATGCCGGTGCAATATGGCGAGGCGGTGGTACTGCGACTGCTGGATCAGTCCGGCGGCACCCGCACCCTGGAGCAGGCCGGCATGGCACCGGCGCTGATGGCGTCGTTCCGGCGCAAGCTGGCCAGCCCCAATGGCATTATTCTGGTAACCGGCCCCACCGGCAGCGGCAAAACCACCACCCTGTATGGTGCGCTGTCCGAGCTCAATACCCCGGATCGCAAAATCATTACCGCCGAGGACCCGGTGGAATACCGGCTACCCCGGGTGAACCAGGTGCAGGTGAACAGCAAGGTGGGGCTCACCTTTGCCCGCATTCTGCGCACCAGCCTGCGGCAGGACCCGGACGTGCTGCTGATCGGCGAAATGCGCGATCAGGAAACCGCCGAAATCGCCATGCGCGGCGCACTCACCGGCCACCTGGTGCTGTCTACCCTGCACACCAACGACGCCCCCAGCTCCGCGGTTCGGCTGATGGACATGGGTGTGCCCGGTTACCTGGTGGCCAGCACCCTGAAAGCCGTGCTGGCCCAGCGCCTGGTCCGTAAAATCTGTGACTACTGCAAGGTGCCGCACCAGCCCGACGAGGGCGAGCGCCAGTTTTTGATGCACCTGAACCCTCAGGCCGAGCACGGTCAGTTTTATCGGGGCGAGGGCTGTGCCAGCTGCAACCACACCGGCTACAAGGGACGCATTGGCGTGTTTGAATGGCTGGAAGTCAACCAGGCCATGGCCGACGCCCTGCGCAAACAGCATATCGAGGCCTTTGAGGCGGAAGTGGCCAGCCAGCCCGGGTTTGTGACTCTGGCCCAGGCGGCACTGGAGCAGGCCCTGCAGGGCAATATTGCGGTGTCGGAAGTGCTGCGCCTGTCCGAGTGGGTGGACTGATGGCCTTTTACCAGTACAAGGCCCGGGATCGTCAGGGCCAGCTCAGCGAGGGCCGCATGGAGGCCAGCTCGCCCGAAAGCGCCGCCGCCAGCCTGGCCCAGGCGGGGTTGATACCGGTGGAAATGAAGGAAGCCCGCTCTGGCACCAAAACCTGGCTGCAACTGCGTCAGTTCCTCAAGGGTGGCATCAAGCCCGAGGCACTGCTGATTTTAAGCCGCCAGTTTGCCTCACTCACCCGGGCCGGCATTCCCATTTTGCGCATTGTGGAAGGGCTGCGCGATACCACGGACGTGCGGGTACTGAAAGAAGCCCTCGATGAGGTTGCCCAGTCTCTCAATCAGGGCCAGACCCTGGCCAACGCCCTGGCGGCCCACCCGCATCTGTTCAACAGTTTGTTTGTGTCGCTGGTGGAAGTGGGGGAGAGCACCGGCCAGCTGGAGCAGGCGTTTTTGCAGCTGGCTCATTATTACCAGCTGGAGCTGGACACCCGCCGGCGCATCAAGGCCGCCATTCGTTACCCCATGTTCGTGACCATTGCCATGGTGGCGGCCATGACCATCATCAACCTTTATGTGATCCCGGCTTTCAGTGGCATTTTTGCCCGCCTGGGGGCGGAATTGCCCCCGACTACCCGATTTCTGATTGGCAGCTCTTACTTTTTTACTCATTACTTTGGTCTGGTGGTGGCCGGCGGCCTGGCCCTCGCCGGCGGGTTCGCCTGGTATGTGCGCACGCCAACGGGCCGGCTGCGCTGGCACCATACCCTGCTGCGCATTCCCATTGTGGGGCCGCTGATCAAGCGCATTTTGTTGGCGCGCTTTTGTCGCAGTTTTGCCATGATGCTCTCCGCCGGTGTGCCCATTACCCGGGTGCTGCGCCTGGCGGGCAGTGCCACCGACAATGCCTTTCTGACCCAGGCCATTCACCGCATGGGCGAGGGGCTGACCTCCGGCGACAGCCTGTCGGCGGTGGCCGATAACAGCGGCGTGTTTACCCCCCTGATTTTGCAGATGTTCCGGGTAGGGGAAGAAACCGGCCGGGTGGATGAAATGGTGATGGAAGCGGGGCGTTTCTACGAAGAAGAGGTGGATTATGACATTGCCAACCTGTCGTCGCGCATTGAACCCATTTTGATCACCGCCATTGCCGGCATGGTACTGGTGCTGGCGCTCGGCATATTCACCCCCATGTGGGACATGGTCAACATTGTAAAAGGCGGGTGAGCCGGTTTTTTGCATGCATGAACGGTTTTTACACAAAAAAGGCTGGATTGAAACCGGCTCTATCAGTACCATTTATTACGATAATTAATTGAATTAGTTGAGTAAATTTCTCAACCTTTCATAACAGACTGGCAACACAAAAAAGCAAGGAAAAAAAATGAAAAGAGCAGCGGGTTTTACCCTGATAGAACTGGTAATTGTTATCGTGATCCTCGGTATTCTGGGTGCGGTGGCCGCACCGCGGTTTATCAACCTGCAAGATGATGCCTATGGTGCGAATGTAAATGCGCTTAAAGGATCATTTAACTCTGCGATGACACTTGGTAGTACTAAAGCTGTTTTGGCAGGAGTGGACCAAGAATCAGATGAAAGTGTTGATGTTGATGGTATTGGGAATGTGAAATTTGAATATGGTTTCCCCGAAGCGTCTAAAGACGGAATTCTGAAGCTGATTGACCTGACTGAAAACACTGACTACGCAGTTGTAACCACTGAATCTAATACAGAAGTATCCTATAACGTAATTATCTCGGGTGATGTTACCCCTCCTACCTTGCAGATTTTCCCTTCTGCAAGGTTTTCTAAGAGAGACACGTGCGGCCTAACCTACACTGAAGCTTCAGGTGCTGGCAGCACGGCAGGAGTCGCAGCTACAACCAGCGATTGCTAACTCCTTTAAGGCGGCTTCGGCTGCCTTTTCTCCCCCTGTAGAACGCTTGTTGTCTCTAAGTTATTTATTGTTGGCGTCACTAATTCCGTACATTTAACCATCGTAGGTGTACCATGTGTCTCTCAGCCGGATTTACCCTTATCGAGCTGGTGCTGGTAATGGTCATCCTCGGTATTCTCGGGGCTACCGCCGCACCCCGCTTTCTGAATTTACAGCGTGATGCCTATATTGCCAATCTCACTGCACTGGCCAACGCTATGAAAACCGCGACCACCCTGGCTCACACCAAAGCTATTATCGGCGGTTTCGACAAACTCGGCGCCGGCACTCATACCGATGCCAGTTTTAACCTGGTGGCGAGCCGTGTAGACGGAGGTGTCAGCTGGGTGCGGGGCTATCCCACCGCCGACGAATACGGCATTATTGCTCTGCTTACCGGATCTGAAGGTTTTAAAAACGAAAAGGCCGGTGAAGTGCTCGACAGCGATAACTACGTAATTAAATACACCGATAGTGACGACAGTGGTCAGGCTGGAAAAAATCTGCATATCAAACCAAGGCAGCGCCAGGAACTTGATAACTGCAAAGTGACCTATACGGCGGCAACCAACAGCAAGCCGGCAAGTATAAAACTGAACACCAAGGGGTGCTGAATATTTGAGCAAGCAGGGCGCTTTTACATTAATAGAAATGGTCGCAGTGCTGGTGCTGGTAGGCATACTGGCCGCCGTGGCCATTCCGCGCCTGCCCGTTGGTGGTGATTTTGAAGGCTCCCTTCAGGCGCGCAATCTGGCGGGTTTACTGCGTCTGGCTCAGCTCAGAGCCATGAACGACCCTCAGGCGCTGCAGAGCACTGCACCTTTAGAACGCTGCGGTGTGATTGCGGTTACTACCAATGGGGTATCCATTTCCAGTAATTGCCAAAGCTCGAGTTTGCTGGAAGATATGACTAGTCTGGACCCCAACCTGTGGCTGGGTGTTGAACTACCGGTTAGTGCCAGTATCACTCTTCCATTTGTACTGCAATTTGGCGAAGTCGCCAGCGATACCAATTATCTCAGTGAATCCAGCCGCCTTGGCCGTCCCTTTGTAAATACTGGTACTGGCTATCAGTCGTTGGTAACTAGGCTGCAAATCACCCTTGCCGGTAAAACCGTACTGATAGAACCCGAGGGATATATTCATGTTGCGCCGTAATGCAGGGCTCAGCCTGCTGGAATATGTGGTAGGGCTGGCGGTGCTGGCCATTATCCTGGTGGGGGCGGGATTGTTTTTTTTAAGCCAGCCGCGACAGCTGGATCCGGTATTTCAGTTTCGCGCCGTGGCCCTGGCCGAAGCCTTGGCTGAGCAGGTGCTGGCGGTAAAATATGATGAAAAAAACAAGCCCGACGAACAGGAACGCTGCTCCACCGACTGCACCAAAGAGGAAGATTTCGGACCCGATGGCAGCGAAAGTGAACTAACTGACTTTGATGATGTAGATGACTTTCACCTCTGGTGCGGTGATGAAAATGCTATCTCTGGAGATGTGCTTGCAGGGGAAGAACAGCTTAATTTAAGCCATGCCACTTTGTATTCTCGTTACAAGATAAATACTTGTGTTGAAGAAAAAAGTGATGGCAGTGCTGATTACAAAAAAGTCATCATCACCATTGCGGATAAGAGCGGGAGCGACATTTCCTTTATTCTGCACAGGTACAACATACGATGAAGGCCCGTGGTTTTACCCTGCTGGAGCTGGTGATTGTGATGGTGCTGATTGGCATCAGTGCCGTATTCGGCACCGGTTTTATCGCTCAAATGGCTGAGAGTTACGTAGGGGGGGCAGAACGCGCTCAGGCCCTGGCCGGCGCCCGTTTTGCCATGGAACGCCTGCGCCGTGAACTGGCAGTTTCCTATGGGCCCAGCGTTTATATCAGTGACAGCAACCGCTGCCTTTCTTTTGTACCCGCCCTGGCTGCCGGCACCTATACCGGGATGGCCAAAAACAATCTGGCTACCTTTATCAAGCCCCTCAGTCTGAACAATACAAACATCAAAAGCAGCTATATGGCCATTCGTGCCGACAGCGGAGAGATTGAATGGGGTGATTACCCGGCGATAGCCCCTGAAAATGTTTATCAGCTGGAGCAAGAGCCTACCGATAACAATTTTGTCGTGAGTAATATCTTTGATACTCCCGCTGATATTGACTTCAGACGTGAAGGACTGGGTCAGCGCTATACCTTGCTGAAAAATGAGCAGGTGCGCTATTGCCTGCGCAGCGGCGACCTTGAACGTGAAGTAAAAAGCCCCGGTAAAGACTGGGGAAAAACCAGCCTGATGGTGACCGGGATCACAGGAGATACCGTCTTTCTGGGCTACGATTGGTCCAATCAATTGGTTCAGATGGAGCTGACCTTGAGCACGCGGGATGGTGATTTGGTACTGCCGGCACAATTACAGGTGACTTATGCACCCTGAGGTCTCACGCCAGCACGGCAGCATGCTGATCAGCGTGCTCTTTATCATGCTTATTCTGTCTGGCCTGATGGCAACCATGGTCACCCTCTCGGGGCAGAGCAGCCGCCAGCTGGTGTATGAAACCCTGGCCCTTCGAGCCCGGCTTGCGGCCGAAGCCGTACTGGAGCAACAAATCTTTGCAACGCTCGATAATATTGACGCCGACATGGTAGTCACAAGTAGCGCTCCCGCCATCATTAACCAATGCCAGGCCCATGTTCAGGATCTGCAAAAGCCCAGCGGCGGCGCAGCAACCCAGGTAAAAATCATAACCACAGGTAACTGCTCCGGCAGCGGCCTGACTGTGGTCCGAAATATCGAAGTTGAGGTGATTGAATGAAAAAAGTGATAGCGCTGTCACTTATAGCCTTGCTGTCTTTGTCTTTCCATAGTTATGCTGGCAATAACGGCAATAACGGCAATAACGGCAATAACGGCAATAACGGCAATAACGGCAATAACGGCAATAACGGCAATAACGGCAATAACGGCAATAATGACAGTCGCGCCTGCAATGAAGCGGGCGCCACAGAAGAGCTGTTTTGCTATGCTGCTCAAAGTCACAGTGAGTTAGGTGAAATAGAAATGGATGCGGGAGCTGAAATTTATGGCTCACGTAAAATGAGCGGCACCTTGGGTTATCTTGATTTCAAAAACAAGGATGACTCGCTGGATGGAAAGTGTGATGATAAAGACTGTCGGCTGAGTTATAAGTTGGGGAAGAAAGCTGAATTATCGAGCTTTAATGGTAATGCAGTGCTATTTCCACGGGTATTTGAAAGTACAAGCTCTTCGCATGAAGTGGATTGTGATGAAGGTAATAAACGAGATTCTGCGTCATCTTATGAAAAAATCATTGTCAAAGATAAATGTAAATTCGAGATAATAAACTCTAATGGCGAATATAAAATAAAAAAAATAGAAGTGAAGGACGGTGGGCAGATAACTTTTCCGGCAGGTGAGTACTGGATTGAAGAACTCGACGTTAGTGATGGCACTCTCATTCTAGAAGGTGAAACCCACTTTTATGTAAAAAATGATGTCGATATTGTCGAAGCTGGCAGTATCAATCATCTTCATATCTATGCACCTGATACGGACATCAAAATTGAAAAAACAGACTTCACCGGAAGTTTGCTTACCAATAAAAAGCTGGATATTGATGGCTTTTCTTCAAAGGTTCGAGGAAAAGTGTCTGCTGAGAAGCTTGAACTGGAAGGTTCACTCATCCTGGATGCGGGGAATTATTACTTCCATGAAGTTGAACTGAAAGACCAGGATGATGGCAACAAGGCTGCGGTACTTGAAGCTGCGGGCGCGGTAACGTTGCATGTCGGGGCTGAGCTGGAACTTGATGACAAAACAAGGCTAGGCAGCAGCAGCCAGCCCATCACTGTTTATGTGTATGGCATGAGTAATCGCTACCTCAGCGATGACAATGATGACGACGATGGCGAAGAAGGCGAAGTGGAGCTGGATGAAGGTGCCAGGCTTTATGGCTCGGTGTATGTAAATGGCGAACTGGATTTGGATAAAAATGCTGGCATTTACGGTGCGGTAAACGTTATTGATCTGGACATGGATGAAAATAGCTTTATCAATAATATCTCTCAAAATGCTTCTACGGGCCTGGTTCATCATTACGAATTGCACTTCAATAGCTGTAGTAAGCAGCTTACTGCCTATGCTTGTGTCAATGAAAGTTGCACTGAAAAATACACAGATAAGGCCAAGCTGCACGTTAAGGCTAATGGTTCCAATTTGGCGATTTTCAACAAAATTTACGGTAGTGAGTCCCAGTCGCTGAACAGAACACCGGGCTACCCCTTTACCATGGTGGTGCAGAGCGACGGCCAGGGTGGCAACATGAATCCTGATACGGATAACCCTTTGGTATGTTATGTGAACGGTGAAAGAACCTGTACCGTATCATCTTCCGTAACTAGCAGTAATAACGGCCCGCTGACCTTTGACGTTGATACCGCTTATGCGGGTGGCAAGGCGGCTATCTCTTTTAACGGTAATTGTCTCTCCGGTGGCAGTGAGGTTGACGTATTATTGAATTTTGACAGTAACGCCAGCTATGATGACGAAATCCCGGTGACATTATATAAAGCGGATGGCGGTATTATTGCCACCCTCAAGGCAGGAGAAAGCAAAAGACTAAGCTTGCCGGTGAGCGGTAGTACTTTGAGCTATCCCAATGCAGATCAGTTAACCCTGAGTGTTGAACAAGCTCTCCCCGAAGGTGGATTCGATACTGCCATCACCGATAAGGTCGCCTTTGTACCCAGATATTGGCAAGTTCAAGAGAGTGTTGATTGCGGTGGCGCCAGCGGTTTTGACTATTCGAGCGATGCCGGCAGCTGTGCTGTACTAGCCGCAGCAGGTGAACAAATCGAACTCACAGTAGCGGCGCTCGACATTGATGATCAGCCACTGTCATTGAACTGGCTCGCAGGTCGGACTTTAAATGGCATCCACGCGACCTTGGAAAATGAAGATCTTAATCAGCTAAAGGATTATGATCTGAATGATGATGGTGCATCAAATTTGTATTCTTCCCACCTGTTTCCCAGTGATATTGTAGGGCGACTGGGCGTGACGGTTGATGCTTGGAAAGCCGACTATATACCAGAGGGTGATACTCCACTTATTACTGAAGGTCATAGTGCATATATCGGCCGTACCGTACCTGCGTCACTAGAGGTGATCAAAACTCAAAACGGTGATATTACGGGTAATATAGTTTATGCGGGTAGGCCTGGTATGAGCTTTGATACCCCCCCTTCCTTTACCGTAGTGGGGCTGGACACCGAGGGTAATAAATTGCCCAGTTACAGCGGCGAGTTTGCCGGTGGCCTTGACGGCAATATAGAGCTTGAGCTTGATCCATCATTTGATTATGACGAGCTGGAATGGAGTGTCAGCGATAGCAGTAATGGTGAGCATGTAGTTACTGTTGATACCGACAATTTTGTCTTCATCAAGGACTCGCCGTTCCCGGAAACAGAACTCAATTTGCCGCTTGAGCTGACCATCAATGATCACGATGAAACTAAGGGAATTGATGATGCAAACACCACCTTGGCTCAAGAAAACGACACCCTGCGCTTCGGCTTTGTCACCCTGCTGGATACTGAAGTGAAAGTCGGCGAAGAAGGTAAGATGCTCAGTAAACTGCATTATTTCGGCAAGGATAAGTTTACTCTGGAGGAAGACAAGAGCACGGCTTATAGCCTTGCCAGCCCGGAACTTAAGCCTGAACAGCAGTTTGTCCTTGAGCCGGTACTCGATGAACTGAAGCTTGGCCTTGATAAGCTTGATGATAAGCCTGTCTTGAATGTTCCTCCCTATGAGCAGCAAAAGGAGAACATCAAAGTCACCATAGAAGGCCTGCCCGACTGGCTGAAACCGGTCGATAAAGACGACAAACTGACCAACCCCTCCGCCATGCTGGACATTCTCAACAATCCGCGACGGCGGGCCAGCGATCGCACCTTTAACCGGCGCGAGGTGACCCGCTGACGGACTTTGTTGCGCCACCATGATCCCGGTGGCGTAAAATGTGACAAAAATGTTTCAATTAATGTTTACAAGAAATTATCATGGACGTGTAAAAAAATAACAATCAAACGGTAAGGATACCCACAGTGCGCGAAGAACAGTCTCCTTCAGTGGCAGTACCAGGCATGGATGCCTTTACCCTGGAGCACAACCTCAAGTTCAAGCGGCAGTTGTTGCAGCATGTGTTCGACAACGCCCTGGAATCCATTATTGTGACCAACGCCGACGGCGTGATCGAGCGGGTGAATCCGGCCTTTACCCAAATCACCGGTTACAGTCCCGAAGAGGTGCTCGGTAAAACTCCCAGGCTGATGCAGTCGGCCAGGCACGATCCCGACTTTTACCGGAAAATGTGGCATCAACTGCTGCACCATGGCAGCTGGAGCGGCCAGGTCTGGAACCGGCGCAAGACCGGTGAGGTGTATCCGCAGTGGCTCAGCATCAACAGCCTGACCAATGCCAGGGGCGATGTAACTCACCGCGTGGCCATTGGCCACGATCTCAGCGGCCAGCGCAGTTACGAGCAGGACCGCACCCCCTTTACCTTCAAGGATCCCTTAACCCAGCTGGGCAATCGCCAGCTGCTGGCCACCCGGCTGGATCAGGCCCTGGCCGAAGCCCAGCGAAACAAAATTCGAGTTGGTCTCATGGTGCTGGATATCGGCCGCCTCAAGCCGGTAAACGAGCAACTGGGCATGACCTGGGGCGACGACGTGCTGCGCCAGCAGGCGCGTACCCTGCAGGCCGCGGTAGATGAAGCCGATACCCTGGTGCGGCTGCAGGGCGACGTGTTTGCGGTGCTGCGCCACAGCAAGGCGGAAGACGCCACCATGGCGCAACTGGCCGACAAACTGCTGCATTTACTGTCTCAGCCCATGGTGCTGGCGGATAAAAACATCGTTTGCCTGCAACCCAGCATCGGGATCTCGGTGTACCCCAGGGATGCGCGTGAGCCCGAAAACCTGCTGCAGGCGGCGGAATATGCTCATGCCATGGCGAAGCGGGAAGGGCGAAACCGCTTTCAGTTTGTGGATCAGCGTCAGCACGAGATGCACCACAGGGAGCTGGTTATAGAGCATAGTCTCAGTCATATGTTGAGCACCGGCGAGTCTCAGGGGGTAAGCCTGCATTACCAGCCACAGGTATGCTCCAGCGACGAGCGTATTGTGGGGCTGGAGGCGCTGCTGCGCTGGACACATCCGCGCCTGGGTGTGCTGTCGCCGGTGGAGTTTATTCCGGTGGCCGAGCAAAGCGGCCTGTCGGTCAGGCTGGATCGCTGGGTCATCGAACAGGCCTGTGCTCAGCTGGTGGCCTGGCGTGAGCAGGGGCTGGCGCCGCCGGTGGTGTCGGTGAATCTGGGCGCCCAGCAGTTTACTCAGCCCGATTTCTGCGACTGGCTGATGGCCACCGTCAGCCACTTTGGACTGGCTCCCCGGCAGCTGCGGCTGGAGGTCACCGAGTCGACCATGATGGAGCAGATAGAGGCCGGTGTGAATATGCTGCAACAGTTGCGGGATTGCGGCTTTACCCTGTCGCTAGATGACTTTGGTACCGGTTATTCGGCGCTGTCGTGCCTGCATCGTTTTCCTCTTGATGAACTCAAGATCGACCGCAGTTTTATGGTGGAAGCCTGTGAAAATGAGCGGGCGCTGATCCTGCTGCGCACCATTATGGAGCTGGCCCGTCAGTTGTCGCTGAGCCTGGTGGTGGAAGGGGTAGAGCAGGCGGAGCAGCTGGAGCTGCTGAACGACTTCGGCCCGTTAAGGGTGCAGGGCTATTACTATTACAAACCCATGCAGGTGAACGAAATGTGCCCTCTGCTGGATTTAGCCGCCGGGCGGCCCGAAGGCGGGGCGCTGAATTGAAAATCCGGCTGCGGCGGTTATGTCTGTGCGGGTGAGGTCAACGTGGCTTCCATATATTCATTCAGCTGCTGGCGCTGGGCCCGGGTAAACCGCAGGCCCAGTTTGCTGCGCCGCCACAGCACGTCGTCGGCGGTGCGTGCCCATTCTTCCTGCATCAGGTAATCCAGCTCTTTGGCATACAAGCCGGCGCCAAGGTGCTCACCCAGATCCTCAATGCTTTTGCCGTCTTGCAGAAAGCGCCGGCAGCGGGTGCCGTAGCTGCGCACATAGCGGTGCATCACGGGCTCGGGCAGCCAGGGGAAATCGTGTGTCAGCTCGGTCGTCAGAGCAGCATGGTCGTGGAAATCGCCGCCGGGCAGCACCAGTTGTGTGGTCCAGGGGCCCGTAGCCTGAGGCAGGAATACGGCCAGTTTGTTCAGTGCGTCTTCCGCCAGAGCGCGAAAGGTGGTGATCTTGCCGCCAAATACCGACAGCAGCGGGGCTTCTCCGTCGGAGGTGTCGAGCAACAGCCTGTAGTCCCGCGACGCCTTTCGGGCCTCGCCATTGCCTTCGGCCATCAGCGGGCGCACGCCGGCGTAGTGGTACACCACATCGGCCGGTGTGATTTGCCGGCGAAAATGGGCGTTGACCACGTTGCACAAATAGTCAATTTCCTCATTGCTGGCACTGACCGTGGCGGGATCGCCGTGATGGTCCACATCCGTGGTGCCAATCAGCGAATAGTCCTGCTCATAGGGCAGTACAAACACGATGCGGCCATCCCGGTTTTGTAGAATATAGGCTTCATCGGTGTCATAAATGCGCGGCACCACCATATGGCTGCCTTTCACCAGCCGAAGCCGCGCCGGCGCCGGCGATGACAACACGGTATCAAACATAGTGCTGGCCCAGGGGCCGGCGGCGTTCACCAGAGTCCGGGCCCAGAGGGTGCGCGAATCACCGTTTTCACTCTCCAGCCGCACCCGCCACAGGCCGTTTTCCCGTATGGCCCTTGTGCACCGGGTACGGGGCAGGATCAGAGCCCCGCGCTCCCTGGCGGCCAGGGCACACAGCACCACCAGACGGGCGTCATCCACCCAGGCATCGGAATACTCAAAGGCCCGGCGCAGATGGGGTTGCAGCGGGCCGTGCTCGCTCAGGCGCAGGGCTTTTGAGCCCGGCAGCCGGTCCCGCCGGGCCAGATGATCGTACAGCCAGAGCCCCAGGCGAATCATCCAGGCTGGGCGCAGGTGAGGGCGGTGGGGCAGGCGAAAGCGCAACGGCCAGATAATGTGCGGAGCGGCGTGCAGCAGGGTTTCCCGCTCTGCCAGGGCTTCGTGCACCAGCCGGAATTCAAACTGCTCCAGATAACGCAGGCCGCCGTGGATCAGCTTGCTGCTGGCCGAGGAAGTGGCCGAGGCCAGATCCTTCATTTCGCACAGGGTGACGGAAAGGCCGCGTCCGGCGGCATCCAGGGCAATGCCCGCGCCATTGATGCCGCCGCCGATGACCAAAACATCGGTAATGGGCGTAGTCATGACGGCTTCCCCTGGTGCTGCGCGCGAGCCACGGCCTGTTGCCAGCCCTTGTATTGCTGCTCGCGGTCAACGCTGTTCATGTGAGGGCCAAACTCCCGGTCAACGGCCACACACAGGGCCAGCTCGTCGGTATTTTGCCAGAGTCCGGTGGCCAGCCCCGCCAGAAAGGCCGCCCCCAGAGCGGTGGTTTCCAGCAGTTGCGGCCGTATCACCCGGCTGTGAGTAATGTCGGCCTGAAACTGCATTAAAAAGTTGTTGGCGGCGGCGCCGCCGTCCACCTTCAGGGCGGCCAGCCGCAGGCCCGCGTCCTGCTGCATGGCGTCGAGCAGATCCCGGCTCTGAAAGGCAATGGCCTCCAGCGCCGCGCGCACAATGTGGTTGCGGTTGGCACCCCGGGTCAGGCCGGTAATGGTGCCGCGGGCGTAAGGATCCCAGTAGGGCGCCCCCAGGCCGGTAAAGGCGGGCACCAGATACACACCGTGAGTGCTGGTTACTTGCCCGGCGCAGGCTTCGCTGTCGGCGGCATGGGCAATCAGCCCCAGTTCGTCCCGCAGCCATTGAATAATGGCCCCGCCCATGAACACCGAGCCTTCCAGCGCATAGTTCACGTCGCCATCGGCGCCCACCGCCAGGGTAGTGAGCAGGCCGTGGTTTGATTCCACTTTTTTCTTGCCGGTGTTCATCAGCATAAAGCAGCCGGTGCCATAGGTGTTTTTGACCATGCCCTTGTGAAAGCACAGCTGCCCAAACAGTGCCGCCTGCTGATCGCCGGCCATGCCGGCAATGGGCACATCCACCCCCAGTTTGGTGTGGCCATATACGGCACAGGAAGGTTTGACCTCGGGCAGCATGCTGGCGGGAATATTCAGTGTTTCCAGCAGAAAGGGGTCCCATTCCAGGGTATTGATGTTGAACAGCAGGGTACGGGAGGCATTGGTGTAATCGGTGACATGCACCCGGCCCTCGGTCAGTTTCCATACCAGCCAGGTGTCCATGGTGCCAAACAGCAGCTCGCCGGCCTCGGCCTGCTTACGGGCACCGGGCACATTGTCCAGCAGCCACTGAATTTTGGTGGCCGAGAAATAGGCGTCAGGCACCAGGCCGGTGCGGGTTTTTATCTCCTGCTCAAGGCCCTGTGCCTTTAACTGCTCACACAGGGGTGCGGTGCGCCGGCATTGCCACACTATGGCGTGGTGAATGGGCTCTCCCGTGTGTTTGTTCCACACCAGGGTGGTTTCCCGCTGGTTGGTAATGCCAATACCACTGATCTGCTCGGGGCGGACGCCGCTTTTGGCCAATACCTCGGTCAGGGTGGCCCGCTGAGTGGCCCAGATCTCGGTGGCGTCGTGCTCCACCCAGCCGGCCTGCGGATAATGCTGGGTAAACTCCCGCTGAGCCATGGCCACCACTTGAGCCTGGCGGTCAAACAGAATAGCGCGGGAAGATGTTGTGCCCTGATCCAGCGCCAGTACATAGGGTTTGTCGGTTGTCATGAATCCGGCTCCTTGCTGGCAAGCAGCGTGTTGCAGGCAGCGGGCAGAGCGGGGCGCCAGGGTTTGCGCGGGCCGGCACTGAGGGCGCCGCTTTTGTCATTAATCCAGCTGGCCAGCTCTCGGCCGCAGCCGGTGCCGGCGGGAACGGCCGCCTGCGGCTCGCAGTTCGGTGAACCGGCCGGGCAATGCAGGCGCACATGAAAATGGCTGGAGTGACCAAACCAGGGGCGCAACCGGTTCAGCCAGGGAGCGTCACCATAGGCCCTGCACATGGCCTGCTTGATTAAGGGATGCACAAAAATGCGGCTTACGCGTTCGTCCTGGGCGGCCAGGGCAATCAGCTGACGCTGATCGTCGCCAAAATGACGGTTAAGAATGTAGAGCCGGTGATTCACCATGTCCTGCGAACGGGACGGCAGGGGGCCGTGGCCGGAACGCAGCCAGATATCGGCGTCGAGCCCGGTCTGGTGGCTGCGGTGGCCATAGGCAAAGGGACCACCGTGCTGTTTGGCCATATCCGCCACCAGCATGGGCGCAAGACCGGCCTGCTGCGTCCGTTGGCCCAGTGCCTGCAAATAGTCGATCATCTGTGGCTGGCCATAGTGGCGCTGGCGCTCGGCCCGCACCACCCGAAAGCCGGCCCCGGACTGAGGCAGCGGCTGGGCCCCGGTCTGGCAACCGGCGGCATAACCGCCAATGGCTTCGGCCTGGACCAGCAGTGGCTGCGCCGAGGCCAGCAGTGCCAGCAGCAAAAAGGGTTTCATCATGGTCTGCACCTTGTTTTGCCCATATGGCACCATTATTTATGCCCTCGAGGTTTTTTGCTAGGGTAGCGTTTTTTGACGCACTCGGAATTCCATCATGACCATGCAGCGCCTGACCGTGCAACAGTTGTTACAGCAGCCCCTTGAGTATGTGCTGCAGCCTCCCGCTTTTCGTTTTTATGCCACCCAGGGGGCCGTGCTGCTGGCCAGTCTGGTGGCGGTGGTATGGTCGTGGCTTGATGCGCAAAACGGCTTTGAGCTGATGCACTATGTGGGCCTGGTGTTTGGCGGCGTGCTGCTGCTGGTGAGCCTGTGGCCCGCCAGCTGGAGCCGGCAGCGGCTGATTAACCTGGCGTTCGATAATGAGCGGCTGTATCTGGTGAACGGCAATCGCAAACAGGCGGTGAGCCTGCCTCGCGAGCGGGTGAGGGCAGTAAACAAGGGCAAGCTGCCGGGGCACGACGGCGCCATTATCGCCTTTACCATGGACTTGCAGTTGAATCACGACGAGCTGGCCGAGGTGCACCAGACCCTGGAAACTCAGGCGGAAGAGCGCTTTGCCCTGGGTGAAAGCTGCTACCGCTTTGGCTTTGTCGCCAACTGGCAGCCGCGCCGTACATTGCTGGCGGCCATCGCCCCGCTGGCGCCTATCGTCGTGGTGGATGAGCCGGTGCAGGACGAAGACGATGACGACTGGGATGATTGAGTTACGGGCTGTCACTCCCGCGAAGGCGCTGAGGGATCCCCAAAAAAATAGGCAGGCATGGTAGATTTTCTCTTTTGTTAATCGCCAAAAAAACAAAGAGGACCCGCCATGCCTGCCGTCCGCACAGTCTGCCATAACTTCTTCCGCTCTGCCCTCACTTCTTTCCATCAGGCTCGTACCAAAAACCTGCTGTCTTGCGCGGAAGGGTTGATCGCGGGGAACACGCTTTCCCTGACGCAAATTGGTCGCCATTTTCCGGGAAAATCCAAGGTGAAGCACAAGATAAAGCGGGTAGACCGGTTCATCGGCAATAAAAAACTGCACCATGAAAATACCGCCATCAGCGCCGCTATTGCCCGCCGTATCACGGCATGCCTGCCCAGCTGTGTCATTGCCATTGACTGGAGTGGCTGCTGCAGCCAGGACTTCCATGTGTTGCGTGCCAGTCTGGTGTACGAGGGCCGTGGGTTACCCTTGTTGAACCGGGTGGTGTCCTCCGAGCGTCAGGAGCACACCGATGAGCACCAGCAGTTTCTTCTCGACCTACAAACACTGCTGGGAACACAGCGTCGTGTGGTGATTGTGACAGATGCCGGCTTCAAAACACCATGGTTACGGCAGGTACGCGCATTGGGCTGGGAGTTTGTGGGGCGGGTCCGCGGCCGTATCTACGGCAAGCTGGATAGTGAACAGGAATGGCACCCGGCGGCCGAACTGGCACAGCATGCGAACTCTATCCCCAAGGCACTGGGGCTGGGTTTGTTGGGCAAGTCAGTGCAGCGGCGTTGCCCGGTGTATTTTCATCAATATCACGGACCATCCAAGGGACGGCATAAAAAGCGGGGTAAAAAACAGCCGCTTTATCCGCAAGCAGAGGCACGTTACAGCGCCTTGACCAAGGAGCCTTGGTTGTTGGTGACCTCGGATGAGCACCTGAGCGCGAAAGAAGTGGTCTCCATCTACCAGACCCGGATGCAAATTGAGCAGAACTTCCGCGATGACAAGAGCCAGCGCTACGGTTTTGGCTGGAGTAACAGTAAAACGCTCGGGGAGAAACGGATTGCGGTGCTGTGCCTGATTGCCCAGGTTGCCACGCTGATGCTGTGGCTGGTGGGGTTCGAGTGCGAACAACAAGGACGGCACCGGCGTTATCAGGCGAATACGCTGCAACGCCGGGTGCTGTCTTTTATCACTCTGGGCAAGCAAGTGCTGTTTCATGAATCCCGGCGAGTGACAGGCTCACTACTGGAGCGAGCTCTGGCAAGGTTGAGCCGCCTTTACTTACTCTCACCAGGCGTTTCTGCATGACCAGTAAAAAACTGGGGAGCCCTCAGCGCGAAGGCGGGAGTTCATGCATGTCTTCAGATCCTGTGTTGTTTTCAAAGCACTGCTCCATGTTCTGGATGCCCGTCTTCACGGGCATGACAGAGGTGGGGCGATTGCCCCTAAAGGGCTTTTAGCGCAAAAACGGGTTATTGAGGCGCTCAGCGCCAAAGGTGCTTTCCGGGCCGTGGCCGGGCACAAAGGTGATGTCGTCACCCAGCGGCAGCAGAGTGTGCTTGATGCTGTTGATCAGCTGCTCATGGTTGCCACCGGGAAAGTCGGTGCGGCCAATGCCGCCGTTGAACAGCACGTCGCCCACAAAGGACAGCCGCTGGCCTTGATGCAGCAGCACCATGTGGCCCGGGGTATGACCGGGGCAGTGGTATACCTCGAGAGTTTCTTCACCCACGGTAACGGTGTCGCCGGGGGTCAGCCAGCGATCGGGAGTAAAGCCCGGCACCGGATCAAAGCCAAACATCTGCGCCTGCTGGGGCAGGCCATCTATCCAGTAGGCGTCCGCTTCGCCGGGGCCGTCCACCGGTACCCCGGTTTTTTCCACCAGCTCGCCGGTGGCGCCCACATGATCCAGATGACCGTGGGTCAGAATAATGCGCTCCAGGGTGAGATGTCGCTCATCAATCGCTTCCAGCAGGCGGTCGGTTTCACCACCGGGATCAATCAGAGCCGCCTTGTTGGTGGCAGAGCACCAGACCAGGCTGCAGTTTTGCATAAAAGGCGTCACCGGCAGGGTGATTCGGTTCAGCATGTCAGTCTTCCTTTAACATAAAACTCGAGGTTGTGAAGTCTGCGCCTCGGGCTGCTGTGCCAGCCACTCGGCCAGCTCCTCGGCCTCGCCGCGTTTGACAATGCGATCCGCCTTGGCGGCCTGATGACGGGCGTAGATGGGATCGTAATAGACCCCCAGCAGGGTGGCGATCCACTCTTCGTGGGCAGCACAACCAAACCCGGCCCGCTGCTGGCGCACCGCTTCGGCCACAATGTCGGACAACCGTCGCCATTCCCGGTCGCCCAGGCGTTTGTACAGCCGCTTGAGGCTGTCCTGCAGGTAGCTTTCCAGCCGGTCGAAATCGTCATGAAAATGGCGCTGCATGGTTTCCACATAGTCGTGACGAATTTGTTGTACCCGCTGCTCAAAGGGCACTTCCAGCAACAACAGTGGCACTCGCTGCATGCGCTCATACAGGGGCAGGGGCACTGGGCAGCGGCCGATCATGGCGCTTTCGTCTTCCACCAGCCAGCCCTGAATGCCGGCCTGGCGCTGTTTCATTCGGGCAATGGCCAGGCGGTTTTCAAAGTTGATGGGGGTGGGCTGGGGCTCGCCCCAGTGGCCAAAGCTGGAGCCCCTGTGGTGAGCATAACCTTCCAGATCCAGCGACAGCGGCGAGCGTGCCAGCCAGTCGGTCTTGCCGCTGCCGGTGAGCCCGGTCAGCACAAAGCCGGGGCCGGCAAAGCCCTGTTCAATTTCCTGCAGCAGGCGCCGGCGTAGCGCCTTGTAGCCGCCTTTTACACGGGCTACCGGGCGGCCGGCATCGTGCAGCCACTGCTGCACCGTCTGGCTGCGCAGGCCACCGCGAAAGCAGTAAATCACGCCGTTTGAGTGTTCGTTCAGCCAGTTCAGCCAGCCCTGCAGCCGTTCTTCACGCACGGCCCCGGCCACCAGTTGGTGACCCAGCTCGATGGCCGCCTGCTGGCCCTGCTGCTTGTAGCAGGTGCCCACCTGGGCCCGTTCGTCATCGGTCATCAGCGGCAGGTTGGTGGCGGCGGGAAAGGCGCCCTGAATAAACTCTACCGGGGCGCGCAGATCCAGCATGGGCACATCTTCGGTCAACAGCCGGTCGAGATCGGTTTCCAGCTCAGACATCGATGACCTCAACGCGGTGCTCACCGGCGGCCACCAGCTCACCGATGGCAGACAGGCTCAGCTCATGGCGCGCGGCCACGCTCAGGAATTCATCGATGGCATCGGGGCGCACCGCCACCAGCAGGCCGCCGCTGGTTTGCGGATCGCACAGAATATGTTGCTGGCGCTGAGTGAGCGGCGCCAGCTTGTGGCCGTAGGCGTCAAAGTTGCGCAGGGTGCCGCCGGGCACGGCGCCGGCCTGCAGGTAGTGATCCAGGTTGGGCAGCAGGGGAATGTCGGCCATGTTGAGGCGCGCGCTGACATCGGCACCTTCGCACACTTCCACCAGATGGCCGAGCAGACCAAAGCCGGTCACGTCGGTCATGGCACTCACGCCGTCCAGGGCAGCAAAGTCCTGGCCCGGCTTGTTGAGTCGGCACATTACCTCAGGCGCCAGCTGGCTGTCTTCTTCCCGCAGCACGCCCTTTTTCTGGGCGGTGGAGAGCACGCCAATGCCCAGCGGCTTGGTCAGAAACAGCACGTCGCCGGCGGCGGCGGTGTCGTTGCGCTTGACCTGACTGAGCGGGATCTGGCCGGTGACCGCCAGCCCAAAAATGGGCTCGGGGGCGTCGATGCTGTGACCACCGGCAAGGGTAATGCCGGCATCATGGCAGGCCTGACGACCGCCGTCGATAACCTGCTGGGCCACTTCCGGCGCCAGGGTGTTAACCGGCCAGCCGAGAATGGCAATGGCCACCACAGGGGTGCCGCCCATGGCGTAAATGTCGCTGATGGCGTTGGTGGCGGCGATGCGGCCAAAGGTAAAGGGGTCGTCGACGATGGGCATAAAGAAGTCGGTGGTGGAAATGATCCCCATGCCATTGCCGATATCGACCACGGCGGCGTCATCGCGGCTGTCGTTGCCCACCACCAGGCGCGGATCGTTAAACCCGGGCAACTGGCTGTGCAGTATGGTGTCGAGAATTTTGGGGGAAATTTTACAGCCGCAGCCGGCGCCGTGGCTGTATTGGGTCAGGCGAATGGGTTCCACTCGAGCTTCCTTGGTGACTAACGGAAAGCGCCCATTCTACTCTTTCTCGTCGGCCTTCGCATCCGCTTCCCCGGCGCACACGCGCCGGGGAAAATGAGCGGGGTTTACCAGGCCCGTACCACCAGACCCTTAAGGTAGTGGCCTTCCGGGTAGGCGGTGCCGATGGGGTGATCGGCAGCCTGGTTCAGGCGCTCCAGGATCTGGGCGTCGCGACCGGCATCCAGGGCGGCGTCGGCCACGATTTTCTGAAACAGATCCGAGGTCATCAGCCCGGAGCAGGAGAAGGTGAGCAGCACGCCGCCCGGATTGAGCAGCTGAAAGGCCAGCATATTGATGTCTTTATAGCCCCGGCAGGCGCCGTTGAGCTGGGCCTTGCTTTCGGCAAACTTGGGCGGATCCAGCACAATCACATCAAAGCTTTCACCCTGCTCCCGGTATTCCCGCAGCAGCTTGAACACGTCGGCCTGCTCAAAGCGAGCCCGGCTGAGATCCAGCTGGTTAAGCTCGGCATTTTGTTTCGCCAGTGCCAGGGCTGACTCGGACACATCGGCATTCACCACTTCGCTGGCGCCGCCCTTCAGAGCATACACACCAAAGGTGCCGGTGTAGCTGAAGCAGTTAAGCACCCGCTTGCCCTGGCAGTAGCGGCCGGCAATGCGGCGGTTGTCGCGCTGATCCAGATAAAAGCCGGTTTTGTGGCCGGTTTCCACGTCTATCAGAATGCGCACACCGTTGTTTTCTTCAATCACCACCGGCTCCGTGGGCAGGGTGCCGGCCAGCAGGCCCTTGCGCTCTTTCAGGCCTTCCTTCTTGCGCACTGCCACGTCGGAGCGCTCGTAGATGCAGGCGCCGGGATACAGGCTGGTGAGGGCAGCCACAATGGCCTTGCGCCAGCGCTCGGCGCCGGTGCTGAGCAGCTGGCACACCACCACGTTGGCGTACACGTCTATGGTCACCCCGGGCAGGCCGTCGGACTCGGCGGCGCACAGCCGGTAGCCGGTCAGGCCCTGCTCATGGATCAAATCCTCGCGGCCGGCCTTGGCGCGCTCAAGGCGGCGTAGAAAGAAGGCCTCGTCGATGTGCTCATTGCGGTCAAAGGTCCACACCCGGGCGCGGATCTGGGACTGGGGTGAGTAAAAGCCCCGGCCCAGCCACTGGCCCTTGTGGCTCAGAATGTCGACGGTGTCGCCGGCGTTGGGCTGGCCCTGTACTCTGTCAACGGCACGGGAGAATACCCAGGGGTGGCGGCGCAGAAGGGATTTTTCCCGTCCGGCAACTAGGGTTATAGAGGAGGTCATAGGCTGGGCCGCTTGCTTGAAAAAAAGGGGCATAATTCTAGAAGTGACGAGCCTAAAACACAAAGGGGAGGCGAGAAAAAATGACCGTGATTGCCAAAAAAATCTGGGTCAGCGGCCGGGTGCAGGGGGTGAGCTTTCGTTATTACACCCAGTGTGAAGCCGAGCGGCTGGGGGTAAACGGCTACGCCCGCAACCTGCCCGACGGTCGGGTAGAAGTGCTGGCGGAAGGAGAGTTGGCCAGCGTGCGCCAGTTGCTCAACTGGCTGCACACCGGGCCGGATACCGCGCAAGTAACCGGGCTGCAGGAAGACGAGATTGCGCCCACCGGGCTGCACGGATTTGAAACCGGATGAAGGGAGCGCAGGCTGCCAGCCTGCATTAGCGCCCGAAGGGGGCTAAAAACCTTGCCGCGTTGCGGCAATTTGCGGGCAGGCTGCCCGCGCTCCCAAGAAAATGCCGGCTCGAAGCCGGCATGCGTATCGGGTTTAGCCCTTCAGGGTGGCGTCCAGCTCTTCGATTTTGGCTTTCCAGATGGCGGGGCCGGCTTCGTGGGCGTTGTTGCCCAGGCTGTCGACGGCCACGGTCACCGGCATGTCTTCCACCTCGAATTCATAGATGGCTTCCATGCCCAGATCTTCAAAGGCCAGCACCTTGGCTTTTTTCACCGCCTTGGCCACCAGGTAGGCGGCGCCGCCTACGGCCATCAGGTACACCGCCTTGTGATCGCGAATGGAGCCCACGGTGGCCGGGCCGCGCTCGGCCTTGCCCACCATGCCCATCAGGCCGGCCTGCTCCAGCATCATGTCGGTGAACTTGTCCATGCGGGTGGAGGTGGTGGGGCCGGCGGGGCCCACGGCTTCGTCGCCAATGGCGTCTACCGGGCCCACGTAGTAGATGAAGCGACCCTTGAAGTCGACCGGCAGTTGTTCGCCCTTGCTGAGCATGTCCTGAATGCGCTTGTGGGCCGCATCCCGGCCGGTGAGCAGCTTGCCGGAGAGCAGCAGCGTTTCACCCATCTTCCACTCTTGAATGTCGTCCCGGGTCACGGTGTCCAGGTTGACCCGGCGCACGTTTTCACCCACTTCCCAGGTGACTTCCGGCCAGTCTTCCAGCTTCGGCGGAGTCAGCTCGGCGGGGCCGGTGCCGTCCAGGTGGAAGTGCACGTGGCGGGTAGCGGCGCAGTTGGGGATCATCACCACCGGCTTGGAGGCGGCGTGCGTAGGCGCGGTCTTGATTTTCACATCGACAACCGTGGTCAGGCCACCCAGGCCCTGGGCGCCAATGCCCAGCTTGTTGGCCTTTTCAAACAGCTCCAGGCGCAGTTTTTCCTCGGTGGTCTCGGCGCCACGCTCGATCAATTCGTGAATATCCACCGGATCCATCAGGGATTCCTTGGCCAGCACAGCAGCCTTTTCGGCGGTGCCGCCGATGCCGATGCCCAGCATGCCCGGAGGGCACCAGCCGGCACCCATGGTAGGCAGGGTTTTCAGTACCCACTCCACCACGTCGTCGGACGGGTTCAGCATCACCATCTTGGACTTGTTCTCGGAGCCGCCACCCTTGGCGGCAATGGCCACTTCCACTTCGCCACCGGGCACCATGTCGATGTGCACCACGGCAGGGGCATTGTCCTTGGTGTTTTTACGGGCACCGGCGGGATCGGCGACAATGCTGGCACGCAGCGGGTTGTCGGGGGTGGAGTAGGCACGACGTACGCCCTCATCCACCATTTCCTGCACGGTGAAATCGGAGTCCCACTGCACCTGCATGCCGATTTTCACAAAGCAGGTCACAATGCCGGTGTCCTGGCACAGGGGGCGGTGACCTTCGGCGGACATGCGTGAGTTGATGAGTATCTGCGCGATGGCGTCCTTGGCGGCCTGGCTTTGTTCCTTTTCGTAGGCCTTTTCCAGCGCCTTCACGAAATCCAGCGGGTGGTAATAGGAGATATATTGAAGGGCGTCAGCAACGGAGTCGATAAAGTCCTGCTTTTTGATAATGCTCATGGCTTCCTCATGGGTTATCGGCTGGCTCTGTATTGTTATAATCGGCGCCATGATACGCTTCACCGCCCCCGGCTGACCAGTCTGGCCCGGGGCGGAATGCCAAAACTGTCGAGTGGATTACATAAATGGGACTGCCTTTGCACATACACAGCGAGCCCTTTGCCGGCGCGGTGCGCGACTTCTTTTCACCCCTGGCCAATACCCCCTGGGCGGTGTTGCTTGAGTCGGCCTCGCCGCAGGCCTCAGACAGCCGCTTTCACATACTCAGCGCCCATCCCCTGGCGACCCTGGTCACTCACGGTGAGACCACCGTCATCAGCCATGGCGACGGCAGCGAACACTCCACCGACTGCCCGTTTTCCTTGCTCAAAACCTGGCAGCAGCGTCTGCTGGGGAAGGTCAGTCTGCCCGAGAACTACGCCCATTTGCCCTTTGCCGGTGGCGCCCTGGGTCTCTTTGGTTACGATCTGGGCCGTCGGCTGGAGCGGATCCCCGAGCGCGCCATCAACGAGCTGGATACTCCCGATATGGCGGTGGGCATCTACGACTGGGCCTGGGTCATTGACCGGGAGCAGCAAATGGCCCATTTACTGGTGCTGGGCGACGAAGCCGCCTTGCAACAAAAACTGGCCTGGTGGCGGGGGCTGACGGCTGAGCCCGCTAATTCGTTTCATCTGACCGGACCCTGGCAGGCCAACCAGAGCCGTGAGCAATACGGAGCCAACTTTGATCGAGTGCAGGCGTACCTGGCCGCCGGCGACTGTTATCAGATCAACCTTACGGTGCGCTTTACCGCCCCGTTTGAGGGCGACCCCTGGGCCGCCTACTGTGCCTTAAGCGAGCACAATCGCGCGCCGTTTTCCGCCTTTATGCCGCTGCCCGAGGGCACTGTGCTCAGCCTGTCGCCGGAGCGTTTTATTGCCCTTGACGGACAGCGGGTGGAAACCAAGCCCATCAAGGGCACCCGGCCCAGAGGCGAAAACGAGGCGCAGGACCGGCAACTGGCCGAAGAGCTGGCTGCCGCGCCCAAGGACAGATCCGAGAACCTGATGATCGTGGACTTGCTGCGCAACGACATTGGCCGGGTCTGTGTGCCGGGCACGGTCAAGGTGCCGTCGCTGTTTGCCATCGAGTCGTTTCCGGCGGTACATCATCTGGTGTCCACCATCACCGGTGAGCTGAAAGAAGGCCTGGACGGCACCGACTTGCTGGCGGCTACCTTTCCCGGCGGCTCCATTACCGGGGCTCCCAAGGTGCGGGCCATGGAAATCATCGAGGAGCTGGAGCCCCACCGTCGCCACGGCTACTGCGGCAGCATGGGCTATATCAGCGCTCACGGTCGCATGGACACCAGCATTACCATTCGCACCCTGCTGGCGGAGCAAAACCGGCTTTATTGCTGGGCCGGCGGCGGCGTGGTGGCCGACTCGAAGCAGGCGGATGAATATCAGGAGCTTTTCGACAAGCTGGGCCGCATTCTGCCGGTGCTTGAAACCCTATGACCCTGGACGAGCTGATCACCCGTATCAACCTATTGCCACCGGCGCCCGATCCGGGCTGGCCGGATCACGCCCGGCCGGCGGCGGTGCTGATGCCGTTGCTGGAAGGGGAGCAGGGCCTTGAGCTGGTGCTGACCCGGCGCAGCCGCCATTTGCGCCAGCATCCGGGGCAGATCAGTTTTCCCGGCGGCCGGGTGGATGAGGGTGATGCCAGCCTGTGGCACACCGCCCTGCGTGAGAGCGAAGAAGAAATTGGCCTGCCGCCGGAATGTTGCCGGTTGCTGGCACGACTGCGGGCCCAGTACACCATCTCCGGCTTTGCGCTCACGCCCTTTGTAGGACTGGTGCAGGGCCAGCCGGAGTTTGTGCTCAACCCGGAAGAAGTGGATGAGCTTTACCGGGTGCCGCTGGATTACCTGCTGGATCTGCGCCACCATCATGTGCTGAGCCAGCACCGGCGGGGCAAGCTGCACCGGGTGGTGTTTATTCACTGGCGAGGCCTGTGGGTGTGGGGCATTACCGCCGCGGTTATTCATCAGTTTGCACGCCAGATAGCCCGCTGAACGGGCGATCCCCATCACAGTTCCCGCTTTACATTTTTGTAACTTGTTAAAATGTTGTTGGGTTAAAACTCAAATAAACCTACAATCGTTCAATAATAGTTGAGCGATAGCCAGTGCGCGTCGCTGTTCCTAAGCGAGTAGTGTTTGGAGTTTGCCATGATCAGCGTGTTTGACATGTTCAGTATCGGTATCGGCCCGTCCTCTTCCCATACCGTTGGCCCCATGCGGGCAGCCCATGCCTTTGTTCAGGCCATGGCCGAGCAGGGCACACTCAGCCGAACCACCCGCGTGGAAGTTGAGCTGTTTGGCTCTCTGGGCCAGACCGGCATCGGCCACGGCACCGGCAAGGCAGTGATCCTCGGCCTGGGCGGCTTTGATCCGGAATCTGTGGATGTGGACATCATTCCCGGCTTTCTGGAAAAGGTGGAAACCAGCCAGGAAATTGTGCTCAACCAGACTCATCCGGCTGCCTTTCCGCGCACCGGCGCCATTGTGTTTCACCGCCGCAAAACCCTGCCTCTGCACAGCAACGGCATGACCTGCCGTGCCTTTGAGGGCAATGAAGTGCTGGCCGAACAGTCCTATTACTCCATCGGTGGCGGCTTTATCGTCAAGGCCGAGGAATTTGCCGACACCAAGGCCGCCGCCGTGGCCGAGTCCAGCGCCCGCCCGGTGCCGTATCCGTTCAAGAGCGGCGACGAGCTGCTGCGGCTGTGCCGGGAAAACGGCCTGTCCATCAGCGCCCTGATGATGGCCAACGAAACCGTCAATCGCAGCGAGGAAGAGATCGTCGCCGGCCTGCGGGAGATCTGGGAGGTGATGAAGGCCTGCGTCAAGCGCGGCTGCAAGACCGAGGGCATTCTTCCTGGCGGTCTCAAGGTCAAGCGCCGGGCGCCGTCACTGCATCGCCGCCTGGTGAGCGAAGCCCAGTACAACAAGGATCCCCTGAGCGTAATGGAGTGGGTGGACCTGTTCGCCCTGGCGGTGAACGAGGAAAACGCCGCCGGTGGCCGGGTGGTGACTGCGCCCACCAACGGCGCCGCCGGTATTTTGCCCGCCGTGCTGCACTATTACGACAAGTTCGTACAGCCGGTGGATGACGACGCCCTGGTGCAGTATTTCCTCACCGCCGCCGCCATTGGCATTTTGTACAAGGAAAACGCCTCCATCTCCGGTGCCGAAGTGGGCTGCCAGGGGGAAGTGGGCGTGGCCTGCTCCATGGCCGCCGGTGCGCTGACTGCCGTGGTGGGGGGCACCATCGAGTACGTGGAAAACGCCGCGGAAATCGGCATGGAGCACAACCTGGGTCTGACCTGCGATCCCGTGGGTGGCCTGGTGCAGGTGCCCTGCATTGAGCGTAACGCCATGGGCGCAGTGAAGGCCATCAACGCCAGCCGCCTGGCCCTGCGGGGCACCGGTGAGCACAAGGTGTCCCTCGACAAGGTGATCAAGACCATGCGTGACACCGGCATGGACATGAAAACCAAATACAAGGAAACCGCCCGCGGTGGTCTGGCAGTGAACATTATTGAATGCTGATGCCTGCCCGTGAGGCGTGAGGAGTAAGGCGTAAAAAAGCCCGGCGATTGCCGGGCTTTTTGTTGGAGCGCGGGCAGCTTGCCCGCATATTGCCACGTCAGCGGCAAAGGAGCGCCCTGTCGGGCGCTCATGCAGGCTGGCAGCCTGCGCTCCGGATAATTATTTAATCCGCATACCCGGCTGGGCGCCGTCGTGGGGCTCCAGGATCCACAGATCCTTGCCGCCGGGGCCGGCGGCCAGCACCATGCCTTCGCTCATGCCAAAGCGCATCTTGCGCGGGGCCAGGTTGGCCACCATGACGGTGAGCTTGCCTTCCAGATCTTCCGGGTTGTAGGCAGACTTGATGCCGGCGAACACCTGACGGGTTTCACCACCCAGATCCAGTTGCAGGCGCAGCAGCTTGTCGGCCTTGGGCACGGCTTCCGCCTTTTTGATCAGCGCCACCCGCAGATCCACCTTGGCGAAGTCGTCAAAGCTGATGGTATCGCTGATGGGATCGTCCGCCAGCGGGCCGGTGGGGGCGACCTTGGCCTGCTCGGCGGCCAGATCTTCCTTGGAGGCTTCCACCATGGCGTCCACCTTGTCGGCTTCAATGCGGCTGAACAGCGCCTTGAACTTGTTGATGCCATGACCGGTGAGCGGAGTGGCGACGGCGTTCCAGGCCAGATCGGCGTTGAGGAAGGCCTCGGCCCGTTCGGCCAGTTTCGGCATCACCGGCTTCAGGTAGGTCATCAGTACCCGGAACAGGTTGATGCCCACGGAGCAGATGGCCTGTAGTTCGGCGTCCTTGCCTTCTTCCTTGGCCACCACCCAGGGGGCCTTGTCGTCCACATAGCGATTGGCCTTGTCGGCCAGGGCCATGATCTCGCGAATGGCGCGGCCGAATTCCCGCTGCTCGTAAAACTCGCCAATGCGCTCGGCGGCCGCGGCAAACTCGGCGTATAGTTCGGGCTCGGCACAGTCGGCGGCAAGCTGGCCGTCAAAGCGCTTGGCAATAAAGCCGGCGTTGCGCGACGCCAGGTTCACCAGCTTGTTGACCACGTCGGCATTCACCCGGGCGACAAAATCGCCCAGGTTCAGATCCAGATCATCAATGCGGCTGGTGAGCTTGGCGGCGTAGTAATAACGCAGGCACTCGGGATCCAGGTGCTTAAGATAGGTGTCGGCCTTGATAAAGGTGCCCTTGGACTTGGACATCTTGGCGCCGTTCACGGTGACATAGCCATGCACGAAGATGTTGTTGGGCTTGCGGAAGTCACTGCCTTCCAGCATGGCCGGCCAGAACAGGCTGTGGAAGTAGACGATATCCTTGCCGATAAAGTGGTACAGCTCGGCGTCACTGTTCTTGTTCCAGTAATCATCAAAGCTGAGATCGCCGCGCTTGTCGCAATAGTTCTTGAACGAGCCCATGTAGCCGATGGGGGCGTCCAGCCAGACGTAGAAATACTTGCCCGGGGCACCGGGGATTTCAAAGCCGAAGTAGGGAGCGTCGCGGGTGATGTCCCACTGTTGCAGGCCGGATTCAAACCATTCTTCCAGCTTGTTGGCCATTTCTTCCTGCAGGGCGCCGGAGCGGGTCCAGGCCTTGAGCATGCCGTCGAACTGGGGCAGGTCAAAGAAGAAGTGCTCGGTGTCCTTCATTACCGGAGTGGCGCCGGACACGGCAGACTTGGGATCGATCAGCTCTGCTGGCGTATAGGTGGCGGAGCACACCTCGCAGTTGTCGCCGTACTGATCTTCCGCCTTGCAGCTGGGGCAGGTGCCTTTCACAAAGCGGTCGGGCAGGAACATGTACTGCTCGGGATCAAACAGCTGGGAGATGGTGCGGCTCTGAATAAAGCCGTTTTCTTTCAGCCGGCCGTAGATCAGCTCGGCAAATTCCCGGTTTTCGCTGCTGTGAGTGCTGTGATAGTTGTCGAAACCGATGTTGAAGCGGTCGAAGTCGTGCTGGTGCTCTTTCTGCACCGCCGCAATCATGTCTTCCGGGCTCACGCCCAGCTGCTGGGCCTTAAGCATGATGGGGGTGCCGTGGGCGTCGTCGGCGCAAATGAAATGGACCTGATGACCACGCATTCGCTGATAGCGAACCCAGATGTCGGCCTGAATGTGCTCAAGCATATGACCAAGGTGAATTGAACCGTTGGCATAGGGCAGGGCGCAGGTAACGAGAATCTTACGTGGATCGGTAGCCATAATTTCCATTTTTAATGAGTCGGGTTGACGGGACCCTGCATGTTACCCGAGTTTTTTCTCATATACACTCTTCAACGGCGTTTTCCCCCTGTTGCGCTTTTGCTACAGTGCAGCCATTCCCCCAAGTGGACGCAAGTGAATGAATATTGAACCAATTCGCCAGCGGCTGAGCCGTTTTACGCCCAAACACTGGCCCGAGGATCTGGTCTCTGCCGGCGTGGTGCGTAACATCGAAGTTCGTGATGGCACGCTTCACATCTCGCTGGTGCTTCCGTTTGCACAACACCGTCTTGCCGATGAACTGCAATCCCTGAATGCCGAGCTGTGTGCCCTGGCCGGGGCACAGGTCGTGGACTGGCAACTGCACACAGAGGTGGCCACCCTGGCCCATGCCAACGAGGCACCGGCGGTGGCCGGGGTGCGTAACATTATTGCTGTGTCGTCGGGCAAGGGTGGGGTAGGCAAGTCCACCACGGCGGTTAATCTCGCGTTGGCGCTGAGCCGCATGGGGGCCCGGGTGGGCCTTCTCGACGCCGATGTCTACGGCCCTTCCATTCCCATGATGCTGGGGGTAGCCGAGGCCCGCCCGGCCAGCGACGACGGCAAAACCATGGCGCCGGTTAAGGCTCACGGCATTTGTGCCAACAGCATCGGTTTTCTGGTGGGCGCCACCGACGCCACCGTCTGGCGCGGACCCATGGCCAGCAAGGCGCTGTCGCAGATATTGCGGGAAACCCGCTGGGGTGAGCTCGACTATCTGGTGGTGGACCTGCCACCGGGCACGGGCGATATTCAGCTCACCATTGCCCAGCAGGTGCCCACCACGGCGGCGGTGGTGGTGACCACGCCCCAGAACGTGGCCCTGGCCGATGCGGTAAAAGGCATTAACATGTTCGGCAAGGTCAATATTCCCGTGTTGGGGGTAATAGAAAACATGAGTTACCACCAGTGCAGCCAGTGCGGCCACCAGGAAAGCCTGTTTGGCGAAGGTGGCGGCGAGCACCTGTGCAGCGAGCACGGCGTGCCCCTGCTGGGCCGAATGCCGCTCAATGCCACCCTGTGCCGGCAAATGGACGCGGGAACGCCCGTGGTGGCTGCCGAGCCCGAGGGGGAGATTACCGGCCTTTATCTCAATATGGCCGAGCGCCTGGCCGCCGGCCTCTATTTCTCCGGCAAGGCGGTACCCTCCACCCTGTATACCCGGCAGGTATAATAACGAATGGTCTTTTCCCGGTGCCGGCAAGGCCGGCA
Organism: Oceanimonas aquatica; assembly: GCF_030732065.1. Lineage (GTDB taxonomy): Bacteria > Pseudomonadota > Gammaproteobacteria > Enterobacterales > Aeromonadaceae > Oceanimonas. The sequence goes on from NZ_JAVBHX010000003.1 coordinate 115,664, forward strand.
CCGTTTTCTTTTGGGCTTCGGGCAATGGCCGGAAGCTGGTCTGGTTTAAGGAGTTTTCATGCGTCTTTGCGATCGGGATATCAAGCAGTACCTGGCGGAGGGCCGAATTCAAATCGTGCCCGAGCCACCGGCGGAGCGGATCAGCGGTGTGACCGTGGATGTGTTGCTCGGCAACGCGTTTCGGGTGTTTCAGGATCATACCGCTCCCTATATCGATCTGAGCGGCCCCAAGGGCCAGGTGCAGGAGCAGATCAACCGGGTCATGAGCGACGAGATCGTGATTGAGGACGGCGAGGCGTTTTTTCTGCACCCCGGCGAGCTGGCCTTGGCGGTAACGCACGAGTCCGTTACCCTGCCCGACGATATTGTCGGCTGGCTCGATGGCCGCTCTTCACTGGCCCGGCTGGGGCTCATGGTGCACGTGACCGCTCACCGCATCGATCCGGGCTGGAGCGGGCGCATCGTGCTGGAGTTCTATAACAGCGGCAAGCTGCCGCTGGCGCTGCGCCCCCAAATGGTGATTGGTGCCCTGAACTTTGAAACCATGTCGGGCCCCGCCGAGCGGCCCTACATGAGCCGCGCCAGTGCCAAATACAAGGCCCAGAAAGGCGCCGATGCCAGCCGGATCACTCAGGACTGAGCCCCCTTCGGGGGAGCTGAAAGCTGGAAGCCGAAAGCTTTAAGAATCCGTCACTCCCGTGGAGGCGGGAGTCCATGTTTAGTCCGGCACTGTGTTACAGGCCGGCGCCGGGTTCCTGGATTCCCACCTTCGTGGGAATGACAATAAACGGCTTACCGGCCGGAGTGACAGGGAAACGGTCACTTATTGGTTTTACACGCACAAAACGGGACAAAAAATAATGAGAAAATGGCTTTACGGGGTGGCAGTGCTGTTGCTGCTGGTGTTGGTGGGGGCCTTTGCCCTGACCCGGCTGGTGGATACCGACAGGGTAAAACGCCTGCTGGTGGAGCAGACCCGGGAAAAAACCGGCCGCACCCTGGTCATCGACGGCGATCTGAGCTGGCGCTTTTTCCCCTCTGTGGGCTTCACTCTGGGCAAGACCGCCCTGCTGAACCCGGCCGGCTTTGAAGAAGGCGCAACCCTGTCGGTGGGTGAGGTGAGCCTGGATGTGGCGCTCAAGCCGTTGTTTGATAACCGGCTGGAAGTGGGCGAGGCGGTGCTGAGCAACGCCCGTTTGCACCTTATCACCCGCAAGGATGGCACCACCAACCTGGATGATCTGCGCAACCTGGGCAAGAAAGATGAGTCATCGGCCGGAGAAACGACCGGTTCCAACGCGGCCGAGGCTCAGCCCAAGCAAAAGCGCGAGCTGGAATTCGTCAGCCTGGCCGGGGTACGAGTGGTGGACGCCGAAGTGCTGCTGCAGGACGAGCGAACCGACACCCTGACCCGGCTGAACCGGGTCAACCTCGCCCTGGATCGCTTTTCCCCGGGCGAAGAAGTCCTGCTGACACTGTCGGGCAACCTGTTTTCCGACGAGGTGCAGGCCAGCATCGAAGCCGGCGGCCGCCTGTGGCTGGCGCCGGAGCTGGATCGCCTGCGCCTGGCCGGCCTGAGCCTCAAGGCCGGTGCTACCGGCCGTGCCGTGCCCGGCAACAAGGAGCTCAGTCTGAACGGCGATCTGGCCTACAGCATGGCGACCCAGCAGGCTGAATTCAGCAATCTGGCGCTGGTGGTGGGCTCGCTCACCCTGGATGGCAAACTCAGCGTTAACCATGCCACCAATATCCCCAAAATCCGCTTTGATCTGCACACCCCGCTGCTGGATCTGGAACAGCTGAGCGACGAGTGGAGCAGTGAGCAGGGCGGCGCCGCCAGTGGTGCCAGCGCCACCGACAGCAGCGAGACACCGGCGAAGCGGGCCAAACTGCCGCCCTCGGTGGCATCGAACGAACCGGATCTTTCCATTCTCAAAACCCTGGATGTGCAGGGTCGTCTTGCCGCCGATCAGCTGAAAGTGCAGGGCATGGAAATGGACAACCTCAAGCTCGACATCAAGGTCCGTCAGGGCAAGGCCACGGCCGAGCAAATCAGTGCCCGGCTGTATGATGGCGAACTCAAGGGCAAGGCCAGCCTGGATGCCAACCCGTCGCCGGCGCGTTTTGCCCTGCAAACCGCGCTAAACGGGGTAGACGGCTATCGATTGCTGAATGCCGCTGCCGGCATGGACTCGCTCGAAGGTCGAGCCACCGTGGCCCTGGACGTTACTGGCCGGGGCCTGTCGGCCCAGGCCATCAAGAAAAGCCTGAACGGCACCAGCCGGGTGGAGTTTGCCGATGGCGCCCTGCGTGGCGTGAATATTGCCGCCATGATCCGCCGGGGCTATGCCCAGGTAAGGGGCCAGCCGCTGCCTGAGGATAACGAGCCCCAGAAAACCGACTTCAGCGTCCTGACCGCCGACTTTGCCATCGGCAAGGGCAAGATAGCGACCAATAACCTTAACCTGGCCTCACCTTTGCTGCGGGTGCAGGGCGAGGGCGAAACCAGTCTGCTGGATGAGTCCCTGAATGTGCTGCTCAATACCTCCATCGTTGGCACCCTCAAGGGCCAGGACGGCGAGTCCCTGGATGAACTCAAGAACATCACGGTGCCGGTGCGCATCAGCGGCAGCTACAAGGAGCCCCGCTACACCCTGGACATGCAGCGGGTGTTCGATCTCTACCTGAAGGAAAAAGCCGACAAGGAAGCGGAGCGGGTCAAGCGCAAGCTGAATGAGAAACTCGGCGGCGAGCTGGGTGACAAGATCAATGAAAAACTGCCCGGCTTGTTCGACAAACTGGGGCTATAACGCGTTACGGTTTTTCCAATGAAAAGAGGCGGTCATCACCGCCTCTTTGTTTAGTCGAGATCCGCGGCACTGTGCCGCTCTTCCAGTTGCTCCGACTCATCCCCCCAGGTGCGATTTACCCGACGCCCACGCTGTACTGCGGGCCGTTCAGCGATGGCATTGGCCCAGCGCAGCACATGTTTGTAGTCGCTCACCGACAGAAACTCGCCCGCATCGTACAGGCGGCCCAGTACCAGGGCGCCATACCAGGGCCAGATGGCAATATCTGCAATGCTGTAGTGGTCACCGGCGATATAGGGCCGCTCGGCCAGCTGGCGATTCAGTACATCCAGCTGACGCTTGGTTTCCATGGCAAAGCGGTTGATGGGGTATTCCAGCTTTTCCGGCGCGTAGTTATAAAAGTGGCCAAAGCCGCCGCCCAGATAAGGCGCCGAGCCCATTTGCCAGAACAGCCAGTTCATCACCTCGGTTTTTTCAGCGGTATCTTCTGGCAGCAGGGCACCGAACTTGTCGGCGAGATACAGCAGTATGGAGCCGGACTCAAACACCCGCACCGGCTTATCCGTGCTGTGATCCACCAGTGCCGGGATCTTGGAGTTGGGGTTTACTTCCACAAACCCCGATGAAAACTGATCGCCCTCACCAATGCGAATCAGCCAGGCGTCGTACTCGGCACCGCTGTGACCGAGCGCCAGCAGCTCTTCCAGCATAATGGTCACTTTCATCCCGTTGGGCGTGCCCAGGGAATACAGTTGCAGCGGGTGCTTGCCCACGGGCAGCGCCTTGTCGTGGGTGGCGCCCGCCACGGGTCGGTTGATATTGGCAAATTCACCGCCACTGGCGGAATCCCAGCTCCAGACCCTGGGTGGGGTATAAGGTGTGCTCATCATCGTCTCCTGTTGATTTGATGGTGACAAGGCAGTCGTGGCGCCACATCGTCAAGAAAGTCAGTGATACGGCCGGAAAGCGCCGTGGTCCGATAATACACGGCATGCACCGGTTCGTGCTCGTTTGGCATCATCATATACCGCCCGAGCATTCTGATCAGTCGGTCCGGATCAGTGCTCTGTCCCCCCGGTATGCTGGCATGGAGGCTTAGTGGTGATGGGAGTTTTCAGCACCAGCAGCAGGGCGAGCGCCAGGGTCAGGCCTTCGGCCAGTGGCAGTGCCAGCAGAAAAGAGGTATCCGCAAAGCGGTTGGCCAGCCACAGCATCAGGCCCACCGGCAGGATCAGCCCGCGGCTGAAAGCGATCAGCGCCGAGGGCAGGGGCCGCTGCAGCGCGGTAAAGGTAACGGCAATCAGCATATTGAAACCGTTAAACAGAAACAGCGGCCAGATAATAGCCAGATAATGACTGGCCAGGATCAGGGTATGTTGCTCGTCGGTGTCGAGAAACAGGGCCGGAATGCGCGAGCCGGCCAGCAACAGCAGGCTGGTCATCAGCACGGCGATGGCGGCCAGGGTCAGCGCCGCCATCTTGACCACCTGACGCACCCGGTCGGGCCGGCCCGCGCCCTGATTGTGACTGACCAGCGGATGAACGCCATCGACAATGCCGTAGCAGATCATGACCCCGGTAAAAATCAGATAATTGACAATGCTGAAGGCGGCCACGCCGTCGGGCCCCACGGCGTCGAGCATCAGCCAGTTAATCAGCCAGATCACCACGCCCACCGAAATTTCATTCACCCCTTCCGACAGGCCATTGCGCCACACAGCGGCCATATCGCGCCAGGGATAGCCATTCAGGCGCAAACGCAGTGTTCGTTCGGGTCTTTGAAAATAGCGACCGAGCAGCAGTATCTGAATCAGCTGGGCCAGCAGGGTGGCCCAGGCCGCGCCCGCCAGCCCCAGCTCCAGTACGCCCACCAGCAAACCGTTGAGCAGCATGTTGCACAGAGCACCGCCGATCAGGGCGCGGGTGGCCAGCTCGGGGTGGCCGTCGCTGCGAATGAAGTAGTAGGCCACCATGGTCACCAGCTGAATGACCAGGGCCATGTTCATGATGCCGAGATACTCCGCCATCAGCGGGCGCAGCCGTGCCGGTGCCCCCAGGGCATCGAACAGCAGATGCGGCCACAGGGTGGCCGCCACCCCGGCCAGCATGGCCAGCAGGGCAATGGTCAGCAGGGCGGCGCCAAACAGCCGGCCGGCGGCCATGGCATTGCCGGCGCCGAGGTGGTGTCCGGCCCGCACCGAGCCGCCAATGGCCAGCACAAGCGCGAGGGCGAACAGCAGGGTGAAGTAGGGCACCAGCAGGGTAACGGCCGCCAGGGCGTCGGCGCCGACCAGGTTGCCAACAAAGAGGCCATCCACCAGTGAGGCACTGGTGATCGCCAGCAGGCTGATCAGTGCCTGGCCGGCAAAACGGAAAAACAGCGGCAATACCGGCGTCTGCACCATGGGGTGGCCGCGTTCAACGACTGACATGAATTACTCCCTGATGTAACATATGTAACACATATAGAAATAAAAACGATTATCATGCAAATTACTGTTCGTTGATACTTTACTTCCTGCGCATGCCAAACAAAAGCATGAATCGCTCCCAGAACGAACAAGGTTAAAGGATGACCACATCATCACGGTATATCGCCGAACAGGCTACCCTGAGAGCCTTCCTCAACTGTTATTTGCGTGAAGTCGAGCCGGGGATCGACTGTACTCATGTCGTCGGGTCGGAAAGCGGCGAGCCGGCAACCATCGAGGCCATTGAGCTGCCGCTGACCAGCCACCAGGCGACGCTGCGGGCCGAGCTGAGCTATCGCTCGCTCACCGGCTGCCATGTGTTTGGCCGGCTCTGGCTGTGCCGCACCCGGGAAGATGGCTGGCAACCGGTAGAGCCGTTCAGCGCAGTGCTGATGCTGGTCCATGAAATTTACCGGGTGTTCTGCCGGGGCCATGCCGAACAGTTGCGCGAGCGGGAGCTGGAACTGCTGCACCGTCTCACCGACAGCTACCGGCTGATGGCCGCCTATGTGGAAGCGCGGCGCCGGCACCGGGAGATGGACACTTTTATTACCGCCGAGCAGGCGGTGCTGTTCGGTCACTGGCTGCACCCCACGCCCAAGAGTCGTCAGGGCATGACCGACTGGCAGCAAAGGGTCTACGCGCCCGAGCTTGGCGGTTGCTTTGCCCTGCATTATTTTGCCGCCGATGCGAGTCTGGTGCGGCACGGCTCGTCCCGGCCGCAGCAGGCACCGGACATGATCAAGGCACTGCTGGGGGACGACGCTCAGCGGCTGGCGCGCACGGACGGCAAGCTGCTGCTGCCCATGCATCCGCTGCAGGCGCAGGCGCTGCTGCTGGATCCGGCGGTCAATGCCCTGCTCGCCGACGGCAGGCTCAGTTATCTGGGGCCGGCCGGCCCCGAGTTTGCCGCCACTTCGTCGGTGCGTACTCTGTATCACCCGGCCTTGCCCTGGATGGTCAAGTTTTCGATTCCGGTGCGGATCACCAACTCGCTGCGGCGCAACCGTCGCCATGAGCTGGAAGCAGGGGGCATGATGGACCGTCTGCTGGCCCGCACCGGCTTTTTACGCCGTTATCCGGCGTTTCGCATGATTCAGGATCCCGCCTACATCACCCTGGATCTGCCCGGCCGGGAAGAAAGCGGGTTTGAGGTGATACTGCGTGACAATCCCTTTACCGGCGGTAAAGAGCGGGGCGTGTGCACCATAGCGGCGCTGACCGCTGATCCCCTGCCGGGCGCGCCGTCGCGGCTGGCTGCCCTGCTCAAAGACCTGGCTCAGCGTGACGGACAGTCGCCGGAAGCTGCAGGCCGCCAGTGGTTTGAGCGCTATCTGGATTGTGCCCTCGAGCCGCTGCTCCGCCTCTTCGATGAGCAGGGCATTGCCCTGGAGGCCCACCAGCAGAACAGCTTGCTCGATGTCTCCACCGGCTATCCCACCGCTTATTATTACCGGGACAATCAGGGCTATTACCTGTCCGAGCGCTATCGTGGCCAGCTCGACCGGCTGGCGCCGGAGGCGGCGCAGATAGCATCGCTCTATTATCCGGACGACACCATTCAGGATCGTTTTGCCTATTACCTGATCGTTAACCAGGTTTACGCCATTATCAGCCGCATGGGGCAGGACGGCCTGGTCAGCGAGGCCGCGCTGCTGGCCATGCTGTACCGCCGTCTTGAGCGGCTGGCGGGCACCCTTGAAGGCGCCGGCCGCGACTTTGCCCGCTCCTTGCTGCACAGATCCACCATTCCGGCCAAGGGCAATTTGCTGACCCGGCTGTATGACGTGGATGAACTGGAAGCCGACAACGAGCAGGCCATTTATACCGAGCTGGTCAATCCGCTGTGGCAATGGCGACAGCGCCAGCGGCAGGAGGTGGCCGATGCCGTTGCCTGAGGAACGGATCAACCAGCCGGAAGAGCGGGTGCTGCGGCAGCTGGTGGAAGCCCTGCTGTTTGAAAAACGGCTGCCGGCGGAATGGCAAAACACGGACGATGGCACCTTTCTGCACTGGCGCTTGCGCAACATTCACTACCGTTGCCGGGCCCGTATCGGTGCCTTTGGGCGGGTACGGATAACCGCCGGCAGCCTGCAGCAGAATGACGGCTGGGGCTGGCAGCCGGCCGGGTTGCAGCAGCTGCTTACGGCGCTGCCGGCGCAGCCTCGGGTGCGCGAGCAACTGGCGAGCGAGCTTGAACAAACGGTACGGCTGTGTCGCTGGAACCGGCAGCAGCTGGTCACGCCGCGCTCACGCCGCGGGCTGGATTTTGCCCGGCTGGAGGCCGCCCTCGACGAGGGGCATCCTTACCATCCCTGCTTCAAGGCGCGCACCGGATTCAGCGAGCGGGATCACCGGCAGTACGGCCCCGAGGCCGCGGCCCGCTTTCAGCTGGTGTGGCTGGCGGTGGAGCGTTCCTGCCTGCGTCAGTCACTGCCGGCGAAAGACACCGCCTTCTGGCTGGCCGAGCTGGGCGGCGAGGCCTGGGATCTGCTTTCTACCCGGTTGCATGGCCTGGGTGGCAGCTGGGAAAGTCACGGCCTGCTGCCCCTGCATCCCTGGCAGTGGCAACAGCAACGCCACGCCCGGCTGGCCGCAGGGCTGGAGCAGGGGCGTTATCTTTTTCTCGGCGCGGCCGGCGATCACTATCAGGCCAGCCAGTCGGTACGCACCCTGCTGAATGCAGACTGCCCCCACAAGGCCAATATCAAGCTGGCGATGAACATGGTGAACAGCTCTTCGCTGCGCACCCTGGCACCTCATTCGGTATGCAGCGCCCCGGCCATTTCGCACTGGCTGACCGGGGTGGTGGCGTCCGATCCCTTGTTCAACACGCGTTATCCGCTAACCCTGCTGGCCGAATATGCCGGCATGATCGCCGATGAAGAGGGGCAGCTGGCCGCCATCTGGCGTCAAAGCCTGACCCCACTGCTGCAGCCCGGCGAGCAGGCGGTGCCCTTTAATGCGCTGATGATGCTGGAGCAGGACGGCCGGCCCTTTATTGCCGACTGGCTGGCCCGGCACGGGCTGGAGCCCTGGCTCGACCGGCTGTTTGAGGTGGCGGTGCTGCCGGTGTGGCACCTGCTGGTGGCCCACGGCATTGCGCTGGAAGCCCATGGTCAGAACATGGTGCTGGTGCATCGCAATGGCTGGCCGGTGCGGCTGGTGCTGCGCGATTTTCACGAGAGCGTGGAGTATGTGCCCGCCTTTGTTCGCGCGCCGGAGCGGGTGCCGGACTTTCCGGCGCTGGATGCCTGCTACCGGAAAGCCGCGCCCAACCAGTATTACTGGATGGAAACCCTGGAGTTGCTGCGCGAGCTGGTGATGGACACCCTCTTTGTGTTCAACCTGAGCGAAGTGTCCAATCTGCTTGAAAGTCACTGTGGCCTGCCGGAAAACCGGTTCTGGTCCCGGCTGGCGCTCCGGCTGGAGCGCTACGCCAGCGAGCACCATCTGCAGGCGCGCCAGCGCCGGCTGGGGCACGATGCCCGCCAGCTTTATACCGAATCCCTGTTAACCCGCAAGTTGTCCGGTAACCGGGTGGACTATCACCATCTGATCGACAACCCCCTGTGTGCGGAACCCCATCACGAGAGCTGAATCCGATGTTGTATGTAAACGAGCAATTTTATGATCGGGCCCATTTCGAGGCCGCCGCCCGTGAGTTTGCGGCCCTGTCGGCCCTTGCTGACTGCCGGCAATACCGCTACGCGGTCTGTCTGCCGGCCACGGCAGACTGGCTGGCGCTGTTTTTCTATCTGCGCGACGCCGGCAGCACGGTATTGCCGCTGCACCCGGACATGCCCCTGGAAGCGGCCCAGCGACAGGCCCGGCGGGCCGGCTGTCACTGGCTGTTTTATCACGATCTGCATGCCGAACCGCTGGATCAGGGCCGCCCGGCGATACCGGGGGGCGAGTTGCTGCAGATGAGCTCCGGCACCACCGGCGAGCCCAAGTGTATTGCCCGCGCCTGGGCCAGCATAGAGCGCGAGCTGAGCAGTTATGTGAGTCATTTTCGCGAGCCCGAGACCATGACGGCGGTGATCGCCTGTCCGCTCACCCATTCCTACGGTCTGATCGCCGGCCTGCTGGTGGCCCTGCGCCGGGGACAGGTGCCGGTGATCCTCGACAACCTCAATCCCAAATACCTGCTGCGGCGTTTGCGGGCCATACCGCAGCATTTGCTCTATTCCTCACCGGCCATGCTCAACACCCTGTGCCGGCTGCTGCCGGCCGGGGAGCGCCTGCATGGGGTGATGACCTCCGGCACCGTGTTGCCCGGTCCCTGGTTTCAGACCCTGAGCGCCTGCACCGAGCATCTGTTTCAGCAATACGGTTGTTCCGAGGCTGGCTGCATTGCCATCAACCCGGCGGTGACCTCCGCCGGTGATATTGGCTTTGTGCTGCCGCATCTGATGCTGGTCAATGCCCCCAGCGGCGAAGCGCCGGCCGAGCTGGTGTTTAAAGGGGAGGACGGCGTTATTCACACTCGGGATCTGGGTTACCGGCGCCCCGACGGCATGCTGGTGTTCGTGGCCCGCAGTGATGACACCATCAATGTGGCCGGGCTGAACCTCTACCCACAGGAGGTGGAAGACGTGGTCATGGCGATGCCCGGCATTGATGACGCCGTGGTGCTGCGCAAGCCGGATCCCTTTTCCGGCGAGCGGGCCTGCCTGCTGTTTACCGCCGATGCGTCGGTCTCGCTAAATGCGTTACGGGACTGGTGCCGGGCCCGGCTGGTGCCCTATCAGATCCCGGCGGAGATGGTGCAGGTGGAGGATATCGCGCGCCAGGCCAACGGCAAGATCAGCCGCCGGGAGGTGGCGGCGCGCTTTGCCGCCGGTGAGCTGACCCTCACTGCCGGGGAGGTGGCCTGATGGAACAACAGCAGATTATCAACGCCATTCACCGGGTGCTGCGCGATACCCTGGCTCATCCGCATCTGAGCGGGTTCGGGCCCGATGCTCGGTTGAATGAAGACTTGTACCTGGACTCGATACAGATGCTGCAGTTGCTGCTTCACCTGGAGCTGGACTGGGGCTTTACCATTCCCGAGCAAGCGCTGGGTCAGGAAGATTTCACCACGGTGGCCGGCCTGGCCGCCTTTCTTGAGCGCAGTGCCGGTGAGACTGAGCCGGCGGTGCCGGACACGGCCGGGAGCGAGCCGGGAGAGGGCGTGCACGGCGAGGAGTATGAAGACATCAAGGTGCACTGCTTTGTCAGCTGTGTCTGCGATGCGCTGAAGCAGGCCGGCATTGATCACCGGCCCTATTATTTTTCGGTGTGGGATGCAGATTTCGCCATCGAGCCGGGCTGGGTGCTGAGCTACCACGCCCCCTCGATCAATCATGACATCTTTCACTACTGGTTCGAACGCCTGTACGGCATTCCGTTGCAGCAGTGGTACCGGCCGGACGCTTCCCGGGCCGACAATATCGCCACCCTGTGCGAGCTGGTCGAGCAACGGCCGGCCACGGGCTCTGTGATGGTGATGCTCGATCTTTACCAGTTGCCCGAGCGGGAAAACAAGTTCAACCAGAACCCCTTTCCGCACTATGTATTGCTGGAAACCACCGCCGATCCGGACGTCTGGATGATGCGGGATCCGGATTACCGCTGGGAAGGCGAACTGCCACGGGCGCGCATATTGCAGGCGGTGGATCAGCCCACTGTGGCCGGTGGCTGGCGCTTTGACCGCAGCACGGCCCGGCCGGCGCCACCGGAGGTGGTGCGGGACTACTTTCTTGCCTGCTTTCAGCCCGAGCGCAATGCCCTGACCGAGGGAGTACGGCGCATTCTGCAGGCGCACCTGAACGGCACCGATGGCGTGCAGCTGAGCAACCTGAGCCATGCCCTGCGCGAGCTGCCGGTGATCTCGGTGCGTAAATACGGCTATGAGCACGCCTTTGCCTTTTTCTGGCGGGAATTGAAGCTGGCCGACGCCGATTTCGAGAGCTGGTGCGCAGTAATAGAAAGCCTGATCCAGGGCTTTAAAACGCTGCATTACCAGCTGATGAAGCTGGGGCAAAGCGGGGATGAGGCACTGGTGCCGGCCATTACTCAACAGCTGGATACCCTGGACGACACCGAGTTCCGGCTCAAGGGCGGACTGGCGGCGGTGTTTGCCGACTGGTGCGCTCACCATGGCTTGGCGGCCGGTGACGCCGACGTGATGGAGGGCGCAGCATGAAGATTGCACTCTGTACCATCAGCTTTCGGCACCAGCTGGTGTCGCTGGCCGAGCTGGCCATCTGGGCCCAGGCCAACCAGTTTCAGGGCATTGAGCTGTGGGGGGCCCATGCCCGCAACCTGGCGGGACAGCCCCATTACGATGGTGACTGGCTGGCCGGCTTTGGCCTGGAGGTGCCCATGCTCAGCGATTATCTGCCCACCGAGGGCCCGCATGAGGAGATTCGGCAGCAGACCCTGAGCCTGTGTGCGCTGGCCCGACACTGGGGAGCGAAGCGCATTCGCACCTTTGCCGGTCGTTGCGGCAGCCACGACACCACCCCGGAGCAGCGCGCCGCCATTGCGGCCTGTTTGCGGGAGCAGAGCATGATGGCCGCGGATCACGGCCTGGAGCTGCTGGTGGAAACCCACCCGGGCACCCTGGCGGACTGTGGCGCTTCTACCCTGCGCCTGCTTGACGAAGTCAATCATTCGGCCTTTAAACTCAATTTCGACACCCTGCATGTGTGGGAAGGCGGGGATGAGCCGCTGGCCCTGCTGCGCCAGCTGCGCCCCCATGTGGGCTATTTTCACCTCAAGAATGTGTACTGCCGTGATCAGCTGTCGGTATTCAACCCGGCCAATGTGTATGCGGCGGCCGGCGATCGCGAAGGCATGGTCCCCCTGTTTGAAGGCGAGCTGGACTACCGGACGTTTCTGGCGGCCCTGCTGGACGAAAACGAGCCGAATATATCGGCCTCGCTGGAGTGGTTCGGCAACAACGCCTATGAGGTACTGGGCCGGGATCGCCGGATCATCGCCGGGCTGGTCCGCGAGGCCTGTGCGCATCCGCAGCTGCTCGCCGTGGGATAAGGAGGGAGTATGTCGTTGAATCCGGTGATCACCGATACCCTGCTTCTGGTGATGGCTGAGGAGGATGAGTTTGTTGTGGCGCTGAGCAGGCAGCTGCAGCAGGCCGGACACAAAACGCTGTGTTGCTCCATGGTGCAGGCGATGGCGCTGCTGGAACGAGAGCTGCCGTTAATGGCGGTGCTGTGCCTGCCGGTGGGGGAGGCGGGGCCGGAATGGGTGCAGCAGTGCCGGCAGCTGAGTGACCGACCCCTGCTGGCGATTGCAGCGGACGAGTCGGCGGCAGGGCGCATTGCCGCCCTGAGCCGGGGCGCCGATGATGCACTCTCTGCGCCGGCCGATGTTGAGGAGTGCCTGCTGCGCATTCAGGCACTGTTACGGCGCTACTCACCGGGGCCGGCGCAGCCGGCCCGAATACTGCGGGCCGACGGCCTGTGCCTGGATCGCCAGCAAATGCAGGTGAGCGTGGGCCAGGCCCCGGTCACGCTGACCCCCATTCAGTTCCGGCTGCTGTGGACCCTGGTGGCGCACCGGGAGCGGGTGCTGGACAAACCCTTTCTTTATCGCCAGGTGCTGGAAAAGCCGTTCAGCAACGACGATCGCAGTCTGGACATGCACCTTAGCCGGGTGCGGCGCAAGCTGGTGCAGGCGGGGCTGGACCCGGAGCGGCTGAAGACGGTTCACGGCCGTGGCTATGGGTTTGTCTGAGGTGATTCACCACCGAATGTAACAAATGTAAAAATCATTTACCGGAATACCAGAAATATTGAGAATACGCCCACAAATAAAAATCGTTCTCATTAAATGGATGTTTACTCTCAATGACTAAGCCCGTTTCCCTGCTGACCCGACCCTCTGCCCTGGCCGTGGCCGTTACCGCCGCAATAGGCGCCGCCCCGGCCTTGGCTAACAGCAACCACTATACCGAACTGGATCAGGTGCTGGTGACCGAGTCGCGCACCGCGCCGGATACCGATATCGTGATTGGCGAGGAGGCGCTGGAGAAGCGCCAGGCCAATGACGTGGCCGATATTTTTGCCGGCAACCCCGAGGTGACCGTAGGCGGCTCGGCGCCGGCGGCGCAGAAAATTTACGTGCGCGGCGTGGAAGATACCCTGCTTAACGTCAGCGTGGACGGTGCCACTCAGGGCGGCCAGCTGTTCCATCATCAGGGCCGGCTGCTGATCGATCCCGAGCTGCTCAAGCAGGTAGAAGTGTCTGCCGGTGCCGGCGAGGCTACCAATGGTCCGGGTGCCCTGGGCGGCGCCATTCGCTTTGTGACCAGGGATCCCTCCGACTTGCTGCGTCCGGGGCAGCGCCTTGGTGCCACGGTAAAAAGCGGTTACTACAGTAATACCGATGGCTTCAAGGCGTCCGCCAGCGTCTATGGTCATCTTACCGATGACTGGAGTGCCCTGGCCACCCTGTCGCGCACCGATCTGGGCGAATATGAAGATGGCGATGGTAACACTCAGCCCTATACCGGCACCGAGCTGAACACCGGCTTTGCCAAGGTGGTGGGTCAGCTTACCGATGAGCAGAAGCTGAGCCTGAGCTATGAGCGCAGCCGGGATCAGGCGTTTCGCTCCACCAAGGCGCATATGCTGGAAAACACGCCCATCAATCAGGATCTGCAACGCGAGACCATCACCGGTAAATATGGCTTTAGCCCGAATAACAGCGATTTGGTTGACGCCGAACTGACCCTGTACCGTACCGCGTCCACCCTGGATCAGTACGAAGGGAAATGGGGAGATATCTACGCCAGCGCCGAAAGCCAGGGCGGCGATCTGCGCAACAAGAGCCGGCTGGGTGCCAACACCCTGACCTATGGCGTGGACTACCGCCACGACAAGGGCGTGCTGTATCAGCCTAAATATTCTCTGACCGACACCGACAAGGGCCGGGTGACCGGAGTCTATTTGCAGGATCATTTCCAGGTAACCGACCGCCTGCTGCTGAGCGCCGGTGCCCGCTACGACTGGTACCAGCTTGATGAAGCCCGCTCCGGTCGCAGCTACAGCGAGTCCGGCTTCAGCCCCAACCTGGGCTTCAGCCTGGATGTGACCGATGAGCTGAACCTTCACGGCGGCTGGGCCCGGGCTTTCCGCGGCACTCAGGTGAAGGAAATTTACCTGCTGGAGTTTGAAAACGCGCCGGATCGCAAGGAAGAAACCGCCGACAACTACGAGCTGGGCGTGACCTACCGCAGTGGCGGCCTGCACCTGACTGCCGAGGCCTTTGTGACCCATATCGACGACATAGTGGGTCGTAACGACAACCGCCAGCTGGGCAATCTGGGTGATCTCAGGAACAAAGGCTTTACCGCCGGCATCGGCTACGACTGGACTCGGGTAAGTGCCGGTCTGAGCTACAGCCAGAGCCGCCCCGAATTTGAAGGTCAGCCGCTGTCTGACTGGAACATGGGCATCGGCACCAGCCAGGGTGATCTCTGGGTGGCCAGCCTGGACTTTTACCCGGTTGAGAGCGTGGACCTGGGCTGGACCGGCCGCTTCTCCGAGCGCCTGACCACAGTGGCGGATGGCTTCTCCGAGAAGCCCGGTTACGGCGTGCATGATATCCATGCCCGCTGGCGTCCGCTGGCTGGCGATCAGCTGACCCTGGCCCTGAGCATCAACAATCTGTTCGACAAGCAGTATCTGGATCACGCCACCTTTGCCGATCCGGACGATGTGACCGCCGGCCTGCCCGAAGCCGGCCGTGATATTCGCGTGAGTGCCAGCTACCGCTTCTGATCCCCTTGCTATTTAAAGGCAGGCATATAGTGCCTGCCTTTAACCGTTTACGGAGGTATTCATGTTTGAGACAAGCACAGTGGTTAACACCATTGAGGGCAGCAAGTATCTGCGTCATTTGTGCAAGCATTTCAATCACAAGGTCGAGGCCCGCTGGAACGACCATCAAGGTGAGATTGAGTTCGACATTGGCCGCTGCACCATGGCGGCGAATGCCGAAGCGCTGCATATTCACTGCCGAGCCGAAGACCAGGCTCGGCTGGAAGAGCTGAAAGCAGTGATAAAGTCCCACTTTGATCGCTTTGCCCGCCGTGAGCAGCAGGTGCTGCACTGGCCACAAGGCTGAAGGAGGGAATGATGCGTGTTATGGCTCTGGCGCTGTTGGCCGCCGTTGTTTTTCCTTTTGCTGTCGCCGCCGCGCCGGCGGAGTTGGTTACCGTGAAGCACCCCATGGGCAGCACGCAGGTACAGGTAAGGCCCGAGCGGGTGGTGGTAACGGGCATTGCCGCCCTGGATGTGCTGGATGCCTTTGGCATAGCGCCGGTGGCGGTGACCAAGGAATATCTGCCCGATTATCTGGCGCAATACCGTAGCGAGCAATATGCTACGTCCGGCACCCTGTTTGAGCCCGACTTTGAGGGTATCTTCAGCCTGAAGCCGGATCTCATTATTGTTGGCCCCCGCAGCTCGGATCAGTTTGCTGAGCTGAGCAAAATCGCCCCGACTCTGGTGTTTGCCCCCGATGAACAGGCCGGTGCCAGCTACTGGCAGGCCACGCAGCAGCTGTGGCGCACCCTGGGGCGGGTGTTTGCCATTGAAGACAGGGTAGAGGCCAAAATCGCCGCCTTGAATGCCGAGTTTAACGCCATTGCCGGGCGCAACCGGACCGAGCAAAACAATGCTCTGCTGGTGATGAGCAGCGGCAAGAACATGACCGCCTTTGGCGCGCACTCACGCTTTTCCGCCCTCTTCCGTGACTTTGGCTTTGTGAATGCGGCTGAGGTACACAGTCAGTCCCGTCATGGTGAGCTGGTGTCTTTTGAGTACATCAAGCAGGCCAACCCTCAGCACCTGTTTATCATCGATCGCGACAAGGTAGTGAACAAGGGCAGAAGCACCACGCATGAGCAGTTTGACAATGCCCTGGTAAAAGCCACCAATGCTTACCGGAACCAGGCCGTGACTTACCTCAATACCAGTGCCTGGTACATCACCGCCTCGGGCGTGACCGCCACCGAAATCATGATTTCGGACGTGAAACAGAACCTGCAGATGCAGTAAGCCCTTGATGCGGTCGGGAAGTTAACGTGAAATTCTTATTGCCTGTTTTTGTGCTGTTAAGCGCGTCATCGGTGTTTGTGGGTGTGATTGACCTGGATATGGCGGCGATCCTGAAAGGGGATACGGCCGCACTCGAGCTGCTGCTGGTCAGCCGTCTGCCCCGGCTGCTGGCCATCTGGCTGGCGGGAGCGGGTCTGAGTATTGCCGGGCTGATTATGCAGCAAATCAGCCAGAACCGTTTTGCCGCTCCGTCCACCACCGGCACCATAGAATGCGCCATGTTTGGCTATGTACTGAGCCTGGTGCTGTTTGGCGACGGCAACAACTTGTTGGTCATCTTTGGCTCGGCCATGGCCGGCACCCTGGTGTTTGTAAACTTTATTCACGGCGTGCAGTTCAAAAACACTATTTATGTGCCCCTTACCGGCATTGTGTATGGCAATGTGGTGGCTGCTGCTGCTACTTTTGTAGCTTACAAATACGATGTGATTCAAAACCTGTCCGGCTGGGAAATGGCCAACTTTTCCAGCATTCTGCGCGGCAATTATGAGCTGCTCTATCTTGCCCTGCCGGTAGGCATTCTCAGTTACTGGTTTGCCAGCCGGCTGTCGGCGGTGGGAATGGGCCGGGATTTTTCCGTGAGTCTTGGTCTCAACTACCGGCAGCTGGTGCTGCTGGGCGTGCTGCTGGTGTCGGTGATGTCGGCGTCGGTGGTGATGATAGTGGGTATGCTGCCGTTTCTGGGGCTGATTGTGCCCAACCTGGTGTCCCGCTATCAGGGCGACAATATGCGCAAAAACATTCCGGTCACGGCGCTGTGCGGGGCCATTCTGGTGCTGGTGTGCGATGTGCTCGGCCGCCTGATTATTTTTCCCCATGAGGTGCCCATCACCATGATCATCAGTCTGCTCGGCGGCGGCGCCTTTATTTATCTGGTGCTGAAAGACACTCAGAGCGGGCAGGGGGCATGATGTCTGACAGCGTAAAAATTATGGTGCTGGCGGCGGCCTCGTTGCTGCTGGTGGCGCTGTTTGTGGGCGTGGGACTGGACGCCGACAACTACCGCTATTTTCTGTCGCGGCGGGTGCCCCGGGTGCTGGCGCTGATCATGGCAGCGGTGGCCATTGCCCAGTCGTCACTGGTGTTTCAGACCATTACCAGCAACCGCATTCTGACCCCCGGCATCATGGGCTTTGATGCCCTGTATCAGGCCACCCAGATATTGCTGGTGCTGCTGCTTGGCGGCCTGAGCGTGGCCATGGCCAATGTGTATGTGAATTTCGTGCTGTCGGTGGTGGTGATGATGCTGTTCTCGCTGCTGCTGTTCGGTTTTTATTTTAAAAGACAGCAGGCCGGCATTATGACCCTGTTGCTGCTTGGGGTGATTTTCGGCCAGCTGTTCGGCAGCCTGTCTTCCTTCTTTATGGTGTTGCTGGATCCCACCGAGTTCGCTCTGGCCCAAGGCAAGATGTTTGCCAGCTTCAACAACATCAACGGCGATCTGGTGTATCTCTGCCTGCTGCCGCTGGCGCTGGTGGTCACGCTGCTGTACCGCCAGCATCGCACCCTGGATGTGTTCTGGCTGGACAGAGACAACGCCATCGGTCTGGGCGTGGATGTAAAGGCGGTGACCCGGCGGGTGCTGCTGCTGATTGCGGTGCTGGTGTCGGTGTCTACCGCCCTGGTAGGGCCCATTCTGTTTTTTGGCCTGCTGGTGGCCAATCTCAGCCGGCAGCTGTGCCACAGCTATCAGCACAGAGTGCTGCTGCTGGCCAGCTCTTTGCTGGCGGTGCTGATGCTACTGGGCGGCCAGTGGCTGCTGGAAAACCTGTTTTCACTCAACACCACCCTGAGCGTGGTGATCAACTTTGTTGGCGGCCTGTATTTTCTGTGGCTGCTGATCCGGCAAAAAGTATAACCACAGGGGTGCTCAAACCATGATTGAACTGGACCGGCTGACCAAGGCATTCGGCGCGAAAATGGTGATCGATCAGGCCTCTGCCTGTTTTCAGGCCGGCCAGGTGACGGCCATTATCGGCCCCAATGGCGCGGGTAAAAGCACCCTGCTGTCCATGGCCAGCCGGCTGCTCGACAAGGACGGCGGCGAGGTGTTTGTCGACGGTAAGGCGCTGGCCGACTGGGACACCAGGGTGCTGGCTAAACGGCTGGCCGTGTTGCGCCAGGCCAACAACCTCAACATGCGCTTCAGCGTGCGCGAGCTGGTGTCGTTTGGCCGCTTTCCCCACAGCGGCGGCAAGCTCACCGAGCATGACAAGGCGGTGATCGACAAGGCCATTCACTATCTGGATCTGGCCGATATTCAACACCGCTATCTCGACGAGCTGAGCGGCGGCCAGCGGCAACTGGCCTTTATTGCCATGGTGGTGGCCCAGGACACCGAATACGTGTTTCTGGACGAACCACTAAACAACCTGGATATTCGGCACTCGCTGCAGATCATGCGCAACATTCGCGTGCTGGCCCACGAGCTGAACAAGGCGGTGGTGATCGTGATCCACGATATCAACTTCGCCTCCTGCTATGCCGACCATATTATTGCCCTCAAGCAGGGCAGGGTGATCACCCAGGGGCCGGTAGATGACGTGATCCAGGCCGAGGTGTTGTCGGACATTTACGACACCGGGTTCAATATCGCCGAGATGAACGGTCAGCGTATTTGTATGTACTACGCGTGAGCTCGATAAACAAACACTCCTGATTGTGCTTTTTATCGCCGGCAGAGCTTGTTCTACGGCGCTCTAAAAACGGAAATAATAATATATTTTCAATTAATCATGAATTATATTCATGGGATTAAGCGCTAAAGACCGGAGTCTGGTTATGTTGGAGCGGTTTCACCTTGAAGTACTGGCAGCAATAAAAGAGCAGGGAACCCTGACTCAGGCTGCTGAATCATTGAATTTATCCCAGTCCGCCCTGAGTCACAGTATCAAAAAACTGGAAGGCCAGATCAAAACGCCTGTCTGGCAAAAAGAAGGAAGAAGCCTGCGCCTGACCTCCGCGGGTGAACAGATGCTGACGCTGGCCAACCGGGTGTTGCCGCAGTTTAAACACACGGAACTGCTCTTGTCTCAGATGGCGAAAGGCGAAATGGGGTCGCTTCGCATCGGCATGGAATGCCACCCTTGCTATCAATGGCTGTTAAAAGTGATTGAACCCTATCTTGATAAGTGGCCCAACGTCGACATTGACGTAAAGCAGGAATTTCAGTTCGGTGGTCTGGGGGCTCTGCACAGCTACGAGATAGATATTCTGGTCACGCCCGATCCCTTGTATAAGCCCCAGCTGACGTTTATACCGGTCTTTGACTATGAACACAGACTGGTTGTTTCATCATCTCACCCTCTTGCCATGCAGAACTCGGTCATGCCTGAGCAACTGAATGAAGAAGTGCTATTCAGTTATCCGGTAGAGCCTGAGCGGCTGGATATCTACAGTCAGTTCCTGAACCCAGCAAAATGCACGGTCAAAAAACACAAGACAATCGAAACCACGGAAATCATGTTGCAGATGGTGGCCGCAGGCAGAGGCGTTTGCGCACTGCCTGGTTGGCTGGTGGATGAGTTCGCTAAAACAATGGCCATTAAAAGCCTTCGGTTTGGTCAGCACGGGATTAAAAAACAAATCTTTCTGGGGGTGCGAAAAGGCGAAGAGCAGATTAACTACCTGAGTGACTTCGTTGCTCTGGCTCAGAATATTGGGTAATGACTCAATAGTGCTTTAGGTTCATACCGCTTTTTACCAGCCCGGCAGCCGACACTGTCATCCCTCCTTCCATGCTCTGTTCACCTGATGAACAGAGCACAACCTCAGCATCCGCCGCCGCAGCAGCACTTCACTGAGCGTGACATAACGCTTGCTCAGGAGAGCCTGGTCCCACAACAAATCATGAGAGGTGTTCATGTATTGATGAGGTAAAATCATTTTTGTTCATGTAACTGCCTCTGTATAACATACACATGCTTAGCTCTAGATGTCTGGACTTCCAGAAAGAGCAGGGAACAAATTCAGTTTTTATCTCGGGAAAAAGGATGCAGAACATTATGAGTAACGACTTCAAATTTGCTGTAAACAGCATTGCTTTCGATGAAAATTATCAACCCGCAGACAGCACCCGTGCTACCACCAACTTCGCCAACCTGGCCAGAGGGGAGAGCCGTCAGGAAAACCTGCGCAATGCCTTGACGATGATTAACAATCGTTTCAATGCCACAGCGAATTGGGATAACCCCAAAGCGGACCGTTACTCAGTTGAGCTTGAAATCATTTCCGTTGATATGGATATCGATAATGAAGGCAAGGCCCATACCTTCCCGATCATTGAAATATTGAAAACCATCATTGTTGATCACAAAACCAAACAACGTACTGAAGGCATTGTTGGCAATAACTTTTCTTCTTATGTGCGGGACTATGACTTCAGTGTGCGGCTACTGGAGCACAACAAGGGGCAATCCGGCTTCAGCATTCCGGAGAACTTTGGTGACTTGCATGGCAATCTTTTCAAGAGCTTTGTTAACTCGAACACCTACAAGCAGAACTTTGCCAAGCAGCCGGTGATCTGCCTGAGTGTTTCCGATAACAAGACTTATCACCAGACTGAAAACCAGCATCCCATACTGGGTGTGGAATATCTGCCCAATGAATCATCCCTGACGGAGCAGTATTTTAAAAAGATGGGTCTAAAAGTGCGCTACTTTATGCCGCCTCATAGTGTTGCGCCCCTGGCCTTTTACTTCTTTGGCGACTTGCTGAACGACTACACGAATCTTGAGCTTATCGCTACCATCAGCACCATGGAGTCGTTCCAGAAGATTTACCGTCCCGAAATTTACAATGCCAATGCCGTGGCCGGAAAGTGCTATAAGCCGAATCTGAAAAACCCGGATCATTCACTCACTCAAATTGTGTATGACAGAGAAGAGCGCAGCCAGCTGGCCATCAAGCAAGGCAAACTAGCGGAAGAGAGCTTCATCAAGCCATATAAGGCAATTCTTGAGCAGTGGTCAGCTAATTACGCCTAATAATTAACGAGAACAGAAACGGAATTTATCATGAAAAAGTTATTACCTACGTCCACCGCAGGCAGCCTGCCCAAACCGTCCTGGCTGGCACAGCCCGAAACGCTCTGGTCGCCCTGGAAGCTGCAAGGTGACGAGCTTATCGACGGCAAACGCGATGCGTTGCGAGTGTCGTTGCAAGAGCAACAACATGCCGGCATTGATATTGTCAGCGACGGCGAGCAAACCCGTCAGCATTTTGTGACGACCTTTATCGAGCACCTTGACGGTGTTGATTTTGAACAGCGTAAAACCGTTAAAATCCGTGATCGCTACGATGCCAGTGTGCCTTCGGTCGTGGGGGCTGTCAGCCGCCAGAAGCCGGTGTTTGTTGAAGATGCCAAATTTTTGCGTCAGCAAACCACGCAACCCATTAAATGGGCGTTGCCTGGCCCCATGACCATGATCGACACGCTTTATGATGCCCATTATAAAAGTCGTGAAAAACTGGCCTGGGAATTTGCCAAAATCCTCAATCAGGAAGCCAGAGAGCTGGAAGCCGCGGGTGTTGATATCATTCAGTTTGATGAGCCTGCCTTTAATGTGTTTTTTGATGAAGTGAATGATTGGGGCATTGCCGCTCTGGAAAGAGCCATTGAAGGCCTGAAGTGCGAAACGGCCGTGCACATTTGCTACGGCTACGGCATCAAGGCCAATACCGACTGGAAAAAGACCCTGGGCTCCGAGTGGCGGCAATATGAAGAGGTCTTTCCCAGACTGCAAAAGTCGAATATCGATATTATCTCACTGGAATGTCAAAACTCTCACGTGCCCATGGAGCTGATTGAGCTCATTCGAGGCAAAAAGGTGATGGTAGGGGCCATTGATGTCGCTACCAACCGAATTGAAACCCCGGAAGAGGTGGCCGACACGCTGCGCAAAGCGTTGCAGTATGTCGATGCCGACAAGCTCTACCCTTGCACCAACTGTGGCATGGCCCCCTTGTCGCGTGACGTTGCCAGAGGCAAGCTGAATGCCCTGAGCGCCGGCGCAGATATCATCCGCAGAGAGCTGCTGGCTCGGGGGGGTGCTGCCTGAACCTGTGAACTAGCACCGCGGTTCACAAGCACAAGCTGTGATTCATATATCAAGCAGGAGCCCGCTATGCCAGGCTCCTGCTTTTTGCTGTGATGCAACTACCCGCAGGCAGTTGAAATTTCCGCAATCATCTTCATAACACTCTTCAACCCGCTGAAATATATGATATTAATGGTCATTCATGGCAATCAGTAAAAGGCAGAATAATGACGGATAATCACCTGAAAAATAAAGCTAGTATCAGCGTGCTGATGATCTGCATGGGCAGCACATTTCATTGTGATTAAGTTCATAATTATTAGTAACTTAAAATCCTCCCCAAAATCTCTCCAAAATTCCTCCCCAATTTGTGAGCGCCTGGTTCAAACTTTGACTACCAACCATTCATGCCCGCGATTGTCTCGGTACTCCTCGGTCGTTCTCAGGTGTTTATGCCCCAGCAGGATCTGGGTATCGATCCCTTGCTCGTGATAGACACGCCCGGCCAGGGAGCGCTGCTCATGGAAGCTGGGTGGGGTTGTATCCTTTGCCCAGGTGATACCTGATCGGGGCGCTGTTGATCAAATCAGAGCAGGACAGCCTGACCCTACACGGTTTGATTCCTTTAATTAACCGGCTGGCCAACAGGCATCATTGTCCATGCGGCTGGGGTTCAGAGTGACTTTGTCAGAAAGCCACGGCAGGCTACGAATATTCCTATTTTTATATAAAGTGATGTTTGTCTCCAGGAAACTCCATCCCATTTTTCAAGTATAAATACCAAGAGTTGGTGTCTCCGAACCTAAGTATCTGGCTAGATGTATGATTGCTAAGTGGTCAAAAGCATGGTACCAAATGTCTACTTTCATTAGAGAGTCCTTATTATGCTGCACTTGCCCTTGCTGAATGCTCTGAAAACCTTTGTGGTGGCCGGGCGTTATTTAAATTTTACCCGAGCCGCTGACGAGCTGCTTGTGTCCCCTTCGGCTGTTAGTCATCAGATCCGGGTGTTGGAGGAGTATCTGGAGCTCAAGTTGTTTGTGCGCCAGAACCGCACGCTCAGCCTGACTCCCGAAGGGCTCCATCTACATGCGTCACTGACAGGTCCGTTTGATGCTATTTCCCGTGCAATTCAAGAAGCGCAGCAAGTAAAGCGGCGTGAGTCGATCAATATTGCCCTGCGCCCCTTTTTCTCCGGTGCCTGGCTGGCGCCCCGGCTCAATCGTTTCTGGGGCAAGTACCCGGACATTGAGATAGACCTGATGCACATGCTCAAGGTACCAGACTTTACGTCGGATAGTATCGATCTGGCGATATTGTGGGGTAAGGGCGATTGGCCCGACATGGAAGTGAAACTGTTATTGCCGGGCAGGCTTACGCCAATCTGTAGTGCCGAGCTGTTGGAGCGTGAAGGACGACCCGAGACCCCAGCGGATCTGGCCAGGTTTATTCGCATTCACGATGAGGACCGTTCCTGTTGGGACGCTTGGTTGGAGCTGGCTGGCGCTGCCGGCATCAGCAGCAAGGCTAACCTGATCATCGACGACACCAACGTGCGGGTGCAGTCGATTCGCAACCATCAGGGGATAATGCTGGGCTGTCCCGCCCTGCTGCGCGAAGAGCTGAACAGTGGCCGTCTGGTGCAACTGTTTGATACCACACTCGATACTTACGGTTACTACCTGGTTTATCCCAAGCATCGGCCACTGAGTGACAAGTTGAATACCTTTATCGACTGGATTCTGACCGAACGCGAGTAGCGCCTACCTTCCCTGCCATCTCTCCAAGCCACGCCTAAGCGTGGCTTTGTTTTTTCTGTCTCCCCCTAGTGGCGTGGTTGAATCTTTCTCACGCTTCCTTGAGCAATCCTCGATGGCAGTTTGTAAATAAAATGTGAAATATGGTGGTGGGGCGCGAGCCAGACAAGGTTGCGGCAATCAAAGGCGGCATTTGGCCATGGGTTGTCACGGCGGTCGAGCATCAAAAAAACCGGATGAGCGCTTCCGACACCATACTAACCAGGGAGTTTGAACAATGATGATGTTTAAGAAGGTAACCACGCTGCTGAGTCTGTCGGCTGTTTTGTCGATGCCTGTCCAGGCCGCACCCATGGTGTGGGACATGCCGAACGAGTATCCCGCCACCTCGGTGCAGGCCGAGGGAGACCGGTATTTCGGTGAGCAGCTTAAGCGGGAATCCGGCGGTCAAATCGAGATCATGCACCATTTCGGTGGCGCTCTTGGGCTGAAGTCGAAGGATCAGCTGGATGCGGTAGGGGATGGCGCTGTGGTGATTGCCAATACGTTTATTCCTCCGCTGGGAGGAATAGATCCCATCTTTTTACTGTCTTCACTGCCTTTCCTGAGCTCCAGCTCCGAAGAGGCCCGGCTGCTGTTTGAAGCCGCCAGACCCGAGTATGAGCGAGTGCTGGAAAAGCATAATCAGAGGTTGCTTTACGCTTCTCCCTGGCCTTCAAGCGGGCTTTGGGGCAAGCAGGAAGCCAGCACCATGAGCGCAGTTAATGGCCTCAAGATGCGCACCTATGACGCCAATGGCACCAAGGTGTTCCGCAATACCAATTCGGCTCCCATTCAGTTGAGCTGGGCCGATATCATTCCGCAGTTGAGTACCGGCGGTATTGAAGGCGTGCTCACTTCCATCGAAGCCGGTCTGAGCGCCAGCTTTAACGATTACGTAAGTCACTTTACCGCCCTGAATTATGACAGCACCATCAACCTGATCACCATGAACCAGGATGCCTGGGATGAACTGTCCCCCGAGCAGCAGCAGGCAGTAGTGAGGGCTGCGGAGCAAACCGAGACCTATGTATGGAGCCATATCGATCAGGTTGTGAATGAGAGCTATGCGGATGCCCGCAGCCGGGGAGTAACGGTAGTGGAGACGGTGCCCGCCGAGTTTCGCGATCAGCTGAAGCAGGCGGCTCAGCCAGTACTGGAAGAGTGGGTGAGC
Source organism: Oceanimonas aquatica (assembly GCF_030732065.1). Classification (GTDB taxonomy): domain Bacteria; phylum Pseudomonadota; class Gammaproteobacteria; order Enterobacterales; family Aeromonadaceae; genus Oceanimonas. The sequence goes on from NZ_JAVBHX010000003.1 coordinate 141,091, forward strand.
AAGATGGGACCCAAGGGTGAGCAGTTGCTGTCGGAATACCGTAAGGCGCTACAGCAGCCGGCGTTAGCAGCAAACTGATCTCTGGTGTGGCCCGGCGCGAGGTTTTCCGTGCCGTGCCGCATTGATCCTGTTGTGCCGGAACGCTCGGGGCGTTCCGGCTGTGGTAGCGCAAGGAAACGGATATGGATATCGAAACTGGATCTTCTCTTGAACAAGGGCCGGTGGCAGGCTTTTTGTGGTTTGCCTCGTTTGTTGCCCGAGCCGGTGCCGTACTGGCTGCCGTGCTGATGGCGGCCATGACCCTGCATGTGATGCTGGAGATAGTACTGCGTGCCTTTTTTAACACATCCACTTTTGTCCTGGACGAGTTTGTGGGTTACGGCGTGGCGGCCATGACCTTCATGACGCTGGGGCATGCCCTTGAAACCGGCAGCCTTATCCGGGTGAACATATTGCTGGCGCGTATTCGCAGTCAGGCGGGTCGCCTGCTGGTGGAGCTGACCTGTGCTGCAACGGCGCTGGTGCTGAGCGGGTATATCGCCGGTTATTTCTGGAAGAGCGTATTGCGCAATTTTACCCGAGGGGCCACCAGTGAAACCATCGCTGAGGTACCGCTTTGGATTCCCGAAGCCTTTGTGCTGATCGGGCTGGTGATTTTCATGATCCAGTTGCTTGCCTACATGGTGCGATTGGCGTTGGGTCAGTCACTGCCGGTTGGGCAGGAGTAAGTGGCGAGCGTAAAAAAGGAATTTTGTTATGGATGTACTGATGACCATGGGCATGATGCTTGCCCTTATTATTGTGTTTCTGGGGCTGGGGGTCTGGGTCTTTGTCGGTCTTTTTTTGGTGGGGCTGGCCGGACTGGCACTGATTGCCGATTTTCCTCTGGATCGGGTAGGCGCTATTGCCCGCTCGGTGATCTGGCGCAGCGCCAGTGCCTGGGAGTTGTCTGCCATTCCGCTGTTTATCTGGATGGGGGAGATTATTTTTCGCACCGATATCTCGGATCGGCTATTTCGCGGCCTGTCGCCGCTGGTGCAATGGATGCCGGGGCGTTTGCTGCATACCAATATACTGGGATGCACCCTGTTTGCCGCCGTGAGTGGGTCCACGTCAGCCACCACCGCCACAGTGGGCAAGATAACCACCAGTGCCTTGGCTGAGCGAAGTTACAACAACAGCCTGTCGGTGGGATCGCTGGCCGGTGCCGGTAGTCTGGGCCTGTTGATCCCGCCTTCTATTGTGATGATCATCTACGGCGTACTGGCAGAAGTATCGATTGCCAAGTTGTTTGCTGCGGGCATTATTCCCGGCCTGTTAGTGTCTTTCCTTTACTCCTGGTACATCATTATTCGCTGTGGTTTTAATCCGGCTCTGGCCCCCCGCTCCGACGAAAAGGTGACCCTGGCCCAGTGTCTTTCCGGGCTCAAGGATCTGGCCCCCATCGTATCGCTGATCGTGCTGGTACTGGGTGGTATCTACACCGGTATTGCCACTCCTTCGGAGGCGGCGGCAGTGGGGGTTGTTGCCACTCTGGGGCTCACGCTGGTGATGAGAAGCTTTTCCTGGAATATCGTGTTTGAAGCGGCCATGGGGGCGGTGAAAACCTCCTGTATGGTGTGCTCCATTCTGGTGTCGGCGGCGTTTCTTTCCACCGCTATCGGTTACCTGCATATTCCGGTGGAGCTGGTGGCCTTTATCAAGAGCCTGGCGCTGTCACCCTACGGTTTGCTGGCTATTCTTGCCCTGTTCTACATTTTGCTGGGTTTTTTCCTGGACGGTATTTCCATCATTGTTATGAGCCTGCCGATTACCCTGCCGCTGATCCTGCAGGCTGGATTCGACCCTATCTGGTTTGGGGTGTTTCTGGTGCTGATGGTAGAGCTGGCACAGATGACACCGCCAGTGGGCTTTAATCTGTTTATTCTGCAGGGACTGACAGGGCAGTCAATAGGGCGGGTAGTGCAGGCGGCTTTTCCCTTCTTCCTGCTGATGTGTGTGGCTGTGGTGCTCGTCAGTATTTTCCCCCAGTTGGTACTGTTTCTGCCAGCCCTGATGTAAGGAGTGAGTCATGACATTACCCAAGGTTAAACGCATTCTCTACACCACCTCGCTGGGGCCCCATACCAGGCCGGTTTACCGTCATGCACTGGAGCAGGCTCGGCAGCATCAGGCGGAGGTGATTATGCTGCATGTGATCAATCCTGTCGGTGAGCTGGGTGAGGCACTGATCAAGCAATATCTGCCCGACGAGCTGGTAAAAAAGGTGCACGACGAAGGCGTGTCCCGCGTGCTGGCGCAGATGAAAACCCGGGTACAAGGTTTTTTTGAAGAGGAGCTGAGTCACCTGACGGTACCGGTTGGAGTAGTAGTTACGCCCATGGTGGTGGACGGGCTGCATGACGAGGCCATTCTCAGGGTGGCCGAGCGGGAGAAGGTGGATCTGATTGTGATGGGCACCGAGCATAAATTTGGTTTGCATGGTCATAGTCAGACAACCCAACAGGTCATTAGGCGGTCACGGGTACCGGTACTGGTGGTGCCCACCGGCAGGGAGCACAGTCACTCTGAGCCATTGGTATAAAAAGGGCCGGCATCAAGCCGGCCCTTTTTTTATCTTAATATCAGAGCCGCTTGAGGGGCTCGTTGAGCTCAATGATATAACCGTCGGGATCGTACACGAAGCCCAGCATGCGGGTGCCGTGATTCATCGGTTTGGCGGGGCTTTTGATTCTGACGCCTTCCTTTTCAAGGTAATCCATGGCCGAGACCACATCATCCACGTTAAAGGCAATATGGCCATAGGCGGCCCCCATTTCGTAAGGCTGGTCAGTGTCCCAGTTATGGGTCAGCTCCAGGGTGGTGGTTTCGTTTTCGGGTCCATAACCCAGAAACACATTGGTGAACCGGCCTCCCGGATAGTCATTCTTTCTGAGAATGCTCATTCCCAGAATTCGAGTGTAGAAGTCGAGGGATGAATCCAGGTCGGCGACACGGATCATGGTGTGATCCAGGCGAAAGGTGTGGCTCATATTGATGCTCCAGAGTGTGGGTTGTTTGTTCTGATATTACCCGTTCGTCGTCCTCGTTCATGTTGAACCGTACTCAATTCTGGTTGAGAAATTCTTGTTACTCCCTTTTCACGGATAAGCGAATGATGGCCTGACTCTTACAGAGCTTTCCTTTAATGGTTTTGGTTGAGGTAAATGGTGAATTTAATTCACAGTTAATTGAAATCTGTTCTGTTCCTGCACTCTGTTTTTTCTGTGATATTGGACTCAACTGTTAATGAGTTGTTAATCGTCGAAAGCCAGCAAGGTCGCTGAACGAGAACGGAGTAAGAGCAATGTCCATCAACAATATCAAGAGTCCGATCCCCATCCATGAATTCGATGCCAGCTACGCCACCGGAGGCCCCGTGGTTTCCCTGCCGGCCGAATGTTTTACCAGTGAAGAATTTTATCGTTTTGAAATGAATGCAGTATGGGGTCATGAGTGGTTCTGCGTGGGACGAGCCAGTGACATTCCTAAGGCCGGAGACTATTACACGATACAGGTGGGCGATGATCCTCTGATCGTTATTCGTGACCGCAGCGGCTCGGTCAATGTGTTGTCCAATGTCTGCCAGCACAGGGGCATGCTGATTGTTGAAGGTCGTGGTAATACCCGTCGTTTACGCTGTCCGCTGCACGCCTGGGTGTACAGCACGGGTGGTGAGCTTATTTCCGCTCCCGGTCTGAGTGACAAGGAAGAAGAGAGTTTTAACGTCAAGGACGTGTGCCTGCCGAAGATCCGTACCGAGGTATGGGAAGGATTTATTTTTATTACCTACGATGAGGAGCTGGCACCGCTCAGTGAGCGTCTGGGCCATCTGGGAGAGCAGCTCAAGAATTACCGCATGGCGGAACTGCGTGGTCCCGAGCCGCTGACCATGGAGAAAATGGAGTGGAACTGGAAGATTTTCAACGATGAGTGCTACCACTGCTCCTATCTTCATGCCAACTCCTGGGGGGGTATGTATCCGCTGCCCCAGTGCAACGTGGACGAATCCGTCAAGTTCAACGATGTGGATCGGGGCCTGGTGTCCTACAACCTGATAAGCCCGCACCTGGATGCCGCTCCCACTCATACCGGCTCCATTTTGCAGCCGGCCATGACCACCCTTACTGATGAGGAACGCTCACAGCTAAGTTATGTGACGGTGGCGCCTAACCTGCTGATCGTGGCCATGCCCGACAAGGTGAAATATTTCATGTGGCTGCCGGCAGGGCCCCAGACTTCCTGGTACGGCGTGTCCTGGATGTATCCGGAAGCAACCCTGGCCCGTGATGATTTCAAGCTCAACTACGACAAGGAGCACGACGATCTCTGGCCGGTGATGGAAGAAGATCTGTTTGCCTGGAATGGCGTACAGCAGGGGTTTCGTTCCCGTTTTGCCACGCGGGGTCGCCTGACCTCGGATGAGCTGGTGATCCAGCGCCTGCAGAACTGGCTGATCGACAAGTATCGTGCCGAAGACAGTCGTGCCCGGGCCGCCGATGCTCCCGACACCCTGGCCCGAGTGGGCTGATTTCCTTTTTATCATTACAGGGTGACCTAAGCGTCACCCGCCTCACCGGCATGCCGAGTATGTCAGCGGGGTCTTGACCGAACAGGTGATGCCATGACCAATCAACTTGAACTCAGGGTCGCTGCCCGTGAGCAGCTGACCGAGGATATTGTCGGCCTGACACTGGAGTCTGTGACTGGCGGCTTGCTGCCGGAATGGCAGCCGGGGGCACATATTGAATTGTCTTTAAATCCGTGCGTGGATGCGGGCGGTAACGGGGGGGATAACACCCTGATACGCCATTACTCCCTGTGCAGTGATCCTGCCAACCGCCAATACTGGCAAATTGCCGTGCTGAAGGAAGAAAACGGACGTGGCGGTTCCCTGTTTATTCACAATGCTGTGCGCGAGGGTGATGTCGTGCGTGTATCCGAGCCGCGTAACAACTTTCCCTTTGTGCCCCGGCGCAAGTGCCTTTTTATCGCCGGCGGCATTGGTATTACCCCCATTCTGCCCATGATTCGGCAGGCCGAGGCAGAGGGCGTGGACTGGCGGCTGGTGTACCTGGCGCGGGAGCGCAGCCGGCTGGCCTTTCTCGAGCAGCTGGCCGGCCATGACCCGGAGCGGGTAAGGCTGAATGGCGACAAGGAAGATGGTTTTATCGATTTGCCCGCCTTGCTGTCCGGTTGTGACGCGCATACCTCCGTGTATTCCTGCGGGCCCCAGCGACTGCTGGACTCACTCGAGGATCTTGCGGCAAAGCAGTCGGAGTGGAGCCTTCATATAGAGCGATTTTCTGCCGGGCCGGTTGATGCTTCGGGAGGGGCCTTTGATGTGGTCATTAACAGCACCGGCCAGCGTTATCACATCCCCGAGGGGCAATCCATTCTCAACGTGCTGCGCGAGGCCGGGGTCAAGGTTCCCACGTCCTGCGGCAACGGCGTCTGTGGTACTTGCGAGACCGGGGTACTGGCAGGTGTGCCTGATCACCGGGACTCCATACTCTCTCCCGAGGAACGGGAAGAAAATGCCTACATGATGCTGTGCGTGTCCCGGGCGCTGTCCCCGGAAATTGTGCTCGATCTGTAAATGCCAATTAAATGAGGAAGCTATGTCAATTAAACGAGTTGTGGTAACCGGCGGGTCCGGTCGGGTGGGGGGCTATGTGGTTCGTCAGCTGCTTGAGGATTATGAGGTGGTGATCGCCGACCTGGTGCCGGGCAATGCCGATGCCAGTTATGTGCAGGCTAACGTCATGGAACTGGATCAGCTGCGGCAGGCCTTTGAGGGCGCGGATGCGGTGGTGCATCTGGCCGCACTGGACTACGACTGGAACTGCCCACCTGAGCAGTATATCGACGTTAACGTGCGCGGTACCTGGCATGTGTTGCAGGCGGCTTCAGAGCAGGGGGTCAAAAAGGTGGTGCTGTGTTCCAGCATTTCTGCCTGCGGCCTGTCGGAAATGCGTGCCGACTGGAAGCCGCAGTATCTGCCAGTGGATGAGCATCACCCCAATAGTCCGGTGCAGGCCTACAGTGTGTCCAAGCTGGTCATGGAGCAGATGGCCAAAAGTTTTGTGGATGGCACCAAGATGGACGTGATCTGCCTTCGACCACTTGCGGTGGTGCTTGATGAGACTCTGGAGCAGTACATCGAGTTTGTTGATACGGCGGATCGAAACTGGCTGTTTTATTACGTCACCGCCGAAGACGTGGCCACGGCCTTTGACTGTGCCCTCAAGGCCGAAGGATTGCGTTACGGCGTATTTTTCCTGAGCGCCGATGATACCTCCCACCCGCGCCCGACTCTGGACTGGTATGCCGACATCATCGGTACTCCTCCGATGCTGCGTGTGCCCCGACGCTATCATCAACATCCGCGCGCTTCCATTTTTTCCAGTGCGGCAGCGAAGGAAGTGCTGGGCTGGAAGCCCACATCCGATTTTGAGCAACTTCGTGAGCGGGTCAGGACACGTAACTGAGCCTGTTTTCTGATAACAACAAGGAGCTTTGCAATGAATTCTGTACGAACCACCAAGGTCGACTGGACCGGCGATAACCCTTTTATTTACCTGAAAACAGATCCGAATGGCGATTGGTCTTCATTGTCGCTGTATTTTCGTATTGCCGCTTCGGAATACGGGCGTGGTGAAGCCATTCTGGTACTGGAAAACCCCTATCAGCAGGAAGACAAAAGCGCTGTGCGCAAATGCCTGACCGATAACCTGCCGCTGGCGCAATATCTGGTCAACCATTTCGTGTGCCATTTCGGTTTGTTTCGCAAGGCGGTAGCGCTAAATAACCTGGAATACGTGGCTGACGCCAGCTTTAAAACCGAGGCAGATTATCCCCATCGCCATATTTGCACGGCTCATTCCGCCTCAACCAATACCAGTGTCAGTCTGATCTGGAACGATTTGGGGGACCCTTTTGCGGTGGCACTACCACCGGAAGAGAGCCAGACCGGCGAACATGAGATGTTTGCCATCTTTCAGACCGCCGGCAGTGCCTCGGTGACCGTTAATGGTCAGGCGTTGCCGGGCAATACGGTGGCGCGTGATTTCCTGAACCGGGTGGCACAGTCGGCCGCTCTCGCCAATAGCGAAAGCTGGGTGCAAGCCAAATAACTCCACACCGGGTTTCTGGATTCATCAGTAACAAGCCGGGCGCCAGTGGCACCCGGCCGGGAGAACAGTTATGTCATTAGCTACAGCCGATCGGCTGGCATTTGAGCGGGTAAAAGCGTGTCGACCGCAATGGAGCGGTTTCTGTCTGGTGCGGGATCTGGTGGGCAGTGGCCGCATATTGTTGCATGCAGGCCCCCCTTTTGAATCGCGTGAGCATATTCCCGCTCCCGTGATGAATTCACTGTGCACCGGCGCAGTGTGGGAAGGCTGGGCCAGTGATGAAGCACAGGCCCGGCGGATGATCCTGAATCATGAAATCGAGTTGCGGCCCGCCCAGGACAACGCCATTGTGGTTCCCCTGGCGGGAGTGGTTTCTCCCTCCATGAGCCTGTTGGTGGTGCAGGATGGTAATCGTCCCGAGGCCTGCAGGTTCTCGGTGCTTAACGAAGGCATGGTGCATTGCACCCGGCTGGGCCGGCGGGATCCGCTCCTGCCAGCGCATTTGAGCTGGTTGAACGAAGACCTGGCCGAGTGGCTGAAGGAGCGGCTACAACAGCCGCTGGCGCTGTTGCCCTTGATGCGGGCCGCCCTGGCCGATGGTGATGACTGCCACGGTCGCACCCTGGCCGGCTCGGCCCTGATCCACCAGCAGCTGACGGCCATGGCGAGTGAACAGGTACCAGCCGATATTGATGCCTTTTTGCAGAACTCTCCGGCCTTTGCTCTTAATTTGTGGATGGCTGCCTGCAGCCTGATGCTGGCAGCCGCCGAAGGCGTGAGCGGGGCCAGCCTAGTGACCCGGGCGGGGGGCAACGGAGTGACCTTTGGTATTCAGTTGGCCACGGCACCGGGCCGCTGGATTACCATGCCGGCCCCCCCCATTCATGGTCTGGTTGAACCGGCTCACACCGGGCGAACCGCGCTGGGAGCACTGGGGGACAGTGCCGTGGTTGATTTTGCCGGACTGGGCGGGCAGGTGCTGAACACTGCTCATGCTTCCCGTCAGGCTTTGGCGCCGGTATTGCCTGCCGACGCCCTGACGCGGCCGGCGCAGGTGCTTGCCGGTCCCTTGCCTGAACTGGATGATCGACCGGCGGTGACCAGTGCTCGGTGTGTGACGACGAATGGCGGCGGACCGCTGGTATTGCTGGGCATGATAGAGGAAACGGGAGAGGCGGGCCGTATTGGTGGCGGTGTGGCAGATGTGCCCGTTACTCTGTTTGAACAGGCTTTGCGTGAGGTGATGAAATGAGTAATACCCCTCTTTATCGGCTCAGTCTGAGCCAGATGGTGCATCGCATCAGCAGCGGAGAGTGCGATGCTGTCGAGCTGATTAACGCCTGTTTTGAGCGCATTGAGGCCCGTGAGCCTGAGCTGGGTGCCTGGCAGTGCCGACAAACCAGAGAGCGTTACCTGCAACACTACCGTAAGCATGAGGATTTTTATCGCTCCAGCTTGTTACGGGGGCTGCCGGTGGGTATCAAGGATATTATCGATACTCGGGATTTTCCCACCGAGCTGGGCTCGGTGATCCATCAAGGGCGACAGCCGCCGGATAATGCCGCTTGCGTAGAATTGCTGTCGCTGGCAGGAGGGGTGGTTGCCGGCAAAACGGTGACGACCGAGTTTGCCTATTTTCGTCCGGGAAAAACCGCCAACCCGGTCGATTTGACGCGAACACCGGGGGGCTCTTCCAGTGGCTCGGCGGCAGCGGTGGCCGACGGCATGGTGCCGGTGGCATTAGGCTCTCAGACCGCGGCCTCGGTTATTCGACCGGCGGCCTATTGTGGCGTGGTCGGTTATGTAGGAAGCCGGGGGGAATATTCCCTGCGGGGGGTACAGCCCTTGGCTCAGTCCCTGGATGCATTGGGTATGTTCGGACGGGAGGTTGACGATATCCGGTTGCTGCGGGCGGCCTTGTTGCGCCAACCTGTTGAGCCTATTGCCGAGCCCGGGCGGCCATTGCGGATCCTGGTGTGCAAAGGCTCAAATATCGGTGAGTGTGAGCCGGCCATGGAGCAGGCGCTGGTCCAGCTTGCCGGCCGGCTGGAACAACTGGGAGCCGAGCTGGTGGAAATGCACAGTTGTGACCTGTTGCGCCGGCTGGTGGACGTTCATCAGGCAATTATGGCCTGGGAAGCAAGTCGTAACCTGTGCGCCGAGTCGCAGCAGGCTGCGCACTTGTCTCAGCCCCTGAATGCCCTGCTGGAGCAGGGGCTGAGTATGGACCAGCAGAACTATCTGGATGCGCTGGAACAGGTGTCCCGGATTGGACACTGGCTGTGGGCCAACCCAGAGCATCAGGGAGTGGATGTCATTCTGGCACCAGCGGCGCCGGGTGTGGCTCCGAAGGGGCACGACAGCACCGGTCAGCCGTACATGAGCCGCCCCTGGCAAGCGCTGGGTCTGCCGGTGATTACTCTGCCTGGTATGAAGAGCGACGATGGACTGCCACTGGGTTTACAGTTGATTGGACGCTCTCGGGGGGATGAGAATTTATTGGGTGTAGCACATCATATTCAATCATATTTGTATTAACTGAGCGCTCCGGTCAGTAAAGAGTATCAAGCTCAGAAGCAACAGGCTGTCTCGGATCCGATTTTATCAGCGGATCCAATTTTGGGTTACCAACAGTACAGCCCCCAACCATGATACAAGCTGGACACACTCGGAGCGCTTGGTACCAACGTAATGCGGCTGGCAAATCGGCACAGCTGCATTACGGCCGGTTACCAGTACTGCTCCTGCCATGGAGCAAAACCAAATACACGCAGACTGCCTGCATGGAATGAGGGTGATTGCAGGAAAATAAAAGACCTTTTTTATCATGAGGTTGCTATCTTCCCACTTTTACCTGAATATTAGGCTGCTGCTTTGGTGGATTCGTTGGAATAATCTCTATTTGTCCGCTTCAGACATTGACTGTGAAGATAGTAATATGGGTAAAATAAATAGATCGCAGCACGGAGGGTGAGGTAATTGTGTGATCCAGACAGCATACCGCGTCCAGGCGACTACGTGGCCGCCAAAAACGGCAGCCTTGAAGCCATCTTCAATAAATGCCGCCCCCGCGGCTTTAACCAAGATTACGCTCCCATTTGCTCCGACATGTGCCATGTGGTGATCATCGGTACCATGTTAGAGCACAGGAAGTACCGGCGAAAACGACGATAATTACACCCGCACGGAGAGCACGATGGTAAAACAAGGAATTGCCTTATCTGATCTGCTTTTTTCATTGTTCTCTGTGCTCTCTGCCCATGCCATTGAAATAAGAAACACCAAAGACCGCCAGTCCGCCAAGTATACCTACGATGGCATGACTGTACTTGGTTTCAATGAGCTGCTGAACGATGCCAGAACCGGCAATTACAACGATCTTGTTGAGTTTAAGCGCACCCGCCTGCATCCGATGATTCGCACCTATAGCGAGCGGTTCCCGCTTACCTTGTACCCAGTAGATGAAATGCGGAACAACATGAGAGCGGTGATGACGGTAAAGCACCGCTTTTACCACCTTATTCGTCAGCAGCCTGATGGCTCACCCCAGCAAGAGCAGACCCAAAGCGCCTTTCAGTACCAGCTCGATATGATAAGCCACGTACCAGACTGAGTGTGTGATCGGCTGAAGGTTGCTTATTTCAACTACCTGGTAGCACATAATAACGTTCATTTTTACAGCTATAAAAATAAGGATTGAGCATGGAAGATAAAGGCATTGAACTTTCTGAAGTGAAACCTCACCTTGAGGTGGTTGGCGCTATCACTGCAGAACTCTACCGCAAAAAAGATGATAAGCATGTTTCCTACCGGTTTGGTTACAGCTGGAATCTTGCAAGTGAAGAAGCGCGTAGCTTTATCGAGCAAATAGAAGCTAAGTTTAGAAGGAAAAATAAATCCCATAGTCATTTGGAAAAGAATGATTTGGCTAACTCCGTTCCGACTTATCTTCGGCTTTATATTGATGAACAGTACGATTTTGAAAAGCTAAGCGATAAGCTAGCCTCGCGCATTGTGTCCGAAGCCAACGATAAGGGACGCTCTGTAGCAGAAGTGAAAGTAGTATTTATTCACTATCACCCACCTGGAAGTATTGTCCAAGAAGATGGACGGGGTAAAGTGCTTGTTGTAATGGTTGATAAGAAAGGTGTTTTTGACTTTGATGAAAAAACACTTGAACCTAAGACCGTTGAATCAATAGATACTGATGCACTTAGACAAGCAGCGTCATATGATCTTAACTTGTTTGATGTCGATTACCCCAAAAATGAGGGGGCCGCCTATCTTCAGTTTATTGAAGGTAAATCTACAAGTAGCTTTTTCAAAGATGCTTTAGGTTGTCAAGAAAAAATAGATAACAAAAAAAGTGCTGAACAGTTGTTTATTGCTCTTGATAAGTTTATGGGTGATAATGAGATTGATATTCCAACTCGCGAAAAGATAAGGGATGCGATTCAGGATTATTTGGAAACGAAACGGAAGTCACCGGATAAATCCGTGAAGTTGGAAAACATTCAACATGTTGTTGACAAACAGTTGAGCGAAGAGCATCAAGCTCAGGGTAAGTTTACTGATTATGTGAATGAAAACGGTTATGAAGTCAATCACACCTTTGAGTTTTCTTCTCAGTCTGCAAGGAAGGGTGCATTTATGACTATTGTTGATGAAGAAAATGATGACTTCGAACTTAAAGTTTATAAAAACTCAGTAGGTAAACATGGCTCTGGCAAGCCAATTATGTTGGACTCTACTGGCCAGTATTTGATGGTGCCGGTAGATGAGAAGAAAATAAAAGAGCTAGGAATAAGTGACTAACTCTATTGTCCATAAGGTGCATTGATATGAGTCCATCTGGAGCACACGCGATGATATTTAACCTGTTGCAAGGCAGTGAGTTAAGTAGTCAGCGTGCCTATACAGTTGCAAGGCTACCAAGCGATTTTGACCGCGCGGATGAACCTCATATCATTGATGCTCTTACCGACATGGGGTATACATCGCAGTCAAACGATTATTTTCAGGATGATAGTGGCCATCGCTCACTTTATATATCAAGAAAAAGTGAAGCATGGGCAGGTTTTTGCCCACTGGTGACCGATAAGGGTAACCTGTGGAAGAGATTGGTCCAAGCAGCAACATCACCAGAATTTGTCTTTCCTGAGTATTTCTTTATACAGGGCGAAAAAATATCTTCTTTTAGTGAAGATGCTCAGAAGCTTAAATCTCAAATGATTTCTGTTTTTGAGTGGAAAAAATTACTTACAGAACTTTGTGATCATCCTGTCGATAGCGACTCGTTTGTATTCTTCATCAATAAAGATGATGTTGGTAAAAAATACGAGCTAAATACAATTCTTGGTATAGAGAGTATTGAATCTATTATTTCACCTCAAGAATCTCTTGATGTTGTGAAGTATTTGGCTGGAAAGCTAGAAGATAAGGATGCTCACCATGATGAACGCCGTTCAGTGATGAGGAGTACTCTTGCTGAGTTTCTTGATGGTTCATCAAGCAAGATTTTCCTTAACATAATCAACAAAAGCAAAAGGTTCGAAGCTAAATATAGGGAACTGTATGACTTGTATATCAGACGGTTCTCTATAAATAAGGTGCTTAATGAGCTTGAGACTAAAAGCTTGGAGTATACTGGCAAGGTTAATGAGTTGTTGGCCTCGGGGCAGGCCAGAGCCTTGACAATACCAGGCGCAGTTGTTGCTGTCGGCGCTTTATATCGAACTGCATCCTTTCTTAATTCTCTCTTAATACTCCTTGCTGTTTGGCTAATAAAAGAGTTGACAGTTACAGCAAATCAGGTTCATAGGGAAACTTTTGAATTCCTCCAAAGTCAAGTAGAGTCTTCGTTCAAGAAATATTTAAAGATTGATGAAGATGAGGATGTTAAAGATAGCGCAAGAGGAAACCTGGAAACCCTAATCATCCTTATCGGTAAAGCTAAGGATAGACTGGATAAAATAGATAAGTGGTCGAGGTGGATGTGCTGGGGAGCTGTTGTTTATATGGTTCTTGTTTATATTTTTAATGGTAAATAGTTTCTATCCGCTGACATAGTTGGCAACCTTTTTCTGTCAGAGAATGGGGCGCACTGCCCCATAGTGAACCATCTTATTCTGTATTATTTTTTGTTTTCAGGAAGAGCCTCTCTTTTAAATATTTCAATTATCTTTGACAGAAGAATTTCGGATGTTTCTTTTTCAATATTGATTTTTTCATTTTCATTTCCTTTTACTTCATAAAATGCACTTCTGCCGTCGATGTTCCAATTTGAAAATGCCTCTTTTATATTATCCCATTCCGCCTTTGGGCCAGACACATCAAGATAGAACTCACCATATTTGATTGCGTGTATTCTTTCGGACACTTTGAGAGACTCATGCATGAATGAATCACAAAGTCTGAAGCAATATCGTGCAAGTATTAAGAATAATCCAATGGAGATTATCCCTCGAAAGAGGGTATAAAAATAATAGCTCAAAGAGTTGTTTGAGGTGTTGTGGAAGCTGTCAGCGTTAAAAAACATACTGTAAATAGCAAATATTATCCCTGCCGAAATTGCAGCCACCCCTGCGAATGACCAATAACTTGCCTTTGTTTTTAAACCTTTTTCGTTGTTCCCTAAAATTCCTAATGTACTAGCAATAAATTTCTTAGATTTTGTTTCTAAAGCTTTTATGCTTTCCTGCTCATACTTTTCCTTTTCTTCTTTTGTTTCAATTAGTATTTTTTGTAACTCTTCATTTTTCTCTATTAATTCATTTTGAATTCTATCTCTTATGTTCTCATTTTCTTCAAGCTGTTTTTTAAGTTCTTTCTCTATTGTTTTCTGTCGATTGGCAAGACGTTCTTCTTTAAATCTAAATTCTGCTTCTTTTCTTTTTATTTCGTTCTTGTATTCTTCTTCAATTTCAGATTTGGTTTTGTCTATTCCATCTAATTGTCTTTTCAATGCGCGGTCTTTAGCATCAAGATCATCTTTTAATGAAAGCACTTGGTTTTCAATCAGAGATAGGTTGTTATACCGTGAGTTAAGATTATTTATCTTATTTTCTATTTCACTTAGTAATGAGTGGGCAACTTTTATTTCGGGCTCGGTTGCGCTATTTTTTAATTTATAAAGTGCTGCTTTAGTCTGCGATGCCTTATCTGACAGTTCTCTCAGTTGTTCGTTTATTATACTTATTTTTTCTGTTGTTACTGCCTCATTGAATGCTGATTTTAAAGGCATGTTTTCATTATCTTTTGATAGTTCATCTGATTGCAGTTCATAATGCTGATAATTGTAACTTCCCGGTTCTTGTTTGTTTTCGTAAAGATTGACCATCATGCTCCCTTATTAATTTTGGTTTTTATTAGTTAATAAGCCGCCCAAAGGCGGCTTATTGTCAGCTGTGTTTCATTTCGTGGCGGGCGGCCATGGCCAGAAAGCCGGAGCGGCTGCCGTACTCGCCGTGAGCTTTTACATACTCGTCGATCTTGGCGATGAGCAGTTCGGGCAAGGTGATGTTGATTTTTTGTGCCTTGCCTTCGAATTTGCTGGTATCGATATTCACCAATCCCCAAGCGCCGCCAGTGCAGTCTTCATCGTTTTGGTGCTGATGAATGGCGGTGGGTTCGGGAATAGCTTCTCGCTGTTCTGCCAGTAGCTCCAGGTGAGCATCCAAGGCGCGGGCGGCATCGGCCAGGGCCTCTTCGAACGAATCACCTGCAAAGTAACAGCCCGGCACGCCAGGAAAAAAGCCGCTCGCGCTGCCGTCTGGATCCTGATGGACATATACCGGATAGTTCATTTTTCACTCCTAAACCAGAAGAATAACTCCAGAAATTTTGGTCAATACACTGTATAAGAGCTGTATATTGACCCAGTTTGATAACAACCAATTGCCGTTGGCCCTTATCCCACTTGAATGCTTTGTTAGCTCGACTTCTTATAAAGCGCCCGAAGGCGCTGTTCTTATTTCATTGTTATGCCGGTCAATCGCTGAATGTTCTTCAGGGTGCCGATTTTTATGTCTTTGGTTGGGTGGGGAACAGTCACCACGTATGGGCTGCCTTCCTTCCTGAACTGGTGGTGATCGCCTTTGGTCCTCACCAGCTCCCAACCGTTCGCCTTGAGCAGGCGGATTACGTCGGAGCTTTTCAAGCATCCTCCATTCTCGTTGCTCTTGGTGGTTATAGTAACCACCAGTGACTATCCCGTCAAGCTTGGTGGGTATGGTGGTTATTGTTCTTCATCCGCCTTCACCTCCAGTTCAAGCTGGTTGGTGTAACCGCTGTCGCTGAGGTTGTGGGTGACTTTGGTCAGCAGCCAGGGCAGGGCGTCTATTTGCGGTTTGAACCCGACTACGGTGGCGGGCAGTTCGGGGAACAGCTCTGGCCGGCCTTTGGCCAGGGTAATGCTGAACTGGGCCACGGCGCGCTGCAGTTTGTCCCACTCCGAGCGGGTGGCGCTGCTTTGCTGGCATACACATGGCGCAGGGTTTTAATGTTGCTGTCGTCGCCTTTTAGCGTGTCGTTCTCGGCGGGCTCGCCTACTTCCACTTTTTCCTTTTTGGCTTTGTCGTTGTCTTGCCACCACGGCGCTATAGCTGCTGCGGTCGGCAATGGCAAAGCGGTGCTGGTCGCCGCTCTGGCGGGTGTTCAATATGCCGGGCAGGGGCTTGCCGCTGGCCCCCTGGTCCTTGCCTTTGGGTATACACAGCCCCAGCCAGGAAGAAAGGGTGTTAACCATGAGTGAGACGAGCTGGCCTGTCATGTTCATACACTTCGGTGGGTTGCCTAAATCGTGCCTTACCAGCCATGGACTCTTGTGGCATATAGAATGTGATTCTAATGCCCTTTATGCTGATTTGAACCCGTGAAGTAGTGCTGGAAACAGTACTCAAAACCTACACATAACTGAAATATGATTTTTTTCATATTTTTCATAATGTTATGTGACTTTCTTGGTTTTTGGGATAAATTTAATGGGACTCATAAATGCCTGTCTTATGGCGTAAATCTTCCCCAAAATGATCAGTAAGTCACTGAATTTTAAGCAGTTAATTTTTGTTCATAAATAGCAAAAACAGGTGCCAATATGACTGATAACTCACTGAAAAATAAGAAAAAATATAGTGTCATTTTCGCCTGCATGGGCAATATTTGCCGTTCACCCACCGCTGAGGCGGTGTTTCGCCACAAGGCGGCGAGTGCCGGGCTGAATATGGAGATTGATTCGGCGGGCACCATTGGCTATCACGCCGGCTCGGGGCCGGATGCACGGGCCAGGGCGGCAGGTGAGGCGAGGGGATATGACTTCTCCGGCATGCGTGCCCGTCAGGTAATGGTGCAGGATTTTGAACGCTTTGATCTGGTGCTGGCGGCGGATAAGGAAAACCTGCGGGATCTGCAACGTTTGTGTCCGGCCGAGCACAGCCACAAGGTGAAATTGCTGCTGAGTTTTGCCGAGGGGGCTGAGCAGGAAGTGCCGGATCCTTACTATGGTGGCGAGCAGGGCTTTGAGCATGTGCTGGATCTGGTGGAAGCGGCGTGTGAAGGAGTGCTGAAGCAGCTTAAGCGAAGCCTGTGAAACGGACTCTAGACGTTTGATTTCGGGCTCAGGATCTTCCTGCAGAAAGATACCGGATCAAGCCCGGTATGACGGTCATGCAAGGCGATAAAAAAGGCTCCCGAAGGAGCCTTTTTTGTTTTACCGCGCCAGTATCAGGGCTTGGCCATGGGGGCAGAGGCCTGGGTGCGGGCATTGATGCTGCCACCCTGGCGATCGCTGGTGGCGATAGGCTGGCGCACCAGAGGCGGGTAGTCGGGCTTCACGTAAGGTGCGGCTTCCACCACCGGCGGTTTGGTCATGGGCGCAGAGGCCTTGCGTGCTGCCAGGTAACGACCGGCGCTAGCCACGGGCTGAGCTTTGGCAACCGGGGCCTCGGCTTTTGGCTCGGCGTCGGCAACCGGGGCTTCAGCCTTCGGCTCAGGCTGGGCTTCTACTACAGGCGCTTCTGCCTTGGGCTCAGGCTGGGCTTCTGCTACAGGCGCTTCTGCCTTGGGCTCAGGCTGGGCTTCTGCTACAGGCGCTTCTGCCTTGGGCTCAGGCTGGGCTTCAACCTTGGGCGCTTCGGCTTTCGGCTCGGGCTTGGCTTCTGCTACTGGGGCTTCGGCTTTCGGTTCGGGCTTGGCTTCAGCCACGGGCGCTTCTGCTTTCGGCTCGGGCTGAGCCTCAGCAACCGGGGTCTCGGCTTTCGGCTCGGGCTTGGCTTCAGCTGCCGGGGCTTCGGCTTTCGGCTCGGGCTTGGCTTCAGCAGCCGGGGCTTTGGCTTCGGCAGTCACTTCCGGCTGTTTCACCTCGGGCTTGGCTTCTACAACGGCTTCCGGCTGCTTGGCCTCGGGCTGAGCGGCTTGTTGCTCATCTTCGCTCGCCACCCACTTGTCGGCACCCTGCTCGGCAATCAGCGCGGCAATGCTTTCTTCACGGCGACGGCGACGGCTGTCTTCATTGATGCGCTTGCGCTTGGGGGCACGCTTGTGCGGATGCGGCTGCTCTTTGCGAGCCTTGGTTTCAGCGGGTTGCTGAGCCTGCTCGGCAGCCTTGCTTTCCACGGCGGCGGGCTGCTGCTCCTGGGTGCGGCCTTCACTGTCCAGACGGACTTTCTTGCGCAGCTGGCGACGCTGACGACGCTCGGCTACTGCCTGCTCCTTGGCCTGCTCTTTTTGGGCTTCGGGCTGGCTGGTGACCTCGGCGGCGCGGGGCGCCTCAGTTTCGCGGGCCGGCTGCTGTTCCTGCTGCGGGCGCGGGGCGCGCTCGGGTTGCTGTTCGCGACGGGGCTTGCGACGCTCACGGCGCGGACGCTCCGGCTTTTGCTCGTTGCTTTCCTGAGGGGCGGCCGGGGCCGGCTTCTGACTGCGTTCTTCATCGCGGGGTTTGCGGTTGCGGTTGCCGCCACGGCGTTCACCACGCTCGCGGCGATCCCGGCGCTCACCGGAACGCTGGCCGCGGTTGTTGCGTTCGGGCTTGGCTGGCGCCGGCTCGGGTGCGGCCTGGGTTTGCTCGGGAGCCTTGAACCAGCCGGCAATGGCACAGAACAGACGGCTCAGCAGACCGGGTTGACGGGCCTGGGGCTGCTGCTGGGGCTCCGGACGGCTGGAGGCTACCGGGGCCGGTGCCGGGGCAGAAAAGCCCTGCAGCGCAGGCTGCTCAATCTTTTTGGCCGTTTCATGCTGGCGCGGCTGATAAACCGGCTGCTCCACTTCGGTTTTCAGCTCATAGCTGGTGACGTCTTCCACGTCGCTGCTGCGCACCCGGGTCACTTCAAAGTGAGGGGTTTCCAGCTGCTGATGAGGAATAATAAAGATGTCGACCTTGTAGCGGTTTTCCAGGTTGGCAATGGACTTGCGCTTTTCGTTGAGCAGATAGGCGGCCACGTCCACCGGTACCTGACCGTGGATCTGGCCGGTATTGTCCTTGAGCGCTTCTTCCTCAATCAGGCGCAGAATGGCCAGCGCCAGGGATTCGTTGTCACGAATGGTGCCCTGGCCCAGACAGCGGGGGCATACATGGGTGCTGGACTCGCCCAGTGACGGGCGCAGGCGCTGGCGGGACATTTCCAGCAGGCCAAAGCGGGAGATACGACCCAGCTGAATGCGGGCACGGTCCTGGCGCACGGCGTCGCGCAGGCGGTTTTCCACTTCGCGCTGGTGGCGCACCGGGGTCATGTCGATAAAGTCGATCACCACCAGGCCACCGAGATCGCGCAGGCGTAGCTGGCGGGCGATTTCGTCGGCCGCTTCCAGGTTGGTCTGCAGCGCGGTTTCTTCAATGTCGCCGCCCTTGGTGGCGCGGGCGGAGTTGATGTCGATGGAGGTCAGTGCCTCGGTCGGATCGATGACGATGCTGCCGCCGGACGGCAGACGCACTTCGCGCTGAAAGGCAGACTCAATCTGGCTCTCGATCTGATAGTGGCTGAACATGGGCACATCGCCCTCGTACAGCTTGATCCGGTTGACGAAGTCGGGACGAACCAGCTGAATGTGCTGCTTGGCGCGTTCAAACACCGTGGGGTTGTCGATGAGAATTTCACCGATATCCCGGCGCAGGTAGTCGCGAATGGCACGCACAATCACGTTGCTTTCCTGATGGATCAGGAAAGGGGCAGGGCGGCTGTCGGCGGCTTCCTGAATCGCGGTCCAGTGGGTCTTGAGCACGTTCAGGTCCCACTCCAGCTCTTCGCCGGACTTGCCCACACCGGCGGTGCGCACAATCAGGCCCATGCCGTCGGGCAGCTTGAGGCGGGACAGGGCTTCCTTCAGCTCGGTGCGCTCGTCACCCTCGATTCGGCGGGAAATGCCACCGGCACGGGGGTTGTTGGGCATCAGCACCAGGTAGGAGCCGGCCAGACTGATAAAGGTGGTGAGGGCCGCACCCTTGTTGCCACGCTCTTCCTTGTCGATCTGGACGATGACTTCCTGACCTTCCTTGACCACTTCCTTGATGTTGGGGCGGCCCTGGTAGGTATAACCGGCAGGAAAGTAGTTGCGGGCAATTTCCTTCAGCGGCAAAAAGCCGTGGCGCTCGGCGCCGTAGTCGACAAAGGCGGCTTCCAGGCTGGGTTCAACCCGGGTGATTTTGCCCTTGTAGATATTGGCTTTTTTCTGTTCGTGGCCGGGGCTTTCAATATCGAGATCGTACAGTCGTTGCCCGTCTACCAGGGCAACGCGCAACTCCTCTTCCTGGGTTGCGTTAATCAGCATTCTTTTCATTGAGTACTCTTTTTTATGTTTTTACTGTTTTTTACAGTGTTCGCGTTACCCGAATGACCATTTGGCTCCGACCGACACCGGCCTCGAGTCTTGTAGCGTAGTCATTACAGCCTCCCGGCTGGCTACGCATGAGGCGCATTTTGCAGGTGTGTATCACGTCAAAGGGAGGGTAGCCCAAAGGTCGCGAACCAAGCGGTATTTCCGGGGTTTGAGTGTGTGTCTCCCCACCCGGGAAGACACGAAAAACTCACGCATTATCACACTTTACCCACAGCCTTAGCAAGGCACCATTTTTGCAGCAAAAACACCGGCTTCGGTGGTAGAATCCACGCCATGAAACAAGAACATCAAAGCGTGCGGCTGCTCACCATCGAGGCTGAGCATGAAGGGCAGCGCATCGACAATTTTTTACGGACTCAGCTCAAAGGCGTTCCCAAAAGCCTGATTTATCGTATTTTGCGCAAGGGTGAGGTTAGGGTTAACAAGAAGCGCATCAAACCGGAATACAAGCTGATGACCGGCGACATCATTCGTGTGCCGCCGGTGCGGGTGGCCGAGCGCGAAGAAGTGCTGCCCTCGGCGAAGCTCGACAGCGTGCAGGGGCTGGAATCAGCCATTGTCTATGAGGATGACGCCCTGCTGGTGCTCAACAAGCCGTCGGGCATGGCGGTGCACGGTGGCAGTGGCCTCAGTTTCGGGGTGATCGAGGGCCTGCGCTCACTGCGGCCCCAGGCCCGTTTTCTGGAGCTGGTACACCGGCTGGACCGGGATACCTCCGGTATTTTGCTGGTGGCCAAAAAACGCAGCATGCTGCGCAGCCTGCACGAGCAGCTGCGAGAAAAAACCATGGACAAGCATTACCTGGCGCTGGTGCGGGGCCAGTGGCAGTCTCATCAGAAGGCGGTCAAGGCGCCGCTGAAGAAAAACGAGCTGGCTTCGGGCGAGCGCATCGTCAGAGTAGACCGGGACGGCAAACCCTCGGAAACCCGTTTTCGCATTGTGCAGAAATTCAAGGGCGCCACCCTGGTGGAGTGCAGTCCGGTGACCGGCCGTACTCATCAAATCCGGGTACATACCCTGCATGCGGGCCATCCCATTGCCGGCGATGACAAATACGGCGATCGCCAGTTCGACGAGACCATGCGCAGTCAGGGGCTGAGCCGCCTGTTTCTGCATGCCTGCCGCATTCGCTTTTATCACCCGGGCAAGGAAGAGACCATGACGCTGGAAGCGCCTCTGGAGCCGGCTCTGAAAAAGCTGCTGACACGAATGGCCGCCTCATGAAATACGAACTGGTGATCTTTGACTGGGACGGCACCCTGATGGACTCGGTGGCGCGTATTGTGTCCTGCATGGAGGCGGCGGCCACTGACTGCCGCCTGCCGGTGCCCTCGCCGGAGGCGGTGCGGCATATTATCGGTCTGAGCCTGTACAAGGCCTTTCCGATTTTGTTTGGGGAGCTGTCTGCCGCCGAGAGTGATAAATTGCTGGAGGCCTACCGGCTTCATTACCTTGAGCTGAACACCACGCCCACGCCACTGTTTGCCGGCGCCGCCGATACCCTGAGCGGGTTGCATTCGGGCGGCTACCGGCTGGCGGTAGCCACCGGCAAGCAGCGTGTGGGGCTCGACCGGGTGTTGGCCGATACCGGCCTCGGGCACCTGTTTCACGCCCTGCGCGGGGCGGATCAGGCCCGTTCCAAGCCAGACCCGCTGATGCTGGCGCAAATTCTGGACGAGCTCGGCCTGGCCCCGGAGCAGGCGGTGATGGTTGGGGACTCCAGTTACGATCTGGCCATGGCCGAAGCCATTGGCATGGACCGCATTGGCGTCACCTACGGTGTGCACAACCGGGATCAGCTCGGCGCCCACAGCCCCATCGCCATGATTGATGATATTCGCCATTTGCCCCAGTGGGTTTAAATGCGTGAGGGGGGGGGAGGTGAGGGGATAGTGTCCTTTCACCTCACTCCTCACGAATCAGGGCACTTTCACTCCAAATTCCGTCAGCAGGTCCACCAGGGCGATGAGCGGCAGGCCCACCAGGCTGTTGGGGTCGCGGCCGTCCATACGTTCAAACAGACTGATGCCGAGGCCTTCGCATTTAAAGGCGCCCGCGCAGTCCAGGGCCGGCTCCTTGTCCAGGTAGCGATCAATCTGGGCAAGGGTCAGCGGGCGAAAATGCACATGAAAGGGCTCAACCAGTGATGCCTTTCGGCCCGTGGCTATGTCATGCAGGCACAGCCCGGTATAAAAGGAGACCCGCTTGCCCGCGGCGGCCAGCAGTTGCTGGCGGGCTTTTTCCAGGGTGCCGGGTTTGCCCAGCAGCAGCTCACCGTTCACGCACACCTGATCCGAGCCAATCACCAGGCCTTCTTTATACTCGGCAGCCACCGCCGCCGCCTTTTGTTCGGCCAGGCGCAGGGCCAGTTGCTCGCCGGTTTCTTCGGCCAGGGCGGTCTCGTCAATGTCCGGACTGTGGCAGTCAAAGGCAAGCCCCAGACGTGCCAGCAGGGCACGGCGATAGGGAGAGGAAGACGCAAGAATAATGGGCGGCATGACAGCACTCTGCTCAGGGAAATGTTAGGCACCGATTCTAGCGCCGGGCCTACTCGCGTTACAAATGGCCGTTGGTCGCGTTGCGCACTATTTTCCCTTTGACTCCGGGGGAGTGGCGCTATAATATGCGCGCCTTATGGAAAAGGTAAAGTTGCCCATCAAGGTAGACCCCGCCCGCTGCGCCAATAAACGCCTGGATTATCAGGGTGTTTATGCCGCAGAGCTGATGCCCAGACTGGCGGAGTCAACCCAAGGTATCCATGGTGATATCGACGTCTCACTGAGCTTTGGTACCGATGCCCAGGGGCTGCGCGTGATGACGGGTTCTGCCCGCGCACAAGTAACCCTTCAGTGCCAGCGCTGTAACGAGCCATTCGATAGCACCATAGAGTCCGAGTTTACGTACACGCCTTCGCGTGAGAATGCCGAGGCGCCGGAGCTGCCGGAAGCGTACGAGACGTTTGAGGCTGATGAATTCGGGGAAGTCAACCTGGTCCAGATCATCGAGGATGAACTCATCCTTGGCCTGCCGCTGGTGCCCGCCCATGAAAATGAGCACTGCGCCGAAGGCAAGTACGATTTGAGCTACGGGAACATTCCTGAAGCCGAAGAGCGTCCGAATCCTTTCGCGATTCTGGAAGAGCTGAAACGAAAGTAACTGATTTAGGAGTTAGGTCAAATGGCCGTACAACAGAACCGTAAAACCCGTTCCAAGCGTGGTATGCGTCGTTCACACGATGCCCTGAGCACCGCCAACCTGTCTGTAGACCAGACCACTGGCGAAACTCATCGTCGTCACCACGTGACTGCCGATGGTTTCTACCGTGGCCAGAAGGTAATCGCCAAGTAAGGCTTGCCTTTTGCCGCAGCTGACCGTTGCGCTTGATATGATGGGGGGCGATTTCGGCCCTCCTGTTACAGTGCCTGCCGCCGCGCAGGCACTGTCGCTTCTGCCCGAACTTCATTTGCAGATGTTCGGGTCCCGCGCGGCGCTTTCCCCCTGGCTTGACCGCTGCAACCTGAACGCCCACCCCAGGGTTCGGGTGCATTACTGTACCCAGCAGGTAACCAATGAGCACAAGGCCGGCTACGCGCTGCGTCATCTGGCCGACTCTTCCATGTGCAAGGCGCTTGATGCCCTGGCCAGGGGCGAAGCCCAGGCCTGTGTCAGCGGCGGCAACACAGGCGCCCTGATGGCGCTGGCCGTTCGGGTGGTGCATACCCTGCCGGGAGTGGACCGGCCCGCTCTTATCACGCGCATGCCCCAGGTCGATGGCAGCCACGCCCTGTTGCTGGACGTAGGCGCCAATGTCAGTTGTGATGCCGGTCAGCTGGTGCAGTTTGCGCTGATGGGAAATGCGGTGGCGCGGCATGTGTTGTCGCAGTCCCGCCCCCGGGTGGCCCTGCTGAACGTGGGGGCCGAAGCCAACAAGGGCACCGATGCCGTGCGCCAGGCGGCACGTCGTTTAAAGACGCAGCCCGAGCTGCACTATACCGGCTACGTGGAAGGCAATGACCTTTTTGCCGGCAAGGCCGATGTCATTGTGTGTGACGGTTTTGTCGGTAATGTGGCGCTTAAAACCAGTGAGGGCGTGGCCCGCCTGTTGCTGGGGGCGGGGAAAAAACGGGGTTTCTGGCGGAAACTGCTCGCTTTCTGGGTAAAACGGCGACTTTCTCATCTGAACCCAGACCAGTATAATGGTGCCAGTCTGATAGGATTACGCTCCAGTGTGGTAAAAAGCCACGGGAGCGCAGCATCACCCGCCTTCTTGAATGCGATTCTGCAGGCCGTAGCGGAAACAGAACATGCTTTGCCTGCCAGGATTGCGCATCTTTTTGATACTGCCCCTCAGGACAGTCACGCAAGATAACGCCTATGAACAGTAAAATTTTGGGAACCGGCAGCTACCTGCCTCAGGATGTGCGTACCAACGCCGACCTGGAAAGAATGGTAGAAACCAGTGATCAGTGGATTGTGGAGCGTACCGGTATTCGCGAGCGTCGCATTGCCGGCGCCGAAGAAACCGTGGCCACCATGTCTTACGGCGCCGCTCTGCGCGCCCTGGATGCCGCCGGCATCGAAGCCCAGCAGCTCGACATGATAGTGCTGGCCACCACCAGCGCCGACAATGCCTTTCCGGCCGCCGCCTGTGAAGTCCAGGCCCTGCTCAAGGTGCCCGGTATTCCGGCCTTTGATCTTGCCGCCGCCTGTGCCGGCTTCAGCTACGCCCTGAGCGTGGCCGATCAATTCATTAAAAGCGGCGCGGCCCGCCATGTGCTGGTGATTGGCGCCGATGCGCTGTCGCGCATGTGCGATCCGGAAGACAGATCCACCATCATTCTGTTTGGTGACGGCGCCGGTGCCGTGGTGCTGGGCGCCAGTGAAGAGCCGGGCATTCTGTCTACCCATCTGCATGCCGATGGTGCCTATGGCGAGCTGCTCAAGCTGCCGCACCGTCAGCGCGGGGTGTCCGGCACCGAAATGGATGCCTACATGCACATGAAGGGCAACGAAGTGTTCAAGGTGGCCGTAAGCCGCCTGAGTGACATCGTGACCCAGACCCTCGAGGCCAACGGTATCGACAAGTCGGAACTCGACTGGCTGGTTCCCCACCAGGCCAACTACCGTATTATCAACGCCACCGCCCGCAAGCTGGGCATGTCACTGGACAGCGTGATCCTGACCCTCGACAAGCACGGCAATACCTCGGCGGCCAGTGTGCCCATCGCCCTGGATGAAGGGGTGCGTGACGGCCGCATTCAGCGCGGTCAGCTGGTGCTGCTGGAAGCCTTTGGCGGCGGCTTTGCCTGGGGCTCGGCCCTGGTACGTTTTTAAGAGGAAATACCATGTCTTTTGCCATTACCTTTCCCGGACAGGGATCCCAGACTGTGGGCATGCTGGCCGATGTGCTGGCTAATCACGAGATTGTAAAAACGACCTTTGCCGAGGCGTCTGACGCCCTCGGTTACAATCTGGCGGAGCTGGTGCTGAACGGCCCGGCAGAAGAGCTGAACAAAACCTGGCATACCCAGCCGGCACTGCTGACCGCTTCCGTTGCCCTTTATCGCTTGTGGCAACAGCAGGGTGGGGCACAGCCCGCCGTGATGGCCGGTCACAGCCTGGGTGAGTATTCCGCCCTGGTGTGCGCCGGTGTGCTGAGCCTGGCCGACGGCGTCAGGCTGGTGGAGCTGCGCGGCAAGCTGATGCAGGATGCCGTGCCCGAAGGCACCGGTGCCATGTCGGCCATCATCGGCCTTGATAATGACACTATTATTGCCAACTGCGAAAAAGCCGCAGAAGGCGAGGTGGTGTCTGCGGTGAACTTCAACTCACCGGGTCAGGTGGTGATCGCCGGTAACAAGGCCGCCGTGGAGCGTGCCAATGCCCTGATGAAAGAAAGCGGCGCCAAGCGCGCACTGCCGCTGCCGGTCAGCGTGCCGTCTCACTGTGCCCTGATGAAGCCCGCCGCCGACAAGCTGGCCGAGACCTTGGGCGCCATGAGCTTTAACGCCCCGTCCGTGCCCGTTCTCAACAATGTGGACGTCAAGCCCGAGACCGATCCGGCCGCCATCAAGGATGCGCTGGTGCGTCAGCTCTACAGTCCGGTACGCTGGACCGAGACCGTGGAAACCATGGCGGAGCAGGGTGTGACCCTGGCACTGGAAGTGGGCCCGGGCAAGGTACTCACCGGTCTGGCCAAGCGCATCGACAAGCGGGTGGAAGGGCTGGCAGTGAACGACGATGCCAGCCTGGAAAAAGCCCTGGCCGCGGTAAACGGTTAATTGCCTTTATGACGTGAAGCCCGGCTTCATGTAAAACCCCGGTAAAGAGTGGCGGGCGCCATTGAATTGGCCCATCGTTTAAGGCCCGCCCTGTTTACAGCTTAAGGAGTTACTATGAGTTTTTCCGGTAAAGTAGTCCTGGTAACCGGTGCCAGCCGTGGCATCGGCCGGGCCACCGCCGAACTGTTTGCTGAGCGTGGCGCCACCGTCATCGGTACTGCCACCAGCGAAAAGGGCGCCGAGGCGATCAGCGCCTATCTGGGCGACAAGGGCGCCGGTCTGGTGCTGAACGTGACCGACGCTGCCTCTCTCGAGCAGACCCTGGCCACCATCAAGGAACGTTTCGGTGATATCGATGTGCTGGTCAACAACGCCGGCATCACCCGCGACAACCTGATGATGCGCATGAAGGATGAGGAGTGGCAGGACATTATCGACACCAACCTCACTTCCGTATTCCGTCTGTCCAAGGCGGTGCTGCGCACCATGATGAAAAAGCGCTTTGGCCGCATTGTGACCATCGGCTCCGTGGTGGGCACCATGGGCAACGCCGGCCAGGCCAACTACGCTGCCGCCAAGGCGGGTCTGATTGGCTTCAGCAAGTCCCTGGGCCGGGAAGTGGCTTCCCGTGGCATCACCGTGAACGTGGTGGCCCCTGGATTTATTGAAACCGACATGACGCGCGCATTGAATGACGAGCAGCGAGCCGGTATCTTGTCACAGGTTCCGGCCCAGCGTCTGGGCGACCCCAAAGAGATTGCATCCGCCGTGGCCTTTTTGGCGTCGGATGAAGCTGGTTACATTACCGGCGAAACGCTGCACGTTAATGGCGGCATGTACATGGTGTGATGAAAATCACCACTGTTGGCATCTGTTTGGCGGAAAATGCGGCATTTATCGTATGAATTCTGGTTAGACCAGCCCCAAACAGGCTTGCAAACGACGGTCATTTTTATACACTACCGCAACGACACGCACTTGCGTATTTCTAAAGGAAAATACTGGTCATGAGCAACATCGAAGAACGCGTAAAGAAAATCATCGTAGAGCAACTGGGCGTTAAGGAAGAAGAAGTTAAATCCGAAGCTTCCTTCGTTGATGATCTGGGCGCGGATTCCCTGGACACCGTTGAACTGGTAATGGCTCTGGAAGAAGAGTTCGATACCGAGATTCCTGACGAAGAAGCGGAAAAGATCACCACCGTTCAAGCTGCGATCGACTACATCAACGCTAACCAGGAATAACAAACCTGTACCGAAGTGGCGCCCGCCACTTCGGTTTTTTCTTGTTTAAATCCCCATTCGGAGGCGCTCCTGTGTCAAAACGCAGAGTCGTGGTGACTGGCCTCGGTATGCTATCTCCTGTCGGAAACTCGGTCGATGCCAGCTGGCAGGCCCTGCTGGCAGGTCAAAGTGGCATTACCAACATCGATCATTTTGATACTACCGATTACACCACCAAGTTTGCCGGCCTGGTCAAGGATTTTGACCCGGAAGCGCATGGCATTGCCAAGAAAGAAGCCCGCAAGATGGATCTGTTTATTCAGTACGGTGTTGCCGCTGGCCTGCAGGCCTTTGCGGACGCCGGACTGGAGATTACCGATGCCAATGCGGACCGTGTTGGCGTGTCCATCGGCTCTGGCATTGGTGGCCTCGGTCTGATCGAGCAGAACCACACCAACCTGATGAAGAGCGGCCCGCGCAAGCTAAGCCCCTTCTTTGTGCCGTCCACCATCATCAACATGGTGTCCGGTCATCTGTCGATCATGAAAGGCCTGCGCGGCCCCAACATTGCGGCCACCACTGCCTGTACCACAGGTACGCACAGCATTGGTCTGGCGGCGCGCATGATCGCCTACGGTGATGCCGATGCCATGCTGGCCGGCGGTACCGAAAAGGCCTCCACGCCCATGGGCATGGGTGGCTTTGCCGCGGCCCGCGCGCTGTCTACCCGCAACGACGAGCCTCAAAAGGCCAGCCGTCCGTGGGACAAGGAGCGCGACGGCTTTGTGCTGGGTGACGGCGCCGGTGTGGTGATGCTGGAAGAATATGAGCAGGCCAAGGCCCGTGGTGCCACCATTTATGCCGAGCTGGTTGGCTTTGGCATGAGCGGTGATGCACACCACATGACCGCGCCGCCCGACGACGGCAGCGGTGCCGCCGCGGCCATGGCCAACGCCCTGCGCGATGCGGATCTGGATCCGGCCCTGGTGGGTTACATCAATGCCCACGGCACCTCCACCCCGCTGGGGGATGTGGCCGAGCTGAAGGCGGTGAAGAAGGTCTTTGGCGAGCACGCCGGCAAGCTGCTGGTGAGCTCCACCAAGTCGATGACCGGTCACCTGCTGGGTGCCGCCGGTGCGGTGGAAGCCATCGTGACCGTGCTGGCTCTGCGCGATCAAATTGCTCCGCCCACCATCAACCTGGACAATCCGGATGATGAGTGCGACCTGGATCTGGTTCCGCACCAGCCGAAGAAGGCGGAGTTTGAGTATGCCCTGTCCAACTCCTTCGGGTTTGGCGGCACCAATGGCTCATTGATCTTCAAACGCATATAATGGCCTTTTGGTCAGATACAGCCCGGCCATGTGCCGGGCTTTTTTTATGAAATAACCATGCAGAAAATCCTTCATCCACAGGAGCAGGCCCTGAGCCGCGGCTGGCAGCTGGGCGACGGTCACTTCACCACCATGCACGCACGCCGGGGCCGGATCAGGCTGTGGCCATTGCACAAGGCCCGGCTGATAGATGCCTGCCGCCGGCTGCACATGGACGAGCCCGACTGGGCCGTTGTTGAAGCCGAGCTGGCGGCACTGCCGGACGAGGGCGATCGCGTGTTGCGGCTGACGCTGTTGCGCGGCCCCGGCGGGCGCGGCTATGGTATTGCCGGCTGCGGCGACACCACTGTGGTGCTGAACCTGTCACCTTTTCCGGCGCATTACCTTGAATGGCGGCGGCAGGGCATTGACCTTGGCCTGTGCGAAGGGCGCCTGGGCAGCTCCACCCTGCTGGCGGGGCTGAAAACCGTGAACCGGCTGGAGCAGGTGCTGCTCAAGGCCGAGCTTGAAAGCAGGCAGCTTGCCGAGGGTGTGGTACTGAACGAAGCGGGCAGGGTAATGGAAGCGGTCACCGCCAACCTGTTCTGGCGCAAGGGCGAGGCGGTGTTTACGCCCGAGTTGGCCAATGGCGGTGTGCACGGTACCCTGCGGGCCTGGGTCATGACCGAGCTGGAAGGGCGGGTGCAGCAGGTCAGCGCCCCACTGGAGGCGCTGCAAGGCGCCGATGAAGCCTGGATCACCAACGCCCTGATGGGCCTGGTGCCGGTGAGCTCGGTGGCCGGGCGCGCACTGAGCGGTGAGCATTCAATGACGAGAGCACTACAACAACGATATGAGCAAATTGATTAAAGGCCTGAAGGGGGTCGTGCTGGCGGCCACCCTGGCGGGTGCGGGACTGGC
Organism: Oceanimonas aquatica; assembly: GCF_030732065.1. GTDB lineage: Bacteria > Pseudomonadota > Gammaproteobacteria > Enterobacterales > Aeromonadaceae > Oceanimonas. Next base: position 170,832 of record NZ_JAVBHX010000003.1, read on the forward strand.
CGGTTACGGCTATCACCAGTGGCAGAAACTGGAACAACTGACCATCACGCCTGGCGAACACCCGCTGTTTGTGGTGCACCGAGGCGAGACCGCGCTGCAACTGACCGGCCGGCTCAGCCCCGGGCTGCCGGTGCTGCATCGCAAGCTGTGGCTGAAGCTGCACCCGGAGCTGGCGGCGGTGCGCCAGGGCACCTACAAGCTGGATGACGGCACCTCTCTGCGCGAGGCCCTCAATACCTTCGTGAAGGGTGATGTGTATCGCCTGAATGTGACCCTGGTGGAAGGCCTGCGGCTGTCCGACTGGCGTGCCCGGCTGGCCGAGGCCGAGTATCTGGAGCACGAGCTCGACGGCGTCAGCGAAGCGCAACTGGCCGAGCGCCTGGGGGTGGAGCACGACAAGCTGGAAGGCCTGTTTTTGCCCGAAACCTACAGCTACACCCCTGGCGACAGCGACTATGACGTGCTCGAGCGCGCCTATGCCCATATGCAGGATTTTCTGAATGAGGCCTGGGAGGCCCGCGAGCCCAACCTGCCCATCGATACGCCCTATGAGGCGCTGATCCTGGCGTCCATCATTGAAAAGGAAACCGGCATTGCCGAAGAGCGCCCCATGATCGCCTCTGTATTCATCAACCGGTTGCGCCGGGGCATGCGGCTGCAGACCGATCCCACCGTGATCTACGGCATGGGCGAGGACTATGACGGCAACATTCGCAAGCGCGATCTGCGTGCCCACACCCCGTACAACACCTATGTGATTGACGGTCTGCCGCCGACGCCGATTGCCATGCCCAGCCAGGAGGCCATTCGTGCCGCGCTGAACCCGGCCGAAAGCAGGTATTACTATTTCGTGGCCATGGGCGAGGGGCGCCATCACTTTTCCCGCACCCTGCGCGAGCATAATAATGCGGTGCGCCGCTACATACTGAACAGGTAAACCATGAGTCGATTTATTGTCATTGAAGGCCTGGAAGGCGCCGGCAAGAGCACGGTGCAGCGCCATGTGGTGAGCTGGCTTGAGGCACGAGGTCATAAGGTGATGACCACCCGGGAGCCCGGTGGCACGCCACTGGCGGAAAAAATGCGTGCCCTGGTCAAGGAAGTGCATGAAGAACAACTAACCGTGGAAGCCGAGCTGCTGCTGATGTACGCCGCCCGGGTACAATTGGTGAAAAACCGCATTCAGCCGGCGTTGCGTGACGGCATCTGGGTGGTGGGGGATCGGCATGATTTGTCTTCCCGGGCCTACCAGGGTGGCGGCCGGGGCATTGATGCGGATCTGATCAGCCAGATCAAACAGGCGGTGCTGGGCGACTTTAAACCGGATTTGACCCTGTATCTCGACATCGACCCTGCCCAGGGCCTGGCCCGGGCCCGCAGCCGCGGCGAGCTGGACCGCATTGAGCTGGAAAATCTCGACTTTTTCGAGCGTACCCGGGCCCGTTACCTGGAGCTGGCCGAGGCCGATCCCGATTGCGAGCTGATCGACGCGTCCGGCAACGAGCAGGAAGTGAAAGCACGGGTACTGGCCTGCCTGGAGCGACGACTGTGTACGCTTGGCTGACCCCGGTCTGGCAGCCGCTGCTGCAGGGTGTGCGTGAGCGCCACCTGGGCCATGGCCTGCTGCTCAAGGGCATGGCGGGCCTGGGCAAGCGCGAACTGGCCGCTGAGCTGGCGACCGCATTATTATGCCAACATACAAGTAATGCTCCTTGCGGTATGTGCCATGCCTGTGAGCTTAACGCCGCCGGCAGCCACTCGGATCTCCATGTGGTGGGCAGGGAAGGGCGAAGCATAGGCATTGATGCCATTCGCGAGCTCAGCCGGATCATGAGCGAAAGCGCGCGCCTGGGTCATGGCAAGGTGGCCATTATCGAACGGGCCGAGCTGATGACCGAGGCCGCCGCCAACGCCCTGCTGAAAACCCTGGAAGAGCCTGCGGGGGAGGCCACGCTGATTTTGGTGTCGTCCCGGCCCGAGCGGCTGCTTCCTACGCTGCTCAGCCGGTGCCAGCAGTGGCTGGTGCCACTGCCCGACACTGACACCGCGCTGGCCTGGCTGAATGAGCAGGGCGTGACTGCCACCCCGGCGGCACTCAGCGTAAACCAGGGCTCGCCGCTGCAAACCCTGGAATACCTGCAAGGGGGCGCCGACGACAAGCGCCTGGCGTTGCTCGCCGAGCTGGCCAGTCTGGCCGAGACGCCCACCCACCTGGCCAGGGTGCAGACGGGCCTGCTGGAGCAACCCGTGCACCTGGTGTGGGTGCAGCTGTTGCTGCAGGACGCGCTGCAAACCGCGCTGGGGGTAAACGCGCCGCTGAAACTCGATGACTGCCGCGCGCAGAGCGAGCGCCTGGCACGGCTGGGCGCCATGGCCCTGCATGAGCTGAACAGCGAACTGCTGGCGTTGCGCCGCAGCCTGCAGCCGGGACAGGGCCGGCCCATGAATGCCGGCCTGCAACTGAGCCAATGGCTGCGCCGGTTGCAGCGCGCATTAACCCATTCCTGATTTACCGAACACGTTTTACTGGAGCCGATTTTGCTGGTTGATTCCCATTGCCACCTCGACAAACTCGATTACGGCAAGAAACACAAGTCCATGGACGAGGCCATTGCCAAAGCCGCCAACCGCGGCGTAAATCACATGCTGTGCATTGGCGTGGGGCTGTCGTCCTTCCCCGATATGCTGAAGGCCGTTGAGCCTTATCCTCAGGTGTTTGCTTCCTGTGGTGTACATCCGCTACATCAGGGTGACGAACAAAATGATCCGGCGCTGCTGCGCAAGCTGGCATCGCATCCGTCGGTAGTGGCCATTGGCGAAACCGGGCTGGATTATTTTTACGCCCCGGAAAGCGCCGAGCTGCAAAAGCGCTCCTTTGAGCAGCATGTGGGTGTGGCGGTGGAGCTGAACAAACCGCTGATCATTCATACCCGCAGCGCCCAGGAAGATACCCTGGAAATTTTGCGCAAGGGCGGTGCCGACAAGGTGGGCGGCGTGCTGCACTGCTTTACCGAATCGCTGGAAATGGCGGAAGCCGCTATTGAGCTGGGCTTTTACATTTCCATCTCCGGCATTGTGACCTTCCGCAGCGCCGACGCCCTGCGGGACGTGGTCAAGGCCCTGCCGCTGGAGCGGCTGCTGGTGGAAACCGACTCTCCCTGGCTGGCCCCGGTACCGTTCCGTGGTGAAGAAAACGAGCCCGCCTACACCCGCACCGTGGCCGAGTTCGTGGCCGAGCTCAAGGGAATACCCTACGAGCAGGTGGCCGAACAAACCACCGCCAACTTCTTTGAGCTGTTCAAGCTCGCCAAACGCTAATAATTACTGCCGTCACCCCCGGGCAGGAACGTCATCCCCGCGAAGGCGGGGATCCATGCGCCTGTGCAGACACAGCCTTGTCGTCAGTTGCTTGCTCCGTATCTTTTCTTCACTTGCTCTTCTTGGGAACGCATACCACCCGGACTCTCTCCCTGAAGGCCTGCAAACAAAGCCTGTGCTCATTCAGCGGGCGCCTGCCTGGTTCCCATGCTTTGCGTGGGAACCCATACCTGAATCACTCGCCACACCCATTTCCAACCCGCAACACCTCCTCTATAGTAATCACTGTTCCATTTGCATCTGAGGTGAATATACGTGCTTGCCTGGCATCTCTGGCTGATTGCCGCCCTGGTTTTATTGCTCGCCGAACTGCTCGGCACCGGTTTTTTTGCCTTTGCCATGGGTCTGGCGGCACTGGTCGCCATGACCGCTGCGTTATTTGATGTGGGGGCCACCGGCCAGTGGTTTGCCTTTGCCCTGGCCACCGGTGTGTTGGCGCCACTGCTGAAAAAAGTCTTTCGTGAATTTGCGCCCTCGCGCCGTCAAAGCGGCCTGGCGGGGGAAAGCCGTCATCAAACCGGAAAACTGGTACGTCATCATAACGGTGAGCTTCGGCTGAGGCTTGAAGGAGATCTGTTTATGGTGCGCGCTCAGACCGGCACCGTGTTGAAGGAGGGTGACGAAGTGGAAATCATCCGCTTCGACGGCATAACCGCTATTGTTAAACAACTCGAATAATTTCAAGGAAATAACATAAACAGCAAGGGGATTTTGTCATGGATGTGATGTTGATTATTGCCCTGATCTTTACCGTGCTGGTGCTGGCACTGGTGATCAAGGGCCTGATGATAGTGCAGCAGTCGGAAGCCGTGGTGATCGAGCGCCTCGGCAGTTACCAGAAAACCCTGTCCCCGGGCATTAACTGGATTATTCCCTTTATTGACAAGCCCCGGTCCATCAAGGTGCGCCGCTATCAGGCCATTGGCGGTGAGAATGTGGCGGTGGTGCAGGAAGAAACCCGCATCGACCGGCGCGAAACCGTGCTCGACTTTCCCGGCCAGTCGGTGATCACCGCCGATAACGTGAGCGTGACCGTAAACGGCGCTCTCTATTTTCAGGTGATCGACCCGGAGCGGGCGGTTTACCAGACCGAAAACCTCATTCAGGCCATCGAGATCCTGGCCAAGACCTCGTTGCGCTCCGAAGTGGGTAAAATGGAGCTCGACAAGTTGTTTGAATCCCGCCAGGAGATCAACGACAAGTTGCAAATTGTGATGGACGAGGCCGGCAACAAGTGGGGCGTAAAAGTCACCCGGGTCGAGATCCAGGACATCATCATTCCTGCCGAGGTGGAAGACGCCATGCGCAAGCAAATGGCCGCCGAGCGGGAGCGCCGCGCCCTGGTGCTGCAGGCCAGCGGTGAGCGGGAGGCCGCCATTGCCCGGGCCGAAGGGGAAAAACGCTCCAATATTCTGGTGGCAGAAGGGGAAAAGGAAGCCGCCATTCTGATGGCCGACGGTCAGCGCCAGGCCATTGACCAGGTGCTTGCCGCCGGCAGCGAACGGCTGGATCCGCAAATGGTGGTGGGCTACCTGCTTGGCCTCGAATACCTGAAAACCCTGCCCGAGATCGGCAAAGACGGCGACCGTATCTTCCTGCCCTATGAAGCCAGCAGCGTGCTCGGTGCCGTGGGCAGTATAGAGGCGTTGTTGAAGGGTAAGGTTCAGTAACGAAAAACGGCAGGCTAATGAGTCTGCCGTTTTTTGTTAATAGCATGGCACTCAGGGAGAGAGACCATGAAATGGGCGTTCATCGATTATGAAAATATTGGCTGTCTGAGCAAGGTGGATCTCTCGTGTTACGAGCGGGTCATTGTATTTCTGGGGGCCAATCAGCCGAAACTGGACTTTGGTAATGTCAGATATGACAAGCCGATCAATATGATGCTGGTTCAACTCAAGGCCACTCAGGCCAATAATCTGGATTTTCACCTTGCTTACTATCTGGGCAAATTCGACAGCGAAGCACCAGCCAATATCATTTTTGAAGTGGTAAGCAATGATGGGGGATTTTCACCCCTGATTGCCCATATCAAAAATATCGGCCGACCCTGCAAACAACTGAGAATGAACAGTGTGCCGGCAGATACCGAGCGGCTGTTGCAAAGCCTGGTTTCTACCCCAAAGGAAAAACGCCCTCAAAAAGTAGCCAGCCTTCGCAATCACATTGCCGCACAACTGAAGCTGCAGGGCAATGAACTTGCCATTCAGCAACAACTGAACCAGCTGGTGACGGCAAAGGTGCTCAAAATTGCCGGTGACGGTATTGAGTACCAGTGCTGATTCACTCTCATAATCAACCACCAGACTCTGGTCAAACAGATCTACGCCACCGTCAATGAGCTGGAGGCCATGTTCCCCGGGGCCGGCATTTTACACCCGACGGGCACATGGTGGGCAGCCGGAGTTGCCGCTTCGCGCCAAATTGCGGGCGGGCCGCCCGCGCTCCAGAAATGCACCGCTCATATGGAGCGCAGGCGGCTCGCCTGCATTAGCGCCCGCAGGGCGCTCAAATTCTGCCAGCTCAGCTTACCCCATTCCCCAAGTTACCTCTCAGACCAAAGTCTAATCATAATTGTCGACACATCACCTTGATGAACTCCATATCTGGTGATAATTTTGTTTCATATTCGTTAAATTGTTGACAGTTTAAATGATCGAGCAAGAAGTAATAGACCATGGTGTCGACCATCTGCCGGAGCTGACCAAGTCGGCCAACCTTACCGAGCAGTTGATCGATCTGATTGTAAAAGGCCAGTTTGCCGCCGGCAGCAAGATCTCCGAGCCGGAGCTGGCGCGCCGTTTTGGGGTGAGCCGCGGGCCACTGCGCGAGGCCATTATGCGGGTGGAATCTCTCGGGCTCATTGAACGGGTGCCCCATGTGGGTGCGCGGGTCATTACCCTGAGCCGGGCCAGGCTGGTGGAGATTTACGCGGTGCGCGAAGCGCTCGAGGGCATGGCGGTGCGCCTGGCCTGCCAGCACATTACCGACGATGAGCTCGATGCCCTGCAACAGCTGCTGAATACCCACAAGGCCCATATCGAGGAAGTAGAAGGGGCGTCCTATTTTCATCAGCAGGGCGACTTCGACTTTCACTACCGTCTTATTCAGGCCAGCCGTAACAGCACCCTGATACACCTGCTGTGCGACGAGCTTTATCACCTGTTGCGCATGTACCGCCATCAGTCCCAGCGCTCACATTCCCGCCCGCAACAGGCGCTGACCGAGCACTTTCATCTGCTTGAGGCCCTGCGGGAGCGGGACGGCGAGCTGGCCGAGTTGCTGATGCGCCGCCATATCATGCGCAGCCGGCTGTTGATTGAACAACAACTGAATGACGAACAAGGAGCAAGCTTATGAGTCCGGGAGCACAATTCCGTCAGGCCGTGGAAAGCCACCGGCCGCTGCAGGTAGTGGGCACCATTAATCCCTATTGCGCCATGATGGCGGAGCAGGTGGGTCACCAGGCCATTTACCTTTCCGGTGGCGGCATTGCCAATGCCTCTTACGGCCTGCCGGATCTGGGCATTACCACCCTGAACGATGTACTGGAAGACGTACGCCGCATTACCGCCGCCTCAAGGCTGCCGCTGCTGGTGGACATCGACACCGGCTTTGGCGGTGCCTTTAACATTGCCCGCACCATTAAGGAGATGGAACGCGCCGGCGCCGCTGCCGTGCACCTGGAAGATCAGGTGGCGCAAAAGCGCTGCGGACACAGGCCCAACAAGGCCATTGTCAGCCAAGGCGAAATGGTGGACCGGGTCAAGGCGGCGGTGGATGCCAGAACCGACAGCAACTTTGTGATCATGGCGCGTACCGATGCCCTGGCGGTGGAAGGCATGGACGCCGCCATTGAGCGGGCACTGGCCTGTGTGGAAGCGGGGGCCGACATGATCTTCCCCGAGGCCATCAACACCCTGGAGCAATACCGCCAGTTTGCCGAGGCGGTCAAGGTGCCCATTCTGGCCAATATTACCGAGTTTGGTCAGACCCCGCTGTTCAGCAGAGACGAGCTGGCCGAGTGCGGCGTCGACATGGTGCTCTATCCGCTGTCGGCATTCCGGGCCATGAACCAGGCGGCGCTGAATGTGTATCAGCACCTGCTGAAAGAGGGCCATCAGCGCCAGGTGGTGGACAGCATGCAAACCCGCGAGCAGCTCTATCACTACCTGGGTTATCACGATTACGAGAAAAAGCTCGATCAGTTGTTCAGCGAGCAAAAAGGCGACTAAACACCCCATATCGACCAAAAAGCAACAAGGAGAGTGCCATGACTGCGTTTGCCGTAGCCGATAACAAAATGGATAACAAACAACTGGGTGGTGCCGGCCTGCGCGGCCAGAGTGCCGGCACCACGGCCCTGTGTACCGTGGGCAAAAGTGGCACCGGGCTGACCTATCGGGGCTATGACATTACCGATCTGGCTCATCATGCCGAGTTTGAGGAAGTGGCCCACCTGCTGTTAAAGGGCAAGCTGCCCACGCAAACCGAGCTGAATGACTACAAACACAGTCTCATGGCCCGCCGTGGCCTGCCGCCGGCGTTGTGCCGGGTGCTGGAAGAAATTCCCGCCGATGCCCACCCCATGGACGTGATGCGCACCGGTTGCTCCGCCCTGGGCAACCTGGATCAGGAACGGGACTTTGCCGAGCAGGAGGATAAAACCGACACTCTGCTGTCCATGCTGCCGGCCATCATCTGCTACTGGTACCGCTACAGTCATGACGGTGTGCGCATTGATACTACCTGCCCGCAGCAGGACAGTATTGGCGGCTATTTTCTGGAAATGCTTACCGGCACGGCCCCCAGCGAGCTGCACAAGCAAGTAATGCATTGCTCCCTGGTGCTTTATGCCGAGCACGAATTCAATGCGTCTACCTTTACCGCCCGGGTATGTGCTTCCACGTTGTCGGATCTGCATTCCTGCATTACCGCCGCCATTGGCAGCCTGCGCGGCCCCCTGCACGGCGGTGCCAACGAAGCGGCCATGGACATGATTGAGCAGTGGCAAACCCCCGACGAAGCCGAAGCCGGCATACTGCAGATGCTGGCCAACAAGGAAAAGATCATGGGCTTTGGTCATGCCATTTATCGCGAGTCGGATCCGCGCAATAATCTCATCAAGGAATGGTCGAAAAAGCTCTCGGAAAATGCGGACAACCCTCAGCTCTATGCGGTGTCCGAGCGGGTAGAAGCCGTGATGAAGCGGGAGAAAAACCTGTTCTGCAACGCCGACTTCTTTCACGCCTCCGCCTATCACTTTATGGGCATACCCACCAAGCTGTTTACCCCCATTTTTGTGATGAGCCGGGTCACCGGCTGGGCCGCCCATGTCTTTGAGCAGCGCGCCAATAACCGCATTATTCGCCCCAGCGCCGACTATGTTGGCCCCGAGCCTCAGGCCTGGCTGCCCATCGGTGAGCGCAAGTGAGGTCCGCCATGAACACCGACTATCGCAAGCCGCTGCCCGGCACCGGGCTCGATTACTATGATGCGCGGGAAGCGGTCAATGCCATCGCTCCCGGTGCTTATGACAAGTTGCCCTATGCTTCACGGGTGCTGGCGGAGCAACTGGTGCGCCGCTGTGAGTCTTCCATGCTGACCGACAGCCTTAAACAGCTGATCGAGCGCAAGCGCGATCTCGACTTTCCCTGGTATCCGGCGCGGGTGGTGTGCCACGACATTCTGGGCCAGACCGCACTGGTGGATCTGGCCGGCCTGCGGGACGCCATTGCCGCGCAAGGGGGCGATCCGGCCCGGGTCAACCCGGTGGTGCAAACCCAGCTGATTGTGGATCACTCGCTGGCGGTGGAGCACGCCGGCTTTGAGCCGGACGCCGTTGAAAAAAACCGCGCCATAGAAGATCGCCGCAACGAAGATCGTTTTCACTTTATTGAGTGGTGCAAAACCGCCTTTGAGAACGTGAGCGTGATCCCGGCGGGCAACGGCATTATGCACCAGATAAACCTGGAGAAAATGTCGCCGGTGGTGCAGGTGCAAAACGGCGTGGCCTTTCCCGATACCTGTGTGGGTACCGACAGCCACACCCCCCACGTGGATGCCCTGGGGGTGATTGCCATTGGCGTGGGCGGGCTGGAAGCCGAAACCGTGATGCTGGGGCGGCCCTCCATGATGCGCCTGCCGGACATCGTTGGCGTCAGGCTCACCGGCACCCGGCAGCCCGGCATTACCGCCACCGACATAGTGCTGGCGCTCACCGAGTTTTTGCGCGAGCAGCGGGTGGTGTCGGCCTGGCTGGAGTTCTTTGGGGAAGGCACTCGGGATCTGACCATTGGCGACCGTGCCACCATTTCCAACATGACCCCGGAATACGGCGCCACCGCCGGCATGTTCTACATCGATGAGCAGACCATCAACTACCTCAAGCTCACCGGACGGGACGATGAGCAGGTGAAGCTGGTGGAAGCCTATGCCCGCCATACCGGACTGTGGGCGGATGATCTGCGTGCTGCCTGTTATGAACGGGTACTGGAGTTTGATATTGGCACTGTTACCCGCAACATGGCGGGGCCCTCCAGTCCGCACCGGCGGCTGCCCACCTCGGCGCTCACCGAGCGGGGCATTGCCGGTCCCTGGCAAGAGCAACCCGGTGAGCTGCCGGACGGCGCCGTGATCATCGCCGCCATTACCTCCTGCACCAACACCAGTAATCCGCGCAATGTGGTGGCGGCGGGGCTGCTGGCGAAAAAAGCCAACGCGCTGGGCCTTGTGCGCAAGCCCTGGGTCAAAACCTCGTTCGCCCCCGGCTCCAGGGTGGCGCGGCTCTATATGGAAGAAGCGGGCCTGCTGCCGGAGCTGGAACAACTGGGCTTTGGCATTGTGGGTTATGCCTGCACCACCTGTAACGGCATGAGCGGCGCGCTCGACCCGGATATTCAGCAGGGAATTATTGAGCGCGATCTTTACACCACGGCGGTGCTCTCGGGTAACCGCAACTTCGACGGCCGCATTCACCCTTATGCCCGGCAGGCGTTTCTGGCCTCGCCGCCGCTGGTGGTGGCCTATGCCCTGGCCGGCACCATTCGCTTTGATATTGAACGCGACGCCCTGGGCACCGACGCCAGCGGCAAGCCCGTATATCTGAACGATCTCTGGCCTACCGATGCAGAGATAGATGCGGTGGTGGCCGACTACGTCAGGCCCGAGCAGTTCAACGACGTGTACATTCAAATGTTCAGGCTGAATGACGACGCTCAAGGCGCCGAGCCGCTCTATGACTGGCGGCCCATGAGTACCTATATTCGCCGCCCGCCTTACTGGGAAGGCGCCCTGGCCGGAAAATGCAGCCTGACCGGCATGCGCCCGCTCGCCATTCTGGGGGACAACATCACCACCGATCATCTGTCGCCGTCCAACGCCATTCTGCCAACCAGCGCGGCGGGAGAATATCTGGCCAGCATGGGCGTGCCGGAAGAAGACTTTAACTCCTACGCCACTCATCGCGGCGATCACCTTACCGCCCTGCGGGCGACCCTGGCCAACCCCAAGCTGTTTAACGAAATGGTGCAGGACAACGGCGAGGTGGTGCAGGGGTCGCTGGCGCGCATTGAGCCTGACGGCAAGGTCACCCGCATGTGGGAAGCCATAGAAACCTACATGAACCGCAAGCAGCCGCTGATCATCGTGGCGGGGGCCGACTACGGCCAGGGTTCGTCCCGGGACTGGGCTGCCAAGGGCGTGCGCCTGGCCGGGGTGGAAGCCATTGTGGCAGAAGGCTTTGAGCGCATCCACCGCACCAACCTGGTGGGCATGGGCGTGCTGCCGCTGGAGTTTTTGCCCGGCACCAGCCGGCATACGCTGGATCTCGACGGCACCGAGCTCTACGACGTGCAGGGTGACATTACCCCCGGGGCCGAGCTGACCCTGGTGATCACCAGAGCCAGCGGCGAACAGGAACGAGTGCCGGTGCGCTGCCGGCTGGACACCGCCGATGAGCTCAGTGTGTACAGCGCCGGCGGTGTGCTGCAGCGCTTTGCCCAGGATTTTCTGGCCGGTTAAAAGGAGTTAACCATGGCAAGCAATGTGTTCCCGCCCCAGCTGAAAATACCCGCCATCTATATGCGTGGCGGCACCAGCAAAGGGGTGTTTTTTAACCTGAGCGATCTGCCGCCGGCGGCACGAGTGCCTGGCGAGGCCAGAGACAAACTGTTACTGCGGATCATCGGCAGCCCGGATCCTTACGGCAAACACACAGACGGCATGGGCGGGGCTACCTCCAGCACCAGCAAAACCGTGATCGTGTCCCAAAGCGACAAGCCGGATCACGACGTGGACTACCTGTTCGGTCAGGTGTCCATCGACCAGCCCTTTGTGGACTGGAGCGGTAACTGCGGCAACCTGTCGGCGGCGGTAGGACCCTTTGCCATTCATGCCGGCCTGGTGGATAAAGCACGGTTGCCGCAAAACGGTGTGGCCACGGTGCGGGTGTGGCAGGCCAACATTGGCAAAACCCTGCGGGTGCATGTGCCCATGGTAAACGGTGAAGTGCAGGAAACCGGCGACTTTGCGCTGGATGGCGTGACCTTTCCTGCGGCGAAAATTCAGGTCGACTTTATGGAACCGGGCGAGGGCGCCATGTTCCCAACCGGCAACCTGACCGACCGCCTGGACGTGCCCGGCATCGGCACGCTTGAAGCCACGCTCATTAACGCCGGCATTCCCACCATTTTTATTAACGCAGAGTCCATGGGCTTCACCGGCACCGAGCTGCAGCCAGCCATTAACGGAAATGCCGAGACACTGGCGATGTTTGAGCAAATCCGCGCTGTTGGCGCCGTAAAAATGGGGCTGATAACCAAGCCCGAAGACGCCGCACAACGCCAGCACACCCCCAAGGTGGCCTTTGTGGCAGGCCCGGCGGCCTATTCCGCCTCCAGCGGAAAAACGGTGACCGAAAACGACATCGATGTGCTGGTGCGGGCGCTGTCCATGGGCAAGCTGCACCACGCCATGATGGGGACCGCCGCCGTGGCCATTGCCGCCGCTGCCTGTGTGCCCGGCACCCTGGTCAACCTGGCCGCCGGGGGCGTCGAGAGAGAGTCGGTCACCTTTGGTCACCCGTCCGGCACCCTGAAAGTGGGCGCCAGTGCTCGGCACACCGAGCGAGGCTGGGTAGCGGAAAAAGTCACCATGAGTCGCAGCGCGCGCATTTTAATGGAAGGAGTGGTGCGCGTGTCGTTTGAGTAACCACAATGCGCCGCGGCGCTTAAGGACAAGCAATGTCAGGAGCAAGCACCATGTTCACCTATCAGCAGGCATTTGATTTGGCGGCCAGCTCGCCGGACACCTTCTGGAAACAACAGGCCGAGCAACTGGACTGGTTTACCTTTCCGAGCACCATATTAAGCAAGGACGAGCACGGCATTGAGCGCTGGTTTGCCGACGGCGAGCTCAACACCGCCCATCTGGCGCTGGATTATCATGTGGCCCAGGGCAGGGGGGATCAGACCGCGCTGATCTACGACTCGCCGGTCACCGGCCAGAAGGCCCGCTACAGCTATGGCGTGCTGCGGGATCAGGTGGCCAAGGCCGCCGGCATGCTGGCTCAGCTTGGCGTGCAAAAGGGCGACCGGGTGGTGATTTACATGCCCATGATCCCGCAAGCGGCGATAGCCATGCTGGCCTGTGCCCGGCTGGGGGCCATTCACTCGGTGGTGTTTGGTGGCTTTGCGTCTCACGAACTGGCAGTGCGCATTGAAGACGCCGAACCCAAAGTGCTGCTCACCGCCAGTTGCGGCGTGGAGGTCAACAAGGTGATCCCCTACAAGCCGCTGGTAGACAAGGCGGTGATGGACAGCCGCTGGAAGCCCGAGCATGTGGTGGTGTTTCAGCGCCGGGAATGCCCGGCGGATCTGCCCCATGAGCGCGACAAGGACTGGTCGGCCCTGATGCAACAGGCCGAGCCGCACCCCTGCGTGCCGGTCAAGGCCACGGACCCGCTCTACATTCTGTATACCTCGGGCACCACCGGAAAACCCAAGGGGGTGGTGCGCGACAACGGGGGCCATGCGGTGGCCATGCACTACAGCATGAAAACCGTTTATAACGTGGAGCCCAATGATGTGTTCTGGGCCGCGTCCGACGTGGGCTGGGTGGTGGGCCATTCCTACATAGTGTATGCGCCGCTGATCTACGGTTGCACCACCATTTTGTATGAAGGCAAACCGGTGAAAACCCCGGATCCCGGCGCCTTCTGGCGGGTGTGCGACGAATATGGGGTAAAAGTGCTGTTCTCGGCACCCACGGCATTTCGTGCCATCAAGAAGGAAGACCCGAACGGCGAGCAGCTTGAGCATTACCTCATGGATAAGCTCACCATCATCTTTATGGCCGGCGAGCGGCTCGACCCGCCCACCCTGGAGTGGGTGCAGCGCCATACCGGCCGGCCGGTAGTGGATCACTGGTGGCAAACCGAAACCGGCTGGGCCATTGCCGGCAACCCGCTGGGGCTGGAGCGCTTCGCGGTTAAACCCGGCTCCGCCACCAAACCCATTCCCGGCTACAAGGTGCAAGTGCTGAACGAGCTGGGAGAAGCACAGCCCGCCGGCGAGCAGGGCTACATTGCCATTCAGCGGCCGCTGCCACCGGGCTGCCTGCCCACTGTGTGGCGCAATCACGACCGCTTTGAATCCGGTTACCTCGGCCAGTTCCCCGGCTTTTATGTGTCCGGCGATGGCGGTTATGTGGACGAAGACGGTTACCTGTTTGTGATGGGGCGCATGGATGATGTGATTAACGTGGCCGGCCACCGGCTTTCCACCGGCGAGATGGAAGAGATTGTGGGCAGCCATGAGGCGGTGGCCGAATGTGCCGTGATTGGCGTGCACGACGAGCTGAAAGGCCAGCTGCCGCTGGGGCTGGTGGTGCTGAAAGACGGCTATGCCTCTGACAACGGCAACATAGAGCAAGCGCTGCTGCAACTGGTGCGCGACCGAGTGGGCGCGGTGGCCTGCTTTAAACAGGCCATCATCGTGGATCGCCTGCCCAAAACCCGCTCCGGCAAAATACTGCGCCGGGTGATCCGCCAGATTGCCGACGGCGAGCAGTATGTGGTGCCGTCCACCATAGACGACCCCGGCTCGCTGGACGAGCTGGCGCGGGTGCTGGAGTAACTTCCCCCTGAGCCGATTAATTGCCATAATCGGCTCATATTTTGATTCGATTAGGGTGGTTATTCGGCTCATGTACATCTGGCAACATAATGACTGGCCTCATTTCCGTTGGGATGAAGCAACGCTAAAGCCCAGGCTTGACGAGATCCGCTGGCTGCAGGGGAGGCTGTTGGGCCGTACCGAAGTGGCGCCTGCGCAAACTGACTCGGCCGTAGAAATGGATGCCCTGATCCAGAATGCCATCCGTACCAGTGAAATTGAGGGTGAGCACCTCGATGTGGGATCGGTTCGCTCGTCGGTGGCCCGTCAGCTTGGGCTGGAGCAGGCCGGTATGGCCGGCAGACCTACTCCCGAGTCCGACTCTCTGGTAGCCCTTTTACTGGAAGCCACCCATCAGCCCGAACAGCCATTGTCTTGTGAGCAGCTATGTCATTGGCAGGCACAGCTGTTTCCTCGTGAGAGCATTCTGTCCCGAATTTTGATTGGTGAGCTGCGGGGTGAACACCCTATGCAGGTGATATCCGGACGAATGGATAACCCCACCGTTCATTTTGAAGCACCGCCCAGGCAGGGGCTGGAGCAGCAACTGAACGCCTTTATTGAATGGTTCAATCATCCGCCGGAACAGCTGGATTCTATTCTCAGAGCCGGTATTGCTCATTTATGGCTGATCACCCTGCATCCTTTTGATGATGGCAACGGCCGGGTAACCAGAGCGGTTACCGACAGGGCGCTGGCCCAGGCCGAGGCCCGCTCCGTGCGTTTTTATTCTCTGAGTGCGGCCATTATGGCCCGGCGTAATGGCTATTATGACCACCTCGAACAAACCCAGAAGGGCAATCTGGACATCACCATCTGGCTGGCCTGGTTTCTGGACACTTTGCAAGAGGCACTGCAGCAGGCGCTGGCACGGGTTGATCGGGTACTGGAAAAGGCGCACTTCTGGCAGCGACATGCAAAAACGCCCCTGAGTGAACGGCAGATAAAGGTACTTAACCGGCTGCTGGATAACGCGGGAGAAGAGTTTGAAAGCGGCATTAATGCTCGTAAATATCAGGCTTTGGCCAAGGTGAGCAAGGCCACGGCCACCCGTGATCTGGCAGATCTGGTAGAAAAAGGATGTTTGCACAGCCTGCCGGGCGGTGGGCGCAGCACCCGGTATGGTCTGCTTTAAGCAAGTACGTTCACTCTGGTCTCCATGGTCCGGCAAAGGGAATAGTGGGCAGGTGTTCTGCATAAAGTCGTTCGCGCTGCTGACTGGAACGTGAAACACTATTCTTGTCAGGCCCTGTAACTCCGCCAGCAAGGAGGACGACATGCATATTGGTATGCTGAGCATCACCTTTTCTCTGCCGGGATGTGGCTCGTTAAAGGAAAAGCGCCAGCGCATGGGTGGCATGCATGAACGGTTCGGGCGCAACCCGTCGGTAGCCGTGTGTGAGAGTGGCGAACTCAACAGTCACGATGCCAGCGAATGGTCATTTGTGGTGGTGGCGGCCTCGCGACGGGAGCTTGAATCACTGTGCAGCCGCATCGAAGATAAGATACAGAGCACCGTAGATGCACGCATCATCAGCGTCACCCGCGAATTCCTGTAGGAGTGTTATGAAAAAGATACACATAGATATCGTTTCCGATATTGCCTGCCCCTGGTGTGCCATTGGCTATGCCCGGCTGGCGCAGGCCATGGAACGGCTGGCGCCCGATTATGAATTCAGCGTGCAGTGGAAGGCATTTGAACTGAACCCGGAGCACACCGGGCAAGGTGAGCCCATTTTGCCTGCCCTGGCCAGAAAATACGGGCGGAGCGAGCAGGAGATGCGGGAAAACCAGCAGCGCATGATGACCATTGCCACCGAGCTTGGCCTCAACTTTGAGAAAATACAGGAGCGGTTAACCTGCAATACCTTTGATGCCCACCGGCTGGTGAAGTGGGCAGGGGAGGAGGGCCGGCAAACCGCCATGAAACAGGCCCTGTTCGAGGTGTATTTTGGCAAGGCGATGGATGTGTCTGATCACGCTGTGCTGCTGAGTTGCGTTCAAGCCCTGGGGCTGGACCGGGCAAAAGCCAGGCAGGTGCTGGACTCGGATCAATACGCCGACCTGGTGCGGGAAGAGGAAGCAATTTACCAGCAGGCCGGTGTCAGTTCCGTGCCCGCCTTTATTATCAATAACCAATACCTGATTGCTGGCGCCCAGGAGCCCGATGCCCTGGTGCAGGCCCTGCAAGAGATTGGCGCCGAATCTGCCTGAATGCTCACGTTATCGCCAAGGGCCCGCACTGCGGGCCGTTTTTGTATAGGTCTCAATTGAAATAATATGCCAGCACGTCAGAATAGGACGCAAATTAACAGAGCTGCAATCAGGGTGATCGCCTGCAAGGTCCGGCGGTAGCGTGGGTGACGTTCAACTAAATGCGCATTCGGTTACTGTTTATCCACGCCGGCAAGAAAGTCGAGGGGGCTGTGTGTACCGGCAAAGTGCTGACCGAGCACATGGGTGTAAATCTGAGTGGTGCGCACATCGCTGTGCCCAAGCAGCTCCTGTACGGTTCTGATATCGCGGCCGCTTTCAAGCAGGTGAGTGGCAAATGAATGGCGAAAGGTATGGCAACTGATGCGCTTGTTGCAGATGCCGGCCTGACGAACTGCCGCTTTAAGTGCCCTGCGTGGCACCGAGTCATGCAGATGATGGCGGCAAACCACGCCGGTAACGGGATGTTTGCACAGGCTGACGGACGGGAACACAAACATCCAGGCCGGTTGACGATAGGCATTAGGGTGTTTTTTGCCAATGGCGTAAGGCAGCGATGGGCCAACACCTTTCAGGTTATCTGCCTGCTGAACCGATAAAGCACTCTCTATCTGCCGGTGCAGCAAGCCGTGAAGCCGCTCACTTAACATGGTTTTTCTGTCTTTGTTGCCCTTGCCGTTACGCACGGTAACAGAGCCGTCGTTAAAGCCAATGTCCTGTACTCTGAGCCGCAGGCATTCGGTGATTCTGAGGCCGCTGCCATACAGCAATGAAAAAATCAGTCGGTTGCGTTCATCCAGGTGTTTGAGGATTAACGCGACTTCAGCCTGAGTAAGCACAACGGGAAGGCGGCGATATTGACTTGCACGATGAAAATCCAGTTCGCCAAGCTCGATATTCAGCACCTTGTGATACATAAAAGCCAGGGCATTAAGGGCGGTTTTTTGCGTGTTGACGGCAACATGGCAATCGGCGGCCAGCCAAGTAAGAAAGCGGCGCACCTCTGGTGCTCCCATGTCGGCCGGGTGGCGCAGCCGATGAAAGCGAATGAATCGCTTGATCCAGTGCAGGTAGGTTTTTTCAGTTCTCAGACTGTAGCCACCCAGGCGCAGCTCCCGGCGAATGCGATTCAAAAACGGACTGGCAGCCATGCTTTTCCCATTCCACGAATGCTGGTTATCTATACAGTATATTGTAAGCCCTGAGGTTTGCATGCGCGTTATCAACAACAAGTGCTCGTGTGCAACAGGCAAGGGCAGAAAAGACCAGTAGATAGAAGGGCTTGGGTTATGATGATGTAGATAACTAGCAAAGCCGTGTAGATATTGAGCATGCTCATTTTGATCACGGAGTGATTGCTCTAAAAGAGAGAAAATGATTTTATAATCAGAGTATTATGAAATTTACTGAGCGCGAGTATCTGAACATATATGCGCATGCTCACTATTAAAATGTTATGCACACAAAGTATTTAAGGTGAATTATGAAGCATATTGATTGGGGTGATTTTCAAAAAGTTGATATCCGCGTTGGAACCATTGTCGAAGTTGAAGACTTTCCAGAGGCTCGCCGACCTGCTTACAAGTTAAAAGTGGATTTTGGAGAAGAGCTTGGTATCAAAAAATCTAGCGCGCAGATCACTGATTTATACGCCAAAGAAGATTTGTTGGGTAAGCAGGTGCTGGCAGTCGTAAACTTCCCACCAAAACAAATTGGCCCCATCATGTCTGAATGTTTGGTCACTGGGTTGCACCGGCCTGATGGTTCAGTTGTGCTTTCAACCGTTGATATGGAATTGCCAAATGGAGCTCGGCTGGCATAACAAGCCGCTCAAATTCGTTCCGGCTGCAACAAAAACGCAGCCTACACCGGACTCGCTAACGCTCGCCGTTTAGCGGGGGTGTTAGCCACTCTAGTCATTAACGTCATGTAGTTTTAGGAAAATGGAAAAACACCTAACTTCAATAATTAAACATAGCGATCCAACACGTTTTACAAGAGATGATTGGAAGCTAGCAACAGAAGCCGCATTTACACCATATTTTCGACGTAAAAACTTTCTCAAAAAAAATATTGATTCGTTCATGTTCGAGTTGCGCAATTTGGCAAAATTCGCCACAGATCCTGAGTACCTTGAACTTATGGAGTGGTGCTTAGCACTTCACCGTAGTGTTCTCAGAGTTGATCGGCTGGTGCATACCGAGAAATGAATAAGCTTTTTGCTAACACGATGGCATCCGACGAAAATTGGCTTAATTTATTTCAAATGACAACGCCATTGCCAAAGAATGCGGAACCAAGAGATAAAGCCTATCAGTTATTTCAAACTATTGATGGCGTTGGCGAGGGTTGTTTTAAGCCTCAATTACAGATTATTTACGCATTTGCTCACAAGGAAGCGAAAGGGACATGGCCTGAGGATGTTTGCGGAAAAAACTTTGGTTCGCTAGTTGGTGGTTTCCCAATAACTAAAATAAGTCCACCATCAATCTTTCTTCGAGATCCTGAAGTGAATATCTCAGTGAACCAGTAGCGTAACATATCAGCGCATAAGTCTTTTAAGCTGGTTGGTCCCCAAACGATACTTGCTACTTATGGTAAAGCTCCAAAACTAAAAGAACAAAAAATTGGTCTCCACCGACTGAGGCGAGTTTCGGTGTGGTTAATTAAGGTCCATTGCGCAGTACGTTTAGCGAATACAATTACATTTGTAGAACATATACAGGAGATCACAAAAATACAGCAGCTTGATTCAGAGCGTTCTCTTTCGTCATCGCTATTAGGTATAGTACATAACCTTACGACAGTTGGCTTTGAGAGTTCAGGTTGGGAAGTAAATAGTCGAGAAGGTATGCTAACTGTGGTCGATAAGTTAAACCGAGATTCTATTGAAGCATTAATTCACTCATCCCAGCAACTTATCGAATTGTCGGTTGGTGTGTTGCAAGATGTAGCAACATCATCGAAAATCTCAAAAGTCAGTATCCAGCTTAAATTACCAGATGGTAGTTTATTCGGTAAAGCTAGAGTACTTGTCAAAGATGCAGATGCGTTTAGCCTCGGTAAGATAAGTCTCAATGAATATATGGATTGCGTCGAATGGGTTGTAGAGTCGGAGTCGAGTGGCTAACAAACTAATTAATCGTAGAAATTTTAGGGCGTTAGGGCTCTATGGAACAAAGAACAAATTTAGGACTTTATAGTGAAAGAATGGATTAAAAGTAGATTTTTGAAAGTAAACGCCTTTCTCGATAAGAGATACCCAAAGTTTGAGGCGTTATTTACTGATGCTAAAACCGATCAAGTTGGCTCGTCTCTAAATAAAGTCCTTTTTAAGATCATATCTAGTGCAGTTATTGTCGCTGGATTTTTGCTGGTAATAAACCTGTTACTGATAACTTTTACTGATAGAGGTGGAGTGTTTGGCGATTTTTTAGGCGGAGTTCTTAACCCTATTCTTACGTTTTTTACTCTGTTTGGACTAATCGTAACAATTATAATCCAACGACAAGAGCTTCGCCTCGCTAGGAATGAATACGAAAAAACAGCAGACGCATTAAGTACCTCTGCGATTGAAACTACATTCTTTAATATTATTGATCTTCACCATAATATTGTTGATAACTTAAAGGTGGATCTTGAGGAGTTAAGTGATAAAGCCGAAGCGCAGAAAGTAATTAAGGGGATATCTTCTTCAATACTAAAGGCACAAATCGGAGCAAGCTTTGCATCAAAATCTTTAAAAGCTCAGGGCCGTCCCGTTTTCGAAGAAATTCTAAATTATCTTTCTATAGAGGCTAAGTCGCCAGAGGAATCATTGGAGCGGTATAAGTATATTCAAAACAACCACAACCATATTCTCGGTCATTACTTTAGAAATTTATATCAGGCGCTTAAAGTTATCCATAACTACGATGAAGAAAAGCTTCAGCCTGAAGAAAAGAGAAAATATACTAGTATACTAAGAGCTCAGCTATCCACCAAAGAGTTAGCCTTGCTCTTTATGAACTGCATTGAGGGCGTGGCTGATAGTGGGCAATTTAAAAACCTATTAATTGAATTTCAAATGCTTGAGCATCTACCTATCTCTGAAATCAATGGAGGATATTCATTGGCTGGATCTAAAACTCCATTGGCTAGTGATGAAATGTTCCTTCAATATAAACACAAAAAAGATTTAGGCCTTGATCTTCAGAAGTACTATGGCGGTGCTTTCGGTCAAAATAGAGGTGTGCCCTATAGTCTACGCCCTAACAAGTCAATCCAGCAGACCGCTGAAGCGGCGGCTGATTGAGACGTTAGGGCGAGTAAGCGCTGTCGAAAGCCGTACAGTTAACCGAAGGATGCAGGGGCACTAATAGCGAGAATGATATGCCTGATTTAAACTACCAAAAACAAGCGCAGGAATTCTATGGAAAGGCACCTGTCATAATTATGGGCAGCGGGGCCTCGGCTGCGCACGGCATGTCAGGGATGGGGGCACTTGCAAAGTATCTCGTGGCGCACACTGACGTTTCCGGTCTGTCAGCTCCTGAACTGGAGGTCTGGGAAAAGTTCTGCCAGGTTTTGGGCGACGGCGTAGACCTAGAGTCTGCCCTACACCAGGTAGCAGCTTCTGAAGAACTAACGTCCAGAATCGTTAAAGCTACCTGGGCGCTAATTTACTCTGAAGACATAGAAATCTTTCAGAAGAGTCTTCAGGATAATGCGATGTTTCCATTGAGTCGCCTTCTTGAGCATATGTTCAGAAGCAGCCTCAAAAGGATAAATATTATCACTACAAATTATGATCGCCTAGCGGAGTATGCCTGCGATCAGAGGCGCATTCATCATTACACCGGATTTACGCACGGCTTCTTCCGCCAACTCGCGGCCCCTACAGAAATCACCTCTGCTCGCAGGGTTAATATCTGGAAGGTCCATGGATCTCTAGATTGGTTTCAGACCCCTCTGGAAGATACTGTAGCCCTCTCAAATATCCAAGGGATACCAGATAACTATCAACCGCAGATCGTGACCCCTGGCACTCAAAAATATCAAAAAACACATCTGGAGCCGTTCCGCTCCATTATCAATAACGCTGATCTAGCTATCAATGAAGCTGGTTCTTACCTTTGTATTGGCTACGGTTTTAATGACGAACATATTCAACCGAAGCTGATGGTGAAGTGCCTTAGACAGAAGACACCTGTAACCATTATTACTTATGCGCTTTCTGACTCAGCAAAAAAGCTTATTCTTGATGGTAAAGCACAGAACTACCTAGCAATCGAACGGGGTGAAACAGACGATCAATCCATCGTCTATTCCTCTCTGGATAAGGATCCGCTTAAGGTAGAAATGAATATCTGGAGCCTTGAAGGCTACCTGTCACTAATCATATAGGAAGAAGACATGCCGATTTTTGCATTTGAGGATGAAGAAGCGCTTGGAAAGGTTGCATCAGTCGATACTACAAATGTGATCGTAGAGGTGGAGAACATCGACCAGCTCAAAAGGTTGCAGGTTAACCATCTCGCTGTGCTGCAAAGCAGCAGACTCGGGCAACACCTCATTGGTCTCATTACACAGGTGACCCGCAAACGTGGCATCGAAGACATTATCAATGACGGTATCAACGGCCACGCGCCAGAGTTAAATCTGTGCCGTATCGCCCTGATTGGCACCATGCTGGATCGTGACGGGGAAAAGGAAAACGTATTCCGTCGTACCCTCGAAAGTGTTCCCGAAATTGACGCGAACTGTTTCTCGCTCGAAGGTGATAACCTCACGGGTTTCATGCGTACCCTTTCAAGCGTATCAGCCGACGGGAATGCTCTGACTCTCGGTAAATACACGCTGGATGAGCATGCTGTTGCCTATCTAAACGGCAACAAATTTTTCCAACGTCACGCCTTTATTGGTGGCAGTACCGGTTCTGGTAAATCGTGGACGACTGCCAAAATTATCGAGCAGATGGCGGGACTCGCGACCGCTAACGCTATCGTCTTTGACCTCCATGGCGAATATGCTCCTTTGGTGGGAGAAGGCATTCAACACTTCAAGGTTGCCGGTCCTGCAGACGTTGAAGCCAAACGTACCATTGATGATGATGTGATTTACCTTCCTTACTGGCTGCTTTCTTATGAAGCACTCGTGTCCATGTTCGTCGATCGTAGTGACCAGAATGCTCCCAATCAGGCCATGATTATGGCGCGCGAAATCAACCGAGCGAAGCAAAAGTACTTGGAGGAAAATGGTCAGCAAGAAGTATTGAAGCATTTCACCGTAGATAGCCCAGTTCCGTTTGATTTAGATGTCCTTATGGAGCGACTGAATGAGATCAACGTTGAAATGGTTCCTGGAGCGGGTGGCAGAGAGAAACAAGGTGATTTCTTCGGAAAACTCGCCCGCATGATTTCCCGTCTTGAGAACAAAATCTCCGATAGGCGTCTTGGCTTTATGTTCAATGGCGGTGGCGGCCTGCTCGATTTCACTTGGCTCGAAAAATTCACTACTGCGGTACTCGGGAGCACAGGTGAGAATGGCAAGGCCGGGATTAAAATCATTAACTTTTCAGAAGTTCCTTCGGACGTTCTCCCTTTGATTGTATCTCTGGTAGCAAGGGTTACGTTCTCGATCCAACAATGGACGCCATCGCAGCTACGTCATCCTATTGCGTTGCTGTGTGATGAGGCGCACCTTTACATGCCACAGCGCAACATGGCCGATTCTGCCGACGACATCTCGCTTGATATTTTCGAGCGTATCGCGAAGGAAGGCCGTAAATACGGCGTCAGCTTGGTGGTGATAAGTCAACGTCCGTCCGAAGTAAATAAGACGATGCTTAGCCAGTGCAGCAATTTTGTATCCATGAGGTTAACCAACGCCGAGGATCAGGGGGTTATCAAACGTCTACTTCCAGATAGTCTTGGCGGGTTTAGCGACATTTTGCCGACACTCGATACTGGTGAAGCACTTGTTGTTGGCGATGCTAGTCTATTACCAAGCAGGATCAGAATTGATGAACCTCAGAATAAGCCAAATAGTGGCACGGTTGATTTTTGGGATGAATGGCAAAAACCAGTCAAAGATAAGCGGTTATCAATTGCGGTTGATAACTGGCGTAAGCAGAACATTCAATAGAATGGAATTTATCGAGCCAATAAGCCCTAACAAACGCATGTTGCCGGACTGTGTAGTTCCCCCGTTTTAGTGGACACCTCAGTCAAACGAAGACGAGGTGAGAAATGCCAGCGTACAAGAACCAGAAGAAGACTCGGCAGTACACGAATGAGTTCAAGGTCAGAGCTGTTAGGCTGACGCACCTGAGCGGAGCGAGTGTGAAGGGAGTGGCGGAGTCTCTGGACATTCATCCCTTCATGTTGTCACGATGGCGTAAAGAGTACCGAGAGGGAAAGATCGTGGCGGATAAACGCAGGAAAGCTGAGAGTAAGCCGAAGGTCCTGAGCGAAAACGAACGGATCCGAAAGCTGGAAAAGCAGGTTGCTGACCTGAAGGAGGAAAACGACCTGCTAAAAAAGTGGCAACGGTTTCTCGCGGAGGAACGCAAGCGCGGTTCCAGTTCGTAGCTCAGCACCGTGCTCGCTATGGTGTACGTTGTTTGTGTCGCTTTCTGAAGGTATCTGCCAGTGGCTTTTATGCTTGGCTGCAACGTAAAACGAGCCAGCGTGACCAGGCCAATGCGGAGCTGATAGAGCAAATAAAACGGGTTTTCACTGCCAGCAGAGAAACTTATGGAAGTCCGAGGGTGCATCAAGCCCTGAAGCGACAAGGCATTCATGTCGGCAGAAAGCGTGTTGAGCGGCTGATGCGGGAAGCCGGATTGAAAGCGCGCGTCGCCCGGGTTTATCGCAAGGTGGCTGGCCTGCACCGCTTTTATCAGAAATCGGTAAACCTACGTAAAGACCAGCCAAAGCCGACTGCTCCCAATCAACATTGGACAGCCGATCTGACCTACATCCGAGTTGGCTCTCGCTGGCTGTACCTTGCCGCAGTCATCGACCTGTATTCTCGTCGTGTCGTGGGATGGTTACTGGGTAAGCGTAAAACGGTATCTCTTACGCAAGCATCTCTGCAGATGGCGTTGAGAAACCGCCGGCCGGAACCTGGTCTGATCTTCCATACGGATCGAGGAGTCGAATATCGTGCTCATGAGTTACAGCGCTTGCTGATACGACACGGGATCAGAGCCAGTACTAATCGGCCGGGTATGTGCACTGACAACGCAGAGATGGAATCGTTTTTCCATACCCTGAAGGGTGAGCTGATTAAAGAAAACCGTTTTCATGGAGAGATGCATCTGCGGGATAAACTGGCCGGATACATCCAGCATTTTTATAATCGATTTCGACTGCACTCAAGTCTGAATTATATGAGTCCAGTCGAATATGAAGCCCTGGTGGCGTAGTGGAAGAGCGTGTCCGATTTATCGGGGGAAGATCACAATAACACGTGGGCTCCCGTCACTTCGTTCCGTATTATAGCTACGTGTTACTGTCCCTTCTTGGGGCGTTAGCCGTATTAAGGATGAGTATGAAACCTGATGATATAGTGGAACAACTTTTAGCTACTGGATTATGGGGAGAACCCGACGCTAGTATGGGGTTAGCGGCAGATTTTAGATGCCAATATTGTGGTAAAGATTTACTTGCCTCTGTTGATAATTACAAAGAATGGCAAACAGATCATTTGGTTCCATCAAGTAGTGGTGGTTTAGATGAAATTAGTAATTATGTTATTTGTTGCAGAACCTGTAACTTTATAAAAGGTCGTTGGAATCCACAAAGCGAGTACGTAGGTGTAATACCAACAAGAGAACAATTAATTATATCTGCTAAAAAGTATATTTCTGAAAAGCGTCATGAAAATGAAAGCGTAGTTCATGAGCTAAGAAAGATAGTTGGTCGTATATAAATAATGCTAACAAATTGCTTAAGTGGACGCTGGATCTCACCCGCTTTAACGGACACCCCGCGATAACGCAGATAGATGATCCAAGCCGGCTTACAATAGCGGGCCAACGTATTGTGCCTTGAATAAAGAAATTTTCTATTATTCCGGCGGCAGATGCAATGCCTATGGTCGTCAGCACAGTTATAAAGAGAGGTGTTCAATGGTAAAACACCTCCTGCTCGCGGACGCTAGCTGTCACGCTCTGCTTGTGTGAGCGGCTGTGGGTTGCGAATACGATGTTTGCGGGAAAAGGTCCCGTTTTCCGCTTTCTCCACCTGTTTAAGCGCAGACTCGGCTACGGATGCAGGCGAGGCCAGGCCGAGTGCCTGCAACGCTGCTTCCGCGCTGGCTGCCCGTGCTTCAAAGGCGTGCAAAGCGGTCAGGGTCTTTTCATCGAGGCGACCCTTGAACTCGAAGTACTTCAGTCGCGGATAGCGGCCTGCCAGTGCCACTCCCCAGTTAAGGGCAGGGTTCCACCATGAGTTGATTTCACGCCCTTTGCCGGTCTGGTGCTGCGCTATCACGTCATCCAGTGCGCCGTTCAGCAGTTTCAGGTCGAAGTCGGTGCCTGGTACAGGGGCATCACCATAGGCGTTAACGCCGGTTTTTGAGGGGCCGGTGCGGGTATCGCGATAGCGGGCGAGGGTCATCATGTCGCTTGCCAGCACGGGTTCGTTCACCGGCAGGCGAACCGCCTCGGGGTCACCCATCAGCTGGCCCCAGGACATACGAATAAAGGTGTGCTGATCTTCCATGCCGGGATGGGTGCATCTCAGGCCAATGGCATAGGCTTCCAGGTCTTCCTGCATAAACTGAAATCCGGTGTAGCGGGCCCAGCGCACCACGAGAAACTCATGAGGCGCGGCGCCGGGCAGATGAAAGTTCACCTCCTGCAGGTAGTCCTGCACTATTCGCACCTGTTCGTCCGACAGCTCAATATCCTCATGCAGCGGATACATACCTTCAAAGGTGTTGCGCACCGGTCTGGGTCGCGCGGCCATGTAAGCATCCAGCTCGGCCTGGGTACGTGGCCGTGTTTTTTTCAGGGTCATAAAACAGCTTCCTTTTCTTTTCGCGAACGGTCAGATCAACTGGTTGCGGTCGAAGAAGTCGGTGTCCTCAAAGTAGCCACCGCGGCCTTCAAGGATAATGTCGTAGCGGTTAACCACCTCAATACGTTCCAGCCACTTCAGGCTGCGAAATCCGGTTGAGGTTTCCAGGCGCAGCCGCACCGGCGCGCCATTTTTGGCCGGGATCTCGCCTTCGTCATTAAGCTCAAAGGCAATCATTGTCTGGGGCATGCGCGCTTCAACCATGGGGGTGGACTCGTAGTAGGTTCCCCCCTCATACAGGGCATCATCGCGGCCCATGTTCTGAAAGCTGGTGTACACCACGTCGGTCGCGCCGGGCAGGGGCCGAACCAGATCCAACAGGTCCGACACGGTAATGCCGCGCCAACGCCCAATCGAGCTGAAGCCCTGCACACAGTGGTGCAGGGTGGTTTGTGAGTGGCCCGCGGCAAGCTCGCGCAGCTCTGCAAGGGTCAGCGTCATCGGGCGTTCAACGTAACCCCCAATCTCAAGTACGTAGTCGTCCTCAAAGCAGTTGGCCATCAGTGCCAGGTACTCGGGGGTTTCTGGTGGCCGTCCGCTGCCACGGAAGTTGTGGGTGGCGTTATCAAGCCCCACGTCTTTGCCTGTGATATTGGAGCGGTCGTAATGCATGCGCGCGGGCAGTTTGTACAGCAGATTCGACCATGGCCGTACAATCCGGTTATGCAACTTCTCAACGGCACGGCCGTCCGCCAGGGTCCAGCGCGTGGCAACCACATGCAGAGCAATAACGAGAGCGAGGCCGAGGGTGAAAATGACGCCGCCTAAAACCGGGTTGTTGGAGTGGCCCAACACCATTTTTGAGGTTTCGTGCAGGTAGCCGTGAAGAAAGACCAGGGGCAGGTGGACGGCAAAGAAGGCGACATAGCCAACCAGGCACAGAAAGTGCGTGCTGCGGATCACCTGGCGGCCACCAAGCAGTCGGGTAATGCGTGAAAAATGGTTGGCAATGGCCGGAGACTGAAAGGCGCCGGTCAGAATGACCAAAGGCGTGAGTATTAATACCACAAAACCGTAAGAGAGTTGCTGCAGGGCATTAAACACCATGCCATCGGCGGGGTGGGGCATGGTGAAGGCAAGGTAGGCCAGCATATCGTGGCCCGCCTGAGCAAAGGTGTCCCAGCTGGTGGGCACATAGCGCCGCCACTGACCAGTAACCAGCAGTAATACAAAGTAAATGACCCAGCAGCTAACAAAGCCGGTAACGGTCATAAAGTGCCAGTAACGCCCCAAACCCAGCAGGCGATGCCCGGGGAGGGAAATACGGGGAGAGTAGTCACTGTCTTCGCCGCCCACCGTGTAGTATTTGTGCTTGGGCTCTTGCTGAACCGTAAACTTGGCCCAGGATGAGCCAGGCACAGTGTGCTGGGAGCGGTAAAGCTTGGGGTAGGTACCCAGAATCTCCAGGCCCGAGCGAACAAGAAACGAAATAAAGATGATGTTGAGGAAGTGCTCCACACGAAGCCACCACGGAAATCCGAGATCCATTGATAAAGCCTTGTCAGTCTAAAAAGTGTTGGTTGTCGGGAGCGGCGACGATCATGCCATAGCGCAGTGCCCCAAAAAGCACCATGTATGCCAGGGAGGCCAGCAGCGTGAGGTTCCAGATGGCGGCGGAAACAACACTGGCCCCGTTCCAGACGTAGGGCGCATTGCCCAGCAGGCCGCCAAGGTAGATCAGCAGTGAAAGCAGTGCGATGAGCAAGCCCCAGGTCCAGATGCGGGCAGAGGTCATTAAACCCACGGCAACGAACAGGGCTGCAGCCCCGAACACACTCCACAACGCCTGGGTCGCGAACAGAAAGGGCTCATGGTTGGATAACGCAACAGACGCGGAAGCCCCGCCGATAACGGCAATGACCGCGATAAGCAGCAGACGGGTGGTGCGCGGCAGGTTGATGCGAATGTAGCGCAAAAACGGAGCGCGCTTTTTGCCCGGTTTTATGTGCTCAAGCACTGGCTGAGTCGCGTTTGGGGTGCCCCGAAAGTCTACCCCGGCGCGCAGCGCAGGGGAGTTTTCGTCTTCCATTGCCATATACTGCCTCCATCAAAAATCAATTATCGCCGGCTGCTGTTGAGCACAGCCGACAAGGTTAAAAAATAGCCCCTGCCTGTTAATTCACCAGTCTTTCGCTGGTGTCATTTGAAAACATGTTATCATGAGTAAAATTAAAATCTACGGGATAACGATGAAAGTGTTTGCATGGATAGGTATTTCGTTATTGATATTGGTTGCTGCTTATTGTTTGGTGGTGTTTGCTTTCTCTTCTTATGTGAGCAGCCCTGGTTCATATAACGCTACTGCTTATAACAGCAAGCTGAGTAATCAGTATTACAAGCAGGATGGAAAAGTCATTTATGTGCTGGATGGTAACTTTTTTCAGGTTGGAGGCACAGAAGTAGCAGGAGCGGATCCTGATACGTTTACGGTAATAGACAAGTTCTACGCCAAAGATAGCAACAACATCTATTACAACGGTGAGCCTGTTGCAGGTGTCAGCCCTGGATCAGTAACGTCTGTTGCACTTGGATTTGATAAAAAAGCTGTCGATACGGGTTACCTTATCAGTAATGAAAAGGTCTTTTGCTACGGTGAGGTCATTGCAGGCGCTGACGCGGAATCTTTCCTTTACCTTCATGGTTCCTACTCCATGGATAAGGATTATCTGTATCACTACATTGATAATAAAACTCCGCTTACAACAAAACCTGCAGCTATTTCCAGGGCCAACGACCGCTACATCAGGCATGGTGAACAGGTGTTGTATCTCGGAAAAGTGATCAGTCATGACGCCAGCAGTTTTAACATTATTGATGACGAATACGCCAAAGATGCACTCCATGTTTACTCTAATGGTGACTTTGTTGAAGGCATGGTGCCCGAGGGTTTTACTGTTATCTCGCCTTATTACAGAAAAGATAAAAATCAGGCTTATTACTTTAATACGCCCATTCCTGACAGTGATCCTGCCAGCTTCAAGGTGCTGAATAATGCCGTTTCAAAGGATAAGAGTAATGTTTATTATAATGGCTATATTGTTGAAAACAAAAAACCATTGGAAGTAGCGCGCTCTGAAGCTGATGATCTGCAAAAATTATGGAAGTGGAGAGCACTACACCTGAACGCGACCACTGTGATACTGGTTCCCAGTGACGATGTTACAGATATTACCAACGATTATTATGTCTATAACAATGAAGTTTATTCCAGAGCTGAAAAGCTGGCTGGCATTAATCCTGAGGATGTTATCGTTCTGGATGAGAATGACAAGGCATTTGTCCGCATAGATGATCAGGTGTTTTATTATGGTACTGTTATTTCAGGTGCAGATCCAAAAACCTTTACTGTCATCTCGAATCGTTTTTCAAAAGATGCCAGTCACGTGTATTGGAGCGAGCACAGAGTAACAGATGCCAACCCAGCAACCTTTGAATATAAAGATAATTTGTATGCAGGTGAAAACGAAGCGGGTGAGTATGTTTTAAAAATGGCGGAGTATTAAGAGTTTGAATTTCGAGCATAAGAAAAATCTGCGGTGTTACAATGCCGCCCAGGTGGCGGCGGTGTGTGCGGCCATTGATTATGTGTTGGCTTCCCATGATTAAGCCCATTACTCGCCTGGAGTTTGACGCCTTCTGGCCTGTGTTCTCTCGGGTTATTCAGGCTCAGGAGACCTATGCCTTTGACCAGAATATGACGCCGGAACAGGCGTATCGGCTGTGGTGCGAGTTGCCGCTGAACACCTTTGTGTATGTGGAGCAGGGTGAGGTACTGGGCTCTTATTACATCAAGGCCAATGCCGCCGGGCCAGGCAGCCATGTGTGCAACTGCGGTTATATGGTGTCCGAACAGGCAAGAGGCAAGGGCATTGCCCGCGCACTGTGTGAGCATTCCCAGCAGCAGGCGCTGGCGCTCGGCTTTGAGGCCATGCAGTTTAACAGTGTGGTTTCCACTAACGAGGTGGCTGTACGGCTGTGGCAAAAGCTCGGCTTTGAGATTATCGGCCGGGTGCCCAAAGCGTACCGGCACGCCCGGTTCGGTTATGTGGATACCTTTGTGATGTACAAATGGCTGGCTGACGATGCAGGTTGAAACCTTAACCGTTGAAGAGGTGTTGCCGGTGCGCCATGAAGTGCTGTGGCCGAACGAGTCGATGGCGTTTTGCCGTGTGGCGAATGACGATGCCGGTGAGCACTTTGGCGTGCGGAAAAACGGCGAGGTGGTCTGTGTGGCCTCGGTGTTTTTTAAGGGTGACAGGGCGCGGTTACGCAAGTTTGCCACCAGAACCGCCTGTCAGGGGCAGGGAGTTGGCTCTACGGTGCTTGAGTTTTTGATTGCGCATTTGCGTGCACAGGGTGTGAAGCTGTTCTGGTTTGATGCCCGAGCATCGGCCATTGCGTTTTATGAACAATTTGGCTTTGCGGTGGACGGGGAGCGGTTTTACAAACATGGGGTGGCGTATTTTCGGATGAGCCGGGTTTTGCAGGGTTAAAGGGTTTTATTTTACATAAAAAATGGTGGGGCGAAATTGTTTTGAGTGACAGGTTGCCGCGTTGCGGCAATTTGCGGGCTGGCAGCCCGCGCTCCAGTGATTGGGGTTGTTTTTGTTAGCAGTATGCACTTCAGCCAGATGCGCATGAGCTTATGGAGGAGGGCAAAGGGTCCGCGCCAGCGACCCTCTGCGCCAAGGATGGCGCAGCGGAGCCTCCACGGATGGATTCACGGCGTGTCGCTGGAGTGGCTCTTTGTGCGACGAAGTTACACGCTCCTGCAGGCGACTTGCGATGGTTTAAGCGGCGGGGGAGTTTGGGTATGCATTCCCACGCGGAGCGTGGGAATGGGTGGAGGTTGCCGCGTTGCGGCAATTTGCGGGCTGGCAGCCCGCGCTCCAGATTTAGTTACTTGCTGTGGCGCTCCTTGAGCTTGGCCATCACGTCGGCCAGCTCCAGGCCTTCCTGTTGCAGCAGCACGGTGAGGTGGTAGAGCAGATCGGCAGATTCGTTCACCAGCTCGTCCTTGTCATGCACGGTGGCGGCCAATGCGGTCTCCACACCTTCTTCACCAACCTTTTGCGCAATGCGCTTGGTGCCTCTGGCATACAGGCTGGCGGTGTAGCTGGACTCCGGATCGGCACCCTTGCGGCTGGCAATCACCTGTTCCAGCTCGGCGAAAAAGGTCAGCGCCGGGGCCTGCTGCTCGTTAAAGCAGGACACGGTGCCCAGGTGGCAGGTGGGACCCACCGGCTCGGCCTGCACCAGCAGGGTGTCGTTGTCGCAGTCGGTGCAAATGTCTTTCAGCTTCAGCACATGGCCGGAGCTTTCGCCCTTGGTCCACAGTCGGTTTTTGGTGCGGCTGAAAAAGGTAACATGACCGGTTTCCTGGGTTTTGGTCAAGGCCTCATGGTTCATGTAGCCCAGCATCAGCACCCGGCCGGACTGGCCGTCCTGCACAATCACCGGCATCAGGCCGTCTACCTTGTCCCAGTCCAGCTTGCTTGCATCAATCACGGATCACGACTCCTTCCTGTTTGAGATACTGCTTGAGCTCACCCATGTTGATGATACCCTTGTGAAACACCGAGGCCGCCAGGGCGCCGTCCACGTCGGCTTCCTGGAAGGCGTCGCGAAAGTGCACCATTTCGCCGGCGCCGCCGGAGGCGATCAGCGGCACGTTGCAGATGGCGCGCACCCGCAGCAGCTGCTCAATGTCATAACCCTGGCGCACGCCGTCCTGGTTCATCACGTTGAGCACGATTTCGCCGGCGCCCCGTTGCTGCACTTCCTGCACCCAGTCAAAGGTGTTCCAGCGGGTGACCTGGGTACGGCTTTCGTCGCCGGTGAACTGGTGCACCTGATACTGGCCGGTGGCCTCATCAAAGTAGGAGTCGATGCCCACCACGATGCACTGCACGCCAAAGGTGTCGGCCAGCTCGGTGATGAGGGCCGGGTTGGCCAGGGCCGGTGAGTTGATGGAAATCTTGTCGGCGCCGAATTCCAGAATGCGGGCCGCGTCTTCCACCGACTTGATACCGCCGGCCACGCAGAAGGGAATGTCGATCACTTCCGCCACCCGGCTCACCCAGCTCTTGTCGACCACCCGATCCTGGCTGGAGGCGGTGATGTCATAAAACACCAGCTCGTCGGCGCCCTCGGCGGCATAGCGCTCGGCCAGGGGGACGATATCGCCGATGATCTCGTGGTTACGGAACTTCACGCCTTTGACTACCTGGCCGTCTTTCACGTCCAGGCAGGGGATTATGCGTCTTGCCAGCATGCGATGGCCTCCTTGACGGTGAATTTACCTTCCAGCAGCGAGCGGCCCAGGATCACGCCGGCCACGCCGGTGCCCTTGAGCGCCTCAATGTCGTCGATGTTGCCGATGCCGCCGGAGGCCTGCCACAAAATGGTGGGGTAGCGGGCGGCCAGCTCACGATAGAGCGCCACGTTGGAGCCGGTGAGGGTGCCGTCCTTGGAGATGTCGGTGCACAGCACATGGCAGAGGCCCGCGGGCAGGTAGTGTTCCAGCAGCGATTCAATGGTGATGCCGCTGTCTTCCTGCCAGCCGGCGATGGCGATTTTCTTCTCGCCGTCGGCGGTAATGTTGATGTCCAGCGCCAGCACAATGCGGTCGGGGCCGTAGTGCTTGATCCAGCCGGCCACCATTTCCGGGTTTTTCACCGCGGTGGAGCCAATCACCACCCGCTGAGCACCAATGTCGAGCAGGTCTTTTACGTCCTGCTCGGTGCGAATGCCGCCGCCGATCTGCACCGGCACTGGGGTGTTTTCAATCAGGCTTTTGATCACGGTGAGCTGGCGTTCGCTGCTGTTTTTGGCACCGTCCAGATCCACCAGGTGCAGCTGGGTGGCCCCCTCGGCCACGTACAGATCGAACCGCTCCTGGGGGGAGGCGGTGTATTCGGTTTTTTGCTGGTAATCGCCCTGATACAGACGCACTACCTTGCCACCGATAAGGTCTATGGCGGGAATAATCATTACAGCTCCAGAAAGTTTTTCAGCAGTTGAGCGCCGGCGGCACCGGAGCGCTCCGGGTGAAATTGCACGCCAAAGAAGTTTTCCTGGCCAATGGCGGCACTGAAGCTCTGGCCGTGCTGGCTGGTGGCCAGGGTGTATTCGCCCACCGGCACCGCGTAGGAGTGCACAAAATAGAAGAAGCTGCCTTCGGGAATGTCCTTGAACAGCGGGTGGCCCGGCATGGGGGTGATCTGGTTCCAGCCCATGTGGGGCAGGCGCACGCCGTCGCCGCCTTCCAGGTGCACACAGTCGGCGTTCACCTTGCCCAGGCAATCCATATCGCCTTCGTCGGAGTGGTTCACCAGCATCTGCATGCCGAGGCAAATGCCCAGCACCGGCTGTTGCAGCTGATCAATCAGCTCAATCAGGCCGCGCTCACGCAGGTTTTTCATCGCCTCTTTGGCGGTACCCACGCCGGGCAGCAGCAGCTTGTCGGCGGCCAGCACCACTTCCGGGTCGCGGCTCACGGTCACCTCATAGCCCAGGCGCTTAATGGCGTAGCGCACGGAAGACAGGTTGGCGCAGCCGGTATCGATAATAACGACCTTCACAATACCCCCTTGCTCGACGGCAGCTCGTTACCTTCCACCCGAATGGCCTGGCGCAGGGCGCGGCCAAAGCTCTTGAACACGCTTTCCACCATGTGGTGGGTGTTGTCGCCGGTCACCTTGAGGTGAATGTTGGCGGCCAGGCTGTCGCTCAAGCTACGGAAGAAGTGCGGCACCATTTCCACGGTGAGATCGCCGGCCTTGGGCTGCTTGAACTCGCCTTCAAACTTCATGTAGGGGCGGCCCGAGAGATCCAGGGTCACTGCCGCTTCACACTCGTCCATGGGCAGCACAAAACCAAAACGGCCAATGCCACGCTTGTTGCCCAGTGCCTTGCGCAGGGCCTCACCCAGGGCCAGGGCGGTGTCTTCCACCGTGTGGTGATCGTCAATGTGCAGATCGCCGTCCACTTTTACGTTGAGGCGAAAACCGCCGTGGGTGGCGATCTGATCCAGCATGTGATCAAAAAAGTGCAGGCCGGTGCTGATCTGGCTACCGCCGCTCTGATCGAGATCCAGCCCCACGTGAATGTCGGTTTCCTTGGTGGTGCGGGTCACTTCGGCGGTGCGGCCGCGGCTGGTGAGCCGGGCTACAATCTCGTTCCAGCCCAGATCGTTGTGGCCGTAGTGCAGGCCGGGCAGACCCATGTTCTCGGCCAGCTGCATGTCGGTGTGGCGATCGCCAATGACCCAGGAGTCGGTAAAGTCGATTTTGCCCTGCTGCAGATAGTCTTTTACCAGGCCCAGACGCGGCTTGCGGCAGGCGCAGTCATCGTGCTGAAAGTGGGGGCAGATCAGCACGTCATCAAAGCGCACGCCCTGCGAGGTGAGGATCTGCATCATCAGGTTGTGGGGGGCGTCAAAGTCTTCCTGGGGGAAGCTGTCGGTGCCCAGGCCGTCCTGGTTGGTAACCATCACCAGCCGGTAACCGGCGTTTTGCAGGGTCAGCAGGGCAGGGATCACGTTGGGCAAAAACGCCAGCTTGTCGAGACGGTCCAGCTGCTTGTCGACCGGCGGCTCTTCCACCATGGTGCCATCACGGTCAATAAAAAGAATGCGTTCCTTAGACACTTATTGCTCCTTTTGCAGTACGTCGAGTACCGCGTCCATTTCGGCACGGCTGCCGATAGTAATGCGAATGCAGTCGGCCAGGCCGGGCTTGCTTGCAAAGTCGCGCAATATGATACCGGCCCGACTCATTCGGGCAAACATTTCACTGCCGGGGGTAAAGCGCACCAGCAGGTAGTTGCCGTTGGGGGCGTACACGTCCTGTACCTGGGCATGCTGCGAAAGCTCCTCGGCCAGCTCGGTCTTGAGCCGGTTGATTTCGTCCACTCGGCTGCGCATCAGCACCAGGCCCTGATCGCTCAGGGCCTGAGCGGCAATCTGGGCCACCGGCTCGGCCACCGGGTAGGGGGCAATGACCTTCAGCAGCAGGCCAATCACTTCCGGGCTGGCCAGAGTAAAGCCGCAGCGAATGCCCGCCAGACCAAAGGCCTTGGACAGGGTGCGAATGATCACCAGCTCGTCAAAGTCGGTCAGCAGATCCACCTGGCTGTGTTCGGGGCAAAACTCGATGTAGGCCTCGTCCACCACCACCAGGGCACGGCCCTTGGCGGCGTTCAGCAAGCGCACCAGGCCGTCTCTGTCCACCAGATCCCCGGTGGGGTTGTTGGGGGAGCAGAGGAAGACAATCTTGACCTCTTCGAGGCGTTCAATGATGGCGTCAAAGTCCGGCTGGCGGCTGTCGGTCAGGGGCACTTCCACCACGTTCACACCATTGGTTTCGGCGCTGATGGCATACATGCCATAGGTGGGCGGGCAGATCAGCACGCTGTCGGTGCCCGGCTCGCAAAAGGTACGGATCAGCAGCTCAATGCCCTCGTCACCGCCCCGGCTCACCAGTACCCGCTCGGCATCCACACCGGCATAGGCGGCATAGCGCTCAATCACCTGAGGCGGCTGGCACTCGGGGTAGCGGTTGAGGCGGGCGCAGTCCAGATTGAACTGGCCGCTGTCGGCGGCCTCGTTGGCGTTCAGCCAGATGTGACCCTGGCCGCCAATGCGGCGGGCGGACTGATAGGGAGTCAGTTGCTGCACTCTGGCCCGGGCCAGTTTAGTCAGGCTCATGCTTGCTTCTCCAGTTTCGCCAGGCGCAGGGTCACGGCGTTTTTGTGGGCATCCAGGGTTTCGGTGGCGGCCAGCAGCTCCACTGCCGGGCCAATGGCGCGCAGCCCCTGCGGGCTCAGTTCCTGCACGGTATAGCGGCGCTGGTAGTCGGCCAGCCCCAGGCTGGAATAGGTCCGAGCATAACCATAGGTGGGCAGGGTGTGGTTGGTACCACTGGCGTAGTCGCCCACCGACTCCGGGGTCCAGGCGCCGAGAAAGATAGAGCCGGCGTTTTTCAGTTTCGGCAGCAGGGCGCGGGGGTTTTCGGTCTGCACGATCAGGTGTTCGGGCGCGTAGGCATTGGAAATGATCGCCGCCTGCTCCAGGTTGTCGCAGATAAAGGTGCGGCTTTCACTCAGGGCCTGGCGGGCAATATCGGCCCGCGACAGCTCGGCCAGCTGGCGCTCGAGGGCCTCGTCCACCCTGTCGGCAAAGTCCGTGCTCGGGGTCACCAGGATCACCTGGGAGTCGGGACCGTGCTCGGCCTGTGACAACAAGTCCGAGGCAATAAAGTCGGCGTCGGCAAATTCGTCGGCAATCACCAGCACCTCGGACGGCCCGGCGGGCATGTCGATAGCGGCGCCGTTCACATCGGAAGACACCTGCTGCTTGGCCTCGGTCACCCAGGCATTACCCGGGCCGAAAATCTTGTCGACCTTGGTCACGGTCTCGCTGCCGTAGGCCATGGCCGCCACCGCCTGAGCGCCACCAAGCGTATAGATGGCGTCTACACCGCAGCGCTGGGCGGTATAAACAATGGCATCGTTGATGGGGGGCGGTGAACACAGCACCACCCGCTCGCAACCGGCAAGGCGCGCCGGAATGGCCAGCATCATCACGGTAGACACCAGGGGCGCGCTGCCGCCGGGCACGTACAGACCCACATTGGTGATGGGCTGAAAGTGCAGCTCGCAGCGTACGCCGGGCGCGGTGTCCTGGATCACGGCCTCGGGCAGCTGGGCACGGTGAAAGGTCTCGATGTTAGTGATGGCCAGCTCAATGGCGGCCTTCAGCTCGTCACTGACCCGCTCGCCGGCGACGGCGATTTCCGCTTCGGTCAGTTGCAGGCTGTCGCGCTCGGCTTTATCCAGGGTGCGGGTGAGTTCCAGCAGGGCGGCGTCGCCACCGTCACGGACCTTGGTGATAATGTCGGCCACCTGGGCCTCGCGGCCACTCTGCTCCAGGGCGGGCCGGCGCAGGGCAGCGGCCTGCTCGGCCGCGCTCAGTTGATTCCAGTCCAGGGTTTTCATGGCTTACTCCATCATTTTCTCAATGGGCAGCACCAGAATGGAAGAGGCGCCCAGGGCCTTGAGGCCTTCCATGGTTTCCCAGAACATGTCTTCGCTGCTCACCATGTGAATGGCCACCTGGTTGCTGTCGCCGGCCAGCTGCATGATGGTGGGGCGCTCGGCGCCGGGCAGCAGGTTGATCACGTCTTCCAGCTTGTCCTTGGGCGCGTGCAGCATGATGTATTTGCTTTCCCGCGCCTGTTGCAGACCCTGAATGCGGGGCAGCAGCTTGTCGATGATCTGTTGCTTGCCGGCGGCCAGGGGCGTGCCGTTCTGGATCAGTACCGCCTTTGAGCGGAAAATCACATCGGTTTCGACCAGGCCGTTGGCTTCCAGGGTGGCACCGGTGGACACCAGGTCACAGATGGCATCGGCCACGCCGGCGCGGGGGGCCACTTCCACCGAGCCGTTCAGCATCACGCTCTTGAACTTCACGCCCTGCTTGTCCATAAAGCGCTTCAGCAGCCAGGGGTAGGAAGTGGCGATGCGCTTGCCTTCCAGGCTTTGCGGGCCCTGGTAGTCAAAGTCGTCGGCCACCGCCAGCGACAGCCGGCAACCGCCAAAGTCCAGGCGCTTGAGCTCGTTGTACTCGGCGGTTTCACCGGTGGCCTGGCGCTCCATCAGGGTTTCTTCCAGCACGTTTTCACCGACCACGCCCAGATCGACCACGCCGTCCATCACCAGGCCGGGAATGTCGTCGTCCCGTACCAGCAGCAGATCGATGGGCATGTTTTCGGCATGGGCGATCAGTCGCTGCTCACGAATGTTGAGCTTGACGCCGCAGCCTTTCAGCAGCTTCTGGCATTCCTTGCTGAGACGACCGGATTTCTGAATCGCGATACGAAGACGGGTGTTATCCAAAGTCATAAGCTGTGTTCCTTGTTGGTGATGTTGATCCTGAAAACGAAAAACCCCCGAAAGCGATGCTTCCGGGGGTCATATATTCTGTCCTGCTGGAAGCCGCCAAGCGCAAGGTCTTCCAGAAAATCATTCTGAAAGACTAGAGATGATGATGATGGTGATGCTTGGCGTTGTGCAGGAAGTTCATGATGCTGTATGGGCTCGTTCAATTCGTTGAAAACGCCATCACCATAACAAGCCGGCACGACTTTGCCAACCCCGGACAACAAGAAACTTTCCGGCACAAGAGAGCCTAAACATCCGCCAGGGGGGGGGCGTCGGACGGTGTCATGATTCACTATTCTGGAAATAGGGTTTTTAGCAGTAATTATGAATACTTATTCAAAATGGCGTGGTGATATATATTGTATTCACTCGGGATGTGTCTTCTGTGCCGTTGGTGATCTTTCATTGCCGGGCCCATTGGCATGGAGCTTCAAACCGGCTTTGACTAAGGTTAACAGGCAAGGTTTTGTACAAAAAACAATCATTCCATGGAGGGGAGACCATTGAAGGACGAGTCGCACTGTCGTTGACCGCCACACTCAATGCCTTGAACCGCGAGAATTGCGCGGGGCTTGCCGCTTGGGGCGAACCTGCTGGTGGTAGTCAGGCAGGAGGAGAATCAGTATGACATATCAAAAAACACTGGTGGCCACGGCCATCACGCTTGTGATGGCCGGCACCCCCTTCACGGTGCTTGCCGACACTCAGGAGCTGGAACAACTCAAGCGCCAGCTGGGTACCCTGCTCGATCGGGTCGAACAGCTGGAAGCCCAGGCCCGGGATGCCGAGGCGCGGGCCGATGCCGCCGAGGCCCGGTCCGGCAGTGTAAGCACGTCGTCGCCGGCCATCAGTTCGGGCAACGATAAAATACGGGTCTCGGTATCCGGCCACGTCAACCGGGCCATGCTGGTGGTAGACGATGGTGAAGAAACCGAACTCTACCATGTGGACAATGACAGCTCGTCCACCCGCTTAAGGGTGATCGGGGAAGGGGATGTCTCACCCGAGCTGACTGTAGGGACGGCCATTGAGGTGCAACTGGAGTCGAACTCTTCCTTTGCCGTCAGCCAGGACGACGAATCGCCGAGTGGCGATACCATCTCCGACCGCCGGCTCGAAGTGTATTTCGACCATGAGAGGCTGGGTAAACTGTGGGTCGGTAAGGGCTGGACCGCCAGTGACAACAGCTCGGAAATGGACTTGTCCGGCACAGCGCTGGTCGGCTACTCCTCCACCGCCGATATCGCCGGCGGCATCAAGTTTCGGGATGATGCTGGTGACCTGAGCGATTCAACCGTGGGTGACAGCTTTATCAACCTGGATGGCCTGGGCCGGGCAGACCGCCTGCGCTACGACACCCCCAGCTTTGGTGGTGCCAAACTGGCGGTCAGTGCCGTTGAAGACAGCGCCTGGGATGCGGCGCTCAGTTATTCCGCCGATTATCGCTATGGTAGCCTGGCCGCCGCCGTGGCGTATTCGGATCAGGAAAGCAATGACGGCCAGGTCAATGGCTCGGCGTCGTTTCTGCACACCAGTGGCGTCAGCCTGACCGTGGCCGCCGGCGAGCGGGATGCCGGTGAGCAGGATCCCAATTTTGTCTACGGCAAGCTGGGCTATCAGAACCAGTGGTTCAGTGCCGGCAATACTGCCATGTCCGTGGATTATCATGTCGCCAATCATGCCGAGTTCAGAAGCGACAAGGCCAGGTCGGTGGGGGTTCAGCTGGTGCAGAATGTCGACGACTGGGCGACCGAGCTCTATGTGGGCTATCGCAACTACGATCTTGAGCGGGCCGACGAGTCACTGGATGATGTCGATGCCCTGATTGCCGGTGCCCGGCTCAAATTCTAGGAGTCATGATGAAAACAGGCATTTTGCTGCTTTTGCTGGCGCTGGCCGGCTGCAATGGCACTCCGGCTCAGTACCACAGCGAGCGGGAAATTCCTGAAGGTCCCGGCTTGCTGACCGGGGAGGATGGCGCCTACTTGTATCAGCGGTAGGCGTCTTCAAGAGCCGCCACGTTAACAGCTTTTTTTGCTGGCGGTGCTGCCCCTGCTGGGATGCGGGCCAGCCGGCGCCGTTGTTTGGGCTGATGTGGCGGGAGTGTCCCGGGCCGCCCCGGGACGGTGCTGCTTGGTTTAGTCTTTATTTTGTTCTTCAAATTCCTTTATCTGCTGTTCGGCTTCGTCCTTGCTGATGCCGTAGGCTTCCTGGAGCTTGCCCGCCAGCTCTTCGCGTTTGCCGGCAATGACGTCGAGTTGATCGTCGGTCAGCTTGCCCCATTGCGTCTGGACCTTGCCCTTGAACTGCTTCCAGTTGCCTTCCACGATATCCCAGTTCATATGTCACTCCTGTATTGATGGATGAGCCCGCCGGCACCAGGGCCGGCAAGGCCGGGGGGTAACCATGCCGCTTCAAGTCGCGGTCCACAGGCTACACCAACCGGTATTACTGATGTTGCCAGCCACCAACCGGCAACTGTTTGACTCGGCGATAAAGTGCTCGCACTGGCTGCACTGCCTGCCTTCGTTGGGATGGACTTGGTATTGCACACTGGCCTGCGGAACCTTGGCCGCCTGGGGAGTGGCGGGGGTGTCGTCCGCCCCCCGGGACGGGATCTCCGGTTTGGGTTCACAGCCTACCAGGGCGACGGGGATCAACAGACTGCAGCCCATGACCAGAGCGTTACGCAAGACTTTCCTGCGGTCCGGGTATTCGGCGGCCTGGGCCTTGTCCCCGACGTTGTGTGTCGCCCCTGTGCGGTGTGAAGGTGGGTGCAATTCCGGTTCATATCGCCTCCTGTGGCGGTGCGGCCGGTCGAGTTCCAAGTGCGGTTTCCCGTGTTCGTCATGATGGTGGTACCGCATGTACGACATCGCCATGGTCAACATGGTCGACGCCGCCAAGTACAAGATTATTCATCCGGTTAGGGGCTGTCTGTGCGATGGCGTACATAGCATCGAAACAGGTCTGGCGGTCCGTGTGCGCTAACGAACAGACGATGTTTTCAGTGAGAGTAAAGTGGGAGTCAGGTGATGATGACCGAGTGCCATGCTGGTCGTTCAGTTATCGGTATCACCCGAACGGCGTGGCAGGCAATGTCCGTCGCTGCGCCCGCAAACGGGGTTCGGCATCTGCCGACATCCTTGTTGGTCACCTGCCAGGAGGCATCGCATATTATGGGTACCATTCTGTTAATCCTGCTGGTCTTGCTGTTGATCGGCGTCATTCCAAGCTGGCCTTACAGCCGTAATTGGGGCTTCGCTCCGAGCGGGGTACTGGGGGTTGTGCTGGTTATTGTGGTGGTGTTGCTGTTGCTGGGGCGGATCTGACCGCAAGCACTACGCCACTGAAGAAGCCATCGTTATGGCTCGTGACGGCGGGGGATTCCAAGGCAGCGCGCTATATAGCAATGCACGAAGTACCCCGCCGGTTGGATGCATCAATGACGATAGCTTCAGCCCCCTTGGGGGATGTTCTGTGAAGGAGTAATGATTATGTACAGCCTACAACGCAATGTGTTCGCGCTCATCCTGGCGGCGGCTTTCTTCGTCCTGCCGGCGGCGAATAATCAGGCCGTCGCGGCCACTGCGGAAGATCTGGACAGGGATTCCCGTCAGGCGCTGCAGACCCTGTATCGCACCGAGCCTATCGCCGAGAGCCTTTCGCACACGGCCAAGGGGGTACTGGTATTCCCGAATATGGTGAAGGCGGGGCTGGTCTTTGGCGGCAGCTATGGGGAAGGCGTGCTGATAAAAGGTGACTCGACCGTCGATTATTACAACTCGGTTTCAGGATCCTGGGGGCTGCAAATCGGTGCCCAGACGTATGGCTATGCAGTGTTTCTGATGACCGAGGAGGCAGTGCGCTATGTTGAAGATACCCAAGGCTGGGAGCTGGGTGTTGGTCCCACCGTGGTGGTGGTGGACGAAGGGGTCGCAAAAAACCTGTCGACCTCGTCCCTGCAACATGATGCCTATGCGTTTATTTTCAGCCAGCAGGGACTGATGGCGGGACTCAGCATAGAAGGCACCAAGATTTCTCGTATCAATCGGTAGACTGGCCCTGACGGTAGCTTTTATACCAACAGGCTATACCGGATTTATCTCACAGGAGAGTCCTCATGCCACTTATTAACCTGGTTATCGTGCTGATTGTGGTGGGTGTTCTGCTTTGGCTGGTTAACGCTTACATTCCCATGGATCGCAAGATCAAAAATATCCTTAATATCGTTGTCGTTATTGCCGTGGTCATCTGGCTGTTGCAGGCGTTCGGCGTTCTGGGCGCCCTGGACGGCATACGTGTTGGCTGAGGCGCTCGAATAGTAAAATTAACATGTGTCCTTGGGGTCATCAGGCCCCGGGGCATTTTCCTCGTCCCTGGTCTGCCAACCCATCCTTTACATGCATCAGATGCAGTTCAGCAAGTATTTCCCGTTATGCGCGACAACGTACCGACGCCGTACCGATTCCCTGTCATTGTTACCTTGTAGCCAGCCCGCAATATCGCGGACGGTTAACACTCCGAGGTTATTATGGACAAGTCACACAAACCCAACCAACCCGAGCAGCCCGGCAAAAAAACGGCTCCCCAGGATCCCCAGCAACAGCGCAAACTGGGCGAAGAGCAACAAGAACCCCGTAAAGCGCAGGGTCAGCAAGAGCCTCAAGCGCAGGCGCAGGGCCAGCAAGAGCCCAAGCCGCAACGCCCCGAAGCCAAGAAGTAGAGGCCGATAAAAAGGGGCTCGAGGTCGCAGGGCGGTACCAGTCCATGGACGGAGCGGATGATAACGCCCTGCGATCGTTAACCCCGGCCATGCCGCCTCAGCGGCGTGGCCGGGTCCGGTAGCGGAACACAGGCTTTCGTATTGGTTTATTCCGGAGAAAGGCCATGTATATTTTCCATATACAGTATCAACAGTTGAAATTAATGATGGCGTTGGGCGGGTTACTGCTGCTCGCCGTTTTTAGTGCTTCGCTCTGTGCACAAACCCAGACCCGGCCCTATGAAATGTCTGATATCAGGATGGAAACCCAGATTTGGACCACCTATATCCTGAGCCCCTATTTGCGGGCCAACGATCTGCTGGTGGTGGTTCAAGACGGCGAGGCGACCCTTACCGGCGTGGTGGACGAGGCCGTCAATAAAGAGCTGGCCGAGGAGATTGCCCTGGGGGTGGAGGGGATCACCTCCGTTAACAACGATATCCAGGTGAAGGCAGGTTATGCGCTGCCGGCGCCGACCGGCGCGCGCAGTTATGGCGAGCGGGTCGATGACATCTCCATGACCGCGGCGGTCAAGTCTAAGCTGTTGTGGAGCAAGCATGCCGACGGCCTGGCCGTGGAAGTGACAACCGAAAGAGGCAAGGTCACACTGAAGGGAGCGGCCGGCAGCGTCGAAGCCAAGGAATTCGCCGAGAGGCAGGCCGCGAGCACCCGCGGCGTGCTGGGCGTGG
Source organism: Oceanimonas aquatica (assembly GCF_030732065.1). GTDB lineage: Bacteria > Pseudomonadota > Gammaproteobacteria > Enterobacterales > Aeromonadaceae > Oceanimonas. The sequence goes on from NZ_JAVBHX010000003.1 coordinate 215,063, forward strand.
ACAACCAGCTGCGGATAGATCCGAATATCACCAAAAACGAGCCCAAAGAGACGGGAAAAGGGGCCGGGCACGGGATGTCCGACAGCTGGATCACCATGAAGGTGAAGGCGACCTTTATGTATTCCAGCAATGTCAGCAGCTCCGATATAGCGGTTACCACGGAAGACGGCGTGGTCCATCTCAGTGGCAAGGTACACAGTGGCGCCGAACGGGCGCTGGCCATCGAACATGCCCAGAATATACGTGGGGTCAAGAGTGTTGAGGCCAAGGCGCTCACTTTTTAATCTCCTGACGCGCTGGTCAGGGTGCCGTCGTGCAATCCGGTTAGGGGCACGGCGGTTTTTTATGAGCTGGTCGGCGACATGGCCAGCAGCCGGTCGGTTTCCTTCTTGACCACGGCATAGCATTCGCAGCTGAGTTGTTCCAGCTTGGTGCGGTCCAGCACAGTGATATGGCCGCGATGGTACTCGATAACACCGAGCTGCTGCAGCTTGCCGGCGGCAATGGTGACCCCTTCCCGGCGTACCCCCAGCATGTTGGCTATCAGCTCCTGGGTCATGGTCAGGCGGTTATCCGGCAACCGATCCAGAGACAGCAGCAGCCAGCGGCATAGCTGCTGATCGACCGAATGATGGCGGTTGCATACTGCCGTCTGGGCCATCTGGGTGATCAGTGCCTGGGTGTAGCGCAGCATCAGCAACCGCATGGTCGCATCACGATTGAATTCTTCCTTGAGTCGCACGCTGGCCAGCCGGTAGGCGTGGCCGGCGCTTTGCACCAGTGCCCGGCTGGGAGTACTTTCGCCCCCCATAAAGACGGCAATACCAATGATTCCCTCGTTACCAACCACCGAAATCTCTGCCGATGCGCCGTCCTGCATTACATAGAGCAGCGAAATGATGGCATCGGTGGGAAAGTAGACGTAACGCAGTTGACTTCCTGATTCATACAAGACCTTTCCCAATGGCAGCGACACCAACTCGAGAAAGGGAAACAGGCGCTCCTTGACTTCGTCGGGTAAGGCGGACAGCAGATGATTCTGCGCAGGGGTGGGTGAGTTGGACATCTCAGCCTCCATGAGATCGACAGCCGTTGACTATTTTGTTTTGTTGTAAACAGAGAATAGCGCAACGTTGCCTCACGAGGTGCTGAACACTTCTTGCCCGTTTGAATCTGTGCGAGAATATTCACTACGTATTTGTGCATTTGCCCACAGGGATGGGTGAGCTCCCTTTAGCCGGCTTTGACGCCGTACCGGGACGTTCACTCACCGGCCAGGAGAGGTCTATCTATCATGGAACGCCGTCGTTTTCTTACCGGCCTCGCCAGCCTGGCGGCATTGCCGCTGCTCGGATGTGGAGTATCGCCACTGCGGGTTGGTATTCATGCCTGGATTGGTTACGAAACCCTGTATCTTGCCCGCAATCTTAACTGGTTGCCCGACAGCGTAAAGCTGGTGTCGGGGGCCAATGCCACCGACTCCCTCAAGGGCCTGCGCAACGGCGAGCTGGATGCGGCCTGCCTGACCCTGGACGAGGTATTGCTGGCGCGCAGTCAGGGTATTCCGCTGACCATTGCTACCGTGTTCAATGTGTCGGCGGGCGCCGACATGCTGGTGGCCCGTACCGGTATTCAGCAGCTGGATCAGCTGGCGGGCAAGCGGCTGGGGGTGGAGTCCACCGCCCTGGGTGCCCTGATGCTGAACCGCATACTGCACAGCGCCGGCCTGCCGCGCTCGGCGGTCCGGCTGGTGGAGCTGGCTCCCGACGAACAGCTGGCGGCCTGGCAACAGGAACGCGTTGACGCCGTGATCACCTACGAGCCCACCGCCGGACGCTTGCTGGCACAGGGCGGCACACGGCTGTTCGACAGCCGCAGCCTGCCCGATACCATCTTCGACGTGCTGGCCTTGCGCACCGATGCGTCCGGCACCGGCTCGCTGGCCGCACTGGTGAACAACCATTTTCGGGCGCTGGAGCACATTCGTACCAACCGTCAGGATGCGCTCTACCGTATTGCCGGCCGGCAGAATGTATCGCTGCCCCAGGTGGAGCAGGCGCTGGCCGGGGTGGTAATGCCCAATCTCACGGCCAACCGCCGCTATCTGGATGAACAGGACAGCCGCCTGGCTCAGGCGGCCCATCAGTTGCACGATATTATGCTGGATCATGGTCTGCTGCTGCGGCCCGACCGGCTGCAACATCTGTTCAGCCCTCGCTGGCTTCCCGAGGAGAGGGAATGAGTTTGTATTGCCGCGCATTGTTCTTGTTGTGTCTGCTGGCGTTGCCGGCGCGGGCGGAGCAGATGCTGACCCTGGGCGTGTTTGCCTACCGCCCCAAACCCATGATGATCACCATGTATCAGCCTCTCGCCGATTACCTGAGTGAACAATTGCCCGGTACCCAGGTGCGGCTGCGGGTCCTGAACCAGGACGAAATGGAAACCGAGCTGTCCCGCAATGGGCTGGATCTGGTCTTTACCAACCCCAGCCACTATTTGTTGCTGCGCAGTCATAATGCCCTGACCGGGGTACTGGCCACCAAGATCAGCCGCGAACAGGGCGAGGCCACCAGTGCCCTTGGCGGCGTGATCCTGACGCGCCGGGAGCGCAGTGATCTGAATACCCTTGAGGATCTGCGCAACCGCCATATCGCCATTCCCGGAAAACGCTTTCTGGGGGGCTATCAGACCCAGGCGCTGGAGCTGCTGGAGGCCGGCATTCGCCTGGGCAAGGACACCACCCTGTCTGCCGTGGGCGGCCACGACGGGGTGATCGCCACCCTGTTGGAAGGGCGGGCCGATGCCGGCTTTGTTCGCACCGGGATCCTTGAAAGCCTGCCTGAGGTGCAGCAACGCCGGTTCCGGGTGCTGAATGCCCAGCACCTGCCCGGTTTTCCTTACGCGGTTTCAACCCGGCTTTATCCCGAGTGGCCTTTTCTGGCCCTGCCACGGGTATCCATGCCGCATGTTCGCCGCATTGCCAGTGCCCTGATGGCCCTGGAGCACGATCATCCCGCCGCCCTGGCCGCGGGCATTGAGGGCTTTGCCCCGCCCGGGGATTACCTGCCGGTGGAAAACCTGGCCCGGCGCCTGCGCCAGCCGCCCTTTGATGCGGAAGAAGAGCCCAGTCTGCTGGCCCTGTGGCGATTTTACGGGCCCTGGCTGGTGTTTGTGTCTGTGCTGATGCTGCTGCTCAGCCTCAGCCTGGTGGCGCTGTTTGGCAAGCATTATCAGGTGCGTCAGAGCCGCCGTGCCTACAAGGAGCAGAGCCGCAAGCTGGAAGAAGTGATCTGGGGCACCGGCATTGGCACCTGGGAATGGCAACCGGCTCAGGACCGCCTGTATTGCAGTGAGCAATGTGCCGGCCCTGCCGGTTACCACCGGGCCTGGCCCGGGCCCTTCAGCGCAAATCAGCTGCGTGCCCTGTTTCATGCTCAGGATCTGGCCACGCTGAAGCAGGCCTGGCAGCGCGTGCTGGAAGGACGGCTTGAGCACCTTGAACTGGAGCTTCGCCTGCGTCATCGCCGGGGAGGTTATGCCTGGGTACTGATCAAGGGCAGAGTGCTGGAACGCAACACCACGGGCCGGGTGGTGCGCATGTCGGGCACTTTGCATGACATCAGTTACCGCAAGCAGCAGCAGGCGGAGATTGCCGATAACGAAGAGCGGCTGCGCACCATAGTGGCCTTTTTGCCCATGGGCATTGCCCTGACCGACCGCAAGGGAATGATAGTGCATTGCAATGCCGCCGCCGAGAGCATGCTGGGCATACGCCCCCGGCACCGGCTGGAAGACGTATATGACAATCAGGGCTGGCAGGTGCTGCGGGAAGACGGCAGTGCCATGCCCAAAAGCGAGTTCGCCAGCTCCCGGGCGCTGGCCGAAGACCGGCCGGTGCACGATGTGGTGATGTCGCTGCAGTCGGCAGCCGGTCAACGCTGGCTGAACGTCAGTGCCACCCCCCTGGGGCACAGCCGGTACAGCCTGGTGGTGGCCTTTGCCGATATTACCGCTCAGCGCCGGGCCGATCTCGACCTGCGACTGGCGGCGAGCGTATTCAGCCACACTCGGGAAGCCATCATGATCACCGATGAAGCCGGCACCATTCTCGATGTGAACGAGGCCTTTACCCGCATTACCGGTTATGAGCGCGACAAGGTGCTGGGCAACAATGCCACCCTGCTGCATTCCGGGCGTCATTCTTCGGGCTTTTATGCCGAGATCTGGCAGGCGCTGGCCTGTCATGGCTACTGGCAGGGCGAGGTGTGGAGCCGGCGCCAGTGCGGCGAGCAGTATGCCCAGATGCTGAACGTCAGCCGGGTGCAGGATGAAGCCGGCCATTCCCGCCATTTCGTGTCCATGTTCTCGGACATTACCCCGCTGTTGGATCAGCAGGAAAAACTGGAGCGCATTGCCCATTACGATGCCCTGACCGGTCTGCCCAACCGCCTGCTGCTGGCCGACCGGCTGCAGCAGGCGCTGGCCGCCTGTCGCCGTCAGGGCGGGGCGGTGGGACTGGTGTTTCTCGATCTGGACGGTTTCAAGGCGGTCAACGATACCCATGGCCATGACGCCGGCGACGAACTGCTCAGGCAATTGGGGGCGTGCATGCAGCACTGCCTGCGGGAAAACGACACTCTGGCGCGCATGGGCGGCGACGAGTTTGTGGCGGTGCTGGCCGGCATGGCCGGCCCCGACGATGGCGACGAGGTAATGGAGCGACTGCTGGCCGCTGCCAGCGCACCCGTCGACATTGCAGGCATCAGGGTGCGAGTGTCCGCCAGCCTCGGCCTGGCGGTATACCCAAAGGACGGCGTTGACGCCGACAAGCTGATGCGCCGGGCGGATCTGGCCATGTACGCCGCCAAGCAGGCAGGCAAAAACCGCTGGCAGCGTTTTGCCGAGCTGGGCGAAGAGCAGCTGGAATACGAGTTGGGTGAGGCCTGAGGCCGGCACCCACGGCAAACAATCAATAATAATCACACATCAGGAGCACACCATGACCGACGTTATGATGATGATCGTCTTTACATTGCTGGCGGGACTGGCCATGCCGGCCGGGGCCCTGCTGGCGCGCATCGAGCGCATTCATCCCGACTGGCTGGAAAACGAGTTGCGTCATTCGGTGGTGGCTTTTGGCGGTGGAGCCCTGCTGTCGGCGGTGGCTTTGGTGCTGGTGCCGGAAGGGGCGGCGCGGCTCACTGCCAGCAGCGCGGCCCTGTGTTTTGCCGGCGGCGGCCTGGCCTTTATGGCGCTGGATGTGCTGCTCGACCGGTTTAAAACCCGGGCCGGGCAGCTGGCGGCCATGCTGTCGGACTTTATTCCCGAATCCCTGGCACTGGGGGCGGCCTTTGCCTATGGCAGCAAGAGTGGTGCCCTGTTGCTGGCCGGACTGATGGCGTTGCAGAACCTGCCGGAAGGCTTTAATGCCTACCGGGAGCTGTCCGCTACCGCCAGGCCCGGCAATGGCCGGGGGCGGGCGGTGAAATCCTTTGTGGGCATGGCGTTGCTGGGGCCGGCGGCGGCACTGGCGGGCTATTTCTGGCTGGCGGCCAACCCGCCGCTGGTGTCGGGCATCATGCTGTTTGCCGCCGGTGGCATTTTGTATTCGGTGTTTCAGGACATTGCCCCTCAGGCGGTGCTGGAACGCCACTGGGCTCCGCCCATGGGCGCCGTGCTTGGCTTTCTGCTGGGTATTCTGGGACACATGCTGATCACTCACGGCGCCTGAATAAAACCCCGCACCGCCTGCCGCCGGTGGGCGGCTTTTGGTATGATTCTCTTTTTCGCCAACGGAACCGCCGCCTGTGGAGCCTACCGACAGTACCGTACTCTTTGACCCCGAAGGACCGCTCGCCCAGGCGATAGAGGGTTTCAGCCCCCGTGCCGCCCAGGTGGAGATGTCGGCGGCGGTGGCCCGGGCCATGACCGATCGCATTCCGCTGGTGGTGGAGGCGGGCACCGGCACCGGCAAGACCTATGCCTATCTGGCGCCGGCCCTGGCCGCCGGCAAAAAGGTGGTGGTGAGCACCGGCTCGCGCAACCTGCAGGAGCAGCTCTATCACCGTGACCTGCCCACCCTGGTCAAGGCGCTGGGCTACAGTCATCCGGTGGCCCTGCTCAAGGGCCGGGCCAATTATCTGTGCATTGAACGACTGGGCCGGCTTAATGATACCGTGCCCGGCCTGTCTTCCGAGGCGCTGGCCGATCTGCAAGTGGTCAAACGCTTTGCGCCGCTCACCACCACCGGTGACGTGGGCGACATTCCCGGGCTGCCCGAGCGCAGCGACATATTGCCGCTGGTGACCAGCACCAACGACAACTGTGCCGGCCGCGATTGCGCCCATTATCAGGATTGTTACCTGGTCAGGGCCCGCAACAAGGCCATGGAGGCCCAGGTGGTGGTGGTCAATCATCATCTGTTTTTTGCCGACATGGCGGTGCGCGACACCGGCTTTGGCCAGCTGATCCCCGACGCCGAGGTGTGTATTCTCGACGAGGCCCACCAGTTGCCCGAGATTGCCGGCCAGTATTTTGGCCAGAGTCAGTCGAGCCGGCAGTTTACCGAATTGTCGCGGGATCTCAGGCTGGCCCAGAAAACCGAGGCCCGTGACATGGCCCAGCTGGGCAAGGCGGCGGATCAGCTGGAGCGCTGCGCCCAGGATTTTCGCCTGGCCTTTGGCCTGGACACCGGCCGCGGCCAGCTCAGGCCGGCGCTGGGCCGGCCACAAGTGGCGCAGGCCCTGGCCCGGCTGAACGACAGCCTGGCCTTTACTCACGAGGTGCTGAAGCTGGCACTCGGCCGGGGCGAGCAACTCGACCAGTGCTTTGAGCGGCTGATTGGCCTGCGCACCCAGCTTGAAGGCCTGACCCGGGTCGAGGAAAACGGTTATTCCTTCTGGTATGACTGCAGCCGGCTGCACGTGGCCCTGCACAAGACGCCGCTGTCGGTGGCCGAGCGTTTTGCCAGCGAGCTGGCCCGGGAAGAAACCAGCTGGGTGTTTACCTCGGCCACCCTGGCCGTGGGCACCAGTTTTGCGCACTTTTGCGCCGATCTCGGACTCACCGAGTGTCGCACCTTGCAATTGGACAGCCCTTTTGATTACCCTCGCCAGTCGCGCCTGTGCGTACCCCGCTACCTGCCCGAGACCAGCGGTGCGGGCCGGGGCAAACTGCTGGCCAACAGCCTGCTCGACACCCTTGCCCGGGTACCCGGTGGTTCCTTTTTTCTGTGCACCAGTTATCAGGTGATGCGAGAAGTGGCCGAGGTGCTGCGCGCCCGTCTGGATCGCACCGTGCTGATGCAGGGGGAAGACAACAAGGTACGGCTGCTGGAGCGGTTCAGCCAGGACGGCCGCGCCGTGCTGGTGGCCACCAGCAGTTTCTGGGAGGGGATCGACGTGCGCGGCCGTGCCCTGCAGTGCGTGGTGATCGACAAGCTGCCCTTTGCTGCCCCGGACGACCCTCTGCTCAGTGCCCGGCTGGAAGACTGCCGCCGCCGGGGCGAAGACGGTTTTGCCCGGGTGCAGTTGCCCAAGGCCATCATTACCCTCAAGCAGGGGGTGGGCCGGCTGATCCGTGACGTGGAAGACAGGGGGGTGCTGGTGATCACCGACGCCCGCCTGGTGAACCGGGCCTATGGCGCCGACTTTATCGCCAGCCTGCCGGCCATGCCACGCACCCGCAGCCTGCCGCAACTGAACGAATTTTTGTCAAATCTGGAGTAATGCCATGAGCCTGTTAATGGCCATCGACACCGCCACCGAAGCCTGCTCTGCCGCCCTCTGGCAGGACGGAAACGTGCTCAGCCGCTACCAGGTGGCGCCACGGGGCCATACCGAATTGATCCTGCCCATGGTGGAAGAACTGCTGGCCGAGGCCGGCGTCACCCTGACGCAGCTGGACGGACTGGCCTTTGGCCGCGGGCCCGGCTCCTTTACCGGGGTGCGCATTACTCTTGGGGTGGCCCAGGGGCTGGCCTTTGGCGCCGATCTGCCGCTGTTTGGGGTGTCCAACCTGCAGGCCCTGGCCCAGGGCGTGCACCGCCACACCGGCTGTGACACCGTGCTGGCCACCATTGATGCCCGCATGGGCGAAATCTATGCCGGTGGTTTTGCCCTTGAGCAGGGGGTCATGACCGGCACCCGGCCCGAGGCCGTACTGCCGCCGGCGGAGTTTCTTGCCAACTGCCAGGACCAGTGGCAACAGGGCGCCGGCAGCGGCTTTGTCACCTATCCTGAACTGACGGAGCGGGTGAAGGCGTTGTGCGAGGCGGTGCCCTTTCCCGAGGCCCAGGACATGCTGCCTCAGGCGCTCAAGGATCTGGCCGCCGGCCGTGGTGTGAGTGCCGCCGAGGCCAGACCGGTGTATTTGCGAGACAAGGTGACCTGGCAAAAGCTGCCCGGTCGCTGAGGAGTCGGGGTGACCATCTTTTATTCGTTTACCCGGGAAGACACGCCGCTGATGTTTCCGCAGCGGCCCTATCACCGAACACGCCATTGCCAGCGGCAACGCCAGCGTCAGCGCCAGCGCCTGCTGCGCCAGTGGCACCGGCAACGACGCCGCTGAACGATCACCCATTTTTGCGCCCGGCCGAACCGGGCCAATGCTGACAGAGCCTGCATGACTTATACATATATTGCCGATAATCAGACCCTGGCAGAGTTTTGCCAGACCGACGCCACCCTGCTGGCGGTAGATACCGAGTTTGTACGAACCCGCACCTTTTATGCCCGTCCCGGCCTGTACCAGCTGCACGACGGTGAGCGCACCGCGCTGATAGATCCCCAGGCCGTTACCGATCTGAGCCCCCTGTGGCGCTTGCTGCACGATTCAAACCGGATCTGTCTGCTGCATGCCGGGGGAGAGGATCTGGAGCTGTTTCAGCATCAGAGCGGCGCGCTGCCCGCCCGGGTGCACGACACTCAGCTGGCGGCGGCGTTTCTGGGCCTGGGTGCCCAGCTCGGCTTTGCGCCCCTGGTGGAACAACTGCTCTGCGTCAGCCTCGACAAGGCCCATGCCCGTACCGACTGGCTGGCCCGGCCGTTGTCGGCGGCCCAGCTCAGCTATGCCGCCGATGACGTGATTTATCTGTACCCGCTGTACCAGAAGCTGCACGAACAACTGGCGCAAAGGGGCCTGCTCGACTGGTTTGAGCAGGAATGCGAGTGGGCGGTTAAACGCCGGGCTGTGAGCGTGGAGCCGGCGCTGGCTTATCTGGACGTTAAAAACGCCTGGACCCTGGACCGTCAGGCCCTGGGGATTTTGCAACGGCTGTGCGAATGGCGGCTGAACGAGGCACGCAAGCGGGATCTGGCGGTCAATTTTGTGGTGCGCGAAGCTCATCTGTTCCGGGTAGCCGAGCGGGCCCCCCTAAGCCTGAGTGATCTCAACCGGCTGGGGCTGGAGCCGATGGAGATCAAGCGCCACGGCCAGACCCTGCTGGGCTTTGTGCAACAGGCGCTGGCGGCCCCGGAAACCTGGCCTGAGCCGGTCAGGCGGCTGGTGGATTACCCCGGTTACAAGGCGGAGCTCAAGCGCATTCGCGGTCTGGTGGAGCAGGCGGGTGAGGAGTCCGGTGTACCGGCCGAGCTGATTGCCTCGAAGCGGCTGATCCACCAGTACCTGAGCTGGAAATGGCGGCTGGAAGAATGCGAAAACAACCAACCTGCGCTGTTGCAGGGATGGCGCGGTGAGCTGTTACAAAGCCGGCTATAATTTTTCATCAGCTGCTACTTAACCGTCACCCCGCGAAGGAACGTCATGAAGGTGGGGATGAGGGGTCATCGCAGAGAGCAGTGTCTTCGGCGGAATTCACCGCCATCTGCAGAATGGATTCCGGCTCGAGGGCCGGAATGACCACAGTGGATCCATAACGCTGTGCAGACAAAAAAAACAGTGCCGCATTTTAAGTGGCACTGTTTTAATTCTTCCAGCTTTCAGCTTACGAGCTGGGTTTGTCGTCCTGCTCGGGCAGCATGATATTCAGCTCCAGCACCGAGAGGTTGTCTCCTTTCTGATCGAGCTGAACCGAAATCTGCTCCAGCTCGATACTGACATACTTGCGAATGACTTCCAGAATATCCTGTTTCATTTGCGGCAGGTAATCGGGGGTATCCCGCTGGCTGCGCTCATGGGCCACGATGATCTGCAGTCGCTCCTTCGCCAGTTTGGCGCTGCTCTGGTTCTTTCTTGAACGGAAATAGTCCAGTAGAGACATGAGTTAACTCCCAAAAAGTCGGCTGAAAAATCCCTTCTTCCCTTCTTCGAGGAAACGAAACTCCCGCTCTTCGCCGAGCAGGCGAGCCACGGTATCGGTGTAGCACTGACCGGCGTCGGATTCGCTGTCCAGGATCACCGGCTCACCGGCGTTGGACGCCTTGAGCACGGCCTGGGACTCGGGGATCACGCCCAGCAGCGGAATGGCCAGGATTTCCTGCACGTCTTCTACGCTCAGCATGTCGCCCCGGTTGACTCGCTCGGGGGAGTAGCGGGTCAGCAGCAGGTGCTCCTTGATGGGCTCCAGGCCCTGTTCGGCCCGGCGGGATTTGGAGGAAAGAATACCCAGAATGCGGTCGGAGTCGCGCACCGAGGACACTTCCGGGTTGGTGGTTACAATGGCCTCGTCGGCAAAGTACAGCGCCATCAGGGCGCCGCTTTCAATGCCGGCGGGCGAATCACAGATGATGTAGTCAAAGCCCATCTCGTTCAGGTCGTTGATGATCTTTTCCACGCCATCCCGGGTGAGGGCGTCCTTGTCGCGGGTTTGCGAGGCGGGCAGAATGTAGAGCTGCTCCACCCGCTTGTCGCGGATCAGGGCCTGATTGAGGTTGGCGTCACCATTGATGACGTTGACGAAGTCGTAGACCACGCGGCGTTCGCAGCCCATGATCAAATCGAGATTACGCAGACCGATATCGAAATCGATGACCACCGTTTTGTGGCCCAGTTTGGCCAGACCGGTGCTGATGGCTGCGCTGGAGGTGGTTTTACCTACTCCGCCCTTACCAGAAGTGACGACGATTATCCGTGCCATAGAAATATGTTCCTAAGTCGTAAAAAAAATCAGATCCTGTCCAGCTTGAGCTGTTCGCCCGCCAGAGAAATGCTGACCGGTTGTTCCCATTGCTCGCCCTGCAGCCCGTCACTGAGCTGATAGTGTCCGGCGATGGACACCAGCTCGGGCATTAGTTGCTGGCAGTAAATACGTGCGTTGTCATTACCCTTGGCGCCGGCCACGGCGCGTCCCCGTAATGCCCCGTAAACATGAATGCTGTCGTCGGCGATGACTTCGGCGCCGTTACTGACGGCCCCCAGTACCACCAGAGAGCCATTCTGGGCATAGATCTGCTGGCCGGAGCGCACCGGGCCACGATGGACACGGGTGCCGGGCTGATTAAGCAGGGCAGGAGAAGGAGACGGCTCGGGAGCGGGGGCAGACACCTTGCCGGTGGTCATCACCGCCAGGCCGGCTGCGCGGGCGGCGGCACGACCGCTGTCGTCGAGAATGCCACTGACACCCACCGGCACCAGTTCCAGCTCGCGCACGGCCGATGCCAGGGCGGAAAAATCCGGAATCTCCGGCAGTTTTTCGATATTGATAACCAGTGGTGCGGCGCGAAAAAACTCCGGCGCCTGTGCGATTTTTTCCAGCAGTTGTTGTTTTACCTGTTCAATGTCTGCCGAGGTAATATGCAACACCGACAGGGTAAAGCTGCTGCCTTTCAATTCAATGCCACGCTCCGCCATAAGCGGCTGTCCCCCAAGGAAAGTGATCCTTTTTGTTATTGGTCGTGCTGATGTTATAGTTTGCCATCCAGACTGGCAATAAACCCGACGGATTATAGCAATTTCCATGTTGTGTGCAGTGTATAAAAGCCCCAAAAAGGCAGAGACCTATTTGTTTGTTGAACGGCGCGACGATTTTTCGCGTGTTCCCGCTCCCCTGATGGCCACCTTTGGTACGCCGCAACTGGCCATGGTGATCAATCTGGCCACCAAAACCAGACTGGCGCTGTCGGATATCGACAAGGTGCGGGAAGGCCTGCGTACCCAGGGCTATTTCCTGCAGTTGCCGCCGCCGCCGGAAAACCTGCTCAAGGAGCATCTTGCCCGCCAGGCCGCCGAGCGCGGCGATCAGGAATAAGAGTCCAGCATGTATCAGCATATCGATCAGGAAGGCTTTGTACTGCCCTATGCCACCGGCAAAGTGGTGTGCGTTGGCCGCAGCTACCGGGATCATGCCGAAGAGCTGAACAACCCGGTGCCCGATGCACCGCTGTTGTTTATCAAGCCCGCCACCAGCCTGGCCCCCCTTGACGAGCCGCTGCTGTTGCCCGCAGATCAGGGGCCGGTGCACCATGAGGTGGAAGTTGCGTTGCTGGTGGGGCGCCGGTTGTGCAAGGCAAGCCCTGCGGAGGCGCTGAACGCCGTGGCCGGTGTGGGGCTGGCGCTGGATCTGACCCTGCGCGCGCTACAGGATGAGCTTAAAGCCAAGGGGCAGCCTTGGGAACGGGCCAAGGCCTTTGACGGCAGTTGCCCCATGGGCCCGTTTGTGTCACCGGATTTGCTGGCGCCGCTGCAGCAGCTGGATTTTTCGCTCACAGTGAATGGCCAGCCCCGGCAGACGGGCAATACCAAACTGATGATGTGGTCTCTGGGCGAGTTGCTGGCGGAGATCAGCGGGTGCTTTACCCTGATGCCCGGCGACATCGTGCTTACCGGTACACCCAAGGGGGTCGGGGAGCTGAACGCGGGTGACGAACTTACGTTAACCCTGGACAACAAGTTCGCCTTTACGGCGAAGGTAGCAAAATAAATGCAGGCAAACTTCTGGCAGACCAAGACCCTCGACGAGATGACCGACGACGAGTGGGAGGCCCTGTGTGACGGCTGCGGCAAGTGCTGCCTCAACAAGCTGATCGATGAAGACACCGATGAGCTGGTGCACACCAACGTGGCCTGCGAGCTGCTCAATACCCACAGCTGCGCCTGCAGCGATTACCCCAACCGCTTTGCCCGGGTGCCCGACTGCCTGAAGATCACCCGTGACAAGCTGAGCGAGTTTTACTGGCTGCCGTCCACCTGTGCCTACCGGGTGCTGGCGGAAGGCAAGTCACTGCCGTCCTGGCACCCGCTGCGTACCGGCTCCAAGAGTGCCATGCACCGTGCCGGCCAGTCGGTGCGAGGCAAGGTGGTGCCCGAATCCAAGGCCGGCGACTGGGAAGATCACATCATTACCTGGGCCAGCTGATAAGGTACCGTCACTCCGGGCTTGACCCGGAGTCTGGGGTAGGTCGGGCCTTTGTCTGCAAAATGGATTCCGGCTCAAGGGCCGGAATGACTAGGTTTAACGTCTTGCCGCCACGCGCACGCCAATAAACAATACCGCCAGCCCGGCCAGCACCGCGAAAATTCCCATCAGCCATTGCGGCATGCTCAGCCCCAGCCATTGCCAGTCGATGGAAGAGCAGTCACCGGTGGGATAAAACATGGCCGGCCACCAGACCTCCAGCTGAAACCAGGCGGGAAATTCGGCGACCGTGGAGCACTGGTGAAAGGGCGAAGGGTTCAGCTGATAGCCCACATGTTCTCTGGCCAGCAAAAAACCTTCTACCGAGGCCGCCAGCCAGCCTGCCAGGGCCAGGCCACTCACCACTGCATTTTGGGGGGCCAGCCAGCCCAGCAGGCCCGACAGCATCACGCCCCACAAGGCCGCGCGCTGGTAAACGCACATCACGCAGGGGGCGTAATCTTCCACATACTGGTAGTAAAGGGCCGCCAGCAGCAGCGCCGTGCTGCCCAGGGTCAGCAGGGCCCAGGCCAGGCGAGAGCGGGAAAACTGGTTCACGGAGAAATCCTCGTCGATTGATGTGCAAGGAAGGCGGGGTTGCTTGTGGGAGACTGGTCCGCTCTGTTATCATTTTTCGCGTTTTTTACCATTTGTAACATTCCAGAGACAGAGTGATTTCATGGTCATCAAGGCACAAAGCCCCGCCGGTTTTGCGGAAGAATATATCATCGAGTCCATCTGGAACAGTCGCTTTCCTCCCGGCTCCATTTTACCCGCCGAGCGGGAGCTGTCGGAGCTGATTGGCGTGACCCGTACTACGCTGCGGGAAGTGTTGCACCGGCTGGCCCGGGACGGCTGGCTGACCATCAAGCACGGCAAGCCCACCCGGGTAAACAACTTCTGGGAAACCTCCGGCCTGAATATTCTGGAAACCCTGGCGCGGCTCGATGCCGACAAGACCCCCGAGCTGATTGGGCATCTGTTATCGGCCCGCACTCATATCAGCAGCATCTTTATTCGTGGTGCCATTCGTCATGATTCCGCGGCGGTAGAGGAGGTAGTGGCCGGGCTAGAACGGCTGGCCGATGACGCCGATGCCTATGCCGCCTTTGACTACGAGCTGCACCATCGTCTGGCCTTTGCCTCCGGCAATCCTATTTATGGGTTGATCCTGAATGGCTTCAAGGGTTTGTATTGCCGGGTAGGGCGCTATTATTTCTCCCGTGCCGGTGCCCGGGCCCTGGCGGCGGACTATTACCGGGGGCTGGCGGAGCACGCCCGCACCGGCCGGGCGGAAGAGGTGGTGGAGCTGGTGCGGGACTACGGCAAGGCGTCGGGCCGGCTGTGGCAGGAAATGCGCGAGCATCTGCCCGATACCCTGGTTCATCAATAAACAAGTGCAACAGTAACAAGTGCAGTAGTGAAAAAAACGCCTCTCATCGAGAGGCGTTTTTGACTCAGCTTTCTTCCGGTTTGGGCGGGCAGCGGCTGAGCAAGGTACCGCTGCCATCGGCTTCTTCCTGCTCCAGCAGGACGTCGAATCCCCACAGCCGGTGCACGTGCTTGACCACCTCGTGACAGGAGTCCGATAGCGGAATACGGTTATGAGGCACATGACGCAGGGTCAGCGACCGGTCGCCCTTTACCTCCACGTTATAGACCTGAATGTTGGGCTCCAGGTTGGACAGGTTGTACTGGTTTGACAGGGTCTGCCGCAATTGGTGGTAGCCCAGATCGTCGTGAATGGCCGAAATTTCCAGGTAATTGCGGGTGTCGTCGTCGGCCACCGCAAACAGGTGGAAGTCCCGCATCACCTTGGGTGAGAGGAACTGGCTGACAAAGCTCTCGTCCTTGAAGTTCTCCATGGCAAAGTGCAGGGCCTTGACCCAGTCGGAGCCGGCAATATCCGGAAACCAGGCCTTGTCTTCCTCGGTGGGATCCTCGCAGATGCGGCGAATGTCCTGAAACATGGCAAACCCCAGGGCATAGGGATTGATGCCCGAGTAGTACTTGCTGTTGTAGGGGGGCTGAAATACCACATTGGTGTGGCTGTGCAGTATCTCCATCATGAATTTGTCGGTGACCAAGCCCTCGTCGTACATGTGCTGGCAAATGGTGTAATGCCAGAAGGTGGCCCAGCCCTCGTTCATCACCTGGGTCTGCTTTTGCGGGTAAAAATACTGGCTTATCTTGCGCACGATACGCACCACTTCCCGCTGCCAGGGCTCCAGCAGGGGCGCGTGTTTTTCAATGAAATACAGCAGGTTTTCTTCCGGCTCTTTGGGGTAGCGCAGTTTCTGCTTTTGCTTTTCGTCTTCCATGCGCGGCAAGGTTCGCCACAGCTCGTTGACCTGAGTTTGCAGATAGGCCTCGCGCGCCTTCTGACGGCGTCGTTCTTCCGCCAGTGACAGTTTTTGCGGCCGCTTGTAGCGGTCGACCCCGTAGTTCATCAGGGCATGGCAGCTGTCGAGCAGGTTCTCCACTTCCGAAATGCCGTACTTTTCCTCGCACTCGTTAATGTAGTGCTTGGCAAACAGCAGGTAGTCGATGATCGATTCGGCATCGGTCCAGGTTTTGAACAGGTAGTTGTTCTTGAAAAAGGAATTGTGGCCGTAGCAGGCATGGGCGATGACCAGCGCCTGCATGGGCATGGTGTTTTCCTCCATCAGATAGGCGATGCAGGGGTTGGAGTTAATCACAATCTCGTAGGCCAGGCCCATCTGGCCGCGCTTGTAATTCTGCTCGGTCTGAATAAATTTTTTGCCGTAAGACCAGTGATGGTAGCCAATGGGCATGCCGATGCTGGAATAGGCATCCATCATCTGTTCGCCGGTGATCACCTCTATCTGGTTGGGATAGGTGCTGAGCCCGTAGTGTTCGGCGATACGGGCAATTTCCTTGTGATAGGCCTCGAGCAGGTCAAAGGTCCAGTCCGGTCCGTCACTCAGCGGCCGGCATTTTTTCAGTGCTTGCGCCATAGGTCACCTCACGCCGCCTGTTTTCTGAACAGCTCCCGGAATACGGGATAGATATCCTCCACCGAGCGGATGTGCTCCATGGCAAAGGCCGGAAACTGCCGGGCAATGGGTTCATATTCGTGCCACAAACTCTGGTGAGCCCGGTTGGTGATCTCGATATAGGTGAAGTAACGCACCAGCGGCATGATGTCCTTTTGCAGCAGTTGCCGGCACAGGGGAGAATCGTCGGCCCAGTTGTCGCCATCGGACGCCTGGGCGGCATAGATATTCCACTGATCCGATGGGTAGCGCTCATTCATTACTTCCTTCATCAGCTGCAGTGCGCTGGAGACAATGGTGCCCCCGGTTTCCTGAGAGTAGAAAAACTCCTGTTCGTCCACTTCCTTGGCCTGAGTGTGGTGGCGGATAAACACCACGTCCACGTTCTTGTAGCTGCGGGTCAGAAACAGATAGAGCAGCAGGTAAAAGCGCTTGGCCATGTCCTTGGTGGCCTGATCCATCGAGCCGGACACGTCCATCAGGCAGAACATTACCGCCTGGGTAGAAGGCACCGGCCGTTTGACGAAGTTGTTGTAGCGTAAATCAAAGGTGTCGATAAAGGGCACCGCCGCAATGCGGCGTTTGAGCTCGCTGATTTCGTCCTCCAGCTCCTGAATGCGCGCGTAGTTTTCCGCCGGGCGCTTGCCCAGGTCTGCCAGCTCCTGTTCCAACTCGGCCACGGTACGCTTTTTACCCGCCTGCAGGGCGGTACGCCGGGCCAGAGACTGGCGCAATGAACGCACCACGTTGATGTTGGCCGGCACGCCGTCGGCAGTGTAGCCGGCCCGAAAGGTTTTCATTTCGCTGATCTTGTTGAGCTTGTTCTTCTCCAGATTGGGCAACTCCAGGCCGTCGAACAGCAAATCCAGGTATTCGTCCTTGGAGATCTGGAACACGAAATCGTCCTGACCTTCTCCCTGATTGCTGGCCTCGCCCTGGCCGCTGCCGCCACCGCCACCACCGGAGGGACGGTCAACCTTGTCACCCTTGACGAACTGGTCGTTACCCGGATGAACCTGATCCCGGTGGCCTCCCTTGCCGTGATGAAAGAAGGGCTCGGAGATGTCCCGGGTAGGAATGGAGACACTCTCGCCCTTGTCGATATCCTGAATGCTGCGTTTGAGCACCGCATCCGACACCGCCTTTTTAAGCTGTTGTTTGTAGCGGCGGATGAAACGCTGCCGGTTGACAGCGCTCTTGTTACGGCCATTCAGTCGTCTGTCGATAAAATGCGCCATGGTTCCCCCAACTGATGCCTATCAGCTTGACTTGCGTACCCGCAGGTACCACTCGGACAGCAAACGAACCTGCTTGCGGGTATAGCCTTTTTCCATCATGCGGTCCACGAAGTCGTCGTGCTTTTTCTGCTCGTCGGCACTGGTTTTCGCATTGAAGGAGATGACCGGCAGCAGCTCTTCGGTATTGGAGAACATTTTCTTCTCGATAACGGTTCTGAGCTTCTCGTAGCTGGTCCAGTTGGGGTTCTTGCCGGCGTTGTTGGCCCGGGCCCGCAGCACGAAGTTGACGATTTCGTTGCGGAAGTCCTTGGGGTTGCTGATGCCGGCGGGCTTTTCGATTTTCTCCAGTTCGGCATTGAGCGCAGAGCGGTCAAACAGCTGGCCGGTGTCCGGATCCCGGTATTCCTGATCCTGAATCCAGAAGTCGGCGTAGGTGACATAACGGTCAAAGATGTTCTGGCCGTACTCGGAGTAGGACTCGAGGTAGGCAGTCTGAATTTCCTTGCCGATGAACTCCACGTATTTGGGGATCAGGTAACCCTTGATGAACTCCAGATAACGGTCATGTACTTCCTGAGCGTACTGTTCCCGTTCGATTTGCTGCTCAAGCACGTAGAACAGGTGCACCGGGTTGGCCGCCACTTCGGCGTGGTCGAAGTTGAACACCCGGGACAGGATCTTGAACGCGAAACGGGTAGACAGGCCGGTCATGCCCTCATCGACCCCGGCGTAGTCCCGGTATTCCTGGTAGGACTTGGCCTTGGGATCCGTGTCTTTCAGGGTTTCGCCGTCGTACACCCGCATCTTGGAATAAATGCTGGAGTTTTCCGGATCCTTGATGCGGGAGAGCACGGTGAACTGCGCCAGGGTTTCCAGGGTGCCGGGGGCACACTTGGCGGTGGACAGTTCACTGTTGGCCAGCAGCTTCTTGTAGATCTCCACTTCTTCGGTAATGCGCAGACAATAGGGCACCTTGACGATATAGACCCGGTCAAGGAAGGCCTCATTATTCTTGTTATGCTTGAAGTGCTGCCATTCCGACTCGTTGGAGTGAGCCAGAATAATGCCGTCAAAGGGCAGGGCGGACAGCCCCTCGGTACCGTTGTAGTTGCCTTCCTGGGTGGCGGTCAGCAGCGGGTGAAGTACCTTGATGGGAGCCTTGAACATTTCCACGAATTCCATCATGCCCTGATTGGCCTTGCACAGGGCGCCGGAATAGGAGTAAGCGTCGGCATCGTCCTGGGCATAATGCTCCAGCTTGCGAATATCGACCTTGCCCACCAGGGAGGAAATATCCTGGTTATTGTCATCACCGGGTTCGGTTTTGGCCACGGCGATCTGGTCGAGCACCGAGGGGTACACCTTTTCTACCCGAAAACGGGTGATATCGCCGCCGTATTCATGCAGGCGTTTTACCGCCCAGGGCGACATGATGGGCCGCAGGTACCGGCGCGGAATGCCGTATTCCTGTTCCAGAATGGGGCCGTCTTCGTTCGAGTCGAACAGGCAGAAGGGATGGTCGTTGACCGGCGAGCCCTTGATGCGATAGATAGGCACTTTTTGCATCAGCGCCTTCAGGCACTCGGCCAGGGATGACTTACCACCCCCTACCGGGCCCAGCAGGTAGAGGATCTGTTTCTTTTCTTCCAGCCCCTGAGCGGCGTGCTTGAGGTAGGAAACAATCTGCTCGATGCTGTCTTCCATGCCATAGAAGTCGGCAAAGGCAGGATAGCGGGCAATTACCCGGTTGGAGAACAGCCGGCTGTATCTGGGCACCTGGGCGGTGTCGATCATTTCCGGCTCACCGATGGCCATCAGCAGCCGCTCGGAGGCGGATGCGTAACAGCCCTTGTCTTCGCGGCAAAGGTCGAGAAATTCCTGCAGGCTGTATTCCTCTTCCTTGGCTTTTTCATAGCGCGTTTGATAGTGCTCGAAAATACCCATGGTCATTCCCCCTGATTACTAACGGCTCTTAATAAAAGACAGAGCCGTGCGCACACACATTTCACATCCTGTAGTGATAAGGTTAGTCACGGTTCTGCTATTGCGCTCGTGTAACACACGGAAAAAACTGACATTTATATAAAACGTGAAGGGGATTTCCCTGAGACCGGCAAGCGAAAAAGCCGGATTCTGCGATGCCGGCAGCACCAGCAGCAGGGGCTGGCGCCGTTCAAGACCGCTGGCAATGAAAAATACTGACCATAACGTCAACGTAAATAATGGAAGTGCGGCGCTAAATCCGGGAGTGTTTTATGGCTTTTTACGTTGACTTCACATTTTGCTCCGGTTACATTGAATCAGCATCACGGTCTAGCCACTTGCTACATGTTAATGAAAGCAACTTGTTAGGTGAGATGCGTAGCTCTGTTTAAGCACGTTTCCGTTTGTTTGACCCTCGCCAGTCGAGGGTTTTCTTTTATCTGCCCCTTGTCATTCCCTTTACGTTAACGTCATGCGTTCGCTTGTGGTTTATTCGAATATTTTGAACGTGTCGGCCACGATTTTCCGGTTTTTCTCGGCTGTTGCCTGTCTTATGCTGATTCCAATTCGATAAACATCGGCACTTTTAAATGTGTCAGTTATTCAGTATTTCTGCATTAAGGAGCCAGTCCATGACCCATACCCTGATCCTCAAATCCAGCATTCTTGGTGAGCATTCCGAGTCCGGCCGGCTGATGGATTATTTTATCAGCCAGCTTGATGAGCCGGCGCCCACGGTACGGGATCTGGCCGCCGAGCCGCTGCCGGTGCTGAATGGAGAGGGAGCACAAGCACTGCGCAGTGACGGTGAGCTGAATGAACGCCAGCGTGACCTGCTGGCGCTGTCCAATGCGCTGGTGGCCGAGCTCAAGGCCGCCGACCGGGTGGTGATTGCCGCACCCATGTACAACTTTCATGTACCGGTACAGCTCAGGACCTGGATTGATCTGGTGTGCCGGGCCGGTGTGACCTTTCGTTACACCGACCAGGGGCCGGAAGGCTTGCTGAAGGGCAAGAAAGCCGTGGTGATCACCACCCGGGGCGGCCAGCATAAAGACAGCTCCCGCGAGCTGATCACGCCCTATCTGGAAACCGTACTTGGCTTTATGGGAATCACCGAGGTGGAATTCGTGTATGCCGAGGGGCTGAATATGGGAGGCGATGCGCGTGAAGCCGGCCTGAATGGTGCCCGGCAAAGGCTGGCGGAGCTGGCGGCGGGCTGACCGCCAATGGCAACAGGTGAAAAGGGCTGCAAATGCAGCCCTTTTTGTTTAGCCGAACTGCTTTCGAATACAGCGCTCCAGGATCCCGATGGTCTGATCAACATGTTCCTTCTCGATAACAAGGGGCGGTGACATGGCGATGGCGTTACCCAGAGAGCGCAGCATCAGCCCTTGCTCCCAGGCCAAACTCTGGATATCGGCACCGGCGGGGGTGTCGAACTCCACGGCAGCAATCAGGGAGTAGTTGCGAATATCGATGACGCCGGGCAGGCCTTTCAGGCTGTGCAGCCCTTGTTCAAAGTAGCGGCTGATCTCGCCGTCGGCGGCCCCGCGATGATACAGGCCGTCCTGCTCGTACACATCCAGGGTCGCCATGGCGGCGGCGCAGGCCAGGGGGTGGGCGGAATAGGTATAACCGTGGAAGAACTCCACACCGCTGGCGCTGGCTTCCATCACGGCATCATGAATGTGGTCGCCGGCCAGTACGGCGCCCATGGGGGCGGCGCCGTTGGTCAGGCCCTTGGCGGTGGTCATGATGTCGGGCTGAACCTCAAAGGTCTGGCTGGCAAAGACATTGCCGGTTCGGCCAAAGCCGCAGATCACTTCATCAAAAATAAGCACAATGCCGTGCTCATCGCAGATTTCCCGAATGCGCTGCAAATAGCCCAGCGGCGGCGGCAGCACGCCACCGGCCCCGGTGATGGGCTCGATGATGACGGCGGCGATGCGGCTGGCATCGTGCAGTTTAATCAGCCCTTCCAGCTCGTTGGCCATTTCCACACCGCCGTGAAGGGGCAGGCCGCGAGAGAAGGCGTTGCGTTCCAGATCCTGGGTATGAGAGAGATGATCGGTGGGCAGCCACTGACCAAAGGCCTTGTAGTTGCTGGTGATACCGCCGACCGAAATGCCCCCGAAGTTCACTCCGTGGTAGCCGCGCTCGCGACCGATAAACAGCTGGCGCCCGGCCTCACCCCGGGCATGGTGGTAGGCCAGGGCCATTTTCAATGCGGTTTCCACCGATTCGGAGCCGGAATTGGTATAGAACACCCGGTTCAGGTTGCCCGGCGCCAGTTCGGCCAGGCGCTCCGACAGCTCAAAGGCCAGCTGGTGGCCAAAGCCAAAGCAGGGAGCATAGTCCAGCTCCCGGGCCTGGCGGGCGATGGCGTCGGCAATGTGCGGATGGCCGTGACCGGCATTGCAGCACCACAGACCGGCGGTCATGTCCAGCACCCGGCGGTTGTCGTCGGTGATCCAGTGCATGCCTTTGGCGCCGGTGAGCATACGCGGACTGGCCTTGAAGCCCTTGTTGGGGGTGAACGGCATCCAGTGGGTGTTTAACGCAGTATTGTTCATGCTGGCACTCTCTCAGACTCGGGTTATATGCGCTGTTGGGCGCTGTGATTAAGGCCAGTGTGAACAAAAGGTAATGAAGGGAAAATCACATCGTTTCAATGTTCAGTTTGGCCGGCTTCAACATGAGAGGCATATTCGGTGTCTCCCTGAAACTGAAACCTTGTGCATGCCCTGGCGTTAACAGGGGGTGACACAAACCGTCGTTCAGGACCGGCACAGTGATAATCGGGTTGGATGAGGGGAGTAGACCATGTGGCTTGATCCGCACCAGGTGTTTTACGCTCTCTCTTTACTGGCAAAGAGCGTCATTTTTCATACCGGTGGTTGATTTATGCCAACATACATAAATATCAAAGCACTTCAGACAGCAAAAAGCCCGCTCAAGGAGCGGGCTTTTTTAAACTGGTGCGTTCTAGTGGATTCGAACCACCGACCCCCACCATGTCAAGGTGGTGCTCTAACCAACTGAGCTAAGAACGCGTTGTATATTAATTTGGTGCGTCCTAGTGGATTCGAACCACCGACCCCTACCATGTCAAGGTAGTGCTCTAACCAACTGAGCTAAGGACGCAAATAGTGCTGATTTGGTGCGTTCTAGTGGATTCGAACCACCGACCCCCACCATGTCAAGGTGGTGCTCTAACCAACTGAGCTAAGAACGCATCGTGCCGTCAGGCGCTGCGTATACTAGCCAAGGCCATCAGCCTCGGCAAGCCTTTTTTCTTTGATACCAACCGGATGGAGAACAATTGCTCAGCCCGGTGAAAGATTGCACCGGTGTAAAAAGTCCTGCCAGGCCCTGGCGTGTTCCAGAGTCAGCTGCCGGTAGCGGGTGTAAATGAGGCTGTCGAGGCCGGAAGCATACCAGTGCCGGTACTCGTCCATGGCGTCATGGCCCGTGGATGGTGGGGTCAGGCTTTGTTGCAGCAAGGGTGCCAGCCGCACAAAGTGCCGGTCGAGCCGGCTTAACCGGGCCTGAATATCCTTGATGTAGTAATGCTCCATGGCGTTGCGCAGCCGCTCGGCATCGGCCTTGCCTGCCGGGCCACAGTTGAATTGTTCCAGACGGCCAAGAAAGGTGATGCTCTGGGCTAGATAATGGCTGGCACTGTGCAGTGAGTAATACAATTCACCCAGGTAGTCATTGTTATAGAGTCCGCCCAGCCGTTCGTTAAAGCCGGCGCTGTCGATCACCGTCAGTTGCGGTGTGCCGGCGGCCTGATGGCGCAGACGGGCAAACAGGGAAAACGCGTTGAAGGTGGCCTGAAAGCCACGGTGATCATCGGGCACCGGACGCTGGCGAGGCGTGAGGGCGGCACGGATGTCTGGCTCGGCCACCATCATGTTCCAGTGATAGCCGGGCAGCAGCGGGGCCTTTTGTTGTTCCAGCCCGGTCAGCCAGGCTTGCAGTGCATTATCGTCCTGCTGAGCCCGACAGTCCTGCAACCCTTGCTGAAAGCGCAGATGATAAAGCAGCACGGCCCCGGCACTCTGGCTTTTGCCGATGGGGCTGTTGTGCTCGCCCACCAGGGCCAGTAGCCGGCATTCGCCGAGTTTAAGGGTATCTAGCAGGCCAGCGCTGATACGCGGTTGTTGCAGTTGCAGCCGGCGCTGGGCCGGCAGCGGAGGCAGGGGGGCCGGCTGGCCGAGGGCAGGGGGATCGGTGCCGAGCACATTGGCCACCCGGGCCAGGTAGGTGTCAAAGGCCGATTTCAGTGCCTGCCGGTCGTTACAACCCGTCAACCAGAGGCAAGCCAGCGTTATCGCGATGATGGACCCTTTCATAAATCGTACGTAACCGCCGTATCAACAAACAAGCCGCTATGGTCAAGCCTACCAGAAAACCCAGCCAGAAGCCGTGGGGGCCCATGGCCGGCACCAGCCAGTCGGTGAGGCCCAGCACCATGCCTACGGGCAGGCCGCACAACCAGTAAGCCAGCAGCGTAATATAGAAAATGACCTGAGTATCCTTGTAGCCCCGCAGGGCGGCGGCGGTGATCACCTGTACCGAGTCGGAAATCTGATACAGCGACGCCAGCAGCAGCAGGCTGGCGGCCAGCTCCAGCACATAGGTGTCATCGGTATAGATACCGCTGATCCAGTAGCGTGACAGAGCGGTGGCCAGTGCCGTGGCTACCGCCAGCAAGGCACCAAAACCAATGCCCGTCAGGCTGGCGATTCTGGCCTGGTCGGCCAGCCCTTCCCCCAGGCTGTGGCCCACGCGAATGGTCAGTGCCATGCCCAGGCTTAACGGCAGCATGAAGATCATGCTGGAGAAGTTGATGGCTATCTGGTGGCCGGCCACTACGTCGGCGCCAAGCGGTGCCAGCAGCAGGGCGACCACGGTAAAC
Source organism: Oceanimonas aquatica (assembly GCF_030732065.1). Lineage (GTDB taxonomy): Bacteria > Pseudomonadota > Gammaproteobacteria > Enterobacterales > Aeromonadaceae > Oceanimonas. Next base: position 239,519 of record NZ_JAVBHX010000003.1, read on the forward strand.
AGGGTCACTTCACAGAAAATGGCCATGGCAATGGGAAAGCCCAGTCGAAAGATGCGGCCGATGCGGGCCATGTCCGGCGCGCTGAGGGCGGCGAATACCGCAAAGCGGTTAAGCAAGGCCGAGCGTTGAGTGTAAACGACCATGGCGATCAGCATGGCCCAGAACACCAGCGCCGAGGCATAGCCACAGCCCACCCCGCCCAGCTGAGGCAGGCCGAGCTTGCCGTGGATCAGCACATAGTTGGCGGGCACGTTCACCGCCAGGCCAATAAAGCCGATCACCATGGTTGGGCGAGTGTGCGACAGTCCTTCACTGAAATTGCGCAGCACCTGATAAAGGGCATAGGCGGGCATGCCCCAGAGAATGCCGTGCAGGTAGCCGGTGGTTTTTTCCGCCAGCAGGGGCTCCACGTCCATCCAGTGCAGCACCATGGGAGAAAAATACAGGGCCAGCCAGGCGGGAACCATCACCAGCAGCGTCAGCCAGAATCCCTGGTGTACGGCCCCGGCCACCTCGTCGTGGCGACGGGCGCCATTGAGTTGAGATATGATGGGGGTCAGTGCCATGACCACCCCCTGTACCAGCAGAATGATCGGCAGCCAGAAGCTGGTGGCCACCGCCACGGCCGCCATGTCGGTGGCACTGATCTGCCCGGCCATCACGGTATCCACAAAGCTCATGGTGGTTTGCGCCACCTGGGCCACCAGAATGGGGCCACATAGCCGCAGCAGGTGCCGGGTTTCGGCCAGAAAAGGGGTAAAGGACATGCGTCTTTCGCTCATGAAAAAATGCCGTCGGCGTGAATGGCCGGCGCGAATGAATGACCGGAGAGTGGTACGATGTCGGGGAATCGCCACAGGCCGTGAATATAACGGTTGCCGGCGTTTTTTCCCATTATTTTAAACTGCTTTGATATGGATTTACGCGATGTTTACCGGAATTGTGCAGGGGCAGGGCACCCTGCTGACCATCATTGAAAAAGCCGATTTTCGTACGCATGTGGTGGCCATGCCCGCCGAGCTGCTGCCCGGCCTGGCGTTGGGTGCCTCTGTAGCCCATAACGGCTGCTGCCTGACCGTGACCGCCATCGATGGTGAACGGGTCAGTTTCGATCTGATGCAGGAAACCCTGAGGGTCACCAATCTGGGGCAGCTCAAAGAAGGAGACAGGGTTAATCTGGAGCGGGCGGCCCGCTTTGGTGATGATATTGGTGGTCATGCCATGTCGGGGCACATTATGGGCATGAGTGAGTTGCTGGAGCGCATTGACACCGACACCAATACCACCCTGCGTTTTGCGGTGCCCGAAGACCTGGGCAAATACCTGTTTACCAAGGGGTATATCGGTATTGATGGCATTAGCCTGACGCTGGGAGAGGTGAGCGCCGAGCATTTTGTGGTACATCTTATTCCCGAAACCCTGGCCCGCACCAACCTGGGGGTGGTGCAGCCCGGCTACCGGGCCAATATTGAAGTAGATCCGCAAACCCAGGCCATTGTAGACACGGTGGAGCGGGTGCTCGCAAGCCAGAAATAAGGTAAAGGCCGGGGTGAGCCCGGCTTTTTTTATCGCGGCATTATTATGCCAACATAGAAACAGTGTTCTACACACATTTACTAAAAATACTGCTCGTCGTCGGCATCCACCCGAACCTCAACTTCATCACTGTCTTCATGGCAGACCAGCTTGATGTGCATGGCATTGCAGCAGGCCTGACAGTCTTCGTAGTAATCCTGATCACCCCCGGAGGCATCCACTTCAATACGGGTATGGTGACCGCAATGAGGGCAGAGGATGGTTTGCTCAAAATAGTCACGCATGGCGGTTCTCCTGATAATGGCGTGATCAGGCCTCGGGCAGACTTTGACAGGAACGGCCGCCGTCCAGGGCGATGATCTGGCCGGTAAGGTAATCCGGCCCCTCAAGCAGGAAGGCGACGGTATCGGCAATTTCCTGAGGGCTGCCCAGCCGGCCCATGGGCACCGAACCCAGCACCCGTCGCTTTTGCGCTTCATTGAGCTCGTGCTCGGGCCAGATAATGGGGCCGGGGGCAATGCCATTCACCCGTATATCGGGTGCCAGCTCGGCTGCCAGGGCTCGGGTCAGGGTGGCCAGCGCGTTTTTGGCCATGCTGTAGGGAAGGTGATGGCGCAGGCCGTTGGCGGCGTGAATATCCACCATGTTGACAATGGCGCCTTTTTCCCGTTTGAGGGCCGGGGTTAGTGCCTGACTCAGCAGCAGGGGCGCGGCGGCATTGGTGGCAGAAAGTTCCAGCCACTGGGCCGGCGTGATGTCACCAAAACGGCTGGGATAAAAAGCGGAGGCATTATTGACCAGAGCGCTGAGACGGCCAAAACAGCTCAGAGCCCGGTCGGCCATGGCGTTGATGTCGTCAAGGCGGGTCAGATCCTGCTGTAATAAACGAACACTGTCGGGGCGGGCCCGGTTAAGGCTGCTGGCCAGGGCGCTGGCGTCCTGTTCACTGTGGTGATAGTGCATGATCAGGTTATAACCCTGAGCATGCAGGCAACGACTGATTTCCGCACCAATGCGCCTGGCGGCGCCGGTGATCAACACCACGGGTTGCGACATGGCTTCTCCTAGCTGGCGATAATGTTTAACAGGCTGGCCTTGGCCTGTTTCAGGTAAGGCTGGCCAAACAGGTTAACGTGATTGAGCAGGTGGTAAAGGTTGTAGATTTCACGCCGGGCCCGGTAGCCTTCTTCCCGGGGCCAGACCGCGTCATAGCCCTGGTAGAACACGCTGGGGAACTGGCCAAACAGCTCGGTCATGGCGATATCGGTTTCACGATCACCAAAGTAACTGGCCGGATCAAACAACACTCCCTGTCGCTCACAAAAACCAAGGTTGCCACGCCACAAATCCCCGTGCAACAGGCAAGCGGTGGGCTGGTGACTGGCCAGACGGTTCTTGATGGCTCCCACAATCTCCTCAATGTCGCCAAAGTGTATATTTTTGTCTTCCAGCAGTTGTAATTGCCAGCCGATACGTTGCTCGGCAAAAAAAGTGGCCCACTTCTTGTGCCAGGCGTTGGGCTGCACCGTGGTGCCGATAAAATTGTCTTCATCCCAGCCGTACATGGGCTGGGTGCTGCCCCGGTGCAGGTGAGCCAGTTGCCGGCCCAGCATGTGCCAGCCCTGCTCGTCGGCGTCACCGAGCTCCAGATATTCCAGTACCAGAAAGCTGCTGCTGACGGTGGTGCCGCAACAGACTGGCCGCGGCACTTTCAGGGTCTGGCTGTTGACCAGGTGCTCCAGGCTCATCCATTCGGCGCGGAACATATCGACGGCGGCACGGTCATTGAGTTTAACGAAATAGCTGTTGTGGCCATTGCTGATGCGAAACGCCTGGTTGATATCGCCCCCGCTCAGGGGGGTACGCTCAACTATGCTGAATTCGGTATTGATGGCTTCGCTGATCTGACTGGCAATGACGGGCCACATAGCAATTTCACTCCACGGTGCCGGGTTTTGCCACCAGTATAGGCTAAAAGCCGGCACGTCCGGGGCTGAGCGGCAACAAGGTGAATCATCATGATAGAACGACTGAAACAATGGCTGGCGGGCGGCAAGGACGAGGAGCCCCTGCCGATGCAGGAAGAAGTGGCGGTGGCGGCGCTGCTGAGTGAAGTGATGCTGGCCGACGGTAAGGTCAGCGAGGTCGAGCGGCAACGGCTGGAGAGCCTGTTGGCCCGGTTATTCGGCCAGACCCAGAGCGAGGTGCACGACTGGCTGAAGCAGGGCAGGGCGCGGCAGGAGGAAGCGGTGTCACTGTATGAATTCACCTCTCATCTTAAGGAACTGCCAGTGCCCCAGCGGGAAGCCATTCTGCTGGCCCTGTGGCACATGGCCCTGGCCGATGGCGAGCTGGACCCTCAGGAAGAGGCCATTGTGCGTCAGGTGGCCGAGCTTCTTTACATTCCTCACAGCCGCTTTATTCGGCTCAAGCACCGGGCCGAAGAAGACCAGCCCGCCCGCTGACGTCCACGGCGCATGGCGGGCGTCCATGAATTCTGTTAATCTCTGCGCTCCCGACCTGTGCCGCCGGCTAGAACCCATTGCGTGCCAGGCTGGCCGAGTAACGCCAGATGGTCGGGATATCGAATGACACAACCGTTTTTCATACATACATGTGCGCTTTGGTAGGGTGCACCACTGTCAAGGACATTTCATGCCGACAATTACCCTTCCCGATGGCAGCCAACGCCATTTCGAGAACCCCGTTACCATCATGGACGTTGCCCAGGACATCGGTCCGGGCCTGGCCAAGGCCTGCATCGCCGGCCGCATCGACGGTGAGCTGGCGGATGCCTGTGAGCTGATCAGCCACGACGCCACCCTGTCGATCATTACTGCCCGGGATCAGGATGGTCTGGAGATCATTCGCCATTCCTGCGCCCACCTGATGGGTCATGCCATCAAACAGCTGTGGCCCGAAACCCGCATGGCCATTGGCCCGGTGATCGAAAACGGCTTCTATTACGATGTGGACCTCGAGCATACCCTGACCGAGGAAGACATTCAGAAGCTCGAAACCCGCATGCTGGAGCTGGCCAAAACCGAATATGCGGTGATCAAGAAAAAGGTCAGCTGGCAGGAAGCCCGGGATACCTTCGCCCGTCGGCATGAGTCTTATAAAATCGAGATCCTCGATCAGAACGTGAGCCAGAACGACAAGCCCGGTCTGTATCACCACGAGGAATACATCGACATGTGCCGGGGACCGCACGTGCCCAACATGCGCTTCTGCCAGCATTTCAAGCTGCAGAAAGTGTCCGGCGCCTACTGGCGCGGCGACTCCAAGAACAAGATGCTGCAGCGCATTTACGGTACCGCCTGGGGTGACAAGAAGGCACTCAAGTCCTACCTGGTGCAGCTGGAAGAAGCCGCCAAGCGCGACCACCGCAAGATCGGCAAGCAGCTCGACCTGTATCACATGCAGGAAGAAGCCCCGGGCATGGTGTTCTGGCACAACGACGGCTGGACCATCTTCCGCGAGCTGGAAACCTTTGTGCGCGACAAGCTGCGGGAATACCATTACGAAGAGGTGAAAGGCCCCTTCATGATGGACCGGGTGCTGTGGGAAAAGTCCGGCCACTGGGACAAGTACGCCGAGAACATGTTCACCACCCATTCCGAGAGCCGGGACTACGCCATCAAGCCGATGAACTGCCCGGGTCACGTGCAGATCTTCAATCAGGGGCTCAAGTCCTACCGGGACCTGCCCCTGCGTATGGCCGAGTTCGGTTGCTGCCACCGCAACGAGCCGAGCGGTGCCCTGCACGGCCTGATGCGGGTGCGTGGTTTTACTCAGGATGATGCCCATATCTTCTGTACCGAAGATCAAATCCAGAGCGAAGTGTCCGCCTGTATCAAGATGGTGTACGACACCTACGAGACCTTTGGCTTCACCAATATCGCGGTCAAGCTTTCCACCCGTCCGGAGCAGCGCATCGGCAACGACGAGATCTGGGACAAGGCCGAGCTGGCCCTGGAAGAGGCACTCAAGGCCTACGGCATCGAATACGAGCTGCAGCCGGGCGAGGGCGCCTTCTATGGCCCCAAGATTGAGTTTACCCTGCACGACTGCCTCAACCGGGCCTGGCAGTGCGGTACCGTTCAGCTCGACTTCGCTCTGCCCGGACGTCTGGGTGCCAGCTACGTGGGCGAAGACAACGAGCGCCATGTGCCGGTGATGATTCACCGCGCCATTCTGGGCTCCATCGAGCGGTTCATCGGTATTCTTATCGAAGAGTACGCCGGGCTGTTCCCGACCTGGCTGGCTCCCACCCAGGCGGTGGTGCTCAATATTACCGATAACCAGGCCGAATATGCGAAAAACCTGGTCGAGTCCCTCAATAATGTTGGCATTCGGGCCAAGGCGGACTTGAGAAATGAGAAAATTGGCTTTAAAATCCGCGAGCATACTCTTAAGCGGGTACCTTTCATGCTGGTATGCGGCGACAAAGAAGTCGAAGCCGGCAAGGTAGCAGTTCGTACCCGAAAAGGGCAGGATCTGGGAACCTTTGATGTTGACGCGCTGACCGCGCTCATCAAGGAAGAGGTTCAGACCCGCGGAAAGAAAACAGTGGAGGATAGGTTATAAAAGGCGCCAAAAAAGGGGGCAAGCCCGCTCCCCGTAATCGACTGAATGAAGAAATCCGACTGAAAGAAGTTCGTCTGGTCGGCCTGGAAGGTGAAGCATTGGGGGTCGTGTCCATCAATGAGGCACTGAGCGCTGCCAGCGAGGCGGGCGTCGATCTGGTGGAAATCAGTCCCAATGCCGAGCCTCCCGTTTGCCGAATTATGGATTACGGCAAGTTCCTTTACGAAAAAAGTAAAGCGACCAAGGAACAGAAGAAAAAGCAGAAACAAATCCAGGTCAAGGAAGTTAAATTCCGGCCCGGTACCGATGAAGGCGACTATCAGGTAAAGCTACGCAACCTGATTCGCTTTTTGGAAGAAGGCAACAAGGCCAAAGTCACGCTGCGTTTCCGCGGTCGTGAAATGGCGCACCAGGAGATCGGCTTTGATCTGCTTAACCGCATCAAGACCGAACTTGAAGAGCTGGCCGTGGTTGAATCCTTTCCCAAGCTGGAAGGTCGCCAGGCAGTGATGGTGCTTGCCCCTAAAAAGAAACAGTAAGGTCAACAAGTAGCCGGGCGCTGCGCCCGGCTCACCTTGCCTGTTGTTGTTATTAACAATGCGGAGTATTTCATGCCTAAGATGAAATCCAACAAGGGCGCTGCAAAGCGCTTCAAGAAGACCGGCTCTGGTGGCTTTAAGCGCAAGCAGTCCCACCTGCGTCACATCCTCACCAAGAAAAGCACCAAGCGTAAGCGTCAGCTGCGCGGTAAGTGTCTGGTAGCGGCGTCTGACGTTGCCCAGATCAAATCCATGCTGCCCACCGCTTAAGAGGAGAGTGAACAATGCCAAGAGTTAAACGTGGTGTAACTGCACGCGCTCGTCACAAGAAGATTCTGAAGCAGGCCAAAGGTTATTACGGTGCCCGTTCACGCGTTTATCGCGTAGCGGTACAGGCTGTAACCAAAGCCGGTCAGTACGCTTACCGTGACCGTCGTCAGAAGAAGCGTCAGTTCCGTCAACTGTGGATTGCCCGTATCAACGCGGCTTCCCGTCAGAACGGTCTGTCTTACAGCCGCTTCATCAACGGTCTGAAGAAGGCCTCTGTTGAAATCGATCGCAAGATCCTGGCTGACATCGCCGTACACGACAAGACCACCTTCACCGCTCTGGTTGCCAAAGCGAAAGAAGCCCTGGCGTAAGTCGGATTACGATGATTTTCAAAGGAGGCTACGGCCTCCTTTTTTGTTGCCTTTTGCCCGGCTCCGCGCTGGAAGCAAAAGGGCATTTCCTTTATTATCAAGGCCTTTTCTAATACTTAGCGTCCGTGTATACGGGCAAGTCAACGAGGAATACATGGATCAGCTGGAAGACGTGATCGTCAAGGCGCAGGCGGAGATCCAGGCTGCCGCCACTGCCGCCGAACTGGATGAAATCCGGGTTCGCTACATGGGCAAGAAGGGCACCTTTACCGAGCAGTCCAAGGCGCTCGGCAAACTGTCTCCGGAAGAACGCCCCGCCGCGGGCCAGGCCATCAACCAGGCCAAACAGGCGGTCAACGAGGCACTGAATGCCAAGCGTGAAGCCCTGCAACTGGCCGAGCTTAATGCCAAACTGGCCAGTGAAACCCTGGACATCAGCCTGCCGGGCCGCCGTCAGGCCAGCGGTGGCCTGCATCCGGTCAGCCGTACCATCAAGCGCATCGAGTCCTTTTTTGGTGAGCTCGGCTTTCAGGTGGCCGAGGGCCCGGAAATCGAGGACGATTTCCACAACTTCGACGCCCTCAATATTCCGGCCCACCACCCGGCCCGGGCCGATCACGACACCTTCTATTTCAATCCCAAGCTGATGCTGCGCACCCAGACCTCCGGCGTGCAGATCCGCACCATGGAGCAGCAGCAGCCGCCCATTCGCATCATCTCGCCGGGCCGGGTGTATCGTAACGACTACGACCAGACCCACACTCCCATGTTCCACCAGGTGGAAGGCCTGCTGGTGGACGAAAACGTCAGCTTTACCCAGCTCAAGGGCGTGTTGCACGACTTTCTGCACAACTTCTTTGAAGAAGATCTGCAGATCCGTTTTCGTCCGTCCTATTTCCCGTTCACCGAGCCCAGCGCCGAAGTGGACGTGATGGGCAAGAACGGCAAGTGGCTGGAAGTGCTCGGCTGCGGCATGGTGCACCCGAACGTACTGCGCGCTGTGGGCATCGACCCCGAGCGTTACAGCGGCTTTGCCTTTGGCATGGGGGTGGAGCGCCTGACCATGCTGCGTTATGGCGTCAACGATCTGCGCGCCTTCTTCGAAAATGATCTGCGTTTTCTCAAGCAATTCCGGTAAGCGGCAGGAGCAATAATGAAGTTTTCAAAATCATGGCTGGATGAATGGATCAACACCGGTCTTAACGCCGAGGCGCTTGCCGAGCAGATCACCATGGCCGGACTGGAAGTGGACGGAATCGAGCCGGTGGCCGGTGACTTTTCTCAGGTAGTCGTAGGTGAGGTGGTGGAGTGCGGCCAGCACCCCGACGCCGACAAGCTGCGCGTGACCAAAATCAACGTGGGCGCCGACGAGCTGCTCGATATCGTCTGTGGCGCGCCCAACTGCCGCCAGGGCCTGAAAGTGGCAGTGGCCGTGGTCGGTGCCGTGCTGCCCGGCGACTTCAAGATCAAGAAGGCCAAGCTGCGCGGTCAGCCGTCTCACGGCATGCTGTGCTCCTACGGCGAGTTGGGCATTGACGTGGAATCCGACGGTATCATCGAACTGCCTGCCGATGCGCCTGTCGGTACCGACGTACGTGACTACCTGGCGCTGAACGATGTCACCATTGAAGTGGATCTGACTCCCAACCGCGCCGACTGCCTGAGCCTGGCCGGCCTGGCCCGGGAAGTGGGTGTACTCAACAACCAGGACGTGGCCTGGCCCGAGATCGCCGCCGTGCCGGCCAGCATCGATGACCGCCTCGACATTCGCCTGAACGCGCCCGCCGCCTGCCCGCGTTACCTGGGCCGGGTAGTGAAGAACATCAACGTCAAGGCCGAAACCCCGCTGTGGATGCAGGAAAAACTGCGCCGCAGCGGTATTCGCAGCATCGATCCGGTGGTGGACATCACCAACTTCGTGCTGCTGGAATGGGGTCAGCCCATGCACGCCTTTGACCTCGCTACCCTGAAGGGCGGAATCACGGTTCGTCAGGCCGAGCAGGACGAAAAGCTGACCCTGCTCGACGGCAATGAAGTGAGCCTGAATGCCGATACCCTGGTGATCGCCGACAACGAACGTCCGGTGGCCATGGCCGGCATCTTCGGTGGTGAAGCCACCGGTGTGACCGAGGCCACCCAGGACGTATTGCTGGAGTGCGCCTTCTTCAGCCCGCTGGCCATCACCGGCCGCGCCCGCAGCTATGGCCTGCACACCGATTCTTCCCACCGCTTTGAGCGTGGCGTCGATTACCGGCTGCAGCACAAGGTGATGGAACGGGCCACCGCATTGCTGCTGGAGATCTGTGGCGGTGAAGCCGGCCCGGTGATTGAAGCCGTGTCAGAGGCCGATCTGCCCCAGGCCGCCACCGTGCCGCTGCGCCATGCCAAGCTGAACCGGCTGATCGGCATTGATATCGAGGCCGGTCAGGTCACCGAAATGCTGACCCGGCTGGGACTGGACGTCACCACCACCGCCGACGGCTGGAGCGTGCAGGTTCCGAGCTACCGCTTTGACATCGCCATCGAAGAAGACCTGGTGGAAGAAGTGGCCCGGATTTATGGCTACAACAATATTCCCGACGTGGCGCCGCGTGCCAGTCTGTCCATGTCATCCCACCGCGAAGCGCAACTGCCGCTGAACCGGCTGAAGGATGCCCTGGTCGATTTGGGCTACCAGGAAGCCATCACCTACAGTTTTGTGGATCCGGCTCAGCAGCAACTGCTGTTCCCGAACGCCGAGCACATGGTGCTGCCGAACCCCATCGCCGCCGACATGTCTGCCATGCGTCTGTCGCTGTGGCCGGGCCTTATTCAGGCGGCGGTGTACAACCAGAACCGTCAGCAGTCGCGGCTGCGCCTGTTTGAACAGGGGCTGACCTTTGTGCCCGACGACACCGCTGAAAACGGCGTGCGCCAGACGCCGGTACTGGCCGGCCTGGTGCTGGGCCCGGTGGTGGACGAGCACTGGAGCATGAGCAGCCAAGGCGCCGACTTCTTTGATGTCAAGGGTGACGTGGAAAGCCTGCTGGCACTCAGTGCCGATGAGCTGGCCTTCAGCGTCGAGCGGGCCGAACTGTCTGCCCTGCACCCGGGCCAGTCTGCACGCCTGCTGCGCAACGGCCAGCCGGTAGGGCATTTTGGCGCCCTGCATCCGAGCCTGCTGAAAAAGCTGGGCCTCAAGTCTCAGGTGTATTTGTTTGAAATCGAGCTGGCTGCGCTCACCGAACGCCGGGTACCGGATGCGGTGGAAGTGTCCCGTTTCCCGGCCAACCGCCGCGATCTGGCGCTGGTCGTCGATCAGAACCTGGCCTCTGCCGATATCCTTGATTTGGTTAGGAAAGTTGGCGGTAATCAGCTGGTTGGATTAAACTTGTTTGACGTATACCAGGGGCAGGGCATTGCCGAGGGCAAAAAGAGCCTGGCACTCAGCCTGGTACTGCAGGACACCCAACGGACGTTGGAAGAAAAGGAAATTGCCGACACCGTTGCCCGCATCGTAACGGCGGTTTCCGACGAGTTTAATGCTTCCTTGAGGGATTGAGCTTATGGCGTTAACCAAGGCCGATATAGCAGAGCATTTGTTTACCCGCCTTGGCATCAGCAAACGGGATGCCAAGGACATGGTTGAAGCGTTTTTTGAAGAAATTCGTACCGCGCTTGAGCAGGGTGAACAGGTCAAGATTTCCGGTTTCGGCAATTTTGAGCTACGCAACAAGGGTGAGCGCCCCGGGCGCAATCCCAAAACCGGGGAAGACATTCCCATTTCGGCCAGGCGGGTGGTGACCTTTCGTCCGGGCCAGAAACTCAAGGCCCGGGTGGAAAACGCCGACCTTAGCGACGCAGAATGAACCAAAGCCAGGCAATCGCCTGGCTTTGTTCGTTTAGACTAAGGCACTATTGGCTCTGCGCCTCACCGGCTGTTAGCCTATGGACAGGATGGAATTAGCAGAGGCATGCACGGCGTGCAGAAAGGAAACATCGTCATTCTTACCGGGGCGGGCATCTCCGCCGAATCAGGCATTCGTACCTTCAGGGCCGCCGACGGCCTGTGGGATGAACACCGTATTGAAGACGTGGCCACTCCCGAAGGCTACAAGCGGGATCCGGAGCTGGTACAACACTTTTACAATGAGCGCCGGGAACTGCTGCAAACGGTTGAGCCCAATGCCGCTCATCATGCTCTGGCCCGGCTCGAGGCCGAGTGGCCCGAACAGGTAACCATCGTCACCCAGAACATTGACGATCTGCATGAGCGGGCCGGCAGCCAGAATGTGCTGCACATGCACGGCGAATTGCTCAAGGCACGGTGTCCCCACAGCAACCAGACCGTGAGCTGGACCGGCGCACTGCATACCACGGATCTGTGCCACTGCTGTCAGTTTCCCGAGCCGCTGCGGCCTCACGTGGTCTGGTTTGGCGAAATGCCGCTGTTGCTCGATCGAATCTACCAGGCGTTAAGCGAGGCCAGCCTGTTTATCGCCATCGGCACCTCGGGCAATGTGTATCCGGCCGCCGGCTTCGTTCATGAAGCGGCCATGCATAACGCACACACCCTGGAGATCAACCTGGCACCGAGTGAGGTACAGGACAACTTCGATGAGCACCGCTATGGGCCGGCCACTCAGGTGGTGACCGACTACGTGAATGAACTGCTGCGCGGGCGCGAGAAAAAAGCCGCCAACGGCAAACGATAATTTCCACGGCCCGCGAAAGCGGGCTTTTTTAATCGGGCAGGGGAGTGGGTTACGAGAGCCGCCTGATACCGCTATAATGGCGCCATCTCCTGAACCAGATTTCATATTCATGAACGAACCCGAATTTGCCCGCCTGCAGCAGTCGCTGGAACGCGGTTTTTCCCTCAGCCCCAGGGCCGTATTCCAGGAAGGCTGGGAACGGATCCGGGGGGCGAAACTGACCCTGTTGCTGGCGGCCATTGGTGTGGCCGGCAGCTGGCTGTTGCTTAACCAGTTGCTGCTGACCGTGACCGGCGACAGTGAAGCCGGTGACTGGAACGCCAGCCTGCTGGGACTGCTGATCTCCATGATCATGGCGCCCATGAGCGGTGGCCTGGACATGATGGGCATTTACCGGGCAGTGAACCGGCCCATTCGCCCCAGCCAGATTTTTGATTATTTTCGTTATGTGCTGCCACTGGCGGTGGCGAGCCTGATCATGGGCTTTATGACCAGCCTGTTTCTGCCCCTGGGAGTAGCCCTTGGGTTGCCGGCGGCATTGTCGATGCTGCCCACCCTGGTGGTGAGCGTGGCGCTGATGTTCGTGTTTCCGCTGATCCTGGAAAAAGGCCTGAGCCCGTTTCAGGCCATTATGATTTCCATCAGGCTGTTTGCCCGCCAGTGGCTTAACCTGATTGCCATTCACCTGTTGCTGGCCCTGCTGTTTATGGCCGCCGTGCTGACCTTTGGCATTGGTCTGATCTGGGCTGCGCCCCTGTATATGGTGGTCAAGGGCATCATCTACCGGGAAGCCTGCGGCGTGAAAGGCATGACTGACAACGGCGCCAGCCCTTCTTCTTCACCTTCAGGAGATCATTTCGAGGCATGAAATCATCACTGCTCGGGGCCACCCTGGCCCTGCTGACCACGACGGTACACGCCGCTCCGCTCGACCTGGGTTACAGCGGTTTTTACAAGCACCTTGATACCGTTGCCGATGCCAAGGTGGAGCACGCCACCCTCGGCTTTTACCTGAGTCGCAATGATGGCAGTGGCTGGTGCCACATTCATGCGGGCACCGTGGAAGTGGCTGGCGAAACCCGTGGTGAAGTGCGAGTACTGCCTCACGGCGAATTCGTGCTGCCCTTTGACAAGCAACTGGATCTGGACAAGGCGGTGGTCCGGCTGGATGTCGACCAGCCGGAACGTTGCGAAATTTCCATTCAGATCCAGAGTCTGCTGCCCGCCGGTGAGGCCGGTGCCGAACAACTGCGCGGCATTCGTGACGAGATGAAAACCCTGCTCAAGGAAATGGCCGGCTGGCCCGGCCGCTACTTTGTGCCGGAGATAAAGGGCGTGCAACTGCAGCCGCTGAATCAGGGAGCCCTGATTCAGGGCCTGCCGGAACTGGCTCTGGACGATGCGGCCCTGGCCGGAGATGCACAATGGCCTCTGCCTGCCACCCGGGTCACCCCCTGGTTGTAACGCAATAAAAAAGGCGCCGAGGCGCCTTTTCTTATTTCACTTCCACAATCTGCAGCCGCTCGCCCAGCTCGGGGGCGTCGTCGTCCTGTTCAACACGAGGCGCAAAGTCGGGCTTGTCAAAGCCGATGTCGCCACCGTCGATCACACCGGACTCACGGTTAATGCTCTTGAAGTCGAACTGCTGGTGATCCATCAGGTGTGACGGCACCAGGTTCTGCACCGAGCGGAACATGCTTTCAATGCGGCCGGGAAAGCGCTTGTCCCAGTCTTGCAGCATGCTCTTAATGGCCTGACGTTGCAGGTTTTCCTGGGAGCCACACAGATTGCAGGGAATAATGGGGAATTCCCGGGCCTCGGCGTAGCGCACCAGATCCTTTTCCTTGGCATAGGCCAGCGGCCGGATCACCACGTGCTTGCCGTCGTCGCTCACCAGTTTGGGCGGCATTGACTTCATGGTGCCGCCGTAGAACATGTTGAGCAGCAGGGTTTCGAGAATGTCGTCGCGATGGTGACCCAGTGCGATCTTGGTGGCACCCAGCTCGGTGGCGGTGCGGTACAGAATGCCCCGGCGCAGGCGTGAGCACAGCGAGCAGGTGGTCTTGCCCTCGGGAATTTTGTCCTTGACGATGGAGTAGGTGTCTTCCTCGACGATTTTATATTCCACGCCCAGGCTGTCCAGGTAGGCGGGCAGCACATGTTCGGGAAAGCCGGGCTGCTTCTGATCCAGGTTGACCGCCACTATCTCAAAGCGAATAGGGGCGTGGGCCTGCAGGTTCTGCAGAATATCGAGCATGGCATAGCTGTCCTTGCCACCCGACAGGCACACCATTACCCGATCACCCTCTTCGATCATGTTGAAGTCGGCGATGGCTTCGCCCACGTTGCGGCGCAGCCGCTTTTGCAGCTTGTTGAAGTTGTAGACTTGCTTGGCGGTTTGAACAGACATGATGCCCCCGGCGAAAAAACTGGGGGCTATTATAGTGACTGGCGCCTCAAGGGCAAGGCGCCAGCAAGATCAGGCATCGGGGCGCAACACCAGTACGTCGCAGTGAAGCTTGTCGATCACGTGCTCGGCGGTATTGCCGAGCAGGGCCGCCGACAGCCCGGTACGGCCCACCGACCCAAGAATCACCAGGCTGGCGTCGATGGCGTCGGCACATTGGGGGATCACTTCTTCCGCCAGGCCTTCATGCAGGTGCAGGCTTTCCGATTCCAGATTAAAGCGTACCGCATACTCATAAAGAGCCCGTTCGTGGTGCTTTTTCACCGCCGCATTGTAGGCATGGGGGTCAAAGTCGGGCAGCTCCAGCGCCATGTTCACCGGGGTGATGGGGTAGGCGTTTACCAGATGCAGAGTGGCCGACAACAGCCGGGCTACCTCGGCACTTTCGGCGATGACCTTCTCGTTCAGCGCTTCCTGGGCCTGGTCGTCGCTGCAGCAATTGACCGCGGCCAGCACGGTACCGCCCATGGGCCAGTCCCGCTCCTTGACCAGCAACACCGGGCAGGGGCATTTGCGCAGCAGATGCCAGTCGGTGGGGGTAAAGATGAACGACTGGATCATGGCGTGCTTGTGGGTACTTTTAACCACCAGATCGTGGTGATGCTCCTGCACCTGCTGGTTGATGGCTTCAAAGGGCCGGCTGTGCCATACCACCTTGAGCTGAAAGTCGATGTTGCTGTCGGCGTAGGGCTCGAGCAGGGTTTTCAGCCACTCTTCCCGTCCCTGCACGACGCCTTCACGCATTTCGTCCCGCTCTTCACTGGAGAGCATGGAGGTCATTTCGTAGGAAAAGTCGTAAATGGCCAGAAACAGGGTAATGGCGGCGTTTTCCTGCAACGCCGCCACCGACACGGCCCGGTGCAGGGCCGGCTGGGCCTCGGCGACCGGATCGATCACCACCAGAATATGTCGATACTTGATCATAAGCACCTCCTTGTGGCGCTGCTTATTCCGCCTCTTGGGCACCGGCCAGGGCGGCCAGCTCGGGCAGGTCGAGAATGCGAATGTATTTGCCGTCTACCGCGATCAGATCGTTTTTCTGAAAACGGCCCAGCAGCCGGCTCACGGTTTCCACCGTCAACCCCAGGTAATTGCCGATATCGCCCCGGGTCATGCTCAAGCGAAACTCCCGGGGAGAAAAACCGCGCTTGGAAAACCGGCTGGACAGCCCGTACAAAAAGGCGGCGAGTCGCTCTTCGGCGGTTTTCTTGGAGAGCAGCAGTATCATTTGCTGGTCGCCGTTAATTTCGTTGCTCATCAGCCGCATGATCTGCTGGCGAAGCCGTGGCAACTTACCTGACAGATCGTCCAGTACCTCGTAGGGAATTTCACACACCATGGCGGTTTCCAGGGCCTGGGCAAAGGACGGATGACTGCCGGTGCTGATGGCGTCAAAGCCGACCAGATCCCCGGCCAGATGAAAGGCGGTGATCTGCTCGTCACCTTGCTCGGTAATGGTGTAGGACTTCACGGTGCCGGCACGAATGGCGTAGAGGGACTTCAGCTCCTCACCCGCCTTGAACAGCTCCTGGCCTTTCTGAATCGGTTTTTTACGCTCGATGATATTGTCCAGCTCGTCCAGCTCATCGGAGTTGAGTCCGAGGGGAATGCACAGCTGGCTTATGCTGCAATCCTGGCAGTGTATGGCGCGACCTGTGGCTGGCTTGCCGGTTTTGATAATTTTTCCCATGTGCTCCGTCGCCTGATAAATACTCAGCTTGAATCATAGCACCAATAAAAACCGGTTAATAGCTTAGGAAAGCAACAGGCCGGCCTGGTAAAGACTGAATAAACCGTAACAAATCAACAGGATGCCGGAAAATCGCCGAAATCCTGAATGGTTCAGCCAGTGCCGGAGTGAACCGGCCAGGCCTCCCAGTGCCAGCAGGGTGGGCAGGGTGCCTAGGCCAAACAGCGCCATCACCAGTGCGCCCTGGGCCGCACCGCCCGATACCGCACTCCAGGTCAGCGCCGAATACACCAGGCCGCAGGGCAGCCAGCCCCAGATCATGCCAAAGGGCAGGGCGGCCAGGGGGTGGCGAAAGGGCACAAAGCGTCCGGCCAGAGGTTTGATATGCCGCCACAGGCCGTTGCCCAGGCGCTCCAGCGCCAGCAGGCCGTTCCACCAGCGGGCCAGATACAGGCCCAGCAATATCATCATAATGCCGGCCAGACCACGCAGCCACAGCAGTCCCTGTTTGCCCAGGCTGATGTCGGCCAGGCCGGCAAACACACCGCCTACCAGGGCGCCGGCCAGGGCATAGCTGGCAATGCGGCCGGCGTTGTAGCTGAGCAGGTAGAGCCATTGCCATCGCCGCTGGGTTTGCGGAATGGCCATGGAAAAGGCCGCCGCCACGCCACCGCACATGGCGATGCAGTGGCCGGCGCCAAGAAACCCGATCAGCAGCGCCGCGACGGGATCAAGCTGACTTGTCATCGTCGTCCTTGCGCTGGGCCCGGCGGTGGGCATCCTGGTCGTCGTCAAACAAAATGTTGTTGCCGTGGCGGTCCAGATCCTCGAACTGGTTGCTCTTCACCGACCACAGAAACACGGCGATGACCACCACCAGCAAAATCAGGGCGATGGGCAGGATCAGGTACCAGATGGTGTCACCATTCATAAGCGGGATAACCTCAGGGAATTGGACATGACAATCAGTGAGCTGGCCGACATGCCGATCATGGCGAACCAGGGCGACACATGGCCCATGGCCGCCAGCGGCAGAACCACCAGGTTGTAGCCCAGCGCCCAGCTGAAATTCTGCTTGATCACACGGCGGGCGGCGGCGGCAACACGCCGGGCCATCAGCAGGCGCTGCAGGCTGTCACCCAGCAAAATGGCATCGGCACTGTTTTTGGCAATATCGGTGCCGCCGGCCATGGCAAAGGACACATGGGCACCGGCCAGCACAGGTGCGTCGTTGATGCCATCACCCACCATCAGGCAGATGTCACCCTGGTCGGCGCGTTCGCGCAGGTAGGCGAGCTTGTCGTCGGGGGTGGCGTTCTTGCGCAGTTCGCTCACGGCCAGGGTGGCGGCTACCCGGTCGGCCTGACCGGAGCCGTCACCGGTGAGAATGGTGGTGGCCAGCCCCTGCTGATGGCAGGCGCGCACCAGCTCGGCGGCTTCGTCCCGCAGCGGATCGGCCAGCTCAAAGCGGGCCTGCAGTCCCTGTTCATTGGCCAGGTACACACACAGCTCGCGGTCTTTGGCATTGGGGTTCAGCCAGGCGGCACTGCCCAGACGCCACACCTGGCCGTCAATGAGGCCGCTCACCCCCTGACCGACGTGGTTTTGCCGTTGCAACACCTTTATACCGGCATCGGCATGAGGCAGAAAGGCCCGGGCAATGGGATGCTCTGAGCCGGCTTCAAGGGCGGCGGCCAGGGTCAGCAGTTGCTCTCCGGGCTGCGAACCCAGCGGGGTGACCTCCGCCAGCGCCACCTTGCCCTGGGTCAGGGTGCCGGTCTTGTCGAACACCATGCGGGTAGCTCTGGGCAGGGTATCGAGCACATGGGCCCGGCGCACCAACACGCCCCCCTGGGTCAGCCGGGAGGTGGCCACGGTCAGCGCCGTGGGGGTGGCCAGCGACAGCGCACAGGGGCAGGTGGCCACCAGCACCGACAGCATCACCCAGAAGGCCCGGTCCGGATCCAGCTGCAACCACACCAGCCAGGTGCCCAGCGTGGCCAGCAGCAGCGCCGCCACAAAATAGCGCGACAGCTGATCCGCCAGCACCGCCACCCGGGGTTTGTCGAGCAGGGCATCATCCTGGGCACGCAGAATTTCCGATACCCGGGCATCGGCCAGGGTACGGCTGACGCGAATGCGCAGGGGTGATTCCACATTGGTGGTGCCGGCAAATACCGGCTCAGCCGGGCCGCGGGACACCGGCAGGTGCTCACCGGTGAGCATGGACTCGTCGATGCTGGTATGCCCTTCGATAATGTCGCCGTCGGCGGGGATCACCGATCCGGGAGACACCCGTACCACCTGACCCGGCACCAGGGTGCGGGCGGCCACTTCCTGTTCGTCGCCGCCGGTTTCCAGCCGGGCCAGCATGGGAATATGGTGAGTGAGGTTGGCGGTGGTTTCCGAGGCCCGGCGCTTGGCGCGCATTTCCAGAAAGCGCCCGGTGAGGAGCAAAAAGGCGAACATGGACACGCACTCGTAATACACCTCGCCGGTGGCGGTGACGGTGGCGTATACCGAGGCCACAAAGGCAAACAACATGGCCAGCGACACCGGCAGGTCCATGTTCAGGGCGCGGTGTTTCAGGCCACGCCAGGCATTGCGGTAAAAGGGCAGGGCGGAGTAACCCATCACCGGCACCGACAGCCACAGGCTGACCCAGCGAAACAGCTGTACCAGGCCCGCATCGATATCGGGAAACAGGTCTTCGTAGAGGGCAAACCCCACCATCATCACCTGCATGCTGGCGATGCCGGCCACGCCCATGCGCAGCAGATAGGATTTGACTTCACGGTTGTAATCCTGCTCCTGCTGGTGCGGCAGAAAGGGGCGGGCCTGATAGCCGATATGGGCAAAGGCGGCGAGCAGGGTGCTGAGCCGGGTCTCGCGGTCGTCCCAGCGCAGCCGGGCCCGCTCGGTGGTGGTGTTGACCTGGATCAGGGTGACACCGGGCACCTGGGACAGGTGCCGCTCGATCAGCCAGGCACAGGCGGCACAGGTCAGGCCGCCGATGGATAACTGCACTTCGCGAATGTGGTCCCGCTCCAGCACGAAGTCCTGCTGAATTTCGTCCAGATCATAGTGCTGCAGCCGGCGCAGCTCATCGGGCACCGCCTCGGCCCTGGGGGCGGTTCCGGTACGGTGCTGATAATAGCTGCCCAGACCACAGTCGATAATGGTCTCGGCCACCGCCTGGCAGCCGGGGCAGCAGAAGTTGCGGGGTTCGCCGTCAAGGGTGGCACTGAAGGCGGCACCCGCCGGCAGCGGCTCGCCACAGTGAAAACAGCCGGCCATGCTCAGCTCCCGGCGCGGATCACGAGCCGGTCGGCAATGGGCAGGCGAATGCGCTGCTGAATACGCCAGCGTTTGTCAAAGGCTTCCAGTTGCAGATTCCACTGACCATTGAGCAGCTCGTGATCGGGGCGGAACCGGTACACACCGTTGGCATCACTGGTCAGCAGGGTTTGTACGTCCTGCTCGGCCAGGGTCGGGTGGCTCAGCAGCAGGTAAATGGCTTCCCCCTGCTTGTGCTCGCCCTGCATCTCGAGAGAAAGCAGGCCGTTGGTGATGCTGAGCTCGGCGACCAGCCCCAGGCGTGCGGCTTCTTTCAGTTCACTGAGGTCCTGATTGATGGCACGGCCTTTTTTGTAGTAGTCATCCACCACCATGGTATCGGCATTGGTGCTTGCCAGGTGCAGGGTATAAAGGCTGGCGATCACCACGCACAGGGGCAGGGTGATCAGAAACCAGGGCCAGAATTGCTTATACCAGGGACGTTGCATAACAAGAATTCCTACTGCGAAAAAGGTCGGTGGCTAATATAACAAAAAAGCCCCGGCGAGCGGGGCTTTAAATTGAAAGCCCGAGGGCTTGTTAGTTGCTGTTCAGGCTGTAGATGTAAGACGCCAGCAGGTGCACCTTGTCTTCACCCAGAATGTCTTTCCAGGCGGGCATGACACCGGCACGGCCGTGACGCACTGAGTCTTCCACCGCGGCACGGGAACCACCGTACAGCCAGATGTTGTCGGTCAGGTTGGGCGCGCCAACGGCGGTGTTACCCTTGCCGTCCATGCCGTGACAGGCGGCACACATGGCGAAGCGGGCCTGGCCCTTCTGGGCTTCTACCGGATCCACCTTGCGGCCGGACAGGCTCAGCACGTAGGAAGTGACTTCCTGTACACCCTGCTCACCCAGGCTGTCGCCCCAGGCGGGCATGGCACCCTTGCGGCCGTGGAGCAGAGTAGCCTTGATGGCTTCGGGGGTACCGCCGTACAGCCAGTCGGCATCGGTCAGGTTGGGGAAGCCACGGGCACCACGGGCGTCGGAGCCATGACACTGGGCGCAGTTCTGCAGAAACAGACGCTGACCCACCTTGGTGGCTTCCTCGTCCTGGGCGATGTCGGCAATGGCACGGTATTCCTGGCCGTTGTCTTCATATACCAGCTCACGGAACCTGGCCCCAAAGACTTCATCAGCCTTCACCATTTCACGCTCGTACTGCACCAGACGGCCTTCTTCACGGGCGGCAGCTGAGGCAGCGCGAGACTCTTCCAGAGAACGTACGTCCTGGTTGGAGCTCTCCCAGCCCAGCACACCCTTGAAGTTACCCAGGCCCGGGTAGAGCACCAGGTAAATCAGGGAAAAGACAATCATGAACACGAACATGTAGCTCCACCACTTGGGCAGCGGATTGTTCAGTTCGGAGATGCCGTCAAAGGTGTGCCCGGTGGGCGCGCCTTCTTCCATTCCCATCTTGTCTTTGGTGCACCAGATCAGCAGGAACAGGCAGCCAAAAATGGTGCCCAGGCTGATCACGGTTACAAAAATGCTCAAAAAAGTATTCATTCTTTATTAGCTCCTGCGCGATCCTGCTCAGTACCCCGGCGTTGATCCTTCCGCTCGTCTTCATCAAAGATGGAGTTGGCGGCGTCATCAAACTTGCCCTTTCTGCGTTTGCCGTAGGCCCACCACACTATACCTACAAACAACACCAGCAGGGCCAGGGTCTGAAAGCTTATCAGCATCGGCTTGAGGGCTTCCAAGGTACTGAAATCCATATCGACTCCGGTTATTTAAGGGCGTGTCCCAAGGATTGCAGATAGGCAATGACGGCATCCATTTCGGTCTTGCCCTTCACGGCTGCCTCGGCACCTTCGATATCGGCGTCGGTGTACGGAACGCCGAAGTTATCCCGGAAAACGCGCAGTTTCTCGGCGGTGTCCTTGCCATCCAGCTCGGTGGTTTCCAGCCAGGGGAACGCCGGCATGTTGGACTCGGGCACCACATCACGCGGGTTGATCAGGTGTACGCGGTGCCACTCGTCGGAGTAACGACCACCTACACGGGCCAGATCCGGACCGGTACGCTTGGAGCCCCACAGGAAGGGGTGCTCCCACACGCTTTCACCGGCCACGGAGTAGTGACCATAGCGCTCGGTCTCGGCACGGAAAGGACGGATCATCTGGCTGTGACATACGCTACAGCCTTCACGGATGTAGATATCGCGACCTTCCATTTCCAGGGCGGTGTAGGGGCGCAGGCCCTCAACCGGCTCGTTGGTCTGCTGTTGGAAAAACAGCGGTACGATTTCTACCAGACCACCGAAACTGATGGCGACAACGGTCAGAATTGCCAACCAGGTGACATTCTTTTCGACCAGTTCATGACGGTTTTTCATTCACGAGTCTCCTTAATCAGGCCGGTTGGGGGATAGCTTGCAGGGAGCCTTTCGGCGCCTTGATGGTGCGGTACACGTTGTACAGCATCAGCAGCATACCGGCGACAAAGAAGACACCGCCCAGGAAACGTACGAAGTAGAACGGGTAAGAGGCTTGCAGACCTTCAACAAAGCTGTAGGTGAGGGTGCCGTCTTCGTTCACTGCACGCCACATCAGGCCCTGCATCACGCCGCTGATCCACATGGCGACGATGTACAGCACGGTACCAATGGTAGCCAGCCAGAAGTGGGTGTTGATCAGGCCCAGGCTGTACATGCGCTGCTGACCGAACAGGTTCGGAATCAGGTGATATACAGAGCCGATAGACACCATGGCAACCCAACCCAGGGCGCCGGAGTGAACGTGACCCACGGTCCAGTCGGTGTAGTGAGACAGGGCGTTCACGGTCTTGATCGCCATCATGGGGCCTTCAAAGGTGGACATGCCGTAGAACGACAGGGACACGATCAGGAAGCGCAGAATGGGGTCGTAACGCAGTTTGTGCCAGGCACCGGACAGGGTCATGATGCCGTTGATCATGCCGCCCCAGGAGGGTACGAACAGGATCAGGGACATCACCATACCCAGAGACTGGGCCCAGTCGGGCAGGGCAGTGTAGTGCAGGTGATGCGGACCGGCCCAGATGTACAGGGTGATCAGTGCCCAGAAATGCACGATGGACAGACGATAGGAGTAAACCGGACGACCGGCCTGCTTGGGGACGAAGTAGTACATCATGCCGAGGAAGCCGGCGGTCAGCAGGAAGCCTACTGCGTTGTGACCGTACCACCACTGGATCATGGCATCGGCTGCACCGGAATACATGGAATAGGACTTCAGGCCCGCCACCGGAATGGCCATGCTGTTCACGATGTGCAGCACGGCTACGGTCAGGATGAAGCCACCGTAGAACCAGTTGGCCACGTAGATGTGGGAGGTGTTACGACGATACAGGGTACCGAAGAACACGATGGCGTACGCCACCCACACCACGGCAATGGCGATGTCGATCGGCCATTCCAGTTCGGCGTATTCCTTGCTGGTGGTGTAGCCCAGCGGCAGGGTGATCACTGCCGAAACAATGATGGCCTGCCAGCCCCAGAACACGAAGGAGGCCAGCGGGCCACCAAACAGTCGGGTGTTACAGGTACGCTGCACCACGTAGAAAGACGTGGCCATCAGAGCGCTGACACCAAATGCGAAGATAACCGCATTGGTGTGCAACGGACGCAGGCGGCTGTAGGTCAGCCAGGGTGTTTCGAAGTTGAGGGCAGGCCAGATAAGCTGTGCTGCGATCAGCACACCCAACGACATACCTACAACGCCCCAGATTACGGTCATCACCGTAAACTGACGAACTACTGTGTAGTTGTAGTTTGGTTGATTATTAGTTTGACTCATCGTTATAGTTCCGCTTCCACTGCTGTTATTCAGATCTTGTGTTCACGCTAAGTGCTCACGTCGGAAGGATTAAATTACCGGTTTCTAGTTAAGGCCTTCAGTGCCCGCACTGCTTATTAACTCTTTGTTAACAAAGCAAAGGGGCCCCAAAAACCCGGCACTGATGATAAAGTAGTGGGTGCCAAAAAAACAGTATAAACAGTAATATGATTGCTCCTTTTGGCCCCACACAAGGCATAAGGAGGCGCCTTGATCGAGATCAAGCCAGTCCCTGAATACACCCCGATACAGGAAACAAAACCCCATGAGAGAGCGACTGACCGGCCCCAAACTGGTGCAAATTCTGTTGGTAATGGCCGTTTTGTCCGCCGCCTTCTGGCTGCGCACCTGCAGCGATGAACAGGAGACGACTGAATCCGTCACGGAAAAAATTGAGTATTGTGATATATCTCACAAAAAATGCGCCATTGAACAGCAGGGGCTTGTGGCCGAGGCACAACTGAACAGCAATGGGCTTCAGGCGGAAACCCCTTTTGAGCTGGAATTGACCCTGTCCGATGCGCAGGCGATCGTGACCCGCAGCGTGCTGGAAGGGGAGATCATGTATATGGGGACCCTGCCGGCCCTGCTTGAACAAACCGGTGAGGGCCGTTGGCAGGGACAGGCATTGGTGGGCAGCTGCACCGAGGAGCGCATGCTGTGGGCCTGGGTGATTGAGGTGGAACATCAGGGCCAGCCTCTGAGCTACCGCTTTCTGTTTGAAGTGCGCCGCTGAGGGCGGTCTGGGAGCTTGTGGGTTAGCGCCACAAGCTTGAGGTTGGCCTTGGTCATGAGCATCACGGCACCGCCGTATCAATCAAGATGGCGGAGCTGTCTTCCTTTTATGCCTCCCTTATTAATGAAGAAGTGACCGAGCGCAACCCGGCTACCATGTGGATGCGCCACAGCCGCTTTGGCACTTCGGCGCCGGTGGCAGCCACCCTGGGCGAAGAAAGTGAAATTCGGGTGTTCAGCGTTTTGCAGTTGCCCTATGTGAGGAGCAGCGTACACCAACTGACCAGCGACACTCCCGAACGCCACGAGCGCACCCTGTTTCTGGCCTTGCTGATGTACGGCTGCTACCCAGTAAAACCTTGTTATTCGGTAAGTCCGTAGCTACGACGTAACTCTTCAAGGCAGACGGCCCTAAGCCGATTAGGCTGAACCTCGTCACGCCAAACTGCCTTGAACCCCGTCGAAAAAGAAAACTGTTCGGGCAATAACTTGCGCATTAACCCCAGCTCTTCCCAGTATCTCGCATAATGCTCGGGCAAAAATCCTATGAAAGCGCCACTCATAATCAGGGTCGCAACACCTTCCATCTGATAGGCGTGAGCAGCCGTTTTAAGCCCAGCCTGTAACTCAAGCATGGCCGCGTCCGGTTTATAACCCGGGCTTACATGCTCGTACTGAGCCAGAAGGGCTGGAACCAGCGTTTCTTCCCAAGAAAATAGCGGGTGACCCTGTGCGCAGTAAAGGTATGACGTCTCCTGGTAAAGCGGCAGATAAGCTAATCCGGGTAAGGTCTGATGACTGGGGATGATACCGATATGCAAATGCCCTTCAATTAACAAGCGTTCAATTTCGTTGGGGGAGGTTGTCAGCATGACAATTTGCACTTCCGGCCCCAGCTGCTTCAGTGTTGCGATCACTGACGCGGTGCGAGAGCAGGGATCGGTGATGGTGTTATCGGTCACCCCAATATGCAGGTTCCCCACCAGCCGATGATGTGCTGTATTGATGTTGGCCCGGAATTTCTCCAGATCGGCCTGCAATTGCATCAGGCTTTCATACACCAGCCGGCCTTGCTCGGTTAGAGAAAATCCGGAACGCCCGCGGTAACAAAGATGCATATGCAGCCGGGTTTCCAGATCCCCCATGTACCGACTGATGGCAGAGCGCGTGATATTGAGCTCAACTTCTGCGGCAGCAAAGCCTCCGCATTCAACCACCGTTTTGAAAACTCTTAAAAGTCGCAGATCCAGGTCTGTGATCAATCCCGAGAGAGCATTGGTTGTACGGGATGTACGAGGGTTAGTTGCCATAAATGTAAACCAAGAGTTACCAGCTTGTGATTTAACGAAACTTACCATGCCTCGATACTTTGTCCAACAAGCCACGGCACTCACGCCATCTTGTGAAGACCTTAAACCATGACCAAGTAAGAAGAGGCAAGACTATGTCTGAGCAAAAACACAGCTTTTCACCCATTGATTCCAATGCAACCCCTCGTTATGCAGGCATCGCAACCTTCATGCGCTTACCGTATCTCCCTGTTTCCGACGCCGGCAATGTGGATATCGGTCTCATTGGCATACCTTGGGATGGCGGGACCACCAATCGTGCCGGCGCTCGTCACGGCCCCCGTCAGATGAGGGATCTCTCCTCTCTGATGAGAAAGTTTCACCCAAGCCTGGGCATCAGCCCTTACGAACTCGCCAATTGCGCCGATCTGGGGGATACCCCGGTCAATCCTGTCAAAATAGAGGATACCCTGGAACGAGTTGAGCATTTTTACCATCAGGTAGTGGAGCAAAATATCATTCCGCTCTCGGCCGGTGGGGACCATCTGGTCAGCTTACCCATACTTCGTGCATTGGCCAAAAAACACGGCCCCCTTGGGATGGTTCATTTCGACGCTCATACCGACACCTTTGACCGTTATTTTGGCGGTTGCAAATACACTCATGGCACCCCGTTTCGTCGTGCTATAGAGGAGGGGGTACTGGATCCCAAGCGTGTTGTTCAAATCGGTATTCGCGGTGGTCTTTACAGCGAAGATGATGATACGTGGGGACTTCAGCAAGGAATCCGAGTGATCCGCATTGAAGAATACTTTGAGCTGGGTGTGGCAGGGGTCATTAAGGAGATTCATCGGGTTGTTGGTGATCAAAACACCTATGTCAGCTTTGACGTTGACTGCCTGGATCCCGTATATGCCCCGGGGACTGGTACTCCGGAAGTAGGTGGCATCAGTACCCATGAAGCACAGCGCATGATACGCAGCCTGCAAGGACTGAATTTGGTAGGTGGCGATGTGGTTGAAGTCGCCCCGCCCTTTGACCCCAGCGGTAATACAGCCTTGGTTGGCGTCACCCTCATGTGGGAGATCCTCTGCATGCTGGCAGACCAGGTCGGCAAAGACAAAAGGTAACTTTCATCTCGTCAAGCGATTAGCACAGCGGCGCCAGGTCTGCTTTGAACCTGGCGTTTGTTGATGTGTTACTACACGTTTCAGAAGGATCTGAACATGACCACCAAGAATCTTCCTGTTCGGCAGAAGGTCTCGACTTCTCCATTGGCCGGACTCAGTAGCAAGGCATTACTGAAATTTATCATTCCTTCCTTACTTGGGGTTACTGCGTTTCTTATACCGGTTGAAGACAACGGGCAGATAACGATAGTGATGGCCATGCTTTCCAATTGGCTGAAAGCAGAATTGAAAGACTATATGGTCTTGATCGTCTTCGGTATTGTCAGTATCTCCGCATTAATCACTGCTTATGTGACCCTACTTAAACCAAGGTGGATAAAGCCAACATCATTTATTTCAGCTTTATTCTCGGTGAGTACTCCCTGGCTTTTATTGCGCTTGCTGGGACTGGTGATGACTCTGATGATCTATTATCAGCTGGGGCCAGAGTGGGTTTGGTCCGATAAAACTGGAAAAGTCGTGCTGGAAGATCTGGCAACGGCCATCGTCACCATTTTCCTGTTTGCTGCACTCTTGCTTCCTTTGCTCACTGACTATGGCCTGATGGAGTTTGTCGGCACCTTGTTTCGTAATGTTTTTCAAAAGCTTTTCTGTATTCCCGGACGAGCCTCTGTCGATGCAACGGCCTCTTGGCTATCCTCGGCGGCGGTCGGTATCCTGATAACATCACAGCAGTATGAAAAGGGGCACTACTCTGCCAGGGATGCGGCGATAATAGCGACCAACTTTTCGATTGTTGCCGTGCCATTCACCTTGGTAATTGCCGAATTTGTGGGATTGGGACACCTGTTTATCGAATATTATGCCACTGTGGTAGTTACCGGTGTTGCTGCAGCCATTATCGTACCTCGGTTACCACCGCTTTCCCGCATTCCTCAAGATTATTATCCACCCGAAGGAAAGGCCCTGGTTGAGGAGGTGCCACCAGGCCAGTCATTGTTTACATGGGGCCTTCATCTGGCGGTAGAACAATCCCGCTCTGCGCCATCCTTACTTAACCTGTTGAAGTCTGCAGTACAGAATACCTGTGATATCTGGTTTGGCCTGATGCCACCGCTGGTTGTGATTGCCACAACCGGATTAATTGTTGCGGAGTTTACCCCGCTCATGACCTGGCTATCGTATCCTCTGATTCCGGTACTGGAGTTATTACAGTTGCCGGAAGCGGACAAGGCGGCACCAGCCATGCTGGTGGGATTTGCCGAGATGTTTTTGCCTGCCGTCGTTGCAACCGGAATCGAGAGTGAGTTGACACGGTTTGTTATTATTTCGGTTTCAGTCACTCAATTGGTATACATGTCGGAAGTGGGGGTGATGTTACTCAAGAGCAAGATACCGCTCAACTTTAAGGACCTGATCATGATTTTCTTGGTCCGGACAATAGTGATACTACCCATTGCCGCTATGGTTGCTCACTTTATAGTCTTTAGGGAGTAGGGGAACTCAGTTAGAAAATACCCTTAGTGGAAAGAAGGCAGAGTTTTTACTTTGCCTTCTTTCTCAGTACATATTTAGCCAGAAGATACGCAGGACAGGGGGGCATGAATCACGTTTCATCGGCGCTGTGAGCTGGGGCAGCTTGCAAGTGTGCGGATAGTGACATCAACGCGCTGGTTGAGTCAGTAAAAACAGCACACTGGGCGTTTTACTTTGGCTGAAAGCAGGCGAGGGGCGGAAGGTTGTTTTGACAGACAAGGCAGGTTGAAAGCTTGTGTCTTGCCTTTGCAGTCAGCCAGAACATAGAGCGGTGTTAAATCGGGCTTCGGCCTGGGGCAGGGATGCCAGCGACGCCTGGGCAAAGGCCGAACCCAGCCAGGCGAGCATGCGGGCAGGTTCCCAAGCATCATTTCATGGCAATGGCTCCGGTTGAATGAACAAACCAAAAGCATAGAGCAGTGCCGAAAGCACAAGGCTCATTGCCGATAACTGGATTTATCGGCATTATGCGCACACCACTCGATTGATGTTTCTTTCTTATATATGGACACGCCACCGGTTTTTCCTCTGTTTGACGCCCCCCAACACCTGGAAGAGGGCAACAGCCTGGTGAACCAGCATATTGCCCAGCTCACCCTCAACCGGGTATCCGACGCCGCCTTTATTTACGAGCATGCCATGGAGTGGCTGCTGGAAAGCCGCTACAGCGAAAACAATTACAAGACCTACCGCAGTGAGCTGACCACCTTTTTGCACTGGTGCCTGGAGGTGGAGCAGATTTCACCGGTGGACGTGACCCGGCGCACCATGAACCGCTATGTGGACTATTGTCTGGCACCACCCAAAACGCTGATTGCCTACCGTAACGTGGCCCAGTTTGTGGCTGACAAGGAGCTGGGTGAGCGCCGGCCCAATCCGCTGTGGCGGCCGTTTCTGGGTAAAAAAACCGATGGCATCGAGCAGCCGTACCGGCTCAGCGACAAGGCCCTGAAAACCAAGATGGCGGTGCTGTCTTCCTTTTATGGTTATCTCATCAACGAGGAAGTCACCGAGCGCAACCCGGCCACCATGTGGATGCGTCACAGCCGGTTTGGCTCACCGGCCCCGGTGGCAGCCACCCTGAGTGACGAAGACGAAGTACGGGTATTCAGCGATCTGCAATGGTCCTATGTGATGAACACGGCCCGGGCCCTTGCCGAAAGTGCGCCGGAGCGCCACGAACGCACTCTGTTTCTGGTATCGCTGATGTACGGCTGTTACCTGCGCATTTCCGAAGTGGCGGCCCGCCCGGGTTTTTCCCCGGTGATGAGCCAGTTTCGCCGGGATGCCAAAACCGGCATCTGGAGTTTTTACATTCCCGTCAGCAAAGGCGGCAAAAAGCGCACCGTGGCGGTCTCCCGGGAATTGCTCGAGGCGCTCAAGCGCTATCGTACTTATCTCGGGCTGTCGCCACTGCCGGCACCCGGCGAGGCCATTCCCTTATTCGTCCGTCATCGCGCCGCCGGGCGAGGCCGGGATCAGGGGCTGATTAATGCCAACCTGGGCATACGCCAGTTGCGTGAACTGCTGAACGAGCTGCTGGCCGCCGCCGCCGATGCCGCCATGGCTGATGGCTTTGATCAGGACGCCAGTGAAATGCGCACGCTCACGGTGCACGGCATTCGCCATACCGGCATTACCCACGACATCAACTACAACGGCCGACCCTTGTCTCATGTGCAGGCCGACGCCGGCCACGACAGCATCGACACCACGTCGCAATATCTGCACACCGGCAAGGTGGAACGTCATGAAAGTGCCGCCAACAAACGCCTGGATCGGTTACGGGAGTGATAACACCGATAACCCCGAGATAAGGTCAGGGAGCCGGAACTCGGGCCCAGGAGTGGCCCAATAACCTGCAAATACATAACTTCGCATAATGTATATTATGTTAAATATGGTATTCCTAAGCCGTGTACTGGCCAATCCAGACCCTGGATCTGGCCCTTGTACTGTTCCCGCGCTTTGGCTCGAATGACAGAGTGATTTACTCAATGGTTCATTTCAATTCAAGGAGCAGTTATGTACGTACTGATGGATATCATGGTGTCACCCGGCGGTGTTGGCGTTTCGGTGTCGCCTTACGTGGCCATGTGTCAGCAGATTTTTGAGGATGCCGGACTCACGCACACCATGCATGGCTACGGCACCAATGTTGAAGGCGAATGGGATGATGTAATGGCGGCGGTCAAGCGTTGCCACGAAGTACTGCACGATGCCGGTGCCGTGCGCATTACCAGCCATATCAAGCTCGGCACCCGCAACGACCGGGATCAGACCATGGCCGACAAGGTCACCAGCGTGCAGCAAAAGCTGAATGGTTAACGGTTGAGACGCTTTTAATAGCCAGCCTGCGGCTCATTGGTTTCACGAAGCAACATCAGGGTTGCCTGATCCGACACGCTGCAAAACGGTCGGAAACGGCAATCCCTGACATTGCTTCGCATGGTACACCACCCAACATTTTATGCTGCCCGGTCTCAAATATTACCGGGGCTGTATTCGGGCTCGAAGACAATTATTCTGCCAAAGGCCCTTATAACCATCCTTTGTTTACTTGCGGCCAGGGGCTGATTACACTTTGCGCCTGTTTTTTCACTCCATCCTGAGCGGCAAGGAGATTCCGTTGCGCCTGATTGCCAGTTTGCCCTGGTACGATTTGCCACCGGCGCGAGCCGGGCTCGATGCGTTCTGGTGCGCGCTGCGGTACGAGCTGGAGCAAGTCTGTGCCCTGCCCTTGCCTCGCACTCTTGAGCGCAGCCTGCCGCTGATCGATCAGTGGTCCCATTCGGGCTTGTTGTTGAGCCAGTGCTGCGGGCCCGACTTGTTTACACCCGCGGCCCGTCACCTGGTGCCGGTGGCCCGGCCGGTCTTTGCGGATCTCGACTGTGCCCCCGGACATTACTACAGCCATATCGTGACAGCGTGCCGCACCTTGCCGGCACGACCCCGGCTGGTGGTTAATTCACCGAGCTCGCGCTCCGGTTGCGCGGCCCTGTACGAATGGCTGCGCCATCACTACATTGAGCCCGGCCCCCTGAGCACCAGCGGTGCGCATGCGTAAAGCCTTGAACAACTGCGAAACGGCGAGGCCGATGTGGCCGCCATCGATGCCCACAGCTGGCCACTGCTCAATACTCATGGCATCACCATTATCGACCGCAGTGCCTGTGCGCTGGCACCGTCCTTTGTTATGCATGCCGGCGCTCCCCTTAAGCCACAACAACTGGCTGCCGCCCTGGCGGTGGCCATTGACTGCGCCGGTGAGGCCATTGGTATCCGCGGACGGCTTGACGTCAGCCGCCGGGACTACCGGCTTAATTCGCCTGGCGCGCCGGTATCGGCCGGCAGCTGTGCCTTGTCAGGCTGAGAATATGGCCGGACCGGCTGTAACCGAAGCGCGGCTGCAGTATACTGGCCGCCATCGACCCCTAGAACGAGTGAACCAGTGCAACCACTGAGCCCGGCCGAGCTGGCCCCTGCATTCTCATTACCTGAACTCACCACTCTGAATGATACGGCTCCCCTGCCCTTTAGCGCCCTGCAACAACGGGCCGATTCGGCCTTTGCCACGCTGTCGGGCCTGAACAGCGTCAACCCCATTTTATTGCTGAACGGCTTTGCAGGCCTTGATGTGGAAGAGCTGGTTCAGGATCTGGTAAAACACCATGCCAATCACGCCGATCTGTTCGACCTCTGTTACGCGGAAAACCTGCATCATCCGCAAAAGCCCATCTGGCTGCGGCTCAAGGCCGGCACCGGCATCGAGTTCTGCGAGCTGGTGGGTCAGCTGCTGGAGCTGAGCTCCCGGCATCTGGAAGCGGAGCACATCGTCGAGCGCATTCTCAAAAAGCAGGACCAGGATGAGAAAGTGGCCGACTATCTGTCGGATCTGGCCCAGCATGTGGCATCGGGTGGCGGGTTCAGCCATCCCGTCCTGATCAACCTGATGGTGCACCGCCACGACGATCGCATACCCATTGTGCATGCCCGTCAGTTCACCCCCGAACAACTGTTTGGCGCCATTCATTTTCAGACCGAGCAGGGCTCTGTGTTCAGCCATCATCACCTGCTTGAGCCGGGGCTGATCCATCAGGCCAACGGCGGCTATCTGATCGTACCCATCGAGGAGTTGCTGGATCAGCCCAATCTGTGGTTCCGGCTGAAGAACGCCCTTGCCACTCAGCGGGTGGAATGGAGCCGGCCCAATGAGATGGCCGCATTTTATTTTCAGCCCGAGCCGCCGCCGCTGGATGTGCACCTTATTCTGGTAGGGGATCGCCTGGCCGTGGCCGAGCTGCACATGCTCGACCGGGAGCTCGACACCCTGGCGTTTCTGCGTGCCGATATCATTCCCGAATGGGATGCGGTGGCAGACCTGCCTTCCTATCTGGGTTACCTGGCGCACCTTCGCCAAAAGCACGGCCTGCGCGACATGGATGCCGGCGCCGTGGCCCGGCTGTGCCGCTACGGCAGCCGTATTACCGAGCATCAGCACCGGCTGTCTCTGGTGGAAGCCCATCTGGTGGCCATGATGCAGCTGGCGGATGTGATTGCCGCTCGCGAACACAGTACACTTATCACCGAGCAGCACCTGCGCCTGGCTCAGGAAGAGCAGGACCAGCGGCTTAACTTTCTGGTAGAGCAGTCGGATCTGGGCGTACGTGACGGTCAGTATCTGATGCAGACTCAGGGCAAGGAAATCGGTCAGATCAATGGCCTGTCGGTGATCCAGATTGCCGGCCATCCTTACGATTTTGGCGAGCCGGTTCGTCTCACGGCCACCGTGCACCTGGGCGACGGTGACGTGGCCGACATCGAGCGCAAGGCCGATCTGGCCGGTCATATTCACGCCAAGGCGATGATGATCATTCACGGTTATCTGGCCAACCTGTTTGGTGCCGAACACCCCTCGCCGCTGTCGGCCAACCTGGTGTTTGAACAGTCCTACCACGAAATCGACGGCGACAGTGCGGCACTGGCCGGTCTCTGTGCCCTGCTCTCGGCCCTGTCCCGGGAGCCCATTTACCAGCACTTTGCCATTACCGGCGCCGTGGATCAGTTTGGCAACGTGCTGCCCGTGGGCGGTGTGAACGAAAAAATCGAGGGCTTTTACCGGCTTTGCCGGCTTCAGGGCGTCACCGGTCAACAGGGCGTGCTGATCCCGGCCAGCAACCGGCTGCAACTCAACCTGTCGGACGAGGTCGCCGATGCCGTGGCGCAGGGGCGATTCCATATCCATCCGGTGGCCCGGGTGGAAGAAGCCATCGCCCTGTTGATGGGCTGTGAGGCGGGCAAGGTGGATGACCCCTATACTCTGTTTGGTCGCATACGTGAACGGCTGGACGACCTCAACGGTCATAATATGGAAAGCAGTTTTTGGCGCCGGTTGTTACGCCGTTAAGAGATCGGACTTGTCTGGCGCACAGCTGTTCGCTAAAGTGACGCCAATTTTACACCCGGGCCGAGTGCCCGATGAAAAACGGAAAAGTGAAATGCCTTCACAAAAAGAACTGGGTAAACACAGCTTTACCAGAGAAGAACTGCTGGCCTGCAGCCAGGGCGAGCTGTTTGGCCCCGGTAACAGCCAGCTGCCCGCCCCCAACATGCTGATGATGGACCGCATCATGCACATCAGTGACGAGGGTGGCGAGCACGGTAAGGGCGAGATCGTGGCCGAGCTGGATATCACTCCCGACCTGTGGTTTTTTGACTGCCACTTTCCCGGCGACCCGGTGATGCCCGGCTGTCTGGGCCTGGATGCCATGTGGCAGCTGGTGGGTTTCTTCCTGGGCTGGAAAGGCGGCCCTGGCAAGGGCCGTGCCCTGGGCGTGGGTGAAGTGAAGTTCACCGGCCAGATCCTGCCCACCGCCAAGAAGGTCACCTACAAGATCACCCTGAAGCGGGTGATCTGGCGCAAGCTGATCATGGGCATCGCCGACGGCGTGGTGGAAGTGGATGGCCGCCCCATCTATGAAGCCAAGGATCTGAAAGTGGGCCTGTTTACCGACACCTCCACTTTCTGATCGCCGGCTCGCATGCCAAAGGCTTCGCGCTCGCGAGGCCTTTTTTGTGCCCATACGTGAAGGCCCCGCAATTGCGGGGCCTTTTTGTTGATGATGAATACGTTACTTACTTGATGAAGAGGCCGGAACCTTTGTCTTCCATGGCATCTCGCCAGCCGCCCAACCAATGGCCTTTGGCGTCGAAATCGGTATAGGGGCACTGCTCTTTGGAACGTCCACTGACTCCAGCTTGGTAACCGCGGGTACGCGCTCTTTCCAAACGGTCACGTTTTTGTCTCTTCATAGGTATTACCCTCGTTTAATCAACAAAAAGTGCGCGGCGTGTTCATCCTGCCGCTCTTAAGTGATAGATGAGTTGCACCACGTTCTCAAGGGGTAATTTTCGAGCATAGGCCAGGACCGCGTTTTAGCGACTGATATTTATGAAGTTTTGATGAAAAAGCAAAATACTGAAATGTGAGTTTGATCACTTTGAAGGCGGGTGGCCGGAGAATTGAATCAGTGTCATTCCGGGATTGCGCCGGCACCTGGTCGCGGCGGCGGGTAAAAAGATGCCGGCGCAAGGGCCGGCATGTCAAATAAATGAAGGTGGCAACACAGGGTTAACCGGCCGCCAGCTCTTCCAGCTCTTCCCAGCGGGCAAAGGCTTCTTCCAGCTCGCTTTCCACCGCCGCCAGCTGCTGCAGCGTTTGCTGGGTCACGTCTTCCGGCTGAGTGAAAAAGTCCGGACTGTTGATCGCTTCCTGCAGGGCTTCAATCTGTTGCTCAAGAGCTTCAAGTCGGGCCGGCAGGCCGTTCAGCTCCTGCTGCTGTTTATAAGACAGCTTTTTGCCGGCCGAAGGTTTCGGCTTCTGCGACTTCACCGGGGCGGCCTTGTCTGCCTTGACCGGCGTCGGCTCGGCCTGGCGTTCGCGTTGGGCCAGCATGTCCTGATAGCCGCCCACAAACTCATCCACCCCACCCTTGCCGTCAAAGGTCCAGCAATGAGTAGCCGTGTTATCGATAAAGTCCCGGTCGTGACTCACCAGCAACAGGGTGCCCTGGTAATCAGCGAGCAGCTCTTCCAGCAGCTCCAGGGTTTCCACATCCAGATCGTTGGTGGGTTCATCAAGCACCAGCAGGTTGCTGGGCTTCAGAAACAACCGGGCCAGCAGCAGACGGTTTTTCTCACCACCGGACAGCGCCTTCACCGGGGTGCGGGCGCGCTTGGGCTCAAACAAAAAGTCCTGCAAATAGCCCAGCACATGGCGGGACTTACCGCCCACTTCCACTTCCTGTTTGCCGTCGGCCAGGTTATCCATCACGGTACGCTCGGGATCGAGCTGCTCCCGGTACTGATCGAAATAGGCCACATCCAGCTTGGTGCCGCACTTGAGGGTGCCCTGTTTGGGATCCAGGCGTCCCAGCAGCAACTTGATAAGGGTACTCTTGCCACAGCCGTTGGGGCCGACGAGGGCAATTTTGTCGCCCCGCTGCACCAGGGCGGAAAAGTCGGTGATAAGCGGCTTGCCCTCATAGTCAAAGCCAAGGTGCTCGGCCTCGAACACAATCTTGCCCGAGCGGCGCACGTCATCCAGGGTGACCGAGACCTTGCCCAGGCTTTCCCGGCGTTGGCTGCGCTCATTACGCAATGCCTTGAGTGCCCTCACCCGGCCTTCGTTACGGGTGCGGCGGGCCTTGATGCCCTGACGGATCCAGGCTTCTTCCTGGGCCAGACGCTTGTCGAACAGGGCATTCTGCTCGGCTTCCACCCGCAGGGCTTCTTCCTTGTTGACCAGGTAGTCGTCGTAGTTGCCGGGCCAGCTGGACAGCTTGCCCCGGTCAAGGTCGAGAATGCGGGTGGCCATCTTGCGAATAAAGGCCCGGTCGTGGCTGATAAACACGATGGCGCCGCGAAACTCCACCAGAAAGTTTTCCAGCCAGGCTATGGCGTCAATGTCCAGGTGGTTGGTGGGCTCGTCCAACAGCAGAATATCGGGGTCGTTGGCCAGCGCCCGGGCCAGGGCCACCTTGCGCAGCCAGCCGCCCGAGAGATCCTTGAGCCGGGTGTCGCCATTCAGGCCCAGCAGGGTCAGGCTCTGGTTAATGCGGGTATCAAACTGCCAGCCGTTGGCGTGCTCCACCTGCTCCTGCAGCCGCATCAGTTCGTTCATGGCCTTGTCGGAGCTGTCGTGACTGACTTTTTCAAGCTGGTGATGGTAACGGGCCAGCAGCTCACCCAGCTCGGCCAGGCCGGCGGAAACATAGTCGAACACGGTCTGATCGTCGTCAACCTGGGGGGGATCCTGCTCCAGCCGGGCAATCACCACATCCTGCTGTACCTGGCGACGGCCGTCGTCAAGTTGAATGTCGCCGGCGATCACCTTCATCAGAGTGGATTTGCCGGCGCCGTTGCGGCCGACGATACACAGCCGCTCGCCGGCCTGAATGTTAAGCTCCACGCCATCCAGCAGCGGCGCATCGCCGTAGGCCAGCAGGGCGTTTTGCAGGGTAAGCAGACTCATGATTGTTCCTGATTAAATGCAATAAGATCATCGGCACTGAAGGGCCAGTCCAGCTCGGCACCGTCTTCCCGGCGCAGCACCGGAATGCGAATGCGGTAGGCGTCAAGCCACTGTTCGTTGTCGATGATGTCCTTGATATCGGTGTCGGCGGCCAGTCCGGTCTGCTCCAGCAGACCCCAGGCCTGTTCACACAGGTGGCAACCGTCGGTGGAAAACAGCGTCAGGCTCATTGTTCACTCCAGCGAATTTCCCAGCAGTTGTGAATGTGCGGGTTACGGGCAAAGTCCTTGGGCAGGGTTGATCGGGTGATGTTCTTTGCATCTAGGCCCATTGCCGCCAGGCCGTCGAGATCCATTTTGAAGTTGCGCTTGTTATTGGAGAAGATCAGCAGACCGTCCTTGCGCAGGTGCTTGCTCAGCAGCTGCAGCAGTTCAAGGTGATCCCGCTGCACGTCGAAACTCTCTTCCATGCGCTTGGAATTGGAGAAGGTCGGCGGATCACAGAAGATCAGATCATAATCGCCATCGGTGTTGGCCAGCCAGCTCAGGCAGTCGGCCTGCACATACTGATGACGACGATCATTCATGCCGTTTAACTGCATATTGCGCTCGGCCCAGCCCAGATAGGTTCTCGACATGTCCACCGTGGTGGTGGAGCGGGCGCCGCCCAGGGCGGCGTGTACGGTGGCGGTGCCGGTGTAGGCGAACACATTGAGTACGTCCTTGCCCTTGGAAAGCTCGCCCAGGCGCTTGCGAATGGGTCTGTGATCCAGAAACAGACCGGTATCCAGATAGTCGTGCAGGTTCACCAGCAGATGCGCATTGTGCTCCTGCACGTCCATCCACTGCTCACGTTTGTCGAGCTTTTCATACTGCTCACTGCCCTTTTGGCGAGCGCGCACCTTGAGCACCACCTTGTTGCCGGGCACGCCGGTCACCGTCATGGTGGCCTGCACCAGATCATAGAAACGGGCGCGCGCCTTGTGCTCGGGCACGCTCTTGGGGGCGGCGTATTCCTGGATCACCAGGTGGTCCTGATAACGGTCGATGGCGGCGTTGTATTCGGGCAGGTCGGCGTCATAGAGGCGATAACACTCAATGCCCTCGTTCCGGGCCCACTTGTCCAGGGTCTTGATGTTCTTGGCCAGGCGGTTGGCAAAGTCTTCCGCCAGCGGCCGTGCCGGCCGGGCATCCTCGGCAATGGCATAGTTGCGCAGTTCACAGGCCAGGGCGCCGTTAAACAGCTTGTAGGTTTTTTCCGGACGCAGACGCAGGCAGCTGAGCAGCTCCGGCGAGCTGGAAATCAGGCTCACATGCCAGCCCTTGAACTGATCCCGCAGGGTGTCGCCCAGACCCTGATGCAGGCCCAGCAGAGACGGAAACTCGCTCAGGCGCTCGCCGTAAGGCGGGTTGGAAATCAGCCAGCCCGGCTGCTCACTCGGGTTTTTAAGCACACTCACCGAACCTTGCGCAAAGTTGATCAGGCGCTCTACACCGGCGGCCTCGGCGTTGTCCCGGGCAAAGCCCAGCACCCGTTTGTCCTGATCAAAGCCATAGATGACGGCGTCAGCCTTGTTCAGGCCGCGGGTGGCGCGCACTGTGGCTTCGGCGTGCAGACTTTGCCACAGCTCCCGGTCGTGACCGGACCAGGCCATAAAACCAAAGCGCGGGCGCAGCAGGCCCGGCGCCTGATCGGCGGCCATCAGCGCGGCTTCTATCAGCAGGGTGCCGGAGCCGCACATGGGGTCCACCAGCGGACTTTTGGCATCCCAGCCGCTGCGCAGCAAAATGGCGGCGGCCAGGTTTTCCTTCAGTG
Source organism: Oceanimonas aquatica (assembly GCF_030732065.1). Classification (GTDB taxonomy): domain Bacteria; phylum Pseudomonadota; class Gammaproteobacteria; order Enterobacterales; family Aeromonadaceae; genus Oceanimonas. Next base: position 277,874 of record NZ_JAVBHX010000003.1, read on the forward strand.
GTGCCTCGCCCGCCTGCTGGCGGTAGCCGCGCTGATGCAGTGCCGGGCCCGACAGGTCCAGGGTAATGCTGACCCGCTCGCGCTTCAGGTGCGCCAGAATACGAATGTCGGGAAAACGCTTGTCCACACTGGGACGTTCGCCCCGGCGCTTGCTTAAGCGATCAACGATGGCGTCCTTGATCTTCAGGGCACCATACTGAGTGTTGGTGATGGCCCGGTTGCTGCCGGAAAAGTCCACCGCAAAGGTCTGGCCTTCTTCTATATGGGTTTCCCACTCTATATTGCTGGCGCCCAGGTAAAGGTCCATGTCGTCGCGCATGGGAAAGTCGGCCAGCTGCAGCATGATGCGCGAGGCCAGCCGTGACCACAAACAGGCCCGGTAGGCAACATCCAGTTCGCCCAGAAAGGCCACACCGGCCACGGTTTCCTGCACCTGGCTGGCGCCAAGGGCTTGCAGTTCGTCGGAGAGTAAGGATTCCAGGCCCTTGGGGCAGGTAGCAAAAAACGGCAGCATAATCACGCATGGTCAGAAATAGAGAGGCCATATTATACATGAGTGACAAGGCGATATCTGCGGATTAATGGTGGGCAAGCGGTCCATGACGGCGTAAAAAACGCCAATGCGCATAACAGTTGACCATGTCGCTGCTTTGTTGAGCGAGCAAAATAAAGTTTCAATCAAGGGGTTGCGTTCGGTGAGGCGGATCACTAGTATACGCAGCCTGAGGACGCGGGATGGAGCAGTCTGGTAGCTCGTCGGGCTCATAACCCGAAGGTCGTCGGTTCAAATCCGGCTCCCGCAACCAGTTCTCAGAAGCTGTAAAAATTTGTAAATACAGGTATCGGCCGCGGGATGGAGCAGTCTGGTAGCTCGTCGGGCTCATAACCCGAAGGTCGTCGGTTCAAATCCGGCTCCCGCAACCAACCGGTTTTGTATTGCAAATGAAGAAATCAAGCACCTGGCGCGGGATGGAGCAGTCTGGTAGCTCGTCGGGCTCATAACCCGAAGGTCGTCGGTTCAAATCCGGCTCCCGCAACCAACTTGATTTCAATACGGCAGCATCAAGATGTAATACCCCTGGCGCGGGATGGAGCAGTCTGGTAGCTCGTCGGGCTCATAACCCGAAGGTCGTCGGTTCAAATCCGGCTCCCGCAACCAACTTGATGTTTGAACAAGAAAACAGATGTATACACCGGCCGCGGGATGGAGCAGCCTGGTAGCTCGTCGGGCTCATAACCCGAAGGTCGTCGGTTCAAATCCGGCTCCCGCAACCAATCCGGTGAACACTCTCCCCTTCCTTTCAGTACTACCCCATAAAAAACACATCGGCCGGTATTAACCGACCCGACGCATTTCCTGCAGTTGAGTATCTTCCTCCAGACTGAACAAACGATCGTTCATCACCTTGATGGCGCCAAACACCGGCAATTTCTTTGAGTCACTCAGCAGTACATCCGCCGAGAGCGAGATGCACAACGACGCTGATGGTGAGGTTTCCACCACCATCATGGCCAGGTTGCGTTCACCGCTGTCGAGGCCAATCAACTCGCCCAGCTGAGGCTGGTGATAGTCGGCCTGAGGCTCAAAAAACCAGCTCTGGGGCATCAATGGCTTGTAAAAGCGAGCCACGGCCACACCATTCAGTGCCGCCTGTACCCGTCGCGAGGGCGTTGCCACACAGCTGAGTTTGTCGAGAAAGGTATAATAGAGCCCGGTGTCTTCCACCGAGAAATTCTGGCGCATATTCTCGGCGCAAATCAGTTTTTTTTGTAAGTAGGGAGTGGCAAACAGCATTTCCTCTCCCAGATCCAGCATCAGGTGCCGGTCTGCGCCGACAAACCAGCACCACTGATCATTTGGTTGTAGCAGCATTCACACACCTTGTGAAAATAAAAAAATGTCCCCCAAAACGTTAAATATATATTGAAATACTCGCCTGGGGGCAAATTATTATGACAGCTTACAGATAGGTTGCCAGGTTTTGTACCAGTTTAGGGCCATGATAAATGAAGCCGGAATAGACCTGCACCAAGCTGGCGCCGGCAGACATTTTCTCCCGGGCGGCGGTGAGCGAGTCGATGCCCCCTACCCCGATGATCGGCAGCTTGCCGTCGAGCCGGCGTGACAGCTCGGCAATCACCTGGGTGCTTTTGTTCTGCACCGGCCGGCCACTGAGCCCGCCGGCTTCCTGGGCGTGGGGCAGCTCAAACACCAGTTCCCGGTCCAGGGTGGTGTTGGTGGCAATCACGCCATCGATATTAAAGCGCACCAGGCTGTCGGCAATCTGCTCGATTTCAGCCTCGTCCAGATCCGGGGCAATCTTTACTACCAGCGGCACCTGCTTGTGGTGTTTCTGGGCCAGCTCGGCCTGCTTTTCCTTTAATGAGCTCAGCAGATCGTCCAGGGCATCGCCATATTGCAGCGAACGCAGATCCGGCGTATTGGGTGAGGAAATGTTTACGGTAATATAGCTGGCGTGTTGATAGGACTTTTCCATGCAGATCAGGTAATCGTCCTTGCCATGCTCAATGGGGGTGTCCTTGTTCTTGCCGATATTGATACCGAGAATGCCGTTGTAGCGGGCCTGCTTCACGTTCTCGATCAGGTAATCGATACCCAGGTTATTAAAGCCCATGCGATTGATGATGCCTTCGGCGGGCTTGACCCGGAACAGCCGGGGTTTGGGATTACCGTCCTGCGGCCGGGGCGTCACCGTGCCCACTTCCACAAAACCAAAGCCCATGGCGGCAAAGGCATCGATACACTCGCCGTTTTTGTCGAGACCGGCGGCCAGGCCCACCGGATTGCTGAAGGTCAGACCCATCAGCTCAACCGGGTTATGAATGGCCGGGCGGCGGTACAGGGCTTCCAGCGGAGTGCGCTGGGTTTTGGCCAGGGCCTTGATGGTCAGCTCGTGGGCATGTTCGGGGTCACACTGAAACAGCAGGGGTTTTACCAGGGAGTACACGTTTTGTTTCCTTATAAAAAAGCCCCGGTCATGGCCGGGGCTTTTGTCGTGGCCGCCTGATCAGACGGCGTTCACACAATTGAGATGCAGCAGGTTCAGCTCGCGCAGGGCGACGGAGAACTGGGCGAATTCATGGCTGCCGGAGGTTTTGAAATCCGCCAGCAAATGACGCCAACGATTGAGCAGCTGCTCATGCTCATCAAGCCACTGGGCCAGCATGGTAGCGCATTCGCCTTTTTCTTTACAGTTTTTCAGCACCACCGAGGTGAGGCTGCGCTGCTGAAAGTCCAGATCTTCCCGGAACGACGCCCGGGCCAGGGCCTGCCAGTGGTTACCCACTGCCTGCTGGTTGATCTGATCCAGGAACCAGTGCAGTTCCAGCGCCGCCCCCAGATGGAAATATACCCGGGCCGCCCCCTCAATGTCCTGCTGGTGTTCGTGGCTGATCTGGGCCAGATCCAGCGCCGAGAACAGGGTGCTCATGTGCGTGATTCGGGCGGCGAGCGACTCGGGCACGCCCTGCTCTACCAGCCGGGCCACTTCCTTCCGGTGTTCAGCCACTTCGCTATCCTCCATCACCTCGTAAAGGTGTTTACTGAGAGTGTCGTAGGCAGGTTTGAACTGGGCAATGGTGTCTTCCAGCCCCTGGTTTCGGTTGCGGTTACGCAGGAACCAGCGGGTAGCGCGGCGCACCATGCGCCGGCACTGGTAGAACATTTGCAGTTGCAACGGCGCCGGCACCTTGTTGTCCAGGGCTTCAATGTCGCGCAGCAACTGGTTCATGCCTAACACTTCCCGGGCAATCATAAAGCTGATGGCAATGTCGCCCATGCCGGCGCCGGTTTCGTCCAGCATGCGGTTGGCAAAATTGCAGCCCATGTCGTTGACCATGATGTTGGCCAGACGGGTCGCGATGATTTCGCTGCGCAGCGGATGCGCCATCAGCGCTTCACCAAAGCGGGCCACCAGTTTTTCCGGCATGCTGGCCGGCAGCAGCCGGGCAATATAGTCGTTGTTGGTGATCTCGGGAATATTGAGCATGTCCTTGAGCACCATCTTGCCGTAGGCCACCAGAATGGCCAGCTCGGGCCGGGTCAGGCCACGGTTGGCGGCCATGCGCTCGGCCAGCTCTTCGTCGTTGGGCAAAAACTCCAGGCCCCGGTCCAGACCGCCTTCCCGCTCCAGCCAGTGCATAAAGCGCTGATGCTCCTTCAGCGCCTGAGCGCCTCTGTGCTGGGTAATGGAAATGGTCTGGGATTGACGATAGGCGTTGGTCAGCACTATGTCCGCCACCTTGTCGGTCATGTCGAAGAGCAGCTGATCCCGGTGTTTCTTGGTCAGTTCGCCTTCTGCCACCAGCTTGTTGAGCAGGATCTTGATATTGACCTCGTTGTCGGAGCAGTCCACCCCGCCCACGTTGTCGGTAAAGTCGGTATTGATGCGCCCGCCCCTGGCGGCGTATTCAATCCGGCCCAGCTGGGTGCAGCCCAGGTTACCGCCCTCGCCCACAATGCGGGCACGGAGATCTTCCCCGTTAATGCGCACGGCGTCGTTGGCGCGGTCGCCCACGTCGGCGTCGGTCTCTCGCCGTGACTTGACATAAGTGCCGATGCCTCCGTTCCACAGCAAGTCCACCTCGGCCATCAGCAGGTGACGAATCACCTCGGTGGGCGTGAGGCTGGCCTTTTGCGTGCCCAGCAGCTTTTTCATCTGGGGCGACAGGCTGATGGACTTGGCGGAGCGGGCAAAGATGCCGCCGCCCTCGGAAATCAGCTCACGGTTGTAATCGTCCCAGCTGCTGCCCGGCGTGGTAAACAGGCGCTGGCGCTCTTCATAACTGCTGGCGGCGTCCGGCTCGGGATCGATAAAGATATGCAGGTGGTTAAAGGCGCCCACCAGCCGGGTGTGTTTCGACAGCAGCATGCCGTTGCCGAACACGTCGCCGCCCATGTCGCCCACACCCACACAGGTAAAGTCGGCATTCTGGCAGTCGGTGCCCAGTTCACGGAAGTGACGCTTGACCGACTCCCAGGCGCCCCGGGCGGTAATGCCCATTTTCTTGTGGTCGTAGCCCACGGAGCCGCCGGAGGCAAAGGCATCACCCAGCCAGTGGCCGTATTCGGCGCTGATGCCGTTGGCAATATCGGAAAAGGTGGCGGTGCCCTTGTCGGCGGCCACCACCAGGTAGTAGTCGTCCTCGTCGTGACGGACCACGTTTTTCGGCGGGATCACCTCGCCATTGACGATGTTGTCGGTAACATCCAGCAGGCCGCGAATAAACAGCCGGTAGCAGTCCTGGCCTTCCTTGAGAAAAGCGACCCGGTCGCCTTCCGGCAGTTGCTTGCACACAAAGCCGCCCTTGGCGCCCACCGGTACGATCACGGTGTTTTTCACCTGCTGGGCTTTTACCAGGCCCAGTACCTCGGTGCGAAAATCTTCGCGACGATCAGACCAGCGCAGGCCGCCCCGGGCCACCTTGCCCCAGCGCAGGTGCACCCCTTCTACTCGTGGCGAGTACACGAAAATCTCGAACTTTGGCAGGGGCAGCGGCATGTCGCTGATGGACTCGGGCGCCATCTTGAAGGAGATATAGGCCTTGTCGCAGCCATCACTGGCGGGCTGGTAGAAGTTGGTGCGCAGAGTCGCCTCAATCATTTCCATAAAGCGGCGAATGATGCGGTCATCGTCCAGGTTGGCGACCTTGTCGAGCTCTTCCAGCATTTCCTGGTGCAGGGACTGCAACGCCTTGGCATTTTGCTTGTGGTCCGGGCACAGCCGCTGTTCAAACAGGGTAAACAGCAGGCAGGCCATGTGCGGATAGCGTGACAGGGTTTCCTCGATGTAGGCCTGGCTGAAGGTGACCCCGGTCTGGCGCATGTAGCGGGCATAGGCCCGCAGCACGCTCACTTCCCGGCCGGTCAGCCGGGTGGCCAGCACCAGGCGGTTGAAACCGTCGTTTTCCAGCTCACTATTCCAGATCTGGGCAAAGGCCTGCTGAAAGCGCTGCTGACTGGCATCAAGATCGAGTGGCCCGCGGGGGTACAGCATGGAAAAGTCGAGGATCCAGAAGGTCTCGCTGCCGCAGTCAATTTCATAAGGGGTTTCCCCGATCACACGCAGCCCCATGTTTTCCAGCATGGGCAACACGTCGGACAGGTGAATGGGCTCGGCTCTGTGATAGAGCTTGAGCCGCACCCGGTTGGAGTCCTGGCCCTGCTCCTGGGCCCGGTAGAACAGCATACCCAGGCGATTGTCGTCGCTCAGCGCCTCGAGTTGTTCGATGTCGGCCACCGCCGAGCCCGGGATCACGTCTTCGGTATAGGCCCGGGGAAAGGCCTGCTGATATTTGGCTTTGAGCCGGTTGCCCTCGGCTTCGCCAAAACTGGCAGACAGCGACTGCTCCAGCTTGTCATCCCAGCTGCGGGCGGCTTCAATCAGGTTTGACTGGATCTCGTTCACATTGATGTCCATGGTGTTGTTTTGCACGCGGATCAGGTAGTGAGTGCGGGCCAGCACCCCTTCCGAGAAATAGGTGGTGAACTCCACCTCTTCCACCGAGCCAAAATAGTGCTGAAAAATCCGCTGGGTTTTTTCCCGCAGGGCGGTGTTATATCTGTCCTTGGTGACATACACCATGCAGGAAAAGAAACGGCCAAACAGATCCCGGCGCACAAACAACCGGGTCATGTCCCGCTCCTGCATGCCGAGCACGCCCATGCCGATCTCCAGCAGCTCGTCTTCCCGGGCCTGGATAAGCTCGTCGCGGGGATAGGTCTCGAGAATATTGAGCAGCGCCTTGTAGGCGTGAGAGCCGGCTTCCAGTCCGGAGGCATCGATAATGCGCTTGAGTTTGGCGCCGATCAGGGGAATTTGCATGGCGCTGGTGTTGTAAATGCTGGAGGCATACAAACCGATAAAGCGGTCTTCACCAACGACGTTGCCCTTGGCGTCAAAGCGCTTGATGCCGATGTAGTCGATATAGGCCGGTCTGTGCACCCGCGACTTGTGGTTGGTTTTGGTGAGTACCAGTATGTTCTGACTGAGGGCTTCTTCCCGGGCATTCGGGGTGAGCGTGCTCAGGCGCAGGCCCTCGCTGTGCTGAATATTGCGCATTAACCCCAGGCTGGTGTCGTGATCCGGCACCAGCTCGTAATCTCCTTCCACGGCAGAAATATGGTATCGGCGATAGCCCATCAGGGTGAAGTTGTGATCGGCCACCCAGCGCAGAAACGACAGGTTCTCTTCCGCATCCTGCTTGTCGTGCTGTTTCAGCTGGGCGGGCAACTCCTTAATCACCGTGTTGAGCCGTTTCACCATGGGCTGCCAGTCGTCCACCGCCAGCGCCACTTCCTCTACCACCGACAGCAGCTCATCGCGCAGCTGATCGCGTTTTTTCTTGTCGGGCTGGCGGTCGATTTCAATCAGAAAGGCGGTTTCCGCCCGGTTTTGCCGGGCCTTGTCCTTGCTGGAGAGAATGCACTCCACCCGGCCCTGCTTGTTGCGCACCAGATGCAGCGGCTGATGCAGCATCAGATGGGCGGTAATGCCCATGCGGCTCAGGGCCATGCGAATGGAATCTACCTGAAACGGCGCGTCGCGCAGTACCAGCTCGACGATGGTGTGCGGCGACTGCCAGCCATGGCGGGACAGCTCGGGGTTGTACACCTGCACATGGGGTGTGTCATCGGGGCGGGTTTCAAAGTCGTTCCACAAATTGATGGCGGCACCGTAAAGATCGCTGTCGTTGCGATGGTGCAGATCATCGTGGGTCATGCCGCTGTAAAGCTTGCCGACAAAGGTCTGTACCAGGGGGGCGGTTTGCTCTGAAAATTTTTCACAGACCAGTTGTTCGACGTTTTCCAGCAACACGGAAGTGGTGGCATCATTAAAAGTCATGGTGTCGGTTTCCTCGAGAACAGGCATTGACCATGGAGAAAAGCGTAGCCAATGGGGCAGTCATTTGACCCCTTGGAATTGAGCCCAGTGTATGCCCGGCACCGGGGGAAAGCGAGGAATCACAGGGATAAGAATGTAAAAAATATCGAGCGGATCACTGCTGTGCGGAATATATACAAAGGCCTTTAAAAATAACTGAATTTATATTCTTAAAGACGGCATATTTCCTTGGATAATATTTTTCAGTCGCGCCAGAAATAAAACAGCGGAGATAAACTCCGCTGTTTTATTATCCTTCCAGACGCTGCAATTGTCGCAGGGCATTGCCCTCGTCCAGCACCACTTCAAAGCGGCCGTTCAGACCGGTATGGCCGACAAAGCGACGAAAATGATGCAGGGGCAGCTGCAATCGCAGCCCCTGCTCGGTCATTACCGTCAGTGCCGAGACCCGGCCGGTGTAGTAACGCTGCAATTCGGCCCCGGAAATGGTCAGCCGAAAGCGAAGCCGTCGCATCAGTCCAGGGCCTTGCTGATCTTCTCAAACAGATCCCGGGAAAGATCCGGCAGGTCCATCAGCTGTTTCAGCCGTGCCCGAATCAATGCCTGGCGGTCATCATCGAGCCGGCTGAACTGGATCAGCGGGGTCAGCAGCCGCGACGCCACCTGAGGATTGCTGCGGTTAAGCTGCGTCAGCACCTCCACCAGCAAATCGTAGCCGGTGCCGTCGAGACGATGGAATTGAGCCGGATTGCCCTGGCAGAAGGCGCCGATCAGCGCCCGCACCCGGTTGGGGTTGCCCAGACTGAAGGTCGGGTGCTTCATCAGCTCACGGACCCGGTTCAGGGTGTCGGTCCCCGGCGCCGTGGCCTGTACACGGAACCAGTTGTCCAGCACCAGGCCGTCTTGCCGCCATTTCTGCTCAAAATCTGCCAGCATGGCGTGGCGGCAGTCGAGCTCGCCGCGCACGGCGGCACGCATGGCCCCCAAGGTGTCGGTCATGTTGTCGGCTGCGTCATACTGGTGGGCGACCGCCTGTCCGGCACCGGTCAGGGCCAGGTAACCCAGGGCGGTGTTTTTCAGCGCCCGGCGGGCCATGTCGCTGTGCTCAATGCGGTATTCCGGGGTCAGGTTATCATCATAGGCCTGCTGCCAGGCCGGCTGGAGCGCCTCGGCCAGCTCCCGGGCCAGATGCTCCCGGGCTTGGGCCAGCAGTTCGATGTCCACCTGCTCAAACAGCTCCAGCAGGCTGGCCAGATCCGGCAGGGCCAGCATTTCGGCCTTGAGTGCCCGATCCATGACGGCGTCTTCCAGGGTACAGCGGAACACGTCGAGCAGGCTGCGGGGCAGCACCGGGGGCTGGCGCCGCTGCAACAGCTCGACATTGCGGCGCACGGTTTCGTTAATGAGCATCTGCACCGCATCCCAGCGCACGAATTCGTCCAGACTGACCCGGGCCAGCAACGACAGTTGCTCGTCGCTGTAGGGATAGTCCAGCTTCACCGGTGCCGAAAAGCCCTGCAGCAGGGCCGGTACCGGCCGGGATGGCACTTGTTCAAACACGAACTGCTGCTCGCTTTCCAGTACGTCCAGCACCGACTCCACCGACTGGCCGTTCATCATCAGCGGCACCGGTTCGCCCTGCTCGGTATAAAGCGCCAGGCTGAGGGGAATGTGCAGGGGCAGTTTTTCCGGCTGATCCCGGGTGGGCGGCGTGTGCTGGCCCACGATCAGGGTATAGCGCTGAGAGTCGGCATCATACTCATCGCGCACCGTCAGCACCGGCGTGCCCGACTGGCCGTACCAGCGCTGGAAGCGGGTCAGATCCCGGCCGCTGGCCTCGCTCATGGCGGCGACAAAGTCGTCACAGGTGGCGGCCTGGCCGTCATGACGTTGCAGATACAACGCCAGGCCGGCCTGAAAGGCCTGCTCCCCCAGCAGGGTGTGCAGCATGCGAATGACTTCCGATCCCTTTTCGTACACCGTCAGGGTATAGAAGTTATTCATCTCGATCACGGCGTCGGGACGAATGGGATGGGCCATGGGGCCGGCGTCTTCGGCAAATTGAGGGCCGCGCATAATACGTACGTTGTGAATACGGTTCACGGTGCGCGAGCCCAGATCAGAAGAAAATTCCTGATCCCGGAATACCGTCAGACCTTCCTTCAGTGACAGCTGAAACCAGTCCCGGCAGGTGACCCGGTTGCCGGTCCAGTTATGAAAGTATTCATGACCGATCACCCGTTCCACGTCCAGGTAATCATCGTCGGTGGCGGTCTGGGCATCGGCCAGCACAAACTTGGCGTTGAACACGTTCAGGCCCTTGTTTTCCATGGCCCCCATGTTGAAGAAATCCACCGCCACTATCATGTAGATATCGAGATCGTATTCCAGATTGCAGCGCTGCTCGTCCCAGCGCATGGAGGCCTTGAGGCTGTCCATGGCGTGACCGGCGCGGTGCAGGTTGCCCTTGTCGACGAAAATTTCCAGCGCCACTTCCCGGCCACTCTGGGTGGTGTAGCTGTCACGCAACACGTCAAAGTCTCCGGCCACCAGCGCAAACAGGTAGGCAGGCTTGGGGAAGGGATCCTGCCACTGCACCCAGTGGCGACCATCATCGAGCACGCCCTGCCCCACCCGGTTGCCATTGGACAGCATAAACGGACAGGCTTCGGCATCGGCGGTAATGCGGGTGCTGAAGCGGGCCAGCACATCGGGGCGGTCCAGGTAATAGGTGATACGGCGAAACCCCTGCGCTTCACACTGGGTGCAGTAGGCATCGCCGGACTTGTACAGCCCTTCCAGCGCGGTATTGGCGGCGGGGTTGATGCGGTTCTTAATGGTCAGCACGAATTCCTGGGGCACCTGGGGAAGTACCAGACTCCCCTCGCCCTGTTCGAACTGTGAGGTTTCAACACCGTTTATCGAGACCGACAACAGCTCCAGCTGCTCACTATCCAGCACCAGGGGTTCGTTGTGCTCACCGTTGCGGCGCACCCGGCTGATGGCCACCACCTCGGTGGCGGTGTCGTACAGCTGAATGTCCAGATCCAGGGTGTCAATCCAGTAATGGGGTGGCTGATAATCGTCGCGATATTGCACCTGAGGTTGGGTTTGGCTCATAGTGAATCTCGTTAAAATGATGAAAGAAGAAATGACGTGAAAAAACGGGGCCACAAAGGCCCCGAATGGCAATGAATTAGCCCAGCAACCTGGCCAGATCGGCGGTGATGCGTGCGGCTTCCTGCAGGTAGCTGTCTTCGGGCTCAAAGTCCTTGGGCGCGTCGTCCAGGGTGTCCACCGGTTTGAGGTTGGCCCGGCGCAGGCGGTCGTTGAGGCGCTCCAGCGAGCGGGCGTCCTGCTCGCTGAGCTCGGCCTTGCGCTCGGTCAGGTTCAGGGACACCGAATTTTTCTCTTTGAGCTTCTGGTATTCGCGAATGTCTTCGAACACATAGGCGAATTCGGGATCCTGCTCAATGCGGGCCTGATGGCGCTGACGCAGCTTGGGCAGATAGGGCGACAAATCACGCACATGGGCAAAGTCGAGGCTGTCAATCTGATCCCAGGGCAATGCGTTTTTCTCCAGGCTTTCACCGGTTTCATCGGCATCGATCGCAGTAGGGAACGGAATGTCCGGGCTCACCCCCCGGTTCTGGGTGCTGCCGCCATTAATGCGGTAGAACTTGGCGATGGTGAACTGCACAAATCCCATGGGGTTTTCGTACAGATCGTAAATGCGCGACAGGCTGCGGTGCTGCTGCACCGTGCCCTTGCCAAAGGTGTTTTCGCCCAGGATCACCGCCCGGCCGTAGTCCTTCATGGCGGCGGCGAAAATTTCCGACGCCGAAGCGGAATAGCGATCCACCAGCACCGCCATGGGGCCGCCATAACTGATGCGTTCGTCGTCATCGCCGTTCACCGAAATGCGGCCAAGGCCGTCACGGATCTGCACCACGGGACCGCTGTCAATAAACAGGCCGGTGAGCGCGGAGGCCTCGGTCAGTGCGCCGCCGCCGTTGGCGCGCAGGTCAATCACCAGGCCCAGAATGTTCTGCTGCTTGAGCTTGTCGATTTCCCGGGCCACGTCCACGCTCAGGTTGACGTAGAAACTGGGAATTTCAATCACCCCAATGCGCTGATCGTTCACCTCCAGCACCTTGCCGTTGGCGGCCCTGTCCTCTAGGCGCACGGTATCACGGGTGAGCTCAACGATGCGCGGCGTGGTGGTCACGGCCTGGCCACGCTGAATTTGCAGCCACACCCGGGTGCCCTTGGGCCCCTTGATCAGATCCACCACTTCATCCAGCCGCCAGCCGATCACATCGGTGATTTTATCGGCTTCCTGCCCTACCCCGATAATACGGTCGTCGGGCTGTAGCTCGCTGGACCGGGCCGCCGGACCACCCGGTACCAGAGAGCGGATGACGGTGTAGTCGTCTTCCGCCTGCAGCACGGCACCGATGCCCTCAAGAGAGAGGTTCATCTCGGTTTCAAAGCGTTCGGCGTTGCGCGGACTCAGGTAACTGGTGTGGGGCTCAATGGCCCGGGCAAAGGCATTGGCAAAACTCTGAAAGGCATCCTCACTCTCACTCTGGGACAACCGCTTGATGGCGTTGTTGTAGCGCTTGGTGAGGGTGGTCTTGATCTCGCTCCAGTCCTTGTCGGCCAGGGCGAGACTGAGGGCGTCGAACTTGACCCGCTTGCGCCACAGCTCATCCAGCTCTCGCTGGCTGGCGGGCCAGTCGGCCTCGGTGCGGTCAAACTGGTAGTCTTCGGCGTCGTCAAAATTCATCGGCGTATCGAGCAACGACAACGCATAGCTGAGGCGCTGGTAACGGTGCCGCAGACTCTCGTTGTACATGTCAAAGGCGGCGTCGAGCCGGCCGGCCCGCAGCAGATCGTCAAAACTGTCGCGGTAACGCTCGAAACGGCGCAGATCTTCCTGAGTGAAGATGTTGCGGCTGTAGTCCAGGCTTTCGATATAACGAGTGAAAATCGTCTCGGAAAAGGCATCATCCAGCCTGAACTGCTTGTAATGAGAGCGAGTGAACAGCGCGGTAATCCGCTTGGCCGCAGCCGCATGCTGACTTTCCGGAGCCAGAACGGGAATGGCATCGGCCTCAACGGCCGGCGTCACCGCCCGGGCTAGCCCGGCGGCCAGCACGCCGGCGGCCACCAGGGAAAAACGAATTCCGTGACTGATCAAACCCTACTCCTCAGAGAACTATGTGATCGAACTTGACGCGAACCGACATGCCGGTTTTGAGCTCTACCTGAACGTCGTCGCGGGTCACTTCCTTAATGGTAGCGGGAACCGGCGACTTGCCCAGCAATACTTTGACATTCTGCTCAACAGCGAGTTTCGCGGGATCGACCTTTTTTGCCCGAGGACGGGGCTTTTTACCGGCCGGCTTTTCCTTGCGCGGACCAAAGACCTTTTCCTTGCTGTCCTTGAGGGCCTGTTTGGCGTGATCAACGTGCTCCTGGGTCAGCTCACCGCAGGGATTGCCGTCCAGATCAACGCGGCTCATGCCGGCCTTCAGGCCGTGCAGGTAACGCCAGCTGGAGGTGTACTGGCGCAGGGCGGTGCGCAGCAGGGTCTTGGATACCTTGGGATCATCGGCCATGCGTTCCGCCAGATCCTGAAAGATACCAATCTTGAGCGGCTTGGCTTCGCCCGCCGCAATAAAACACTCGGGAAAGCGCTCGGCCAGGTAGGCGATGACTTCTTTGCTGTTTTTCAGTTTTTCGGAGTTTTCCATGAAATACCTTGGGATTTGAAACCAGTGGGCGCACCGCCCGTTGAAACCTTCACATTATAAGGGGCGCACGGACAAAAGCGACCCCGGCATGTTATAGCAGGGGCAGTATGCTGTTCACCAGGGTGGTCAGGCCGGCTTCATCGTCAGCGTCAAAACGATCATGCACCGGGCTGTCGATGTCGAGTACACCCCAAACCACACCGTTTTCATCACTCAGGGGCAGCACTATTTCCGCGTTGCTGGCCGCATCGCAGGCGATATGGCCGGCAAAGGCGTGAACATCGGCCACGCGCTGAACCTGGTTGCTGGCCGCGGCGGTACCGCACACGCCACGCCCAATGGGAATGCGTACGCAGGCCGGGTTGCCCTGAAACGGGCCCAGCACCAGTTCATCCTGCTCGCGCAGGTAAAAACCGACCCAGTTGATCTCGTCCAGAGACAGGTTCAGCAGAGCGGAGAGGTTGGCCAGCTTGGCAATGCGGTTGGGTTCCCCTTCGCACAGGGCCAGTGCCTGAGCGGTCAGGCTTTGATAAAATGCGTTTTTTTCACTCATGGTGTCAGTAGGTTGGCAATTTTGGCTTAACTTACCTGCGCTTTTACAAAATGAAAACCAATGATGGTGGTGAATGAGTAAAAAAGAACCGAACAGCCCCGTTCTGCACTGGTCGGTGCTGACCGGCATGATGCGTCGTCACAAGCGACTGCTGATCAATGCCCATTTACTGGCCATTATCGGTACCCTGCTGGCGGTGCCGGTGCCGTTGCTGATGCCGTTGCTGGTGGATGAAGTGCTGCTGGAGCAGCCGGGCACCCTAATCGCCGGGCTCAACCCCCTGCTACCCGACCACTGGCAGACCGGCGTAGGCTACATTCTGGCAGTACTACTGGTGACCCTGCTGCTGCGATTTATGGCGCTGGCATTCAATATTCTGCAGGGGCGCCAGTTCGCCCGGGTGGCCAAGCACATTACCTTTCAGATCCGGCGTCGCCTGACCCGTCAGCTGATGCGTACCCCCATGCGGACCTTTGAATCGATGGGGGCCGGCACCGTCAGCTCCCATTACATAACCGACGTGGAAACCCTCGACAAGTTTCTGGGGGAAACCCTGAGCCGGCTGCTGATCAGCCTGCTCAGCGTACTGGGCACCGCCGTGGTACTGCTGCTGCTGAACTGGCAGCTGGGTCTGTTCATTTTGTTGCTGAACCCTGTGGTGGTGTACTTCTCCAGCCGGCTGGGGTCCAAGGTCAAACACCTGAAGCGCAACGAAAACAAGGCGTTCGAGCTGTTTCAGCAGGCGCTGGTGGAAACCCTGGACGGCATTCAGGAAATTCGCGCCGCCAACCGTGAACGTCATTACCTGTTACGGGTGATCGACCGGGCCCGGGGCGTGCGCGACACCGCCGTAGAGTATCACTGGAAGAGCGAGGCGGCCGGCAAGGCCAGTTTTCTGCTGTTTTTGTCCGGGGTGGAGTTGTTCCGGGCCGTGGGCATGATCATGGTGCTGTACACCGATCTGACCGTGGGACAGATTTTTGCGGTGTTCAGTTACCTCTGGTTCATGATGGGGCCGGTGCAGGAGCTGCTCAACATGCAGTATTCCTTTTATGCCGCCGATGCCGCCCGCAAGCGCATTAACGGCATGCTGACCCTGGGGGGTGAGGATGCGCCCGCCGGCCGGGTTAATCCGTTTGCCGGGGTCACCACCCTGCCGATAGAGGTGCGCAACCTCGGTTTTTCCTACGATGGTGAACGCCGGGTGTTGGACGATATCAGCCTGAGCATTGCCGCCGGCGAGAAGGTGGCCCTGGTGGGGGCCAGTGGTGGTGGCAAGTCCACCTTTATTCAGCTGTTGCTGGGCCTCTACCCCGCCGACAGCGGCGACATTCGCTTTGGTGGAGTCAGCAGTGCCGACATTGGTTTTGCCACCATTCGCGAGCATGTGGCCACCGTGCTGCAGCAGCCGGTGCTCTTTAACGACACGGTACGCGCCAACCTCAACCTGGGCGATGATCACGATGATGAGGCCATCTGGCAGGCACTGAAGGTGGCCCAGCTTGACGATGTGGTGGCGGCCATGGACAAGGGCCTGGATACCGAAATCGGCCGCCGGGGTGTGCGGCTGTCGGGAGGCCAGCAACAGCGACTGGCGGTGGCAAGAATGATTTTGAAAGACCCGGCCATCGTAATCCTGGACGAGGCCACCTCGGCACTGGATACCGACACCGAGCAGCGACTGCATCAGGCGCTGTCGGGCTTTCTGAAAGGTCGCACAACCCTGATCGTGGCGCACCGGCTAAGCTCGGTGCGTCAGGCTGACCGGGTTATCGTGTTTGAGGACGGCAGGATCAGTCAGTCCGGCACTCACTTTGAGCTGCTCGAACAGCCGGGGCTGTACCGGACCCTGTATAGCTGATTAGCTGACCGTACCACGCCGGTGAGACGGTCAACTCAGGCCACGGCCTTGACCGCGTCATCGCCCGCCTTGTCTGCCTTGTCGGCTTTTTTGGCGGGCTTCTTTTTCGGGCCCGACAGCTCGGCCTGATTCTGTGCCAGGAACAGGGCCAGGGCTTCCCGGTCGTTTTCATCCAGGGCAACCGGGGCGCTTTCCAGCACGGTTTCAATGTGCTCGGCCAGATCCAGCAGGCGGTCGTAGGCGTCCGCCTCTTTCTTGTTGGTAAAGGTCATCTTCTCAATTCCGTTGCGTACTACGCGATATTGAACTTCTACGGCCATGGTGGACTCCTTATCTGTATATGCATACAGTAATCAGCCGGTTACCGAATTGCAAGCCACTCATGACTCCCCTCTTTTGCTCATGGCTGGCGGACTCGGGATTAATGTCTAAAATTCAAACAGAGGGCGCCCGACCTCGGGTGTTCTCTTACTAGCGCACGGCTCAGCTAATGAGCCATTCCCCTGAGCCAGGTACACGGAATTTGTACCTGGCTTTTTTTGTCGATAATACGCCCCGCAATACCTTATGTTAAATAAAAGCATTATTTTTTTGTAAGCATAAATGATTAATGGTTGCACCTGGTTCAGGTCAGGTTAATATTAAGACACCATTTGTATGTTGGCATAATAGCAATGTTTACACTGGCCGCCGAACTTCGCCATACCATGTCCTTGCTTGAGGCCGCCCTCGCCAGCCTGAACCAGCTCGTCAGAGCCGAGGCCGGTAACTCTCCCCGGGCCTGCTGTTACCGGTTACCCGAGGTCGCTCAGGGCAAGGAGCACGATCCCGTTGAACAGATTCCGGTACAGGAGCAGCTCAGTGGTCAGCCTGCCCTCGACACCGCCCTTGCCGCCCTTGGCCGCTGGCATATTCAGCCCGACTGCTCCGCCAAGGCCAGTTTTCGTCTGCCCGGCTTTGTGCTGCTGCCGGCCGCCAGCCGTTCGCTGGTTGAGCCTCTGATAGACGAAGTCAACCGGCTCAAACTGGCCTTTCGTGCCCTGGTACAGCGGCTCGACGACAAGGACAAAAAATTCACCCTGGTGCACGACACCTTTCCCGGCCTGGTTACCCTGCAGGTATACCGCCAGCTTACCCTGCTGCCCCATGCGGCCATGCGCCTGGGGTTTACCTGGGCCAACAAGCAGATCATTCAGAAAGTCGACAAAACAAGGCTGGTGGAGCAACTGATGCAAAGCCGCAACCATCCCCCTCCCCTGGTGGATGCCCACACCTGGCTGCAGTGCGTGGATCGGGAAGTCTACGACGTCAAACGCCTGCCGGCTCATGTTGAGCTGCGCCTGCGCCGGCCGGTCAAAACCCACCCCATGGTCAATGTGCGCTGGCGCGAGCCGCTCAGCCCCCGCCAGCAGCAGTTCAAGGCCCATTTGCCCTTGTTACTGTGCCAGGACGAACTGCCCGCCATCACTCACCTGTGTGACTACCCGCCCACCAAAACCCGAAAGCGCCGGGCCGCACGCATTGGCGGCGAACCGCTGATCCCCCGGCTGCATATTTATCCCTTTGAACCCTGACACTGGCCTTGACGGCGGTGCTATCATGGCCGGATGTTTCTTTTGTAACCTTTGGTGACGTTATGGCACTGCCCTTTTCACTGCTGTTGTTGCTGGCAAGCCTGGCCGGGCTCACTCCCCTGGCTATCGACATGTACCTGCCCAGCCTGCCAACCATTGCCCGGGATCTGGGCGTGCCCGTGTCCCAGGCCCAGCTCACCATCAGCGTGTTTCTGGCAGGCTTTGCCCTGGGACAACTGTTGTACGGACCGCTGGCCGACTCGGTGGGACGCAAACCGGTGATGCTGGGCGGGCTGGCCCTGTTTACCCTGGCAAGCCTGGGCTGTGCCGTGGCCGACAGCATTGAAACCCTGATGGCCTTTCGTCTGTTACAGGCCATCGGCGGCGCCGCCGGCTCCGTGGTGCTCAACGCCCTGCTGCGCGACATGTTCGAGCGAGACATGTTTGCCCGGGTGATGTCGCTGGTGATTCTGGTGATGACCCTGGCGCCGCTGGTGGCGCCCATCGTCGGTGGTTACCTGCTGCTGATTGGCCACTGGCACAGCATCTTTGTGCTGCTGGCGATCATCGGCACCCTGGTAACGGTGGCGCTGGCCCTTCGGATTCCCGAGACCCTGAAGCCCGAACACCGCCAGCCCTTTCGCATGTGGCCGGTGCTGCAAAACTACGGCAAGGTGCTGCGCCACCGGGCGGCGGTGGGCTACATCGGCTGCGGCGGTCTGACCACGGCCGCCATGTTTGCGTTCATTTCCGGCTCGCCCCTGGTGTACATCGAGCTCTACGGCGTGCCGGCCCAGCATTACGGCCTGCTGTTTGCCATGAACATCGTGCTGATGATGATACTGACCTTTGGCAACAGCCGGCTGGTCAGGCATCTGGGCAGCGACCGGCTGCTGAAAACCGGCCTGACCCTGGCCGCTCTCGCCGGCGTGGCCCTGCTGTTCAATGGCATCACCGGGTTTGGCGGCCTGTGGGGGCTGGTGCCGGCAGTGATGGTACTGATTGCCCAGATAAGCCTGGTGGGTGCCAATGCCATGGCCGGGCTGCTCAGTCATTTCCCTGAATCGGCCGGTACCGCCTCGGCGCTGGCGGGCACGGTACGCTTTGGCCTGGGGGCCGTGGCCACCTTTGCGGTCAATGCCAGTCACGCGGTCTCGGCCCTGCCCATGGTGCTGGTCATGAGCCTGTGCGCCTGGCTGGCCCTGGCCAGTTACTGGGTGCTGGTGCGGCCGGCGCTGGCCGCGGCGTAACCGATAGCCGGCAACGGATACCCCGCATGCGATGCCTGGCGTAGCGACGCCCGCTAAATTCCGGCAAAGCCGTTTTTTAATACCGGCGCAAGTGTTATAACTAAAGACCGTCGCCTGGCGACCACACTCGTTTTTACAAGAAGGAATTGACAACACTATGTTCGAGAAGGTCACTGCTGCACCGGCCGACCCCATTCTGGGTCTGACCGATGCGTTCCGTAAAGATACCCGTGCCGACAAAATCAACCTGGGCGTTGGTATCTACAAAGACGAAGCCGGCCAGACCCCGGTATTGCGCTGTGTAAAAAAGGCCGAAGCGCGCCTGGTGCAGGAGCAAACCACCAAAAACTATCTCAGCATAGAAGGCATTGAAGCCTATGGTCAGGTAGTACAGAAACTGCTGTTTGGTGCCGACGCCAGCATTATTGCCGAGCAGCGTGCCCGCACCGCTCAGGCCCCGGGCGGTACCGGTGCCCTGCGCATCGCCGGCGAGTTCATCGCCCGCCAGCTCGACACCAACACCATCTGGATCTCCAACCCTACCTGGGCCAACCACCGTGCCGTGTTTACCGCCGCCGGTCTGGAAGTGAAGGAATACGGCTACTACAACGCCGACACCAAGGATCTGGACTTTGACGCCATGCTGGCCAGCCTGGAAGACGCCAAGGCCGGTGACGTGGTGCTGTTGCACGGTTGCTGCCACAACCCCACCGGCATTGACCCCACCGCCGAGCAGTGGCAACAGCTGGCCAAGCTGTCTGCCGACAAGGGCTGGCTGCCGATGTTCGACTTCGCCTATCAGGGCTTTGCCCAGGGCACCGAAGAAGACGCCTTTGGTCTGCGCGAGTTTGCCAAGCATAACCCCGAGCTGCTGATCGCCAGCTCCTTCTCCAAGAACTTCGGTCTCTACAACGAGCGCGTGGGTGCCTTTACCCTGGTCGCCAAGGATGCCGACACTGCCAACACCAGCTTCAGCCAGGTGAAGGGCATTATTCGCGCCAATTACTCCAACCCGCCTTCCCACGGCGCCAACGTGGTGGCCATTATTGCCAATGACCCCGAGCTCTATGCCGACTGGCAGGCGGAGCTGGCGGAAATGCGGGATCGCATTCAGGAAATGCGCACCCTGTTCGTGGAAAAGCTGGCCGCCCGTGGCGTCGCCAAGGACTTCAGCTTTATCGCCCGCCAGAACGGCATGTTCTCCTTCTCCGGCCTCACTCCGGAGCAGGTAGCGCGTCTGAAGGACGAATTCGGCATCTACATCGTCGGCTCCGGCCGCATCAGCGTGGCCGGCATCACCAAGGCGAACATCGACGCCCTGTGTGACGGCATCGCCGCCGTACTGTAAGCATTTTCTTGCCGGTAATAAAAAGCCCCGCTCTTGCGGGGCTTTTTTATGGGATCCAGCCTGTCATGACGCGAAGGAGCGACCCGAGCAGCAGGAGTTAGCTGGTCTGGTTAAATCGCAAAGCGGTTCACCAGGGTATTAAGCTCGCCGGCCAGGCGGGCCAGTTCCTGACTGGAGGCGCTGGTCTGGTTGGCTCCGGCGGCGCTCTGTACCGACAGGTCCCGAATGTTAACCAGATTGCCGTCCACTTCCCGGGCCACGTGAGCCTGCTCCTCGGCGGCGCTGGCTATGGCCACGTTGCGGTCATTGATGCCGGAGATGCTGGTGGCGATCTGCGCCAGGGTCTCGCCGGCTTCACGGGCAATGCTCAGGGTGTCGGTGGTGCGCTCATTGCTGCTCTTCATGGCGGTTACCGCATCCTGCGAGCCCCGCTGCACCGCCTGGATCATCTGCTCGATTTCCTTGGTGGACTCCTGGGTACGGTGCGCCAGGGCCCGTACTTCATCGGCCACCACCGCAAAGCCCCGGCCCGACTCGCCGGCGCGGGCGGCTTCAATGGCGGCATTCAAGGCCAACAGGTTGGTCTGATCGGCAATGGCGCGGATCACGTCGAGCACGCTGGTGATGTCGTTCACCCGCACCGCCAGGCTCTCAATGTTATTCATGGTGTCGCCAATTTCGCCGGCCAGGCCTTCCATGGAGGTAACGGTCTGGCCAACCCGGTCGCGGCCAAACTGGACCCGCTCATCGGCCAGCTCCGACTCCTGGGAGGTGCTGGAGGCATTGCGTGCCACCTCTTCCACCGCGGCGGTCATTTCATTCACCGCCGTAGCCGCTTGCTCCAGCTCCTCGCTCTTCCGCCAGGGGGGCCAGCTCCAGTCGCGAAGCAAGGTTGGCCCCGGCCACGTCGCCGGCTTCAGCCTGGTTCATGATGCGGCCATGGGCCTGCCAGTAGCGGGCCTCGACCGTATTAAAACGGTCAATCAGCGCCCGGGCTTCGGGCAAACGAGCGAGCTGATCGTACTCCTGCTTGAAGCCGTTGAGTTTTTCCCGGGCGGCTTCCAGGTTGGCCCGGGATTCGGCCCGCTTCTAGGCCTGTGCCGAGTTGGTCAACGCCAGGCTGTGCAGACGAATGCGCAAAAATTCCTTGTCGATGTTTTCCACCGCGGTCAGGCTGGGCACATCATGGTTCACCAACCAGCCTATCTGATGATTCAGGCTGGCCAGCTGCACCAGGCTGAGCACGCCCAGGAACAGCATCAAGACGCCAATGGCGCCAAAAGCCAGGGCCGATCTCAGGCCGATATTAATATTGCGGAACACCTTGTTCTCCTACCATAAACAACGGGATTATGTCTGATGCCTTATCGGCAGCCCGGGACAAACCTGAAACAAAAATGTCATGTTATGTATACAATCCTGTTTCCGGTCGCGGGGCACGGATTCATCTTTGTTCCCCGTGACCAGCTGTCGTAGTATCAAGCTACTGATTCTTCATTGTTTTGGGTGCTTACTTGTCAGACTCGCCACACACGCCGGCCATCACTGCACAGCCGCATCGTCGCCGGACCGTTTCCCGCCGGCGCCTGCGGGTGTGTCACGAATGCGATCTGCTGGTGGCACTGCCGCGCCTTGCCCCCGGGCAAAAGGCCGACTGTCCGCGCTGCGGCCACACCCTGGTGCGCCGCCATGCCAATCCGGCCGAGCGCTCCCTGGCGCTGGCCCTGGCCACCCTGACCGCCCTGGCGCTGTCGGTGGCCTTTCCCTTTATCGGCTTTGAGCTGAGCGGCATCGGCAACCGCATTGAGCTGACCGACAGTGCCTCCATTCTTATCGGCCTGCACCAGCCGCTGGTGGCCCTGTGCGTGTTGCTGACGGTGATTATTCTGCCGCTGGTGTACCTGCTCAGTGTGAGCTGGCTGTGCGCCGGCATGCTGCTGGGCCGCCCGCTGCCCCGCAGCCGGCAAATTGCCCGTACCCTGCGCCATGTAACACCCTGGATGATGGCGGACGTGTTTGTGATCGGCACTTTGGTGAGTCTTATCAAGGTGGTAGGCATGGCCGACATCGAGCTCGGCATGTCGTTCTGGACCTTTTGCGCCTTTGCCCTGTTATTGCTGATGACCACCCAGTCGGTAGACAAGGACTGGCTGTGGTTTTCCCTCGACCGGCGCGCCATGGCCCCCCCGGGCGCCGTGCCCGGCCGCACCGCCAGCGAACAAAACCTGTGTGGCTGTGCCACCTGTGGCCTGGTGAACGCCCTGCCCGCGCACGGCAAGGCCCGTTGCCGGCGCTGCGACGAGCCGCTGCATCCCTGGCATGGCATCAACAACCAGGCCACCCTGGCGCTGCTGGCGGCGTCGGTGATCATGTATTTGCCCGCCAACCTGTACCCCATTATGGTGACCACCTCCCTTGGCAGCAGCTCGCCGTCCACCATTATTGGTGGTGTGCTGTTGTTTATTCAGCACGGCGACTGGCCCATCGCCTTTATTATCTTTACCGCCAGCATTCTGGTGCCGGTCTGCAAGATCCTGGCCCTGCTGTGGCTGTGTTATATCGTCAGGCACGAACAGGCCGCCCTCAGTCCCATGAGCCGCATTCGTCTTTATCGCATTACCGAATTTGTGGGGCGCTGGTCCATGGTGGACGTGTTCGTGGTGGCCATACTGGTGGCCCTGATCCGCAACGGCAATCTGATGTCCATCGAGCCCGGCCCGGCGGCGCTGGCCTTTGCCGCCGTGGTGGTATTAACCATGCTGGCGGCCATGCTGTTTGATCAACGCGCCATCTGGGCAGGTGCCACGCACAATAACAACGAGAACCGCAAGGAACCGAACCATGTCTGATTCCCCCCGCGCCGAGCGCAAGACACAGCGCTCCCTGTCGCCCATCTGGATCGTGCCCCTGGTGGCGGTTCTGATCGGCGCCTGGATGATCTATGACAACCTGAGCAAGCTCGGGCCGTCCATCACCCTGGTGATGGACAATGCCGAAGGCATTGAAGCGGGCAAAACCCTGATCAAGACCCGTAACGTGGAAGTGGGCCGGGTGGAGCGGGTCAGGCTGTCGGACGATCTGCAGCACGCCCTGATCACCGCCCGCATGAGTCCTCAGGCAGAAGACATGCTCAACGACGACACCCGCTTCTGGGTGGTCAAGCCACGCATCGGCCGGGAAGGCATCAGCGGCCTTAATACCGTGCTGTCCGGCGCCTATATACAGCTGCTGCCCGGCAGCAGCGAACAGTCAAAACGCCGCTTTCAGGTGCTGGAGCAGCCGCCGGTGGCGCCGCCCGATGCGCCCGGACTGCGCATCAACCTGATCAGCCAGGTGGGCAATGCCATCTCTACCGGCGATCCGGTCAGCTATCAGGGCTATACCGTAGGACGGGTGGAGCACAGCGAATTTGACGCCGAAAAACGGGAAATGCGCCACCGGCTTTATATTCAGTCTCCCTACGATGTGTTGGTGACCAGCACCACCCGGTTCTGGACCAGCTCCGGTATCGACATGCGTCTGGACTCCCAGGGTTTTCGGGTTAACGTAGGCTCACTCGAATCTCTGGTCGGCGGTGGCATCACCTTTGGCGTGCCCGACAACACCGCCATGGGGCATCCTGCCAAAGCCAACGCCAACTATGTGCTGTTCGCCGACGAGGAAAGCGCCAACGAAGGCAGTTATGATCAATACCTGGAATACGTGCTGCTGGTGGACGACACGGTGCGTGGGCTGGAGCCGGGCGCGCCGGTGGAATACCGGGGTGTACGCATTGGATCTGTGGTCAGCGTGCCCTGGCACTTCACCGCGCCGCAACCCGACTCCCTGAGCCGCTTTGCCATTCCGGTGCTCATTCGCATCGAACCTCAGCGCTTTGACAACACCAGTGAGGTGATCGACACCCGGGCCTGGTATGCTCGTCTGGAACGCATGTTCGGTCACGGCCTGCGGGCATCGCTCAAGGCCGGCAACCTGCTCACCGGCGCCCTGTTTGTGGATCTCAACTTCCACCCCGACGCCGCCGACGTGCAGGCCATGACCTTTGTGGAACGGCGGGTGTTTCCCACCACTACCGGCGGCTTTGCCCAGATTGAACAAAAGGTGTCGAACCTGCTCGACAAGTTCAACAACCTCCAGATCGAGCCGGTGGTCGATAACCTCAACAACACCCTGGTGGCCACTCAACAGACCATGGACAAGGTCAACCGCATCGCCGCTTCGGTAGACGCCCTGCTGGCGGATCCGGCCACCGGTGAACTCCCCGCCAGCGTCAACCAGACCCTGCGCCAGCTGAACGACACCCTGGAAGGCTTTGCCCCCGACTCCCAGGGCTATAACGAGCTGACCCAGACCCTGTCGCGGCTGGAGCAGCTGATGGCAGACATGCAACCCGTGCTTCGCACCCTCAACGATCAGCCCAACGCGCTGATCTTCGACCGCACTCCCACTCAGGATCCACAACCGAGGGCCGCCAAATGATGCCATTCACCACCCCACGTCTTTGCACCCTGCCGCTGCTGCTCGGCCTGGCCCTCACCGGCTGTGCCGGCAGCAATGATACCGGCACAGCCGCCTACCTGCTGCCGGCGACCACCGCCAGCCAACAGCACCAGGCCCGGTTGGCGGTGATGGTGGCTCCCATCACCATGGCCGCGTTTCTGGAAGGCGACGGCATCGTGATGCAGCTCGACGACATTGAAGTGCACGAGGCCCGCAATCATCTCTGGGCCGAGGCCCTGCCCGGCCAGCTGCGCCAGCTGCTGATCGAGCGCCTCGGCGCCAGCCTGCCCCGGGCTCAGGTCATTTCCCGCGGAGAGCCCAGAGCCGGCAACACACCGGCCCGTGAAGTCCGCCTGCAGCTGAACCGTTTTCAGGGCCGCTACGACGGTGTGGCGCTGGTCCAGGGACACTGGCAGTTACTGAGTGAGCAGGGCGAGCTGCTTGACCAACAGGCTTTCCGCGTGGAAACGCCCCTCGATGAAGACGGCTACCCGGCGCTGGTACGGGCGCTGGCCGGCGGCTGGGAGCAGGTGGCCGACGATCTGGGCGCCCGACTGGTAGCGAGTCTTTAAATTCATTCGCGCCTTCCGTGCAATACCGAAGGCGCTACTGCCCCGGCACCGTTGCCGACTTTATCCCTGCTTCTTTTCTTAACGCAGTGGACTATCACCCTTTCAAAAAATAACCTTGACTAGGAGTCGTTTGGAGTCAATCATCGACTTGTACCCGCATATTTTTAATACCGTCTTTCTTTTATCCAAAAGGCGCTCTGCTTCACCGGGAGCAATGGAATGCATGATGATTTACTCTGTCACGAAGCAGTCATTCTGATTGTTGATGACCAGATCAGTGATATTCAGCTGCTTGGAGAAGCTGCCAGGGGCCTGGGGGTGGTTCATTTTGCCACCAGCGGCAACCAGGCCCTTGAACTGGCCAGCCGGGTAAAGCCCGATCTGGTATTACTGGATATTAAAATGCGCGGTATGAATGGATTTGAATTGTGTGAAGCGTTTAAATCCGATCCCGAGCTCAATGACGCCGCCATTATTTTTGTGACCGCCCACAATCAGGCCGAGCTTGAAATACAGGCGCTGGAAATGGGCGGTGTCGATTTTCTTTCCAAGCCGGTCAATATTCCCGTTGCCCGGGCCCGGATCCGCATTCATGTGCGGCTGAAACAAATGGCCATGGCGCTGGCCAATCAGGACCGGCTGACCCGCCTGCCCAACCGCATTCTGTTGCAGGACAGGATCACCCAGGCCATTCACCAGGCCCGCCGTGACGACGAGCGCGTGGCGCTGATCCTGCTCGATCTCGACAATTTCAAGGAAATCAACGATTCGGAAGGCCTGCCCCAGGGCGACCGGCTGCTTCAGCAGGTCGCCAACCGGCTGACCCAGCACTCCCGGGCGGGAGATACCGTCAGCCGGCCGGGAGGCGACGAGTTTATTATTTTGCTGCCGGATCTGCCCGCGGTCAGCGCCGTGGGCGACTACGCCGGACGATTACTGGCATTGCTGTCAAAGCCCTTTCACCTTGAGGAGCGCGATTACCACCTGACCGGCAGCATTGGCGTCAGTGTTTTTCCCGACGACAGCAATGATTGTGAGTCCATTCTGCGGCACGCCGAAACCGCCATGCATCAGGCCAAGGCCAATGGCAAAAATCGCTACAGCTTTTTTTCTTCTGAAATCGAATCCTGCATGCGTGCCCGTCTGTTGCTTGAGCGCCAGATACAGGCGGCGCTGGACGCCAACGCCTTTGAGGTGTTCTACCAGGCCAAGGTGGAAGCCAGGCAAAAACAGATTGCCGGCGTTGAGGCCCTGATACGCTGGCGGGGCGCCGACGGTCATCTGATCCCGCCGGGCGATTTTATTCCCCTGGCGGAAAAAACCGGCCAGATCATTCCCATGGGCAAGCAGGTACTGACGCAGGCCTGCCGGGATGCCCGCCACTGGCGGGAAGCAGGGTACACGATGCGTATCAGCGTGAATATCTCGGTGGTGCAACTCAGGGACGAGCACTTTATTGCCGATGTCAGCCGTATTCTGTCCGAGACCGGCGCCAGCCCGGAGCTGATTGAACTGGAAATTACCGAAGGGGTGCTCGCCACCGGCAAACATGGCTCTCAGGAAACCCTGATGCAATTAAAACAACTGGGCGTGCGCATTGCCATTGATGACTTTGGTACCGGCTATTCCAGCCTCACCTACCTCAAGTTGTTCCCGGTGGACGTACTGAAAATCGACCAGGGCTTTGTGCGCGGCATTCTCGATGATCACAGCGATGCGGTGATCATTGAAGCCATTATCAAAATGGCCCAGGCGCTGGACATGGAGCTGGTCGCCGAAGGCGTAGAAACCCAGGCTCAGGAGGCCGCGTTGCTGACCCTGGGGTGCACCGTAATGCAAGGGTTCCTCTATTGCCGGCCCATTCCCTTTGCCGACATGAGCCAGTTGCTTGAAACCGGTATTACCGTCAGTACCGGCTCCTGATAACCGAATAATAAACATGGCGCAGCACGCCAGTCACATAATAATACGGAGGCATGGGATGCCACTTCACCTCAACAGCGCACTGTGTGGACGCTGGGTTCAGCTTACCCTGGCCGGCGGTCTGCTGCTCAGCGCACTGGCAGCATGGAAATTGCATATCACCAACGAGGGCATAGTCGACCAGGCCGTCGGCAAGGCCGCCGAGCAGGCTCAGCAAGCGGTACGGGAGCGGCTCTCCCTCTATCATTACGGCCTGAGCGGTGCCCGTGGGGCAATACTGTCGGCCGGGGAGCACGGCATCAACCGGGAACTGTTTCAGCGCTACAGCCGCTCACGGGACATTGATGCGGAGTTTCCCGGCGCGCGGGGCTTTGGCTTTATTCGCCGGGTGCCCCGGACCGACGAGGCCGAGTTTACTCAACAGGCCAGGATTGATGGCTGGCCCGACTTTCGCATCAAGGAGCTCAGCCCCCATCAGCGCGAGCGCTATGTGATCCAGTATATCGAGCCGGTGGATCGCAACATTGAAGCGGTGGGGCTCGATATTGGCTCCGAGGCCCATCGCCGGGCCGCCGCCGACGCGGCCATACGCACCGGCGACGTGCGCATTACCGGCCCCATTACCCTGGTACAGGCCACCGGTAACCCACAGCAGTCCTTTTTGATCCTGATGCCCGTTTATGAGGGAGGCGAGACACCCGCCACCCAGGCCGAACGCCAGGCCAGAGCCTATGGCTGGAGCTATGCGCCACTGCTGATGAAGGATGTGCTGGCCGACCTGCCCTTTAACACCGAGGCCACGCACCTGGAGCTGTGGGATGTGACCCGTACCGGCCAGGAAGAAGCCTTTTATTACACCGATCCGGCAGACTCGTCATTACTGCACACGCAAACCGCGCAGTTTGACATGTATGGCCGCCAGTGGGAGTCACGTTTCAGCGTGCGCCCACTGTTTATTGACAACCTGCACCTGTTTTCTCCGCTGCAGCTGTTTTTGCTGGGCGCGCTGGTGGCCCTACTGGCCGCCGCCCTGACCGGCATGATCAGCCTCAGTCGCAGCAACCGCCGCCAGATCCACGCAGAGCAGGCCCAGCTGGCCGCCATCGTGGAAAGCTCCGAAGACGGCATCATCAGCCAGACGCTGGACGGCCGCATCACTTCCTGGAACCGCGGCGCAAAGCGCATCTTTGGTTTTGATGCCAGCGAGGCCATGGGCCAGCGTTTTGCCGAGCTGCTGGTGCCGGAGGAATTTCAGCAGGAAGAAGCCGATATCACCAATCGGGTACGCGCCGGTGAAGCCATTCCCCAGTTTGAAACCATACGCCGTTGCAGAAACGGCGACCCGTTTCATGCCTCCATCACCATGTCGCCCCTCAGGGACAGCACCGGCCGCGTGGTGGGCGCATCCAAAACCGTGCGCGACATTACTCCTCAGAAAGTGGCCGAAGCAAAAATTCTCGACCTCAACAGCAACCTGGAAGCCCAGGTGGCCCAGCGCACCGCCGAGCTGGTCATGGCCGCCGAGGTGGCGGAAATGGGGATCTGGAGCTGGAGCCTGGCAGACAATACCCTCACCTGGAATGACAGAATGTTTGAGCTTTACCAGCTGCCCCTGTCATTACGCCGGCAAGGGTTGAGTTATGAGCAGTGGCGTGCCCGTGTTCATCCCGACGATGTGGACATGGTCGTGGCCAGCCTGCAGGCGGCGGTAAACGGAACCGGGGTCTATGAGCCCACCTTTCGCATTGTTCAGCCCGGTGGGCAGATCCGCATCATGCAGGCCCGGGCTCAGGTGGTGCGTAATGCCCAGGGGGTTGCCGAGCAGGTCACCGGCATCAATATCGACATTACCAGCCAGCGCGAGCTGGAAACCAGCCTGCGCTGGTCCAAACAAAAGGCCGACGAGGCCAGTCAGGCCAAGTCCAACTTTCTAGCCAACATGAGCCACGAGATCCGCACTCCCATGAATGCCATTCTGGGCATGCTGCAGCTGGTACAAAAAACCGGCCTCAATGCGCGGCAACAGGATTATGTTTCCAAGGCCCAGTCGGCCGGCCGTTCCCTGCTGGCCCTGCTCAACGATATTCTGGACTACTCCAAGATAGAAGCGGGCAAGCTGCAACTGGAACCTCACCTGTTTGAGTCGGAGCAGTTGCTGCAGGATCTCGGCATCGTGCTGGCGGGCAACCTGGCCGACAAACCCGTAGAGCTGATGTTTGATCTTGATCCGGCCCTGCCGGAACAGCTGATCGGTGACAGGCTGCGCCTTCAACAGGTGCTGATCAATCTGGCCGGCAATGCCATCAAGTTTACCGACAGGGGCGAAGTGGTGGTGCAGGTGCGGGTCACCCACCGGGAAGATCAACGGGCCCGGCTGTGCTTTGCGGTGACCGACACCGGTATCGGCATTGCCGGCGACAAGCTGGAGCGTATTTTTGAAGGCTTTACCCAGGCCGAGGCGTCTACCACCCGGCGCTTTGGTGGTACGGGCCTGGGGCTGGTGATCAGCCGCCGTCTGGTCGGCCTGATGGGCGGCAAGCTCAAGGTCAGCAGTACCCAGGGGGCTGGCAGCCGCTTCTGGTTTGAGGTGGATTTTGGCCTGGCCGGAGCGGAGAGTGTTCAGCCAGCCCTTGCCCTGACCCAGGCCCACATTCTGGTGGTCGACGACAACCGGGTGTCTTCCGGCATTCTTGAGGCCACCCTGAGTGCCCAGGGCTATCGGGTCAGCTGCGTGGCCCGTGGCGAAGACGCGCTGACCACCATTGATCGGCAGACTATTGACCTGGTGTTGCTGGACTGCCTGCTGCCCGGCCCGAGCGGCCTGGACATTGCGGCGCAAATGCAGGCCCGAAGCAACCCTGCCCCCATTATCATGATCACCGCCCATGAACACGACACCCTGGCCGGGGTGCAGCGCCAGGCGAATCCCCCCTTCAGTGACTTTCTGACCAAGCCGGTGACCACCCGGCAACTGGTGGACGCCATTGAATACGCCCTGGGCCGGGACCGCGCCGAGGCAGTCGGCCCGGCACCGGACAGTGCCGGCACGCTTCGGCTCGACGGCCTGCGCCTGCTGCTGGTGGAAGACAATGCCTTCAACCGCCAGGTGGCCGCCGAGCTGCTGGCCAGTGAAGGCGCCACTGTGTCCGTTGCCGAAGACGGGCTCGAAGGGGTGCAAAAGGTGACGGACACGCCCGACGCCTTTGATGTGGTGCTGATGGACATGCAGATGCCCCATATCGACGGCCTTGAGGCGACCCGGCGTATTCGCCGTCATCGCGAGTGCGCCACATTGCCGATTCTGGCCATGACCGCCAACGTATCGGAAGAAGACCGCCAGGCCTGCATGCGGGCCGGCATGAATGGTCATCTGGGCAAACCCATCGACGCCGACGAGATGGTGAGCGGGATCCTCGGGGTGATGCGCCATGCGCCCGTCACCGGGCCCAGGCCCACCCGACAACCACCGGCCGGGATTGAAAGCCTGGACATCATTCTCAAACGTTTTGGTGGCGATGTCCGCCTCTACCGCACCATGCTCGACAATTTCGATGCCAGCACAATGGCCGAGCTGAAAACCCTGGAAGCCCGGCTGGCCGAGGGCGACGGTGAGGCGGTCAGCGCCAGCCTGCATACCCTCAAGGGCATGGCAGGCACCATGGGCCTGTGTGGCCTGGCGGCCCGGTTTGCCGCCCTTGAGCAGGAGGTTCGCGGCCATGACGCTCAGACCTTCACGGCGTTCGATGCCGGCACGGTGCACGAGCTGGCACAGCAGCTCGCCAGCGGCCAGGCGAGCTTGCAGGCCAGCCTCGCCCGGGTTGCTTCCCTGGATGACGCCGAGCAAGCCCCCAGCGGCACACTGGATATGGCCGAGCTGCATGAACAGTTTGAGTCACTGCTGGAATTGCTCAAGGCCGGTAACCTGCGGGCAGTGGAAGTGGTCGAAGAACTGGCTTTGCTTCCGCACTCCGGCAACGACTTGCTGACTCAGCTGGTGGCCGAGGTGCAAAAGCTGAACTTTACTGCCGCCCACCGTATTGTCCTTGATCTGCTGGAGAACGCCGATGCTTGATGAGCTGATGAATGCCCTGCCCCACCGGCGTGACCCGTTACGGGTGCTGGTTGTGGATGATCAACCCATGAATATTCGTGTGCTGCATGGTATTTTTCGTGGCCACCTTGAGGTGCTGATGAGCACAGAGCCCGAACAGGTGATGGCCATCTGCCGTGAACAGCGTCCCGACATCATTCTGCTGGACGTGGTGATGCCCGGCCTGGGAGGGCATGAGCTGTGCCGGCAACTCAAGGCCTGCCGCGAGACCAGAGAGATTCCGGTTATTTTCGTCACCGCCCGGAACGATGCGGAAGATGAGGCGCTTGGCTTTGAATGCGGCGCCGTGGACTTTATTACCAAGCCCATTCATCCGGTGACCGTCATGGCCCGGGTAAAAACGCACCTGGCGCTCAAGCTGCAAAGCGACATACTGAGATCCATTGCCTTGATCGATGGCCTGACCGGAGTGGCCAACCGCCGCCAGTTTGATGAGCAGTTTCAGATTGGCTGGCGTCGCTGCCTGCGCGATGAACATCCGTTTTCACTGATGCTGATCGATCTGGACCATTTCAAGCAATACAACGATCACTATGGCCATCCGGCCGGCGACCACTGTCTGGCCCGCATTGCCGAAGCCTTGAGTGCCTCGGTACGACGCCCTGACGATCTGGTGGCGCGCTATGGCGGCGAGGAATTTGCCTGTCTGCTGCCCAACACGCCCCACGCCGGCGCCATGGACCGGGCCCGGGTAATGCTGAACGCAGTCCGGGCCCTGGAGCTCGAACACCTTCAATCGCCGACCAGTGATCTGGTGTCGGTCAGCATTGGGGTGGCCACCGTGCAGCCAGACATGGGCGTGACTCAGGCGGTGCTGCTCAATGCCGCCGATAATCAGTTGTACAAGGCCAAACAAGGCGGCCGTAACCGGGTATGCAGCATCGAGCTGGCGCAGCCGGAACGGGGAAATGACGACTAGAGCCCGGTGTTTTGCCTGCCAGGTGAGACCGGTGATCGGCGGTGAATGATTGTAATCAGACTGACAATTGTATGTTGGCATAATCAGTGAAAGCACTGGCGGTTGTCACCGGTCTGCCTGTTGACGTAATAAAGGACACTCATGCCCATGCCAATCATGAAATGGATGTTGTTGTTGCTGCTATTGCCCGCGGGCGTGCACGCCTCCGATGCCGACGCCTGGCAGGCGCTGCGGGAAGGTCACGCCATGATGCTGATGCGTCATGCCAATGCCCCCGGCATTGGAGACCCGCCCGGCTTTATACTGGAGCGCTGCGATACCCAGCGTAACCTGGATGCCCGCGGCCGGGCCCAGGCCGAGGCCTGGGGCGACCGGCTCAGGGAGCATGGCATCTTGAAGGCCCGGGTTTACAGCAGCCAGTTCTGCCGTACTCTGGAAACCGCCCGTCTGCTGAACCTGGGTGAAGTGGTGCCCGCCCCCGAGCTCAATTCGTTTTTCTCCCGGCGAAGCCGACGTTCTGAGCAAACCCGCGAGCTGCGCCGGTTTGTAGCAGGGCTTGAGCCGGGCCTGCCGGTGGTGCTGATCAGTCATCAGGTGAACATCACCACCCTGACCAGCCGCTTTCCCGCCTCGGGCGAGGCGCTGATCCTGGCGTTGCCCCTGGAAGAAAGGGTCAGGGTACTGGCCAGCATTCGCCCGTGAGGTATGTTGGAATAAACTATTCGTGATCAACGAATATCAGGCCGTCGGTATCAAAGCCGGCCTGTCTTGCCCGTTCAATCAGCGCCTGCTGCTGTGCGGGCGCCAGCACCGGCTGACGCGCCAGTAACCAGAGGTAATTGCGGCTGGGGCCCGACACCAGCGCATACCGATAATCATCGTCGAGTTCAAACACCACGTAGGCGCCGTAAAAAGGGCCAAAGAACGAGACCTTGAGGTGAGCAAGATCCGGGGACGCCACAAAATAGGCCTTGCCTTCCGCCTGCTGCCATTCCCCTTCTTCAACATCAAAGCCCCGGTTGATCACCCGCACGCCGCCATCGTCGCGCAGGCTGTAATCGGCGGTCACCCGCTCCAGCCCCCGCTCAAAGGAGTGGTCGAGCCGGGCAATCTCGTACCAGGTACCCAGATAGCGGTTCAGCTCAAAACCAGACACCGGCGTAATGCCGTCGGGCTTGCCGGCACATCCGGCCAGCAGCAACAATGCAAACAGGCTGTATTTCATTTAATGATTCCTTGTAGCGTCATCGGCGGCATGACCCCGGCCAAATACCGGCTCCAGCCCCCGAGCTTCGTCGAGATGCAATTGCAGATGCGGAAAGGGAATTTCAATGCCCGCCTCGGTCAGCCCCTGCTTGATTAATTCCAGCAGTTCGCAGGTAATGCGTCCCTTTACCTCCACGTCCTGAGCGCTGACCCAGACCTGGGCACTCAGGATCACCGAGGAGTCGGCCAGTTCCCGCAACTGTACCCTGGGCCCCAGCGTGTCGTTATTAATGGCACGCGGGTGCGCCCTCAGTATGGGCATGATAACGCTTCTTGCCTGCTCAACCGAGTCCTTATAGGCAATATGCAGGGGAATGCGAAGGCGGGTCGGCCCTTCGGCGCTGTAGTTGATAATGTCGGTGGTGGCCACGCTGTCGTTGGGGATCATGGCAAACACATTGTCGCGGGTTCTGAGCCAGGTGGTACGCAAGGCAATGCGCACCACCCTGCCCTCCTGGCCATGAATACACACCCAGTCGCCAATGCGAAAGGGACGCTCAATGAGCAGGGTGATGCCGGCAATAAAATTCGACAGGGTCGACTGGGCGGCAAAGCCCACGGCAATACCCACAATACCCAGACCGGCAATAATGGACAGCACGTCAAAACCGAACTGGGCCATCACGGTAATGGCCCCCAGCGCCATCAGCGACACCGACAGGGTGTTTTTGCACAACTGCACAAGGGAAGAATCCAGGTGGCGCCGCGACAGCCGGTTGATCAGCCCATGGGAGAGCAACTGCCACACCATATAAAAGGCCAGCGCCATCAGGCCGGCCCGGGCCATGCCCTTGATCACGCCGTCTTCGGCGCCGTACTGAGCCAGTATCGCCACCAGGGTGGCCAGCCCCAGCAGGTAGCGCAGCACCACCCTGCCGGTGCGGTAAGGGCCGGCACCGTAGCCCAGCCGGCCAAGCAGCCAGCGCACCACCAGGCAGCCCGCCACATACAACAGCCAGAACAGCAGGCCTATCATCAGGGTGACCAGCAACTGCCCAACCCCGTATACCGCCAACTCCTGCCAGTTATAGCCGCTCAGTCCCAGGGCGTTACCTGTGTCTTCAAGGCTGTTACGAAACTGCTGCCACAGCAGGGCCACATCGTCGTCGTTCATTCAGCACCTTCCTTGAAGCTGACAGACTGCTGAAACTATAGCAGCCGGCCAGAGCGCCCTTCACCGAATGTTTGCGACTCAGGTGAATCACGCTGGACAAATATTGACTTATCCGATGCCAGAATTCCAACGCAACAAGGGGATGACTTCTATACTTGCAGTGCTGCGGACCTGCTGGCCGCGCGAAATACCAAGGACCAATAAAGACAAGGATTGACAGCAACAGTGGCACACTTCGTTTATCGAACCCGGGTAATGGGTCCGATACGTTATTTTATTCGAAGAGTGGTAAGTGCTTGATTGAAACCAATGATTAATCCGAGGTGTTATCATGAACATGCTCAAAAAAGCTCCGCTGGCCGCACTGATTGGGGCCACCCTGCTTCCCGCCGTGGCTATGGCCAACATGCATGGCCACAGCTCCATAGGACCGAGCGCGGGTGATCGGGAGTTCTCACTCTCCGGTACCGGTAGCAGCAGCAAGGATTTCGACAACAGCAGCTTCGGTATTTCCGCTGACTATGGCTGGTATTATTCGGATCGCACCCTGCTGGGGGTTCGTCAGAGCATCAGCTACGCCGATGTGGAAGGTGAAGGCCTGACAGACGACTTCTGGAACGGCAGTACCCGACTCTTTGCCGACTATCACTTTGGCCAGAATGCCGCGCGTCCCTTTGTAGGGGCTTCGCTGGGTGGTATTTACGGTGACGGGGTAAACGATACCGGCATTGCCGGCCTGGAAGCGGGTCTGAAATATTACCTGCTGCCCACTACCTTTATTCAGGCCAGGGCCGAATACCAGTTCCTGTTTGACAGCGGCGACAGCGCCAATGACAACTTCGATGATGGTGCCTGGGCTTATACCTTTGGTATGGGCCTCAACTTCTGATAACCATCCATTCTTTTTTCAAATGACAGCCCCGTTCCGGGGCTGTTTTTTTTATGGCGTATCGTGATGACGGCGCTCGGCACAGCGCTCCAGGATCACCGCCTTGTCGTGCTCTGAGCGTTCGCGCCAGCCGATGATCTCGTCGATGGTACGGTAACAGCCGGCACACACCCGCTGTTCATTCAGCCGGCAATAACCGATGCAAGGGCTGGCCACCGGCTCATTCATCGCTCACCCGCTCCATCAGTACCTTGACCAGGCCGTTGCCCTTCATCAGGGTGTTGTCGTCCACTATGGTCCAGACTTCTTCCTTCTCGCCCTGCACAAACACCAGATAACGCTTGCCCGCCGACTCGCGAACAAAGATGTCGTCAAAGCGGGTGCGCTCGCCGTTATGCTCGATATAGTCGGTGCCGATCACGATTTGTTCGCTGCCCACCAGCCCGGAAAAATCGCTCATCAGCTGAGACATCATCTCGTTGGACGAATCCGCCCGGGTCTCATACACCCCTTCAAAACCGTGATCACAGGCCGTGAGCAGCAGGGTCAGCGCCAGGCATGCACCGTATTTCAATGATTTCATTCTTTCTCGCCAGACATGCTGTGAAGACAGCGGGTTAATATATGTGGTCGCAATGATGCCATGACCACGCCACAAAAAACAAAGCCCGGTAAGCCGGGCTTTGCGAAACTGCCTGACTCACAGGCTAACGATTAACGCTGTTGTCTAAACTTGTCGGCCGCCTTGCCGAAGGCATCGCTAAGGCTGTCCCAGGCACTCTCAAATCCTTGCTTTAACTCCTCCCAGCTTTGCTCTCCGGCCTCGGATAATTCATCAAGCTTGTTTTCGCCCTGCTCAATTTGAGCCTTCATGGTCTTGATCTGACGGTTAAGCTCAATGCGGGTGTCGGCATCAGCCTGCTCGGCCTGTGCCTTGAGCTTGTCGAGCTCGGCTTTCCACTCATCCAGCCTGGCTTGTGCCTTTTGTTGATATAGCTCTCTCTCATTCATGGGGTAATTCCTCCTGTCGAGATTGAAAGCGGGCGCCTTGACGACGCGCCGGCGACCACCACCTTCGCCACCGGTATGTCCAGGCTGGCTGCCCGTCCCCGACGGAACAACTGCCCGACGTAACCCCGAGTGTTGGTCGTTACTGTGTTACCATGGCCGCTTTTTAAAGGGTGGCATCATGACGCACAAGCGCAAACTGTTAATGTCCTGGAGCAGCGGCAAGGACAGCGCCTGGGCCCTGCACCGGCTGATGCAAAACCCCGAATATGAGGTAGTGGGCCTGTTCACCACGGTGAACGAAGCCTTTGACCGGGTGGCCATGCACGGCGTGCGCGCCACCCTGTTGCAGCAACAGGCCGAGGCGCTGGGCCTGCCGCTGGAGATCATTGCCCTGCCCTGGCCCTGCACCAACGAAGACTATCAGCAACGCATGAGTGCCTTTATTGCCCGCGCCAAGGCCCGGGGCATTGACTGCTTTGGCTTTGGCGACCTGCTGCTGGAAGACGTGAAGCACTATCGTGAAAGCCAGCTTGAGGGCACCGGCATTGAGGCGGTGTTTCCCATCTGGCACACCCCCACCCACGAGCTGCCTCACACCATGATGGAACGCGGCCTGCGGGCGGTGATCACCTGCCTGGACCCGAAAAAGGTGCCGGTTGAGTTTGCCGGCCGGGAGCTGACCGCCGAACTACTGGCCGCCCTGCCCGAGGGCACCGATCCTTGTGGCGAGAACGGCGAGTTTCATACCTTTGTGTTTGACGGTCCCATGTTCAGAAAACCGGTAGCCATTGAAACAGGCGAGGTGGTGGAGCGGGACGGCTTTGTGTTTGCGGATGTGCTGCCGGCGTAAAAAAGCCCGGCGAACCGGGCTATGAAAAGGGATCACGGTAACAGCCTCACACCCTGAACTGCCCCACCAGGCTGCGCAGGTGTTCGGCACGCTGCTGCAGCTCGCTGATGGCCACCAGCTGCTGCTCGGCATTGTCGTGAATGCCGGCGGCGCTGTCGGAGATCACATGAGCCGACTGGTTGATGTGATCCGCCACCGCACCCTGCTCCTCGGTGGCCGCCGCCACCTGATGGCTGCCGGAGCTGATGGCTTCAAACCGCTGCTGAATGCTGGCCAGGGCCCGGGCCGACTGCTCGGTGCTTTCCGCCACCCGGCGGCTGCTGTCGGTACCCTCGCGAATGGCGGCGGTAGACTGGCGTGCCGTCTGCTGCAGTCGGGCGATTTGCTCGCTGATCTCCTGGGTAGACGCCTGAGTGCGTTTGGCCAGACTGCGCACTTCATCGGCCACCACCGCAAAGCCGCGCCCCTGCTCGCCGGCCCGGGCCGCTTCAATGGCAGCGTTCAGCGCCAGCAGATTGGTCTGCTCGGAAATGGCGTTGATCACCTCCACCACCGAGTTAATGGCGTCGGCCTGATCGGCAAAATCATTAATGGTGGTTTCAATGTCGTTCATCACGCCGTTGAGCTGGGCCATGGTATGAGTGGTGAGCGACATGTTTTCGTTGGTACTGCCGGCTTCGATGACCGCCGCTTCGGTGTCGCCGGCGGTGCGCTGGGCAATGCCCGACACCTCGGTTACCGTCTGGCCCATTTCGGTAATGGCGGTGGCCACCTGCTCGGTTTGCCCGCGCTGTACCTCGGTGGCCTTGAAGGTATCGTCGGCCAGCAGCGCCAGCTGCTCGATACCACTTTTCATGGCGGTTTCGGTGTGCTGAATTTCCGCCACCAGCTCGCGAATTTTACCGATAATGGCGTTAAAGCCATGAGCAAGGTGACCCAGCTCGTTGTCGTGGCTGTCGTCCAGACGTTTGGTCAGATCGCCGCCGTTGCCCGACATGGCAAGCAGATCGTCTCCCACCCGGCGAATGGCCCGGGCCAGTGCATTGGCAAAAAATACGGTCAGCACAACAAAGGCCAGCGCCAGCAATACGCTTACGATCACCGAGGACGAAATCACCTCATTGATGGTGTCGCTGATCTCTGCCGACGGCAGCACCGCCACCAGCTTGAGGCCGGTATCACGAATGTCCTGCACCGCCAGGTACACCTTTTCGCCGTTAAACTCGGTTTGCTCAAAATCGAAGCGGTTTTGCTGGTCCGCAAGCAGGCCGGTCACGGGCTCAAACCCCGCCTGCTTGCCAAGGGTCTTACCCACCAGGCTGGCGTCGGGATGCGCGTTAATCACCCCCTGATCGTTTACCAGAAACAGGTAACCGTTCTCGCCCAGATGATAGTTGGACACCAAATCCACAATGGCGGAGACATCCTGCCCCATGCCGGCGGCGCCCACACGCTTGCCGTCTATCTCCACCACCGAGTTAACAAACAGGGTGAGCTTGCCGGTGCGCTCGTCCGGATCCAGGTTGAGCGCCAGCTGCTGGTTGCCGTTAATAAAGTCGTAATACCAGCGGTCCAGGGGATCGGCGGGCGATATCTGCTTGAACACACCGGCATCGGTGTAATAGGCACGGCTGTCACCGGACACCCAGAACAGGGTGGAAGCGCCGGTTTGCGCCCGCTGTTCGTGAAAATAACGCAGCGCCTGGCCGTGCATGGGTGAGGAGCTTTC
Organism: Oceanimonas aquatica; assembly: GCF_030732065.1. Taxonomy (GTDB): domain Bacteria; phylum Pseudomonadota; class Gammaproteobacteria; order Enterobacterales; family Aeromonadaceae; genus Oceanimonas. The sequence goes on from NZ_JAVBHX010000003.1 coordinate 316,968, forward strand.
TCCTTCCCGCATCCAGTCGTGCAGCAGGCCGTTGGCCGCCAGGTTGTCGGACAGCAATATGGCCGGCATCAGCTCGGAGCGCACCTGTTCTGCCACCCGGCCCACGCTGTTAGGCAACAGGTTGCTTTCGGTCTGACCGTAATAGAGGCCGGAAAACCGGTGAACATTGATAACGGTGGATACCAGCGTCAGCAACGCCAGTGACATCGCCACAAAGGCGATAAGAATGGTTCTTAGCTTGAAGGTATGCATGCCGGCTCCGGGCGGGTAATTTCTCAGACCCTGTACAGAACGACAGGCACAGCCACGAACTGTAACAAGATTGTTGACCAAAAGGTCAGAATCGGCATGCTAATGGATTCGCCTGAGCCGGGCAAGCGCAAATATTAACCATAAAAACCGAAAGGATTTACGCTGCTGTTACTCTGGATCAGCGCCTTCAGTCAGGATCACATTCACATCGGCGCAGGACTGGCGCAATTCCTTCCAGGGGCGATATTCCTCGGAGTTGTACCAGGCCCGAAACCGCTCCACGCTCGGAAACTCGTGCACCACCATCAGGTTGGCCGGCCACACTCCCTCCAGTACCTCACCCCGATTTCCCTTTACCAGAAAACGGCCGCCATATTGCGCTATGGTGGGCGTGTGCCCGACAACATATTCATTAAACTTCTCCGTATCGTGGATTTTGACGATATTCACAATGCAATACGCCTTTGCCATGCTTGTTCCTCCTTATGCCGGTATATCAATCATAGGCACGGCTGGCATCAGTCGCTCCATCGAAGCCGGGCACACAACACGCTGGTCACGATCAAAAAAGGGGAGTCACCTCCCCTTTAACATTCGGCATTACACCCTTGGCTCGCTGCGCAGCCCCTGCACCACCGAATAACCGGAGGTGAGCACCACCAGCATAAAGGGCACCCCGGTGATCAGCACCGCCGCCTGCAATGCCGTCAGGCCTCCGCCCAGCAACAAGGCAATGGCAATGGCCGCTTCGACGATCACCCAGAAAATACGCTGGCTGCGCGGTGACGACACCTTGCCGCCCGAGGTGATGGAGTCGATGACCAGTGAGCCGGAGTCCGATGAGGTGATAAAGAACACCATTACCAGCATAATGCCCACCAATGAGGTGACCGACGCCAGCGGCAGCTCTTTCAGCATGGCAAACAGCTGCAGCTCCAGTGCCGCGTCTTTGGCACCGTCATACCCCTGGGCCAGCTGCCAGAAGGCGGTTTCACCAAAGGTACTCATCCACAGCACCGATACCAGGGTGGGCACCAGCAATACCGCAATCAGAAACTCGCGCACGGTCCGCCCTCGTGACACCCGCGCAATAAACATGCCCACAAAGGGTGACCAGCTCACCCACCAGGCCCAGTAAAAGGCGGTCCAGCCGTGAATGAAGTCGTCATCCGGGCGGCCAAAGGGGTTGGACAGTGCCGGCAGCGCCTTGAGGTAACTCATCAGGTTCTCGGCCACACCGGTGGCAATCAGCAACGTCGGCCCCACCAGCATCACGAACAGCATCAGCACAATGGCCAGCATCATGTTGATCTGTGACACCCGGCGAACGCCTTTTTCCACCCCGGCAATCACCGACACCAGGGTGACCGCGGTAATGCCCAGTACCAGCAGCACCATGGTGGTGCTGTCGTTGGGTACACCAAACAGCGCATGCAGCCCGGCCGCGGCCTGGGACGCGCCCAGCCCCAACGAGGTGGCCAGCCCAAACAGAGTGGCAAACACTGCCAGCACATCAATCACGTGCCCCGGCCAGCCCCACACCCGCTCGCCCAGCACCGGGTAAAACACCGAGCGCATGGTCAGCGGCAAGCCCTTGTTAAAGGAAAACAGCGCCAGCGCCAGCGCAATGATGGCGTAGGTACCCCACGGGTGCATGCCCCAGTGAAAGATGGTGGTGGCCATGCTCAGCGAGCGGGCCGCGCCGTCGGAGGCCAGCTGCTCACCCAAGGGGCCACTGGTACCGGCTCGCAGATCGCCAAAATAGGTGAGTGGCTCCGACACGCAGTAAAACATGAGCCCGACGCCCATGCCGGCGGCGAACAACATGGCAAACCAGCCGGGGTAGCTGAAATCCGGGGTAGCCTTGGTGCCGCCCAGCCGCACTCTGCCCAGGGGCGAGAAAATCAGCACAATGGCCAGGATCACAAACACATTGGTCGACAGCATAAAGGCCCAGCTCAGGTGGCTGGTCAGGTAACTGCGAATGCCCCCGAAAAACGGCTCCATGACCTCCGGCAGAGCCAGGGTAATGGTGACAAAGGCCAGGATCACCAGCGACGACCAGGTAAACACCTGGCTGTGCAGATCAATCCGTAATCCGAGGAAACCGGAGGTGATGTTGTCCTGGCCGATGGTATAATCGGTGTTGATAAGGTTGGAGTGCCCGTCGGGCGAAGGAATGCTCTCGGCCGCCGCGCTGGGTGCGTCGGCTTGCGGCTGGTAATACGCTTCGTTCATGATGTACCTGTCAGCTGAATGAATTCAGTTGTGCAAAGGCGGGAGAAGGGAAAACGCCTGACTGTGTTCAGCCGCGCATTCTGACCAAACCACACCCATCATGGAAACGAAGAGTCCTGATACCTCCATCACGAAACGTAATACCTATGCCTGCACCCTATCGCCCGATTGACCTGGTACTGCTGAACACCTTTGTGGCCGTGGTCGACAAGGGCGGCTTTACCGCCGCCGCCAGTCACCTGCACCTGGCGCAATCCACCGTCAGTGCCCACATCAAGCGCCTGGAAAGCTTGCTCGAACGGCCCCTGCTGCAACGCCACCATCAGCTGGCCGTGCCCACGGCGGTGGGTGAACGGCTGCTGTCACATGCCCGGCAGATGCTGCGTCAGAACGCACTGGCCTGGCAGGACATACTGGACCAGCGGCTGGCCGGCGTGGTGCGCCTGGGCATTCCGGAAGATTACCTTGGCTACCTGCCGGCGGCGCTTTCTGATTTTGAAGCCCGCTTTCCAGATGTGGAGCTGGAAGTGCACTGCGGCCTGAGTGTGGATCTGATCCAGCAGATAAAAACCGGCGCCCTGGATCTGGCCATTACCACCCGCCAGCCCCGCAGTCCGGGTGGTGAAGTACTGCGCCGGGAGCCCATGGTGTGGGTGGGCGCCGCCGGCTACGACACCCCCCGGCGCTCGCCCCTGCCACTGGCGGTGTCCAAACGGGGCGTGTGCATTTTTAGAGAGCACACCCTGGCCAGCCTGGATGCCGCCGCCATTCGCTGGCGAATTGCCTATACCAGCGCCAGCCTGTCCGGGCTGTCTGCGGCGGTGCGGGCGGGCCTGGCCATTACCGTGCTCACGCCGTCCATGGTCGGGCCCGGCATGCGTATTCTGGGAGCCGAAGAAGGCCTGCCGGCGCTACCCGGTATTGAAATTGCCTTGCACCGCAGCAGCCAGAGGGCCGGCGACGCCATTGACCAGCTGGCGCTGCAACTGCGCACTCACATGGAGGAGCACAACCCAAAACGCCGGCCGGGAGCCTGATCAACGGAGTGACTTATTCGGTGCAGCCTGGCTGTGCCTTGATAACGGAAATCGTGTGCTGGCTGGCCACACAAATGCCGTGGCGGCGCAGCAGCGCTGCGGTCACGCCTTGCCCCGGAATCTTCTCACCAGAGAAGCGGCCGTTATAAATGGTGCTGCTGGCACAGGAAGGGCTGGCTTCCGCCAGAATGGCATAGCGAATGTTATGCGCCCGGCAAAATGCCAGGGCCTGCTCGGCACCTCGAACAAAGGCGGCCGTTTGGTCAACGCCGGTGTTGTCCTGCACCCGGGCAGCACCAAGCAACACATCGGCCCCCTCGCCGCCCTTGATTTCGGCCGGCGCTCTGGGCGTGGGCAAACCGGCAGACACCTCGGGGCAAAAGGTCATGAGGTTGAAGCGCTGCTTCAACCAGACCAGATCGTCCGGCTGCAGCCCCAGGCTTTTGCCGTTGTACCTGACGGGCACGCCCATTAAACAGGCGCTGACCAGGATATTTTCCATGGTGCGAATTCCCTGTTGAGAGGCAATAAGTTGAGTGGCGATAAAACAACAAGGCCCCTGTTCAGGGGCCTTGAAGCACTCAGGCTTTTTTTACAAAGGCGGCGGTAACCATCATCTCGCCCACGCCATCTACCTTGCAGTCCAGCTCGTGATCCTTGGCATCCACAATACGGCGGATCAGCGCCTTGGTACCGATTTTAATGACCATGGAGCTGCCCTTTACCTTGAGATCCTTGGCCACGGTAATGCGGTCGCCTTCCTGCAGCAGGGTGCCGTTGGTATCCTTGGCAGTGATGGGAGCGTCTTCGGCGGCCACTTCGGCCGGGTTCCACTCATGGCCGCACTCGGGGCAGATCAGCTGCTCCTGATCCTGGTAAACGTATTCGGAGTTGCACTTGGGGCACGGAGGTAAAGACATGACTTGCTTCTTCTTCAAAGTGATTTGGGGCATATGTTAACGATAATTCCCTGATTTTTCGAGTGGGTTTGTGCACCACAAAGTGACAACAACGCCAATTTATGAAAACCAGCCCGAAAATTTTAACTAACCATCGCTTTTGAATAATTTCAGTAGTTATTGCCGGCGGGTATCAGGTTGACCAAAGCACTGGGATGTGAAAGTAAATCCCAAAATGCACAACACAACCATTTTGGCTTGCAATTTGCCCCTGCATGCGTCAAATTCTGCCGCTAAGTGCTGAATGAAACCCTGCCAGAAAAACGCAGCATCACACGGCTGGTTTTAAACTCACCTTTTGAAAGTTTGTCTGGAACAGGCTCATCGCTTGGACCAAGCCCTTCAACGCTTCAACAATTAAAAACCAGAGCACAAGATAAAAAGGGATATCTGATGAAAACCAAAAAAATTGCGGCTGCTGTTGCAGCCGTTACTGTTGTTGGCTTTGTTGGCATCAATCAGGCTGGCTACAAGGGTCAAGTTAAGGCCGGCGTAGACAACATTATTGAACAACTAAACGACGCCCGCCTGTTTGGGGAAGAGATCAATGCCGAGCTGGCCTCTCATGACGGCGGCGTATTTTCCTCAAACGGTGTTATCACCGTCAAAGCAGGCTCCGACTACCGGCCCACTGAGTTCAGGATTAATTATACCGTTGCTCATGGCCTCACTACCGTGCTGGGCGGTGCCTCTTATGAAGCCGAAATCATTAACTCTGTGATGGACGGAAATGACGAAAAAACGCTGACATCCGTGCTGCTGAATGATCAGCCCGTTATCATTAACGGCTCTCTGGGTAGCGACTCCATTGACGGAACCCTCACAGTACCTGCCATTGAGTTCTCAGAAGGCCGTGGCGGTCTGGAAGCAAAGCCCATCATCGCAGAATTTTACGCCAGCAACTTCAATGAATACGGCTCTCCCGGACTCTATGAAGTGCAGGCCAGTGTGCCTTTAATAAAATTCAAAGACAGACGTGAAGGGTTCGAACTCACCGATGGCGTTCTCGAATTAACCAACGAATTCGACGGTGAAAAAGGAAATGGCGAATTTTCTCTGGAGTTGAACAAGCTCACTGTTATCAACGAGGGTTATCGCCGTGATAGCGAGCGGGTGGAAGTGAAAGATCTCGCCATAGCCATGGATCTTGACCTGCAGGAAGAGTTCAGCAGTAATCTTTCACTGCAATTTGACGAGCTTAACGCCAACGGTGACTCACTCTCGGATGTGGAAGTCAGCTATAGCCTGGCAGGAATCGATGGTGCATCCATTGTTGATGTCATCAAGATGACCCAAAAAGCAGCCAAGGAAGACTGGAGTGAATACCGGCTTCAGCAGTCCATTGAAGGCGCTTTACGGGAGCGAGCCGACAGTCTTCTGGCTTATAACCCAAAGCTGGAAATCAATCGCATTAAAGCAAAAATGAACGGCGACCTCCTGATAGATGCCGAAGGCATAGCCAAACTGGACTCCTCCAAACTCCCGAAAGATTTTCTTAAATCAGCCTTTGAATATAATCGTGCGCCCAATCCTCAAGAGTTCATCAAAGCCATTCTGGTAGATTTTGAAGCAGAGCTGGGTAAAAGTGCCAGCGACATGGCCTCCACCATCAACCCCATGGCCGCCGCCATACTGTCGGAGTCTGGTGATAAATTTACCTTCAAGATCGAAGACGGCGAAACCACCATGAACGGCGAAAGGATTTAATCGCCTTAGCTGTTTTACTCAGCTTGAAGGACGGTATGAGTGGATATGAAAACGCCCGCGATTGCGGGCGTTTTGACGAGAGCAGAGACTTAACTCGGCTCAGTCCGACTGACCGGCGATAAACAGCTCTACCGTATCCGGGTGTACACCGTCATGCTTCATTGCCTCGGCCGCATCCGCTCCCTGCAGCGCGGTTTTAAGCGCTTCAAGGCTGGGCACATTCTCGATGATCAGCCCCACCCGCTTGCCGCCTTCCGGACTGACAAAGGTCCTTACCGTCATGCCATGGGCTGCAAAAAACTCGGCCCGTTTCGGCGAGCTCAGCCAGTGGCCCACATCGTCTACTTCATGCACTGCGATCACCGTGGTCATGATGAAACCTCCGGGTTGTCGTTACACCATCAAGGAAGCTTTTATTATAACCCCTGACCAGGTTTTGCTCTCATTGCCCCGCAGCGCGCCGGTCTGAATGGATGAACACGAAGATGCCGCCCACCACAATGACCGATGCGATGGCCAGCCGGGTTGAAAATGGCTCGCCCAGGAACAATACGCCACCGGCTGCGGCAATAATGGGCACACTCAGTTGCACGGTGGCCGCAGTGCCCGCGGTAAGTTCTGGCAGAACCCAGTACCACAGTGCGTAAGGCGCCAGAGCTGCGTAACACCGGCTAACACATAACGCCCGTTGACCACATTGTTACACATTGACCGAGTACTTAAGGTCGCGCGCCTCGTCGCCGGTCATGCCGCGAAAACCCCACTGATAGGGCTGTTGCTCCTTGATGGTGATTTCCACATTCGCGGGAGCCAGCCCGATCCGGCTTTCAAGCTCCTCAAACAAGGCCTTGATGAGCTGCTTTTGCGTCTCGGGTTTGCGACCGGCCATCATGTTAATTTCGATCACCGTGTAGGCCTCGCTTCTGCCACCAGGGTAATAGAAGTCATCACGTGCCAGCGGCACAAAGCGGTGAGCGCGCTTGTCCTCGGGCATGCCGAGCACGGACATCATGCAACCGTGAATCACCTCTGAAAGCTGCGCCTTTATGGGGTTTAACCGCTCCCTGATACCATAAACAACGATCATTCAATTCTCCTTTTTATGTATAACGCCGAGCCCTCACGCCTGGCAGAGAAATCAGCCAGCAACAGATTCATCGTCATGCAAAGTTACCCAGGGTGCTTTATCTGCGGTATAAACCTGTATTTGCGGAGCCGGCTCGGGCGTAAACTGGTCAACGGCACCCAGCCGCCAAAAACTGAAAAGTAGCTGCAACGGCTGGTTGGATGTCAACTGCATCACACTCAATCGTCAGATTCCGGGGATGCAACCGGTATCAGGATTTCATTGCGACGAAGGAACCAAGGCATAAACGGCGGGTTATACCGTGCCCAAATCGGTTCGCCTAACTTAGTCAAGCGATTATTCGCTATCCAATCCTGTAATTTTGCCAAGTTGCGATGGTAACTCTTTTCGCTCCAAAAACCAGAATAGCGTACCGAAGCAATGAGTCGTGCCGGAACCTCTCGAATAGATATGTTTGGATCCTTTGGCTCAGGAGTCGTTTCCAGCGTGAATGACGCTGGCATCATAAAGCTGACAATCCATTTTCCATCCTGCTTCTGCTGGCCTACCGGCGATGTCATCTCAATCTTCTGACTCGTTGGCTCTTGGCCAACAGGCGATGTCATTGCCACTTTCTGTTGCTGTTTGTTGTTGCCGGAAATGTACTTGAACAGGCGGCCGAATGCTTCGCTACCTGCATCTTCAAACTCACCATCTACCAATGTCTCGGCAAGAATATGGGACTCGTACTCTCGAAGCTCGAACCCGTTTTCTTCTCGAAGTACCTTGTATTTTGCTTCCTCAACGGCCATAGCATTTCCCGTCAACAGCAACATGATAATTATGATCCAACTCCCCCGAGCTATCCGCAACATTTTTGAGATTTCCTTTTTAGACTCAACCATTCCGGACCTAAAATGAAGCTCACCGCCGGGCATTACACAGCAACCAGATATAAGGGCACCACTTTTGACGCCCAACGTCTCAATAACCGGCGCAGCTTGCTGCGTCCGGCGCCGTAGGCGAAAAGTTGATTGATTTGTTAGCTTTCTTCATCGGTAATATAACGAACCATAAGTCGACCAAGAGTAGTAAGACTTGTTGTACGGTTCTTTTCTGTAGTCAAACCTAAACGAGAAAGAGTTAGTTTATAGCTATCTTGAAGCGCGCCTCTTTCATGTTGCTCTTGGGGAGCCCCCATTTCCCTACTAATTGGCTTAAGGACATCAGGGTGCTTATTTACCCAATCAGAGTGTGGACCTTTAACTAAAACAGGATTTAGCGAATAGTATATTAACCAAATAACTTCTGGATCTGTTAACTCATTGTAAATATTAAGGAGCTTTCGGGATTCTGAATATTTTAATTGGTCGACGGATAATGAATTGGCTACTAAATGAGCCAATCTTTGCTTCCTTTCTTCAGATACTGCTCTGGATGACTGAATTATTCCTTCTTCAAAAATATCTAAACCCTCTTGCATGCCCGGCACGGGCTGTTAAGATATTCGCAGTCAGCCACGCTGAAGGCGTAGGTTATGAAGCAAGAGCTTCCTGCTTGGGATTGTTGCCGTACTGGTTTTCACCGGGCTTGCTGTCCAGCAACATAAAGACAAACAGTACCAGCACACCTACCAGCGGTATAAATGCCATCAGTACCCACCAGCCGCTGCGGCCAATATCGTGAAGACGACGAACGGTCACTGCCAGGCTCGGCAGCAGCACAAGCAGGGTATAGATACCGCCCAGCACACCAATTCCCATTTCCTCACTGAAAAGACCAATCATGCCATCAAAAAAAGCAAGAAACAGGCTGATCAGCGTAGTGAACAGAATAAACATCCAATATTCTTTTCTTCTGGAGCGGCCTTCGAAAACAGCATACTTCTTAAGAACTTCAAGATACCAGTTCATCAATTTTTCCTTTTTGCCCCGTGCTCATTATTCAGCTAACACCTGAGGCAGTGGTGTCACCCGATCGTTTTTTGTTTTTCATTGTGCATGAGCAGAGACCAGCTGTTGGCGGCCTCGCCAGCACCGAAGTATTGTGCAGATCCTGACAAGAAATTCAAATGAAACCTTTCGTAATGAAACGATTGCCTTGCATTGTGATACTGGAGTTGTATGCGCTGGAACCTCACTTTGCGGTGAATGACAAAAAAGGGGTGTAGTGAACGATAAGGAAAATACCGGCCGGAGATCAGAGGCTGGGTAACTAATAAAAGAAAAACGCCCGCGATGGCGGGCGTTTTTGGGTTAGTTCGGAGGTGTCTGCTCTGGATCCCCGCCATCGCGGGGATGACAAAGAAGAAGTTAAGCCGCCTCCCCTGCAAAGCCGCGCAGGCCAACTACATGCACGTGCTCCTGGTTGCCGTGCACCTTGCGGATGAGCTTGTAGGTGGTACCTTTTTCCGGGCTGATGTTTTCCGGCGCGGCAATCAGCAGCTGCATGTCCTGGCGTTCGCACAGTTCGAACAGGGTGGCAATGGAGCGGGCGTCGAGGCGCGCGGCCTCATCGAGGAACAGCAGGCGGCAGGGCAGCACGTCGCGGCCGCGCAGGTGGCGGGCTTCCTCTTCCCAGCTTTGCAGCACCATCAGCAGAATGGCCTGGCCGGTACCAATGGCCTCACCGGTCGAGAGCGCGCCGCTTTCGGCACGCAGCCAGCCGTCGGCGCCGCGCTGCACTTCAATGTCCAGCTCCAGGTAGTTGCGGTAGTCGAGCAAGGCCTGGCCCAGCACCTGAGGGCTGCGATCGCCCCGCTCCAGCTCGGGGTTCAGGCGCTGATACAGCTTGCCCATGGCCTCGGAGAAGCTGAGCTCCTTGCTGCTGAACAAGTCCTGATGGCGGCCTTCGGGGTCGCTCAGGGCATCCAGCAGACGCTGATAGGTGTCGCGAATGTTCACGTTCAGCCGCACTCCGGCCACCAGACCAAAGCGAATGTTCTGCAGGCCCTGGTTCAGCTGGCGAATGCGGGTTTGCTCGCGGCGAATAATGGTGTTGATCTTGGCTGCCACTTCCACCGAAGACAGCGACAGCTGGCCTTCGCGCAGGGTGAGCTCGTCGGCCAGGCGCGCCAACTCCACTTCCATTTCTTCCAGCGCTTCCACCGGGTCGTCGGCGCGGATGATGTCGTGGCGAATGCGCGCCTTGAGATGACGAAACACCAGAATGTAGAACTGCACCTTTTGCAGGGTGTTGCGGTTGCCCTCACTCAGGCGCAGGGCATCGCGCAGCTCTTCGTCGTGGGCCACCGCCACCCGCAGGGTGCCGAGGGCCTTGTCGGACATGGAGCGCAGTTCGTCGGCATCGAGGTAAGCCAGCTCGGGGCGCTTGAGCCGGCGCTCCACATCGTGATCCCGGGCCAGCCGCTCCACTCTCGACCAGTTGGCCTTGTGGGCCACCAGCGCCTTGCGGGCAGCAAAGTAACCCTGGCCGTCTTTCGACAGCCGCTGGCTGAGCGAGTCAATCTCGCGCTTGGTGACCTGGCGCTGGGCCTCGGTCTGGCTGCGCTTGTTGCGGGTCTGCACCAGCTCGTTTTCCAGCTCGCGCTTGGCATACAGTGCCTTTTGCTCCATGTCGGCAGACAGGGTAATGCCAAGCTGCGCCAGCTCGTCACGGAACTCACCCAGGGTACGGTTGCGGGCATCGCGCCCGGTTACCAGGGCGGTGCGCGCCTGTAGGGCATCGCTTACCCGGCCGGACAGCTGCTCGGCACGCAGGCCGGCCTTGCGACGGGCTTCTTCGGCCTGGGCCAGCTTGGCCTTGAGGCTGTCGTTCATGGCCGAGCTCTGGCTCAGCAACTGCTCGGCATCGTCATAAGCCAGGTGCGGCAATCGCGCCACCAGCTGGTTCAGGGCATAGGTGCGGACGCGGGCCTCGGTCAAATCGCTTTCGGCCTGCTCGGTGGCGGCCTTGAGGGCATCAAAGCCGGCGGGATCCTGGCGCAGCACCTGCACCTGCTCGGCCAGCCGGCCCAGGCGCTGGCCATGGGCGGCCATAAAGTTGCGGGCATCATTCAGTTTGTCGGCCTCGGCTCCGGCAGCTTGCAGCCGCTCGGCCACGCCGTCGTCTGCCAGCAACGAGGCCAGCGGCAGCAGCTTGTGCAGCAGGCCCTGCTGCTCGCGCAAGGTTTCTACCTTGCTGGCCCACTGAGTGCGCTGCTCGGACAGCACCGCCCGCTCCTGCTCCAGCTCCTGTTGCTGCTCGGCCAGCTCCGCCAGTAATTCTTCCGGGCTGGGGGCAAAGGCCTGTTGCAGGCCGTCACTGACAAACTCGCTCAGCTGGTGGTACAGCCGGCTGTGCTTTTGCTGGGCAAAGGCGGCCTCGGCATAGCGGGCGCTTTCAGTCTCAAGCTCCTCGCTCAGCTTCTCCACCTGGGCTTCCCGGGCGGCGCGGCCAAACAGCGGCACGGCAGGAAAACGGGAATAGCGCAGCTGGCGCTCGCCGTTTTGCACATACACGGCCCCTTCCAGCTCGGTGGCCTGCAGCAGATCTTCATCAAAGGCGTCGGGGTTACCCTGAATGAGGTACACATCAGGCGGGCAGCTTTCCAGTGCCTGCAGTTTTTCCAGTGCGGCTTCCGGATCGGCCACCACAATGGCGTTGCGGGCCGGGCCGTAGAGCGCCTCGTAGTAAGGGGCGTCCTCCACTGCTATGTCGTCGTAGACTTCGCACAGCAGGGTGCCACCCAGGTGCTCGCACAGCGACACCAGCTCAGGCGAGGCATCGCTGCCGCCGCTCAGCACACGGATCTGTTGCTCCATGCGTTGCTTGGCGGCCAGGGCTTCCTGTTTGGTTTGCTCGGCCAGATGCTCGTCGCGCAGGGCCTGCTGCATGGCCGCAGTAATTTCACTGCTGTCGGCCAGCGGCTGGGCAGAAAGCTCGCGCAGCCGCTCAAGCGCCTGCTGGGCCTTGTGCCAGGCCGGAGCCTGAGCCTTCAATTCCTTGATGCGCGGGGCCAGCTGCCCTTCGGCAGACTGAAGCTGACGCTGAGCCTCGGTGCATTCGGCCAGCTGCTCTTCGGCCTCGGCCTTTTGCTCGTCGAGCTCGGCCAGTTGCAGCTCCAGCTCGTCTTCGCTTTGTACTCGGCGGTTGTGACGGGAAAGCTCGGTTTGCAGCTCGCGCACCTTTTGCAGCCGAGCCTCGGCCTGCTCGGCGTCTTTCAGGGTGCGGCGAATGCTCTCTTCCCGACTCAGCAGGCTCTGGTGCTCACGGCCCTGCTCAATCAGCTGGGTGGCCTTGCCAAAGGCGGCGGCTCTGTCCACCGGACCGGCCACGGCTTCAAGCAGCGCCAGCGCCTGGTCATACTGGGCGCGGGCGGCCTCGGCCAGCGAGAGCTGCTGGCGTTGCTCCAGCACGGCTTGAGTGAGCTCCTGCTCGCGTTGCTGGTGGCGCTGCTCTTCTTCTTTCGCCTGCTCCGGCTCAAGGGTGGGCAGCTCGCAGCGGGCGCGCACGTCTTCCAGCGCCTGGCGGGCCTGGCGATACTGAATGGCGCGGGTTTGCTGGGTGTCGAGCGCCTGCTGATAGTCGGCCAGCTGGCTCTTCAGGCTGTCTACCTCGGCGTCGGCCTCGGTGCGGGCATCCTGGGCTTCCTGATACTCATCCTGCAGCTCGGCCAGCATTTCTTCCTGAATGGCGAGCTTTTCTTCCAGCTCGTCCAGCTCCAGCTGGTAGGCCTGGATTTTCTCGTTGAGTTTGACCCCGCTCATCACCTTGGCCAGATGCTCGGAGGCAATATCCAGCTCGTCGGTGAGCATGCGCTCCTTGGCCTGCAGGTGCTCGTATTCGTCGGCCAGATAAATCAGCCGGGCCTTTTCTTCGGCCAGAATGCGGCGCTCTTCCGCCAGTGCTTTACGGGCCGCCAGGGCCAGATCCGACAGCCGCTGCTTTTCGGCGCTGTTGCGCACATAGTCGGCGGCAGCGTAGTGGGTGGTTTCGGTGATCAGCTGACGGAACAGGTCCCGCTGACGCTGGGTTTCGCGAATGGATTCCAGGGTGCGGCGGTTTTCAAAGATCGCCGCTTCCATGTCGGTAAAGGCCTTGCGAATACCGGCGTTCTCCGGCAGCAGATAGTCTTTCAGGCTGCGGCTGATGGTGCTGGAAATACCGCCGTACAGAGACGCTTCGATCAGGCGGTAGAACTTGACCCGATCGCGCTGATCTTTCAGCTTGCGCGGGGTCACGCCCATGTCGAACAAAAAGTTGTGATACTCGCTCACCGTATTAAAGCGGGCGAAGCGCAGGCCGGCATCAACGGCGGCGGCTTTCAGCTCGTTGAGCGAGCGCACCTGGCCGCGACCGTCTTCCAGCCGTTGCAGCAACAGCTCGGTAGGCTCCACGCCCTCGCTTACGTCCTGCAGGGCGAAGGGCACCAGGTTGACCTTGTTGTCACGGTTGGCCACCTGCTCCAGGTGCACGCCAAACCACACCCGCTCCTGCTGTGACGTGGTTACCTCAATCAGCGAGTAGCAGTGGCCCCGTTGCAGCTTGCCATACAGGCCCTTGTCGCGGCTGCCGGACTGGCTACCCGCTTCGGTGGTGTTGCGAAAGTGCAGCAGGCTGAGATCGGGAATAAGCGCGGCAATAAAGGCCGCCATGGTGGTGGACTTGCCGGCACCGTTGCCGCCGGACAGGGTGGTCACCAGCTGGTCCAGGTCAAAGGTGCGGGCGAAAAAGCCGTTCCAGTTGACCATGGTCAGGGATTCAAACTTGCCTCGGGTCACACTCACTGCTCGTTCTCCTGCTCGTCCTGCTGTTCGGTGCCGGCCACGGCTTCGCCTTCCTGGATCATGCGCAGCTGCAGCTCGCGCGGATCCTCGTCGCTGCGCACGTCGGCGGCAAAGCGGAACACCGCTTCGGTAATACGGAATTTGTCCTGGCTGCCCACGCTGCTCACCATGCCAATGCGCTTGAGCCGGCGAATGGCGCTTTTGAGCTTGTCGGCCAGCTTGCGCTTGTCGAGATCACTGCCGCCGGCACGCTGGTTTACCATGCGCAGCAACGCCTGCTCGTTGGACAGGGTCAAAATCTCTTCCTGCAGATCGTCAACGGAAAACACCCCTTCGTTGATCAGCCTGTCCGGGCTCAGGTAGAGGTAGCACAGCACCTTGCCCACCAGCATTTCCAGCTCGGAGAGAATGGAGGTGCCCAGCTCGCTGGTGGAGCGCGGCCGCAGGTAATAAAAGCCCTCGGGAGCGCGCACCAGCTCGGCCTGGTAGCGCTGATAAAAGGCGTCGAGCTCGGGGTAAAACTCCTGCAGCAGCGAATGCTGCTCCAGCTCGTCGGCGGTAATGTGCCGGCCCGACCGCAGCTGGTTGTCGAGGGCCGGAAACAGCGGATTGGCAATGGCCTGAACCAGTCGCGGGTCCAGGGCCTGATCAGTATTGGTCGATAACATGTGCTTGTACCTTGGCCCCGTGGGCATTAATGGGTTGCCAGTCGGGCATGGGCGCGCCCGCCAATTCGCCGTCGGCATGGCCGAGCTTGACCGCTTCGTCAATCAGCAGGCGCGCAATGTCAAAGTGCTGGTAATGAGGGTAATCGTTGAGGTAATCGCGCAGCACTCCGGCCAGATCCAGCGGTTTGCCGGCGCTGGAAAATATCTCCAGGAGATCGCGAATGCGCCCGGAGAGCTCGGCGGCCACGTCGGTCATGTCCTGATATTCCAGCTCCACCGGTAGCTCGCCGGTCACTTCCTCGGCGTAGGCGGCCATGGTTTCGTCGCGCAGCTCAAGCAAAGGCAGGGTCTGGCTCACCCGCAGCCGCCAGTTGTGATGCTCAAAGTGGCGAATCGACTCGCGCAGCCGCTGGCTGAAGGCGCGGTTCTTGTCCATGTCGATGGCGGTGCGAATAAAGCGGTGTACGTGGCGGTCGTAACGGGACCAGAGCTCGATGCACTGGCTGCCCCAGTGAATAATGGCGTCGAGCCGGGCCTGCAGCTGCTGGCACAACACCGCCACGGCTTCGCCCCGTGAGGATTGCTGCAGCTGCTCTTCAATATTGAGCAGGCTTTGTTGCAGGCCGTGGCCGGCCTTGTCGAGGGTATCCTGCAGTTCCCGCAGGGTGACGCCGGTTTCCCGCAGCAGTTGCTCACAGGCGTGAATGGCCTCGTGCCAGTTCTTGTTGAGCAGGGAGGCAATGTTGGCTTTTACCGCGTTCTGCTGCTCGTCCATGGTGCGCTGGGTGTCGTCAATGCGCGCCAGCTGCTCGGATACCGAGTATTTAAGCCGGCCTTCCACGTTCTGGGCCCAGCCCTGTTCATCGGGATCGGCGGCAATGGCCTCGGCCACGCGGTCCAGCTCCTGGGCGATGTGCTCCAGCAGCAGCGACAGCTTGATCTGGCTCACTTCCCGCTGGGCGGCAAAGAATTCCACAATGGCCAGCCCCAGCCGGGTCAGGCGATAGAGGCTTTCCCCCTCGCCGCCGTCACCCTGAAAGCGGCTCAGCAACCGTTGTCGCACCAGATCGTTAATGGCGTTGTTGGCCCGGCTGACTTGGGTGTCGCCGGCCTGATCAAAGCCCTTGCTGACATAACCAAAGGCGTGGTGCAGCTCGGCCTCGGACAGTTGCGGCTGCTCGCCGCCCCGGCCGAAGATGTGCACCGCCAGCAAAAAGGCCAGCCGCTCGGGGGGCAGACTGAGCCCCAGATTTTCCTCTCTGACCCAGCCGATCCAGTCCGGCAGGGTGCGGGACATTTCCGTCATGGTGTTGCTCTCTTCACTTTGAATGCCGCCCGGCTACTGGCCCGGCGGCGCGTGTTCTTTTTCGTTTGGTCACTCCCGCGCAGGCGGGAGTCCATAATGCAGACACCGCCGAACTTTCAAATCAGTGCGAGGCTCGCAGACTTTAGCATCGCCTACCTGGATGCTCACTCCGCGGGCATGACAGCTTTTTTTATTCCTTCCGCGCCAGCACGTGCATATAGCGGCCCAGATGCATAAAGGGCTCGGTGCGGGAGTGGGCCAGCTCCATTTCAATCAGCTCTTCCTCGGTTGGGAAAGGCCCGTGCACGTTCGACATGTAATCGTGAAAGACCCGTACGCCGCTGCGCCCGGTTATAACAAAGCCGAGCTCGTGCAGCCAGCCGTCTACCTCGGCGGGCCGGCAGGGCCAGCCCGGCGTCAGTTTCTGGCGTCGTTTTCTGACCAGGTTGGCGTGCACGTAATCAAAGTTACCTTTTACCAGGCTGTGGTAGAGCAGGCCATCGCGGTTGTAGTACATCAGTGACAAATGGCCGCCGGGCAGCAGCAGCTCGTTTAATGTCGCCAGCAGCCCGGCCTGCTCCTCCACCCATTCCAGCACGGCGTGGCAGAGAACCAGGTCAAATTGTCCGAGATCGGCCACGGTTAACGACTGAATGGAGCCATGAATAAAGTCGAATTGCTCACTCAGGCCTTTTTCTGCCACCTGGGTCCGGGCCTCATCCAGCATTTCGGCAGACAAGTCGCACAGCACCACAGTGTGGCCCTCGGCGGCCAGACGCTGGGACACCGGGCCAAAGCCGCCGCCGGCATCGAGAGTGCGCAGGGGCTGCCGGCTGGCGGGCAGTCCTTCGGTCAGATCCCGCTCCAGCACGCGCAGGCGGATTTGCCCCTTGGTGGTGCCGTAGATATTGCGAGAAAAAGTGCGGCTTTTGCCGTCAAAGCTGGTGTTACGCGTCAAACCCGGTATTTCTTGCCATTACGAAGACGGCTATTCTGGCACAACCCGTACGGTTAACAAATGTGAGAGTGCATGCCCTTTCTCTTTTTGGCGAAAAAATGGCTGGGTAGCCTGCTTTTACCCCTGCCATTGCTGCTTTTTGTGGCAATGTTCGGCGTGTTCCTGCTGTTGCTGCGGCACAAGCGCAGTGGAATGCTCTTTGTATTCGTGTCTCTTTTGGCACTTGTTCTGCTCAGCACCCGGCCCGTGGCCAATGCACTGATTGCCCCGCTCGAAAGCACCTATGCCCCCTTTGAGGCCGGCGACCAGCCGGTCAACGACATTATTGTGCTGGGAGCGGCCCAGGTCGCCGATCCGCGCCTGCCGCTGTTAAGCCAGCTGGGCAATGCGGCGCTGGCGCGCATCAGCGAAGGGATTCGCCTCGCTCACGCTCACCCCGGGGCACGAATGATATTAAGCGGTTACGCCGGTGGTGAGGGTCGAAGCAGCGCCGAGCTTTATGGCGAGGTGGCGGTGGCCTTTGGCATTGAGCAAAGCCGGCTGCTGATGCTGCCCAAGCCCAGAGACACCGCCGAGGAAGCCGCCGCCATCGCACCGCTGATTGCCGGCCGCCGGGCGGTGCTGGTCACGTCTGCCAGCCACCTGCCCCGCGCCATGGCGCTGTTTGCCGGTAAAGGCACCACGCCCGTACCCGCCCCCGTCGATCATCAGGCCAAGGAAAGCGCGGGCACCCTGCCGCTCTATACCTATTTGCCCCGGGCCCGTTATCTGGAGCGCAGCGAGCTGGCCTGGCACGAGTACCTGGGCCGGTTATGGATGCGCCTTGGCGGACAGTGAATGAACGAACTGCACAATTCACTGGCACTTGATGGCCGAGGCTTGGTTTAATGCAGCCCAGATCCCTATAATCCTCATCATTTGACTGAAAGGAAATTCCTAATGCGACAGACTCTGGTAATGGGTAACTGGAAGCTCAACGGCAACAAGACCATGGTCAGCGAGCTGATCGGCGCTCTCAAGGCCCCCGCCGCCGAGAGCGACAAAGTGGCCGTGGCCGTATGCCCGCCGGTGCTGTTTCTGGGCCAGGCCGAAGCCGAATTGGCCGGCAGCCACATTGCTCTGGGCGCTCAGGACGCCGATGTGCACACCGACGGCGCCTTTACCGGTGAAAACTCCCCGGCCATGTACCAGGAATTTGGCGTGAAATACGTACTGGTGGGCCACAGCGAGCGCCGCACTCTGCACTGTGAGTCCGACGCCGTGGTGGCCGCCAAGTTCGCCGCCGTGCTGGAGCAAAATCTGGTGCCGGTACTGTGCATTGGCGAAACCCTGGAGCAGTTTGAAGCGGGCGAAACCCAGGCCGTGGTCGAGCGCCAGCTACAGGCGGTGATCGATCAGTGCGGCATCGAGTCACTGGGTCGTAGCGTTATCGCCTACGAGCCGGTTTGGGCCATTGGCACCGGCAAGACCGCCACCCCCGAGATCGCGCAGGGCGTGCACAGCGCCATTCGTGCCTTTCTGGCGAAGCAAAACGCCGATGTGGCCGCCAAAGTGCAAATTCTGTACGGTGGTTCGGTTAAAGGCGACAGTGCCGCCGGCCTGTTTGCCATGGAAGACATCGACGGCGCCCTGGTGGGCGGCGCGGCGCTCAAGGCCGACGAGTTCGCCGCCATTATCCGTGCGGGGGCGTAACACCCTCGTCACTCCGGTACTGAACCTTCGTCATGCTGAACTTGATTCAGTATCAGCATGACAGACCCGGAGTCCGAGGCAAGTTGCACCAGTGTCTGCAGAATGGATTCCGGCTCGCAGGCCGGAATGACCACGCTTACAGCATAACGGAATAATAAAGAGGGACTCCATGATCAAACGAATTGGTGTGCTGACCAGTGGCGGCGATGCCCCCGGCATGAACGCGGCCATTCGCGCTGTGGTACGGACCGGCCTGCATCACGGCCTGGAAGTGTTCGGCATTCAGAGCGGTTATCTGGGCCTGCATCAGGATCAGATCATACCGCTCGACCGTCACAGCGTATCGGACGTGATCACCCGGGGTGGCACCTTTCTGGGCTCGGCGCGCTTTCCCGAGTTCAAGGAACTTAAGGTGCGCGAGGAAGCGGTGGAAAACCTGAAAAAGCACGGCATCGACGGCCTGGTGGTGATCGGCGGTGACGGCTCCTACATGGGCGCCATGTGCCTGACCGAGATGGGCTTCCCCTGCATCGGCATTCCCGGCACCATCGACAACGACATTGCCGGCACCGAGTTCACCATTGGTTTTGATACCGCCCTCAATGTGGCGGTGGAAGCCATTGACCGGCTGCGCGACACCTGCAGCTCCCACAACCGCATATCGGTGGTGGAGATCATGGGCCGTCACTGTGGTGATCTCACCTCGTCTGCCGCCGTGGCCGGCGGTGCCGAATACGTGATCGTGCCGGAAGTGGCCTTTGATCAGGACGAGCTGATCCAGCAAATCCAC
Organism: Oceanimonas aquatica; assembly: GCF_030732065.1. GTDB lineage: Bacteria > Pseudomonadota > Gammaproteobacteria > Enterobacterales > Aeromonadaceae > Oceanimonas. The sequence goes on from NZ_JAVBHX010000003.1 coordinate 336,369, forward strand.
GAAGGCGTGGCCAAGGGCAAGAAGCACGCCATTGTGGCCATCTGCGAAAACGTGTGCGACGTCAACCAGCTGGCCAAAAACATTCAGGCAGCCACCGGTCGCGACACCCGGGCCACCATTCTGGGTCACATTCAGCGCGGCGGCACCCCCACCGCGCAGGACAGAATTATGGCCAGCCGCATGGGCGCCCGCGCCGTGGAGCTGTTGCTGGAAGGCCTGGGCGGTCGCTGCATGGGCCTGCAGAACAACCATATCGTGCACCACGACATCATCGACTGCATCAAGCACCTGCGTCGCCCCTTTAACGAAGAGATGTATCAGCTGTCGAATACGCTGTTCTGATTGCTCTTGTCACTCCCGTCTTAAGTTACGTCACTCCCTCCTTGTCTACGTCACTCCCGCGAAGGCGGGAGTCCATCTCACAGACAATGCCGTCGTTTGCCATTCCACCGCATAAAGCAGACTCTACGTTGCCTGCCCCTGGATGCCCGCCTTCGCGCTGAGGGATCCCCAAAAAAATAGGCAGGCATGGTAGATTTTCTCTTTTGTTAATCGCCAAAAAAACAAAGAGGACCCGCCATGCCTGCCGTCCGCACAGTCTGCCATAACTTCTTCCGCT
>NZ_JAVBHX010000004.1 GCF_030732065.1 Oceanimonas aquatica
TGCCTGGCGGCCATAGCGTTGTGGAACCACCTGATTCCATGCCGAACTCAGCAGTGAAACGCAACCGCGCCGATGATAGTGTGGCAGCTGCCATGTGAAAGTAGGTCACTGCCAGGCACCCAAACCCGAAAAGCCCGATACTCATGTATCGGGCTTTTTTCGTGTTTGTCGCTTTTGTGTTTCGAGTCACACTGAGAATCACGGTATTTCAGGAAACGGCTGATTTATGGCCAGTTGCTATACAGGTTCGTGAGCGGGGCTTGCCCATGGAAGAAAAAAGGCATAGCGTTAAATCGTAATAAAGCTGTCACGGCCCGATGCTTTAACTGGGCCATGACCATGACAAGGGCTCAGCCCGGGGAGCACGCCTATGGACGGCTACGACCGCAAACGCTTTATTCTCGACACTAATGTGCTGTTGCACGAACCTCTCTCCATCTATTCCTTCAAGGAGCACGACGTCGTCATTCCCATGACGGTGCTGGAAGAACTCGATCGCATCAAGGACCGACAGAAGGATGTCAGCCGGGACGCGCGGGTGGCCATTCGCACCCTGGAGGATATTTTCCACGATGCCACACCTGAAGAGATCATTGCCGGTGTGCCACTGGGACTGAAAGACGACGAGGCCTCGGGCCGTATTGCCATTATCTCGGATCGTCACCTGCCGGAAGGCTATGCGGTGTTCACCGATGACGAGGCCGATAACCGTATTATCAACACCGCCCTCTACCTGCAAAAACACCAGGGGGGCGGCAAGGCGGTACTGGTCACCAAGGACATCAACATGCGGCTCAAGGCCAAGGGCGCGGGCCTGGAGCATGTGGAAGATTACCGCTCAGATCAGCTGGTGGATGATATTCGCTTGCTGGCCAAGGGTTTCTGCCATGTTGAAAACTGCTTCTGGGACCGGGTGGGCGAGTGCGAAAGTGAAACCCACGGCCGCGAAGTTATTCACACCGTCTCGGAAGAATTGCTGCCGGGGGCCCATATCAACCAGTATCTGATCGATGATACCGATGACTTTGCCGGCCGGGTGCTCGACAAGGAAAATGGGCATCTTCGTTTTGTGGATCTCGGCCGGGAACGCATGATGGGACGCAAGGCCTGGGGGATTCAGCCCAAGAATATCTATCAGGCCATGGCACTGGATGCGTTGCTGGATCCCCATATCGACATGGTGATCCTGACCGGCCCGGCGGGCTGTGGTAAAACCCTGCTGGCCATGGCATCGGCACTGGAAATGACCATCGAAAAAGGTATTTATGACAGAGTTATCGTGACGCGTAACACGCCGGAAATCGCCGAGAGCATCGGTTTTCTGCCCGGCTCGGAAGAGGAAAAAATGGCGCCCTGGCTGGCGGCCATTACCGATACCCTGGAAGTACTGCACAAGCAGGACGAATGCATGGACGGTTCGCTCAGCTACATCATGGGCAAGGCCAACATTCAGTTCAAATCGGTCAATTTTATGCGTGGCCGCAGCATTCAGAACACCTTTGTGCTGCTGGACGAGTGCCAGAACCTGACCGCGTCCCAGCTCAAGACCATCATCACCCGCTGCGGTGAAGGTACCAAGCTGGTGTGCTCGGGTAACCTAGCACAGATTGACTCCAATTACCTCACCCCGGTGACCTCCGGGCTGACCTACATCGTAGAGCGCTTCAAGGATTTTGAAGGCAGCGCCAATATTTACCTGAATGGCGTCATGCGCAGCCGGCTGGCATCCTTTGCCGAGGAAAATCTGTGAAAAAGTGAGGGGGTGAATGGCTCACCCCCTCACTGCCCAAGATAAGCCTTCAACTCACTGGTTCGGGGGCCCGACAGCAGCGCCCCGTCGCCCTGCTCAAGGATCCGGCCATCATGTACATAGGCAATCCGGTCGGCGACCTGTGCTGCTTCTTCCGGATGATGGGTCACCAGCAGTACGACTAATTGCCACTTGTCAGTTAGCTCCCGCAACAGCTGTAGCAATTCAAAGCGCAACGCCGGGTCCAATGCGGAAAAGGGTTCATCCAGCAGCAATACCGGGCGGTTGCGAACCAGACAGCGGGCCAGTCCCACCCGTTGTTGCTGCCCCCCCGACAGCTGCGCCGGCTTGCGCTCCAGCAGGGTATCGATGCCCAACTGGCTGGCTACCTGTTGTACCTGTCGTTTCTGGGCGTCGTTCAGCCTCAGCCCCGAATTCAGGCCAATGGCGATATTCTGGTACACGCTCATATGCCAGAACAGGTTATTGTCCTGAAACAGGGTGGTGATGGGCCGTTCTGCAGGGGACAGGGGCAGCAGGTTTGCTTCGCCCAGCGCCAGGCTGCCCGAGTCGGTTTTGGCAAAGCCCCCAATCATCGCCAGCAGGGTAGACTTGCCGGCGCCGCTGGGGCCGATCAGCGCCGTGATGGTGCCCGGAGCGGCGCTTAGCGAGAAGCACTGTTTTTGCTCCGGATAGTGAGCCGTCAGGTTAGTCAGTGTGAGCATTCCGGCCTCCCAGTACGCGCTCAATCAACAGGAACAGCGCCAGGTTCAGCACCAGCAGCACCAGAGCGGTAGCGGCGGCTTGCGTCATCTGGTAGCTGCCCAGCTGCTGGTAGAGTAGCCAGGGCAGGGTCTGCAACTGTTGACTGCCAAACAGCGCAATGGCGTTTAAATCACCCAGTGACAACATCATCGCCAGGGCCAGTGCCAGCGCGAGGGGTTGGCGCAACAGCGGCCACTCCACCAGCCAAAGACGGTTGAGGGCACGTATGTTCAGGCTGTCACACAGCCGGTCGTAGCGCTGGGCCACTCGCTCCATGGGATGTTGCAGGGTACGCAGGCCATAGGGCATGGCCATCAGGGCATTGACCAGAACCACCAGTAAGGGGCCAAGGGCAAACACATCGGCCACGCCACGCAGCAAAATAAACAGGCCGGTGGACAGTACCACGGCGGGCAGCACCAGAATGGTGGAGCCGCTGGCTTCCAGTATGCTGGCCAGCCGTGAGCGATCCTGTCTGAGTCGCAGATGCCGGCTGGTTACCAGCAGTCCGGTGGTCAGCATTACCGACAGCAGGCCGGCGCAGACGGCAATGGCCATCGACTGCCCAAGGGCCGACCACAGCTGCTGTGAAGCCAGTGCCGGTAGTAGTTGTGGATTGATTCCGGCGGTCACAATGGCCAGCAGCGGTGGCAGAAATATGCTCAGCGCCAGTGTCATCACCAGGGTGTCGGTCAGCCGGGTACGCCACCAGAGGGAGTCATGACGCAGGCAGGGTAATTGCCGTTCTCCCCGGTATTCGGGCGCTTTACTGACGCGGTATTGCAGCAGCAGGAAAGCGCTGCAGAACACCAGTTGCAGCAGGGCCAGGCTGCCCGCCAGGGGCAGGTCGAAGTCATACCGCAGGGCCTGGTAGATGGCCACTTCCAGGGTGGTGGATTTGGGGCCGCCACCCAAGGCCATGACGGTGGCGAAGCTGGTAAAGCACAGCATGAAAATGAGGCTGGCCAGCCCCGGAAGGGGGCCGCGTACCGCCGGCCAGATCAGCCAGCGAAACAGTTGCCTGCTGTTAAAGCCGAGCTGACTGGCCAGTCGCCACTGGCTGGCGGGAATGGCTTCCATGCTCTGCAGCAAAATACGCGCCGCCAGCGGCATGTTGAAAAACACATGGGCCAGCAAAATGCCGGTCAGGCCATAGAGATAGCTGACCGGCTCAAAGCCAAGCAGGGTCAGCAGTCCGTTACTCCAGCCCTGGCGACCATGCACCGCCACCAGCCCGAACACCACCAGGATCACCGGAAGTACCAGGGTCAGGCCGAACAGCCTTAGCAGCAGGGTTCGGCCGGGAAAGCGTCGGCGCGACAGGGCCTGAGCCAGAGGCAGGGCCAGACCCAGGCTGAGCAGGGTAGACAGCGCCGCCTGGTAAAAACTGAACCAGACCACATGGCGCAGATAAGGGTCGGCAAACACCTGTGCCGCATCGCTGCCGCCCTGAAGCAGCAGCGCGGTAATGGGGGCGGCGGTGAGCAAAAGAATGGCGCCAGTGCTGATTAAGCCTGGCAGCCACCATAAACGTACCGGCATCAGCGGGTGGTGGCGGCAAGCCACTCGCGCAGCCATTGCTTGCGCTGGCTCGCCATTTCCTCGGCGGTAAAGCTTAACGACCCGCTCGGGGTGACCAGCTCGTCAAAGCCGGCGGGCAGTTCGGCATCAATGACCGGATACATCCAGTTACCGGCGGGAATATGCTGCTGGAAACCGGGCGTGGTCATGAATTGCATAAAGCGGTCGGCCAGTTCGGGTTGCGTTGAGCCTTTCACTTTGCCGGCCACTTCCACCTGCAGATAATGACCTTCGTCAAAGGCGGCGGCCCGATACTGGTGCTGCTGCTCCGCCTCGATGTGATAGGCGGGGGAGGTGGTGTAAGACAGCACCATGTCGGCTTCGCCCTTGAGGAACATGCCGTAGGACTCGCTCCAGCCCTTGGTTACCGAGATGGTGCGGCCGGCCAGGTTTTGCCAGACCTCGGGAGCTTGGTCGCCGTACAGCTTCTGTACCCACAGCAGCAGGCCCTGCCCCGGAGTACTGGTGCGGGGGTCCTGATACAGCAGGGTCAGCTCGGGTCGCGCGAGCAGTTCGGCAAAGCTGGTTGGCGGCTTGGCCAGCTTATCGGCATTGTAGATAAAGGCGAAATAGCCGTAATCAAAGGGCAGGAAATTGGGGTTGTTCCAGCCGCCGGGCAGGGTCAGTCCCTCGGGCGTCAGGCCATGAGGTTCAATCAAGCCGGTGTCTGTGGCCGCCTGCAGCAGGTTGTTGTCGAGCCCCAGCACGATGTCGGCTTTGGTGTTGTCCCCTTCCAGCCGCAGCCGGTTAAGAATGGAGACACCGTCGTCCAGTGCGACCCACTGCAAATCGCAGTCGCATTCGGCTTCAAAGCTTTTCTCAATGGCTGGCCCGGGCCCCCAGTCGGATGCAAATGAGCTATAGGTATAGATGGTAAGCGTCGGTGTCTGCGCCGCCAGCGGTGTACTGGCTGCCAGCAGCAAGGCAAGCAGAGTCTTTTTCACGGGCCACTCCCTGGTTGAGTTTTCGCATCGGGGTGACACGCTGCTTTTGCCGGCGATCCCGATTGCAATGGGGTAAGGGCGCTATTGTAGGAAGATTTATCCTGTGAAACCAGCCATTGAAAGGATGAGCCCATGTTATCTGCCAACAAGGAGCAGCGGCTGTTCAGCCGCATTCAAATCAACGCCACCGTGATCCTTGCGACCACCAGCGAACGTGTTCAGGGAACCTGCCTTAACCTCAGCCCGGAAGGCATGCTGATGGAAGTGGAGTGCGGTCGTTGCCAGCCGGGACAGCAGTGGCAGCTGGTATTGCCCTCGGCCGGCGAGCGGGTGCCTCCGCTCAAGGCCATGGCCCAGGTGCTGAGGGTGGAAGAAGGCGTCACCAGCGATCTGGTGGCGGTGTTTCTGGAAGAGGTGCACTGACCCGCTGCACCAATAAAAACGCCGGCATCATGCCGGCGTTTTGAAGCAGGGGCAGGCGTTACAGCCAGGCCGGCTGCTTGGCCTCATAGGCATCAATCTGATCTGCGTGCTGCAGAGTCAGACCGATGTTGTCGAGGCCGTTGAGCAGGCAGTAGCGACGGAACTCGTCGATTTCGAAGGGGAAGGCGTGCTCGCCGGCGCGTACTTCACAGGCTTCCAGATCAACGGTGATCTCGGCGCCCTTGCTGGCCGCCACATGCTGGAACAGGGCGTCAACCTGCGCTTCGGTCAGGCGTACCGGCACCATGCCGTTGTTGATGGCATTGCCATAGAAGATATCGGCAAAGCTCGGCGCTATCACCGCCTGCAGGCCGAAGTCGGCCAGGGCCCAGGGGGCGTGCTCACGGCTGGAGCCACAACCGAAATTTTCCCGGGCCAGCAGGATCACGGCCTGATCGTAAGGTGCCTGGTTGAGCACGAACTCCGGGTTCGGCTGCTCGCCGGCGTCATCCAGAAAGCGCCAGTCGTGAAACAGGTGCTTGCCAAAACCGGACCGGGTCACCTTTTGCAGAAACTGCTTCGGAATGATCTGATCGGTGTCTACGTTGGCCGCATCCAGGGGGGCGGCGATACCGGTTAATTGCTTGAATCCGCTCATGTTATTCCCCTTATAAATCCCGAATGTCGACAAAGTGACCGAACACGGCGGCGGCGGCGGCCATGGCCGGGCTCACCAGATGGGTGCGGCCACCCCGGCCCTGACGGCCTTCAAAGTTGCGGTTGCTGGTGGCGGCACAACGCTCGCCCGGCTGCAGCCGGTCGTTGTTCATGGCCAGACACATGGAGCAACCGGGCAGGCGCCATTCAAAGCCGGCTTCGATAAAGATCTTGTCCAGACCTTCGGCTTCCGCCTGGGCTTTCACCTGCTGCGAGCCGGGTACCACCAAGGCCTGAACCCCGGCGGCCACCTGACGCCCCTGAGCGATGGCGGCAGCGGCGCGCAGATCTTCGATGCGGCTGTTGGTACAGGAGCCGATGAATACTTTGTCTACCTTGACGTCGGTCAGCTTGCCACCGGCGGGAATATCCATGTACTGCAGCGCCTTGACGGCAGACTGACGCTCAACGGCGTCGTCAAAGTCTTCCGGGGCGGGAATGGTACCGTTCACCGGCATTACCTGGCCCGGGTTGGTGCCCCAGGTTACCTGCGGCGCAATGTCGGCGCCGTCGAGCTCAACCACAGCGTCAAACTCGGCGCCTTCGTCGGACTTGAGGGTCTGCCAGTAAGCCACGGCGGCATCCCACTGCTCGCCTTCGGGAGCGAACGGCTTGTCTTTGAGGTAGTCAAAGGTGGTCTGGTCGGGAGCGATAAGGCCGGCCTTGGCACCCAGCTCGATGGCCATGTTACAGATGGTCATGCGTGCTTCCATGGAGAGCGCCTCGATGGCGCTGCCACAGAATTCCACCACATAACCGGTGCCGCCGGCGTGGCCGACTTCACCGATAATGGCCAGCACCACGTCCTTGGCGCTGATGCCCGGGTTGAGTTTGCCGTTGACCTGGATTTTCATGGTCCTGGCCCGGCCCTGCTTCAGGGTCTGAGTGGCCATGACGTGCTCTACCTCTGAGGTACCGATACCGAACGCCAGGGCGCCAAAGGCACCGTGGGTGGCGGTATGGGAGTCACCACAGACGATGGTTGTGCCGGGCAGGGTCAGACCCAGCTCCGGGCCGATCACGTGCACTATGCCCTGGTACTTGTGGTGCAGGTCGTACAGGGGCACGCCGAACTCTTCACAGTTTTTAGCCAGGGTTTCCATCTGGATGCGGGCCATTTCACCGGAAGCGGCGATGTCGTTGGTTTCGGTGGACACGTTGTGGTCCATGGTCGCCCAGGTGCGGTCGGGGCGGCGCAGCTTGCGGCCCTTTTCACGCAGGCCGTCAAAGGCCTGGGGCGAGGTCACTTCGTGCACCAGGTGACGGTCGATGTACAGCAGCGGGGTTTCACCGGCTTCGTTACGCACCAGGTGGGCGTCAAATACTTTCTGATAGAGGGTCTTGGCCATTAGTTTGCTCTCCGGATGCGGGATACGATCTGCTCACCCATTTGACTGGTGGACTGCACCGGATGTTCAGCCTTGTCGCTGTACAGGTCGCCGGTGAAGTAGCCGGCGGCCAGGGTTTCGGCCACGGCACGCTCAATGGCCTGGGCCGCTTCTTCCTGCTTGAAGCTGTAACGCAGCATCAGGGCGGCGGACAAAATCTGGGCGATGGGGTTGGCAATGCCCTGACCGGCGATGTCCGGGGCGGAGCCACCGGCCGGCTCGTACAGGCCAAAGCCCTTGTCGTTCAGGCTGACGGAGGGCAGCAGGCCCATGGAGCCGGTGATCATTGCCATTTCGTCGGAGACGATATCGCCGAACAGGTTGGAGCACAGCAGCACGTCGAACTGAGACGGATCCTTAATGAGCTGCATGGTGGCGTTGTCGATGTAAATGTGGTTCAGGGTCACGTCCGGGTAATCCCTGGCAACTTCGGTCACCACTTCGCGCCACAGAATGGAGGCCTGCAGGACGTTGGCCTTGTCGACGGAGGTCACCACGCCACGGCGGCCCTGCGCCGCTTCGAATGCCAGCCGGGCGATGCGCTCGATTTCATAGCGGTGATACACCTCGGTATCAAAGGCTTTTTCTTCCGGGCCTGAACCCTCACGGCCCTTGGGCTGACCGAAGTAGATGCCGCCGGTCAGCTCGCGCATGCACACTATGTCAAAGCCACGGGCGCTGATGTCGGCGCGCAGCGGCGAGAAGCCTTCCAGGCCCTGATAAATCTTGGCCGGACGCATATTGCAGAACAGCTTGAAATGACCGCGCAGGGGCAGCAGGGCACCGCGCTCGGGCTGCTCGTTGGGGGGCAGGTTTTCCCACTTGGGACCACCTACCGAACCGAACAGCACGGCATCGGCGGCTTCACAGCCGGCCAGGGTGCTGGCGGGCAGGGGGCTGCCGTGATTGTCGATGGCGATGCCGCCCACATCATGATGGCTGTAGTCCAGCTGCAGGCCGAACTCGGCCTGCACTTTATCCAGCACACGAATGGCCTCGGCCATCACTTCCGGGCCAATGCCGTCACCCGGCAATACCGCGACCTTGTAGCTTGCGCTCATGTTCACACTGTCTCCATACGTATTTTTTTCTGAATTTCTTCTTTCTTTTCCGCGACCTGCTCGGCCCGGTAAATGCAGTTAATCACGTGAATCAATGCCTGGGCAGACGACTCGACGATGTCGGTGGCCAGACCCATGCCGTGGAACTTGCGGCCCTTGTATTCGGCCACTATGTCCACCTGACCCAGCGCATCCTTGCCTTCGCCCTTGCTCTGCAGCTCATACTTGTCGATGCGAATGTCATAGCCGGTGACCCGGTTGATGCACTGATAGACAGAATCGACCGGACCATTGCCGACGGCGGCCTCGTTGACCACGTCACCACCCACTTCCATGCGCACACTGGCGGTGGACATGACGTTGCTGCCGGACTGCACGCTCAGATACTTGAGTTTGTACTGCTCTGGCTCTTCGTGGATCTGGCTGAAAAACACCAGGGCTTCCAGGTCGTAGTCGAATACCTGGCCCTTGCGATCGGCCAGCGCCAGGAAGCTGTTGTAGAGGGTGTCGAGATCATAGTCCTGCTCGGTGTAGCCCATCTCGGCCATGCGATGCTTGATCACGTGGCGGCCGGAGCGGGACGTCAGGTTGAGCTGGTTCTTGGGCAGACCAATACTTTCGGGAGTGATGATCTCGTAGGTGTTCTTGTTTTTGAGCACGCCGTCCTGGTGAATGCCGGAGGAGTGGGAAAAGGCATTGGCACCCACAATGGCCTTGTTGGGCTGTACCGGCATATTGCACAGGTTACGTACCAGCTGGCTGGTGCGGTAGATTTCCTGGTGGTTGATGTTGGTGTGCACCCCGAGCAGCTCGCCCCGGGTCTTCATGATCATGGCCACTTCTTCCAGCGAGCAGTTGCCGGCCCGCTCACCGATGCCATTGATGGTGCATTCGATCTGACGCGCACCTGCCTGTACGGCGGCGATGGAGTTGGCCACCGACATGCCGAGGTCGTCATGGCAGTGCACGGAAATCACCGCTTCATGAATGTTGGGCACCCGCTCAAACAGGGTCTGAATAATGCCGCCAAACTCGCTGGGCACGGTGTAGCCCACGGTATCAGGAATATTCACGGTGCGGGCACCGGCCTTGATCACGGCTTCCACCATGCGGCACAGGTTGTCGATGGGAGTGCGACCGGCATCTTCGCAGGAGAACTCTACATCGTCGGTATAGCCCCGGGCGTGCTTGACAGCCGCCACGCTCATTTCCACCACAGAGTCGAAGTCCTTGCGCAGCTTGCTCTGCACATGAATGTCGGAGGTGGAGATAAAGGTGTGAATACGGAACTGATCCGCCACCCGCAGGGCCTCGCCGGCGGCGTCGATATCGGCCTTGAGGGCGCGGGACAGGGCACAGACCCGGCTGTTCTTGATATGGCGGGCAATGGTCTGCACCGATTCAAAGTCGCCGGGTGAGGAAATGGGAAAGCCCACTTCCATCACGTCCACGCCGAGCCGTTCCAGAGCCTGGGCGATCTGCAGCTTTTCCTTGACGGTCAGGCTGGCGGAAAGCGCCTGTTCACCGTCCCGCAAGGTGGTATCGAATAAAATGACTTGGTTCGACATGTCGCTTTCCTCTGTGTATTCGTGCCGCCCGAGGCAGAATGAAAAAAACCCGTGCGGACGGCACGGGTTTTTAAGTGTGAAACTGTGTGAATGATAAATTCCAGCTACGCCTGACCCCGTGCGCTAAAGCACCTTGTTGGTTAGTAGTAGTAGCTGAATCTGCTTATGCATGGTCACTCACATCAGGAAAGAATCCGTTAACAACGCTATACAGATAACGATTAACGATGATGATGTCAACTTTAGCGACATTCACATTACAGGGTAAACCCTTTAAATATGAATGAAATAAAACAAGGTTGTGGTTTTTTATGCTGCCATTTAACTTTAAATTCTAGTGATGGTTCTGACCTTTGTTGATTTTGCATTGTTATTGTTTTGTTGTTGGTGAATGGCTGTTTTGCCGGTCACTTTGGTGAGGGTTTGAGCACTGGCGCCAGCACCTGCGTTTTATTGGCGCTGTCACGCTGAAGGCGGCCGTGGCAGGCTGTTTCGAGCGAAGCCAACGGATTTGTCAAAGCCCGTAGACAACGGATTTAAAGCAGGTTAAGGTGATTTTTCATCCTTTTTCTGCTTATCTTCAGCTTCGCTGTTGTAAGTTGTTGTTTTATAAATATAAAAAGTCGCTCCTTTTGTCATGTTGCCCGGCTGGCGGCCGTGCATCGCTGTACGAGAGAGTGGCAAGGTGAACGGAGCAGAGCCTGGAGGGCTTTACCATGGAGATGTTATCAGGCGCAGAAATGGTCGTGCGAGCGCTGGAGGACCAGGGGATTGATTACCTGTTTGGTTATCCCGGCGGCTCGGTACTGGACATCTATGATGCCTTGTTTGAAAACAGCAAAATAGAACACGTGCTGGTGCGCCACGAGCAGGCGGCCGTGCACATGGCCGATGGTTATTCCCGGGCCACCGGCAAGGTGGGTACCGTGCTGGTAACCTCGGGGCCGGGTGCGACCAACTGCATTACCGGTATTGCCACCGCCTACATGGATTCCATTCCCATGGTGGTGCTGTCCGGTCAGGTGCCGACCAACTACATTGGTGATGATGCCTTCCAGGAAACCGACATGATCGGTATTTCCCGCCCCATCGTGAAGCACAGCTTTCTGTGTAAAAAGGCGTCTGATATTCCGCTGGCCATTAAAAAGGCCTATTACATCGCGGCGTCCGGCCGTCCCGGACCGGTAGTGGTGGATCTGCCCAAGGACATTCAGAACCCGAAGGAAAAGCACCCTTATGTTTATCCGTCGTCGGTAGACATGCGTTCCTACAACCCCACCGGTGTGGGCCATAAGGGCCAGATCAAGAAAGCCATGAAGGCCCTGGCCGCGGCCAAGCGCCCGGTGATGTACGTGGGGGGCGGTGCCATTACCGCCGACGCCAGCGGCCTGGTGGTGCAACTGGCCGAGCAGTTCAACCTGCCGGTCACCAACACCCTGATGGGCCTGGGCGTGATGCCCGGCACGCACAAGCAGTTTGTGGGCATGTTGGGCATGCATGGTACCTATGAAGCCAACAAGACCATGCACAACTCGGATCTGATCCTGGCCATCGGCGCCCGCTTTGACGATCGGGTCACCAACAACGTGGCCAAGTTCTGCCCCCACGCCACCATAGTGCACGTGGACGTGGATCCGACCTCCATCTCCAAGACCATTCCGGCGCACATTCCCATTGTGGGCTCGGCCGACACCGTACTGGCCCAGATGCTGGAAGCCATTCGCGAGCTTGGGCTCAAGCCCGACCCCCAGGCGATGGACGACTGGTGGGTGCAGATCGAACAGTGGCGTGACCGCAAGTGCCTGAGCTACGAGAAAAGCGAGCAGTACATCAAGCCCCAGCAGGTGATGGAGGCGGTTTACCGCATCACCGAGGGCAAGGCCATCATCAGCTCCGATGTGGGCCAGCACCAGATGTTCGCCGCGCTTTACTATCCCTACGACAAGCCGCGCCAGTGGATCAACTCCGGTGGTCTGGGCACCATGGGCTTTGGCCTGCCCGCCGCCATGGGCGCCAAGCTGGGCTGCCCCGATGCGGTGTCGGTGTGCGTGACCGGCGACGGCTCCATTCAGATGAACATTCAGGAGCTCTCCACCTGTATGCAATACAACATACCGGTGAAGATCATCTCCATGAACAACAGTGCCCTGGGCATGGTGAAACAGTGGCAGAAGATGTTCTATGAAGGCCGCCAGAGCCATTCCTACATGGACTCACTGCCCGACTTCGTCAAGCTGGCCGAATCCTACGGTCACGTGGGCATGAAGGTCACCGAACCGGCCGAGCTGGACGCGGCCCTGGAGAAGTGTTTCTCCCTGACCGACAAGCTGGTGTTCATGGATATTCAGATCGATCCGGAAGAGCATGTTTACCCCATGCAAATCAAGACCGGAGCCATGGATGAAATGTGGTTGAGCAAAACGGAGCGAACCTGATGCGGCGTATTATTTCCCTGTTGCTGGAAAACGAGTCCGGTGCCCTGAGCCGGGTAGTAGGGCTGTTTTCCCAGCGGGCCTATAACATTGAAACCCTGACCGTGGCGCCCACCGAGGATCCCACCCTGTCCCGCATGACCATTGTTACCAATGGTGACGAGCGGGTGATCGAGCAGATCACCAAACAGCTCAACAAGCTGGTGGACGTGCTCAAGGTCAGCGACCTGACCGACGGCGATCATATCGAGCGGGAAATTGTACTGGTCAAGGTGCGTGCCGACGGCAGCAACCGCGACGAGGTCAAGCGTACCGCCGATATTTTCCGCGGTCAGATCGTGGATGTAACTCCGCATCTGTACACGGTGCAGCTGGTGGGCACCAGCGACAAGCTCGACGCCTTTATTGGCAACATGAGCGAGACCACCGAGGTGGTGGAAGTGGTGCGCAGTGGCGTGTGTGGCGTATCCCGGGGCGAAAAATCCCTGCGGGCCTGAGCCGTTCGCCTGTGAATAAAAAAAACCGCCTGCGGGCGGTTTTTTTGTGAGTGCGCTTTCGGCCTCACGCTTCGCTTCAAAAAAAGTTGACATTCATTACCAGCGATTGAAAATCAGAGCCAGACACAAGGGGGGTGAAGCCAGCAATGCCAACGGAAAGTGGGACGGCCCGTTCCGGGACGGCCCGTATGCTGAACACAACGGCCACGGAAACGGCAGCCAGCGCATCGCAGCACGATGCAGTGGCTTCCTGTGCCCAGCTGGTGGACGGCCTTGCCGCCCTCTATGGCCGGCACTGCGAGGTGGCGCTCTATCGCCTGGACCCGCCCGAGGGCATGGCGGAGCGTCTGGCCGGCGGCAACCGCCAGCCGGGGGCGGCCATGACCGATGCCGAGCAACGGCTGCTGGCCGAACTGCAACGCCGGGGCGAAGACAGGTTATGCCTGACCCACCAGCGCCTGGGGGCACCGGTGCGCAGTCTGGTGCAGGCGGTGCGCGGTGCTCATGGCGAGCTGGCCGGACTGTTGTGCCTGCATCTCGATCTGGGAGCGCCGCTGCATGAGCTGATGGCCGACCTGCTGCCGCCGGAAAACGAGCGGCCCCAGGCCTCGGCGGAAAATTTCAGTAACAACGTGGAAGAGCTGGTGACGCTCACGGTGGAGCGCACCATCGACGCCATCAATGCCGATCCCGATGTGGCCAACAACGCCAAGAACAAGCAGATCGTCACCACCCTGTTTGAAAAAGGCATCTTCGACATCAAGGACGCCATCGCCATGGTGTCGGACAAACTCAACATTTCCAAACACACTGTCTATCTCTATATCAGACAGAAAAAACGCGATGACGAAGCGTCATCGCCACATAACCAGGAGAACCCATGACTAAAACCGTAATCGCCACCGACCAGGCCCCCGCCGCCATCGGCCCCTATGTTCAGGCCACCCGCGTGGGCAACATGGTCTACACCTCCGGCCAGATCCCGCTGGATCCGTCTACCATGGACGTGGTGGAAGGCGGCATTGAAGCCCAGACCAAGCAGGTAATGGACAACCTGATGGCGGTACTGGCCGAAGCCGGCGCCGACGCCACCAGCGTGGTCAAGACCACCTGCTTCCTGTCCGACATGAACAACTTCCTGGCCTTCAACGAAGTGTACGCCAGCTACTTTGCCGCCGGTGCCCCGGCCCGCTCCTGCGTGGAAGTGGCCCGTCTGCCGAAAGACGTGCTGGTAGAAGTGGAAGCCATCGCCCTGGTGGAATAAACCTTGCCAAGAGCGGCCCCGGCCGCTCTTTTGCTTTTTGCGGACTTTTCCATGACCGACACTCCCCTGCGTTTTGCCCTGCTGGTGACCGGCCCCTGTTACGGTACTCAGGCCGCCGCCGATGCCTGGCGTTTTGCCAGCGCCGTGCTGGAACAGGGTCATGCCATCGACAGTGTGTTTTTCTATCAGGAAGGGGTGCATAACGGTAACCGCCTGGTACAGCCCGCCAGCGACGAATTCGACTTGCACCGGGCCTGGGTTACGCTTGCCGAACGCCATGACCTCACCCTGGACCTGTGCGTGGCAGCGGCGCTGCGCCGTGGCCTGTGCGACGACAAAGGGGCTGCGGAAGCGGGCCTGGACGGTGGCAACGTGGCCGCACCCTTTCGTCTGAGTGGCCTCGGTGCCCTGGCCCAGGCGGCCCTGACCGCCGATCGCGTGGTGCAATTCTGATGAACAAGGTTGCCTTTATATTCCGCACGCTGCCTCACGGCAGCGCCGCCGGCCGGGAAGGACTGGACGCGGTGCTGGCCACCTCGGCCCTGAGCGAGGAGCTGGCGGTATTTTTTATCGACGATGGCGTCTACCAGCTGAAAGCCGGTCAGGCACCGGCCGCCATTCATGGCCGTGACTATGCGCCCACCTTTGGCCTGCTGGAGCTTTACGATATCGAACGCGTCTATGTGTGTGCCGAATCCCTCGCTGAGCGTGGCCTGAGCCCGGCCGATTTGTGTATCGATGCCGACGTCTGTGATGCCGGCGAGCTGCGCCGTCTGCTGAGCGAACACGACGTTTGCCTGACCTTCTGAGGGCCTATGCTGCATACCGTTAAACATTCTCCCTTCGGTCACCACGGCCTCGAGCAGGCACTGCACCATATGCAGCCCGATGATCACCTGGTGCTGTGGCAGGACGGCGTGATTGCCGCTACCCTGCCGGCCTGGCAACCCCGGCTGCAGCCGTTGGCCGACGCTGGCCGGCTGCATGTGATGAGTGAAGACCTTGCTGCCCGCGGCCTTGAGCCCATTATGGGGAAAGTGCTGACCATGGCCGGCCTGGTTGAGCTGGTGGTGGAGCAGGGCAGTCCCACCGCCTGGTGATGGGCAAGCGGCCAGTGACGGGGGTGCACGCTGCAGACCGTAACTCTGCCATTGTCCGTACGAGTAACTGTATAAATCTTGACTTGCCTTCGGGGCAGGCATAGAATTTTGCGTCCCCGCTTTTGGGGATGGATTTTTTCAACTGTAGAACGACATTATCAGGAGCTGTTAATGGCAACTATTAACCAGCTGGTGCGCAAGCCTCGCCAACAAGCCGTTGCTAAGAGCAACGTGCCGGCGCTGGAAGCCTGCCCGCAAAAGCGCGGCGTGTGCACCCGTGTATACACCACCACTCCGAAGAAGCCGAACTCCGCACTGCGTAAGGTATGCCGTGTTCGTCTGACCAACGGTTTCGAAGTGAACTCCTACATCGGTGGTGAAGGCCACAACCTGCAGGAGCACTCCGTTGTTCTGATCCGCGGTGGTCGTGTTAAAGATCTTCCCGGTGTGCGTTACCACACCGTGCGCGGCGCGCTGGACACCTCCGGTGTTTCCGCCCGTCGTCAGGGCCGCTCCAAGTACGGCGCCAAGAAGCCCAAGGCTTAATGGTTCTCCGTTAAGTAAGGCCAAACATTTATTTTTTTAACCTGTTTTGTTTTGGGTTATTCCTGAAGTTACGGAGAGTTTGCAATGCCAAGACGTCGCGTAATCGGCCAGCGTAAAATCCTGCCGGATCCCAAGTTCGGATCCGAGCTGCTGGCAAAGTTTGTTAACGTAGTAATGGTAGACGGCAAGAAGTCTACCTCTGAAAAGATTGTTTACGGTGCCCTGGACATCGTTGCTGCCAAAAGCAGCAAAGAGCACCTGGCGCTGTTCGAAGAAGCCCTGGACAACGTTCGTCCTACTGTTGAAGTTAAATCCCGCCGGGTAGGTGGTTCCACCTATCAGGTGCCTGTTGAAGTACGCCCCGTGCGTCGCAACGCCCTGGCCATGCGTTGGCTGGTAGAAGCTGCGCGCAAGCGTGGCGAAAAATCCATGGCCCAGCGTCTGGCTGGCGAGCTGATGGATGCCTCTGAAAACAAAGGCTCTGCCGTGAAGAAGCGTGAAGACGTTCACCGCATGGCCGAAGCCAACAAGGCCTTCGCTCACTACCGCTGGTAATGAGAGCGGGCGCGGCGCATGCCGCGCCCCTTGTGGCTCACTAAGGACATTCGACCTTGGCAAGAGGATCTTATTGTGGCTCGTACAACTCCGATTGAGCGCTATCGTAATATCGGTATCAGCGCTCACATTGACGCCGGCAAGACCACCACCACCGAGCGCATCCTGTTCTACACCGGTGTAAGCCATAAACTGGGTGAAGTTCATGAGGGCGCTGCCACCATGGACTGGATGGAGCAGGAGCAGGAGCGTGGCATTACCATTACGTCCGCAGCAACTACCTGTTTCTGGGACGGCATGGATCACCAGTTTCCCCAGCACCGCATCAACATCATCGACACTCCCGGACACGTTGACTTCACCATTGAAGTAGAACGCTCCATGCGGGTGCTCGATGGTGCTGTTATGGTGTATTGCGCCGTGGGTGGTGTTCAGCCACAGTCCGAGACGGTATGGCGTCAGGCCAACAAGTACCACGTTCCCCGTATTGCCTTCGTCAACAAGATGGACCGTACCGGTGCCGACTTTCTGCGTGTGGTCGAGCAAATCAAGACCCGCCTGAAAGGCGTGCCCGTACCGGTGCAGCTGCCCATTGGTGCCGAAGAAGGCTTCAAGGGTGTGGTCGACCTGGTCAAAATGAAGGCCATCGACTGGAGTGACGAAGACAACGGCACCAGCTTTGAATATCACGATATTCCTGCAGACCTGCAGGAGCTGGCCGAGGAGTGGCACCAGAATCTGGTTGAAGCCGCCGCCGAAGCCAGTGAAGAGTTGATGGAAAAGTACCTGGATGAAGGCGAGCTGAGCGAGGAAGACATCAAGTCCGGCCTGCGCAGCCGTGTGCTCAGCAATGAGGTCATCCTGGTCACCTGTGGATCCGCGTTCAAGAACAAGGGTGTACAGGCCATGCTCGACGTGGTGTTGGAATACCTGCCGTCGCCGCTGGAAGTACCTGCCATTGCCGGTGTGAAGGAAGACGGCGAAACGCCTGATACCCGTCCCGCCGACGACGCGGCGCCCTTTGCGGCGCTGGCGTTCAAGATCGCCACCGATCCCTTTGTGGGCAACCTGACCTTCTTCCGCGTTTACTCCGGCGTCGTCAACACCGGCGATACCGTGGTGAACCCGGTCAAGGGCAAGCGTGAACGCATTGGCCGCATCGTACAGATGCACGCCAACAAGCGTGACGAGATCAAGTCCGTTTGCGCCGGCGATATTGCTGCCGCCATCGGCCTGAAAGACGTGACCACCGGTGACACCCTGTGTGCCCCGGACGCGCCGATCATTCTGGAGCGGATGGAATTTCCCGAGCCGGTGATCTCCATCGCGGTTGAGCCTAGAACCAAGGCCGACCAGGAGAAAATGGGCCTGGCCCTGGGCCGTCTGGCCCAGGAAGATCCCTCGTTCCGGGTCTGGACCGACGAAGAGTCCGGTCAGACCATTATCGCCGGCATGGGCGAACTGCACCTGGACATCATCGTGGACCGCATGAAGCGCGAGTTCAAGGTGGAGGCCAACGTGGGCAAGCCCCAGGTGGCGTTCCGCGAAACCATTCGTGGTTCTGTGGAGCAGGAAGGCAAGTTCGTGCGTCAGTCCGGTGGTCGTGGTCAGTTTGGTCATGTCTGGATCAGAATCGAGCCCCAGGAAGAGGGCGCCGGCTACACCTTCGTGAACGCCATTGTGGGCGGTGTGATTCCCAAGGAATACATCCCTGCCGTGGACAAGGGTATTCAGGAGCAGATGAAGCAGGGCGTGCTGGCGGGTTATCCCATCGAAGACCTCAAGGTCACCCTGTATGACGGCTCGTTCCACGATGTTGACTCTTCCGAAATGGCCTTTAAAATCGCCGGCTCCATGGCATTTAAAGAGGGTTTCATGAAATGTAACCCTGCGCTGTTGGAACCGCTGATGAAGGTGGAAGTGGAAACGCCGGAAGAGTACATGGGTGATGTGATCGGCGATGTAAACCGTCGCCGTGGCATCATTGAAGGCATGGAAGACGGCCCCAGTGGCAAGACTGTGCATGCCCTGGTTCCGCTGTCCGAAATGTTCGGTTACGCTACCGACCTGCGTTCTCAGACTCAGGGCCGTGCTTCCTACTCCATGGAGTTTGCCAAGTACGCCGAAGTGCCTGCGAACATGGCCGAGGCAGTGATTGCTGTCCGCCGAGGTTAATTAATCTTTGTTAAATCTTCCCGCCCCAGCAGGGCGGGAGCAAATCAGGAAGGACTAGTCCGTGTCTAAAGAAAAATTTGAACGTACGAAACCGCACGTTAACGTTGGTACCATCGGCCACGTTGACCACGGTAAAACCACTCTGACCGCTGCCATCACCAACGTGCTGGCCAAGCAGTTCGGCGGTGCCGCTCGCGCCTTCGACCAGATCGATAACGCCCCGGAAGAAAAGGCCCGTGGTATCACCATCGCCGCTTCTCACGTTGAGTACGACACCGAAACCCGTCACTACGCTCACGTTGACTGCCCCGGCCACGCCGACTACGTGAAGAACATGATCACCGGTGCTGCCCAGATGGACGGCGCGATCCTGGTAGTTGCTGCCACCGATGGCCCCATGCCGCAAACCCGTGAGCACATCCTGCTGGCCCGCCAGGTAGGTGTACCTTACATCGTTGTCTTCATGAACAAGTGTGACATGGTTGACGATGAAGAGCTGCTCGAGCTGGTAGAAATGGAAGTGCGTGAGCTGCTGTCCGAGTACGACTTCCCGGGCGACGACATTCCGGTAATTCAGGGCTCCGCTCTGAAGGGCCTGGAAGGCGATCCCGAGTGGGAACCGAAGATCATCGAACTGGCCAACGCCCTGGATTCCTACATCCCGGATCCCGAGCGTGCCATCGACGGTGCCTTCCTGCTGCCGATCGAAGACGTATTCTCCATCCAGGGTCGTGGTACCGTTGTTACCGGTCGTGTAGAGCGCGGTATCATCAAGGTTGGTGAAGAAGTTGAAATCGTAGGCATCAAGGACACCACCAAGACCACCTGTACCGGCGTTGAAATGTTCCGCAAGCTGCTGGACGAAGGCCGTGCTGGTGAGAACGTAGGTGTTCTGCTGCGTGGTACCAAGCGTGAAGACGTTGAGCGTGGTCAGGTTCTGGCCAAGCCGGGCTCCATCACCCCGCACACCGACTTCGAATCCGAAGTGTACGTACTGTCCAAAGACGAAGGCGGCCGTCACACTCCGTTCTTCAAGGGCTACCGTCCGCAGTTCTACTTCCGTACCACTGACGTGACCGGTACCATCGAACTGCCGGAAGGCGTTGAAATGGTAATGCCTGGCGACAACATCAAGATGGTTGTAAGCCTGATCGCTCCCATCGCGATGGAAGACGGTCTGCGCTTCGCTATCCGTGAAGGTGGCCGCACCGTAGGCGCCGGCGTTGTAGCCAAGATCGTCAAGTAATTGATGACTGGCGCAACCTGCGCGTTTAAAAAGGAGGCTTCGGCCTCCTTTTTTCGTTTTAGCCCTTGCGACCATGCCTTTATGTTAGTAGCTTCTAATTTAAAGGCATGGGCGTAGTGCACGTGATGTTGCGAGCCCGATAACACCACGAGGAGCACAGTATGGACATCAGACAGGTCACACCGGACTTTGCCGTGGCGGATCAGGTCACCGCCGACGATCTTCCCCGGTTAAAGGAGTTGGGGTACAACACCCTCATCTGCAACCGGCCCGACGGTGAAACTGCCGGCCAGCCGGCGGCCGAAGCGCTGGCCGAGCAGGCTCACGCCGAGGGCTTTAATTGGGCGTGGATTCCCATCTCCTCGGGCAACTTTACCGAGCAGGCCATCACCGACTTTGGCGCCGCCCTCGCACGTCATCCGCAGCCGGTGCTGGCCTTTTGCCGCACCGGCACCCGCTCCATCACCCTGTGGGCATTGTCCCGGGCGTCACAACAGCCTGCCGCCGAGTTGCTTCAGCAGTGCGCCGCTGCCGGGTATGATCTGTCGGCTCACAGCGAACGCCTTAACGAGCGCTATCTTTCCCGCGACAACAAGGGCTGAGCATGCGCCTGCCCATTCTGCAATGGGGGCGGGGCTACGACAGGAAAACCCTGGCACAGGACGGTGCCGCCGCCCTGATTGTGACCCTGATGCTGATCCCCCAGTCGCTGGCCTATGCCATGCTGGCGGGCCTGCCGCCACAAGCCGGCTTGTACGCCAGCATACTGCCATTGGTCATTTACGGCCTGTTCGGCTCCAGCCGTACCCTGTCGGTGGGGCCGGTGGCGGTGTTGTCGCTGATGACCGCCGCCACCCTGGGGCAGCTTTCCCTGAAGGGGATCGCTTACGCCGACGGTGCTCTGGCCCTGGCGCTGCTCAGCGGCGGCTGGCTGCTGTTGTTTGGCCTGTTGCGGCTGGGCTTTGTGGCCCACTTTATCAGTCACTCGGTGATGTCGGGCTTTATCAGCGCCTCGGCGGTGCTGATCACCCTGAGCCAGCTTCGCCACCTGCTGGGGGTGCCGCTGGAAGGGGCACTCTGGCAATGGCCGGGCGTCTTGCTGGCACAGCTGGATGCCATGGCGCCGGCCACCCTGGCGGTCTCCGTCATCTCGCTGGGGTTGCTGCTTTGGGCCCGTCATGGCCTGGGGCATCTGTTGCAGGGCCGGCTGAGCGCAGGCCGCGCATTGGCCCTGGTGCGGCTGATGCCGGCGCTGGTGGTGGTGCTGGCCATCGTGCTGTCGGGCCTGCTTGAGCTTGAGAATGCCGGCGTGGCCGTGGTGCAGGCGGTTCCGGCGGGGTTACCGGCCCTGAGCTGGCCGGACTGGGCCAGGCTGCCCTGGCGCGAGTTGCTGATGCCGTCGTTGCTGCTGGCTCTGGTGGGATTTGTGGAGTCGGTGTCCATCGGCCAGACCCTGGCGGCCCGGCGGCGCCAGCGCATTTCCCCCAATCAGGAGCTGATCGGCCTGGGGCTGGCCAATCTGTCGGCAGGGCTCTCCAGCGGCATGCCGGTGACCGGTGGCTTCGCCCGCTCCGTGGTTAATTTCGACGCCGGTGCGCGTACCCCGGCGGCGGGCATGTATGCGGCCATCGGCATCACCCTGGCGGGGCTCTGGTTTGCGCCCTGGTTGAGCGGCCTGCCCCAGGCGGTGCTGGCCGCCACCATAGTGGTGTCGGTGCTGGGGCTGTTTGACTGGCGCCGGTTTGGTCATGCCTGGCGCTATTCCCGGGCCGACTTTACCGCCCTCTGCGCTACCTTTGTGGTAACCCTGCTGGCCGGGGTGGAAGCCGGGCTGGTGAGCGGTATTCTGGTGTCGTTACTGCTGCACCTGTACCACAGTCATCGCCCGCACTGGGCCGAAGTGGGACGCATTGACGGCACCGAGCATTTTCGCAACCGGCTGCGCCATCGTGTTGAGCTGCGGCCCTCGCTGCTGTGTTTGCGGGTGGATGAAAGCCTGTATTTTGCCAATGCCGGCCAGCTGGAAGACATTATCGCCACCCTGGTCAGTCTGCGGCCTGGTTTGCGCCACCTGGTGCTGCAATGCAGTGCGGTTAACCGTATTGATGCCTCGGCCCTCGACAGTCTGCTGATGATCAACGAACGGCTGGGGCTGGCCGGTATCGAGTTTCACTTGGCGGAGGTGAAAGGCCCTGTGATGGACCGGCTGGAGCGCAGTGAGCTGTTGTCCAGGCTTACCGGCCGCGTGTACCTCAGCCTGTTTCAGGCATGGAATGAGCTGGGGGAGGCGAATGCCGGGCCGGTCGCCGGGGGTGTGAACTGACGCCTGTTTTTTCAACAAAATTAACTTGCACTGATAACTGCTATCATTTAGATTTGTCCTGAACGCGGAGGACATTATTCATGTATGTGTGTTTGTGCAAGGGCATTACCGAGCGCCAGTTAAAAGAAGCCATTGCCGAGGGCAATACCGAGTTTATGGACCTCAAGCGTGAGCTGGGGGTCGGCTCTCAGTGCGGCAAGTGCATTCCCGTGGCGCTGGCCATTCTGGCGGAAGAAAACGCCAAAAACGCGGTTTATTACGAAGTGGCCTGATGTCGCCCGCTTCCAGTGAAAAAGCTCCCGACCGGGAGCTTTTTGCGTTTTATAAGGCAGTGAAAACGATGCCTGATCAGCTTCGGCCCAGCTGCTTGTAGGCGTAGCGGGGGCGGGTGTTGAGGATCTGGTTTTTCTGCTCCTCGGTCATGCTGGCCGGGTTCAGCCCCAGCACGCGAAAGGTCAGCAGGGGACGGGCTTCCAGGGTAATCATCAGGGGTTTGATGGTCTGCAGGCTGCTGTCGCCGGGCTCGCCGTAGGCATAGGTGAGAATGCCCTGATCCAGCAGATTTTTGACGCAGGGCTCGGTAACCGGCAATTTTATGACACTGCGGCGCTGGATCACGAACTCCCGCAACACCGCCTTTTCACTGGCATCCAGATACTCCAGCAACTCTTTCAGCAGCTTTTGCCGGGTCAGCCGCTGCTTGCGGTAAAACACGTGCTGAAACAGCAGCAGGGCGCCAATGGAAAGAAAGTAGGTGGCCGACAGCACCATGGCCAGCACAAACAGCAGCCGGTATTCCCCCAGCCAGGCGCCAAAGGCCCCGGAAAACAGCCGGTCGGGCAGCAGGGTGATCATCAGGCAGCTCAGCATCAGCCAGCACATGAACCAGTTCAGCGTTGAAACCTGTCGCAGCTCCGGCATTGTTCCTTTCTCCAGTGGAAGGCTCGTCTGTCCGGAATAGGCAAGTTTCATGCCATGGAAGCCACCGCGGAGCGGAGGCGGGCCCTTGGGCACCCCTTGTTAAAAATGCGCCCAAGGTAGAGCAAAGGTGACGGGATATTTATCTTTATATTAAACGTATACAAATATCTGTTAACTTTGTCTCGGTTTTGTGTTTTATTAGTCTCCAGTTGGTAATACTTTAGTATGGCTAGACAGGGAGTCATTGAGTAATGAATACAGTTTCACTTGAACAGGCACTGGCAATCACTCAGGGCGCACTGCAACGGGGCAAGGAAATGTCGGCGGCACCGCTGACCGTGGCGGTGCTCGACAGCGCCGGTGTGCTGGTGTCACTGCAGCGTGAAGACACCGCCAGCCTGATGCGTCCCGACATCGCCATTGCCAAGGCCTGGGGCTCCATTGCACTGGGTCGCAGCTCCCGCGGTCTGGCTGAAATGGCGGCGGCCCGCCCGGGCTTTATGCAGTCGCTCAACACCCTGGGTGAAGGCAAAATCCTGCCCGCGCCGGGTGGCGTGCTGATCCGTGATGAGAACAATCTGATCATTGGTGCCGTGGGCATCACCGGCGATTTGTCCGATGTGGACGAAGTCTGTGCCGTGGCCGGTATCGAGAAAGTGGGCCTGAAGGCCGACTGCAGCTGACGCCGCCGCAGCACCACACCGTTGTTTTGGTCGAGGGGTAACCTTGGTTACTCTTTTTTTCGCGCTCACCTGTGGTGGGCGTTTTTTTTATGCATTTCTACCGGATTCCGGTATGGTTGGCAAAAACAAAGCCACCCATATGTGGCCGGAGCCAAAAAAACAAGCATGTCACGGATAAGAGCCAGAAACGAAGAAAAGATCATACGCGCCGCCAGCCGGGTATTTGCCGAGCATGGCTATGCCGCCACCAAGACCGCCGATATCGCCAAACTGGCGCAATTGCCCAAGCCCAACATCTACTACTACTTTGGCAGCAAGGAAAACCTCTACCGGGCGGTGCTGGAGAGCGTCACCGAGCCGCTGCTGGCGGCGTCGGCTCCTTTTGAGGAGTTTGAGGATCCCGTGATGGCGCTGACCGCCTACATCAAGGCCAAGCTGCTGATCTCCCGGGATTATCCTCATGCCTCCAAGGTGTTTGCCAGCGAGATCATGCACGGTGCGCCGCACCTGCCGGAAGATATCATCGCCCGCCTCAGCGAACAGACTCAAGCCTTGAGTGACAAGCTGAGCCACTGGATGGGGCAGGGCCTGATCGCCTGTCTGGAGCCCCGGCATTTGCTGTTTGCAATCTGGGCCTCCACTCAGACCTACGCCGACTTCAACTGGCAAATCACCATGGCCCTGGGCAAGGAAGAGCTGGACGACAGCGATTACGATCAGGCCGCCGAGGTGATCACCCGGCTGGTGATCGAAGGCTGTCGGGTCAGGCCCCTGGCCGAGGCCTGAACAAAGGGGACCATGGTCCTCTTTGATGATGCCTTTCTTTAACCGGGCTGATTCTTGGCCTGGTTGCCCAGCTCCCGGTCCGGCATGGCAAATCCCAGCAGCAGGCCGATCAGGCCGTAGGCCGACAGCGAAGCGTACACGGGAGTGGTCCAGTCGGTGAGCTGCTGCTGGTACTGCCAGCCCAGCCAGATCACGCCCAGCGTCCCACCCAGTGAACGGCAAAAGTTCATCAGCGCCAGCCCGGCCCCCAGCTGGTTTGAGGGCAGGGCGTTCTGCACTGCAATGGAGCAGGCCACGATCAAAAAGCCAATGCCGATGCCCCCGGCAATCAGGCCGCCGTGCAGCCAGACGCCGTTCAGCCACTGACTGACCAGCCCCCACAGCAACACACAGCCCAGCCCCAGCAGCAGGCCGCCCGCCCAGGGAAACGGCCGACAGTAGCCCACATGGGCGATACGCTTGCCACTGACAAAGGTGCCGGCGGTCACGCTCAGAATAAACCACAGCAGCACTCGGCTGGTATCGTCAGGACTCAGTCCCTGTTGCTGTTCCAGCGCCAGCGGCAGGTACACCAACAGGCCCAGGCGGACCCCTTCCGACAGGGCCAGTAACAACACCGCAATGGCCATCAGCCGGCCGCCAAGCAACCGCAGCGGCAGCACCGGGTGCGGGTGGCGCCATTGCTGTACCAGCAACACCAGGCTGAGCAGGGCGGCGCCGGCCATCAGCACCGGCTGGAACTGTGCCAGCGCCGGCAGCAGCTCGGCGGTGTTGGTGGACAAGCCCCAGCCGGTGCCGGCCAGCAGCAGCAATGCTATGCCCCAGTGATCCGGTGTACTGCGGGCTCCTCTGTGGCCGAGCCCCTTCAGTGCCCAGTAGCTGACCGCCATGGCCAGCAGCCCCAGGGGCAGCTTGAACAGAAACAGCCAGCGCCAGTCAAAACGGGCAACCAGAAAGGCCCCCAGCAGCGGCCCGGCCACGCTGGACACCGCAAACAGGGTGGAGATCAGTCCCTGATAGCGGCCCACCTGACGGGGCGGGATCACGTCGGCAATCACCGCAAACGACAGCGCGATCAGGCCACCGCCGCCCAGGCCGGTGAGCAGCCGGGTGGCCAACAGCAGCGGCAGGCTGTCGGTCAGGGCGCTGGCCAGCGAGCCGAGGGTAAAAAAGCCCAGGGCGGCGGCCAGGCAAGGCGTACGGCCAAAGCGATCGCTCAGCCGGCCGTACACCGGCATGGTCAGGGTCATGGCGAACAGATAGCTGCTGACCAGCAGCGGCGCCAGCGCAGGGGCGTCAAAGATCTGCCCCAGCCGGGAAATGGCCGGCATCAGCAGGGTGATCTCCAGCGCCCCCAGCATGATGGCAAGGGCCACGCCGGCAAATACCCGATGCGCCTGCCGGCTTTGCCGGTCCTGAATTGTTTCGGACATGTTCAAAAATGCTCCCACTACACTTGAAGAAAAGGGCCGGCGGCCGGGCTTGATGCGTACCTGAAAATCGTTTTTACAGCAGGCAGTTAACTATGAAGTCGGCGACAGTCGCAACCTGAGTGTAAAATTTTTGTTGACCACAGGGTCAGATTTTAATTTAATTAGATGTAAAGATATTAACAACTCATTTGTTCGGCCAGAGGCGATAACCCCTGAAGGAGGCAAGCCGTGATCACCTTTCTGTTAAATCAGGAGCTGCGACAGGAACAAGACCTGTCCCCCAACATGACGGTGCTCAATTATCTGCGCACCCGCGTCGGCAAGACCGGCACCAAGGAAGGCTGCGGCTCCGGTGACTGTGGTGCCTGCACCGTGGTGCTGGGCGAGCGCGACGGCGATCGTATTCGCTACCAAACGGTCAACTCCTGCCTGACCTTTGTCTCGGCGCTGCACGGCAAGCAACTGCTTACCGTGGAAGACCTCAAGGCAAAGGACGGCAGCCTGCACCCGGTGCAGCAGGCCATGGTCGACTTTCACGGCTCCCAGTGCGGCTTCTGTACCCCAGGCTTTATCATGTCGATGTTTGCTCTCAGCAAGAACAAGCCGTCGGCCAATCAGCACGACATTCTCGAGGCCCTGGCCGGCAACCTGTGCCGCTGCACCGGCTACCGCCCCATAGTCGATGCCGCCAAGGCCATTGCCGCAGAGCCTACGCTTGCCGACGAATTTTCCCGTTACGAGCAGGAGCTGGTCGCCCGGCTGGTGAAAATCGAGACCGATACCCTGGTGACCCTGAGCGGCGATAACAAGGTGTGTTTCTCCCCCACTACCAGCGACGAGCTGGCCACCCTGCTCATCGAGCATCCGGATGCCCGGCTGCTGGCCGGCGGCACCGATCTGGCGCTGGAAGTGACCCAGTTTCACCGCGAGCTGCCCAAGATGATTTATCTGGGTAATGTCGCCGAGATGAAAACCCTGGAAGAAACCGACGAGGCCCTGATCATCGGCGCCGCCCGATCTTTAAGCGACAGCTATGAGGCCCTGAGCACCTTCTACCCTGACTTTGGCGAGCTGCTGCACCGTTTTGCTTCCCTGCAAATCCGTAACCAGGGCACCCTCGGCGGCAACGTCGGCAACGCCTCGCCCATCGGTGATGCGCCGCCGGTGCTGATCGCCCTCAACGCTACGCTGGTGCTGCGCAAGGGAGACAGAGTGCGCGAGCTGCCGGTGGAAGACTACTTCCTCAGCTACAAGGTCACCGCCCAGGAGCAGGGCGAGTTTATCGAGCGCATTATCGTGCCTAAACCCGCGGCGAATCAGCACTTCAGGGTGTACAAGCTGTCCAAACGACTGGACGACGATATTTCCGCGGTGTGCGGTGCCTTTAACCTGATCATTGAAAACGGCATCGTGACCGACGCCCGCATCGGCTTTGGCGGTATGGCGGCCACCCCCAAGCGGGCCGCCGGCTGCGAACAGGCGCTCACGGGCCAGGCCTGGAACATGGCCACGGTCAAAACCGCCATGAAGGCCCTTGAGGCCGACTTCGAGCCGTTATCGGACTTTCGTGCCAGCAAGGAATACCGCACGCGCACCGCGGCCAACCTGCTGTACAAGTGCTTTATCGAACAACAGGATCTGAAACTGGAAACCAGGGTGACGTCTTATGTCTAACAAACCTCAGAACACGCTGACCATCGACGAAATGATGGAACGAGTCAAACAGAGCCTGCAAACCGGCGTGGGCAAAAGCGTGCCCCACGACAGCGCCGCCAAGCAGGTATCCGGCGAGGCCGAGTACATTGACGATCGCCTGGAGTTTCCCAATCAGTTGCATGTGTATGCCCGGCTGTCCGACAAGGCCCATGCCCGCATCACCAAACTGGATGTGAGCCCCTGTTACGACTTTCCCGGGGTGGCCATTGCCATTACCGCCGAGGACGTGCCCGGCGAACTCGATATTGGTCCGGTCATTGCCGGCGACCCGCTGCTGGCCGACGGCAAGGTGGAATACTACGGCCAGCCGGTGCTGGCGGTGGCCGCCAGTGATCTCGACACCGCCCGCAAGGCAGCCATGGCCGCCATTGTGGAATACGAGGAGCTGCCGGCGGTGCTGTCGGTGGAAGAAGCGCTGGAAAAAGAGCTGTTTGTGACCGAAAGCCACAAGCAGCAGCGGGGCGACTCCGCCGGCGGCCTGAAAAAAGCCAGGCACGTGATCGAGGGCAGCCTGCATATCGGCGGCCAGGAGCACTTTTACCTGGAAACCCAGGTCAGCTCGGTGGTGCCCACCGAAGACGGCGGCATGATGGTGTTTACCTCCAGCCAGAACCCCACCGAGGTGCAAAAGCTGGTGGCAAGCGTCCTGGACGTGCCCATGAACAAGGTGGTGATCGACATGCGCCGCATGGGGGGCGGCTTTGGCGGCAAGGAAACCCAGGCCGCCGGCCCCGCCTGCATGGCCGCCGTGGTGGCGCGCCTGACCGGCCGTCCGGCCAAGATGCGGCTGCCGCGCATGGAAGACATGATGATGACCGGCAAGCGGCATCCCTTCTACAACCAGTACAAAATCGGCTTTGATGATCACGGCCGCATTCAGGCCGCCGAAATCACAGTGGCCGGCAACTGTGGGTACTCGCCGGATCTGTCCTCGTCCATCGTCGACCGGGCCATGTTCCACTCGGACAACGCCTATTATCTGGGCGATGCCACCGTGATCGGCCACCGCTGCAAGACCAACATTGCGTCAAACACCGCCTATCGCGGCTTTGGCGGTCCTCAGGGCATGATGACCATCGAGCACGTGATGGACGAGATCGCCTCGCACCTGGGCAAGGATCCGCTCGATATTCGCAAGGTGAACTTCTACGGCAAGGCCGAGCGCAACGTCACTCATTACCATCAGCCGGTGGAGCACAACATTATTCACGAGCTGGTGAACGATCTGGAGCTGTCTTCGGAGTACGCCAAGCGTCGTGAACAGATCCGGGCCTTTAACGCGCAAAGCCCGATCCTGAAAAAGGGCATCGCTATCACCCCGGTGAAGTTCGGTATCTCCTTTACCGCCACCTTCCTCAACCAGGCCGGGGCGCTGATCCACGTTTATACCGATGGCAGCATTCACCTCAATCACGGTGGCACCGAGATGGGCCAGGGCCTGAACACCAAGGTGGCTCAGGTGGTGGCGGAAGAGTTCCAGGTAGACATTGATCGCATTCAGATCACCGCCACCAATACCGACAAGGTGCCCAACACCTCGCCAACAGCAGCCTCGAGCGGCGCCGATCTCAACGGCAAGGCGGCCCAGAATGCGGCCCGCATCATCAAGCAGCGCCTCATCGACTGGGCGGCGGGTCACTTCCAGGTCAGCCCGGAAGAGGTGGTGTTCAAAAACAACTTCGTGCAAATCCGCCACACCCTGATGTCGTTCCCGGAGTTTGTGCAGCTGGCCTATTTTAACCAGGTGTCGCTGTCCAGCACCGGCTTCTACAAGACGCCCAAGATCTACTACGACCACGCCACCGGCTCGGGCCGTCCCTTCTACTACTTCGCCTACGGCGCCGCCTGTGCCGAAGTGGTGGTGGACACCCTCACCGGCGAGTACAAGCTGCTGCGCACCGACATACTGCACGACGTGGGCGACTCCCTGAATCCGGCCATCGACATCGGCCAGGTGGAAGGGGCCTTTCTGCAGGGCGCCGGCTGGCTGACCACCGAAGAGCTGGTGTGGAATGACAAGGGCCGGCTGATGACCTCGGGTCCTGCCAGCTACAAGATTCCGGCGGTGGCCGACATGCCGGTGGACTTCCGCGTCAAGCTGGTGGAAAACCGCAAGAACCCGGAAGACACAGTGTTCCACTCCAAGGCCGTGGGCGAGCCGCCCTTTATGCTGGGCATGGCGGTGTGGTGTGCGCTGAAAGATGCCGTGGCCAGCGTCTCCGGTTACCTGCGCTACCCGCACATCGATGCGCCGGCTACCCCCGAGCGGGTGCTGTGGGCGGTGGAGCAAATGCGCGAAATGGTGGAGCAGAATGAAGCTGCCAGCGATGTGCCGGTGACCGCCAAGTAACTTATCGGCCAGCACATTGCCGGCGAACAGGGGCGGTGCGCCGCCCTGGGAGCAATAGATGTTCAAGGACAACTGGATTCAGATTCTGGCCGAGCTGGAGCAGCGGGGTGAGCCCTGTGTCATGGTCACTGTGGTGGAGCACAAGGGCTCGACCCCGCGGGACAGCGGTACCAAAATGCTGGTGACCGAAGCCGGCTGTTACGCCACCATCGGTGGCGGCCACCTGGAATACAAGGCCCTGGAGCTGGCGCGGCAAATGCTGGCGGCAGGCGAGCAGCAGATGCGTGTTGAGCGCTTCAATCTGGGCGCCAGCCTGGGTCAGTGCTGCGGCGGCATGGCCACCATCATGCTGGAGCCGGTGGTGCGGCCACGGCATCATCTGGTGTTGTTTGGTGCCGGGCATGTGGCCAAGGCGCTGGTGCACATTCTGGCCACCCTGCCGTTTCGCATCACCTGGGTGGACTCCCGTGCCGAGGAGTTTCCCGCCGTACTGCCGGAAGGTGTCACCGCTGTGGTCAGTGACGATCCGGTGGACGAGGTGATTGAGCAGCCAACCGGCAGTTACTACCTGGTGATGACCCACAACCACCAGCTGGATCTGGAACTGTGCGCCCGCATTCTCAAGCGCAATGATGCCCGCTATTTCGGGGTGATCGGCTCGCGCACCAAGCGCAAGCGCTTTGACTACCGGCTGAAGGAGCGGGGCTTTGATGATACCGCCCTGGCCGGCATGGTGTGCCCCATCGGCCTGCCCGAGGTGACCGGCAAGCACCCGGCAGAGATCGCCGTGTCGATGGCCGGCCAGCTGATCGCGGCCTACCAGGCCGAAGACGCCCTCAGGGCCGAGAAACCGGCCCCCGCCGTTACTCAGGCCGAGCACGCCTGATTTATTGATTTCAAGGAGACGCGCAGAGATGACGCAACCCGTAGCCTATCGCGCCGCCATTCTTTACAGCCTGGGCGACCCGGCCAAGGTCGGCCTCGAACAGTCCTTTGCCTGGTACGAAGACGGCGTGCTGGTGGTGGCCGATGGCCATGTGCAGGACGTGGGACCGGCCCCACAAGTGCTGGACCGGCTGCCCGCCGGCACGCATGTGGTGGAGCTTGAAAACCGGCTGATCACCCCGGGCTTTATCGACACCCATATTCACTTTCCCCAGACCGAGATGATCGCGTCCTACGGCGATCAATTGCTGGACTGGCTCAACAACTACACCTTTCCGGAGGAGCGCAAGTTCGCCGACCCGGCTCATGCAGCACGGGTGGCGGGGCTGTTTCTGGACGAGCTGCTGCGCAACGGTACCACCACAGCCATGGTGTACGGCACAGTGCACAAGCAGGCGGTGGACGCCTTCTTTACCGAGTCGGCCCGGCGCAACACCCGCATGATCGCCGGCAAGGTGATGATGGACCGCAACGCCCCCGATTATCTGCTGGACACGCCCGAGTCGTCCTACGCCGACAGCAAGGCGCTGATTGAACGCTGGCATAACCAGGGCCGCCAGCACTATGCGGTGACCCCTCGGTTTGCGCCCACCAGCACGCCGGAACAGCTCGGTGCCGCCGGCCGGCTGCTGAGCGAGTACCCCGATCTTTACCTGCAGACCCACCTGTCGGAAAACCGCAAGGAAATCGACTGGGTAAAAGAACTGTTTCCCGAGCAGAGCGGTTACCTGGACGTATACGATCACCATGGTCTGCTCAGCGAGCGTTCCATCTTTGCCCATTGCGTGCACCTGGAAGACAGCGAGTGCGAGCGGCTGCACGCCACCGGTTCGGGCGTGTCGTTCTGCGCCACTTCCAACCTGTTTCTCGGCTCCGGCCTGCTCGATCTGGCCCGGCTCGAACGCTTTGGTGTCAATGTCAGCCTGGGTACCGACGTGGGCGGAGGCACCAGCTTCTCGTTGCTGCAGACCATGAATGAGGCCTACAAGGTGCTGCAACTGCAACAGCAGAAGCTGCATCCGCTCAAGGCCTTTTATCTGGCCACGCTGGGCGGCGCCGAGTCGCTGCGCCTGGACGACAAGCTGGGCAACCTGCTGCCGGGCAAGGAAGCCGACTTTCTTGTGCTGGATCTGGATGCCACTCCGCTGATGAAGGTACGTATACAAAACGCACAAAATCTGTACGAAAAACTGTTCGTGCTGATGATGCTGGGGGACGACAGATCCATCGCCGAAACCTATGTTTACGGCGAGTGCCAACACAGGCGGGACAGGCCTCACTAACAGAAAGGTCCATTCGAGCACGAAAAAACGCCCGAATCGGGCGTTTTTTGTGTTCAGTCACAGACTTGGACATTGTGGCTATCACACCGGCAAAAAGCGCGCTAGATTGTATACGTGGTTTGTAACAATTTTTTAACTGGTCATGGCAAGGATGGCGGTGCCCGCATCGCCGCAGCCAGGACCGCAACTGGAAACCAAAGTATGAGTTCACTCAGTCAACTGGAGCCAAGACCTGTCAAGTCGAGCTCAAATACCCAGGACGACATCGTCTACGAACATATTTTCGACGCCATTCTGGAGCAACGGCTGGCGCCGGGCACCAAGCTCAGCGAAGAAGCGCTGGGCGAGATCTTTGGCGTCAGCCGCACCATTATTCGCCGCGCCCTGCTGCGCCTTTCCCACGAGCAGGTGGTGATTATTCGCCCCAACCGGGGCGCCGTGGTGGCCGCCCCCAGCGTGGAAGAGGCCCGGCAGATCTTTGCTGCCCGCCGGGTGGTGGAGCTGGCAGTCACCGAGCTGGCGGTAGAGAACGCCACTCCCGAAAGCCTGGCCCGCATGCGGACCATGGTGCAGGAAGAGCAGGATGCCTTTGCCCGGGGCGACCGGGGCAGCGGTATTCGCCTGTCGGGTGAGTTTCACCTGGAGCTTGCCCACATGGCCAACAACACGCCGCTGCTTAATTTTCAGCGCAGCGTGGTGTCCCAGACCTCGCTGATTATCGCCCAGTACGAAGTGGGGCATCAGGCCCATTGCTCCTTTAACGAGCACGAGATCCTGCTGAACGCCATAGAAACCGGCGACAAGGACACGGCGCTGCAAAAGATGACCGAGCACCTGGACCACATTGAGGCCAAGCTCAATCTGGATGGCGACTCCGCCTCCACCGATCTGCACGTGGTGTTCTCCGGGGTCGCCAAGCAGCGCCGCGGCCGCTGATTTTCCGATATTCCGGTGTTGTCGGGGCAGAATGACTTCTGCCCCGGCCTTGCCGTGCGCGCTTTTCACCCGTGCCCCGCTTTTGTCCTTTCGTGTTTATTTTTTGGTGGTCCAAGCCAACGGCTGAAACTGGCGCTACCGACCCTTGCCCCTTTCCCCCTAATGTTATGAGCATGTAAACGCCCCGGTGCGCCGGGACATGATTCATCGCCACTTGTTGGCCAAGGGAGAATTGATATGTCCGCTGAAAACAACCAGAAAACCGTTGCCCTGCTGGAGCAGCTGTTTGCCGCCTTTAACCGTCACGATATTGAAGGCGTGATGGCCTGCATGACCGACGATGTGGTGTTTGAAGGCGCCGCCGGCCCCGAAGCCCACGGCAACCGCTTTGAAGGCGCCGACGCCGTTGCGGCCGCCTTTGTCAATGTGTGGACCACCATGCCGGACGTGCAGTGGGAGAACACCAGCCACTTCGCCGCCGGCGATAAGGGCGTGTCCCAGTGGACCTTCTGCGCCACCACCCCGGACGGCCGCCGCATTGAAGCCGATGGTGTGGATCTGTTCACCCTCAAGGGTGGCAAGCTGGCGCTCAAGCAGGCCTTCCGCAAGGATCGTCCGCTGCTGGATCCTCGCTAAGCCACGGCAGCCTCACTCTGTTAACGGGAATCACGAATATGGATATGGTCAACAACACTCAGGCGGACTTCCGCCAGCCGGCCAAGGCCGATACCGTGCTGGATCGTTACGATCCCAGCTATGATCCCCTGGTGGCGCCCACGCCCGGACGGGGTCAGCAGTATGCCCCCACTTACTGGGTTGCCACTGCCGGAACGCCGCCGGAGGATGATGGCCCCGTAACCGGTGACATGGATGTCGACGTCGTGATCATCGGCAGCGGCTTTACCGGCCTGTCCGCCGCCCTGCACCTGGCCAAGGAACACGGCATCAAGGCGACCGTGCTGGAAGCCAACCAGGTCAGCTGGGGCTGCACCAGCCGTAACGGTGGTCAGGCCCAGAATGCCTCGGGCCGGCTGACCCGCTCCCAGTGGATCAAGCGCTGGGGCCTGAGCACCGCCCGCAAAATGCACGACGAGGTGCAGGAAGGCTTTGATACCTTTAAAAGCCTGATCAAGGAAGGCAACATCGATTGCGATCCTCAGGCTGGCGGTCACCTCTACATTGCCCATCGCGACAAGGCCATGCGCAAGCTGGAGGCGGAAGCCAAGGTACTGCGCGAGCAGTTTGGTTATGAAACCGAGCTGCTCGACAAGCCCACCCTGAGCCGCGATTACGTCAACGAGGCCGAGGCCGTCGGCGCCATGCACGAGCCGGAAGGCATCGGCGTGCATCCGCTCAAGCTGGCCCAGGGTTACCATCGCATGGCCCGGGAGCTGGGTGCCACCATTCATCCGTCGAGCCCGGTGCTGGGCTGGGAAACCATCAACGGTGTGCATCACATCAAGACCCCGGGCGGCACGGTACGGGCCCGGGCGGTGGGCGTGGCCACCGGCGGCTATACCTCCCAGGGCCTGCATGGCAGCCTGAACAGCAAGATCATGCCGATACTGTCGAACTCGTTGGTAACCCGGCCGCTGACCGAGCAGGAGATTGCCGCCTGTAACTTCAAGACCAATGAAGTGATCACCGATACCCGCACCTTGCGTCATTACTACCGCAAGCTGCCCGACAACCGGGTGCAGATCGGCAGTCGCAGTTCCATTACCGGTGCCGATGCCAGCAATCCCAAGCACCTGCAATTGCTGATCGACGGGCTGCATCGCAAGTTTCCGCCGCTCAAGGGCATTCAGATCGATTACTCCTGGTGGGGCTGGGTGGATGTGAGCCACGACATGATGCCGCGCATTTACCAGCCCGACGACAAGGAGCAGATCTTCTACGCCCTGGGTTACGGTGGCAACGGTGTCATGTTCTCGGCCCATGCCGGCCGCCGCATGGCTCAGCGCATTGCAGGCATTCGTGAAGGCTTTGAGCTGCCCATTTACAACTCGCCGCTGCCGGGGCATCTGTTCGCGCCCTTCCGCCGTCTGGGGCAGCGCATGCTGTATCACTGGTACCATTTGCGTGACGAAGTGCTGTAAAACTGCATTAAATTGTTAACAATGCTTTTACTTTGCCGCCCTCTGAGTTAAAACCATGACTCAGAGGGCGCACTGCGTGTTCCCGCCAGACGAACCCAACTCGCTGACAGGAAAGTCTTTTCATGTTTCCGTTGTTCCATCTTTCCACCGAAAAAAGCACCAGCCTGCAACAACAACTGCGCGAGCAGATCGCCGCCGCCATTCTTAACGGCAATATTCCCGTCGACAGTCCGCTGCCGTCCAGCCGCAAGCTGGCCAAGCAGCTCTGCATTGCCCGCAATACCGTGGTACTGGCCTACGAGCATCTGCTGGATGACGGTTATCTGCTGGCCAGGGAGCGCAGCGGCTATTTCGTTAATCCCGAAATTCTGTCGCGCCAGCCCGAAGTGCCCGATGCCAAAATTCAGAGCACCGAAGGGACACCTCCGGACTGGAGCCGCAAGCTCAAAATTCATCCCAGTGGGCAACAGAACATCAGCAAGCCCAGAGACTGGCAGAAATATCCC
Organism: Oceanimonas aquatica; assembly: GCF_030732065.1. GTDB lineage: Bacteria > Pseudomonadota > Gammaproteobacteria > Enterobacterales > Aeromonadaceae > Oceanimonas. Next base: position 35,994 of record NZ_JAVBHX010000004.1, read on the forward strand.
TATTCCTTTATTTACGGCCAGTTCGATCCCACCCTGTTTCCCAGCAACAACTGGCGCGAATGCTGCCGCGATGCGGTGAGTATTCCGGCCATTCGCGACTGGGCGTCCGACAGTTTTGACAACGACGATCCCCTGCTGATCGAGCAGATCCGTACTCGCTTGCTGCCCCGGCGCGGCGTCTGGGCCTCGGCGGATCAGATCCTGGTGACGGTGGGCGCTCAGCAGGCGCTGTACCTGCTGGCGCGCTTGTTGCTCGACAAGGACAGCACCATCGGCATCGAGGATCCGGGCTATGTGGATATTCGCAATATCGCCACCATGAACCCGTCACAGGTGCGGCCGCTGCCGGTGGATGAGCAGGGGCTGATCATCGATGACAAGCTGTCCGGCTGCGATCTGGTGTACACCACCCCCAGCCACCAGTGTCCGACCACGGTGACCATGCCATTGGAACGGCGCTATGAGCTGTTAAAGCAGGCCAGCGAGCAGGACTTTCTGATCATTGAAGATGACTACGAGAGCGAAACCAACTTCAAGGCCAACCCGACCCCGGCGCTGAAGAGCCTGGACCGTAATGACAGGGTGCTGTATGTGGGCAGCCTGTCAAAGACCCTGGCGCCCGGGCTGCGGCTGGGTTACCTGGTGGGACCGGCGGAGCTGATCCGCGAGGCCCGGGCCCTGCGCCGGCTGATGCTGCGCCATCCGGCGGCCAACAACCAGCGTTCGGTGGCGCTGTTTCTGGAGCGGGGCTATCACGATGCCCTGATCATGAACCTGGCCAAGGCCTATGAAGAACGCTGGCAGGAGATGGGCGCGGCCCTGGACGAGTTTTTGCCGAGTTCCAGCCGCCAGCCCGGCTTTGGTGGCTCCTGCTACTGGGTGCGGGGGCCGGAAGGCCTGGACAGCCGCCTGCTGCGCAAGGAAGCCGCCGACAGAGGCATTTTGATCGAGCCCGGTGATATTCATTTTCAGGGCGAGCATGTGCCGCTCAACTATTTCCGGCTGGGCTATTCCTCCATATCGGCGGAGCGCATTCGTCCCGGTATCGAGGCGCTGGTGGCGCTGATCAAGGACATGACCTGACCAACACTGGAGCATCGTCTGTCCGCGCAGCAGCAGGGTTGCCTTCGCCGACACGCTTCGAGCCCCTCCATGGGACGCTCGGCAAATGTCTTCCCTGACATTTGACGGTCGGCTTCGGCAATCCCTGTTGCTGCTTTGCTTAACCCTCAGGCCGTCTGCAAGCACCGTTCTTTGGAGCGCGGGCGGCTCGCCCGCAAATTGGCGCGAAGCGGCAAGCTTATTTCTCAACCCGACAACAACAAAAAAAACCCCGCAAAGGCGGGGCGAAAAATAGCAAGGGTAGTAAAAGAAGAAAATATCAGCCCATCAGCAGCAGGTAGGCCAGTACCAGCAGGGCGATAAAGACGGTTTCCAGTACCACCAGCAGCACCGGCTTCCAGCCTACCGACAGAATGTCCTTGAGCTGGGTGCGCACGCCCAGGGCGGCAATGGCGGTGAGCAGCAACCAGGAAGAGCTGCCGGCCAGGGGCTGGGCAATTTCCTGCGGAATCCAGCTCAGGCTGTTGAGTACAAACAGCACCACAAAGCCGATGAGAAAGCCGGGAATGGCCACTCGGCTGCCACCGCTGCTTTCACCCTGCTTGCTGGCGGCGCGGCGGATCAGAATGCCGATGGTCATTACGATGGGCACCAGCATGGCCACCCGCAGCAGTTTCACAAAGGTGCTGAGGTCACCGACTTCGGCCGACATGCTGTAACCGGCGCCCACGACCTGGGCCACATCGTGAATGGTGGCACCGATAAACAGGCCGGCTTCCTGATCCGACAGCCCCAGGGAGTCGCTTATCATGGGGTAGAAGATCATCGCCAGGGTGCTGAGAGTGGTGACGCTGATCACGGTAAACAGGGTGTCGCGCTTGGCCTGCTCACTCTGGGGCAGCACACTGCTGATGGCCATGGCGGCCGAGGCGCCGCAAATGGCCACAGAGCCGCCGGTGAGGGTGCCAAACTCTTTGGAGAAGCCCAGCCAGCGGGCCATGACCACGCCAAAGCAGATGGTCAGCACCACGGCGGAGCACACCATCAGCATGGGCTGCCAGCCCAGGGTAAGCACGTCACCAAAGGTGATGCGCAGGCCCAGCATGGCCACGCCCAGGCGCAGTATGGTTTTGGCCGACAGCTCAAGGCCCGGTGCACATTGGGGCTCCTGGCTGAGAAAGTTGAACGCCAGCCCCAGCAGCAGCGCCATCAGCATGGCGGGGGCGCCATAATGCTGGGACAAAAAGCTGGCGGCGATGCCGATGGTGGCGGCCACGCAAATGCCTGGAAAATAGCGTTTGCGGGTGCCGTCCAGGCGGTGTAGCAGGCCCATTACCGGAGAGTGGGTGTCGGCAGCCATGGGATTTCCTCCGTGAAGCAAGACAAATGAATGTTGCTTTTATGTTATTGATGATGGTGTTGAGCGAGCCAATGCCGTTTTCGGCCATCGCGGTTACTTTTTTGCATAGGCGTTATTTTTAACAACAAGGACATGCTCATGGAAACCAAATGGCTGCATGATTTTATCGCGCTCAGCGAGCAGGGCAGCTTTTCCCGGGCGGCGGAAAGCCGCTTTGTGACCCAGCCCGCGTTCAGCCGGCGCATTCGCTCCCTGGAAAACTGGCTGGGGGTGGCGCTGGTGTGCCGTAACCGCTATCCGCTGGAGCTGACGCCGGCGGGTGAAGCCTTTCTGGAGCAGGCCCGCCAGTTGCTGGCCCAGGTCTACGGCATGCGCAGCCAGTTGCGCCTGAGCCAGCAGCAGACGCCGGGCCTGAGCCTGATCACCCAGCCGGCGCTGGCGGTGACCTTTTTTCCCGCCTGGCTGCACCGGCTGCGGCCGGCCCTGGGCGAGGGCCTGGTGCGGCTCAATACCGGCCACTATCACGAGGCCATGGAGCAGTTCGTGGCGGGGGCGGTGGACTTTTTGCTGTGCTTTGCCGATGCCGGCAGCACCGCGGCGCTGCAGCGTCTGAACGTGGAGCGGCTGCGGGTGGGTCAGGACCGGCTGGCGCTGGTCTCGGCCACCGATGATCAGGGCAGCCCCCGGTTTCAGCTTGACGATGAGCAACCGCTGCCGCTGCTGCTGTACCCGAAGGATGCCTATCTCGGGGCACTGGTACAGCGGGAATGCCTGCCGGCCCTGGCGGAGCAGCCCTGGCAGCCGGTGTGTGAAAACGCCCTGGGCGAGGGGCTCAAGGCGCAGTTGCTGCAGGGCGAGGGCGTGGCGTTTCTGCCCGAAAGCCTGGTACGTGACGAGCTGGCCACCGGCCGGGTGTTGCCCCTCAACGGCGTGCGCCCGCTGGAACTCACCATTGAGCTGTGCCGGCTGGGAGAGCCTCGCTCGGAACTTGCCGAGCGCTTCTGGCAACAAAGCACCCTGCTGGCAGACAAGATGGGCGCATTGCGGCCCTGAGCCGGCAGGCCAGCCCCTGATGGTTGAAAAACAGGAGTCCGGGTCGGTCCGGTATGAAAGCCACTTGAGCCCAGTGTCCGGTTCAGGTTGGCCGATGGCGAAATACCAATTTTTTAACGCTGGCGTAACATGGGTGGCAAAACTGGCCCTATGTTCCCTTGCCCCCCCTTCCTAAGCTGTTTCCCAAGCGAGCCACCAAAGACTCAGTGTTGCAGCGGTGCTTGCTCGTCATAACAAACGCAATTGCCCGAACAGAAAACGGAATATTGAACTCAACCCAACCGAGGGGGTTGGCTTAAGGCCGCCACCAACGGGAAACAGCAAAAGGAAGACAGTTATGCCACGTATGACTCCCAGTGAAGCTTTGGTCGAAACCCTGGCGGCCAACGGTGTTACCGACGTCTTCGGTATCATGGGCTCTGCCTTTATGGATGCCATGGACATTTTCGCCCCCGCCGGCATTCGCCTGATCCCCACGGTGCACGAGCAGGGCGCCGGTCACATGGCCGATGGCTATGCCCGGGTCAGTGGCCGTCACGGTGTGTGTATCGCTCAGAACGGTCCCGGCATCACCAACTTCGTGACCGCCATTGCCGCCGCCTACTGGGCCCACAGCCCGGTGGTCTGCATCACGCCGGAAACCGGCTCCATGACTCAGGGCCTGGGCGGCTTCCAGGAAGCGCAGCAGCTGCCCTTCTTTGAAACCATCACCAAATATCAGGGCCATGTGTCCAACCCGGCGCGTATGGCCGAGTACACCGCCCGCTGTTTTGACCGCGCCATGCTGGAAAACGGTCCGACCCAGCTCAACATTCCCCGTGACTTCTTCTACGGCGACATCAACGTGGAAATCCCTCAGCCGATCCGCATCGAGCGTGGTGCCGGCGGTGAGCAAAGCCTGCAGCAGGCCGCGGCCCTGCTGGCCGAAGCCCAATTCCCGGTCATCATCTCCGGTGGCGGTGTGGTCATGGCCGACGCGGTAGAAGAGTGCAAGGCGCTGGCCGAATACCTGGGTGCGCCGGTAGTGAACAGCTACCTGCACAACGACTCCTTCCCCGCCAGCCACCCGCTGTGGTGTGGTCCGCTGGGTTACCAGGGCTCCAAGGCCGGCATGAAGCTGCTGTCCCGCGCCGATGTGGTACTGGCACTGGGCACCCGTCTGGGGCCGTTCGGTACCCTGCCGCAGCACGGTCTGGACTACTGGCCGAAGGAAGCCAAGATCATTCAGGTGGACTGCGATGCCAAGATGCTGGGCCTGGTGAAGAAGATCTCCGTGGGCGTATGTGGCGATGCCAAGGCCGCTGCCGTGACCATTCTGGATCGCCTGCAGAGCCTCAACGTCTCCTGCCTGGAAAACAAGGGCGCCCGTGCCACCGAAATCGCTTCCGAAAAAGAAGCCTGGGAACAAGAGCTGGACCAGTGGATTCACGAGAAGGACGATTACTCCCTCGACATGATCGCCGAGCAGTCCGAAGAGCAGGGTAACTACCTGCACCCGCGTCAGGTACTGCGTGAGCTGGAAAAGGCCATGCCCGAAGACGTGATGGTGTCTACCGATATCGGTAACATCAACTCCGTGGCCAACAGCTACCTGCGCTTTGAAAAGCCGCGTTCCTTCTTCGCCGCCATGAGCTTCGGCAACTGCGGTTACGCCCTGCCGACCATCATCGGTGCCAAGACCGCCGCGCCCAACCGTCCGGCCGTTTCCTACGCCGGTGACGGCGCCTGGGGCATGTCCATGATGGAAATCATGACCTGCGTACGTGAGCACATTCCGGTTACTTCCATCGTGTTCCACAACCGCCAGTGGGGCGCCGAGAAGAAGAACCAGGTTGATTTCTACAACCGCCGCTTCGTGGCCGGTGATCTGGAAAACCCGAGCTTTGCCGACATCGCCCGCTCCATGGGTGCCGAAGGGGTAACCGTCGACAAGCTGGAAGACGTGGGTCCGACTCTGCAGGCTGCTATCCAACGCCAGATGGAAGAAGGCAAGACCACCGTTATCGAAATCATGTGTACCCGCGAACTGGGCGACCCCTTCCGTCGTGACGCCCTGTCCAAGCCGGTACGTCACCTGGACAAGTACAAGGACTATTGCTGACAGGTACGGCTGCCCTTCGGGGCAGTCTTTTTACCCGGCCGCTTGCGGCCGGGTTTTTTCCAGAAAGCCAACCCAATCCCGTTTGCCGAGCGGTATTCGGTTGTCTACTGGCCATCATCAAAGGGAATCCGTGATGCTCAATACCAATCCTAAGGAATGTCCGGCCCATCTGCTGGAGCAGGCCCGGCAATACTCAGCCGTCAGCACAGTGGTGATTAACCCGGTCAACCGGGTGTCCCTGGCCAGCGCGCACCTGGCACAGCAGGAAGGGCTGATCACGCCCATTCTGGTGGGCAATGAAGCGCGGGTGCGCCAGGAAGCCGAGGCCATGGGCTGGGATCTGTCCGGCGTCCGCCTGGTGGATGCTGCCGACGAGGCCGATGCCGCCCGTCTGGGGGTGGCCCTGGTCAGTCAGGGCGAGGCCGACGCCATCATGAAGGGCCATGTGCATACCGACGTATTGCTGCGGGCGGTGCTTAACCGTGCCGCCGGGCTGCGTACCGACAGCCGCCTGAGCCATGTATTCCACATGACGGTGCCGGGCAGCTGCCGGGCTCTGTGCATCACCGATGCGGTGATCAACGTACAGCCCGGTGTGCTCGACAAGCTGCATATCGCCCGCAACGCCATTGAGCTGCTGCACGCCCTGGGCTGCGACGAGCCCAAGGTGGCGCTGCTGTCGGGCACCGAAGAGGTGAGCAAGAGCATGCCCTCGAGCCAGGACGCCGCCGAGCTGGTCAAGCTGGCGGCCATGGGCGCCCTGCCCGGCGCCGTGGTGGAAGGACCACTGGCGTTCGACAATGCCGTGTCCCGGGAAGCGGCCGAGATCAAGGGCATTTCCGGGCAGGTTCCGGGCGAGGCCGATATTCTGCTGGTGCCCAACCTGGAGTCGGGCAACTTTCTGTTCAAGCAGATGGTGTACTTTATGGGGGCCACCGCCGCCGGTCTGGTGCTGGGGGCGCGCGTGCCCATTATCCTCACCTCCCGTGCCGATCCGCCCGAGGCGAGGCTGGCGTCCTGCGCCCTGGCCAGCATAGTGCACCACAACCGTCAGACCACTGCGGCACCCACCCGCGTCAGCGCCTGAACAAGGAGAGAACAGATGAGCCTGAGTCGTTACGGATTTATTGTAAAAGCGCCCAGCCTGGAGATGTTCAAGCATCATGGCCGCATCAAGAGCGAAGCCTTTGATCTGGCAGTATCCGGCGTCAGCACCCTGGAAGAAGCCATCATGGCCGCTCAGGAAATGCTGACCCGCCGCATCGAGTTGATTGAACTGTGCGGCGGCTTTACCGCCGAGGAAGAAGCGGCGATCCGCGAGGCGATCAACGATCATGTGCCTCTGGGTCGTGCGGTTACCCGCCCCGAGGATCAGGACAGGATCCACTGGGCCTAGCATTCATTGTGTACGCTTTTTAACCGGGCCGATGCCCGGTTTTTTTGTTTCGGAGTGTATCAGTTGCATCGTTGCCCGAACCCCGTCATTCCCGTGAAAACAGCAATCCAGGACAGGTGTGCAGCGGCATTAACATCGACGAAGCCGGTGACATGGCCCCCGCCTTCGCGGGGGTGACGACTTTACAAGCAAGAAGTGCCCACATGTCGTCATACTCTGAAAACGGGAATCCAGGGCAGGTGTGCAGCGGCATTAATATCGGCGCAGTAACTGACATGGGCTTTATGCCTTTACAACGGCTACGCCTGCCAGGCCTGGTAATCAACGTGAGTGTTGTCTGCTGGGTGGACCCCCCGCCTTGGCGGGGGTGACCTGGTGAAATGCCGGGGAGTGGCCTGGTGAAGGTAAGGAGCCCCTGTCGAAAGACGGGAGCCGCCTGAAGGGATCAGGCCTTGTTCTTTTCCGGACGGGGCACGATCAGCGTCGGAATGCGCGATTCGCGCAGCACGTTCTTGGCCACGCTGCCCAGCAGGGTCTGCAGCCAGCCCTTTTCGTGGGCACCCATGATAATCAGATCGCAGTCCAGCTCCTTTGAGCGCTTCAGAATGGTCTGCTCCGGGTAACCTTCCACCACCTCGCAGCCCGTGATTTTGGGGCGCAGGGCCTTTTCTTCCGGAGCGATATGCTCCCAGAAATAATCCTGGCGCTCCTGCAACTGGGCCTTGGCGTGGTTCAGGCGCTGGTGCAAAAACTCTTCCCGGCTGTTCTGGTTGAGAATATAGGACTGCAGGGTGAGCTTTTCGTCGCTGGAGAGTTGCTCCACCACCTTGAGAATATGAATGTCGGCGCCGGTCTGTTTGGCCAGATACACGGCATACTGAAAGGCGTAGGACGCGTTCTTGGACAGGTCGGTGCAATACAGGATTCGGTTGACTTGCGGCAGCATGTGGTACTCCCTTACTGGCTGGAATCGTAATTTTCACTGATCAGCATAGACGCTGAACCATGACATCATGATGATGCCGCCGGCGCGAACGGGCCTTGACCCTGATCACGCCGGCGGCATTGTTACAGACTTGAGTTGGCTCCCTAATACCCGAGCAATCTGGGCAGGAACAGAGTGATTTCCGGTATAAAGGCGATAATGAACACCGCCAGTACCGAGGTCAGGGCAAAGGGCAGGGCCCGCACGGAAATTTCCTCGATGGAGGTGCCCGATACCCCCGAGGCGATAAACAGGTTTTCACCCAATGGCGGAGTCTGGAAGCCGATGGACAGACAACACACCACCACAATGCCGAAGTGAACCGGGTCAATCCCCAGGCTATAGGCCACCGGCAGCAGTACCGGAGTCAGGATCAGAATGGCCGCCAGGGTCTCCATGAACATGCCCACAAACAGCAGGAAGAAGATGATCAGCGCCCAGATCAGGTAGATGTTGCTGGTCAGCTCCAGCATCGACGAGGCGACGATGGCCGGGATCTGGTTTTCCACCAGCAGCCGTCCGAACACGGTGGCGGTAAACAGGATGAGCAGCACGCGGCCGGTAAGCCAGGTGGTGGTTTCCAGCGAACGCAGCACGTCCTTTATCTTCAGCTCCCGGTGCACGAAAAAGCCGATGAACAGGGTGTAGAAGATGGCGACAATGGCCGACTCGGTGGGGGTGAACAGACCGCTGTAAATACCGCCCAGAATCACGATGGGGGCCAGCACCGACCAGGTTCCCTTGCGCAGCATGGCAAGAATGTTGGCGCCGGACCAGCCATCGGTAGTGCCCTTGTAACCCTGTTTCTTGCACATGAAATAGTTCATGGTCAGCAGGCCGCAGGACAGCACCAGTCCCGGGAAAAAGCCGGCAATAAACAGTTTGGGAATGGATACCGACTGGAACTGGCCGTGTTCGGCCACTGCCTCGGGGGGCGCCATCAGACCAATGGCGGAAATACCGAAGATCACCATGGGAATGGACGGCGGAATGACCACGCCCAGACCGCCGGAAGAAGCGGTAATGGCCGAGGCATAACCCTTGCCATAGCCCCGATCGACCATGGCCGGAATCATCAGCATGCCCACGGCGGCGGTGGTGGCGGGACCGGAGCCGGAAATGGCGCCAAAGAACATGCAGGCCATGACGGTGGCGGCCGACATGCCGCCGGTAAAGGGCCCGGCAAAACTCTCGGCCAGATCCACCAGCCGTTTGGAAATGCCGGCGGCTTCCATCAGGGCGCCGGCCAGTATAAAGGCGGGCAGCGCCATCAGCGGAAAGGAGCCCACCGAGGTAAAGGCGATTTGCACGAACTTGATGGGGTTTTCACCCAGATAAAGGAACGATGCCAGCGCCGATACCCCCAGCGACACGCTGATGGGCGCACCCAGCAGCAGCAGCGCCAGAAAGCTGCCGAACAGGATTAGTACGACGGATGATTCAACCATGATGTGCTCCCGCTTTTACTCGGCCTTGAGTGGGGGACTGGGGTTCGTCCTTTTGCGCAGGATCATTTGCCTGCGGCTGCTGGGCCGAGTCCATGAGTTTTTCCACTTCCAGCGACTCGGGATCGCGAATGTCGATGCCCTTGACCAGCTTGTAGTAATTCACCTGCAAAATACGAAAGGTCATCAGTGCAAAGGCGATGGGCAGGATCATGTAAACGTATTTCATCGGAAATCCGAGGGTCTGGGATTTCCAGAACAGGTTCATTTTATTGAACACGAAGTCATAGCTGAGCCAGACGAAGTAGCTGTTGAAACCCACCCAGATCAGGTCGGCCAGTGCTTCGCTCCACACCGCCACGCGGGGCGGGAACAGCTTGAACTGAAAGGTAACCCGGTTGTGGGCCGCCAGTTTGGTGGCGTAGCTGGCACCAAAATAGACGAACCAGACAAACATATAAGTGGATAGTTCTTCACTCCAGGAGATGGAGTAATCGAACAACTGCCGCGAAATGATCTGAATAAACAGAATAACAACAAAGGTGGCGAGCAGGGTGCTGCAGAGAACCCTTTCAATGTTGTCGATAATTTTATAAGTAAGTTTGCCGATACTCATGGCATTTTCCTCCCTGATGGACGCTGCCCCCGGTGGGACCGGGGGCAGTATCACTAGGCCTGTTGCTTAGATGGTGTCCCGGCCCAGGGATTTCAGGATCTTGTTCAGTTCTTCCTTGCCACCCAGCTGGTCGTAGTACTTGGGCCAGACCTGGCTGACGGCCTTGTCGATCCACTCTTGTTCGCCACCGGCCGGCTCGGTAATTTCCATACCTTTCTCAACCAGCTCGGTCTTGATCTTGTCTTCCTGGGCAACCAGCCACTCGGCACTGTGCTTGGTGGCTACCTTGCCAGCTTCCAGAATGGCCTGCTGCACATCTTCCGGCTGTTCCTGGAATACGGCTTCGGACATGACCAGCGGCTCAATGGAGAACAGATAACGAATGTTGGTGATGTATTTCTGCACCTCATCGAACTTCATGGAAGATACGGTGATGTAGGGGTTGTCCTGACCGTCGACCACGCCCATCTGCAGGCCGGTAAAGGTTTCGGACCAGGCCATGGGGGTGGGGTTGATGCCCCAGGCGCGGTAGGTGTCGATCATGATCTCGTTGTTGGGCACACGAATCTTCAGGCCCTGCAGATCGGACAGCTTTTCTACCGGCTTCTGGGAATTGGTCAGTACCCGGAATCCGGTATAGGTCCAGCCCACAATGCGCACGCCGGCATCACGAACAGTGTTTTCCACCAGTTGCTGGCCCACTTCCCCTTGAGTCAGGGTCACGGCGTCATCCAGGCTCTGCATCATGTAGGGCAGGGTCAGTACGCCCACCGACGGAGAGAAGGGGGTCACGTTGTTGATGGCCAGAATGGAGAAGTCGAGCAATCCCATGGAGGCATCGTTGACGGTGGCCTGTTCGTCACCCAGCTGGCCGTTGAGGAACATCTGGGTGTCGTGTTTGCCGTCGGTTTTTTCTGCAAATGCTTCGGAAAATTTCAGACCCAGCTGGTGCTGGGCACTGCCGGCAGCATCACCGACTGCAATACGAAATGTCTTCGCCAGCACCTGAGGGCTGGCCATGGCGGCGCCAAGGCAGAGGGCGAGGGAGACGGACTTCACAAAACGTTGCTTGAATATCATGGTTTCTTGCTCCAGTTGTGTGGCCCGGTTGAAACCGGGCGTTTACCTTCCGTGATAGCCGGAGTGCGAACACTCCGTGAGACTGGCTCAATACATGCCGCTCTGCCCTGAAAGGGACCGCCAGGACGGCTTGCCGTGGTGTTCGGCTTCTCGAAAGCCTGACAACATCTTTGAATGAGGCTGTTAAATTGGTTAGGGCCACTTGTGTTTTCAAGCTGGGTCCAGAATAAAACCTCTTTTTTATCAATGCTTTGAAAATGTCCTTTGTAAAAAAACTGTTAATTATTTTGTGTGAGATGACACTGGTCAGGAATTCGGTTTAGCCTCGCATGGCTCTTGTTAACAGGCCCAGAATTTCATCAAAAATGCGGTTGTCGGGGCTGTGTTCCAGATCGAGCAACTGGTTGTGGCGGTAATATCGGCTCAGATCGAGCCCCACTCCCAGTGCGCACAGGCGAATGCGCGGATCCCGGTCGATGCGATCGGCCACCGCCATCAGATGGCTGTCGAGAATGTCCTGCTCGTTGGTCTGGCGGGTCGCGGTATCCATGGGGCAGCCGTCGGAGATCACCAGCAGCAGGCGCTCGTTCACATCCTCGGCCAGCAGTCGCTGCTCGGCCCACAGCAAGGCTTCGCCGTCCAGCCCTTCCCGGAACATGTCGCTCTTGAGCAGGGCCGCCAGGCTGCGCCGGGCCCGGCGCCAAGGGGTATCGGTACCCTTGTAGACCAGGTGGCAGCGCTCGTTAAGGCGCCCCGGGTTGGCCGGGCGGCCCCGGCGTTGCCAGTCCTTGAGTGGCTTGCCGCCATTCCAGTGGCCGGTGGTAAAACCGAGCACCTCGGTGCGGGCACCGGTGCGCTCCAGCCCCTGTACCAGCAGGTCGATCAGCATGGCGATATGTTCCATGTGGGTACGCATGGAGCCGGAGTTGTCCACCAGTATGGTGACCGCGGCATTGGCCTGCCATTCATCCCGGGGTTGCTTGAACACTCGGCGGTCGGCGTGGCTGGTGACCAGGGTTGATAGCCGGCGGCCATCGAGGCGGCCTTCCTCTTCGCCAAAGCGCCAGCCGTCGTCGTGAGGGCGAGCCAGCAGCCGGCGCAGCTTTTTGGTGAGGCCATTCAGGTTGAGCCCCTGGGCGCGTATGCGCTCATCCAGCTGCTGACGCAGTCGGGCCAGCAGCTCGGGACGCACCTTTTTGGCGGCCTGCCATTCCTTGTCGTACTGGCTGGTAAAAATGCGGTAGCCGGCTTCGCCGTCGCTGTCACGGGTCGAGGCGCCGCCGGCCAGACTGCCGCTCTGATCGCCGTCGCCATCAAAATCCAGCAGCAGGCCAAAGCCGTTGCCGACCTCTTCCAGCGCGTCCTGATCCTGCTCGCCGTCGGCCAGTTGCTGTTGCAGATCCTCGATCAGTTCGTTCACGGTCAGGGCGATGGCCCGCGCCTGCTCGCCGTAGGCGGCCTGATCCTCGCGGCAACGCCGGATCCGGCCAAAGGGCTGGCCGATTTCCCGCAGCAGAAACATGCGGGTCGACTCGATCAGCATCTCGGTACCTTCGTCGATGGGACCGCCACCCATCTGTACCCAGCTCATCATCGACAGGGTAAACAGCAGCATGCCAAGGTGGCTTTCGGTCTGGCCCGAGGCCAGAAAACGATTGCTCCAGGCGCTGAAACGGTAATGCAGGTTGCGCCGGCTGCCGGGGTGGTGGGCAGGGACCAGGGATTCGACCCTGAGCTGCTCCAGCAACTCGAATACCAGCCGGGCCACCGGCGGCGCCGGCAGCAGGTGCCGGTGCAACTCGGTGTCATGATGGCGCAGGCGCAGGGCAATGGCATCGGCCACGCCCCGACATGAAGCCCAGTCGTCCTGCTGGGCGTTCAGTTGCAGGTGCGGTGCGCGCAGCGGATAGGCCTTGCCGCGCCATTCCAGCCGGTGGCCCCGGTAGCGCACCGCGGCCTGAGCCGACTGGGCCCGTATCAGCGCCGCGCACAGCTCTTCCAGTCGTTGCTGGCGGCGCGCCTCGGCGGCCGGATCCGGAGTGTGGTTGGAGTCGGCCATGGTTCAGATTGCCGTCAGTTGCAGGGTTTGCGGTTCGATCAGCTCCTCATCAAAGCAGCGCTGGTAGTATTCGGCCACCAGCGGACGTTCGGCCTCGTCGCACTTGTTGAGAAACGACAGCCGGAACGCCAGCGCGGCATCATTGAAGATCTCGGTGTTTTCGGCCCAGGCGATCAGGGTGCGGGGCGACATCAGGGTGGACAGATCGCCGGCGGCAAAGCCGGCCCGGGTGAGCTCGGCCACCGCCACCATGCGGCTGATCAGCTCATGGCCACGGGCGTCGTTATAGCGGGGCACCTTGCCCTGAATGATTTGAATTTCGTCTTCCCGGGGCAGGTAGTCGAGCTTGGCGACGATGTTCCAGCGATCCATCTGGGCCTGGTTGATTTGCTGGGTGCCGTGATACAGGCCGGTGACGTTGCCCAGGCCCACGGTGTTGGCGGTGGCGAACAGACGGAAATTGGGGTTGGGAGTGATCACCTGATTCTGGTCGAGCAGGGTGAACTTACCGTCCTGCTCCAGAATGCGCTGGATCACGAACATCACGTCCGGGCGGCCGGCGTCGAATTCGTCAAAGATCAGCGCCACCGGCCGGCGCAGCGCCCAGGGCACTATGCCTTCCTGAAAGCGGGTGATCTGCTTGCCTTCCTCCAGCACGATTGTGTCCTTGCCCACCAGATCCAGACGGCTGATGTGGCCGTCGAGGTTGACCCGCACGCAGGGCCAGTTGAGGCGGGCGGCCACCTGCTCAATGTGGGTGGACTTGCCGGTGCCGTGCAGGCCCTGCAGCAGCACCCGGCGGTTGCGGGTAAAGCCGGCCAGAATGGCCAGGGTGACATCCGGATTGAAGCAGTAGTTGGGGTCGATGTCGGGCACGTGTTCGTCTTTGTGCTCGAACACCGGTACCTGCATGTCCACGTCGAGGTTGAACAGTTCGCGTACCGGGCGCAGCCGGCTGGGGTGGTCGTGAAGAAGATCGGTCATGGCACTGGCCTCGCTGGCAACGGCTAAGAATAACAAAGTGTTAACACACTCTAACTGTCACCGAAGCCCTGAACAGGGCCAGTTGCGCGGCGGCCATATGGCCAGTGTGCTCTCAGTCTGCTTCGTTGGGCTGCCCCGGCGGCCGAATATGACATTCCCTGAAAATACGGGCGGTACAGGTGCGGCACACGTCCGCATCCAGCTGATCGTAAATGCGGTGGATGGCCTGGCCCTTGTTGATAAACACATGGTCCCGGCGAATGTCATCGAGCCGGTTGTTGCGCAGCAAAAAGCGCAGCACCCCTTCGCGCAGGTTGCACAGGTAAAGGTCGCCGCCCAGCTCGCGCCGGCGCTCGGCCTCCTGCACCAGCATGTCGGCACCCACCATGTCGACGAAGTTGATGCCGTTGCCCACAATCAGCAGCCTGGGCTCGCGAATGGCCTGCAGGTATTCCTGCACATGGTTGACCGCGCCAAAGAACAGCGAGCCTTCAATGCGGATCACTCTGAGCTGGGGGCAGTAGGGCAGGCGGCGGCGTTCGGCGTTAACAAAAAACGGATGCTTGCTGTCGGGGTCGGGCAGAATCGACACCACCCGCGGGGTGGAGGTGCGCTTGAGGTAGAACACCAGCGACAGGATCACCCCGGTGTAAATGGCAAATTCCAGCTCCACCAGCAGGGTGGCGGCAAAGGTGGCGGTGAGCACCGTGGCCTCGGAGCGGGAGCCGCGAATAATCATGCCAATATGACGAAAGTCGATCAGGTTCCAGGCTACCACCAGCAGCAGGCCGGCCATGGCCGGGCGGGGCAGCCAGGTGGTAATACCGGGGATCAGCAGAACGATCAGCAGCAAAAAACCGGACGCGAAAATGGCCGCCATGGGGGTGCGGGCGCCGGAGGTGTAATTGATGCCGGAACGGCTGAAGGAGCCCGACGAGGCGTAACAGGAGAAAAAGGCGCCCACTATGTTCGACAGCCCCTGGCCGATGAACTCCTGGTTGTCGTCCAGACGCTGATGCGAGCGGCTGGCAATGGCCCGGGAAATGGCGGCGGCTTCCACCAGCCCCAGCAGGCTGATGGCCAGTGCTCCCGGGGCCAGAGCGCTGATGCTCGCCAGGCTGAAATCAGGCAGGCTTAAGGGCGGCAGGCCGGAAGGAATGGCCCCCACCAGGGCGATGTGCTCATGAGCCGGATCGATCATCACCGCCAGTCCGCTGGCCAGGGCCAGGGCAATCAGCATATTGGGCCAGCGCGGTCGCCAGCGCTTGATCGCTACGCACACCGCCACGGTAAACAGCGCCACCGACAGGCTGTAATAGTCCACTTCCCGTAAATGATGCAGCAATTGCCACCAGGTGCCGGTGACACTGCCGTTACTCTCGATGGCAACACCGAGCAGGGTGGGCAGCTGACTGGAGGCGATCACCACGGCGGCGCCGGCGGTAAAGCCGATCACCACCGACTGGGACACAAAATTCACCAGCACCCCGAGCCGGGCCAGGGCCAGCACCAGCTGAAATACCCCCTTCATCAGTGTCAGGGTCAGGGCGAGGGCAATAAAGGTGGCGGTGCCGGGCTCGGCCAGCGGGCTGACCGAGGTAAACACCACCACCGACATGGCGGCAGTGGGCCCGGAAATCAGGTGCCAGGACGAGCCAAACAGGGCGGCGATCACGGCGGGAATAATGGCGGCATACAGGCCGTATTCCGGCGGCAGGCCGGCGATCAGGGCATAGGCTACCCCCTGGGGCAGCACCACAATGGCGTTGGTCAGGCCGGACTGGGCGTCGGACCGCAGGCTGTTGCCATTGACCCGGGGCCACCAGTCGAGAAAGGGCAGCAGGCGCTGCATGCGGGAAAAATAGCCGGCCGTCGGCTCGGGCATGGGAATTGTCTCCTGGTTCCATACAACAGAGGCAACTGGCCTTTGCGGGCCGGTTAACCCTTGATTAACGTCGGTGAAAACGTGGTACCGAGTGCCACCACAGCATTCAGTATACCAGCCGATTTCGTTGCCGAGGGCGCGGTGAGCCCTGCACAAGGAGCCGTGTTATGACCTTTGTTTCCTTTGATCCCAGTTCTGGCCGCGTGCTGGCTCATCATGCCTGCCTGAGCGGACCCGGCCTGGAGCAATGCCTGACCCGGGCCCATGAGGCCACGCTGGACTGGCAGCAAGTGACGCCCGCCGAACGGGCGGCGCTGTTGTTCCGGCTGGCCTCCACCCTGTCGGCAAAGCGCGAGTCCCTGGCCCGGGAGCTGAGTCTGGAAACCGGCACCCTGCTGGCCGACTGCCTGCAGGAGGTGGAGCGTTGCGCCGAGGAGTGTGCCCATTTTGCCGCTCATGGCCAGGCCATGCTGCCGTCGGCGCGCAGCCAGGTCAGTCAGCTTCCTCTGGGGCTGATGCTGGCGCTCACCGCCGGACCGGCGCCCTTGTGGCAATGCTTTCGCTTGCTGGTGCCTGCGCTGATGGCCGGCAATGGCCTGTTACTGAAGCCGGCGGAGCATCTGTCCCGCTTTGTGACCTTGCTGGAACGGCTGATGGTCGAGGCCGAGGTGCCGGAAGGGCTGGTGACCCCGCTGCGGATCTCCAAGGAGCAGGTGGCCGGACTGGTGGCGGACTCGCGCATCGGCGGCCTGGCCTACAGTGGCGAGCGCAAGGGCGGGGCGGCCATGGCGGCCCTGGCCGGCGCTCAGCTCAAGCCGGTGCGGCTTGAGCTGGTTCAGGCGGATCTGCAACTGGTGCTGGACGACGCCGCGCTGGAGCCGGCGGTGGAATCGGTGCTGAACAGCTGTTTTCGTTACCGGGCCAGCTGGCGCCAGAGCGAGGGTGGTGTGCTGATCACCCCCGGGCTGGCAGAAGCCTTTCTGGAGCTGCTGACCGCCCGGCTGGCTCAGCTTCACCCGGGGCAGCCCGACGACCTGGGCGTGGAGCTGGGGCCGCTGGCCAAGAGCGGCCAGCGGGAATGGCTGGAGCGTCAGCTGCGCGAGGCCGAACGCCGGGGCGGGCGCATTCGCTGCGGCGGTTACCTGCCTGACGAAGAAGGCTGGTATTACCCGCCCACCTTGATCGAGGGTGATGATCCGGCCATGACGCTGTTTCCCGCCTGGCCCGCCGGTCCGCTCTGTGGCGTATTGCGGGTGGCGGACGACGCGGCCATGGTGGCGCTGTGCCGGCAATTGCCGCCCGATGGCATGGCGTCCATCTGGACTCAGGATCGCGCTCGCGGCGAGCAGCTGGCCCGGGCGCTGCCCTTTGATCTGTGTCGGGTCAATCCGGATCCTTACCATGGCCGGCATTGGCCGCCGCACTCCGATCCGGCCCAGCGGCCGGCGCTGAAAGAGTTCTGCCGGGCCAAAACCGTGCTGGTTTCAGCCTGACTTCGTCAGGCTGCTGGTGCCAGCGAAAAGGCTGAACTGGCCCTGTTCATTCTTTCCGGGGCGGGCTAGACTTCTCGGCCTGTTGCTCGACCCGGCCCGCGTGTCGGCGCTGCTCAAGGAAGAAGGCCTGAAGCAACAGTTTTCTCCGCAAGAAGTGCGGGATTGTGTTGAATAATGAACTTCCGAGTGAGCAGCAATGAGCAATCAGTATCCCACCCTTACCCAGATGGGTATCACCTCTTTTGACAACATCAGCCGCTACCAGCTTCGTCGCGAAGGCCGGGCGGATGTACTCAAGATTTATTACCACAGACCCAAGGGCTCGCTGTTGTCGCGCAGCAAGAAGTTTACCTTTGCCCGCCCCAAATCACTGGGTCCGGTGGAGTTTCAGAAAACCGAGCAGTGGCACCAGCTGGAAGACACCAGCCCGGTATTGCGCCAGGCCTTGCTGGAGCTGCACACCCTGCTGGGCAGCGAGGTGCGCACCGATGACACCACCGCCGACACCAAAAAGCAGTTGCTGGCGGATCTGGAGCACATGGAAAGGGTCATGCAGGACAAGCTGGACGAACTGCGCCGTCAGATAGAAGCGCTGAAGTAATCACATACAATAACGCCATGCCTTGCGCATGGCGTTATTGTTTTCAGGCCTGGGCCGCCTGCTGCTGACGCAGCATGGATTCCGCCATTTTCTTGCCAAACAGCTCCATCACAGCGTCTTCGTCGTCGCCGGCTTCCTGCAGGGCCGCCACCATGGCTTCCAGGGTGGGCTGGGTCTTTTCCACCAGCTGCTGAACATACTGCTCCGCGCTGACGCGGGTCAGGGCCTCGTATTCTTCAAACAGTGCCGCGAGCTCCGGGCTCAGTTCCAGGGTAAGAGAATTTGCTGCCATGACGGCTCCTTGTCTTTGTTGTATTCACAGGTAGTGGTTCCCACTCTAGAAGTGCTCCTGCCCCGGCATTAGCACCAGCCGGCGGCATTCAATAGGGCCAGCTGGTCTCATTCCCCACCGGTAACTGGCTCTAGCGTCCAGCAGCACAAATAGCTAGCCTTTCGGTTAATGAGATGTAAATGATTTGTGTGAATGACGGAGGTTGTTATGAGTCAGGCTTACCCCACGCTCGCTGCCATGGGCATTGAGAACATCAATGCCATCAGCCGTTTTCGTCTGCGTGACGCTGATGATCACAAGGAGCTGAAAGTCTGGTTTGAGCACGCAGCGGACTCCTGTCAGCCCAGCAGCCTCAAGTTCCGTTTTCCGCAAGTGATCGACCGGGAAGTGGCCAAAACCCTGGATGCAGCCATTGAAGAGCTGGAGCAACTGCTCGGCCGGGAAAGCTCCCGGGAGCGGCTGTTGCTGGAGCTGGGCCGGTTTGAACAGGTGATGAACGACAAGATGAACGAGCTGCGTCAGCGCATGAGCCGCCTGGCGGGGTGAGACGAGTCCGCCGGAAATAAAAAAGCCACCGCATTGCGGTGGCTTTTTACATTCAGTGGCAACGGCTTACATAAAGATAAACTTGGCCACGAAGATGGCACTCAGCACATACACTCCCAGCGAGACCCTGGCGGCCTGGCCGGTGGCCACTTTCAGCACCGTGTAGGCGATGAAGCCCATGGCGATGCCGTTGGCGATGGAGAAGGTCAGCGGCATCATCAGGGCGGTGATGGCGGCCGGGGCCATTTCGGTGTAGTCGTGCCACTCGATGTTGGCCAGGCTGCTGGTCATCAGAAAGGCCACATAGATCAGGGCGCCGGCGGTGGCGTAGGGGGGCACCATACCGGCCAGCGGCGCCAGAAAGAGCGACAGCAGAAACAGCGCGGCAATGGTCACCGCGGTCAGGCCGGTACGGCCACCGGCGGCCACGCCGGCGGAGCTTTCCACGTAGCTGGTCACCGGCGGGCAGCCCACAAAGGTACCGATCACGGACGAGGCACTGTCGGCCTTGAGGGATTTTTTCAGGCCTTCAATGGTGCCGTCGGGGCGGCGCAGGTGAGCGCGTTCGGCCACGCCCATCAGGGTGCCGGCGGTGTCGAACATGTTCACAAACAAAAACGCCAGGATCACGGTGATCATGCCCACGTCCAGGGCGCCCATGATGTCGAGCTTGAACAGGGTGGGGGACAGGCTCGGCGGCGCGGCAAAAATGCCGTTGTATTCCACAATGCCCATGCCCAGACCGATGAGGGTGGTACCCAGCACGCCGATCAGCACGGCGCCGAAGATCTTGCGATGCGCCAGTACGGCAATAATCAGAAAGCAGGCAACGGCCAGCCAGGCCGGGGGCTGGGTCAGATCACCCGTGGTCAGCAGGGTGACCGGGCTGTCGGCGATGATGCCGGCGGTTTTCAGGCCGATAAAGCCCAGAAACAGGCCCACACCGGCGGTCATGGCATAGCGCAGCGACTGGGGAATGGCGTCGAGCACCCATTCACGAATCTTCCAGAAGCTCATGGCGGTAAAAATGATGCCGGACCAGAACACGGCACCCAGTGCCACTTCCCAGCTATAGCCCATCTCGCCGACCACGGTAAAGGCAAAGAAGGCGTTCAGGCCCATGCCCGGGGCCAGGCCCACCGGCCAGTTGGCGTAGAGTCCCATAAACAGGGTGGCGATGGCGGCACCGATACAGGTGGCGACAAATACGGCTCCCGCGTCCATGCCGGAGGCAGACATGATATTGGGGTTAACAAAAATGATGTACGCCATGGTGATAAAGGTCGTCAGACCAGCCACCAGCTCGGTTTTGACCGTGGTGCCATGGGCGCTCAGTTTGAACAGTCTGTCCAGGAGTCCCGGTGAAGCCGGGAGGGGGTGAGAGGTTGGCTCGTGCTTGGCGTGTTCCATAACCGGAAGTCCTCGTGGGTAATGTGCAGACTGCTCATGCCGCCAGTCGTTCCCTGGGCCGGCGGCATGAGCAGGAGCCGTCTGCGACCCTTTAGCTACCGCGGTAGGTAGAGTAGCTGTAGGGCGAGATCAGCAGGGGTACGTGATAGTGCTCTTCGCCTTCGGCAATACCAAAGCGGATAACAACGTCATCCAGGAACGCCGGCTCGAGCAGTTCAATACCTTGTTTCTTGAAATAAGGAGAGGTGTGGAATACCAGCTGGTATTTGCCTGATACATAGTCAGCACCTTCCAGGATGGGCGCATCGGTACGGCCGTCGTGGTTGGTGTAAACGGTGTTGAGCAGCGTGGTTTGCTCGCCGTCCACCTTGTACAGCTCAACCTTGATGTCGGTGCCGGGCAGGCCCTTGGCAGTATCGAGTACGTGAGTAGTGAGTCTTCCCATTTTCAAGTTACCTTGCGCATTACTGCGTCTTCAAAGTCCAAGGTACTACCGACGAACAACGCCGGTAGAAGTATTTTTACATCAAGATAACTGGTCCGTCTACATTATCTTAACATCGAGATATGTTTTTTTACGTACCAGATCACATTTCTGAACGTGGACATCTTGATTCATCGCTGATTGTCATTGCTTTACGGCCACAAAGCAAGATTTCCGGATGCCTTCCGATACAAAAACTAAACCAGTCATTTACATAAGTTGATTTTATTGTATACAATGGGAAGATTGTGACGACCGTCAAACTCTCTCTTCCCGGCTGCCTTTGGCCGGCATGTAATCCTTTGTTTTTTTAGGAGTTTTCAGATGAGCCAAAACAAAGACTATCCCCGCGACCTGGTCGGGTATGGCGCCAACCCTCCTCACCCCAAGTGGCCCGGTGACGCCCGTATCGCCATCAACTTTGTACTGAACTACGAAGAAGGCGGTGAGCGTAACGTGTTGCACGGCGACGGCGAATCTGAAGCCTTCCTGTCTGAAATGCCGGCGGCCGTGGCCTTCCCCGATGCCCGCCACATGAGCATGGAATCCATCTACGAATACGGCAGCCGCGCTGGCGTATGGCGTCTGCTGCGCCTGTTCAAGCGCTACGACATTCCGCTGACCATCTTCGCCGTGGCCACCGCCATTGAGCGCTATCCGGAAATCGCCAAGGCGTTTATGGACGAAGGTCACGAGATCTGCTCGCACGCCTACAAGTGGATCACCTATCAGTTCATGAGCGAAGAAGAAGAGCGCGAGCATTACCACAAGGCGATGGAAATCTTTGAACGCGTCTGTGGCCAGCGCCCCCAGGGCTGGTATACCGGCCGTGACAGCCCCAACACCCGCAAGATTGTGATGGAAGACGAAGGCATTCTGTATGACTCCGATTCCTACGGCGACGATCTGCCTTACTGGGTAGACAACAAGGGCAAGGGCCACCTGGTGATTCCGTACGTGATGGACACCAACGACATGCGCTTTGGCCAGGGTTGCTACAACAACGGTGAAGAATTCTACCAGTATCTGAAAGATGCCTTCGACGTGCTCTATGAAGAAGGCGCCGAAGCTCCCAAGATGCTGTCTATCGGCATGCACTGCCGCCTGCTGGGCCGTCCGGGCCGTATGGCCGGTCTGGAGCGTTTCATCAAGTACGCCCGCAGCCACGACAAGGTGTGGTTTACCCGCCGCATCGACATTGCCAAGCACTGGCATGAGCACCACCCCTATAAAGGAAACAAGTAATGAGCCTGTTCAAGACCTGCAAGCCCGCCTCCATGGGCCGCGACGAATTCGTAAAAACTTTCGCCGACATCTACGAGCACTCTCCCTGGGTGGCAGAGCAGACTTATGATCAGGGCCTGACCGAGGCCGACAATGAGATTGAAAAGCTGCACGCCCGCATGAGCGGTGTGATGCTGAACGCCGACAAGCAGGCTCAGCTTGACCTGATCAACGCTCACCCGGATCTGGCCGGCAAGGCCGCCCAGCGCGGCGAGCTGACCGAAGCCTCCACCAACGAGCAGGCCGGTGCCGGCATCAGCGAGTGCACCGCCGAAGAGTTCGAGCGCTTCACCACCCTGAACAACGCCTACAAGGAAAAATTCCAGTTTCCGTTCATCATGGCGGTAAAAGGCTCCAACCGTCACCAGATCCTGGCGGCCTTTGAAGAGCGTATTCACAACGATTACGACACCGAGTTTGATCGCGCCGTTGCCGAGATCAACAAGATTGCCGCGTTCCGTCTGAACGACATGTAACACGGCCGGCGAGGCTGTCTGCCTCGCCGTTCTTTCTTCTTCTCTGCAGGAGGCAGTAATGATCAAAACTCTCAAGATCGAGCCGCTGACCAAGGAAGCCTTTGCTCCCTTTGGTGACGTGATCGAATCCGAAGGTCGTGACTACTTCATGATCAACAACGGCTCCACTCAGCGTTACCACAAGCTGGGCGAAGTGCAGCTGGACGAACAGGGCCAGGGCATCATCAACATTTTCCGTGCTGAAACCCTGGAATATCCGCTGCAGGTGAAAATGCTGGAGCGCCACCCGTTTGGATCCCAGTCTTTCATTCCGCTGTTCGGTCACGACTTCCTGCTGGTGGTTGCCCCGGTTGGCGACGGCAGCATGAACATAGACCCGTCCACCGTACGCGCCTTCCGCGCCACCGGTCGCCAGGGTGTGAACTACCACAGAGGCGTATGGCACCATCCGATCATGGCGCTGCGTGACAACGACGAGTTTCTGGTGGTGGATCGCAGTGGTCCGGGCAACAACTGTGACGAGTTCTTCTTTGACGAGTCGGTACAACTGACCGTTGAACTGGACTGAGCCACAGCCCGCTGATGTTAAAAGGCCCGCATTCAATGAATGCGGGCCTTTTTGTTTACGCGTCGCCCCCGCGAAGGCGGGGGCCCAGGGCCTCAGTCCTCCAGCTCGTGGCCGTTGAACTCGCGCATAAAGATATCCCAGAACACCAGAAACAGGGCCGCCACCAGCGGGCCGATGACAAAGCCGTTGATGCCCATCAGGCTGATCCCCCCAAGGGTGGAGAACAGCACCAGATAGTCGGGCAGTTTGGTGTCGCGGCCCACCAGCAGCGGGCGCAGCACGTTGTCGGCCAGGCCGATGACCAGGGCGCCAAAGGCCACCAGCACACTGCCCGAAACCCATTCGCCGGTGGCAAACAGGTAGATGGCCACCGGCAGCCACACCAGGGCCGCGCCAATGGCCGGGATCAGTGACAGAAACGCCATCACCACGCCCCACAGCAGCGGCCCGGGAATGTCCAGCACCCAGAAAATAAAGCCGCCCAGGGCCCCCTGGGCCATGGCCACCAGAATGTTACCCTTGACCGTGGCCCGGGTCACTTCCGAGAACTTGGCAAACAGGGTGCGCTCCCGGGCATCTCCCAGGGGCAGGGCCCGCACCAGCAGCTCGGTCAGCTGATGGCCGTCACGCAGTAAAAAGAACGTCAGATACAGCATCAGCGCCACGTCCACCACAAAGGTAAAGGTGCTCTGACCGGCGTTAAGCGCCTTGCCCGCCAGCAGTTTGCTGGCGGTGACTGCCGCCTCCGACAGCTTTTCGCGCACGCTGTCCAGATCGATGCCCAGCCGCCCCAGCAGATCGGGCAGCAGCGGAAAGGCGGTGCGCACCTGCTCCAGCAGCTTGCCGGGGCTGATTTCACCCTGATCGATGCGCTGGTACAGCAGCAGCCCTTCCTGGGCGAACGAGGCCGCGATAAACAGCACCGGCAGCACCACGATGATCACGCAGAACGCCAGGGTCAGCAGCGCTGCCCGGTTGGGCTTGTCGCCGATGCGCGCCATGATGGCGTTTTGCAGCGGATAGAAAATCACGCTGATGGCGCAGGCCCAGAAAATGGCGCCCCAGAAGGGCCTGAGCACCAGCCCGAACAGCAGGCTGACCAGCAGCAGGGTAAACAGAAAAGAACGTTGCTCGATTTTTTCGCGCATGAAGTAAAGGTTCCGAAGGAAACGGAGCCCCAGTGTAAAGAAGGGGGGATAAAGTGGCCAGAGAATGCGCACGCCGGCGGTTGAGGCCGCCGGCGTGAACAGGCCTTAGCTGGTGCGGTAGCGTCCTACCAGCTGTTGCGGCTCTGGCATAAGCTGGCCAGATTCCACCGGGTGACCGCGAGGCCTTAGCTGGTGAGGTAGCGTCCTACCAGCTGTTACAGTGCGGCATAAGCTGGCCACATTCAACCGGCTTACCGCACGGCTTTAGCTGGTGCGGTAGCGTCCCACCAGTTGTTGTAGCCGGCTGGCCAGATCGCCCAGCTGGCGACTGGTCTGAGTGGCGGCCCTGGAGCCGGCGTTGGTCTGCTCGGCAATGGCCACAATCTGATGCACGTTGGTGTTGATGCTTTCCGATACCTGAGTCTGCTCTTCCGCCGCGCTGGCGATCTGGGCGTTCATCAGGTTGATGGTGTTCACCGCGGTGCCGATGTCGAGCAGGGCCTCGTCGATGCGGCGGGCCTCGGTCACGGTGTGACTGGAGCCGTCGCGAATGGTCTCGATGGCCTGCACCGCTTCCTTGGCCCCCTGCTGCAGCCGGGTGATCATGGTGTGAATCTCCTCGGTGCTGGTCTGGGTACGGCCGGCCAGGGTGCGCACCTCGTCGGCCACCACCGCAAAGCCACGGCCCTGCTCGCCGGCCCGGGCCGCTTCGATGGCGGCGTTGAGCGCCAGCAGGTTGGTCTGCTCGGCCACGCCGCGGATCACGTCGAGCACGGTACCAATCTGCTCCGATTCCTGACCCAGCCGCTGAATGATGTCGACCCCGGCGGCAACCTGGTTTTCCAGCCCATCAATCACCGTAATGGCGCCCTGCAGCTGCTGCTGGGCGTTGTTCACCAGGGTTTCGGCCTGTTCGGCGGCCTCGGCGGCGTTGGCGGCGCTGCTGGCCACTTCCTGGGCGGTGGCCGACATCTGGTTCATGGCGGTGGCCAGCTGGTCGCTCTCGTGATGCTGGCGATCGATGCCGGCCTCGGTTTCTTCCATAAAGCGCTGCAGCTCGTTGCTGGCCTGCTGCAGGGTGTCAGCGGAATGGCGGGTGTTCTGCACCAGATCGCTGATCTGGCCGGCAAACTGATTAAAGGAGCGGGCCAGGGTGCCCAGTTCGTTTTGCTGGTTGGCGTCGAGCCGGCGGGTCAGATCCCCTTCTCCCTGAGCGATGTTCTCCATGGTGTGCACCGCCTGACGAATGGGGGCGTGAATGCCCCGGGCGATGACCAGGCCCACGGCGGCGATCAGCGCCAGCAGCAAGGTGGCGGAGAGTGCCGAGTTGATCAGGCCCTGACGCACCGAGGCCGACAGCTCCTGCTCCAGCCGGGCCACGGTGGCCAGCAGGTCGTCGATGTAAAAACCGGTGCCCAGCAGCCAGTCGGTGCCGGGAATGGGCATGATATGGGCCAGCTTGGGCGAGCCCTGATTGCTGTTGGGCTTGGGCCACTTGTATTCCACATAGCCGCCGCCATTACGGCCCAGATCTATGTATTCCTGCACCAGATGGCGGCCATCCGGGCTGGTGGAATTGAAGTAGTTCTTGCCTTCCCGGGCCGGGTTGTCGGCGCTGACCACCTGTACACCGTCATGGTTGTAGACAAAAAAGTAGCCTGAGCCCTGGTCAAAGCGCAGCCGGCGCAGCTGCTCCTTGGCGATGGTGGTGTCGCCCCGGGCCAGCAGCGGCTGAATGCTGGTAATGGCCAGCTCCATGTAGTTGGAGAGCTGTTGCTTGCGGGACTCAAAAAGGGATTGATGCAGGCTTTGGCCGCTGAGCTCTTTCAGCCGCAGCGACTGGGACACATTGACCCAGGTGCTGACAGCGGCCAGCAGCAGCAACGGCAACAACGCCAGCAACAGAATTTTTTGCCTGATGGAAAGTCGTTTCATCCTTGATACCACCCTAGATTTGTTTACATATTTTTATCATTTTGTTTTATGAATGTCATTTGGGTCGGTACAAAATAAGTTAACCCTATGAGCAATCAATACCGGGTTAACGGCAGAAAGCGTCCGGGCTTGAGCCCGGTTTTCTTTCAAGGCTCAGTGCCAGTGGGTATGATGAGCGCAGATGTAAACATACGGACTCGTTATGAACCTCACCATTCTTGCCGGCCCGCTGTTGCGCCGGGCCGACCCTTCACGCCTGGTATTCTGGCTGGCCAGCCGCGAAGAGCTGGCCTTTCGCCTGTGCCTGCCCGACCGCGAGCCTTTGCTGTTTTCCGGCGAGGGCCAGCGGCAGCTGCGGGTGGGGGAGTCCTGTTTTATTCAATTGCTGGACCTGCGCCTGGATGAGCCCCTGCCCACCGACACGCGCCTGTCTTACGATCTGCAGTGGCGCCGGCCGGGCGAGCAGGACTGGCACGGCATGGCCGAGTGGGGGCGCGAGCTGTGTTATGAAGGGGAAAGCCTGCCCAGCCTGGTGATCCGCAGCAAGCTCGACAGCCTGCTGCACGGTTCCTGCCGCAAGCCTCACCACGCCGCGCCCGATGGCCTGGTAGCGGCAGACGCCTGGCTCGGTGAGCGTCACAGCCAGCCGGCCCAGCGTCCGGCGCAACTCATGCTGAGCGGGGATCAGATCTACGCCGACGACGTGGCCGGCCCCATGCTCACCGCCATTCATCAGCTGATCGGGAAGCTGGGGCTGTATGGCGAGGAGCTGGAGGGCGCCCTGGTGGCCGACAGCGACGAGCTTTTTGCCAGCCCGCTCAACTATTACCGGCGCGAGCAACTGCTGCCCGGCACGCGGGAAAACGTGCCGCTGCAAAAGCGTTTTTTTGAAGGGGCGCGCAAGCCCATCTTTACCACCAGCAGTGCCGCCAACCACCTGATCACCCTGGCCGAGGTGCTGGCCATGTACCTGCTGGTGTGGTCGCCGGTGCCCTGGCAGCTGCTGCCCGAGGATCGTCCGCAGCTTGACGGGGATCTGGCCGAACGTTACCGGCACGAGCGGGAGCGGCTGGCGGCTTTTGTGGACGGCCTGCCGGCGGTGCGCCGGCTGCTGGCCCATATGTCCACCCTGATGATCTTTGACGATCATGACGTGACCGACGACTGGAACCTCACCGCCGGCTGGGAACAAAGCGCCTATGGCCATCCGTTCTCCAAACGGATCATCGGCAACGCTCTTGCCGGTTACCTGATCTGCCAGGGCTGGGGCAATGATCCCGATGCCTTTGCCGGCGATCCTTTGGAACGATTACAGGCCTGGAGCGAGCAACCGGACGGTGAGCGTCAGGATCAACTGATCGATACCCTGCTGACGTTTGACGGCTGGCAATACCAGCTCGACACTCAGCCCCGGCTGCTGGTGCTCGATACCCGTACCCGGCGCTGGCGCTCCGAGTCCAGCCTGAACCGGCCGTCCGGGCTGATGGACTGGGAGGCGCTGACCGAGCTGCAGGGTGAAATGCTCAATCAGGAGTCGGTGGTGGTGGTGTCACCCACCCCGGTGTTCGGGGTGAAGCTGATCGAGGTGATTCAGAAGATCTTTACCTGGCTGGGCAAGCCGCTGCTGGTGGATGCGGAAAACTGGATGGCCCACAAGGGCACCGCCAACGTGATCCTCAACATCTTTCGCCATGCCCGCACCCCGGCCAATTACGTGATCCTCTCCGGCGATGTGCACTACTCCTTTATGTACGACATACGTCTGCGCCACCGGGGCGGCGAGCCCCATATCTGGCAGATCACCAGCAGCGGCATCAAGAACGAGTTTCCCCGCCGGCTGCTGGACGTGCTCGACCGGCTTAACCGCTGGCTCTATGCGCCGCGCTCGCCGCTGAACTGGTTTACCCGCCGGCGCAAACTGCGCATTACCCCCCATTCGCCGGTGGGGGCCTCAACGGGCGAGCGCTTGCTGAACCGCGCCGGCATCGGCTATGTGCGCTTTAACGAGCAGGGCGAGCCGGTGTGCGTGCAGCAGATCACCGCCGAGGGCGCGGTAGACTTTATCGAGCCCGTTACGCAACCGGCGCTGGTGCGGCAGCCGGACCAAGGGGCTGACCAAAGCTGAACTCCACCTGGTTGCCGTTGGGATCCTTTACGCCAAAGTAGTAGCCCACCGGAAAGGGCTCGTCCCGGGGCGGCCACAGCAGGCAGCCCGCCTGTTCGGCCCGCTCGGCCAGGGCATCCACCGCCTCGCGGCTGGGCAGGGTAAAGCCGAAGTGACGGTAGTCCCGTGCACCCAGCTGCAGATCCTCACCGCCGTTCATCAGCACAAACACAAAGTCCTGCTCCCGGCCCGGCTCCGCCAGCCAGACGATGGTCTGGGGGCCGCTTTCCCGCCGGTGGGTTTCTGTCAGGCCGCAAAACTCCGTGTAAAAAGTCAGGCAGGCGTCGAGATCCCGCACATGCAGGGCCAGGTGGGTCAGGCGGGGGTAGTGAACATGGGCCATGGTGTGCTCGCTGATTGATGATCCATGGGGCTGAGTATGGAAGCGGGCGCCCAAAAAGCAAAAGGGCGGAAGCCTGCGCTTCCGCCCTGTGATTGTCTTTACCGGCAGCCGGTCAGTCGGCCGGTACTGCAACCACGGCCGGTTGTTCCGCCTGCTGGGCTGGCGCCACACTCTCGGTTTCCCGGCCATTGAGCCAGCGGAAGAAGCCGTACAGCATGATGAAGATCACCAGCATCAGCGGCAGTGAGGTGACGATGGCCATGGTCTGTACCGTGCTCAGGGGAGCGTCGATAAACATCATCGCCAGGGGCACCGCCGCCAGGATCAGGCACCAGAACAGCCGCAGCGCCGTGGGCGGGTTGGCGTTTTCATCCAGCTGATTGGAGGCGGTGGCTGCCAGGGTAAAGGAGGCAGAGTCCAGGGTGGTGGCCAGGAACAGAATGGACATGACCGCAAACACCATGATGAAGAGGGCGCTGAACGGCAGGGTCCGCAGCACTTCCACTACCGTGGCCGAGCCGCCGATGCTGTTGATGGACTCGGTGACGTTGACCAGATCGTTGAGGTGGGTGCTCATGCTGTAGCTGCCCAGCACGCCAAAGAAGATAAAGCAGCCGGCACTGCCGCCCACCACCATGCTGAGGATCACTTCCTTCAGGGTGCGGCCCGCCGACACCTTGGTGACGAACAGCGCCATAAAGGGCACATAGGTCATCCAGTAGGCCCAGTAGAATACGGTCCAGGAGGTGGGGAAGGAGCCGCCTTCCACCGGATCGGTCCACAGGCTCATGCGAATGAAGTTCTGCAGCATCAGGCCATAGCCGTTCACCGACTGGTCGATGATAAAGGTGGTCGGGCCCAGCACCAGAATGGCGAGCACAAACAGCACCGCCAGCTTGGTGTTCATGTCGCTCAGCTTGGCCATGCCCTTTTCAATGCCCACGTAGGAGCTGACGGTAAACAGGGCGGTAATGGCCAGCATCAGGCCCAGGTTCATGCCAAAGCTGCTTTTGGTGCCCAGCAGGGACGCGATGCCTTCGGTCACCATGGGCACGCTCAGCCCAAGGGTAATGCCCATGGCGCCCACGCAGCTGAAGATGAAAATGGTGTCGATGGTCTTGCCCACGGCCGTGGTGTAATAGCGGCCCATGATGCTTTCACACACCGCGGAGAGCTTGAGCTGCGGGTTCTTGCGCACATGAAAGGAGTAGGCCACCGGCAGCGAGGCGATGCAGTACAGCGACCAGGCCGAAATGCCCCAGTGGAACATGTTGTAGCTGGTGGCCCATTCCGCCGCCAGCGGCGAATTCGCTTCGATATTGTAGGGCGGATCCATGTAGTAATAGCCCCACTCCAGAAAGGCCCAGTACACGGTGGCCGAGCCCAGGCCGGCGCAGATCATCATGGCCAGGTAGGTGAACAGGCTGTACTGGGGCTTGTTGTCGCCGAGGCGAATGTTGCCGTGCTTGCCAAAGGCAATGCAGGCCAGCGCAATCACGCTGAAAAAGCCGAACAGCAGATACACGGAGCCGAACTGCTCGGTGATACCGCTGAACAGCATCTTGGCCACGTCGTTACCCTGTTCGGGGTACAGTGACAGGCCTGCCACGATAAAAAAGATGGTGGTGAGGCTTATCAGCATCAGCGGTTTGTCGACGCTTTTTCTCTGTTGTTTCATAGCGAATGATTCCATTTCGTTTATTACACGCGGTAGCGGCCGATGATGTCTTCGTTGAGTTCGATACCCAGTCCGGGTGACATCGGCACGGGTACATGGCCGTTTTCAAAGGGCAGACGGTTGGCCACCAGATCGGTGAACAGCGGGCTTTGGCTCTGGGAATATTCCATCAGGGTGCCGTGCTCGCAGGCCGCGAGAAAGTGCACCGAGGCGGCCAGCAGAATGCCGGTACTGAAACCGTGGGGCACCAGCTGCACGCCGTGCAGCTGAGCCAGGTCGTAGATTTTTTTCATTTCGGTGATGCCGCCACAGCGGGTGATGTCCGGCTGCACGATATCGACCCCGGAATGCTCCAGGAAATGCTTGAATTCGTAACGGGTAGTGAGCGACTCGCCCCCGGCCAGCTTGGCCTTGAGCCTGCCTGCAAGCTTGTTGTAGCCGGCCAGATCGTCGGCCAGCACCGGCTCTTCGATCCAGTTCAGGTTATAGGGCGCCAGCCGTTCGGCCATGTAGCCGGCATGGCCCGAGGTGCGCCACTTGGAGGCCAGATCGATCTGCACCTCTATGTGCTCGCCCACCGCCTCGCGCACCGCCTTGACGATGCGCACATCGGTATCGGGATCGTCGCCGAACACGCCACCACCGAACTTGATGCTGGTAAAGCCCTGGGCCACGAGATCGGCGGCAATGGCGCCGTTGGCCTCGGGATCAGCGTCGGGAATAAAGGTGCCGTAGGCCTTGATCCTGTCGCGGTACTGGCCGCCCAGCAGGGTATGCAGGGGAACCTGGTAAAACTGACCGGCAATGTCCCACAGCGCGATGTCGATGGCGCTGATGGCATGAATGCCGGCGCCGCGGCGACCCACGTAGTTGGACGCCCAGTACATCTTGTTCCACAGCCGCTCGATTTCCAGCGGGTTTTCGCCGATCAGCAGTGCGCGCAGGCCATGGCAATAGAGATTGGACTGAGGCGTTTCAATGCAGGCCTTGATCACGGCCGGGGAGCTGTCGGCTTCGCCCACGCCAATCAGGCCGGTGTCGGTGTGCACGCGCACAATGACCGCATCCTCGCCCCACTCGCACTCCTGATCCGCCGCGGGCACCCGCAGACAAATGACTTCTACATCGGTAATACGCATCGAAACCTCTTAAACCGGTTGGGTATGGATCAGCGTTTCCAGGCGCTGCTCCTTCTGGTAAAGCGAGCAGTAGGCAAAGCCGACTTCCTCGATGGCGGTTTGCTCGCCGTCGATCACGCGATCCAGGCAGTCGAGCACTCGCTCGGCGGCCTGTTCCACGCTTTGGGTGGCCGACATGATGCCGCTTACGTCCACGTCGATGTCTTCGGTGATCAGTGATGCATTGCCGCTGACCCGGATCACCGGCACTATGGGATTGCTGAAACCGGCGCCGCCGGTGGTCCACAAAATCACCTGGGCACCCAGGGCCGCGAAGTGCATGCCCGAGCCACCACACAGGTGGGTGGTCTCCGACAGGTACATGCCCGGCGCCTGTGGCTGTTCAATGCCCTGCGGGGTAATGCGCAGCACGTCCTGAATGGGGCGGGTACCGGTTTTATGCAGGGCACCCAGGGCCTTTTCTTCCAGGGTGGTCAGGCCGCCGACGCTGTTGCCGATGCTCATGGTTTCCACTTCTGTGCCGGGCACGTGCCAGCGCCGTTCTTCTTCCAGGATCAGCCGTTCCAGCTTGTCGGCCACCGCCGGGCTGACCGCCCGCCGGCGCAGAATGTCTTCACAGCCGATCAGTTCAATCAGCTCGCCGGCCACGCAGCTGGCGCCGGCATCCACCAGGGCATCGACTGCCCGGCCCACCGCCGGGTTGGACGCAATGCCGGAACTGGTATCGGAGCCGCCGCATTTGACGCCCACCAGCAGCTCGCTGATGGAAACCGGCTCGACCGGTACCGCTTCGGCCAGCGCCACCAGTTCCTGAGCCAGGGCGATGCCGTCACGAATGGTCTGGCGGGTGCCGTTGTTCTTGATGATCGACAGCCGGCGCACCGGCTTGCCGGCCTGCTCCAGCGGGGTGGCGATCAGCGCCGGATCGATACTGCCGCAGCCCATGTTGAGGATCAGCGCGCCCGCCACGTTGGGGTTGAGGCCGGCGCCTGTCATGATATTGACCAGCTCTTCGTTGCCGCCATACATGCAGGTGTAATGGTTGGTGACGATGACGCAGTCGCTTACTTTCTGGCGAATGGCCTGGGCGATGCCTTCGGCACACTCATCAACGGCCAGGATCAGAATATGATTGCGGATCCCGACCTGGCCATTGGCGCGCCGGTACCCCTGAAATTGCTGTTTCATTCGGTTTCGATCCGCATTTGCTGAATGATCTGTTCGATGATGCTGTCCGGAATATCAACCCGGCTGCTGCGCACGTTTTGCACATGCACCAGCTCACCGGCGGGAATAGCCCTGATCGCGATCCCGATGTTGTAGCCGGCCTTGCCGATGTGTTCTTCAGGCGCGATGGCGTTCAGCGCCATCTTGTTGCCAAAGGGAATGGCCTGCAGCGTCTGAAAGCTGCCCACCCGCTGGTTGTTATCGTCGATGACCTCCACTGTCTGATGCTTGCCCGCATCACTCAGCAAGGTGGCGACATTGTCCTGTCGGTGTAACCGAATGGCTTTGATTGTCATGTTCACCTGATCCTTTTTGCTGATTGTCCTACAATCTACGGTCGGCGATTTTGACATAGGTCAAAACCGAGGAACAGTGCCAATGTGTCTGTTTTTTGGCGCTCCGGTGCCGCGCTTTGTGGGCCGGAGCGGCGGATGAGTATCACCCCGGTGGTGAAGAATCCTGTACAATGTTCCTGCTCGATTCACCCTAACGATTGATATGTAATGAAAAAAATCATTAAAAGCAGTCTGGAAGAACAAGCCGCCGACTACCTGCGCGAGCTCATTCTCAGCGGCCATTACCAAATGGGACAAAAGCTGGTGGAAAGTGCCCTGGCCCGGGAGCTGGAGCTGTCGCGCAGCACCATTCGCATGGCGCTGAACACCCTGGCCCACGAGGGCATAGTGGTGCAGACCCCTTATGTGGGCTGGCAGGTGATCGATCTGAACGAGCATGATCTGTGGGAGATCTTCCATCTGCGGGTGGCACTGGAGCCGCGCTCCGCCTGGCTGGCCGCCGAGCGTTTGAATGATGAGGGCCGCCAGCGGTTGCAGCACATGATGGCGCTGTTTCTGGAAAAGGCCGCCACCCCGGGCGTGGACAGCCAGGAGCTGAGCCGCATGGAGTTGCAGCTGCACAGCCTGATTGTGGAGCTGAGTGAAAACCAGCGGCTTTACGGCATCTATCAGAACGTGGCTAATCAGATGCTGATTTATTTCAACATCGATCTGGTGACCTACGAGCCGGCGGAAATTGCCGACAGCCACCAGCCGCTGGTGGATGCCATTTGTGCCGGCGATGCCGAGCTGGCGGCCCGGCTGGCAGAAGAAAACATCACCACCTTCAGCGAGATTGGTGAGAAGTTCAAGGCGCACTGCGAGCAGTCTCGCCGGCGGGCGGCGGCCGGGCGCTGACCCGGCACCGGGACGCCCGTGCCGGTGGCTGGTAGAATGGGGCTCATAACATAACGACACAGAAGCAAGCATGAGCAACCTCACCGGAACCCTGATCAAAATGCCGGCCAGCCTGGCCGGCCCCGTGGCCTATCAACTGGCGCTGGGCGAGCACCGTATCGACCTGAACGCCCGCCTGGGTCAGCCGTTGAAGCTGACCTTTACCGGCAACATTTACTGCGATGCCTGCGGCCGCAAAACCAAAAAAAGCTATTCCCAGGGGCACTGCTTTCCCTGCATGAAAAAGCTGGCCCGCTGCGACATGTGCGTGATGAAGCCGGAAACCTGTCACTACTTTGAAGGCACCTGCCGCGAGCCCGAGTGGGGCGATCGCAACTGCATGGTGCAGCACGTGGTTTACCTGGCCAACACCTCCGGGCTGAAGGTGGGTATTACCCGTCACACTCAGGTACCCACCCGCTGGATTGACCAGGGTGCCACTCAGGCGTTGCCCCTGCTCAGGGTGGCCACCCGCCAGCTGTCCGGCTTTGTGGAAGTAGCGCTGGCCGACATGGTGGCCGACAAAACCAACTGGCGCGCCATGCTCAAGGGGGAGGAGGCCCCGCTGGACCTGAAAGCCGAAGCCGAGCGCCTGCTGCCGGAAATAAAGGAGAAGCTGGCCGAGCTCTCGCTCAAATACGGCGACGACGCCATTACTCAGGTGGACGAGCCGGTGGTGGAACTCAGCTATCCGGTGCTGGAATACCCCACCAAAATCACCAGTCACAACTTTGACAAGCACCCCGAAGTGGCCGGCACCCTGCTCGGCATCAAGGGCCAGTATCTGATCCTCGACACCGGGGTTATCAACCTGCGCAAGTTCACCGGCTACGAAGTCACGCTGGACTGAGCAGGGCCGGGTGAGGTGGGTTTTTAAAGGGAATGAGGGGGCAGTGATGACTCGCGGCAGTGATTTTAAATTTCATGATATTCAAGGTGTTATCTTCGATCTCGATGGCACCCTGGCCCATTCCAATCCCGATTTTCCGGGCTTGCGCCGTGAGTTGGGCATGAGCCCCGGGGCCGATGTGCTGGCCCATGTGGACAGCCTGAATGATGCTTCGGCGCGAGAAAAGGCGCTGGCCATTATTCACGAGTACGAATGCCGGGCATCGCACAGCTCCAGCTGGGTGGACGGGGCGAAGGAGCTGATCGCGTTTCTGCGCGCCAGGTCGCTGCCGCTGGCGATTTTAACCCGCAACATCCCCGAGGCTGCCCAGCTCACCATCAATAAACTGGGTATCGACATTGATCTGGTATTAACCCGTCATGATGCCAGGCCCAAACCCCACCCCGAAGGGATCCAGATAATTTGCCGACAGTGGCAGCTGGCGCCGGCCGACATTCTGTATGTGGGCGATTATCTGTTTGACTTGCAAACCGCACAAAATGCCGGCAGCCGCTGTGCGCTGTATTTCCCCGACACGGTTCCCGATTATGCCCATGAGGCGGACCTGCTGGTGGCCTGTTATCACCGCTTTATCGACGCCTGGCGCCAGGGCGATGAGCGGGCGAAAGAGGGTTGAGCAATCAGCGCGAGGTTTCTGGATTTCTGGCCTTGCCGCATAACTCAAGTACGTCGCCCCCGAGAAGGAACGTCATTCACCGCGAAGACGGGGACCCAGTGCTGGTGCCGACGGAATGGACTCCCGTCTTCACGGGAATGACAAATAACCCAAGTACGTCGCCTTTGCCCTCAAACAAAAAGCCGGCCCATGAAGGCCGGCTTTTGCATACCAAGAGTGAGCAATCAGGCTTCGTCGGCCAGCAGATGCTCGTTGCGGCCCTTGATGCGGGTCACGATCAGGGCGGTGATCACCAGGGTCAGCACAATGCCGGTGATGGTGGACAGGGTCATCGGCAGGCCCGCGCCCAGGGTGGCGGAGTTCAGCAGGAAGCTGATGACCACGGTAGTCATGAACATGGCCGGCACGGTGGCAATCCAGTGCAGCTTGTTGTGGCGCAGCAGGTAGGCCGAGGCGGTCCACAGCATCATCACGGCGGTAGCCTGGTTGGCGACCCCGAAGTAACGCCAGATAATGCCGAAGTCCACCTGGGTCAGTACGGCGCCAATCACGAACAGCGGAATGGCCAGCATCAGCCGCTTGGGCAGGCGGTTTTGCGGCAGGTTGAAGTACTCGGCCAGGATCAGACGGGCGGAGCGAAAGGCGGTGTCGCCGGAGGTAATGGGCAGCACAATCACGCCCAGCACCGCCATAAAGCCACCCACGGCACCCAGCAGGCCGGTTGATGCCTCATACACCAGGTTGGCCGGGTTGCCGCCCATGCCGTTGTTCAGGCCTTCCACGCCACCGAAGAAGGACAGGGCGATGGCGCACCAGATCAGCGCAATAATGCCTTCCCCGATCATGGCGCCGTAGAACACGAAGCGGCCGTTGCTTTCATTTTCCACGCAGCGGGCCATCAGCGGCGACTGGGTGGCATGAAAGCCGGATACGGCGCCACAGGCGATGGTGATGAACAGCGCCGGCCACAGCGGCATGTCGTTGGGGTTCAGGTTCTGCAGGAAGTCATCCACTTCAAAGCCCGGCAGCATGCTGTGCTCGCTGGAAGCGACCAGCGCCACGGTGAGGCCCACCGACATGAAGATCAGCAGGGCGCCGAAGAAGGGGTACAGACGACCGATGATCTTGTCTACCGGCACTATGGTGGCCAGCAGGTAATAGACGAAGATCACGCCCACAAACACCGACACGCTCACGCCGGTGATCTTGGCCAGCAGGCCGGCGGGGGCGGAGATAAACACCACACCCACCAGCAGCAGCAGCACAATGGCGAACACGTTCATAAAGTTTTTGGCACCCCGGCCCAGGTATTTACCCGCCAGGTTGGGCACAGACTGGCCGCCGTTGCGCACCGACAGCATGCCGGAGAAGTAGTCGTGTACGGCACCGGCGAAGATGCAGCCCAGCACAATCCACAGCATGGCGGCGGGGCCGTAAAGCGCGCCCAGAATGGGGCCGAAGATGGGGCCGACACCGGCGATGTTAAGCAGCTGGATGAGGTAGACCTTGCCCTTGGACATGGGCACATAGTCGACGCCATCGCCCTGAGTAAACGCCGGGGTCTGGCGCTCCGTCCGAATGCCAAACACCTTTTCGACAAAGGTGCCGTAGATGAAATAGCCGCCGAGCAGCAGGCCGACGCAGAGCAGAAACCAGGTCATAACATCATCCCTCTTGTAGTAAGTGCCGCCAGTGTAGGCAGCCATCAACACGGGAAAAGCGGTTCCTGAGTGAGCGGTCGAATAAAGGGGGTAAGCGGTCGGCAGCGGGGCTGAACGATCGCTCATATTCTGCTAGTGAAAACCGAACAGCTGCTTGAGGGGCTTGAGGTAGCGGCGCGATACCGGCACCCGGGCGCCGGCGCGGGTGGTGAGCTCGGCGCCGGCTTCCAGCATCTCGATTTCGGCAATGGCGCCGGGTGCTACCAGGTATTGCCGGTGGCAGCGCACCAGGGGGGTTTTTTCTTCGATGACCTTCAGGGTCATCTGGGTGTGCACCTGCTCGCTGGCGGTGGCCACGTGTACG
Source organism: Oceanimonas aquatica (assembly GCF_030732065.1). Taxonomy (GTDB): domain Bacteria; phylum Pseudomonadota; class Gammaproteobacteria; order Enterobacterales; family Aeromonadaceae; genus Oceanimonas. The sequence continues at coordinate 73,591 of NZ_JAVBHX010000004.1, forward strand.
CCGGAGAGATCGCTGAACACGTATTCCACCTCCGCCACCGGCACTACCTTCAGCTTCTGGCCGCTGTAGCAGGGCAGGTGCTCCAGCCGGCTCGGGGCCAGGGCTTCCACTGCCTGCGGGCGCAGATCCCGGCGTACCTTTTCCAGGGTTTGTTGCAGTCGCTGCTCGTCCACCGGCTTGAGCAGGTAGTCAAAGGCGTGGCGCTCAAAGGCCTGCACCGCGAACTCGTCAAAGGCGGTGACGAACACCACTCTGGGCATGGTGGCCGGATCCAGCATGGCGATCAGCTCCATGCCGGTAATGCGGGGCATCTGAATATCCAGAAACACCAGATCGGGCTTTAGCCGGGTGATGGCCTGCATGGCTTCAATGGCGTTGCCGCACTGGCCTACAATCTCGATGTCATCGGCCTCGGCGAGCTGGGCGGCCAGCTCGTCCCGGGCAAAGGGTTCGTCGTCGATAATCAGGCAGGTGATCATGCTGGGGGCTCCGTAATGGGCAGGCGAATTTCAACCCGGGTAAAGTCACCGGGTTCACAGACCACGGTCAGGCCGTAGTCGGGGCCGAACAGGTTCTGAATGCGCTTGTGCACCAGGTTCATGCCCAGACCGTCCGAGTCTTTTTTGGGCTGATACAGGCCGGCGTTGTCGGTGACTTCCAGCAGCAGTTCCTGGTTATTCAGGCTGGCGTTAACCTGAATATGACCGGTGTCCAGCAGGTGGGAAGTGCCGTGCTTGACCGCGTTTTCGATAATGGGCTGCAGGGTAAAGGCCGGCACCCGAATACCGTGCAGCGACTCGGGAATGTCGATGTCCACTCGCAGTTTGTCGATAAAGCGGGCCTTCTCGATGGTCAGGTAGGCATGAATATGCTCCAGTTCGTCGCCCAGGGTGACCAGGCCGGTGGTGCGCTTGAGGTTGATGCGCAGAAACTGGCTGAGCTGCTGCAACAGCTGCCGCGCCTTGTTGGGATCCCGGCGGGTAATGGCGCCTATGGTGCTCAGGGCATTGAACAGAAAATGCGGATTAACCTGGGCCTGCAACAGTTTCAGCTCCGCCTGGGTCAGCAGGCTTTGCTGCTCCACAAAGCGGCCAAACAGGATCTGGCTGGACAGCAGGCGGGCGATGCCTTCCCCCAGGGTGCGGTTGATATTGAGGAACAGCTTGTTCTTGGGCTCGTACAGCTTGATGGTGCCCACCACTTCGTTGTCACTGCGCAGCGGAATCACCAGGCTGGAGCCAAGCGTGCAGTGGGGCGACATGGAGCAGGCGTAGGGAGTTTCCACGCCGTCGGCAAACATCACCCGGTTGTGATGAATGGCGTCCAGGGTCATTTGCGAGGAAATGGGCGCGCCGGGCAGATGGTGATCGGCGCCGATGCCGATAAAGGCCAGCAGCTTTTCCCGGTCGGTAATGGCCACGGCACCGACTTTGGTTTCTTCTATCAATATGCGCGCCACCTGGGCGCTGGTTTCCTCGTTAAAGCCCTTGCTGAGCAGGCCCACGCTGCGTTCGGCAATTTTCAGCGCCTTGGTGGAAAAGGCCGACGACTGCTTGTCGAACATGGCTTTCTGATCCCGAATCATGCTCATGAACAGGGCGGCGCCCACCGAGTTGACCAGCAGCATGGACGGCGCGATTTGCAGCACCAGTGCCAGGGCATCGTCAAAGGGGCGGGCCAGCAGCAAAATAATGCTCATCTGCATGATCTCGGCAGCCAGGGTGAGCAGGCACACCCGTAGTGGATTGAACACCTGCTCACTGCGTCCGGTGCGCCGCAGATACAGGCTGACCAGGCCGGCGGAGAGCCCTTCCAGGGTAGTGGATACGGCGCAGGCCAGATCGGTAAAGCCGCCCAGGCTGTAGCGGTGCAGCCCGCCGGTGAGGCCCACCAGGGTGCCGGTAACCGGGCCGCCGAGCAGGCCGCCCAGCACCGCACCCATGGCACGGGTGTTGGCGATGGCGCCGTGGGTCTGCTCGCCAAAGTAGGTGGCCATGATGCAAAAGCCGGAAAACACCAGATAAATGAACACCTTGTGGGGCAGCCGGGTGGCGGCCTCGGTAAACAGTTTGAACAGCGGCGTGCGGCTGACCAGGTACACAATGACCAGATACAGCGACATCTGCTGGGTCAGCAGCAGCACGAGGGACATGAAGACTCCTTGCAACAGCAGGGCGAGGCCGGCCCTGATTGTATAATAGTGGCCAGCTCACCGGTAAAGGACCCCGTCTTTATATCAATGCCGCTGGCGGCTCATCGCTTGTGCTCCGGCGAGCCAGCAGGGCATTCAGCAGCGGCAGTTCAAAATGACGCCGGGCGGTAATGGCATAAAAACACTCGGTAACCGGCAGCGTGCAGTAGTTACGCAGCATGCCGCTTTGTATTTCATCCTGCACTACCACCTCGGGCACCACCGCAATGCCGCCGGCATCCCGCGCCAGCAAGCGCAGCATGGCCATGTCATCCACTTCGGCGTATGGCGAAATGGAGACGCCGTGCTCCTCACAGTAAATGTCGAACTGGGTGCGTATATCACTGTCGGGGCCTGGCAGCAGCACATTGACCTGCTCCAGATCCCGGGGAAAAGACAGTTGCTCAAACCCGGCCTGGGTGGGGCCGACCAGGCATACCCGCTGCTGGGCGAGCAGCTTGCAGCGCCAGGGCGTGGCCGAATCCGATACCACCGGGCGGTTGGAGAGAATGAGATCAAGCTTGTGCATTTTAAGCTGGCCCAGCAGATCGTCGAGATTGGATGAGGTGATCACCAGCCTCACATCCGGCTGGCCAAAGGTGGGGCGCAGAAAGTTTTCCTGGAAGTTCCGGGACAGGGTCGCCACCGCGCCAATGCGCAGTTGCTGTACCCGTTGATGCTCTCCGCTCTCCATCACCGACAGCAGCTCGCTGCCCAGACTGAAAATGCTCTCGGCATATTCCAGTACCAGATGACCGGCCTCGGTCAGGGTCAGGGTGCGGCCCTGGCGCAGAAACAAAGCCTGTCCCAGTTGCTCTTCCAGCTGGCGGATCTGGGATGACAGGGCCGACTGGGAAACATTGAGCTTTTTCGCCGCCCGGGTCAGGTGTCCTTCCTTGGCCACGGTCCAGAAGTAATGCAGGTGATGAAAGTTGAGGTTACGCATTCATTGTTCTCTTTAATAGAACGTCTTGTGAATATTTATATATTTTACAAAACATTCTGCCGGCTGCAAAAATACGCGCAATTCGTCAATCACGACTTTTTGAGAGCGTAACCCATGCCTTTTGTACTGAGTGGGGCTGCCCTTGCCGCCTGTTATCTGGTGGGCTGGCTGGCCTGCATGTTATCGCGTCAGCATCACTGGCGCATTGCCCGGTTGTCGTCACGGCTGGCGCTGGCCGCCAGCCTACTGGTGCCTGCGCTGCAATGGGGGCTGACCCGGGTAACACCGCCGGGGCTGCCGGTGGTGATGGGCATGCTGGTGGCGGTACTGGGCTGGGTGATTGTGGGCTATGCCTCCCGTTACCTGCGGGGCGAACCGCGCCAGGCGCTGTTTGTGCGGGCCATCATGTTTACCCTGTCGTCGGTGACCGTGCTGGTGGCGAGCCGTCATCTGGCAGTGATGGCGCTGGCCTGGAGCGGTACCAGCATAGGTCTGCACTACCTGCTGACCTATTACGCCGAGCGCAAGACCGGCCAAATCGTTGCGCACAAGAAATTTCTGGTCAGCCGCATGGCCGAACTGTGTCTGCTGGGTGCGCTGGTGCTGATTTACAGCTCGGTGGGCAGCCTGTCGGTGGATGTGCTCAATGCGCAGCTGGCGGCGGCTGAATCCCTGCCCCTAGCCCTGCATGGGGCGGCGGTGCTGATTGCCCTGGCGGCGGTGCTCAAGTCGGCGCAACTGCCGCTGCACGGCTGGCTGATCCAGGTGATGGAAGCACCCACGCCGGTATCGGCGCTGCTGCATGCCGGCGTGGTGAATATTGGCGGCTTTGTGTTGATCACCCTGGCCTCGCTCATCGCCCTGGCCCCGGCCGCGCAATACCTGCTGGTGATCGTCGGCAGTCTGACCGCGGTTCTGGCGGGCTGGGTGATGATGACCCGCATCAGCATCAAGGTCAGGCTGGCCTGGTCAACCTGTGCCCAGATGGGCTTTATGCTGGTGGAGATTGGCCTTGGCCTGTATGAGCTGGCGCTGTTGCACCTGCTGGCCCACTCCATCTACAAGGCTCATGCCTTTCTGGCGGTCGGCGAGGCCGTGGAGCATGCCCGGCTGAAGGATTACCGGCCCCATATCGCCGGCGTGCGGGGCGGTGTATCGGCGCTGCTGATGGTGGCCGCACTGGTGGCCATGCCTCTGCTGCTCTGGCAGCTCTGGGTGCCGGCGCTGACCCTGCCACTGGCGGCCGTGGCAATACTGGTGCTGGGGCTGGCTCCGCTGCTCTGGCACGGACCGCGCAGCCTGTGGCCGCGGCTGGGCCGGGGGGCCCTGCAGGTGCTGGCGCTGCTGCACCTGTATCTGCTGTGGCACTGGCTGGTGGCCGGGCTGGCGCCGGCCTCGGCCCCGGCCAGCCCGCTGCTGCTGGCCTGGACGCTGCTGGCCTTTGTGCTGCTGTATGCAGCCCAGGTGGCGGTAAGCCACCATGGCCAGCACCCGCTGGTCCAGCGTATGTATCCCTGGGCCTACAACGGTTTTTATCTGGACGAAACCTTTACGCGCATCACCTTTAAAATCTGGCCCGCACGTCTGAGTCCGCTGCAGGCACAAACACGGGTTAACCGTCATACCAACGAACTGGGAGAAACAGCATGAGTGCCAGCCGGCAACCCCACGACCATGGTGGCATGGTGGACGCAGCCATTCACGCCGCCTGTGCACAGATAGCGCCCACCTGGCCGCTGGATCGCATGATTGCCGTTAATCCCTACTGGTCCATGGTGGAGCGGCCCTTTGCGGAGGTAGCCGAACAGCAGGCCCGGCTGGCGGGCTCGCCCATGGCCATGCCGCTCGACTACTACCGCACCCTGTGGCAGGACGGCCGTATCACGCCGGCGGATCTAGACGCCGCGGCCGGGGAGGCGGGTGAAGACGCCACCGCCGCCATTGCCGCTCTGGAACATGCGGCAACGGCTCCGGTGCCGCCGCCGCTGCTGTGCGATACTCTCGACAGCCAGCGGGATCTGCAACACCACCCGGCCTGGTGTGACACCATTACCCATCAGATTGCCCAGTTCTGTGCCGCCTATTTTGATGAAGATCAGGCCGACTGGCACCCTGAACGCCACGATGGCCTGTACCAGAGCTGGCGGGCCACCCTGATGCGGGATCACAGTGTGGCGCTGCTGATGCAGGCGGCAAACATGCCGGCCCGGGCCGCGGCATTGGCGGCCACTCCCCGGGAGCAGATACACCAGGCGCTGGCGCAGCTGGGCATTGAGCCGGACGCGCTGGCCGATTACCTGCAGGCGGTTATCTATCGCATTGGCGGCTGGGCGGCCTGGTGTGCCTATCGTCGCTGGCAGGCCCGGCTGAACGGGCAGGACGATGACACCCTGGTGGATCTGCTGGCCATTCGCCTGAGCTGGGAGAGCCTGATTGATGACGGCGCCCGTCAGGCCGGCTCGGTCTGGGACTGCTGGCGCAGCCAGTGGGCCCGGCACGGTGAAACCGTGAACACCGAGGCCACACGCTTTCGGCTGGTGTGGTTGCGCGCTCACGAACGCAGTTATCAGCGGGCGCTGACGCAGGCGTTGCAGGCACCGGTGGCCGAGTCCGGCCCGGCGGAGCCCAAAGTGCAGGCGGCGTTCTGTATTGATGTGCGCTCGGAAGTGTTTCGCCGTCATCTGGAGGCCCGCTCAGATTCCATTCAGACCCTGGGCTTTGCCGGCTTTTTTGGTCTGCCGATCCGCTATTCGCCCCTGGGCACCGAGGCCAGCCGGCCTCAGTTGCCGGGGTTGCTGGCACCGGCCATGACGGTGTCGGACACCACAGGGGAGGCCGCCCAGGACGAGGCCCTGGCCGGCCAGCGCCAGCAGGCCCTTCAACGGCAGGCGGGCTGGCAGCCCTTTGCCACCCTGCCGGCGTCGGCCTTCAGCCTGGTGGAAACCCTGGGCCTGGGCTATCTGGGCAAGTTGATCAAGCGCTCACGGCCCCAAAACAAGACGACTCGGGATGCCAGCCCGGGGCTGGCCGCATCCCGCGCCTGCACGCTGCGGCCGGTATTGCAGGGCAGTGTGGAGCAACGGGTGACAGTGGCGCACAGTGCCCTGACCGGCATGGGGCTGACCGGCGAGCTGGCACCGCTGGTGCTGCTGGTGGGGCACGGCAGCCAGAACCAGAACAACCCTCACCGGGCCGGCCTGGATTGCGGTGCCTGTTGTGGTCAGACCGGCGAAGTCAATGCGCGGGCGCTGGCGGACATACTTAACGATGAGGCCGTTCGTGCCGGCCTGGTCGGGCAGGGCATCAGGCTGCCGGCCCGCACCCGTTTCTTGGCAGCCCTGCACAACACCACCACCGATGAGGTGACCCTGTTCGACACCGACTCGCTGCAGGGCGAGGCCAGACAAGCGCTGCCTGCGCTGCAGCAGGCGCTGGATGACGCCGGCTGCGCGGCCCGGGCCGAGCGGGCTCCGGCCCTGGGACTGAGCGCCCGCCCGGCCGAGCCGGAGGTTTTGCGCCGTCAATTCAGGGAGCGGGCCAACGACTGGGCGCAAACCCGGCCGGAGTGGGGGCTGGCCAACAATGCCGCCTTTATTGTGGCGAGCCGGGCCCGTACCCGCGGGCGGGATCTGGGCGGGCGGGCCTTCCTGCATGAATATGACAGCGCCGCCGATCCGAATGCCAGCCTGCTGACTCAAATCATGACGGCACCCATGGTGGTGACCAACTGGATTAACATGCAGTATTTCGCCTCGACCGTTGACAATCCGCGCTATGGCAGCGGCAACAAAACCCTGCACAACGTGGTGGGCGGCAGACTGGGAGTGTTTGAAGGCAACGGTGGCGATCTGCGTATCGGGCTGGCCCTGCAGTCGGTGCATGACGGCCGGCACTGGCACCATGAGCCCCTGCGACTGACGGTGGTGATTGATGCACCGGCCGCGGCCATTGAATCGGTGCTGCAGGCCCAGCCGGTGGTGCGCGCCCTGGTTGAGAACCAGTGGCTGCACCTGGCCCGCTTTGATGGCGATGACATTGTGTTTTATCAGCGCGGCCAGTGGCAGGCACCAGCAGCGCATTAAGGCATACCGTCTGCCAGTATCAGCGTGGCGGGCTTATGGTATGTACCGCCGCCTGCAACAGAGGAGTGATGGGCGCGCTCAGCTTGAGGCTGAGCAGCTCATCGGCGCGGGTTTTGCCAAGCGTCAGGGCAGCAATGGGCTTGTTCCATTCCTGCGCCTTGCGGCAGAAGCGGTAGCCGGAATACACCATCAGTGACGAGCCGATCACCAGCAGGCCGTCGGCGCGTTCAAGGGCCGTCAGTGAATCCACCACCCGTTGTTTGGGCACGTTGTCGCCAAAAAACACCACGTCCGGCTTGAGGATGCCGCCGCACCGGTGGCAGCCAGGTATGCGAAAGCGGCTGAAGTCCACTTCCAGATCGGCATCGCCATCCGGGGCGGTGGCGGCGGTGTAGTGAATAAAGTCGGGGTTCAGCTCGGCACTGCGCCTATGGGTTTCGTCCCGGCTGCAACGGTAGTCGCAGCTCATGCACACCACCTGGTCGGAGCGGCCATGCAAGTCCACTACCTTTTCACTGCCGGCGCGCTGGTGCAGGCCGTCCACGTTTTGCGTGACCAGCAGGCTTATGTGGCCCAGTTGCTCCAGTTGTGCCAGGGCGTTGTGGGCCGGGTTGGGCCTGGCATCCCGCATTACCGGCCAGCCCACCAGACTGCGGCCCCAGTAGCGCTTGCGGGTGTGCTCGCAGCGCATAAAATCCGGGTGCTGTACCGGCTGCTGGCGCTTCCACTGGCCCTGCTGATCCCGGTAGTCGGGAATACCCGAGTCGGTACTGATGCCGGCACCGGTCAGCACCAACAGGCGCGGGTGCTTATGAATAAATTCAACCAGCTCGAAATGGGCTTCTGTCATGGTGCGGGCTTCCCTGATCTGTAGCGGTAACAGTATTCAATATATGTAAAGAGCAGGTAAGGGGAGAGTCTATTGCACCAGTGCTGTGAATGTCGCACTCGAAGGGCACAAAAAAAGCCAGCGCACTGATGCAACTGGCTTTTTTCGGTGTCTGTATGGTGGCCCCTCCCAGACTTGAACTGGGGACCTAACGATTATGAGTCGTGTGCTCTAACCAACTGAGCTAAGGGGCCAAAAGTGGGCTGATTATAGGGGAAGCGGTGGGGGCCTGTCCAGCCGCGGCAGAAGCTTAGACGCTTGATTTTTAAGCGGTTGGTGGAGCAGGTTAAGGCAGGCAAGGCGAGTGTCAGGAAGGAGGGCAAAGGGAGCTGCTTCACCGTACCCTCTGCGGCAGGGATGCCGCAGCGGAGCCCACAGGGAGGTGTTCACGGCGTGTCGGAGAAGCAATTCCTTTGCCCGACTTAAGCTGAAAGGCAAACAAAAAGGGCGCCGAAGCGCCCTTTGAACTGTGTGCGGTTGTGCTTACTCGTCGAGGAAGCTGCGCAGCACTTCGGAGCGGCTGGGGTGTCGCAGTTTGCGCAGAGCCTTGGCTTCAATCTGGCGAATACGCTCACGGGTAACGTCGAACTGCTTGCCCACTTCCTCAAGGGTGTGGTCGGTGTTCATGTCGATACCAAAACGCATGCGCAGTACCTTGGCTTCCCGGGCGGTGAGGCCGGCCAGCACATCGTGGGTGGCGTTACGCAGGCTCTCGCTAGTGGCGGAGTCCGCCGGCAGCGACAGGGTGGTGTCCTCGATAAAATCGCCCAGGTGCGAATCTTCGTCGTCACCGATGGGGGTTTCCATCGAGATCGGCTCCTTGGCAATTTTCAGCACCTTGCGGATCTTGTCTTCCGGCATGGCCATGCGGTGGGCCAGCTCTTCCGGCGTGGGCTCGCGGCCCATTTCCTGCAGCATCTGGCGGGAAATCCGGTTGAGCTTGTTGATGGTCTCAATCATGTGCACCGGAATACGAATGGTACGGGCCTGATCCGCAATGGAGCGGGTAATGGCCTGACGGATCCACCAGGTGGCGTAGGTCGAGAACTTGTAGCCGCGTCGGTATTCGAACTTGTCGACCGCCTTCATCAGGCCGATGTTGCCTTCCTGGATCAGATCCAGGAATTGCAGACCGCGGTTGGTGTACTTCTTGGCAATGGAAATCACCAGACGTAGGTTGGCTTCCACCATTTCCTTCTTGGCACGGCGGGCCTTGGCCTCACCAATGCTCATGCGACGGTTGATGTCCTTGATCTGGGAGATGGTCAGGCCGGTTTCTTCTTCTACCAGCTTGAGCTTGCCAATGGCGCGCAGTACGTCTTCGGCCACGTCTTCAAGACGGCCAGACCAGGTTTTGCCGGCGGCCCGCTGGGTTTCAAACCAGGCCTGCTCGCTTTCATGATGGGCAAAGGCCTGCACGAAGGTCTTTTTGGGCATCTTGCACTGCTCAACGCAGAGCTTCATGATGATGCGCTCCTGCACCCGCACCCGCTCCATCATGTCGCGCATGCTGTTTACCAGGCGATCGAACTGCTTGGGCACCAGGCGGAACTGGCGGAACAGATCCGCCAGTGCGGTGATCTGCGCGGCAGCTTCCTTCGAGGTGCGGCCCTTGGCGGCAATGGTGTCTCTGACAATTTCGTACTGCTCGCGCAGCTGGCCGAACTTCTCGCGGGCGAGCTCGGGATCCGGACCGTTGTCGGTCTCTGAATCGTCGTCTTCGTCCTCGTCTTCATCCTCGTCGTCGTCTTCGTCGTCGAGGTCCTTGTCGCTCAGCTCGGAGCCAATGTGAGTGGCGGTGGGCGCCACGTCATCGGCTTCTTCCAGGTCAACAAAGCCGGAAATAATGTCGCTCAGCTTGATGTCGCCGGCTTCAAAGCGGTCGAACTGGTCCAGCAGCGAAGTAATGGTCTCCGGGTACTCGGACACCGAGCTTTGTACCTGGTTGATGCCATCTTCAATGCGCTTGGCGATGTCGATTTCGCCTTCGCGGGTCAGCAGCTCCACGGTACCCATTTCGCGCATGTACATGCGCACCGGGTCGGTGGTGCGGCCAATTTCAGATTCAACAGACGCCAGCGCCTGGGCGGCGGCCTCGGCGGCGTCTTCGTCGGCGGTGGTTTCCGTCATCATCAGATCATCGGCATCAGGGGCGTTTTCCACCACCTGAATGCCCATGTCATTGATCATCTGGATGATATCTTCGATCTGATCGGAGTCGACAATATCCTGAGGAAGATGATCATTTACCTCGGCATAGGTCAGGTAGCCCTGTTCTTTACCTTTGGCAACGAGAAGCTTAAGCTGTGACTGCGGGGTTTGCTCCATAGAACTCGTCCGGTTAGATGTTGCAAGAGGGTGTGGGTACTGGGGCACTCATTTCTGGCGCGCAAGTAGCCGATTATAACAAAATTTGACCAGTCAGGCTAACTGGTCCGAGTTTGCCAACACCTCGCCCTTGAGCCGAGCGTGCTGCAGCCTGCATTGATTTCTTCATTTACCCGTCAACCGGGCCTTCACTACAATCTTGGGGCGGTTTGCCCGTTTTTCAATTATAAGACCGTGCCGCCCTTGCTTTCTGTCAGCAGCAGCAGTAATTCCTGTTTTTCCGATGGTGTCAGTCCGTCGCGGCTGCGGCTTTTTTGCTGTAAAAGCTCAATGCGCCGGGCCAGGTATTCGTTGATCAGCACCACGAAGATGTCTTGCAGCTCCTGCTCGATATTGTCGCCGGCAAAGGCGTTTTCGGCCATGGCCAGGCGCGACAGCGCGGGTTCCGACGGGTGGCCGCGCCAGTGTTCCAGCAGCTGGGCGGTACTCATACCGGGCTGCTCTCGAACCATGACCAGCAGGGCCAGCAGCAGTTCCATACCCGGAAGCGAGAGTTCCTCCAGGGCCGGCATTTCCGGCAGTCGGGCTGCGGCAGCCGGATATTGTAGCACAAGGGCAATGGCCCGTCGAAGCGGGGTCAGCTTTAGTTTTTGCGGGCGGGCCGCAGGGGCCTTTTCCTGGCCTTCGGCCGGCTTTAGGCGTTGGAACAGTTCTTTCACCCGGCGCTCGTTTTCACCCCAGTTGAGCTGACGCGATAACCGGGTTACCAGTCCCTCCCGGGTAAAGCCTTCGGGCACCCGCATAATGGCTTCGGCAGCCTTGTGGGCCAGCTCGTGCTGGCCGGCGTCGCCACTCATGCTGTCCTGGGCCAGCCGTTCAAACAGAAAATCACCAAAGTCCTGGGCGGTGTTCAGCAGTTGTTCAAACGCGTCTTTGCCCTGGGTGCGCACCAGGCTGTCGGGGTCTTCGCCGTCGGGCACAAATACAAAGCGCAGGCTGCGGCCGTCCTGCATCAGCGGCAGGGCGTTTTCCAGGGCCCGCCAGGCGGCTTCGCGGCCGGCGCGATCGCCGTCGTAGCAGCAGATCACCTCGCGGGTGGTGCGGTAAAGCAGCTGCAGTTGATCGGAGGTGGTGGAGGTGCCGAGGCTGGCCACCGCATAGTCGATGCCAAACTGGGCCAGGGCCACCACGTCCATGTAGCCTTCCACCACCAGAATACGTTCCGGGTTGCGGTGAGCCTGGCGCACTTCATAGAGGCCGTACAGCTCGCGGCCCTTGTGAAACACCGGGGTTTCCGGCGAGTTCAGATATTTGGGGGTGCCGTCGCCCAGCACCCGGCCGCCAAAGCCGATGGTGCGGCCGCGCCGATCCCGAATTGGGAACATGATGCGATCGCGAAAGCGGTCGTAGACCCGGCCCTTGTCGTTTTGCAGCAGCATGCCGCCGTCGATGAGCTGGCGTTCGGTATCGCGGTTTTTGCCGTAGCGGCGTTTAACGCTGTCCCACTGATCCGGCACAAAGCCGATGCCGAAACGCTTGACCACTTCACCGCTCAGACCCCGGCCCTTGAGATAGTCGATGGCCGCCGGCGCGCTGCGCAGCTGCTGCTGGTAAAAGTGGCTGATGTCGTTCAGCAGGCCATAGAGATCCTGGCGTTCGGCCCGGGCCGCCGCCTGTTGCTGGGGCGAGCTGCCGCCGGTGGTTTCCCGGGGCACGGTGAGGCCGTGCATGGCCGCGAGTTCGTCAATGGCGTCGAGAAATTCCAGCCCGTCGTATTCCATCAAAAAGCCAAGTGCGGTGCCATGGGCGCCACAGCCGAAGCAGTGATAGAACTGTTTGTCGGGACTGACGGTAAAGGACGGACTTTTTTCGTTATGAAAGGGGCAGCAGGCCTGGTAGTTCTTGCCGGCTTTTTTGAGCCTTACCCGTTGATCGACCAGGTCGACAATGTCGGTGCGGGCGAGGAGGTCATCGATAAATTGTTGGGGGATTCTGCCAGCCATGATTCACCGTAAAGCAAAAAACAAAGCCGTGCATTCTCGCGAAGCACGGCCCGTTGGCAGCTCAGCGGCGGTTATCAGGCCAGTTTGGCCTTGATGGTGGCGCTGACCTTACCCATGTCTGCACGGCCCTGGATCTGCGGTTTGAGTACCGCCATTACCTTGCCCATGTCCTGCATGCCAGTGGCGCCGGTATCGGCGATGGCCTGCGTGAGCAAAGCATCCAGCTCGTCTTCGGTCAGGGGTTGCGGCAGGAATTCCTGCAGCACCACGATTTCCTGGCGCTCGTTGTCGGCCAGTTCCTGACGACCGGCCTGCTCGAACTGGTTGGCGGCATCTTTGCGCTGTTTCACCATTTTGGTGATCACCGCGATGATGCCGTCATCGTCCAGGGTTTCGCGGCTGTCGATCTCTTTCTGCTTGATCTCGGCCATCAGCATGCGCAGGGTACCCAGGCGAGCCTTGTCTTTGGCACGCATGGCATTTTTCTGCTGTTCTGACAGCTGGTCTTTCAAAGACATGAGATCAACAACGCCTTAGTACAGACGAGTGCGACGTGCGTTTTCGCGAGCCAGCTTCTTGGCGTGACGCTTAACAGCGGCAGCCTTGGCGCGCTTGCGCTCGGTAGTCGGCTTTTCGTAGTGCTCGCGGCGACGTACTTCAGACAGGATACCGGCCTTTTCGCAGGAACGCTTGAAGCGACGCAGGGCTACGTCGAAGGGCTCGTTTTCACGTACTTTAATTACTGGCATGTGCCTCTCACCTCGGTTAACTGGCTTGTATTAACCAGTATGACAATAAAATGGTGCGAAATTCTACTCTTAACCGGGCCCGGCTGTAAAGTCCGACACCCCTTCGCTGGTTAAAAAAGCGCGGGCAGGGTACCATAGACGCCTATTTTTCGACAGTGTTATTCATTTTCCCATGCGTGTACTTGGCATCGAAACTTCCTGCGATGAAACCGGCATCGCCATCTATGACGACCAGCTCGGCATACTCTCACACCAGCTTTACAGCCAGGTGAAACTGCACGCCGACTACGGCGGCGTGGTGCCCGAGCTGGCCAGCCGGGATCATGTGCGCAAGACCATTCCGCTGATTGAGGCGGCGCTGGCCGACGCCGGCTGCAGCAAGGACGACATCGACGGCGTGGCCTATACTGCCGGCCCCGGCCTGATGGGCGCGCTGCTGGTGGGCGCCACCATCGGCCGCAGCCTGGCCTTTGCCTGGGGCAAGCCGGCGGTGGCGGTGCACCACATGGAAGGGCACCTGCTGGCCCCCATGCTGGAAGAAAAGGTACCGGCGTTTCCCTTTGTGGCGCTGCTGGTGTCCGGCGGTCATACCCTGCTGGTGCGGGTGGACGGCATCGGCCGCTACGAAATTCTCGGCGAGTCCATTGACGATGCCGCCGGCGAGGCCTTTGACAAGACCGCCAAGCTGATGGGGCTCGACTATCCCGGCGGCCCGCGTCTTGCCAGACTGGCAGAAGCCGGCGTGCCCGGCCGCTTCAGGTTCCCCCGGCCCATGACCGACAGGCCCGGGCTGGATTTCAGCTTCTCCGGGCTGAAGACCGCCACTGCCACCACCATTGCCGCCGAAGGCGACGACGACCAGACCCGGGCCGATATCGCCCACGCCTTTCAGCAGGCGGTGGTCGATACCCTGGCCATCAAGTGCAAGCGGGCGTTGCAGCAGACCGGGCTCAACCGGCTGGTGGTGGCGGGCGGGGTGAGTGCCAATGTGTCGCTGCGTGAACAGCTGGAGGCCCTGATGGCAGGACTGAAGGGCGAGGTGTTCTATCCGCGTAACGAATACTGCACCGACAACGGCGCCATGATCGCCTTTGCCGGACTGCAACGGCTCAAGGCCAACCAGACCGAGCCGCTGCGGGTGCATGCCCGTCCGCGCTGGCCGCTGGACGAATTGCCGCCGGTTGACGGTGAGGCGTAAGGATACTGGAGTGAGGAGAATGCAGGGGTGGTTTTACCTTGCGCCTCACCCTTTACTCCTGACCCCTCACTCTTCCCGGTTTCGTTTAAGCCGGTTGAGGATGGGCGTTTCCTCGTTGTGATACAGCCGGCTGATGTTGCGGTGGTGGCGAATGATGATCAGGCAGGACAGCAAGGCCACCGCCAGGGTGTATTCGGGCTTGATAAAGTACACGAACAAGGGCGCGAACAGGGCGGTGATCAGCGACGCCAGTGACGAATAGCCAAACAGGCCCAGGCTCACCAGCCAGGTCAGCAGCAACAGGCCGGCCATGTCCATGCCCAGCGGCAGCAGGGCGCCCAGTGCGGTGGCCACGCCCTTGCCGCCGCGAAAGTGAAAGAACAACGGAAACATGTGTCCCAGGCAGGCGGCCATGGCAATAAAGGCCAGATAAAGCGGGCTGATGCCGAGAAACCAGCCAAGGTACACGGGCAGGGTGCCCTTGAGAATGTCGAGCAGCAGTACCCACACGGCCGCGCTGCGGTTGCCGGTGCGCAGCACATTGGTGGCGCCGGGGTTGCCGGAACCGTGGGTGCGGGGGTCGGGAAGACGGTAGAGACGCGAGATCAGCACGGCGCTGGACACCGAGCCTCCCAGATAAGCCAGTATGATCATGAACAGCGTAAGGGCGGTCATCTCGCGGTTTATACCCCGGGTTCAATCCGTTATGATGGCGCGCTTAACAAGGCCTCACGGCCTGCTCGCCAAAGACAGCCACAGCTTAACAGAAGACGAAGACGATGGATAAAGTGTTTGTGCAAGGCCTTGAGGTATTAACCACCATAGGTGTTTACGAGTGGGAAAAGGGCATTCGGCAGAAGATCCGTTTTGATCTGGAAATGGGTTACGACAACCGTCCGGCGGCCGCGGGCGACGACATCAGCTGCGCCCTCGACTACGCCACCCTGTCCCAGAAGGTGACCGCCTATGCCGAGCAGAACCATGTGGAGCTGGTGGAAACCATGGCCGAGCACATAGCGCGACTGATCCTGACCGAATTCCCGGTGCTGTCGGTCAGGGTGCGGCTCACCAAACCCGCCGCCGTGCCCAATGCCGCCGGGGTGGGCGTGGAAATCGAGCGTTTCGCCTGCCGCAATCTTCAGGGCTGACGTCATTTCATTGTCATTCCTCGCCGTTATACTGACATCATTCTTGTTTCAGAGAACGGTGCCATGGAAGTACATGCCATTCTGCTGGCCCTTATTCAGGGCCTGACCGAGTTCCTTCCCGTTTCCAGCTCTGCCCATCTGGTATTGCCTTCAGTGTTACTGGGCTGGCCCGATCAGGGCATGGCCTTTGACGTGGCCGTGCACCTGGGCAGCCTGCTGGCGGTGCTGTATTACTTTCGGCACGAAGTGCGCATCATGGCACTGAGCTGGTGGGCATCGCTGCGCGGTGGTGGTCACAATGCCGAGTCGAAACTGGCCTGGGGCATAGTGCTGGCCACGGTGCCCGCCTGCGTGGTGGGGCTGCTGCTGGGGGATATCATTAGCGCCTACCTGCGTTCGGGCTGGGTGATCGCCGCCGCCACCATGGTGTTTGGCCTGCTGTTGTGGTGGGCGGATCGCATCGCCCGCCAGTGCAAGAACGAATATCAGACCGGCTGGCGTGGCGCCCTGATATTGGGCTGTGCCCAGGCGCTGGCCCTGATCCCCGGCACTTCGCGCAGCGGCATTACCCTCACCGCCGGCCTGATGCTGGGGCTTACCCGGCAGGCGGCGGCGCGGTTTTCCTTTTTAATGTCGATTCCGGTGATTTTGCTGGCGGGCAGTCACCAGGCCACTGGCCTGGTGGGCAGTGGGGCGGTCATGTCGTGGCCGGCGGTGACCCTGGGTGTGCTGGTGTCGTTTGTCAGTGCGCTGGCCTGCATTCACCTGTTTCTGAGCCTGCTCAACCGCCTGGGCGTGCTGCCCTTTGTACTCTACCGGCTGGCCCTGGGCGCGGTGCTGATCGGCGTATTGAGTCAGGCCTGAAGCAATTGCGCCAGGCGTTCCCGTCTGGCTTCACGAATGGCCTCGCCAATGGCGGGGCCTTTCAGTCCCTGAGCCACAAAGGGCCGGGCGGTAATTTGCTTCAGCTCCTGCAGCCACTGCCATAACCGCTCCCGCTGGGGATAGGGCCGGCGCTCAAAGCCGGTGCGGCCCTGCAAATCCGCCTGAGCGCACAGCAACAGCTCGGCAAAACGGTCCGGCTTGCGCCAGGCGTCGGTGTGATCCAGCAGTTCCAGCACGGTGTGGGCCTGCTGCGGGGCGGGCTCGGCCAGCCGGTGCAGGCAGATATGCCAGCGGCTCATCAGTACCGCCAGCTCCTTGTGCTCGGTGGGTACCTTCAGCCGCTCGCTCAAGGCTCGAATGGGGGCCACACCCAGTTCACCGTGATGGTGGTGGCTGGGCCAGTGATCGGGCGGCGTCAGCGCCTTGCCCAGGTCGTGGCACAGGGCGGCATAGCGGCAGGGCAGAGTGGCGCCCAGTTCGGCGGCGCGCTTGAGCACCATCATGGTGTGCAGGCCGGTGTCGATCTCCGGGTGCCAGGTTTTGGGGCCGGGCACGCCAAACAGGGCATCCACTTCCGGAAACAGCACCGCCAGGGCGCCGCAGTCGCGCAGCACCTCAAAAAAGACCTGCGGGTTGTCGCTGGCCAACGCCTTTTCGGTTTCTTTCCATACCCGCTCGGGCGTGAGCGCAGAGAGCTCGCCGCTGTCGGCCATTTGCGTCATCAGCGCCTGAGTTTCCCGGGCAAGAGTAAAGCCCAGATGGTAAAAGCGGGCGGCAAAGCGGGCTACCCGCAGCACCCGCAGCGGATCTTCGCCAAAGGCCTCGGACACATGGCGCAGCACTCGGGCGTGAATGTCGGCCACGCCACCATAAGGATCAACCAGCTCGCCGTCGTCGTTTTGAGCGATAGCGTTGATGGTGAGATCCCGCCGGCGCAGATCTTCTTCCAGCGTGACCTCGGGGCCGAAGTCGCAGATAAAGCCGGTGTAACCGGTGCCGGCCTTGCGCTCGGTGCGGGCGAGGGCGTACTCCTCCTTGCTTTGCGGGTGCAGAAATACCGGAAAGTCCTTGCCCACCTGGGTGTAGCCAAGGTCGAGTAATTGCGCGGGAGTGGCGCCCACCACCATGTAGTCCCGCTCCGTTACCGTCAGGCCCAGCAGTTCATCCCTGACCGCGCCCCCCACCAGATAGATTTTCAACGCCCGCTCTCCCCACATGCAAAACGGCCATTATAGCGACTGAAAGTGAAAAAGGCGCTTCAGCGCCTTTGAGAATCATTTTCGGTTGGCAGACCCCCTCCCGGCCTCCTCCTTGACCAAGGGGGAGGGGCTAAGTTTTCCCTCCCCTTGTTAAGGGGAGGGGTAGGGTGGGGTTGTCATCACCCTTCACCCAGCGACAGCAGGGTGGCGTTACCACCGATGGCGGTGGTGTTGTTGGTGATGGTCTTTTCGGTAATGAACCGGGTCAGGTAGTGGGGGCCGCCGGCCTTGGGGCCGGTGCCGGACAGGCCGCGGCCACCAAAGGGCTGCACGCCCACCATGGCGCCGATCTGATCCCGGTTGATGTAGACATTGCCCACCTCGGCCCGCTTGGCCACGTGCGCGGCGAACGATTCATTGCGGCTGTGTACGCCCAGGGTCAAACCGTAGCCGGTGGCATTGATGTCGTCGATAACCTTGTCGATGTCTTTCGCCCTGAAGCGCACCACGTGCAATATGGGGCCAAACTGCTCCTTGCTCAGTTCACCGATGCTGCCAACTTCCAGCGCCGTGGGGCGAAGGTAATAGCCGTTGGCGCAAGCCTCGCTCATGGGCGCTTCGGCAATCACCTTGTGGCCGGCGGCCTTCATGGCGTCCAGGTGAGCCTGCAGCCCGGCCTGAGCGTCGGCATCGATCACCGGGCCGACGTCGGTGGACCACAGCGCCGGATCCGCCACGCTCAGCTCCTGCATGGCGCCTTCCAGAATTTCCAGCACCCGGTCGGCAATGTCGTCCTGCAAATACAGTACCCGCAGCGCCGAGCAGCGCTGACCGGCACTCTGAAAGGCGGCGCGTAGCACGTCCCGTACCACCTGCTCGGGCAGGGCGGTGGAATCCACAATCATGGCGTTCTGGCCGCCGGTTTCCGCCACCAGCGGCACTATGGCGCCGCTGCGCTTGGCCAGGGTCATGTTAATCAACTGGGCGGTGTCGGTAGAGCCGGTGAAGCAGACCCCGGCAATGCGCGGATCCTGGGTGAGTGCCGCGCCCACGGTAGCGCCGTCGCCGGGCAGCAGTTGCAGCACATCGCCGGGAATGCCGGCCTGGTGGGCCAGGGTCACCGCCAGGTGGGCGATGAGGCTGGTCTGCTCGGCGGGCTTGGCCAGCACGGTATTGCCGGTGATCAGGGCCGCACTGACCTGACCGAGAAAGATCGCCAGGGGAAAGTTCCAGGGACTAATGCACACAAAGGGGCCGCGGCCCTGCGCCTGCAGCAGGTTAAGCTCGCCGGTATAGCCGGGCAGCTTGGTGGGCTCATGCATCATGCGGCGGCCTTCATTGGCGTAATAACGGCAGAAGTCCACCGCCTCGCGCACCTCGTCGATGCCATCCTGCAGCAGCTTGCCTGCCTCCCTGGTGCACAGCGAGATAAACTCGGCGCTGTGGCTTTCAAGCAGATCCGCCAGTTTTTCCAGGGCCTGAGCCCGGGTTTCCACCGGCGCATCACGCCAGCCCTTGAATGCCGCCTGGGCATGAGTGATGGCCTGCTCGACCGTGGCCTGGTCGGCAAACACCACTTCGCCCACCTGCTGTGCCCGGTTCTGCGGGCTGATAACCGGGCGCTTTTCCCCGCTTATCACTTTGCCGCCCACCAGCGGTGCGGCCTGCCAGCTTTTACCGGCGAGCTGTTCCAGCTTCCGGAACAGGGGGGTGCGGACCGCTTCGATGTTCAGGTTGAAGCCGGCCGAGTTTTTGCGATCGGCAAAAATGTCGTGGGGCAGGGGGATCTTGTCGTTGGCCAGACTGTGGCACTCCCGCAGGCTGGTTACCGGATGGGTGATCAGGCTGTCGATAGGAGTGTCGGGGTCCACCAGCTTGTGCACGAACGAGGTGTTGGCGCCGTTTTCCAGCAGCCGGCGCACCAGATAGGGCAGCAGATCCTTGTGGGCGCCCACGGGCGCGTAAATGCGGCAGTTAAGGCCGGGGTTGTCTGCCAGCACGGCATCGTACAGCTCTTCCCCCATGCCGTGCAGGCGCTGGAATTCATAGCGGCGCTGGCCGGCCATGTTGAGCACGGCCACTACCGTGTGGGCGTTGTGGGTGGCAAACTGCGGATAAATGGCGCCTTCGGTGGCCGCGCTCAGCAGGTAGCGGGCGCACACCAGGTAGGCCACATCGGTGCCCGCCTTGCGGGTATAGACGGGGTAGCCGTCGAGCCCAGCCTGCTGGCTGTGCTTGATTTCGCTGTCCCAATAGGCCCCTTTTACCAGCCGTAACGGAATTTCATCGCCCTGCTCCCGGGCCAGGGCGGTAAGCCAGCACAGCACCGGCAGGGCGCGCTTGGAGTAAGCCTGCACCACCAGCCCCAGGCCGCCCCAGCCTTTATTGACGTCGCTGCGATAGAGCTTTTCAAACAGCTCGAGGGACAGCTCCAGCCGGTCCATTTCTTCCGCATCGATGGTGATGAACACATCGAGTTTGCGGGCGGTTTCCAGCAGCCCTTGCACGGTGGCGTACAGCTCGGTCAGCACCCGCTCGCGGTTGGCTTCTTCGTAGCGTGGGTGCAATGCCGACAGCTTGATGGAAATGGACGGGCGGGGCACGGCCGGGTTGTTGAGCTTCTCGCCGCCCACGGCGGCAATGGCGCTGGCGTAGTCGGCCCGGTATTTTTCGGCGTCGTCGGCGGTCATGGCGGCCTCGCCGAGCATGTCGTAGGAGTGGGTGTAGCCCTGCTCCCGGGACTTGCGACTGGCCTTGAGCGCCTCAGAGATAGAGCGTCCCAGCACAAACTGCTTGCCCATGATTTTCATGGCGCCGTACATGGCCGAGCGCACCACCGGCTCGCCCAGACGGTTGATCATGCGGCTGAGCACGTTGGCCGGATTGCCGTCGAGTTTCTTGTCCATGCGCACGATGCGGCCGGTGAGCATCAGGCCCCAGGTGGAGGCGTTCACCAGGGTGGAGTCACTCTGGCGAAAGTGCTTTGCCCAGTCGGCACCCGAGAGCTTGTCCTTGATCAGCTCATCCGCAGTGTGGCTGTCGGGAATACGCAGCAGGGCCTCGGCCAGGCACATCAGAATAATGCCTTCCTGGGTATCCAGGCTGTATTGCTGCAAAAAGGCGTCAATACCATCGCCGCCGTCACTGTCTTCCCGCACCCGCGTCACCAGCCGACGCGCCTGATCTTCCAGTTGTGCCATGTCCGGGCCCGAAGCGGGCACTTGCTCCAGCAGCCGGGCCAGCCAGGCGCTTTCATCCACCGCGTAGTTCTGGGTGATGTCCTGACGCAACGCGGCCAGATCGGAAGGACGGTAATCGGGGGCAAAAACATTGGCGACAGTAAACATGGCGAGCGTCCTGATGTTGCGAATGAAAATGGCCTGATCCCAGGCCGTTGAATGCCCGTAATGTATACGATTTTCTCGTAACCAAAAAGATAAAGATCACGTAATGGCAGATAGATCACTGTTTTGTAGCAGTTTGTGGCCGTCAGTCATCTTTTTAACTCTTTTGGTACGTCACTTTCGTATACGAAATGGAGCGTGTTTTCTGGAATGACTATAGTTCATGGTGCCGCTCCGGTGCCGGGATCATGCTTGAGAAGGTGGCAAGCCGGGTCTCGAGCGGTACTTGCCTGTGGATCAGTGCCCCCTATAATGCTCGCTCATTTTGTTTTTGGTATTCCGGCCTTGAAGTATCAACGTCTTCCCAAGGGGCACTTTGCCCTGTTCGTGATTTATCTCATCACCGGCGCCTCCATCGCCGCGTCCATGGTGTTTTCCCTGCTGTTGTTTCTGTCCCTGGATCAGGGCCCGCTGATGAAGGTGATGTTCGGCGGCCTGGCACTGGTGTTTGAGGTGGGCAAGTTCTACATCTGGTACGAGATGGGGGAGCGGCTCAACCGCCGGGATCGGCTGGGGGCCGGCAAGGCGCTGTGCTTCTATGGCATTCTGGCGGCGCTGTCCATTGCCGGCAGTGTTGGCGGCATTAATGCCGCGACCAACACCCTGCTGCAGGGCGACAAGGCGCGGGCCGCCCTGGTGCAAAGTTATGATGATCGCATTGCCGCCCTTGACCGGGAAATCGAGATCAACGAACAGGCGGCCCAGGCCTATATCGAGATGGATCGCATCGCCACCGGCATGACCCGCATGCTCAAGCGCAATCAGGCGCTGATGGCGCAGCAGGACGAGCTGCGCCGGGAGCGGGATCAGGTCGCGGTGGAAAGTCAGGACTCGTTGATGGGGCTGATGAGCGGTCTGGCCGACGGCCTGGGCTGGCCGCTGTCGCGGGTTCAGTTTGGCATTGTGGCGGCGCTGTCGATGCTGCTCGACTTCTTTGCCGCCTTTTTTATCTCGCTGCTGGGTGAGGAAATTCGTTTTCGGCGTCATCATCGCCTGCATGGCAGCGAGCCGGCGCCGGCACTGCCGCAACCCGAGCCGGTGGTCGAACCTGCCGAGCCCGTCGTGCGCCCCGACTATTATCACGAGCTGGTAGAGCGGCTGAAGGCGGGCGAGCTGCGCTGTGCCAAGGGGGCGGTGTCGGCGCTGCTGAACAAGTCAAAGGAAGAAGTGGAAGACATCTTTCACTGGCTGCAGCAGGACGGCGTGGTGTACCGCAAGCCCAACCGGCACTTTGCCCTGAACGACGCTGAGTAAACAAAAAGCCGCTGGTAAACCCAGCGGCTTTTTTCATGCTTGGAACCAGTCCCCAATCCCTAAGGGATCAGTTCATCCATCTGTCCTGACGCTTGCGGCGACGCAGGGGAATCATCGGCAGCACAAAGCCCAGCAGGGCGCCGGCACCGGCCACCAGACCGCCGTGCACCAGCCAGTCCAGACGCATTTGATGCTCACGGTCATCCATCAGGCTGGACAGGCGCTGATTCTCGGAAGAGAGCTGCTCGTGGCTGCTGCTGAGCTCGTTCAGGCGGGCGGTCAGGGTGGCCAGCTCCTGCTGCTGGCGCTCGATCAGATTGACCTTGTCGGCCACGTCCTGGGCATGGCGCTCATCCACGCTGGCCAGCTGAGCCCTGGTATCGTTCAGCGCTTTTTCCAGCACCGGCAGGCGGGAGCGAAAGCTCTCCTCGGTTTGCAGAAAACGACCATCCATCCAGCCGGTGCGGCCCTCGGCGTCCTTTATCTGCACATACTCGGTGTCGTTATTCCGGCCGAGAAACTCCACCGTTTCACCGGAATTGATGGAGCCTATAATGCGGTACTGGTTGCTGGGGCCGGCATGCAGAAAGGCATAAACGTCATCGGAAATGTAACGGGTGGCGGCGCTGGCCTGGCTCACCCAAAACAGGCTGCACAACAGCAGCAGAAATTTTGCTTTCACCTGAAAAATCCTTGGGGCTCTTGTAGTGAGGCCATGGTAATGGCGAGGGGCGGGAAGGACAAGAACAAGGGGCGCAAGGCCCCCTGGTATTCGAGTGGTATCAGGTGAACATCCACTGAATGATGTAGAAGAACACAATGGCCAGCACGGCGCCGGCGGGCAGGGTGACCACCCACGAAACCACGATATTTCGCAGCACGTTAAGGTTCAGGGCGGCAATGCCCCGGGCCAGGCCCACGCCCATCACCGCGCCCACCAGGGTCTGGGTGGTGGAAATGGGCAGACCGGTACCCGATGCGATCACCACTGTCGCAGCCGTTGCCAGCTGAGCCGCAAAGCCCCGGCTGGGGGTGAGGTGGGTAATGCCGGTGCCCACGGTGGCCATGACCTTGTGGCCCAGTGAAGCCAGGCCGATCACGATGCCGATGCCACCCAGCGGCAGAATCCACCAGGCGATGCTGGCGCTGGCGCCGATTTGCCCGGCGCTCTGCACCACGCTGACCACGGCCGACAGCGGGCCGATGGCGTTGGCCACGTCGTTGGAGCCGTGGGCAAAGGCCATGGCACAGGCGGTGACCACCATCAGAATGCCGAACACCTTCTCCACGTTGGAGAAGTGCATGTCCTTGTCATCCTTGGGGTTGTAGCGCTGGCGCTTGATGTAGAAGGCGCTGATCACGGCGCTCACCAGCGACACGGCCACCGACAGGCCCCAGCTCTGCACATCGGTCAGCTCCAGGCCCACGTGCTTGAGGCCCTTTTTCAGGGTCACCAGGCAGATCACCATGACGGTGAGGAAGATATAGGCGGGCACGTATTTCTTGGCTGCCAGCAGCGGGTTTTCGGCATTGAAAATCAGCCGCTGCACGCTGATAAAGGTGAAGTAGGCCAGCAGACCCGACAGCGCCGGGGTCACGATCCAGGAGCCGACCACACCGCCCAGCTTGCCCCAGTGCACGGCGTCAGAGCCAAGCGACACCAGTGCAAAGCCGACGATAGCCCCGATAATGGAGTGGGTGGTCGACACCGGCCAGCCGAAACAGGAGGCCAGCAACAGCCAGGCACCGGCGGCCAGCAGCGAGGCGATCATGCCGAACACCAGCAGATCCGGGTGCCCCTCAAAGGCCCCGACATCAATGATGCCCTTGCGAATGGTGGAGGTGACCTCGCCGCCGGCCAGGTAGGCACCGGCGAATTCAAAGATCATGGCGATGATGATCGCCTGTTTAATGGTCAGGGAGCGGGTGCCGACAGAGGTGCCCATGGCGTTGGCCACGTCGTTGGCGCCAATGCCCCAGGCCATAAAGAAGCCGAAGACGGCCGCCACCAGAATTAGCGTGGTGCCGTAGTTAGCAATGATATCCATTTATTTACCTTGTCGTTTCGCTCAGGAACGGGACAGCATCAGTTCCAGACGGGAACCAACCCGCTCGGCCTGATCTGCCAGGTCGCCGACCCACTCAAGGATCTTGTACAGGAACATGACATCGATGGGATTGTAGTTTTCTTCAATGGCCTGCAGCTGTTTGCGCAGCCGGGCCTGCATCACGTCGGTGTCGTCTTCAATCAGATCGAGCTGGTGGATCATGTCGGTGACCAGATCCATTTCCCGGCCCTTGAAGCCGGTTTCCAGCAATTCGTCGAGCTCATCGATGGCCTTGGAGGCCTGGGCGGTGGCATCGATACAACGGTTGAGGTAATCCATAAAGGCGGACTTGAGCTCAACGGGAATAGCCATCTGACGACCCACGATGCGGCCGGAGATGTCTTTCGCCTTGTTGGCAATCTTGTCCTGTTGGGTGAGCAGTTCCAGCATGTCGGTGCGTTCCACCGGCATAAACAGGCCGCGAGGGAGTTTAAGGCGGATTTCGCGCTTCAGCGCATCGGCTTCCCGTTCCAGCTGGGAGATGCGACGCTGGATCCGTTCGGCGTTTTCCCAATCCTGCTCCCACATGGCGTCGAAGAAGGGAACCAATTGCTGTGCAGCTTCATGGACTTTCATCACATGCTTCTGCAGGGGCTTGATAGGAGACTTGGCAAAGAGTCCCAAAATAGTATTAACTGGCATAGCCAACCCTGTGTCGGTGAAAAAACACTCGATACGTCAATGTGGCGCGAATGGTAACGTAACTCCCCAGGCAAGAAAACAGCATTTTTCATAAAACTGCCATGCTACTCTGATGGTGGTTTTTGCTTTCACATTTAAAACAGAAGGTTGGTTTTCCGGACACTCTCTATGGATACAGAAATCGAGATCAAGTTTCTTGTCTCACGCGAACTCAATGACAGCCTGCCCGACCTGCTGCCACCCTGCCGAATTCTTGAACACGACCGCCAGCACCTGGCCAATACCTACTTCGATACCGCCGAGCTGGGCCTGCGCCGTCTGGGCGCCGGTCTGCGCATCCGCAGCCAGAACGGCGAGCTGGAGCAGACCGTCAAGCTCGCCGGCAGCCAGGTGGGGGGGCTGCACCAGCGCCCGGAGTTCAACGTGGCCCTGGGTGTG
The DNA here is from genome assembly GCF_030732065.1 of Oceanimonas aquatica. Classification (GTDB taxonomy): domain Bacteria; phylum Pseudomonadota; class Gammaproteobacteria; order Enterobacterales; family Aeromonadaceae; genus Oceanimonas. The sequence continues at coordinate 99,055 of NZ_JAVBHX010000004.1, forward strand.
CACAATCCCGACCTGTCGTTGTTTCCCGCGTCCATCTGGCCCGAGGGCGCCGATCCGCAAGCCCTGCAGCAGGGGCTGCAGCCGCTGTTCTGTACCGATTTCGTGCGTCGCCGCTGGCTGGTGGAACTGAACGGCGCCGAAATTGAACTGGCCCTGGACGAGGGCGAGGTGCAGGCGGGCGATCAGCGCGAGCCCATTTGCGAACTGGAGCTGGAGCTGGTGCGCGGCGATGCCTCGGTATTGTTTGAGCTGGCCGAGCACCTGGTGCAAGGGGGCGGCTTGCGTCTGGGGGCGGTCTCCAAGGCCCAGCGCGGCTACCGGCTGGCTGGCTTAAGCCCCATGCCCGAGCTGCAGGCGCTGGAGCCGGTGGCATTGCTGCCGGCGCAGTCCTGTGAGCAGGCCATGGTGGAGCTGTTGCACCAGGCCCTGGCACACTGGCAGCACCACGAGGAAGGCTGGCTGGCCCGCCCCGACATCGACTGGCTGGTGCAGCTGCGCGAAGGCGCCGCCCTGGTGCACCAGATTTTGCTGATGTTTGGCGAGCGGGTATCGCTTCGGGTCAACAGCGGCTGGGTCGACGATCTGCTGTGGCTGCAACAGCAGCTGTCCTGGCTGGACCGCGCCCAGATGCTGGCGCACCTGACTGCCGACAAGGGCCATTACCTGCGCCGGCTCGATTGCCGCAAGAGCCTGCTGCGGCTGCTGGCCGAGCAGCAGCAGGGCCTGCCCGACGAGCACAGCCTGCGCGAGCTGCTGCACAGCCCCCGCTACGGCCGCCTGGTGCTGGGGCTGACCCACTGGCTCTATCGCCAGGACTGGCGCGCCGGCCTGACCCGGGAGCAACAAAACCAGCTGCTGGCACCGGTGGCCAGCCTGGCCGATCCGTTGCTGGAAGACAGCTGGCAGACCCTGCGTCACAGCGCATTGGGGGGCGAACAGCTCAGTGTGGCGCAATATATTCAGCAAAAGGGCAAGCTGCGCCGCAATTTAATGGTGGGCCTGTGTTTCAGCCGGCTGTTTCCGGAGGCGGAGCGCCTGAGCTTTCGCATGCCCTGGCTCGACATTCTGCGTGGCATCGAGGATCTCGACATGCTCTCGCCGCTGCCGGAACTGGTGGAAAAGCTGGAAGCGGATGAGGCCGAAGAGCTGGAGCAGTGGCTGGCGCGCAAGCAGGGTTTTTTGCTGGAAGCCCTGGAGCAGTCCCGCCGTCAGGCGCTGGAGCTCACGCCTTACTGGCGTTGACATTAAAAAGGAGCCGTAAGGCTCCTTTTTATATGGGGGAATCAGGCCTCGTCCTGCTTTTGGCTGTATGCCAGCAGCTCGTCCATCACTCTGTGCTTGATCTCCAGCTGCTGCTCGGGCGCCAGGCCGTAGCGCTCGGCCAGGCGGGCATAATCGTCCGGGCTCAGCGACACCGTTAAGCGGGGGCGCTTGGGCTTGGCCGAGGTGGGCAGGCTCAGTATGTGCCGAATCTGGTCCGAGGGGCTGAGGCCATTGTCCAGGGCTTCGCGGCGAATGCGGTATTGCAGCTTTTCGTCCATGTCAAAGGCCACCTGCACCGCCCGGGCGGCCCGTACCGAGCTCTGCCACTTGTCCGGCAGTTTGCGCTGGCTCATGGGCGTGTATTCCGTTGTTGCCGCAACCGGGCCAGTACCTCGTCGGCGCTGTGCCGGCGGGCCCGGCCGCTTGCCGGAGCCGGTTCGTCGGGCTGAGGCTGCTGCTCCCGGGCGCGAATATGGGCCAGGGCCTCCTTGGCGTTGACCAGGGTTACCTCCGGATGCTCGCGAATGGCGGCCATGGTCTGGCGCACGCAACGGGTGGCCCGGGCCATGGCCAGCTGCCGGCACAGATCGTGATAGTGGCGTTCGGCTTCCAGCCAGCGGCGGCGATAGTAGCTCAGCCGTTTTTCATCATGGGCCCGGCGCGCGGCCAGCTCGGCCTGCCGGTTTTCCAGCTCCGCCAGGGCCTGAGCCAGGGTGTGGGCCTGTTCGTGAGTACCGTCGAGGGCGGCCAGTACGGCGCTTTCCTGCTCGCCATGGCGTTGTGCCAGCCGGGCGGTCTGCTCATCGGCGGCGACCAGTTCCTGCTTCAGCTGCTGGCACTGGCGCGCCAGCCCCTGCATGTGCTGCTCGGCATGGCGACAGTCCTGTACCAGTTGCACGCACACCCGTTCCGAATCCAGGCTGCCGTCTTTTTCATCCTGCAGGCTGCGCAGTACGCGACCTAATACGCTCATACTCGTGCCCTCACAACAAAAACTCCGCCATGTCTTCGATCACTTCCAGACAGTTGTCGCTCAGCACCGCCAGCTCGTGCTCGATGTCGGCCAGGGCCGAGTTGAGCGACAGGGCGCCAAACACCACGTACCAGTCGTCCAGCCGGGCAAAGGCCGACAGCGGCATGGGAATGTTCATGTCGAGCATGGCCTCCAGCATGGCCTGGCGCCGCGTCGGATCCACCTGACTTTCATCCCACAGGTAGCTGATGCACAAAATCTGATCATCGGACACGGAAATGAACAAGGGCAGTTCTTCCCGCCCTTCCACCGTGACCCTGAGTACCTCTACCTCGCCGGGAATGGGGTAGCACTGAAAGGCAAAACCTGTGGTCGAGGCCTCGCCCAGCTGCTCCAGATGGCGGCCGATGATTGATAGTTCCATGCACGAATCCTGACATAATAAGTCGGCTAAAGACTAATTCAGCCGGCCTTGCCAGTGCAAGCGCGACGTGGCGCACGAGAATTTGCGCTCGGCCCGCTGTGCCGCCCCGGCAAGGGTGATAGTCTGAAAGCCATTGTCGAACAGAAGGAATTGCCAATGTCAGCATTGCCCGCCCCGCTCGTCGCTCAGGCCGACAAACACTGGGCCCATTTTTCCGAACGCGCCGCCGAGGTGCTGCCTCGTCTCGATGCCGAGCGCATTGTGCGGCTGAAACGGCTGTTTGCCTGCAGCGATTTTGCCGCCGACAGCCTATGCCGCCAGCCCGAGCTGGCGCTGGAGCTGAGTGATGAGCGGGACTTGTTTAATGCCGATCGGTCCAGCCGCTATCAGCCCGAGCTGGCTGCCATGCTTGGCGAGGTGAATGACGAGGCCACCATGATGCGGCTGCTGCGCCAGTTCCGGCGCCGGGAGCTGCTGCTCATCGCCTGGCGGGAAATGTTGCTGGGGGCCGAAGTGGAAGAAAGCTTTGTGCATATCTCGGCGCTGGCCGATGCCCTGATCGTGGAAAGCTACCGCTGGCTGTACCGGCGTCAGTGCGCCGAGCTGGGTACCCCCACGGATGCCGACGGCAACGCCGTGCCCATGCTGATCCTCGGCATGGGCAAGCTGGGCGGCGGCGAGCTCAACCTGTCTTCCGACATCGATCTGATCTTTACCTTTCCTCACAATGGCGTGACCAAAGGCGGGCGGCGGGAGCTGGCCAACCAGCAGTTCTTTATTCGCCTCGGGCAAAAGCTGGTCAATGCCCTCAATCAGACCACCATAGACGGCCAGGTCTACCGGGTGGACATGCGCCTGCGGCCCTTTGGCGAGTCGGGACCATTGGCGGTGAGCTTTACCGCCATGGAAGACTATTACCAGCACCACGGCCGTACCTGGGAGCGCTATGCCATGGTCAAGGCGCGCATTCTCAACGACGAGGGTGAATATACCGCCGAGCTGCGCGCCATGCTCAAGCCCTTTGTGTTTCGCCGCTATATCGACTTCGGGGTCATCGACTCCCTGCGCCAGATGAAGGCCATGATCGCCGCCGAGGTCCGCCGCAAGGGTCTGAAAGACAATATCAAATTGGGTGCCGGCGGCATTCGCGAGGTGGAGTTTATCGCTCAGGTGTTTCAGCTGATCCGTGGCGGCCGGGAGCCGGCACTGCAGGTGCGCCACCTGCCCGAGGCGCTGGCGGCAGCCTGTGATGCCGGGGCGCTGGAGCGTGAGGTGACCGAACAGCTGCACGCCAGCTACCGCTTTTTGCGCAAGGTGGAAAACTACCTGCAGGCCTTTGCCGATCAGCAGACCCAGACCCTGCCCTTTGACGAGCTCAACCAGGCCCGGCTGGCCTGGCTGACCGGTCACAACGACTGGAACGCCTTTTTGACCACACTGCACGCCGCCATGGACGGGGTTCACCGCCAGTTTGAGCTGCTGATCGGCGACAGTACCGAAGCGGAAGAGGAAGGCGTGGCCCAGATCTGGTCCGATATCTGGCAGACCGACTGGGAGGAGGAAAACGAGCTGGCCACCCTGCTGGCAGAGCAGGGCATGGCCGCCGACAAGGCGGCACGGCTGGCCGGTGCCCTGAACACCTTCAAGGAAGAGTGTCCGCGCCGGGCCATGGGGCCCCAGGGCCGGCAGGCGCTGGAAAAACTGATGCCGGTGCTGCTGGAAAAGGTCAGCCAGTCCGACACCCCCGGCATTCTGTTTGCCCGGCTGCAGAAGCTGCTGCTGCAAATCGCCACCCGTACCGCCTATCTGCAGCTGCTGGTGGAAAATGCCGGCGCCCTGACCCAGCTTATTCGCCTGTGCGAGGCCAGCTCTCTGGTAGCCGAGCAGCTGGCGCGCTTTCCCATTTTGCTGGACGAGCTGCTGGTGCCTCAGGTGCTGTACAACCCCATTCCGCTGGACGCCTACAAGGACGAGCTGCGCCAGTTTCTGCTGCGGGTACCGGAAGAGGATGTGGAGCAGCAGATGGAGGCGCTGCGCCAGTTCAAGCAGATTCAGTTGCTGCGCATCGCCGCCGCCGACATTGCCGGTGTACTGCCGCTGATGAAAGTGAGCGATCACCTCACCTGGCTGGCGGAAGCCATCGTGGAAGAGGTGGTCAATCAGGCCTGGGCCCAGATCACCGCCCGCCATGGCGTGCCGGCCCAGCTGGCGGACAGCGGCGACAAGGGCTTTGGCGTGGTGGCCTACGGCAAGCTGGGCGGCATTGAGCTGGCCTACAGCTCGGATCTGGATCTGGTGTTCGTGCATCAGGCCGGCATGAGCGGTCAGACCAACGGTGACAAGCCGCTGGACAGCCGCCAGTTCTACCTGCGCCTGGCCCAGCGCATTATTCACCTGTTCAATACCCGCACCGCCAGCGGCGTGCTCTATGAGCTGGACATGCGCCTGCGCCCCAGCGGCAACTCCGGTCTGATGGTGACTCCCCTCGACGCTTACGGTCACTACCTCGAGAAGGATGCCTGGACCTGGGAGCACCAGGCCCTGGTGCGCAGCCGTCTGATTGTGGGCGAGCCGACGCTGTGTGAGGAATTTTCCCGTATTCGTGCCGCCGTGCTGAGCAAGCCCCGCGACCGGGGTGAGCTGGCCACCGAGGTGGTGGCCATGCGCGAGAAGATGAGGTCGCACCTGATCAAGGCCGGCCCGGGGGAGTTTCATCTCAAGCAGTCGGTCGGGGGCCTGGCCGATATCGAGTTTCTGACCCAGTATCTGGTGCTGGCCTACAGTGAGCAGCACCCGGAGCTGACCCGCTGGCCCGACAACATGCGTATTCTGGAAACCGCGGTGGAGGTGGATCTGCTCGACGAAGAGGAGTCGCTGCGGCTGCGCCAGGCCTACTGCGCCATTCGCGACCGGGGCCATCGTCTCAGCCTGTCGGATCAGCCCGGCCGGGTACCCGACACCGAGCTCACCCAGGAGCGGGAATGGGTGGTGGCAAGCTGGAATAAATGGCTCAAAGGCAGGGACTAGGGACTAGGGAATAGGGAACAGGGACTGGAGGGCAAATATGAAGACGCACAAGCGACTGGATGTCTGGCGTGAATCCATGCTGCTGGTCAAGCTGACTTATGAGGTCTCGGCGTCATTTCCCCGGGCCGAGTTGTTTGGTCTCACGTCCCAGATGCGCAGAGCCGCCATTTCAGTGCCTTCGAACATTGCCGAAGGTGTGGCCAGAGCGAGTACCCGTGAATACGCTCATTTCCTGAGCATTGCCAGAGGCTCGCTGAATGAGCTCGATACTCAGATGGAGATCGCGTGTATGCTTGGCCTGCTGCCGGAAACTCATGATGTCTTTCGGCAGCTGGACCACACATTTCGCTTGCTTAACGGTTTGCAGCGCAGCATCAAACGGAAACTCGAGACCTGATTACCAGTCCCCAGTCCCTAATCCCCAGTCCCCCATATGCTCAGTACCTTGAAGGCATATCCTTTTCTGGCAATGTCTTGAACCGGCGGTGTAGCCACATGTACTGCTCCGGGGCGCGGCGAATGGCAGCCTCGATCACCCGGTTGCCGGTAATGGCGTCGGCCTCGTCGTCACCGACGGGAAAGTTCTCCAATGGCGCCTGAATAATCAGCCGGTAGCCATTCTTTTCACGCAGGGTAAAGCAGGGCAGGGTAACGGTGTTTTTTACCCGCGCCAGGGTGGCGGTGCCGGTAATGGTGGCGGCCTTGTCGACGGCGAAGAAGGGCACAAACACGCTGGCGTGGCGGCCGTAATCGTGATCCGGCGCGTACCAGAGGGCATCGCCGGCGCGCAGGGCCCTGAGCATGCCCTTGATGTCGAGCCGGTCCACCAGATATTTGTTGGAGCGGCAGCGGCCGTGCACCTGGGCGTATTCCAGCACCGGATTGGTGTTGGGGCGATAAACCCCCACACCGGGGCGGTACAGACCGAACTGGCGTGCATTTAGCTCCAGGGTAAGAAAGTGCGCCGACAGCAGCAGCATGCCCTGGCCGTTTTGCACGGCGGCGTCCACGTGCTCGGTGCCTTCCATAGTGGTGAGGGCGCGCATGCGCCAGTGCGGCCAGAACCAGGCCATGCCGGTTTCGAAAATGGCGCAGCCCACGCTTTCAAAGTTGGCCTTCAGCAGCCGCTCGCGCTCGCTTTTTTCCCGCTCCGGCAGGGCCAGATCCAGGTTGCGCCGGGCCACTTTCACTCTCGACTTCAGCAGCCTCATCGACAGCCGGCCCAGGGCCCGGCCCAGTGCCATCTGGGCACGCCAGGGCAACAGGGTCACCAGCAGCCAGAGCAGGCTCAGCCCCAGCCAGGCGGGCCAGAAGCGCGGGTGCAGCAGGGCTGCGCGAAAGGAAGGAAGCCGTTGGTTTTGCATGTGACAACGCCATTAAAGGTGAATGGGCGGATTCTAAATAACTCGGGCGCCAATGGCCACCCATGCACACTCAAGCCCGTCAGGCTGTGATATTATTCGGCCTTTCCATGTGTCAAAGAGTCGGAACCTATGAAGATCAAGCTGCCGGAATTTGATGGCGCCAGGGTGCTGGTGGTCGGGGATGTGATGCTGGACCGTTACTGGTCGGGCCCAACCGGACGCATCTCGCCCGAGGCCCCGGTGCCTGTGGTCAAGGTTGAGCACAACGAAGAACGCCCGGGCGGCGCCGCCAACGTGGCGCTGAACGCTGCCGCCCTGGGCGCCGGCGCGCGCCTGCTGGGCCTGACCGGCAACGATGAGGCCGCCAATGCCCTGCAGGAGCGCATGCAGGCGGTGGGCGTGGACTGTGACTTTGTGCGCCACGCCACGCACCCCACCATTACCAAGCTCAGGGTGATGAGCCGTAACCAGCAGCTGCTGCGGCTCGACTTTGAGGACGGCTTTAACGCCGACGACGCGGCGCCCCTGAGCGAGCGTACTCAGGCGTCCCTCGCCGACGCCGGTGTGGTGGTGCTGTCCGACTACGCCAAGGGGGCTCTGGCCCGGGTACAGGAGCTGATCCGGGCCGCCAATCAGGCCGGTGTGCCGGTGCTGGTGGATCCCAAGGGCACCGAGTTTGAAAAATACCGCGGCGCCACCCTGCTGACCCCCAACATGAGCGAGTTCGAAGCCGTGGTGGGCAAGGTGAAGGACGAGCAGGAGCTGGTGGCCCGGGGCCGGGAGCTGGTGGAGCGCTTTGAACTGCAGGCGCTGCTGGTGACCCGCTCCGAGCACGGCATGACCCTGATCCGCCGGGAAGAAGACGAACTGCACCTGCCGGCCCGGGCCCATGAGGTCTATGACGTGACCGGTGCCGGCGACACCGTCATCGCCACCCTGGCCACCAGCCTGGCCGCCGGCCTGGCGCTGGAAGAAGCCTGCGCCCTGGCCAACGTGGCCGCCGGTATCGTCGTCGGCAAGCTGGGTACCTCCACCGTATCCGCCATCGAGCTGGCCAATGCCCTGTATGGCGGCCCCGAGTCGGGCATGGGGGTCATGAGCGAGCAGCAGCTGAAATTTGTAGTGGATGCGGCCCGTCGCCGGGGCGAGAAAATCGTGATGACCAACGGTTGTTTCGACATTCTGCACGCCGGCCATGTGTCCTACCTCAACAATGCCCGCAAGCTGGGCGACCGGCTGATCGTGGCGGTGAATACCGACGAATCGGTGCGGGCGCTCAAGGGCGACGGCCGGCCGGTGAATACCGTGGATCGCCGCATGGCGGTGCTGGCGGCCTTGGGCGCGGTGGACTGGGTGGTGCCCTTTGCCGAAGACACGCCCCAGCGGCTGATCGCCGGCGTGCTGCCTGACATTCTGGTCAAGGGCGGCGACTACAAGCCGGAAGATATCGCCGGCTTTGAGGAAGTGACCGCCAACGGCGGCGAGGTCACCGTGCTTAACTTTGAGGACGGCTGCTCCACCACCGCCATCATCGAGGCCATTCGCACCCGCTGAAGGTGCAACAATAAATAAAAATGCCGGCTTTCAAGCCGGCATTTTTTATGGCACTGATAATCAGTTGATCTTGAACAGTTCCACATCAAAGATCAGCACGGAACCCGGCGGAATGGTACCCACGGCGCGGTTGCCGTAGGCCAGTTCGGCGGGAATGAAAAAGCGGGTTTTCTCGCCTTCCACCATCAGCTGCAGGCCTTCGGTCCAGCCCTTGATCACCTGCTTCAGGCCAAACTGAATGGTCTCGCCGCGATTCACCGAGCTGTCGAAGACGGTGCCGTCGAGCAGGGTGCCATGGTAGTGCACGGTGACCTTGTCGCTGGTCCTGGGGTGTACCGTGCCGGTGCCTGGTTGCAGCACCAGGTATTGCAGGCCGGAAGCCGTGGTCTGCACCCCTTCCTGTTGCTTGTTTTCGGCAAGAAAGGCGTCGCCCGCTGCGATGTTTTCGGCCGCCGCCTGCTTGTTGCCCTGAGAGCGATAGATAAACAGCACCACCAGCGCCACCAGGGCGATACCCAGAATGATTTTCACCACATGAATTCCTTTTTTGGTAAATTCAGGGAAGGCCCATGCCTTCCCTGATGTCTCACGTTTTACAACTTGCGTTCAATGTTACCGTTGCAGCCCGTTATTGATATCGGCCAGATCCTGCTCGGTGAGGTTGCCGGCGGCCTGCTTGAGCTGCAACTGGCTGACGATGTAGTTGTAACGGGCGGATGACAACTGCTGCCGGGCATTGTAAAGCTGACGGGTGGCATTGAGCACGTCGACGATGGTACGGGTGCCCACCTCGTAGCCGGCCTCGGTGGCGCTGAGGGCGCTTTGTGCCGATACCACCAGCTGTTCAAAGGCACGAATGGAGCCAAGGGCACCGGTCACGTCGTTGTAGGAGGAATAGACGCTGCTCTGCACCGAGCGAAAGGTTTTTTCCAGCACTTCACTGGCTGCCACATAGTTGTAGCGGGCCTGGGTTACCTGTGAAGATGTGGCACCGCCGGAATAGAGCGGCAGTTTAAAGTCCACGCCAATGCTGCCTTCGCTCAGGGTATTGTCGCGAGCGTTGCTGATGCCGGTGGAGGAGCCACTGAAATCGGTGCGGCGGCTGTTCAGGCCGGCGTTCAGATCCAGGGTGGGGTGATGGCCGGCCTGTGCCAGACTGATCTGCTCACTGGCAATGTCTTTGGCAATGCGCTGGCCGTGCAGCTCGAGGTTTTGCTCCAGGGCGATTTTCAGCCAGCCGTCGGCACGCAGGGCCGATGCCTCTGGGCTGAAGCTGTCGGTATTGAGCGGAGCCAGTTGCTCATAGGTCATGCCGGTGAGCTCGCGCAGGGCCTCCTTGCTGTTGTCGAGGGCGTTGCGGGCCAGAATTTCATCGGCCAGGGCCTGATCAAACTGGGCCTGGGCCTCGTGCACGTCGGTCATGGCACTCAGGCCCACTTCAAAGCGCTGTTTGGTCTGCTCCAGCTGGCGGCTGACCGCTTCTTTATTGGCCTGCACAAAGCTTAAGGCGTCTTCGGCGTTGAGCACATTGAAATAAGCCTGGGTGGCGCGCACGATCAGGGCCTGTTGCTCCCGCTTGTAGCTCACGTCACTCTGGGCCGCCTGCTTTTCGGTGATGTCGAGGTTAACCCAGCTCGACTTGCGATACAGTGCCTGGCTCAGGTTGACACCGGCATTGGTGATCGTGGAATCGGTCTGGTTGCTCTCGGTGTAGGTAGCGCCGGCCCCCAGATTCACCTGAGGTAGCAGGGGCGCGCGGGATTCATTGATTTTTTCAAAGGCGGCGTCGCGGCGGGCCTTGGCTTCCCGCACCTGAGGATCGTTTTGGGTGGCCTGCTGATAGACGTCGAGCAGGTTTTCGGCCTGGACCTGGCCTGCAGCGCACAGGAGTACCAGGGTCGACAACAGTGTTTTTTTCATGGGTTGGCCTTGTATAACGGATGATGCCATGATCGCCGTGCCCAAGCAGGCAGTCGGTTTTCGTCTGTTCAGTATAACGGTAACATGAGCCCTGGTTGGCGGGCCGGCCGGCTGAGTGAGTAACCGGTGTACCGTGAGCAAGGTATTGCAAGAGAATGAACGTTCATTCATTTAGGGGCTCAGTCTAGATTTTGCCACCGGAATGTCAAGCAAGGAGCGAGCATGAGCAACAATAAGGACGCCCGTTTTGGGCGCCGGGATATGCAGATAGTGGCCGAGGAAACCGGCTACAAGGGTTTTTTCCGGTTGCTGAAAGTGCGCCTGCGCCACCGGCTGTTTGCCGGCGGTTGGGGCCCGGAACTGACTCGGGAGTTGTTTGACCGGGGCCATGCGGCGGCGGTACTGCCCTATGATCCGGTGCGCGACGAAGTGGTGCTGGTGGAGCAGTTCCGTGTGGGTGCCATTCATCACCATGCCAGCCCCTGGCTGCTGGAAATTGTGGCCGGCATCGTTGAGCCCGGCGAAACGGAAGAAGCCGTGGTACGGCGGGAAGCCGAGGAAGAAGCGGGCCTGACCCTGGGGCGCCTGACCCGGGCGCTGGGCTATTTTTCCAGTCCCGGCGGTTGCAGCGAGCGCATTACCGTCTTTGTGGGCGAGGTGGATGCCAGTCAGGCAGCGACTCACGCGGGGCTGACCGATGAAGGGGAAGACATTCGCGTACACCGGCTGCCCCGTAAACAGGCGATGCAATGGCTGGCCGATGGTAAAATAGATAACGCCGCCAGCGTGATTGCGTTGCAGTGGCTGGCGCTTAACCTGGAGTCTGGACTGTGGGAGTAGGGTGTGAGCGGTATTGACACACTCGGCACGTCCAAGGAGGAGAGTTTGGTTTCCGTTACCGGTCGCAAGCATGTGCCGGATCTCAAGGGGTTGCAGCGTACCTGCGACACCAATTACATGGCGCTGATGAAGCTGCTGCCCGGCGAAGCAGCGGTCGGCGAGAGCCTGTCGGTGGGCATCAGCGAGCGAGTGCTGTTTGTGTTAAGGGTGCTGGAAACGGCACCCTATACCTGGCATGTGTCCATTGAACAGTGCACCCCCGGATTGCCGGTGTTTATGCGCATGAAAGTGCGGGTTCGGCTCTATCATGACGTGAGAATGGCCGAAGTGTGTGCCAGTCAGCAGATTTCCACCCTGCAGCCAAGTTATGATTATCCCAACAAAAACATGCACCACCGTAACGAAAAGGAACAGGTTAACTTCTTTCTCGCCGAATGGCTGAGATGTTGCCTGCAACACGGATTCAGCACGGTCAAACAGCTTTGAGCGAGGCAATGACGCTTTCCACAGTTCCCCTTGGCACCCATGCCGGCAACGGTATTCTTGAGCTTACCCAGATCACCGACACTCATTTGTTCGCCGATAAAGACGGCGACTTGCTGGGTGTGCCTTCCTGGCACAGCTGCCGGGCGGTGGTGGACGCCATGAAAGAAGAGCTGACCGGGTGCGACGCCATTCTGGCTACCGGGGATCTGTCCCAGGATCAGAGCGCAGAGTCTTATCGTCATTTTGTGACCATGATGGCCGAGCTGGCGCCGCCGGTGTTCTGGCTGCCCGGCAACCACGATGAAGCCCCGCTGATGCAGGAGGAACTGGACAGCGCCGGCATCAGCCAGGGCAAGCACCTGCTGGGCGAGCACTGGCAGGTACTGCTGCTCGACACCCAGGCCCGCGGCCATACCTATGGCCGGCTGAGTGAGCAGCAGCTGGCATTGCTGGACGAAGCCATCGACACCTACCCCAATCATCACCTGCTGGTGGCGGTGCATCATCAGACGGTGCTGGTGGGCTGTGCCTGGCTGGATCAGCACAACCTGCGCAATCCCGAGGCACTCCAGACCCGGCTGGCGCGCCACCGGGGCAGCAAAGTGGTGCTGTGCGGTCATGTTCACCAGGGCTTTGACCAGGTCCAGGACGGCATTCGTTATCTGGCGAGCCCTTCTACCTGCATTCAGTTCAAGCCGCTGTCTGACGAGTTTGCCCTGGATCACACCGCCCCGGGCTGGCGCCAGCTGTCGCTGTACCCCGACGGGCGGCTCAGTACCCGGGTGTGGCGGCTGCCGCCGGATGCCTTTGTGCCCGACTTCAGCGCCAGAGGATATTAACCATGGCGACCCTGCTTTACCTGCACGGCTTTAATTCGTCTCCCAACTCCATCAAGGCCCGGCTGATGCGCGAGCATCTGCAGCAGTACCGGCCCGACATCGAACTGGTGTGCCCGCAGCTGGCGGCGACCCCGGCGGCGGCCTGGGCCCAGATTGCGTCCATTTGTGACCAACTGAACACCCCTTTCGGGGTAGTGGGCTCATCCCTCGGCGGCTTCTGGTCCACCCGGGTGGCGGAGCAGTACGGTGTACGCGCCGTGGTGGTGAATCCGGCGGTGAACCCCCATGTGTTGCTCAATGACTGGCTGGGCGAGCAGGTCAACCCCTACACCCATGAGCGCTATACCCTCACCGGGCAGCACATGGCCGAGCTGGCCGAGCTCAGAGTCAATGAGCCGACCTGCCTCGACCGCATCTGGCTGCTGCAGCAGCAGGACGACGAAGTGCTCGACTACCGGGAAGCCCTCGATTACTACCGCTTCGCCCGGGTCTGCATTCAGAAGGGCGGCGACCACTCCTTTATCGGCTTTCAGCACTACTGCGCCCAGATCATCCGGTTTCTGCAACTGTAATCCGCTCTTGTTCCCACGCTCCGCGTGGGAACGCATATCGTCTGTCTGGCCCGTTACAAAGCGAAGCAGCAGCGCGGTTACACTCCGCCGACACGCTTCGAGCCCATCCGTGGGACGCTCGGCAAATGTCATCCATGACATTTGCCGGTCGGCTTCGGTAATCCCCACTGCTGCTTCGGGCAACACCGGCGTTGCCTGTAAGCTGATAGCCAGCGCCGAGTGTCCTTAGGAGGGCAAAGGGTGTCTGCTTCGCCGTGCCCTTTGCGCCATGGATGGCGCAATGGAGCCCCATGGATGGGTTTACGGCGTGCCGGCGAAGCTGTGCGCTTTGGCCGACGGCAGTGCACTGGCCTGCAAACGATATTATTTCCGGCTTCCGGCTGTTTTGCTTCCTTCTTCCCGCAATGGGCTTCGAGTAGTAAGATCCGGCAATAACCCCAGATTACCGAAGGTCAACATGACATCGAGTCAATATACTGCGGACGCCATTGAGGTACTCAACGGCCTGGAGCCGGTACGTCGCCGCCCCGGCATGTATACCGACACCGCGCGCCCCAACCACCTTGGCCAGGAAGTCATCGACAACAGTGTGGACGAAGCCCTGGCCGGCCACGCCCGCAAGGTGGAGGTGATACTGCACGAGGATCAGTCCCTCGAGGTGATCGACGACGGCCGCGGCATGCCGGTGGACATTCACCCGGAAGAGGGCATCTCCGGGGTGGAGCTGATCTTCAGCAAGCTGCACGCCGGCGGCAAGTTCTCCGGCAAGAACTACCAGTTCTCCGGTGGTCTGCACGGGGTGGGCATTTCCGTGGTCAACGCCCTCAGCACCCGGGTAGACGTGACCGTGCGCCGGGCCGGCCAGGTGCATGAAATGGCCTTTGAAAACGGCAACAAGGTGAGCGAGCTTGCCGTTACCGGCACCTGCGGCCAGCGCAACACCGGCACCCGGGTACGGTTCTGGCCCGATGGCAGCTATTTTGACTCGCCCCGTTTCTCCGCCACCCGGCTCAAGCACCTGCTCAGGGCCAAGGCGGTGCTGTGCCCGGGGCTCACCATTCGCTTTGACGACAAGGCCAATAACGAAACCCTTGAATGGTGTTATGAAGACGGCCTTAAAGACTATCTGGTGGAAGCGGTCAAGGACTATCCCTGCCTGCCGGAAGCCCCCTTTACCGGCAGCTTCTCCGCCGAGCATTCGGCGGCGGACTGGGCCCTGTGCTGGCTGCCGGAAGGGGGAGAAACCCTGGGCGAAAGCTACGTCAACCTGATCCCCACCGCCCAGGGCGGCACCCACGTAAACGGCCTGCGTCAGGGCCTGCTCGATGCCATGCGTGAGTTCTGCGAGTTCCGCAACCTGCTGCCCCGGGGCGTCAAGCTGACCCCGGACGACATCTGGGAGCGCTGCGCCTACATTCTCTCGGTAAAAATCCAGGATCCCCAGTTTGCCGGCCAGACCAAGGAGCGGCTGTCGTCCCGTCAGTGCGCTGCCTTTGTCTCCGGGGTAGTGAAAGACGCCTTCAGCCTGTGGCTGAACCAGCATATCGAGCTGGCCGAGCAACTGGCCGAGCTGTGCATCAGCAGCGCCCAGCGCCGGCTGCGTCAGGCCAAAAAGGTGGTGCGCAAAAAGGTCACGCAGGGTCCGGCGTTGCCCGGCAAGCTCACCGACTGCGCCTGCTCCGATCCGCTGCAGGGCGAGCTGTTTCTGGTGGAAGGGGACTCCGCCGGTGGCAGTGCCAAGCAGGCCCGGGACCGGGAATTTCAAGCCATCATGCCCCTGCGCGGCAAGATCCTGAACACCTGGGAGGTGGAGTCCGGCCAGGTGCTGGCGTCCCAGGAAGTGCACGACATCTCGGTGGCCATCGGCCTGGATCCGGATTCCGACGATCTCTCCGGCCTGCGCTACGGCAAGATCTGTATTCTCGCCGACGCCGACTCCGATGGCCTGCATATCGCCACCCTGCTGTGCGCCCTGTTTGTACGCCATTTTCGCCATCTGGTGGCAGCGGGGCATGTGTTTGTGGCCATGCCGCCGCTGTACCGCATCGATGTGGGCAAGGAAGTGTTCTATGCCCTGGATGAAGACGAACGGGATGGCGTGCTGGAGCGCATCAAGGCCGAGAAGAAAAAGGGCAAGGTGCAGGTGACCCGCTTCAAGGGCCTGGGTGAGATGAACCCCAAGCAGCTGCGGGAAACCACCCTGGATCCCAATACCCGCCGTCTGGTGCAGCTGACCGTGGACGATAGTGAGGCCACCGAAAAGCTGATGGACATGCTGCTGGCCAAGAAACGCGCCGGCGACCGCCGTGAATGGCTGGAAACCAAGGGCAACATGGTCGACCCCCTGGCCTGAGGATAACAATACAATGAGCAATCAAGACTTTACCATGGAAGGGGTGGAGCGCCTGCCGCTGCACACCTTTACCGAGCAGGCCTATCTCAACTACTCCATGTACGTGATCATGGATCGGGCCCTGCCGCATATCGGCGACGGCCTCAAGCCGGTACAGCGCCGCATTATTTATGCCATGAGCGAGCTGGGACTGTCGGCCCTGTCCAAGCACAAGAAATCGGCCCGTACCGTGGGCGACGTGCTGGGTAAGTATCACCCTCACGGCGACTCCGCCTGTTACGAGGCCATGGTGCTGATGGCCCAGCCCTTCTCCTATCGCTATCCGCTGGTGGACGGTCAGGGCAACTGGGGCGCACCGGACGATCCCAAATCCTTCGCCGCCATGCGGTATACCGAGGCCCGGCTGTCGCGCTTTTCCGAGCTGCTGCTGAGCGAACTCGGCCAGGGTACGGTGGAGTGGATCCCGAACTTCGACGGCACCATGAAGGAGCCGCGCATGCTGCCGGCCCGGCTGCCGCACATACTGCTGAACGGCGTTACCGGCATTGCCGTGGGCATGGCCACCGACATTCCGCCCCACAATGCCCGGGAGCTGGCCAACGCCTGCGTGCATTTGCTGGACCACCCCAAGGCCACGGTGAGCGAGCTGATGGACCATGTGGCCGGTCCCGATTACCCGACCCAGGCCGAGATCATCACCCCCAGGGCCGATATTCAGAAGATTTACGAAACCGGCAAGGGCAGCATCAAAATGCGCGCCGTGTATCACCAGGAGCAGGGCGACATCGTCATCACCGCGCTGCCGCACCAGGCCAGCGGCGCCAAGATCCTGGAGCAGATCGCCGGCCAGATGCAGGCCAAGAAGCTGCCCATGGTGGCGGATCTGCGGGACGAGTCGGATCACGAAAACCCGACCCGGCTGGTGATCATTCCCCGCTCCAACCGGGTGGACGTGGAGCAGCTGATGCAGCACCTGTTCGCCAGCACGGATCTGGAAAAGAACTACCGGGTCAACCTCAACATGCTGGGGCTGGACAACCGGCCTCAGGTGAAGACGCTGGACCGCATTCTGTCCGAGTGGCTGCAATTCCGTCGCGAGACGGTTCGCAACCGGCTGCAATACCGGCTCGACAAGGTCGAGGCCCGGCTGCACATTCTTGCCGGCCTGCTGATCGCCTTCCTCAATATCGACGAGGTGATAGAGATCATTCGCAGTGAGGACGAGCCCAAGCCGGTACTGATGGAACGCTTTGGCCTCACCGACACCCAGGCCGAGGCCATTCTCGAGCTGAAACTGCGTCACCTGGCCAAGCTGGAAGAAATGAAAATTCGCGGCGAGCAGGACGAGCTGGCCGCCGAGCGCGACAAGCTGGCACAGATCCTCGGGTCCGAGCGCCGCCTCAGCACTCTGCTCAAGAAAGAGATCCTGGCCGATGCCGAGAAGTACGGCGACGATCGCCGCTCGCCCCTGGTCGTGCGGGAAGAGGCCAAAGCTTTGAGTGAAAAAGAGCTGGTACCGAGCGAGCCGGTCACTATCGTGCTGTCGGAAAAAGGCTGGATCCGCTCCGCCAAGGGCCATGAGGTGGACGGCGCCTCACTCAGTTACAAGGCCGGCGATGGCTTTCTCGATGCGGCTCCCGGGCGCAGCAACCAGATGGCGGTGTTCCTGGCCAGCAGCGGCCGGGCCTACGGTCTGGATGCTCACAGCCTGCCCTCGGCCCGGGGCCAGGGCGAGCCGCTCACCGGTCGTTGCAGCCTGAGTCCGGGGGAGCAGGCGCGTTTTGTGCTCACCGGTGACGACGAGCGGCTGTACCTGCTGGCGTCCGACGCCGGTTATGGCTTTGTCTGCCGCTACGGCGATATGGTCAGCCGCAACAAGAACGGTAAGGCCCTGCTCACCGTGCCCGCCGGCGGCGAAGTGCTCAAGCCGGTGCCGGTGTCACAGGTGGACAGTGAGCTGTGCCTGGTGGTCACCAACGAGGGGCGCATGCTGCTGTTCCCGCTTAAAGATTTGCCCATGCTGGCCAAGGGCAAGGGCAACAAGCTGATTGGCATTACCGGCGCCAAGGTGCAGGCCCGGGAAGACTTCATCAAGCAGCTGGCGGTGGTGCCCGAAGGCGCCAGCGTCACCCTGCACGCCGGCAAGCGAAAGCTGACCCTGAAGCCGGCCGATCTGGCCCACTACCAGGGCGAACGCGGCCGCCGCGGCGCCTTGCTGCCAAGAGGCCTGCAACGGGTAGACAGTCTGGAAATTGAAGCCTGACGGCGGCGTGAAGTGGAAAGTAAAAACCGGGCCTGTGCAGCCCGGTTTTTTATTTCGCCGCGGTTAAATCACGGCCTACAATTTCTGCAGCTTCTCCACAATCGGGCTGTTGGCGGCAGGAAACTCGTAAGTGTGCAGCTCGGCAATGGGCACCCAGCGGCTGGGCTGGCCTTCGCGGCCGTGGGGCTCGCCGGTAAAGGCGGTGACCTTGCGAATGTCGAGGATCACTTGCTTGTCGCCATAGTCATGTTCAATGCGCATAAAGGGCGCGCACAGGCTGACCTGAATACCGATTTCTTCTTCCAGCTCCCGGGACAGGGCCTGGGGCACGGTTTCGCCGGCTTCTACCTTGCCGCCGGGAAACTCCCACTTAAAGGCCTGGTGCTGGCTTTCGCCGCGACGGCAGACAAAAATCTCGCCGGCGGCATTCTCAATCACGCCCACCGCCACCAGCACGGATTTTTTCACTTCAGTATTCATTTTCACCGTCCTGCTCCGGCAGCCAGGCGGGCTCGCCGGGAATGCGTTTTTCTTCGTCGGCCCATTCACCCAGATCGATCAGCTGGCAGCGCTTGCTGCAAAAGGGGCGAAAGGGACTTTGCTCGCCCCATTCCACGGACGCGCCACAGGTGGGGCAGGGGACTGTGCTGATTTTGCTCATTTTATATTCGCCAGTTCAAAGTCGATGTTGCCGATGTCGGTGTTGCCCACCGGCATAAAACGAATGGTAAAACGGTACTTGTTGCCGCTCACGACCGGGTATACCGGCTGATCGCTGGGCAGCCGCAGCCGAATCATGTCGGTCTGTTCGGCGCTGTCCTGAAAAAAGCCGGCGTTGGCCCGCTGCGGATGAAACTGGCTGCTTTCCCGCCACAGGGTCAGCAGCAGGGTCAGGCCCTGTTGCAGCAGGCTGAGCTGTTCCACCCAGGCGTCAAGATCCTGCTGTTGCCGCTCCGCCGGCTGGTTCAGCCAGTGATGCAACTGAGGCACATCAAAGGGGCAAAGACCGCCGGGAATGGCAAAACGGCTGCGCACCGCCGAGAGCAGCTTGTCTTCCCGCAGGGTCTGGCCCAGGCGGGCGCTGCGGGGCAGCTGCTGGCTGATGGACTCGAGTTTCTGGGAAAACTGCTTGAGGGCGGCGGCGTCTACTCCGGGCACCTGCGCCCAGGCTTCCAGCTTGTTGTTCTGTTGCTCCAGATCCTTGGCCAGATCGGTGCGCAGATCACAGCGTTCCAGCAGCTCCAGGGCGTCGAGCAGGGCCTTGAACAGGGCGGTAGCCTGACCGGGGGCGTTCAGCCCTCGGCACTGTTCAATCTGTTTTAGCAGCTCGCTCAACCGCAGGTAGTTGCGGCATTTTTCATTGAGGGGAAATTCGTAAACCAGTGATGACATAACACGCTTGGCCTGTGAGTCGAGGCGATAATGGGGCAAGTGTACCTGCTTCACTCCTCAAGAAACAAATCGAGCAAACGGTTAAGAAAACGCCGGCCCAGGGGCGTGACTCGCCAGTGGGTGCCGGTATCTTCAAGCAGCTCCAGCCGGTAAGCCTCGGCCAGCGGGGTACGCAGCCGTTCCATGGACTGGCCGGTGAGGGCGGTAAAGTCGGCCTTGGGAATGGGCTCGAACAGTCGCAGCCGGTTCATGAAATATTCCAGCGACAGATCCTGCGCGGCTATGTGCCAGTGCTGATCCAGATAGGGCCGCTCCGGCTCCAGGTAGCCCCGCGGATGCTTTACCTTGACGGTGCGCAGAATGCGCCCCTGCGGCGGCAGGGTGACCTTGCCGTGGGCGCCGCAGCCAATGCCCAGGTAGTCGCCAAAGCGCCAGTAGTTGAGGTTGTGTCTGGCTTC
This sequence comes from Oceanimonas aquatica, assembly GCF_030732065.1. GTDB lineage: Bacteria > Pseudomonadota > Gammaproteobacteria > Enterobacterales > Aeromonadaceae > Oceanimonas. The sequence continues at coordinate 118,783 of NZ_JAVBHX010000004.1, forward strand.
AAAACCGGGGCGAGCGTAGGCGGACACTTCATATTGCTCATAGCCGTGGGCCAGCAGCAGTTCGTGGCCGCGCTCGTAAATCTCCGCCAGGGTGTCGTCTTCCGGCAGCGCCGGCGGACGCGAGGCGAACGGGGTGTTGGGCTCGATGGTGAGCTGGTACCAGGATAAATGGGGGGGCGCCAGCGCCAGCGCCTGCTCGAGATCAAACAGGGCGTCTTCCAACGCCTGCTCGGGCAGTCCGTGCATCAGATCGACGTTAAAGCTGCTGAGCCCCACGCTGGCGGCTTCTTTTGCGGCAAAGCGGGCCTGCTCGGGGTCGTGAATGCGGCCCAGGCGTTCCAGCTTGTCGGCCTGAAAGCTCTGCACGCCAATGGAAATGCGGTTAACGCCGGCCTGGCGAAAGCCGCCAAAGCGGCCCGCTTCCACCGTGCCCGGGTTGGCTTCCAGGGTGATTTCGATGCCGTCCTCAAAGGGCAGGCGTTCCCGCACGCCGGCCAGCAGCCGGCCGATGGCGTCCGGGCTCAGCAGGCTGGGGGTGCCGCCGCCGATAAAGATGCTGTGCAGCCGCCGCCCCTGAGCGAAGTGCAGGTCAGCGTCCAGATCCTGCAGCAGGGCGTCGACGTATTCCCGTTCGGGAATGCCTTCCTTCAGGGCGTGGGAATTAAAGTCGCAGTAGGGGCACTTTTGCACACACCAGGGAATATGCACATACAGGCTTAGCGGTGGCAGCGTCAGCATCAGATCTCTTCTCGCAGCAGTTGCTGCAGCCGGTGCAGGGCGCTGGCCCGGTGGCTGTGGCGGTTTTTCTCGGCCGGGGTCAGCTCGGCGGCGGTTTTGTCCGTCTCCGGCACCCGGAACACGGGATCGTACCCAAAGCCGTGTTCACCCTGAGGGGCTGTGGTGATCTCGCCCTGCCAGCGGCCGGTGCAGATCAGCGGCGTGGGGTCGTCGGCGTGGCGCAGATACACCAGTACACACCAGAAGGTGGCCTGGCGCTCGTCGGCGGGCACGTCCTGCATTTGCTTCAGCAGCAGCTCGAGGTTTTGCTGGTCGCTGGCATTCAGGCCGGCAAAACGGGCGGAGTACACCCCGGGGCGGCCGTCGAGGGCGTCCACTGCCAGGCCGGAGTCGTCGGCAATGGCGGGCAGGCCGGTCACTTGGGCGGCGTGGCGGGCCTTGATGATGGCGTTCTCCACAAAGGTGGTGCCGGTTTCCTCGGCGTCGGTCACGCCCAGCTCGGTTTGCGGCACCACGCTCATGCCCAGTCCGCCCAGCAGGGTTTGCAGTTCGGCAACTTTTTTGGCGTTGCCGGAGGCCAGTACGATTTGTTGGGTCACCTTTCGCTCCTGTGGAATACCGCGAGCGGGCATGATACCACCGTGACCGGGATAAGTGAGGGGGAGGGGAAAGGGGTGAGGAGTAAAAATGAGGTTTGTCTCCTCACTCCTCACCCTCGACACCTCACTCGGTATAGAAGGTATGGCGAAAGCTCAGCTCACCGCCCTGACTGGGGCCACGAATGTCGATGGTGAACAGCACGTTGTCTTCATTGCGGTAGGGGTACTGGGCGATGTAATAAATCGCGTCCCCTTCGCGAATGGTCTGAAACTCCAGCTGGCGCACATTGCCAAGCAGGTTCTTGCCTTCTCCATTCAGGGCCACCTGCACCGACTTGCCGTCGGCGTCGAGCACGGCAATGTTGAGCAGGCCGTTAAAGCGGCTGCGTTCAATGTTATTGCTGCGGGCCACGTCGGGAGACAGGAAAGTGGACGGAAAGGCGCTGTAGTGCACCGTCCAGTCGCCGATGCGGGTTTCCTCGGCCGAGGCCTGAAAGGTGAACAACAGGGCCAGTGCGGTGATCATTGCTTTGAACATAACGGTTCCTTATTACCAGTGGCAGTTATTGATCAGTTTAGGACGCCTCGCCGAGGAGTTCCGCCAGCGCCGGCGGAATTCGGCCCGGATGGTCGATCACCACCCGCTTGTGGCGACTGCTGTCGCCGGCCACCAGCTCCACCCGGGATTTGGCCACGCCGCATTGCTTGGCCAGCCATTTCAGCAGGTGGGCATTGGCCTTGCCGTCTACCGGCGGGGCGGTAATGGCGACCTTGAGCTCGTCGCCGTGCAGACCGAGAAAGGCATCCCGGCTGGATCGGGGTTGCAGATAAAGACTGAGGTGCAGCCGGTGTTCATGCAGCCGCACCGCCGGCGTTACAGCTGCCACCACAACGGGCCAAACAGGTCGCCCATCAGCCAGTTCAGGGCCTGCAGCGCGATAAAGGCCACCAGTATGCTCAGATCCAGCCCGCCCATGGGCGGAATAATGCGGCGCAGCGGTGCCAGCAGGGGTTCGGTGAGCTGATACATCACATATTCAATCTGGCTGCGGCCCTGGCTTATCCAGCTCAGCAGGGCACGAATGATCAAAATCCAGAACAGCATGGCGCCGGCCTTTTTCAGCACGGTGATCAGTCCCACCAGCAGCACTATGCTCCAGTCGGCATAGAGCAGGTTCATGGTTTTGAACAGGGCCAGCTTGACCGTGGCCACGATCAGCGCCAGCAGCACCGCCGCCATGTCGATGCCAAAGAAACCGGGCACCATCCGGCGCAGGGGCTTGAGCACCGGGTTGGTGGCCTTGACCACAAACTGGCTGAAGGGGTTGTAGAAGTCGGCCCTGACCAGCTGCAGCCAGATGCGCAGCAGCACCACCATGAGGTAGAGGTCGAAAACGGTGTTGATCAGGTAATAAGCGGTATTCATGGTGCGTCCTTAAAGCTGGCTTTCCAGTTCCCGGGCCCGGGCCACGGCAGCGGCCATGGCGTCCGCCACCAGGCGGTCGAGGCCGTTGTCGTTAAAGCTGCGAATGGCCTCGGCGGTGGTGCCGCCTTTTGAGGTGACCTGCTGGCGCAGCTCGGTGAGCGACAACTGCGGGTTGGCGGCCACCATGTTGGCGGCCCCCAGGGCGGTCTGCTGTACCAGCAGGCGGGCCTCATCGGCGCTAAAGCCGCTTTGCTCGGCCCGTTTGGCCATGGCGTCCATAAACAGGAAAAAATAGGCGGGCGCACTGCCGGCGGCGGCGATCACCTGATTGATGCCGTCTTCTTCCGCTACCCACAGGGCCTTGCCCACGGCTTCCATCATATGCTGGCAGTAGTCGCGGTCACCCTGGGCCACATGGGGCCTGGCATAAAGGCCGGTCATGCCCAGGCCCAGCAGGGACGGGGTATTGGGCATGGTGCGTACAATGCGGGTGTGGCCACCGGCCATTTCTTCCAGACGAGCCACGGAAATGCCGGCGGCAATGGACACCAGCAGCTTGCCGCCGAGGTCGGCGCCGGCGGCCAGCAGCTCGCTCAGCATGGCGGCCATCATCTGGGGTTTGACCGCCAGCACCACTGTGTCGGCCCAGGTGGCGGCCTCGAGGTTGTTCTGGGTGGTACGAATGCCGAAGTCGGCGGCCAGGGCGTCCAGCTTGGGCCGGGACGGGTTGGCGGCGGTGATGCAGTCGGCCGGGTAGCCGGACTGGATCAGCCCGGAAATCAGGCTGCGCGACATGTTACCCGCGCCGATAAAGGCGAGTTTTCTGTGTTCCATCAATGATCACTCAAGGGTTGCGGGAGCCGAAGATGGCAGTGCCCACCCGTACCAGGGTGGAGCCACAGGCCACTGCCAGTTCCAGATCGTTGCTCATCCCCATCGACAGGGTGTCCAGCTGGGGGTGTTTTTTCTGCATTCTATCAAAGAGGTGTTTCAACTCTAGTAATTGTGCCCGCAGGGTGTCGGAATTGTCGGTTGCCTCCGGTATTGTCATCAGACCGCGCAGGCACAGGTGGGGCAGGCCGGCCACCTGCTCGGCCAGGGCCTCGGCCTCGGCGGGGGAGAGGCCCGACTTGCTGGCTTCGCCGCTGACATTGACCTGCAGGCAGATATTGAGCGGGCGCATATGGGGCGGACGCTGGTCGTTGAGGCGCAGGGCGATCTTCAGCCGGTCCACGGTTTGCACCCAGTCAAAATGCTCCGCCACCAGCCGGCTCTTGTTGGATTGCAGCGGGCCGATAAGGTGCCAGACAATGTCGGGGCAGCGCTTTTTCAGGGTGGTGATTTTATCCACCGCTTCCTGCACATAGTTCTCGCCAAACCAGCGCTGACCGGCGGCAAAGGCGGCTTCCACATCCTCGGCGGGTTTGGTTTTGCTGACCGCCAGCAGGGTGATATCTTGGGGATCACGGCCGGCCTCGGTGGCGGCATCGGCCATGCGGGCGTGAACGTCTTGCAAATGCTGTGCGATAGTACTCATATGAATAAATTCGATTCAGGCTCAAGCGACGGGGAATAATATGGATATTACGGAATTACTGGCGTTCAGTGTAAAGCATAATGCCTCCGATCTGCACCTCTCTGCCGGCGTGCAGCCGCTGTTGCGGGTAGACGGCGAGGTCCGCAAGATCAACCTGCCGGTGTTGGATCACCGGGAAGTACACCGGCTGGTGTACGACATCATGAACGATCGTCAGCGCAAGGAGCTGGAAGAAAACTTTGAAGTCGATTTCTCCTTTGAGCTGCCGGGGCTGGCACGGTTTCGTGTGAATGCCTATCACCAGGCCCGGGGCGCGGCGGCGGTGTTCCGGGTGATCCCGAGCGAGGTCTGGACCCTGGATCAGCTGGGCGGTCCGGAGATCTTTGAGCGCATTGCCGAATATTCCCGCGGCCTGGTGCTGGTCACCGGCCCTACCGGCTCGGGCAAGTCCACCACTCTGGCGGCCATGGTCAACCACATCAACGACAACTTCAACAAGCACATTCTGACCATCGAAGATCCCATTGAATTCGTGCACGACAACAAGAAATGCCTGGTCAACCAGCGGGAAGTGCACCGAGACACCCACTCCTTCAGCCATGCCCTGCGTTCGGCCCTGCGGGAAGACCCCGATATCATTCTGGTGGGGGAACTCAGGGATCTGGAAACCATTCGGCTGGCGCTTACCGCCGCCGAAACCGGCCATCTGGTGTTTGGCACCCTGCACACCTCGTCGGCGGCCAAGACCATTGACCGTATCATCGATGTGTTTCCCGGCGCCGAAAAGGACATGGTGCGCTCCATGCTGTCGGAATCGCTGAAGGCGGTGATCTCCCAGAACCTGCTGAAGAAGATCAGCGGCGGCCGGGTGGCGGCCCACGAGATCATGCTGGGTACCCCGGCCATTCGTAACCTGATCCGGGAAGACAAGGTGGCGCAGATGTATTCGGTGATCCAGACCGGCATGGCCCACGGCATGCAGACCATGGATCAGTCCCTCAAGCGGCTGGTGGCCAGCGGTCAGGTGTCCCCCGCCGACGCCCGTACCAAGGCGGTGGATCCCCAGAGCATCTGAGGCCGGCCTTGTATGGGCGGGCGAACACGGGTTTCATGACCTTCGTCATGATGGCGGCCAGGCTGAATGCGGCATCATGACGGTATGGTTTTCAGTATCAGTAAACGGAGAGCGTAATGGAGCTGGCTTCATTATTGGGCCGCATGTGCGAGCAAAAGGCCTCGGACATGTACATTTCGGTGGGCGTGGCACCCACCATCAAGACCCAGGGCAAACTGGTGCCCATCGGTGACCATCCGCTGAGCGAGGGCGAGGCGCTGGCGCTGGTGGAGTCCTGCATGACCGACGAGTGCCGGGAGCGCTACCACCGTGAAAAAGAGGCCAACTTCGCCATTCACGACGACGAGCACGGCCGCTTTCGGGTCAGCGCCTTCTGGCAGCAGGACAAGGCGGGCATGGTGCTGCGTCGCATCGAAAGCCGTATTCCCACCTTTGAGGAGCTGTACCTGCCCGAGGTGCTGCGCGAAGTGGGCATGGCCAAGCGAGGGCTGGTGCTGTTTGTGGGCGGCACTGGCACCGGCAAGTCCACCACTCAGGCGGCCATGATCGGCCACCGCAACCGCCATGCCGGCGGCCATATTCTCACCATTGAGGATCCGGTGGAATTCGTGCACCAGCACGATCAGTCGATCATTACCCAGCGGGAAGTGGGCATCGACACCGAATCCTTCGATGCCGCCCTGAAAAGCTCGCTGCGCCAGGCCCCGGACGTGATTCTGATCGGGGAAATCCGCTCCGAGGAAACCATGGGCTACGCCCTTTCGTTCGCCGAGACCGGGCATTTGTGCATGGCTACTTTGCATGCCAACAACGCCAACCAGGCCATTGACCGCATCATGCACCTGGTGCCCGAAAACAAGCACCGCCAGCTGTTGTTTGACCTGTCGTTCAACCTCAAGGCCATTGTGGCCCAGCAACTGATCCCCACCCGGGACGGCAACCAGCGCCGGGGTGCCTTTGAGATATTGCTCAACACGCCCATCGTCGCCGACGTGATCCGTCAGGGCGACATGCACCGGCTCAAGGAAATCATGGGCAAGTCCCGCGAGGCGGGTATGCAAACCTTTGATCAGGCGCTGTTTGACCTCTATACGCGCCAGCATATAGGCTACACCGAAGCCCTGGCCTATGCCGACTCCCCCAACGATCTGCGGCTGATGATCAAGCTGCAGGACGGCGGCGGGCTCGACTCCGGCCTGTTCGACAACGTAACCATCGAATCCTGAGGACCGTATGCTGATAGTGGTGTCTCCCGCCAAGACCCTGGACTACGACACGCCGCCGGTGATCGCCGATTACACCCGCCCCGAGTTGCTGGAACACTCGGCCGAGCTGATTGAGCGGGCCCGTGAACTGAGCCCGGCGGAGATTGGCAAGCTGATGAAGATCAGCGACAAGCTGGCCGGCCTGAACGCCGCCCGTTTTGCCGACTGGCAGCCGGAATTCACCCCCGCCAATGCCAAGCAGGCACTGCTGGCGTTCAAGGGCGATGTGTATACCGGCCTGGACGCTGAAACTCTGAGCGCAGACGATTTTGCCTTTGCGCAGACGCACCTGCGCATGCTCTCGGGCCTGTATGGGGTGCTGCGGCCATTGGATCTGATGCAGCCCTACCGGCTGGAAATGGGTACAAAGCTCGACAATGCCAGAGGCAAGGATCTCTATGCCTTCTGGGGCAATATCATCACCGACACTCTGAACCGGGCCATGGCAGAGCAGGGCGACAATGTGCTGGTGAATCTGGCCTCCAACGAGTACTTCAAGGCGGTGAAGCCAAAGCAGCTCGAAGGCCAGATAGTGACGCCTGTGTTCAAGGACGCCAAGAACGGCCAGTACAAGATCATCAGCTTCTACGCCAAAAAGGCGCGGGGCATGATGGCCCGCTACATCATTGAAAACCGGCTGACCGAGGTGAGCCAGCTCACCGCCTTTGATACCGCCGGCTATTACTTTGTTGATAGCGAGTCCACCGCCACCGAGCTGGTGTTTCGGCGCGAAGAGCAGGATTCCTGAAAAAAGTGAAAATCGGCGGGAACCTTTAGCGGACAGCATGGCTCTATAAGGATGTGTCTACTGAGTTTCAGCAATTCCCTTTTTTGACTCTCTCTTTTGTTTTGACCGGCCCTCGAGGCCGGTTTTTTATTGCCGCGTGATGGCTATTGCCATTCAGGGTGAAAGTCGTTGCTGCGGCGGCCTTCGTTCCGGCGCCGGTCGGGGTTGGCGGGCTCCCAGCGCACCGAGGCGCGCCGGTCGATAATAATGCGGCGCTCTCGCCGGCGCCGCTCCTTGTCCTGACGGGGTTTCATGGTCTCGTCCTTGATGGGCCTGCTTTTCAGCATAGCCTTTTCAAGGCGAGCGCTTAGTCTTCCCGGCCTGGTTTTTCCTTCAGCCAGCGCGGCTGGCCCTTGGCCTTCTTGTCACGCAGACGGGCTTTTTTCTTGGGCTGGGCAGCCTTTTTGCCCTTGCCGTCGGATTCTTTCTTCTTGCGCACCGTGACCGCCGCTTCCTTGTGTTTGGGACGCAGCTCGTCGATTACCCGGCGCTTGAGCTTCTGATCGGTGTAACGCTCTACCTTGACCACCATAGCCATGTCGTGGGCTTCCACCAGACTGATGGCAATGCCCTTGCGGCCGGCGCGGCCGGTGCGGCCGATGCGGTGCACATAGACATCGGCAGTGCGCGGCATGTCGTAGTTGATCACATGGCTGACCTCGGGCAGGTCGATGCCCCGGGCGGCCACGTCGGTGGCCACCAGAATGTTGACCTTGCCGTTGCGAAAGCGGCGCAGGGCCTCAAAGCGCTTGTCCTGATCCATTTCGCCGCGCAGCCAGGCGTTGTCCAGTCCTTCCTGCTGCAGCCGGCTGGCCAGCTCCATCAGCCGGTCCCGGGTTTTGACAAACACGATGCTGCGGGTCACGTCGGACTGGCGCAGCAGGTGCAGCAACAGGGCGAACTTGTGCTCGGGGTCATCGGCCAGGTGCAGCCACTGGTTGATCTTCTTGCGCTCGCTGCGGGGCGGCTCGGCAGACAGCTCCACCGGCTCCTTGAGGATCTCGGCGGCAAATTTCATCAGGCCCCGGCCTTCCAGGGTGGCGGAAAACAGCATGGTCTGGCGGCGCCAGCGGGCCTCGGCGGCAATGCGGTCCACGTCCTGAATAAAGCCCATGTCGAGCATGCGGTCCGCTTCATCGAGGATCAGCATTTCGATGTCGCGACTGTCAAACGACTCTTCGTCGATGTATTGCAGCAGCCGGCCGGGGGTGGCCACCACTATGTCGGTGGTCTTGGTCAGGGCCGGCAGGTGCTTGTCGGCATGCACGCCACCGGTGATGGTTTCCACTCGCAGGCCGGTGTCTTTGAGCAGGGCCTTGGCGTCGTCGGCAATCTGCTTGGCCAGCTCCCGGGTCGGGGTCAGCACCAGTACCCGGGCCGGGCCGGCCTGTCGACGGGGAAAGTCCAGCAGATGCTGGCACACCGGCAGCAGAAAGGCGGCGGTCTTGCCGGTGCCTGTGGGTGCCGAGGCCATAATGTCCCGGCCGCTCATGGCTTCGGGTATGACCTGGCTCTGAATGGTGGTGGGTCTGGCATAGCCCATGCGGGCCAGAGCGCGAACCAGAATGGGGTCCAGCTCCAGTTGCTCAAAGGTCATACTGCTCATGTTCAATTCCGTCAGCCAAAATGGCCGAGTATTATAGGCGAACTTCCACCAAAATACTCTCGGGATCACCATGGCCGGCAACGGTTTTACCCTCAAGCAATTTCATATTCATCACGACCGCTGTGCCATGAAAGTGGGCACCGACGGCATTTTGCTCGGGGCCTGGGCAGCCTTGGGCCAGGCGCGGCGCATACTCGATGTGGGCACCGGCACCGGCCTGGTGGCGCTGATGCTGGCCCAGCGCGGCGGCGATAATGTGCACATTACCGGTTTGGAGCTGGACCCGGCGGCGGCGGGGCAGGCCGCCGATAACGTGGCCGCCTCGCCCTGGCCGCAGCGGGTGAAGGTGGTGCAGGGCGCCCTGCAGCAATTTGAGGCCGCCCCCTTTGAGTTGATTGTGTCCAACCCGCCCTATTTTGCGCCGGGGCAAACCTTTAACTGTGCCGCCCGGGCCAGTGCCCGCCACGGCGGCAGCCTGAGCCTGGCGGAATTGTTTGCTCATTGTGCCCGGCTGCTGAGCGAAAACGGGCAGATTTGTCTGGTACTGCCCTGGCAGGCCCATGAGGAAGCGCTGCTTCATGCGGACTCAAACGGCATGCATTTGCTGGAGCAGCAGAATGTTGTGACGCGGGAAGGTAAAAATCCGGGTCGTTTTTTGCTGCGCTTTGGCAGGATCAATAACTGTGTAATCAAAGGAGAAATCGTCATTAATACTGCATCTGGCGAGTATGGCGATATATACAAAGGTCTGGTGTCGCCTTTCTATCTTAAGATGTAAATTTCGTATTGAAGATAATTTTCACATCATTATGCTACTGCTCAGCTCGCGCGCTGTCAGTTTATAGTATTTTACAAACCGCCAATGGCAGCGCATCGTCTTGTTTATTTCGTTAGTTTCCGAACGAAACTTTCATAATGCGCGTTGCCGCCACGAGGTTTGTCTTGAAAAAGCCATTGTCCACTTTTGATGTCATGGGTCTCGGATTCATGACATTCGCCTTCTTTCTGGGGGCCGGGAACATCATCTTCCCCCCGCTGGCCGGGTTTCTCGCTGGTGAGCACCTCACCAGCGCCATGTTCGGCTTTCTGACCACGGCGGTGGGCCTGCCCCTGGCCGGCCTGGTGGCCGCGGCCCTGGCCGGCGGCGGCCTGCCGGTAATGGGACGCTACCTGCCGGCCGTGGTGATCACCATCATGGGCAGTGCCATTTTCATTATTATCGGCCCGGCCTTTGCCGCCCCCCGTACCGGCCTGGTGGCCTATGAAATGGGCGTGAAGCCGTTTCTCGAGAACCCGGGGCAGGGCGCACTGACCCTGTATACCCTTGGATTCTTTGGCGTGGCGCTGTTGTTGTCCCTGAGCCAGGGTCGGTTGCTGGAAGCGGTGGGCAAGCTGCTGACGCCGCTGCTGCTGATCCTGCTGGTGGCCCTGGCCATCGCCGTGTTCGTTAATCCTCAAGGGACTCAGCCGCCGGTCACCGAGGCCTACCTGGCCCAGCCGTTCGTGAAGGGCTTTATCGAGGGCTACAACACCATGGACACCTTTGCGTCCTTGCTGTTCGCCATGCTGATCCTGGATGTGCTGCGCAAGAAGGGCGTAACCGAGACCCGCGCCCAGTCCCGCTACCTGATGGCCGCGGCGCTGATTGCCGCCGCCGGCCTGGGTTTTGTGTATATTTCCCTGTTCGTTCTTGGCGGTACCAGTCAGGGCGTGGTGATAGGAGCCAGCAACGGCGGCGAGATCATCAGCGCCTATGTGCTGTCGTTGTTCGGTGAGCCCGGCCTGTGGATTTTGTCGGCCATCGTGACCCTGGCCTGCCTGACCACGGCAGTGGGACTGGTGTCGTCCTGTGCCGATTACTTTCACAACCTGACCGGCAAGGGCAGCTATAAAGCCTGGGTGGTGGGCATTGCCACCGCCTGCATGCTGGTGGCCAACGTGGGCCTGAATACCCTGATCAGCGTGTCGGTGCCCATTCTGGTGGCGCTGTATCCGGTGGCCATTGCCCTGGTGGTGGCCACCTATCTGCAGCCGCTGATGCGCGCACCCGTGTTTGCCTTTCGCCTGATCATGAGCGTGGCCTTCTTCTTTGGCCTGCTTGACGGCATGCAGGCCGCCGGCCTCGACATGAGCCTGCTGGACTTTTTGCCCCTGTTCGGTGTGGGCATGGCCTGGACCCTGCCCACCGCCATTGCCGCCGTCATTGGCCTGGCGGCCGGCAAAATGGCGCAGCCGGCCACGGCCTGAGGTGATGTATAACGCTATTTCAGGGCGGCCACAGGCCGCCCTTTTTATTGTGCGGTTACCGGGAAAGCGCGGGTAAAGGGGTTAGCTTGATCGATATCAATTATCACTCTCAGTGTAAATGATAATAATTATCGCCGTTAGCGGTTCACCCGAACCATTACCCCTGATATGAGGAAATCATGATGAAAATGCGCTCCCGCCTGTTGCTGACCAGCCTGCCCCTGCTGCTGGCATGCCATGTTCAGGCCGATACCCGCCCGTCTCACTACAAGGGCGAGCCTGCCGAGACCCTGACCCAGGCGGTCAGCAACTTTACGGATTACAACGCCAGGCTGGCCGAACTGCTGGCAGGCGAACTGACGCCGCAAGCCCTGAGTGAGGTGCACCAGCTGACCTATACCCTGGAAAACGCCCTGGCCAGAATTAACGAGGAAACCACGGCGCTGGCGGACACGCTGGAAGCCGTGCATGTCGCTTCCGAAAGCAACCAGCCCGGGGTGGTCCGGGACAGGGGAGAAGCCTACCTTGAGGTATCCCGCAGTCTGGTGCCTCAAGCGTAAAAGGTAACGTTCTGAGTAGAAAAGCGGCCTTGAGCCGCTTTTCTGGGTTGGGACAGTAGCCATGGGCAGGCCAACCCGGGAATGCTAGAGCGCGGCGATCTCATCCAGGATCTGCGCCACCCAGGTTTCAATGCGGGGGTCGGTATCGTCATACTGGTTGGCTTCGTCCAGTGACAGCCCCACGAAGTATTTGCCGTCCTCGGTCAGCGCTTTTGAGGCTTCAAACTCGTAGCCCTGATTGGGCCAGTAGCCCACCACGCTGGCGCCCCGGGCCACCACCTTGTCGTGCAGCATGCCCAATGCGTCCTGAAACCACTCGCCGTAACCCAGCTGATCGCCCATGCCGAACAGCGCGACCACATGGCCTTCGAGATTTAGGGTGTCGATATCGTCCCAGTGGGATTCCCAGTCTTCCTGCAACTCGCCAAAATCCCAGGTGGAAATACCAAGAATAAGAATGGGGTAGTCTTGGGCACGCGCCAGGGGCACATCCCTGATATTATGCAGGTCGACCAGCTCGGCACCGAGCTGCTCGCGAATTTTTTCGGCTGCGATCTCGGTGTAGCAGGTGGTCGAGCCGTAAAACAAACCAATATTCATGGGGCTCCGTTCGCTCTTTTGAGAATGGCGCCATCATAACAGAAGCCGCCGGGCAGGCGGAGCACGGAGTCAACATGAGTCATCCGCTGGTCGAGCAGTTTATTGACGCCCTCTGGCTTGAAAAGGGGCTGTCCGACAACACCCTTTCCTCCTATCGCAGCGACCTGGGCCACTTCGCTACCTGGCTGGACGGCGAGGGTGGCAGCCTGCTGGCGGTGGACAGCCTGACCCTGCAGCAATACCTGGCCCATCGCATCGACCTCGGTTTCAAGGCCAGCAGCACGGCGCGCATGCTGAGCGTGCTGCGGCGGTTTTTTCAGTACCTGCACCGGGAACAGCTGCGCACCGATGATCCCAGCGCCCTGATTGCCGGCCCCAAGCTGCCCAAGCGTCTGCCCAAGGATCTGAGCGAACAGCAGGTGTCGGCGCTGCTCGATGCTCCCGAAGCCGGTGATCCGCTGGAACTGCGCGACAAGGCCATGCTGGAACTGCTCTATGCCACCGGCCTGCGGGTAACCGAGCTGGTGAGCCTGTCGATGGAAAGCGTCAGCCTGCGTCAGGGCCTGGTGCGGGTCACCGGCAAGGGCAACAAGGAACGGCTGGTGCCCATGGGGGAAGAAGCCCTGTACTGGCTGGGACGGTTTATCAAGGAAGGGCGGGCAGCGCTGCTGGGCGAACAGGCGTCGGACGTGGTGTTTCCGTCCCGCCGGGCCCGGCAGATGACCCGTCAGACTTTCTGGCATCGCATCAAGCACTACGCCCTGCGCGCCGGCATTACTCAGGAGCTGTCGCCCCACACCCTGCGCCATGCCTTTGCCACCCACCTGCTTAACCACGGCGCCGACCTGCGGGTGGTGCAGATGCTGCTGGGCCACTCGGACTTGTCCACCACCCAGATCTACACCCATGTGGCCACCCACCGCCTGAATGCCCTGCATGAGGAGCATCACCCCAGAGGGTGACTTCCTTACCATTTGTCTTGCCGTGCACTTTCGTCGGCCAAAGCGCACTGCTTCTCCGGCACGCCGTGAATACTTCCATGTAGGCTCCGTCGCGTCATCCCTGACGCGAAGGGCGCGGCGAAGCAGACACCCTTTGTCCTCCTTGGCCGGGGATGAAGCTGACTGTCAGTATTTAACAGGCAACCCTTAGTTTCACGAAGCAGCAGTGGGGATTGCCGTAGCCGACCGTCACCTGCCAGGGAAGGCAGGTGCCGAGCGTCCCATGGATGGGCCTGAAGCGTGTCGGCGTAGCGCAACCGCACTGCTGCTTCGTCTTCGGGAGAGCGTTGCAAATTTCACCTTGCCCGGTTAGTGTTGTCGGCCTGTTTAAACAGCCAGTATTTTCCATGTCTTTGTCTTCCCCACTGCCCATTCGCCGGCGTGAGCCGGTGGCTCACGAGTTGCCTTCCGAGCTGTCTCCCATCGTGCAGCGGCTGTACGCCAGCCGGGGCCTGACGTCGCCCGACCAGCTCAACCTGCAGGCTAATGCCCTGCACAAGCCGGTGTTCAGAGGCATGAATGAGGCGGTCAGCCTGCTGACGCAGGCGCTGGGTGATCAGCGCAGCATATTGATTGTGGGCGACTTCGACTGTGACGGCGCCACCAGCTCGGCGCTGATGGTGCACGGCCTGCGCGCCATGGGCGCGCAGCGGGTGGATTATCTGGTGCCCAACCGTTTTGATTACGGTTATGGCCTGAGCCCGCAGGTGGTGGAAGAGGCGGTGACCCTGGGTGCCGAGCTGCTGATCACCGTGGATAATGGTATTTCCAGCATCAGCGGGGTGGCGGCGGCCAAGGCCGCCGGCATGCAGGTGATCGTTACCGATCATCACCTGCCCGGCGACGAAACGCCAGCGGCCGATGCCATCGTCAATCCCAACCAGCATGGCTGTGAGTTTCCGTCCAAGAATCTGGCCGGCGTGGGGGTGGCCTTTTACCTGCTGCTGGCGCTGCGCTCGGCCCTGAACGAGCAAGGCTGGTTTGAGCAGCAGGGGATTCGACCACCCAACATGGCGGATTATCTAGACCTGGTGGCGCTGGGCACGGTCGCCGACGTGGTGGCCCTCGACGGCAACAACCGGGTATTGGTACACCAGGGCCTGCAGCGCATGCGCGCCGGCCGGCTGCGCCCCGGCATTCAGGCACTGATCGACATTTCCGGGCGTAACCAGCAGCGGCTGGTGGCGTCCGATCTGGGCTTTGCCCTGGGGCCCCGGCTCAATGCCGTGGGCCGGCTCGACGACATGTCCATGGGGGTGGCCTGCCTGCTGTGTGACGACATTAATGAGGCTCGCCGGCTGGCGGCCGAGATGGACGAGCTCAATCGGGAGCGCAAGGCCATCGAGACCAGCATGCAGCAGGAGGCGCTGGCCACGCTTGCCAAGGTACGTATCAGCGACGGCGACTTGCCGTCCGGGCTGGTGCTGCACCAGGACGACTGGCATCAGGGGGTGGTCGGGCTGGTGGCCTCGCGCATCAAGGAGCAGTATTACCGTCCGGTGATCGCCTTTGCCGAGGCCGGCGACGACGAGCTCAAGGGCTCGGGCCGCTCCATTCCCGGCGTGCACCTGCGGGACCTGCTGGAGGCGGTGAACAGCCGCCACCCCGAGCTGATCACCAAGTTTGGTGGCCACGCCATGGCCGCCGGCCTGTCGATAACCAAAGCGGCGCTTGAGCCGTTCAAGGCTGCCTTTGAGCAAATGGTGGAGGAGTGGGTCAGCCCTGAGTTGCTCACCGGCGAGATCCTCAGCGACGGCGAACTCACTGCCACCGAGCTGACCCTGGAGCTGGCCGAGCAGCTGCGCTTTGCCGGGCCCTGGGGCCAGGCCTTTCCCGAGCCCCTGTTCGACGGCGAGTTTCGCATTATTCAGCAGCGGCTGGTGGGCGACAAACATCTCAAGCTGGTGCTGAGCCCGGACGAGGGCCGCACCGTGATCGATGCCATCGCCTTTAACGTGGATTTGAGCACCTGGCCCAATGCCGCCATTCAGAACGTGCAGCTGGTGTACAAGCTGGATGTCAACGAGTGGCGGGGCAAGCGCCAGCTGCAATTGCTGGTGGAGCGGCTGGCGCCGCTGTAAGCCGGCTGGTTAGGCCAAGTGCGGCCATAACGGCAAAGAAAAAGGGCTCAATGAGCCCTTTTTGCGTTTACAGGGTAAAGGCGCTGACCAGGCCATTGAGCTCGCCGGCTTGCTGATGCAGATCCCTGGATTGCTTCAGTGATTGCTCGGCGTCGTCCGCCAGCTGGTCGGACACATCCTTGATGGCGGTGGTGTTCTGGGTGATCTCCCCGGTTACCTGGCTCTGCTCTTCGGCGGCGGTGGCAATCTGGCTGGCCATGTCGGAAATCAGCCCTACGGCGGCGGTGATCTCCTCCAGTGCCTGAGCGGCGGCTTCGGCGTCTTCCACGCTCAGCTCGGCCATGTTGCGGCTGGCCTGCATCAGTTTCACCGCTTCACCGGTGGCCTGTTGCAGGGTGCCGATGGTGCCCTGAATCTCTTCGGTCGACGCATGGGTGCGCTGAGACAGCACCCGTACTTCGTCGGCCACCACCGCAAAGCCGCGACCCTGCTCGCCCGCCCGGGCCGCCTCAATGGCGGCGTTCAAGGCCAGCAGGTTGGTCTGCTCGGCCACGCCCTGAATGGTGGCCAGCACGCTGGAAATGTCGTGAGCGTGCTGATCCAGCCGAGTGATCACCGCCGCTGCCTGTTCCATTTCCTTGGCCAGGCCAAAGATCGAATCCCGGGTTTTGTTGACCAGTTGCTTGCCCTGCTCGGTGCTGGCGCGGGACTGCTGAGCCGCGGTGGCGGTCTGCTCGGCGTTGTGGGCAATTTCCTGAGTGGCCGAGGCCATTTCGGTGACGGCGGTGGCCACCATGGTCACCTCCTGCTGGGCCCGGCCCAGCTCGGTCACGGTCTGGTTGGCGCGCACCGAGGCCTGCTCGGCGTTGCCGCCCAGGTGTTCGGCCTGATGGCGGATCTGCCGAATAAGCTCGGCCTGGCTGGACACGAAGCGGTTGAAATTGGCGGCCAGCAGGCCGACCTCGTCCTTGCCGTGCAGCTCAATGCGCTGGGTCAGATCGCCCTTGCCGTCGGCAATCTGCGCCAGCGCCCGAGATACGCCCACCAGGGGGCCCAGCAGGTATTGCATCAGCAGGCTGATCAGCACCACGGCGGCGAGGATCACCAGGGCGGACATGCCCAGCTGGCGCCACAGCAGGCCGCTGAGCGGGGCTTCCAGTGCCGCCTTGTCGAGCATGAACAACAGCTGCCAGTTGCTGCCCGGAATGGCCTCGGCGTACACCAGTTTGGCCTCGCCATTGAGGGTTACCGGATTGAGCCGGGTCAGTTGCTGCCAGCGCGACAGATTGGCGGCAGTGAGCTCTTCGTCCAGGCGGGTGGCCGGCTGCAAGGCCAGTCCGGCATTCTGGGAGGCGATTAGAGTGCCGTCCTGGCTCAGCATCATGGCCTGGCCCTCGGCGGGCAGGCGAATGGCGTTTACGCTGTCCACCAGACTGGAAATGGCCACGTCGGCGCCAATCACGCCAGCCAGCCCGCCCGCAGCATGGGTCACCGGCTGGGCCAGGGTCACCACGGTGCCGCCAAAGGTGGCGTCTTCGTAGGGGGGAGTGACGATGGCGCGGTTTTCCTGTTGCGCCTGCTTGTACCACGGGCGGGAGCGGGGATCATAACTGCTGCGATCCCGAGGCTGGGCATCGATCATCACGCCGTCGGCGGTACCGAAATAACTCAGCTGAAAATCACCGGCTTCCTTAACCAGTTGCAGGGCCGGGCGGGGCTCATCCCTCAGCTGTTGGCCGGCGGCGGTAAGCATGGCCTGGCGAATGCGCAGCCACTCCGATACGCGCGCCGCTTCTTTCTCCGCCAGCACGGCCACCGCCTGCTCGCTGTCCTGGTACAGCTGATCTTTCATTTCCCGAAAACTCAGGCCGCTGAGGATGGCCACGGTGAGGATGATGGCCACCACAAAACTCAGCAGGATTTTGTGCTTTAATTTGAGATTGTTCATTTTTTTTATTTTGCTAATGTGGGTGTCGTCCATTATCGGCCGCCAAAGGTAATATCTTTAGTGGAATTTTAAACTGGTATTATCGGCACCGGCAGCGAGTTGTTTTCGCTGCCGGTGAATGAATAGCTAATAAGGTTGTCAGTTGCCCAGTATCTGGCTTAAAAACAGCTTGGTGCGTTCCGACTGGGGGTGGTGGAAGAAGGTCTCGGGATCGTTTTCCTCAATGATCTGCCCGGCATCCATAAAGATCACCCGATCCGCCACGGTGCGGGCAAAGCCCATTTCATGGGTCACGCACATCATGGTCATGCCTTCTTCCGCCAGCTCGATCATCACGTCCAGCACCTCCTTGATCATCTCCGGATCCAGCGCCGAGGTAGGCTCGTCAAACAGCATGATCTCCGGGTTCATGCACAGGCTGCGGGCAATGGCCACCCGCTGCTGCTGGCCACCGGACAGCTGTCCCGGGTACTTTTTGGCCTGCTCTTCAATTTTTACCCGGGCCAGCAGTTTCATGGCGATCTCTTCCGCCTGCCGCTTGGGTGTTTTGCGCACCCAGATCTGCGCCAGGGTGCAGTTTTCCAGCACCGTCAGGTGGGGGAACAGGTTGAAGTGCTGAAACACCATGCCCACTTCCCGACGAATGGTTTCAATGTTTTTAACATCGTTGGTAAGCGGGGTGCCGCGCACGATGATGTCGCCCTGCTGGTGTTCTTCCAGCCGGTTGATGCAGCGAATAAGGGTGGATTTTCCCGAGCCGGATGGGCCGCAAATGACGATGCGTTCGCCCTTGGTCACGGTCAGATCAATGTCGCGCAGGACGTGAAAGTCGCCATACCACTTGTTTACCCCGCGCAGGGTCACCATGGCTTCCTGTTGTTGTGCTTCCATGTACTCACTCCAATCGATGCGACTAACGTCTCTTGTGGCCGGTATGCAGCTTGCGTTCCAGGTACTGGCTGTATTTCGACATGCCATAGCAGAACACCCAGAACACCAGGCCGGCAAACACATAGCCCTCGGTGGCGTAACCCAGCCAGTTGGGATCGGCCAGGCCCGCCTGCACGATGGCCAGCAGGTCAAACAGGCCGATGATCAGCACCAGGCTGGTGTCCTTGAACAGGGCGATAAAGGTATTGACGATGCCGGGGATCATCAGCTTCAGCGCCTGGGGCAGCACGATCAGTACCATCGTCTTCCAGTAATTCAGCCCCAGCGCCTGGGCTGCCTCGTTTTGCCCCTTGGGAATAGCCTGCAGGCCGCCACGCACCACTTCCGCCATGTAGGCGGACTGAAAGAAGATGATGCCGATCATGGCCCGCACCAGCTTGTCGAGGGTCAGCTCTTCGGGCACGAACAGGGGCAGCATGACCGACGACATAAACAGCACGGTGATTAGCGGCACGCCGCGCCAGAACTCGATAAACACCACCGACAGGCTGCGCACGATGGGCATGTGAGAGCGCCGGCCCAGTGCGAGCAGGGTGCCGATGGGCAGGGCGGCGGTAATGCCGACCACAGCCAGGATCAGCGTCAGGGTGAGACCGCCCCACTGGTGGGTGGGCACTTCGGTCAGGCCGAAGTAGCCGCCATAGAGCAGCATCCAGGCGATGACCGGAAACACCAGCACCATAAAGGGTGCCAGCCACATCTTTGCTGGTAGTCGTGGCAGGGCCAGCCACAACAGCTGCACCACAAACAGCACAAAGGTCAGGTTGATGCGCCACAGCTCGCTACCCGGATAAAAACCATAGGTAAACTGCTGCAGCCGGTTGCTGATAAAGACCCAGCAGGCGCCGCCACTGGTGCAGGCATCACGGCTGCTGCCGGTCCAGTCTGCGCTGACGATGGCCCAGTCGATGGCGGGCACCAATATCAGGTACAGGGCGTAGAGGCCAAGCAGGGTCACTGCCGAGTTGAGCGGGCCGGAAAACAGGTTGGTGCGCAACCAGCCGGTCAGCCCCTTGCGCGAAACCGGGGCCGGGCGTTCCGGTGTTAGCGTGTCCTTGAACATGTTATCTCTCCACCAGCGCCATGCGCTTGTTGAACCAGTTCATAAAGAACGACACCGACAGGCTGATGGTGAGGTATACCAGCATGGTGATGGCGATGACCTCGATGGCCTGGCCGGTCTGGTTGAGGGTGGTGCCGGCAAACACCGATACCAGATCCGGATAGCCAATGGCGGTGGCCAGCGACGAGTTCTTGGTCAGGTTGAGATACTGGCTGGTCAATGGAGGAATGATCACTCGCATGGCCTGGGGAATGATCACCAGCCTAAGGGTCAGGCTGTCCTTGATGCCAAGGGCATGGGCCGCCTCGGTCTGGCCATGAGAGATGGCCTGAATGCCGGAACGTACGATTTCAGCGATAAAGGCGGCGGTATAGACGGTGAGTGACAGCCACAGCGCCAGAAACTCGGGAATGACTGTCATGCCGCCACGAAAATTGAAGCCGCGCAGGGCCGGATAATTCCATTCCAGCGGCGCACCCAGCGCCACAAAGGTCACGCTTGGCAGCAGGATAACCAGTCCAGAAACCATCCATCCAACCGGCAGGCGCTGGCCGGTGGCTTCCTGGCGTTGGTGGTTGAAACGAACCAGCCAGACCGACACTACCACCGCCAGCAACAGGGCCAGCCAGACCCAGTGAAAACCGGCATTGGGCAATGGCTCGGGCAGATACAGGCCGCGCACGTTGAGGAAAATACTGTCGCCCAGGTTGAGGCTGTCTCGGGGGCCGGGCAGGGTGCGCAGTACCGCGAAGTACCAGAAAAACATCTGCAGCAGCAGTGGAATATTGCGAAACAGCTCGACATAGGCCGAAGCCAGCCGGGCAATCAGCCAGTTGGGCGACAGCCTCGCCACGCCGATCACAAAGCCAAGCAGGGTGGCGCCGATAATGCCGAGAAAGGAGACCAGCAGGGTGTTGAGCAGCCCCACCACAAAGGTGCGGCCATAGGTGTCGGTTTCGGCATAGGGGATCAGCGACTGGGCAATGGCAAAGCCGGCCGGATCGTCGAGAAAGTCAAAACCTGTGGTGATGCCGCGGGTGCTGAGGTTGGTCAGGGTATTGTTGACGATCAGTCCGATAAAGGCGGCGACGGCACACAGCAGCACCAGCTGAAAGACCAGCGCCCGCTTGGTCGGATCGCGCCAAAATTTAACCGGAGGAGCGGAAGGGGGAACCGGTGATGACATGAACGTTATCCCTCACTGTAGCCTGAAGAGAGGCTGGCCCGCGATGGGCCAGCGGGCCGCACCATGGCGGCCCGGTCGGGGTCAGCGTACCGGCGGGGCGTATTGCAGGCCGCCGTCGGTCCACAGACGGTTCAGGCCGCGTTCCACCTTGAGCGGTGAGTCCTGGCCGACGTTGGCTTCGAAGATTTCGCCGTAGTTGCCCACCTGTTTGATGATGCGGTAGGCCCATTCCTTGTCGAGCCCCATGCCCTTGCCGAAGTCGGCTTCCAGGCCGAGCAGCCGGCGCACGTCCGGGTTTTCGCTGGTTTTCATGCTGTCCACGTTGGCCTTGGTCAGCCCCAACTCTTCGGCGTTGAGCATGGCGAAGTGGGTCCATTTGACAACATTGAACCACTGGTCGTCACCCTGGCGTACCGAGGGACCCAGCGGCTCCTTGGAGATCACCTCGGGCAGTGCCACGGCTTCGTCGGGCTTGGACAACTTGATGCGAAGGGCATACAGCTGGGACAGATCCGAGGTGAGCACATCACAGCGACCGGCTTCCAGCCCCTGTACCGTCTGCTCTGAGGTATCGAACACCACGGCGTTGTAGCTGATGCCGTTGCGGCGGAAGTAATCGGCCACGTTCAGCTCGGTGGTGGTGCCCGACTGAATACAAATGGCGGCACCATCCAGCTCCTTGGCACTGGTGACGCCCAGGTGCTTGTGGATCAGAAAGCCCTGGCCATCGTAATAGTTGATGCCGGTGAAGTTGACGCCCAGCTCGGTATCCCGGCTGGAGGTCCAGGTGGTGTTGCGCGACAGCACATCGATCTCGCCGGACTGCAGCGCCGTCAGGCGCTCCTTGGCGTTAAGCGGAATGTACTGCACCTTGCCGGCATCATTGAGTACGGCGGCGGCAATGCCCCGGCACAGATCCACATCCAGTCCTTTCCACACGCCCTTGTCGTCGGGGTTGGAAAATCCCGGCAGGCCGCTGTTCACCCCGCACTTGAGTACTCCTCTCTGTTTCACCTCGTCCAGGGTGGCGGCCTGAAGGGTGCCGGCCATCAGGGTTCCGGCCATCAGAAGGGCTGCTGTTCCTTTGCCTGTCATAATCACGTCCTCTTGAATGGCGATGTGCCATAGCGTTACTCATTTGGGCCATAAAACTGCGATACCACTTAGAGTATTAGCACAAAGATTGATAACGGCCGCTGCCAGAGAGCAATAAATAGGTTGCCGATGAGCAACCGGCCCTGCACAAAATAACCGGGTATTGCTGCGTTCGGGGCCGGCTTTGGGTAGAATAAGCGCCTCATTTTGGCGTGGCGCCAAAACCACTCACATCAGTCAACAGAGAGTCTGTCGATCCATGTTTGAAACAAACCCCGTGTACAACAAACTTAAGGAGCTGTCTGAACGGGCGCAGCTTCTTAGGGGGTACCTTTGACTATGACGCCAAGAAAGAGCGTCTGGAAGAAGTAAACGCCGAGCTGGAACAGCCGGATGTGTGGAACCAGCCCGAGCGCGCCCAGGCACTGGGTAAGGAAAGATCCGCCCTGGAAGCTGTGGTAGGCACCCTGGAAGAAATGGACCAGGGCATCGCCGACATCGGCGAGCTGGTTGAGCTGGCGGTGGAAGAAGAGGACGAAGACACCTTCGAAGAAGCCAAATCCGATCTGGATGCCCTGGAGAAAAAACTCGAGGATCTGGAATTCCGCCGCATGTTCTCCGGCGAGCAGGATGAGTCTGACTGCTACCTGGATCTGCAGGCCGGCTCCGGCGGCACCGAGGCCCAGGACTGGTGCAACATGGTGCTGCGTATGTACCTGCGCTGGGGCGAGGCTCGTGGTTTCAAGACCGAGATCATCGAACTGTCCGAAGGCGAAGTGGCCGGCATCAAGTCCGCCACCGTCAAGTTCACCGGCGAATACGCCTTTGGCTGGCTGCGTACCGAGTCCGGCGTACACCGCCTGGTACGAAAGTCTCCGTTCGACTCCGGCGGCCGTCGTCATACCTCGTTTTGCTCTGCCTTTGTGTATCCGGAAATCGACGACAACATCGAGATCGAGATCAACCCGGCCGACCTGCGGGTGGACACCTACCGCGCCTCCGGCGCCGGTGGTCAGCACGTTAACCGGACCGACTCGGCGGTACGTATTACCCACGAGCCCACCGGCATTGTGGTGCAGTGTCAGAACGACCGCTCCCAGCACAAGAACCGCGACCAGGCCATGAAGCAGCTGAAAGCCAAGCTCTACGAGTTTGAGCTGCAAAAGCAGAACGCCGAAAAGCAGGCGCTGGAAGACAGCAAGTCCGACATCGGCTGGGGCAGCCAGATCCGCTCTTACGTGCTGGATGACGCCCGCATCAAGGATCTGCGCACCGGCGTGGAAACCCGCAACACCCAGGCGGTTCTGGACGGCGGTCTGGACAAGTTTATTGAAGCCAGCCTCAAGTCCGGGCTGTAACCTTTTTCAGTGCCGCTCAGCCTGGGGCTGGGTGCGGCCTAAGCCAACCGTCGATGGCATGGATGCCATCGTCGAGCATACATGGATGTACTTGCTGCGTGTTGGCGTGGTTGCCCCGGCCCCTGGCGGGCAGAGGGGCTCCAAACAAGATTCAAACAAGGCTTAATCATGACGACAGAGCAGCAACAAGACGAGAACAAGCTCATTGCCGAGCGCCGGGCCAAGCTCGAGCAGATCCGCAAGGACTGCCCGGCTAACGGTCACCCCAACGATTTCCGCCGCCAGCACCTGGCCGCCGATCTGCAGGCCAAATTCGGCGAGCACGATAAAGAAACCCTGGAGTCGCTGGGCAAGGTGGCCTCAGTCGCCGGCCGCATCATGGCCAAGCGTGGCCCCTTCCTGGCGCTGCAGGACATGTCCGGCCGCATTCAGGCCTACGCCACCAAGGATGCCCAGAAGCAGATCAAGGAGCAGTATAACGGCCTCGACATCGGCGACATCATCGGCGTGACCGGTACCCTGCACAAGTCCGGCAAGGGCGACCTCTACGTCAACATGGACAGCTTTCAGCTGCTGACCAAGGCCCTGCGCCCGCTGCCGGAGAAGTTCCACGGCCTGTCGGATCAGGAAACCCGCTACCGTCAGCGTTACCTGGACCTGATCACCAACGAAGACTCCCGCCAGACCTTTGTGGTGCGTTCAAAAGTCATGGCTGCCATTCGCAGCTTTATGAACAGCCACGGCTTTATGGAAGTGGAAACCCCCATGATGCAGGTGATTCCGGGTGGCGCCTCGGCCCGTCCCTTTATCACCCATCACAATGCGCTGGATCTGGACATGTATCTGCGCATCGCCCCCGAGCTGTATCTCAAGCGGCTGGTGGTGGGTGGTTTCGAGAAGGTGTTCGAGATCAACCGTAACTTCCGTAACGAAGGCCTGTCGCCCCGGCACAACCCCGAGTTCACCATGATGGAGTTCTACTGGGCCTACGCCGACTACCGTGACCTGATGGACTTCACCGAGGAAATGCTGCGCACCGTCACCACCGAGGTGCTGGGCAGCGCCGAGGTGCAGTATGGCGAGGAGACCTTTGACTTCGGCAAGCCGTTCGCGCGCCTGAGCATGAAGGACGCCATCCTCAAGTACAACCCGGAAGTGACCCTGGAGCAGCTGGCCACCTTTGAGACCGCCTGTGAAGTGGCCAAGGATCTCAAGATCAAGGTCGAGAAAACCTGGGGTCTGGGCCGCGTGATCACCGAGATCTTTGAAGAGACTGCCGAGCATCGCCTGATCCAGCCGACCTTCATCACCGAATACCCGGCCGAAGTGTCGCCGCTGGCGCGCCGCAACGACCAGGATCCCGAGATCACCGATCGCTTTGAGTTTTTCATCGGCGGCCGCGAGATCGCCAACGGCTTCTCCGAGCTCAACGACGCCGAAGATCAGGCCCAGCGCTTCCGCGATCAGGTGGAGCAGAAGGACGCCGGTGACGACGAAGCCATGTTCTACGACGAGGACTATGTGACCTCGCTGGAGCACGGCCTGCCGCCCACCGCCGGCCAGGGCATCGGCATCGACCGTCTGGTGATGCTGCTGACCGACTCTCACACCATTCGCGACGTGATCCTGTTCCCGACCCTGCGTCCGCAGCGGTAAGTGGACTGGTCCCGCAAGGGAAAACGACGCCATCAACCACGCCGGCCTTTGGGCCGGCGTGGTTTTTTTACGGCCAAATATTTACCGGCTGCCGGCCCCTGGCGGAAAATGCCGGGCATTGGAATCGGGGTCTATAACGTGTACGTTGTATAAACATTTGGCAGAAAAGGGATATTTTTTAATGACAGATGTTACACCAATGCCCAAAAACCCCGAAAAAGGCTATGTGGCCCTGCTGGGGTGGAGCCTGAATGCGATTGAGGCGGTGGACCGCTTTGATCGACGCTACGTGGTGGTGGCCCCCGACTGGGCCGAGGAATATTGCCGGCAGCATGATATTCCCTATGTGCCCTGGAACTTCGAGCGCCTGAATGATCGCTCCATGGAAATCGCACACAAGTTGCGCGACATGGGGGTGGATGTGGCCATTCCCCTGTATGAAGAAACCGTGGAGTGGGCCGGCGCCATCAACTCGGTGCTGCTGGACAACCCCCGGCTGTTCGGGCAGGCCATGCTGCTGCGCGACAAGGCGCTGATGAAACGCCGGGCGCAGCTGGGCGGGATCCGGGTTGGTATTTTTGAGGAAGCCCACGACAAGGACGATGTGATCCGCTTTCTCAAGCGGGTCAACCAGACCCTGCTGAAACTGGATGGTGATCCCAATGATCCCATTCACCTCAAGGCGTTCGACAAGGCCGGTTGCCTCGGGCACAGGGTTATTCGTACCCCGGACGAGGTGGATTCCATTCCCGACGAGGAATTTCCGGTGCTGATGGAGTCTCATCTGGATGGCTGGGAGTTCGCCGTCGAGGCCTGGATACACAAGGGCAAGATCATGTTCCTGAATATTTCGGAATATGTCACCCTGGGGTATTCGGTCTTTGTGCCGGCCACGCCGGAGCTGGAAAAATACCGTCCTCAGATCACGGCCCAGATTGAAAAGCTCATCAAGACCTTTGATATTGAATTCGGCTTTGTGCACCCGGAATACTTTGTGACCAGCGACGGTGAAATGTATTTCGGTGAAGTGGCCTACCGGCCGCCCGGCTTCAAGGTATTTGAGCTGCTGGAGCGGGCCTATGGATTCAACGCCTATCAGGGGCTGGTACTGGCCTTCGATCCCAAAACCACCGATGAGGAAATTGCCGACTTTTTCCCCCGTGAGGTGGTGGATGCCAGGGGCTATGCGGGTTGCTTCGGGGTGTATCCGCGGCGCCGGGTGGTGAGTCGCCTGGCCGTTCCGGAAGAAACGGAAGACCATGACTATTTTGAATCCCACGAACTGACGGCCCCGCTGGAAGAGACGGTCACCAAGCGCACCGCCTTTGGCACGCACTGGGGGCTGGTGTACTTCTTCGGAGACGATCCCTACGTGATGCGCGATCTGCTCAAGCATCAGGAAGAACTGGACTTTTACATCTAGGATCGGTGAGAGCCACCGTCAACACGTTGATGGAATGGCCCCGCCCGGGGTCATTCCATCCCGAATGAGGTATTCCCTTGATTTCCGCGCAAGACGCTCCACGCAGCGATAATGCTACCCTGACCAAACGCCTGGCGAGTCTGGATGATGCCGTGCAGAGCATGATTGAGACCCGCGACTATGCCAAACATCTGAAATTGCGCCGGGTGCTGGATGCGGCCCGGCGCGTGTTGCTGCTGCCCGGTGGCTGTGCCGCCATTGAGGCCCGGGCTCAAACGCTGGAAGCGGCCGGGGTTTTTCTGGGAACCGACTGGGCCAGCCCGCACATTCTGTTGCCGGCGCTGACGGCCTATTCGCTGAGCAGTGCCGAGGCCGATACCGTGGTCATGGAGGCACTCAGCGAGCTGCGGCTGCTAGCCGTGGCGCAGGGGCATTTTTCCCATTCACTGATATCGGCGGAGCAGGCCCGGCACTATCTGTCTCAGGTGATGGCCATCAATTTGTCGCTGTTGTTTACGCCGCCGACGGAAGCGGAGCGGGAGCAGCAGGGGCGGCTGGCGCTGATGACCCGGGCGCTGTTTGGCTACCTGAGTGAGGTGATCGGCTATGAGAAAGTGCTCGATCAGCTGGTTGACGAGATCTGGCGGATCCTTCAGCAGCGCCCCATACAGGTGGAGCAGGTCAGGCAGATGATCACCCAGATCGCCATCTGCCGGAACAACCCGGAGATCGAACTGGGGGCCAGCGGCGCCGGGGCCGATCGTCTGATCAGCAGCCTTTACGGCACCACTCAGGGCTGCCGGGAGGATCCCGGCGTTGAGGTGTACCGGCAGCGGCTGGAGGCCATGGACCGAGGCCAGCTGCAATATGAAGCCGCCGGCTTTGCCCGCGCCATGCACGATACCGGCCTGGTGTCGCCCTATCATACGATGCTGGTGCATTTTCTGCTCACTCAGGACGATCATCTGCTGAGCGAGGCCCTGGGCCTGTCCAGCACCGGGCGGGACTGCATGCTCTGTTACCGTGAACTGGTGCACAGCCTGATTCGGGAAGCCATTCACCCTCAAACCGCTCAGGCGCTGTACGGTCTGGCACTGACGCTGGAGCGCGGCATTTTGTACCAGCCACCGGTGGCACCGGCGCTCTGGCGCCAGCTGGCCCTGCCGCTGTCAGTGTATTCGCGGCAACGTCTGGAACAGGCCTTTGGCACCGCCCCGGCCCCTCGGGCCTGGCTGTTGGCGGGGGTGTTGTCCATGCTGGGCCAGCCTCTTGGGGTCGGGCAGGGCAACAACCCCACCTGTCAGTCTGCCCGGGCATTGTCCATGTGGTCGTACAATGATCCCGACTACCTGCTGCAGATCGTGGTGTGGGCCGTCCGGGACGATGAAGTGATCATGCACTTTGAAGGTCAGCCCATTTCCTCGCGGCAAAGTGCCGGCGGCGTGGCTAATTCGCTGCCGGTGGATCTGGATCCGGTGTCCTTGCTGGTGGTGCCGCACCTGGATCGTATTTATGCGGAGATGGGCCGCCGTTGTGTCGGCCGGGAAGGGGATCCTCACCGCTGGATCAACCCCGAGTTTCACGGCTGGTGGACGGGGCGGGGCTTTCGCATCAATGTGGATGTGGCAACCGGCAAGCTGACGGATCTGGAGAATTTTCAGCGCCATTTCTATGCCTGCTATCACCCCTATTACAACGGCAACCAGCCGGTGGTGCACCCCCAGCCCGCCGGTATCGCGGTAACCGACAGCGCGGCGAGATTTATCGGCTGGCATGCCATTACCCTGCTCAGGGTGAGCCTGGATCCCCAGGACCAGATGCGGGTGTATTTCTATAACCCCAACAATGACAGCGGGCAAAACTGGGGGGACGGCGTGGTGGTCAGTACCGCCGGGAACGGCGAGCGCTTTGGCGAAGCGTCCCTGCCGTTCGAGCAGCTGGCTTCCCGTCTTTATATCTTTCACTACGATCCGCTGGAGCGGGGCGAACTGGCCGCCATCAGCCAGGAAGAGCTGGAGCGGGTGATCGCCTATACCACCCGCAGCTGGGGCGCCGATCGCCTGCCGCCGGTGGACCTGCAGGCCAGTTCCGGCGGTACCTGACGTCGCATTCAGGGCACAAAAACACCGAACCGGCCGGTTCGGTGTTTTGCGTCAGTCGGTAACGCTTACCGGGCCCTGAGATCGCCGCTGCGTATCAGCTCGTCGGTGACGGTGTTCACCGCCTTTTCGGTGCGCGCCACGATATCGTCTATGTCATTGGGGGTTACCACCAGCGGCGGGGCAAAGCCCAGAATATCGCCATGGGGCATGGCCCGGGCGATCAGCCCCTGCTCCAGGCAGGCGGCGGCGATGCGCGGCCCGACCTTGAGAGCGGGGTCCAGGTGAGTGCGACTGGCCGGGTTACTGGAAAACTCCAGCGCCGCCAGCAGGCCGATGCCCCGGCAGTCGCCCACCAGTGGGTGGCCGGCAAAGGTGGCTTTCATGCGTTGCTGCAGATGGGCGCCGGTGCCTTCGGCGTTACCCACCAGGTTTTCCCGGTCGATAATATCCAGGTTGCACAGCGCCGCCGCCGCCCCCATGGGGTGACCGGAATAGGTGTAGCCGTGACCGATGGCGCCCCAGTCGTCGGTGCCTCGCTCCAGGGTTTGCCAGACTTTCTCGCCCACAATCACGCCCGACAGCGGCTGATAGGCCGAGGTCAGGCCCTTGGCCACCGTCATCAGATCCGGCTTCATGTCGTAATACAGCGAGCCAAATTCGGCCCCCAGCCGGCCAAAGCCGCACACCACCTCGTCGGCAATCAGCAGCACATCATACTTGTCGAGCACCCTGCGAATTTCGGGCCAGTAGCCTGCCGGCGGCGGCACTATGCCCCCGGTGCCCAGCACCGGCTCGGCGATCATGGCCGCCACTGTGTCCGGGCCTTCGGCCAGGATCTTTGCTTCCAGCTGGTCGGCGCACCAGCGGGAAAACTCTTGCTCGCTCATGGCCCCGTCGGCCCGGCGATAGTAGTAGGGCGCCACGGTATGATGAATGCGTTCCAGCGGCAGATCGAAATGGGCATGGAACAGCGGCAGCCCGGTCAGCGAGCCCGCGGCCACGCTGGAGCCATGGTAGCCTCGATCCCGGGAGATGATTTTTTTCTTGTCCGGCCGGCCCAGCACATTGTTGTAGTACCACACCAGCTTGATCTGGGTTTCGTTGGCGTCGCTGCCCGACAGGCCGTAATAGACCTTGCTCATGCCGGCGGGGGCCTTGTCGAGAATGCGCCGGGAAAGGGTGATCAGCGCCTCGTTACTGTGGCCCACATAGGTGTGGTAGTAGGCCAGCTTTTTCGCCTGTTCATACATGGCCTCGGCCATTTCCATGCGGCCATAGCCGATGTTGACGCAATAGAGGCCGGCAAAGGCGTCGATCAGCTCGGTGCCCTGGGAGTCATAAATGCGAATGCCTTCGGCACCGGTGATAATGCGCCCGCTCATTTCGCCCCGGGCATACTGGCCAAGGGGAGTGGAGGCGTGAAAGATGGTGTGGCGATCGGTTTCCAGCCATTGCTGCGTGTTCAGGGTCATGGTGAACCTCCTGTTCGAATGCGCGATTAAAGCCCGCCCAGGCAGGCGTACTTCAGGTTGCTGAAATCATCAAAACCGTGGCGGCTGCCTTCCCGGCCCAGCCCCGAGTGCTTGATGCCACCAAAGGGGATGCAATGGCCGGTCATTTTTACCGAGTTGACCGCCACCATGCCGAACTCAAGGCCGTCCAGCAGCGGCCAGATTTGCCGTTGATCATGGCCGAACACATAGGCGGCCAGGCCGTACTCGGTGTCGTTGGCCAGTGTCAGCAGCTGGTTGGTGTCGTCATAGGGCAGTACGGCGGCCACCGGGCAGAAGGTTTCTTCCCGGAATACCCGCATGGCCGGGGTGACATCGGCCAGCAGCACCGGCAGAAAGAAGTTTTCGCCGGGGCCGGTGTGCTTGTTGCCGGCAAACAGCCGGGCGCCGTGCGCCAGGGCGTCGTCCACCAGCGCCTGGGCGTTCTCGACTGCCCGGCGGTGAATAAGCGGACCCATGGTCACGCCGGCTTCAAGGCCGTTGCCCACTCGAATGCGGGCCATTTCGCCGGCAAAGGCATCGAGAAATTCCTCATAGTGCGCCCGGGGCACCAGAATGCGGTTGGCGGCCAGGCAGTCCTGACCGGCGGTCTGGAACTTGGCGGCCACCGCCGCCTGAGCGGCCTCTTTCAGGTCCATGTCGGGCAGCACGATAAAGGGCGCATTGCCGCCCAGCTCCATGGCGCACTTCTTCACCGTGTTGGCGCAGGCGGCCAGCAGTTGCTTGCCCACTTGAGTGGAGCCGGTAAACGACAGTGCCCGCACTCTGTCGTCCCGGCACAGGGCCTCACCCAGCTCGGCGCCGGCACCGGTGATCACGTTGATCACGCCGGGGGCAAAGCCGGCCCGCTCGGCCAGCTCCGCCAGCGCCAGGGCGGAAAATGGCGTTTCGCTGGCGGGTTTGATCACCAGGGTGCAGCCAATGGCCAGGGCCGCCGCCGCCTTGCGGGTGATCATGGCGTGGGGAAAGTTCCAGGGGGTGATCAAGGCCGCCACGCCCACCGGCTCGCGCTGGGTAAGGAGTTTGGCCCCGGGAATATGGCTGGGAATGGTGTCGCCGCAGGCGCGGCGGCCTTCTTCGGCAAACCAGCGCACAAAGGAGGCGCCATAGTCTATTTCGCCCTGGGCATCGGCCCGGGGCTTGCCCTGCTCCAGTACCATGAGAGTGGCCAGGTCTTCCTTGTGCTCAAGAATGAGATCATGCCAGCGCATCAGCAGGGCGGCGCGTTCGTCCGCCATCAGGCCGCGCCAGTCAGCAAAGGCGGTCTGGGCGGCATCCACCGCGTGCGTCACCTGCTCGGCATCGAGCCTGGGCACATGGCCAATCACGTCGTTGGTGGCCGGATTGAATACCGGCGAATCGCTGCGTCCGTGCACCCACTGGCCGTTGATATAGGCCAGCTCCCGCACCAGGCGCGGATCCGTCAGATAGGGCATCAGGGCGTCGGTTACCTTGCCGTTGCCAAAAATGCGTTCCATGGCTTTCATACGCAGACTCCTTGAATGGCCGGGTCACGATAAAAGTCTAGGTAGCCGGGGGCGGTGGTTTTTTTCGTTATGGCCGCGGGGCGGGCGTGTTTTTTTTGAAAATGGCGTAAAAAGGCCGGCTTTTTTCGCAAGCGTATTTCGGCTTGCACCTTTGGCTTAACTTTGGATAATTCGCACTTCATTGCCTGCCGGAGAAACAAGATGACAGAACAGAAGCCGCCCGCTCAGACCGAGGAAGAGCTGCGCAAGCGTAAAATTCGCAGCTTTGTGCGCCGGGAAGGCCGCCTGACCAAGGGCCAGGAAAAGGCCATGGCGGAGCAGTGGCCGGTGATGGGCATAGAGTTCAGCGGTGAGCTGCTGGATCTGGACGCCGTGTTCGGCCGAGTCGCCCCGCGGGTGCTGGAAATCGGCTTTGGCATGGGCGGCTCTCTGGTGGAAATGGCCGCCGCCGCGCCGGAGCAGGACTTTATCGGCATTGAAGTGCACACCCCGGGCGTGGGCGCCTGCCTGATGGGGGCGGCGGAAGCCGGTCTCACCAACCTGCGGGTAATGTGCCACGACGCGGTGGAAGTGTTCGAGCAAATGCTGCCCGAGCAAAGCCTGGACCGGGTGCAGCTGTTTTTTCCCGATCCCTGGCACAAGAAGCGCCACCACAAGCGCCGCATTGTGCGCCCCGAGTTTGTGGAAATGGTGCGCAGCAAGCTGAAGATTGGCGGTGAATTCCACATGGCCACCGACTGGGAAAACTACGCCGAGCATATGCTGGAAGTGATGAAGGCAGCCCCCGGTTACGCCAACGCCGCCACCGACGGCGACTATATGCCGCGCCCCGACTACCGCCCGCTGACCAAGTTTGAACAGCGTGGCCACCGTCTGGGCCACGGCGTCTGGGATTTGATCTTTACCCGCACCAAGTAATTCCCTTCTTTTGCAAGGCCGGCTTCGCCGGCCTTGATTCGTTCTGTAAGTGTTTGTTTTCGGTCTTTAAGAAAAAAAGACAGTGGTTATCACTGTTTTTTAGTTATTCCTGCCATTTTTGTTCTGCCTTTTCATTTTTCATCGCGCCCATTTCGTTTTAATACTAATGGGTGGTTCAAACAGGTCTTTTTTTTGTGTTTAATAGGCGCGTCAGTTTCTGGCGTACCCATTAATCCGATTCAAAGTACATGGAAGAACGCGAATGATCCCGCTTTCAGGAAAGTACCCGCTGGTATTGGCCGGCATAGTGTTTTTATCCGGGTGTACCACCATTCACCAGAAGAACAAGTTTGGTGATTTCGATCAGGCCCTGGCCGACGGACGCAGTCTGGATGCGCTCGCCATTGCCGAACAGCATTCGGGGCTGAATGAACAGGGGGAAGCCGATGACCTGCTGTGGTCATTACAGGCCGCCAGCCTGATGCGTCAGGAAAAAATCTACGACAAGTCCACCAGTCTGTTTGATCAGGCCGAAAACGGCATGAAGGACGAAGACACCAAGCATATTCTGATGCAGGGGGTTGAGCTGGCGGGCTCCATGCTGGTGAACGACAGCATTACCAGTTATCACCAGACCCAGTATGACGGCGTCATGCTCAACGCCTACAAGGCGATGAACTTCATGGCCCAGGGCGACTACGCCAACGCCCGCATTGAATGGAACCGTACCGAAGACCGTCAGCGCCGGGCGGCCGAACATTTCGCCGCAAAAATTGCCGCTCAGGAAGAAGAGCTGGCCCAGGAAGAAGAAAAGGTCGATCAGGACAACGTTAACCGCACCCTGGAAGTGGCCGATCCCCTGCTGGCCGAGCAGGGCGTGGATCTCTCCCAGTGGCAGGCCTACGACGGTTACGTGAACCCCTTTGCCACCTACCTGCATGGCCTGTATTTCATGCTCAAGGCCCAGGACAAAAGCGATTTCAGCAAGGCTCACGCCAGCTTCAAGCGGGTATACGGCCTGACCAAGCATGCGGATGTCAAAACCGACATGAACATGGCCAATGCCCTGCGCCGTGGTCAGTCCATGAAGCGCCAGAAACCCACGGTCTGGGTGGTGTTTGAAAATGGCCTGGCCAGCAAAAAGGAAGAATTCCGCATCGACCTGCCGCTGTTTGTGTTTACCTCCAACGTCAGTTACAGCGGTATTGCCCTGCCCAAGCTGGTGGAGCGTGACGCCGCCTTTTCCAACCTGCAGGTGGGGCCGGTTAAGACCCGTCCGCTGGCCAGCATGGACCGCATTATTCAGGCCGAATTCAAATCCGAGTTTCCCTTTATCCTCACCCGCGAAATCATTCGCGCCACGCTTAAAACCGTGGCCCAGAAACAGCTGCAGGATCAAAACCAGCTGCTGGGCCTGGCCGCTGGCCTGACTCAGGCCGCCACCACAGGTGCCGATATTCGCCACTGGAGCGCCCTGCCCAAGGAATGGCAGCTGGCGCGGGTGCAGCGCCCCTCCAACGGCAAGCTGAACATCAAGGTGGCCGAACTGGAGCAACCGCTGAAGGTCACGCTGGATCCGGAAAGCCGTTTTCACCTGGTGTATGTGAAGGCTACCTCGCCCTTGCAGCAACCTCAGGTTGAAGTGATGAATCTGTAACAGACACGAAAAAAGAGAGAGCGCAATGAAAAAACAACTTTCCGCGGTGATCCTGATGGCGGCCCTGTCCGGCTGTGCCCCCACCGCCCACTATGTGAATCCGGGTCAGGACCAGACCGTAGTAATGGGACTGGACTACAAGGATTTTGAAAGCGCCGCCTCCCAGGCGGTGGACGACATGGTGGCAAGCCCCTTGCTGGTACACCCCAAGGCGGCTCAGGGCGGTCGCTACGTGATGGCGGTATCGTCCATGATCAACGACACCACCCAGCGCATCGACACCGATCAGCTCACCAAGAAAATTCGTGTCAGTTTGCTGCAAAGCGGCAAGTTCATTACCACCACCGCCATTGGCCTTAACGGCCCGGAAGACGCCATGACCCAGCAGGTGCGTCAGCTGCGCAACTCGTCCATGGTCAAGCGCAGCACCGTCAAGAAAAACAACAAGGTGATTGCCCCCGACTTCAGCCTGAGCGGCAAGATCATTCAGCGTAACAACCGGGTGGACCGCCGTACCCAGCAGTCCGACTACTACTTCCAGCTGACCCTGACCAACCTGGAAAACGGGCTGGCCTACTGGGAAGGGGAGTACCCCATCATCAAGCGCGGCGATAACCGCACCGTTACCTGGTAACTGCACGGGGTCTGGCGACCCCGTTGTTTTTAGGGAAGAAACACCATGAAAAAACACTATCTGGCAGCCTCGCTGCTGTTGGCCCTGGCCCCGGCTGCTCACGGCCAGAATGCCCCGGCGCCGGCCAATGCGCCCGCGCCGGTGACCGCACCGGCTCCTGCCACCGAGGTGGCTGATGAGCCGGCGGCCCCGGCCCAGACCGAGCTGGAAATCGTCAAGTCCGCCGAGCAGGGCATCGACAACGCGCATCTGCATGTGACCGAGCAGGCCAGCAAATACGTGCGCGAGCGCAAGGCTGCCTATCAGCGGCAGGGCCGTGGTCAGGAAGTCTTTCTGCAATTCGGGGTGGCCGATGTGTCCCGCCAGCCCACTTCACCGGACTGGGCCGATGCCCGCAGCATTGCCTATCTGCAGGCTCAGACCAAGGCCCGGGAAGCCCTGATCAAGGAGCTGTATATCAGCATTTCTTCCGAGGTGATGCGTGAAGCGTTCCGTACCAATCAGGAGCCGGAGTTTACTCCGGAAGAGCTGCAGAACAGCGGCAAGCTCGAAGCCATGCTCGACAAGGTGGTGGCAGTGGCCGATGCCTCTCTCGACAAAAAGCTGGTGGAGCTGGGCGTGGATCCACAGGAGTTTAATGCCGCGCCGCCTTCCAAGCGCAAGCTGATGATGCGCAAGGCCATCAGCCGTACTGTGGAAACCCAGTCCCGGGGCGAAATCAGCGGTGCCATGATCATTCGTACCTTTGAAATCACCGACACCAACGGCAACACCTCGGTGGCGGCGGTGCTGTCCACCTCCAACAAGATGAAAAACGTGCTGGCGTCCCTGCGCCAGAGCAAGGGCCATGTGCAGCCGGAGCCGGAAAAGCGCGGCGTCAATCTGGATAACTTCCTCGAGTCCAACAAGGCCAACCTGATGTACGAATATGGCGTCCGGCTGATGCGGGACGAGCAGGGTTACCCCATGCTGGTGTCGTTCGGCATGGCGGGCAACGACTGCAACCCGGTGGACTATGAAGAGTGCAACGACAACCGGGACTTTTCCTTTATCGAGGCCGAGCAGGACGCCTATGCCCATATCGCCGAGGCTTATAACCTCTATGGCAGCGTTAATGCCGAGGTCAGCAAGGGCCAGGTGCGGGAGAGAAACGCCACCCTGACCAAAACCGATGCCGGTGAAGAAACCGTGGAAGAGCTGACCACCAAGCTGCTCAAGGAAACCCGGCAGATGTCGCGCATGAGCTCCTCTGTGCAGGGCCTGGTGGGGCTGGAAGTGGCCAAGCGCTGGACTCACAAACACCCCACTTCCGATCGTGAAATCAACGGTGTGGTGGTGGCCTGGCATCCTCAGAAAGAGCAGGCCATGCGTACCTTCAAGGCCGGCAAGGTGCCCGGGCAGAAAGGCGCGGCCGGTTATCAGGGGGGCAGCAACCAGGGTGCCAGCATGGACATGATGGACGTGGCGGACTTCTGAGGAGCAAAGCATGAAAACATGGTTGCTGGCAGCCCTGCTGCCATTGTGTCTGCTGGCGGGTATCGCCCGGGCCGACGTGACCCCGGTGCAGGTTACCGGCCATGGCGTGACCGAGCAGCTGGCGGTGGAAAATGCCCTGGTGGAAGCGGTACGTCAGGTGAACGGCGTTGACATCAACAGCTCGCAGCAGGTTGAACAGCTGCTGCACAAGAAAAACGGCGAGACCGAAAGCCTGACCCACACTCAGCGGGACGGTCGTATGGCCGCCAAGGGCATGGTGGACAGCTACCAGATGCTGTCGCAGCAGTGTGACGATGCCGGTTGCCGGGTGGAGCTGCATGTCAACGTGCTGCGCTACAAGCCGGCGGGCATGTCCGCCGACAGCCGGCGCAAGCTGGCCGTGCTGCCGTTTAAGGGCCGCCATGGTGCCACCTTCAGCCGGGATCTGCAGGACCTCTACACCCAGAGCCGCCGTTTTGCGGTACTCGACCGGGAGCAGGATCAGGCCTACCAGAAAGAACGTCAGTTGTGGGAAAGCGATGACACCGCCCTCACCGAAAAGGCCCGCATGGGTCAGGTGCTGGGGCTGGATTACATGGTGGTGGGCAAGGTGGAACAGGCCGGCACCCGGCGCTGGTCCGAAACCGTGGCCCTGACCGGCGAGGTTAATCACTATGCCCGCAGTGCCCTCAAGGTGCGCTATCAGATCATCGAGGTGCCCACCCGACAGGTGAAGTGGTCCGATACCGTCAGCCTGAACGCCAGCAACGGCAACCTGAATGGCCTGATCAACCAGGCGGTAAAGCAAATCTTTCAGGAGTCGATGGACAACATCTATCCACTGCGGGTGATCGGTGTGACCGGCGACAGAGTGATCATCAATCAGGGCGGCAAGACCCTGAAGTCCGGCAGCTACTTTACCGTGTACAGCCTGGGTGAAAAGCTGGTGGATCCCTACACCGGCGAGGTGCTGGGCCAGGATGAAGAGGCCATTGGCAAGATCCGCATTACCACGGTCAAGCCCAAGATGGCCTACGCCAGAGTGGTGGAAGGGGAAGCCGGCCTGGTGCAAAAAGGCCAGATAGTGCGTCCTGCCAAGGCGCCGGCGCGCAAACCGGCGCCGCGCAAGAGCTCAGCCAGCCGGGCCCCGGCCCGTGAGAGCACGCAAACCGCCGAGGGCGGTGGCGTGATCCTCTGAGTTTTTGAGTCTGGCTCAGTGGTTTTGAGCCAGGCTCAAGTACTGCCGGTGCAGCCTTGACACTTCTTGTAACAGCCCCGCCTTGTCGGGGCTGTTGTTGTTGATAACGTCGTCGGCGGCGGCCTGGCGCTGTTCCCGGCTGGCCTGAGCGGCCATGATGGCACGAATTTGGGCTTCAACGGCCTGATCCCGCTTGACCGTGCGCGCAAGCTGAACCTCTGGGCTGACGTCCACCACCAGTACCCGGTTGCACAGGCCGGTGAGGTTATTTTCCACCAGCAGAGGCACCACCAGCAGGCAGTAAGGGGAGGTGCTGGCAGCGCAGGCGGCCACCATGCGCTCACGGATCACCGGATGCAGCAGGGCGTTGAGCCAGTCCTTTTCCTGTGGGTTGTCAAACACGCGGGCTCGCAGGGCGCGCCGGTCGAGCTCGCCACTTTCAGTTATCACCTCAGGACCAAAGTGTTCGGCAATGGCCGCCAGCGCCGGCTCGCCGGGGGCGACCACCTCACGGGCGATAATGTCCGCATCGATAATGTCCACGCCCTGGGCGGCAAACAGCTCGGCCACCGTGCTTTTGCCGCTGCCGATGCCGCCGGTCAGGCCCACCACATAACTCATAACGCAATGCTCCAGTAAAGATTCACTACCTCGGTGCCCCACATCAGGTAACACCAGCCCCCCAGTGCCAGGGCCGGGCCAAAGGGCAGCACTCTGTCTTCGCCCAGGCGGCGCAGGGCCATCAGCCCCAGCCCCAGGGCGGCGCCGGTAAATGAAGCCAGCAGCAGTACCGGCAGCAGGCTTTGCCAGCCAAACCAGGCGCCGATGGCGGCCAGCAGCTTGAAGTCGCCATAGCCCATGCCTTCCTTGCCGGTGGCCAGTTTAAACAGCCAGTACAGGCTCCACAAAATGCCGTAGCCGGCGGCGGCGCCGATCACAGCAGACTGCAGCGACACGAACAGCTCACCCACGTTGAGCAGCAGGCCCAGCCACAGCAGCGGCAGGGTGAGATCGTCGGGCAGCAAAAGGTGATCGAGATCGATCAGGGTCATGCACAGCAGCAGCCAGCTGAAGACCAGCGCCGCCAGCAGCTGAGGGCCGAGGCCAAAGCGCCACAGGGCCAGGCCGGCAATTAGCGCCGAGGCCAGTTCTACCAGCGGGTAGCGTTT
Source organism: Oceanimonas aquatica (assembly GCF_030732065.1). GTDB lineage: Bacteria > Pseudomonadota > Gammaproteobacteria > Enterobacterales > Aeromonadaceae > Oceanimonas. The sequence continues at coordinate 157,137 of NZ_JAVBHX010000004.1, forward strand.
GGCGATGGGGGCGCTGCAATAGCGGCAGCGTCCTTTCAGCCACAGCCAGCTGAGCACGGGAATATTGTCTTTGGCCGCCAGCACATGCTGGCACTGGGGGCAGCGGGAGCGGGGCACGCACAGATTAAAGGGCGCCTCGTCGGTCACCGGCTGATCGTTCAGCCCGGCGCATTCCCGTTGCCACTCCCGCTGCATCATCAGCGGCAGCCGGTGGATTACCACATTGAGAAAGCTGCCCACCAGCAGGCCGAGCAGGGGGAGAACAATATAAAGCAGAGTGGTATTGTCGAGCAGTTGGGTCATGAGGTTTCCAGTATTATTATTTTCTCTCGGCTTTCACCCGGCTTATCGTTGCAAATTGCTGGAGCGAAAGCAGTGCGAAGCGACAGCGCGGTTACGCTCCGCCGGCACGCTTCAAGCCCATCCATGGGGCGCTCAGCAAATGCCATCCCTGGCATTTGATGGCCGGCTCCGGTAATCCACGCTGCCGCTTCGTGATGTTGCGGAGCCGTCTGCAGAATACTGACAGTCAACTCGGTGCCTGACAAGGAGGGTAAAGGGTGTCTGCTTCGCCGTACCCTCTGCGCCAGGGAAGGCGCAGCGGAGCCCCCATGGAGGGGTTCACGGCGTGTCGGCGAAGTAGTGCCCTTTGTCCGACGAACTTGCATGGTCCAACAAACAAGCTGAGCTCAGCGTACCACGCTGCCCAGGTTAAAGATGGGAAGATACATGGCGATGACCAGGCCGCCAACCAGAACACCCAGTACCACCATGATCAGCGGTTCAATCAGGCTGGTGAGGCCGTCCACGGCGTCGTCCACTTCCCGCTCGTAGATGGTGGCCACCTTGTGCATCATGTCGTCAATGGCGCCTGACTCCTCGCCGATCATCACCATCTGCACCACCATGTCCGGAAACAGGCCGGTGGCACGCATGGCAATGTTCATCTGCATGCCGGCAATCACCTCGTCGCGCATCTGCACCACCGCCTGGCGGTAGACCACGTTGCCGGCGGCGCCGGCGGACGACAACAGGCCTTCCACCAATGGAATGCCGGCGGAAAAGGTAGTGGCCAGGGTGCGGGCAAAGCGGGCCAGGGCGGCCTTGTGCAGAATCTTGCCGACCACGGGCAGGCGCAGCACAAAGCGGTCGGTGGCATCGCGCACCTTTTGCGAGTTGCGCCAGGCGCGCACGTACAGCCAGACGCTCACCGCCATGCCGGCCAGTATGTACAGCCAGTATTGCTGCAGCCAGCGCGACAGGTTGATCACCATCTGGGTAAACAGCGGCAGGGTGGCACCAAAGCCGGCGAAAATTTCCTCGAACTGCGGGATCACGAACAGCAGCAGTATGGCGGTGACCACCAGGGCCACCAGAATTACCATGGCCGGGTAGAACATGGCCTTGCGAATTTTCGACTTGATGGCCTCGGCTTTTTCCCGGTAGATGGCGATGCGGTCAAAAATATGTTCCAGCGCCCCGGTCTGCTCGCCGGAGTGCACCAGATCGCAGTAGAGATCGTCAAAGTGGCGCGGGTGCTTTTTCAGGGCATCGGACAGCGGCGTTCCCCCTTCCACATCGGCGGCCAGGGTGCCGGCCAGCTCGCGAATGCTGGATTTCTCGTAGGAGCGGGCGATGATCTGCAGGGTCTGCACCAGGGGCACGCCGGCGCCCAGCATGGTGGCAATCTGCCGGGTGATGATGGCGATATCGGCGGGCTTGATGGCGTCCTTGTAGCGGGCCAGCACGCTCTGGCTTTTGCGTTTTACCTTGAGGGCGTTCACCCCCTGACGCTGCAGCTCGCGCTTGGCGGCCTTGACGTCGGCCGCCTGCACAAAGCCCGAGACCTTCTGCCCCTTGCGGTTAATGCCTTCCCACTTGTAGGGGTAAACCCGAAAGTCCTTTGCAGTTGCCATGGTGCCTTCCTGTTACCAATAAGCCTCAGCCGGTGATGCGGTTGACTTCCGCCAGGCTGATAATGCCAAGGCGCGCCTTTTCCAGCGCGGCCTGGCGCAGGGTGACCATGCCTTCTTCTTCCGCCGCCCGGGCCAGGGCCAGAGAGCCGGCGTCTTCCATAATCAGGTTGGCCAGCCGCTCGCTCATGGCCATAACTTCATAGACGCCGATGCGCCCCTTGTAGCCCTCGGTGCAGTGCGCGCAGCCCACCGCCCGGTAAAGGGTAATGCCGCCCGCCTGCTGGGCGGGACTAAAGCCGAGCTGGGCCAGTTGCTCATGGGGCAGGATTTCCGGCGTGCGGCAATGCGTGCACAACTTGCGGGCCAGCCGCTGGGCCATGATAAGACTCACCGACGAGGCGATGTTGTAGGCCGGCAGTCCCATGTTGCCCAGCCGGGTCAGGGTCTCGGCGGCGGAGTTGGTGTGCAATGTAGACAGCACCAGGTGGCCGGTCTGGGCTGCCTTGACCGAAATCTCGGCAGTTTCCAGATCGCGGATTTCCCCCACCATGATGATGTCGGGGTCCTGGCGCAGAAAGGCGCGCAGGGCATGGGCAAAGGACAGCCCCGCCTTGGGATTGATCTGTACCTGGTTGATGCCGGGCAGGTTGATTTCAATGGGATCTTCGGCGGTGGAAATATTGGCGGTCACGGTATTGAGAATGCTGAGGCCCGTATACAGCGACACCGTCTTGCCCGAGCCGGTGGGGCCGGTGACCAGTATCATGCCCTGCGGGCGCTTCAGGGCCTTGAGGTACATGGCCTTCTGCTCGTCGCTGTAGCCCAGCTGATCGATATCGAGACGGGCGGCGGAGCTGTCGAGAATACGGATCACCACCTTTTCTCCCCACATGGTGGGCAGGGTGTTAACCCGCATGTCCACCGACTTGGAGCGGGTCAGCTTGAGCTTGATGCGGCCGTCCTGAGGCAGGCGGCGTTCGGCAATATCGAGCCGGGCCATCACCTTGAGCCGGGCGGCGAAACGGCTGGCCAGGTGCACCGGCGGTGAGGCCACCTCGTGCAGCATGCCGTCGATGCGAAAGCGAATGCGAAAAAAGCGCTCATAGGGCTCAAAGTGCAGATCCGAGGCTTCCTTGCGCACCGCGTCCAGCATGATCTTGTTGATATATCGAACGATGGGGGCATCGTCTTCGTTGCGGCCGACCTCGTCTTCCCGCTCCGAAGGATCTTCCCCCAGCTCCAGGCCGGCGATGTCGTCGTCGGCAATGCCGTCAATGTCGAGCCCGGTGCCGCCGCTTTGCTGCAAGCGCAGCAGCAGTTGCTGCAGCTTGTCTTCTTCCACCAGCAGGGTGTCGGTGACCAGGTTGAAGCGAAAGCCGAAGTCTTCCAGCGCCGCCACATGGGTGGGATCCGACATGGCCAGGTAGAGCACCCGGTTTTCCAGCTTCACCGGAACGGCGTGATGGCGCTCGATGAGATCCATGCTGAGAAACTGGGGCGGCAGCTGATCGACGTCGAAGTCGTCGAGATCCAGCAACGGCTGGCCGTATTCCCGCTCGCAAAAGCGGGCCAGCTCGGGGGAGCTGAGCAGCTGTTTTTCCACCAGCATGGTGCTGAGTGGCTTGCCTTCCTGCCGGGCCAGGCTCTGCACCTGATCCAGCTCGGTGGAGGATAACAGCGAAGAAGCGGCCAGGCTTCGGGCCAGGCCGCTTCTGCTGGTATTAACGGGGATGGTCATATTGGTTTAGCAAATACCATCACCAACACAAGAACCGACACTACCTGATGGGTTATTTGCCCATTTGACTCTTCCACCATCAACTGTACCTTCCATGATGTAAGTTAAACTTCCCAGTGCAGAAGTTGCTGTAGCTGTAATTTTTGCATTACTAGTAGCATTCAAAGTGGATGCTTCAACGTCAACACTATTGACGTAATCAGTATCAACCCCATTTGCAGCAATAGTATCAGCCTTGGATATACAGTCAGCTAATGTTCCCCCAGCCTGAACACATACTTCAAATGCAGTTTTAGCTCCTCCAGTCGCAGCAATTACCTCACTAAACTTGGCGCGTTGGGTATAGGTCTGATACGCCGGCAGGGCCACGGCGGCCAGTATGGCCACAATCGCCACCACTATCATCAGTTCAATCAGGGTAAAACCGCCCTGGGGGCGAGCGTGGGAAACTTGGTTCATGGGTCTTGTCCTCGAGCAGCAATTCGTCTTGTTATGGCGGGCCTTGATTGAGCCTGCCCCATATCTATAGCAAGCCATTTGAATATTGCCCACTGAATTGTTGCGCCGAACGAAAAAATTCACGGCACTTTTGACGTGGATCTACTCACATAATGCAATGGTTGTTTTTTGAACATCTGCTACCGTTAACCATATGGATTCATTTGAGTTTTCATCGGCACGTACGCACAAAAATGCCGGGCAAGCCCGGCATAACATATGTACAAAGGTGAAGGGTGCCGCGTTCAGCTTTCAACCCGCAGCGACAGGTCCAGGGCCCGCACATGCTTGGTGAGCGCACCCACAGAGACAAAGTCCACTCCGGTGGCGGCGTACTCGGCAATGGTCTGCAGGGTGACGTTGCCGGAGACTTCCAGCCTGGCGCGGCTAGCGGTGGTGGCCACGGCGGTGCGCATGTCGGGCACGCTGAAGTTGTCGAGCATCACGATGTCGGCGCCGGCACTCAGGGCCAGCTCCAGCTCGGCCAGGGATTCCACTTCCACTTCCACCGGTTTTTCCGGCTGCAGCCGGCGGGCTTCGGCCACCGCCTTGTCGATGCCGCCACAGGCGAAAATGTGGTTTTCCTTGATAAGGTAGGCGTCATACAGGCCCATGCGATGGTTATGGCCACCGCCGCAGGTGACCGCGTATTTCAGCGCCTGGCGCAGCCCGGGCAGAGTTTTCCGGGTGTCGAGCAGACGGCAGTGGGTGCCGGCCAGCAGCGCCACATAACGCCGGGTCTCGGTGGCCACGGCGGAGAGGGTCTGAATAAAGTTAAGCGCAGTGCGCTCGCCGGTAAGAATGGCCCGGGCCGGCCCGGTGAGGGTCAGCAGTCGCTGGCCGGCGGTAATGGCGTCGCCGTCTTTTACCAGCCAGTGCAGCTCCACCTGGCCGCCCAGCTGCACAAAGGTTTCCTCGGCAAAGTCCCGGCCGCAGAACACGCCGTCTTCACGGGTAATCAGGTGGGCGGTGACCTGCTGATCTTCCGGCAGCAGCATGGCGGTGATGTCCTGTTGGGCATCCAGGCTGCCACCCAGATCCTCGGTGAGGGCAGCGGTCACGTTAAAACGAATTTCCTTGGCCAGGGTGGCGTTGTGCATTGAGTCTACCTTTTATCGCGAGTTTACTGGCAAGCGTGCCTGCCGGGCTCAGGGCGCCGGCTCCAAATAGGTGATGGTCATCTGCGAGCCCCGCTGCACCAGCTCAAAGTGGCGCAGGGCGTTCATGCCCAGCAGCACTTCATCGCTCTGGCTGGGCATGATGACGGCGTCCAGATCGTACAGGGTGAAGGGCCCCAGCGACAACGATTTAATATGAGTGCGGTAGCCGGTCACCTGGCCCGCCGCCGTGTTCAGGGCCAGCGCCCGGCCCGCCGGCAGGTCCAGCCGCGCGGCCAAGGCCTGAGGCACCGCCATCTGGGTGGCGCCGGTGTCGAGCAGAAACACCACCGGCTGCCCGTCTATGGTGCCGCTGGCCAGATAGTGACCGTGGCGGTTTTGCTCCAGCACCACGGTATTGGCGCCGAGCACACGCACCTCCTGGTTGGGGTTGTTTTCCTGCATCAGGCGCTGGTTAAAGTACCAGGTCAGCAGCAGCAGGCTCAGGCCCCACACCAGGATCCACATGATGCGTCCGGTCCGGCGCACCGTATCGGGCTGTTGCGCCATTCTGACTCCTTGGCGAAAAACGCGTTCAAACTGTTAGTATACTCCCGCTCACTTCACGCTTACGGATCCGTTATGCCTTTTACCCTTGATAAGGGCTGGCTGAGCCCTGCCCGCCACTGTGAATCGCCTCACCAGGACGAGCGCCCGGCGGGCGACATCTCGTTGCTGGTGGTGCATTGCATCAGCCTGCCGCCGGGGCGCTTTGGCGACAACTATATAGATGACCTGTTTCTGGGCCGTCTCGATGCAAACGCCCATCCCTATTTTGAGGGCATTCACCAATTGCGGGTGTCGGCCCACTGTCTGATCAGGCGCGACGGCGAGCTGGTGCAGTATGTGCCCTTTCACCGGCGCGCCTGGCATGCAGGACTGTCCTGCTTTGACGGGCGCGAGCGCTGCAACGACTTTTCCATCGGCATTGAACTGGAAGGCACCGACACCGGTGACTATACCGATGCCCAGTACCGGCAACTGGCCAAGATGACTCGGGCTTTAATGCAGGCTTACCCCGCCATTACTCCCGAGCGCATTACCGGCCACAGCGACATTGCCCCCGGCCGCAAAACCGACCCCGGCCCCGGCTTTGACTGGAAGCGCTTCAGAGCCATGCTCTGAGCATCTTCCACGCGAATCAGCAGTGTGGTTGCACTGCGCCGACACGCTTCACTGAATGTCACTCACTAAAAAGCCTGCTGCGAACATATTCAATGTTCGGTCAGGCTTTTTACTTCGTCACGGCGAACAAGTTCGCCCCATGTACGCTCGAAAATGCCATATATGGCATTTAATGGTCGGCTCCGGCAATCCCCACTGCTGCTTCGGGCAACATCGGCGTTGCCTGCTACACCACCAATCCCCAGTCCCTATTCCCCAATCCCTGTTTTTCCCTGTTGGTCTGACCATTACCAATATTCTTGTGTTTTCCCGTGGCTGGGCTAGTTTTATGAGCTGGCCCAAAAAAAACGCCGGGCGTAACGGCCCTTTTGTGTGCAATGCTCACAAAAAAAATGGACAATTCTTGCCTGCTCTGATACCTTTTTTTAACAGTGTTAATTGGTATTACCAATTTAAAAAGCCAGAGCGAATGACCTACCAGCGCATCAAACAGCCCAAACTTGCCGAGACCATCGCTTCCAAGCTGGAGCAGATGATAGTGGAAGGCAGCCTGCAGCCGGGCCAGCGGTTGCCGCCCGAGCGGGAGCTGGCCGAGCAGTTCGCTGTGTCGCGCCCGTCCGTGCGCGAGGCCATTCAGCACCTGGAGGTGCGTGGCCTGGTTTCCCGCAAGCAGGGCGGGGGCACCTACGTACAGAATGCCCTCACCAAGGGCTTGGCGGATCCTCTGTTTCAGCTGCTGGCGGAACACCCGGAATCCCAGTACGACCTGCTGGAGTTTCGCCACACCATGGAAGGCATTTCTGCCTTTTATGCGGCGATGCGCGGTACCGAAACCGACTTCGATGCCATTCGTGAGGCCCAGCAGGCCATTATTCAGGCCCAGGAAAAGGGCGATCTGGCCGCAGAGGCCAAGTATGCCGCCGAGTTCTACCTGGCGGTGGCGGCAGCCGCCCACAACGTGGTGCTGCTGCACCTGTTGCGCGCCATTCAGCCCATGCTGGAGTCCAGCATTCTGCGCAACATTCAGATTCTTAACCGGCGAGCCGGCATGGTGGAGCAGATCCGCAAACATCGCGCCAATCTGATCCAGACCATTTTGTCACGCGAGCCGGAGCAGGCCAGGGACGCTTGTCATGAGCACCTGGCCTTTATTGAAGAAACCCTGTTGGAGATCCAGCGCGAGGAGAGCCGCATTCAGCGTTCCCTGCGCCGGACCCGGCAACAGGAATAATAATGCCTTCGGCAGCGACGAAACCCATGGGCACTTGCCCCAAACGAGATAGGAAACAGCCATGTCTGATATCCTGAAAAACGATGTGGATTCAATAGAGACTCAAGAGTGGCTCGACGCCCTGGAGTCTTTGATCCGTCAAGAAGGACCTGAGCGCGCTCAATACATTTACGAGCGCCTGACCACCAAAGCCATCAAGCATGGCGTTGCCGTGGCCCGAAACGCTCACTCAGATTACGTTAACAGCATTGCTGCCGACGCAGAGCCTGAGTACCCGGGCAACTGGGATCTGGAACGGCGGATCCGCGCCATCATCCGTTGGAACTCAGTCATGATCGTACTGCGCGGCTCCAAGAAAGACCTGGACCTGGGTGGTCACATGTCTTCCTTCTCCTCCAGTGCCACCATGTACGAAGTGGCGTTCAACCACTTCTTCCGCGCCCGTAACGAGAAAGACGGCGGCGACCTGGTGTTCTTCCAGGGCCACATCTCTCCCGGTATCTACGCCCGCGCCTTTGCCGAGGGTCGCCTGACCGAAGCCCAGCTGGACATGTTCCGTCAGGAAGTGGACGGCAAGGGCATTCCGTCCTATCCGCACCCCAAGCTGATGCCGGACTTCTGGCAGTTCCCGACCGTATCCATGGGTCTGGGTCCGATCAACGCCATCTATCAGGCCCGCTTCCTCAAGTACCTGACCGACCGTGGCCTGAAAGACTGCTCCGAGCAGCGCGTTTACGCCTACCTGGGCGACGGCGAGATGGACGAGCCGGAATCCAAGGGTGCCATCACCATCGCTGCCCGCGAGAAGCTGGACAACCTGTGCTTCATCATCAACTGTAACCTGCAGCGTCTGGATGGCCCGGTTGTGGGTAACGGCAAGATCGTCAACGAACTGGACGGCCTGTTTACCGGCGCCGGCTGGAACGTGGTCAAGGTTATCTGGGGCCGTCGCTGGGACGAGCTGATCGCTAAAGACAAGTCCGGCAAGCTGGTTCAGCTGATGAACGAGACCCTGGACGGCGACTACCAGACCTTCAAGTCCAAAGACGGCGCCTACGTGCGCGAGCACTTCTTCGGCAAGTACCCGGAGACCGCCGAGCTGGTGAAGGACATGACCGACGAAGAAATCTTCGCCCTGAACCGGGGTGGTCACGATCCGGCCAAGATGTTTGCTGCGTACAAGAACGCCGCCGACACCAAGGGCAAGCCGTCCGTTATCCTGGCCAAGACCATCAAGGGTTACGGCATGGGCGATGCCGCCGAAGGCAAGAACATCGCGCACCAGGTCAAGAAGATGGACATGTCTTCCCTCAAGCACTTCCGCGATCGCTTCAACATTGAAGTCAGCGACGAAGAGCTGCCGAACCTGCCTTACATCAAGATTGAGGAAGGCTCCCGCGAGCACGAGTACCTGCATGCCCGTCGTCAGAACCTGAAAGGCTACCTGCCGACCCGTCTGCCGCAGACCACCGTCAAGCTGGACATTCCGGCGCTGGAAGACTTCGCCCCGCTGCTGGAAGAGCAGAAGCGTGAAATCTCCACCACCATGGCGTTCGTGCGTTCTCTGAACATCATGCTGAAAGACAAGTCCATCGGTAAGCGCATCGTGCCCATCCTGGCCGATGAAGCCCGTACCTTTGGTATGGAAGGCCTGTTCCGTCAGATCGGTATCTACAACCCGCACGGCCAGCAGTACGTACCTCAGGACCGTGAGCAGGTTGCTTACTACAAGGAAGACAAGAAGGGTCAGGTACTGCAGGAAGGTATCAACGAGCTGGGCGCCATGTCTTCATGGCTGGCGGCTGCCACCTCTTACAGCACCAACGACTGCCCCATGATTCCGTTCTACATCTACTACTCGATGTTCGGTTTCCAGCGTGTGGGCGATCTGTGCTGGGCTGCCGGTGACCAACAGGCGCGCGGTTTCCTGCTGGGTGCCACCTCCGGTCGTACCACCCTGAACGGTGAAGGTCTGCAGCACGAAGACGGTCACAGCCACATTCTGGCCGGTACCATTCCGAACTGTATCACCTACGATCCGACCTACGCCTATGAAGTAGCGGTTATCGTTCAGGACGGTCTGCGTCGTATGTACGGCGACAACCCCGAGAACGTGTACTACTACCTGACCACGCTGAACGAGAACTACCACCAGCCGGCCATGCCGGAAGGTGCCGAGGAAGGCATCCGCAAGGGTATCTACAAGCTCGAAACCGTGGAAGGCAAGAACGGCAAGGTTCAGCTGATGGGCTCCGGCACCATCCTGGTGGGCGTGCGTGAAGCCGCTCAGATCCTGGCCGAGGAATACGGCATCGGTTCCGACGTATACAGCGTGACTTCCTTCAACGAAGTCACCCGCGAAGGTCAGGACGCCGAGCGCTGGAACATGCTGCACCCGACCGAAGAGGCCCGCGTGCCTTACATCGCTCAGGTGATGGGTTCCGAGCCGGCCATTGCTGCCACCGACTATATGAAGAACTACGCCGAACAGGTTCGTGCCTTCATGCCGTCCGCCAGCTACAAGGTACTGGGTACCGATGGTTTCGGTCGTTCCGACAGCCGTGACAACCTGCGTCGTCACTTCGAAGTGAACAAGCACTACGTGGTCGTTGCCGCGCTGACCGAGCTGGCCAAGCAGGGCACCGTCGACAAGCAGGTCGTGGCCGACGCCATTGCCAAGTACGGCATCGACGCCGACAAGATCAACCCGCTGTACGCATAAGGGGTAACACATGTCTAAAGATATTCTGGTGCCGGATATCGGCGCGGATGAGGTTGAAGTCACCGAGATCCTGGTTGCCGTGGGCGACAAGGTCGAGGAAGAACAGTCTCTGATCACCGTGGAAGGCGACAAGGCCTCCATGGAAGTGCCTGCCCCCGCCGCCGGCGTGGTCAAGGAAATCAAGATTGCCGTGGGTGACAAGGTCAACACCGGTTCTCTTATCATGGTCTTTGAAGCAGAGGGCGGCGCTGCCGCCCCGGCTGAAGCCGAGGCTCCCAAGGCTGAAGCCGCGCCGGCCGCTGCTGCCGCCAGCGCCCTGAAAGAAGTGAACGTGCCGGACATCGGTGGTGACGAGGTTGAAGTAACCGAAATCGCCGTGGCCGTAGGCGACACCATTGAGGAAGAGCAGACCCTGATCACCGTGGAAGGCGACAAGGCCTCCATGGAAGTGCCGGCTCCGTTCGCCGGCAAGGTAGCCGAGATCAAGATTGCCGTGGGCGACAAGGTCAACACTGGCTCTCTGATCATGGTCTTTGAAGTAGCTGGCTCCGCTCCGGCTGCTGCTGCCCCGGCCGAAGCCGCTCCGGCTGCCGCGCCGGCCGCTGCTGCTGCCAAAGACGTGAACGTGCCGGACATCGGCGGTGACGAAGTGGAAGTCACCGAAGTGATGGTAGCCGTGGGCGACAAGGTGGAAGCCGAGCAGTCCATCCTGACCGTGGAAGGTGACAAGGCCTCCATGGAAGTACCTGCGCCCTTCGCCGGTGTGGTCAAGGAAATCAAGGTTGCCACCGGTGACAAGGTTGCTACCGGCTCGCTGGTGATGGTGTTCGAGGTGGAAGGTGCCGCCCCGGCTGCTGCTCCTGCCGCCGCCGCTCCGGCCAAGGCTGCCCCCGCGGCTGAAGCGCCCAAGGCTGCCGCCCCGGCCGCCGCTGCTGCTCCGGCCAAGGGTGAGTTCGTTGAGAACAACGCCTACGTGCATGCCACGCCTGTGGTTCGCCGTCTGGCCCGCGAGTTCGGTGTGGACCTGTCCAAGGTGTCCGCCACCGGCCCGAAACAGCGCATTCTGAAGGAAGACGTACAGAACTACGTCAAGTCCATCATCAAGCAGGTTTCCGGTCAGCCCGCGGGCGTGGCCGTGGCCGGCAGTGGTATGGAAGTGCTGGCCTGGCCCAAGGTCGACTTTGCCAAGTTCGGTGAAGTGGAAGAAGTGGCCCTGACCCGCATTCAGAAGATCTCCGGTCCGAACCTGCACCGTAACTGGGTGAAAATCCCTCACGTTACCCAGTTCGACGAGACCGATATCACCGAACTGGAAGCTTTCCGCAAGAGCGAAAACGCCATCGCCGAGAAGCAGAAGCTGGGTTACAAGATCTCCCCGCTGATCTTCATCATGAAGGCCGCCGCCAAGGCGCTGGAAGCCTTCCCCAAGTTCTGCTCTTCCCTGTCGGAAGACGGCCAGAGCCTGGTGATGAAGAAGTACGTGCACATCGGTGTGGCGGTAGATACTCCCAACGGTCTGGTGGTTCCGGTTGTTCGCGACGTCAACAAGAAAGGTATTCGCGAGCTGGCCATCGAGCTGGGTGAAATCTCCAAGAAAGCCCGTGCCGGCAAGCTGACCGCGGCCGACATGCAGGGCGGTTGCTTCACCATCTCGTCTCTGGGCGGCATTGGTGGCACCCAGTTCACCCCCATCGTGAATGCGCCGGAAGTGGCCATTCTGGGTGTGTCCAAGTCCGGCATCAAGCCGGTATGGAACGGTAAAGAGTTCGAGCCCCGCCTGATCCAGCCGCTGGCGTTGTCCTACGACCACCGGGTGATCGACGGCGCCGACGGTGCCCGCTTCATCACCATGCTGAGTGGTGTGCTGAGCGACCTTCGCCGCCTGGCCCTTTAATGTGACAAGGCAGGCATAAGCCTGCCTTTTTACTTTCTTTTTGATAACAGAACAGTAAACTTTTGCCCGTTTGCAATGTAGTGGCCGCCTTGAGTCTGGTGCTCTCGCCGCCACTGCCTGAACAGGGCTAAAAAATCATAATAGAGGTCACCATGAGTCAAGAAGTCAAAGCTCAGGTTGTGGTTCTGGGCGCGGGTCCTGCCGGTTACTCCGCCGCTTTCCGTGCCGCCGACCTGGGTCTGGAAACCGTTATCGTAGAGCGCTATTCCACTCTGGGCGGTGTATGTCTGAACGTGGGCTGTATTCCTTCCAAGGCGCTGCTGCATATCGCCAAGGTGATTGAAGAATCCAAGATCATGGCCAGCCACGGTGTGACCTTTGGTGAGCCGCAGATCGACATCGACAAGATCCGCGCGCACAAGGAAAAGGTAATTGGTCAGCTGACTCAGGGTCTGGGCGGCATGGCCAAGATGCGCAAGGTCAAGGTAGTGAACGGTTTTGCCAAGTTCACCGGTGCCAACACCCTGGTGGTGGAAGGCGAGGGTGGCAACACCACCGTTAACTTCGACAACGCCATCATCGCGGCCGGCTCCCGTCCGATCCAGCTGCCTTTCATTCCTCATGAAGATCCGCGCGTATGGGACTCCACCGATGCGCTGGAGCTGAAGGAAGTGCCCGAGAAGCTGCTGGTCATGGGTGGCGGTATCATCGGTCTGGAAATGGGTACCGTTTACCACTCCCTGGGCTCCAAGATCGATGTGGTTGAAATGTTCGACCAGGTGATCCCGGCTGCCGACAAGGACATCATCAAGGTGTTCACCAAGCAGGTGAAGAGCAAGTTCAACCTGATGCTGGAAACCAAGGTGACCGCCGTTGATGCCAAGGACGACGGCATTCACGTCACCATGGAAGACAAGAAAGGCCAGAGCGTGACCAACGTCTATGACGCCGTGCTGGTGGCCATCGGCCGTACTCCCAATGGCAAGTCACTGGACGCCGAGAAAGCCGGTGTCAACGTGGACGAGCGTGGCTTCATCAATGTCGACAAGCAGCTGCGCACCAATGTGCCGCACATCTACGCCATCGGCGACATCGTGGGTCAGCCCATGCTGGCGCACAAGGGCGTGCATGAAGGCCACGTGGCCGCCGAAGTCATTGCTGGCATGAAGCACTACTTCGATCCGAAAGTGATTCCGTCCATCGCCTACACCGAGCCTGAAGTGGCATGGGTGGGTGTAACCGAGAAGGAAGCCAAGGAAAAAGGCCTGAACTTTGAAGTGGCTTCTTTCCCCTGGGCTGCGTCCGGTCGCGCCATCGCCTCCGACTCTGCCTACGGCATGACCAAGCTGATCTTCGATAAAGACACTCACCGTGTTCTGGGTGGTGCCACCATAGGTACCAACGCCGGCGAATTGCTCGGCGAGATCGGTCTGGCCATCGAAATGGGTGCCGACGCCGAAGACATCGCGCTGACCATTCACGCTCACCCCACTCTGCACGAGTCCGTGGGCATGGCCGCCGAAGTGTTCGAAGGCTCCATCACCGACATGCCGAACCCCAAGGCCAAGAAGAAGAAGTAATTCTTTTACGCCTTCGGCAATAAAAATCCCCGGCCTACTGGCCGGGGATTTTTTTATTCCATTCCCCTGCAATTCAGCCTCATTTGTGTCACAGATCACTGTTTTGAATAAAAAGCGCGCGCCCTTGTCAATTAGCCGATATGTTGAAAAGCCTGTTCAAGGGCACACATTCAACGTTTTACCGTGACGTAAGGGAATACGACATGCGCTTTCACCCCGGCAATCTGAGTGTCAGGTTCAAGTTGATCCTGGGCTTTGTGATGATGTTGCTGACCACCCTGGCCATCGCCGCCATCAGTGGTTTTTCTCTGAACCAGGTACTGAGCAGTGCCGACCGGCAGGAGCGGGCGGCACAGATCGATCTGTTGTTTCAGCAGGCCCGGCAGTTCGAGAAAAACTACCTGTTGCAGCATGACATCGAACAGCTGGAGCAGGCCAAAACCCTGGTATCCCGGGCCGGCAGCCTGGCGGGCAGTTTGCTGGATGATCTGCAGCAGGCCGACGACCGGGCCCGGCTGGGGCAATTGCTCAACGGAACCCAAACCTACCAGCAGGAGCTGGAGCGGCTTGGCGTGCTGGAAGAGAAGGCCGGTGAGTTGCTGCTCAGCATGAACCAGCTGGGCTTTGCCGCCCAGCAGCGTGCCGAGTATCTGAGCGCCGGCGAACCCGCCTACATGAGCTGGCTGGTACGCCTGGTGGGCATACGCCTCAGCCAGAAGGAGTACGTCATCAGCCGTGCTGAGGCCGAGGTGACCCGGCTTGCCAGCCGGCTTCGGGGCCTGCTGCTCACGCTGGAAAGCCGCCTGAAGCTGGGCGAAGATCGGGATGTGCGCGAGTTTTATGAGCTGCTCAGCCGCTTTGATGAACAGCAAAAAGCCTATATCGAAACGACGCGTGAGCTGGATACGGTACAGGAGCGCATTGGCGAGCTGACCACCACCATGGCCGAAAGCAGCGCCGCCCTGGTGGCCAGCCAGAAGCTGAACATGGAAACCGTCAGCCAGTGGTCGGGCATGCTGATCCTGCTGGTGACTGTCGCCGCCCTGGTGATGGGCGCCCTGTTCGCCTGGCTGATCACTCAGGGGATCGTTAATCCGCTCAAGATACTGGTGGCCCAGGCGGATCGCATCGCCACCGGCGATCTCACCCAGGATGTGACTCATGAGCGCAAGGACGAGCTGGGCCGGCTGATGGACAGCATGCAGACCATGACCCGGAACCTGCGCACTCTGGTGGGCGAGCTCAACAACAACAGCAGCCATATCGCGACCTCGGCCCAGAGCCTGTCGGCCATGTCGGAGCAGGGACGCAGTGGCACCAATCAGCAGCGGCTGGAGCTGGAGCAGGTGTCCACCGCCATGAACGAAATGGCCGCCACCGTGCAGGAGGTGGCCCGTCACGCCGAGGCCGCCTTTGGCGCGGCCCAGACCGCTGATAACGATGCCGGTGCCGGCAATGACAGGGTCACTCAGACCACGGCGCGGATCGGCGAGCTGGCGGAAGAGGTGCGCCGTTCGCTGGCGGTCATTCAGCAACTGGAAAGCGAAAGCCTCAACATCGGCGGCATTCTCGATGTGATTAAGGGGGTGGCCGAGCAGACCAACCTGCTGGCGCTCAATGCCGCCATCGAAGCCGCCCGGGCCGGCGAGCATGGCCGGGGCTTTGCGGTGGTGGCCGACGAAGTGCGGGCCCTGGCTCAACGCACTCAGCAGGCGACTTCCCAGATTGAAGGCATGATACAAGGGTTGCAGGGCAAGGCCCGGGAGTCGGTGACCATGATGGATCACAGCGCCGTGATGGCCGAAGACACGGTGGCCACCGCCAATGAGACCGGTAACGCCATTCAGGCCATGGCCCGGGCGGTATCGCAGATCCAGCAGATGAACAGCCAGATCGCCACCGCCGCCGAACAGCAAAGCTCGGTGGCGGAAGAGATCAACCGCTCGGTATTCAGCATTCGCGAGCTGTCCGAACATTCCGCCGCCGCCAGCGACGAGGCTGCCGACAACAGCGCCCGGCTCGCCGACCTCGGCAACGAGCTGCAGCAACTGGTGGGGCGGTTCCGGCTGCCGGCGTGATGCCAGGCGCTGTGAGGGGTAAGGGGAGAGGAGGGCTGCATGTCTTTGAAGTGCGGGCGGCTCGCCCGCATATTGGCGCGAAGCGGCAACCTCCATGTCTGCCCCTGTCTTTACCCGCACTCCCGCCTCTCCTCATTTCCAGCCCGCCGGCATACAATGCGGACATTATTTGTGCTGCCGTGACATGCCATGCGCCCCATCCTTCTGCTGTTGACCCTGTTGTTGTCCTTGCCGGCGCAGGCCGAGCGCCCGCGCGTGGCCCTGGTGCTGAGCGGGGGCGGGGCCAAGGGCGCCGCCCATGTGGGGGTGATCCGGGTGCTGGAAGCCAACCGCATTCCCGTGGATATTGTCACCGGCACCAGCATGGGCGCCTATGTGGCGGGCATGTACGCCCTGGGGCTCGATGCCGACGAGCTGGAGCGCCAGTTGCTGGGCCTGGACTGGAATCAGGGCTATCAGGACAAGGTGGGCCGGGACGAACTCTCGCTTCGGCGCAAGCGCCAGAACGACGAATTTTTACTGCGCACCGATATTGGCATTGATGAAAAGTGGCAGCTCAGTCTGCCCGGCGGTTTCTTTCAGGGCCAGGCCCTGGGCGCCCTGCTCAGGAGCAGTACCCTCACCATTCCCCGGCTGAAAAACTTCGACTATCTGCCCATTCCCTACCGGGCGGTGGCCACCGACATGGAAACCATGACGCCTGTGGTGCTCAAGCGCGGTCATCTGGCCACCGCCATGCAGGCCTCTATGTCGGTACCCGGGGTGCTGCAGCCGGTGGCGCTGAACGGCAAGCTGCTGGCGGACGGCGGCGTGGTCAACAACCTGCCGGTGGATGTAGCGAAAGCGCTGGGCGCCGACGTGGTCATCGCCGTGGACATCGGCGATGCCATGCTCCCCAGAGCCGAGCTCGACAGCGCCCTGGCCATGGTCACCCAGCTCACTAACTACCTGACCCGGGCTGGTACCGAGCGGCAAACGGCGCTGCTCAGCGACGACGATGTGCTGCTCACCCCCGATATCATTGGCATTGGCGTGGGGGATTTCAACCGCATGCCCGAGGCCATTCGCCGGGGGGAAGCGGCGGCGCAAGCCATGTTGCCGCAACTGCAGGCACTGGCCATCAGCGAGCGGGACTACGCCGAGTATCACAACCGTAAACTGGATCGGCGCGCCCGGCTGCAGCGCAGCGATGCGGTGTTCCTGGACAAGGTGGAAGTGGAAGTGGAAGGCAACGGCAACCTGAGCGAGGCGGTGATCCGGGACGTGCTGGGGCTCAGGCCCGGCCAGTTTCACCAGACCGAGGAGCTGGAGCGGGGCGTGCGCCGGCTCTATGCCCTGGATGCCTTTGAGCAGGTCAGTTACCGCATTGAAGAGCGCGACGGCGAGCAGGTGCTGACGGTGCAGACCACGGAAAAGGGTTGGGGCCCGGGCTTTGTGGATCTCAAGTTCGCCCTGGAAGATGACTTTTCCAGCCGCACCAGTTACGAGATCGGTGCTCAGTTTCGTCGTACCAACATCAATATGCTGGGGGGCGAATGGCTGGCCGAGGTGACCCTGGGCAGCAACAAGCTGGTGGCGACCGAGTTCTACACCCCGCTGGATACCGACTATGACGTTTTCTGGAAGGTCAGGGGCGAGTATGAAAAACGCCGGCGCACCTTTTTTGTTGAGCCGGGGGAAGAGAGCTTCGAGCAATTTGGCCGGCTCACTACCCTGGACTTTGACTACGCCACCTGGCGAGGGCTGAGCGAGCTGGGCTACAACCTGAACCCCTGGAGCGAGCTGGCCCTGGGGGTGCAGGGGCTTACCGGCAGCATTGAGGCGCGCAACCTGGACGGCAGCCTGGATGTGGCCTCGGCCGGCCCCTATCTGCGCTTCACCCACGACACCCTGGACAATGTGTTTTTTCCCACTCACGGCGAGGCGGCGGAGCTGACCCTGGGGTATTACCGCAACCGGCTGGACGGACAGGGCAGCAGTGAAAACGTGGCCGGGCTCGACTACGAGCTGGACTGGCTCAGGCCCTGGAATGCCGGTCGCCACACGCTGGTGGGCAAGCTGGTGCTGGGGGGCTCCACCGCCGAGCAGCCGCTGCCGGTATTCGCCCGTAGCCTGGGGGGCCTGTTCAACCTGTCGGGTTATCAGAGCGAGCAGCTCAGCGGCCGTTACAGCGGCCTGGCCGGGGTGCTGTATCACTACCGCTGGTTCGATAACGACTTCGGTGCCTTTCGCTCTCCCGTGTACCTGGGCGGGTCGCTTGAGCGGGGCGGGGTGTGGAATTCCGGCGCCGAGGTGGGCTGGGACGACTCGCTCACCGCCGGCAGCATATTCGTTGGTGTAGACACCAACTGGGGACCCCTCTATCTGGCCTTTGGTCAGGCGGAAGGGGATAAAAGCAGCGTTTACCTCTATTTCGGCAACCTGTTCAGCTTTTGATGTTAACGGTTTGTTGATCGTTGGTTTTGTGGCAAAAGCACGGAAATGCTATTCAAAACATGGCGTTAGTCAAATATTCGACCAAAGGACAGGCGGGCCGGATTTTAATCCGGGGTTAAAACTTATATACTTTCGCGGCGTTCTTACGGACGCCCAAGGCCCCCTACAAGGACATTTACGCCCACGGTGGCGAATGATAATAAGAGGATACAGTCGTGCTTGAAGCCTATCGTAAACACGTCGAAGAACGTGCCGCAGAGGGAGTGGTTGCCAAGCCACTCGATGCAGAGCAAGTTGCCGCCCTGGTTGAATTACTCAAGAACCCGCCCGCCGGCGAAGAAGCCTTCCTCTACGAACTCCTGTCTACCCGCATTCCCCCTGGTGTTGATGAAGCCGCTTACGTAAAAGCCGGTTTCCTCGCCGCCGTGGCCAAAGGCGAAGTGAGCTCGCCGGTGGTGTCTGCCGAGCAGGCCACCGAGCTGCTGGGCACCATGCAGGGTGGTTACAACATTGCTCCCCTGGTCGAGCTGCTGGACGTGGACGCCCTGGCGCCCATCGCCGCCAAGGCCCTGAGCCACACTCTGCTGATGTTTGACGCCTTCCACGACGTGGACGAAAAGGCCAAGGCCGGCAACGCCTTTGCCAAGCAGGTGATGCAGTCCTGGGCCGAGGCCGAGTGGTTCCTGGAGCGCGCGCCCCTGGCCGACAAGATCACCATGACCGTATTCAAGGTGCCCGGCGAAACCAACACCGATGACCTGTCTCCGGCTCAGGACGCCTGGTCCCGCCCCGACATTCCGCTGCACGCCCAGGCCATGCTGAAAAACGCCCGTCCCGGCATCGAGCCCGACGAAGACGGCGTGGTTGGCCCCATCAAGGCCATTGAAGCCCTGAAGGAAAAAGGTCATCCGCTGGCCTACGTGGGCGACGTGGTCGGCACCGGCTCCAGCCGCAAGTCTGCCACCAACTCCGTGCTGTGGCACATGGGCGACGACATTCCGTTCGTGCCCAACAAGCGTGCCGGCGGCATCTGCATCGGCAGCAAAATCGCGCCCATCTTCTTCAACACCATGGAAGACGCCGGTGCCCTGCCCATCGAGTGCGACGTGACCAAGCTGAACACCGGCGACGTGATCGACATCTATCCCTACGAGGGCAAGATCTGCCGCCACGGCAGCGACGACGTCATCAGCACCTTCAAGCTGAAGACCGACGTACTGCTCGACGAAGTGCGCGCCGGCGGCCGTATTCCGCTGATTATCGGTCGCGGCCTGACCGACAAGGCCCGCGAAGCGCTGGGCATGGCGCCGTCCGAAGTATTCAAGCGCCCGGCGCCGGTCGCCGACTCCGGCAAGGGTTACACCCTGGCCCAGAAAATGGTGGGCAAGGCCTGTGGTGTTGAGGGTGTGCGCCCCAACCAGTACTGCGAGCCCAAGATGACCACCGTCGGCTCTCAGGACACCACCGGCCCCATGACCCGGGATGAGCTGAAGGATCTGGCCTGCCTGGGCTTCTCCGCCGACCTGACCATGCAGTCGTTCTGCCACACCGCCGCCTATCCCAAGCCGGTGGACGTGACCACCCACCACACTCTGCCCGACTTCATCATGAACCGGGGCGGCGTGTCTCTGCGCCCGGGTGACGGTGTTATTCACTCCTGGCTGAACCGCATGCTGCTGCCCGATACCGTGGGCACCGGCGGTGACTCCCACACCCGTTTCCCCATCGGTATCTCCTTCCCGGCGGGCTCCGGCCTGGTGGCTTTTGCCGCCGCCACCGGCGTGATGCCGCTGGACATGCCGGAATCCGTGCTGGTGCGCTTCAAGGGCGAAATGCAGCCCGGCATCACCCTGCGGGATCTGGTGCACGCCATTCCTTACTACGGCATTCAGAACGGTCTGCTGACCGTGGCCAAGGAAGGCAAGATCAACGAATTCTCCGGCCGTGTGCTGGAAATCGAGGGTCTGCCCCAGCTGAAGGTGGAACAGGCATTCGAACTGGCCGATGCCACCGCCGAGCGCTCCGCCGCCGGTTGTACCATCAAGCTGGATAAAGAGCCGATCATCGAGTACCTGAACTCCAACATCGTGATGCTGAAGTGGATGATTGCCGAAGGCTACGGCGACAAGCGCACCCTGGAGCGCCGCATCAAGGGCATGGAAGAGTGGCTGGCCAACCCCGAGCTGATGGAAGCCGATGCCGATGCCGAGTACGCCCACGTGCTGGAAATCGACATGAGCGAGATCAAGGAGCCCATTCTGTGCGCCCCGAACGATCCCGACGATGCCCGTCTGCTGTCCGAGGTGACCGGCGAGAATATCGATGAAATCTTCATCGGCTCCTGCATGACCAACATTGGTCACTTCCGTGCCGCCGGCAAGCTGCTCGACAAGTTCAAGGGCCAGCTGCCGACCCGCCTGTGGGTAGCGCCGCCCACCAAGATGGACAAGGATCAGCTCACCAGCGAAGGCTACTACGGTATCTTTGGCCGGGTGGGTGCCCGCATCGAGATTCCGGGCTGCTCCCTGTGCATGGGTAACCAGGCGCGGGTAGGAGACAACACCACTGTGGTGTCCACCTCCACCCGTAACTTCCCCAACCGTCTGGGCAAGGGCGCCAACGTCTACCTGGCGTCCGCCGAGCTGGCTGCCGTGGCCGCCATTCACGGCAAGCTGCCGACCGTGGCCGAGTACCTGGAATACGCCGAGGAGCTGAACGCCACCGCTGCCGACACCTATCGTTACCTGAACTTCGACGAGCTGGACAGCTACGTGGAAAAGGCCGATACCGTGATCTTTCAGCAGGCCATCTAAGACGAATTAACCTCGTCTGAGTCAAAGCCAGCCTTCGGGCTGGCTTTTTTATTGCCCGCTTTCCGCCTTCTTTAATTCCTGAACTGTGGAATAGCACCGAAGCAAACCGAACAAAAAGATATAAGCTCCTTGATCTAAATCAAACAATAAATGAGAATTAGTCGCCTTTTGTTTTGGTGCTTAATTCTCATAAAAATATACCCATAAGGAGTTGTCAGTGCGCACCTTTATTCGCTCATCCGCACTTCCCCCCAAAACCATGATCGGCTCGGCGGTGGGCCTGGCCGTGGCCAGTATGGCGGTCCCCGCTCATGCCCAGCAGGACGTGACCCGTCTTGATACCGTGCTGGTCAAGGAGTCCCGCGAGCAGGGCTACAAGGCCGGGGAGTCGGCATCGAACAAGTATGTGAAGCCGTTGCTGGATACGCCCCAGACCGTGACCGTGGTGCCGAAAGAGGTGATGGAAGAGCAGCAGGCCCTGAGTCTGCGCCAGGTGCTTTCCAATGTGTCCGGCATCACTTTTGACGCGGGCGAGGGCGGCGGCGGCTCCGGCGACAAGATCAATATTCGCGGTTTCAGCGCCAACGCCAACATGCAAATCGATGGGCTGCGCGACAGCAGCCAGAACAACCGCACCGACACCTTTAATATTGAGCAGGTGGAAGTGCTGAAGGGCCCCAACTCGGTGTTTGGCGGTGCCGGCACCACAGGCGGCGCCATCAACCAGGTGAGCAAGGCCCCCAAACAGCGCGACTTCGCTGAAATCGGCGCCAGTGTGGGTACCGACAACTATCGCCGTGTAACCCTGGACGCCAACACCATGCTGGATGTGGGTGTGAACAGCGCCGCCCGCATCAACCTGATGGCTCACGAAAACGACGTGCCCGGCCGTAACGATATCGACCGTCAGCGTTTTGGTATTGCGCCGTCCGTGACCATAGGTCTGAGCGAGCAAACCCGGGCCACCCTGAGCTACTTCCACCAGCAGGACGACAACCTGCCCGACTATGGCCTGCCGGCCCGGGACGGCAAGGTAGTGCCCGGCGTAGACAGAGAGAGCTACTTTGGCTGGCGCAATCTGGATGAAGAAAAGATTCAGTCCGATGCCGTCACCCTCAAGCTTGAGCACGAGCTGAGCGATACCGCCCGCATTGAAAACCAGACCCGCTACAGCCGGGTGGACAGAGACACAACGGTGTCTGCGTCTCATATCAGTAGATTCAAAAGGAAAGAAGAGCCGGCCGGCTCAGGTGAGTTCGAGGTCGATAAGGGGAATTTTCTTCCTGATGGGCAGTATTTGCCAGCAGGACCTCAGGCCTACCGCCGTGATGCCCAAACCGACATGTGGATTAATCAGACCGGTCTGGCAGTTGAATTCGACACCGGCGCCTTGAAGCACGATATGCTGGTGGGGGCGGAGATCTCCCGGGAAACCTATGATCTGACCTCTAGCAACTATAACCTTGGTCAGGGCACTAGTGCTTATCCTGAGAATGGCTACAGCCTTGCTAACCCGCCGGGCGTATGGACCGGGCCTGTTACCGTTACCCCCCGTGGCGGCAAAGAAGCCGAGCTGGATACCCGCGCTCTGTATGTGTTTGATACCGTGACACTGCACTCGCAGTGGGATCTGAGCCTGGGCCTGCGTCATGACTGGATCTCCGGTGAAACCACCGACAAGGACAGTGGTGAAACCACCTCCACCAGTGATCAAATGTTCAGTGGCCGTGCCGGTATCGTGTTCAAGCCCGCCGATAACGGCCGGGTCTACCTGGCCTACGGCACCTCCTTTAACCCCTCTGCCGAGGCGCTGGCCACCTCCGGTGGTCTGCCGCGTGGTAACGGTGCCGAAAACCTGAAGCCCGAGAAGAACGAAACCTGGGAGCTGGGTACCAAGTGGGAGCTGATGAACGGTCGGCTGGGACTGGACGGCGCCCTGTTCCGGGTCGACAAGACCAACGCCCGCGAGACCAATGCCGACGATGAGCTGGAGCTGGCCGGTGAGCAGCGGGTGCAGGGTATGGAGCTGGGCCTGACCGGCGTGTTGACCGACGAGTGGAAGGTGTTTGCCAACTACACCCTGCTCGACAGCGAAACCCTGAAGTCTGTGGCCAAGCCACAAGAAGGTGGCCGTTCAGCCGAAGGTAACCCGCTGGGCAACACGCCGCGCAACAGCGCCAACCTGTGGACCACCTATGAGCTGATGCCGGGAGTGGAGCTGGGCTACGGCGCCCGTTATGTGGGCTCTCGCTACGTGGCGTCCGATGTGGATGCCAAGATCGACAGCTACTGGGTCCACAATGCCATGGCGTCCTATCAGGTGACCGACGCCTTCAGCCTGCAGCTGAACGTCAACAACCTGTTTGACGAGGACTACGTGGAGCGGGTGCGTGGCCGCCCCGGACTTGATGACCGCAGCTCCGCCGTGGAACTGGGGGACGGCCGCTCTGCCGTACTGTCCGCCAACTACCGGTTCTGATTCAATGGAGCGCGGGCGGCCCGCCCGCAATTTGCCGCGAAGCGGCAACTCTCGAGCGACCCGGTGGGCGCTGATGCAGGCGAGCCGCCTGTGCTCCAATGATCCGTTAAATGAAAGCCCCTCACGGGGCTTTATTCATTATCACGTAAAAGAGAATGTCATCATGATGCTGCATATTCCCGGCGTACTCAGCGCCGAGCAGGTGGCCGAGTGCCGCGAGCGGCTGCTGGCCGCCGACTGGATAAACGGCAATGCCACCGCCGGCTTTCAGTCGGCCCGGGCCAAGAACAATCTGCAACTGCCCGAAGACAGCGACACAGCCAATATTATCGGCAAGATGATAACCGAGGCGTTATCCCGTCATCCGCTGTTTGTGGCGGCGGCGCTGCCGGAGAAAATATTTCCGCCGCTGTTCAACTGCTATCAGGGCGGTCAATCCTTTGGCATTCACGTGGACAATGCCATTCGCACCAGCAAGGTCACGGGGGAGCGCCTGCGTACCGATCTCTCCGCCACGCTGTTTTTCTGCGAGCCGGACGAATACGACGGCGGCGAGCTGGTGGTGGAAGACACCTATGGCGCCCACAGCGTCAAGCTGCCGGCGGGAGACCTGATTTTGTATCCGTCCTCCAGCTTGCACAAGGTGCTGCCGGTGACGCGCGGCGCGCGCATCAGCTCCTTTTTCTGGATTCAGAGCATGGTGCGGGACGACGGTCAGCGCAGCCTGCTGTTCGATCTGGATACCGGCATTCAGAACATCAATCAGCAACTGGGTGCCGATAATGAGGCCAGCATTCAGCTCACCGGGGTCTATCACAACCTGCTGCGCCGCTGGGCGCTGTAGCACTGTTCAAGTGGGGAGCGGGAATAAAAAGGGCCGGCATAAGCCGGCCCTTTGAGCAGAGAATATCGCGAGATTAGCCGGCCTGTTCGGCCTGCTGTTGTTCGGCGGCTTCGTCGGTCTCGGGCTTGCTCATCGGCATGATGATGTTCATCACTATGGCAGTGATACCGCCGGCGGAGATGCCGGAGGCAAACACGTTCTTAATGATGTCGGGCATAAACTGCAGAATGTCCGGCTTCTGGGAAATGCCCAGGCCCATGCCAAAGGAGATGGCGATGATGAACAGGGCACGACGGTCCAGTTTTTCCCGGGACAGAATACGCACACCGGCGGCGGCGATGGAGCCGAACATCACCAGGGTGGCACCACCCAGTACCGGCTCGGGAATGCGCTGCACCAGGGTGCTGATGGCCGGGAACAGGCCCATGATCACCAGAATGCCGGCCACGAAGAAGCCCACGTGGCGGCTGGCCACGCCGGTCATCTGGATCACGCCGTTGTTCTGACTGAAGGTGGACACCGGAAAGGTGTTGAAAACCGAGGCCAGTGAGGAATTCACGCCATCGCCCAGCACGCAGCCCTTGAGGCGCTTCATGTACACCGGGCCGGAGACCGGCTCGCCGGACACTTCCGAGGTGGCGGTGGTATCGCCAATGGCTTCCAGCGAGGTGATCACGTATACCAGCACCAGCGGAATGAACAGAGAAGCGTCAAAGCCCAGACCATACTGCATGGGAATGGGCAGGGCCACGGTGGGCAGGCTGTCGGACAGCGGGGCCAGTTTGCCCATCTGCCAGGCCAGCAGGGTGCCGGCAACCATGGCCACCAGAATGGAGGACAGGCGAATATAGGGATTACGGCTGCGGTTCATGATGATAATGATGCCGAGCACGGTACCGGCCAGAGCCAGGTTTTCCAGGGAGCCGAACTCACCCGCGGCCATGGCGCCAAAACCGCCGCCGATGGAGGTCAGGCCCAGTTGAATAAGGGTCAGGCCGATCAGGGTGACGATAATGCCGCTCACCAGAGGCGAAATCACGCGCCGGGCCAGATGCAGAAAGCGGGAGATGATCATCTCGGTGGGGGCGGCCAGCAGGGCGGTACCAAAAATGGCCGCCAGCATGGCTTCGGTGGTCACGCCACCGTCCTTCATGGCCAGGCCACTGGCGATGATGGGACCGAGAAAGTTAAAGCTGGTGCCCTGAATGGACAACAAACCGGTGCCGATGGGGCCGACCCGCTTCATCTGAATGAAGGACGCCACACCGGTGATAAACAGCGACATGCTGATGATATGGGCGGTGTCGGCGGCGGGAATGCCCAGGGTCTGACAGATGATCAGCGGCGGCGTGATCACGGCCACGAACAGGGCCAGCAGATGCTGAATGGCGGCGAACAGAGACTGCATAAACGGCGGCTTGTCATGAAGCCGGTACACCAGATCGCTCTGGTGCGAAGATTGCTGCGTGTGGTTAGACATATTTTTTCCGGTGTGTTGCTACGGGTGTTGTCATTGTTATGGTTATTTTTGGCGAGCCGGTTCGAAAACCGGGCCGCTGAAGGGCGCATAGGATACTGGATATGGGACGGTCCGGCCAGTTTATGTATGCAAGAATGGTGTAAAATGTGTTCACGTTTTGTGTGAATTCTGTTCGCCTGACTCGAAAATCAATATCCAAAGACAAAATGGAACTGAGACTGACTTTCTTTTAGAATTGCACTCCCTTTTCATGCCCGGACGGACGGCACGGCCCCATGGATCAGTTTTCGGCGCTCACCGATATGTTTTACAGCCAGTTCTGGCTGCCGCTCTGGCATCGCTTTACCGGCCTGTTCGATCTTAATGGGCGCCTGGGCGTGGTGTTTCTGGCCATCTCCTTTGCCGTGGCTTATGTGCTCTACCGGCGCCGAAACGAGGGGCAATACCGCAGTTTCGGGCACTTCCTCGGCGGGCGGCGGGTGTGGCTTCACCGCTCTGCCCTTATCGATTACCAGTATTATTTTCTGCGGGTGTTGCTGCATGCCGCTCTGGTGGTGCCGGTGCTGGTCTGGCTGGATCCTTTTCTGCTGCGTTCGAGTGACGTCAGTGGCACCCTGGCCCACTGGTGGGGAGAGCGGGCCTGGCGGGGGGAGAGCACGGCCCTGATGCTGGCCTATGGCCTGGGCGCCTTTCTGGTCTCGGATTTTGTGCATTACTGGGTGCACAGGGCCTTTCACGGCCGCTGGCTGTGGGAGTTTCACAAGGTGCATCATTCCGCCACCGTCATGGTGCCGCCCACCGCCAGCCGCATTCATATCGTGGAAAAGCTGATTGAAAAACTGTGCAAGGGGACGGCGCTGGCGCTGTTCGCCGGGCTGTTCTTTTACCTGAGTGGCGGCAAAATCAGCAAGTACACCCTGTTTGGCTCCAGTTATCTGGTGCTGCTGTTTAACTCCCTGGCCGCCAACCTGCGCCACAGCCATGTGTGGCTGTCGTTCGGACCTGTTATCGAGCATGTGATCAACAGCCCGGCCCAGCATCAGATCCATCACAGCAAGGACCCCAGGCACTTCAGCCTGAACTATGGCACCAACCTGTCGGTCTGGGACTGGATGTTCGGCACCCTCTATGTGACCACGGCCACCCCCGAGCCGCTGGAGTTCGGGGTAGGAGAGAAGGACAACCAGCGTTACCAGCGCATGAGCACCCTGATCCTGCGCCCCTTCTGGGTAACCGGCGGCAAGCTGTGGCGGGCCCTGGCTGGACGGGTGCTTGTGAGCCAGGGTGGGCGGCGGCTAGAATAGCGCCTTTTCGCCGGGAGGACGGCCATGGAATTTGATTTTCTGCGTGATCTGGACGGCCGTTGCCGGGCCCGGTGCGACATGGGCCATGAGGCCTTTGGCCAGTGGCTGACCGACGAGGTGGATGCCGCCGAGGCAAGCCGGCTGCTGGACGCCATCGCTGCGCTGGACGCTCAGCCGCAGGACGAAGTTCGCAAGGAATACGCCGAGTTTACCCTGGCCCTCGGCGATGGCGAAGCCGAGCTTGTTGGCCATGGCCTGGCCTTTGACAACGGTGAGCTGGAAGAGGGCATGAGCTATTACGACGACGCCCATTACGCCGGCTGCGGCCTGGACGATCTGGCCCGGCTGCTCACCCAATGGCGTGATTTTCTGACCGGGCGGTAGGCCGGCTACTTTTGTCATTCCCGCGAAGGCGGGAATCCAGTGCAGACGGCTCTGGCTCTTCACTGCGCGGGAATGACGGCAGGTTTAATTTAAAACTTCACCTTCCCCCGTCCGCTCTTGATCTTGCCCCTGTGGGTCTTGCTGTCGGTGCGTTTGGCCCTGGCGGATTTGCTGGGCTTGGTGGGGCGGCGCACCTTCACCGGTTTGCCGGCCTTTTGCAGCAGAGCGATCAGCGCTTCCTTGGCGGCCTCCTTGTTCATCAGCTGACTGCGCTCGCTTTCCACTCTGATTAAGATCAGGCCGCTGGCCAGCACCCGGTGATCCTTCATGTTGGCCAGCGCTTCCTTGTATACCGCGGGCAGGCTGGGGCTGCCGGCGTAGTCAAAGCGCAGCTGCACTGCCGAGTCGGTCTTGTTGACGTGCTGACCGCCCGGGCCGCCGGCCCGCATGGTCATAAACTCCAGCTCGCTGTCCGGGATCTGCACCCGGGCCGATACTTCCAGCATGATGATTTCCTTCGCACCGTTTTGGTGCTTGCCGCCTGTTAATTGCACCAGCATAACATTTTGGTTGCGCCTGCATCCATGCGCTCGCATGTAAGTCATTGAATATAAGCAAATAAAAAACTGGCACGATGCTTGTAATGCATAGAGTGACTTAAATTGGCTGCGCGAGGAGCTCACCATGAAAATGATTTGCGCCATTATCAAACCTTTCAAGCTCGACGATGTTCGCTCGGCCCTGGCCGGCATGGGCATCGATGGCATGACGGTCAGTGAAGTAAAAGGTTTCGGCCGGCAGAAAGGGCACACCGAGCTCTATCGTGGAGCCGAATATCAGGTGGATTTTCTGCCCAAGATCAAGCTGGAAATCGCCGCTCAGAGTGAAGACGTGGAGCGGGTGATTGAAACCATTACCGAGGCCGCCGGCACCGGCAAAATCGGCGATGGCAAGATCTTCGTTTACGACCTGCTGCAGACGGTGCGCATTCGCACCGGCGAGCGGGATCTGGAAGCCATTTAAGGGAGACACCGCCATGGATGCATTAACCGAAGTGAAATTTGCCCTCGATACCTTTTATTTTCTGATGTCGGGCGTGCTGGTGATGTGGATGGCCGCCGGTTTCGCCATGCTGGAGGCGGGCCTGGTTCGGGCCAAGAACACCACCGAGATCCTGACCAAGAACATTTTGCTGTTTGCCATTGCCTGCACCATGTACCTGCTGGTGGGCTACTCCATCATGTACGTGAACAACCCTGAAGGGGGCGTCTTGCCGAGCTTCGGCAGCCTGATTGGCAGTCCGGCTGACGGGGCCGACCACGCCCTGGAGTCCGACTTCTTTTTTCAGGTGGTGTTTGTGGCTACCGCCATGTCCATCGTCTCCGGAGCCGTGGCCGAGCGCATGAAACTGTGGGCCTTTCTCGCCTTCAGCGTGGTGATGACCGGCTTTATCTATCCGGTGGAAGGCTACTGGACCTGGGGCGGCGGTTTCCTTTCCGAGTGGGGCTTCACCGATTTTGCCGGCTCCGGCATCGTACACATGGCCGGCGCCGCCGCCGCTCTGGCCGGGGTACTGCTGCTGGGGGCGCGCAAGGGCAAGTATGGCAAGAAGGGCGAAATCCACCCCATTCCCGGCTCCAACATGCCGCTGGCGACCCTGGGTACCTTTATTCTGTGGATGGGCTGGTTCGGCTTTAACGGCGGCTCCCAGCTGCTGGTGTCCGATGTCGAGAACGCCACCGCCGTAGCCAAAATCTTTGTGAACACCAACGCCGCCGCCGCCACCGGTGCCATCGGTGCCCTGCTGGTGACCAAGCTGACCTGGGGCAAGGCGGATCTCACCATGATCCTCAACGGCGCCCTGGCCGGACTGGTGGCGATCACCGCCGATCCGCTGTCGCCGGGTCACCTGTGGGCGGCCTGTACCGGCCTGCTGGCCGGCGTGCTGGTGGTGTATGCCATCGTGGGGCTGGATCGTCTGCGCGTCGATGATCCCGTGGGCGCCATTTCGGTACACGGCGTGTGCGGCACCCTGGGGCTGCTGCTGGTGCCGGTCGCCAACGGGGATGCCAGTTTCCTGGCCCAGCTTGCCGGCATTCTGGTGATTGGCGGCTGGTCGTTCGGTATCAGCCTGCTGGTGTGGTACGGCCTCAAGAAAACCATGGGCATTCGGGTGGGCGAGGAAGAGGAGCTGTCGGGCATGGATCAGATCGACTGCGGTATTGATGCCTATCCCGAGTTCGTCACCCTGAAGCCGCGTTAACCCAGGTTTGTCACCCCGGCGTCCGCTGGCCGCCGGGGCTCGTCGAGCATGGAGCAGTGCAGTTATACGTCTTGATTACGTCACGAGGCCGCCGGGTCTTGTTTTTGAGGAGCCTGGTGCTCCTCTTTTTTTGATCTGGCGCAAGGGATCGTATTGCAGATGAAAATTTTTCTTATTTCAATGCGCTTTGGCGGTTGATTCCCGGTTTGGCCCTTGTATACTGCTGAACGTTAATTATTCTCAATCAACCTTCATGGACCCGGATGATGACCAAAGCATTTTTCCTCTCTGCCGCCGCCCTGCTGGCTTCCAGTTTCACCGCCCAGGCCTTTGCCGAAGAAGTCAATGTCTACTCCAACCGTCAGGAATTCCTGATCAAGCCCATTATTGATACCTTTACCGAGGAAACCGGTATCGACGTGAATGTGGTCTTTATCAAGAACGGCATGGGCGAGCGTCTGGAGCGGGAAGGTCGTCTGTCCCCGGCCGATCTGGTGCTGACCGTGGACGTCAGCCGGCTGATGGACGTGGTGGGCAAGGATCTGACTCAAGCCGTGCAAAGCGACGTGCTGGAAGCCAACATTCCGGCCCAGTACCGGGACGCCGACGGCAAGTGGTTTGCTCTGACCACCCGCGCTCGTGCCATCTACAGCTCGGTTGACCGGGTGGGCAAGCGTGATGACATCACCTATGAAGAGCTGGCTGACCCCAAATATCAGGGCAAGCTCTGTACTCGCAGTGGCAAGCACCCCTACAATGTGGCGCTGACCGCCTCCATGATTGCCGAGCACGGCAGCGAGTACACCAAAAACTGGCTGCAGGGCCTGAAAGACAACCTGGCGCGCAAGCCTCAGGGCGGCGACCGGGATCAGGTCAAGGCCATCAAGGACGGCGTGTGTGATTATGCCCTGGGTAACAGCTATTACTACGGCGTCATGCTGACCAACGACGATCAGCGTGAGTGGGCCGAATCTGCGTACATCAACTTCCCCAACCAGGGCGATCGTGGTACCCACGTCAATATTTCCGCCGTGGCCATGACCAAGCATGCCAAGAACAAGGATGCCGCGCTCAAGCTGATGGAATTCCTGGCCGGCGACGAGGCCCAGCATCTGTATGCCTCCGCCAACCACGAATATCCGGTCAAGCCGGGTGTGGAGCCGTCAGAGCTGGTGAGCAGCTGGGGTGAGTTCAAGGCCGATACCCTGCCGCTGACCGAGGTCGCAAAACATGCCAAGGAAGCGATCAAGCTGGTAGACGAAGTGAAATACGATCTGTAAAAAGACGGGGGTTCGCCCCCGCTTCGAGTGGTAAATGAAAAGATATGGTTGGACGGTCAGCAGCTGGGGCATCGCCCTTGTGCTGACCCTGCCGGTTCTGGCACTGATAGTGGAATCCCTGTTGCCCGCAGAAGACATCTTCCGTCATCTGTGGGCTTCTGTGCTTCCGGCCTATATTGGCAATACCTTCTGGCTGGTGCTGCTGGTGATGGGCCTGAGTCTGTTGTTTGGCTTGCCTGCCGCCTGGCTGATGGCCATGTGCGAGCTGCCGGGCCGCCGCTGGCTGCAGTGGGCGCTGATATTGCCCCTGGCCATGCCGTCCTACATTGTCGCCTTCGTTTACACCGACCTGCTCGATTACTCCGGCCCGGTGCAACTGGCGCTGCGTGACTGGTTTGGCTGGCAGTCGGCCGCCGATTATGTCTTTCCCCCCATTCGCAGCCTCGGCGGCGCCGCCCTGGTCATGGGGCTGGTGCTCTATCCCTACGTTTACCTGCTGGGGCGTACCGCCTTTCTGGAGCAGTCCACCAGCCTGATCCAGTCCAGCCGGCTGCTGG
This sequence comes from Oceanimonas aquatica, assembly GCF_030732065.1. Lineage (GTDB taxonomy): Bacteria > Pseudomonadota > Gammaproteobacteria > Enterobacterales > Aeromonadaceae > Oceanimonas. The sequence goes on from NZ_JAVBHX010000004.1 coordinate 188,916, forward strand.
GCTGCTCGCCCTGGCAAAGCTTTCGCCGGGTCAGTTTGCCGCTGGCGCGGCCGGCGCTGGCGGTGGGTCTGTCGCTGGTGGCGATGGAAACCCTGGCCGAGTTCGGCACTGTCAACTTCTTTGCGGTCAACACCCTGACCACGGCGGTGTACGACACCTGGCTGGGTTACGGCAGTCTGCAGGCGGCGGCCAAGATCTCCGCCATCATGTTGCTGGTGGTCATGGTACTGCTGAGCATGGAGCGCATGAGCCGCAAGCGTCAGCAGGTGTTTCAGAAGGGCATGGGGCACGAGCAGGAAACCGGTTACCGGCTCACCGGTGTACGCAAGTGGGCGGCGCTGGTGTTTTGCTGGGGCCTGGTAGGGCTCGGCTTTTTGCTGCCTTTTACCATTCTCAGCTATCACGCGGTGCGCTATTTCGATCAGGCCTGGAATGCCCGCTTCTTTGAATACAGCTTTAACAGCCTGCTGTTGTCGGGCGTGGTGGCGGTGCTGGCGCTGGCCATCGCCCTGCTGCTGGGCATGACCCACCGCCTGGGAGGCAAGCGTTACACCGTGCTGCCGATGCGGCTGGCGTCCATGGGCTATGCCCTGCCGGGCACAGTGCTGGCCATCGGCGTGCTGGTGCCGCTCACCATGATGGACTTCGCCATCAACGATCTGGCCTTGTGGCTGAATCTGCCCGAGCCCGGCCTGCTGCTCACCGGCACCATGACCGCCATTGCTTTTGGTTATCTGGTGCGCTTTGGCGCCATGGCCATTGGTGCGGTGGAAAGCAGCCTCAACAAGGTATCGCCGTCCCTCGACATGGTGACCCAGACCATGGGTTACGGCCCGGCGGCCATGATTCGCAGAGTGCACCTGCCGCTGATCCGCAAGGGCATGCTGGCCGGCGCCCTGCTGGTGTTCATCGAGTGCATGAAGGAGTTGCCGGCGGCCCTGCTGCTCAGGCCCTTCAATTTTCAGACCCTGGCGACCTATGTGTATCAGTTCGTTTCCGACGAGCAGCTGGAGCTGGGCGCGCTGCCCGCCATCGTGATTGTGCTGGTGGGCCTGATACCGCTGATTTTTCTGAACCGTTCACTGGAGCAACATCACTGATGGCGGCACTGACGATTGAGAACATTTGTTGCAGTTATAACGGCAAGCCGGTGCTGGACGGCCTGTCGCTGCAAGTGCAAAGCAACGAGATCATGTGCCTGCTGGGCGCCAGCGGTTGCGGCAAAACCACCCTGCTGAAGGCGGTGGCGGGCCTGTTGCCGGTCAGTGGCGGCGAGATTGCCATCAATGGTCAGCAGGTCAACGGTCACGGCCTGGCGGTGGTGCCGGAAGAGCGCAACATCGGCATGATCTTTCAGGATTACGCCCTGTTTCCCCACCTTAACGTGGCCCAGAACGTGGCCTTTGGCCTGCAGAGCAAGGAAAGCAATAAGAGGGTGATCCAAGGCCGGGTGGAAGAGGTGCTGGAGCTGGTCAACCTGACGGGTCTCGGCGATCGCTTTCCGCATCAGCTGTCAGGTGGTCAGCAGCAGCGGGTGGCCATTGCCCGGGCGCTGATCTGCCGGCCCCAGCTGATGCTGCTGGACGAGCCCTTTTCCAATATCGATACCCAGGTGCGCATGCGTCTGATTGGCGAAATTCGTGCTCTGCTCAAGGAGCAGGGCATCAGCGCCATCTTTGTGACCCACAGCAAGGAAGAGGCCTTTGCCTTTTCCGACAAGCTGGCGCTGTTCCGTCAGGGACATATCGAGCAGGTTGGGCGGCCGCAAACCCTGTATCAGCACCCGCAAACACCCTTTGTGGCGGACTTTCTTGGCCAGAGCAACTATGTCCCGGCCACGGTGCACGACAGCCACACCCTGGTTACCCCCATCGGCCCCATTGAAAGCCAGGCGGCGCTCAATGCCGAGCCCGGCAGCGAGGGCCAGCTGTTGCTGCGTCCGCGCCAGATTTCTCTGACTGAAACCGAGCGGGGCAATGCCAGAGTGCTGGAGCAGCAGTTTCTGGGCGCCCATACCCGCTGCCTGGTGGAGTGCCAGGGGCTGGTGCTGGAGGTGAGCATCAATGAGCCGCTGCCGGCGGTGAGCGGCGTACAGGTAAGCGTGGCGCCCCATGCCCTGACCTTTTTTCCCGGTCAGGGCGAACGCCAGCGGGAAGTGGCTTAAGTTCAGGGAATAGATCAGGGGCTGGTACTGTCCCCAGTCCCCATTTTTGTTGTTATATTGGACTCTTTCGAAGCAACGGAAGAGTACAGCATGACAGCACAAGCCGGCGTTTGCGCCGAACCCAACCTTCACGCTTATTACCTGTTTTTCAATATTCTGCCAGGACGCCAGCCCGAGGTACGTGAAAGGCTCAAGGCCGTGCCGGCGCTGTGGCGGGAGCTGGCTGCCAGCGACCCCGACGCCGCCTTTTCCGGCCTGGCGGCGATTGGCAGCGAAGCCTGGGACGAGCTCTATCCGCAGGGGCGCCCCGCCGAGCTGACCGCCTTTCCGGCTCAGGGCGAAGGGGAGCGTTCGGCGCCGGCCACACCCGTTGATCTCTTCTTTCAGTTGCGCGCCGACCGCCTCGATGTGGCCTGGATTGCCGTGCAGCGGGTGATGGCGTTGCTGGCCGGCCTGGTGGCGTTACAGGATGAGCGCCAGGGCTTTCGTTATCTCGACAGCCGTGACATGACCGGCTTTGTGGATGGCACCGAAAACCCGGAAGGGGAGCACCGGGCCGAGGTGGCGCTGGTGGCCGAGGGGCCTTTTGCCGGTGGCAGCTATGTGCATGTGCAGCGCTTTCAGCACCGTATGACGCGCTGGCAGCAGCTGGCAGTAAAAGAGCAGGAAGACGTATACGGCCGCACCAAGGCCGACAACATAGAGTATGCCTCGGCCGACAAGCCGCTGACCGCCCACACCAAACGCACCAGCCTGAAGGATGCTGCCGGCAACAGCCTGGAGATTTTGCGTCAGAGCATGCCCTGGGGCTCGGCCACCGAGCAGGGCCTGGTATTTATTTCCTGCTGTAACACGCCGCACCACTTTACCGCCATGCTGGAGAGCATGTACCGGGGCGACGGCGAAGGACATTTCGATCACCTGACCCTGTACACGCAAGCGCAGACGGGCGCAGCATTTTTCGCGCCCTCAGAGGAATGGCTGTTATCGCAGGGAGATGTGTAACGCTATGCCTGAAATGTGAGGAGAAGGGGGGGAGGAGTGAGGGGAGCTAGGAGATGATTCGAACAAGGCGCCTCACCCCTTACTCTTCCCCCCTCACGGGTGTGTGTTTAAACGTATTGCTCGAACAGCTCCAGTACGCTCTGGTACAGCTCCTCGATGGGGGTTTCCTTGGTAGGGGTAATAAAAATGGTGTCATCGCCGGCAATGGTGCCGAGAATGCCTTCGGCCCGGCCCAGGGAGTCGAGCATGCGGGCGATCAGCTGGGCGGCGCCGGGACTGGTGTGAATCACGATCAGCGCGCTGTTGTGGCCCACGTCGAGCACCAGATTCTTGAGCTGGCTGCTGCTGGTGGGCACACCCAGCTCCACCGGCAGGCAGTACACCATTTCCATCTTGGCGTTACGGGTGCGCACTGCGCCGAACTTGCTCAGCATGCGGGACACCTTGGACTGGTTGATGTTCTCAAATCCCAGTTCCTGCAGGGCATTGACGATTTCCGCCTGAGAGCCAAAGCGCTCTTCCTTTAGCAGCGCCTTGAACGCCTTGACCAGCTGTTCCTGTTTTTCGTTCATGTTTTGCAGTCGACCGAGCGTGAGTGAATGGGACATATTGTCTATCCGCCATGAGTTTTTATCAAGGAATAGTCATTTATCTTGCATAAAGATGCAAAATTAGCTTGCATTAACAATAATGCAAAATAAAATCAGCCAAAGACTCTGACAGATGAAGTGAACATAGCGCATGGGCATAGAATTCAGCGGCATAAGCAAGTCCTGGTCCGGTCAGGAAATTTTAAGCCAGGTTTCGCTGCAATGCGATGCCGGAGAGACATTAGTGCTACTTGGGCCCAGTGGGGCAGGGAAAAGTTCTCTGTTGAGACTGATGAACCTGCTGGATATACCGGATTCCGGCTCTCTGGCCATCGCCAATGAGACCTTCAGCTTTCCCGCCGACGATAACGGCCGGCTGCCAAAGCGGGCACAGGGCTTGCGCCGCAAGGTGGGCATGGTGTTTCAGCAATATCATCTGTGGCCGCACCTGACCGTGGAGCAAAACCTGCTGGAGGCGCCGCTCAAGGTGCTGGGTATGAACAAGGCCGAGGCTCAGGACAAGGCGGGTCAATTGCTGGCCCAGCTCAAGCTCGCCGACAAGCGCCATGCCTGGCCGGGCTCCTTGTCCGGCGGCCAGCAGCAGCGGGTGGCCATTGCCCGGGCGCTGATGATGAGCCCTGAAGTGCTGCTGTTTGACGAACCCACGGCAGCCCTGGATCCCGAGATCACCAAGGAAGTGGCGGAGATCATTTCCCAGCTGGGCAAAACCGGCATTACCCAGGTGATCGTGACCCATGAAGTGAATTTTGCCCGTCGGGTGGCGACCAAGGTGGCCTATCTTGAGCAGGGCAAACTGGTGGAATACGGCGACGCCGACTTGCTTGACCATCCCCAGACCCAGCGTCTGGCGGAATTTCTGACTCATTAATAAGGATATCCCCATGAAAAAGACCCTGTTGTCCCTGGCCCTGCTGGCCGCCGCCGGCAGCACCGCCGCTCAGGCCGATGAAGTGAAGTTCGTGACCAACGCCGCCTATCCTCCCTTTGAGTTCGTTGACGACAACAACGAAATGCAGGGCTTTGACATCGATCTTGCCAAGGCCCTGTGCGACGTGGCGGAGCTTAAGTGCAGCTTTCACAATCAGGCCTTTGACAGCCTGATCCCAAGCCTCAAGTTCAAGCGCTACCACGCCGCCATCGCCGCCATGGACATCACCCCCGAGCGCGCCGAGCAGGTGGATTTCAGCGACATCTATTACGAAAACTCCGCCGTGTTCGTGGCGCCTGCCGGCCAGTTCAGTGCCATTGATGCGCTCAAGGACAAAACCGTGGGCGTGCAGAACGGCACCTCTCACCAGAAGTACATGCAGGACAAGCTGGAAGATGACGGTCTGGAAGCGCGTGCCTATCCCAGCGTGCAGGATGCCCTGCTGGATCTGACCAACGGCCGCATTGAAGCCGTGTTTGCCGACACCGCCGTGGTGGGGGACTGGTTGGCCAAGTCCGATGGCTTTGAAGTGGTGGGTGACGCCGTGACCGACGACAACTACTTCGGCACCGGCTTTGGCATTGCCGTGACCAAGGGTAACCAGGCACTGCTCGACAAGCTGAACCAGGGCCTGGCCGAGCTCAAGGCCAATGGCACCTACGATAGCCTCTACGGCAAGTACTTCCCGCACTGATGCTGAATCATCTGTTGAATGCCGGCCTGATGACCCTCGGGCTGGCATTGGTCTCGCTGGCGGTGGGCATGGTGCTGGCCGTGCTGTTCTGCGGAGCCGAAATGAGTCGCTGGCGGCTGCTTCGGCTGCCGGCGTCCGCGCTCACCACAGTGCTGCGCGGCCTGCCGGAAATTCTGGTGGTGTTCTTTATCTATTTCGGCTCCACTCACCTGTTGTTTCTGCTGACCGGCGAATACATCGAATTCAGCCCATTCTGGTGCGGCGTGACCGCGCTGTCGCTGCTGTTTGCCGCCTACGCCGCCCAGACCCTGCGCGGCGCGCTCAATGCCGTGTCCCGCGGCCAGCGCCAGGCCGCGCAGGCCCTGGGGCTGCCACCGCTTTACACCTTCTTTCATATTGTGCTGCCGCAAACCTGGCGCCACGCCTTGCCGGGGCTCAGCAATCAGTGGCTGGTGCTGTTGAAGGATACGGCGCTGGTATCCCTGATTGGTGTGCACGATCTGATGCACCAGGCCAAGTCGGCGGCAGCCAGTACCTATGAGCCCTTTACCTGGTATGCCCTGGCGGCACTGATCTACTTGGCCATCACCCTGGTCAGCCAGCAGGGTCTGAAACGGCTGCAGGCGAGGGTAACCCGTTATGACTAAATTGCTCGACTATTCCCTGACCCTGCTGGAAGGACTGCAGATAACACTGCTGATCACCGCCTCCGGCCTGCTGCTGGGGTTGGTGATCGCCCTGTTGCTCACCTGGATCCTGGACAAGCGGGTGCCGGTGCTGAATTGGCTGACGGAAGCGTATCTGTTGCTGATCACCGGCACGCCGCTGCTGGTGCAGATCTTTCTGATCTATTACGGCCCGGCCCAGTTTGACTGGATCAAGCAAAGCTGGGCCTGGCAATATCTGCGTGAGCCCCTGTTCTGCGCCATTCTGGCCCTGGGCATGAATGCCGGTGCCTATACCTGCCGGCTGTTCAAGGGCGCGCTGGATGCCGTACCCAAAGGCGAAACCCTGGCCTGCCGGGCGCTCGGTATGAGCGAGTGGCAGACCCTGAGCGTGAAACTGCGCCATGCAATGCGCCGGGTGATCCCGGCCTATTCCAACGAGGTGGTACTGGTGCTCAAGGGGAGTTCGCTGGCCAGTACCATTTCCATTATGGATATCATGGGCCTGGCCCAGCGCATTAACGGCCAGACTTACGACACCCTGACGGTGTTCGGCGTGGCCGGCGCTATTTATCTGCTGATGAACAGCCTGCTGACCTGGCTGTTCCGCCTGCTGGAGCGGCGCGCACTGGCATTCCAGCAGCAGGGGTGAAGCCCTGCGTTGGCTCACATAACCATTACATTTGATGGGCCTGGGCATTGTGTTTAAAGCGCGCTTTCGCTATTTTGCTAGGGCCCAGGAAACGTATAACTATTCAATAATAAACGGAGTTCAGTTATGAAAGTTGCCGTACTAGGAGCTGCCGGTGGTATCGGTCAGGCTCTCGCCCTGCTGTTGAAGAACAACCTGCCTGCCGGCTCTGAACTGAGCCTGTACGATATCGCTCCCGTGACTCCCGGTGTAGCCGCCGACCTGAGCCACATCCCGACTGCCGTGAACGTGGTTGGTTTTGGTGGTGAAGATCCCACTCCGGCCCTGACCGGCGCCGACATTGTGCTGATCTCCGCCGGTGTTGCCCGTAAGCCGGGCATGGACCGTGCCGACCTGTTCAACGTGAACGCCGGCATCGTCAAGAACCTGATCGAAAAAGCCGCTGCCACCTGCCCGCAGGCCTGCATCGGCATCATCACCAACCCGGTGAACACCACTGTGCCGATCGCCGCCGAAGTGCTGAAGAAGGCCGGTGTGTACGACAAGAACAAGCTGTTCGGTATCACCACCCTGGACGTGATCCGTGCCGAGACCTTCGTGGCCGAAGCCAAGGGTCTGAACGTGGCCGACGTCAAGGTTCCGGTAATCGGTGGCCACAGCGGCGTAACCATTCTGCCGCTGCTGTCTCAGGTGGAAGGTGTTTCCTTCTCCGACGAAGAAATCGAGAAGCTGACCTACCGCATTCAGAACGCCGGCACCGAAGTGGTTGAAGCCAAGGCCGGCGGCGGCTCCGCCACCCTGTCCATGGGTCAGGCCGCCTGCCGTTTCGCGCTGTCTCTGGTGAAAGCCATGCAGGGCGAAGCCAACGTGGTTGAGTGCACCTATGTAGACGGCGGCAGCGAGCATGCTGACTTCTTCGCCCAGCCGGTACTGCTCGGCAAGAACGGCGTTGAAAAAGTACTGCCCTACGGCGAAGTCAGCGCCTTTGAACAGGCTGCAATGGACGGCATGCTGGAAACCCTGCGTGGCGATATTCAGAAAGGTGTGGAGTTCGTTAACCAGTAAGGTTGTCGAGTCAGACACCAAAAAGGGAGCTTCGGCTCCCTTTTTTCGTTCAGGGACTGGGGAATAGGGACTGGGGATTGGTTACTTGTTCCAGGCACGCCCGGTTTTAGAACCGTTTTCACGGTCCAGCTGCTGGCTTATCCAGCGGCCGGTAGCTACCAGTTGGTTGAGGTCCACTCCTGTTTCCAGGCCCAGGCCGTGCAGCAGATAGACCACGTCTTCGGTTGCCACATTGCCGGTGGCCCCGCGCGCATAGGGGCAGCCGCCCAGGCCTGCCACCGAGCTGTCGATAATGCCCAAGCCCTGCTCCAGCACTGCATAGAGGTTGGCCAGGGCCTGGCCGTAGGTATCGTGAAAATGGGCCGCCAGCCGCACCAGGGGCACCTCCTGGCGTACCGCCGACAGCATGGCGATGGCCTTTTTCGGCGTGCCGGTGCCAATGGTGTCGCCCAGGGAGATTTCATCACAGCCCAGGCGATACAGCTCGCCGGCCACTCGGGCCACGGCGGCGGGGGGGATGTCCCCTTCATAGGGACAGCCCAGCACGGTGGAAACATAGCCCCGCACCCGGACGCCGCGTTCATGGGCCAGTTGCAGTACCGGGGTAAAACGCGCCAGACTTTCCGCCACCGAGCAGTTGATATTTTTCTGGCAAAAGCGTTCCGAGGCGGCGGTAAACACCGCCACTTCGTCTGCACCGGCGGCCAGCGCCGCTTCAAGACCTTTCAGATTTGGGGTCAGCGCTGAATACACCACGCCTTCACGGCGGCAAATGCCGGTTAACACGTCACTGGCATCGGCCATTTGCGGTACCCATTTGGGGGAGACAAAACTGGCCGCTTCGATATGAGTCAGGCCGCACTCCGCCAGCCGCTCCACCAGCTCGATTTTCACGGCAGCGGGCACTCGCGCCGGCTCGTTCTGCAGACCGTCCCGGGGGCCCATTTCCACCAGTCTGACGCTATCCATATTCAGGCTCCAGCCGTAACAACTCGTTTCCTTCGTTCACCTGATCGCCGGTGCGAAAGTGAATGTCTGCCACCCGTCCCGCCATGGGAGCGCGAATGGGGTGCTCCATTTTCATGGCTTCCAGCACCAGCAGGATCTGGCCTTCGGCCACTTCCTCGCCTTCGGTCACCTTCAGTTCACCCACCAGGCCGGGCATGGGGGCGGTCAGGCTGCCGCCGGTGCTGTGCCGGGCCATGCCGGTTTCATCATTCACCTTGCGAAGATCAAGGCGCTGGCCTCGATAGAACAACCAGAGGTGGGCGTCGACACCGGCCACATGCAGGCTGATCCGGCGATCATCCAGCATCACCTGTAACCGCTCGTCGGTCCGCTCACCGTCAACCATGTGCTGCTGTTCGCCCGTTTGTGCCCGCCAGCCATTATTCGTGGCGGTGAGCATCACATCATGAATATCACCCAAATATTCCAGTCGCAGCCGGTGTTCCGCCGGCTGGTTCAGCCGCCAGCCGGTGGCCGCGGCAAAGGGCGAAGCGCCACTGGGCGGCAGGCCTGAAGCATGAGCCAGAGCGGCCAATGCCAGTACCTCACCGGTGGCAAGCAGAGGGGGAGAAAACAGGCTGTGCTCGTGCTGTTCGATAAAGCGGGTATGCAGCTCGCCCGCCATAAAAGCGGGGTGACGGCACAGACGGTGCAGAAAGCCGATATTGGTTTTCACACCACCGATGCGGTAGTGCGCCAGGGCCCCGGCCAGCCCGGCCAGGGCGGCTTCGCGAGTTTGATCATGCACGATCAGTTTGGCGATCAGCGGATCATAATAAATGCCCACCTCGTCGCCCTGGCGCACGCCGGTGTCGAGGCGCACTCGTTCCGAGGTGTCCGGCTCGCGCAGCACATGCAGGGTGCCGGCAGCGGGCAGAAAGCCGTGCTCGGCGTCTTCGGCATAAATTCGGGCTTCCACCGCATGGCCGCTTAACGTGATTTGGTCCTGGGTCAACGGCAGCGGCTCGCCCGAGGCCACGCGCAATTGCCAGTCCACCAGATCCAGCCCGGTGATGAACTCGGTCACCGGATGCTCCACCTGCAGCCGGGTGTTCATCTCCATAAAGTAGAAGTGGTCGTCTTCGGTATAGAGAAACTCCACGGTACCGGCGCCGCGATAGTCGATGGCCCGGGCGGCGCGCACCGCAGCTTCCCCCATGGCGATGCGGGTGGCCTGGCTCAGGCCGGGGGCGGGGGCTTCTTCCAGAATTTTCTGATGCCGGCGCTGCACCGAGCAGTCCCGCTCCGAGAGATAAAGGCCGTTGCCGTGAGCATCGCAGAACACCTGCACTTCCACATGCCGGGCCTCGGGCAGGTAACGCTCCAGCAGCATGGCGTCGTTGCCAAAGGCCGCTCTGGCCTCGCGCCGAGCGGCGGCCAGCGCCTCATCAAAGTCGGCTGGGGTGTGCACTATGCGCATGCCCTTGCCGCCGCCGCCGGCCACGGCTTTTAGCAGCAGGGGATAACCGCAGGCGTCGGCTTCGCGTTTCAGTCGTTCATCACTTTGCTCCTCGCCGTGGTAGCCGGGTACCAGCGGTACGCCGGCGCTGGCCATCAGCGCCTTTGCGGCGGCCTTGTCGCCCATGGCGGCAATGGCGGCAGGGGGCGGGCCCACAAACACCAGGTTGGTGTCGGCACAGCCCTGTGCAAAGCTGGCGTTTTCCGAGAGAAAACCGTAACCCGGATGCACGGCATCGGCGCCACTGGCGCCGGCAATGTCCAGCAGTGCCGCCTGATTAAGATAACTCTCCGCCGCCGGTGCCGGGCCCAGCCGCCAGGCCTCGTCGGCCATTTCCACATGCAGGGCGTGACGGTCGGCGTCGGAATACACGGCTATGGTGTGCAGCCCCAGCCGGCGTGCGGTGCGCAGTACCCGGCAGGCAATCTCGCCCCGGTTGGCCACCAGCAGTTTGGTCAGCATGGATCGTTCTCCCAGTCCGGAGTGCGTTTTTCCAGAAAAGCGGCCAGCCCTTCCCGGGCTTCATCGGTAATGCGCAGGGTGGCCAGGCGGTGGGCGCTGTCGGCTACCAGAGCCCGGTTCACCGGCTGGCCGGCATAGTCCTGAATCAAGGCCTTGGCAGCGGCTTGAGCGTTTGGGCCGCCCCTCAGCAGCGCCTCAATAACGGCGGCGGCGGCCTGTTCCAGGGGCTGAGTGGTCACTTCATGCACCAGACCCAGTCGTTCGGCGCGGACGGCGTCGATGACTTCCGCGCTCAGCATAAAGCGTCGGGCCTGACGGGCACCCAGCACCCGCAGCACATAGGGAGAAATGGTGGCGGGGATCAGCCCCAGCCGGGTTTCACTCAGGCTGAAGCGGGCGTTGTCGGCGGCAATCACAATATCGCAGGCGCACACCAGCCCCAGCGCGCCGCCATAGGCGGCTCCCTGTACCAGCGCCAGAGTAGGGTGAGCAAAGCGGTCCAGCCGCCACAGCAGCTCGGCGAGTCGGGCGGCATCGGCGCGGTTTTGTGACTGGCTTAATTCGGCGGCCCGTAGCATCCAGCCCAGATCCGCGCCGGCACAAAAGTGCTTGCCCTCGGCCTTCAGCACCAGCAGGCGCAACCCTGGCTTGGCTTCGGCCTCGTTCAGGCACTGGTGAAAGGCTTCTATGGTGGCTTCGTTCATTACATTGCGGCGCTCGGGGGTGTTCAGCACCAGCTCCCATACGCCCTTGCCGGCCGGTTGCAGTGTTATCGGGTCGGTCATGACATCTCCTTACAGGCGTCCTTACAGGCGTCCTTGCAGGCGCCCTACATGCGAAACACGCCAAAGCGGGTGGGGGTTGCCGGGCGTTTGCTCGCCAGCGCCAGGCTCATGGCCAGCACGGCGCGGCTGTCTTTGGGGTCGATAACGCCATCGTCCCACAGCCGGGCGCTGGCATACCAGGGATGCCCCTGCTGCTCATAGCGTTCGATAATGGGGCCTTTAAAGGCGGCTTCGTCCTCGGCGCTCCACTCCTTGCCTGCTTTTGCCAGTGCATCCCGGCGCACCGTGGCCAGCACACCGGCGGCCTGTTCGCCACCCATTACCGAAATACGGGCATTGGGCCAGCACCACAAAAAATCCGGGTCATAGGCCCGGCCGCACATGCCGTAATTGCCGGCACCAAAGCTGCCGCCGATGATAAGGGTGATTTTGGGCACGCTGGCGCAGGCCACCGCTGTCACCAGTTTGGCACCGTGCTTGGCAATGCCTTCGGCCTCGTATTTTTTGCCGACCATAAAGCCGGTGATGTTCTGCAAAAACAGCAGCGGAATATTTCGCTGGCAGCACAGCTCGATAAAATGCGCCCCCTTCTGGGCCGACTCGCTGAACAGAATGCCGTTGTTGGCAATAATGCCCACCGGATAGCCGTGCAGGTGAGCAAAACCGGTGACTAAGGTGGAGCCATAGTCGCGCTTGAACTCGTCCAGCACAGAGTCGTCCACCAACCGGGCGATCACCTCCCGCACCTCAAAGGGGGTGCACAGGCTGGTGCCGACAATGCCGTAGAGCTCGTCGGCTGAGTAGCGGGGCGGCATGGGTGTGCGTGGAGGAGGGGGCACGGCGGAAACATTCAGGTTGGCCACCAGCCGGCGGGCCATGGCCAGCGCCTGGCGATCGTCATCGGCGGCGTGATCCGCCACGCCAGACTGCTGGGTGTGCACCTCGGCACCACCCAGCTCTTCGGCACTGACCACCTCACCGGTGGCGGCTTTTACCAGGGGCGGGCCGCCGAGAAAAATGGTGGCCTGGTTGCGCACCATAATGGACTCGTCGGCCATGGCCGGCACGTAGGCACCGCCGGCGGTACACAGGCCCATGACCACCGCCAACTGAGGAATGCCGGCGGCGGACATACGCGCCTGATTAAAGAAGATGCGGCCAAAATGGTCTCGGTCCGGGAATACTTCGTCCTGGCTGGGCAGATGCGCGCCGCCGGAGTCCACCAGATACAGGCAGGGCAGTTGGCAACGCTCGGCAATGGCCTGGGCCCGAAGGTGTTTTTTGACCGTGAGCGGATAATAGGTGCCGCCCTTGACCGTGGCGTCGTTGGCCACAATCATGCACTCCACTCCCTGCACCCGGCCGATGCCGGTAACGATGCCAGCTGCCGGCACCGGCTCGTCGTAAACGTTCAGCGCCGCCAGTTGCGACAGCTCAAGAAAGGGCGCGCCCTCATCCAGCAGGGCACTGATGCGCTCCCGCACCAGCAGCTTGCCTCTGGCCTGATGGCGGTCCCGGCTGGCGGCATCGCCCCCCTCGGCAATGTGGGTAACCTGCTCACGCAGCGCCGCCACCTCGGCGGCCATGGCGGTCTGGTTGGTAATAAACTCCGCACAAGCCGGCTGCACCCGGCTGACAAACTGGGTCATAACGGCTCCTTAAGGTTCGCGTACCAGCTCCCGGCCGATCAGCATGCGACGGATCTCCGAGGTGCCGGCCCCAATTTCATAGAGCTTGGCGTCCCGTAGCAGGCGGCCGGCGGGGTATTCGTTGATATAGCCGTTGCCGCCGAGCAGCTGAATGGCATCGAGGGCCACTTGCGTGGCGGTTTCGGCGGCCAGCAAAATGACCCCGGCGGCGTCCTGACGGCTGAGCCTGCCTCTGTCCGCCGCCATGGCGGTCATGTAGATATAACAGCGGGCGGCGTTCATGCGCGTGTACATGTCGGCAAGCTTGCCCTGCACCAGCTGAAACTCGCCAATGGCCTGGCCAAATTGCCTGCGCTCACGCACATAGGGCACCACCAGATCCATGGCCGCCGTCATAATCCCCAGCGGCCCGCCGGCCAGTACCAGCCGCTCGGTATCCAGACCGCTCATCAGTACCTTGACGCCCTCGTTCAGTGGCCCCAACAGGTTGGCGGCGGGCACCCGGCAGTCCTGAAACACCAGCTCGCAGGTGTTGGAACCACGCATGCCGAGCTTGTCGAGCTTCTGCGCCGGTACAAAGCCGGGCGTGCCGGCTTCAACAATAAAGGCACTGATGCCTTTGGCGCCGGCCTGCGGCTCGGTTTTGGCATAGACCACAAACACCTGGGCGTCGGGGCCATTGGTGATCCACATCTTGTTGCCGTTCAGCACAAAGTGGTCGCCGTCGCGGCGAGCGGTGAGTGTCATGGCCACCACATCGGAGCCGGCCCCGGGCTCGGACATGGCCAATGCCCCGATATGCTCGCCACTGAGCAGGGCGGGCAGGTATTTCTGTTGTTGTTCGTTATTGCCATGACGGTGGATCTGGTTAATGCACAGGTTGGAGTGGGCACCGTAAGACAGCCCCACCGAGGCCGAAGCCCGGCTGATCTCCTCCATGGCCAGCACATGGGCCAGATAACCCATGTTCACGCCGCCAAATCTTTCAGCCACGGTAATGCCAAACAGCCCCATGTCACCCAGCTTTGGCCAGAGTTCGGCGGGAAAGCGATTGTCCCGGTCGATGGCCTCGGCCAGGGGCGCGATTTCCTTGCCGGCAAAGGCGGCTACCTGCTCACGCAGCAGGGTATGCATCTCGCCGAGCTCAAGCTCAAGAGTGGGATAAGGGGCCATGTCTCCTCCTGAAAATGCAGTAAACCGGGTTCGTTTGAATGCATTAACTATAGTCAGCGGGAGCCAGCTAAGCTTTAACGGATAAAGGCATTTTTCAGCAACGAGGCCAGCATGAGCACAGGGAAGCACATTGTGATTGTTGCCGCCGCCCGTACTCCCATGGGCGGGCTGATGGGCACATTGGGTAACGAGCCTGCCCACCGGCTGGGGGCGGTTGCCATTGATGCCGCACTGGCGCGGGGGGGCGTTTCCGCCGGGCAGGTAGACGAGGTGATCATGGGCTGCGTGCTGCCCGCCGGTCAGGGCCAGGCCCCGGCCCGGCAGGCGGCCTTGGGCGCGGGCCTGCCTGTGTCGGTGCCCTGTACCACGGTCAACAAGATGTGCGGCTCGGGCATGAAAGCGCTGATGCTGGCCCACGATCAACTGCGGGCAGGCTCGGCCTCGGTCATGGTGGCCGGCGGCATGGAGAGCATGAGTCTGGCGCCCTACCTGGTGCCCAAAGCCAGAGCTGGGTTGCGCTTGGGCCACGGCCAGCTGCTGGATCACATATTTTGTGATGGCCTGGAAGATGCCTACGAAGGTGGTCTGATGGGGGGCTTTGCCCAGCGTACCGCGGACAACTTTGGTGTAACGCGGGCAGAGATGGATGACTTTGCCATCAGCTCGTTGTGCCGGGCCCGCCGGGCCATTACTGATGGGGATTTTCGCGAGGAAATTGCTCCGGTCACGGTAACCGGCCGCAAAGGGGAATCCATCGTCGACACCGATGAACAGCCGGGCAATGCGGACCCGGAAAAAATACCCGGGCTCAGGCCCGCCTTTGCCAAAGACGGCACCATCACCGCTGCCAATTCCAGCTCCATCTCCGACGGTGCCGCCGCTCTGGTGCTGACCACGGAAGAACAGGCAAACACCTTGGGCCTTAAGCCGCTGGCGCGTATTACTGGGCACGCCACTCATGCGCAACTGCCCGCCGAATTTACCCTGGCACCCATCGGTGCCATTGAGAAATTGCTGGCGCAACTGGCGTGGCGTGTGGATGAGGTGGATCTGTTCGAGATCAACGAGGCTTTTGCCGTGGTCACTCTGCTGGCCATCAAGGAGCTGGATCTTGACCCGGACAGAGTGAACGTCAACGGCGGTGCCTGCGCCCTGGGGCATCCTATTGGCGCCAGCGGGGCGCGAATTGTGGTGACCCTGCTTCACGCCCTGCGCCGGCGGGGGCTGAAGCGCGGGGTGGCGGCATTGTGCATTGGCGGTGGCGAGGCCACGGCGCTGGCGATTGAACTGTGTGAATGAGGTGATTCCATGGCCTATCAGGTTCCGCTGCTGATCGACGGCAGCATGGTGCAAAGCCAGACCAAACAGTGGCTGGAGGTGACCAACCCGGCCTCTCAGAAGGTGATTGCGCGACTGCCCTGCACCACGATTGATGAAGTGAATGCGGCGGTGGCAGCGGCAAGCTGCGCCTTTGAACAGTGGCGGCGAGTGCCGGTGCCGGAGCGGGCCCGGCTGATGCTGCGCTATCAGGCCCTGCTAAAAGAGCAGCACGACGAGCTGGCGCGGCTGCTCAGCCAGGATACCGGCAAGACCCTGGAAGATGCCAAAGGTGATGTGTGGCGGGGCATAGAAGTGGTGGAGCAGGCCGCCAATGTGGCCTCACTAAGTCTGGGCGAAACACAAGCCGACGTGGCCGCCGGGGTGGATTGCTACAGCTTCAGTCAGCCGATTGGAGTGTGCCTGGGTATTACCCCCTTTAATTTTCCGGCCATGATCCCATTGTGGATGTTTCCGCTGGCCATCGCCTGCGGCAATGCCTTTGTGCTGAAACCTTCGGAACAGGATCCCCTGGTGCCCATGGAGCTGGCCAAGTTGTTTCGTGAAGCGGGCGCCCCCGACGGTTTGCTCAATATCGTGCACGGCGGCCCCGAGGTGGTGGATCAGCTGCTGACTCATGAGGATATCGCTGCCGTGTCTTTTGTGGGCTCGGTGGCGGTGGGGCGGCATGTGTACCGCACCGCCACCGACCGGCTCAAACGGGTGCAGGTGTTTGCCGGGGCCAAGAACCACATGGTGGTCATGCCCGACGCCAATAAGCTTCAGGCCATCAATAATCTGGTAGGCGCATCGGTGGGGGCCGCCGGTCAGCGCTGCATGGCCATTTCGGTGGGGGTGCTGGTGGGCGAAGCGCGAAAGTGGATCCCTGAGATTAAAGAAGCACTGGCGAAAGTGCACCCCGGTGCCTGGAATGATCCCAAGGCAGGCTACGGCCCGCTTATTAGCCAGGCCGCCAAAAAACGGGTACTGGGGCTGATTGAAGCGGGCAAACAGGAAGGCGCCGACTGTTTGCTGGATGGCAGTGACTGCACCGTCAGCGGTCACCCGGACGGCAATTGGGTAGGGCCCACCCTGTTTGCCGGCGTGACACCCACCATGCGCATTTATACCGAAGAGATTTTCGGCCCCGTGCTGTTGTTAATGACAGCCGACACCTTGGATGAGGCCATTGCCCTGGTAAACGCCAACCCTTATGGCAATGGCACGGCCATCTTTACCGCCTCCGGGGCGGCGGCGCGCAAGTATCAGATGGAAATACAGGTGGGGCAGGTGGGCATTAATGTGCCCATTCCGGTGCCGTTGCCGTTTTTCTCCTTTACCGGCTGGCGCGGCTCCTTTTACGGCGATCTGCATGCCTACGGCAAACAGGCGATACGCTTTTATACCGAAACCAAAACCGTGACCGCCCGCTGGTTCGACGATGACGTCGTTACCGGCCCCAATATGTCGATTCACCTTAAATGACGAAACAAAGCTTGAAGCTGGAAGCGAGAAGCTGGAAGAAATCTGGAGCAGCTTCCGCCTTCTCGCTTCCAGCTTTAGAGGAGGGCTCATGGATTTTGAACTGAATGAGGATCAGCGGGCCTTTGTGGCGCTGGCCGGAGAATTTGCCGACAAGGCGCTGGCGCCCCATGCGGCGGAGTGGGACCGGGACCATCACTTTCCGGTGGAGACCTTGCAACAGGCAGGCGAATTGGGGTTTTGCGCCCTGTATACCCCCGAGGCTGCCGGTGGTCTGGGGCTGTCCCGGCTCGATGCCAGCCTTATCTTTGAACGGCTGGCCATGGGCTGCACCTCCACTACTGCTTTTCTCACCATTCACAACATGGTGACCTGGATGATTGCCAGCACAGCCCGCAAAGAGGTCTGGGAGCAGTGGCGGGAGGGCATGACCAGTGGCCAGTTGCTGGGATCCTATTGTCTGACCGAGCCCAATGCCGGCTCGGATGCCGCGTCCCTTAAAACCCAGGCAAAGAAAGTGGGCGACGACTATGAACTTACCGGCAGCAAGATGTTTATCTCGGGGGCGGGCAGCACTCGAGTGATGGTGGTCATGGCCCGCACCGGCGGCGACGGACCCGGCGGCATTTCAGCCTTTGCCCTCAATGCCGACAGCCCCGGCATTGAGTACGGCCGGCCGGAAGACAAGATGGGCTGGCACAGTCAGCCTACCCGCAGTGTGACGTTTGACGGCGTACGGGTACCCGCCAGCCAGTTGCTGGGGCGGGAAGGTGAAGGGTTCAAGCTCGCCATGAAGGGGCTGGACGGCGGCCGTATCAATATCGCCAGCTGCTCCCTGGGCACGGCGCAGCAGGCGCTGAATATGGCGTGTAATTATCTGCAGGAGCGCCGCCAGTTTGGTCGCAAACTAGCAGAGTTTCAGGCGCTGCAATTTACTCTGGCCGATATGGCCACCGAGCTGGCGGCGGCCCGCCAGCTGGTGCGCCTGGCCGCCAGCCGGCTGGATGCCAAACATGCTGATGCCACCACCTATTGCGCCATGGCCAAGCGCTTTGCCACCGATGTGGGTTTTAGAGTCTGCGATCAGGCGCTGCAGCTTTATGGCGGCTACGGCTACATTCGGGAATATCCGCTGGAACGCCATGTGCGCGACACCCGGGTGCACCGCATTCTGGAAGGCACCAACGAAATCATGAAGCTGCTGATCGCCCGCCGGCTGCTGGCGGAAGGAGGCGAGCTGTGATCCAGTATGAAAAACAAGGGCGAGTGGCGCTGTTGACCATGAACAATCCGCCGGCGAATACCTGGACGGTAGAGAGCCTGAACCGGCTGGCAGAGCTGGTGGGCGAGCTAAATAATGACGACGACATTCGCAGTCTGGTGCTCACCGGTGAGGGCGAGAAGTTTTTCTGCGCCGGGGCCGAGCTGCGTTTGTTTGCCGACGGCGACAAGGGCAAGGCGCATGCCATGGCCCAGGCCTTTGGCCGGGCCTTTGAGGCCCTGAGTGAGTTTCGCGGGCTGTCGGTGGCAGCCATAAACGGTTTTGCCATGGGCGGCGGGCTGGAAGCGGCACTGGCCTGTGACCTGCGCATTGCCGCCGAGCGCGCGGTAATGGGCCTGCCCGAGGCTCGGGTGGGGCTGCTGCCCTGTGCCGGTGGCACTCAGTTACTGACCCGTCTGGTGGGTGAAGCGCAGGCTAAGCGAATGATTCTGTGCGGCGAGCGGCTGAGTGCCGAACAGGCGCTGCATATCGGGCTGGTGGAAGAAGTGGGGCCCGATGATGAGGTGCTGGCCCGGGCCCTGGCACTGGCCGAGCGGGCTGAAGGACAAAGCCCGGGCTCGGTGGCCGCCTGCAAGGCGCTGATACAGTCGGCCCGGCAGCGTCCGCTGAACGAGGGCAGAGTGCGGGAGCGTGATGCCTTTATGGCGCTGTTCGACACCGAGGATCAGCAGGAAGGAGTGAACGCCTTTCTGGAAAAGCGCGAGCCCAAGTGGCGTAACCGTTAGGAGAGGATATGAGTGTAAGGGTGAACAGACTGCCCACCGCCGGCGGCCGCCATATCGGCCGGTTGGTACTGGAGCGGGAAACTCAGCTCAATGCGCTGGATCTGGACATGATCGAAACCATGCTGACAGCGCTGCAAGACTGGCAACGGGATGACAGCCTGGTGGCGGTCGTGCTGGAAGGATCCGGGGACAGAGCCTTTTGCGCCGGTGGCGACGTGGTGGGGCTGAGCAAGGCCATTGCCGCCGCCCGGTCTGGCTGTGGAGAACGGGAGCTGGGTCTGGTGCCCGGGGCGGCAGCGCGTTTTTTTGAGCGGGAATACCGGCTCGATTATTTGCTGCATACCTTTGGCAAGCCGGTAGTCTGTGTGGGCGCCGGCATTGTGATGGGCGGCGGCATGGGGCTGTTTACGGCGGCCGGTCAGCGCATCGTCACCGAGCGCAGCCGGCTGGCCATGCCGGAGGTCACCATTGCGCTTTATCCGGACGTGGGCGGCAGCTGGTTTCTTAACCGGCTGCCGCCGGGGCTGGGGGAATTTATTGCCCTGACCGGCTGCTCTCTCAATGCCGCCGACAGCCTCTGGCTGGGACTGGCCAACCGGTTTGTGGCCCAGGAGCGGTTGAGCGAACTGTGGCCCAGGCTGCAGGACGAAAACGGCGGGCCCAACCCGGTGCCTGCTGTACTCAGAGAGCTGGAAGCCGAATCGGCCACGGCCCTTGCCGGGCTCGACTCGCCCTTGCGCCGGCATCAGGACTTGATCCGCAAGCTGATGGACAGGGACAACCTGGCCGACAAGGTGAACGCTATTCTTGAAGTGGATATGCACGATGCATGGTTTACGCGTGCCCAGCAAACCCTGGCGGCGGGCAGCCCGCTGGCCATGGCGGTGATCCACCGGCAACTGGCCGCCAGCCGGCATCTGTCACTGGCGCAGGTGTTTCAGAGCGAGCTGGCACTGTCGGTGCAGCTATGCCGCTTTCGGGAGTTTGCCGAGGGGGTCCGCGCCCGGCTAATCGACAAGGACAATCGTCCCGACTGGACCTTTTCCAGTCTGGAGGAAGTAGATACTCCCCTGCTGAACACCCTGTTCACTTCCCCCTGGGG
The DNA here is from genome assembly GCF_030732065.1 of Oceanimonas aquatica. Classification (GTDB taxonomy): domain Bacteria; phylum Pseudomonadota; class Gammaproteobacteria; order Enterobacterales; family Aeromonadaceae; genus Oceanimonas. The sequence goes on from NZ_JAVBHX010000004.1 coordinate 209,144, forward strand.
CCTGAGCCCGCTCGCGGATCTCAAATAGGAGGCACAGATTATGGCAACCATCGCATTTATCGGTCTGGGCAACATGGGATTGCCCATGACCGCCAATCTGGTCAAGGCTGGACACAGGGTTCAGGTGTTTGATCTGCAGTCCGAAGCGGTCAGCCGGGCCGCAGCCCTGGGCGGTATTCCCGAAACCACGGCCAGCGCCGCCGCCAAACACGCAGCCGTGGTGATCTCCATGCTGCAAAGTGGCGAGCAGGTGGCCAGTCTTTACAGCTGCGATGACGGCCTCTTTGGTCACCTGGCACCGGGTACCCTGGTGATCGACTGCTCGACTATCGAAGCGGACACAGCGCAACGCATGGCCAAGGTGGCTACCGGGCACGGTCTGGACTTTGTGGATGCGCCAGTGTCCGGTGGCGTGGCCGGGGCCGAAGCCGGCACCCTGACCTTTATTGTGGGTGGCAGCGACGATCAGTTTGCCCGAGCCAGCCCCGTGTTGGCGCACATGGGCAAGAAGGTGCTGCACGCTGGCCCGCATGGCGCCGGTCAGGTGGCCAAGGCCTGCAACAACCTGGTGCTGGCGGCGCAGATGGCGGCCAGTTGTGAAGCCCTTAACCTGGGGCTGGAACACGGCCTGAATGCGGCGGTACTGTCTGAAATCATTCACCAGAGTTCGGGCAACAACTGGGTGATGGAACACTACAATCCGGTGCCCGGCGTCATGGAAAACGTGCCCGCCAGCCGCGGCTATCAGGGCGGCTTTCAGGTCAACCTGATGTGCAAGGATCTCAATCTGGCCATGAGCCTGAGTCAGGGCAGCGGCTCGCCGGTGCCCATGGGCTCTGCGGCCCGGGCCCTGTTCAGTTTGCATCAGGTGGCGGGCCACGGCGGGCTGGATTTTTCCAGCCTGTTTCAGCTTTATCGCAAACCACAGGGAGACGACTGAATGGACATCAAAAGCAAGGTGGTGGTGATCACCGGGGCCGGGCGCGGCCTGGGACGAGCCATGGCCCACCAGCTGGCCCGGCAGGGGGCGGCGCTGGCACTGCTCGATAATAACGAGCAGGATCTGGCCAAAAGCGGCGAAATGGTGGCCTCCACCGGTGCCCGGGTGGCGGTGCACCTGTGTGATGTGGCCGATGAAACCCAGGTGGCCGACTGTTTTGGCCATATCGTACGGGAGCTGGGCGGCCTGGACGTACTGGTCAACAACGCCGGCCTGCTGCGCGATGCCCTGCTGGTGAAGCTTGAGAATGGCAAGGTCAGCCGCAAAATGACTCTGCAGGACTGGCAGCAAGTGATAGACGTTAATCTTACCGGCAGCTTTCTCTGTGGCCGCGAGGCGGCGGCCATCATGGCCGAACGGGGCGAGGGCGGGCTGATTGTCAATATTTCCTCGGTGGCCCGGGCCGGCAATGCGGGGCAGAGTAACTATGCCGCCAGCAAGGCGGGCGTTGCGGCCCTGGTGGTGTGCTGGGCCGGCGAGCTGGCACGGCTCGGCATTCGCGTGGCGGGCATTGCGCCCGGAGTGATCGACACCGATATGACGGCGCGAATGAAACCCGAAGCCATGGAACGCATTACTCGGCGCATACCTTCGGGCCGGCTGGCGGAAGTGGATGAGCTGGTGCACAGCCTGCAGTACATCATCGAAAATGACTATTTCAACGGTCGCATACTGGAAATGGACGGTGGCCTGCGGTTATAGACAGAGGGAGGACAGTAATGACAGAGAAGCAGACCGGCAAACAAACGGCGCAACTCTATCGTATGGTAATGCCAAAGCATCTGTGTCCTTACGGCCTGAAGTCAAAGGATTTGCTGGAACGTCAGGGGCTGGAAGTGGAGGATCATCATCTTTCCTCGCGGGAGGAAACCGATGCCTTTATGGAGCGTCACGGTGTGGATACGACACCTCAGGCCTTTATTGATGGTGAACGTATCGGCGGTTACGAGAAGTTGCGTGTTTATTTTGGGCTCGACAATCCAGAAGAAAAGCAGACCTCATATCAGCCGGTGATTGCCATTTTTGCCGTGGCCATGCTGATGGCGCTGGGACTGTCCTGGCAGATGTATGACAGCATTTTTACCCAGCGCGCTGTGGAGTGGTTCATTTCCATTTCGATGTGTTTTCTGGCCGTGCAGAAACTGCAGGATATTGAAAGCTTTTCAACCATGTTTCTGAATTATGATCTGCTGGCCCGGCGCTGGGTTCCCTACGGCAGGATCTATCCCTTTGGCGAGGCCTTGGCGGGTATTGCCATGACATCGGGGACTCTGCTCTGGCTGGCTTCGCCTGTGGCCATTATGATTGGCATGATTGGGGCTGTGTCTGTATTCAAGGCGGTGTATATAGACAGGCGTGAGCTGAAATGCGCCTGTGTCGGGAGGAATAGTAATGTGCCGCTTGGGGCCATATCCCTGACCGAAAATATGATGATGCTGGGCATGGGGCTCTGGATGTTGCCCGGTTAGAACTAAAGTCTATCTTGTTGCCGGCAGGTGAAAGGCGTATTGTTTTTTGCAACGCACAGCAACGGAACGTGCCCTTGCGTTAACAGAGCCAAACAACAAAATAACCATAACCACTGCCATATCCCTGAACGCATTGGTCCCTTACGAGGGAGCACTGCCTTCAGGGTTTTTTTTATGGATTACATGCCGGAATAATTGGGTCCGCTGCCCCCTTCCGGCGGTACCCAGGTAATGTTCTGGGCCGGATCCTTGATGTCGCAGGTTTTGCAGTGCACACAGTTGGCGGCGTTAATGCGGAAAACGCAGCGACCGCCTTCTTCCACCAATTCATAGACACCGGCGGGGCAGTAACGCTGGGCTGGTTCATTATAGCGGGGCAGGTTGTCCCGCAGCGGCAGGCTCGCATCTGCCAGACGCAGATGGCAGGGCTGATCCTCGTCGTGGCCGGTGCTGGCCAAATGTACCGACGACATGCGGTCAAAGGCCAGCACGCCGTCGGCCCTGGGGTAGGAAATGGGCGAGCAGGCCGCGGCCGGTTTGAGGGCAGCGTAATCCGGCGTACGATCATGCGGCGCAAACGGCAGCCGGCCGCCCAGCAAGTTCTGGCTGAGCCAGTTGATGGTTCCCCCCAGCCAGGGCCCTAGTTTGTGCAGTGCAGGAACAAAGTGCCGGGCCCGTTCCAGCTCGGTCTGCAGCCAGCTTTCTTTCATTAATGCGTCAAATTCATTGAGCTGGTCACCGCGGCGGCCTGCCGCCAGTGCCGGCACCAGCGCCTCGGCGGCCAGCAGTCCGGATTTCATGGCGGTGTGAATGCCCTTGATACGGGCGCCGTTCAGGGTGCCCGCATTACAGCCCAGCAGCAGGGCGCCGGGCAGGATCATTTGCGGCAGGGAGTTCAGCCCGCCCTTGGTCAGCGCCCGGGCGCCCCAGGCCAGCCGTTCCCCGTCCCACAGATGACGGGCCAGTAGCGGGTGGTGCTTGAGCCGCTGACATTCCCGGAACGGATCCAGATGCGGGTTTTGATAGTTGAGATCGACGATCAGCCCCACCGAGGCGAGGCCGTCGTCACCATGGTAAAGAAAAAAACCACCGCCATTGCTGCCCAGTGGCCAGCCGCCGCCGTGTACCACCAGGCCCGGCCGATGGCGCTTCGAATCCAGCCGCCACAGCTCCTTGAAGCCAATGGCGTAATGCTGGGGATCTCGGTGTCGATCCAGTGCAAAGCGGTCGATGAGTGTCTTGCCGATATGGCCCCGGCTGCCTTCGGCAAACAGGGTATAGCGGGCCCGCAGTTCCATGCCCGGCACATGACCGGGCTTGGGCGAACCGTCCGCCGCCAGCCCCATGTCACCGGTGAGCACGCCGCACACGGCGCCCTGGTCATCGAACAGCGCCTCACTGGCGGCAAAGCCGGGAAACACCGCCACGCCCAGGCTTTCTGCCTGTTGTGCCAGCCAGCGGCACAGTTTTCCCAGGCTGACGATATAGTTGCCCTTGTTGTGCAGCGAGCGGGGCGTCATAAAGGCGGGCAGCTCCAGGCCACCCTGGTCGCTGCTCAGCATGTAAAAATGCTCATCACTCACCCGGGTGGATATCGGCGCACCCCGTTCACGCCAGTCGGGAAACAGCTCGTTCAGGGCCTGAGTGTCGAGCAGGGCGCCGGAAAGAATATGCGCCCCCACCTCGGCGCCCTTTTCCACCACGCACACAGTGAGCTCAAGACCGGCCTGCTGTGCGCGCTGCATCAGGCCGCAGGCCGCCGCCAGCCCCGCCGGGCCCGCACCAACTATGACCACATCAAACTCCATCGACTCCCGCTCCATCACGCTCTCCCTGTGGTTGTCATGGCTAAAGTATTGTATTGACGGCGATATTTAACAAACGGGAGCGGGCCGGGAATCGTCTAGTATTAAGTCGTATTAACCAACTCCGGGAGCGGTCATGAAAGTATTGGTGACGGTCAAACGGGTAATCGACTATCACGTTCGGGCCAGAGTGCGCCCTGACGGCAGCGACGTGGATCTGAGCAACGTCAAAATGGCGGCCAACCCCTTTTGCGAAATCGCGGTGGAAGAGGCGGTGCGCATGAAGGAAAAGGGCTGGGTGTCGGAAATCCTGGTCGTATCCATTGGCCCGGCCGAGGCCAGCGAGCAGTTGCGCGCCGCCCTGGCTCTGGGCGCCGACCGGGCGATGCTGGTGGAAACCGCCGAGCCTGCCGAGCCGCTCACCGTGGCCCGGTTGCTGGCGGCCCTGTGCGAGCGGGAAACCCCCGACCTGGTGTTGATGGGCAAGCAGTCCATCGATACCGATCACAATCAGGCCGGACAGATGCTGGCGGCGCTCAATGGCTGGCCCCAGGCCACCTTTGCCTCGGCCATCGAGCGGGATGGCGACGACCTGCGGGTCACCCGGGAAGTGGACGGCGGCCTGCGCACTCAGGCACTGGTACCGCCGGCGGTGATCACCACGGATCTGCGCCTGAACGAGCCGCGCTTTGCCTCACTGCCCAATATCATGAAGGCCAGGCAAAAGCCTCTGGACAGGCTCACTCCCGACGAACTTGGCATTACCCCCGAGCAGCATGTGCGTCTGCTGGGAGTGAGCGAGCCACCGGCGCGCAAGGCCGGTGTGCGGGTGGCCGATGTAGCCGAACTGGTGGACAAACTCAGGCATGAAGCCAAGGTGATTCCATGAGCATACTGGTGATAGCCGAACACGATAACGCCCGTCTTGGCGTCAATACCCACAAGGTGCTGGGAGCGGCGGGCATTCTGAATGCCGAGGTGCACCTGCTGGTGATGGGCCATGACTGCGCCGCCGTGAGTGAACAGGGCAGCCGGCTCGCCGGGGTGAGCAGAGTGCTGGTGGCGGACGATGCCCTCTATGAGCACCAGCTGGCCGAGCCCTGCGCGGCGCTGATCTCTCGCTTGGCCACCCAATACCGCCACGTGCTGGCGCCGGCGTCCACCTTTGGCAAGGATGTGCTGCCCAGAGCGGCGGCCCTGCTGGGTGTGGGGCTGGTGGCGGACGTGGTGGCCGTGGAAAGTGATGACATCTTTGTACGGCCCATTTACGCCGGCAACGCCCTGGCCCGGGTGCAGTCGCTGGATCCGGTGACCCTGCTGACCATTCGCCCCACCGCTTTTGAGCCGGCGGCCGAGGGGAATGACACGGCGCCGGTGGAAAGCGTGGCCCCGGTGGCGGTGGACAGCGCCAGTCGCTTTGTGCGCGATGAATTCAGTGACAGTGAGCGTCCCGAGCTGACCTCGGCCCGGGTGGTGGTGTCCGGAGGCCGTGGCCTGGGCACTAGGGAGCAGTTTGCCCTGCTGGAACAGCTCGCCGACAAGCTGGGGGCGGCGGTGGGCGCCAGCCGGGCGGCGGTGGATGCGGGCCTGGCCGATAACGATCAGCAGGTGGGCCAGACCGGCAAGATAGTGGCGCCGGAGCTGTACATTGCCGTGGGTATTTCCGGTGCCATTCAGCACCTTGCCGGCATCAAGGATGCCAAAATCATTGTGGCCATCAACAAGGACGAGGACGCCCCCATTTTTGAGGTGTCTGACTACGGCCTGGTCGCGGATCTGTTTGATGTCTTGCCGGAGCTGACTGACAAGCTGTAAACAGCAGGGATTAGGGAATGGGGACTGGAAAGGGCAACAATACCGTCACTCCGGCGAAGGCCGGAGTCCAGGGGGGATTGCACATCTGTTGGCAGAATGGATTCCGGATCAAGTCCGGAATGACCAGGTTTGTACCCCAGTCCCCGATACTCACATTCTTTGCTCTAACCCCATGTCCCAGAAGTCGATTTCCAGCCGGGTGGCGTCGTCGAAAATACGGCACAGCTGGTTAAATCGCGATGGCGGCACCTCTGCCAGGCGCTCGTTCAGCCAGGCGATCTCGGCCTGGGCCGCGGCCTGAAACTCGGCACTTTCATACATGGCAATCCAGGCCTCAAAGGGGTTGGCCTCACCCCGCACCGTGTCGGGCTGCTCCACCAGCCAGCGGGCGATCTCGGCGTAGCCCACCAGGCAAGGGGCCAGGGCCACATGCAGATCCAGCAGATCCCCCCGATTGCCGGTGTCCAGCACATAACGGGTATAGGCCAGAGTGGCGCGGGCTTCGGGCAGCTCGGCCAGTTCCTGCTCGCCGATGCCCCACTGGTTGCAATAATCGATATGCAGGCCCAGCTCCAGATCGATAATGGCATCCAGCCCGGCCTTGGCATGGCGCAGATCCGCCAGGGTGGGGCTCTTGTAGGCGGCCAGGGCAAAGGCACGGCCAAACTGGATCAGAAACAGGTAATCCTGCTTCAGGTAATGACGAAAGGCCTCGGGCGCCAGGGTGCCCTGACCTAGCTGACGAACGAAGTCGTGTTCCCGGTAGGTGCGCCAGTGATCCCGGCAGCTGTTTTTCAACTCATTGAAAGTAAAGCTCATTACATATCCTTATCGCTGAAATCACCAACAGCCGGCAGGGAGCCGGCCACCGTGAGTCCATTCTGACCGGCTGGCGGGCAATCGCAAGCCGGAATGTTGTTTTGTTGTAATAAAACTACGATAGAAGTTATAGTTTCGGTCATTCGAGTGAAAAAGGGAGCTGCCACAGGGCGGTGCGGACGGGATATTGTTTCATTGTCGTAATCGGGCTTCTTGCGTATAATGTGACCCCGTCTTGAATTCCACATTTCATTCGTTCCCAAGCTTTTCAGGTTCAGCATGACAACTAAATATATTTTTGTTACTGGCGGGGTGGTCTCCTCCCTGGGCAAAGGCATTGCAGCCGCCTCATTGGCCGCCATCCTCGAAGCCCGCGGTCTTAACGTGACCATCATGAAGCTGGATCCCTACATCAACGTGGATCCGGGTACCATGAGCCCCACCCAGCACGGTGAAGTCTTCGTCACCGACGACGGCGCCGAAACCGATCTGGACCTGGGCCATTACGAGCGTTTCATCCGCACCAAGATGACCCGCCGCAACAACTTCACCTCCGGCCGCGTGTACGCGGATGTGCTGCGCAAGGAACGACGCGGCGACTATCTGGGGGCCACCATTCAGGTGATTCCGCACATCACCAACGCCATCAAGGACAGAGTGATCGCCGGTGCCGAAGGCCATCAGGTGGCCATTGTGGAAATCGGTGGCACCGTCGGCGACATCGAATCGCTGCCGTTCCTGGAAGCCATTCGCCAGCTGGCGGTGGAAGTGGGCCGGGAAAACACCCTGTTCATGCACCTGACCCTGGTGCCCTACATGGCCGCCGCCGGCGAGGTGAAAACCAAGCCGACCCAGCACTCGGTGAAAGAGCTGCTGTCCATCGGCATTCAGCCCGACATTCTGATCTGCCGTTCCGACCGGGTGATTCCGGCCGTTGAGCGCGGCAAGATCGCCCTGTTCTGTAACGTGTCCGACAAGGCGGTGATTTCGCTGAAGGACGTGGACTCCATCTACAAGATTCCGGCGCTGCTCAAGTCCCAGGGTCTGGACGAGCTGGTGGTCAAGCGCTTTGGCCTGGAGTGCCCGGCGGCCGACCTGGCTGAATGGGAACAGGTGATTTACGAAGAAGCCAACCCGGTGGGCGAAGTCACCATCGGCATGGTGGGCAAATACATTGAGCTGCCCGATGCCTACAAGTCGGTGAACGAGGCGCTCAAGCACGGCGGCCTGAAGAGCCGGCTCACCGTCAACATCAAGTACATCGACTCCCAGGATCTGGAGAGCAAGGGCGTGGCCCTGCTGGAAGGCCTGGACGCCATTCTGGTGCCCGGCGGCTTTGGCGAGCGCGGCGTGGAAGGCAAGATCATGGCGGCCCGCTACGCCCGGGAAAACCGGGTGCCCTATCTCGGCATCTGTCTCGGCATGCAGGTGGCACTGATCGAATACGCCCGTAACGTGGCCGGCCTGGAAGGCGCCCACTCCAGCGAGTTTGATCCCAAGAGCCCCTATCCGGTGGTGGGTCTGATCACCGAGTGGGTCGACGAAGAAGGCAACGTCGAAGTACGTGACGAAGAGTCCGATCTGGGCGGCACCATGCGCCTGGGCGCCCAGCTGTGCCACCTGGCGCCGGGCTCCAAGGTGCACGACCTGTATGGTTCCGACACCATCTACGAGCGTCATCGCCATCGCTATGAAGTGAACAACCGCCTGCTGCCGCAAATCGAGGCGGCGGGCCTGAAGGTGACCGGTCTTTCCGCCGACAAGAAGCTGGTGGAAATCATCGAAAACCCGGATCACCCCTGGTTTGTGGCGGCTCAGTTCCACCCCGAATTCACCTCCACCCCTCGCGACGGTCACGGCCTGTTCGCCGGCTTCGTCAAGGCGGCCGGCCAGTACCAGCAGGGAGAGCTGGAGTAACCAGTACCAGCGGCTGACCCCTTGGGGTCGGCCGTATTTTTTAGCGCTTTAGTTAGGTTTTGCGTTTAACTCAAGAGGAAACAGAGAATGGCTAAGATCGTTAAAGTGATCGGTCGTGAGATCATCGACTCCCGTGGTAACCCTACCGTGGAAGCCGACGTCTACCTGGAAGGTGGTTTCATGGGCCGCGCCGCGGCACCGTCCGGTGCTTCTACCGGTTCCCGCGAGGCACTGGAACTGCGTGACGGCGACAAGTCCCGTTTTCTGGGCAAGGGCGTGCAGACTGCCGTGGCCAACATCAACGACCGCATTGCCGCCGCTCTGGTGGGCAAGGACGCGACTCAGCAAGCCGACATTGACCAGGTCATGATCGATCTGGACGGTACCGACAACAAGGCCAGCCTGGGCGCCAACGCCATTCTGGCCGTGTCTCTGGCCAACGCCAAGGCCGCCGCCGCCGCCAAGGGCCAGCCCCTGTACGCCTGGATCGCCGAACTGAACGGCACCCCGGGCCAGTACTCCATGCCGCTGCCGATGATGAACATCATCAATGGCGGTGAGCACGCTGACAACAACGTCGACATTCAGGAATTCATGATCCAGCCGGTGGGTGCCAAGAACATCAAGGAAGCGCTGCGCATCGGCGCCGAGGTGTTCCACAACCTGGCCAAGGTACTGAAGGCCAAGGGCCTGTCTACCGCCGTGGGTGACGAAGGTGGCTTCGCCCCCAACCTGGAATCCAACGCCGCTGCCCTGGCCGCCATTCAGGAAGCCGTGGAGCAGGCCGGCTACACCCTGGGTAAGGACGTGACCCTGGCCCTGGACTGCGCCTCTTCCGAATTCTATGAAGACGGCAAGTACAACATGAAGGGCGAAGGCAAGGTCTTCACCTCCGAGCAGTTCTCCGACTACCTGGCCGAGCTGTGCCATCAGTATCCGATCGTTTCCATCGAAGACGGTCAGGACGAGTCCGACTGGGACGGCTTTGCCTACCAGACCCAGATTCTGGGCGACAAGGTACAGCTGGTGGGTGACGATCTGTTCGTCACCAACACCAAGATCCTGAAGGAAGGCATCGACAAGAACATCGCCAACTCCATTCTGATCAAGTTCAACCAGATCGGCTCTCTGACCGAAACCCTGAACGCCATCAAGATGGCCAAGGACGCCGGTTACACCGCCGTGATCTCTCACCGCTCCGGCGAGACCGAAGACGCCACCATTGCCGATCTGGCCGTGGGCACCTGCGCCGGTCAGATCAAGACCGGCTCCATGAGCCGCTCCGACCGTATCGCCAAGTACAACCAGCTGATCCGCATCGAGGAAGAGCTGGGTGACCAGGCCCCGTTCCGCGGTCTGTCCGAGGTGAAAGGTCAGGCCTGATGCCTGTCTTGAGCTGAAAAAAAAACCCCGCCTTGAGCGGGGTTTTTTTATGGCAGGCCAACCGGCTGCTTGCTTCGAATGTCCGCCTTTGCGGACATGACGGTGCGGTAACATGCCCAACCCCGCTCCGTGCGGGGTTTCTTTTGTTCGGCCGGGGAATATGGGAAACTAACCGTCTTGTTTCGGAGGATAAATGCGCACCCTGACGCTGATACTGCTCGCCCTGCTGGCCACCCTGCAATACCACCTGTGGTGGGGCAAAAACGGCCTGGCCGAATACCATGAAGCGGCCGCCAACGTGGAGCGTCAGCTCACCGACAACGAACGGCTGGTAGAGCGCAATGCCCTGCTGTACCGGGAAATCAAGGATCTCAACCAGGGGCTGGCGGCCGTGGAAGAGCTGGCCCGCAACGATCTCGGCATGATCAAGCCCGATGAAACCTTTTACCGGGTGATCCCCGACGACGACGGACTCAGGCCATGAGCCGCGCCAGCATTACCGCCGTGGTGCCGGCCGCCGGGGTAGGCAAACGCATGGGCAGCGCCGTGCCCAAGCAATACCTGAACCTGGCCGGTAAAACCGTGCTCGAACACACGGTCGAACGACTGCTGGCCCATGACGCCATCGAGCGGGTGGTAGTGGCAATCGGCCCCGAGGATCAGTGGTTTGCGTCGTTGCCGCTGGCCACCGATGCTCGCGTAGTGCGGGCCGAAGGCGGCCGGGAACGGGCCGATTCGGTACTCAATGCCCTTGAGTTTGTGACCAGCGACCATGTGCTGGTGCACGACGCGGCCCGGCCCTGCCTGGCTCGTGGCGATCTCGATGCCCTGCTGGCGAGCGCACAGCAACCGCAAGGGGCCATTCTGGCATGCCGGGTGCGGGACACCATGAAGCGGGGCGATGGCCAGGGCGCCATTCTCGAAAGCGTGTCCCGGGACGAACTCTGGCACGCACTGACGCCCCAGTGCTTTGCCACTCCAAGCCTGCGCCGGGCGCTGTCTGATGCGCTGGCCAAAGGCCTGGCGGTGACCGATGAGGCCTCGGCCATGGAGCTGGCCGGCGTTCACCCTCTGCTGGTGGAAGGCCGTGCCGACAATATCAAGATTACCCGGCCGGAAGACCTGGCGCTGGCCGGCTTTTTTCTGCAGCAGCTGAAAGAGAACAACGAATGATGCGAATCGGGCACGGTTTTGACGTGCATAAATTTGGTGGTCAGGGTCCCTGTATTCTGGCCGGGGTGACAGTGCCCCATGAACAGGGGCTGCTGGCCCATTCCGACGGCGACGTGGTGCTGCACGCCCTGAGCGATGCCCTGCTGGGCGCCATTGGCGCCGGCGACATCGGTCGCCACTTTCCCGACACTGACGCCGCCTTTGCCGGCATCGACAGCCGCATTCTGCTGCGCGATGTCTTTGCAAAAGTGAAAGCGGCAGGCTACGTGCTGGGTAATGCGGATGTCACCGTCATGGCCCAGGCCCCCAGGCTGGCGCCCTTTATCGACGCCATGGCGGCCAATATCGCCGAGGATCTGCAGGCTCACTCTTCTCAGGTCAACGTCAAGGCGACCACCACCGAAAAACTTGGCTTTATCGGCCGCAAAGAGGGCATGGCGGCGGAAGCCGTGGTGTTACTGGTAAAAGCATGAACAACGACTGGCATTATCTCCATGGCGAGCCCGCCGCCAGCGGCCGGCTCAAGGCCGAGCCTGAACATTTTGTGGTGCGCGAGGATCTGGGCTTTGCCCCCAGCGGTGAAGGCGAGCACATTTTTCTGCACATTCGCAAGCGCGGCCAGAACACCCAGTGGGTGGCCCGTGATCTGGCCCGGCTGGCCGGCGTGGCCCAGCGCGATGTGACCTGGGCCGGACTCAAGGACAGGCATGCGGTGACCGAGCAGTGGTTCGGTGTGCATCTGCCGGGCAAGGAGATGCCCGACTTTTCCCCGCTGGAAAACGACGACGTACAGATCCTGGCCATTGCCCGTCACCATAAAAAGCTGAAAACCGGGGCGCTCAAGGGCAACTGGTTTGAGCTGACCCTGACCGGTCTCGAGGACGATGAGGAGCTCGAGGCCCGGCTGGCGGCCATTCGTGAGCGGGGCGTGCCCAACTACTTCGGGGACCAGCGCTTTGGCCACGACGGTGGCAATATCGCACAGGCCAGGGCCATGTTTGGTGGCAAACGCATCAAGGATCGCAACAAGCGGTCGATGTATTTATCTGCGGCCCGCAGTTACCTGTTCAATCTGGCGGTGAGTCATCGGCTGGCGCAGCACACCGGCGAGCAACTGCTGAACGGCGATTGCGTGATGCTGGCGGGCAGTCAGTCGTTTTTCACCATTAACGACGACAATCCCCTTGACGACGCCCTGCGTGCGCGTTTTGCTTCCGGCGACATTCGCCTGAGTGCCCCCTTGTGGGGGCGGGGCCGGTTGCCCAGCGAGGCCGACGCTGCATCGCTTGAGCAGGCGGCCCTGGCCGGCATGGAGGAGTTGCAGAGTGGGCTCGAGGCCAACGGTCTCAAGCAGGAGCGCCGCGCCCTGCTGCTGAAACCGGAACAACTGAGCTGGCAGCGCAGTGAGCGCAGCCTGACGTTGTCGTTCTGGTTGCCGGCGGGCAGCTATGCCACCAGCCTGGTACGGGAAATCATCAAGGAAAAGGAGAGCCATGAAAATACTGGTGAGTAATGACGATGGCGTCAACGCCCTCGGTATTCGCACCCTCAGCCGGGCGCTGTCGGAATTTGCCGAAGTGGTGACGGTGGCGCCGGACCGCAATCGCAGCGGTGCCAGTCATTCCCTGACGCTGGAAGTGCCCCTGCGGGCCGACAAGCTGGACGACACCGGCTTCTATTCGGTCAAGGGCACGCCCACCGATTGCGTGCACTGGGCGGTGAACTGCCTGCTGGATCCGGACCCGGATCTGGTGGTGGCGGGCATCAATCACGGTGCCAACCTGGGCGACGACGTGCTTTACTCGGGCACGGTGGCGGCGGCCACCGAGGGCCGCCATCTGGGATTGCCGTCGCTGGCCATTTCCCTGTGTGGCGAGCGCCATTTCGAGACCGCCGCCCATTTCGCCGGCATGCTGGTACAGGGCCTGTTGCGGGCGCCGCTGTACTCCAACCAGATCCTTAACGTCAACGTGCCCGACTTGCCCCTGGCGGAAATTAAGGGTATCAAAGTGACCCGTCTGGGGAACCGCCATCGTTCCGAGGCGGTACTCAAGGAATTTGATCCCCGTGGTCGTCCCATTTACTGGATAGGGCCGCCTGGAGCCATTCAGGACGCGGGTGAAGGCACCGACTTTGATGCGGTGGAGCGTGGCTTTGTGTCCATTACGCCGCTGACCATCGATCTCACGGCATACGATCAAATGGCGGCCCTGTCCCGCTGGATCAAGGATGTGGAGTAAGGATGTGCGCACGTTAGCAGGAGAGCAGCTCTATCGCCTGCTGAAGCAGCAGGGCATTCATAACGAGCGGGTGCTGCGGGCCATTACCGCGCTGCCCCGGGACGAGTTTGTGGATGAGGCCATGGCCCACAAGGCCTGGGAGAACAGTGCCCTGCCCATCGGCTTTGGCCAGACCATTTCCCAGCCTTACATAGTGGCGCGCATGACCGAGGCCCTGCTGCAGGGGCCCATGCCCCGCCGGGTGCTGGAGGTGGGCACCGGCTCAGGTTTTCAGACCGCGGTGCTGGCCCAGCTGGTGGATGAGGTCTACACCATAGAGCGCATCAAGCCATTGCAATACCAGGCCCGGCGACGGTTGCAGCGACTGGATTTATACAACGTGCGTACCAAGCACGGTGACGGCTGGCAGGGCTGGGCCAGTAAGGCTCCGTTTGATGCCATTATTGTGACGGCGGCGGCGAGCTCCACGCCCACGGCGCTGCTGGAGCAACTGGCCGATGGCGGGCGCATGGTGATTCCGGTGGGGGCCATGCAACAAACCCTGTGGCTCTACCAGCGCCGGGGTGATGATTTTGTGCGTACCGAGCTGGAAGCGGTGCGTTTTGTTCCTTTGATTCAGGGTGATCTTGAGTGAAGCTGTTTTCCCGTTTGTACCGGCTGGTGATGATGTGGGCGGTGCACCGCCATGCACCGGTTTACCTGTCCATGAACAGTTTTGTGGAGTCCATTTTCTGGCCGGTGCCGGTGGACGTCATGCTGGCCCCCATGGCGCTGGCCAAGCCCGAGCGGGCCTGGAACTACGCCACCCTGGCCACGGTGTTTTCGGTGCTGGGTGCGGCCTTTGGTTACCTGCTGGGCTATGCCATGTGGGAACCATTGGTGGAGCCCTTTATCAATACCATGGGCTATCAGGGCAAGATGGACATTGCCCGTCAGTGGTTTGATGAATGGGGCGTGTGGGTCATCTTTATCGCCAGCTTTACGCCCATTCCCTACAAGGTGTTTACCGTTACCGCCGGCCTGCTGCAGATGGCCTTTATGCCGTTTCTGCTGATCTCCCTGGTGGGCCGCGGCCTGCGCTTTTTCCTGGTGTCCGGGCTCATGGTCTGGGGCGGGGTGAAAATGGAGCGCAAGCTCATTCGCTATATCGATCTGCTGGGCTGGCTGTGCGTGGCGGCGGCGGTGATCGCCTATCTGTTGCTGAGGAACTGATGACGCGGGGGAGCAGCTACGTCAAAGCGGTGAGTATCAGCCTGGCGCTGATGCTGCTGCTCTCGGCCTGCTCTGCCCATCGTCCGGCCCCCGTACGCGGGGTCGGCGTTCATGCTCAGGGCTACATCAAGGCCAATGGCCGTCATTATGTGGTGGCCCGTGGCGATACGCTTTATTCCATTGCCTGGCAGGCCGGGACCGATGTGACCACCCTGGCTCGCCACAATGGTCTGCGCGCGCCTTATCGCATTTATCCCGGCCAGACCCTGCGTCTGGATGTACCCGGTCGCAAGCGGGTGGTGTACCGGGTACGCCGGGGCGACACCCTGAGCGGCATTGCCCGGCGAACCAATCACTCGGTGGCGGATCTCGCCAGCCTTAACGGACTGCGCCCGCCCTACCGCATTTACGTGGGTCAGCAGCTGGCGCTTCATGCCATCAGCCGCCCCGCCAGCAAGCCAAAGACCCAGGCGAAACCAGGCCTGTCACGGCCTGCCAAACCCGCTGCTGCAAAATCACCCAGGCCTCTTGCACCGGCCAGGGGAAAAGCATACGCTGGGTCTGAAGTACAAAAACGCACTGCTGTCAATGCTGCCATCGTTTGGCAATGGCCTGTCAAAGGGCCGGTGATTTCGGGCTTTTCAGTGTCGGAAACCGGCAACAAGGGCATCGACATTCGGGGCAGCAGAGGGCAGGCCGTCAAGGCCGCCGCGGCAGGCAAGGTAGTTTACGCAGGGAATGCGCTACGTGGTTATGGCAATCTGATCATCATCAAACACAACGATGATTACTTGTCGGCCTACGCCCATAACGAGGTACTGCGGATCAAGGAGCAGGATACGGTGCGGGCGGGCCAGCACATAGCGGATATGGGAAGCAGTGATGCTGATGATGTCCGGTTGCACTTCGAGATCCGGCATCAGGGTAAATCGGTCGATCCGAGAAAATACCTGCCCAAGCGATAGTCACCGGGAGACAGGTGGTACCCGGGTTTAGGGAGAGCTGCCATGAGCCAGAAAAAACAACAGACCCACGACGAAGAAACGAAGACGGCCACAAGCGCCGAAGCGAGTACCGCCGAGCAGGACACTCAGGAAGAGGAAGTGCTCAGCACCCCCAGCCAGCGCAGCCTGGATGTCACCCAGCTTTATCTGGGAGAGATCGGCTTTTCGCCGCTGCTCACCGCCGAAGAAGAAGTGCACTACGCCCGTCGCGCCCTGCGTGGCGATCTCGCCGCCCGCAAACGGATGATCGAATCCAACCTGCGACTGGTGGTGAAAATATCCCGCCGTTACAACAACCGGGGCCTGGCCCTGCTCGACCTGATCGAGGAAGGCAACCTGGGACTGATCCGCGCCGTGGAGAAGTTTGATCCCGAACGGGGGTTTCGTTTCTCTACCTATGCCACCTGGTGGATTCGCCAGACCATAGAGCGGGCCATCATGAACCAGACCCGCACCATTCGCCTGCCCATTCATGTGGTCAAGGAGCTGAACGTCTACCTACGCACCGCCCGAGAGCTGGCCCACCGGCTGGATCACGAGCCCACCGCCGACGAGATTGCCGATGCCCTCGACAAGCCGGTGGAAGACGTGTCGCGCATGCTCAAGCTGAACGAAAAGATAAGTTCGGTCGATACCCCCATCGGTGGTGACGGCGACAAGGCGCTGCTTGATGTGCTGGCCGACGAGAACGACAAGGATCCGGAAGCCGAGACTCAGGACGACGACATGCACTCAAGCCTGGTGCGCTGGCTGGAAGAGCTCAACCCCAAGCAGCGGGAAGTGCTGGCGCGGCGTTTTGGTCTGCTGGGCTACGAGCCTTCTACTCTGGAAGACGTGGGCCGGGAAATCGGCCTGACCCGGGAACGGGTTCGCCAGATCCAGGTGGAAGCGTTGCGCCGGCTGAAGGAAATCCTGACTCAGCAGGGCCTGAATATCGATACCCTGTTCCACAGCGAATAATACCAATAACCCCCTCCCAGCCTTCACCCTTTAACAAGGGGGAGGAGAGCAAGCATATGTCGCCGGTTTGCTCCCTCCCCTTGATAAGGGGAGGGCTGGGGTGGGGTGGTTTTTACTTCCAGCTTTCAGCTTTCTTTTCGGGCCTGTTTTAACCGGTACAACTGTTCCAGCGCCTGGCGGGGAGTGAGATCGTCCGGGTTCAGTTCATCCAGCAATGTCAGCGCCGTATTCAGCGGCTCTTCAAACAGTGGCAGCGAGCCCTGAGGTTCGGCGGCGGCCGGCGTGGGCGCATCGCGGCCGCTTTCCAGCTCGGCCAGCTTTTGCCGGGCCAGGTTCAGCACCGGTCTGGGCACACCCGCCAGAGCCGCCACCTGCAGGCCATAAGAGCGGCTGGCAGCGCCTTCCTGGACCGCATGCATAAAGGCGATGGTCTCGCCGTGCTCCACCGCATCCAGATGCACATTGGCCACCGCCGGCCACAGTGCCGCCAGTCCGGTCAGCTCAAAATAGTGAGTGGCGAACAGGGTATAGGCGTGCAACCGGTTGGCCAGGGCATCGGCACAGGCCCAGGCCAGGGCCAGGCCGTCGTAGGTGCTGGTGCCCCGGCCGATTTCATCCATCAGCACCAGGCTGTGACGGCTGGCGTTGTTGAGAATATTGGCGGTTTCGGTCATTTCTACCATAAAGGTGGAGCGGCCCGAGGCCAGATCGTCGGACGCGCCGATACGGGTAAAGATACGATCCACCCGGCCGATGCGCGCCTTTTGCGCCGGCACAAAGGAGCCCATGTAGGCCAGCAGCACGATCAGTGCCGTCTGCCGCATATAGGTGGATTTACCGCCCATGTTGGGGCCGGTGATCACCAGCATTTTGCGCTCATCAGACAGTGACAGCGGGTTGGCAATAAAGGGCTCCGTCATCACCTGCTCCACCACCGGGTGGCGACCTTCCTCGATGTCGATGATCTCATCGTCGGTGAGCTCGGGGCGGCAGTAATTCAGGCTGTCGGCCCGCTCCGCCAGGTTGGCGAGCACGTCCAGGCAGGCCAGGGCGGCGGCGCTTTGCTGCAAGGGCGCCAGGTGCTCCAGCAGCCGGTCGAGCAATTGTTCGTACAGGCGTTTTTCCAGCGCCAGGCCCTTGCTCTGGGCATTCAGCACCTTGTCTTCGTATTCCTTCAGTTCGGGAATAATGTAACGCTCGTTGTTCTTCAGGGTCTGGCGGCGTACATAGTGCACCGGCACCAGATGGGAGTTGGCCCGGCTGACGTCGATATAAAAGCCGTGTACCTTGTTGTAGGCCACCTTCAGGGTACTGATGCCGGTGGTGGCTCGCTCCCGGGCTTCAAGCTCTTCCAGGTAACGGTGGGCGCCGGCGGCCAGCTCGCGTAGCTCGTCCAGCTCGGCGTTATAGCCGTCGCGGATTACGCCGCCATCGCGAATCACCACCGGCGGGGTGTCGACCACGGCTGCTTCCAGCAGCTCGGCCAGTTCGGGAAAGTCACTGATCTGTTCGGCCAGGGGCAGGAGACAGTCGGCCTGAGCCTCGGCCAGCACCGCCTGAATATCCGGCTGGGCTTGCAGGGCGGCGCGCAGCCGGCTCAGATCCCGGGGGCGGGCCGAGCGCAGTGCCAGCCGTGCCAGCACCCGCTCTACATCGCCCACCTGGCGCAGCAGCGGGTGCAGCTCTTCATGGCGGCCGCTTTCTATCAGGGTGGCGATAATGTCCTGGCGCTGGTTCAACTCGTCTTTATGGCGGCTGGGCTGATGGATCCAGCGCTTGAGCAGCCGGCTGCCCATGGGGGTGGCGGTGCAGTCCAGTACCTCGGCCAGGGTGTTTTCCACCGTGCCGGACAGGTTCAGGGTCAGCTCCAGGTTGCGGCGGGTGGCGGCGTCCATGATCACCATGTCCTGACGCCGCTCCAGCCGCACGCTGTTGATATGGGGCAGGGCGGTGCGCTGGGTATCTTTCACATACTGCAGCAGACAGCCGGCGGCGCACAGCGCGGTGGTGGATTGCTCCACGCCAAAGCCCACCAGATCCCGAGTGCCGAACTGCTGGCACAGCAGATGACGGGCGGTGCCCAGATCGAACTCCCACTCCGGCCGGCGGCGCAGGCCCTTGCGCTGTTCGATAAGACCAAACCAGTCAAAGCCTTCCGGATACAGCAGCTCGGCGGGCTGAGTGCGTTGCAGCTCGGCGGTCAGGGTTTCTTCCTTGTCGAACTGGTTGATCACAAAACGGCCGGTACTGACATCCAGAATGCCAAAGCCAAACCGTTCGCCGTCGTGATATATCGCCGCCAGGCAATTGTCCTGACGTTCATTGAGCAGGGCCTCGTCGGACAGGGTGCCGGGGGTAACAATGCGCACCACCTGGCGCTCCACCGGCCCCTTGCTGGTGGCCGGATCGCCAATCTGCTCGCAGATGGCCACCGACTCGCCCATCTGCACCAGCCGCGCCAGGTAGTTTTCCGCCGCGTGGTAGGGCACCCCGGCCATGGGAATGGCGGTGCCCGCCGACTTGCCGCGCTTGGTCAGGGAGATATCCAGCAGTCGCGAGGCCTTTTTGGCATCGTCGTAGAACAGTTCGTAAAAATCCCCCATGCGATAAAACAGCAGAATGTCCGGATGCTGGGCCTTGAGGGCCAGGTATTGCTGCATCATGGGCGTATGCGGGGAATTTTCCTGATTCATAATGAAATCAATGCCTTTTGTCGTTGTCTTTACGAGGTGGTAAGCAATGGTGTTGGCACCCTTTGGCCGAGCCCGGCATAATACCAGCATATTGAAACGAGCACATGGGGCAGGCGATGGACACGGACACACTGGCACGGCAACTGGGTGAGGCGCTACAGGCCAGGGGCATCATGATGACCACCGCCGAGTCCTGCACCGGCGGTGGCATTGCCGCCGCCATGACCGACATTGCCGGTAGCTCGGCCTGGTTTGACCGGGGCTTTGTCACTTATTCCAATGCCGCCAAGCACGACATGCTGGGCGTGGACACCGCCCTCATTGAGCGCCATGGCGCGGTCAGCCGGGAAGTGGCCGAGGCCATGGTGCGTGGCGCCTGTGCTCAGTCCGGCTGCGGCCTTGGCGTGGCGGTCACCGGGGTGGCCGGCCCCGGCGGCGGTAGCCCGGAAAAACCCGTGGGCACCGTCTGGCTGGCCTGCTACTCGACGAGTGCTGACCGTCTCGATTGCCGGCTGCTGCGGCTCGACGGCGATCGTTCCCAGATACGTCACCAGACCGTGCTGCACGCGTTACAGGCCTGCCTTGACCTGCTTGAACAAAACCCGACTTGATACTGTACGAATAACCAGTATACTCAACCCCAGTTTCTTGAATAACGCACCAGCCAATTTCAGCGGAGCATTTTATGGATCAGAACAAAGAAAAAGCCTTGGCCGCCGCCCTGGGCCAGATTGAAAAACAGTTTGGCAAGGGCTCCATCATGCGTTTGGGCGACAACAAGGCTTTGAATGTTGAAGCCATTTCCACCGGCTCCCTGTCTCTGGACATCGCCCTTGGCATTGGTGGCCTGCCCACCGGCCGTATTGTTGAAATCTACGGCCCCGAGTCCTCCGGTAAAACCACCCTGACCCTGCAGGTGATCGCCCAGGCCCAGCGCGCCGGCAAGGTGTGTGCCTTCGTCGATGCCGAACACGCGCTGGATCCGGTGTATGCCGGCAAACTGGGGGTGAACGTGGACGACCTGCTGGTGTCCCAGCCCGACACCGGTGAACAGGCGCTGGAAATCTGCGACATGCTGGTGCGCTCCGGTGCGGTCGACGTCATCATCGTCGACTCGGTGGCAGCGCTTACTCCTCGCGCCGAAATTGAAGGCGAAATGGGTGACTCCCACGTGGGCCTGCAGGCCCGCCTGATGTCTCAGGCGCTGCGCAAGCTGACCGGTAATATCAAGAGCGCCAACTGCCTGTGTATCTTTATCAACCAGATCCGCATGAAAATCGGCGTCATGTTCGGCAGCCCCGAAACCACCACGGGTGGTAACGCCCTCAAGTTCTACTCTTCCGTGCGTCTCGACATTCGTCGTATCGGCTCCATCAAGGAAGGCGACGAAGTGGTGGGTAACGAAACCCGGGTCAAGGTGGTCAAGAACAAGGTGGCACCGCCGTTCAAGCAGGCTGAGTTCCAGATCATGTATGGTGCCGGCATTTCCAAGGAAGGCGAGCTGATTGAGCTGGGCGTCAAGCACAAGCTGATTGAAAAGGCCGGTGCCTGGTACAGCTACAAGGGTGACAAGATTGGCCAGGGCAAGGCCAACTCCATCAAGTACCTGCTGGAGCACAAGAACATCTCTGAAGAAATTGAGCAGCAACTGCGTGAAATGCTGCTGCTGGCGCCCGGTGCGGCTGCCGACGCTGACGGTAAGGGCGAAGTCCTGGCCGAGCTGGACGGCCCCGACGGCAACGCCGAATTCTGATAACAAGGCCGGGCAATGCCCGGCTTTTGTTTTTGAAAGACTTCCTTATGTTATTTGAATCATCCAATCCGGATCAGGCCGTGTGGGACTGCGCCCTGCGCTTGCTGTCGCGGCGGGATCACAGCCGACGAGAGTTGGAGCAAAAACTGCACCAGCGCCAGTTTGATGAAAGCGCCATAGCCCGCACGCTCGACAGGCTGGAGCAGCAGCAATGGCTGCAGGATGCGCGCTTTGCCCAGGTTCAGGTGCGTCAGCATATTTATAAAAAGCATGGCCCTCAGCGCATTCGCGCCGAGTTGCAGCGCAAGGGCGTCAGCGCCGAAGAGATAGCCGCGGCCCTGGAAGAGCAGGACACCGACTGGTTCGAACTGGCCCGGGAATGCCATCTGGCCCGCTTTGGCGAGGCACCCGTCACCGATTTCAAGGAGCGGGCCCGGCGCATGCGCTACCTGCAGGCGAGGGGCTTTGGCCCGGATCACATTCGCTACGCCCTGGAAAGCGGTGACGAATAGCGCCTTTCTGCCGTCATCGCCCTGATGGCGCGTTTTACATTGCTCCCCATTCCTTTTAAATTATGGGAGTTAACGCCTACCAAGCAATCAACAGGATTTTCCATGCGAATGACCACGTCTGAGTTACGCAACGCGTTTCTCGAGTATTTCCGCCAGCAAGGACACCAGGTGGTGGCGTCCAGCTCGCTGGTGCCTCACAACGACCCGACCCTGCTGTTTACCAATGCCGGCATGAACCAGTTCAAGGATCTGTTCCTGGGCCTGGAGCAGCGGGCCTACAACCGGGCCGTCAGCTCCCAGCGTTGCGTGCGTGCCGGCGGCAAGCACAACGATCTGGAAAACGTGGGTTACACCGCCCGTCACCACACCTTCTTTGAAATGCTGGGCAACTTCAGCTTTGGTGACTACTTCAAGCAGGATGCCATTCGCTTCGCCTGGGAATTCCTGACCGACGTGGTCAAGCTGCCCAAGGACAAGCTGTGGGTCACCGTCTACGAGACCGACGACGAAGCCTTTGGTATCTGGTCCCAGCAAATTGGTGTGCCGGTAGATCGCATCGTGCGTATCGGCGACAACAAGGGCGCCCAGTACGCCTCCGACAACTTCTGGACCATGGGCGACACCGGCCCCTGCGGCCCCTGTACCGAGATCTTCTACGATCACGGCGAGCACATCTGGGGTGGTCCTCCCGGCAGCCCGGAAGAAGACGGCGACCGCTACATTGAAATCTGGAACCTGGTGTTCATGCAGTTCAACCGTCATGCCGACGGCACCATGGAGCCGTTGCCCAAGCCCTCGGTGGATACCGGCATGGGCCTGGAGCGTATCGCCACCATTTTGCAGGGCGTGCACTCCAACTATGAAATCGACCTGTTCCAGGCATTGATCAAGGCCGCCGCCGAGGCCGTGGGCACCACCGATCTTGACAACAAGTCGCTGCGGGTGATTGCCGACCACATTCGTTCCTGCTCCTTCCTGATTGCCGATGGCGTGATGCCGTCCAACGAGGGCCGGGGCTACGTGCTGCGCCGTATCATTCGCCGGGCCGTGCGCCACGGCCGCAAGCTGGGTGCCGACAAGACCTTCTTCCACACCCTGGTAGGGGCTCTTTGCGAGCAGATGGGCGAGGCCTATCCCGAGCTCAATACCCAGCGCCCCATTATCGAGAAGGTGCTGCGGCTGGAAGAAGAGCAGTTTGCCCGCACCCTGGGCCGGGGCCTGCAACTGCTGGAAGACGCCATTAATGAGCTGGGCGACAGCACTGTGCTGTCCGGCGACGTGGTGTTCAAGCTGTATGATACCTACGGTTTTCCGGCGGATCTGACCGCCGACGTGCTGCGGGATCGGGACCTCAGCATCGACGAGGCCGGCTTTGAAACCCTGATGCAGCAGCAGCGGGAGCGGGCCAAGGAAGCCTCCAACTTTGGTGTGGATTACACCAAGGCCATCAAGGTGGACGGCGAAACCGCCTTTACCGGCTACGAGCACCTGGCCCAGCCGGGCAAGGTGACGGGTCTGTTCAAGGATGGCGAGCCGGTGAATGCCCTGATTGCCGGTGAAGAGGGCGCCGTGGTGCTCGACACCACGCCGTTTTACGCCGAGTCTGGCGGCCAGGTGGGCGATGCGGGCGTCATCCGCATGGACGACGGCCTGTTTGTGGTGAAAGACACGCAAAAAGCCGGCAACGGCATTCTGCACCTGGGCTACCTGGAGCTGGGCACCCTGGAAGTGGGCGAAAGCGTGTCTGCCGCGGTCGACGGTGCCCGTCGTCAGGCCACCGCTCTCAACCACTCGGTGACCCACTTGCTGCATGCCAGCCTGCGCAAGCTGCTGGGTGACCATGTGACCCAGAAGGGCTCACTGGTCGAGCCGGAGCGGCTGCGCTTCGACTTCTCCCACCTGGAGGCCATGAGCGCCCAGGAACTGCGGGAAGTGGAAGACATGGTCAACCGCGATATTCGCGCCAACCTGCCGGTGTCCACGCAGCTGATGGATCTGGAAGGGGCAAAACAGGCCGGTGCCACCGCCCTGTTCGGCGAGAAGTACGATGAAAACGAAGTACGGGTTGTGGCCATGGGCGAAGTGTCCACCGAGCTGTGTGGCGGTACCCATGTCAGCCGCACCGGTGACATCGGTCTGTTCAAGATCCTGTCCGAAAGCGGTATCGCCGCCGGCGTGCGCCGTATCGAGGCGGTGACCGGCGAAGCGGCCTTGGCTTACCTGCATCAGCTCGACCACGAAATCGGCCAGGCCGCCAGCCTGGTGAAGGGTGATACCTTCTCGGTATCGGCCAAGGTGCGTCAGGTGCTGGATCGCAGCCGTCAGCTGGAAAAGGAAATCGAGCAGCTCAAGGGCAAGCTGGCGGCTCAGGCCGGCGCTTCTCTGCTGGAGCAGGTGGTCGACATCAACGGCAACAAGGTGCTGGTGGCCAACCTGGAAGGGGTGGATGCCAAGTCCCTGCGCGGTACCCTGGACGATCTCAAGTCCAAGCTGCAGTCCGGCGTGGTGGTGCTGGGCACCGTCAGCGGCGACAAAGTCAGCCTGATTGCCGGCGTCACCAAGGATCTTACCGGCAAGGTCAAGGCCGGCGAGCTGGTCAACATGGTGGCCCAGCAGGTGGGTGGCAAGGGCGGTGGTCGCCCCGACATGGCTCAGGCCGGCGGCAGCGAGCCGGCGGCACTGCCGGCGGCGCTGGACTCGGTCAAGTCTTGGCTGAACGAGCGTCTGTAACCCGGCAGGCCTGACCAGGCCGTCTATAATTTGAATCGGCAGCCATACGCCGAACAGTAAAAGAGGCCTGTCATCGACAGGCCTCTTGATTTTGATGTCGTATTACCCCATTTCATGCCATGGGAAGGCTGGGTTTTTCGTCGTCTTTAGCGGATAATGAACAAAATATTTCACTAATACATTGCCATTACAGGAGCAGCCATATGCTGATTTTGACTCGTCGAGTAGGGGAAACCCTGATGATCGGTGACGAAGTAACCGTAACCGTGCTGGGCGTCAAGGGTAACCAGGTGCGCATTGGTGTGAATGCACCAAAAGAAGTGTCCGTACACCGTGAAGAAATCTACATGCGGATACAGGCGGAGAAGGGTACCGGCGACGACAGCCAGTATTAATTAGCGGGTTTATGGGGTGTTTTTTATTCATTTTGCCGGATTTTGATGCTAAATGCTTAAAGTCTGTTCGAACGAAAAAAACAGGTCGGAAAAGTGTTTGACTTATTTTGGCCCGGCGGTAATATACGCCCCGCAAACACGGTGAGGTGGCCGAGAGGCTGAAGGCGCTCCCCTGCTAAGGGAGTATGCGGCTTATACCCGCATCGAGGGTTCGAATCCCTCCTTCACCGCCATTTTTGCAGCGCATCCGTAGCTCAGCTGGATAGAGTACTCGGCTACGAACCGAGCGGTCGGAGGTTCGAATCCTCCCGGATGCGCCATTTTTAAAAAGCGTTTTTCAGAAAAGCATCCGTAGCTCAGCTGGATAGAGTACTCGGCTACGAACCGAGCGGTCGGAGGTTCGAATCCTCCCGGATGCGCCATCTGAAAATTAACGCACACAACTTTGCATCCGTAGCTCAGCTGGATAGAGTACTCGGCTACGAACCGAGCGGTCGGAGGTTCGAATCCTCCCGGATGCGCCATTTAAAAAAAGCCGGCCTTGTGCCGGCTTTTTGCTTTTCCGCAGAGCACCCCCTGCTCGCCTTTTTGTATATCACCACGTCTTTTTTCGTATACAACTTTCAATATGCTTCGTCACAAGGTCTTTTTCGGCGTTTTATTACCCGCTACGAGCGTGATCCAGCCATCGAAAATCAACTTGTTTTAGGATCATTACAACAATTTTAATAATGCGGCGTTGCCAGTACCAAGCCGCTCTGGATATGCTCGTGCCCCTGGACAACCACAGCAAGGACAATGCTGATGAACAACCTTTCTGCACAACTGCTGGAGGCGGCCAGCCTGATGGGGCTGGGCATGGCCTTCGTGTTTGCCTTTCTGTCACTGGCCATTGTGGCCGTTACCCTGCTGGCCCGCTTTGCGGGCGAAGCAGCACCGGTGCCTGCCGCCCAGGCCGCTGCACCAGCCAGTGAGCACGGGCCCGGCCCGCAGACGCTGGCCGTCATCTCTGCCGCCATTGCGCAATACAAAAAAAATCACAAGCACTGAGCGGCATAACACGGAAACCCTGAAACGGAACTTGAACGGAGCCTTGAACCATGACTCAACCCCTCGCCATTACCGACGTGGTGCTGCGTGACGCGCACCAATCCCTGCTGGCCACCCGCCTGCGCCTGGAAGACATGCTGCCCATTGCCGAAAAGCTCGATGCTATCGGTTACTGGTCGCTGGAAACCTGGGGCGGCGCCACTTTTGACGCTTGCATCCGTTACCTGGGCGAAGACCCCTGGGAGCGGCTGCGTGCCCTGAAAAAGGCCATGCCCAATACCCGCCAGCAAATGCTGCTGCGAGGTCAGAACCTGCTGGGCTACCGCCATTACGCCGACGATCTGGTGTTCAAGTTCGTGGAGCGGGCCCGCGCCAACGGCATGGACGTATTCCGTATCTTTGATGCCATGAACGATGTGCGCAACCTGCAGAGCGCCATCAAGGCCACGGTGGAAATGGGTGGTCATGCCCAGGGCACCATCTCCTACACCACCTCGCCGGTTCACACCCTGGACACCTGGGTAGATATGGCCAAGCGGTTGCAGGATCTCGGCTGTCACTCCATCTGCATCAAGGACATGTCGGGCCTGCTCAAGCCCTACGAGGCGGAGACCCTGATCAAGCGCATCAAGGCCGAAGTGTCGCTGCCGCTGGCGCTGCACTGCCATGCCACCACCGGCCTCAGTCTGCCGACCCACATGAAGGCCATCGACGCCGGCATCGATATTCTCGATACTGCCGTGTCTTCCATGAGCATGACCTACGGCCATTCCCCCACCGAAACCGTGGTGGCCATGGTGCAGGACAGTGAGCGCGACACCGGCCTGGATCTGACCAGGCTGGAAGAAATCGCCGCCTACTTCCGCGAAGTACGGAAGAAGTACGCCAAATTCGAAGGCAGCCTCAAGGGCGTGGACTCCCGCATTCTGCTGGCCCAGGTACCCGGTGGCATGCTCACCAACATGGAAAGCCAGTTGAAAGAGCAGGGCGCCGCCGATCGCATGGACGAGGTGCTGGAAGAGATCCCGCGGGTGCGGGAAGATCTGGGCTTTATTCCGCTGGTGACCCCCACCTCCCAGATTGTGGGCACCCAAGCGGTGATCAACGTGCTCACCGGCGAGCGCTACAAGACCATCACCAAGGAAACCGCCGGCATCCTCAAGGGCGAATATGGCGCCGCGCCGGCCCCGGTGAATGCCGAGCTGCAGGCCCGGGTGCTGGACGGTGGCGAAGCCATTACCTGCCGCCCCGCCGACAAGCTCACTGACGAGCTCGTGCGCCTGACCGGCGAGTTTCAGGCGCTGGCCAAGGAAGAAAAGCTGCGGGTGGCCACCGACGAGGTGGACGATGTGCTCACCTATGCGCTGTTCCCGCAAATCGGCCTCAAGTTCCTGCGCAACCGCGACAACCCGGAGGCCTTTGAGCCGGCCCCGGGCACCGAGCCGGCCCCGGCTGCTTCTGCGCCCGCCAGCGCCCCTGCGGGCGCCCCCGAGACCTATGCGGTCAAGGTGGACGGCCGCGTATATGAAGTGGAAGTGGGCCCGTCGGGCAGCATCAGTGCCGTTCAGGAAGCGGGCGCTGCGGCACCTGCGCCTGCTGCCCCGGCGCCTGCAGCGGCAGCCCCGGCCGGCAGTGGCGAGCCGGTAAGTGCTCCGCTGGCGGGCAACATCTTCAAGATACTGGCCAAAAAAGGCAGCCGAGTGGCCGCCGGTGAGGTACTGCTGATCATGGAAGCCATGAAGATGGAAACCGAGGTGCGTGCCGCCCGGGACGGTCAGGTGGTGGACGTGCTGGTGAAGGAAGGCGATGCCGTGTCCGTGGGCGATGCCCTGGTCAGTCTGGCATAAGGAGCGCGGAATGGACTCTCTGTTAACACTGTGGCAGGAAACCGGCATCGCCAACTTCCACTGGAAGCAACTGGTGATGATTGCGGTGGGACTGCTGCTGTTGTACCTGGCCATCGCCCGGGGCTTTGAGCCCCTGCTGCTGCTGCCCATCGGCTTTGGTGGTGTGCTGGCCAATATTCCCAATGCCGGCATGGCCGATCCCGGCGGCCTGCTCTACTACGTCTATGAAGTGGGCATCGGCAGCGGGGTGTTTCCCTTGCTGATCTTCATGGGGGTGGGGGCCATGACCGATTTCGGGGCGCTGATCGCCAACCCCAAGACCCTGTTGCTGGGGGCGGCGGCTCAGTTTGGCATTTTTGCCACCCTGTTTGGTGCCATTGCCCTGAATGCGCTGCCCGGGTTTGACTTCAGCCTGGCGGACGCCTCGGCCATCGCCATTATCGGCGGCGCCGACGGCCCCACCGCCATCTTCCTGGCATCGCGGCTGGCGCCGGATCTGCTGGGGGCCATCGCCGTGGCGGCCTATTCCTACATGGCGCTGGTGCCGATCATTCAGCCGCCCATTATGAAGCTGCTGACCACGCCGGAAGAGCGGGCCATCAAGATGGACCAGCTGCGCCATGTGAGCCGTCGGGAAAAGGTGATCTTTCCGCTGATGATCCTCACCCTGACGCTGCTGTTCCTGCCATCGGCTGTGCCCCTGGTGGGCATGTTCTGCCTGGGCAACCTGATGAAGGAGTCGGGCGTGGTGGACCGGCTGTCGAAAACCGCACAGAACGAGCTGATCAACGTGGTCACCATCTTTCTGGGACTGGCGGTGGGCTCCAAGCTGTCGGCGGACAAGTTCCTGACCCTGGACACCCTCGGCATTCTGGCTCTGGGCGCGGTGGCCTTTTCCATCGGCACCGCCACCGGCGTGTTGATGGCCAAGCTGATGAGCCGCCTGACCGGTGGCAAGGTCAACCCGCTGATCGGCGCCGCCGGCGTGTCGGCGGTGCCCATGGCCGCCCGAGTGGTGAACAAGGTGGGTCTGGAAGCCAACCATCAGAACTTCCTGCTGATGCACGCCATGGGGCCCAACGTGGCCGGCGTGCTCGGCTCGGCGGTTGCCGCCGGTGTGCTGCTGGCACTGGTGGGCTGAGTCTTTTTATCCTTGTATAGCAAGGCGCCTGCGGGCGCCTTTTTTTGTATGAGCGTCCCGGGAACAGGGGCTGGAAATGAGGATTGCCACGAACCAGATTCTATATGCTGTCCTTCCCGCGCAGGCTGCCAGCCTGCATCAGTGCCGAGAGGCGCTCAATGACCCGGGTTGCCGCTTTGCGCCAAATGGCGGGCAGGCTGCCCGCGCTCCACCAAGGTCGCCTACAAAAAAGGGCTGCCCATGGGCAGCCCTTTGATACAGAGAATGAAAACTATCAGGCCAGGTCTTCCAGACCCACAATCAGCCAGGGGGAGTTGGCCTGGGTCAGATCCCGCTCCAGGTGCCAGATTTCATTGATGTCCTGCTCCACGTTTTCCGCGCTGTCGCGGTAGCGGCCGCTGAACTTCAGGCTCACCTGGGCCTGGTAGGAAGTGTGGTCGGCACGCACCAGCTCGGCGTCCACGAACATCACCTCGGTGTGCTGATCACCGCTCAGGGTGGCACGCTCCCGGCTCAGCTCGGCAAACAGCTCCGGCGACAGGTATTCACGCATTTTTTCCAGGTTGTTCTGGTTCCAGGCTTCCTGCAGGGTGCGGTAATGCTCGCGGGAGCCCTGTAAAAAGGCCTGCATGTCAAAGCCGGGAGGCAGGTTGAACGGCACATCGGTGGCGCCAAAACCGCCGGTGGCACCGGTTGCGGCCGGGGCTGCCGGCGGCGCTTCAAAACGCTGGGGGCCGTTGTAGGCGGGCTGGGCGGCCTGAGCCTTGCTTCGGCGCAGGGCGCGGAACAGCATGACGGCGCCAAAGGCCAGGCCGGCGATCAGCAGAAAGTCCATGAACTGAAAGCCTTCAAAGGCGCCGGAGCCGAGCAGGGCGGCGAACAGGCCGCCGGCCAGCAGGCCACCCAGAATGCCGCCCATCAGGCCGGATTTTTTGGACTGGGGCTGGGTCTGGCTGGTGTTGTTGCGGTTGATGTTTTGCTGGGTTGGCTGCGCCGGCGCGGTCTTGAAAGACTTGCCGATGGAGCGGCTGCCACCGCCCATCTTGCGGGCTTCGGCATCAAAGGCGGTGGTGGTCAGACCCACCGCAAAGATCAGGGTAAACAGGGCAAGCAGTTTGCGCATGGTGGTTTCCTTGATTAACGGACTGGCAACATCCTAAAGCAGCGACATGTTATGTCAACTGCCGTTTTGTTATTCAGTGGCGCGCCCGTGAACCTACAGACAACTTTGAACCTTTCCGTACCGGCCAAAAATTCCGATAATGACGTTTTGGTCAATCAGCGAGAGTTCCGATGACAGACAAGACCGCCAACCGGTCCGATCAGGCCGTGGCCCAGCTAAAAATGCCGCCCCACTCCTTTGAAGCGGAGCAGTCCGTGCTGGGCGGCCTGCTGCTGGACAACAACGCCTGGGACCGGGTCGCGGAGAAGGTCTCGGATGCCGACTTTTACAGCCGGCCCCACCGGCTGGTGTTTCAGGCCATGCAGCGGCTCAGCCAGACCGGCAGCCCCATCGATCTGATCACGGTACAGGAAGAGCTGGAGCGCCATGAGGCGCTGGAAACCGTGGGCGGTTTCTCCTACCTGGTGGAAGTGGCCAAGAACACCCCCAGTGCCGCCAACATCGGCGCCTATGCCGATATCGTGCGGGAGCGGGCGGTGGTGCGTGAAATGATCGCGGTGGCCAACGAGATTGCCGAGGCCGGTTTCGACCCTCAGGGGCGCAACTCATCCGATCTGCTGGATCTGGCCGAAAGCCGGGTATTCAAGATTGCCGAGAGCCGCACCAGTGCCAATGAAGGCCCTCAGCCGCTGCGTAACCTGCTCGAAAAGACCATAGATCGCATAGAGGATTTATTTAAAAATCCTCATCAGGGCATTACCGGTGTCTCTACTGGATACAATGATCTAGATAAAAAAACTGCAGGGCTGCAATCTTCCGATCTGATTATAGTGGCGGCCAGACCCTCTATGGGTAAAACCACTTTTGCAATGAATCTTTGTGAGCACGCTGCACTAACAAATGACAAACCAGTGCTCATATTCTCCTTGGAAATGCCATCTGAGCAGATTATTATGCGGATGCTTGCTTCCCTGGGGAGAATCGATCAAACCCGCATTCGAACCGGGCAACTGGATGATGAAGACTGGGGCAGGTTGTCGTCCACCATGGGCATGTTGCTGGAAAAGGGTCAGCTCTATATTGACGACTCCTCCGGCCTGACCCCCACCGAAGTGCGTTCCCGGGCCCGGCGTGTGGCCCGTGAGCACGGCGGCGTCAGCATGATCATGATCGACTACCTGCAACTGATGACGGTACCCAGTCTGGCCGACAACCGGACCCTGGAGATCGCCGAGATCTCCCGCTCGCTCAAGGCCCTGGCCAAGGAGCTGGAAGTGCCCGTGGTGGCACTGTCCCAGCTGAACCGAAGCCTGGAACAGCGGGCCGACAAGCGCCCGGTAAACTCGGACCTGCGGGAATCCGGCTCCATCGAGCAGGATGCCGACCTCATCATGTTTATCTATCGGGACGAGGTCTATCACGAAGACAGCCCCGATAAAGGCATCGCTGAAATCATCATCGGCAAGCAACGTAACGGACCCATAGGCAAGGTGCGGCTGACGTTTCAGGGACAGTTTTCCCGCTTCGACAACTACGCCGGACCGGATTTCGATGATGATTATTAAGGAGCGAAAATGGATGCACGGGGAGCGGTGGCCCGCATCAGTCTGGAGGCGATTCGGCACAACCTGAAGGTGGCCAGGCAAACGGCGCCCACGGCCAAAGCCATGGCCGTGGTCAAGGCCAATGCCTATGGTCACGGTGATCTCACCGTGGCGGCGGCGCTGGAGCGCGACGCCGACATGTTTGCGGTGGCCCGCTTTGAAGAGGCCCAGCGTCTGCGTGCCGGCGGCATTCAGCTGCCCATTCTGCTGCTGGAAGGCTTTTTTAACCTGGAGCAGCTGCACTACGCTGCCCGCCACGACTTTCACCTGTGCATTCACAGCCATGCCCAGCTCGACGCCCTCGAGCAGACTCCCCTTGCCGCCCCAGTCACCGTCTGGGTCAAAATCGACTCGGGCATGCACAGGGTCGGTTTTGCTCCGGAAGAAGCCGAGGGCGTGTTTGCCCGTCTGGCCCACCTGCCCGGTGTGATCCAGCCCCTGAACGCCATGACCCACTTCGCCCGCGCCGACGAGCCGGATCAGCGTGCCATTACCGAGGCGCAGATTGCGGCCTTCAAGGCCGCCACCGAGGGCAGGGTGGGCGCCACCGCCTTGTGCAATTCTGCCGGTGTGCTGGCGTTTCCCGACGCTCATGCCGACTACATTCGTCCCGGTGTCATGCTCTATGGCATCACGCCCTTTGGCGAGCAGCAGGGCACCGACTTCGGTCTGCGTCCGGCGATGAACTTTACCTCCACCCTGATTGCGGTGCGCGAGCACAAGGCCGGCGAGCCGGTGGGCTACGCCGGCAGCTGGGTCAGCCCGAGAGACACCCGCATCGGGGTGATTGCCGTGGGGTACGGCGACGGCTATCCGCGCATGGCGCCGGCGGGCACGCCGGTGCTGGTAAACGGCCGCCGAGTACCACTGGCGGGCCGGGTGTCCATGGACATGGCTACGGTGGATCTGGGGCCGGATGCCACCGACAGGGTGGGTGATGAAGTCATTCTGTGGGGCGACGGCCTGGCGGCGGAAGAAGTGGCCCGCCATGTGGGCACCATCGCCTACGAGCTGGTCACCCGCATGACCGCCCGGCCCAGACTGGAATACGTCGATTAAGTCTTCGGCGTGAAGAAAGGCCCTGTTGTTCGCAACAGGGCCTTTTTGATTTACGCCTCACGCCATTGCGCTGCTGGTTGCCGGCTGCGAAACCAGCCCAGCAGCAACAGGGCGGGAATGTTCATCACAATGCCGTACAGCAGCGCCATCAGGGCCAGCTCGCCGGAATTGAGCTGGGTGTAGGCCACCACAATGGCGATGGCGGCGTTTTGAATGCCGGTTTCAAAGGCCAGGCTGCGACAACCGGTTTCGGTGCAGCCGGCCAGACGTGCCAGCCCGTAGCCGGCGGTCAGGGCCGTGGTGCACAATAGCAGCATGGCCAACGCCGCCAGGCTGAACAGGGAAGGCAAGTCTTCACGATGACGGGCTACCAGCACCAGGAGCAGCAGCAGAAACATCAGGCTCACGGTTCTTTTCAGCCGCGGCTGATGGCGTTTTGCCCAGGCGCACCAGCGCCGGCGTACCGCCATGCCGACCAACACGGGAACGATACAGATCAACGCCAGTTGGGCCATGGCCGGCCCCAGTGGCAGGGCCAGGCTGGCGTTGTGCTGGCCGAGCCAGCCCAGTTGCAGCATCACCACCACCGGCATCCACAGGGGGGCCAGCAGGCCGACCAGGGCGGTGAGGCTCACCGAAAGGGCGGTGTCGCCGTCGGCCAGAAAACTGAACAGGTTGGAGGTGGCGCCACCGGGGGCGGCGGTGATCAGTACCAGGGCGGCGGCCACCAGCGGCGGCAGTGCCAGCAGCCAAATCAGCCCCCAGGCCAGCAACGGCAGCAGCAACCATTGCAGTGCCAGCCCCAGCAGCAGCGGGCGAGGGCGGCGCAGAAGGCGAGTGAAGTGGGTGGCTTCCAGGGTCATGCCCATGACCAGGGTCATCAGTGCCAGCATGAATGGCAGTAACAGATTGATCAGTGGTTCGACCATGGTCCTGTTCCGTGCGTAAAAGCCGGCATACTAGCACGGTGGTGCCGCACGACACTGATCGGGGTCACTGTTTCAGGCTGATACGCTGTTCGAACTCGTGTTCAGCCGGGTTCCACTTGAGGTAATACCAGGGGTTGTCGGTTTGCCAGACCGGAAAGGTCAGCTCGATTTCATTGTCTTCATAGCGATACAGCGAGGTGCTGAGATTGACTTCGCTGGCCAGAAAAAAGCCGACCAGCAGTAACAGCAGCAGTTTGATCAGTGCGCCCATCGTTGCGTCCATGTGTTGATGGCTGTGCCATAAGCATATCAGCTGCCGGCGGTTTCGCCCTGACAGCGGCGGCACTGGCCGTGGGCCTCGATGGACTGGCTGGTGATGGCAAAGCCGTGCAGCTCGGCCTGGTGCTCAAAAGCGCGGTTGATGGCCTCATCGTGCAGTTCGATGACCTCGCCGCACTGAGTGCAGATGAGCAATTGCATGGGATGATGTTCGGCGAAGTGATCGCAGAATAAAAAGGCATTCAGAGACTCCACCTTGTGCACAAACCCCTGGGCCAGCAAAAAGTCCAGCGCCCGGTATACGGTGGGCGGCTTGGCGCTGGGCTCCAGCTCCTTGAGCTTGTCCAGCAACTCGTAGGCGCTGACCGCCCCCTTGTGACCGGCCATCAGTGCAAACACATGACGACGGGTAGGGGTAAAGCGCACGCCGCGCTGCTCGCACAGCCGCTCGGCACGTTCAAGTTGTTGTGATATGGACATAAATCAGGCTCATCGCTAGGGCTTCTGGGCGCATTCTACCACAGCAGTCCGCCCCTTCCTGCGTTCGGGGTTGGGTCTGTGAGCGGGCTTGGGTATAATGCGCGCCCTGTTGTTCAAAAAGTCATCACGCTCATGAGTCATTACCCCAGCGCCCGTTTCTCCGTTGCCCCCATGCTCGACTGGACCGACCGCCATTGCCGCTATTTTCACCGGCTGATGAGCCGTCATGCCCAGCTGTATACCGAAATGGTCACCACCGGGGCCATTATTCACGGCAAGGGCGATTACCTGGCCTACAACGAGGAAGAGCACCCGCTGGTGCTGCAGCTGGGCGGCAATGATCCCGAGGCTCTGGCTCACTGCGCGGTGCTGGCCGAACAGCGCGGGTATGACGAGATCAATCTGAACGTGGGCTGCCCGTCGGATCGGGTACAAAACGGCCTGTTCGGTGCCTGCCTGATGGCTGAGCCGCAAAAAGTGGCCGAGGGCGTGGCGGCCATGAAGGCGGCGGTGTCCATTCCGGTGACGGTGAAAACCCGCATTGGCATCGACGAGCAGGACAGCTACGAATTTCTGTGCACCCTGGTGGACAGCGTGGCCGAAGCCGGCATCGATGCGCTGATCGTGCACGCCCGCAAGGCCTGGCTGCAGGGGCTCAGCCCGAAGGAAAACCGGGAAATTCCGACGCTGGATTACGACCGGGTCTACCAGCTGAAGCGGGATTACGCCGGGCTGACCATCGCCGTGAACGGTGGCATCAAGACCCTGGAAGAGGCCGGAGCTCATCTTCAGCATCTGGATGGCGTTATGCTGGGCCGCGAGGCGTATCAGAACCCCTATCTGCTGGCGCGGGTGGATGCCGAGCTGTTTGGTGATGAGCGTGAGGTACCGAGCCGCCATCAGGTGATCCGCAATCTGCTGCCCTATATCGAGCGGGAGCTCACTCAGGGCACCTATCTCGGCAATATTACCCGTCATACCCTGGGGATTTTTCAGGGCATGCCGGGGGCCCGGGCCTGGCGCCGGCACTTGAGTGAAAACGCCCACAAGCGCGGCGCCGGCCCCGAGGTGGTGGAGGCCGCCATGGCCCGGGTACCGGAGGAAAGTGTCGTCTATAGTTAAATCATCCCCTGACGCCGAGGAGGTTGATTCATGACACACACGCTTGCCGAAGAGTTTCCCGAGCATGCCGACCACATTACCGCGCTCAAGCTGAACGATGAGGAATTTGCCCGTCTTGCCCGGGAATACCACAAGGTGAATCACGAAATTGAAGGCCTTGAAGCCTGTAACATGCCGATCTCCGACACCGAGTTTGAAAGTCTTAAACTGCGACGACTCGAGTTAAAGGAGCAGATCTATAACGGGTGGCTCAACGGCTGGGGCTGAAGCACATGATGAAAAGAGCAATGGTATCGCCATTGCTCTTTTGATTGTTAAGGGCTATCAATTCAAGTTATTCAAACGATTTACACTTTGGTTATGGCCGGGTCATACTGAGTCCAGTTTCAAACCGTTAATACAAGGACTCAAACCATGATGACCAACAAAACCGGCCAGCGTGTACCCCAGGTTACCTTTCGCACCCGCCATCAGGATCAGTGGATGGATGTCACCAGCGATGAGCTGTTCAGTGGCAAAACCGTGGTGGTGTTTTCCCTGCCCGGCGCCTTTACTCCCACCTGTTCTTCCACCCATTTGCCCCGCTACAACGAGCTGGCGCCGGTGCTGTTTGAAAACGGCGTTGACGACATTATCTGCATGAGCGTGAACGACACCTTTGTGATGAACGCCTGGCTGGCGGATCAGGAAGCCGAGCATATTCGCGTCATTCCCGATGGCAACGGTGAGTTCACCGAGGGCATGGGCATGCTGGTAGACAAGCGCGAGCTGGGCTTTGGCCAGCGCTCCTGGCGCTATTCCATGCTGGTGAAGGATGGCGTGATTGAACAGATGTTTATCGAGCCCGAAAAGCCCGGCGACCCCTTTGAAGTGTCCGATGCCGACACCATGCTGGCGCATATCAATCCGGACGCGGCCAAGCCTTCGGCCATCACCCTGTTCAGCAAGCCTGGCTGCCCTTACTGCGCCCGTGCCAAGCAGATGCTGCTGGAGCGCAATATGCGCTATGAGGAAGTAATCGTCGGCCAGGACGCCACCAGCATCAGCCTGAAGGCGGTGTCCGGTCGCAGCACGGTACCCCAGGTGTTTATCGACGGTCGTCATATCGGCGGCAGCGACGACCTGGCCGCCCATCTGGGCTGATCCTTTCCATTTTCACCAAAATCGGGGATCATGCCGGTAAAGGAATGAATAACCATGGTGAACAGGTGAATTTACGGGATCTTGAATACCTGGTGGCGCTCGCCGAAGAGCGCCACTTTCGCAAGGCGGCGGAGAAATGTTACGTCAGTCAGCCCACCCTCAGCGGCCAGCTGCGCAAGCTGGAAGACGAGCTGGGCGTATTGCTGATGGAGCGCACTTCCCGCAAGGTGCTGTTTACCCCGGCGGGGGACGCCATTACCAATCAGGCCCGGCGGGTGCTGGCCGCCACCAAGGAGCTGCGCGACATTGCCCGCACCTTTACCGAGCCCATGTCGGGGGAGCTGCATATCGGGCTGATTCCCACGGTTGGTCCTTATCTGTTGCCGCACATCATTCCGGCGCTGAAACAGCACTTTCCCGAGCTGCACATCTTTCTTTACGAGGCCCAGACCCAGGTATTGCTCAAGCAGCTGGCGGACGGCGAGCTCGACTGTCTGATCCTGGCCCAGCTCGACAACATGGATAACTTCGGCGCTCTGCCGTTGTATGACGAAGCCATGCTGCTGGCGGTGCCCGTTACTCACGAGTGGGCCGGACGGAAGCAGATACGCCTCGATGAGCTCAAGGGCGAAAAGCTGCTGATGCTGGAAGACGGTCACTGCCTGAGGGATCAGGCCATGGGCTTTTGTTTTGCCGCCGGTATCGGCGAAGACAGCCATTTCAAGGCCACCAGCCTGGAAACCCTGCGCAACATGGTGGCGGCGGGATCGGGGCTGACCCTGATCCCTCAGCTGGCGGTGGGGGAGCGTAATGGGGATACCGGCGTGCATTACCTCAGGGTGACCGATCCCCGGCCCAGCCGTACCATTGCCCTGCTGCACCGGGCTCACTCGGTGCGCCGGCCCTGTTTTAACGAAATGGCCCGGGTGATCAGCACCCTGCTGAACGAGCGATTGCCATAAAAAAGGCGCTGCCCATGCAGCGCCTTTTTGTAGCTGTGCGCACCGTTTAAAACAGCTCGTCGGTGACGCTGGTGCCGCCAAATTGCTGATGGCTGTCGGGGCGGCTGTAGCGGCGGGGCTCACTGCCCTTCACGAAGTATTCGGTGCGGCCCTTGCCATTGCTCAGCAGACCGGTGCTGGTGTCGATGGTGGCGGTCACCAGTTCACCGGGCAGGGGGCGTTCACGCTCCGGAAAGTGCGACAGCGCCACCTTCATGTAATCGGCCCAGATCGGCAGTGCCGTGCTGCCGCCGAACTCGCCGCCGGCCACCTGATCCCGGCCCAGATTGGGGTTGTAGGCGGTGCGGCCCAGGGGCCGGCCAAAGTCGTCGAAGCCCACCCAGGCGGTGGCGACCCGGTCCGGCGTAAAGCCCGAGAACCAGGCATCCCGCGAGTCATTGGTGGTGCCTGTCTTGCCGGCGATGTCGCTGCGGCCCAGGGCGCGACCGGCGCGCCAGCCGGTGCCGTTCCAGCGGCGCTCACCGCTGACGCCGCCCTGAATGGCCGAGCCCAGCGCCGAGCTGATGAGGTAGGCATTTTCCTCGCTGATAATGCGCTGTTGCTCGGGCGCGGCCCGGTACAGCACCACGCCCTGGGCATCCTCGATGCGCTCTACCAGAAAGGGCGAGATCTTGTTGCCGCCATTGGCAAAGGTGGCGTAGCCGGTGGCCATTTGCAGCGGCGTGGCCGAGGGGGAGCCCAGCGCCAGGCTTTCGGTGGCGGGAATACGGTGAGTATCAAAACCGAAGTCGTTCAGCCGCTGCATGGCGTTGGCAATGCCGCTGTCGCGCAGCAGGCGAATGGACACCACGTTCTTGGAACGGGCCAGGGCCTCACGAACCCGAATGGGGCCGTCATACACATTGGGCGAATTGCGCGGCTTCCAGGCGTTGCCGCTGCCCGCATCCCAGTGATTGATGGGCGCGTCGTTCACCAGGCTGGCCAGGGTAAAGCCGTGATCCAGGGCGGTGGAATAGATAAAGGGCTTGATGTTGGAGCCCATCTGGCGCTCGGCCTGATTCACCCGGTTGAACTTGTTGAGGGTAAAGTTAAAGCCCCCCACCAGGGCGGTGACGGCACCGCTGGTCGGCTCCAGCGCCACCAGGGCGCCGTTGATATCGGGCTGCTGGCTCAGCATCCAGCCGTCATGGTGAGGGCGCACCCATACCTGTTCACCGGCCTTGAGAATATCCGCGGCCCGCTTGGGCGCCTTGCCCTGGCGGTTGTCGGCAATGTAAGCGCGAGCCCACTTGAGGCCATCCCAGCCCAGCTCGGCCTGACCCTTGTCCTTGATCAATACGGTGGCACTGCGTTCTGATACCTTGGTCACCACCGCCGGTTCCAGCGGCCAGTAAGCGGGCTGCTCGTCCAGATGCTGTTCAATTTGCTCGGTGCTCCAGGCCTCGTCGCCCTGCCACAGGGTGGCTACCGGGCCCCGGTAGCCGTGGCGCAAATCGTAGGCCAGCAGGCCGTTCACCAGCGCCTGGTTGGCGGCCTGCTGCTCGTCGGCGTGGACAGTGGTGTAGATGTTCAGGCCACGGGTATAGGCTTCGTCACCAAACATGGACACCGCAAACTGGTGAGCCATTTCCGCCAGGTAGGGGGCGCTCAGGGTAATTTCGGCGCCGTGGTAGCGGGTGCGTACCGGCGCGGCCATGGCCTCGTCATACTGGCCTTGAGTGATTTTGCCGGTGTCCAGCATACGACCCAGTACCACCGCCCGGCGTTCGCCGGCCCGGCGCGGGTTGCTGATGGGGTTAAGGGTGGACGGCGCCTTGGGCAGGCCGGCGATCATCGCCATTTCCGCCAGGCTCAGATCGGCCAGCTCCTTGCCGTAATACACCTGGGCGGCCGCCCCCACGCCATGGGCGCGGTGGCCCAGGGGAATTTTATTGAGGTAAAGCTCAAGGATCTCGTCCTTGCTCAGTTGACTTTCGATGTGCAAAGCCAGAACAATCTCTTTCACCTTGCGCACTATGGTTTTTTCCCGGCTGAGGAAAAAGTTGCGGGCTACCTGCTGGGTAATGGTACTGGCGCCCTGGCGTTTTTCCCCCGTGGTCAGCCACACCATGGCGGCGCGGGCAATGCCCACCGGGTCGATGCCGGGGTGCTCGTAAAAGCGGGCATCCTCGGTGGCAAGAAAGGCATCGATAAGCGGTAACGGCATTTGGTCGATGGTGACCGGCGTGCGGCGTTGCTCCCCGTATTGGGAGATCAGTTCGCCATCCTGGCTGTAGATGCGCATGGGCGTTTCCAGACGCACGTCCTTAAGGCTGGAAACATCCGGCAGATCGGCGCTGATTTGCTGGTAAAGAACAAAAAGTGCAACCATGCCGGACAGGCCGAGAAAAAAGGCCAGGGCAAACAGGCGAACGAGCCATTTGAGCATGTAATAAAACCCGGTAAATCATTTTTTAACCAATTGGCCGGCAAGTATATCCTGTGAGCGGCGTCATGTTCGAGCGCTTTTGGTTTTATTTTATTAAATGTCTATAAGTACAAATGAGTCTGTCTAAGCTTACAGACGCCAACAAAAACAACTACATGGATGCTTATGTTTAGCCTGACCGGAAAACGGGATGTGCAGTGGATGGTGGGGGTGGACTTTGGCACCGGCAGCCTCAAGGCGGTGGTGCTCAAGGGGCAAAGGGAGCGCATGCAACTGGCTGCCATGGCCAGTGTGCCCACGCCCGCCAACAGTATCATCGACCATCAGCTGCAGGACATTGAAGCGGTGGGCGAGGCGCTGAAACAGTTGCGGCGCCAGCTTGGCAGCCGCATCGACAGGGTGGCCACGGCGGTCACCGGCAGCAGCGTGACCACCAAGATCATCGCCTTGCCCCGGGGCCTGAGCGACGACGATCTGGAAAACCAGGTCATGCTGGAAGCCGGCCAGCACATTCCTTTTCCGCTGGAAGAGATCAGCCTCGACTTTGAACGCCTGGGCCCCAGTCAGGCGCGTCCCGACCGGGAAAACATTCTGCTCAGCGCCGCCCGTACCGACAGTATTTCCACGCGCCTGGCGGCGCTGCAGCTGGCCGGCTGGGAAGCCGGCGTGGTCGACATAGGCGTGCACGCCGTTGCCCGTGCCGCCCAGGCCCTGCTGCAGGCGGAGCAGGCCGACGTGGGCCTGCTGGCGCTGGCCGATATTGGTGCCGAGTGCCTGACCTTTGGGGTCATGGAGCAGGGGGAAGTCATTCACAGCCGCCTGCAGAACTTCGGCGGCGCCCATTTCACTCGGGAGCTCAGCCAGTTGTCGGGCATACCGGAAACCCAGGCCGACGCCGCCAAGCTGGAACACACCTTGCCAGAGCCGCTGCTGGATGAGGCTAGCCAGCGTCACATTACCGCCATTCTCCAGCACATTCGCCGCAACCTGCAAATCTTTCAGAGCAGCTCCGGCAGCCAGCCGCCCCAGGCGCTGTTTTTAAGTGGCGGTGGCAGCCAGCTGGCCCAGCTGGCGCCGGTGCTGGAGCAGGAGCTGGCCATGCCGGTGTTTGTGCCCCGGTTTGAGCGGCTGCTGGGCGGCGATGAGCGGCAATATGCCGGGGCGGCGGCCTACACCACCGCACTGGGGCTGGCACTGAGGAGTTTTTCACCATGTCAAATATAAACCTGCTGCCCTGGCGGGAAGGACTCAAGGGCCGGCAGAAAAAACGCTTTATGATATTGCTGTCGGTGGCGGTGGCCGTCACCGCCGTGATCATGCTGCTGGTGAACCTGCGCATCGGCCAGCTGGTGGCGCACCAGCAGGAGCGCAACCGTTTTCTGCAGGTGGAAACCGTCAGGCTGGATCAGGTGCTGGGGGAAATCAGCGCCATTCGTCAGCAGCGGGAACAACTGCTGGAGCGCATGCGGCTGATCGACCAGTTGCAGCACAGACGCGCCTTTTCGGTGCGGTTGTTCAACCAGATGCCGGGGCTGGTGCCTCCCGGTGTGTACCTGAGCTCACTTAATGTGGCCCGGGAGCGCATTGAACTGGTGGGCAAGACCGAAGCCTATCCGCGGGTGGCCAGCATGCTGCGCAGCATGGAAGCCAGCCGCTGGCTGACCGAGCCCCGCCTTGGCTCCATTTACGCATCCGACAGTCAACCCATCGCCCTCAGTCAGTTTTCCATGAGCGTGAAGGTGGCCGCAGACAGGGGGCAGCCATGAACTGGCAAGAGCTGAACGAACTCGATTTTGACAATATCGGCCAGTGGCCCAAACCCGCCAAGGTGGCCACAGTGGTGATACTGTGCGCCCTGCTCGCCGGGCTGATGGGGCAGTTTTTGATCCGCGACAGCCTGGCGCGGCTGGAGCGGGCGCAGGCTCAGGAGGCCGGGCTCAAGGCGACCTTTGAAACCAAGGCCCGCCAGGCGGCGGCCCTGCCGGCCTACGAGCAGCAGATGAAAACATTGCAGGCCCGGCTGGAAAACGAGCTGCGCAAGCTGCCCAACCAGCTGGAGATCGCCGGCCTGCTGGATGACATCAGTTTTATCGCCACCGACAACGGCCTGCGTATTGAGCGCATCAACTGGGAGGCGGAGCAGCCGGGCGAATTTTCCACCGAGCTGCCCATGCGAATTATCGTCGGCGGCGATTATCATCAGCTGGGCCGGTTTGTGGCCGACGTGGCCGCGCTGCCGCGTATCGTGATCCTCGACAGTTTCAGCCTCAGCAACAAGAGCGGTGACCAGCTCGCCATGAGCATGCTGGCCAAAACCTACAAATACAACGAGCAGGGGGGCCGATGAGACTCACCCTTGCCATGTTGCTGGTACTGGGCCTGAGCGCCTGCTCCGAAGAAGAAGATCTGCGCCGTTATGTGGCCGAGGTGCGTTCCCGTCCGGCGGCGGCGCCGGAACCCATGCCCGAGGTCAATGAATACGTGCCCGAGGCGTATGTGCCGGTGAGTGAACGCAGCCCCTTTGTGGCCCCCCGGCCGGAAAGTGCCGCCAGCCGCGGACAGGCGCCGCGGGACTGCGAACAGCCCGATATGCAGCGGGAAAAGCAGCCCTTGGAGTCCCATTCCCTCAATAATCTCGCCATGCGGGGCAGCCTGCAGAATGCCGGTGAAATGCGGGCGCTGGTGGTGTTGCGGAATGGAGAAACCCACCTGGTGGCGCCGGGAGACCGGCTGGGGCTGAACCACGGCGAGGTGACCGCCATCAGCGCGGAACGGATCACCCTGAAAGAATACGTGTCCGATGGCCGGGGCTGCTGGACTCAGCGGGAAACAACGCTGGCGCTGGCCGGCGAACCACAATGACTCAAACAACATCATTATTTTTGCAGGGAGTGCGCATCATGGGAAAAACGACCGCCGCGCGGTTGAGGGTCTGTCTGCTTGCGGCCCTGGCCTGGCTGAGCGCCTGGCCGGCGCTGGCTGCCAGTCTGGAGCAGTTTCGGGTCAATCCGCTGGCCGGCGAACAACTGGTGCTGGAAATGGAGTTTGACCAGCCGCCGGCGGTGACCGAGCGGCTCACTCAGGATCCGGTTAGTCTGGTGCTGCGCCTGCCCGGCGCCAGCTCGGCACTGCTGGAAAACCGCATTCCCATCGAACGCCAGGGCATTTCCACCATTGAGGTGCGTCGTGCCGGAGCGGCGCTGGAGGTGGTGATCCCCATGAGCCGGGTGCAGCCCTACCGGGTACGCCAGGAAGGCAAGCTGCTGCAGGTGCTGCTGGGGGCGGGGGTTTCCGCCACCTCGGGGGCCGGCAAGCCGCTGCCGCCGGGGGCCATTAACGGCATTGCCGGCATAGACTTTCGCCGGGGCGCCGAGGGTCAGGCGCAGGTGGTGATCGCCCTCGACCGGGCCGCGGCGGCGGTGGATCTGCAAAAGCGTGGCCAGCGGCTGGAGGCCAGCTTTCACAATACCCATATTCCCGATCTGCTGCTGAAAACCTACGATGTCACCGACTTCGCCACTCTGGCCAATCGCATTCACACGCGCCGGGAGCGGGAAAACGTGGTGATCACGGTGGAAGCGGACGGTGAGTTTGTTTACCAGTACGATCAGCGCGGCCGCGAGTTTGTCATTGAGCTGGCCCGGCCGGCGCGGGCGGTCAGCGCCAGTCGTCCCGGCAAGCGTTACGGTGGCAAGCCCATCTCAATGAATTTTCAGGATATTCCGGTGCGCACCGCGCTGCAGCTGATCGCCGACTTCAATAACTTCAACCTGGTCACCACCGACTCGGTGCAGGGCAACCTGACCCTGCGCCTGGACGGCGTGCCCTGGGAGCAGGCCCTCGACACCATTTTGCAGGTGCGCGGCCTCGACAAGCGGCTGGACGGCAATATTCTGCTGGTGGCGCCGGCGGCGGAGCTGGCCCAGCAGGAGCAGCAGCAACTGGAAAACCGTCAGGCCAAGGAAGTGCTGGCACCGCTTGAAACCGAGTTTTTGCAGGTCAACTACGCCAAGGCGGTGGACGTGGTGGCGTTGCTCACCAACGAAAGCACCCGGCTGCTGTCGGAACGTGGCGCCATTGCGGTGGACGACAGAACCAACATACTGGTGATCAAGGACACTCGGGAAAACATCGAAAACATTCGTCGCATGCTGTCGCTGCTGGATATTCCCATCAAGCAGGTGGTGATCGAGGCGCGCATGGTGACCATCAACGAGGGCTTTGAAGAAGCCTTTGGGGTCAACTGGGAATACCGCAACGACACCAGTGGTGAGCATAACAGCACCGAAGGTAATTTAAACGTTAACCTGCCCATCACCAGTACCGGTGGCTCCATCGGGCTGCAGATTGCCAAGCTGTCGGACGGCACCATTCTCGATCTGGAGCTGGCGGCACTGGAGCGGGAAAACCGCGGCGAGATCATCGCCAGCCCCCGGGTCACCACCTCCAATCAGAAGCCGGCGCTGATCGAGCAGGGG
The DNA here is from genome assembly GCF_030732065.1 of Oceanimonas aquatica. Lineage (GTDB taxonomy): Bacteria > Pseudomonadota > Gammaproteobacteria > Enterobacterales > Aeromonadaceae > Oceanimonas. Next base: position 253,669 of record NZ_JAVBHX010000004.1, read on the forward strand.
GCCCAGGTGCCTTACTCCAGCTCATCGGGCGAGGGCGGTACCGAAGTGCAGTTTCAGGACGCGGTGCTGAGCCTCAAGGTGACGCCCCAGATCACCCCCGACAACCGGGTGGTGCTGGATCTGACCGTGACTCAGGACTCCATTGGCGAGGAAGTGCCCCAGGCTACCGGGGGAGTGGCCGTGGCCATCGATACCCAGTCGATCACCACCCAGGTGCTGGTGAACGACGGCGAAACCCTGGTGCTGGGGGGGATCTTTCAGCAGGTGCAGTCCCGCACCGTGACCAAGGTGCCGCTGCTGGGGGATATTCCGGTGGTGGGACGCCTGTTCAAGAGCACTTCCGATACCAACCGCAAGCGGGAATTGATTATCTTCGTCACCCCCCGTATCGTGCACGACAGCGCCTGATAACTGGCCCCCAATTTTCGAGCCGGCGGCGTGCTCCTTGCCAGCCGCCGGCTCAGTTGCGATAATCCGGCGTCCAGTTTCAGAAAATCAAGGTTAGGTTCATCGTCGACCCCGCGGTGTTCGTGGGGCGCATTTGTTTGTGAGAATTTCGTGCAACATGGCTGAGAAACGCAATATCTTCCTAGTGGGACCTATGGGTGCGGGCAAGAGCACCATTGGCAAATACCTGGCACAACAACTCCATATGGAGTTCTACGACTCCGATCATGAGATCGAGCGCCGCACCGGTGCCGATATCAGCTGGGTGTTTGATGTCGAAGGCGAAGAAGGCTTCCGCCAACGCGAAGAAAAGGTAATTAATGAGCTGAGCGAGATGCAGGGCATCGTGCTCGCCACCGGCGGTGGCTCGGTCAAGAGCCGGGAAAGCCGCAACCGGCTGTCGGCCCGGGGCATAGTGGTGTACTTGGAAACCACGGTGGAAAAACAGCTGGCACGGGTGCAGAAAGACAAGCGCCGTCCGCTGCTGCAGACCGAAGAAGCGCCGCGGGACGTGCTCGAGCGCCTCGCCCATGAGCGCAACGAGCTCTATCGTGAAGTGGCCGACTATGTCGTGCGTACCGACGAGCAGAGCGCCAAGCTGGTGGCCAACCAGATCGTTGAACTGATCGGCCTGTAAGCCGGGAGAAGCTCCATGGAAAGGTTAACCGTCAATCTGGCTGAGCGCAGCTATCCCATTCTGATTGCCGACGGCCTGATGGCCGACGGCGCCCTGCTGAAGGGCGCCATCAAAGGCAAAAAGGTACTGGTGCTCACCAATGAGGTGGTGGCGCCCTTGTATCTTGAACGGCTGCTGGCGGCGCTGGCCCCCTTGAATGTCGACAGCCTGGTGCTGCCCGACGGCGAGCAGTTCAAAACCCTGGACACCTTTAATCAGGTGATGGGCAAGCTGCTGGAAAGCGGTCACGGCCGCGATACCACCCTGGTGGCCCTCGGCGGCGGCGTGATCGGTGACCTCACCGGCTTTGCCGCTGCCTGCTACCAGCGCGGCGTGCCTTTTATTCAGGTGCCCACCACGCTGTTGGCCCAGGTCGACTCCTCGGTGGGCGGCAAGACGGCTGTCAACCATCCTCTTGGCAAGAACATGATCGGCGCCTTTTACCAGCCGGAACTGGTGTTAATTGACACCGTTTGTCTGCAAACCCTGCCCGAACGGGAGTTTGCCGCCGGCATGGCCGAGGTGATCAAGTACGGCATTATCTGGGACGCCGACTTCTTTGCCTGGCTGGAAGACAAGCTGCCGCGGCTGCAACAGCTCGATACCGAGGCGCTGTCCTATGCCATTCGCCGCTGTTGCGAAATCAAGGCCGAAATGGTGGCCTGTGACGAGCGCGAGCACGGCGTGCGTGCCCTGCTTAACCTGGGGCATACCTTTGGTCACGCCATTGAAGCCGAGATGGGTTATGGCAACTGGCTGCACGGTGAGGCGGTGGCCGCCGGCACCATGCAGGCCTGCCATACCGCCCGGCTGCGCGGTGACATGACCGAGGCCGAGGTGGCCCGGGTCGAGGCCTTGCTGTCCCGGGCTCACCTGCCGGTGGCCGGCCCTGCCGGCATGACGCTTGACCAGTACCTGCCGCACATGCTGCGTGACAAAAAGGTGCTGGCCGGCAAGCTGCGGCTGGTGCTGCCACAAGGCATTGGCCGGGCACAGGTTGTCGACGACGTCACCGAAGCCCAGCTGGCACACGTGCTGGATTAAGGGCGGCGTAGCGTGACCGTCGAGGCCCTGCCTACCCTTTCTTCCCAACAGCAGTTGCTGGAGCGGCTGCTGCACCTGTTTCGGCTCGATCACGAGCTGGTGTTGCTGAGTGGCCCGAAGGGCGCCGGCAAAAGCACCCTGGCCAGCCTGCTGGCCCGGCACAGCGAGCTGCTGACGCCTGTGGTACTTGATGCCCGTCTGATCACCAGTCAGGCCACCTTTCGCGAAGCGCTGCTGGAGCAGTGGTTTGCCGGGGCTGTGTTCGATGCCGATGATCCACTGCTCGATTCCATGTCCCGGCTGCTGCCGGCGGCGCCGGCCCGGCGTCTGCTGGTGGTGGACAATGCTCAGTGGCTGACCGACCCTCAACTGCAGGAGCTGGCCGAACTGTGTCTGGGCCTGCCGGCGGAGCAGCGGCCCTTTATGGCGCTGCTGGGTCTGCCGTCCTGGGCCGGGGGCGTACGGGGGCTGTTGCGCAGCTACCCCGAGCTGCCGGTGGTAGAGCTTGAAGTTCCCGAGCTGAGTGAGGAAGATAAACGGCAACTGTGCCTTTATTCCGGGGTGGAGCCGGCGGCGGAACTGCTGGAACGGCTGCATTACCCGGGTGATCTGGCGGCCAGTATGGAGTCGAGCATGAGAACCCCGCAATACCGGCAATGGCTTGAAAACAAATCGGTCAAGATCCTGCTTACCGGGCTGATCCTGCTCGGCCTGGCGGCGCTGGTCGCCCTGCTGGTGGGCAAACCGGAGCCCGCCCCCGAGGTGGTCCAGCCGTTTCAGGCCGAATCCCTGCCCGAGGCTCCGGCGCAACCCCTCACCCTGGCTCCGGAAGCCCCGGCAACCGAAGCTGAACCTCAGGCCGAGCCACTGGTGAGTGACTGGCCGGCGGAGCCCCTGCCCGAAGAGCCTCAGGTGGCCACGCAAGTGGCGGAGTCTCCCGACGACAGCAGCAGGGAGCGGGTGATCATTGAAGACGAGGTGGTGAGCGAGCTGTTGCGCCGTGACGGCAGCGCCCGATCCGGGCAGACGGCGGAGCGCGCCTCGGCGCCGGCTCAGTCGGCGGCACTGAAACAACAGCCGGCAGACCATTACACCCTGCAACTGATGGCCAGCCGGGATCAGAGCGCCCTGAACCAGCTGGTGTCCCGCCACCGGCTGTCGCCGGCCTGGGTGTATACCCGTACCCTTAACGGCCAGCCCTGGTATGTGCTGGTACACGGTGATTTTGCCACCGCCGAGCAGGCGCGGCGCGCCATTGGTTCGCTGCCCGGTGAGCTGCGTGCCGCCAAGCCCTGGCCCAAGCCGTTTGGCCAGGTGCAAAAAGAAGCCGGCCCGTAGCCATGAGCGCGGCATGGGGTTACAATGCGCGCCCCTCACACGGTTCGGCAGCAATGGCAACAATGACGAAAACCCGCGCATTCCTGAAGTGGGCCGGCGGCAAGTATGGTCTGGTGGACAACATCAACCGTCGCCTGCCCGAAGGGCGCACCCTGGTCGAACCCTTTGTGGGCGCCGGCTCGGTCTTTCTGAATTCGAATTTTGATGCCTATGTGCTGGCGGACATCAACGCCGATCTGATCAATCTCTATCAGTTGCTGAAAACGCGCCCCGATGTCTTTGTGCGCGAGGCGGCCGGCCTGTTTACTCCCGATAACAACGACAAGGCGGTGTATTACGGCCTGCGTACCGAGTTCAACCAGGAGACGGAGCCGTTCCGCCGGGCGCTGTTGTTTCTCTATCTGAACCGCCATGGTTACAACGGCCTGTGCCGCTATAACCGCAAGGGCGGCTTCAACGTGCCCTTCGGCGCCTACAAGAAGCCCTATTTTCCCGAAAAGGAGCTGTGGTTTTTCGCCGAAAAGGCGCAAAAGGCCACCTTTGTCTGCCAGAGCTACGACGAGGTGTTTGCCAGTGCCAAGCCGGATCAGGTGTTCTACTGCGATCCGCCCTATGCGCCGCTGTCGAGTACCGCCAGCTTTACCACCTACGCCGCCAATGGTTTTACCCTGGACGATCAGGCCATTCTGGCCCGGCTGGCCCGGGAAGCCGCCGCCAGGGGCGTGCCTGTGCTGATCAGCAACCACGATATTCCGCTTACCCGCGAGCTGTACCGGGATGCCAGTCTGGACGTGGTGGCGGTCAAGCGCACCATCAGCCGCCACGGCCACAACCGCCAGAAGGTGGACGAACTGCTGGCGCTGTTCGCCTAACCCAGCACCAGCTTCACTATTCCCACCAGCATCAGCACAAACAGCAGGATCAGTACCGCCCCCGCGGCGATATAGGGCCAGGGGCTGCCGGTGAATTGGGCCTGGCGGTTTTGCTCCGACTGCACCCCGAACAGGGCGGCCAGCACCGCCTGCAGTCTGTGTTTCCAGCTCATGATTCACTCCTTACCCCCTTCGGGAAGCTATAAGCCGTAAGCTGTCAGCCGTAAGTTCAACTGGTTGCAGGCACTGCGTTGCACCTTCAAACAGCGGTAATTTCTTATGGCTTAAAGCTGATAGCTTACAGCTCCCCGAAGGGGTTGTAGAGAATCCCCGGTCGCTGGGGTAGAATCGGTGCGTTTTTTGCGCTCAAGGTAACCCTGATGAAAGACTTTCTGATAGCTCCTTCCATTCTTTCCGCCGATTTTGCCCGTCTGGGTGAAGACGTGGAGAAAGTGCTGGAAGCCGGTGCCGATGTCGTGCACTTCGATGTGATGGACAACCACTATGTGCCCAACCTGACCATAGGTCCCATGGTGTGCAAGGCCCTGCGTGACTATGGCATTACCGCGCCCATCGACGTGCACCTGATGGTCAAGCCGGTCGACAGCCTGGTGCCCGACTTTGCCAAGGCCGGTGCCTCCATCATTACCTTTCATCCGGAAGCGTCCGAGCACGTCGACCGCACCCTGGGGCTGATCCGCGAGCACGGCTGTCAGGCCGGTCTGGTGTTCAACCCGGCCACGCCGCTGAGCTACCTCGACTATGTGATGGACAAGGTCGACGTGATCCTGCTGATGTCGGTCAACCCGGGCTTTGGTGGCCAGTCCTTTATCGCCTGCACCCTCGACAAGCTGCGCGAAGCCCGTCGCCGTATTGACGCCAGCGGCCGTAACATTCGCCTGGAGATCGACGGCGGCGTCAAGCCCGACAACATTCGCGACATCGCCGAGGCCGGCGCCGACATGTTTGTGGCCGGCTCCGCCATTTTTGGCAAGCCCGACTACAAGGCGGTGATTGACGAGATGCGCCGCGAGCTGGCCGCCGCCCATGGCTGAGTTTGAACTTATTCAGTTCGATCTCGACGGCACCCTGATCGACAGCGTGCCCCAGCTGGCCGAGGCCATCAACGAGATGCTGGAACATCTCGGCCACGCCGCCCAGCCGGTGGATGCGGTGCGTCACTGGGTGGGCAATGGTGCCGACATGCTGGTGCAGCGCGCCCTGACCGCCGCCGAGGGGCAAGCCCCTGAGGCCGAACTGCACCGTCGTGCCCGCACCCTGTTTGACGAGGCCTACGCCGGTCATGCCGACGGTGACCTGGTGTTTTATCCCGGCGTGCTCGATACCCTTGAGCGCCTGCGCGCCGCGGGCAAGCGCCTGGCGCTGGTCACCAACAAGCCGTATCGCTTTGTGCCCGGCATTCTGGCGGCGGCGGGGCTCGGCAAGCACTTTGAGCTGGCCCTGGGCGGCGACAGCCTGGCCGAAAAAAAGCCCAGTCCGGCGCCACTGCTGCACATCTGTGAACGGCTGGACGTGAGTCCGGCCCGTACCCTGATGGTGGGAGACTCGGAAAACGACGTGCTGGCGGCAAAGGCCGCGGGCATGGCGGTGGCGGCGCTCACCTACGGTTACAACTACGGCCGGCCCATCGCCGACAGCGAGCCCGACTGGGTGCTGGACGACTTCGCCGGGCTCGCTGAACTGCTTAAGCTTTAATCAAATACACCACAAGGAACAACATGGCTAAACCCATCGTACTCAGCGGTGCCCAGCCCTCGGGCCAGCTGACCATAGGCAACTACATGGGCGCCCTGCGCCAGTGGGTGAAAATGCAGCAGGACTACGACTGCCTGTACTGCATTGTGGATATGCACGCCATTACCGTGCGCCAGGACCCGCAAGCCCTGCGCTCCGCCTGCCTGGACGCCGCCGCCCTGTACCTGGCTATTGGCCTGGAACCGGAACAGAGCACCATCTTTATTCAGTCCCACGTGCCCGAGCACGCCGAGCTGGCCTGGGTGCTCAACTGCTACACCCAGTTTGGCGAACTGTCGCGCATGACCCAGTTCAAGGACAAGTCCAGCCGCTACGCCGAAAACATCAACGCCGGCCTCTTTACCTATCCGGCACTGATGGCCGCCGACATTCTGCTGTATCAGGCCAATCAGGTGCCGGTGGGCAACGATCAGAAGCAGCACCTGGAACTGACCCGGGACATTGCCTATCGCTTCAATCAGCTCTACGGTGACGTGTTCACCGTGCCCGAGCCCTTTATCCCCGAAGACGGCGCCCGCATCATGAGCCTGCAGGAGCCGACCAAAAAGATGTCGAAGTCAGATGACAATGCCAACAACTTCATCGGCCTGCTGGAAGATCCCAAGAAGATCACCAAGAAGCTGAAGCGGGCCTTGACCGACTCGGAAGATCCGCCTCAGGTGCGTTTCGATACCGCCGAAAAGCCCGGCGTATCCAACCTGCTGACCCTGATGGCGGGCGCCAGCGGCCGCCCGGTGGCCGAGCTGGAGCAGCATTTTGAAGGCAAAATGTACGGTCACCTCAAGACCGAAACTGCCGAAGCGGTACTCGATATGCTCAACCCCATTCAGCAGCGTTTTCACGAACTGCGGGAAGACGAGACCGAACTGCGTCGCGTGCTGACGCTGGGCGCCGACAAGGCCCGGGCCAAGGCGGTGCAGACCCTCGACCGGGTGTATGATGTGATCGGCTTCGTGCCGCGGGTTCGCTGAGCCCGTTCTGCCCGGGTTCCCGCGTCATCGGCGCGGGAACCATTTTGAATGTTTTGTCGTCTAATTTTCAGGCTTCGGCCATTTACCCTATTTCCTCACCGGAATTCACACCATTAATGAACGTATATTTAGAGTCAGAACAGGCACAGGATCTGCAGGACAAGTATTACTGGCTGCGCAAGTTTCGCATGGCCAAAAATGAAAAGACCCTGGAGCGCATGGTCTCCCGGGCCATTGATGATCATCATCAGGAATCTTCCGTGGTGGCTGCCATCTATCTGGCCGAATGTCAGCGCGAGCGCGAGCTGACCCAGGGGCGCTACCTCGACAGCTGAGCCCTTTTGTAGGCCCGGCTTCAGTCGGAAAAACCGCGCCATATGCAATGCCGTTGCCCGGCTAATACCGAACCTACAAATTCAGCTCCGGCCTGTTCCTGAATTGTTCCAGCGCCTCGGGGTTGGCCAGCGCTTCCTGGTTTTTCACCGGCCGCTGGTGCACTACTTCCCGTACTGCCAGCTCCACCAGCTTGCCCGAACGGGTGCGGGGCACGTCGTTTACCGCCAGGATCACCGCCGGCACATGGCGCGGTGAGCAGGCTTCCCGTAGCCGCTTTCGTATGGCCTCGGCCAGCACCGGGGTCAGGTCATGGCCCTGTGCCGGCTGCACAAACAGCACCAGGCGTTCGTCGTTGCCCTGGCGCTGGCCGATCACCACGGATTCGGCAATTTCCTCAAAGCGTGCCAGCTGGCGATAAATTTCGGCGGTGCCGATGCGTACGCCCCCCGGATTGAGTACGGCATCGGAGCGGCCGTGAAACACCATGCCGCCCTCACGGGTTTGAGTGACAAAGTCGCCGTGATGCCACACGCCTGGCCACCGTGCCCAGTAGGCCTGGTGATAACGGCTGCCGTCTTCATCGTTCCAGAAGCCCACCGGCCGGTTGGGAAAGGCGTTACAGCACACCAGCTCTCCCGGCTCGCCAAGCAGTCGCTGACCGGAATCATCAAACACCCGCACGTTTAAGCCCAGCCCCGGGCCCTGACACTGGCCCCGGTACACCGGGCTTACGGGGTTGCCGAGCACAAAGCAGCCGCAAATATCGGTGCCGCCGGAAATGGACGCCAGCAGCAGATCGCGCTTGATATGCCGGTAGACAAAATCAAACTGCTCCGGCGCCAGTGGCGAGCCGGTGGAGCACAGGGTACGCAGCGCATTGAGGTGGTAGTGCCGGCCCGGTTGCAGCCCGGTTTTTTCCAGCGCCTCCAGGTATTTGGCCGAAGTGCCGAACAGGCTGACCTGCTGCTCGCTGCACCACTGCCATAGCCGGCCGGCATCGGGATAAAAGGGGGCGCCGTCATAAAGCAGCAGGGTGGCGCCGCTGCCCAGTGCCGAGGCCAGCCAGTTCCACATCATCCAGCCGCAGGTGGTGAAATAAAATACCCGGTCACGAGGGTGAATATCGCAGTGCAGCATGTGCTCTTTCAGGTGGTTGAGCAGGGTGCCGCCGGCACCGTGCACCATGCACTTGGGCTTGCCGGTGGTGCCGGAGGAATAGAGCACGTACAGCGGCGCATTAAAGGGCATGGAATGAAACCTAAGCGGCGCATGGCCATGGGTGGCCAGCATCTCGGACCAGGGAGTAACGCCGTCGGGAGGGGGCGTGTCGCCCAGGCAGGGCACTTCCACCCTGTGGGTGAGGCTGGCAATGGCCGCCATGATGGCGCTGGCCCGGACGCGGCTGTCGTGCGCCTTGCCGTTGTAGCGGTAGCCGTCGGCGGCAAACAACACCTTGGGCTGAGTCTGACCAAAGCGTTCAATCACCCCCTCGGCGCCAAAGTCCGGCGAGCAGGAGGTCCATATTGCCCCCAGACTGGCGGTGGCCAGCATGGCGATCAGGGTTTCCGGCACATTCGGTAAAAAGCCCGCCACCACGTCGCCGGGTTGTACGCCGGCCTCATCCAGCCAGGCCGCCACCGCCGCCACCTGCTGATGCAGCTGGTGCCAGCTTAACGTGCGGGTTTTGCCGTCTTCGGCAAGGGCAATCATGGCGGGCTCATCGAGGGGCACCCTATCATGGGCCAGCAGGTTTTCGGCAAAATTGAGCCGGGCCTCGGGAAACCAGAGCGCGTGTTCGGCATCACTGGGGTTGGTCACGGTGACGCTGCCCCGATGGCCAATAACGCCGGCAAAGCGCCACAACTGATGCCAGAACAGATCAGGGTATGCCACCGACCAGGCATGCAGGGCGCGGTAGTCGTCAAACGGCAGCCCAAGCTCGTGCTCCAGGCGCTGCATAAAGGCATGCAGCAGGCTTTGTTGTACCCGCGCGGGCGAGGGGATCCACAGCGGAGCGGTACTCATGCGTCCGGTCCCTTGTAATGCACCAATTGCTGATCGATGGCGCCGAAAATGGAGTGGCCGTCATCGTCGAGCATCTCCATGCGCACCCGATCGCCAAAGCGCATAAAGGGGGTACTGGCACTGCCGGCACCCAGCTGTTCGCGTGTGCGGCGCTCGGCAATGCAGCAGGAGCCGGTGCTTTCATCCCGGTTGGAGACGGTGCCCGAGCCGATAATGGTGCCGGCCCCCAGTGGCCGGCTCAGGCAGGCGTGGGCAATAAGCTGGTCAAAGCCAAAGGTCATGTCGGTGCCGGCATGGGGCTCACCGAACAGGCTGCCGTTAAGTGTGACCCGCAGCCGGTGCTGCACCCGGCCCCGGTGCCAGTGCTGGCCCAGCTCGTCGGGAGTGACCGCCACCGGCGAGCAGGCGGTGGCCGGCTTGGACTGAAAAAAGCCAAAGCCCTTGGCGAGCTCCGCCGGGATCAGGTTGCGCAATGATACATCGTTCACCAGCATCAGCAGTCTGACGTAGGGCAGGGCGTGGCGTTCACCGGTGCCCATGGGCACATCGGCGGTGATCACCGCCACTTCTCCTTCAAAATCGATGCCCCAGGCTTCGTCGGCCAGGACAATATCGTCGCACGGGCCGAGAAAACCGTCGGACATGCCCTGATACATCAGCGGATCGGTCCAGAAACTCGGCGGCATATCGGCGCCTCTGGCTTTGCGCACCAGCTCGATATGACTGACGTAAGCGCTGCCGTCGGCCCACTGATAGGCCCGGGGCAGGGGAGCGGCATATTCCTGGGGAATAAAATCAAAGGCGTCCTTGTGTTCGTCCCGGTTCAGTTGCTGGTAAAGGGCGCGCAGGGCCCGCTCGCATTCGTCCCAGTTGTCGAGGGCGGCCTGCAGGGTGGGGGCGACCCCTTCGGCACTGCAGGCCCGGCGCAGATCCCGGGACACCACCACCAGGCTGCCATCGCGTCCTTCCTTGAGAGAGGCCAGTTTCACGCTTACCTCCTTGATGCTGTCAGTTGGCTTAAGTCTTTCCTTGCCACGAATTCACATAATCGGCGTTTTCCACGCCCGGTGGCAGGTCGGCCAGGTTAAGTGGCTGGCGGCTGTCGATCATCACCGCCACCTCGTCGGTCTCGCGGCGGCTGGACTGACTGCCGGCGGCCAGGGCCCTGGGATGCGGGCCATGAGTAAAGCCGCAGGGGTGCCAGGTGATCATGCCGGCGTCGATGTTGTCGCGGCTGAAAAAGTTGCCCTGGTGATAAAAGATGACTTCGTCGTAATCGTCGTTGTTATGAAAAAAGGGCACCTTGAGGGCGCCGGGGTCCGACTCCATGGGCCGGGGCACAAAGGTGCAGATCACGAAATCATCGGCCACCCAGGTGCTGTGGGCCGAGGGTGGCAGGTGATAGCGGTGGCTCATCAACGGCCGAATGTCCCGCCAGTTGAGCCTGAGCACGGTGAGATCGCCCTTCCAGCCGATGGCGTCAAGGGGATTGAATGGATAGGTGATGGTGTTGAGCTGCTCGCGGGCTTTGAGTTTAACCTGCCACTCGCCGGGCGCTTCGGCCTGACGAGCAAAGGCATCGTCGATGTGCGGGTGCTCCAGCACGCCGGGGTCAAAAATGGCATGCCGCCCTGCCGGCCCCCGATCCGCCAGCCGGTAGCTGCCATGGGTGGCTTCGATCATCAGCAGGGTGACCGGCTCGGCGGGCTCAATGCGCCAGCTGGTGGCGCGAGGCAACACCAGATAATCTCCTTCGGTGAAGGGCAGCCGGCCATAGTCGCAATACAGCATGCCATGGCCTCGGTGCACGAACAGGCAGTCGTCGCCGTCGCCGTTGCGCACCAGGTGATCCATGGCGTTTTGGCAGTGCCACAGCCGAACACGCAGGCGATCATTATACAGCAAAGGTGCGGCGTTCCAGGGCGAGGGGCCCATGGTGGGCAGCTTGCCGGTGTCGAGGGCGCGGGGGCGCAGCGGACCCTCCCAGTGGCTCCAGCCGGTGGGCGGATGACGGTGATACATGTGACTGGCCGGGCCAAAAAAACCGTCCTTGCCGATTTCCCGCTCAAAACTGCCGGCGGGCAGGTCGCAATGGGCCTGACGCGAGTAGTCGCCTTCGCGCAGGGGAAAGGAGACCCTGTCTTTCATGTTATGGCTCCCGTCGTGATCAATACCTTACTCACTATAGCCGCTCACCCTGTTATGTGGCCTCTTCAAAGGAGAGGGTGAAAATGGTTACACTTCGCACCTTCACGGACTGACAGGAACCACCAATGGATGACAAGGACGACTTTGAGCTGGAACGTTTTCTTCCCTACAAACTGATGCAGGTGGCCGAGCGGGTGAGCAGTGAGCTGGCGGTGTTTTACCGCCGGGAGTTTGGCATTACCCGGCCCGAGTGGCGCTTGCTGGCGGTGCTGGGCCAGGGAGAAGCCCGTATTGCCCGGGAGCTGGCCGAACTCACCTGCATGGATAAGGTCAAGGTGTCCCGTGCGCTGCAGGGGCTGGAAGACAAGGGCGTGATCCGGCGCACGCCCAGCCCCCGGGATCAGCGCGCGGCACGCATCGCCCTTACCCGGCAAGGCCAGGCGCTCTACCGGCGTATGGTCCCCAGAGTGCTGGAGTGGGAGTCCCGCCTGGCTCAGGGCCTGGCCAACGGCGACACCGGCGCTCTGCTCAGCCACCTTAACCAGCTGCTGGAACAACTGGAGCGCATGTAACAGGGGCGGTTGCGGGTGGAAGTGGGTCAGGCGGCTCTATACTTAGTGCCACACTCACTCGTTCAAGGAGACGGCCATGCTCAAGGCTCACGGAATGGAAGCGGAAATGACGCGCCGGGACAATCGTACCCTGCGTCTGCACCTGCGTATTTTCGGCGACATCGCCTACGACGACTTCAGGGAAATGGAACAGCATCTGGAGCAGGAGCTGGCGGCCATGGACAAGCCACGTATTTTCGCGCTAGTGGACCTTACCGGCTTCAGCGGCTGGGAGGCCCGCGCCTTCTGGGAAGACATTCGCTTTACGCAAAAGCACGGCGACGAGTTCAGCAGGCTGGCCATTGTGGGCTGCAATCTCAAGGAAAAGATCATGGCGACCCTGGTGGACTGGTTTATGCTCGGCAGCCAGGTGAAATACTTTGAAAGCCGGAGTGAGGCCGAGGCCTGGCTTGATGGTGAGCAACCCTGACGACGGCTTTGGTCGCACTCGAGCCCTTGCACCGCGCCGGGTTTCAGCTGCAACCGCGGACTGTCGTGGTATTAGCCTGCAGCATGGCTGCAGGCTATTGAGTTCCGCCTGCAAGCTGTCAGAATTCACGGCAGTTTTATTCATATCGGGGTGTTCAACATGCGCTTTTATCAAACCGGGCTGACCCTGCTGGCAGCCCTGGTGCTTTCTGCCTGCGCCTCACAGGGCGGTGATGCCGGCAACGCCGCGGCAACTTTGGAGCTGACTCGCGGACCCACCTTTATCGAAGGGGGCAATGCCACCGGCGAGCAGGACATTACGGTACGCACACCGTATTTCGCCTTTGCAATCAGCGCCAACAGCGGGGCCCTGGTGGATCTGGCGCTGGTCGAGCAGGGCCGCTACGGCCCGGATCTGGTGCAAAGCCTCGACGTTGTGCCCGGGGAGGGCGAGCCTTCTTCGGCTCACATCGAGGTGCTGGAGCAAAGCGAGCGCCGGCTGGTGATTGAGTTGAAACGGCGCTGGCACGGACAGCTGCTGGTCAGCCGCTACGAGGTGAACCGGGACGACGCCGGTATTCGCCTTTTCACCAGGCTGCCCCAGGGCAAGGCCCGCCTTGCCGGCTACCGCCTGCAGCGCAACAGCGGCGCAGCACCGGCTGGCTCCGACTACAACGACATGCCCAACATGGTGCAGTCTCACTGGACCGCCGCCAGCCTGCAAAATGAGCTGGGCCTGCTTCATGCCAGCGACGATCTGCGCCAGCAGCGCAAAGGCGGTGACGTCAGCGCCTGGCTCAGCGCCGGCTCCCTGGGGGCGTTGAATGCCGACAAGCCCTTCTATAGCGGTTTGGGCCAGGCCGAGCTGGCGCTGCTGGAGCTGAGGCCGGTGACCGAGGGCTTTGACGCTCAGCTGAAAGATCTGCGCCAGCGCTGGAGCAAGGGTGAAAGGGTGTATCTGGGGGCCGGCAACGGCAAGCTCTATGCCTATACCCCGAATGGCCGGGGGAGCGCCGGCTATGCCAGCGCCGCCGGCAAGGGCCACAGTTTTCTGAGCTTTGGGCCTCAGGTTTACCCCATCACCACCAATTTCGGCGGCACCGCCAAACCCTTCAGCGAAAGTCAGGTGGAGTTTCGCTCCGAGGTTGGCCTGGCCAAGGCCGAGGTATGGCTGGACGGCAAACAGGTGGCCGGCTGGAAGATCAATGGCGCCAGGTGGTTCAGAACCGGGGTGCCCGTGCCCCCCAATCACACCTGGATGCAGTGGGTGGTGGAAGATCGCGAGGGCAAACGCGCCTATTCCAATCCCATATGGATCGAATAATCCCTTGTGTTACAACGAGGCCGGCCATGCCGGCCTGTTTTTTAAGCGGCCGCCTTCGCAGCAAAAGGGTAAATGCCATTCGTTCTTGTTACCACTTAAATCCAATTAAATCAGTAACTTATATTTGAGCTGTATTTGAAAAAAGTGTGATTGCCGTCTATCCTTAGGCCCACGATTCAAAGGGGAGAGTGGTTATGAAAGGCGACAAGAAAGTCATTGAGTACCTGAATCAGGTGCTCAGTATCGAGCTGACCTCCATCAACCAGTATTTTCTGCATGCCCGCATGTTCAAGAACTGGGGCCTGAACCAGCTCAACGAGCGGGAATACAAGAAGTCCATCAAGGACATGAAGCAGGCCGATGAACTGATCGAGCGCATTCTGTTTCTCGAAGGCCTGCCCAACCTGCAGCACCTCAACCGGTTGCGTATTGGTGAAAACACCGAAGAAATGCTGAGCTGTGATCGCCAGCAGGTGGAAGAGCAGTTGCAGGTGCTGAAAGAAGCCATCGCCTACTGTGAGTCGGTGCAGGATTTCGTGTCTCGCGAGCTGCTGTGCGGACTGGAAGAATACGAAGAAGGCCATCTGGACTGGATTGATACCCAGCTTGACCTGATTGGTAAAATTGGCCTTGAGAATTACCAGCAGTCGCAACTGTAAGGGAGCACAACAATGAAAGGTAACCAGCAAATTATTGCCGCGCTGAACGAGCTGCTGGCCGGCGAGCTGAGCGCCATGGATCAGTACTTTATCCATTCCCGCATGTATGAAGACTGGGGCCTGGCCAAGCTGTTTGAGCGCATCGATCACGAATTCGAAGACGAAAAGGGCCATGCCTCCAAGCTGATTGAGCGCATTCTGTTTCTGGAAGGCACCCCCGACATGGTGACCCGGGTACCGCTTAACATCGGCAAGGACGTTCCCTCCATGCTGCAGAGCGATCTGAACCTGGAATACAAGGTGATCGAGGATCTGCGCAAGGTCATGGCCCTGTGCGAACAGGAGCAGGACTATCAGACCCGCAACATGCTGCAGGTGTTGCTGGAAGACACCGAGAACGACCACACCCACTGGCTGGAGCAGCAGCTGGGCCTGATCCAGCGCATTGGCCTGCCGAACTACCTGCAGTCGCAGATGGGCTGAGCAAGCGCTTATCGCATACATAAAAAAGGCCGGCAAGTTGCCGGCCTTTGGTTTTTGAGCCTTTGAATCAGTCCAGGGTATCAAGACTCTTTCGGTAACGGTCGAAGGTGGCGCCGACCGAGGTGCTGGCACCACCGGTCAGGGTGCTGACCAGTACAATGGCGAGCGAGGCAAAGACAAAGCCGGGCACGATTTCGTACAGGTCGAACAGTCCGCCGGAGAGCTGTTTCCACACCACCACGGTCACACCGCCCGTCAGTACACCGGCCAGGGCGCCGTTACGGTTCATGTTGCGCCAGTACAGGCTGAACAGCAGCGCCGGGCCAAAGGCGGCGCCAAAGCCGGCCCAGGCATAGGACACCAGGCCCAGCACTGTGCTGTCGGGGTTGAAGGCCAGTATCAGGGCGATAACCGACAGCGCGATGACCGCAAAGCGGCCCACGTTCACGATGCTTTGTGAGCTGGCATCGGGCCTGAATACCCGCCGGTAAAAATCTTCCGCCAGCGCCGAGGAGGACACCAGCAACTGGGAGTCGGCGGTACTCATGATGGCGGCCAGAATGGCGGCCAGCAGAATGCCGGCGATCACCGGATGAAACAGGGCGTTCACCAGCACCATAAAGATGGTCTCGCTGTCGGCCAGGGCGTCGCCCTGCTGTTGCACATAAAGCAGGCCCACCATGCCCACCATGACGGCGCCGGCCATCGACAGCAGACTCCAGCTGACGGCAATGCGGCGGGCGGTGCCGATGTCCTTGTTGCTGCGGGTTGCCTTGAACCGCGCCAGAATGTGGGGCTGGCCAAAATAACCCAGGCCCCAGGCGGCGAGCGAAGCAATGGCGACCAGCGACAGCGGTTCGCCGTTGATGTCGTTCCACAGCGTCAGCAGTTCGGGGTTGATGGCGGAAAGATCCTGGCCGAGCTGACCAAAACCCCCTTCCATGGCGGCGATGGGCACGAACATCAGTGCCGCCGCCATCAGCAGGCCCTGCACCAGATCGGTCCAGGACACCGCCAGAAAGCCGCCGAACAGGGTATAGGAGACGATGCAGACGGTGCCGGCCACCACGGCAATCTGGTAATCCAGTCCGAATACGGTTTCAAACAGCTTGCCGCCGGCCACCAGTCCCGAGCTGGTGTAAAACAGGAAGAACAGCAGAATGAAAAAGGCGGCTATGGTCTGCAGCAGCTTGGAGTTGTCTTCAAACCGGCGAGACAGATACTCGGGAATGGTCAGGGCGTTATCGGTCTCGATGGTGTAGGTGCGCAGCCGCTTGGCGCAGAACTGCCAGTTGGCCCAGGTGCCCAGCAGCAGGCCACCGGCCAGCCAGAGAGATTCGATGCCCGCCACATAGGCGTAGCCGGGCAGGCCGAGCAGCAGCCAGCCGCTCATGTCGGAAGCGCCGGCGGAAATGGCCGCCGGCCAGGGGCCGAGTGAGCGTCCGCCGAGAAAATAATCGGCCGAGCTGGCGGTGCGTTTGTAGGCGTAGTAGCCGATGGCCAGCATGCCCAGCAAATAAACAATAAAGGTGCCGGTAATGGCATAATTAGACTCAATCATTCCCTGTTCCTCCGGGATGGATTCCTGACTTGCGTGTGCCTGAGTATGGCTGTTGGTTAATATCTTGTTACAGCGGAAGATGGTAAAGCCTGGTTGAAAGGGCGTCTTTTGCAATGCTCCGGCATTTTTTAGCAAAACGCCGGTCGCGGCGGGGATGTGATCAGGCGTGCATTTTGCGGTAACGGGCCGGAGACACCCCCTGATGCCGGCTAAACACCTGGGTAAACAGGCTCTGGCTGGAGAAACCGCAATGCTGGGCAATGTCTGACAGGCTGAGCTGGCTGTTGCTCAGCAGCCGGGAAGCTTCGGCCAGCCTCTTCTTCAGCACGTACTGATAGGGTGACAGCCCGGTTTGCTCCTTGAACAGCAGGTGAAACTGGCTTTCTCCCAGAAAGGCACAACCGGCCAGCTGGGGCACCGTGATCTTGCGGTGCAGGTGCTGCGTTATGTAATCGTCTATCAGATCCAGGTTGAGCTGCGTGCGCCGGGGGCGGCCGCCGGCAACGGTCATGTGTCGCTGCAGTGCGCACATCAGGGTATGGGCGCAGGCCTGACCGAGCAGTTGGTCTTCGGGGTGACTGCTGATTTCCTGAGTCAGTGCCGCCACCAACTGCCGGGCCTGGGACGGCAGCTGGAAGTAACGGGGTTTGTCGAACAAGTCCGACAATCGCTCTTTACCGCCGGGCCCCCATGGGGCGGCGATCGGCGGCAGGTTGACCACCAGTATGCTGTTGCGTCCCAGACCACCAAAGGCGTGATCCTGCTCCGAGGCCACCAGGCAGCCCTGGCCGGGGCCGAGCAGGGTGCCGTTGCCGTTGATGTCGAATTCGGTTTGCCCGTTGAGGCCGATCACCATCTGGTTGTAGTGGTGCTGGTGGGTGGCCATTTCGGCGGGCAGCGTCAGAATTTCACAAGGCTTGAACGAGAGCATGTCGGCTTCCTGTCGGCTGGGGCGGGCTGTCTGGAATATGGCCAATTGTATACCTGGCACCGGAACAAAGTCAGCTGGGCTCCGTTCAGCGCCATGGTGAGCCCTAACCCAGTTGCTCCACCAGATAATCCACCAGCAGCCGCACCCGCGGCGACAGATGCCGGTTATTGGGGTAGACCACCCAGACGCCGTCGTCCGGCAGCCGGTACTCATCGAGCAGGCTCACCAGCAGCCCTTTTTCCAGCTCTGCGGTCACGTAATAATCCGGCAGCTGTACTATGCCCAGGCCCTTGATGGCGGCGTCCTTCAAGGCCAGCCCCGAGTTGCAGTGCCAGCCCGGTTGCAGCCGAAAGGCGCGGGGCTTGCCATCCTCCACAAAACGCCAGTGATCCACGGTGCCCGCCAGACAACGATGCCGGACCAGATCACCAATATGCTGTGGTGTGCCGAAGCGTGCCAGGTAACCGGGGGCGGCGCACAGGTACTGAGTGCGCCTGGCCAGCTTGCGGCACATCAGGCTGGAGGAGTCGAGGGTGCCGAGGCGAATGGCCAGATCGAACCCTTCCTGCACCAGATCCACCGTCTGGTTGGTAAGCACCATGTCGAGCTTCAGCTCCGGATAGCGCAGCAGAAAGTCGTTCACCAGCGGGGCCAGAAACTGCTCGCCATAATAGACAGGCGCGGTAATGCGCAGCTTGCCCGCCGGGTTGCCCTCCATCGCCATGACCTGCTGTTCGGCGGCCTGCAATTCGTCCTGTACCCGGCGCACCTGGCGGTAGTAGAGTCGCCCGGTCTCGGTCAGATTGAGCTTGCGGGTAGTGCGGTACAGCAGCTTGGCCCCCAGCCGCTTTTCCAGCTGATTGATGCGTCGGCTGACATGGGCCACCGACACGTTCAGCCGGCGGGCGGCGGCGGTGAAGCTCTCGCTTTCCACTACACTAATGAACTCGTTAATGCCTTCCCAGTTGGTCATTGTTACTCACTGGTAAAGATGATTTGCTGTGCTGAGCATTATCATCAACCGGGGCTGTAATACAATAACCACCATACGAAGCGCGGCTGCGCTTCACACAAAAGACAACATTGAAAGTAAACAGGAGCCAACCATGGAAATGATGAAAACCCGCGCCGCCGTCGCCTGGGAACCGGGCAAGCCGCTCAGCATTGAAGAAGTGGATCTGATGCCCCCCCAGAAAGGCGAAGTGCTGGTGCGCATTGTGGCCACCGGTGTTTGCCATACCGACGCCTATACCCTGTCCGGCGACGATGCCGAAGGCGTGTTTC
This sequence comes from Oceanimonas aquatica, assembly GCF_030732065.1. GTDB lineage: Bacteria > Pseudomonadota > Gammaproteobacteria > Enterobacterales > Aeromonadaceae > Oceanimonas. Next base: position 272,584 of record NZ_JAVBHX010000004.1, read on the forward strand.
CGTCCATTCTGGGTCATGAAGGCGCCGGCATCGTGGAAGCCGTGGGCGAGGGTGTGACCAGCCTGCAGGTGGGTGACCACGTTATTCCGCTGTATACCGCCGAGTGTGGCGAGTGCAAGTTCTGTAAATCCGGTAAAACCAACCTGTGCCAGGCGGTACGCGCCACTCAGGGCAAGGGCCTGATGCCCGACGGCACCACCCGTTTCTTCAAGGACGGCAAGCCGATTTTCCACTACATGGGTTGCTCCACCTTTGCCGAGCACACTGTAGTGCCGGAAATCTCCCTGGCCAAAATCAGCCCCGAAGCACCGCTGGAGAAGGTTTGCCTGCTGGGTTGCGGCGTTACCACCGGCATGGGCGCGGTCAAGAACACCGCCAACGTGCAGGAAGGCGACACCGTAGCCGTATTTGGCCTGGGCGGCATTGGCCTGGCGGTGATCATCGGTGCAGTGCAGGCCAAGGCCAGCCGCATCATTGCCGTCGACATCAACGAAGACAAGTTCGAAATCGCCAAAAAACTGGGCGCCACCGACTGCGTGAACCCGAGCAAGTTTGACAAGCCGATCCAGGACGTGATCGTGGAAATGACCGACGGTGGCGTGGACTTCTCCTTTGAGTGCATCGGCAACGTCAAGGTGATGCGCTCCGCACTGGAAGCCTGCCACAAGGGCTGGGGCGAGTCGGTGATCATTGGTGTGGCTCCGGCCGGCGCCGAGATCTCCACTCGTCCGTTCCAGCTGGTGACCGGCCGGGTCTGGAAAGGCTCCGCCTTTGGCGGCGTAAAAGGCCGCTCCCAGCTGCCCGGTATCGTTGAGCAGTACATGAACGGCGAGTTCGAGCTGGATACCTTCATCACCCACACCATGGGCCTGGACGACATCAACCACGCCTTTGACCTGATGCACGAAGGCAAGTCCATTCGCTCCGTGATCCTGTACAACAAGTAAGTTCAGGACTCTTTCAGGCCGTCATTCCCGCGCAGGCGGGAATCCATGCCAGCGGCGCCGAGCCGTGACATGGGCCCCCGCTCTCGCGGGGGCGACAGCAACCTGTCATCGTTTTACAAGGGATCCTCAATGCAACTTGTACAAGAGCAAAAGTGCTTTGGCGGTCGCCAGATCCGCTATCATCACGACTCCCACACTCTTAATTGCAGCATGCAGTTTTCCGTGTTTCTGCCGCCCCAGGCCGAGCAGGGGCCGGTGCCGGCGGTGTACTGGCTGTCGGGGTTAACCTGCACCGACGAGAACTTTTCATCCAAGGCCGGTGCCCAGCGCGTGGCTGCCGAGCTTGGGCTGGCGCTGATCATTCCCGACACCAGCCCCCGGGGTGAAGGCGTGGCCGACGATGCCGACGGCGCCTACGATCTGGGCCTGGGTGCCGGCTTTTACGTCAATGCTACCCAGGCGCCCTGGAGCAGCCACTACCGCATGTATGATTATGTGCTGAGCGAGCTGCCGGCGCTGGTGGAAAGCGAACTGCCGCTTAACGGCAAGCGCGCCATCAGTGGCCACTCGATGGGAGGCCACGGCGCCCTGGTGCTGGCGCTGCGCAACCCCGAGCGCTTTGTGTCGGTATCGGCCTTTGCCCCCATCTCCAACCCGAGCGACTGCCCCTGGGGCCACAAGGCCTTGGGCGCCTACCTGGGTGAGAACAGGGCCGCCTGGGCCGAGTACGACGCCAGTCTGCTGCTTAAGGAAAAGGGCTGCTCATTGCCGATGCTGGTGGATCAGGGCGAGGCCGACAACTTCCTGGCCGAGCAGCTCAAGCCGCAAGCGCTTCAGGCCGCTGCCGAAGAAAGCGGTGCCGCTCTTGAGCTGCGTTTGCAGCCCGGCTACGACCACAGCTACTACTTCATCGCCAGTTTTATTGAAGAGCACCTGCGGTTTCATGCGGAGCATTTAAGTCGGTAGGTTGGGGCGAGTCCCAACATGTCGGCTTACGGCTTATGGCTCCCCGAAGGGGCAAACGCCTCCCATAAATACGTCAGCTTCCGCCACCGGCGATACATAAACAGCATTGCCGGGTGTGTTGGCTCCCGGTAATTTTTCCGCTCTTCAGCCAGCTGGTGCGCCATACGCAGCGGGGTGCTGCACAGGCCGGTTTTGTAATCCACATAAGTGGGATACCAGGCATAAGTGGCGTACACCAGCGCCGCCAGGGGCAGCTCACTGCCCCGGCGTGCTACCGGGTGCATATCGGTGGTCAGGCCCCAGCCGGCATAAAACGGCTGTCCCCATACGGTTACCGGCTTACCGCGTATCAAGGCCTCAAGTCCGGTTAAAGAAGTCAGCACATGCACGGCGTTGGCTGCATCCAGGCAGTCTACAATGCCGGCGCTGGTTTCAACCAAATCCACACAGGCGTTCAGCACCTTCTCCGGCACCCGACCCTGGCGGTTACCGCTCACCACATCCGGGTGCGGCTTAAACACAATAAAAGCATCGGGGTAAGCGGCCCGCACCGCTTCAAGCAAAGCAGCATTGCCCGCCACAAAAGGGCTGCCCAACTGCACAGAGGCATCATCATCCACCTGTCCCGGCACCAGAATAATGCGGCGCTCTCCGGCCAGTGTCCGCCAGTTCAGCTGGCTGCGAGTGCCCACGTTATATTTGGTCAGGGCCTGCTCGCGAAAGTGCGTTAACAGCTGTTCACCCAGTTTCAGCTCCAGCTCAGAAAAATCATGTTGCTTTAAATGCTGCTCAATGGCGCTGGGCATGCGCGGATCGTAATACATGCCCACAGAGTCAATCACCAGCGAGCCGGGCCGTCGCAGATCCGAGCCCAGCCCCACCGAGCGCAAAAAACCGTCTTCCATGCGCCACACCGGCAGAGAGCAGCTCGCCAGCTGACACTCAAACTTACGGCCCCACACCAGCACGGCTTGTTTATTATTCGGCTGAAGGCTGGAATCCATCGCGTCCGGAATACGATCAACAAATGTCACTTTCCTGGCATAACGGCGCAAAAAATAAGGCGCAAACCGCCGCCGCCACAGTGAAAAGCCTACCGCATAAAGTTCATCCACTTGAGGCACAGGGGCGCGCTGTGCCAGAAGCAGGTCCAGCAGCGCTTCCGGCTCACAGCGTTCACCGGTTACCGGATCAACATAGCGACAATAACGAACATACGCCGCTGCCAGCAGCTGCTCCACAGTGCGCGGCTTGCCCCGGCGGGGCACGGCAACACGGTCATCGGTTGCACCCCAGCCGGCATAAAAGGGCACACCAAAACATACCACCGGCTTGCCCGCCAGCAGTGCCTCAAAGCCCAGCTGAGAGGTAACCGTATATACTTTGTTTACTTCTGCCATCAGTGCAAACGGATTCACACTGTCGGCCAGTAACAGCACATCGTCACCGGCTACATCTGTTAAATAGCCTCGCTTTTTGCCCAACAATACATCCGGGTGCGTGCGCACAATAATCTGGGCGCCCGGATTTTCGGCTTTGGCGGCGGTCAGCATATCGGCAAATGACTGCTCGCTGGCCAGCCCCAGCCGTACCGACTGATCGCCTTTGGTCTGGTCAATCACCAGCACCCTGGGGCGAGTATTATCCAACCTGGCTGCTACCGCCGAAGGCAGCACATTGCCGGTATAACAGTTGTATTTGGTAATACCATGCTCAACCAGAGCCTGGCGCAGCGCTCTGGCCCGCTGCTGCCAGCCGTCATTCCACCAATCCAGGTGCTGCAGCATGTGCTCAAGGCGGCTTGGCCGGGTGGCATCGTAATACACACCCACTTCATCCACGATCAGTGACAGCCGCTGCCCGCCCTCAGCCGGGTGACCGATATAACCCACAAACCCGTCTTCCAGTTGCCAGAAAGGCAGAGCGCGCTGCTGTGCCAATTTTCGGGCTTTTTCAGTATTGGGTTTCATGCCCCAGCCCACTACAGCAGTGGGGCTGTTGCTGGGCATAAGTCCAAGGGAATGAGGCACCAGTAGAGCATTAAGCACCCGGCGCTGGCGCCAGATGCCAAGAGATGTGGTTAGAAGCATAAAAGGCTCAATCATTAAAAAAGGGGTCGGAGTCATTTTAAAAATGACTCCGACCCCTTTTTCTTGTTTAGGCAAACAGTGCCGGCCAGTTCACGTCATTCTCGCCCAGCACCAGAAAGTAGGGGTTGAGTACTTCCCTGGTGTTGGCGTAACTCAGCGGTTCGCCGCTCAGTTGCACCACGGTGCCGCCGGCCTGCTCTACCACACACTGAGCGGCACCGGTGTCCCACAGTGAGGTAGGGCCAAGGCGAGGATAAATATCGGCGGCATTTTCTGCTACCAGGCACAGCTTGAGTGAACTGCCCATAGGCACCAGCTGGTGCTCACCCAGTTTTTCCAGCAGAGCCGGCAGCTCGCCACCGCCATGAGAGCGGCTGCCCACCACGCGCCAGGGGGTGCCGGTCTGGTGTTCGGCTACGCTGATGGCCACCGGAGCTGCATCGCCTTCGGTTTTAAAAGCCCCCAGGCCTTCGGCAGCCACATAGCCCGTATTCAGGGCCGGCGCATACACCACACCCAGTACCGGTTTGCCGTTTTCGATCAGGGCAATATTCACGGTGAACTCGCCGTTACGCTTGATGAACTCCTTGGTCCCATCCAGCGGATCTACCAGCCAGTAACGACCGTGCTCATCGGCACCGGCAAAACCGGCGGTGTCTTCTTCCGACAGCACGGGGGCTTTGAGTTCAAGCCGGGCCAGGCCGTCGGCAATGATGTGGTGCGCGGCGGCATCGGCCTCGGTCAGCGGCGAGTTATCCTGTTTATGCTCAACGGCAAAGTCCCGTCCGTAGATTTCCATAATGGCGTCGCCGGCCCGGCGGGCGAGGGCGTCTACCTGGTTGAGCAATTCCTGAGTAATAGACATTTAATTTCCTTGTAACGTCACTCCGGCGAAGGCCGGAGTCTGTTCTGCAGAGAGAACGAGATCGTAGGTTGGGACGAGTCCCAATATTCCGGCAGGCGGTATAAATGTTGGGATTCGCTACGCTCATCGCCAACCTACGCCTGTTTAACTTACAGCTGTTTTTTATCCTGTAATTATTCCCCGCTCTTTCAGCACGGCAATCACCGCATCGGCTGCTTCGTCGGCACTCAGCTGAGTGGTGTCGAGGCGGATTTCCGGGTTCTCGGGCTGCTCGTAGGCCGAGTCGATGCCGGTGAAGTTCTTCAGCTCGCCGCGGCGGGCCTTTTTATACAGACCCTTCACGTCACGCTCTTCGGCTACATTCAGCGGGGTGTCTACGTGCACCTCAATAAACTCACCCTCTTCCAGCATTTCCCGGGCCAGGCGGCGCTCGGCGCGGAACGGCGAGATAAAGGCAGTGAGCACCAGCAGGCCGGCATCCACCATCAGTCGGGATACTTCCGCCACCCGGCGAATGTTTTCTACCCGGTCGGCATCGGTGAAGCCCAGATCCTTGTTCAGGCCGTGGCGCACGTTGTCGCCGTCCAGCAGGTAGGTATGGTTGCCCAGCGCGTGCAGCTTTTTCTCCACCCGATTGGCAATGGTGGACTTGCCGGCACCGGACAGACCGGTAAACCACAGTACCGCCGGCTTCTGTCCTTTGGAGAGGGCGCGGGCTTCCTTGTTCACATCCACGTGTTGCATATGAATGTTCTGGCTGCGGCGCAGGGAGAAATTCAGCATGCCGGCGGCCACGGTATTGTTGCTCAGCCGGTCGATCAGAATAAAGCCGCCGGTGTCCTTGTTGCTCTGGTAGTCATCAAAGGCAATGGCCCGGTCCAGACTGAGGTTACACACCGCAATGCCGTTCAGATCCAGCTTCTTGGCGGCCACGTGCTCCAGGGTGTTCACGTTCACCTGATATTTAATATCGGTGACGGTGGCGGTCACGGTTTTGGTGCCGATCTTCAGCAGGTAGGGGCGGCCCGGCAGCAGGGCGTCTTCATGCATCCACACCAGGGTGGTCTCAAACTGATCGGCGGTGGCAATGGGATCCTCGGTGGTGGAGATCACATCACCACGGGAAATATCAATTTCATCCGCCAGGGTCAGGGTCACCGACTGGCCGGCCACGGCCTGAGCCAGATCGCCGCCGTGCACCACAATGCGCTCCACCGTGCTTTCCTTGCCGGACGGCAGCACCCGAATGCGGTCGCCGGGCTGGATCACGCCGCTGGCGATGGTGCCGGAGAAGCCACGGAAGTCGAGGTTGGGGCGGTTCACCCACTGCACCGGCAAGCGGAAGGGGGCCCGCTGCATACGGGTGTCGTCCACTTCCACGGTTTCCAGGTACCCCATCAGGGTGGTGCCGTGGTACCAGGTCATGTTCTGGCTGGGCTCAACAATGTTGTCGCCCTTGAACGCCGACAGCGGAATGTAGGTGATGCTTTCCAGGTTGAGCTGCTCGGCAAACTGAGCGTAGTCTTCCTTGATGCGGTTAAAGGTCTCTTCCGAGTAGTTCACCAGATCCATCTTGTTGATGGCCACCACAATATGGCGAATGCCCAGCAGCGACATCAGATAGCTGTGGCGGCGGGTCTGGGTCAGAATGCCTTTACGCGCATCCACCATCAGAATGGCGGCATCGGCGGTGGAGGCGCCGGTCACCATGTTGCGGGTGTACTGCTCGTGTCCGGGGGTGTCGGCCACGATGAACTTGCGCTTGTCGGTGGAGAAGAAACGGTAGGCCACGTCAATGGTGATGCCCTGCTCGCGCTCGGCGGCCAGGCCGTCGACCAGCAGCGCAAAGTCGATGTCTTCGCCCTGGGTGCCGTATTTTCTGGAATCGGCTTCCATGGCGGCGAGCTGATCTTCAAACAGCATCTTGGACTCAAACAGCAAACGCCCAATCAGGGTGCTTTTGCCGTCATCCACGCTGCCGCAGGTAATAAAACGCAGCAGACTCTTATTCTCGTGCTGCTGCAGATATTGCTCAATATCAGTGGCGATAAGATCCGATTGATGCGCCATGATGAAATCCTCTGAATCTTGTGTTTTGGCTCTCGCACATCATGCAAGAGCATAAAAATACTGCCTGTAGTCCGTAGATTGGGGCGTGTCCCTGCATGTCGGCAAGCGCCTGCATTGTTGGGATTCGCTACGCTCATCGCCAACCTACGCCACTTCCAGCTTCAAGCTGCCGGCTTCCAGCTTTCTAACGTGCCTTCGGCACGTTAGAAGTAACCCTCTTGTTTCTTTTTCTCCATGGATGCGGCGGAGTCGTGGTCAATCATGCGGCCCTGGCGCTCGGAGGTTTTAGTCAGCAGCATTTCCTGAATAATGTCGGGCAGGGTGGCGGCGGTGGACTCCACCGCGCCGGTGAGCGGGTAGCAGCCGAGGGTGCGGAAACGCACGTGCTTCATCATGGGCACTTCGCCGTCTTTCAGCGGCATGCGCTCGTCATCCACCATGATCAGGGTGCCGTCACGCTCCACCACCGGGCGCTCGGCGGCGTAATACAACGGCACGATGGGAATGTTCTCGAGGTGAATGTACTGCCAGATATCCAGCTCGGTCCAGTTGGACAGGGGGAACACCCGAATGGACTCGCCCTTGTGCTTGCGGGCGTTGTACTGTTTCCACAGCTCGGGGCGCTGGTTTTTGGGGTCCCAGCGGTGCTGAGCGGTGCGGAAGGAGAAAATACGCTCCTTGGCGCGGGACTTCTCTTCATCGCGGCGGGCGCCACCAAAGGCGGCATCAAAACCGTACTTGTCCAGCGCCTGCTTCAGGCCTTCGGTCTTGGTGATGTCGGTATGAATGGCGGAGCCATGAGTAAAGGGGTTGATGTCTTTTTCAATGGCTTCCGGGTTGACGTGCACCAGCAGCTCCATGCCGAGCTTTTTGGCCATGTGGTCGCGGAACTCGTACATTTCACGGAATTTCCAGCGGGTGTCTACATGCAGCAGAGGGAAGGGGGGCACCGAGGGGTAAAAGGCTTTCATGGCCAGATGCAGCATCACGGCGCTGTCTTTACCAATGGAATAAAGCATGACCGGGTTGTCGGCCTCGGCCACTACTTCCCGCATAATGTGAATACTTTCGGCTTCCAGCCGTTGCAGGTGAGTAAGGTTCATTGAAGTCCTCGTTGTTACAGATGTAGCCGAGTCACGGGCAGCCAGCGGCTGTGTGCGACGACCATGATGTGTTTGCACCGGCTCTGCCGGTGAAAATGAATGAGCGGCCGGGTGAAACACATTCAGCTGTGAATGCGTACCCAGCCAGTGCTGAATGGTTTCATTCCGGGATAACGCGCAACCGCGCAGCACCAGACAGGCGGATGGCTCTTCAGTTATCAGGCGTTCAAAAAAAGCAATAAAATCAAGGGCAGCAGCGGGATAGGGGGCCATCATCCAGTATTGCCGGCCTCTGGGGGTATGAGCATAAAGCTGCGTATAAGTGCCCAGGTTTTTTATTCCCGCCCATAATACACGGGCATTCATATGCCGGGCACGTTGCTCGATAATGGGTAACGCATGCCTGCGCCATTGTTCACATGCCGGGTGGGTAAAGCGGGAGAAGACCGTTTGCTCCGGCTCTCTCTGCAACTGGTGACGTTCCATAAAGCGCAGCAGCGAGCGTTCGCTTACATTCACGTTCAGCTCTGCTGCCAGCCACTCAAGCACCAGCCCAGAGTGCCATAGCCCTCCTTCCGGCGGCGCAGTGTGCAGGCGCTGCAGCAACACCTGTTCTTGCTCGGCAGACAAGGCGCGGCCTTCACCTTTTTGCCGGCCTCTGGGCTTTACTTTTATGGCATCCCAGCCACCGGCGGCAAAGGCTTTGCAGGCGGCAATAATGGTGGGGTTGCTTAACCCGGTGGCAGCAGAAACCTGAGCCAAAGTAGCACCGCCAAGGCGCAGCTCCACCGCCTGTTTCCGGCGCTGGTTTAACGTTGCTGGCGATAAATCTTTAATACTTTGTTTGTTGTTCAAACCCAGTTACCACTTGGCTTTAAGCGATTTATAAAAAATGCAGGCTCAGTTTCGGATGACAGTGTATTAAACAACAAAGTAGAATAAAAGCATGCATATAAAAGAACGGGAAAAATGATGGCCTGGTGGGTATTGGCATCGGTAGGAGTGCTGCTGGTGTTGCTGGTGCGCGGAAAGCTGTCGCCGGCTGTGCTGTTTGGCAGCTGGGCAACCGGCTATTTAATGCTGGGAGTAGTAACTCAGCAGCAATGGTTAAGCAGTTTTACCAATCCGGCGCTGGCCACCCTGCTGGTATTAATGCTGGTGTCACTGGCGCTGGAGCGCTCTCCACTGCTGGAGCGTTTTTCCGGCGCGCTGCTTAAGGGCAACGAGCATCTGGCCACCTTCAGGCTGATGGGCGTTACCGCCACACTCTCGGCCTTTCTCAACAACACCGCCGTGGTGGGCTCTTTGCTGGGCGTCATTTCCCGCCAGCAGCACATAGCACCTTCGCGCTTGCTTATTCCGTTGTCGTTTGCCTCTGTGCTGGGGGGCATCACTACCCTGATTGGCACCTCTACCAATCTGGTGGTTAACTCCTTTGTAGTAAATGCCGGCCTGCCGGCGCTGGGCATGTTTGAATTTGCCGCTGTGGGCGTGCCGGTGGCGCTGCTGTGCCTGCTTGTGATTATGCTCAGCCGGCGCTGGCTGCCCCGGCACAAATTACAGCAACACAACGGTCAGCAGCCTTATTTTCTGGAAGCCAAAGTGCAGCCCGGTGCGCCGCTTATTGGCCGCAGCATAGAGCAAAACAAACTCAGAAACTTAAATGGTCTTTATTTGCTGGAAATAGTACGCAACGAAAGGCTGATAAGCCCGGTGGCACCCGATGAGATTCTGGAAGCAAATGACGTATTGGTGTTCACCGGAGAAATAGAAAAAGTGCAGGCACTGCAGCCATTTAACGGGCTGGAGCTGTTTGGCAACGGGGTAGACAAACTGCTGGCATCCAACCTGGTAGAAGTAGTGGTGTCCAATCAGTCGGAGCTGGCCAAAAGCACCTTGCAGGAAGTGGATTTTCGCACCATGTTTAATGCCGGTGTGGTGGGCATAAGACGGGGCAACAAGCGGTTAACCGGCCAGCTGGGCACCATACCGCTGAAAGTGGGAGACAGCCTGCTGCTGGCCGTGGGGCAAGACTTTACGCAGCACCGCAACATAGACCGCAACTTTCATATTCTGGGCAACTGGCAGCGGCCCAAGCTCAGCAACCGGCAAAGCACGCTCGCTTTTGTGGGCTTTGGTGCCGTGGTGGCACTGGCCGCCTTTGGCGCATTGCCGCTGTTAAATGGCCTGCTGCTGTTGCTGGCCGGCCTGTTGCTAAGCCGCATATTAACCCTGGGCGAGCTGCGCCGGCGCTTTCCGTTTGAGCTGGTTATTATTATTGGTTCTGCGCTGACGGTAGCCAAAGCCATGGACAGCTCGGGCGCGGCCCAGCTGGTGGCAGACGGCATGCGCAGCTTGTTCAGTGGCTATGGCGTGTTCGGGGCTTTTGTGGGCGTATATGTAATGACACTCATGCTTACAGAAACCGTCACCAACAACGCCGCCGCAGCGCTGGCATTTCCGGTGGGGCTGTCTACCGCTCAGGCTTTTGGCGCTGATCCCATGCCGTTTATTATGGCAGTGGCCTTTGGTGCCAGCGCCTGCTTTATGGTGCCCTTTGGCTATCAAACGCACTTAATGGTGTATTCACCAGGCCACTACCGCATGACCGACTTCATTAAAACCGGCCTTCCCGTAAGCCTGGTGTATTCAGCAGGAGTGATAGCACTGGTGCCGGTGGTGTTTCCGTTTTAACTCAGCCCTTAACCCCACCCTAACCCTCCCCTTGGCAAGGGGAGGGAACCGATTTGCTCCTCCCCCTTTTCAAGGGGCACCATTTCATCTCCTCCCCCTTTTCAAGGGGCACCATTTCAGCTCCTCCCCCTTACCAAGGGGGAGGCTGGGAGGGGGTTAACTTACAGCTGATAGCTTACGGCTTACAGCTCCCCGCAGGGGCGCTCCAACGGCAAATTTGCTGCACCAGACTCTGCGTGGCCGCATCGTGGTTTGAGGCATCCGTTTCACCGGCAAGGGCACCCACCAGACCGCTGGCCAGCTTTTTGCCCAGCTCTACGCCCCACTGGTCAAAGCTGTTCACGCTCCACAGCACGCCCTGTACAAAGGTTTTGTGCTCATACAGGGCAATTAAGCTGCCAAGGGTGTGAGGCGTCAGCTCCTTGCACAAAATCACCGTGCTGGGGCGGTTGCCGGGCATCACCTTACTGGGCAGCAGCTCGGCAATGCGCTGTTCGCTCAAGCCTTCCGCGCTCAGCTCGGCTTCCACCTCAGCGGCCGGTTTGCCAAAGGCCAGTGCCTCTGCCTGGGCCAGCATATTGGCCAGCAGCTTGTGCCGGTGAGCAGCAAAGTCGTAAGGCGAGTTTACAAAACCAATAAACTCCGCCGGCACCACAGTGGTGCCCTGATGCAGCAGCTGAAAAAACGCATGCTGGCTGTTGGAGCCCACATCACCAAACACAATGGGGCCGGTGGCACAGCTGACCGGCTCGCCACTCAAGGTAACCGACTTGCCGTTCGACTCCATATTCAGCTGCTGCAAAAACGCCGGAAAGCGGTGCATCAGCTGGCTGTAGGGGAACACCCCTTCGCTGGCATGGCCCAGCACGTTATGGTTCCACACGGTTAACAACGCCAGCAGCACCGGAATGTTCTGCTCAAGGGGCGTGGTGCGCAGGTGTTCATCCATGGCATGGGCACCGGCCAGCAGCTGCTCAAAGCGCTCAAAGCCCACGGCCAGCGCAATGGGCAGGCCAATGGCCGACCACAAAGAAAAGCGCCCGCCTACCCAGTCCCAGAACTCAAACATGTTCTCGGCCGCAATGCCAAACTCCACCACCTTGCGATGATTGGTAGACACCGCCACAAAATGCTGCTGAATCAGGCTCTCATCACCACAGGCACTCAGCAGCCACTGGCGGGCAGCCACCGCGTTAGACATGGTCTCATCCGTGCCAAAGCTTTTGGACGACACCACAAACAAGGTAGTGGCCGGGTTAAGCTGGTCAAGGGTGGTGGCTAAATGCGCCGGGTCTATGTTCGACACAAAATGCGCGCGAATGCCGGTGGTGCAATAGGGCTTAAGTGCCTCGCACACCATGGCCGGGCCCAGGTCGGAGCCACCAATGCCAATGTTGACCACATCCGTCACGGGCAGTCCGGTGTAACCCCGCCATTCGCCATTGTGTATGCGCTGGCAAAAGCGGCGCATTTTAGTCAGCTCTGCATGCACAACGGGGATAATATTTTCCCCGTTACGCATCAGCACGGCACCGGCCGGCATACGCAGTGCCGTGTGCAGCACGGCGCGCTGCTCGGTGGGGTTAAACTGGTTATCGGCAAACAGGCCGGCAATGGCCGCAGGCAGATTCATTTGCCGGGCCAGCTCGCACAGCTGCTGCAACACGCCAGGGCACACCTGCTGGCGAGAAAGGTCCACCAGCAACTCGTCACCAAAATGAAAAGTAAGCTGCTGCACGCGCTGGCTGTTTTCAGCAAAGCGTTCTGCCAGCGTGGGCATGGATTCAGCGCTGCGTTGCAGCGCCTTAAACAAAGGATGTGTAGATAACGGCACAATCAATCCAGTTCGGTTATTCACCCGCGGCAAACGGTACTACCTTATTGCCGGTATAAGTTGCAAGCATGCTGGCAAACTCCTCACCCAGCTCGGGGTGGCGCAGGGCATATTCTACATTGGCTTTCATATAGCCCAGCTTGCTGCCGCAGTCGTGACTTTTGCCAACCATGCGGTAGGCATCTGTCCGTTCTTGCTGCATCAACTCTGCTATGGCGTCGGTAAGCTGAATTTCATCCCCGGCCCCGGGAGGCGTTTTGGCCAGTAGTGGCCAGATTGCTTTGCTAAGCACATAGCGGCCCACCACCGCCAGGTTGGACGGAGCCTGCTCAGCGGCGGGCTTTTCCACAATACCGCTCATGGGTTTGCTTTGGTCAACAGCAACATCATGCCCCATGCAATCCACCACGCCATATTGGCTTACCAGATGCTTGGGGACCGGCTCTACCATAATCTGGCTGTTACCCGTTTCTTCAAAACGTTCACGCATTCGTGCCAGGTTATCTTTCGCCAGGTTGCAGGCAGCATCATCTATTAATACATCGGGCAAAATAACGGCAAAAGGCTGATCACCCACCATAGGCCGGGCACAAAGTACGGCATGGCCCAAACCTTTTGCGGCACCCTGGCGCACATGCATAATGGTAACGTCATTGGGGCAAATGGAGCGTACTTCCGCCAGTAGCTGACGCTTTACTCGTTTTTCCAGCGTGGCTTCCAACTCAAAGCTGGTGTCAAAGTGGTTCTCAATAGAGTTTTTACTGGAATGAGTAACCAGCACAATCTCTTTAAAACCAGCTGCGACTGCCTCAGTTACTACATACTGAATAAGTGGCTTATCCACAATGGGCAGCATTTCTTTAGGAATGGCTTTGGTAGCGGGCAGCATGCGGGTGCCAAGGCCTGCTACGGGGATGATAGCTTTCATTGTTATCCCTTTTTTATAATTGACGACGCCTGCTTCAGCTCCCACTGCCATGCGTGGCGAATAATGGTGTCTATGCTATCAAATTTTGGCTGCCAACCCAGCTCACTTTGGGCGCGGGTAGCGTCAGCTACAAGCACAGCCGGATCGCCGGCCCGGCGTTCTGCTTCTTCTACTTTCAGCTTATAACCTTGCTCGGCAACCACCTTAATGGCGGCATCAATAATCTGCTGCACAGAAAACCCAAGACCATTACCGAGGTTGTAGGCCTGTGCTCCCTGAATGTGCGTGCTCAGCAAATGCTGCAGTGCCAGGCCGTGAGCAGAGCAGAGATCTTCAACATGAATATAATCCCGAATGCAGGTGCCATCTTCTGTGGCATAGTCTCTGCCAAATACTTTAATGCATTCTCGTCTGCCGGAAGCAGCCTGTAACACCAGTGGAATAAGATGGGTTTCCGGCTCGTGGCATTCACCCAGCTCACCAGCAGGATCGGCCCCACAGGCGTTGAAGTAACGCAGGCAGACAGAATTAAGGCCATATGCACTGGCATAATCCTGCAGAATTCTTTCTACCATCAGCTTGCTGGCACCATAGGGGTTGATCGGGCTTTGTGGGTGCGCTTCATCAATAGGGGTGTATTCCGGCTCGCCAAAGGTGGCAGCCGTGGATGAAAAAATGAAATTTTTCACCCTGTGGCGCACCATTACATCCAGCAGATTAAGGGTGTTGGCAACATTATTACGGTAATATCTGGCAGGCTCCACCATAGACTCACCCACCAGGCTGCTGGCAGCAAAATGCATCACACCGCTAAAGGTATTGTTAGAAAACAGGTTTTCCAGCAGGTGGGTGTCTGCCAGATCACCTACTACCAGCTTGCCATATTGTGCCAGCGGTTTGTGCCCGGTACTGAGATTGTCCAGAACGGTAACCTGGTAACCGTGGTTAACCAGCTGCTTGGACATATGAGAGCCGATATAACCGGCTCCACCGATAATTAAAATATGAGACATAGTTAATAAATATTATGAAGCGGTATATTGTTTGGTGATCCAGTTCTGGTATTCACCACTTTTTACATTATTCACCCACTCCTGATTGGCAAGGTACCACTGCACAGTTTTACGAATGCCGCTTTCAAAGGTTTCTTCCGGGGACCAGCCCAGTTCACGCTCAATTTTGGCGGCATCTATGGCATAGCGCACATCATGACCGGGTCTGTCGGCTACGTGGGTAATTAAGCTAGCGTAGGGGGAATGAGCAGATGGAGCCAGCTCATCCAGAATGGTGCAGATGGTTTTTACCACTTCTATGTTCTGCTTCTCGTTATGGCCGCCAATATTGTAGGTTTCACCCACTTCACCACGGGTGACCACCTCATACAGCGCCCGGGCGTGATCTTCCACATACAACCAGTCACGAATCTGGTCGCCCTTGCCATAAATGGGCAGCGGCTTGCCTTCCAGTGCATTTAAAATCACCAGCGGGATCAGCTTTTCCGGGAAGTGATAAGGCCCGTAGTTGTTGGAGCAGTTGGTAATAAGGGTGGGCAGGCCATAGGTGCGTTGCCAGGCCCGCACCAGATGATCCGAGCTGGCCTTGCTGGCCGAGTAGGGCGAGCTGGGCGCATAAGGGGTGGTTTCTGTGAAGAGGTCATCAGTGCCGTGCAAATCGCCATACACTTCATCAGTAGAAATGTGATGAAAACGAAACGCGGCTTTGGCACCGTCTTCAAGTCCGTTCCAGTAGTGGCGGGCGGCTTCCAGCAGAGTGTAAGTGCCCACAATATTGGTATTGATAAACTCAGCCGGACCAGTAATGGATCTGTCTACGTGGCTTTCTGCTGCCAGGTGCATAACGGCGTCTGGCTTATACTGCGCAAACACTTCATCCAGGCCGGCACGATCACAAATATCCAGCTTAACAAAGTGATAGCGGGCAGATTCGGCTACACAGGTAAGCGACTCCAGGTTACCGGCATAAGTGAGTTTGTCCAGGTTAATCACTTCATCCTGAGTGTTTTCAATAATATGACGAACCACGGCAGAGCCGATAAAGCCGGCACCGCCGGTAACCAGAATTTTACGCATTACAGTCTCTTTTATTATCTGAAGATGAATTTATATACACTTTGAGCAAGTGCTCTTACCCTTGTCAGGATGAAGGGTAAGAGGTGTGTGTGTCCAGAGCCTGCTGCTGCATGGCCTGTCTCTGCTCTTCGTTTTTGCTCAGTGCCAGAATTGCGTCAGCCCAGGTCTGCTGCTCCATGGGTAATAGCAGTCCATTATAACCGTCTTTGATGACAGAGCGGTAAACGGGATGATCTGCATAAATGCCAACCGCACCTGCCTGAGTAATATCAAAAAATTTGGTAGGTGCCCGCGCTGAGTTAAACGCATTTTCAAGCAGGGGAGCAAGGCCAATGCACCTGCCCGTGCGGGCCAGCAGAGCCTGATAGGCTGGCCAGCTCATGGGGTGCAGCACATGTATCCTGGGTAAAGTGGCAAACTGCTTACGCACGTTATGATTACCTATCAGCTCCACACTGATGCTGTGGTCCTGCATCAGAACTTGCTCAAACACCGGGTAAAGCCAGTCAAGCTCGCTCTGGTGCGAAGCTGAGCCATGATAAAACAGCGTTTTTTGTGGTGTTTGATGCCGGTGAGGAGATGAAGGTGTCAGCACCAAAGGCGACCAGCTGGCATATTTTTTTGCCAGCCATGGTGTAGATACCCAAAGCTCGCAGTTGGCACGCTTCAGCCAGAATTGCTGCTGCCAGGCATATTTAAACAGCTTATAACGATAGCGCAGTGGCAGGTGAACATGAGCTTTAAGGCTGAACAGGTCATCATCCATAAACAGCGCAATGCGGCTAATGTGGTTTTTGTTGTTTGTTAGCCAGGCGCGCCAGGCAGGAGTGATGTAGCGTACAAAAACAACCAGATCCCATTTTTGCTGTGCAGGTGGCGGGCTGGAGAGCGACATAAACTCACATTGTGCCTGATTATCTTCTGCCCACGGACGAATAAAAAAATCGGTGCTGGGGTTGGCACCCTGCTCAACAACCAGAACTTTCATTATGAGAAACAGGCTGAAGAGCACCGCAGCGAAAAGTCTTCATATGCCAGGGTGAGGTTGGGGTTATAGGCCGGGTCGTTATCCAGCAGTGGCCCCCAGGTTTTGCGCATGTAGGCAATTTCTGCCTGAAAACGCGCCTGCTTTTCCAGGTTGTCTTCCGCGCCGCGAGAAACCGACTCGTGATGATAAAGCTCTGCAAACGGCGTAAAGAGGTTACGGTAACCGGCTTCCCGCACCTTAAGGCAAAAATCGACGTCGTTAAATGCCACTTTCAAGTGCTCTTCGTTTAACCCACCTACCTGTTCGAAAATATCTTTACGCACCAGCAGGCAGGCCGCAGTGACTGCAGACAAGTTTTGCACCAGCTGCAGGCGAGAGAAGTAACCCGGCGCATTGCCATTAAAATACTTGTGGCTATGTCCCGCCACGCCGCCAATGCCCAGAATAACACCCGCATGCTGCAAAGAGCCATTAGGGTAATAAAGCTTGGCACCCACACAACCAATTTCCGGGCGGCATGCCTGGCTGACCATTTCGCTTAACCAGCCGGCATTAATGGGCTCCACATCGTTATTAATAAGACCAATAATGCTGCCTTTGGCCTGGCTGGCACCAAAGTTGTTAATGGCAGAGTAGTTAAAGGGATGATCCCAGCGCAGTACACGCACCCGTTCATCCCGTTCACTCACCTGCTGCATATATTCAAGAGTGCGCGGGCAACTGCTCTGGTTATCCAGAATAATCAGCTCAAAATGACGATAATCCGTTTTTTCCAGAATGGCGTTCACACACGGAGCCAGAATGTCTACGCCATCACGGGTGGGAACCAGCAGGCTGACCAGCGGTGCTGGTGAGGGCAGGGGCCAGACCACACGATAATAATCACCAGCGGTAGAGCTGACAGAGGCTCCCGGGTGCTGTTTGCTTACATATTGTTGAACTGCTTCAAGCCCGGCCTGGTGAGCATAGCTTTTTTCATTGCTGCCCAGTGCGGTAGAGCCGGCCACCGCACGCCAGTGATAGAGCACCTCAGGAATATGCACAATATGTTCAGCGCTCAGGCCATCGGTAAAGCCATCGGTAAAGCGCAATACAAGGTCGTGATCCTGGCTGCCTTCCAGCCCTTCTCTGAAGCCACCAATGCTGATCATTCGCTGGCGCTGATACACCCCAAGATGAGAAATATAGTTCTGGCTCAGCAATAAATCCGGATTCCAGCCGGGCTTGAAATGCGGATCATAGCGTTTGCCCTGCTCATCAACTTTGTCTTCATCACTATATAGCAGCAAGGCATCGGGGTGTTGGTTAATAGCTGCTGCTACCTTAAGCAGGGCATCGGGGCTGAGCAAATCATCATGATCCAGCAACGCCACATAGTCACCGGTGGCTACAGCCAAAGCTGAGTTACTGGCTGCGCTAATGTGACCGTTATTTTCCCGCCGCACCAGCTTAATGCGCTCATCGCCGGCACACAGCTGCTGCAGTGCCTTTCTGGTTTCTGGGCTGGTTGAAGCATCGTCTGCGATACACAACTGCCAGTTTGAGTAAACTTGGGCGGTTACCGAGTGTATGCACTCAGCCAGCAGTGTTGGTGGCGTGTTATAAACGGGCAGCAATATGGAAATAACAGGCTGACAGGTCCACTCCGATTGCTGGCGTTGCAGTGTTTGTAACTGTTCCTGGCGGCGCTCAGCTTGTTGTTCAAGCCACCATTCATAACTGATGCCAGGCACTGAGTGTTCAAAAGTACTCTCATAAGCCTGCAATGCCACAGCTCGCCAGGAGGTTCCTTGCTGCTTTGCTTCTCTGGCAAGAGCTGAACTGATAGCCGGTAACTCCTGCTCTTTATAATCTCTGTGTACTTTGCTTAAACGCTGCATAATGCGGCTGCTGGCAAAAGAGGGTTTAAGCCATACCAGCTTGCAGTGGGTAATGCTAAAGCGGCCTTCTGCGGAGATGGGATCTAACCGCAATGCACGCAGACCAAAAGGCAGGTAGCAAACGCGTTTAAGCACTTTGGCCTGTGGTAATGGCAGTTGCAAACTCTGCCCTGCATTAAAACCATCACCTGTATCGAAAAACAACTCGGCAACGGCACTGGGCTGATCGTGCTCGATGGCAAGTTCCAGCATATACCAGCCAGGCAGCCAATAGCGAGTGTGGGTAATAAACTGAGGGTCGTTGCTTAATGCCTGAAACTGGTAGGTGCTTTTTTCAAGAGACTGCAGAGAGTTTTTTTTGTTCCAACTGGGGTGGCGAATAAACCCCAGTTTTTGCCTTGCCGTTTTGCTTAGCATCTATTTTCCAAGAGTAATAATTAGTGAGCTTTCAAAGTGGCTTTTTGAGTGTTTATTTTTTGCTCTATTCTGGCTTTTATGCGCTTAATACCTTCGCCATTGGGACGGTTTTTTAAAGCGGCTGAAATGGCAAAGTGAGCATCTTGTAACAAATTCTGCTTTTCCAGTAATACAGCCAACTCACGTAAGCAATCAGCAGGTTGAGCCTTTCCGCTATTTAATACCTGCTTTTGAGGTGCGGTTAAACCCGGGATGGCTTTTCTTGCTTTAGGCTCAGCAAACTCAATGCCAAGTACATCAAGCAACTTACAAAACGCATAGTCATCTCTGTGAGAGTCCCGTAATATCACGGCCTGTTTTATAACTGCATTTACCGCTATGGGGGCAGACTCTTCCAGCGCCTTAAGAGGTTTGGAAAGATTGAGGTCACTCTTGGTGTTGCTGGCAGAGGCCATTTTGGTCACACTTTCCAGCTGAGGAAACCGCTTAACAACTGGTTTCATCTGACTTAAAAGATGATGATTCAGCTTTTCTCGTATGTCATCGCCAAGGTCAGCCTGGGTAAAAGCATGTTCATCTGTTGCGTTATCTGAATAATGCTGCAATGCCCAATCTATCTCATGAGCATATTGCGCTGGCAACTCGGGCAAAACAGTATTAAGTAAACGCTTAAGCTCAAGGGCTGATTTTACATAACTCCGGTTAGTGATTTTGTCCAGGTTGTTAGTCAAAGCTTTGGCGTTTTTTTCCGGTATGCCAGCAGCCATTAAAAATTGCAGTTCAAGAGGTGTGCTGCCTGCAGAAGGTGACTGATAAGGCATAAAAATACAGTTATCATCGCCAAACTTGTCTGCCCAGTGTAACAGTGGCAGCCCCGCCAAATGACCCGTTTGCTGACCAAGCTGCACAGGCAACAGCTCACTGAGCCGGCGAGTTTCCATATGCCGCTTTATTCCCTGATTATGGTTGGCCAGTAAATAGTCTGCAGGGTGCCTTAAAAAGGCGATAACGGTTACTTTAACCCCTTCACACAATTCAGCAATAGCATTGTGCTGGCCATAAAAAGCCTCGGCAGAAAGCAGTAATGTGGCATTTCTAGTCTTGGCTTCCGTTAACCAGGTTGTCAGGTTCGCTTTGGCCAGGCTAATGTCTTTTTGTATCAGTGCGCCGGCTACCTGGGTGTGGCCGCCAGATACTCCATTACTGTCCAGACTATGCTCCGGGTAGTAATAGCCAAGTTCAAGAAGTTTTTCTCTGTTTTTAATGCAAAACCTTTGTACGGCGGATGAGCCACACTTCGGCGAACCTATATGAATGATTACATCCTGAGGCGTTGATGAGCCTTTTGAAGGGCGGAATACATTTACTATTTTATTTATCATTTTGTTTTTCGGTCATTGTTTTCAGGCATTAAACTCACTCCGGCGGCTTATAAGTCAAAGTAGAGGCTTTTGTTAGTTTGATAGCCGTGTTTACTACAACTCACACTAAGTCAATCATATAATGTTGTTTGTTTTTACTTTTTAATCGGAAGACTTGGTTGACTTTAGTTTTTTAATGACATTTCGCTGTTCAAGTATACGCTTTGCTAATGAGTTACAAATTACTTCAAGTTGTTCTGTAGATAGTGTCATCTTGTTTTTAATTGAGTCTTGTGATTCGGTTACATCAAATCTATAGGCTTCATTGGGGAATTTTTTGTTTACGAAGTTAATATCCTCCTTGATACGTTCTAACATTTCCGTTTGAGTTTTTGTGTCTGGCAGGATAACATCTGCTTTCACATTGGGAAGAAGCTCGCATAGAGGGTCAGATATTAGGGCGGAGCATTTTCCAAGATGCTTGTTGAATGAAGATTGGATATATAACTCTGAACTGGTAAGTGAGCGATTTATTGTCTTCTTTTTGGGGAGAGAAAAAATGCTTTTATCTAAGTTGAGCCAATCAGCAAGCCTTCCAACCAAATCTTTTTTGTGCTTCGAGTAATTATAAACCCTGATATCAAAAAAGCTGTCAGAGTTTACTGTTCTAATTAGTTCAGCTACCTTCTTCGGAATGTCATATGATTCGAACCTACTCTCTATAGAATGGTGGTTACCATCTCTTTTTATACTTTGCTGGTATGAAGATGCAGCGTGAGAAACTGGATCCCTAGTAAACAGGAGAATATGGGCTTTGGTAAAGCCTAAACTCTTAAATTGTTCCGATAGTTTATTTAAATACCTGCTGTCACACATCATTCTAAATAGGTGCTCATCACTAAATATTACTTTTTTGTTTTTGTCTAACCAATCGAGGTTTAATTCATATATCAATCTTCCATTTCCTGAAGAGATTTTTTCTGGATCTAAACAGTCCTTTTCTTCTAAAGGATAAGAAAAGCCATTCTCCAATAGTTTTTCTTTGGAAAGGTTCAGGACGCTTTGAAGGTAGGATGACCCAGTTTTGCCGTGTCCTATATGTAAAAAAACTTCAGACATAATGATACCAGTTTTTATTGTTACTTTATTTACTTGCCTTTATGGAAATGGCAATGAACTTTTCCACAAAGAAAAATATGCTTTAGATGCAGCTATCATTTTGATAACTATAATCTATTCCCGTATTTCATGATTGCCTTAAAATATAAATGTAATTTCTATATTGTCCTTAAGATAACCTTTGACTTAGCAATTGGTTAAACCTTTCATTTTTGAACTTCAATTCTCTTAAAGTATTAATATCATTGTTTGCTCTGAATTCAGCTATCATGCTAGATGCATGGAAGTTAAAAATTCTATTGTCATTTAATGGTGATTTTAGATAACTATCTATACTATCTTTTTCTGGTGACTTACTATGTTCATGCCATAGTTTTTTAAACCATTGATATAATAGGATATCATCTTCTAATGAGCAATAAAGTGCCTCCTTAATATCTAAGTCTATTTCATTACCTTCTTTTGGTGCTTTGTTTTTCTGTATGCTTAAATTTAGTTTAACGCCAAAGTTTTCTTGAAAGACGTTTTGGAAAGAGATTAGATCATTTGAATCACCCACATAGTCGAACTTTTTAAGCACAGATGCGGCTTTCATCCAACGGGGCACATTTTTATCTTTTTGAATTAATCCAGGAAATCGATCTAGAATAAATCCTGTTATAGAAGGGATTGATTTGACAAAAACTTCAAACTCAACTTCAGGCAAACCAACAGACAAGTTCATTCTGTTTAAGTATTTATAATGGCTTAAAGCTCTGTCAAGAGGATCCCTAAGGAAGGTAAATAAAAATATATCATTTTTGATTATTTTTAGTAGTTCGTCACAGAAGTGATGGCCAAAATAGCCATCATGAGAAAGATTTGGATAGTCATCTAATAAGTCAGGCTTATTTTCTCTCACATTACTTATTAATGAAGTTGACTGATAGATTCTATCTCCATAATTTCTCTTAAGCTCAGATAAAACACTTGTGCCAGCACACTTTGGTATATGAAGTCCAAAAAATATCTTTTCCATACAATTATCTCTATATATTGTTTCTTAAGCTTGCCATTAAAGATATCCCGTCGTATAAATCTATCTTAGGAGTCCAATCTATTTCACTTCTAGCTTTGTCTATATTTAAATGCACAGATTCGACATCGAAGCTACGTGAGGGTTTGTAGGATAAGTTTGGTCGCTTACTCACGATTTCAGAAATCAAGTTAATCAGTTCCAGGATGGATACTAGTTTTCCTGAGCCTATATTAAGCAAATGCTGATTGTTTGGTGACCATAGCACAGAGTCTATTGCTGAAAGAACATCATCAATATGTATAAAGTCTCGGCTGGTGGAGCCATCTCCCCATATTTCTATTAGTGTTTCTCGCTTAATTCGATCCAGAAAAATTGAGACTACTCCAAGTGGCTTATCACCTAGCTGGCCAGGGCCGTACGGATTGGACACACGAAGAATCGCATAAGGAACATCATACAGTTGATTATACATTTTAATGTATTTCTCAATTGCAAGTTTTACTATGCCATAGGAGCAAATTGGATTTGTAGGAGCATCTTCTTTAAAGGGAACTCCGGAACCTTCACCATATACAGTTCCTCCCGACGATAGAAAAACCAACTTTTTTATTTTGTGCTCAACGGCCGCATCAAGAATATTAAGCGCGCCGACAAGGTTGGTTTGAACATCAAAGACCGGATCCGCGTTTGAGGTGCTTGGTATAACACTGGAAGCAAGGTGTATTACATAATCCATGCCTTCCATTGCTGCAAATACCTGATCACGATCAGTGATGTCACCTTTTACGTAACTTATATTTGATTCACTACAGCTTGAAATTTTAGTATCTATTGGGTTACGCGCCATAACCAGGACATGGTTATTTTTTGCGAGGTACGGACTGAGGTGACGACCGATGAATCCCGTACCACCTATTACTAGAATCTTCAACGCATCACCTCTCTATATACTTTTTGATACTCAGTTAGCATGTTGCTCATCTCAAAGTACCGGAATCTTCTTTTTGAATTAGTCTCAAGCTTTTTTATGATATTTGGGTTAGTTATCAAACTCTTGAGTTCTTGCGCGAATTGGGTGGCTGTTACTTTTCCATCCTGGAGTTCAATAATGACTGCGGCGTGGCCTTTATCATCTTGTGTCATGTTACGGATCTCGCCAATATCTGTTGCCAGCATAGCCTTGCCCTGCGCCATGAACTCGATGAGTACAAGTGGCATTGATTCACTTACAAACATTGAGGGCAACAAGCCAATATCTGAGATAGCGATGTAGTCCTGTAAATTTGAAACCTGGCCTATCAAGTGAATATACTCTGGCGGTTGGCTATCTCGTATTTTGTCAGCAGCGGGGCCTTCGCCTATTAATAGCAGATCTGCCTTGTGGCCGGATTCATTTAATGCTTTCACTGCCTCAACTGCGACAAACCAGCCTTTGTCTGTAGTTGCTCTGCTGGCAAGACATAAGACAGCTGCTCCGTCTCTGATCCCGAGGCTGGCTTTATCCAGGGCGTTGGGAAGTTCCGGCTCGTAACCATTTAAAATCTTGGACAGCTTTTCAGGGATTCCAAGTTTTTGAAA
Organism: Oceanimonas aquatica; assembly: GCF_030732065.1. Taxonomy (GTDB): domain Bacteria; phylum Pseudomonadota; class Gammaproteobacteria; order Enterobacterales; family Aeromonadaceae; genus Oceanimonas. The sequence goes on from NZ_JAVBHX010000004.1 coordinate 296,532, forward strand.
AACCTTACGATTTTTCTCTGCTGTGTAGACCCAATGGTCTACCTCATAGAGCATTCCTTCGTAATATTTTCTGAAGTCATGATCCAGAGCTTCCGACTGCAGAAGCGCTTCATAGCATCCGTGAGTAGATACTATCCATCGTACTTTTTCTGGTAAATCTTTATAGTTCTCATGGACGTACTTATCGGACCACCATACTGAGCTATGGATGATATCTATGTCGAAAATCTCTGCTAGTTCACTCAACTTGATCTCAGCTGCGTTAAAAAGAGGTACATCCTGGTTAATTTTTCGCGAAACTTCACAATGTTCTGGGTGCTTTCCTACATTGACAAGAATTGCTTCCCCACCGATTCTCCGGTATGCGTTCGCTAGCCGTATTGAAAAAAGCTGTCCACCACCAGGCGACAGATCACTTACAACAACCAGCAGTGATGGCAACTCTATTGTCTTTTTCTTTGAAAGCTTTTTGATTAATTTTGCTTTATTGTACAGTTCGTTCAATATTTTTCCGGGGTGCTTGTAACTGAACCTTTCCCACTCATGATCTATCGCCCTGAAGGCTCCCATCAATTGTTTTTTCCCAATAGGGAAGTGATCGATGATGTAACTGGTTATTTCGTATCGTTCCCTAAAATACTGCTCAGTACCTTCAATTTTGACAACTTGAGATGCCGAATGCCGCCGAAAATAATTAACAGCACTGGGACAGAATGCAATTTTCCCTCGCTTCATACATTCAAGATATATGAGCCAGTCACCACACATTTTGTGCGCTCTAGCTGTCTCAAGTGTTTCACCAAATGAGGTTCTTCTGATCAATAACCCACTTGCGTTGACTAGAGTTTGGTAGGCCGCAAAGTGTTCTGAAACCTCTTGAATCCCTGTTTTTACGTACGCAGTATCAAACTTTCCCGGATAGGCCATTTCAAAATAGGGAGTAAAAGCGCCAGTGTGCACATTACTGTGTTCATCAATCATTTCCACTTTGGCAAAGGCTATATTGACTAATGGGTCATCAAACTTGGGCAATAGTTCAGACAGAAAATTAGTTGAGCAGCTGTCATCGCCTTCTGCAATCCATACAACATCACCTTGAGCTAAGTGAATGCCCTTCTCCCATTGCTTAAAGGGAGAACCCGAGTTCACCTTGTTCTCTATAAGAGTCACGCGACAATCTTGTAGGTACGGGCGCACCTTATCCACTGTGCTATCCGTCGAGCAGTCATCCAATGCAATGATTTCAATGTCTTTGATTGGCTGATCCAGAATACTGTTCAGACGTTCTTCAATGAATTTCTCGTGGTTGTAGAACGGCACAATAACAGATACCGATGGTTTGTATTCTGTAACTTGTTGAATAGTATGGTATATTTTAAGGTTTTGCTGCTCTGTTGTGTAGTTGGAAAAAAGTTTTGCCCGAGCGCAGTCGCCAAGCTCCTGCCGATACTGGGGATGCTCCAGCAGTTGCTGAATGGCCTTTGCTGCCAGTTGTGGATCTATTTCCGGTACAGCGATGCCTGCGTCTTGCTCAATAAACGCTATGATGCCAGTTGCGGGCTCAAAGCAAACAGTAGGTACACCGTGTTGGGCAGATTCCAGAACCACAAGTGGGAAAGGATCTTCCCGAGATGACATAAAGAATACATCAGCTGCGGCGAGCAGCTTATTAGCATTGTTCCTGTTACCAGCGAAGATAATCCAGCTTTTTTCTTGTTCAGTTAGCGACGCTTCCAATGCTTCCTGGTCTGGGCCCTGGCCCAGCCATGCGAACTCAATGTGCCGATTGGTTTGCGTTTTCAGAAAACGAGCTGCTTCAAGAAACAGATCCGGGCCTTTGCGCTCATAAACGGTTCCACAACCCATAACTACAAAAGAGTCTGGACTCAGGCCCAGCTCTTTCCTCGCATCGGCCTGCAGTTCATTGGTGATCGCTTCTTTTCGGGCTACCGGGTTGATGAAGGCAGGGACCGTCGTCAGTGCTTCGGTAGCTATTTGGTATTTGGCTTCAAGTGTTGCTGAGGAAGCAGGAGAGGCTGAGATCCAATGTTTGGTTCGGCTGAGCAATGCTTCCATTTCATCAGGAAAGGTTGAAAGCACTTTTTCCATTTCATGTATATGAGTAATGATCTCACAATCCAGTTTTGCTCCTGTGTGTTCCAAGTAGTTAAACAAGCGACCAGAGACAACAGTGTTGAGATACGCGAACTCAAAGTCTTCGTTAAGGAACGTTTTCAGGTCTTCAGGTTGATCGACACCACTACCCGACAGCACATATACATCTGCGAATTCAGCATATCTGTCAGCTACAGGTCCAGGAGCAAGAAGCAGAAGTTTGATTCTGCGAGTAGTATGGTTGAAAAACCATCGTACTACCTCAAGTAGTACGATCTCTGAGCCTGCTAATACACCATCATGCCCTACAAACAACAGTGGCTTATGAGCATAACTAATTACACGTTCACTATTTTGAAGTGGGGAGTGACTTGCTCGGCCTTCTTGGTGTCCTGACTCGATATAATGGCGAAAAGCAGGTATACCAGCTTCTCTTACATCAGCATTCAGCTTGTAATAGAACGAAGGATCAAACCATTGATTTGGTTTTCTACCTTCACGCTCACCGTTTGACCAATAGTGTTCTTCTGGAGTAATGCCAGCTTTTCTTACATCATCATTTTCTTTCAGGTAATATTCGGGATCAAATTTATTTCTTTCTATAACTAACTCATTTGAGTGTGCTAAAGAATCTGATAGTGAGCTTATTGGATTTATCTCATCATCTTTTGACACATAGATGGTAGGTTCCTCGAGCTCTATACTTGATAGCTGAGAGTCTTCTGTTGCTTGAATTACTGGAAGATGAGGGTTAATCTTTCTTCCTTCATATTTGCCATGTCTGATATAGTGAGTTAGTATATCAAACTTCTCGTCAAGAGACTGAAGGTCCTCATAAAGGTTTTTATAGTAGTTTGCATCAAAATGACCAAGGCTCAGCACTCTGTCGTATTCTAATTTTTCCTCTTCATTTCGAAGCCGACCTTCACCAAGCCCGTGCATAATAAAGTGAATGACAGGGTTAATTCCTGCATCTTTTACATCTTTATAATTGGAAAGGTACCATTCAGGATCAAATGAAGGGTTCGGTTTTCGGTTTTCCTTGAAGCCAATTTGAATATAATGTTCAATTGAGTTGGCATCAGATAAGCGTGCGTCTTGATATTTTCTTAGATAAAACACGCTATCAAAAAAGTTGTTTTTTTCTAGGAGTGCTCTGAGCTTTTTGGGTTTCATAATGATTGGTATCACTTATTTTTTATAACTTTACTAAAGCCGAGTATTGAGTAAATACGGGATGGTTTTTTCTGCTTTTTCAAAATGTCAAGATCTTTAACTACGATATCAATGGATTCTGTCAGGCTGTTAACTTCTTGCGAAAGTTCGTCTTTTATTTTTAACAGTTCAGAATTTTCTGATTCCAAATTATTTATCTTTACTTGGCTCTGTTCGATTTGTTGAGCATAGCTCTGCTTGAGATCTAACAGCTGTTGGTCTTTCTCTTGTAATGCCTGTTCACTGCTCAGCGTCTGTTCTCTGAGTTGCTGTTCCAGCTTGTGTGATTCTTCGTGCAGGGCAGCCTTCTCTTTGCTTAAACGATCAATATGGCTTTGCAGCTCATCTTTTTGGGCTTGCCTGGCTTTTTTGATGCTATCCAGATCTTGCAGTAATTGCTCTGCCTCTTGTTCCTGTTTTGTTTGGCACTCCAACAGTTGGTCATTTTTCTGTTTCAGGAGTTTTATCTGTGCCTGATTCTGCTCCACCTCTTGTGCGTGGCTTTGTTCAAGCTCTGTAAGCTTGGTCTGGATTTTCAGTAGCTGCTGGTCGCTAACTTGTGTTTGCTTTTTAAGTTGCTGCTCCAGCCTGTTTGATTCTTCGTTTAGTGCTACTTTCTCTTTATTCAGAGTATTAATCTGGCTTTGTAACTCGGCCATTTGAGACCGTTTGGCTTCTTTGATGCTGTTCAGATCCTGAAGTAACTGCTCTGCTTTTTGCTCTAACCGACTTTGGTGTTTCAATAGTTGGCTTTTTTCCGACTCCAGAATCTCCATTTGCTCTCGGCTCTGCTCTAACTCTTGCTGCAGCTGATTTTTCTGTCTCGAGAGGCGATCTTTTTCCGATTCTAAAGCCGCAATTTCAGATTGGTTCAGCTCAGCTTGTTGTTCGAGTTGTTCTTTAAAGGAATGTGCTTGGTTAATGGCCTGATCTCTTTGTACATGGAGATCTCGGGAAATTTGGCTTTGAAACTGAACATCATAGGTATGGAGAAATTGGTAAAGAGAGCTTACTTCATTAAAAATAGCATTCCATTTTTTTTCTGTTACGTCTTTAAAACTATCATGTTGGACAAAAGAAATCAGCTCTCTAATAAATCCAGGAATGTTTTCTGCAACGTTATTTATATCAATGTTATGGTGCTTTAAAGTTGGATCCAGAAACTGCTCTTTAACGGTAGCTATGGTATTTTTACTAAGCTCAACTTCAACAAAGTGAGCCAGTTCTGGCAAAATATCGGCAGTGTTAGCCATTAAGCTGTTAAAGCTAATAAAATAGCGTGGATATATTCTTGAATATTTTTCCGCAAGCAAAAGGTGCTTGGCCCATAGTAGTAACGATTTTTCTGTTGAGAAGTTATTACGTTTTTTTAAAGAGCGCGAGACTTCAAAGGGGTTCCTATAAGGGATAACAACTTTTATTGTAATTCCAAGCTCCAGTAAGACTCTTTCCCAGAAAGGGAAAGTTATACACATTCTGGGATCTTTGAGTGCAAAGCACTTACTGTAACTAAATTCTTCCTGGATGAAATTTTTTGCTTCATCCAAATGTTGAACTATCGACTCTTCACTGATTGTAATATTAAACCGAGTATCGTCGTAGTTAGAACCATTAGCAGCGATAACTCTTGTGTTGATATCAACTACTTTTTGTCCTTCAAAGAAACCCTTTGGATTATCTTCTTGCGCCGGCCATAGATCTTGCGGTAGCATTACTCCAATTTTTTCTAATGTACCTGTTAAAGCGGAAGTTCCGCTTCTGTGCATACCAAGAACAATAATACATGTTTTCATTCTAATTCCTTCAGAGTTCAACAACTGACTCTTAGTATGATTTTAATTAACTTTTATCTTATATAAATCTTAAAGCAGGTGTTAAATGACTATACTAACGCCTCATTTAACATGGCATTTAACTGTTCGCGCCAGTGAACAGATTTAATATTTAATGCTTGCTGTAATGAACTGCTGCTTAATACGCTGTAACTAGGGCGCTTTGCTGGAGTAGGGTAGTCTGCCGTCTCTATGGCATTAACCGGAATTTGCTTGTTAAGCAGCCCCTTGCATCGTGCCAAAGACTGAATAGCTACGGCAAAGTCATACCAGCTGGCCACACCCGCATCGCTCCAGTGATAAATGCCAGCCGGTTTCTGCTGTGCCGCTTGCCAGCAAACTCGTGCCAGGCCAGCAGCCCAGGTGGGTGCCCCTATTTGATCTGCTACCACGCCCAGTTGCTCTTTTTCGTTCATTAACCGCAGCATGGTTTTTACAAAGTTATTGCCATGGCTGCTGTATACCCAGCTGGTGCGGATAATGGTGGCAGAGGGCAGGGCTTGTTGCACGCCTCGTTCACCGGCCAGCTTGCTGCTGCCATATACGCTTACCGGGTTGGGTGTGCTGTCAGGGGTATATGGAGTGTTGGCTGTGCCGTCAAATACAAAATCAGTAGACACTTGCACCAGGTGAGCGCCTATCGACTGGCAGGCTTCTGCCAGATATTGTGGCCCTTTGGCGTTGATATTAAATGCCTGCTCTTGTTCGGTCTCAGCCTTGTCTACGGCTGTATAAGCGGCGGCGTTTATTACTGCATCCGGCTGTTCTGCGGTAATAAGGGTATGCACTGCGGCCTGGTTGCTGATGTCCAGCTCTTGGCTTGATACAAAACGGGCTGTTATTCCGGCAGGAATACTGTTGGCCAGCTCATAAGCAAGCTGGCCATTTTTGCCGATAATTAGAATGTACATCAAAAATGCCCCTTCGGGGGTGTTAGCTGTCAGCTTTAAGCTGTAAGCCATAAGTTAAAGAAACCAAAGATCCTGACCTTCGTCAGGATGACGGCTAGCAAAAGTCAGGATGACGGCTAGCAGAACCGGCAGCTAAAGCGCCGGCTACAAGGCTCATTTAGAAGGTATCAGCCTGGGATAGCAGGGGGGCGTTGGTGTCTTTTTCGGAGAGGGTGGGCTGCTCTCCGTTTACCAGAGGCCAGTTTATGTTCAGCTCCGGATCGTTCCAGCGCAGGCTGCGGTCGTGCTCAGGGGCGTAGTAGTTGGTGCACTTGTAAACAAAGTCTGCGCTGTCGCTCATTACATAAAAACCATGAGCAAAGCCTTCGGGCACCCAGAACTGGCGTTTGTTTTCTGCAGAAAGCACCACACCTACATGCTGGCCAAAGGTGGGGGAGTTTTTGCGCATATCTACGGCCACATCATAGACTTCGCCGCTTACCACCCGCACCAGCTTACCCTGGGGCTGCTGAATCTGATAATGCAAACCGCGCAGAATACCCTGCACCGAGCGTGAGTGGTTGTCTTGCACAAAGGGTTTGCCACCGGTCAGCTCATCAAACAGGCTTTGACGAAAGGTTTCCATAAAAAAGCCACGTTCATCACCAAATACGGTGGTTTCAATGATCTTTACCTCGGGAATGGCGGTGTCGATAATATTCATGTTTATGCCTTGTAGCTTCTTTTAAAACCAGTTTCATTAAGCAAATTAAGCAGGTACTGACCATAGCCGTTTTTCTTCATGGGGTCGGCCAGAGCTTTAAGCTGGGCATCGTCTATATAACCAAAGCGCCAGGCAATTTCTTCCGGGCAGCACACTTTAAGGCCCTGGCGTTTTTCTATGGTGGCAATAAAGTGGCCGGCTTCCAGCAGATCGTCGTGGGTGCCGGTGTCCAGCCAGGCACTGCCGCGGCCCAATGGCTCTACGTTCAGCAGGCCGTCTTGCAGATAGGCTTTGTTCACATCGGTAATTTCCAGCTCACCACGGGCAGAAGGCTTAATGGATTTGGCAATCTTAACTACGTTGTTGTCATAGAAATAGAGGCCGGGCACGGCAAAGTTGGACTTGGGCTGAGCGGGCTTTTCTTCCAGTGACAGCACCTTACCGTTTTCGTCGAACTCGGCCACACCGTAGGCGGTGGGATTTTGTACATGGTAGCCAAAAATGGTGGCACCTTGTTGTTGCATATTTGCTCTGTTTAGTGACTCGGTAAGATTATGGCCAAAGAAGAGGTTGTCACCAAGGATCAAACACACCGGTGAGTCGCCAATAAACTCCTCTCCCAGAATAAAGGCCTGAGCCAGTCCGTCGGGAGTGGGCTGCACTTTATAGCTGAGTTTAATTCCCCATTCGCTGCCATCGCCTAGCAGGTCCTGAAAACGGGGCAGATCGGTGGGAGTAGAGATAATTAAAATATCTTTAATGCCTGCAAGCATCAGGGTGCTGAGCGGATAATAGATCATGGGCTTGTCGTATACCGGCATCAGCTGTTTGCTGACCGCTTTAGTCAGCGGGTAGAGCCGGGTGCCTGAACCACCGGCCAGAATAATGCCTTTGCGCTGAACGGAAGATGAAGTCTTTTTAATGTTTAGCATTTGGGGTACCTGTGTACTTAGTCGCGGTGGTCACGAATGATCAGCATCATCATATTGGCAATAAAAGCCAGAAACAGAGTGATGAGTGCAAAAATGGTGGTGTTGTAGAGTCGCTTCGGCTCGGTAGCATATTCCGGCTGCAGCGGGCTTTGCAGCACGCTTACCTGCTTGAGCTTGCGCGCAGCTTCTATCCGGGTGCTTTCCAGTGCAGCCAGGGCGCTGGAGTAGGTTTGCTGAGCAAATTGCGCTTTCAGCTCAAGGGCCTGATAACCGGCAGATATCTGGTTCAGGGCACTGCCGGTTTCTTTGGCAAGGCGGTTTTGCTCTTTGCCAATTTGTTGTTGCAGGGCGTTTATTTCGGCTTTTATTTGCACCAGCTCGGCGGAGCGGGTGCTCTGGTAGCTTTGTGCTGCGGTATAGCGGGCCTGCAGGCGGGCCAGTTCGCCTTCCAGCGTGCCTACTACCTGATTAAGACTTTCTACGGTATGAATGGGTGAGATAAGACCATGTTCGTTCTGAAACGCCAGCAGGTTGGCCCGGGCTTCATCCAGCCGGTCACCCAGGCGATCGGTTTGTTTTTCAAGAAACTTAACCTGCTCTTCAGCCAGGCGCTGACCCATGTTGTTCATATGGGCTTCGCCGGCGCTTAGCAGCAATTGAGCCATGTCGTGGGCAAATTCAGGAGTAAAGGCTTGCACTTCTATATTGAGCACTCCGGCGTATTCATCCAGCTCTACACTTACGCGCTTTTGATAGTATTTGTGCAGCTCTTCTATGGGAGCGTCTTTGTTCCACAGGCTGGCAAACAGATCACCATTCTCGCTGTAGTGCTCGCGAAAGGGCAGTTCCCTGAGAACTGTGCTGAGCATATCGGTTGAGAGCAGGTGTTCGCGCAGCAGTAGCAGATCGCTGTGGCCGCCATTGCCCTGTATGAGGCTGGAGAAGCTGAACTCGGGGGCGGCAATTTGCGGGCTTTCCAGCACTACGGTAGCACGGGAGACGTAGCGATCGGATGCCCAGGCAAACCAGTAAAAGGCAACGGCCAGAATGGCCACCAGGGCGAGCGCCCAATGAGGTTGTTTTTTGATGAATTTTTGCATTTTTTTTGTTCAGTTCCTTTTTCGAACCTGGCGTTTGTCTGGGGCGAGCTGTAAGCCGTAAGCTGTCAGCTTTAAGAGCCCCTTCGGGGAGCTATAAGCCATAAGCTGTCAGCTTAAAGCTTACGGCTCCCCGCCGGAGGCGGGGACGTTTCTTCATGGTAAGCCGCTATAGCATCGTTAATATCGTCATACCAAATGGCCTGGCCATTTTTAAGGTAAATGCCGGCCTGGCAGAGCTCTTTAAGAATGCCTTCTGCATGGGACACAATAATCAGGCTTGCCTGGCCTACTTTATCTTTAAAGGCTTTGCTGGCTTTTGCTTTAAAAGCGCGGTCGCCTACAGCCGTTGCTTCATCCGAAAGGTAAACATCAAAGTCAAAAGCCAGAGACAAGCCAAAGTTCAGTCGTGATCGCATACCCGAAGAATACGTTTTTATGGGCCGGTCGAACGCAGCTCCCAGCTCGGAGAATTCTTCTACATAGCGAATAATACGCTGAACTTCCTCATGGCGGGCACCGTGCACTCTGGCTACAAATTTTACGTTTTGCCGCCCGGTCATGGAACCTTGAAAACCACCCGCAAGGCCAATGGGCCAGGATACCCGGCAATAACGCTGTACTGTACCTTTCTCGGGATTGTCCATGCCGGCAATTAAACGCAACAGAGTGCTTTTGCCGGCACCATTGCGGCCCAGCAGGCCTACGCTTACGTTGGCAGGAATGGTGAGGTTAATATCTTGTAGTACCCAGGGGGCTTCGCGGCCATCACGGCTGTTGTAGCGTTTATAAAGATTGCTGATTTCTATCATTGTGCTTTCAGCCTCTCTTTATAGCGAACATGTAACAGCAGGCCTAAAGCGTTTAAAGTCAGAGTCCATAGCCATAAATATATCTCACTGGTGCCATGCACTACTTTATAGTTTTCAAAAAAAGCGGCGCGAATAAACTCTATACCATGCACCATAGGGTTGAGCATCAAATATTCGAGCAGGTAGTGGGGCAGCATATTTAATGGGAGTATAACGCCTGAGATAATCAGCAATGGCATAGTAAGCATACCTACTATTTTTGCGGTTTCCGGGATCAGCGTGCCTGTAACCGACAAGACCAGGCCAAAGCCCATTCCCAATGCCCATAGCGATAGCCAGCCAAACAGTGCTTTTATGGCATTGTCCGGGAACAGGTCTAACCCCAGCAACAGGCCACCCAATATAAACAGCAGGAACACAAAGGTTCTTAATAAACCGTCCAGATATCCCCTTACAAATACGGCATCACTGGGGTGAACCTGGCGGTAGGCAAACAGGGCTTTGCTGGCGTTTATTGCACCCTGGCTACGGACCATATTTTCTCGAACCAGAAAAAAGCCCATCATGCCTACTATCATCCAGGGTATAAAATCAGCACCGGTAATCAGCTGATGACTGCCACTTACAAAGCTTCGGATGAAGGTCATGATCGCAATAAATGCAACCGGCTCTGCAATCATCCAGAACCAGCCCATGCGGTCGGCCATGGTGCGCGAAACCGCCTCGCGCATAAACATGGCATGCCATACACTGCGGGTTACCTGCCAGGGTGTGCGGCTTTGCATGGTGCTCATTACAGATCTACTGCCACTTTGGCGGCAATGGCAATCTGGTAAAGAATCTGGGTAATGGTGCCGGCCAGCTGCAGGTTTTTGGTGGGTGCCTTGGGCAGCACCAGAATTTCGTCACCCGGGCGCAGGGTTACGTCGTCAGCTTCGCGCACCTCACCGTTCTGGCGCACCACCAGAATACGGCTTTCATCAGCATGGTCGGTAAAGCCGCCGGCCCCTTCTATATAGTCTCTGGCGCTGCGTTTGGTGTTAAACACCACAGACTGAGGCACCAGTACCTCGCCGCTTATCAGCACCGAGTCGGAGGTTTCCGGAATGGTGATAACGTCACCGTCTTGCAGGCGAATATCGCTGATCTGCCCGTTATTGGCCAGCACCAGGCGGCCGTTGGGCTCTACCTGACGGGCGCGCTCAATAAACTGGCTGATAAGCTCCGCTTCGCGCACCCGGATTTCGGCTTCTTCCGGGGTAGAAGATGAGGCGCCCATATAGGTGGTTTCCAGCCGGGCCAGGCTCTCATCCAGTGCCTGTTTCTGGCGCTCGGCCACGCTTACCCGCTTCAGCGAGATGCTGTTGGTATCAGTCATATTTTGCGGCACAGCCACGGCGTTCAGCAGCTCGTGCAGGCGGGCATCACGGGGCAGGGCAAAGCGGGACGGGCCATAATAGCTGCCTTCCAGCTGCACTACTATGGTGTTGTCGCGCATGTCGCTGCTGAAAATAACCTGATCACCGCTCTTAAGTGACTGCTGGCTGAGTTCGTCCAGTTTTACGTAGCGTGAAATGGGACCTTGAGTGCGGGCACCGCGCAGCAAAACATGGGTTACGTTAGACTTGAGCCGGGCCAGATTCAGCAGTTCCTGCCCGGTCATTTGGTCAGGCTGCAGTTCATAACGGTAGGGGCGGGCTACGTCACCGTCCACGGTAACAGTGGGGCCTCGTTCTTCCACTACTATGGTGTCGCCGTCTTTCAGTTGCACATTGGGCAGGGTGCCGTTCAGCAAAAAGGCGTAGAGATCGGCGGTGGCAATGGTTTTGCCGTGGCGCTTCAGCCGCACTTTGCGATAGCTGCCGGTGGCGCTGTCTATGCCGCCGGCCTGATCAATAAAATAAAGCAGCGAGTCGCTGGGAGTGCCGGCAAAACGACCGGGGTTTTGCACATAGCCGGTGACAAACACGGAGACCGGCTGCACGCCCTGCAGGTTGGTGTATACCTGCACGTTATTGGAATAAATAGAGTTAACGGCGCTGCGCACTTTGGCATCCAGCTGGCCGTGCTTTATGCCCTGCACTTTAATGGGGCCCACGCCGGGAATGAAAATATTGCCCTGAGCATCCACCGGCAACACTCTGTCTATTTCTACCGCGCCCCATACCCGCAGGGTGACCTGATCACCGGGAGTAATAATGTAGTCGGGGTTCAGGCCATCGGCACGCACACCACTGAAGCCACCGGTAAACAGGTGGCTGCCAAAGCTCGGGTAGTCTTCCTGTGTCATGGTGGCACCGGGCACACCATAGCGTGCATTGTGCCACTGGGTGTTGCTGTTTTGCGCGGCGTTGTCAGACTCGGATGGTGCATTAAAACGGCTTTGTTGTTCGGCAGGCAGTTCGCCGGCATTTATGCCAATCAGCTGAGCCTGGGCGGGGCCCGCCAAAAATGCGATCAAGCCGAGAGGTGCGGCGAGTTTTTTTAAGGACATGGTTTGTTCTCGGAATCTGCGAAATATTTGGCGGGCAGCTGTAAGCCGCTAGCTGTCAGCTTTAAGCTGCCCGGTGGTGTTTGTTGGTGTTTTTAACTTACAGCTTACTGCTCCCGCAGGGAGCGGCTGAGTTGCCATTGGCCGTTTTTGGCTTTGCAGGCGATTTGCTCCAGCTGGCTGCCCGCTGGCTGGATTATTTGCAGCGGGCGGCAGGTTTTGCCGCTGGCGGCGAAGTAAGTGGCACCGGTGGTTACCTGCACATTGGCACCCCAAGGGCTGGTGGCCAGTTGGGTGGCGCTGTGGCTGGCGGCGTTGTTTAAAAATTCATTGAGCGGGGTGCTGTTTACGGTGTTTGAGTTTGTGGTGGCAGAAGGCTGGCTGGCGCAGCCGGCCAGAGTGGCCAGTGCAATGAAAGATGCTGCCAAAGATTTGTTAACAATATGCATGGAATCACTCGTGTTATTAATAAAAAGGCACGCTACCGCCCTTGGGGTGCGGCTCCCAATTCGCCGATTGAGTGTTATTTAAACGCTTTTGCATTTTGCATGTTCAGCGTTATTTTTCGGGCCGCATGCTACCACTTGGCTTAGGGTATTACGATGTGCCAGAGCCTTTCATTATTGATGCTGATCAATAAGTGGGCGCTTACTTAGGCGGCTTCTTGCTTTGCTTTTTCTGTGATTGGCTGTTCTAGTTTTCCAACCAGGCGAATGGGCGGCTCTGCCTGTTGCTGCAGTCGCTGCCAGATTTGCTGACAGGTGCTGTTAGGCCGGCAATAAAAGCTGCCGTTCAGTTGGGTATGCTTCAGCAGAAAGGCGCGCAGGCGATTGAACAGATCGCCACTTACCGGCTGAGGTGCCTGCCAGAATTCATCCAGGCTGCACTGGCTGGTGAGTCCCGGCACATCATACAGGGCCTTGCCGAGGGTGATGGTGGGCACATGGTGCAGAAGTGCCGACATGCCCACTGTGCTGTTTACGGTAACCACGCCTTTGCAGTGGCGATATACCTCGGGCAGGGGCAGCTCATAACCGTAGAACACCCTCCCGGTTAGCCCGTGCTTTGCAGCCAGGTTATGAATGAGCCTGCTGTAGTTGGTGTAGCCTCTGTCCATAGGGTGATGCTTGAACAACAGCACGTCATTCTGTGACGCATTTGTTGCAAATGAGTTCGTTATGTGAACAATAGACTCAGTCACGTCGTTAAAGTGCGAGTGCTCACGAATTTGAAAGTCGTCTGCCACCTGCAGCGGCACCAGAAATATGTGCTTTGAGTGTTGGTCTGCCAGGGTTTGCAGCAGGCCTTTGTCGTGGGCGGTGTGGGTATATTTGGTATACCAGCCCTTTAGCCAGGCTATGCCTTCTTTCCAGTAAGGGCGGTGACGGTGGTGCACATAGTGACGAAAGCGCCAGCGGCAACAATGCATGCTGAAGTAGTAACGCATGGCAAAATAAATGCGGCGCTTGAAGTTGGCTTTTATATCAAACTCATGTTGCACCCGCTCGGGGCTTTGTTTGGGCAGTGCTTGCGCCAGTTTGCCATACCAGGGGCTGTGGGCGTTTACGCCGTGCTGCTCCAGAGTGATGTAGTGCGGGCGCAGGTAGCCTTCTTCAAATACAAAAAAGCGAATGTTGTGGCTTTGGCAATAAATGCGGGCTACGGCGTGATATTCGCGGCAGTCGCTATAGCAGAAAACGGTATCAATTCCGTTTTCGCTAATGTAGTTGTGCAGAAAATTACGCCATTCCGGCAGGCTGCCGGTGTAGTGAATATTTTCACCGCGGCAGGGCCAGCAGCCGTCGCCACCATTGAAGTGAATTTTGTGTACAGAAACGCCTTGCTCGCTGAGGAAGCGAGAGAAATGCTGGAAGAACGGTCCTAATGGTCCCTGGAGTAGCAAGGCTGATTGCATTCAAATCCCGTGAAATTTTTTTGGTGTTCCCACTTTCTTGGCGGCGGGATAATAGCACAACTGAAATTTGGTATTAATGAAAAAGTGATACCGCCCTTCGGACGGGAGCTGGCAGCTGTCAGCGGCGCTGTTGATCAAATCAGAGCCGGAGCAGGCTGTCCCTACTGGGCTTGGCGCCCTTAACTGACCGGCTGGCGAACAGGCATACCGAGCCCGATGACCTTGTTCATGACCTTCACGCCGGC
>NZ_JAVBHX010000005.1 GCF_030732065.1 Oceanimonas aquatica
GGCCGGCGTGAAGGTCATGAACAAGGTCATCGGGCTCGGTATGCCTGTTCGCCAGCCGGTCAGTTAAGGGCGCCAAGCCCAGTAGGGACAGCCTGCTCCGGCTCTGATTTGATCAACAGCGCCAAGCGAACCACAACATTTCACAGCCGCCTGCGTGTTGGAATTCGCTGCGCTCATTCGCAACCTACGTCAGATCTCGCCTCAAAACCAGCCGTCGTCGAGATCATCCTTGCAGCCCCAATACTGCTCGGAATAGCGCTTGGCGCGGTGTTCCACCTTGCGCGACACGCCCAGCAGCCAGCGCTTGCGCAAATGACTGCCACGGCGGTAACCGCCCCAACCTTCGTGGTAATTCAGATACTGGTCGTAGGCGTCCCACTTCGATACCCCGTTCAGCCGGCTGGTCTTGCTCATGTACCAGCCCATAAAGTCCATGGCATCGTCAAAATCGTCGCGGTCGGCCCAGCCGCTGCCGGTTTCACGCTGGTAATCGGCCCAGGTTTCATCCTTGGCCTGAGCGTAACCGTAGGCGCTGGATGCCCGCCCGTAGGGAATAAACAAAAACCAGCGCATGGGCGGCCGGGCATCGTGCTGAAAGCTGCTTTCCTGGAACATCATGGCCATAGTCACGTGCACCGGCGCGCCCCATTTTTCCCGGGTATCCTGGGCCGCCTCGTGCCAGTCGGGATACTGCTCAAAAATCTCGCAGATATTGGCGGGGTTCTTTGGCGGGGCCGTGGCGCAGCCGGCCAGCAGCAGGGCCGTCAGGGTAAGCAACACAAATTGCCGGGCGTAAAACATGGTCTTGTCCTGTTATAAGTCAGTCTCAAATAGTGCCTTTCGTGCCGGCATTTTTCCACACTCCTTACGCGGCATTATTTAATCACTGATAGTGCATAACTATCTTTTGTCAGGCTTTCGGTCAGGCAGTAGAATGCGGATCGGCTATGATTTTGGCATTTGCCTTGGCAATTAAGGGACACTTGATGCGCTTTTACTTTCCCATCGTCATCATCGACGAAGATTTTCGCTCCGAAAACACCAGTGGCTCGGGTATTCGCGAGCTGGCCTCGGCCATTGAAAAGGCCGGCATGGACGTGGTCGGCTACACCAGCTACGGCGATCTGACCTCCTTTGCCCAGCAACAGAGCCGGGCCGCCGGCTTTGTGCTGTCCATCGACGACGAAGAGCTGGCCGGCAGCCGGGAAGAAGCGCATTCGGTGCTGGAGCAACTGCGTCGCTTTGTGGAGCAGATTCGCCACCGCAACCCCGACATTCCCATTTATCTCTACGGCGAAACCCGCACCGCCCGCCATATTCCCAATGCCATATTGCGGGAGCTGCACGGCTTTATTCACATGCACGAAGACACCCCCGACTTCGTGGCCCGGCACATTATTCGCGAAGCCAAAAGCTATCTCGACTCCCTGGCTCCACCGTTTTTCCGCGCCCTGACCCACTACGCCCAGGACGGCTCCTATTCCTGGCACTGCCCCGGGCACTCCGGCGGCGTGGCTTTTCTCAAGTCCCCGGTGGGGCGCATGTTCCACCAGTTTTTCGGCGAGAACATGCTGCGCGCCGACGTATGCAACTCGGTGGACGAGCTGGGTCAGCTGCTGGATCACACCGGTCCGGTGGCGGCCTCGGAGCGCAATGCCGCCCGTATTTTCAACGCCGATCACCTGTTTTTCGTCACCAATGGCACCTCCACCTCCAACAAAATCGTGTGGAACTCCACGGTAGCCCCCGGCGATATCGTGGTGGTGGACCGCAACTGCCACAAGTCGATTCTGCACGCCATCATGATGACCGGTGCCGTGCCGGTGTTCCTGATGCCCACCCGCAATCACTACGGCATTATCGGCCCCATTCCCCGCAGCGAATTTGAGCCCGAGCGCATTCGCGAAAAGATGGAAGCCAACCCCTTCTGCCGGGAAATTCTGGCAAAAAAACCGAACGTCAAACCCAGAGTGCTGACCATAACCCAGTCCACCTATGACGGCATTCTCTATAACGTGGAGGAGATCAAGGAGCTGCTCGACGGCGAAATTGAGACTCTGCACTTTGACGAGGCCTGGCTGCCCCACGCCGCCTTTCACGACTTTTACGGTGATTATCACGCCATTGGCGAGGGCCGGCCGCGCTGTGAAGACTCCATGGTGTTCGCCACCCAGTCCACTCACAAGCTGCTGGCGGGCCTGTCCCAGGCGTCACAAATCCTTATTCAGGACGGCGAAAAGACCCGGCTCGACCGCCATGTGTTCAATGAAGCCTACCTGATGCACACCTCCACCAGCCCGCAGTACGCCATTATCGCGTCGTGCGACGTGGCGGCGGCCATGATGGAAGAGCCGGGCGGCACCGCATTGGTGGAAGAGTCCCTGGCCGAGGCGCTGGAGTTTCGCCGGGCCATGCGCAAGGTGGACGACGAATACGGCATCGACTGGTGGTTCAAGGTGTGGGGCCCGGATGATCTCACCGATCACGGCCTGGACGAGCGCGACGCCTGGATGCTGCGCTCGGAAGACAGCTGGCACGGTTTTGGTGACATCGAGCCCGGCTTTAACCTGCTGGATCCCATCAAGGCCACCATTCTGACCCCGGGCCTGAACATGAAAGGCCAGTTCGCCGAGTCGGGCATTCCGGCGGTGGTGGTGACCAAGTACCTGGCCGAGCACGGCATTGTGATCGAAAAAACCGGGCTCTATTCCTTCTTTATCATGTTCACCATCGGCATTACCAAGGGCCGCTGGAATACCATGGTGACCGAACTGCAACAGTTCAAGGACGATTACGACAAGAACGTGCCGCTGTGGAAGATTTTGCCCCAGTTCGTGCAGAGCCAGCCCAGCTACGAGCGGGTGGGCCTGCGGGATCTGTGCGATCAAATTCACGAAGTCTACAAGGAAAACGACGTGGCCCGGCTGACCACGGAGATGTATTTGTCGGATCTGGTACCGGCCATGAAGCCGGCGGACGCCTTTGCCAAAATGGCCCACAAGGACATTGAGCGGGTACCTCTGGACGAATTGGCCGGCCGTACCACGGCGGTGATGGTGGCCCCCTACCCACCCGGCATTCCGCTGCTGATCCCCGGTGAGGTGTTTAATGACACCATCATCAGCTATCTGCGTTTTGCCCGCGAGTTCAACCAGCGCTTCCCCGGCTTTGAAACCTACATTCACGGCCTGGTGGCAGAAGAGCAGCAGGGCGAAACCCGCTACTTTGTGGATTGCGTGATCGAGTAAGCGGGTAAAACCCCACCCTGGCTCTCCCCCTGCCAAGGGGGAGGCTGGGAGGGGGTACCGTTAAATGTAATTAAACAAACTCATGTTCTGTACCTTGCCGAACATGCTTTGAGTGGCCTGCAGGGCCACCATGGTCTGGCTGAATTCGCCGGTGGCCTTGGCGTAGTCGAGATCTTCCATGCCGCTGCGCAGCTTGTTCAGGGTCAGGCCCATGTCTTCATGGGTGAGCTGCTGATTTTCGATGCGTTGCATGCGGTTACCGGTATCGGCCCGTACTCGGGTAAGATGATTTGCCACGGCGTCCAGCTCACCCAAAATATCTGTCATCTCGCTCTGGCCGGCCGAATTATGACCGTCATCTTCCAGCCAGTCCTTGGCCCGGTTCAGCACATCAAAAACATTCAGCTTGTCTTCACCAGTACCATCTTTTACGTCAGAGCGAAGAGTGATTTCATCACCTGCTTTAGCTTCACCTTTAATAACAATCTCAACACCATCAAATTCTATCGGCTGACCAGGCACATAAGGCTGTGCTGGCATCGTCTGAGTAAGACCGTTTTCATCCTTGTAGGTAGCACTGACTTCAATGGAACCGGCATTATCAGTAAAAGCTAATTCGTAGGGATGACCATCATGAAAGTCACCTTTTGTCTTGATATTGGCATGCTCAACAGTCAAGGTACCTTGGTTGTCCACGTCATATTCAACCGTGAAGTCACCCTTGGGATTAGGCACACTGCCAAACACCATCTCACCACTATGGTTAATGCCTACCCTGACCTTGTCCCCCACCACCATGTTACGCTCACCACCGTCTCCGCCATAGGTCACGGTGCCATCAGGCTGTCGCACAAAAGGGGAGCTGTCGGTCTGAAAACCACCAAAAATATACTGGCCAAATTCGTCCTGGGTATTGGCCAGATCGAGCATTTCATCAATGCGGCTTTGCAATTCTTCCTTGTAGGCGTCCCGCTCCAGCTGAGTAATAGAGCCATTGTTGGCGCCCAGCATAATCTCTTTAACCTGTTGAGTCAGGGTCTCGGCAGAGCTTAACGCCCATTCTTCCCGGCGCAGGCGGTTTTCCGCCAGGTTGATGTTGTTCTGGTACTGGTCGAGCTTGCGCAGCTCCTGCTTATAGTTAAGGATGCCGTTGGCCGCCACCGGATCGTCACTGGCGTGCTCTACCCGTTTACCGGACGACATCTGCCCCAGTTGCTGATTGGCCTCGGAGGTACGGCCACTGATGTTGTTCAGGTTGCGCTGAATAAACTGAAAACTGGCAACGCGCATTATGACTCCTTAGCGGATCTGCAACAGGGTGTTCATGGTTTCGCTGGCGGTGGACACCACCCGGGCCGCCGCCATATAGGACTGCTGAAAACGCAGCAGGTTGGCGGCTTCTTCGTCCAGGTTCACGCCGGAGGTGGACAGCATGCGATCGTAAGACTGCTGATAGGCCGCGCCCGCCGCCTCGGCCTTGACGCCCTGGTTACGGGTCATGCTGCCAATGCCCACGGCGGTCTGGTTCAGGCTGTCGGTGACCGTCGACTTGCCGTTGTTGAGCCACTTTTTGTTTTGCAGCTCGGCAAAAGCCAGAGCGTTTTCGTTATTGCCCGAGCCACCGGCCTGGCGGATTTCGAATTGATCGAAGGCTTTGGGATCGCCATTGAGACTTAGCTCCAACTCACCAACACTCAATTTTCCGTCAGCATAGGAAACGGGGGTGATAGGAGCATCATCTTTATCAAACACCTCATATTGCAGGTCTCCCGAACCATCATCCGTCACTTTCACCGTCAGCGGATACACCGACTCATTAATAAAATCAGTAAGTGGAGGCGGCGGATCGGCATAGCCAATAGATGGCTTGGCGGTACCTGTATTATCCCCATTTGGACTCACCATCAGGGAGCCGGAAGCGGCAATCTGATCGCCGGTGTTCAGTTGCAGTTCCAGATCGATGGCACCCTGACGGGTAGGCTGCACCAGCATTTCGTCGTTAGTATTAGGAATGTCACTAAGAGTTAAACTGAAACCCAATTTATCACTTACATCCAAGATCCTGGCCGGAGGGTTAGCCAGATCTTCTTGTGCCTGAATGGGATACTGCTCTCCGGTAGTGACATCAGTCAGCAGATAATCTTCCCCCCCCTGAAACTTCAGACTGTACTCCCCCCCCGTCAGCTTGCCGGTATCGGTAATCTCCACCTCGCCGGTGACATTGGGGTTATTGCCCACAAAGCGCTTGGCCATGTCCTCCGGGTCGTTAATGTCGTTAAACATGTTGATACCGGCAATGCCGTTAAGATCCACGCCCTGAGTCTGAATTTCGTTAAAGGCGTCGGCAATGGCGATGGCGGTTTTGCCCATGTCGCTGAGGTTGGGGCCCAGCACCTGATCCCGGTAGTGAAACAGGGCGCCCATCTCGCCACCCAGCTCGCCACTGCCCTTGATGCGGGTGGCCTGACCGTTGCTGTTGGGTGCCACCAGGTAGAGCTCGGTTTGTTGCTGATCCGGCGAGCCAGGGCGCACTTCCATTTGGTAGGCCTGATTGCCGGACACCAGGGGCTCGCGCCCGCCCAGCATGACGGAAATCATGCCGTTGTCGTCTTTTAGAGTGGTGATCTGCACCTGCTGGCCAAGATCCTGAATCAGCCGGTCCCGCTGATCCAGCAGATCATTGGGAGTGCCGTTCTGGCCGGCGTTCAGAATTTGCTGGTTAAGATCGGCAATGCCGGCGGTGAGCGAGCTGATGTGTTCGGCCCGGGATTCGATATCCCGGTTCTTGATCATGCGCTCCTGCTCGACAGAGCTGTAAAACTCGTTGAAGTGGTCAACAATGTCCTGGGCGTTGGCCAGCATCAGCTCCCGGTTGCCCAGGTTGCCCGGGTTATCGGCCACGGCGTTAATGGCGCCGTAGAGATCGTCCAGGCTGCTGGCCAGGCCCCCGTTCACGCTGGTCATGGTCTTGTCGAGGTAACTGAGGTGGTTATAGAGCGCCTCGGCACCGGCCTTTTCGGTGTTGTTCACCAGTACATCGCGAAAGGCGTATTCCTGATACATGCGGGTCACGTCATTTACCCGGGTGCCGGTGCCGTAAAAGCTGCCGCCCGAGAACATGTGCATGGTAGTGATCTGCTCGGCCCGCTGGCGGCTGTAGCCTTCGGTGTTCACGTTGGCAATGTTATGGCCGGTGGTGGCCAGCTGGGCTTGCGCCGCCAGCAGACCGCTTACCCCGGTTTGATACATATCAACAGCCATGGTGTGTCCTTATGCTTGTGAGGCCAGCCGGTTAACGGTGTCGAGCACCGCCGAGAGCTTGCTGGCATAGTTCGGGTCGGTGGCGTAGCCCGCCTGCTGCAGGGCCTGAAAATACTGCCGGGGCGAGCCGGTTTGCTGCAACGCCTGGCCATAACGGGGGTTGTCGTTCAAAAACTCGACATAATCGTTAAAGCTGTCGTTAAAGGAGGCGTAAGATCTGAACGGCGCCTGTACCTTGACGGCAATGCCCTGCTCGTATTCCAGGGTGCTGACCCAGGTTTTCTGTTCTTTCCAGCTTTTATCGGCCTTGATGCCAAAAAGATTATGGCTGGACTCGCCATTTTTTCTGCCGATGATTTTTTTGCCCCAGCCGGTCTCCAGGGCCGCCTGGGCCAGCATGGCTTTTGGGTCCAGGCCCAGCTTCTCTCCCGCCGCCGTAGCCGCAGGGAGCAGCCGGCGCACAAAGTCTTCCGGCGAGTCAAATTTCTGCCCCGCCGCCAGGGTGACGGCGTCTTCGGGGGTATTCTGTGCCGCCTTTAACGGTGGTTTGGGCTTGTCACTTTCGGGGGCGCTGTCTTCCGGCGGGCGCACCACCTTGCCGTGAATGCGGCGTACGTTATCCAGGCTGAAATGGCGTACTTCGGTGGCGGCATTAGGATCTTCACCGCCACCAAGCTGGCGCACGATCAGATCCGACAGCCCCAGGCTGCCCTGGCGACTGAGCTCGCTGCTCATCTGCTGATCGTGCATATCCTGGTAAAACTGGGTGTAGCGACTGTTCATGGGGCTGTCGGCCTGAAACACCTTGTTGGCATCGCGCATCGACTTGAACAGCTGTTGAGTAAACAGACTTTCGAACTGGCGCGCGGCTTCGTCCAGCGCCTTGCCCCTGTCCTGGGCAAAGCCCTGCTGGCGCAGCTTGTCCAGCCCCTGAATGTCGTTGGCCAGCAGGCTGTTCTGCACGGTATCAATATTTTTCATGCCTTGCCTCCGCTCACCCTGTGCCTGTTAAATAATCACCAGTTCGCCCTGAATGGCGCCCGCCTGGCGCAATGCCTCCAGTATGGCCACCAGATCCCCGGGGGCCACGCCTACCTGGTTTACCGCCCGCACCAGATCGTCCAGGGTAGTGCCGGTGTCCAGCTTGAACATGCGCCCGTCCTGCTGCTCCACATTGATATTGGAGTTGGGCACCACCACGGTGTCGCCACCGGCCAGGGCATTGGGCTGAGACACCTGAGGATTTTCGTTAATGGTGATAATGAGCCCGCCATGGGTAATGGCTGCCGGCTTCAGCTGTACCTGCTGGCCGATCACTACCGTGCCGGTGCGGGAGTTAACGATAATTTTTGCCGCCTCGTCGGCCACATCCACGGTCAGGTTTTCCAGGGTCGACAAAAAACTGACACGCTGGCCGGTGTCCCGGGGCGCATACACGGTGACCGAGGTGGCATCCAGGGCCTGGGCGCTGGCAGGGCCGAGCAGGTCGTTGATGGTGTCCGCCATGCGTTTGGCAGTAGTGAAATCCGGCCGGTGCAGGTTAAAGGTGATGGTGTCGCCCCGGGCAAAGGAGCTGGGCACTTCCCGCTCCACCATGGCACCACCGGGAATGCGTCCTACCGTGGGGGTATTGATCATGATGGAAGAGCCATCGGCCCCTTCGGCACCCAGGCCACCCACCACCAGGCTGCCCTGGGCCAGGGCGTAAACCCGGCCATCCACCCCTTTCAGAAAGGTCTGCAGCAGGGTGCCACCGCGCAGGCTTTTGGCCTCGCCAATGGCCGACACGGTAATGTCGATGGTCTGACCCGGCTTGGAAAACGGCGGCAGCTCGGCATGCACCGCCACCGGCGCCACGTCGTTCATCTTGGGCCGCAGGTTATCGGGCACGGTAATGCCGAAATTGGTGAGCATGGTGCGAAAGGTCTGCTGGGCAAAGGCGTTGTTGCGCTCGCCGGTGCCGGGCAGGCCCACCACCAGACCGTAGCCCACCAGCTGGTTGGCTCGCACGCCGGCCACCGAACTGATGTCCTTGATGCGGGCTGCCTGGGCCGGCAATGCCAGCAGGCCGGCCAGTAACAGGCCGCAAAAGAGTTTCATGCCATTACTCCTAGAAAGGGAACCAGGGACTGTTAAAGAACTTGGCCAGCCAGCCGCGGTTCTGAGTGTTGGCAAAATCGCCGGTACCGCCGTAATAAATGCGGGCATTGGCCACCCGGGTGGACTCCACCCGGTTGTCGGAGCTGATGTCCTGGGGCCGGATCATGCCGGTAATGCGCACATATTCCTCGCCGGTGTTCAGCATCAGCCACTTCTCGCCCTGCACCATCAGGTTACCGTTGGGCAGCACTTGCGCCACGCTCACGGTAATGCTGCCCTGCAGGCTGTTGCTCTGGTTGGTGTTGGCCTGGCCGTCGAACGCGTTATTGCTCGACATGCTGGCGGTAACCGGGTAACCACCCACGTTGATGGCCTGACCACCAATGTTGAGCGGGTTGATGTTCAGGCTGCTGTCCTTGCCCTGCTGGGTGGTGGCCCGCTTCTGGGCCCGGGTCGACTCGGCCAGATCCACGGTAATGATGTCCCCTACCCGATGCGCCTTGATGTCGGAATACAGGCTATTGGCGTAGTTATCCTGAAAAATGGCGCCGTTGGGCTCCAGCTGCTCGTGGCCGGGGCCGGGCATCACAGGGGCATAGTCGGGATCGTCCGGCTTGGGGGTATAGGGCGTTGAAGTACAGGCCGCCAGCAGGGCGGCCGCGCTCAGGATAAAAGCGAGTCGCATGGCGGCCTCCGGTTACAGCTGCTGGTTAACGTAGGCCAGCATGTCATCCACGGCAGAGATCACCTTGGAGTTCATCTCGTATACCCGCTGGGCCTGAATAAGGTTAACCAGCTCTTCGGTGACGTTGACGTTGGAGGACTCCAACATGCCCTGCTTGAGGGTGCCGAAGCCATCGGCACCGGCAATGCCTTGCAGCGGCGCGCCGCTGGACTGGGTGGCCAGGTAAAGGTTCTCGCCCTTGGGCTGCAGGCCGGCGGGGTTGGCAAAGTCGGTCACGATGATCTGGCCGATCACCTGCCCCTCGGCCTGGCCAGCCAGCTGCACCGACACCTCACCGTTGGTGCCCACGCTGATACTCTGGGCGTTTTCCGGGATCTGCATTTCCGGCTGCAGGGGATAGCCGTTGCCGGGGGTGACAATAACGCCTTCTTCGTTAAGGGCAAACTGGCCGTTACGGGTATAGCCGGTGGTGCCGTCGGGCAGCAGCACCTCAAAAAAGCCGCGCCCGTCGATCATCACGTCCAGGGCGTTGTCGGTGGTCTGCACGCTGCCCTGCGTAAAGGTCTTCTGCGTGGCCACCACCTTGCTGCCCGCCCCCAGCATCAGGCCCGACGGCAGATTGCTGTCGGCGGTGGCCCGGCCACCGGGCTGGTGCACATTCTGGTAGAGCAGATCTTCAAAGATGGCCCGGCCTTTTTTAAAGCCCACTGTGCTGGCGTTGGCCAGGTTGTTGGAGGTCACCGAAATATTGGTCTGCTGGGCATCGAGCCCGGTTTTGCTAATCCACAATGCGGGGTTCATTCTGCTCTCCTTTAGCCAATACGCAGCAACTGGGCATGGGCCTTGTCGTTCTCTTCGGCGTGACTCATCATTTTCAGCTGGGTCTCAAAGCGCCGTTGCAAGTCGATCAGGTGGGTCATTTCGGAAATGGGATTAACGTTGCTGCCTTCCAGCGCACCGGCAATCAGCTGTACCTGAGCCGACGCCGGCTCGACTTCGCCGTCCTTGCGGCGAAACAGGCCGTCATTGCCCTTTTCAATCTGATCATGGGCCGGCAGCACCGTCTTGATACGCTGCAGCTCGGCACCGCCATCGGCAGGCTCGCCTTCCAGCCGGGCAAAGATAGTGCCGTCCTTGTTGATTTCCACTTTTTCCAGCGGCAACGGCAGCACAATGGGGTTGCCGCCGTCATCCAGCACATTCTGACCGGTACTGGTCTGCAGCAGACCTTCCACCGATACCTGCAGGTTGCCGAAACGGGTGTAGGCCTCGGCTCCGTCAGCCGCTTCCACCGCCAGCCAGCCGTCACCGGCCACCGCCACGTCAAGTTCCCGTCCCGTGGTCTGAATAGGGCCGGAGGCAAAGTTTTGCCCCGGTCGCTCGGTCATGGCAAACACTCGGGAAGGCAGGCCTTCACCAAAGGCCTGCATAGCCCGGGCCTGCTCCAGATCGGCACGAAAGCCGGTGGTATTGGCGTTGGCCAGGTTGTTGGCGCGCAGGGCCACGCTGTGCATGTTTTCCTTGGCGCCCGACATGGCGATATAAAGCAGGTGATCCATTTCAGCTCCGCAGTTGGCCGAGTGAGTAATGGCAGGATTAATGCAAAATCAATGCCACTATAGTTAGAAATAAGAAGCTATCAGCTTGAAGTAAAAACATAAAAACCCGGGATTTGTGCCCCGGGTTTTTCTTCCAGCTTCCAGCTTCCGGCTTTCAGCTTGTATTAACGGATTTGCAGTATGGTCTGCTGCAGGGTGCTGTTTACTTCCAGCGCCCGGGAGTTGGCCTGGAAGTTACGCTGAGCGGTGATCAAGTCCACCAGCTCTGTGGTCAGGTTGGTGTTGGACTGCTCCAGCGCGGCCACGCTGACCTTGCCGAAAATACCGGTGTTGGGCTGACCACTGACCGCCTCGCCCGACAGCAGGGACTCCCGCCACTGGGTATCACCAATCTGGGTCAGGCCCTGCTCGTTGGGGAAGCGTGCCATGGCCACAATCCCCAGGTTTTGAGTGCTGCCGTTACTGTAGGTGGCCTGCACCAGGCCATCGGGGCCCACATCCACCTTGGTCAGCCGGCCTACTGTATTGCCGTCCTGACTGTTGGAGGTCACTTCAAAGGCACCGGCATTCATGGTGGCTGAGGTGATATTTATATTAATTGTCTGAGTGCCATCGGAGCCATTGGTAAAACCTAGCTCCTCGGTATCAAAATCAGTAGTGGCTGTTGTCAAATCACCAGCGCTGTCGAATTCAAGCGTCTTGCTGTTAAAACCACCAACCGGCATTGCTGACACAGGTGGATCATTAAAAGCATCCTTACCATCAACAAACACAAACATTTGCCAGCGGTTCACAGGCGGAACCGCTGTTTCGCCCGTTTTATCTTTTACAAAATACTGAGTAACCGTATGGGTGTCGCCCAGCGAATCATACACCGTCATTGAGGTAGACGAGGTATAGGTAGATGAATCAGTCGGGTCAAAGGGGTTCGAGGCTAAATCCTTTGCCTCCGCCTTGGCCGGCAGGTTAACACCGGTTCTCACTTCGGTCGTCGCCTGGGGCTCGCCCGCCTTGTCCGGAATCTGCAGCGGCTGAGTGGTGTTCAGGCCCAGGCCCGCCGGGGTGCCGTCCTGGTTGGCTTTATAGGTCTGCAGGTAATGGCCCTGGGAGTTGGTGACATAGCCCTCGTCGTTCAGGCGAAAGGCGCCGGCCCGGGTAAAGGTCCGGTCCAGGGAGCCCACTTCATTGGACATCACGAAAAAACCGCTGCCGTTAATGGCCATATCCAGGGAGTTGTTGGTGAACTGCAACGCGCCCTGGTGAAACTGCTGGGACACGGCGGCGGTCTGCACGCCACTGCCGGACTGGGTCTTGCCGTTGGCGAAAATGGAGTTGGCATACACATCGGCAAACTCGGCCCGGGACTCCTTAAAGCCGAGAGTGTTGACGTTGGCGATGTTGTTGGCGGTGACGTCCAGATCTTTCTGGGCCGCATTAACGCCGCTGAGTGCGATATTAAAAGACATAAGTACTCCTTACGCCGCCTTGCGGCTGGCTATTTCCAGAATTTGATTAAGCGGCAGGCCGCCCAGGCCCGCCAGGTTGACAAGGGTCGGACTGTCGGCACTACCCAGGGTCACGCTGTTGACCCGGGCAAAGGCCAGAGCGCTGAGCTCTTCCCGCTGACCGTCAATCAGGCCACTGACCTTGATGTTGTACTTGCCGGTGGCCGCCGGCTCCCCGGCGTCGTTCAGGCCGTCCCAGGTAAAGTTGACGTTGCCGCGCTGATCCCCTTCCAGCGGAATGGTACGCACCAGCTCGCCCTGCTCGTTCTCGATACGAACCATGACATTGGAGGCACCGGACCCGGCCACCACCACGCCGTCCACCGGCTCGCTGTTGTCCCAGTAGGTCATGGAGCTCGGCACCAGTACCTTCTGTCCCACCAGACTGGAGGCCTGCAGCGCCTGGCTGGAGGTCATCACCTCGCTCAGGCCCGAGAGCTGCTGGCTCATGTTGCTGATGCCGTCGGCGGTGGTAAAGGAGGTCATCTGGGCGATCATCTGGGAGTTGTCCGCCGGCTTGAACGGATCCTGATAGGCCAGCTGCTGGGTCAGCAGGGCAAAGAAGTCTTCCTGCTCCAGCTGGGCCCGGCTGTTGTCGGCAGCCTTTTCTGCCGGGCTTTGTTCTCCCGGCCACTTTAAGCCGTTGAGGTAATCGTTATTCACCTGCATGGTTTATTACCCCTTGCCCAGCCGCAGGGTCTGCTGCAGCATCTGCTTGGCGGCGTCGGCCACCTGCACATTGGTCTGGTAGTTGCGCGAGGCGCTCAGCATGTCGGTCATCTCTTCCACCACGTTGACGTTGGGCTTGTAGATAAAGCCTTCGGCGTCGGCCAGGGGATGATCCGGGTTGAATTCCTTTTGCAGCGGCTTGTCGGTCTCGACAATGCCCATGATTTTGACGCCGACACTTTCCTGACGATCAGACAGCGCCTGGTCGAGATCAGCGGCAAACACCGGCTTGCGGGCGCGGTAGGTCTCATCAATGCTGGAGCTGACGCTGTCGGCGTTGGCCAGGTTACTGGCGGTGGTGTTCAGGCGGACCGACTGGGCGCTCATGGCGCTGCCGGAAATATCAAAGACTTTAAAAAGGCTCACATCGAGTCTCCTTTTATCGCTTTCAGCAGGCCGGAAATCTTGCTGTTGAGAAACTCCAGCGAGGCCTGGTACTGCAGGGCGTTTTCCATGTAACTGGTACGTTCGGCCTGCACGTCGACCGTGTTGCCATCGCCGGTGTCGGGCTGGGTGGGCACCCGGTACTGCACGGTACCGGGGGGCGTCAGTTCAACGGCAAAGTGGCGGGTGTTGGTGCGGTTGAGGGAAAAGCTCTGGTTGCTCTGGGCCTGACTGAGGGCGGCCTGAAAGTCCATGTCTTTCGCCTTGTAGCCCGGCGTGTCGGCATTGGCCAGGTTGCCGGCCAGCAGCTCGGCCCGCTCGGAGCGTGCCATCAGCGCATGCTGGTGAATACCAAAGGCCTTGTCGAAAGAAATCGTCACCGCCACCTCCTGCTTTGTCGTGACCCAATACGGAGCCATAACAAAGCAAAAGGTGTGCCAGGTTTACTTGAGGCGGTAGATGATCCCTGGCGTGCAGCGGATCATTTCAAACCGGTCCGACAGACCGGTGAGGGATTCGGAAGCGCCCAGCAACAGGTAGCCACCGGGGTTAAGGGCGCCGGCAAACTGATTGAGGATCTTGGACTTGTTCTCGGGAGAGAAATAAATCAGCACGTTACGACAGAAAATAATGTCGAACTTGCCCAGGGGGGCATAGCTGTCGAGCAGGTTGTAGGGGCGAAAGCTGACCATGTTGCGCACACCGGCCTGCAGTTGCATGCGGCCGTCGCTCTGGGGAGTAAAAAAGCGGGTGCGCCGCTCCGGCGACAGGCCCCGGGCCAGCGACAGACTATCGTAAATGCCGGTCTTGCAGTGCTCCAGCATGGTGGCGGAAATGTCGGTGGCAAGAATTTGCAGCCCCGGCAAGGCGCCCGGCCGCCGGGCCAAATACTCCTGAGCGGTCATGGCAATGGAATAGGGCTCCTGACCGGAAGAGCAGGCCGCCGACCAGATGCGCAACGACTTGCCGGGTTTGGCCAGCTCCGGAAACAGCCGCTCGCCGAGCTGCACGAACGGGTAGGTATCCCGAAACCACAGGGTTTCGTTGGTGGTCATGGCATCGATGACTGCGGTTTTCAGCTCCCGCTCGCGCAGCTGCATGGAACGCTCCAGTAACTGCCCCATGGTGTCGATGCCAAACCGCGCCATCAACGGCGCCAGCCGGCTCTTGACCAGGTACTGCTTGCTGTTGCCCAGCACAATGCCGGTATTGCTTTCCAGAAACCGGCAAAACGCCGAGTACTGCTCGTCGGTGAAGTTTTTCATCCGTGTAAGTTACACCTTGCTCAGAGCGCGTTGTTAACGGCCGTGGCCAGCTCGTCGGGCTGGAACTTGGCAATAAAATTGTCGGCACCGACCTTTTCCACCAGCGCCTTGTTGAACACGCCACTCAGGGAGGTATGCAGGATCACGTGCAAATTCTTGAGCGCCGGGTTATTGCGAATTTCGGCGGTCAGGGTATAGCCGTCCATTTCGGGCATTTCCACATCGGAGATCACCAGCGACAGCTGCTCGTGAATGGGCCCCTGTCCGGCCAGCTCCACCAGCTTGTTCAGCGCCTGACGGCCGTTTTCGGTAACGATGCATTCCAGCCCCAGAGACTCCACCGCCTTTTGCACCTGGCGACGGGCCACCGAGGAGTCGTCGGCAATCAGCACCGGTTTGTGCTGAGTACCTTGCTGGTGGGACTGCTCAATAATGGCCGCGTCCACTTCGGTACTGGCCGGAGAAATTTCGTCGAGGATTTTTTCCACATCGAGAATTTCCACCAGCTCGCCGTCGATCTCGGTAACGGCTGTCATGTAGTTAAAGCGGCCGGCGCCCTTGGGCGGCGGCAGAATGGATTCCCAGTTTACGTTGATAATGCGCTCCACCGAATGCACCAGAAAGCCCTGCACCGAGCGGTTGTACTCGGAGATAATGGCGAAGCTGTTTTCGGTCTGTTCAATGGGGCGGCCGCCCATGGCCTTGCTCAGATCGATGATGGAAATGGTCTGGCCACGAATATTGGCCACGCCCCGAATCACCGGATGGCGCTGCGGCAGGCTGCTGAGCCGGGGGCACTGCAGCACTTCCTTGACCTTGAACACATTGATGCCAAATCTTTGGCGGCCGTTGAGCCTGAACAACAACAATTCCAGTCGGTTCTGGCCCACCAGCTGGGTTCTCTGGTTTACCGAGTCAAGTACTCCCGCCATTCTTGTGCCTCCGGAATGAGTATGATGGCATGCTTCATTTGCATGGCATGTTTTATGCATAATCAGCAAAATGCTGTCAACTAGCTTAACACCGGCAATAAGTCAGCGCTACTTGAGCCCTGCCAGAATAAGACCGGCGACATAGAGCGTTATCGGCGATGGAGTAAAGATGCTTAACGGTTTTTTTCACCGGCGGCCCCGCCGCCTTCACCTGTGGACCTGGCTGAGCCTGGCCTGGCTGGCGGTCTGGATGCCGCCGGTGGCCCTGGCCAGCGTACACGAAAGCATTCGCCAGTACGCCGAAGACTATGTGCGCGATTTTGTGGTGGCCGGCCCTCGGGACAAAGTGGAAATTGAAGCCGCCAGTGTCGATACCCGGCTGCAACTCACCGAGTGCCCGGGCATGCTCACCGCCGATATTCGTGGCTCCGGTGAGGTGCGGCGCAATACCCATGTGCATGTGCAATGCCATGAAACACCGGGCTGGAGCCTGTTTGTACCGGTGCGGGTACGTATTCTCAAACCCGTGGTCACCGCCGCAACCCCCATCGCCCGTAACACCCTGCTGCAACCGGCGCAGCTGCAGATGAGCTACCAGGATGAAGTGCTGCTGCGCGGTGATGTGTTTGACGATATTCAGGCGCTGCTCGGCACCCGCAGCAAGCGGGATCTGCGCCCGGGCCGCCCCGTGCTTGCCAGCCAGCTGTGTGTGGTGTGCAAGGGCGACAAGGTCACCATAGTGGCCGAGACCGGCGGGCTGTCGATTCGTACCGACGGCATGGCCGAAGAGGATGGCACCTTTAACGAGCGCATTCGCATTCGCAACAGCCGCTCCGGACGCCAAATTCAGGGCAGGATAAGCGAGGCGGGCGTGGTACGGGTCGGACTGTAAATTCTGCTAAAGTTGCCAACAGGCCGGTCGATAACCGGATGACAGCAGCAAATCAGGATTGAATCTTATGGCCATCGACAAGCTCCCCCCCGGATTGCATAACAGTCCGTCGGTCAGCGGCAACAAGTATCCGCAAAAAAGCGATACTGCCGAAGCCCGGTCAGACAACCGCCCTCAGGCCGCCAGCGGCCGGGACGAAGTGACCCTGACCCCGGAAGCCAAACAGCTCAACCGCATGCAGCAGAGCCTGCAGGCCGGTGCCGGCACCGACAACAGCACCCGTCTGGATGCCATTAAAAAAGCGGTCAATGAAGGCAGCTACAAGATAGATGCCGACAGACTGGCCGGCAACATCATCAATCTGGAACAAGACATAGAGTCCCTGTATTAATGAGCCTTGATACGCTGCTGCAACAACAACAGGAACAACTTGAGCGCCTGCTCGACCTTACCGAGCAGGAACTGGCGTTGATCGTTCAACGCAAGGCGCTGGAGCTGCCTCCCCTCACCGAGCAAAAACAACAACTGCTGCTCGACATTCAGGCCACCGACAATCAGCTGTGCGCGCATCCGAATGTAGCCGAACTCACCACCACTTATCAGCCTCGGGTCGACGCCCTGCGCACCCTGATGGCGCAGTGCCAGGAGCGTAACCAGGTGGCCGAGCAGGTGCTGGAGCAGTCCCTTGCCGGTACCCGCCAGCTGGCCAATATTTTAAGCCGGCTGCACGAGCGCCAGAGCATGACCTATGACCAGAAAGGCCATACCAAAGGCATCAACAAGGGCGCCGGCTTCAAGGTATAAGCCGGCTTGCGCCGTTACAGCCCACCCCGGCGCAGTTGCTGATACAATGCCAGATCCAGCTCCAGTTCGGTCACGTACATATCACCATCGGGATAGCTGTTCACCACCCGGGCACCCCGCACCACGCCCCGGCTGGAACTGCTGACGGTGCCGTCCTGCAAAATATGACTGTCGAGCTGACTGGAGCTCGACACCACCACCCCACCCAGTTGCTCGGTCAGCTCCCGGTAGGCATCCATGCGTGAGGCGCGCATGGCGTGCAGCAATTTTTGCTGGTAATCCACCGGCCGCTGCAGGCTGATGGGGGCATACCCCACCGCATAAAGGTAATCCTCGGCTGGCGCACCGGCCGAGCCCTGCCCGGCACAGCCGACAAGCGACGCCAGCGCCAGCAGTGTCATCAGCTTATTTTTCATAACGTCTCCTGATGTGGTCGGGGATCTCGGGACCGCGCGTGTTCAGCATGGCCGCCACCAGGTAATCGGGTACAAACTGCTGAGCACTGCTGACAACACCGTGATCCGCCATGGAGATCAGCCGGGCATTGATAAGCCTCCCTCCCTGGGTTTGGCTGATGGTGCCATGCAGCAGATACTGGGCATTGATACGTCCGCTCAGCTGACGGTAGTCCCGGCTGGTGCTGACATCGCCTTCGGGGGTAATCCGAATAAAGGGCAGCGCCTTGAAGTCCACCACCTTGAGGCCGTGCTGATTGAGCTGAAACATCATGGTTTCCGAAAGCAGCCGGCCGAACTCGTCCTGACTGGTGTAATCCTCCTGGCTGACAAAACCACTGACGGCAATGGCCGCCTGCCGGTTCATGTCATGGGCCGACGACACCAGCCGGTGAGCCAGGGCCGACATGTGCTGCTGCAGCTGAGTCTGACCGCCCACCAATGAGGGGCCAGCCTCAGGAAGATAGGCACTGCGAGTGCCGGCGCTCATGCGCATGGGCACCCCATCCTGGCTGTGGCGGGGCGAGCGGGCCGGCGCCGGGGGCTTGCCCAGCGGCTGGTGACTGACGTAATGAGCCGCATGATCGTGAGGCAAATAGTGGTTTTGGCCGTCAAACCGGGGCTGACCGGCGCAGGCGGTCAAGCCCAGCACGGCGGCCAGAATAAGGGCTCGTGTCATCAACAGGCTCCCGTTGCTTAAGAAACTGACTCTGTATCGGCCACCAGGGCGTCAACTTTACCCTTTCGCCGGTGATGGCGGGCAAATGCCCGGCAAGAATTTTGCATAAACCTTGCCATATTCTCACTGGGACCGCGACTTTTCATTGGCGGCCACCGTTTGACAGGATGCGTCCGTGATCACAAAGACCCTTGCTTCGCTGTTGCTGTTGTTTCCGCTGCTGGCCAAGGCCGACTGGTATCAGGCCGAAGGCTCGGCGCCCCTCAGTCTGGGCACCGACACCGCCCGCCAGCAGGCGCTGGAGCAGGCCCTGAGCGATGCTTTACTGCAATCGGGCGCTTCCCTCAGTACGGTGCAGTCGGTCACCAATGGTGCCTTTGCCGGCCAGCAGCTGGATATTTCCGCCCAGGGGGAGCTGATGGACTACCTGATCCTCAACGAGCGCCGTCACCAGGGCCGGCTGTGGCTGACGGTGCGGGCCGATATCTGGCCCGGCGAGCGCCGTCAGGAGCAATGTGCCGGCCGTTACCGTCCGGGCATGACCCTGGCGCCCATTACCCTTAAGCACCCGCAGCAGGGCGCCGCCGGCCAGATCTACGAACTGGGTACGGCGCTCACCACCCGGCTGGCAAGCCAGCTGGAGCACAGCGTCAATATTACGTCTACCCTGGCCCATGGTCTGGACACGGATCCCGCCCTGCCCCGTGAAGCCGGGCTGCGCCGGGGCGGCGATGTCCTGGCCGGCCGGCAACAGTCCCGGCTGTTGCTGAGCGGCATCATAGACGACATCAGCATCGAGGATGGTCACTGGACCAGGTGGACCTTTGGCGATATTCCCCGCGCCTTCAGCCTTGGCATCACTCTGGAAGACGGACTTACCGGCGATGTGCTGCTGCAACGCCATTACCAGACCCGCGCAAGCTGGGACTACGGCCGGCACGACAAGGTCAACGTGCATGAGCAGGGGTTCTGGCAGTCCGGTTACGGCCAGGCGGTGGAGCAGTTACTGGCCAACATCAGCCAGGACGTGATCAAGGCCCAGGCCTGCCTCAAGGCGGTGGGCAACATAGTACAGCAGTCGGAAGAGGGCATACTGATGGATCTGGGCCGGCGGGAAGGCATTCAGCCAGGAGACAGATTTACCCTCACTCATCGCCGCCAGCTTACCCCGGGCTATTACAGCGAAACGGCATCAAAGGCAGCCTTTGTAGTGCAGCAAAGCCATGCCGATTACAGCCTGCTGGTGCCGGCCGGCGCCGAGGCCAAACGCATGACAGTGATGCCCGGGGATCGCCTGATTCAGCTGTAATCCTGTTCGAATAACCGCCAAACGCTCGGCACAAGATTGCGCCTTAATAAGAAATTTGCAATATTGTGCCCGGCTTCGTCCCCGTAGTTTAATGGATAAAACAAGCCCCTCCTAAGGGTTAGATGCAGGTTCGATTCCTGCCGGGGATGCCACGCCATCGAATATGCCCCCCCTTTTCTGCTACATTGGCCCCATCTTCACAACGGGAGCCATTCATGACCAGATCCGTTCTTATTACCGGTTGCTCTACCGGCATAGGCCAGGCCGCGGCCCATTACCTGCAGGAAAAAGGATTTAAGGTTATCGCCTCGGCCCGCCGTGAGCAGGACGTGATCCAGCTGCAACAGCAAGGGCTCAAGGCGGTGCGGCTGGATCTGGCCGATGACGCCAGCATCGAGCAGGGACTGGAACAGGCCCTCGAACTCACCGGCGGCGAACTCTATGGCCTCTTTAACAACGGCGCCTATGGTCAGCCCGGCGCACTGGAAGACCTGCCCACTGCCGCCCTGCGCGAACAGTTCAACACCAACCTGTTTGGCACGCATCACCTCACCCGGCTGGTACTGCCACACATGCTCAAGGCCGGCGAAGGCCGCATTATTCAGAACAGCTCGGTACTGGGGCTGGTGGCCATGCAATATCGCGGTGCCTACAATGCCACCAAATTCGCCCTGGAAGGCTATACCGACACCCTGCGCCTGGAGCTGGCCGGCACTAATGTACACGTCAGCCTGCTGGAGCCCGGCCCCATTGAAACCCGTTTTCGTGCCAATGCCAAAGCCGCCTTTCTGCGCCATATCAATATGCAGCAAAGCCGGCACCGGGCGGGCTACGAGCAAACTCTGGCGCGGCTGGACAACCCCGGCCCCAGCTCCCGTTACAGCCTGGAGCCACAAGCCTGCCTGCCGCCGGTGCTGCATGCCCTGACCAGTGCCCGCCCCAAAACCCGCTACCCGGTGACCCGCCCCACCGTGATGCTGGGCTGGCTGCGCCGGCTGCTGAGCGACCGGGCCCTGGACCGGCTGATGCTGAAGGCCGGCGGCTGACGTACGTTTTTCACATGAAACGTCATAATCAAGGCTGGCATGGCAACCCAGGAAGTATCATGAAACGGATTTTGCATCTTTTACTGTGGCTCTGGTGTGGCCAGACCCTGGCGGCCCCCGCCCTGTGGCAGGCCACCAGGGATAATCAGCAGCTGTGGCTGTTTGGCTCGGTCCATATTGCCGACGAGCGCCTCGCCACCCTGCCGCCGCCCTTGCTCGAGGCGTTTGAGCACAGCGAACTGCTGCTGCTGGAAGTGGACCCGCTTACCCTTCGCCCCGACAACTTTATGCACCTGATTGAACGCAATACCGACTGGCCGGCCAGGCTGGGCGAGCGGCTTGCCCAGGATCTGGAGCAGGCCGTGGCGCGCAGCGGTCGCCCGGCCCTGCGTCAGTTGCCGCCCTGGTTTGCGGCGCTGCAACTCACTCAGCTCAAGGCGGCCAAGCTGGGCTTTCATAATCGCCAGGGCGTCGACATGCAACTGCGGCTGCTGGCTCAAGATCAACAGTTGCCGGTGAGCGGGCTGGAGCAACCGGCACTGGTGATGGGGCTGCTGGCGTCACTGCATGAACGCGGCCTTGAGCGTGATTTTGTGGCCCACAGCCTGGAGGAGCTGGAGCAATTGCAGGATCACCTCGATCACCTGCTGACCGCCTGGCTGAGCGGGGACGAACAGGCGCTGCAGGCGTTATTGCAGGAACAGCAAAGCCCGGCACTGACCGGCTTTATTGAAAACGAGCTGCTGATCCGGCGCAATCACATGTGGCTGACACAACTGGAGCAACTGGCCCCGCAACGGGCGCTGATGGTAGTAGGCGCGCTGCATCTTTATGGTGATCAGGGTCTCATTTCCCTGCTGCAACAGGCGGGATATACCCTTAACGAAGTTGGGGACAAGCCGCTTTATTGATCAGGATCAGCATGTGCCAATGTGGTCCCGTTAGGATGGCTTCAACGGAGAGCGCGAAAGGAGACAACTCATGGCATTCTGGCTCGATTTAATGTTTGGCAGCGATGTGGGCTTGATGTCCATGCTGGTTATCATCGCCACTACCCTGTTGATCAGTTTTTACGCCGGCTACTTCATCTACAAGGTGATGAAGTCCGATCCCGGCCACGAAGCCGGTAAATAATCTCAAGGTTAAATAACGGCGGAACCCGATTTCCTCCTCCCCCGGGTTCCGTCGTTCCCCCTTTTACGTCATTTGCTTATACTGCGGCTAACCCTAAATTAAAGGAGCCGCACCATGAGCCATTCCGACTGGTCGTCCTTTCTTGGTGAACTGGACGGACTCACCCCCATCAAGCAGGACACCCTGCCCACCGGCCACCGCGACGAGCGGGATGCTGCCGTGCTGGCCGAACGCCGCCGTGCCGCCGAAACCGAAGCCGACGCCGCCGAACCCGGCCTGTCTCTGGACAATGTAGTGCTGCTGCGCCCCGATGACATGGTCAGCTACAAGAAGCCCGGCGTGCAGGACGGCGTGTTTAAAAAGCTGCGCCTGGGCAAATATCCCTGCGAGGCCCGGCTCGATCTGCACCATCACAGCGTGGAGCGTGCCCGTGACGCCCTGCTGAATTTTATCCGCGCCTGCCTGCGCCAGGACCTGCGCTCCGTGGTCATCGTCCACGGCAAGGGCGAGCGCTGCCAGCCGCCGGCCCTGCTCAAGAGCTATGTCTCCGGCTGGCTGCCGCAGTTGCCGGAGGTACTGGCCTGCCACAGCGCCCTGCGCCAGCATGGCGGCAGCGGCTGCCTGTACGTTTTGCTGCGCAAGAGCGAGCAGGCCAAACAACACACCCGCGAGCGGCTGCAAAGCCGCCAGGGCTGATTTTTTACCGCAAGGATCACCTCATGTCTTATTCCGCACTGGAACAGCATTTTGAACAGTTGCATCATCTGCAGCACCTGGGCGCCATTTGCGGCTGGGATCAGGCCACCATGATGCCCGCCGGCGGCAACGAAGCCCGGGCCGAGGCGCTGGGCACCCTGGCGGTGCTGTGCCATCGGCAACTGCAGGACGAGCGTCTGGGTGACTGGTTCGCTGATGCCGACAATGCATCTCTGTCACACGAGCAACAACAAAGCCTGGCCGAGATGCGCCGGGCCTGGCGCGATGCCACCCTGTTGCCCGCCGACCTGGTGCGTGCCCGTTCCCTGGCCGGCTCCCGCTGCGAGCACGCCTGGCGCAGCCTGCGCCCGGCCAACGACTGGGCCGGCTTTTTGCCGCTGTTTGAAGAAGTGGTGGCCCTGTCCCGGGAAGCCGCCGATGCCCGGGCCGAGGCCCTGGAGCTGTCCCGCTACGACAGCCTGCTGGAGCAATACGAGCCGGGCATGCGCAGCCAGACTCTCGACACCCTGTTTGGCAAGCTGAGTGACTGGCTTCCAGGGCTGATTGCCGAGGTGCAGGAAAAGCAGCGACATGAAATCCTGCTGCCGCTGCAGGGCCCCTTTGCCACCGACAAACAAAAAGCCCTGGGACTCGAGGTGATGGACTGGCTCGGCTTTGATTTTAACCACGGCCGGCTGGATGTGAGCGCCCACCCCTTTTGCGGCGGTGTCAGTGACGATGTGCGCCTGACCACCCGCTACGACGAGGCCGACGTGGCGCAGGCGCTGATGGGGATTATTCACGAAACCGGCCATGCCCGCTATGAGCAGGGCCTGCCCGCGGCCTGGCGCCGTCTGCCGGTGGGCCAGGCCAGATCCATGGGCGTACATGAATCCCAGAGCCTGTTCTTTGAAATGCAGCTGGCCCGCCATCCGGCCTTTATTGCCCGGCTGTCCCCCCTGCTGTCACAACACTTTGGCGTCCAGCCGGCCTTTGACCCCGGCAACCTGGCCCGCCTTTACACCCGCGTGCAACCGGGGCTGATCCGCGTGGATGCCGACGAGGTCACCTATCCCGCCCATGTGATGCTGCGCTATCGCATTGAACGGGATCTGATCGAGGGCAAACTGGAAGCCCGCCACCTGCCCGAACGCTGGAACCAGCTGATGCAGCACTATCTGGGGCTGAATACCGAAGGGGATTATCAAAACGGCTGCCTGCAGGACATTCACTGGACCGACGGCAGTTTCGGCTATTTTCCCAGCTATACCCTGGGTGCCATCTACGCCGCCCAGCAGGCCGAGGCCATGCAGCAACAACTGGGCCCCTTTGAACGGCTGATCAGCGAGGATCTGCCCGCCGTGTTTGACTGGCTGGAAAACAACGTCTGGCGTCATGCCAGCCTGTGCTCTACCGGGGAGCTGATGGCTCAGGCCACCGGCCACGCCCTGAGCGCCGCGCCCTTTCGCCGCCACCTGGAGCAACGCTACCTCGGCTGATTCGGACTATGCTGAAATACAGGCCTCAGGGAAGCGGCCAGGGAGGGCGAACATTGGATGAAAAAAAGCCGCGCCACCGGCTGGTGGTGTTTTACGACGGCTCCTGCGAGGGCTGCATCAAAGACCGGGCCCGTTATGAACGCTGGGCCGGCGACAAGGGCAACGAGATCTGCTGGTTTGATATCACCGGTAGGGAAGAGGTACTGCTGAGCCTGGGGATCAGTCCTCAGCAGGCCTTGCAGGAGCTGCATGTGCAAACCGCCGAGGGTGACATTTACTCGGAGCTCGATGCCTATATTCTGCTGATGAAGCGGGTGCCACGCCTGAAGCTGCTGGCCATGCTGATTGGCCTGCCGCTGATACGGCCGGCGCTGTCCCGGCTTTACCGCTACTGGGTGCGCAGCCGGCTGGAACGGGAAGGCCGGCTCTGACGCCGGCTGCGGCCCTGGTTTACTGGTGATTAGCCCATGACAGCTTACCCGGCCTTGGGCATAATCGATTGAGTACTTATCAACCAGCGGGAATGCCATGCGTTATGCCAATATCTCCGGCTGGGGCAAGTGCCTGCCCCCGGCCGAGCTCAGCAACGACGATCTCAGTACCTTTCTCGACACCTCCGACGACTGGATTCAAAGCCGCACCGGCATTCGCACCCGGCGCATCGCTCACGTCAACACCTCGGACATGGCGACGGTGGCAGCACGGCACGCGCTGGCCGCCGCCGGCCTTGAGCCCGGCGATATCGACGGCATTATTCAGGCAACGGCCAGCCCCGACAGCCTGGTGCCCAGCGCCGCTTCGGCAGTGCAGCGCAATCTGGGCATTGCCAGCGCCGCCGTCTTTGACCTTAACGCCGCCTGTACCGGTTTTCTCTATGGCCTGAGCGTGGGCTCGGCACTGATCCGGGCTGGCAGCCTGAACCGGGTGCTGGTGATCGGCGCCGAACGCCTGACCCACTATCTGGACTGGACCCGCCGCGATACCGCCGTACTGTTTGGCGATGGTGCCGGCGCCGTGGTGCTGGAGGCCAGTGACGCTCCGGTGGGCCTGCTGGCCGACAAGCTGGGTTGTGATGCCGACGCCAGGGATATTCTGGCGGTACCCGACTCAGGCACCTGCCGCACCCGCTTTGCCCATGTGGACGGCCTGTTTGAGGTGAATTTCGAGGG
This sequence comes from Oceanimonas aquatica, assembly GCF_030732065.1. Classification (GTDB taxonomy): domain Bacteria; phylum Pseudomonadota; class Gammaproteobacteria; order Enterobacterales; family Aeromonadaceae; genus Oceanimonas. The sequence goes on from NZ_JAVBHX010000005.1 coordinate 25,352, forward strand.
TCAGGAGATCTTCAAGCGGGCGGTACGCGGCATGGGCGAGGCCGCAGCCTTTGTACTGGAGCAGGCCGGCGTGAGCCCGAAGCACATCGATCTGCTGCTGCCCCATCAGGCCAATGTCCGCATTATCGAGACCCTGGCCAAAAAAATGGCGCTGCCGCCGGAAAAGGTGATGATCAATATCGCCGACTACGGCAATACCTCGGCAGCCACCGTGCCCATCGCCCTGTGCGAGGCACTGGAACAGGGCCGGGTACGTCCGGGGGCCCTGCTGCTGACGGCCGCCTTTGGTGCCGGCCTCACCTGGGGTGCCGGCGTGATCCGCTGGGGCGAACGGGTCACCCCTCTTGGTCACAGCGATGCCGCCCTGCCCCCCTGCGAGCACAGTGCCCTGCAGTTGCTGGCCCCGGCCATTGAAGGCTGCCGGCAGGCTAATCGTTAGACGTAAAACGGGAGACGTCTTAACTCTTACGTCTCACGTCTGAGGCAAATCAGGCTGTGGCGTGTACTGCTTCCAGCACGTCCAGCATGCGTTCGGGCTGCTGGGGCAAATAGGCATTCAGCTGGCCCTGCATGCGCGCCAGGGTGCGGGGGGCCAGGTTGGAAGCCACTTCCGCCGGCAGTTCATTACGAGACGGTTTAAGCGGCTCGCCACGCATGGCAAGCAGCAGCCGCAGGCTGTCCTGTTGCAGCTCGCCCGCCAGCCGGCTCAGGCCGGCGGCCCGAATGTGATCAACGCCATCGGCAAACAGCGGCGGCGTGGGCTCGGGCAGGGCGAAATGAGCCCGCCAGTCCGGCTCGCCCGTCTCGGCTGCCGGCTCCTCAATGCGCGGCAGATCCCGCGCATCATCCGACAGCATGGCCAGCAGCAAGCCAAAATCGCCACGACGGCCCTGGTGGACCGCCTGGTTAAGGCTGTCTCCCAGTTGGCTGTCGTTAATCAGCAGATTGGCGTGTACGGGTGCTGGCATAAAGGACGAAAAGTTTAAAAGTTAGGCGTTTAAACCCTTATCGGCCGGAAATCCCCGAATTTTAGTAAATTAATTGCTTTTCAGGGGTTCACATTGCCGTTCGTTTTGATAGTATGCGCCCCACTGATGTGGAGGGGTTCCCGAGTGGCCAAAGGGATCAGACTGTAAATCTGACGGCTCAGCCTTCGCTGGTTCGAATCCAGCTCCCTCCACCACCTATTCAGTTTTAATGCATCGCATTGAAGCACACAATTTGCAAGTTTACTCGTGGAGGGGTTCCCGAGTGGCCAAAGGGATCAGACTGTAAATCTGACGGCTCAGCCTTCGCTGGTTCGAATCCAGCTCCCTCCACCATCATTGAAAAAGCCGGTGCATCGCACCGGCTTTTTTTATGTCTGTGTGAATGAACCATACTTAGAGTATCTCCGCGTGCCACGGCAATGGGCCCTGGCCGAGCAGTAAAGGAGATGTGTCATGACATATTCACTGGTTCACACCGGACTTCGGCTGCTGCCCCTGCTGGCGGCGCTGGTGCTTGCTTTACCGGCCCAGGCGGACCGGGATCACCGCCGGCACGATCACCGGCTGCAGGGTTATGATCAATCTTACGGCCAGTACCGGCATCAGGGTTTTCGCCATCGTCTTGAACGCCGCCACAAGGTGTTTCGCTCTCACCGGCAGCACAAGGCCTACCGTCATTATCGCAAGCACAAGCATTACCGCCCCAATCAACGCCGGTTGCGGGTAGTGGAGCCGTATTACTACTCCCCGCCCTATGTGCAGTACCGAAGCCGCCGTTCAACAGGTGTCGGCATTTCGGTGATCCTGCCCCTGGGCAGCCTGATCAGGGAGTTGCCCGGCGGCTCCGTCAGCCTGCATTTTAACGGCACCCCCTACTACTACCACGGCGGCAATTACTACCGTCCTCACCAGCGAGGCTACCGGGTGGTGGCACCGCCCGGCCGATCGCCTCGCCAGCGCTGGTAAGACTTAATCGGGCTCCCGCAGTTCGGCGTCCAGCCGGCGCTGCTGGTGCTCAGGCGAGGTCGTGCGCCGGGCCAGCATGCGGTACATGGCGGGCACGATAAACAACGTCAGCAGGGTAGCCAGGGCCACGCCGCCAAACACCACCATGCCCACCGCCTGACGGCTTTCCGCCCCGGCACCGCCGGCCAGGATCAGCGGCACGGCACCGGCCACCGTGGTAAAGGCGGTCATCAGAATGGGCCTTAACCGGCGCACCGCCGCTTCGGTCAGGGCCTGGTCAAAGTCCTGGCCCTTGTCCCGCAACTGGTTGGCGAACTCCACGATCAGAATGCCGTTTTTGGTCACCAGACCGATCAGCATCACCATGGCAATCTGGCTGTAGGCGTTCAGGGTAATGCCAGAGAGATACAGCCCCAGCAGGCCGCCCAGCAGCCCCAATGGCACCGTCAGCAGCACAATAAAGGGATGTACAAAGCTTTCGAACTGGGCCGCCAAAATCAAAAACACCACCACCAGTGCCAGCCCGAACACAAAGGCCACATCACCCTGGTTGGAGCGGTACTCCAGTGACTCCCCCTTGTAATCAACGGTGGCACTGTCGGGCAGATTGTCCCGCACCAGGCCGTCGAGGTAATCCAGGGCTTCGCCCAGGCTGTAGCTGCCCTCCAGGTTGGCACTCAGGGTGATCGCCTTCTTGCGGTTGTAGTGATTGAGCGAGCCCGGCGCGCCCTGTTCACGAAGATTGACCAGATTATCGAGAGACACCAGCTCGCCCCCGCCGGTGCGCAGATACAGCGAAGCCAAATCGTCCAGCCGGCTGAAGTCTTCCTCGTTGCCCTTGAGAAAGACGTCATATTCTTCGCCCTGGCGGGAATAGGTGGTAATGGCCTGACCGCCCAGCATGACGTTGAGGCTGTCGGCCACGTCGGTCACCGAAATCCCCAGACTGGCAGCCCGACGCTGGTCTACCTGCACCAATAACTCGGGCTTGGTGCGATCAAAGTCGAGCTCCAGATCGTCGAGTCCCGGGTTGTTCCGGGCCAGGGTCCTGAGTTGTTCGGCCCACTCCAGCAGCTCGTCGTAGTCGGCGCCGCCCAGTACAAACTCCACCGGGGTGCTGGAGCCGCCGCGAATGGAGGACGGCAATATGGGGATTACCAGCACATCGGTGACGTCCCGGGTAAGGGCACGAATGCGTCCGGCCACGGCCCCCGCCGGCATACTGCGTTCGTCCCAGCTGGACAGGCTGGCAAACATGATGCCGCTGTTTACGCCGCCACCAAAGCCGGGGGTGCGTACCGTCAGGCTGCTGATAATGCCCTGTTCCCTGAGCGGCATCAGCCGGCTTTCCACTTCGCCCATGGCCCGGCTCATACGCTCAAAGCTGGCGCCCTCGGCGCCCTTGACCATCACGAACACCACGCCCCTGTCTTCCTTGGGTGTCAGACTCTGGGGAATTTCCCGAAACAGCAGCACAATCACGCCAAGGGCGGCCACCATGGCAAGCGGCGCCCACCAGCCATGACTGAGCTCCCGCTCCAGCAGGCGTCGATAGCCGCGCTCCAGACGCGTAAACAGAGCATCGAAATGACGCGCCAGCCAGCCCTGGGAAGCATTCACTTGCAGCAGCTTGCTGGCCATCACCGGACTCAGGGTCAGGGCCACCAGAGAAGAAAAGCCCACCGCCGCCGCCAGCAGCACCGCAAATTCGGTAAAGATGCGGCCGATCACACCGCCCATGAACACGATGGGCAGGAATACCGAAATCAGCGTCAGGGTGGTTGCGATCACCGCAAAACCCACCTCGCGAGTACCGTGCCAGGCCGCCGCCAATGGCGAGCGTCCCCGCTCCAGATGGTGGTGAATGTTTTCCAGCACCACGATGGCGTCGTCCACCACCAGGCCAATGGCCATGATCAGCGCCATCAGGGTGATCAGGTTGACCGAAAAGCCCATGATCAGCGCCACGATAAAGGCACTCACCAGCGATACCGGCACCGTGACCGCCGGGATCAGGGTGGCACGCACCTGGCCGAGAAAGATGTAGATCACCAGCACCACCAGCGCCATGGTGATCATCAGGGTGCGGTACACCTCGCTGATGGCGCTTTCAATAAACACCGAGCTGTCGTAAGTCCAGGTGAGCTCGGTGTTGTCGGGCAGAAAGGGCCGCTGAGCCAGCACAGCGCGCTTGACCCCGTCGATCACATCCAGGGTGTTGGCCTGGGTCTGCTTGACGATGCCAAGCCCCACCACGCTCTGGCCGTTGGAACGAAACAGGGTGTCTTCCGGCTTCTCCCCTTCCCGAATATCGGCCACGTCCCGCAAGTAAACCCGTTCACTGCTCCCCAGGCGGCGAATGACCAGATTGTTGAAATCGTCGGCACTGTTGTAACCACGGGCAATGCGGGCGGCAAAGTTTTGCTGATCGTTTTCCAGAATACCCGCCGGCAGCTCCACGTTCTGGCTGCGCAGGGCGGCGGCGATATCGGCCACTGTGACGCCACGCACCGCCATGGCGGCGGCGTTCAGGCGCACGTTCATCACCCGCTCCTTGCGCCCGCCCACCCACACCGAGCTGACCCCGTCGAGCAGACTGAAGCGATCGGCCAGCACGTTCTCGGCATAGTCCCCCAGTTCCAGCGCCGACAGGCCGGTGGATCTCAAGGTCACCCACAGGATCACGTCGTTGCGGCCGGTGTCCTTGGTTACCACGGGCGCATCGGCGTCGTCGGGCAGCCGCCGCGAAGCTCGGGACACCGCCTCGCGCACGTCACTGGCGGCGTTATCCAGATCCCGCTCCGGGTTAAATTCCACCGTAATGCGGGAGCTGCCGTCACTGGTGCTGGAGCTGATGAATTTGACGCCGCTGATCCCCGACAGCTCATCTTCCAGCCGCTTGGTCACCTGGCTTTCCATCACGCTGGCGCTGGCGCCGGTGTAGTCGGTACGAACGGTCACAATGGGCGAGGTGGTGTCGGGCATTTCCCTGAGCGGCAACTCAAAAAAGGCAATCAGGCCAAATACGCACAGCATCAAGCTCAGCACCGTGGCCAGCACCGGCCGGGCAATGGCTATGTCAGAGAGCTTCATCGGCTACCTCGACGCGAATGCCGTCGCGCAGCTTGACCACGCCTTCGCTCACCACCCGTTCGCCGGCGCTCAGGCCCTGGCTTATCTGGATCCAGTCGCCCAGGTTACGCCCCACGGTCACGCTGCGGCGGCTGACCATGCCGCTCTCATCCACCACAAACACATAGCGCTGATTGCCCGCATAGAGCAGACTGCTGGCCGGCACCGCCAGGCTGGCACCGTTGTCCAGGGTCAGCTGCACCCGCATCAGCATGCCCGGTACCAGGGCACCATCGCTGTTATCGAATTCCAGCCGCACCCGTGCATTGAGGGTATCGGGATCCACCGCCGGCGCCACCACTGCCAGCCGGCCGGTGAACAGGCGGTCGCCGTAGGCCTCGGTGGTGGCCTGCAGATTATCGCCCACCCTTAATTTAAGAAAATGCTTCTCCGGTACCGCCAGATCCAGCTTGAGCCGGCTTGAGTCAAACAGCTCCGCCACTTCGTCATTGGCGCCGAGCAGGCTGCCGGGGGCCACGTCGGTCAGGCCCATCACACCGGCAAAGGGGGCTTTCAGGCTGAGGTAGTCCGCTTCCACCCGGGCCGCCAGCAGGCGAGCCTCGGCCACGGCCACCGCCGCCTGCTGGCCTTCCAGCTCGGTCTGAGTGACCGCCTTGCGTTTAAACAGCGCCTGGTAGTTGGCCAGAATACGCCTGGCGTCCCGCAGGGCGGCCCGGGCTTCATTCACATCCGCCCTGGCCGCTCTGTCGTCCAGGCTCAGCAACAACTGATCTTTTTCCACCTGCTGACCGGGTACGAAGTGCACCTCGGTGACCCGGGCGCCCACCTGAGGGGCAATGGCCACCCGCTGATTGGCCTTGAGGGTGCCCACCAGTTGCAGCCGTGCCGGCAGACGTTGCTCGGTTACCGTGACCGCACTGACCACCGGCCCCTGCTGAGCCGCAGCAAGGCTGGAAAACAACAGCAGGCAGATGCTCGCCATCAGGGAATAATGATTTTTTTTCATGCACTTGCTTCCAAATACAAACTGCGTTCAGTGTACCTGTTTGGCGCGGCCAGACTATGTCAATGTCCCGCAAAGTTGTCACAAAGTGTGGCAAGGGCAGCAGACCGGCGGCAGTGAGCAAAAATCCCGCTACGCTTATTGGGACGATGCGGTACGCAGGGAGGCGTCATGAACAGCGGCAATATCGTGATTACCGGTGCGGCCCGGGGGCTGGGTCTGGGCATGACCCGCTACTTTCTGGGGCACAATTATCAGGTGCTGGGGGTGGATATCGACAAGGAAGCCCTTGGCCGGCTGGACGAGGCCCAAATACCCGGGCTGCAGCTGGTACACCTGGACGTGACCGAAGAGGCCTCGGTGCAAAACCTGGCCCGGCTGGTGGAAAGTCGCTTTGGCCGCTTGTGCGGCATTATCAACAACGCCGCCATCAGCCTGCCCTACCACGAACCCATCGACAAACTCTCTCTCAGCCACTGGCAGCGGGTGCTGGCGGTCAACCTTACCGGCCCCATGCTGATCTGCAAGCATTTGTCGCCACTACTTGAGCAGGGAGGCGCCATCGTCAATATCGGCTCGACCCGGGCGCATCAGTCCGAACCCGACAGCGAAGCCTATGCCGCCTCCAAGGGCGGCCTGGTGGCCCTGACCCACGCCCTGGCCATCAGTCTGGGGCCGCGAGTTCGGGTTAACGCCATCAGCCCGGGCTGGATTGATGTCTCGGCGCTGCAGCCCGGTAACGCGCCGGCACCAGGGCCGGCCGATCACGCTCAGCACCCGGCCGGCCGGGTGGGCGAAGTGAAAGACGTGGCGGCCATGGCGCGCTTTTTGATATCACCGGAAAGCGAGTTTATCACCGGTCAGGAATTTATCGTGGACGGCGGCATGAGCCGGTGCATGATCTACCACGACACCGAGACTCCGGCTGCCGACTGAGCCGCTTTCTGCTAGCATGAGGCCAAATTTTTCAACCTCATTGCGCTATGAAAGTCATTTCCTTCAATATCAACGGCCTGCGCGCCCGCCTGCATCAACTTCAGGCGCTTATCGACAAGCACGATCCTGACATTATCGGCCTGCAGGAAACCAAGGTGCATGACGAGGCCTTTCCCCTTGAGGCGGTGCAGGCCATGGGTTATCACGTCTATTTTCACGGCCAGAAAGCCCATTACGGCGTGGCTCTGCTGAGCAAGGAGCCGGCCCAGGCCATTGTGAAGGGCTTCCCTACCGACGATGAAGACGCCCAGCGGCGAATGATCATCGGCCGCTTTACCCGTCCCGACGGCAGCCCCGTGACCGTGCTGAACGGTTATTTCCCCCAAGGGGAAAACCGCAAGCATGAAACCAAGTTTCCGGCCAAGGAACGTTTTTACCAGGATCTGCAGCATTACCTGAACGAATATCACCGGCCCGACGAGGCGCTGGTGGTGATCGGCGACGTGAATGTCTCCCACACCGACCTGGACATCGGTATCGGTGAGCCCAACCGCAAACGCTGGCTGCGGGACGGGAAGTGCTCTTTCCTGCCGGAAGAGCGGGAGTGGATGGAGCGCCTGCTGGGCTGGGGCCTGCACGACACCTGGCGCTCACAGAACCCGGACAACGCCGAGACCTATTCCTGGTTTGACTATCGCAGCAAGGGCTTTAACGACAACCGCGGCCTGCGCATCGATCTGATCCTGGCCACCCAGCCGCTGCTGGACCAACTGGCCGATACCGGCATCGACTACGAACTGCGGGGCATCGAAAAACCCTCGGATCACGCTCCCATCTGGGCCAGCTTCAGGGATTAAGTTCGTCTGTTTGCACGCGGAGTGCGAAACAGCAGCAGGTTTGCATTCCGCCGACACGCTTCAAGCCCATCCACGGGACGCTTGGCAACACCTGCTGTTGCTTCGGGAAACTACGGAACTGCCCGCCAGGTGGAACTCGTCCCAACCTCCTACTCCCCAGTCCCACGGTCAGTTATACCTTGCGCAGCCGTAAATGACGGAACCATCGGCTTTCCAGCCGGCGAAACGCCCATACCAGCAGAAACGTCAGACACATATACAGCAGCCCCGCCGCCAGGAACGCCTCAAAGGGTGAGTAATAGCGGGAGTTGACGATACGGGCCGCCCCGGTGAGGTCCACTATGGTGATCACCCCCGCCACCGCCGAGCCGTGCAGCATAAAGATCACCTCATTGCTGTAGGCCGGCAGCGCCCGGCGAAAGGAATTGGGCAATATAATGCGCCGCAGGGTGGTCAGCCGGCTCATGCCAAAGGCATAGGCCGCTTCTATCTCCCCTTTGGGCATGGCATTGATGGCACCGCGAATGATCTCGGCGGTATAGGCGCTGGTATTCAGGGTAAAGGCCAGCACCGCACAGAACCAGGCCTGGCTGAACCACTCCCAGGCCGCCGAGTCTTTCAGCCACTGCCACTGGCCGGCGCCATAGTAAATCAGAAACAGCTGCACCAGCAGCGGCGTGCCACGAAAGAAGTAAATGTAGGCCCAGGCCGGCCCTTTCAGCAGCCAGTTGCTGCTGTTACGCAATATGCCCATGGGCACGGCAATGGCCAGCCCCAGCACCAGCGCCAGGGATACCAGCCAGACGGTGGTATACAGGCCCTGCCAGTAAACCGGCCACTCGTTGAGAATGATTGAAAAATCCATGGCTTACCTTCCCGGAATGGCGTAGTGGCGTTCGGCCCAGCGCAGCATGGAGGTCGACAGGGTGGTGAACAGCAAAAAGATCAGCGCCACCGCCAGGTAAAAGGTAAAGGGCAACTGGGTGGCGCCCGCCGCCAGCGAGGCCTTGCGCACCATGTCGTCCAGGCCGATGATCGACACCAGCGCCGTGGTCTTGAGCAGCACCAGCCAGTTGTTGCCCAGCCCCGGCAGAGCATGGCGCATCATTTGTGGAAACAGCACGCGACGAAACACCAGCAACGGGCTCATACCGTAGGCCCGGGCCGCTTCCAGCTCGCCCTTGTCCACCGCCAGAATGGCACCGCGAAAGGTTTCCGCCATGTAGGCGCCAAAAATAAAACCAATAGTGATAATACCGGCGATAAAGGGGCTGATCTCGATGTAATCGGGTACGTAGCTGGTCCATTCGTGGTTGGGATCGCCCCCGCCCAGCCATTCATTCAGGGATTCGTTCAGGGAATAAAGAGAGTTGTTCAGCAATACCTGGCCGCCGAAGAAGATCAGCATCATCAGCACCAGATCCGGTATGCCGCGGATCAATGTGGTATAAACCGTGGCCAGCCAGCGGGCCGGCCGCACCGAGGAAAGCTTGGCCAGCGCCCCCAGCAGTCCAAGCGCAACCGCCAGCAGCAACGACAACAGCGCCACCTGCAGAGTGACCCAGGCCCCTTCCAGCAGGGCGCCTTCGTAGCCTTTTAAATCAAACATCACGACTTCCTGTTATGCCGGCCACAGCCAGAGCCGGCTACCGCTAAGTTACTCGCCGTAAACGTCGTAATCGAAGTACTTGCTGTTTACTTCCTGGTACTTGCCGTTTTCACGCAGATCCAGAATGGCCTGGTTCAGCTTTTCTCTGAGATCCTTGTCCTGCTTGCGCACGGCAATACCAAAGCCTTCGCCGAACCATTGTTCATCGGTCACCGAGGGGCCCACAAATTCAAAGGCATCGCCACCTTCCTTGTTGAGCAGGCCTTCCTCAATGGCGGTGGCGTCGAGGAACACATAGTCCACCCGGCCGGCCTTGAGGTCCAGGTAGGCGTCGTCGGCGTTACCGTAACGCACCAGCTTGACATCACCGCCAAAGTTGTCGGTCAGGTACTTGTCGTGAGTGGTGGCGATCTGCACGCCCACCTTTTTGCCGGCCAGGCCTTCCTTCGACAACTCAAAGTCGGCCCCCTTGGGGGCCACAAACTTGTTGGGCACCAGGGCATACTTGCCGGTAAAGTCGACGGTGCGCTTGCGCTCTTCGGTGATCGACATGGCGGCAATAATGGCATCGTACTTGCGCGCCAGCAGAGCGGGAATAATGCCGTCCCAGTCCTGAGCCACCAGCTGGCATTTCACCTGCATCTGCTCGCACAGGGCGTTGGCCATGTCCACATCAAAGCCCTGCAGCTCGCCGTTCTCATCGGTCCAGGAAAACGGCGGATACGCGCCTTCAATACCAAAACGCACGGTTTTCCATTCCTTTGCCTGCACGGCACCAGCCGCCAGGGTGGCCATAATGGCACCCGCAACCCACAGTTTTTTCATAACCTTGCTCCTTGTGTAATGTTCACTTGTTCAATAAACCGAGGAGATAAATTGCCGGAACCGCTCGGAAGAAGGATGGGCAAATACTTCCTTCGGCTCGCCCTGCTCTTCCACCACGCCCTGATGCAAAAACATCAGCTTGTTGGACACATCCCGGGCAAAACTCATTTCGTGGGTGACCACCAGCATGGTACGCCCCTCTTCCGCCAGGCTGCGCATCACCCCCAGCACCTCGCCCACCAGCTCCGGATCCAGCGCCGAGGTGGGCTCGTCAAACAGCATGACCTCCGGCTCCACCGCCAGCGCCCGGGCAATAGCGGCGCGCTGCTGCTGGCCGCCGGAAAGATGCCCCGGGTAATACTCCCGCCGCTCATACAGCCCCACCCGCTGGAGCAGCGCCTCGCCTTTTTCAATGGCTTCCTTTTTGGGCACCCCCAGCACATGCACCGGCACTTCAATGATGTTCTGCAAAATGGTCATGTGAGACCAGAGGTTGAAGCTCTGGAACACCATGGCCAGCCGGGAGCGAATGCGCTCCACCTGACGCATGTTCACCGGCTCGCGCTCACCGGCGCGGTTGGTGCGCATTTCAATCAGCTCGCCGTGCAGGCGCACTTCACCCGCTGACGGGGTTTCCAGCAGGTTGATGCAACGCAGAAAAGTGGATTTGCCGGAGCCGGAGGAGCCGATAATGGAGATCACGTCTCCCTTGTCGGCGGTAAGATCGATGCCTTTAAGTACTTCCAGCGAGCCATAGCGCTTGTGCAGGCCCGTGACTTCGAGGGCGGGTTTGCTCATCCGTTAGACCTTTTGTTACCGGGCCAGTCTGTTGGCCCTGTCCTTTCAACTTGAGTGATTAACAAGCCGTTAACCTTTGCGGCAAAAGTTACCACTAGCCTTGCTTAATAACAACACAATCGGCCAGAACAGGCCAGAAATGTCGGTTTTTTATACTAAAAATAGAGGCTGCACAGTATAATATTATGCACCAAAGCAGAATAAAATATCACTTTCGGCGGTTTTCCCGCCCTGGTGCAGCCAACCCCGCCATTATTGACAAAAGCCGGGAACGGACGCTTTTTTTTAACGATTTGCTCACGTATGCTGTCGCAACGAGCATTAGCGGTCAAAAATTGCGCCCAAACACTTAATTGGAAGATGATTCCCATGTACTCCGGCATGCTTATCGTATTACTGCCTCTGGCCCTGGGCTATTGCATACCCTGTCGTTCCCAGTCACTGGTGCACTTTATCAACGTGGCGGTGGCACGCATGGTGTACCTGATCCTGTTCCTGATGGGGATCAGTCTGGCCTTCGTGGATAATCTTAGTACTCACCTGGGCACAATATTTACCCTGTGTGGTGTTTTTCTGGCCTGCATCACGGTGTGCAACCTGGCCGGGCTCTGGCTGCTGGACAGGCGCCGGGGCCGGGTGGAAGGTGAACGCGGCGCGCCCGCCATCAGCAAATGGGCGCTGCTGCTGGACTCGGTCAAGCTGTGCCTGGTAATCCTCGGCGGCCTGGGCGTGGGTCAGTTTCTCGATCCCGACTGGTTCTCGGTGGATACCCTGAGCGAATGGGCACTGATGCTGCTGCTGTTGTTGATCGGCATTCAGCTTCGTAATTCGGGCATGAAACTACGCCAGATTTTGCTCAACCGCTGGGGCCTGGCCATCGCGCTGATGGTGGTAGTCAGCTCCTGGCTGGGCGGCCTGGCCGGCGCCTGGCTGCTGAACATGCCGCTGACCCAGGGGCTGGCCTTTGCCTCGGGCAACGGCTGGTATTCCCTGTCGGGCATTCTGATCGGTGACCAGCTTGGCCCGGTGATGGGCAGCGCCGCCTTTCTCAACGATCTGGCCCGGGAGCTGATCGCCATACTGATCATACCGGCGCTGATGCGCCGCCATCCTTCCTGCGCCATTGGCTACGGCGGAGCCACCTCCATGGACTTTACCCTGCCGGTGCTGCAGCGCTCCGGCGGCGTGGCCATTGTACCGGTGGCCATTGTCTCGGGCTTTGTGCTGAGCCTGGCGGGACCTGTGCTGATCCTGAGCTTTTTGTCGTTTACCGCCGGCTGAGCATGCCGGTTACATGCGGCTATTTCCGTCTGAATGGCCCCCGTAGCACTGGTCAAAAAACAGACTGCATGTTTATGCTTTTTCTTGCACCTTTGCGCGCAATCAGTATGGTGGAAGGCAGGTTTTTTGATTCTCTTTCAAAGAAAGGACACTGAATGATGAAAAAAGTAGGTCTGGTCGGCTGGCGCGGTATGGTCGGCTCCGTTCTGATGAGCCGTATGGTAGAAGAAGGTGACTTTGCCCGTATCGATCCGGTCTTTTTCACCACCTCCCAGGCCGGTCAGCCTGCCCCCGACTTTGGCAAAGACGCCGGCACCCTGCAGGACGCCTACGACATCGAGGCCCTGAAGGCGCTGGACGTGGTGCTGACCTGCCAGGGCGGCGACTACACCAAGGACGTTTACCCCAAGCTCCGTGCCGCCGGCTGGAACGGCTACTGGATTGATGCCGCCTCCGCCCTGCGCATGGACGACGAGGCCCTGATCGTGCTGGACCCGGTTAACGGCAAGCAGATCCAGGAGGCCCTGGCCAACGGCGCCAAGACCTTTGTGGGCGGCAACTGTACCGTCAGCCTGATGCTGATGGCCCTGGGCGGTCTGTTTGAGCAGGATCTGGTGGAGTGGGTGTCCGTGTCCACCTATCAGGCGGCGTCCGGTGGCGGCGCCCGTCACATGCGCGAGCTGGTTACCCAGATGGGCATGCTGCGCGACGAAGTGGCCGAAGAGCTGGCCGACCCGGGCTCGGCCATTCTCGAGCTGGAGCGCAAGGTCACCGAAAAAACCCGCAGTGGCGACCTGCCTGTCGACAACTTCGGCGTGCCCCTGGCCGGCAGTCTGATCCCTTGGATCGACTCCCAGCTGGACAACGGCCAGAGCCGCGAAGAATGGAAGGGCCAGGCCGAGACCAACAAAATCCTGCAGTCCGGTGCCGCGATTCCGGTGGATGGCCTGTGCGTTCGTGTCGGCGCCCTGCGCTGCCACAGCCAGTCCTTTACCATCAAGCTGAAGAAAGACGTCTCCATTCCCGAGATTGAAAAGCTGCTGGCCAGCCACAACGACTGGGTCAAGGTGATCCCCAACGATCGCCAGCTGTCCATGGACGAGCTGACCCCGGCCGCCGTCACCGGCACCCTGAGCGTACCGGTAGGTCGTCTGCGCAAGCTGAACATGGGCCCCGAATATCTGTCCGCCTTTACCGTGGGTGATCAGCTGCTGTGGGGTGCCGCCGAGCCCCTGCGCCGCATGCTGCACCTGCTGCCGTAAGCTACCGGCACCGCTGCTGAAAACGCCCGCTTCAAGCGGGCGTTTTGGTTTCCGCTTGTTCAAATTATCGCCTCGGGTTAGGATCGGCCCCCTTTTTTGCCGATCATGCCCGAGGTGCTCATGAAAACCTTTATTCCCAGCAAGGATGCCGCGCTGGAAGACTCCATCAGCCGTTTCCAGGACAAGCTGCAGGCCCTGGGCTTCAACATTGAAGAAGCATCCTGGCTGAACCCGGTACCTCACGTCTGGTCGGTGCACATTCGCGATAAAGAATGCGGCCTGTGCTTTACCAACGGCAAGGGCGCCACCAAAAAAGCCGCCCTGGCCTCGGCCCTGGGTGAATACTTTGAGCGTCTGGCCACCAACTACTTCTTTGCCGACTTCTACCTGGGCCGGGATATCGCCGAGGGCGAGTTCGTGCACTACCCCAACGAGAAGTGGTTCCCGCTGCCCGCCGACAACAGCCTGCCCGCCGGCCTGCTCGACGACTATACCCGGGGCTTTTACGATCCTGAAACTGCACTGACCGCCGAACAATTGGTCGATCTGCAGTCGGGCAACGAGGAGCGTGGCATCTGCGCCCTGCCTTTTGAACGCCAGGGCGATCTGGAAACCGTCTACATTCCCATGAACATCGTCGGCAACCTGTATGTATCCAACGGCATGAGCGCCGGCAACACCAAAACCGAGGCCCGCACTCAGGGCCTGTCGGAGGTGTTTGAGCGCTCCATCAAGAACCGCATCATCAGTGAGCGCATCAGCCTGCCGGCCATTCCCGACGAGGTGATGGCCCGCTACCCGCACATTCAGGAGTCCATTGCCGCACTGGAAGCCGAAGGCTTCCCCATCTTTGCCTATGATGCCTCTCTTGGCGGTCGCTTTCCGGTGATCTGCGTGGTGCTGTTCAACCCGGCCAACAGCACCTGCTTTGCTTCATTCGGCGCCCACCCGCGCTTTGAAGTGGCGCTGGAGCGCACCGTGACCGAGCTGCTGCAGGGCCGCAGCCTGAAGGATCTGGATGTGTTTGTACCGCCTTCGTTCGAGGACGACGAAATCGCCGATCACCACAACCTGGAAACCCACTTTATCGACTCGTCGGGTCTGATCAGCTGGGATCTGTTCCAGGACCAGGCCGACTTTGACTTTGCCGACTGGGACTTCAGCGGCAGCTCCGAGGAAGAGTTCAACCACCTGATGGCCATCTTCAACGAGCTGGAGCAGCCGGTGTACATCGCCGACTACGAACACCTGGGCGTGTATGCCTGCCGCATTCTGGTACCGGGCATGTCCGACATCTACCCGGTGGAAGATCTGGAGCTGGCCAACAACAACATGGGCGCCGGCCTGCGCGCCACCCTGCTGAGCCTGCCCGGCAGCGATGCCGACGGCGAGCAGCTGATGGGCCTCTATGACCGGCTGGAAGAGGAAGGCCTGGACGACTTTACCCGGGTGCGCGAGCTGATCGGCATCGCTCCCGACAAGGGCACCGCCTGGCATACCCTGCGGGTGGGTGAGCTGAAATGCATGCTGGCCCTGGCCGCCGGCGAGCTGGAAACCGCCCTCGACTACGCCGACTGGACCCTCAGCTTCAACGCCTCCGTCTTTATCGAGGAACGCGCCCGCTACTACCGCTGCCTGAAGGCCTCGCTGGAGCTGCACCTGTCCGACGACCGCGAGCCGGAGCAGTACCGTGCCGCCTTTGGCCGCATGTTCGGCGAAGACGTGGTGACCGAGGCCTGGGCCCAGATTGCCGGCAGCGCCCGCTTCCACGGCCTGACCGCCGCCGACGAAAGCCTGAAAGACTTCGCCGCCCACCAGGCGCTGCTGGCCACCTACGAAAAGCTGCAAAAGGCCAAGCGCGACGCCAGCTGGTGATGTGCAAACAGGTTTCGGCATGGTTCAACCCGTCATCCTGACGAAAGTCAGGATCTAGCCGCAGGAAGATACCGGGTCAAGCCCGGTATGACGAACCTTTAAACGCGGTGCAATGTTTACCCGTTGGGTTTGGATCACGTCTTTAAGGCGATTGATATAAGTCGGAATCTGCAACAAAAAGACCCGGGCCTTGGCCCGGGTCTTTTTTTTCTGCACCCTAATCCCCGCTTTTAATTACGACTTCTGCTTTTTCAGAATATCCTTCAGGCCGGCTTTGTCGATGGCGCCGGGCACCAGGGTGCCGTCGGGGAACACCAGTGCCGGGGTGCCGTTCAGCCCCAGGGCGCGGAACAGGGTCAGGTTCTGGTTGAGCTTGTCGGCAATCTCGTCGCTGTCGGCCCTGGCCTGCAGAGCCTTGGCGTTCAGGCCGGCCTTGTCGGCAATGGTCGCCAGCGCTGCCGCCTGAACCCGCTTCTGGCTCATCAGCGCCTGGTGCAGCTCTTCATACTGTTTGGGCGCTTCCTGGGCCGTCGCCAGCGCCAGCCGCGCCGCCTTGACCGAATCCGGGCCCAGAATGCCGATGTCCTTCACGATAATCTTCAGCTCAGGCTCGCTCTTCATCACTTCCAACAGCGTCTGGTTCAGCCGGTGGCAATAAGGGCAGTTGTAGTCGGTGAAATACACCATCTCAATCTCACCCTTGGGGTTACCCATGATGCCGTCGGTGCGGTTGGCAAACAGCTGGGCCGACTGCTTCTCAAGCTGTTTGGCAAACTCGGCCTGCTGGGCCAGACGGTCGTTCTCTTCCAGCTTGACGATGGCATCCCGCAGCATCTCCGGCTCGGCCATCAGGGCTTCCCGCACCCGTTGCTGAAATTCTTCTCGGCTCAAGTCAGCCTGAGCCAGGGCCGGTGTCGCCAGGCTGAGCGCCAGCACGGGAGCCAGAATGTTCAGTACACGATATTTCATGTTGTTCTCGCTTGTAAGCAATGAGTCGGCACAGCCTACCAGAGCCGGACGGCCACCAGAAGCCGTGTTACTTGTTGATCAGGTAGCCCCTGTCATAAAAAATACACACCCACCGGAAACGACAGGCCACCAGAAGCCCCCGTTATTTATTGATCAGGTAGTCCCTGTCATAAAAAGTGCACACCCACTGGGGCCGGAACACCACCAGCAGGGTGATGGCCATGCCGTTGAGCAGCGCCTCGGGAAACAACAACAGCGGCAGTATGCTGAGGTAGTCGTTCTGCACCATCTGCCAGCCGTATTGCCCCGACCACACCATGTAACCGGCCATGGCCAGGCTTTTCACCGCCATGGTCAGCGCCGCATTGAAAAAACCGGCCACAAAGATATACACAAACAGGTGGCGGTACAGATAACTGTAGGTCAGCAGAAACACAAAGTAGCTGACCGCAATGGGCAGGATCACCCCCAGCACCAGGTTGGCACCGAACTCGGGCCAGGTTTCAAAGCCAAAGGCGGTCACCAGCAACAGCGCCAGCAGCGCCATCAGCTGGCTCAGCCGCCAGCCCAGCATCAGTGCCAGGGTGGTGAGCCCGAGAAAATGCACCTCCAGGCCCTCGCGAATGCCCGCCTGCAGCATCCACAGGGGCACCAGCGCCATGCCGGCACCAAAACAAAGGTGCTGCCGGCTTTTGTCGGCTATCAGGGCATGCCAGTTAACCCGCCATGCCGCCAGCAGCATCACCGCTGCGCCCAATACCAACATCATGATGAAGGCGCTCAGCGAGCCTGGGCCAGCTGATAGTCCATCTTGCTGAGGGTAGCGGTCACCGACAGCTGGCGATTTTCCTCGTGGCTGATCTGCACCAGCATGTAGTCAAGCTCGGGCGCCACCCAGAAACGGGTTTTGCGCTTGCTGCTGCCCCTGTCCCGCTCCACGATCAGGGTATCCAGGGTGCCAATGCCGGTGCGCAGGGCCTCGGTGCCCACCACCTTGAAGGGCGTGTCCTTGACTTCCCCGTCGCGGATAACCTTGTAGTCAAAGGCATTTTTGCCGGCCATCAGATCACAGCGGGCCTCAAAGAAGAAGCTGACCGGATCGAACACGCCCCCTTCCGCCGACAGCAGCTTGTCGCCGTCCTTGTCCTGATACAGCACCATGTCGGTATTCTGATCGAACACCAGCCGCTCTTCACGGGTCACGCCCAGGGCCTTGGCCTTGTAGCTGAAGCTGTCGGGCCGGGCGGTACAGTCCTGCCAGCCGAAGCTCGCCTTTTGATCCACATCCAGCAACCAGTGGCGCAAAGAGAAATGCACATGGTACCGATCCCGGTTGCGATCGATGGTCAGGGTATTGACGCCCCGGGTGGGGTCGCCGTTAAGAATGACCGAAAACTCGGCCCGCAGCTGCGCTATGTCCCGTGCTGCGGCGGTGGTTGCCATCATCAGGCCGGCCAGCGCCAGCAGGCATTTTTGCAACATGATTGTTCCTCTTGTCAGTGGGCCTGAACATCAGGCAGGCCTTGTGCCAACCATACACCAAGAAGCGTCAGCAGCGAAAACACCAGGATCACCGCCAGCCCCGACAACAGCGCCAGCAGCATGCTCAGGGCGCCCGCCACCAATAACAGCAGGCCCATAAGCGTATTGCTCACTGCCACGTAATCGGTGCGTTTGTCGCCACCGGCCAGATCCACCAGAAAGGTTTTACGCCCCACCCGCACACCGGCGTGAGCCAGGCTAAGCACAAAGATAATGCCGGCAAAATAACCGGCCGGCGCCGTGCCGCCCAGGCTCAGATGCAGCCATACCGCCAGTCCCAGCCCGGCGGCAATCATGCCCGCCAGCTGCATCACCCGCCGGGAGGAGACATCCGCCAGCCGGCCCCAGATCCAGCTGCTGGCAAACTGCGCCAGCCCCTGAGCTATGACCAGACCACCCAGCACCTGCAGGCCGCCGTTATAATCCTGAGCCAGCAGTACGTAATAGGGAGTGACCAGGGCGGTGCACATCAGCAGGGTGCGCACCAGCAAAAAGCGCCCAAAGGCAGCATCGTCCCGCACCAGCCGAAGACTGGCCAGGGCATGACGCCAGCCGTTGACCCCGCCTTCGGTGGCGCCGGGATATTCCCGAATCTGCCGGTAACAGAGCATGCCCAGTCCCCACACCAGAGCCGCCCCCAGCAGGATCAGCACATAGCCCCACACAGGCAAGTCGCCCAGCACGCACAGCAACAGGCCAAACAGCAGGCCCACGCCACCGGCCAGGCTGGCCCCGGTGCCGGTCACCCTGCCCCGCTCGTTCCTGGGAATGGTTTTGCCCAGCACGTCCTTGGCGGCAATGGAGCACAACCCCCGGGACAGGCTCATCAATGCCAGCAGCCCCAGCAGCACCAGGCCGGCCAGCCAGCCGGAAAACAGCAGTGCCGTCAGCGCCATCAGCACCAGGCAGGCAGACTGCAGCCCGGCACCCCACAGCCAGGCGCCCTTGCGCACCGGCAGGTGCCGCACCCGGGCCCCCAGCAGCAGCTGCGGCAGCATGGAGCCACTTTCACGTATAGGCACCAGCCAGCCAATCAGCCACACCGGCGCCCCCACTGCCTGAAACAGCCAGGGCAGTACGGTTTTGGCATTGACCATCAGCTCGGCCAGTGCCGTGGCAAGCCCGGCCAGAATAAGCCAGCGCCGGTTGCCGGCTACCTGGCGGCAGGCGTCATCGGGAATATCCTTGCAGATACGGGCATCTTCGTCGTTATCCAGCAGGCCCGCCAGCCAGGCCCGCCGCTTTCCTGATGGTTCTGTACGGTTGCCAAACATCACTCAGCTCATTTTGTCGGATCACGAAAATAGCGCACGGCAGTTCTCAGCCGGGCTTCAAAGCCCTATCATACAATTAAAAATGGAATCAGCTTCCATTGAATACTTTACCGACACAAGGACTCACCACTCATGGAGATGGGTTACAGCATTATTATTGCCGATGACCACCCCCTGTTTCGCAGTGCCATGCATCAGGCCGTGCAACTGGCAGTGAAAGGCGCCAGGTTGCAGGAAGTGGACAGCATCGACAACCTGCTGCAACTGCTGGCGAACACCGACGAGGTCGACCTGTTGCTGCTGGATCTGAAAATGCCCGGCGCCAGCGGCTTTTCCGGGCTGACCCGGCTGCGCGCCCTGTATCCGGCCCTGCCGGTGGTGGTGGTATCGGCCAGCGAGGAAGCCAGCGTGGTACAGCAGGCCATGCGTCTGGGCGCAGTGGGCTTTATTCCCAAGTCCTCACCCATGCCGACCCTGGTAAGCGCCCTCAATACCGTGCTGGAAGGCGACGGCTGGTTTCCGGAAGGCATCAACCTGGACGATGCTCCCGAGGACGATATGGCCGAGCGGCTGTCGAGCCTCACGCCTCAGCAGTTCAAGGTGCTTACCATGCTGTCGGAGGGCAAGCTCAACAAGCAGATTGCCTACGAGCTGGATGTGTCGGAAGCCACTATCAAGGCCCACGTCACCGCCATTTTCCGCAAGCTCGGGGTCAAGAACCGCACTCAGGCGGTGATCGCCCTGTCCCAGCTGGAAGGCGGCGAGTTCTGAACTGCGGGGAATAGGGAATCCCTAATCCCCAATCCCTTAAGTTACCTTCACCAGATGCTGTAACAGCGCCCGCAGTTTCAGCGGCTTGACCGGCTTGCTCAGGTAACCGAGATCCTGCTGCTGCAGTTGCTGCTGCAGCTCGGGCTGGCGATCGGCGCTGATCACCACCGCCGGAATGCGGCCGAATTCCAGCCGCAGCATGTTGATGGCCGAGACCCCGGTTTCACCGTCGTCGAGATGATAGTCCGAGAGGATCACCTGAGGCTCAAAGCCGTCATGGCACCGTGCCCGGGCCTCGTCACCGCTGCCGGCCAGGGCCACTTCACAGTCCCAGCGTCCCAGCAGGCTCTTCATGGCGATCAGAATATCAGCCTCATTGTCGATACACAGTATGCGCAGCCCCGCAAGCCGGTTGCCTCCGGTCACCGCCACCGGTGCCGGCATGCTGGCCCCGGATTGCGGGTGAGCACGCGGCAGGGTCACGCTGAATACCGAGCCCTTGCCCTCTTCTGACCTGACCCCGAGCCGGTGGCCGAGAATGCCCGCCAGCCCCTGAGCGATGGCCAGGCCCAGTCCCAGTCCCTGCTGGTGGCGCTGACCCGCTTCCAGGCGGGTGAATTCATCAAAGATCACATCCAGCTTGTCGGCGGGAATGCCGGGGCCCTTGTCCCACACCTCTATGCGCACCTGCTCGCCGGCCCGGCGCAGTCCCAGCACGATATGGCCGCCGCCACCGTAACGCAGGGCATTAGTGAGAAAGTTCTGCAATATGCGCCGCAGCAAGCGGGGATCGCTGTGCACCCACTGCCGGCTGCTGACCACCGAAAAGGCCCCGCCCTGCTGCTCCGCCAGCACGCCGAACTCGGCCTTGAGGGTGTCGAACAGTTCCTCAATGGCAAAATCCTGAGGTTTGGCGGTGAGCTTGCCCGACTCCAGCCGGGACATGTCGAGCAAGTCGCCAATCAGCTCTTCCGCCGCCGTCAGCGAGCGGTCGATATGATTGGCCAGCCGCCGGCTTTCGTCATCGCCGGAGGTTTCCAGCCAGGAGGAGGCAAACAGCTTGGCGGCATTGAGCGGCTGCATCAGATCGTGGCTGACCGCCGCCAGAAAACGGCTCTTGGACTCGTTGGCCAGCTCCGCCTGGCGGTTGGCCGCCAGCAACTGCTCGTTCACCGCCGACAGCTCACGAGTACGCTCGGCCACCCGCTGCTCCAGCATGACGTTGGCGTCCTTCAGCACCTGCTCGGCCTGGCGAAAGGTGGTGATGTCGCTGAAGGTCATGACAAAGCCGCCGCCGGGCATGGGATTGCCCTGCACCTCGATCACCCGGCCATCGGGGCGGGTGCGCGACGACACATGGCGGCTGCCCGCCGTCATAAAGGCCACCCGTCGCGACACGTGCTTGTCCACGTTGCCGGGGCCGCACAGCCCCTGTCGGGCGTTGTGGCGAATAATGTCGGCAATGGGCCGGCCCACCCGGATCAGCCCCGGCGGATACTGGAACAGTTCCAGGTAACGCCGGTTCCAGGCCACCAGCCTGAGCTCCTTGTCCACCACCGAAATGCCCAGGCTGATGTGCTCAATGGCGCCCTGCAACAGGCCGCGGTTAAAGCGGAATACGTCGCCGGCTTCGTCAACGATGGTGGCCAGCTCTTCCAGCTCCATGGAGCGGCCCTGTACCGCCGAGGCCAGCACCAGCCGGGCCGACGAGGTGCCAAACACCCCGGCCAGCACCCGCTCGGTGTGGCGAATGAGGCTGGCCGGTGCCTGCATGCTGCCTTCCAGGGTGCCCTGCTCGCCGGCGTAGCGGGCAAAGGCACGCTTGACCCTGGCCTCGCCCACAAAGCGCGACGCCAGCTGCTCCAGATCCCGCACCGTCACCTTGGCCCGGTAGACGTCGTCGTCGTCCTTGTGATGGCGCCCCACAAAGGCGGCGGCCTGAAACCGCTCGCTCACCGAGGGCACCGACAGCCAGGAGCCCACCAGGTACCCCGCCAGGTTGCACAGCAGGCTGAGCAGAATGCCCCAGGTGACCGGGCTCATGTCCGCCAGCCAGCCCATGGCCGGCGGCGTCAGCAGCCAGAGCACCACGTTGGTGCTGGCGTCGCCGGCAAACAGCCCGGTTTCCGCCATCAGATTCAGCAGCCACATCAGCATGCCCAGGCTCAGGCCCCAGTAGGCACCGCGCCGGTTGCCGCCGCGCCACAGCAGCCCCAGCACCAGCGGCGGGGCGAACTGGGCGATGGCGGCAAAACTGAGATAACCGATGCGCGACAGGCTGCTGATGTCGCCCAGCCACAGAAACACCAGCCAGGCGGTGGCCATGATCACGATAATGGCGGTGCGGCGCACATTCAGCAGCAGCTGGGCCACGTCCTCAAAACCGGCCCCCTGCAGCTGGCGCCGGCGCAATATCATGGGCAGCACCAGATCGTTGCTGATCATGATCGCCAGGGCGATGGTAGAGATGATCATCATGCCGGTGGCCGCCGAGGCGCCACCGATAAAGGCCAGCATGGCCAGGTTGGGGTGCCCCAGGTCCAGGGGCAGGCTGATGACATAGGTGTCGGGTGAGGTACCCGCCGACAGCCACTGCTGCCCCGCCAATGACAGCGGCAGCACCAGCAACCCGAACAGCAGCAGATACACAGGGAAAATGCGCCGGGCCCAGCGCAGATCCACCTGGCCATGATGCTCCACCACCGCCACATGAAACTGGCGCGGCAGACAGATAATGGCGCTCATCGACAGCAGGGTATACACGCCAATGTCGAGCAGATGGCCGCCACTGACCACGCTTAACGAGGCGATAAAGTCCTCGGTGATCATTACCCGTTGCTGGTTGGGAAAGGCCAGCACCAGCCAGAGCGCAAAGCCACCCACCACTATAAAGGCCACCAGCTTGACTACCGACTCGGCGGCAATGGCCACCATGACTCCGCGCTGATGCTCGGTGGCGTCGATATGACGGGTGCCAAACAGCAGAATAAACAGGGTGAACAGCAGGGTGACCATCAGCGCCACTTCGCCGGCGTCCCGGCCGGCGCCGGCCACCACCTCCGGCGCCATCAGGTTCAGGCCCATGACAATGGCCTTGAGCTGCAGGGCGATATAGGGCAGCACGCCCACAATGGCGATCAGGGTGATAAACACCGCCAGCCGCTGGGACTTGCCGTAGCGGGCGGCGATAAAGTCGGCAATGGAGGTAATGTGCTCACGCTTGGCCACGTTGATCAGGCGGGCGATAAAGCGCCCCCCCAGGGTAAACATGATGATGGGGCCAAGATAGATGGTAAAGAAGGTCCAGCCGTCGGTACTGGCCTGGCCCACGGTGCCGAAAAAGCTCCAGGAGGTGCAGTACACCGCCAGCGACAGGCTGTAGAGCATGGGCCTGAACCGACGAATGCGGTTACCCATGCGCGGCCGGTCGCCCAGCCAGGCCAGCAGGAACAGTACGCCCAGGTAGGCCAGCGCAATGTTGATAACGGTCCAGCCCTGCATCATGTCCGTTTTTGCTCCTTGAACGAGGGCCCGGCCAGCAGCCAGGCCACCGGCAGCACCAGCGCCGCCATTAACCAGAAAGTATGCCCGCCCAGCCCCTCAAAGAGCTGGCCCGACACCATCAGCAGTATTCCCGACACCATGCCGAGGGAAATGGACGCATACAAGGCCTGAGCGCCAAAAACCGCGGCCTCGTCCAACTCCCGGCTGATAAAGCGCACCGCCCCCAGGTGACTGAGCCCGAAACTGCCTGCATGCAGCAGTTGCGCCAGCACCAGCCACATCAGCTCGGTGGTGGCCCCCAGCATCAGCCAGCGGCACAGAGCACAGACCAGGCCCGCCAGCAGCAGCGGCCGCGCGCCCAGATGGCTGAGCCAGCGGCGATCACCGGCAAACACCAGGATCTCCGCCAGTACCCCCAGCCCCCACAGGTAACCGATCACACTGGTGCTGTAGCCCTGCTGTTGCCAGTACAGGGCGCTAAAGCCATAGTAAAAAGCGTGACTGCCCTGCAACAGGGCGGTGATCAGCAAAAACCGCCCCACCCCGGGCCGGCGCAGCACTCGCCCGATGCCCTCGCCGGCGCGGCTGGCCGGCTGCTCCGCCGGCAACGGCCGGGGCTGAGTCAGGGTCAGCAGCAACATCAGCCCCAGCGACATCACCAGGCTGTGCAATATCCACTGGCTGCCCAGCCGCTCGTTAAGCGAGCCCACCACCAGGTTGGCAACGATAAAGGCCGCCGAGCCCCACAGCCGGGTTTTGCCGTAATCCAGCTGAATTTGCACGATATAACGGCTGGCCATGGCCTCGCTCAGGGGGATCAGCGCCGGATACAGCAGGTTCACCAGCACCGTCAGCACCAGCAGGCCGGAATGCGACTGCCAGCCGTAAAAGGCGGCAAACCCCAGCAGGCTGAGCAGGCTCAGCCCCTGCATCACCGGCAGCAGGTGGCGAGCCGCCCGCACCCGGCTCATCACCCCGAGAATGCCCACACAGCGCACCGCCATGCCCAGCCCCAGCAGCAGACCAATCAGCCCCGCCGTGGCGCCGGCGTGGCCCAGCCACAGCGCCCAGTAGGGCAGAAAGGTGCCGTAACCGAAGTAATACAGGGCAAAAAACAGTGAAAGCCAGTATGCGGGCGCCATGATCCGTTTCGAATGAAAAGCAATGCCGGCTATGATAATCACTTTGGTGGCAAATTGCCGTTATCCCTTACGCCAACCGAGGTGACCATGCGCTTGCTGACAACCCTGCTGTTCGCTCTGGTGCTCACCGGCTGCCAGGCCCGGGCCGACGCCCCCCGCACCCTGTTTGACTACCGGCTGCTCGATGCCGGCGGTCAGCCGGTGCCGCTGACCGAGGCCATTCCCCGTCTGGCCGAGGCCGATGTGATCATGGTGGGCGAGCTGCATGGCCATTCCGGCGTGCACCGCTTTCAGGCCGAGCTGCTGGCGGCGCTGCTGGCCCGGCCCCGACCGATGGCACTGGCCATGGAGCAGTTCAGCCGCGATCGCCAGACGGAGCTGAACGCCTATCTGGCGGGCAAGCTGGGCGAAGACGCCTTTATCGAGCAGGCCAATGCCTGGCCGGGGTATCGCAGCGACTATCGCCCGCTGGTGGAGCTGGCCAAGGCCGCCGGCATTGATGTGCTCGCCGCCAATGCGCCCCGGGCCATAGTGCGCTGCATTGGTCGTGAAGGGCCGGATTACCTCAGCCGGCTGCCGGACAGCCACCGGGGCTGGGTGGCCGAACGCCTGACCCTTGAAGACGATGCCTACAAGGCCCGCTTTATGGCCACCCGCTTTCACGGCCAGGCTCCCACCGACAACCAGTTTGCCGCCCAGACCAGCTGGGACGACACCATGGCCGAAAGCATTCAGCGCTATCTGGCGCGCCATCCCGGCTACCGGGTGATGCTGACCGTGGGCCGCTTTCATATCAGTGACGGCCTGGGCACGGTCCAGCGTCTGGCCCGGCGCAACCCAAAGCTCAATATTGCGCTGATCTACCCGGTGCTGCCCGACGAGGCGGCGCCACCGGCGCCCATCTGGTCGCTTCGCGTGCAGGCCCTGCCCGCTTCCCGGCTGCCCGGCGAGCCCCTGCCCGCCATTTCCGCAAGCGCCCCCGACTGCTGAGCTCAGCCCGGCAGGCAGCGGTTGCGGCCCTCGGCCTTGGCCCGGTACAGGGCCCGGTCGGCCCGCTTGATCAGCTGGTCGTAGTCGGGATGGCCGTCAAAGGTGGCCACCCCGCCGCTGAGGGTCACTTGAGTGCGTTTGCCGTCCGGCAGCGACAATTCGCTGTTCATCAGCTTGTCGCGCACTTTTTCCGCCACCGCCAGGGCGTTGTCGGCGCCGGCTTCCACCAACACCACCAGCAGCTCCTCGCCGCCATAACGAAAACAGAAATCGCTGCTGCGCACCGAGCCCGCCACCAGGCTGGCGACCTGCTGCAGCACCATGTCACCGCCCTCGTGTCCGTGGTTGTCGTTGACCTGCTTGAACCAGTCCACATCAAATAAAATGACCGAAAACTCGCCGCCACCGCGCATGGCCAGCCTGACCTCACGGTTCAGCACCGCCGGCAAAAAGCGCCGGTCCAGCAGCCGGGTCAGGGTATCGCGGCCGTGCTCCAGCTCGATAAAACGATCGAACAGGGTGGCCAGCAGGTAAGACAGGGCGCGCAGCTCCCGCTGCAGGGCGGCCATGCTCTCGGCCATG
This sequence comes from Oceanimonas aquatica, assembly GCF_030732065.1. GTDB lineage: Bacteria > Pseudomonadota > Gammaproteobacteria > Enterobacterales > Aeromonadaceae > Oceanimonas. Next base: position 51,620 of record NZ_JAVBHX010000005.1, read on the forward strand.
GCGGTTCTGTGCTCACGGGCCTCCCACAAGGCCGGCAACAACTGCAGATCGATGTTGCGCAGCATATGTTCGATTTGCTCCAGCTCCGGCGCCCCCTCAAACACAGACACCGCCTGATGATGAAACCAGAGGCCAAATTCCGCATGACGCAGGGCCGTGGGTGGCGTCTCGTGCTGGTGCAGGGCAAACACCAGCTCCTGGCTCCAGTCGAGCAACGAGGCCCGTTGCCGCTCCCGCTCCACCGACAGATTCATGCCCAGGTTGTGCAGCCGGTAGGCTTCCGCCGCCCGGCTCTTGCGCTCGGACTTGGACACAAAGGCCAGGCTCATCAGCTCCAGGGACAGATCGATCACTTCCACCAGATAGGTGGCCGCCTTCAGCCAGTCGGCGGGCACCGGCCAGCGCTGGGTGACATGCTCCAGCAGGCATTTCTTGTGCAGCCGGGCTCCGGCCGACACCAGGTTGATGGGCAGATTGATGCGCGCATGCACTCTGCCCACCTCGAACTGACGCTCCACCGCCGCCGGGATCTGGGTGACTTCATGCACCGAAAACACCTGCTCCAGCCAGCGGGTCATGGACGCCATCAGCTGGCGGTTCACCTGCTCATGTTCCAGAAAGCGGCGTGCCTCGGGCAGGTCCATCATTTGCTGATAAAAATTTTCCGCCAGTCCCCGGCTGTGAGCCTGCACCAGCTCGCCCATGCGGCTTCTCAGGGACGCATCGTAATCGTGCAGAATTTGCTGCCACTGGGACTGGCCGTACTCGAGAGGATTAATCATAAGGAGAAACTACTTTAGGATTTTTTTATAAATTGTACCGCAACACGGTTTTCAACCCCAGAACGACCAAAGTCGAAGCCAACTGGTGCTCTTCGCTTTTGATTCGATAAGAATTCGGGCACATTGACCTTTTTGCACAACGGAAAGCCCCATGAACGCATACCTGCTGCTGACCCTGGCCATTGCCGCCGAAGTGGTGGCCACCACGGCCCTCAAGGCCTCCGCCGGCTTTACGCGCCCGGGGCCATCCCTGCTGGTGGTGGCCGGTTACGGTCTGGCCTTCTGGCTGCTGGGACTGGTGGTGAAAACCGTGCCGGTGGGGGTGGCCTACGCCATCTGGTCCGGCGCCGGCATCGTGCTGGTGACCCTGCTGGCGGTGCTGTTTTACCGCCAAGTCCCGGACTTTCCGGCCCTGCTGGGCATGGGCCTGATCATTGCCGGCGTGGCGGTCATCCAGCTCTGGTCCAACAGTGGCGGACATTAACATGAAGCTGTGCGGACACCGTGGCGTGGCGGCACTGGCCCCGGAGAACACTCATGCCGGGCTCCGTGCCGCTCACGCTCTGGGCCTGACCTGGGTGGAAATCGACGTACAGCTCAGCCGTGACGATGAAGTGGTGGTGATCCACGATGCCACCGTCAACCGCTGCACCAATGGCCGGGGCCGCGTGCGTGAACTGGAATGGCCCGAGCTGGCCCGGCTCGACGCCGGCGGCTGGTTTGATGCCGCCTTTGCCGGCGAGTCAATTCCCCGGCTGGCGGACTACCTGGGCCTGGCTCATGCCCTGAGCATGAGCGTGAACATTGAGCTGAAGGTTCATTCAGGCGATGACCCAACACGCCTGAGCCGGCGAGTGAGCGAGGTGGTTGCGCAACAGAACCTGCCACCGGAAAACCTGCTGTTTTCGAGCTTTGAGCCGGCCTGCCTGGCGCACCTGCAACAGCTCCCCCCCACCATTGCCCGTGGCCTGCTGGTGGAGCGCCTGCCTCACGACTGGCACACCCGTTTGCTGCAACTCGGCTGCGTAGCCCTGCACTGCAACCAGCGTTACCTCACCGAACGCCAGACCGAGGCCGTCAAGGCCGCCGGCTTTTTGCTGCATTGCTACACGGTTAACGATGTGGCCCGCATGCACACTCTGGCCCAGTGGAGCGTAGACATGATTTTTACCGACGATCCGCGCGGGTATCAACGCCGGCCCTGAGCCAATCGTCATGCCGGCCCCCGCGCCGGCATCTTTCTGCAGACAAAAGTGCCCCCGCCACAGACTTCGGGTCAGACCCGGAGTGACTAATGTCTGGCGCTTTTTATGGCTTTTGCCGCTTTTCTGTTATCATGCCGCTACTTTGCCCACCGGCAATCCCTCAATCGTCCGCCAGGACCTTGTTAGTTCGGAGTCTCATGTCATTTGCTTCCCTCGGCCTGAACGAGAACCTCGTTCAAGCCATTAACGAATGTGGCTATACGGAGCCGACCCCCATTCAGCAGCAAGCCATTCCGCTGGTACTGAAAGGTGGTGATCTGCTCGCCGGCGCCCAGACCGGCACCGGCAAAACCGCCGGCTTTGGCCTACCCATGCTGCAGCGCCTGAGTGAAACCAAGGCCCGCCCCCTGGCCAACGGCCGGGCGCCGGTGCGTGCCCTTGTGCTTACTCCCACCCGTGAGCTGGCCGCTCAGGTGGAAGAAAACCTGCGCGCCTATGCCAAACACACCGGCCTGCGTACCCTGGTGATGTTCGGCGGCGTCAGCATCAACCCGCAAATGAAGGCCCTGGGCCGCAAGGTCGACGTGGTGGTGGCCACCCCGGGTCGATTGCTGGATCACGTATCCCAGCGCTCTATTGACCTCTCCCGGGTTGAAATGCTGGTGCTCGACGAAGCCGACCGCATGCTCGACATGGGCTTTATTCGCGACATTCGCCGCGTGCTGGCGCTGCTGCCGAAACAGCGCCAGAACCTGCTGTTTTCCGCCACCTTCTCCGATGAAATCAAGACCCTGGCGGAAGACCTGCTGCACCAGCCCGAACACATTGAAGTGGCCCGCCGCAATGCCACCGCCGAAACCATTGCCCAGCGCTTCTTTGAAGTGGACAAGGGTCGCAAGCGCGCCCTGCTCAGCTACCATATCGGCCATCACAACTGGCGTCAGGTACTGGTGTTTACCCGCACCAAGCACGGTGCCAACCGCCTGGCCGAACAACTCGGCAAGGACGGCCTGCCCGCCATGGCCATTCACGGCAACAAGAGTCAGGGTGCCCGTACCAAGGCCCTGAGCGAGTTCAAGAACGGCGGCATTCGCGTGCTGGTGGCCACCGACATTGCCGCCCGTGGCATCGACATCAGCGAGCTGCCCCATGTGGTCAACTACGAGCTGCCTCACGTGGCGGAAGACTATGTGCACCGCATTGGCCGTACCGGCCGGGCCGGCAGTGACGGCGAAGCGCTGTCGCTGGTCAGCGCCGAGGAAAAACCGCTGCTGAAGGCCATTGAAAAGCTCATCAAGCAGACTGCCGAACTCGAACAGGTGCCCGGCTTTGAACCCGATCCCAACGCGCCCAAGACTCCTCTTGAGCCTCGCGGTGGTAACCGGGGCCGCAATGGTGGCGGCCAGCAGCGTTCTGGTGGTCAGCGCTCTGGTCAGCGTACCGGCGGCAACCGCAGTGGTGGCAACGCTCAGCGTTCCGGCGGCCAACGTTCCGGCAACCGCAGCGGCAATGGCGACGGCCAGCGCACCGGCGCACCGCGTCGCCGGTCACGGCCTCAGGCCGAACACAGCAGCTGACAATGAACCCCGGGCTGGCCCCGGGGTTTTTATTGAGTCTTCCTTCTCCTGAAAGATATTCGGCACAGCCCGGGTCCCATCCACACGGTGCATTCGCGCCCGTGAGTCCAGTTTGTAATGTTTTTTCTCATTCGAGCATTGCCCGGAGGAAACATGAATACAATGGCACGTCGTTTTTCAGCCAGCTGCGCCGCACTGACCCTGCTGGGCGCCAGCACCGTCATGGCCGCCCATCACGAAGAAAAAGCGGATATTGTGGATACCGCCGTCGCGGCAGGCAGTTTCACCACCCTGGTCACCGCGGTGAAAGCCGCCGATCTGGTAGACACCCTAAAGGGAGAAGGTCCCTTTACCGTGTTTGCGCCTACCGATGAGGCCTTTGCCAAGCTGCCCGACAATACCGTGGCAGACTTGCTGAAACCGGAGAACAAGGAGCAGCTGGTGTCTATCCTGACCTACCATGTGGTGCCCGGAAAAATTATGGCCGCCGATGCCATGAAGGCCGACAGCGCCACCACGGTGCAGGGTGGCGACCTTGCCATCAGCACCTCGGGTGACCAGGTGATGATTAACGACGCCATTGTGGTGCAGGCCGATGTCAAAGCCAGCAATGGTGTGATCCATGCCATCGACACCGTGCTGATGCCCTGAGCAGAGTTTACCGGCCACCCCTGGGGTGGCCGTGTTGTTTTTTCAGGCGCAGCTGATTCAGCCAGTGCACCCCGCCCCCGACCACCAGCCCCCAGAAAGCACTGCCAATACCCAGCAACGACACTCCCGACGCCGTCACCATAAAGGTGAGCAGGGCCGCATCGCGCTCGTGCTCATCGCACAGGGCCAGGGTCAGGCTGTTGCCGATGGTGCCGAGCAGCGCCAGGCCGGCGATGGCCATGATCAGCTCCTTGGGCAGGGCCGCAAACAGCGACACCACGGTGGCGGCAAACAGCCCCATCAGAATATAAAACAGCCCGGCCCACAGGCTGGCCTTGTAACGCCGTTCGGGCGCGGCATCCACTTCCGGCCCCATGCAGATGGCGGCGCTGATCGCCGCCAGATTAAAGGCAAAGCCGCCAAAGGGCGCCAGCAGCACACCGGCGAAGCCGGTCACACTCACCAAAGGCGAGGCCGGTACCTCATAGCCGTGGGCCCGCAACACCGCCACCCCAGGTACGTTCTGAGAAGCCATGGTCACCATAAACAGCGGTATGCCCACGCCAATCAGGCTGGCCAGGCTGAACTCGGGCCACATCAGCAGGGGGCTCGCCGGCTGCCAGTCGAGCCGCTCCAGGTGCAGCAGCCCCTGCCCCGCCGCCAGTGCCAGCCCGGTGAGCAAACACAGGGGAATAACATAACGGGGCAGCCGCTGGCGCAACGCCAGATACACTGTCAGCATGGTGATCACCAGTACCGGTGCCGTTTGCACCGACACAAACAGATCCAGCCCAAAGTTAAGCAGCACGCCCCCCAGCATGGCCGCCGCCAGGCCGCCGGGCAACAGCCGCATGATGTGATCAAACCAGCCGGTGAGACCACAGATCAGCAGCAACGCCGAGCTGAACAGAAACACCCCCACCGCCTCGCTCATGGGCAGGCCGGCCAGGGCGGTCACCAGCAGCGCCGCACCGGGCGTGGACCAGGCGGTGAGCACCGGCTGACGGTACCGCAGGGTCAGCAGCAGGGTGGTCAGGCCCGATCCCAGCCCCAGGGCCCACATCCAGGAGCTGGTCTGGGCCTGGCTGGCACCGGCGGATGCCGCCGCCTGAAAGATAATGGCGGCCGAGCTGCTGTAGCCGACCAGCACGGCAATAAAGCCCGCGGAAAGATGAGACAGGCTGAACATGAAAGCTCCAAAAAAAAGGCGCAGCCGGGCTGCGCCTTTGAGAAATGAGAAAGATTAATGCCGGGTTTTCAGCAACTCGGCGCACAAACGCACAAAGTCGGACGAGGTGACCATGCCCTGCAGCCGGCCTTCTTCATCCACCACCGTCAGGCAGCCGTGCTTGTTGCTGAGAAAAAAGTCCACCACCTCGGTGAGCGGTGCCTGCACGTCCACGCTTTCCATGTCTGCGTCGATAATTTCCATTACCCGGCACTGGCGCTCCCGCCGCTCCAGAGCGCTGACGCCATAGTCGGACAACAGGCTCATGATGGTGGCGATCATGCGCTTTTGCGTGAGCACGCCCAGCAGCTTGCCGGTGAGCGGATCCACCACCGGAATATGGCGAATGCTTTTCTCCCGCATCAGATCGTGAGCGTCTTTGAGGGTCGCGGTCTGATCCAGGGTCAGCAGATCGCGGGTCATGATGTCGCCAACGTGTTCCAGGGCCATGAGAAACTTCCTTTTTCTGGTTCGTCACGATTAACACAAAGTATGTGCCCTGTTTTGGCACAGCGCCGCTTTGGTTGCAAACAAAAAACAAAAAGCCCACGCAAATCAGTGACTCACGGGCTTGTTTGGGGGGTTTAACCGCGCTTGCCGGCCACCAGGGGCCGGTGACCGCCGGTCAGGGGCTGCACGTTCACCAGGTCGTCGCCGCTTACCGCAAAAGCCTGACCAAAGCCCTTGACGAACAATCCCTGAACAGGCACCAGCCGGAACAGATGAAAGTCGCCGAGGCCGGTCAGGCCGGTGACGGTGTCGCCATGGCGCTCGGTGAGCGCCGCTATGCCTGCCTGCCAGGCCTCGGTGTTGCGTTCCACCCGCTCGGGACAGGCGTCAAAGGTCAGCCGCCTGCGGGCAAACAGGGTGCGGCAGTCCTGCTCATCCTCCACCATCATCAGCGAGACGACCGGGTTGGCCAGCAGGTTTTGTGTGTGGCGAGCCAGCTCGCTGATAAGAATGTAATAACCGTCTTCCCGCAGGGCAAAGGGCGCATAGCTGACGTTGGGCATGCCCTCGGCATTTACCGTGGCCAGCATCAGGGTTTTTATGCTGTCCCGAAATTCATACATTTCCGGCGCCAGCCGGCCCTGCCGCCGCGCCTGTTTCTCTGTGTTATCTACCATGTTGCCATTCCTTCAGGCATGAAAGACCGTCATCCAACCCGTTTTTTCGATGCGACCAGGGGCAACCCTGACCATACAACAGCCCTCACGGGACGGGAAGCTCGGCACTCGGTAGAAACAAACAGATAAATGAAACCCATTATCATTACCATAGACATCATCATAAAAATACGTATGCTATGGCACTCCGTGCCTCTCTCTTAAACCTGACCGGGAGTTACCTTGAGTGTTCGACGCTACGGCCTCTTTGCTGTGACCTCACTGCTGCTGCATGGCTTGCTGGCTCATGCGATGGAGCGAACCCCCATGGAAATTGCACTGGCGCCGGCTGACAACCCGGGGCCCATCAGTGTGCGCATGTTGCCTGCCGTGACCACGCCGCCGGAGCCGCCAAAACCGGCCCCCAGGCCGGAGCCGAAACCAGAGCCGAAACCAGAACCCAGGCCGAAACCGAGACCGGAACCCAAGCCGACGCCGGAGCCGAAACCGAGACCGGCACCCAGGCCGGAGCCGGTACCCGAAGCCTTGCCCGAGCCCCCACCCGAGCCGGTCAAGCAGGCACTCAAGCCACAGACTCAGACCAAAGACAGCGCCCCCAAGCGCATTGAAAAGCCGAGCTTCCGCACCCGGCCCTCCCCCATTGCCTATCCGGTGCAGGCCCGGCGCCGCGGCCTTGAAGGCACCGTGATAGTGGAAGTGTGGCTGGATGAGCAAGGCAAACAAACCAAACGGGTGCTGGCCCGCTCCTCCGGCGTGCAAGTGCTCGACAAAACCGCGCTCAAGGCCATCGCCAGGTGGCGTTTTTCCGCCTACGTGGAAAACGGCCAGGCCCTGGCTCACCGCGTACAGATCCCCATTCGTTTCAAACTGGACTAAATCATGGCGTTTCTTAATCAATTGCATTCACAACTGGGCCTGATGAGCTGGCCCCTGATCGTCTGCTCCATCATCACCCTGGCGCTGTGGCTGGAACGCAGCCTCACCCTGCTGTGGACCAGCCTGCGCGGTGAGCAGGAAAAGCGCCGGCTGCGCAAAGAGGGCCTGTCCTACCCCGACAGGGACGACAAAACCCCGGCATCCGTGATGCTGCAGGGGTGCAGGCTGCTGGTAGAGCATCAGGAATGCTCCAAGGCCATTCGTGAAGACCTGGCCGCGGTCTGGCTGCAGCAGCAGCGCGGCCGGCTGCATTCCGGCCTGCGGGTGCTGACCCTGGTGGGCGTCATCAGCCCGCTGCTGGGCCTGCTGGGAACCGTGTTGGGCCTGATAAACATGTTCAAAAGCATAGGCGAAAGCGGTGAGCCGGTCACCCCGGCGCTGCTCGCCGATGGCCTGGGCCTGGCCATGAGCACCACTGCCGCCGGCCTGCTGATTGCTCTGCCCGCCATTGCCGGGGCCCAGCTGTTCGGTCTCTGGGCCGACCGCCTGCTCGACCGCCTGACCCACGAGTTGAACCGCTGCAACCTGTTTCTGGAAGGGCTGGGGCTGGGAGGCCGTGCATGATCAAAAGCCCGGAGGCGAACCAGTCCGCTTGGCGCGCCATGACCCCCGACATTACCCCCCTGCTCGATATCATTTTTATCGTGCTGGTGTTTTTGCTGCTCACCGCCAACATTCCGCTGCAGTCCCTTGAAGTGGACTTGCCCAAAACCGACAGCGAGGCGCTGTCGGTGGTGCAGGACGACAAGAGCATGACCATCAACCTGCTGGCGGGCAGCCCGGCCTGGGCACTGCAGGGAGAAAAATATGAAGACTGGGCCGCCTTCAGGCCGGTGCTGGAAAGCCAGCTGGAAGCCCTGAAAAAGGCAAACCTGATGCTGGCGTCGGACAGCGCCGTGACCGTGGGCAACATGATGAAACTGCTGGCCTTTTTGCAGGAACACGAGATCCAGGCCACCGAGGTCCTGATGGAGAAAGAGCAGTAAATAAAAAAAGGCGGCCTCTGCGGCCGCCGGCCGGTTCTGGCGCTGTATGCTCAGAACCCACCCATTGCATCATCACGCCGACAAACGAAAGCGCCCCACCAGCTGACTCATCTGTCCGGCCAGCCTGGCCAGCTCATCGCTTGCCGACGAGGTCTGGGTCACGCCGGTGGCGCTTTGCTCGGCAATACTGCTGATGGTCACCAGGTTGCGGTCGATTTCTCGGGCCACCTGGGCCTGCTCTTCTGCTGCACTGGCAATAACCAGGTTCATGTCGTTAATCTCGCCCACCCGCTCGGCGATGCGATTCAGCGCCTGCTCCGCCTCACCGGCCATGGAGCGGCTGCGGCTGGCATAATCCGCACTTTGCTGCATTTCATTCACCGACTCGCCGGTGGCCTGCTGAATGGTGGAGATAATTCGCTCAATCTCGGCAGTAGAGCTCTGGGTGCGCTGGGCCAGATTGCGCACTTCGTCGGCGACCACGGCAAAGCCGCGCCCCGCTTCACCGGCCCGGGCCGCTTCAATGGCCGCGTTCAGCGCCAGCAGATTGGTCTGCTCGGCAATGGCCTGGATGACATCCAGCACCTGACCGATATTGGCCGCTTCGGTGGCCAGCCGCTCTACCGTGCCGGAAGTATTGTCCAGCTGATCTGCCAGCTGATCGATCACGCCACGAGTTGCCGACACCTGTTGACGCCCCTCTTCCGCCACCCGGGAGGTTTCACTGGAAGCCGAAGAAGTGCGGTTGGCATTGCCGGCCACTTCTTCTACCGCCGCCGACATTTCGGTGACCGCCGTGGCCGCCATTTGCACTTCTTCATTCTGCTGGCTGATACCTCTGGTGGTTTCTCCGGTCACCACATGCAGCTCTTCCGCTGCCGCCGCCAGCTGAGTGGAGGATCCCTGAATTTCCCGCAGCGTGGTATTGAGCGCCAGCTGCATCTCGCGTACCGACTGCTGCACCTGAGCAATTTCGTCATTACCACTGTGCTCCACTGCATGGCGCAGGTCTCCGTCGGCTACCTGGGCGGCCGCGTCTTTCAGAGTTTCCAGCGGCTGAATAATGCTGCGGATCAGCCACAACGCCAGCCCCCCGCCCAGCACCAGCATAAGCAGCAGCCGGCCAATCACACCATTGCGGGCCTGCTCATAAGCCGTAATGGCATGGTTATATTCCAGCCGGGACTGCTCCAGTTGCACTTCCATCAGACGGTCAAAGCGCTCTGCCAACGGATCGATCAAGGGATACAGCTCCTGGCGCACAAACTGGGTCAGCGCCTGATCATCCTGCCGGCGCAAGATGTCTGCCAGACGGGACAACGGCGCCTTGGTGGCCTTCATCAGCGGCTCCAGTTCCTCGACCAGTCGTGCTTCTTCCGCCACCATCTGGGTCGAGATGTAATCACGCCAGTATATATCTATTTGCCGGTTTGCCTTGTCCAGCTCATCCAGAGCCTGCTCATGGGACAGATCACCACTGCGTACCTTCTGACTGCTGCCCACAATATTCACCGCATACATATCAGCGATCACCTTGAGATCCCGCAGAGGTACCACCCTGTCCTGATACACGGTATTAAGTCCCGCCACACTGCGCTGCAGCGCCGTCAGTCCGCTGAGGGCCATTAACAGACAGCCCAGCAGCAACACCCCGGTCAGCACCAGCAAACGCGTTTTAATCGACCATTTACGCAACATCATCATCATCAGGCTCCATTAGGGACATCAGGTTGGAAGGCAACCACAAGGTATGTTATCTGGTACCGCCATTCGGCACGGCAACGTCGTCACACAGGAAACAATCAAACCGGGTAAATTCTTATACAAACAGCAAAAGGTTGTACAAGCACCGAGAAAGGTTATACAAACACCATTCCCTTGTACAATATTCTTTTTTAAAAATGCTGATCCCTGAAAGCGCACGCTTCAGCGTAACAAAGCGCAATCACATGGCCTGCAAGGCCCTCATGTCAAAATGAACGGCAAAATACAGCGGAGAGAAGACGACTGGCAGCAGTAAAACCAGGACGTGAAAACGCCGGTGCCTGGCACCGGCGTTTTTATACCGAAAGCATCAGAACGGTTTGTAAGGAAGGAACTTGCCGTCCAGGGTGATCACGGCACGGGAGCCGCCTTCCGGATCTTCCACCTTCTTGATATCGGCCTTGAAGTTGATGGCGCTGATGATGCCATCGCCGAACTCTTCATGGACCAGCGCCTTGAAGGTGGTGCCGTACACCTGCAGCATTTCGTAAAAGCGGTAAACAGTCGGGTCCGTCGGCACGCCCGGCTCCAGACTGCCGCGCATCGGAATGGTCTGCAGCAGAGCGGTCGCTTCGGCATCCAGCGCCAGTTTTTCGGCCACCACCGCAGCCGCTTCGGCCGGCAGCGGATGCTGGCCCAGCAATGCCGCGGTAATAAAGGTGGTGCTCAGGCCGGTGCCCTCGGCAAGCTGGGCATAGGACAGGTCCTTTTCGCCCTTGATGGCCATAATCCGATCGGTCAGGGCCAGGCGTGCATCTTTACTGTTTTGAGCATGTAGCATGGTATTACCTCTTCAGGGTTGATGAATGGAACAAGGGAGGGCGTTACACCGCCGTGGCAAACTGCGCGGGCGTTGCGCAGACCTCGGTGTGCTCGGCCAGGGACACAAAGCTACGGCTGGCGCCGTCAAAGGCCTCAATGCGTCCCGATTCGATGTCGTACACCCAGCCGTGAAGGGCCAGCCGGCCTTCTTCCAGCGCCAGGCGTACCGAAGGGTGGGTTTGTATATTGGCCAGCTGGGCAATCACGTTTTCGCGGACCATCGACTCGATACGCGCCCGCTCGCTGGCATAATGACGGGCCTGGTTGACGATGCGGGCCGAGTCGGCATAGCGCAGCCAGCTGCCAACGGCGGGCATCTCGTCCATGCAGGCACAGGTGGCAATGGCCTTCATGGCACCACAATCCGAATGGCCGCAGATCACCACATCCGTTACCTGCAGGGCGGTGACGGCATATTCCACCGAGGCCGATACTCCGCCCGGCTCGGGCCCGTAAGAGGGCACGATGTTGCCGGCGTTGCGGATCACAAACAGACCACCGGGTTGATGCTGGGTCACCAGCTCGGGGACCAGACGACTGTCAGAGCAGGAAATAAACAGGGTGCGCGGACGCTGCTGATGCGCCAGCCCCCGGAACAGGTCTTCGTGTATCGGAAATACCTCTTCGCGGAACTTCAAAAAACCTTCGATGATCTCTTTCATGATTGGGCTCTCCGGACCACTCGCTAATCGATGAGGAGATGGTACGCCGCCCTTTTAATAAGGTGAAAGACCCATTTACAATTAAAGCAATAATTTAAACTTATAGGTAAACACCATGCTGTTGCGTCACCTTCGTTACTTTCTGGCCGTGGTCGAACACCGTAACTTCACCCGGGCAGCCTCGGCACTGCATGTGTCGCAGCCGGCGCTGTCCCAGCAAATCAAACAATTTGAAGAAAGCCTGGGCACCCGCCTGTTCGATCGTTCGGGGCGCAGCATTGCGCTGACCGATGCCGGTGACATCTATGCCGACTACGCCCGCCGGGTGCTGCGGGAGCTTGAAGAAGGCAAGCGGGCCATTCATGATGTGAGCGATCTCAGTCGCGGTACCCTGCGCATCGCCATTACCCCCACCTTTACGCCTTACCTGATTGGCCCATTGGTGCGTCGCTTCCACCAGCGTCATGCCAATATCAGGGTACAGATTGAAGAGATGTCGCAGGAACGCATGGAAGAGCGACTGCTCGATGACGACTTCGATCTGGGCATCGCCTTTGAAGAGGTGCACCACCCCGATATCGAATCCCGTTTCCTGCTGGAGGAGCGGCTGGCGCTGGTGATCAACCGAGAGCACCCACTCGCCGGACAGCAGCGTCTGGACGCCCAGATCCTGGGCTCGCTGTCGCTGGTACTGCTCAATGGCGAGTTTGCCACCCGCGAGCAAATCGATCGTTATTGCCGTCAGCACGACTTGCAGCCCAGGGTGATGATGGAAGCCAATTCGGTCAACGCGGTGATCGAAGTGGTCAGAAACACCCCGCTGGCGTCCTTGCTGCCCGCCCAGTTAACGCAGGAACGGGAAGATTTGGTGGCCCTGACGCTGACACCGGCAGAGCTGAAACGCACCGCCGTGCTGTTGCTGAGAAAGGGGGCTTATCAGAGCGCCGCCGCACGCGCTTTTATGACCCTGGCCGAGCCCATTTCGGCGCCGGAGCGGCCTTGTTGACTTATTCCCCACCCTGCCTTGTTCTCCCTTCGTTTTTGTGACGTCTCCCGCAACAAAAACAACAACCCGTTAACACCAATAAGACAAAAGTATAGGGTTGCCTCACCAATAAAGTTCACAACCCACAGCTGACGCAGAAACAATCAAGGAAGAAACCATGAACAGAATCGGACGTAACCTGCTGATCGCCGCCGGCCTGGCCCTCACTCCCCTGGCGCAGGCCATGGCTGCCGACACCGACATTGCCGTGCTGATCCCCGGCAAGCACGACGACGGCGGCTTTATGCAGGCCGCTCACCGTGGCTATGAAAAGATTCGCGATCAGCTGGATGTAAACGCCAGCTTTGTATCCAATATTTCCGCCACCTCGGATCCGGTGCTGCTCACCGACGCCATGCGCGAGCTGGCCAAGAAAGGCCCGGACATGATCATCGCCCACGGAGGCCAGTGCAACGGCCCGGCCGAGACCGTGAGCCGAGAATTCCCCGACATCAAGTTTGTGGTCATTCAGGGCCATGTGCAGGGGCCCAACCTGTCGAGCTATGTGGTGCGCCAGGAAGACTCCGCCTGGCTGGCCGGTGCGCTGGCGGGCCTGACCACCGAATCGGATGTGGTGGGCCATATTTCCGGTGCCTGGCCCAAGCCGGGCCTGATTGGCCGCGCCGCCTTTTATGACGGCCTGATGCACGTCAACCCCGACGCCAAATACCTGACCTGGTTCACCGGTGATCTGGACAACACCGGCATCAATGCCGACGCGGCCGCCGCCGAGATTGAACAGGGTGTTGACGTTATCTACACCATGCTCAACGGCGGTCGCCAGGGCGTGATTGACGAGATCAAGAAGCACAATGGCGACGTACGCCATATCGGTAATGTGTCCGACTGGACCCAGGTGGACGACACTTTCGTGGGCTCGGCAGTGGCCGATGCCAGCGTGGCCATTTTGAACGCCGCCCAGGATTTCACCAATGGCGAATGGCAGCCCAACCAGATTACCGAAATCGGCCTGGGTCAGGGCGAGGTGGTCAAGCTGACCCTGGCGGACGACGTGTCCCCCGAGGTACGCGCCAAACTGGATGAACTGGCCCAGCAGCTGATTAACGGCGACATCGTCATGAAAACCACCTATGAGGGCAAGGAATTCCACCCCGCCACCGGCGACTTTGTGGATCAGTCCTTCAAGGAAACCCTGAAGACCAAATCCTGATAGAAAAACCCCGCTCATCGAGCGGGGTTTTAGGTCAGACACACCGCAATGCGAAGCACCAGCACGGCTGCCTGTACTTTTTCACCCCACTCGCCACTGGCATTCCCCGCCCAGCCAAGTACCATATAGCGCCATGGCCCTGCGTTGGCCGCAGGCGTTAGGCATTCCCTAGCAAAGCCTGCCAATATGGCCTGTCAACTCACTGATTTATCAGGACAATATAGAAATGGCTCAATTTGTTTACACCATGCACCGCGTGGGCAAGGTGGTTCCGCCCAAGCGTCATATTCTGAAAAATATCTCCCTGTCGTTTTTCCCCGGCGCCAAAATTGGTGTTCTGGGTCTGAACGGCGCGGGTAAGTCCACCCTGCTGCGCATCATGGCCGGCATCGACACCGAGATTGAAGGTGAAGCCCGCGCCCAGCCCGGCATCAAGATCGGCTACCTGCCTCAGGAGCCCCAGCTCAACCCCGAGCACACCGTGCGCCAGGAAGTAGAAGAAGGCGTAGCCGAAGTGGCCGGCGCCCTCAAGGAGCTGGACGAGGTCTACACCGCCTACGCCGACCCGGATGCCGACTTCGACAAGCTGGCCAAGCGCCAGGGCGAGCTGGAAGCCATTATTCAGGCCCACGACGGCCACAACCTCGACAACCAGCTTGAGCGCGCTGCCGACGCCCTGCGCCTGCCGCCCTGGGATGCCGTTGTAGGCAAGCTGTCCGGTGGTGAGCGCCGCCGAGTGGCCATGTGCAAGCTGCTGCTGGAAAAGCCCGACATGCTGCTGCTTGACGAACCCACCAACCACCTGGACGCCGAGTCCGTGGCCTGGCTGGAGCGCTTCCTGCACGACTACGAAGGCACCGTCGTGGCCATTACCCACGACCGTTACTTCCTCGACAACGTCGCCGGCTGGATCCTGGAGCTGGACCGGGGCGAAGGCATTCCCTGGGAAGGCAACTACTCTTCCTGGCTGGAGCAAAAGGATCAGCGTCTGGCCCAGGAGCAATCCTCCGAAGCCGCCCGCCAGAAGTCCATTCAAAAGGAACTGGAGTGGGTGCGTCAGAACCCGAAAGGTCGTCAGGCCAAGTCCAAGGCCCGTATGGCCCGCTTTGAAGAGCTGCAGACCCAGGATTACCAGAAGCGCAACGAGACCAACGAGCTGTTCATTCCGCCCGGTCCGCGCCTGGGTGACAAGGTGGTGGACGTTGAGAATCTGACCAAGTCCTACGGCGACCGTGTGCTGATCGACGATCTGTCATTCAGCATTCCCAAGGGCGCCATTGTCGGCATTATCGGCCCCAACGGTGCCGGTAAGTCCACCCTGTTCCGCATGCTCACCGGTGCCGAGCAGCCGGACTCCGGCAACATCACCCTTGGGGACACAGTGCAGCTGGCCTCGGTGGAGCAGTTCCGCGACGCCATGGACAACAACAAGACCGTATGGGAAGAAGTGTCCGGCGGCCTCGACATGATGCGCATCGGCAACCTGGAGATCCCCAGCCGGGCTTATCTCGGCCGGTTCAACTTCAAGGGCACCGACCAGCAAAAGCGGGTTGGCGAGCTGTCTGGTGGTGAGCGCGGCCGTCTGCATATGGCCAAGCTGCTGCAGACCGGCGGCAACGTGCTGCTGCTCGACGAACCCACCAACGACCTGGACGTGGAAACCCTGCGCGCCCTGGAAAACGCCCTGCTGGAATTCCCCGGCTGCGCCATGGTGATCTCTCACGACCGCTGGTTCCTCGACCGTATCGCCACCCATATCCTCGACTACCAGGATGAGGGCAAGGTGGAATTCTTCGAAGGCAACTTCACCGAATACGAAGACTGGAAGAAGAAAACCTACGGCGCCGAGGCCATTCAGCCTCACCGCATCAAGTACAAGCGCATCGCCAAGTAAGGCTTGCCGCTAGTGCCGACAAAGGCCCGCCCCGTGCGGGCCTTTTGGTATCTGTGATCCTTCGCCTCGCCCTTGCCGCTCCCTATGATATGCTGTCGGTTTTACGTCTTCACACGCGGAATACCTATGGACACCCATGCGGCCCAGGCACGGCTGGACCGGCAGGACACCTGGCAGGGCTTCAAGCAGTTGCTGCCGCTTTCCTTTTTTGTGGCCGCCTTTGGCCTGGCCTTTGGTCTGGCGGCACACCAGACCGGTCTCAGCGACGGCCACATTGTGCTGATGAGCGCCACCGTGTTTGCCGGCACCTCCCAGTTCGCCGCCCTCGACATCTGGGGCCTGCAGGTGCCCGTGGTGCCACTGGCGATCACCACCTTTGCCATTAATGCCCGCCACCTGCTGATGGGGGCCACTCTGTACCCCTGGCTGCGCCACCTGCCCCCGGCCAAACGCTACGGCATTATGCTGTTTGCTTCAGACGCCAACTGGGCCCTGGCCATGCAGCACTTTCACAAGGGCGAGCGGGCGCTGGGCATTTTGTTTGGCGGCGGCATGGCGATCTGGGGCTTCTGGATGGTCGGCACCTTTCTCGGCATTCGCTTTGGCAGCGCCATTGAGGATCCGGTCAGCATTGGCCTCGACATGGTGCTGGGCTGCTTTCTGCTGGCCATGGCCCTGGGTGCCCGCAAGGATATGCGTACCCTGGCCATTTGGGTGGTGGCCGGCATGAGCTCCATGGCCGCCTACTGGTGGCTGCCGGAAAACAGTCATGTGGTGGTAGGGGCGCTGGCCGGCGGCACCCTTGGCGCCATCTGGATGGAGAAGCACTGATGATGCTCGAAACCGCCGGTCACGGCACTCTGCTGATTATCGCCATCATGGCGGTGGTCACCCTGTTCACCCGCCTGGGTGGGGTGCTGGTGATGTCGTTTATTCCCATCAACCGCCGGGTACAGAACTTTATCAGCGCCATGTCGGGCTCTGTGCTGATCGCCATTCTTACTCCCCAGGCAATAAATGGTGACGGCGGCGCCCGGGCCGCCCTGCTGGCCACCGGCCTGGTAATGCTGGTGCTGAAAAAGCCCCTGCCCGCCATCGCCGCCGGCGTACTCACCGCCGCCCTGTGGCGACAAATGCTTTAAAACATATACAGTATCCCCCTTGCGATCACATAAAAATCGAAACAATATGTCTCATATTATTTCGTTTTTAGCTGTACTGTAGCAGGCCGGTCATCACTGGCCCGATTTATCGATAGCAAGGGAGAGCACCACCATGCCCGCATTGTTTCACCTGGACAGAAGCGCTCCGGCCACCCTGCAGCGGCAGGTAAGGGAGCAGCTGGTCAGCTCCATTCTGGGCGGCTTTCTGCCCACCGACAAGCCCCTGCCTTCCTGCCGCAACCTGGCCAAAAATCTGAATGTGTCCCGCAATACCGTGGTATTGGTGTACGACAGTCTGGTGGCCGATGGTTATCTTATCTCCCGTGAGCGACATGGTTATTTCGTCAACCCCCACTTTCAGGCCGAGCCGGCGAGCCCTGCCAGTCCCGGCAGCACCGCCAGGCCGGGAGCAAGCCTGGACTGGACCAGCAGGCTGAAGTCCCGGCCGGGCCAGCAGCCCAATGCCAGTCTGTCTCACAACTGGCAGCATTACCGCTATCCCTTTGTCTACAGTCAGCTCGACAACAGTCTGTTCCCGGTACAGCACTGGCGCCGGTGCTGGCGCGATGCCGTGAGCGTGCAGGCCATTCGGGACTGGGGCTCGGATCGCTATGACAGCGACGACCCCATGCTGATCGAGCAACTGCAAAAACGCATTCTGCCCAGCCGGGGCATACAGGCAAATAATGATGAGATCCTGATCACCGTCGGCTCCCAGCAGGCGCTTTATCTGCTGGCCCAACTGCTGCTGGACGACCAGTCCTGTTTCGGTATCGAGGATCCCGGATACCCCAGTGCCGCCCATATCGCCCGCCTGTTCGGCGCCCGGGTGCAGAGCCTGGCGGTGGACGAGCAGGGGCTGGTAGTGGACGACCGCCTGTCCGGTTGCGACGCCATCTACCTGACGCCCAGCCACCAGTGTCCAACCACGGTTACCCTGCCACTGGTACGCCGGCAGGCATTGCTCGAGCAGGCCGAACAGCACGATTTTCTGCTGATTGAAGACGATTACGAAATGGAGATGAATTTTGACAGTCATCCGACCCCGGCGCTGAAAAGCCTGGATGACAAGGGCCGGGTGCTCTATGTGGGCAGCCTGTCAAAAACCCTGGCGCCCGGCCTGCGCATGGGCTTTCTGGTGGCACCGGCGCCGGTCATTCAGGAGGCCCGCAACCTGCGCCAGCTGATGCTGCGCCACCCGCCCCTCAACAACCAGCGGGCCGTGGCCCTGTTTCTGTCGCTCGGCTATCACGACACCCTGATGCGCAAACTGGCCCGGGAGTTTGAACAGCGGGCCCGTTGCCTGGCCGAGGCCCTGCAGCAGCACCTGCCGGACTGCCAGGTGTCATCGATCGGCGGCTCGTCCTGCTGGCTGACCCTGCCTCCCGGGCTGGATGGCGCCGCCCTGAAGCGACTAGCGGCGGAGCAAGATCTGCTGATCATCAGCGGCGACAGCTACCACATTGGTGAAGGCCTGCCAACCAACACCCTCAAGCTCGGTTTCTCGGCCATACCGCTGGAGCGCATCGAGCCGGGCATTCGGCTGCTGGCCGAGTTGAAAAATAAGCTGAAGAACAGGCTGAGTCACCCTTAAAGGTCGATCACCTTTTCCAGTTGCAGGGCCGCCTGGCGCAGGGCCGGCGCCCACTCCATCAGGCTAGACAGCGGCTTGCGAATGGTGGGGGCATGCACTGCCACCGCCGCCCGCACCTGGCCCACCTCGTTGTAAATGGGCACCGCCAGCGCCACCATGCCTTCGATCAGTTCTTCGTTATCGGTGCTCAGGGCCTGGGCGGCAATGGTGTCCAGCTCCTGCTCCAGCCGCTCCCGGTCGGTAATGGTCCGGGCAGTGTGGGCCTTCAGGGACAGTCCCGACAACAGTGCCTTGCGCTGATGCACCGGCATCATGGCCAGAAACAGCTTGCCGCTGGCGGTGCAGTGCAGCGGCATGCGTGAGCCCGGATGCAGCTGAATGCGTACCGGCCAGTTGGTTTCCACCCGTTCGAAATACACCAGCTCATGGCCATCCAGCAGGGTCAGGTTGCAGGTTTCCCCCAGCTCGTCCGCCAGCCGCTGCAACACCGCTCGGCGGGCGGCCCCCACGCTGCGGTGGGCCAGCGTGTTCAGGGCCATGCGCCGCAGCCGGGGACCCGGCGCCAGATAACGGCCATCCGGCTCCTTTTGTAGCAGGCCTTCCTGCTCCAGCTGACCGATAATGCGGTGTATGGTGGGTTTGGGCACATCGAGCCGCTGGCACAGCTCGGCGGCCGTCACGCCCCTCTCCTCTGCAAGAACTTCCTCCAGCAGGGCAAAGGCACGAAGCAGGGTTGAATTGGTGGCACTGGCGGCGGTGCTCATAGGCTCTCCTCTATCCTTGAGCAGGCATCTTATCATAGGGAAATCAGGATGCTACGCCGCTTCCCTGCAAGTCCATGTTCAGGCCGTCGAGCCAGCGCCGGCACAGCTGCTCATCCTCGTCCAAGGTGCGGCCACTGATCCCCAGGCCGGCCAAAAGGTTACCGGCCCGCTGCAGCGGCCAGCCTCCTGGCAGGGAGGTCAGCCCCGCATCCTGAAAATCCGCCAGAGTCAGCTTTTCCTGCTCCAGCCGCTCACGAAAGGCCCGGGTCGGCTGGCCCATTCTGACTGCGGTATAGGCTTTGGCGGTGGCAATGGCCACCAGCCGGGGCGGCGCCCCGGCCATGCGATAGAGATATACCAGGCTGCCGCTGTCATCCACCACCGTCAGGCACACCGGCGACCCGGGTTCACTTTCAAGCCGGGTCGCCAGCCGCTCGCCAGCCCTCACCGCATCGTATAATGACGCCATCATGCGCTCCTTGATCACAAAAGGGGCCCGAAGGCCCCTGAATACCGGGTTTTTACAGCAACAACAGGGAAAGAGATGGCACATAGGTGATCAGTAGCAGCACCGCTATCATCACCAGCAGATAGGGCCATACCCGACTGGCCAGCCCTCCGATGCTCACCTTGGCGAGACCACTGGCCACAAACAAGTTGACCCCCACTGGCGGAGTGATAAAGCCGATGGCCAGGTTCATCACCATCATTACCCCAAAGTGCACCGGGTGTACGCCCACGGCGGTGACCAGGGGCAGCAGAATGGGCGTCAAGATCACGATGGCCGCCAGCGCTTCCATAAAGATGCCGATCCACAGCAGGAAGAGGTTGATCATGATGAGGATCGCCCACTTGTTGCTGGTGATGGACAGGATCAGATCGGCGATGGTTTCGGGGATCTGCTCTATGGTCATGATATTACCGAAGATTGTGGCCATGGCCATCAGCACGATAATAATGGAGGAAATACCCACCGCTTCCTGACTGGCATGCCACAGGCTGGCCAGAGAGAGCTCCTTGTGAATAAAGAGCCCCACCAGCAGGCCGTAAAAGGCCGCCACCGCCGCCGCCTCGGTCGGCGTCATGATGCCGCCATAAATCCCACCCAGCACGATCACCGGCACCATCAGCGCCCACTTGGCCTGCCAGGTGCAAACCAGCAGGGTTTTCAGGGAGCGCTCGCGCACCTCACCGTACCAGCCATGCTTTTTGGAGATCAGGAAGGCCACCAGCATCAGCGCGCCGCCCATAATCAAGCCGGGAATAATACCGGCGATAAACAGTTCACCGATGGACACCTGGGCCGAGACGCCATAGACCACAAAGGGGTTGCTGGGCGGAATAATCACTCCGATAGCCCCAGCGCAGGCCACCACAGTGGCAGCAAAATACTTGTCGTAGCCCCGGGCCACCATGGCCGGTATGGTAATGGAGCCGATGGCCGCCACCGTGGCCGGGCCCGAGCCGCTGATGGCGGCAAAGAAAATACAGGTCATGATGCTGGCCAGCGCCATGCCCCCGGGCAGGGCTCCAACCAGTTCGTCGCCCAGCGCCAGCAAGCGGCTGGACAGGCCACCCGCGCCCATAAAGACGCCGGCGGCGATAAAGAAGGGAATGGCCATAATGGGAAAAGAGTCGATGGAAGAAAAGGCGATTTGCGCCAGATAATCCACCGGCAGGGTGCCCGCCCCCAGCACGGTGACCAGACCGGCCAGCCCCAGGGCAAAGGCGATGGGCACACCCAGCAGCAGAAACAGTACAAAGTAGCCAAACAGCAGGCCAGTGGCGCTCCATTCGTCCGACAGCATGACCGGCAAGAACAACGCAGCCGCCAGAGCCAGGCCCAGCAGCACATGGGTAAAGGGCATGGCGCGTCCCTGACGCCACAGCGACTGCAGGGTGCGCAGCACCATCAGGCCAAAGCCGATGGGCAGGATCAGGTAGGGCAAGTAGTAGCCGATCTGCAGCGCCGGGGTGGTCTGGGGCATCAGCAGCTGCATTTTCACATAATCCGCCCCCATCACCGCAAACATTGTTACCAATACCAGAGTGCAGGCATCAATGGCAATCCACAGCACGGCCTGAGCCCGCTCGGGCAGACGGTTATGCAACACGTCCACCCGTATGCCACTGCGGGTCAGAATGGACAGCGATACCGCCAGGTAGGAGATCCAGATAAAGATGTAGCGGGCCAGCTCTTCGGTCCAGACGCCCCAACCAGCGGTATTGCGCAGGCTCTGGCGCAGGGCATCCGGGTCAATCCAGCCTGCCACCGCCTGGGCAAAGCCAGGGGTCGCCACTAGCTCAAGCAGGGTCGAGAGAGTGTAACGAAAGAAGGTCTGATAGTTGATGATCAGTATCATCGCCAGCAGACCGATAAACAGCAAGGGTTTTTCCAGGCTATGAAACAGCCGGGTCAGTTGCAGACACGGCCGTTTGTGCGCCAGGGCACCGTCCAGCTTCAGGGTATCCATAGGTGGCTCCGGAATCGGGTTGGCTACAGCCCGGGACTACCCGGGCTGAAGGAAAAAACTCAGCTCTGGGTGTCCTGTACCAGCTTCACCAGCTCGTCGGGCAGGCGCTCGGCAAACTGATTAAACACAGGCCGGGTCAGCTCCTTGAAACGGGCCATGTCCTCTTCGGTAGTTTCATGAATGGTGACACCGGCGGCCAGCATGCTTTCCCGCGCTTTCTGTTGATCGGCGGGGTAGGCCACGGTACGCTGATATTCCAGTGCCTCGGTGGACGCCTCTTCCAGCAGGGCCCTAGCCTCGTTCGTCAGACTGTCCCACCATTTCTTGTTGGCCATGGCCACCTGCATGCCGTAGTTGTGGGCCGAGGTAATGGCGTATTGCAGATTTTCGTGGTGTTTGGCCCCCACCATCAAATCAAAGGTGTTACCCTCGGCATCGATGGTGCCCTGTTGCAGGGCGGTATACACCTCACCCCAGGAAATGGGAGACGGGTTGGCGCCCAGCGCCTTCGTCACCGCCACGTCCACCGGCGAGTCGGTGGTGCGCATCTTGAGCCCGGCCAGGGAATCGGGCCCGGTCAGCGGACGCTCCTTCGACACAAAGTTGCGATAGCCATATTCGGCATACATCAGCGGCTGCAGGCCGATGTCGTTGGCCGCCTGCTCCAGGTAGGCATGCAGCGGCTGACCCTTGTCGAGGGCGCGGTACAGCTGCTCCTGCTTGTCTGGGCTGGTGATATAGGGCAGATCAAAGACCTGAAAGACGGGGGTAAAACTGGCCAGATTGGGAGTGGAGCTGACTCCCACCTCCAGGGTGCCGCGCTGGGCTCCTTCGATCATCACCCGATCGCTGCCCAGAATGGAGCCCGGAAACACCTTGACCCGAATGCGACCATCGGACTTTTCCTTCACCAGCTCAGCAAATTTCTTGTATGCCGCCGTTATATGACTGCCCGGGGGGGCCGGATGCGCCAGCTTGAACTGAACCTTGGGGCCCTGATACTCGGCGGCGGCCTGACCGCTGAACAGCATGGCCAGCACGGCGGATGATACGACACCTGATATGCACTTCATAAATGACTTCTCCCTGTCTCACTGTTGATCAATGTTAAAAAATGGTTACCGTCAATCCAACAAGTGGAACTATAAAAACCGAACAGTGAAGATGTCAATAAAACGATCAATAAAATCGATACAAAAAGTATCATTTAAATAAATTTAATTGTTTTTCAAAATCTTAAAATAGAAGCGCCAGCATCATCAGCACCAATCTTTTCCTTTCAGGGTACTCTTACTGCAAAAAGCACCGGATCTCAGTCTCAAAATCACAACAAAAACCCAACAAAAAACTTGCCAAATGCGTCGACTTAATTATTTTGATACAAAATGTCTCATTTTCATGGAGTGATTATGTCTTTATACCAGGATAAGGTGTTCGGCGAGTTTGACTATGTCGTGGTGGGCGCCGGCTCCGCCGGTTGTGTGCTGGCCAACCGGCTCAGCGAGGATCCCGCCGTTAGCGTGCTGTTACTGGAAGCGGGTGGCAGGGATGTGAACCCCTGGATCCATGTACCGGTAGGCTACTTCAAGACCATGCACAACCCGGCCACCGACTGGTGCTATGTGACGGATCCGGATCAGGGCATCGCCGGTCGTCAGCTGCAGTGGCCCCGAGGCAAGGTCCTGGGCGGGTCCAGCTCCCTCAACGGCCTGCTTTATATTCGTGGCCAGCATCAGGACTACGACGACTGGGCCGCCCTCGGCAACGAAGGCTGGAGTTTTAATGAAGTGCTGCCTTATTTCAAAAAGTCCGAGTGTCAGTCCAGGGGCCCGGACGCCTACCACGGCGTGAACGGACCGCTCAAGGTGTCCGATTTGCGGCTGCGCCGGGAAATTGCCGATCGCTTTATCGAGGCGGCCCGGCAAACCGGCATTCCCGCCAACCCGGACTGCAATGGCGAGCGCCAGGAAGGAGTGGGCTATTTTCAGCAGACCGCCCACAAGGGCCTGCGCTGCAGCAGTGCCAAGGCCTTTTTGCGACCGGCGCTCAGGCGTCCCAACCTTACCCTGCTCACCCGAGCCCATACCCGGCGCATTCTGCTGGAAGGCAAGCAGGCCACCGGTATCGAGTTTGAACACAAGGGTAAGCGGCTGCTGGCCCGGGCCACCCGGGAAGTTGTGCTGAGCGCCGGCGCCATTGGCTCACCGCAAATTCTGCAATGCTCCGGCATTGGCGATCCCGAACACCTGGCCTCGGTGGGCGTTAAATGCCAGCACGCCCTGCCCGGCGTGGGCGAAAATCTGCAGGATCACCTGCAGATCCGCCTGGTGTTCAAAACCAGCTGCCGCACCCTGAACGACGAGGTGAACAACCTGCTGAAAAAAATGGGCGTTGGCATACAGTATGCGCTGTCCCGCACCGGCCCCCTAACCCTGGCCGCCAGCCAAGTCTACGTGTTTACTCAATCACGAGACGGAATGGGCAGGCCTGACATCCAGTTCCACATGCAGCCGCTGAGTGCGGACAAACCCGGTGACGGAGTGCATCCATTCTCGGCCTTCACCGCCTCGGTATGTCAGCTACGTCCCTACAGCCGGGGCCGGATCCGTATTCGCAGCGCCGATCCGTATCAGTACCCCTCCATTCAGCCCAACTACCTGTCTGCCGAAGAAGACTGCCGGGTGGCGGTGGATGCCATCAAGGTGGCCCGGCGCATTGCCGAAGCCGAGGCCCTGAAACCGGTGATCACCGACGAACATGTGCCTGGTCGCCAGTACCAGAGTGACGAGGAACTGCTGAAGGCGGCCCGGCGTTTCAGCCAGACCATTTACCATCCCACCAGTACCTGCAAAATGGGACAGGACGAGATGGCGGTGGTCGACAGCCGGCTGCGCGTGCATGGCATCGAGGGGCTGAGGGTGGCCGACGCCTCCATCATGCCGGTGATCGTGTCCGGCAACACCAATGCCCCCTCCATCATGATCGGAGAAAAGGCCGCCGACATGATCAAGGAAGATCAAGGCCACGGCTGAACGAAAGCATGGAGACACAAAAAAGCCCGCTTGATGCGGGCTTCTTGGCATTAACGACGTTATCTCAGCAGCCGTTCAGGGCCGGCTTGGGACGCTCGCCGGGAAAGAACCAGCCGCGCAGGCGCACACCCACCAGGTTGCCGGTAAAGGCCGCCACCAGCCAGATCCAGCCATGCAGGCTGCCGGAGGCGATACCGCTGAAGTAGGCACCGATATTACAGCCATAGGCCATGCGGGCACCGTAGCCCAGCAGCAGGCCGCCGATCACCGCGGCCAGCAGGGAGCGACGCGGAATACGCAGGTTGGGAGCAAACTTGCCGGCCAGCACCGCCGCCAGCAAGGCACCCAGCATGATGCCGATGTTCATGACACTGGTGATGTCCTGCCACACCGGCGCCGCCAGGGCACTGGCATTACCCGGGAACTGCCAGAAGGCCCAACCGGTTACATCCAGCCCGGCCCCCTGGGCCAGTTTGGCACTCCACAGCGCAAAGGCGGAAGTCACGCCCCAGGGACGACCAGCCAGTGCCAGAGTGGCGTAGTTCAGCAGCACCAGCGCCACGGCGCCCCATACCAGCGGCCAGGGTCCCTTCAGCAGGCGTGCCAGACCCCGATGGGAGCTGGCCGGCTCCGCTTCCAGACGACCATGACGACGCTTCTCCAGGATCAGGGTCAGCCAGGCAATACCGGCAAACACCACCAGGTTAAGCACCAGCGCCGGGGCCAGCCCCAGTTGCTCGACCAGGGAGACGGGCTCAAACGCCGGCAGAGAAAACCACCAGTCCACATGGTGAGTGGAGATCAGCGAACCCACACAGAAAAACACCAGCGTCACCAGCATGCGGGCATTGCCGCCGCCGGCGGTGAACAGGGTGCCCGAGGCGCAGCCACCACCCAATTGCATGCCGATACCGAAGATAAAGGCCCCCACCACTACCGACACCCCCACGGGATCCACAAAGCCGTTGACCGCCTGGCCGGCCAGCTCACCCTGGCTCAGGGCCGGGAAAAACAACATTACCGCCAGTGCCAGCATCACCATCTGGGCCCGCAGGCCGCGCCCGCGCCGCTCGGCGATCATGACCCGCCAGGAGGAAGTAAAGCCAAAGGCGGCGTGATACAGCACCAGCCCCAGGGCAGCGCCCACCGCAAACAGGGCCATCTGACGCACACCGGCCAGTTGCAGCAGAGCCAGGGTGCCGGCCAGGATCAGCGCCAGAACGCCCAGGCTCAGGGGCGTGCGGCGCTCGCTCGCCGCGGCAATGGCTGTGGTCATTTTGTTTCTCCGGTAACCAATAAAAGGCGGGATTCTAGCGAGGCTGGACTGAGGGCCGAAATAACAAAATAAAACAGGTTATGCTGAAAAAGCATAACCTGTTGAATTATTCAGCTAGCAAACCGAATTGGTATTAGCGGCGCCATACCACCGGAAACCAGTCTTCACGCATTTTATCGCCGGTTTGCAGGTTGATGCCGTCAAAGGGCGGTGAAGTGGGGCCGCCCCGGTTCACGTAACGGACGTCGTCGCCCATAAAGCGGGTGGAAAAAGCCCGGCGGCGGTGTTGAGTCTGGTTGCCGGGGGCGCCGTGCACGGTTTTAAAGTTGAACAGCAGGGCGTCGCCCAGCTCCAGCTCCGGGATCAAAATCTCAAAGTCGCCGTTATCGATGTCCGGCATGTCCATGTAGGGGCTGTCGTCGGCATACCAGGACGCATTGGTGGACCACTTGCTCGGGCGCACCGGCTTGGGCCAGCGGTGCGAGCCCAATACCACCTGCAGGGCATTTTCCGGGGTGATGGGATCGAGCGGTATCCAGTAGCTACCGGTCTGCTCGCCGTCCACGCAGTAATAGGGGTTATCCTGGTGCCAGGGCGTGGCCTTGGAGGTACCCGGCTCCTTGACCAGAATGTGCTCGTGAAACACCTGAATCGCTTTGGAGTCGGTAGCCTCACCCACAATGGCCGCGCCGGGTGACTGCTCAATCCACTGGCGAAATTCGGGAATACGCTGCCAGTTACAGTAATCTTCAAAGAAACGGCCGGTTTCGGTGCCGGTGACGTTTTCCCGGCCGTGCTCGCTGGGATTTTGCAGCACGCGGTCAAAACCGGCGCGCAGTGGTTCGATCCAGTCCTTGAATACGCCCTTGATGATAATGGCGCCGTCACGCTGGTAGGCGGCTTTCTGCTCGTCGGTCAGCCAGGTTTGGCTGGCGGTGGCGGTGGTCATGTTTCACTCCTTCCCCAATGTTCGTTCACGGCTCGACTTTAACAGCCTTTTTACATAGCATAAAAATACAGTTTAAATATAAAGCTCATAGCATAATGACTATACCCTTTACCTTTCGTCAGCTTGGCTACTTTGTGGCCGTGGCCCAGCACGGCAGCATCAGCAAGGCTGCCGAGGCACTGCATGTGTCCCAGCCATCTGTGTCCATCGCCATTACCCAGCTGGAAGGCCTGCTTGGCCAACCCTTGTTTCAGCGTCACCGGGGCCAGGGCGTCAGTCTGAGCCCCAAGGGCGAAGTGCTGTTCAAGGAAGCCCGGCATATTCTCACCCTGTCCCACAACCTGCTCGACAGCCAGCACCAGCACGACACCGAGGTGGAAGGTCAGCTGGTGATCGGCTGCTTTCGGGACATCGCCCCCTACTACCTGCCCCGGCTGGTGAGCGAATTTGAACGCCGTTACCCCCGCATTCGCGTGATCATGCAGGAGCAGGATCTGGCCGGGGTGCGCAAGGGCCTGGAGCAGGGCAAAGCCGAGCTGGTGCTGAGTTATGGCCTGGGGCTGCCGCCGGAGTGTGAGCTGCACGTGCTGGACGAACTCAGGCCCTACGCCCTGCTGCCCGCCAGCCATGCCCTGGCCGGGCAGGCACAACTGAGCCTGGCGGAACTGGCCGAAGACATGCTGATATTGCAGGACTTGCCGCTGACCCGGGAATATTTTCTGTCGCTGTTCTGGCACCGGGATCTGCAGCCGGCGCGCATACATCACACCCTGTCGTTTGAAATGCAGCGCGGCCTGGTGGCCCATGGCCACGGCGTGGCGCTGTCGTGCACCCGGCCCGCTGGCGATCAAAGCTACGACGGCGCCCCCATTGCCTGTGTGCCTCTCTCCGATGACGTGCCGCCCCAGCGAGTGGTGCTGGCCCGCTCTGCAGACTTTCCGCTGTCGTTGCCGGCGCGGCTGTTTCTGGAACAGGTCACCGGGGCTGCGCCTCGTTCCGGGCAGGGCTGAGTCCGGCGCTCCGCTTTTTCTGGCTCTGTTCGATAATGCCAGCAGCAAAACGCCCCGTGAGCGCTACACTGCGGTGTAGCTTTTCGACTCAGGCGAACCCTGGCCATGACCATCAAACCGCCCACGCCCGCTAACGGCCCCTTCCATGACAAACGGCTGCCGGAGTTGCGCATGCTCGAGCGGCTGATCCGCCGAGGGGCGCCGGCCTTGCGCAGCCGGGTACTGGCCGAGGTGGAAGACAAGGGCCGCACACTGCCGGTGTATGCTCTTGAGCTCGGCAGTCCCCGGCGCGAAGCACCGGTGCTGCTGCTCTGCGGCGGTGTGCACGGCATAGAGCGAATCGGCACTCAGCTGGTGCTGGCACAGCTCGACACCCTGCTTCAGCGTCTGCGCTGGGATCGCAGCCTGCAACAACTGCTGCAGCGGGTGCGTATCGTGCTCTGCCCCCTGCTCAATCCGGTGGGCATGGCGCGGGGCTGGCGCTGCAACGGCAATGGCATCGATCTGATGCGCAATGCCCCGGTCAACGCCGAGCAGCCCGGCCCCTGGCCGGTCTGCGGGCATCGCCTGGGTCGCTGGCTGCCCTGGTACCGGGGCGAGCCGGAGACCCCCATGCAAACGGAAGCACTGGCAATCTGCTCACTGGCAGAAGAGCAGCTCGCGACCGCCCCCTTTACCCTGGCCCTGGACTGCCACTCGGGCTTTGGCATGCGCGACCGGATCTGGTTTCCGTACGCGGGGCGACGCCAGTTGCTGGAGCATGCCGCCGAGCTGCATGCCCTGTTGCGGCTGTTTGAACGCAGCCACCCCCACCATCCCTATCTGTTCGAGCCGCAACATCATCATTACCGTACCCACGGTGATCTCTGGGATTACCTGTACCGTCGGCACCTGCCCCGCGAGACACAGATCTTTCTGCCCCTGACGCTGGAAATGGGATCCTGGCTCTGGGTAAAAAAGAACCTGCGCCAGCTCACCAGCTATACCGGCCTGTTCAACCCCCTGGTGCCCCACCGCCATCAGCGCACTCTGCGCCGCCATCAGTTGCTGCTCGACTTTCTGTTGCGGGCCGTCGATGGCTGGCAAAACTGGCTGCCGGCCGGGGCTCAACGGCATCACCATCAAACCGGCGCCGAGCGCCGCTGGGGAACAAAATGACCCAAGTACCGGCCCAAACCCGCCTTGCTCAGCCCTTAACCAAGCCAGGTACCCCTCCGCCCGGCTGGATCCTGCTGCGCGGCCTGGCGCGGGAATGCCGCTACTGGGGAGACTTTCCCGACCGGCTCGCCACCCGTCTGGGTGCGCCGGTGCAGTGCCTGGAGCTGGCCGGCAATGGCGTGAAGCACGAGCAACACAGTGCCCGTTTCATTGCCGGCATGCTGGAGCAGGTCCGTATGGAAGCCAATCTTACCGCGCCGGTAAACCTGCTGGGACTGTCGATGGGCGGCATGATAGCGGCACAGTGGGCCGCCCGTTATCCGCGTGAAGTGGCCGGGCTGGTGCTGGTCAACTCGAGCTGCGGCCTCAGTCCGTTCTGGCAGCGCATGCGTCCCGTCGCCCTGCCTCGGTTGTTGCTGGCATTGCTGCTGCCAAGAAAACAGCGGGAAGCCCAGGTGTACCGGCTGACCTGCGCCCGCCGCGATGATCGCCGCGCTACCCTGCAGCGCTGGGTGGGCTACGCCAATGAATACCCGGTGCTGCATCGCAACTTTGTGCGCCAGCTTGCCGCCGCCGCCCGCTTTCGAGTGCCCGCTCAAGCACTCGGCATCACACCCCTGATCCTGTGCAGCCGCCATGACCGGCTGGTGGATGCACGCTGCAGCCATGCCCTGGCCGACTACTGGCACACACAAGTGCGTGAGCATGCCTGGGCCGGCCATGACCTGCCCCACGACGATCCGGACTGGCTGCTGAACGAGCTGGCCGGTTATGTGAACGAATAAGAAAAAAGCGCCTTTCGGCGCTTTTGCAGGCGGTTGTCGGCTTCATGTTGCAATTACAGTACCTGGGCCGCTATCCAGCCAAAAATCACCAGCGGAATGTTGTAGTGAATAAAGGTGGGGATCACCGAATCACGAATATGATCATGCTGACCATCGGCGTTCAGGCCGGCGGTGGGCCCCAGGGTGGAGTCGGATGCCGGTGAGCCCGCATCGCCCAGCGCACCGGCGGTACCCACCAGCGCCAGGGTGGCCAGCGGCGAAAAGCCAAAGCTGATGGCCAGGGGCACATAGATGGCCGCAATGATAGGAATGGTGGAAAACGACGAGCCGATGCCCATGGTAATAAACAGCCCCACCAGCAGCATCACCAGCGCCGCCAGCCCCGGATTGTCGCCGATCAGATCACCGGAGCCCGCCACCAGCTCGGGAATGGCGCCGGACGCCTTCATGACCCCGGCAAAGCCGGAAGCGGCGATCATGATAAAGCCGATCAGCGCCATCAGCCGCATGCCCTGCGTAAACACATCGTCCTGATCCTTCCACTTGAACAGGCCGTTCATCGACAGCAGCGCAAAGCCCAGCAGCCCACCCAGTACCATGGAGCCGGTGGTCAGCTGCACCACCAGGGCCCCCACAATGGCCACCCCGATCATCAGCAGCTGTTTGCGGCTAAGCGTTGGCCGGCTGACCTTTTCATCCTTCACTTCATTCAGCGGCGACTGATAGCCCCGGGGACGACGGTAGCTGAACAGCACCGCCACCAGCAGCCCCAGCACCATGCCGACCGCCGGCAGCAGCATGGCCTTGGGAGCCATGCCCGTGCTGACATGCATGCCCAGCCCTTCACCGGCCTGGTTCACGCTGTTGGTGAGAATATCGTTGAGGAAAATGGTGCCAAAGCCCACCGGCGTGGTCATGTACATAATGGTGATACTAAAGGTGATCACGCAGGCCACCGCGCGCCGGTCCAGCTGCAGCATGTTCATCAGCCCGAGCAGGGGCGGCACCAGAATGGGAATAAAGGCAATATGCACCGGCACCACGGTACCGGATGCCGCTCCCACCAGGATCAGCGCCACAAACAGCAACCATTTAATGCCACCGGCCTGACCGGGCTCTCCCTGAGACCGGGCGCCCACCCAGGCCAGGGCCTTGTCGGACACCATGGCGGTAATACCGGTGCGCGACAGCGCCACCGCAAAGGCCCCCAGAGTGGCGTAGGCCAGCGCCACGGTCGCGCCGCCGCCCAGGCCCTCGTTAAAGGCCGAAATCACCTGGTCCACCGACATGCCGGCCCAGAGCCCACCGACCAGGGCAGCCACCACCAGTGAAAACACCACCGATACCCGGGCCAGACACAGGCCCACCATTACCAAAATCGCCAGCACTATGGCATTCATCGGATCCTCTCCCCTTCTCGCTCACATCCTGTTAAGGGTGCACCGGCCCCGATGCACAACAAAAAATTAACATTATTAACAAATTTAAAATAAATATATTTTGCGTATGCCGTACATAGCCTTAACGCTATGTTCATTCGGCCAGCGCCTTGCCTACCAGTGTCTGCATGGCCGGTGGCAGCGTCAGCGCCAGCGCCAGGGCGGCGTTATGGCCTTTTTCCGACATTTTCCGCCAGGTTTTGCCGATAATGTCCACCACCTTGCTTTCTTCATGACGGGCGGCGAAGTCTTCCAGGTAAAACTGCAGGAACACCAGACAGATCACGTCTTCCAGGGTCTGCACGCTCTCATCCTGCTTGAGCCGCTTTTTCAGCAGCAGTTCGCTGACCCGCAATTGCTCGTCTTCACCGTATCCCGCTTCCGCCATCAGCCCGGTGGTGACATCGGCGTGATACTGCGCCAGTTCACTGCGCCAGCGCTTGTAGCCGGCCCGGTCCATAGGGTAATCGCTTCGGGGAATGGCCCAGCGGCGTACATGTTGCGCCCGGGCGGCAATATGCAGCAGTTCGTCGGCATCGGGGGCAAAATCATGCAGTTGTTGCGTCATTCGCTCGCTGTACAACAACTCCTTGGGCCAGTCTTTACCCTCGTGGGTCTGCAGGTTGGGATCCTCGGCGTTAAGTTGATCGATGGCGGATATTACTCGGCTGAAACCCGATGAAGACGACATTTGGCAGACTCCTTTCACACAATGCCCGCAATCATACCGGCAGCGGCCCGCCAGCTCGAGCCTGATGCATAAAAAATGCAAATATTCATTGATGCATTTCAAATGTACCTATATTATTCCGGCCCCATAAGTGACATTTTGAATACACCTTAATACAGCCAACGAGGTACTCATGCTGGATGCTCGCACCATTGATATCGTGAAAAGCACCGTTCCCCTGCTGGAGTCGGCCAATACCGCCCTTACCGAACATTTTTACCAGCGGATGTTTCGCGACAACCCCGAGCTGAAGGATGTGTTCAACCTCAGTCACCAGAAAACCGGTCGCCAGCCCGCCGCCCTGTTTGCCGCCGTGCTGGCCTACGCCAAAAACATCGACAATCCCGCCGTGCTGAGCGCCGCCGTGGAGCGCATTGCCCACAAGCACACCGGCTTTGCCATTCAGCCCGAGCAGTACGCCATTGTTGGCCACCACCTGCTGGAGACCATTAAAGAGCTGGCTCCCGACGCCGCCACCCCCGAGGTGATCGACGCCTGGGCCCAGGCCTACGGCGCCCTGGCCGACATCTTTATTGGCCGGGAAGAGCAGATCTACCAGGACAACGAAACTCGAGCCGGTGGCTGGCGCGGCACCCGGGCTTTTGTGGTGAAGGAAAAGCGAGTGGAAAGCGAGCACATCACCAGCTTTCTGCTGGCGCCCGCCGACGGCGGCGCTGTGGTGGACTTTCAGCCCGGCCAGTACCTTAACCTGCACCTGGACTCGGACCGGCTGGAGCATAAGGAATACCGCCAGTATTCCCTGTGCCAGGCCCCCAACGGTGAGCACTACCGTATTGCGGTCAAGCGCGAACAGGGTGGCGTGGCATCAAACTTTATGCACGACCATGTGCAGCAAGGCGATACCCTTCAGGTGCTGCCCCCTGCCGGCGACTTCTTTATGGAAGTAGCGCCCGATACCCCGGTGGTGCTGATCTCCGGCGGCGTGGGCCTGACCCCGATGCGCGCCATGCTCGACCAGCTGCTGAGCCAGAATCACCCGGCCCCCGTTCACTGGCTGCACGCCTGTGAAAACGGCGCCCAGCACGCCTTTAAAGCAGACATTCAGGCCCGCCGCCAGGCTCATGCCAACCTGGAAACCCACACCTGGTACCGGGCACCGCTGGAAAGCGACCGGCCTGCGGAAGACTTTGACGCCACCGGCATGATGGATTTGAGCAAGCTGCGTGAGGCCATCAGCCAGCCGGGCGCTCACTACTATTTCTGCGGACCTGTGCCCTTTATGGCCATGGTGAAAGACACCCTGTCCGGCTGGGGTATTGCCGACGAACAACTGCACTACGAAGTGTTCGGCCCGCACCAGAGCCTGTAATTCAGGCTCGGGCACCGCTGCTCCGTCAAAGTGATATAACAAGGCCCGTGCTGCTTGCAGCCGGGCCTTGTTTGTTCTAAACAGAAGGCTCCTTCACATCGCTTTGCCCAGGCGAAGGGTTACATGGAGTTTTCTATGAATATCAATGCGCTGCAGACCCTGCTGTTTGTACCGGCCAACCGCCCGGAGCGGTTTGCCAAGGCCCTGAACAGTGGTGCCGATGCCGTTATCATCGATCTGGAAGACGCCGTGCCGCCGGCGGACAAGGACGCCGCCCGGGGCACGCTGACCAGCTGGCTGATGGAGCAGCCGCCGGCCTCCGTGCTGGTGCGCATCAACGGCACCGGCAGTCCCTGGTTCAACCAGGACATGGCGCTGTGCCGCTCCGATGCCGTGGCCGCGGTCGTGGTGCCCAAGGCGGAAGACGCCGAGGCGCTGGCGGAGCTGGCCAACGTGACCGACAAGCCGCTGCTGCCCTTTATCGAATCGGCCTGCGCCCTGCACCGGCTGAATGACATTGCCGCTACTCACGGCGTGGCCCGGCTGCTGTTTGGCCAGCTCGACATGGCGCTGGATCTGGCCATGGACTACCCGCCGCCGGCGGGTGAACCACATGATCAGATGCCCTTTCTGCCCATTCGCAGTCAGCTGGTGGTGGTTTCACGGGCCCACGGGCTGGCCGCTCCGCTGGATGCCGTTTATACCGCCTTTAACGATGACGCCGGATTGCAGAACTATGTGCGCGAGGGCCTGAAACTGGGCTTTGGCGGAGTGCTGCTGGTTCATCCCCGTCAGGTGGCAACCGCCACGCAGGCACTGGCTCCCACGCCGGCCCAGCGGGCCTGGGCCGATCGGGTGCTGGCTGCCGAGCAAAAGGTCAACGGGGCCGTGGTGGCGGTGAATGAACGCATGGTGGACAGCCCGGTCATGGCCCGGGCCCGGCGCATACTGCAAGAAAGCAACGCGACCGAATAAGCAAAAGCCGGGACAGGTGTCCCGGCTTTGGTCGAGCCTGGGGCCATTAATACCTGCTCTGTACGTCCCGGGCCGCTTCCTGCACCGCCTCACCGCCCTTCTCAATGTCCTTGCCGGCACCGGCAAAGGTGTTGCAACCGGCCAGGCTCAGGGTCAGTCCGGCCAGGATCCATAACGCCATACGTCGCACTGCCATCATTCGCTTCCTCCTGTAGAAAAAACGCTATCAGTATAGTCGTGCCGGCGGCGTTTGAAGCTTGATTTCAGAGCGATTCCATCTGCAGCCAGGTGCTCAGTTGCGGATGGGGTCGGCCGACATGAAACCCTTGCGCATGATCGATGCCGGTGGCCCTGACCATGTCCAGTACGTCCTGGTTTTCCACGTACTCGGCCACGGTTTTCACCCCCAGTTGCCTGGCCAGTTGCGTAATGCTGCTGACAAAGGCCAAATCCCGGCTGTCGTGGGTCATGTTGGCAATAAACTCGCCCTCGATTTTCACAAAATCGATGGGCAGGTGTTTCAGGTAATGAAATGACGAGAACCCCGAGCCAAAGTCGTCGATCGCCAGTAAAAAGCCGGAATCCTTCAGGGCCCGCACAAACTGCTCCAGCAGCGTCATGCTCTTGATGGTGTCGCGCTCGGTGATCTCGAACACCACCCGCTCGGCATCAATGCCGTAATCGGCCACCAGGGTGCGCACCCGGGTAAGAAAATCCCCCACCAGCACGGCCCGGGGCGACAGGTTGATAAACACCAGGCCGTCAAATCCGGTTTCCCGCACCTGGGCAAAGGCCTTTTCCATCACGATATAGTCCAGCAGGTGCACCTTGCCCATGGACTCGGCAATTTCAATAAACTCGCCGGCGTTCATCAGGCTGTCGTCGGCCAGACGAATACGGCTCAGCACCTCCACCGCCATGGGCGCCCCGGCCTCCAGCGGCAGTATGGGCTGAAACACCGGCAGCAGGGTACGCTGCTCAATAGCCTGCACCACCAGCTGAGTTTTTTCGCTCAGATCGCGAAAGATGTCCGCCACATCCTCGTCACCGGGCAGGCATACCCGGTTTTTGCCCTGGCTCTTGGCCCGGTACATGAGGTTATCAACAAACAAAAACAGATCCTTGGCGTTACCGGCATGTTCGGGGAAGATGCCCACACCCACCGAGCAGGTCACTCTTATCTGGCCGCCGTCGTGATCCATGGCAAAACCGTCCACCGCCGCCAATATGCGCTCACTGACGTCCCGGGCGCGCTCCATGCCGGCCTCGGTCAGCACGATCACGAACTCGTCGCCCCCGTAGCGGGCCAGCACGTCCCCGGTGCCCAGCTGGCCTTTCAGCAGTACCGACAGCTCGGTCAGCAGGTGATCGCCACAGGCATGGCCGTAACCATCGTTAATGGACTTGAAGTTATCGAGATCGAGCAGCAGCATGGCCACCGAATAGCCATGCCGGCGACTGCGATCCAGCTCGTAGTCGAGCAGTTCCCACAGCATGCGCTGGTTATACAGGTTGGTGAGCGGATCCCGCGTGGCGTAGTACTCCAGATCCCGCGTGTACTTGTAGATGGCCTTGACCGAGCCCACCACGTTGAGCAGGGTGGACAGAATGCTCTCCAGCACCAGTACCCGGGTCTTGTCCTTGACGATGTCGGCCTGCACGCCGATACCGACAATGCCGCCGATCTTGGGGGCTTCCACCAGCAGCGACTTGGTCTGCAGTTCAATGTCCTTTTCATCCAGCTCCAGCACATGGTCGTGATCATGGTTGACCACGTTGTGATGCAGGGTGAATTCGCCATGGCTGAAGGGCGTATCGCCGGTACGCAGCCGGGCCAGCACCGCCTGCTCCATCATTTCCCTGGTAGCCGGCGCCGGTGGGTACAGCCAGAAGATTTCCAGATCGAACAGCTCGTCGTCCACCTTGAAGATGGAAAACATGGTGTAAATATCGAGTACCTGATTGATGTCGAGCATCAGTACATTGACGTATTCTCGCCAGTCACGCACTACCTCCGAGGTGATCACGAATTTTTCCAGCAGCCGGATCTCGAATTCCAGCAGATCCTTGTCTACGGCGATGTTGCGCAGCTTGTCGGCCAGCTGCTCTACCTGACCAAAGATGGAGTTCATCTCACTAAAGCGAAATTGCTGCCGTTCACTGCCCATT
The DNA here is from genome assembly GCF_030732065.1 of Oceanimonas aquatica. GTDB lineage: Bacteria > Pseudomonadota > Gammaproteobacteria > Enterobacterales > Aeromonadaceae > Oceanimonas. Next base: position 88,318 of record NZ_JAVBHX010000005.1, read on the forward strand.
CGCGACAGATCAGACAGGCTTTCCACCTGGGCAATGCTGCGGGACAGGTGCTGCACCGACTGATTGATATTGAGGCTGACCCGCCGCACCGCCCAGAAGGCAAACAGCAGGGGCAGCGGCGACAGCAGCAACAGGTAATAAAGCAGGTTGCGGCTGGCCATGCCCAGCTGGCCGGACAGATCCTGCTCCACCGAAATCACTCCAAGGGTGTCGCCCGCCCTGGCATTGGTGTGGCAGGCCAGGCAATCGCTGTGCGCCTTGAGCGGATAGAGATAACGCAGGTGTTCGCCCTGATCCAGGGCGGTGATCCGCCCGCTGGTGGCGGCGGCCAGCAGCACCTCGTCGGGGGCGCGCTGTTCAATGGGGCCAAAACGCTCGCTTACCAGCTCGCCCCGGTACAGGCCGATATGAAAGCCCTGCTCTCGGCTGCCCTGCTCCAGCTGGGTCAGAAAGGTTTCCAGCTGAGTGCGGCTCCAGCCCTGACTCATGATGGAATACATGGAATTAAAGGTGGTCTGCGCCACCGAGGCCGCCACCTGACGCGCACTTTGCCGCACACTGCTTTGATAGGCCTGATTGGCCACCACCAGCAACAGCAAAAAACCGATGACGGAAAACAGCAGGGTGCGGTTAAGCAGATACCGCCGAATGGTGGTCGGACGTCCGGCCATAATATGGAACTCTCCCTGTTTCCAAAGCGGCGATTATATGTGAGGGCGTCATTCGACGCACCGCCAACCCCAGGGTTATTTGATGCAAATCAAAATCGCTGGTTCAGCGCCGCCAGCATTACCAGCAGGGCCAGCAGCAGGGCCGCCCCCACCACCGGATACACCAGGTAGCCGTCGTTGCTGCGTCGGGCCTGCAAAAACAGCAGCCGGCCCATGGCCCACTGGTAACCCAGCAACAGCAGGCTGGCCAGGGCAAATTCCCCCAGCCGCATGTAAGGTGCGCGCCAGGCGTAGAGCAGCAACAACAGTGGCTGCAGCACGATAAGATAAAGGGTCAGTTTATGCAGTTGGCGTCCGAGGGTCGGCCGCAGCCCCTGGGGCTGGCGCATGGTGTCTCCTTGGAATAAAGTCTCCCATCCTGACAAACGGCCAAATGCGATGCGAAATGAAACCGGGTGCGAGACCGGGTTCCCAGCGAGTGAAAAACCGGATTCCCCATGCGCCACCAGGCCGGCATCAAACGGCTTTGCGACCGGGTACGCAACTTGCTAGTCACTTCGCCATGAAAATTCTGTTTCCTCTGTTTGCGCTGTGGCTCTGGGCCACGCCGGCTTCGGCTTTTTCCTTTGACGAAGGGCTGTACGCTCATCCTGCGGTCAAAAAAGAGCTCGACTACCTGCGCCGCCATCCGGCTTACCTCGAGCGCAGCCGCGCCAGGGCGGAAGCCTGGCTTCCCCACCTGCTGCCGCTGCTGCGCGCCCATCGTCTGCCCGCCCGGCTGGCCTGGCTGCCGGTGGTGGAAAGCGCCTATCTGCCCGGCGCCCTGTCGCCCGCCGGCGCCGCCGGACTGTGGCAGCTGATGCCGGCCACGGCAGAGCGCTTTGGCATTCTGGTGAACGACGACTACGACGGCCGGCTGGCCCCGCTCAGCGCCAGCCGGGCGGCGCTCACCTACCTGGCCTGGCTGCATGACTATTTCGACGGCGACTGGCTGCTGGCCCTGGCGGCCTATAACGCCGGCGAAGGACGGGTGCGGCGGGCCATGAAGCGCAGCGGCAGCCGTAATTTCTGGCAGCTGCCGCTGCCCGCCGAAACCCGGCGCTATGTGCCCCGCTTTCTGGCGGTACAAAAGCTGCTGGGGCCCCCCAGGGCCAGCCGGCCGTCACTGACCGAGCACAAGGTCAAAGGCCCGCTGTCACTGAGCACCCTGGCGCACCGGCTGGGAGTCACGGTCAAGGAGCTGAAGGCCCAGAACCTGGCCCTGAAAGGGAACAGCGTGCCGGCGGAGCGGGAAGTCTCGATTCTTGTGGGCCACACCGGTCAACACCGGGCACAGCGGCTGGTACCCATTAATGCGCAACCGCTGTTTACGACGCAGGCCGCGGGGCTGGACTTGTCCGGCGCCGGCGGCCTGTTTGGGGAAGTGGGGGCTGTCTTCAGCCAGGACGCCCCACCGGGCTGGCGCCCTTACTGAGTGATGATCGCCGGCTTTGCCTCGGCGGCCAGACGGGCACTTTGCTGCTGCTTGTTGAAGATGCCGTCGGGCAGCCCCGCTTCAAACAGCGTCTGCAACAATTGCTCTGCCTGCTGGCTCAGCAGCAGCAGCTCGACCCGGCGATTGTCACCGGAGGTGGGGTTGTCCCGGTCAAAGGGCGCCTGATCGGCCATGGCCACCACCTGCAGCACCCGTTCACGGGGGACGCCGGACAGCTCCAGCAGCTGGCGCACATTCTGCGCCCGGGCACCGGACAGATCCCAGTTGGAATAGTGCTGACTGACGTAGCGCACCGAGTCGGTATGGCCGGAGATCACCAGGCGGTTTTCCACCTTTTCAAAAATCGGCGCCAGGGTATGCAGTAACTGCTCGAACTCCTTTTCCATGCGGGCGCTGCCACGGGTGAACATGGGCTGGTCGCTCTGATCGTGAATGCGAATACGCAATCCTTCGGGCACGATATCCAGCTCCAGGTTGTTTTCCATGCCCTGACGTTCCGCCAGCTCACCGATCAGGAGCGCCAGCCGGCGCTTGTCCTGCTCGCTTTCCACCCGGCCCGGGCGCAGCTCGGCGGGGCTTTGCAACGGCTCGGTGGCCAGGGAAATATCCTGCAGCTCGGTGGCCTGACCGGGGATCTGCTCCAGCGGCTGGCCCTGCAAATCCACCGGAAAGGGCGTGCCGCCCAGCAGGTAGGGACTGGTGCTGCCCTCAAACACCGAGTAATCGCGCAGCTTGCTGGATACGGTTTCCCGCTCCTGTTCGCTCGATACCGCCAGGATCCACAACACCATGAACAAGGCCATCATGGCCAGGGCGAAGTCGGCAAAGGCCACCTTCCAGGCGCCACCGTGACTGGCCTCCCCCTTATTGCGCGACCGGCGCTTGACGATAACAGTTCCGTGTTCGCGCATCAGGCCGCTTCCGCACCGTTATTGTTGTTGTCGTTCTCACTGACCCAGGACTCCATGTCGATAAAGCCGGGCTTGATGTCCTGCTCAATCAGCTTGCGGCCCGCATCCACCGCCAGCAACGGCGACTTGCCGCCGACATGGGCAACCAGCACCGATTTCACACACTCCAGGGCAGTAATGCGCCGGCTGACCCACTGCTCCATGGCGTTGCTGAGCGGGCTCAGCAGGCAATAACAGACGAAAATACCGAGAAAGGTGCCCACCAGGGCCGCGGCCACGTGCACCCCTATGTAGGTAAGGGGACCGTCCAGGTGCTGCATGGTGATGATGATGCCCATCACCGCCGCCAGAATGCCAAAACCGGGCATGGCGTCGGCGGTTTTGGCCATGGCATGGGACGGTTTGAGCATGCTTTCTTCCAGGGCGTCGATTTCCTGCTCCAGCAGGGTTTCCAGCTCATGGGCGGTGAGCTTGCCCATGCCCAGCATGCGCAGATTATCGATAATAAACCCCAGCAGTTCGGGGTTCTCGGCCACCAATGGGTAACGGCCGAACAGCGGGCTGGAACCCGGCGACTCCACGTGGCCATCGAGCGCCTTCAGGCCCTTGAGCCGGGTTTCCTGCAACAGCTGGTGCAGCAGCGGCAGCAACTGGCGATACAGCTCGGCATCGTTTTTCTGGCCGCGGGCCACCGCCTTGAGCTGATGCCAGATGCCCTTGAGCACGGCACCGGAGTTACCGAGGATCAAGGCCCCCAGGCCGGCACCCAGAATGATCACGATCTCCGCCGGCTGCCACAGCGCCGCCAGCTTGCCGTTGGCCATGATAAACCCACCAAACACGCACACCAGAATAACGGCGATACCTGCGAGCTTCTGCATTATTTTTCTCCACCCTGGGCAAATTCCCGGTTCAACAACGCCAGGCACTGCTTGTGCAGCTGGCATACCCTGGATTCGGTCAAATCCAGCACCAGGGCGATTTCCTTCATGTTCAGATCGTGCTGGTAATACAGCGACATCAGCCGCTGCTCCCGCTCCGGCAGGCGGCCCAGCAGCGCCCGAATGTGGCGCTGCTGCTCCAGCCGGTCGAGGGCTTCATCCTGGGCCGGCTCATGGCCGTGCTCCAGCAATTGCTGCAGGCTGTCCATTTCCGCCATCTGGCCCGCGTAAAGAATGTTTCGCAACTCGTCCATCTCCACCCCCATGGCATCGGCCAGCTCGGTCTCGGTGGGGCGCCGACCCAGACTGCGCATCAGCTCGCGCTCGGTCTGCGCACACTGATGGCTTTGCTGGCGCAGCTGGCGCGGGCGCCAGTCGTGGCGGCGCAGCTCGTCGAGAATGGCCCCGCGCACCCGTTTGAAGGCAAAGCCGGCAAAGCCCTCATCGGGCGGGCCGCCATAGCGGCGAATGGCTTCCAGCAGCCCCATGATGCCAATCTGGGACAGATCGTCGGCGTCGATCACCGTGTTGACCTGGTTTCTGAGCTGGCCCAGCACCCGCTTGACCAGCGGCAGGTACTGATTAAGCCAGTAGCTTTCGTTGTGGGTGCCCGCATCGCAGTCCCGGGACCATTCCTGCTCCAGCAACATGGCCATCTCCTATTGAATAACCAGCTTGGTGATCAGCACGGCTTCCACCGACGGCGCATAGCCATAGCCCTGCAGCCGCTGGTTCAATGCCACCTGCAGTTCACTCTCGAATTTGCTCATGTCCTGCAACTGCGCCTGTACCTGCTCGTGATCAAAGCCGCTGAAGTAGGTCAGGGTAGTGTTGCGCAAGGCCGGCAGCACGCCTTCCCACAACGCCACCTGCTGTGGCCGGCGACTCATCAGCGCCAGCTCCAGCACCATATAATGGTTACGCTCGGCGCCGGGCAGGCCGATCACGAATTGCTCCAATGGCTGAAATTGCGGCTCGGTCACCGGCTCGGGCTCGGGGCTCGACTTGAACAGGGCCAGCCAGCCATCCGCTTCCAGTTGCTGCCGGTAATCGGCCAGCACAAAGGTACCGGCGCCCATGCCGGTCAGCAGTACCGCCAGCAGCAGCAATGCCATCATCAGGGGGGAACGGGATTTTTTAGCCACTTGATTGGTTTCCTCTGTCAGGCCAGGGCGTTGATCCAGCCAAGGCCCATGGGCCCGCTGGCACGCTCGTCTTCCGGTTCGGCCACTGCCGCACCGATTTGCATGTCTTGGTTAAATAAGGGGGGCTGCTCCTGCCGGCCATCCTGACCCACGTGCACTTCCACGCCAGCGCCGTGATGGGCCAGCAGATCGTGACGCAGCCGGTCGGCCTGGGCGGTAATGGCGTCGCGCAAACCGCTGTGGCTGGCGTTGATCTGCACATGCAGGCGCTCACCCTCGAGCCGCACGGTTAGCTCCATGCGTCCCATTTCGGGCGGATCCAGCTTGATGCGGGCCTGCTGTACCCGCTGGTTGAGTTGCAGTTCCACCTTGTCTTTCAGTGTTTGTAGCAGCTGTTCGCCGAGGGCGGCCTTGTCACCGGGCTGCAACTGCACCGGCGCCCATTCGTGACTGCCGGTGGGGGCCGTGCGCAGTGCGGACAGGGCATGAGCAAAGAGCGGAGGCGCCTCTGGGGTGGCCGGGCTGGTTGCTGCCTGCGCAGCAGGTGCCGCTTCGCTGCCGCTCAGACGTTGCAGCAGCAGGGCGTTGGGCTCGGGCAACCTGGAGGTCTGGCGAGCCGCGGTGTCGGGCAGAGTATGCCGGGGCTCAGTCCCTCTGGTCTGGGCCTGCTCACGCAGGCGCCAGAGCTGCACCGGCGCTTCGGCGGAAGCCGCCTGAGCCTGAGGAGCAGGCACCGCATCGGGCTCGGGCTCACTCAGCCCTGAAACCGATATCACCGCCTGAGCATTCGCTTCGGTTTCAACAGCGGTATTTGTGCCGGTATCGGCTGGCGCGCTCTCTTCCTTGTCGAGAGCGCCCTCGTCGCGAAGAATGAGCTCATCATTCGGGCTCGAATCGGACTGAACGATGTCCGGGGCCGCATCATCTTTCCGGGCAACGCCGGCGTCGGTTTCGGCGCCTTCGGCAGCCGGTGTGTGTTCGGGTTCGACGCCGGTACTCACCGGCTCATCCGCCGGCAGGGCCAGTGCCTCACCGGTCACGGCGGAAGAATCAAGGCGGCTGCGAATGCGTTCGGCCACACCGGCAAAGCCGCCCGCTTCCGTCCGGGCATCGGCTCCGGCCATGACGCTGTTGCCGGCCCCCGCCGGCGCCGCCCTGCCCTGTGCCGGCAGGGCCGCAGGCAATGACATCACGCTCCGTCCTCCAGCTGGCTGACCCAGTCATAGGCCAGAGAGCCCTGGCGCTGGTCGCGCAAGCGGCCAAGCTGGCGATCCAGCTCACCGGCCTGCTCGCTGACCTTGCGCCAGTGCTGGCGATACTGCTCGGCAAACCGCTGCAGCAGGCTGGTTTGTTTGGGGTTCAGTTGCGCCCGGTAGGGTTCCAGTTCGGTCAGGGCCTTTTGCAGCTGGCTGTCGAGTTCACTCAGCCAGCCCCACTGGCCGGCATCCAGCGCCTGAGCGGTACGCTGTTGCAGCATCAGCAAACGGGCAAAGATGGGCGCCAGCTCGGAGCGACCGCCCTCATCCCGCACGCCGGCAGCGGAAGGAATCGCCGCTTCCGCCGCGGGACCGGAACCATTCCGCTCCCGCGTCATGCCGGTACCTCGCTGCCCAGACCCTGCCAGCCGTCACGCAAATCGGTCAGCACTCTGTTTACCGGCTCCAGCAGTGAGGCATCGTTGTTCACGCTGGCGCTGAACAGCTGGCGACCGCAAAAGTCGTACAGGGCATGCAGGTTGAGGGCCAGCTCACCGCCGTTGTTCATGTCCAGGGAGCTGTCCAAACCTCCAATAATATCAATGGCTTTGGAGATAGACTTGCCCTTTTGCTCAACCCGGCCGGCAACAATATGGCCCTCGGCCCGGGCGATCTCATCCATCAGTCCGTCCATCAGCATCAGTACCAGCTCCCGGGGCGAGGCCTGAGCGGCGCGGGCATCGGTCTGGGTGTGCTGGTAAATATCAAGGCCGGCATCGGCATCAAACATGGTCAGCTCCTGGCTCCGTTAAAACATGCTCATGGTCTGTTGCATTTGCTGTGCCAATGTTTGCATGCGGGTGAACTGGGACAGATAGCGCTGATAGACCTTGTCCATTCTCATATCCAGGGCTTCCTGCCGGTCGGCAATGCGGTCCAGACCGCTTTGCAGGCTGCGGTCCCGCTGCACCAGGGTGCCGTTGCGATCCAGATAGGGTTTGGCGTCGGCCTCCAGCCGGGTCAGCAGGCCATTGGCACCGGTAAAGGCCTCTTCCAGTGCGCCGGGCTGGCTTTCCTGCAGTTTGGCCATGGCGGCGGTGTCGAGGGACAGCTTGCCGTAACGGTCGGTTTTGATGCCGAGCTGTGCCAGGCTGAAATCGGCGGGCGGATTGGACAAGGTACCGCGCAACCGCCCCAGCAGGCCCCGGGCCATGCTGTCGCCGGCGAGCGCGGCCCCCTTGCCTTCCTTACTTTGGGTGTGCTTCTGCACCTCGCTTACCAGGGCGTTGTAGGCGTCCACAATGCCACTCAGCGACTCCTCAATGGCGGCCTGATCCGTCGCCACGCTGAGCCCGAGCGGCGCATCGGTGTAATTGCCGAATTCATCCTGAGCGTGGGCTTTGGTCACCGTCAGGGTGAGGCCGTCTATCTGGCCATCAAAGGTGTTGGTACTGCTCGACACCTGCAAGCCGCTGGCGCCGCCGAGTTCGATGACTGCATCCTGGGCACCGGACAATTGGGTCTTGTTGGTGATGGCGGTTTGCAGCTCTGTGTAGGCGGCTTCACCGTTACCTCCGCTCAGGTTGATGGTCATGGCCTGGCTGGCACCGGTTTTGCTGCCGGTCAGCATCAGGTGGGTCTGGCCATCGGCCCGCACCAGAGACGCCTGCACGCCGTTGTTGTCTGCCGCCTGATTGATGGCGTCCCGCAGACCGGAGAGACCAGTGGACGGATCCAGGGTCGACAGATCCAGGCTCAGGGTCTGGCCATCGAGGGTGATATCGAGCAGGCCCTGGCTGGGTACGGTCCAGTTCTCGTCCAGCGCCAGAGAGTACTGATCCGGCTGAGCCAGCTGTTTGACATAAAGCTGATAGTCGGCATTGGCCGCCCCCGATTTCACCGTGGCGCTGGCGTACCCTTCGGCACTGAAACTGGCCGACTGACTGCTGAGGCCGGTGCCCGTGGTAAGACTCTTGATGGCATCCTGCAATGCCTGCAGCTTTCCCTTGATCTGGCTGTAGGCCTCTTTCTGGGCGCTCAGCTGGCCGCGCTGGGTGCGCAGCAGGCCGTCGAGGGGAGCCCGGTCCGCCGACATCAGCATCTGTGCCATTGAGGACGGATCCATTCCGTTCATTCCAAACATCGCCACCTCCGAAATAATAAATAACTGCGTACTTATTATTCGAACAACGACAACGACAACCTGTGACTTGAATAATAAAAAGAAGGGAAAAGCAGAAACAAAAAAAATAAAAAAGCGGCCCACAACAGTGGGCCGAAAAAGAAAGAAGACGTACCTGTGGCGGTATTACCGCCCGGCAAAAAAGAAAGGAACACAACCGGGGCCGATGCTTCGGCCCCGTTAATCCGCGCTTAGCGCAGCAGAGACATCACCAGACCGCTCATCTGGTTGGCATTGCTCAGCACCGACATGCCGGACTGCATCAGCATCTGGTTCTTGGACATGCTGGACGCTTCCTGGGCAAAGTCGGCATCCATGATGCGGCCCTTGGCGGCTTCGTTGTTCTCACGCATGTTGGACAGGTTGTTGATGGTGTGCTCCAGACGGTTCATGTTGGCACCAAACTGGGCACGCACGGTACCGATGGCATCGAGGGCGGTATTGGCCAGGTCGATGGCACCGCTGGCGCCGGCCTGGGTTTCCAGCTTGGCATCGGCAGCGGGAGCAGCGGCAAACTGGGCGTTCAGAGCTCCCAGGGCGGTAGCCACGGCACCCACTTCGGTGGATACGTCCATGGTCATGGCTTCGGCGGAGCTGGAGCCAATCTGGAAGGTCATACCACCGGCGGTACCGAACTTGCCACCGGTACCGGCCACGTCGAACAGGGCTTCGCCGGCATACTGGGTGTTGGTCATGACGTTGGCCAGCTCTTTGCCCAGTTCGTTGAACTCGGCAGACAGGGCCTTGCGATCGTCGGCGCTGTTGGTGTCGTTCGCCGCCTGAGTAGACAGGTCTTTCATGCGCTGAACGATGTTGGTCATTTCATCGAAAGAACCTTCGGCGGTCTGCAGCAGAGAGATGGCGTCCTGAGAGTTGCGCATGGCCACGCTCATGCCGTTGCTCTGGGCTTGCAGGCGGGTAGCGATCTGCAGGCCGGCAGCATCATCGGCGGCACTGTTAATGCGGAAACCGGTGCCCAGGCGCTCCATGGCGGTGCCCAGCATTTTGTTGGTGCTGTTCAGGGTGTTCTGGGTGACCAGTGCGGTGTAATTGGTATGAATAGACAGGCCCATAATCGTTTCCTTTTTAAAAGCATGATTGGCTTGATTCACCCATTTAAAACGGCGACGAATTGGGACAACTTGAAAGAAAAAATAAAAAAATTTGCAAGTCGTAAAGCGAAAGAGGTGAGAAGTAAAACGCGAGAGCTAAAACGAATGAATACTGAAAAAAGAAAAACTCCGGCAGACAATGCCGGAGTTTAACAAGTGCGAAGCTGGCTTACTCCTTGCGCAATAACGCCACGGCGTTATGGCGGGCGACGTTGGCCTGAGCCACCAGGGCCGACACCAGCTTTTCAAAGGGGCTGCCGCGGTTGCCGAGTGGCGCCTCGCCGGTGGGGGTTGGCACCGCCGGCCATTCAGCAGACATTTGCTGCAAAATAAAGCGGCGCTGCTCCTGTAACCGGGCGGTGTAGTCCTGAATGTGGTTTAGTACCCGCTGCAGGTGCTCCCGTTCGCTGGCCAGCTCTCCCTTGCGCGCCGCCTGCTGCAGAGGCAGCAGCGCATCAGACTCGGGAGTGGGCTTGATCAGCACCGGCTCACCCGCCGGCACACGAACGCCCTCGCCCTGCATCAATATGGGCTGGCGCAAAATGGCCTCGGCTCTGTCGGTGGCCACCAGCTGTACCCGGCCCTGCTCCGCGGAGGCTGCGATGCCGAGGGGTTTTAAATGGCGGTTAAGCTGGCCAAGCGTGTCGGCGGGCCGCTGGCCGGGCCGAATGGTAATGCCCATGGCCTGCTGCTGGCCCGCCAGCAGCAGGGTAATGCGCTCCCGCGTGCCCTTGACGCCCAGCAGATCCACCTTGTCGAGCTGAAAGCGATGACGGGCGGCGTTGCCTTCCAGTGCCTTGGGTTGCAGCCGGGCATCGAGCCGGCCCTGCTGTTGCAGCTGGTCGCTGAGCCGCGACAATTGCTCACCCCATTGTTGCTGCTGGTCGGCACTCATGGTGGAGGCCTGCATGCGCTGGGCCAGGGTGCGCAACTGCTGCCAGGCCTGGCTCAGGGATTGCTCCGCCGCCTGCAGCCGGGCCACGCTGGACTGGGCCTGACTGAGCTTGCCCCATTGCTGATAGCGGCCCGGCGCCGACAGCCCGGCAGGAGAACCAGAAAGAGCTTTGCTGCTGTCGGCCTTGTCGGCCAGGCCGGGCGCGGCGGCAATGCCACCGGCGGGATCAAGCGACGTCTGAACCGCGCCGGGGCGCGTGCTGGCGAGTTGCATCAGATGTCCTTACACGGCATTGAACAGCGACAGCTTGTTCACATTCACAAAGGCCTGCTGGCTGCTTTGCAGCGCCAGCAGCATCTGCTGCATGTTCATGGCCGCTTCGCCGTAATCCAGTGCCGACAGCTCATTGTGCAGGCCCTGGCCGAACACCTTCATTTCACCATGGGTGGCCACCACCTGCTCCAGGCCGTTGATGCGCCCGCCAATGTCGGTGAGGGTGCGGGTCAGGTTGCCGATGCCCTTGTCCAGGCTGTTGAGCATGTCGGCCACCGAAGTGCCGATATTGCCGGTGGCGGTGTCCAGCAGCCCGATAAAATCGTGCACCTCCTGCAGCAGGTTGCCACCGTTGAACATCAGCCCTTCGGCGGTGTCGTTGGCGGCCACAGTCACGCCGTTGGCAATGGTCACCTGGCGCTGGTAGTCATCCCCCTGATAGGTGAACACGCCAGGGGCGGTTTCGGCCACCGCCGGCACGTCGGTCCGGGAACCGGAAAACAGGTAATGCCCCTCTTCGTTGCGGGCATTGACCAGATCCAGCAGGGTGGCCTTGAGGGACTCCATCTCCTGAGTCAGGGCCCGGCGCTCTTCCAGGTTGTAGGTGCCGTTACCCGCCTCCACCGTCATGTCCCGCAGGCGCAGCAGTATGTCCTTCATGGCGTCGATCTGGGTTTCCTGCTGGCCCAGCCGGCTGGTGACCTGTACCGCGTTTTTCTCGTACTGCTCGATGGCACTGATTTCCTTGTCGATCCCCTGCAGCCGTACCGTGGCGAGGGGATCGTCCGACGGCTTCATGATGCGGTCACCGCTGCCCATCTGTTGCAGCAGCTTGCCGTAGTCGGCGCCGCCCTGCTGCATGCTCTGCATCATGATCCGCTGAATTTGTCCTGTACTGACGCGCATATCGGCTCCCGTTAAATCATGTTCAGCAGGGTATTGAACAGCTGATCGGCGGTGCCGATCACCTTGGCGTTGGCCTGGTAGTTCTGCACATAGTTCATCATGTTCATGGCTTCTTCGTCGAGGTTGACGCCGCTCACGCCATCGCGCCGGGCCTGGGCCTCAATACGAATATTGTCGGACGCCGCCGCATCGGCCTGCCACTGGGCGCTGGTAATGGCGAGATCGCCCACCAGGCCGCGATAACTTTCGTAACTGCCGTCTTCCAGCCCCAGCAGGGCCTGCAGGTTATCGTTGTTGCCCGGCCCCGGGCTGGTGCTGCCGGACAGGGCCAGCTGCTCGGGGGTAAAACCGTCACTGACCTTGAGGCTGCCGGCGCCATCACCGGGAGTAAAACTGAACAGCGGCGCACCCGGCTGGCCGTTGAGATCCACCCCCTGAGCCAGCTGCTGGTTAATCTGGTCGGCCATCCCTTCGGCAATGGTGTCGAGCTCGTCACGGGCCGGTTGCAGCTGCTGTGCCCGGTGCAGCATCAGCCCGCCCAGGCTGCCGCCGATGTCCCCGTTAAGGGGATAGTCCTGGCCACTGAAATGCACGGATACCTGGGTATCGTCGCGGCTGATTTGCGCCGCCTGGTTACCCAAGACCAGTGGCTGCCCTTGAGTCAGGCTGACATTGATGGTGCCGTCGGCCTGACGGGACGAGCGAATATCCACCAGCCCGGCAAGCTGGCGCAGGGTCTCGTCACGACTGTCTTCCAGAATGCCAACATTACCGCCCTTGGCGCCCACCGCCTTGATTTTTTCGTTGAGCTCCGCCACCTGGGTCAGCAGGCTGTTGGCCTGACTGTTGGTGGCATCGAGCTGATCCAGCACTCGCCGCTCCTGGGCATCGAGCTGGGAGCTGAGGTGGTTGAAGCGCTGGGCCAGGGCCTTGGCGGAGGCGATGATCTGCTGGCGCGGCGCCACACTCTGGGGGGTTTCCGCCGCCCCGTGCAGGGAGGCGAAAAACTGGTTAAGCCCGGGCAGCAGGCTGCTGTCTTCACTGCCCAGCACGGTTTCCATCTGTCCCAGGTAATCGCTTACCTGCCGGCGCTGGCCCGCCTCCGACTCGGCCCGCCACAACTGGGCGGTGAGAAACTCGTCGGCCACCCGGCGCAGACCGGTCACCTGAACGCCGCTGCCGCCCATTACCCCAAAGCCGGTCTGGCGGGCCGCCAACTGCACTTCCTGACGGCTGTAACCGGGTACGTTCACGTTGGCCACATTCTGGCTCATGGTGTTGAGGGCGGTCTGGGCCGCCTGCAGCCCCGACAGGCCATTGTTAATCATCGCCATTTCACATTATCCGTTTTTGGCCACCCGCAGCGGCTGGCTGAAGGCGGCAAGGGAGGTCTCATTGTTGTTAACGACCGCCCCGGCGGCACTCTTTAACTGGCCCCCAAGCTGGTTCACCATCAGCTCCCGAAGCCCGGTCTGGCCCTGGGAAGCCATGTTCATGGCAATCTGGCCATCGTGCCAGTCACGCATCATCGCCTGCTGAGGGCCCGGGGCAAAAGGGCTGTCGGGATCCCGCAGGGCATCGGTGGCGGAGCGCATGTTTTTCAGCACCATCTGCAAAAACATGGCTTCAAACTGCTCGGCGGCCTTTTCCAGCCCCTGCTCGGGCGACTGGCGCTTGATGCGCTCCAGCCCCTGCCAGTTAAGATACTGGCTCTGTTCGGTTTTCATTGTTGTTTTGCTCCCCGTTACAACACCACCAGCTCGCCCTCAAGGGCGCCGGCTTCGTCCAGTGCCTGCAGAATCGACATCAGCGCATCCGGCTTGGCACCCAGACTGTTGACCGCCTGTACGATTTCATTGAGTTCGGTGCCTTCGGGCCAGACAAACATCTTGCCCGGCTCCTGATCCACCTTGAGATCCGACTCGGGCGTGACCGCGGTTTCACCCTGAGACAGGGCATTGGGCTGGCTCACGTTAAAGCGCTCGGTAATGGTCACCGTCAGATCGCCGTGGCTCACCGCCGCCGGACGCACCCGTACGTTCTGCCCCACCACCACGGTGCCGGTGCGACTGTTGAACACCACTTTCGGGCGTTTGGGCCCCGTCTCGACGCGCACATCTTCTAGCATCGACATAAAGGTCACCCGCTGGCGGGCATCCGCCGGCGCCCGTACCTCAATGGCCCGGGGGCCGGTAGCCTGGGCCACATCGGGACCAAACACCTGATTAATGGCCAGCTCCACGTTACGAGCGCTGCGAAAGTTGGCGTCCTTCAGGTTCAGGGTCACCACCGGCTCGCTGACAAAGCTCGAAGGAATTTCCTGCTCGATCAGCGCACCGTTGGGAATGCGTCCGGCGGTGGGCACATTGACGGTAATGGAGGAGCCGCTGTTGCCCTCGGCCTTGAGCCCGCCCACCACCAGGTTGCCCTGAGCCACGGCGTAGACCTGGCCGTCCACCCCGCGCAGGGGCGTCAGCAGCAGGGTGCCGCCGCGCAGGCTCTTGGCGTCACCGATAGACGACACCGTCACATCCAGAGTCTGGCCGCGCCCGGCCAGCGCCGGCAAAGTGGCATGCACCGACACCGCCGCCACGTTCTTGAGCCGGGGGTCGGTGCCGTCTTCGAGCTGCACGCCGAACTGGCGCAGCATGTTGGTCATCGATTGGCCGGTAAACTTGACCTGGCTGCGATCACCGGTGCCCGACAGGCCCACCACCAGGCCGTAGCCCACCAGCTGGTTGTCGCGAATGCCCTGCACGTCCACCACGTCCAGCAAGGGCCGCTCACTGGCCCGGGCCGGCGCCAGAGCAGCGAGCACCAGCCAGAGCATGATCACAAAGGAATATTTCATCTTCGCTCCTAGAGGGGGAACCAGCTGCTGTTAAAGAACCGCGACAGCCAGCCGGCCTGGTTGGTGTCGGCCAGGGCGCCGCGGCCGGCATAGGTAATGCGGGCATCGCCCAGACGCTGGGACGGCACCCGGTTCTGGCTGTCGATGTCGTCGATGCGCACCAGCCCCTGCAGGCGCACGTATTCATCACCCTGATTCAGCCGAATCCACTTCTCCCCTTTCACGCGAAGCACGCTGTTGGGCAGCACCTCGGCCACGGTCACCGTGATCGAGCCCGACAGGGTGTTCTGCTGGCTGGTGCTGGCCGAGCCGTTGAAGTCCCGGTCGGCACCGCCTTCCACCGTCAGGTTGGTGCGCAGCTTGCGCCCCACCAGCGGCACCGGAATATCGATGTTGCTGCTCTTGTCGAGGCTGGTGTCGGCCTTCTTGCTGGACTGGGTGCGCTCCTGCAGCAACACCGTCAGCATGTCGCCCACGCGAAAGGCGCGCCTGTCCTGAAACAGGGCGATCATGGTCTGGTTGCTGAAGGCACTGCCATGGCGGGCCTGCTGGTGAGCAGGCACGGTCGGTGGCGTTGGCGCCCAGTCGTCCTCGCCCGGCTCGGGCGGGATCAGCTCATAGGTGGTGCAGCCGCTCAGCATCAGCAACACGGCCGCCAGCATGCAATAACGAGATTTCATCACAGCGACTGGCTGACGAACTTCAGCATCTGATCGGCGGCGGACACCACCTTGGCGTTCATCTCGTAGGAGCGCTGAGTGGTGATCATGTCCACCATTTCCTCCACCACGTTGACGTTGGAACCTTCCAGGGTGCCCTGCTTGAGGGTGCCCAGGGCATCGTCCCCGGCCTGGCCTTCCATCGGCTCGCCGGAGGCGGCGGTCTGGCGATACAGGTTACCGCCCATGGCCTCGAGGCCGGCGGGGTTGGAGAAATTGGCCAGGGTGATCAGGCCCAGCTCCTGAGGCTCGGCCTGCCCCGCCAGGTTGGCGGTAACAATGCCGTTGGTGCCCACGGTGACGTTGATGGCGTTTTCCGGTATCTCAACCTGGGGCACCAGCGGCAGGCCCTCGGCGTTGACCATCAGGCCTTCGGAATTGCGGTGAAACTGGCCATTACGGGTATACACCAGCTCGCCGTTGGGGCGCTCAATCTGAAAAAAGCCCTGGCCGACAATGGCCATGTCCAGCTCCTGACCGGTGTTCTGAAAATTGCCGGTGGTAAACACCTTCTGGGTACCCACCACCTTGACGCCGTTACCCATCTGAATGCCGGTAGGGATCTGGTTTTGCTGATCCGCCGCCGCGCCCGGCTGGCGCTGCACCTGGTAGAACAGATCTTCAAAGGCGACTCTGTCCCGCTTGAACCCCACGGTATTGACGTTGGCCAGGTTGTTGGAAATGGCGGTCATGCGCGCATCCTGCGCGGTCAGACCGGTCTTGCTTACCCATAATGCTGCATGCATGCGTAATTACCCTGTTCTGTTTACTCGGCTGCCGAAGGCCGGCAGCCCTGTTGATCAGCTGCCGCGGATCAGCCGGGCGCCGGCCCGGGCCTGATCGTCGGCGGTTTTCATGGCCCGAACCTGCAGCTCGAACTGCCGTCCCAGGGCCATGGTCTGCACCATCTCTTCCACCACGTTGACGTTGGCCCCTTCCAGGTAGCCCTGCTTCAGCGCAATGTCCTCGTCCATGGCCAGCGGCACCGGCTGGTCGGCGTAGAACAGGCCGTCCAAACCCTTTTGCAGCTGGCCTTCCTCGGGCCGCACCAGCTTGATGCGGCCCCCTTCAATCAGGGCGCCGCCCCCCGGTGGAGTCAGGCTGACGGTGCCGTCACGGCCGATTTCAAGCCGGCTGAACTCGGGCAGCACCAGGGGGCCGTCTTCCCCCACCACCGGGTGGCCGTTGATGGTCAGGGCGCCTTCCGGGCTGACCAGCATGTTGCCGGCCCGGGTGTAGCCTTCATTCTCACCGCTCTGCACCGCGATAAAGCCCTCGCCCTGAATGGCGATATCCAGCTCGCGGCCGGTTTGCTGCAGGGGGCCGGCAGCCAGGTTGGTGCCGGCAGGCAGGCTTCGGGCCAGGGCCCGGGTATGCAGACCGTCACCGTTCAGAAAACGGGCCGAGGCCTGCTCGTAGTCGGCGCGAAACCCCTGGGTATTGGCATTGGCCAGGTTATTGGCACGAATACCCTGAGCCATCATGGCGTGCTGGGCCCCGGACATAGCGGTATAAAGCAAACGATCCATTCAGCGACCTCAGAAGGAGTTGAACAGCACCTGCGTCATCTTGTCGGCGGCGCTGATGCTTTTGGAGTTGGCCTGGTAGTTGCGCTGGGCGGTCATCAGGTTGACCAGCTCACCGGTCAGCTCGACGTTGGAGCCTTCATAGGCGCCGGCGGTCAGGCTGCCCAGGGTGCCGGTACCCGGGTCACCCAGGGTGGGTGCGCCGGACGCAAAGCTCTGATACCAGCTGGTGCCGTCGCCCTGACGCAGGCCGTTGGGGTTGGCGAAGTCCGCCATCACCACCTTGCCCTTGAGCTGATCCTGACCATTGGTGAACACCGCATACATGTCGCCATTGGACTCAAAACGAATCCCTGCCAGCTCGCCGGCGGTGTAGCCATCGGGCTGGTTGCGGGACACGCTGAAGTCGCCGGCATACTGGCTGGTGCCTTCCAGATTCAGGGTGATGTTGAGGGGGTCGGCCGAGGCCAGGGTGTGGGTCAGGTTCACGGTATTGGCGGAAGTCAGCTTGCCGGCGGTGTCAAAGGTCATGGTCTGAGGCGTGCCCATGGCGGCGCCGTCCATCTGGTAATTCACCTGCCAGGTGTTGTCGGCGGTCTTGACGAAATACTGGGTCATCACATGACGGGTGCCGAGCGAATCAAAGACTTCACTGGACTGGGAAAAGTTGTAGCTGTTGGCATCGGCCGGATCAAAGGGCGTCACCGCCGGGTCGATGGTTTCGGCGTCCGCCTTCAGGTTGGCGGTAAATTCCACCCGGGTGCTGGCCTTGGCCGGCAGGCCGGCACCGTCCACCCGCAGATCCTCGACCACCCCCTGCTGCAGCTCACCGACCTCGTTGGTCATGAACCCCTGCAGGCGCATGCCATTGCCGGCCACCACATAGTTGTCGGCATCGCGGTTAAAGGTGCCGGCCCGGGTAAAGGCGGTCTGGCCGTTCAGACTGGTCATGAAAAAACCGTTGCCGGAAATGGCCAGATCCAGGGCGCGGCCGGTGTTGACCACGTCTCCGTCCCGCTCGAAGTTCTGGGACACGTTGTTCACTTCTACCCCGCCCGGCTGACCGCCACCGTAAACGGCGGCAAATTCCGCCCGGGCACTCTTGAAGCCGGCGGTGGAGACGTTGGCGATGTTGTGGCTGATCACGCCCAGCGACTGGCTGGTGGCCCGCAGGCCGCTGAGGCCGATACTCATGGACATAACTGACTTCCTTAATGTGTTAGGACTGACCGAACTCGGTCACCTGAAACAATGACATCTGGCCGACACCGGCCAGTCCCAGCATGATGTCGCCGCCCCCGGCAGGCAGGCTGACTTTTTCCACGGTGCGCTCCATGTAGGGCGACAGCGACAGGCTCTCGCCGTCCCGAGTGGCGGTCACCCTGAACTCGTACTCACCGGCAGGCAGCTCGGCCAGCGCAAAAGTCTGATCGCCGGTGGGAGAAGTCCACTCCTGCTGGTGCACCCGCTGGCCCTGCTGGTCATAGACCTCCAGGGTGAGCTGCTCGGTGCCCGCCGGCACCGGCAGGGTACCGCTCAGGCTTTCCGCATCACTCAGGCTGATGGACTGCACCGGTACCGTGACCTTTTTGCCCATCAGCGAGGTGCTGCCCAGCACCTGCAGGGTATCGAGCAGGGTGGCCTGCTGCTGCCCCTGCAACTTCATCTGCTCAATGCCTTCCACCATGCTGAACTGGGCCAGCTGGGTGACGTACTGAGTGCCGTCGAGCGGGTTGAGGGGATCCTGGTTGTTGATCTGGGCCACCATCATCTGCAGAAATTCACTGCGCAGGTTGCCCACCTCGTTGCCCGGCGCGATGGCGCTCTTCTGGCTGCCCATGGCGTTGTCCAGCCCGTTAATGCTTGCCAGTGCCATGATTAACGCTGCCCCAGGTTGAGCAGGCCCTGCTGCATGCTGTTGACCCGGCCGATCACCTCCACCGCCGATTCAAAACTGCGCGAGGCGGACATCATGTCGGCCATTTCTTCCATCACATTGACCCCGGCGTAGTAAACGTGGCCGTCGGCGTTGGCCAGCGGATGATCCGGCTGGTAACGCTGCTCGGGCAGACGATCCGAGGGCAGCACCCCGGCAATATTGACCTTGGCACCAGCCAGCTCGCCGGCCTGGGTTTGCTGGTAAAGGGTGGCAAACACCGGTTTGATGGCCCGGTAGGCCTCCTCTTCACTGGCGGCCACCGAGCCGGCGTTGGCCAGGTTGGAGGCCACGGTATTCATGCGGCTGGTCTGCGCCTGCAGGGCGCTGGCCGCGATGTCATAAACTCCGCGAAACGACATAATCAACGTCCTTCTATGGCCTGTTGCAGGCCGCGTAACTTGATGTTCAGAAAGGTCAGGCTGGTCTGAAAGTCCATGGCGTTTTCGGCAAAGGCGGTCTGCTCCACCGACAGCTCGACGGTATTGCCATCCCGGGACGGCTGGTAAGGCACCCGGTACAGGCTGTCGGCCTGCACACCCGGCTTGTCCACGCCCTGCTGCAGGGCATTTTCGGTCTGCTGCAACACCGCCTTGTAGTCGATATCCCGGGCCTGATAGCCGGGGGTATCCACGTTGGCCAGGTTGCCGGCCAGTAATTGCGTTCTGTCCATCCTGAGCGATAATGCGTGTGGATGAATGCCCAGCGCCTTGTCGAACCCCAGTGCCATTTGCTGTACCTTTCGAGTTGCTCACATTGGTTTCGCCCTCGACTTACAAGATTTGTGCCATCAAATAAATGACAATACTTTCAAACATTTACAAGTTAACCCCCGGCATTTTCCGGTGCATTCGGGAAGGGCTTTTTCCCCCCGGAAAGCGGGCCTGGCTGCTGTTGCTGACCTTATCCTGCTCGGTGCAGGCGGAGCTGGCCGGGGATCTGACTCAGGCTGCCGAGCAACGCCTGGCGCGGCACGCCGCCGAGCAGGACTGGCTGCCCTACCAGGCCGAATTCACGCCCTGGCTGCCCGCCGGTGCATCCCGCCTGCCCGCGTGCTCCCGGCCGCTGCGCTTTGAGCCGGCCCAGGCCGATGGCGAACCCTGGGGCAGGGTGCCTTATCTTGTTCATTGCCCGGATGAGCCCGGCTGGACCACCCGCGCCCGGGTGAAAGTGACGGTGCGCATGCCGGTGTGGGTGGCCGCCGAGCGCCTGCGCCGGGAGCAGGAGCTGACGCCGTCGGCAGTGCAGTTACAGAGCCTGAGCCTGGAGCGGCTGTACAGGGGCTTTGTGGCCGGGCGCCAGCCACCCCGGCAGCGACTGCTGCGGGATCTGCCGGCGGGGGAGCCTCTGTATCCGGCGCTGCTGGCGCCACCGTGGCTGGTCAAAAAGAAGGAACAGGTGGTGATCGAGGCGGTAGGTGACGGCTTTACCATCACTACTCGGGGCCTGGCCTTGAGTAACGGCAGCCAGGGCGAGCTGGTGCGGGTGCGCAACACCGGCTCGGGCAAGGTCATTCAAGCCAGAGTCGTAGACAAAAACCGGGTACAAAGTCTGCGTTAAAGATGGCCGTCAACGGGGTCGTTGATTACAGACAGCTGCAAACACAATGGAACCTCATATGAAAATCAGCCCGCATCGCACACCTCCTCTGACCCTGGTTTCAAGCCAGGATTCCCCCCGGGTGACCACGGCCAGGCCTCAGGCTCAGGGTAAACAGGCTCAGGCCGAACTCAGCCCGGAGCTGGCCATGGTGCAACAGGCACAGGAAAGCCTGAATGCCTTGCCCGAGGTCGACATGGAAAAGGTCGCCCGGCTGCGCCAGGCCATCGCCAATGACGAGCTGCCGCTGGATCTCGACGCCCTGTCCCAGGCCATACTCGAGCTGCATCGTCGATGAACAAGGTGATCCTGAAGCAACTCTGGCAGGCGCTGCAACAGGAGCTGGAAGGCTACCGGCGCCTGCACCGGCTGCTGCAACACCAGGCCCGCCTGCTCACCGGTCAGGATCATCAGGGCTTGCTGAGTCATAACCCCGGGCAAATAAGGCTGACCGAACAACTGGCCGGCCTGGCCGCCCGGCGTGAAACCCTGCAGGTCGAACTCGGTGCCGCTTCCCTTGAGCAGCTTTGTCACAAGCTGCCCGCCCCGCTCTCCGGGCGGCTCGGTGAACTCTGGCAGGGTCTGCAGCAACAGGCTCGTTTGTGCCGGGCCCTGAACGACAGCAATGGCCGGCTGCTGGCCAGCCAGAAGGAATGGCTGGAGCGGCGCCTGGGCGTTACCGAAGCGGTTTATCAGCCGGTCTGATACACCACTCCAGCTGGGCTTCCCATTCCCGTCGCTGCGCATCACGCCGGGCCTCTTGCTCCCGGCGTTGCTCCAGCAGTTCCAGTCCCTTGACCTTGCCCGCCTGTTGCCGGCTGAGCCGCTGCAGGCGTTCGCTGTCCTGCTGTGCCGCTTTCAGCTGATGCAAGTGGCCGTCGATCACGGTATTGAGCTGTTGGCGAATGTGTCCCTGATTCAGCAGACTGATGGCACTGGCGGCCAGTGGTGCACCGGCCAGACCATTTCTGGCCTGCTCCAGGGCCGACTGTTGGCGCTGCAATTGTTCGGCCCGCTTATTCAGTCTGTCCCGCTGCTGCACCAGGCTGTCCAGTTGCTCCCGTTGCTGACCAATAAGCCGTTTACGCATGCTCTCCTCCGGTCAGTTCCGTCAATTGCTGCAACGTCTGCGCCAGGCTCACCGGCTCCAGCTCGCCCTGTTGCAAAAAGGCGGCCAGCGCCGGATAGTGAGCGATGGCGTCATCGGTTTCCTGGCTTTTGCCACTTTGAATGCCCCCCAGCGGCAGCAGCTCGCGTATCTGCTGATAGAGGCCGAACCAGCGCTTGCACTGCACCGCCCGAGCCAAATGTTCGGGACTCGCCACCTTGCTCATCACCCGGCTGATGGAGGCGCCGACATCAATGGCCGGATAGTGGCCCTGCTCCGCCAGCTGCCGGCTGAGCACCACATGGCCATCGAGGATCGCCCGGGCCGCATCGGCCACCGGATCCTGCTGATCATCCCCTTCCGCCAGCACGGTATAAAAGGCGGTCAGGCTGCCCTCGGGCTGCTCGCCGTTGCCGGCGCGCTCCACCAGCTCGGTGAGGGCACTGAAGGCCGAGGGCGGATAGCCCCGGGCCACCGGCGGCTCGCCCACCGCCAGACCGATTTCCCGCCGGGCCTGCACGTAACGGGTGAGCGAGTCCATCAGCAGCAGTACATCCTTGCCCTGATCGCGAAAATATTCCGCCACCCGGTGACAGCTTTCCGCCGCCCGCACCCGCAGCAGCGGACTCTGATCGGCGGGGGCGGCGATCACCACCGCCCGGGCCCGGCCCTCTTCACCCAGGCAGTCGTCGATAAACTCCCTGACTTCCCGGCCCCGCTCGCCAATCAGCCCCACCACCACCACGTCGGCCTGAGTGTAACGGGCCATCATGCCAAGCAGCACACTCTTGCCCACGCCGGGGCCGGCGAACAATCCCAGGCGCTGGCCCTTGCCCGGTGTCAGCAGGCCGTTGATGGCGCGTACGCCCACGTCCAGGGGCTCGGTCACGCGGCGGCGCAACAGCGGGTTGGGCACCGGGGTATGCCAGGAGACTGGCTGGCCCCTGGAGGGCGGCCGGCCATCGAGCGGGCGCAGCAGGCCGTCGACGATGCGCCCCAGCAGGGCCGGCGACACCGACAGCCTGGCCTCGCTGGCACAGGGGCGAACCCGGGCGCCGGTATACAAGCCCGACGCTGAGGTCAGCGGCAGCAGCAGCGCCTGCTCCCGGTCCAGGGCCACCACTTCCGCCTCCAGTTCGCCGCCACCCTCGGTGTCGATGCTACAGCGCTGGCCCAGCACCAGCCGGCAGCCGGACACTTCCAGCAGGTTGCCGGTGACCCTGAGCAGACGGCCGTAAACCTGGCCGATATCAAGCTCGTCACTGAGGGCGGCCCGGGCCAGCTGCAGCCGGTGCTCAAGCA
The DNA here is from genome assembly GCF_030732065.1 of Oceanimonas aquatica. Lineage (GTDB taxonomy): Bacteria > Pseudomonadota > Gammaproteobacteria > Enterobacterales > Aeromonadaceae > Oceanimonas. The sequence goes on from NZ_JAVBHX010000005.1 coordinate 111,086, forward strand.
GGCTCATCGGGGGCATCCAGGCTTTGGGCGACCCGAGCCATGCCCTTTTGCAGACGTTCTTCGGTCAGGGCTTCCAGGGTCAGGGTTTCGGTTTCGATGCGGCAGTCCCCCGGCGCCAATGCCGCATCCTCATGCAGCGCCCAGCCCTGGCACTCGGTAATGCCGATCTCGCTCAGCCGGGCGCGGTCGTCGGGATTAACGAACAATTGCAGTTCCTGGGTGCGGGCATCAATGCCGGCCAGGGCTTCTTCCACAATGGCCAGCACCTGCTCCGGGTTCAGGGTCAGCTCGGTACGGATCACGCGCCGGGCCACCTGCTCCACCAGCTCGCACAGTTGCTCCCGCTGCTGGCGCAGGGCCGACATCGACAGCTGCTGCCACTGCTGTTCGGCGCCGCTTTGCCACTGGCGCAGCTCATCGGCCAGGGTATGCTGCAGCTCGCGCAGCTGGGCCATGCCCTGCTGACGGCCCTGCTCGGTGCCCTGCTCCATGCCCTGAGCCAACCCCAATTTCAGGCCTTCCTGACGACCGCTTTCAAGACCGGCATTACGGCCTTGCTGAAAGCCTTCTTCGTACCCCTGCTCCAGTCTCTGACTGTAGGCCGGCGGCTCTTCTTCCTGGGTCGCCTCCTGCACCGACGGCTCGCCGTAGAGGGGCGGAAAGCGGTAGCGGCGATAGGCGCGCGTGCCCTTTGTGTGTCCTGTCACTAGTTCACCACCTGCTCTTCATAGAGCTGGAATTCCAGCTCGCCCTGCTCCACCAGATCGCGTACCAGGTTCATCACGTCCTGGCGGGCATTTTCTACCCGGCTCACGGCCACCGCGCCCTGACGCAGCATATCCTGCTCCATCTGCTGGGCCATGCGCCGGGGCATGGCTTCCAGCATCACCCGGCGAACCGGGCTTTCGGCGCCCTTGAGCGCCAGCCCCAGTACTTCCAGCGGCAGATCCTGCACAATGCGCTGCAGGGTCTCCTGGGTCTGCCGGGCCAGGCTGGTGAAGTCGTACATGTTGCGCTCGATGTCGCCGGCCTTTTCCGCGTTATGCAGCTTGATGGACTCCATCAGCTCACCGCGGTTGCCCTGATAGCGGTTGACGATGTCCGCCACCTGACGCACGCCATCGACCCGTGCGCCGGCATTGTGGGCCACAAACTCCATGCAGCGGGCCAGCGCCGCCTTGAGCTCCACCACCACGAATTCGCTCACTTCATTGAGGTTGGCCACCCTGAGTAACAGCTCGTCGTGGCTGTCTGCGGGCAGCAGCGAGAGCACGGCGGCGGCGGAGTCGGCGGGCAAAAAGGCCAGGATCACCGCCTGCATCTGAGGGTGCTCCTGCTGCAGAAAGCGCGCCAGCAGCTCGGGCTGTACCCATTGCAGACGCTGAATTTCCTGACGCACCACGTCGCCGTACATGGAGTCCAGCAGGCCCCGGGCCAGTTTCTCGCCCAGAGCCAGATCCAGGGTGCGCTCCAGGTATTCCCGGGACGCCGAATTGATGCCGCTCTGCTGACGATAGAGGTCAAAGAATTCCTGCAGGGTGCCCCGGGCCGACTCGGCGGAGACACCGGCAAGCCGTGCCATGGCGGTGGTCACCTTGTTAACGTCGTCACGGTCCAGGCGCTGCAGCACCCGGGCGGCGGCGTTTTCACCCATGCTCAGCAGCAGCACGGCGGCCTTTTCGGTTTCTTTCAGGGTCAGGCCCGCGGCCTGCTCGGTCACTTGCTCAGTCATGATCTTTAATCCAGTGCTTGATGACTTCCGCCACCCTGTCGGTTTCCCGCTCCGCCAGCAGTTGCAGGTGAGTCACCTGCACCGTCAGCTCGCTGCCCGGCGGCGGCAGTTGCCACTCGCGCTCATCGGCTTCCCAGGGCAGGGTGGTGTGCGGCCCGGGCCGCTCGCTGTCGGTTTTGCTCGCCAGCGCCGTGGCGCCCTCACTCTGGCCCGCTGCGGGCAGGGTGGCCTGCAGTTCACGCAGGGCCGCCGCCTTCTGGTTGGTACCCAGGTGGCGCACCAGCGGGCGAACCCCCAACAGCAGCACCGCCAGCACCATAAAGGCCCCCAGCAGGTAACGGGCATAGGTCTGGGTTTCGGGCTGCTGCCACCAGGCCAGCTGATCCGGAAACTCGCTCAGCACCGCCTGGGGCGCAAAGTCAAAGCTCGACAGGGCAAAGCTGTCTCCCCGAACCTGGCTGAAGCCCACGGCGCCCTGCACCATTTGCCCCAGCTGAGTGAGCTGGTCCTCGCCCCAGCCCCCTTCCGGCGCCGCCCCCTTGTTGAGCAGCACCGACACGCTCAGCTGATTGATGCGTCCGCTCTGGTAGCGGGTATGCACCACGGAGCGGCCGCTTTCAAACTGACGCTGGTACTCCCGCTGCTTGCGCTGGCTCTGATTGTTATTGCTCTCGGTCTCTTCACCGTCGGCATCGGTTTTCGGCGGCGTGTTGGACAGCGCGCCCGGAATGCCCAGCCCCAGGCTGTTCCGGGTGGTGTTTTCACTGCCGGTTTCCCGCAGCAGCACCGGCGTCTGATCCAGGCTCTCCCGGGTTTCTTCCACGGCGTTGAAGTCGAGATCGGCGGTGACCTGTACACGAAAGTTGCTGGCCCCCAGCACCGGATAGAGCATGTCCCGGGCCCGCTGGGCCAGTTGCTGCTCCAGCTGGCGGGTATATTCCACCTGGCGCAGGCTCATGCCCCGGCTCTGGCCGTTCAGCGACAGCTCATCGCTGAGCAGCTGGCCGCTCTGATCGATCACCGACACCTTTTTACGGGTCATGCCCGGCACGCTGCCCGACACCAGATTGATGATACCTTCCACCTGGGCCGGATCCGGCCCATGGCCGGGGACCACGTCCAGCATCACCGAAGCGGTGGGTACCTGCTCGGCGCGGCCGATAAACAGGGTGCGCTCGGGCATGGCCAGATGAATCCGGGCCTGACGCACCCAGTCCAGCGCCATGATGGTACGCGCCAGCTCCCCTTCCAGGGCGTGGCGGTAACGGCGGGTTTCCATAAACTGGCTGGTGCCAAAGCCGGTGTTCAGGGCCAGCTCATCCATACCGGAGGGCAACATCGCCTTGACGCCCTGAGACGCCAGCCGCATGCGCACCGGCCCCAGCTGCTGCTCTTCCACCAGAACCTGACCACTGTGAGGATCCAGGCGAAAGGGAATTTGATCCTGCTCCAGCACCTCGACGATACGGGACTGATCGTACAGTTCCTGCTTGCCATAGAGGGGCACGAAGCTGCGCCCGGCCTGCCACAGAAACGCCACCACCACGGCGGCGATGATGAGTGCCAGGCTGCCCAGCAGCAATACCTGGCGATGATGATCCGACAGCCCCTGCCAGCGGGCCCGAGCCTTGCCTACGCCCGCCATCAGCGGCTGGCCGGCGGCCATCAGTGTGCTTGCTTGTGCCATAACAGCTCCTTACAGCGGCATGCGCATGATGTCGTCAAAGGCAGTCATCATTTTGTTGCGCACCTGCACCAGGGTGGAAAAACTCAGGCCCGCCTTCTGACTGGCCAGCATGGCCCCCACCAGATCCTCGCTGGCGCCGGTTTCCACCGCCGTCATCAGGCTGGACGCCTGCACCTGCTCGTGGTTGATGGCGCGCACCGTGGTTTTCATCAGTTCGCCAAAGGAGCCCTGCTCCACCGCCGGCGTGATGGCAACGCCGCCCTGAGCCTGCTGTTGCAGCTGACTGAGCCGCACCAGCATGGCCTGCTGAGCGCTTTCGGGTGAAATGGTCATGGTCAGGCTCCTACGGCACGGTCAATATCAATGCCCTGCTCACGCATGGCGGCCAGCTTGTAGCGCAGCGCCCGGGTGGTCAGGCCCAGGGCTTCGGCGGTGCGGGAACGGTGGCCGCTGTACTGACGCAGTATCTGCAGCACGTAGTCGAACTCGGCGCGCTGACGGCTGGCCTGCAGGCCCTCGGCGGGGGTGTCGGCCACCGGCTGACTCAGGGTGATCAGGCTGTTGGCCGAGCGGCTCTGGGCGGACTCGGGCAGCATGAGATCAACCACGTCAATAATGGCGCTGCGGGCCAGGATCAGCGCCCGCTGAATGACGTTTTCCAGCTCACGAATGTTGCCCGGCCAGGGGTGGCTCAGCAGGGCGCGTTCGGCCTCGGCGCTGAAGCGGAATGACTCGCCCTGTCCGTATTTCTGCAGAAAGTGGCGGGCCAGCGGCATGATGTCTTCGGCCCGCTCGCGCAGCGGTGGCCAGCCCAGGGGCAGCACGTCGAGGCGGTAGAACAGATCTTCGCGGAATTCACCGGCGCTCACCGCCTCGCGCAGATCCCTGTTGCTGGCCGCCACAATGCGCACATCCAGGCGCACCTTCTGATGGCTGCCCAGGCGTTCCACTTCCTTTTCCTGCAGCACCCGCAACAGCTTGGCCTGCAGCGCCAGGGGCATTTCGGAGATCTCATCCAGCAGCAGGGTACCGCCGTTGGCCAGCTCGAACTTGCCCGCCTGGGCCTGGCTGGCACCGGTATAGGCGCCCTTGCTGTAACCGAACAGCACGGCTTCCAGCATGCTTTCGGGAATGGCGGCACAGTTCACCGCCACAAAGGGGCCATCGCTTCGGTCGGACACCTGGTGAATATAACGGGCCAGACACTCCTTGCCGGTGCCGGACTCGCCGCCGATCAGCACCGCCGCCGGGGTCTGTGCCGCCCGGTAGGCCAGCTGCAGCACCTGCAGGCCGGCCCGGGAGCGCACCACCATGTCGCCGGTGCTGTTGCGCAATGCCAGGCTCTGGCCCAGCACCCGCAGCAGCTGGCTGGGCTGAAACGGCTTGAGCACATAGTCACTGGCGCCAGCGCGCAGGGCCTCCCCCGCCAGGGCACTTTCACCCTGCTCCACCATGGCCAGAATGACGGCCTGAGGAAACCGGCTCACCAGGGTCTGGATCTGCTCGGCAAAGCCGGCCCCAGTGTCGCTGTCTACCAGGATCACGCCCGGCTTGTGCTCACTGCGGGACATCAGGTTCATGGCCTCGACCCGGTAACCTTCGGCCAGCAGGGCGCCGTGACACACGTCGGACAGGCCGCCCTTTGAAATCAGCCACAGCAAAGAAGAAGACTGAGTACCCATGTTCATGATGCTTGTTCCGCCTTGATGAAAGAAATAACGACGCGCCGGTTCTGGTAACGGCCAGCCGGAGTGGTGTTGTCGGTCGAGGGATAGGCTTCGCCAAAGGCGCGAATGGCCATTGGCAGCGAAGGATGAAAACGGCGCAGCTCATCGGCCACCCGCTCCGCCCGTTGCCGGGACAGCTTGAGGTTCAGCGTCTCGTCGCCGCTGTTGTCGGTGTGGGATTCCAGCAGCAGGGAACCCGGCTTCTGCGTGCCGATGTGGGCGGCCAGGGCCGCCAGCTGCCGGCGCTGCTCCGGGCTCAGCTCCCTGGCTCCGCGTTGAAAGTGCAGGGTCAGGCGTTCGCCGTTCACGGCGTGGTCCACGCCGTCCTCGCCCCGGCACAGCCGAAAATCGTTGTGGGCCAGCTGAAAATGAATGCCCGACATCACCAGGCGGTGGGGATTGCCCGGCTCGGCAATGGCCAGCCAGCGGCCATTTGCCAGGGCGTTCAGGGCCTCGGAGGTGTGCTGGTCAAAGCGCAGCTGCTGGCGCTGCCAGTGGCTTTGAGTCAGGGGCTGCTCGGGTGCCTGTTGCCAGGGGGCCGGCACAATGGACAGGGTGGCCTGGCCGCCCTGAATACCCCGGGCGCGCCAGTCCACGCTCAGCACCGGGCGTTCACCACGACCGGCGCTGAAGCGGGCAATGGCCACCTGTCCGATGTGGTGCTCCAGCACACAACGGGAAGCGCTGCGTTCGGCGCGCCAGACAGCCTGATCCAGATCGGTCACGTAATCGGCCGATGCTCCGGGACTGCCCAGCAACACACCAAGGCAGGCCATGCCTTTCAGTCTTGCAAGGTTGTTCATCTTGTTTCTTGTCATTTACTTCCGGCAGCAGAGTGCCGGCCCGGCACCAGGCCAGGATGGGAAATAACGCTGAGAAAGGTATTACAGGTGGCGAAACGCCGGAAGGTAACCTGCCTTGGCGGCCCCGCTATCGTAGGAAAATCATTCCCTTAGACCGGAAGCTTTGCGTCCTGCGTTTTCACGCAGTTTGCCCTTGTCATCAGCAATCGTTTTTCAGTGCGACAGTAGTTGACTAAAAAAACAGGAAAATTTCAACCCCAAACCGGCATTTTTCTTATGGGTATTGAGTGGCGGGAGGAAGGAAAGCCCCCTTCCTCCGTAAGGGAATGGCGATCAGCCCAGGGTGCCGACCACGTCGATTTGAATGTGCTCGGGCACCTCGTTGTAGGACAGCACCTTGAGCCCCCTGGCAAACACGGCGCCGTAGCGGGCCAGTAATGGCCGCAGCTGAGGCATCACCAGCAGCACTGCCGGCACGCCCTGCTCCTGCAGGGTTTCGGCCACTGCCGGCATTTTCTGCTGCAACTGGGAGAGCAGGTTGGGCTCGACCGGAAAGCTGTCGATGCTGGTTTTGGCGTTCTGTTGCTGGGCCTGCCCCAGGGCGCCGAGCAGGGTCTGCTCCAGGGTATCGGCCAGGGTAAATGCGCTTAATACGTCGCGTTCTCCCATGATCTGGCGCACAATAACCCGCTTCAGCGCACAGCGCACATCGGCCGCCAGCAGCACCGGATCCTGGGTGATCTCGGCCCCTTCCACCAGGGCGGTGGCAATGGTGACCACATCAGAGAGGCTAACCTGCTCCTTCAGCAGGTAGCGAAACACTTTCAGCTGCAGCACCGGCGGCACTGCCTCGGCCAGCAGCCCGGCCAGTTTGGGTGCCTGCTGCTGCAACCGCTCCTGCCAGTGAGTCACATCGTCCAGCACCAGCAACTCCGGCAGGTGCTCACGCATCAGCTTGCTGACATGGGTGGCCACCACGCTGGCGGAGTCCACCACCGCATAGCCGTAGTTCAGGGCCTTGGCCTTGTTGCCGGGCTCGATCCACACCGCCGGCATGCCATAGGCCGGCTCCTGGGTCAGCTCGCCGTCCACCTCGCCATAGGTGTCGCCCTTGTTGATGGCGAGCATGCGTTCGCCGTCGGCGCTGCCGCTGGCCATCACCACCCCGGCCAGCTTGATGCGGTATTCCTGGGGTGACAGTTGCAGGTTGTCGCGCACCCGCACCTCGGGCAGCAGAAAGCCGGCCTGCTCCGACAGGCTCTTGCGCACCCCGCGAATACGCCCCAGCAGCGGCGCGCCCTGCTCTTCATTGACCAGATTGACCAGCCGGTAGCCCAGCTCCAGAGTCAGCAAATCGACCCGGGGCAGGTCCTGCCAGCCCAGGCTGGCGGCGCTGTCCTGTTCACGGGCCAGCAGGGTCTCGGCCTGCTCCAGCGGCTCGGCCTGCCTGGCTTCGGCCTGCTGCAGGCGCCAGGCGGCGTAGCCGAGCACGGCGGCAAACAGCAGAAACACCAGGGTCGGCATGCCGGGCACCAGCCCCAGAATGAGCATGACGGCGGCCCCGGTCCATACCACGCGAGGGGATGCCAGCAGCTGCTGCCCGACCTGAGTGGACATGTCACTGTCGTCGTTGACCCGGGTGACGATAATGGCGGCGGCGGTGGCCAGCAGCAGTGAGGGGATCTGCGCCACCAGGCCGTCACCTATGGTGAGCAGGGCAAAACGCTGAAAGGCTTCGGCGGCACTCAGTTCATACTGGAACATGCCGATCATGAAGCCGCCCAGCAGGTTGATGAACAGGATCAACAGGCCGGCAATGGCGTCGCCGCGCACAAACTTGGAGGCGCCGTCCATGGAGCCGTAGAAGTCGGCTTCCCGGGCCACCTCCTGACGGCGGTTGCGGGCCTGCTCCTGATCGATGGCGCCAGCGTTGAGATCGGCGTCGATGGCCATCTGCTTGCCCGGCAGGGCGTCCAGGGTAAAGCGCGCCGCCACTTCCGAGATGCGCTCGCCGCCCTTGGTGATCACCACAAAGTTGATGATCATCAGGATCACGAACACCACCATGCCCACCACGTAGTTGCCGCCGATCACCACCTCGCCAAAGGCTTCGATCACCTTGCCCGCGGCCCCCGCCCCCTCATGGCCGCTGAGCAGCACCACCCGGGTCGAGGCCACGTTGAGCGTGAGCCGCATCAGGGTGGCCACCAGCAGCACGGTGGGAAACACCGAGAAGTCCAGCGGCCGGCGCGCCGATACCGCCACCAGCAACACCAGAATGGCCAGCACGATATTGAAGGTAAAGAGCGCGTCCAGCAGCCAGGGCGGCAGCGGCAGTATCACCATGGCCAGCACGGCAATCAGCAGCAGGGGAACGGCCGCATAAGGGCGGCCAAGGCCTTTCCAGTTCACACTTCACCTCTTAATGTTGGTATTTCTCGGGAATTCGAAACTCGGGCAGGTTGCCGGGACGGCGCCCTCGCCCTTCGCGCCAGGCCTTGAGCTGCAACACATGGGTCAGCACATAGGCCACGGCGCTGTACAGGCCCGCCGGCACCTGCTGATCCACCCGGGTGGAGTAATACAGGGCGCGGGTCAGGGGGGGCAGGCTGATCACCTCGAGATCGTGTAGCCGGGCCAGCTCGCGAATGCGGGTGGCCAGGGCATCGGTGCCCTTGGCAATGACAAAGGGCGCCTCGGCGCGCTCGGGATCGTACTTGAGCGCCACGGCGAAATGGGTGGGGTTAACGATGACCACGTCCGCGTCCGGCACTCGCTGCTCGATACGGCCGGTGGCCATCTGAAACTGAATTTGCCGAATGCGCTGCTTGATTTCGGGCCGGCCCTCGGTGTTTTTCTGCTCTTCCTTGACTTCCTGCTTGGTCATTTTCAGTTTCTGGTTCATCGACCATTTCTGAAAGGGCACGTCGATAATCGCAATCAACGCCAGCGCCGCACACAGCGCCAGCACCGCCAGCACCAGCAGCCCCAGGCCCTGACCAAAGCCGCTGACCAGCGGCATGCGACCGAGAAACATCAGCCGCTGCCACTGGCTGACCAGCAGCACGCCCAGGGTGCCGCCCAGCAGGGTGACCTTGAGCATGGACTTGAACAGCTCCACCAGCGTCTGTTTGGAGAACATGCGCTTGAGCCCCGACAGCGGGTTGAGCCGGCTGAGCTTGAGTTGCAGGCTGTCCCAGGAAAACAGCAGACCGCCGGGCACCAGCCCCGACAACACCAGCAGCACCGAGATGGTGAGGAAGACCGGCAGCAGCGCCCACAGGGTGGCCATCAGCGCCTGCTCCAGCAGCTCCAGCATGCGCGCCGGCTCGCGCGTGGCCGCCGCTGGCAGTTCCATGGCCGATGTAAACAGCCGGCGAAAAAAGGCGCCCAGCGCCGCGGTCTGCCACCAGAGCACCAGGCCGCCGAGCAACAGCAGCACCAGGGTATTGAGATCCTTGGAGCGGGCCACCTGGCCTTCGCGCCGGGCCTTGCGCTTGCGCTGCTCCGTGGGCTGTTCGCTTTTGTCCTGAGAAGAATCCTGCCCGGCCATGGCTCAGCTCCAGTGACGCATGAGATCAAACACGTCCTGGCTGAATTCCAGGTAGCGTTGGGGAATATTGGCCAGCATCAGCAGCAGCGATACCAGCCCAAGCATCATGGTCATGGGAAAACCCAGGGCAAAGATATTGAGCGAGGGCGCGCTGCGGTTCATCACCCCAAAGGTGATGTTGACCAGCAGCATGGCGATCACCGCCGGCAGCGCCAGTAACAGGGCGGCGCCAAACATCCAGCCGGCCAGGTTCACCAGCAGTGACAGGTCCAGCTCATAGAGACTGTGGCCCACCGGCCAACTGCGAAAACTCTCGACGATCACATCCAGTGCCAGCAAGTGGCCATTCCAGGCCAGGAACAGCAGCGCCACAAAAATCCACAACAACTGGCCCAGCAGCGGTGCCGAGCCGCCATTGACCGGATCGTTCATCACCGCCATGGCCAGGCCCATCTGCATCGACAATATTTGCCCGGCCATGGTCACCACGGTAAACAGCAGTTGCAGCATCAGCGCCAGCAGGGCACCAAACAGCAACTGCTCCAGGGTGATCACCAGGGTGGCAAAGGAAAACAGGTCGATTTCGGGCCCCTTCGGCAACAGCGGCATCAGCACCATGGCCAGGGCAAAGGCCAACAACAGCCGGATTTGCGGACTCAGGTGGCCGTCACCAAACAGCGGCAGCACCCAGAAAAACGCCGCCAGCCGGCAAAAGGGCCACCAGCCCTTGCCTATCCAGGCCATCAGCTCGGGGGTGGTCAGGCTGAGCAGAGGCGTCATTCACAGGCTTCCAGGAATCATGGTGTAGAGCATATCGAACAGCTCCATCAGCTCCCGCAGCAGCCAATGGCCGGCAAAGATCAGCATCAGCAGGGTCACCAGCAGGCGCGGAAAGAAGCTCAGGGTCTGCTCCTGAATTTGCGTGGCCGACTGAATAATGCTGACCACCAGGCCCACCACCATGCCGGGAATGATCAGCACGCTGACCATGGCGATGATGGTGAGTACCGCCTGGCTGATGATGTCCACCGTCTGCTCGGGCGTCATTCAGCCTCCGAAACTGCGGGCCAGGGTGCCCACCGTCATGGCCCAGCCGTCCACCAGCACAAACAGCATCAGCTTGAACGGCAATGAGATCACCAGGGGCGACAGCATCATCATGCCCATGGCCATGAGCACGCTGGCCACCACCAGGTCGATCACCAAAAAGGGAATAAACAGCATAAAGCCAATCTGAAAGGCGGTTTTGAGCTCGCTCAGCACAAAGGCCGGGATCAGTACCTCAAAAGGGACCTCCTCCGGGGCCAGATCCGTGGGCTCCTGGGCGATATTAAGGATCTGCTCCAGATCCGTTTCCCGGGTCTGGGCCAGCATAAAGCTCTGCAGCGGCGCCCTGGCGGTCACCAGCGCCTGCTCAAAGCCGATGGCGCCATTGTCATAGGGCACAAAGGCGTTGTGGTAGATGTCCTGCCATACCGGCCGCATGATCAGCAGGGTCAGCGACAGGGCGATGCCGATCAACACCCGGTTGGGCGGGCTCTGCTGCAGACCCAGGGCCTGACGCAACACCGCCAGCACCACGATAATGCGGGTAAAGCTGGTGAGCATCAGCAAAAACGCCGGCAACAGCCCCAGCGCCGTCATCAGCAGCAGAATCTGCAGTTTCAGGCTGTATTCGGTGTCGCCGTCGGGGCCGGTGACCGACAACAGCGGCACGTCGGCCGAAGCCTGCCCCGGCAACAGCGCCAGCACAGTGACCAGGAGCGGGGCCAGCCAGAGCTTATGCTTCATTCGCTCCCGCCTGGCTTGCGGGCCGGTTGATGATGCGGGTCAGGCGCACCCCATAGCGACCATTGGCCACCACCACTTCTCCCTGGGCCAGCAAGGCACCGTTCACCCTGACATCCAGGGGCTCGCCGGCCATTTTGTTCAGCTCAATCACAGCGCCCTCGCCCGCCTGCATCAGCTCACCCAGGCTGACCTCGGCACTGGCCACTTCCAGCGATACCTTGACCGGCAGTTGCTGAAAATAACCGAGCCCCCGGGTCTCATCCGCCGGTGAGGCCGCGCTTTCCGGCTCCATGGCCGCATCGTTAAACAGGCTGTCCAGGTCATCGCCCAGCAACAGGCCGTTGTCTTGTTGTGTATCCATCATTTGCCGCTCCGTAACTGCTCAGTCTATGAATCCGTGGCTGGCAAACACCAGCATGCCGTCGCGCTCGGCCACCCGCCCTTTCAGCACCGGCTGTTCGCCGGCCCGGGCCACCACCTCCTGCAACAGGTTGATGGGCAGCACGTCGCCTTCATTGAGTTCGGCGATTTGCCCCAAAGGCAGCTCAAAGGTCGCCAGGGGCACCGACAAGTGCGTACTCAACCGGGGCAGGCTGGCGTTCAGGGCCTCGGTGAGCCCGCCATCGGCGGGCACCGGCAAGGCTTCCGGCTCGGCCGACCGCAGCGCGGGCAGTGTCAGGGTCCAGCCCAGATGCTGACCGGCGAAGTGAATGTCAAAGGCCAGCTGCGTTTCCACCTCAAACTCCGCTGCGCCGGCCAGCATGCGGGCGCATCCCGGCACGGCTTCTGGCAATATCCGTGCCACCAGGTCGTCGGTGATCATGCCAAGCAGACTGGCGCCCAGCCGGCGCTCGGTTTCGGACACCGCACGCAGCGGGCCAATGCTGTCCAATGGCTGGCCACCAAAGGTCATTTCCGCCAGCCGGTATAGGGTGGCGTGCTCAATGTGCAGGGCGGCGGACGCTTGCAGCCGGCCATCCCATTGATGTTCCATCAAAAAATGAAGCTGCTCCGCCGGTGCCGGCGCGCCTTCCCGCACACGGCAGTCCAGACTCAGCTCGCTGCGGTAAAGCATGGCCTCGAGCCGGCGACGCCAGCCGTCCCGGCATGCTTCCAGGGCCGGAAGCAGGCGCTCACTCTGCCGCTCACCGGCTTGCTCCTGTTGAAAAAAGTCATAAAGGGGAAACCCGGCTTCCCCTGCCGGGTGGACTTTTCCGCTGGCCGGGGCGAACAGGGTGTTCGCGGCCCGCTGCTTGTTGCTCACTGCCTTTACCTCCGCGGCGGCGTGCCGCCTGACGCGCCGGCAGCGCCACCAGGGCGGCGCTGCCGGCTTTTACATTCATTGGCAGGGGTATTAGCAATTAGCGTTCCACAATGACGCGGAGATGTTCGGCAGAAAGGAAATCAGGGGAAGCACGGCAGGGCGCCGTGCTTCGGCGGAGTTACGCGGGCACCAGGCCTGGCAGCCCCAGGGCACCGTGCACCTTGTCCATCAGCAGCTTTTGGCTGAAGGGCTTGGCCACAAAGGCGGTGGCGCCCAGCTGCACGCATTCCACAATCACGCTCTTCTGGCTTTGGCTGCTGATGATGATCACCGGTACCTCCTTCATTGGCTCCACTTCCTTGAGCAGGCGAACGGCCTCGGCGCCGCTCAGGCCCGGCATCAGAATCTCCATCAGCACCAGATCCGGCATGTGCTGCTCGAGCAGGCTGATGGCCGCTGCCGTTGAGTCGGCGGTCAGTATATGAAAGTCGTGGGACTTGAGAATGGAGGTCATCATTTTGCGGTACGCCGGATCTTCCTCCACCACCAGTATGGTGCCGTTGTGGTGACTGACCTTGCTCAGGGCCTGGCGCAAGTCGCGCAGACTGCTGGATGACAGGGATTCAAAGTTGCGGACCGAGCTGTCGAGCTGTTTTATCTGCTCATACAAGCGGTTCGGGCTGGGCATGTCATGCTCCGGCGTCTGTGCCTCGGTACCGGCAGCCAGGTTCAGCAGGGTTCTCAGACTGCCGGTCAGATCCTCACCGCCATCCAGCTGCCGGGACAATATGGCTTCCAGCTCGCTCACCACCAGCTGCTGACCGTCCAGCTTGTCCTGCCGGCCCTGAGCGGCCCGTTGCTGCTCCAGTTCGTAAAATTCCTGATAAATGGCCATGCTGAGCCGAAAGGGATCAAAGGACAGGGGCCAGAACACCACATAGTTGTTGAACTTGCCCTGGCGACACAACTGGTAGGCCTGTTTCGCTTCCAGCTTGTCGCACAGCAGCACCAGCCGGCAGTTCTCATCCTGAAAACGCCGGCTCTTGGCCCTGAACAGCTCCGCCAGTTTCAGGGACTGCTCCACCTGCTTGAAGGCAAAGATCAGTACCCGGGCGTGACTGGCATCAAAGGCCTTGATCAGACTCTGATCCTTATTGGGCACTTCAACATCGATATGGTCATTTTCCAGAATGCCGGTCACCATTTCACGGGTATCGGAACTGCCGGCGGCCACAAATACCGGCTGGCTGGATTCTTCATTCATTCCCTTGCTCTCCAGTAATGCCGGGCGAACGGTCTGGTATGTTCCAGCCCGGCTTATTCAATTCGAAAGCATCCGGCTTTCGCATCCATTGCCGAGGTGCACCTCAAGCCATGTCGGAAGTGGCCTGCTTTTTTATTATTTGTTGAGGGCCGGCGGCCCGTTATTTTTGTTACTCAAATGGAATCTTTCGTAGTATTAAACCTCGGCCCCCGCTTGTATAGCCACCGCACATTTTTTTACATTTTTTGTTACCTTGCCGGTATTTCTGGTGTCATGTTGGCGAGCCATCATGATGTCGCAATAATTAATCTGGAGTGAATTCACACTATGCTTTCGGTGTTCTGGCAATTCTTTATGCTGGGTTGGGTCAGCTTTGGCGGACCGGCTGCTCATATCGGTTATTTTCAGCGCCATTTCGTGCAAAAGCTCGGCTGGCTGCCGCAAGACCGCTTTGCCTCTACCCTGGCGCTGTGCCAGTTTCTGCCCGGCCCCGCTTCCAGCCAGCTGGGCTTTGCCATCGGTTACCAGCGCGCCGGTCTGGGCGGTGCCATTGCCGCCTTTCTCGGCTTTACCCTGCCTTCCTTTACTCTGATGCTGGTGCTGGCCTTGCTGGGACAACACTACGCGGACTCTCCGGTCACCTCGGCGGTGGTCGGCGGCCTCAAGCTGTTTGCGCTGGTGGTGGTGGCCGACGCCGTGCTGACCATGGCCGGCCAGTTCTGCCGCCAGCGCCTGCCGCTGAGCCTGGCGGTGGGCACCGCCGCGGGGCTTTGGCTGTGGCCCGGGCTGGCCGCCCAGTTTGTCGCCCTGCTGGCGGCGGCACTGATTGGCGCCTTCTGGCTGCGTCGAGACAGTGGCGAGCCGGGTCGCTCTCCATCCCTCAACTGGCCGTTTTTGCTGCTGTTTGCCGGCCTGTTTGTGCTGTTGCCGGTACTTGGCTTGGGCGGCTCGGCAGGCCTGTTCGCCGACTTTTACCAGGCCGGCAGCCTGGTGTTTGGCGGCGGTCACGTGGTGCTGCCGCTGCTGCAAAACCTGCTGGCGGATACGCTTTCCAGTGACCTGTTTCTGACCGGCTACGCCGCCGCCCAGGCCATGCCCGGCCCCATGTTCACCCTGGCCACCTTTCTCGGCGCCGAGCTGCTGCCGGCAAGCCCCATACTGGGGGCGCTGGTAGCCACCTTTGGCGTGTTTTTACCGGGCTTTTTACTGGTGCTGGCGTTTATCAATGGCTGGCAGGCGCTGGCCGCCAACCCGCGCATGGCGGGGGCCATTGCCGGGGTCAATGCGTCCGTGGTGGGATTGTTGCTGGCGGCCCTGTATCAGCCGGTGTTTGTGGCCAGCGTCACCGGTGCGCCGGCCCTGGCCGCGGCAGCGCTGGGCCTGCTGGCGCTGCGGGTGCTTCGCTGCCCGCTGCTGGTGCTGATCCCGGCCTTTATGCTGGTGGGGTTCTGGTTGTAAATGCAAGGGATTGGGGATTGAGGACAGGATTACTATAAACAGACAATACCGGCCTATATAAAGGCGGCCAAAGGAGGCCGCTTCGCGACCGATCAAATGCCATGGATGGCATTTGCCGAGCGCCCCAAGGAGGGGCTTGAAGCGTGTCGCGAAGTGGTTCCTTTGGCCGACCTTTGCCGGCCCCACAGGCGATTTAAGGCTTAAAACTCTACCTTCACCGCCGCGGCAACTCGGCGGGCCTTGTCTCGGGCGTTCTCAATGCTGTCGGCCAGACTGAGGGCTACGCCCATGCGGCGGCGGCCGTGAATCTCCGGCTTGCCGAACAGGCGCAGATCGGTATCGGGCTCGGCCAGGGCTTCGGTGAGGTTGCCAAAGGTAGTCTGGCTGGAACTGCCTTCGGGCAGGATCACCGCCGAGGCCGCCGGGCCGTACTGACGAATAGTGGGAATGGGCAGGCCGATAATGGCCCGGGCGTGCAGGGCGAATTCCGACAGGTTCTGGGAGATCAGGGTGACCATGCCGGTATCGTGAGGCCGGGGCGACACTTCGCTGAACAGCACTTCGTCACCACGCACAAACAACTCCACCCCAAACAGGCCACGGCCACCGAGGGCGCTGGTCACTTTTTCAGCCACTTCTTCGGCCGCCGCCAGCGCCACCGGGCTCATGGCCTGGGGCTGCCAGGACTCCCGGTAATCGCCGTCTACCTGAATATGGCCGATGGGCGCGCAGAAGCTGGTGCCACCGGCATGACGCACGGTGAGCAGGGTAATCTCGTAGTCAAACTCCACAAAGCCTTCCACGATCACCCGGCCGCCGCCGGCACGGCCGCCTTCCTGGGCATATTGCCAGGCGGCGTCGATGTCGGCCTCGGTCTTCACCGTGCTCTGGCCCTTGCCGGACGAGCTCATCACCGGCTTGACCACACAGGGCAGACCAATCTCGGCCACGGCGGCGCGAAACTCGTCCTGGGTACCGGCAAAGCGGTAAGGCGAAGTGGCCAGATTAAGCTCTTCCGCCGCCAGCCGGCGAATGCCTTCCCGGTTCATGGTGAGCTGGGTGGCGCGGGCGGTGGGCACCACGGTAAAGCCTTCCTGCTCCAGCTCGGCCAGCGTATCGGTGGCGATGGCCTCGATCTCGGGCACGATCAGGTGGGGCTGCTCTTGTTCGATCACGGCACGCAGGGCGGCGCCGTCCAGCATGGAAATGACATGGGAACGGTGGGCCACCTGCATGGCCGGGGAATTGGGGTAGCGATCCACGACGATCACTTCAACGCCGAGGCGCTGCAGCTCGATCACCACTTCCTTGCCCAGCTCACCGCCGCCGCACATCAACACTCGGGTGGCAGTTGCCGAAAGGGGGGTACCCAGAGTCGTCATAACGGAGTCCTGTTTTGTGAGAAAGCGCACATTATAGAGAGTTATGACGCTCCCTGGCCAGTGGGCGAAAACCGCTTCAACCGCAGGGCGTTGCTGACCACGAACACGCTCGACAGCGCCATGGCGCCGGCGGCCAGCATGGGCGACAGCAGCAGGCCAAAGGCCGGGTAGAGCACACCGGCGGCCACCGGGATCAGACACACGTTATAGGCAAAGGCCCAGAACAGGTTCTGGCGAATATTACGCAGGGTGGCATGGCTGATGGCCAGCGCCTGAGGCACGGAGCGCAAATCACCGCGCATCAGCACCACTTGTGCCGACTCGATGGCAATGTCGGTGCCGGTGCCGATGGCCAAGCCCACGTCCGCCGCCGCCAGCGCCGGGGCGTCGTTGATGCCATCGCCCACAAAGGCCACTGTGCCGTGCTGCTGGCGCAGGTGTTCGAGCGCCTCCACCTTGCCGTCGGGCATGACCTCGGCTTCCACTACATCAATGCCCAGCTCATCAGCAATGGCCCGGGCCGTGCCCTTGTTGTCGCCGGTGATCATGGCCACCTTGAGCCCCTGTTCATGCAGCGCGGCAATGGCCTCGGGGCTGCCTTCCTTGACCCGGTCGGCCACCGCCAGAATGGCCGCCGGCTGGCCGTCGATGGCGGCATACAGCGGCGTTTTGCCCTCACCGGCCAGCCTTTTGGCGGTGTCGGCAAACACCGAGAGGTCCATATTCAGGGACTTGAGATAGCGGTCCGCCCCCACCTCCACCCGTACACCATCGACCTTTGCCCTGACGCCCATGCCGGTGACGGTATCAAACTCGCTCACCTCGGGCAGGTTCAGGTTGCGTTCTTTCGCCGCCGCCACCAGGGCCTCGGCGATGGGGTGCTCGGAGCGCTGCTCCACCGCGGCGATTCGCGCCAGCACGCCGTCCTTCTCCACCCCGTCGGCGGTCTCCAGATCGGTCAGCTCGGGCTTGCCTTCGGTCAGAGTGCCGGTCTTGTCAAAGGCGATCACCTTGACAGCACGCAGGGCCTGCAGCGCTTCTCCCTTGCGAAACAAAACGCCCAGCTCGGCGGCCCGGCCGGTGCCCACCATGATGGAGGTGGGCGTGGCCAGCCCCATGGCGCAGGGGCAGGCGATGATCAGCACCGCCACCCCGTTGACCAGGGCAAAGCTGAGCGCCGGCTCCGGCCCCAGCCACCACCAGAGCACAAAGGTGAGCAATGCCAGGCTCATGACCACGGGCACAAACACGGCCGTGACCTTGTCGACCAGCGCCTGAATGGGCAGCTTGGCCCCCTGGGCCTGCTCCACCATGCGAATGATCTGTGCCAGCCGGGTCTGTTTGCCTACCTGCGTGACTTGCACCAGCAGGGAGCCTTTGTTGTTGACGGTACCACCGGTGACCTCATCGCCCTCACCCTTTTCTACCGGCTCGGGTTCGCCGGTGAGCATGGACTCGTCCACCCAGGAACTGCCGTCTATCACGGTGCCGTCCACCGGAATACGCTCCCCCGGGCGAACCCGCACCTTGTCCTTGACCTTGACCCGCTCAAGGGGAATGTCTTCAGTGCTGCCATCCCGCTCCACCCGGGCCGTCGGTGCCTGCAGGCCAAGCAATTTCTGAATGGCCTCGCCGGTGCGCCCCTTGGCCCGGGCCTCGAGAAATCGCCCCAGCAAAATCAGGGTGACGATCACCGCCGCCGCCTCGAAATAGACCTGGCGGCTGCCGGCGGGCAGCCAGTGACCGGCAAAGGTGGCCACGGTGGAATAGCCCCAGGCCGCCAGCCCCCCCAGCGCCACCAGGGAATTCATCTCGGATGCGCCGCGCAGCAGCGCCGGCAAGCCTTTTTTCAGAAACAACAACCCCGGGCCGAACAGCACCAGGGTGGCCAGCACAAACTGAATCTGCCAGTTCAGGGACTGCCCCAGCGTGGCTTCAACCCAGTGATGCATGCCGGGCACAAAGTGGGAGCCCATTTCCAGCACAAACACCGGCAGGGTGAGCACGGCCGACGTTAACAACGAACGTTTCAGTGAGTGCTGTTCCCGCTCATGGTCGTCGTTCTTATTGGATTTGGGGGCATCATCGGCAGCCTCGGCGGTAAAACCGGCTTTTTCCACTGCGGCACTCAGGGCGCTGATATCCTGACTGCCGGCAAGCAGCTCAACATATGCTCGCCCGGCGGCCAGATTCACAGTGGCCGATAGCACGCCCGGCAGCCGGCGCAGCACCTTTTCCACCCGGCCGGTGCAGGACGCACAGCTCATACCGCCAATCACCAGCTCCAGCTGCTCGCTGGGGCAGCCATAACCGGCCTTTTCCACCGCCGCCACCAGCTCGCCCGTAGCCGCCCCCTTGTCGAGCGCCAGTTCGGCGCTGCCGGACGCCAGATTTACGCTGACCGAACGCACCCCCGACACACCGCTCAGGGCCTTTTCGACCCGGGAGACACAAGACGCGCAGCTCATGCCCTCGATGGGCAAACGCAGTTCTGCTGATTTAGTGGTCATGGCCGCCTCCGCTTTACTCGCAGTCGTAACCGGCGTCGCTCAGCGCCTCGATAATCTCTTCCCGGGGCAGGCTGGAGCTGATGCTCACCTTGCGGGTGGCCAGCTCGAAGTTGAGCTCACAGTCCGGATCCAGCTCGGTCAGAATGCCGGAAATCACGCCTACACAGTGGCCACAGGTCATGTCGGGAATCGTCAGGGTAATCATGGTGGTTTCCTCAATCAGTGTGGTAATCAGTACCCAGTATCGGGGTTACCGCCACGGTAAGGTCAACCACTTTATTTTGCGGTGCCGGTGTCGGCGTTACAACCGCCTTCAGGAATCGTCGGCCAGGCGACGCTGAAGCAGGTCGACGCCATCCGTTCCCATATTGCCTTTGGAAAGATACACCCTGGCCTCGAAGCCCAGGTTGGCGGCATCGCCGGACGCCTGGCGGCTCATGCGGTCCTGATGGAGATCCACCCCATCGGTCCCGTTGCTGCCACCATTGATAAAGACGCGGGCAGGTACACATTCCTGTTCGGTGCTGCCGGTTTTCTCGGCGCGGCGCTGGGCCAGTTTGGCATGGAACAGATCGTTACCGTCGGTGCCCATATTGGTCTGGCTCAGGCAAACCCGGGCCGGCGCCTGGCTCTCAACGGCCAGCGCCGCCTGGGGCAGCATCAGAACAGTGGTCAGGGCAATCATCAGGGTGCTGAACTTACGCATGGTGTTTCCTCGCGGATTTGAGTGGGCTTTGTGAACGGCAGAAAGCATAACAAGGAGGCACTGACGAAAGGCTGACATCACCATGACATTACTGTCATCTGGCGGGAGACCGGCTGCCGTCGAGTCGAGCAATAAAAAAGGCGGGCACAAGGCCCGCCAAATAACTTTGACATCGACGTATTCTCCGGCTCAGATGAGCTCGGACAGCACCTGCTCAAGCAAGTCCAGACCTTCACTTACCACGTCCAGCGGTGAGGTCAGGGCCGGCAGGAAGCGAATGACATTGCCGCGCACACCGCAAGACAACAAAATCACGCCCTTCTCAATGCCCCTGGCCACCACGGCCTTGGTCAGTTCAGGGTTGGGCTGATCCACATCCCCATTGTGCACCAGCTCCATCGCCACCATAGCGCCCAGGTTGCGTACCTGGCCGATATGGTGAGGATGCTTGGCCTGCAGCTCGCACAGGCGCTTATTCATCAGCTCGCCAATGGCCAGGGCCTTGTCGCACAGCTGCTCTTCTTCAATGATGTTCAGCACTTCCAGGCCGGCGGCGCAAGCCAGCGGAAAAGCGGCGTAAGTGCCACCCAGGCCGCCCGGGTTGGCGGCGTCCATGATGTCGGCCTTGCCGACCACGGCAGACAGCGGGAAACCGCCGGCAATGCCCTTGGCCATGGTCATCAGATCCGGCTCGATGCCGGCGTATTCGGTGGCGAACAGTCGGCCGGTACGGGCAAAACCGGTCTGGATTTCGTCACAGATCAACACAATGCCGTGCTGATCACAGAGGGTGCGCAGCTTTTGCAGGAAAGACGGCGGTGCCGGGTAGAAGCCGCCCTCACCCTGTACCGGCTCGATGATAAGCGCGGCGACCCGGCCGGGCTCGATATCGCAGTGGAACAGCTCGTCCAGGGCCTTGAGGGACTGCTCTTCGGTCACGCCGTGATAGGCATTCGGGTACGGCAGGTGGTAGATCTCGCCCGGGAAAGGACCAAAGCCGGCCTTGTAGGGAGCGACCTTGCCGGTCAGGCCCATGGCCAGGTTGGTACGACCGTGAAAGCCGCCGTTAAAGGCGATGACACCGCTGCGCCTGGTGTGGGCGCGGGCAATTTTCACCGCGTTTTCCACCGCTTCGGCACCAGTGGTGACAAAAATGGCCTTTTTCGCGCTGTTGCCCGGGGCCAGTTCCACCAGCCGCTCGGCCAGCTCGACGGCGCTCTCATAGGGGGTGACCATGGCGCAGGTGTGGCTGAAGCGCTGCAGCTGCTCGTTCACCGCCGCCACAATGCGCGGGTGACTGTGGCCGGTGTTGACCACGGCGATGCCGGCGGCGAAGTCGATAAAACGGTTGCCGTCCACGTCCCAGATTTCGTTGTTCTTGGCGTGGTCCACATACACGGGGGCCATGTTGCCCATGCCGCGGGCAAAGACGGCGTCCTTGCGCTGCTGAAGTTGCTGATTCTTGCTCATGATAATTCTCCTGTCTTTGCTGCTCAGCGAATGCCGCCCATGCACAGATATTTGGTTTCCATGTAATCGGCCAGGCCCTCGGCGGAGCCTTCCCGACCCAGGCCCGACTCCTTCACGCCGCCAAAGGGAGCGATTTCGTTGGACAGAATGCCCTCGTTAATGCCGATCATGCCGTATTCCAGCTGCTCGGCGACGCGCCAGATACGGCTGTGGCTCTCGGTATAAAAATAGGCCGCCAGGCCATAGGGAGTGTCGTTGGCAATGGCCACGGCCTCGGCCTCATCACTGAAGCGAATGACCGGCGCAACCGGACCAAAGATTTCCTGGTTGGCAATGGCCATTTGCTGCGTCACGTTGCCCAGAATGGTCGGGGCGTAGAACAGCTCGCCAGCCTCGTGGCGACGGCCACCGGTTACCAGATCGGCGCCCTCGGTCAGGGCCGCGTCCACCATGCCGGCCACCTTGTCGACGGCGGCCTTGTTGATCACGGGACCCAGGGTGGTGGCAGCGTCGAGACCGTTGCCGATCACGAACTTCTCCACTTCGGCCTTGAAGCGGGCCATGAACTCGTCGTAAATGCCGTCCTGTACCAGGATGCGGTTGGCACAGACACAGGTCTGGCCGGCGTTGCGGAACTTGGAGATCACGGCGCCGGTCACGGCGGCATCGAGGTCGGCATCGTCAAACACGATAAAGGGCGCATTGCCCCCCAGCTCCAGGCTGAGCTTTTTCACGGTGTCGGCGCTCTGGCCGTAGAGCAGCTTGCCCACCCGGGTGGAGCCGGTGAACGACAGCTTGCGCACGCGGGCATCGCTGGTCAGCACGCTACCCACCACGGCGGCCTGGCTCGAGGTCACCATGTTGATCACGCCGGCGGGAATGCCCGCCTGCTCGGCCAGTGCCATCAGCGCCAGGGCGGAAAACGGGGTTTCTTCCGAGGGCTTGACCACTGTGGTGCAACCGGCCGCCAGCGCCGGAGCCAGCTTGCGGGTGATCATCGCGTTGGGGAAGTTCCAGGGGGTGATGGCCGCCACCACGCCGATGGGCTGCTGAATGCTCAGGGCACGCTTGTCGCCGGTAGGTGCGGAGAACACTTTACCGTAGGCGCGCTTGGCTTCTTCGGCATACCACTCGATGTAGGAGGCGCCGTACAGCACCTCGCCCCGGGTTTCGAACAACGGCTTGCCCTGTTCCTGGGTCATCAGCCGGGCCAGATCTTCCTTATGCTCGATGATCAGATCGAACCAGTCCCGCAGCAGGCGGGCACGCTCTTTGGGGTTGAGCGCGCTCCAGGCCGGCAGGGCCCGGCTGGCGGCGTCGATGGCGGCGCGGGTTTCGGTTTCGCCCATGTCGGGCACTCGGCCCAGCGGATCGCCGTTGGCGGGGTTGTAAACGGCAATGGTGACGCCGCTCTCGGCCTGACACCAGCGACCGTCGATATGGCCGCTTTCCCTTACCAGGGTGCTGTTGACTGCAGAAATGCTCATATAGGCTGCCTCATGTTGATTCCATCCGCGCCCGTGAGTCCAAGATTCCGGTTTTGCCGTGAGCGGCACCACAACGGCACGGGCCATGGTTTGACAACATGCTAGCCCTGGGCGCAAAGTCCGGTAAATGATGCCCTCTCAACATACACATTGAAGAATTTCAAACTATGAGCCAGACCAACCGGCCCGTGCTGGGCCAGATCGGTGATTACGAGATCCGCCTGCTCAAGCTGTTCAAGACGGTGGTGGAGTGCGGTGGCTTTTCGGCGGCGGAAACCGAGCTCAATATCAGCCGCTCCACCATCAGTGTGCACATGGCCAACCTGGAAAGCCGGCTCAAGCTCAAACTGTGCCGTCGCGGCCGCTCGGGATTTTCCCTCACCGACGACGGCGAGGTGATTTACGAGTCCACCAAGCGACTGTTCAGCCGGCTGGAAGAATTTCGCTACACCGTCAACGAGCTGCATGAGCAACTCAGTGGCGAACTCAAAATCGTCTCCAGTGACAGCATCTGGCTGGAGGACGAGTTTTCCATGGTAGAAGTATTCGCAGCTCTGGGCGAGCAGGCGCCGGACGTCAACGTGAGCGTGGACGTGGCCTACATGGGCGAGATCGAGCGCCGGGTGCTGAGTGAGGACGCCGACATCGGCTTTATTCACTACCACAGAGATCTGGAAGGGCTGGATTACCATCACCTGTACCAAGTGCGCTGTTTTCTTTACTGCAGCGATCGCCATCCGCTGTTTGACGAGCAGGATGACGAGGTCATTGCCAAGCGTCTGGGCGAGTTCAAGCTCATTCATCCCGGCATTCACACCAACCCGGAAACCAGCGCCCAGCTGGCGGGCATGCAGCTGGCCGGGCGCGCCTATCACTACGAGCCTCGTGCGGCGCTGATCCTCTCGGGCCAGTACATCGGCTTTCTGCCCGAAAGCTACGCCCGCCGATGGGTGGACAGCGGCCGCCTGCGGCCCCTGCTGCCCCGGCAGAAAACCCATCTGTTGGGTGTGTCCGCCATTACCCGCAGCCACGGCCGCCAGAGCCGGGTGCGGCAACTGTTCCTGCAATTACTGAAAGCGCAGCTCGACCGCCCCTGAGCCCTTGGTCGGCACCTCTCGCCGGCCATAACAATATGATCACACTCACAGTTCCTGCCACAAGTTGTGCTGGTCAACAGCTCGATGTCGGTGCTAACCACTACATAAACAAAGGTTTTCCGTTTTTTGTTTGATTGCCATCAAACTCAAGTTGAATTCGCCTGTATTTAACCGGTCGTTAACCTGCCGCAGACTTCTCCCGCCAAAACAAATACAACCTCGGGCCTCGCCCGACACTAACGGAACGTGATAACACAAGGGACTAACCACATGACCAGACTCTGGAGCTCTGCCCGCACCAAGATCGCCGCTTCCCTGATTGCCGTTGCCGGCATGGGAGCCACCATGGAAGCCATGGCCGCCGACGTCACCTGGCGCTTTACCAATCTCTATTCCCGCGGCACCGCCTTTGGCGATGTTTACCAATCCTTTGCCGACAAGATTGAAGCCGACTCCAACGGCCGCATGAAGATCAACATGCTCTACGCCGGCGAAGGCGTCGACACCAAGGGCATCATCAGCGCCACCAAGTCCGGCCTGCTGGACATGGCCGCGCCCTTCCAGCCCATGCACGCCGGCGAAATTCCCTTTGGTGTGGTAGAGGTAGGCCTGCCCGGCTCCAACGGCAGCCTGGACGAGCTGAACCAGCTGTTTCATGAAAAAGGCTGGAGTGACGTGCTGACCGAAGCCTACGACCGTCACAACCTGGTGTGGCTGGATCCCTACTTTCAGCCCGGCGTGTACGTCATCACCAAGAAGAAGATCGAGTCCATTGAAGACTTCAAGGGCCTGAAGATTCGAGCTCCGGGTGCCTACGGCCGCTTCTTCCGTGAGCTGGGTGCCTCTCCGGTCAACCTGGCCTGGGGTGAAACCTACACCAGCCTGGCCACCGGCGTCATCGACGGCACCATCGGCTCCAACCTGATCGATCACCGCGACGGCAACTTCGCCGAAGTGGCCAAGTTCATGTACCCGCTGCCGGTCTCCAGCGCCCAGGCCCTGCCGATACTGGTCAACAAGAACGCCTGGAGCAAACTGCCGGACGATCTGAAAGACGTGGTGCGCAACGCCGCCAAGTGGCACGCCACTCAGCAGGCCGAGAAATCCGCCCTGTGGGAAAAGGAAGCCGTGGCCGACATGGAGCAACTGGGCATGACCTGGAGCCCGGAAGCCTCTGAAGCCGACAAGAATAAGTGGCGTGACGCCGCCGAAGCGGTCTGGGCCCACTACGGCAAGACCGACAAGTACAGCGCCCGCCTGGTAGAACTGCTGAAGTAAACCTCACTACTGCCCCGCACTGCGGGGCAGTCTGTATGACCCGGATGTATCATGAAAACTCTGCTTAGTATCTGGTGCAGGGCCACCGGCTGGCTGGTGTCGGCCACCAGCCACACCATCTCCCTGGCCCTGCCACTGCTGGCGGGCACCGTCGCCTTTGAGGTGTTCTCCCGCTACGTACTCGACCGCCCCACGCTCTGGGCCTACGACGTATCGCTGTTTTTGTTCGGCTACATCGGTGCCCTGTGCGGTGCCCATGCCCAGCTGAAAAAATCCCATATCAACGTGGATATCGTGTATCTGGCGGTGTCCCAACGCTGGAAAAATGCCTTTGACCTGCTGGCCAACGCGCTGGGGGGCTTTTTCCTGCTGGTGATCGCCACCAAGGGCTGGGAAAAGGCCGTGGAAGCCATGGAATTCGGCTACACCCGCCAGTCGGAGTGGGCACCGTCCATCTCCCATTTCTGGATCATGGTCACCGCCGCTGCCGTGCTGTTTTTGCTGCAGCTGTCCGCCGACATGATCAAGGACACCTGGCATCTGATCACCGGTGAGCCCCTGCTGAGCGAGGAAGAACAACAATGAGTATTGAACTGATCACCGGCCTGCTGCTGGTGGGCGTCATGGTGTCCTTTATCATGGGCGCCCAGGTGGGTCTGGCGCTGGGCGGCGTGGCCATGCTGCTGGGGTACGCCACCTGGGGCGAAGGCATCTTCAACATAGTGCCCACCACCATTGAAAGCACCCTGTTCAGCTTTGTACTGCTGGCCATTCCCCTTTACATTTACATGGGCCAGTTGCTGACCCGCTCAGGCATTGGCGATGCCATGTTCAAGGCCAGCCAATTGGTAATTGGCCGTATCCGCGGCTCACTGGCGATCAGCGTGATCGGCGTCTGCTCCATGATCGGCGCCATGGTCGGCATCATTGGTGCCGGCATCATGACCTCTGGCAGCATCGCCCTGCGCCCCATGCTGGAGCGCGGCTACGACAAGAAGCTGGCCCTTGGGGTGATCATGGCCGGCGGTGGCCTCGGCATTCTGATCCCGCCCAGCATTCCCATGATCCTGTTCAGCTCCACCACCCAGAACTCGGTGGGCAAAATGTTTATCGGTGCCATGGTACCGGCGCTGATCTCCATTACCGTACTGATGCTGTACGTGGTGATCTCCTGCAAGCTGAACCCGGAGCGCGCCCCCATGGGCCATGCCCTGGACGCCCCCAAAAACCGGCGGGAAAAACTGATCACCCTGCGCGACGGCTTTCTCGCCCTGGGGCTGATTGTGCTGGTACTGGGCAGCATCATCAGCGGCATCGCCACGCCCACCGAATCCGGCGCCATCGGCGTGGTGGGTGCTCTGCTGCTGGCCATTCTCTACCGGCGGTTCAAGCTCAACATGATGAAACGCTCCGGCGCCGAAACCGCACTGCTGGTGAGCGTGGCCATCTGGATCGTGCTGGGCGCCTCGGTATTCAGCAACTTTCATCTGCTGATGGGGGTACAGGGCATGGTGGCCGACTTTGCCGCCGGCCTGGATCTGCCCCCCATCGCCATCATCATCATGATGCAGGTGGTGATGCTGCTGCTCGGCTTTATCATCGACGAGATGATCATCGTGCTGATCTGCGCGCCCCTGTTCACCCCCATTGCGGTGAGCCTGGGCTACGACCCCATCTGGTTCGGCATTCTGATGATCCTCAATATCGAGATCGCGGTGCAGACCCCACCCTACGGCTTTGCACTCTTCTACCTCAAGGGCATCGCCCCTCCCGGGGTGACCATGATGGATATTTACAAGTCCATCCTGCCCTTTGTACTGCTCAAGCTGGGCGTACTGATCCTGTGCATGCTGGTGCCGGAAATCGTGACCTGGCTGCCCAACAAACTGATGGGGTAACGACTCATGTTCAAGGAAATACTGCTGCCGCTCGATTTTGAGCACCAGGAGCTGTACCCGCAGGTGGTGGAATCGGCACTGCGGCTGTGTCATTCGCAAGGGCGCATTCACCTGCTGTACGTGAATCCGTCCCGAGTACATCACGCTGCCGCGCCCTTTTACTCAAAAGAACTGCTGGAAAAGCAGGATCAGGCGATCACCGCACAACTGGACGACTTTATGCAGAGCCATATTCCGGCCGAGCATCGTGGCCGGCTGGAAGTACGCCACGGCGTGGTGTACGACACCATACTGGCCCGGGCCAAAAAGCTGGCGGTGAACCTGATCATCATGCCCGCCTCATGTCCGGGCGCCAAAACCTACCTGCTGGGCTCCAACTCGTCCAAGGTGGTGCGCCACGCCGACTGCGCCGTGCTGGTGGTGCGGTAAAGCTCTAAACCCCGCAACAAGAAGCAGCAACAGGGCTACCTGCGCCGACACGCTTCGAGCCCTTCCTTGGGACGCTCGGCACATGCCTTCCGTGGCATGTGACGGTCGGCTCCGGTACTCCCTGTTGCTGCTTCATCGAATTCCGGCGTTTCTCACAGAATAATAATTACCCCTTCCCTTTCGGCCAGAGCTGCTCCATGGCCAACGCCAGCAAAGTGCCGGTCAGCAGACCGTTGCCCAGCAGGTATTGCGCCATGCTCGGGAAATGACGGTACAGGCCAGCAGGCAGGAACATGCAGCCCACCCCCAGCAGCAGGGCCACGCCCACTATGGTGCTGGCCCGGTTGTCGAGGCCGTTTTTGGTGATCAGCTGAAAGGCCAGGCTGACCAGCTTGATAAAGGTGGCCAGCAGAGCCGCATTGGCCACCGGCGCCGGCAGCAACGACAGCACGCCGACCGCTTCAGGAAACAACGCCACCAATGCCAGCAAGGCACAGGCCAGCAGAAAGGGCGCACGCCTGTCTTCACCGCTCAACTGAATAAAACCGGCGGTGACCGGCAAGGGCACCACGGCGATGGTGGCAAAGCTGCCCGCCAGGCCATGGCTGATGCCGGACGCCCAGCTGCTGCGGTTGATCACGGCGTGGTCGTCGCCCTGTCGTTCGCGCACCACCGCCGATACCGCGGTGACCGCCGCTATCTGGTTGGAAAACAGTAGCAAGGAGAACAGCACCGCCACCACCAGCATGCCGGCATCCAGCCGCGGCAGACCCCAGGCAAACAATTCGGGCAGAGCCAGACCGGCGTTGTCGGTTGTGGTGGCCGGCGACAGCTCGAACAGCCAGAACGCCAGCCAGCCCAGCACGATGCCCACCAGCACCGCATAGGTGCGCAGCACATTGTGACGGCTGAAAGAGCACAGCAAGACGCCCAGAAACACCAGCAGGCCAATCAGCAGCACCGGCAGACTCATGGTGCCGGTACGCGGATCCGTGACCATACCACGCACGAACACACCGGCGAGCTGAATGACCAGCAGCAGAATAAAGCAGCCGGTCACCAGGGGCGTAAACAAAAACAGCAGCCGGTGCACCTGACGCGCCAGCCCCAGCACCAGCATGATAAGGCCGGCGACCAGCACACCGCCGGAAAGCAGCCGCAGCGTCTCGAAACTGTCCAGCCCCTGCTCCTTGCCTATGTAGGCCATCACCACAAATACGATGGCCCAGGAGCCGGCCGGGCCGTCGGCAATGGGGTAACGGTGCCCCAGCCAGGCCTGCAGCCCGGAGCTCAGCCCCACCACCAGCAGGGTGCGCTGCACCAGGCCCGCCACCTCAGTGCTGTCGAGACCAAAAGCCTGCCCCAGCACGATGGGCAACGCCAGGGCGTTGGCCAGCAAAAATACAAACCACTGAGTCACGCTCAGTCCCCACCCCAGGTGGTGTCGCATTGAAGATCTCCCGCGATAAAAAGAAGAAAAGTTAGCAAGGACAGGCCGCCGCAGGCGGCCCTTTCAGGTGAGCATTAACGGGCGTTATTGTCGGTATTCTCCAGGCGGCCGTCCAGGGCTTCCAGAATGGAGCAATGCTCGGCGCTTTCCTGGCCGCCGCAGCAGGCGTCAGACAGCTGTCGCAGGGAGCGGCGAAACTGCTCCAGCTCGCGAATGCGCTCTTCCACGTCGGCCAGTTTGGTATCGGCCACCGCCTTCACCTCGCGGCAGGTGACCTCGCAGCTGCTGATACGCAAGGCCAGCAGCTCCTCAATGTCTTTCAGGGAAAAGCCCACCTTCTTGCTGCGCAGAATAAAGTGCAGGCGTTTTTTGTCTTCCTCACTGTACTGCCGGTAACCCGTGGGCGTGCGCAAACTGGGCACCAGCAGCCCTTGCTTCTCATAAAAACGCAGGGTATCGGTCTTGATACCGAAGGCCCTGGCCAGCTCGCCGATGCGATACATTCGCTCCTCCTGTCTGAGCGGGGTTGGTTACACATAAAATCTCTTGACACCAAACCAAATAGTCCGGCATGGCGCGACAAAATACAGTAGAATATGCCGCCTTCTGTTCTGGCGTACCAGGCGGTTTGGTAAAGCCGGTGGCGTCGCGTTCGCCGATTTTACCAAACCCCCCGATGAATCGTTAAAGGAACGAGAACATAATGGAAACTGCCCGACCCATTCGCCGAGCTCTGCTGAGTGTGTCCGACAAACAAGGCATTGTTGAATTCGCCCAGGGGCTGCACGCCCGTGGCGTGGAACTGCTGTCTACCGGCGGCACTGCCCGCCTGCTGGCGGAACAAGGCCTGTCCGTGACCGAAGTATCCGACTATACCGGTTTTCCGGAAATGATGGACGGTCGCGTCAAGACACTGCACCCCAAGGTA
This sequence comes from Oceanimonas aquatica, assembly GCF_030732065.1. Taxonomy (GTDB): domain Bacteria; phylum Pseudomonadota; class Gammaproteobacteria; order Enterobacterales; family Aeromonadaceae; genus Oceanimonas. The sequence continues at coordinate 141,000 of NZ_JAVBHX010000005.1, forward strand.
CACGGCGGCATTCTTGGTCGTCGCGGCCAGGACGACGCCATCATGAACGAGCACGGCATTGCGCCCATCGACATGGTCGTGGTCAATCTCTATCCTTTCGCCAACACCGTTGCCAAGGCCGACTGCAGCCTGGAAGACGCGATTGAAAACATCGACATCGGTGGCCCCACCATGGTGCGCGCCGCGGCCAAGAACCACAACGATGTGGCCATCGTGGTCAACGCCAGCGACTACGATCGCCTGCTGGCCGAGCTGGATGCCAACGGCAACAGCCTGAGCCAGGCCACCCGCTTCGATCTGGCCATTGCCGCCTTTGAGCACACCGCCCAGTACGACGGCATGATCGCCAACTACTTCGGCACCATGGTTCCGGCCTACCACCAGTCCGCCGAGGGCTCCAAGTTCCCGCGCACTGTCAACTACCAGTTCACCAAGAAGCAGGATCTGCGCTACGGCGAAAACAGCCACCAGAGTGCCGCCTTCTACGTGGAAAACAACGTTGACGAAGCGTCCGTGGCCACTGCCACCCAGCTGCAGGGCAAGGAACTGTCCTACAACAACATCGCCGACACCGACGCCGCCCTGGAGTGTGTGAAGGAATTCATTGAGCCGGCCTGTGTGATCGTCAAGCACGCCAACCCCTGTGGTGTGGCTCTGGGCAAGGATCTGCTGGAAGCCTACGACCGCGCCTACCAGACCGATCCCACTTCCGCCTTTGGCGGCATCATCGCCTTTAACCGCGAGCTGGACGAAGCCACCGCCCGCGCCATTATCGAGCGCCAGTTTGTGGAAGTGATCATCGCCCCCTCCATCAGCGCCGACGCCAAGGCCGCCGTGGCCGACAAGAAGAACGTGCGCCTGCTGGAATGCGGTCAGTGGAGCAGCCAGACCAGCACCCTCGACATCAAGCGCGTGAACGGCGGCATTCTGGTGCAGGACCGGGATCAGGGCATGGTCGACCTGGCCGACCTCAAGGTGGTTTCCAAGCGCCAGCCCACCGAGGAAGAGCTGAAAGACCTGCTGTTCTGCTGGAAAGTGGCCAAGTTCGTCAAGTCCAACGCCATTGTCTATGCCAAGGGCAGCCAGACCATCGGTGTGGGCGCCGGCCAGATGAGCCGCGTGTACTCCGCCAAGATCGCCGGCATCAAGGCCGCCGACGAAGGCCTGAAAGTAGAGGGCTCCGTGATGGCGTCCGACGCTTTCTTCCCCTTCCGTGACGGCATCGACGCCGCCGCCGCCGCCGGCATCAGCTGTGTGATCCAGCCCGGTGGCTCCATGCGCGACGAGGAAGTGATCCAGGCCGCCGACGAGCACGGCATGGCCATGGTCTTCACCGGCATGCGCCACTTCCGCCACTGATTGCGAGGAAACAAGCATGAACGTATTGGTTATTGGCGGTGGCGGGCGTGAACACGCCCTGGCCTGGAAAGCCGCCCAGTCACCCAAGGTAAGCCGGGTTTTTGTGGCTCCGGGCAACGCCGGCACCGAGCTTGAGCCTCAGCTGACCAACGTGGCCATCTCGGCCAACGACATTCCGGCCCTGCTGGCCTTTGCCAAACAGGAGCAGGTTGAGCTGACCATTGTCGGCCCCGAAGCGCCCCTGGTGGCCGGTGTGGTTGACGCTTTTGAAGCCGAAGATCTCGCCATTTTCGGCCCCAGCGCCGGCGCTGCCCAGCTGGAAGGCTCCAAGGCCTTTACCAAGGACTTCCTGGCGCGCCAGCAAATTCCTACCGCCGCCTATCAAAACTTCACCGAGGTGGAGCCGGCGCTGGAGTACCTGCGTCAGCAGGGTGCCCCCATCGTGATCAAGGCCGATGGCCTGGCCGCGGGCAAGGGTGTGATTGTGGCCATGACCCTGGAAGAAGCCGAAGCCGCGGTGCGCGACATGCTGGCAGGCAACGCCTTTGGTGATGCCGGCAGCCGGGTGGTGATCGAGGAATTCCTCGACGGCGAAGAAGCTTCATTTATCGTGATGGTCGACGGCGAGCACGTGCTGCCCATGGCCACCAGCCAGGATCACAAGCGCGTGGGCGACAAGGACACCGGCCCCAACACCGGCGGCATGGGCGCCTACAGCCCGGCGCCCGTGGTGACCGCCGAAATCCATGATCGCATCATGGAGCAGGTGATCATGCCCACCGTGCGCGGCATGGCGGAAGAAGGCCATGTCTACAAGGGCTTCCTCTATGCCGGTCTGATGATCGACAAGGCCGGTCAGCCCAAGGTGATCGAGTTCAACTGCCGTTTCGGCGACCCGGAAACCCAGCCCATCATGCTGCGGCTGAAGTCCGATCTGGTGGAACTGTGCCAGGCCGGCTGCAAGGGTGAGCTGGACAAGGCTCACGCCGAGTTCGACACCCGCGCCGCCGTGGGTGTGGTACTGGCCGCCGGCGGCTACCCGGGCGCCTATCGCCAGTGTGACGCCATCACCGGCATTCCCGCCGAGGCCGAGGGGGCCAAGGTGTTCCATGCTGGCACTCAGCTCAAGGGTGATGACCTGGTCACCGCCGGCGGCCGTGTGCTGTGCGCCACCGCCCTGGGCGAAAGCGTCAGCCAGGCTCAGCAAAAAGCCTATGAGCTGACTCGCCAGATCCAGTGGGACGGCGTGTTCTTCCGCAACGACATCGCCTGGCGGGCGATCGCGCGGGAACAGGCAAAATAAAAGCTGAAAGCCGAAAGTAAAACGGGGCCAGATTGGCCCCGTTTTTTATGAAACGTCACCCCCGCGCAGGAACGTCATCCCCAGCGAAGGCGGGGACGGGGGTCCATGTTGCATACCACGCCGGCATCTGAAGCGTATTCATGGATGCACACTCCACGGGCATGACAACCTGGATACCAGTTGCTCGTCTTCATAGACAAAGATACACGTCAGTCGTCACTGGCCTGCAATTGCGCCGCCAGCCAGTGATCAAAACCGGGCACGGCGCCGAGGTGGGGCAACTGAGTGAGCTTGACCCCCGGATATTGTTCTTTCTTCTCTGCCAGCACCGAGGGCAGGTCTTTGACCACATGCTTGCCCTCGGCCAGAAAATAGGGAAACAGGGTAATGTCCCGGGCACCGGCGGCCACCTGGGCGTCGATCACCTGGGCCAGAGACGGCTCGGCCAGCTCCCAGAAGCCATACCCCACCAAATCAAAGCCGCCATTCATGGCGGCCGTCATACGCTGGGCAAACCCGGCGATTTCCTCGTTGGCGGCCGCCCGCCGACTGCCATGGGCGACCAGAATAAAGCCTTTCATGCTACTCCTTGTTGATACACACTTCAGGCGGCTGAGCCGCCAGCACGTCCACACAAAAGTCCCAGCAGGCAATGCGATAGTGCTGAATGTCCTCATCCAGGTGGGCCCCCTGGGTTTCCTGGTGAAACCAGGTGAGAAAACGGGATGGGGTGATCAGCTGGATCTGGCTGTCGATATCGTCGTCTTCGTCTTCGAGCAGCTCGGGCACATCGGCCCCTTCCAGCACGCGATAACCATACAGGTGGCCAAAACTGAGCCAGTACACAATGTGCGGTGGCGTGTCCATATCGGACGGCACCCCCATGGCCAGCTCCAGGCAGCCGCTCCAGACATCCTGATGCAGCTCGGTGAGCATCAGGCCCGGTGTCAGTCCGCGGGCACCAGCCCACGGCACGGCGACCTGACGAATTGCGTTCACTTCCATAACAGCCTCCCTGGTTCGGGACAGGACCTGCTTCAGTTATAACAACCTAATGATCGCCGGGGCAAGCGTAGTGTTAAAAAAACCCGGCCGGGGCCGGGTTTGTTGTGTCCTGATTTCGCGTCTTAGTTGACCGCGTCTTTCAGCGCCTTGCCGGCCACAAAGGCGGGCACGTTTGCCGCTGCAATCTGGATTTCCTTGCCGGTTTGCGGGTTACGACCGGTACGGGCAGCGCGGTGGTTAACCTTGAAGGTGCCAAAGCCCACCAGTTGAACAGGATCACCTTCTTTCAGGCTCTGAGTGATACCGTTGAGTACTTCTTCCAGGGCAGCCTTGGCCTGAGTCTTGCTCAGATCGGCCTTGGCGGCGATTGCATCGACAAGCTGAGTCTTGTTCATAGGGTATCCTTTCTCACTTGGCATTAAGCGGTTGCCCACTCTAGTCAAATTCGAGGCTCAAGCAAAGCCTTTGGCTTGAGGCCTGCTATCAAGTGCCGTTGTTTTGTGCGGAAACTGCGGAAAATATCACATTACCGCGAGTAACGAGCCCGGGCCGCGCCCGAAGCAGTGCTCAGCATAGCCGAGCGGGCCGGGCTCTGCCAAGGCTTGCGCCCGGCTCAGGACTTCAGATCCCGAATCACCACGGTGGAATCGCAGCGGCCCATGCCCTGCTCCAGCAGCCGCTCGTAAACCTGGTGCACATGCTCGGTAAGGGGCAGCCTGAGTCCTTGCTGCTCGGCTTCGTCCAGACAAATGCCCAGATCCTTGTACATCCACTGAGCGGCAAAGCCAAAATCAAACTGATCATCGGCCATGGTCTGGGCCCGGTTCTGCAGTTGCCAGCTCTGGGCGGCACCGCCGGCCAGCACCTCAATCAGGGTGGGAATATCCAGGCCGGCCTTCTGGGCGATCATCAGGCCCTCGGCAATGCCCTGCACGGCCCCGATCACACAGATCTGGTTGACCATCTTGCAGCGCTGGCCGGCGCCTACCGGCCCCAGCCGGGTCACCTTTTTGCCATAGGCTGCCAGTACCGGCGCCGCCTCGGCCACATCATTCTCGCTGCCGCCAATCATGATGGTCAGGGCGCCGTTTTCCGCGCCCAGCTGACCGCCGGACACGGGCGCGTCAATAAAGCGCACATTTTGCTTGCCAGCGGCTTCTGCCAGCTCCTCAGCCAGTTTGGCGGAGGTAGTGGTGTGATCGATCAGCAAGGCACCACTTTTCATTCCGGCCAGCACGCCGTCGTCGCCGTAGATAACGGAGCGCACATCGTCGTCGTTGCCCACGCAGACCATCACCATGTCGGCATTGTTGGCCGCCTCGGCCGGGGTGGCGCCACTGGTGCCACCACAGCGGGCCACCCAGTCCGCCGCCTTTTGCGGGTTGCGGTTATATACACATACCTCATGGCCCGCCTGCTGCAGGTGCCCGGCCATGGGAAACCCCATGACGCCCAGTCCGATAAATGCCAGTTTCATGCTTTGGCTCCTTGGTTATAGTGAACGGCGGTCATGATCCCATGCCCGCCGTCGGGGAACAAGCCAGAGCCCCTTGCAGGAAACAAGGCCGCTCAGCCCAGCTGGTGCAACAGCCAGTGAGAGGCCTCGAACCCGGCATGGGTAAACTGCGGGCTTTCCCGAATGATTTGCGCCAGCCGGGTGGTGGCCTCATTCACCTGCTCGGCCACGAACAGGGTGGTTCCGGTTTTGGGCAGGGGCGGCAAGCCTTCTTCTACCACCACCAGGCCCTCTTCCAGGGTGCTGCGGGGGATCACCCCCACCCCAATTCCCGCCCGTACCGCCGCCAGCACGCCCGCCCGGCTCTGACTGGTAAAGGCAACCCGGAACGGGGTTTCCCATTGCTCCAGGGCCTGCAGGGCCGCATCTCTGTGGTAACAGCCTTCCACAAACACCGCCAGCGGCAGGGGCTCACGCAAATGGGCCTGGTGCAGGGGTGAACGAACCCAGACCAGATCATCCCGCCCCAGGCGCTGTCCGCCATCGGACAGCAAGGGCATTTCCACCAGCGCCAGATCCAGCTTGCGCTGCTGCACCAGTGCCACCAGATGCTGAGGACGGTGGTCGCACTGCACCTCCAGCCGCACCTCGGGGTAGTTGAGCACAAAGGTTTCCAGCAGCGGCGGCAGGCTGCGGGTAGCGTACTGATCATGGGTGCCAAAGCGCACCTTACCGCCGATCTCCGCGTTCAGAAAGGCGCCCAGTATTCGGTCATGCTGGTTCAGCAGTAGCTGGGCATGGGAGCGCAGCAATTCTCCCGCCGGGGTTAACCGAACCCCGTATTGCCCCCGCTCCAGCAGCTCGGTGGACACCAGATCTTCCAGCCGGCTCAGCTGCATGCTGATGGTCGAGGGGGCACGGTGCAGCCGGCCGGCGGCCACCGTCAGGTTGAGGGTTTCCGCTACCACCACAAAGGTGCGCAGCAGGGTGATGGGCAAGTCACGCATGGTCAGATTTCAACCTTGTTGAACGCAGATATTAATATTCATCGATTTACCGAATGCCGGCAAGAATTCAGGATAAACAGGTCAGCAGTTCATCACCGGATCAGGGAGTATTCAGGATGAGATTGGCCGTTGTTTTTGGAATGAATCAGATTGTCAGCCATGGATTTGGCATGTTTCTGTTTGCCGCCCTGGTACCGCTGATGCGGGACGCCATTCACCTGAGCCACTGGCATCTGGCCGCCATTGGCGCGCTCACCCAGCTGGCCTACCTCGCCGGCGCCATGCTGCTGGGAGTGCTCGGCCCCCGCCTGGGCACGGCCCGCCTGTCACTGGCCACGGGCTCTCTGTCTACCGCCCTGCTGTTTACCATGGCGCAGCTTGAAACCCCCTGGCTCATTATGCTGGCGCTGACCTGCCTGGCCGCCAGCGCGGCCATCAGCTGGGGCGCCATCGTGGAGATCATCAGTCGCCATGCGCAGCCCGGTCAGCGCTCCACCGCGCTCTCGGCCGCCTCCAGCGGCACCGCCTGGGGTTATGGCCTGAACGGCCTGCTGATCCTGCTGGTGGTGCCGGTGCTGGGCTGGCAGCAGGCCTGGCAACTGGCCGGCATCACCGGCCTGCTGGTACTGGTTCTGACCTGGCGCCTGCTGAACAGCCTGAAAAAGCCCGCCGTGGCCACCGCCGATCCCGAGCCGAGTATTCCCGCCTCCAGGCTGCTCGCCACCATCTGCCGCGAGCGCACCGCCTTTCTGGCCTGCCTGATCTGCTTTCTGGCCGGTTTTACCACCATGCCCTTTTCCAGCTGGCTCAATACCTACCTGGATCAGCAGGGGCTGGCCGCCAGCCTTGGCGGTTACACCTGGACCACGGTGGGCCTCACCGGCATGGTGGCCGGTCTGCTCACCGGCCGGCTGGCCGACCGCAAGGGTCACGGTGTAGCCCTGCTGGTGATCTTTAGCGGCTTTGCCCTTGGCCTGCTGGCGTTTGTGTATGATCCGGCCCGTTTTGCCCTGGTGGCCGGTTTTGGCTATGGCCTGATGTACTTTCCCATGTGGGGCATTCTGGCCGGCTGGCTGAGCAAAACCTATTCCGCCACCGCCACCATGCAGATAAGCGGGGCCTGCATGGTGACCTTTGGCCTGGGCGGCACCCTGGGCAACCTGCTGGCCGGCTATCTGCGCGCCGCCACCGGCTCACTGGATGCGGTCTTCATGACCCTGGCGGGTGCCGCCCTGGTGCTGGTGATGGTGGGAGCCTGGATTCAAGGCCAGCGTCCCACTATGGCACCGCCGGTCACTGCGGTGCCGGAAGTGCCACTGCCCTGACTCAGCTTTCGTTACGGCCGGCGTCGGTGCTTTCAAAAATCTTGTCTGCCGAGGCCGCCACAAAGCCGGTGTAGAGCTCACCATCGGGTTTGGGGTAGCGCAGGGCAAACTCGTAAAAACAGCTGGGCAGCGCCGCTTCGCCGTCGGTGAAGGTTACCAGGGCGGTGTCGGCCAGGGTGGAGGACTGTTCCAGCAGCACATCGGGGGAGCCCTTGATCTCGCCGCCGGCGTCGTTAAGCCGGAACCCCGCCTGCTTGAGGGCGCTGTTCACCGCCTCCAGGCTGTCGTAATGCTGAAGGTGGTTCACGCTCACGGTAAAGTGATTGGCGCGGTAGCCGTACACCGCCAGCCAGGCGGCATACTCGCTTTCTGCCAGCAGGGTTTTGTAATCGGCGTGAGAGACCCGCCAGGGCGCGCCGGAATAAAGAAAATCCTCCCGCTCCGCCAGATGCTCATCGGCCTGGTCGATCAAGCCGGCCACAATGCGCTGAAGCTCGGGCGAGCACTGCTCCAGCAACAGCTCGCTGATAAACACCTTGGGTGCGTCCGGATCTGAATGCTCGTAGTGGCGGGCATAGAGCTTTTTGGCCTCGAAGTGGTATTCGCCCTTTTGCTCATAGCCCAGGGCCAGAAAATGGGCCGCCAGCTTATTCAAGCCGAGTTTGGGGTGGTTAAAGGTGCGAAAGGCCACGTGATCGTTGACGATGGCCTCGCCGCCGCCCAGCAGATCGTGAATTTTCAGGGCGCTGGGGGTCACGGTCAGGTAGTGCTGCCAGAGCGCCTCAAACAGTTCCTTTACCGACGTATGCATGACGATCTCCTTTGTTCGCTTAAAAGCTCAGCCCCGGTGACAGGGTCTCGGGCATTGCCAGGTTGTCGCCTTCCACCGAGGCCACCGGATAGGCGCAGTAGTCGGCGGCATAATAGGCGCTGGCCCTGTGGTTGCCGCTCTCTCCCACGCCGCCAAAAGGCGCGGCGCTGGAGGCACCGGTGATGGGCCGGTTGCGGTTGACGATGCCGGCGCGAATATGGCGATAGAAGTAATCCCAGTCCGCTTCGCTGTCGGATAACAGTCCCGCCGACAGGCCGTAGCGGGTGCGGTTGGCAATGGTCAGCGCCTCGGGCAAGTCGTTAAAACGGATCACCTGCAGCAGGGGGCCGAAATATTCTTCATCGGGCAACTGACTGACGCCGGTCACGTCCACAATGCCCGGCGACACCAGGCCTGTGCCCGGTTGCAGGTGTTTCAGCATCAGCAGCGACTCGCCACCAAAGGCCAGCAGGTGGGCCTGGGCCGCCACCATGCCCCGGGCGGCGCGCTCGGAGATCATGGCGCCCATAAAGGGCTGGGGGTCGGCGTCATATTGGCCCACACGAATGGCTTTGGTCACCGCCACCAGCCGCACCAGCAGCAGGTCTCCGGCTTCACCATTCGGCACCAGCAGGCGGCGGGCGCAGGTGCAGCGCTGGCCGGAGGTGATAAAGGCCGACTGCACAATGGCATGCACGGCGGCGTCTTCATCGGCCACACCGGTGACCACCAGGGGGTTATTGCCGCCCATCTCCAGCGCCAGAATTTTACCCGGCTGGCCGGCATGCTGCTGGTGCAGCAACTTGCCGGTGTTAGAGGAGCCGGTGAAAAACAGGCCGTCAATGCCCTCGTGGGCCGCCAGCGCCTTGCCGGTATTCACTTCCCCCTGCACCAGGTTGAGCACGCCGGCGGGCAGGCCCGCCTCATGCCACAGCCGTACCATTTCCTGGGCCACCATGGGGGTCAGTTCGGATGGCTTGAACACCACCGTATTGCCGGCGATCAGCGCCGGAATAATATGGCCATTGGGAAGATGACCGGGAAAGTTGTAGGGGCCAAAGACCGCCACCACACCGTGAGGCTTGTGGCGTACAAAGGCGCGGGCACCGGGCATGGGGTTTTCCACCGTGCCGGTGCGCTCGAAATAGGCCTTTTCGGAAATGCCGGCCTTGCCGACCATGGCACCCACTTCGGTCAGCGCCTCCCACTCGGGTTTACCGGTTTCCCGGGCGATCAGTTTTGCCAGCTGCGGCTTGTGTTGTTCCAGCAAGCCGGCAAAGGTCTTGATCAGCGCCAGCCGCTCTTCCACCGGACGAAAGGCCCAGTCGGCACTGGCGTTACGGGCCGCGGCCACGGCGGCATCCACCTGAGCGGCATCGGCGGCAGCGCCCTGCCAGACCACCTCGTTTTTGGCCGGATCGAGGGAGTCGAACTGCTCGCCCGCTCCCGCCAGCCACTGACCATTGATGTATTGCACGGCTTCAGTCATTGCGTTTCATCTCCGCTACCCTGACGGTATCTCCGTCTTCCACCTTCAGCAGGCGCGCCACCTCGGCGGTCATCACCGCCTGCCCTTTCTGTTCGTTCACCGCCATGTCGCCCAGCAGGGCGCGAAAATCCTCAAAGCGGGTATTGCTGATCAGGTAATGCTCCGGCTGTACCGGGTGGCCGATCTGCACCGTCAGCCGGCGGCTGTTGCGAATGGTCCGAATATGACGCACCTCGCACTCCACCGTGGGGCCGGCGTCAAAAATGTCGACGTAGCCGCGCCAGCAAAAGCCTTCTTCCGCCAGCATATGCAGGGCCGGGCGGGTTTTGTCGTGGGTCTTGCCGATCACCGCCCGCGCCTCTTTGGACAACAGACTGACGTAAATGGGGTATTTGGGCATGAGATCGGCGATAAAGCCCTTGTGACCGATGCCGGTGAGGTAATCGACCGTGGGAAAGTCCATGGAAAAGAAGTGCTCCTGCAGCCAGCTCCAGAACGGGCTGTTGCCGCCTTCGTCGGACACGCCGCGCATCTCCGCCAGCACCCGCTGATCAAACAGCTCGGGAAATTCGGCCAGAAACAGAAACCGGCATTTCGACAGCAGCCGGCCGTTCAGGCCGTGGCGGGCGGGCTCGCGCAGAAACAGGGTGCACAGCTCGCTGACCCCGGTGTAATCGTTGGTCAGGGTGAGGGTTTCCACCACATTGTGAATGCCCAGCTTGCGCGAACTGTGCACCTGCTTGCCCAGCAGGTAGGTATAGAAGGGGGACGACAGCCCCACCGCCGACTCCAGCGCCGTGGTGCCCAGCACCTCGCCGGTGTCGCTGTCTTCGGCCACGAAAAAGTAAAGACATTCCCCCTTGCCGCCGGCCCGGCTGGCAAAGGATGCCACCGAGTGATCGATTTTGTTTTGCAGCAGCTCGTCGTTCACCGGCAGCGAGGTAAAACCGTGGCCGGACTCAACGGCGATCTGCTTGAGAATGGCGAAATCACGCTGCTCTATGGGTCTGATCACCAGCATGCAGCACTCCTTATGACAATGTGGGCGGGGCACCCCTGCCCCGCCGGTAATAACGGTGGTCGTTTAGCCGTTGACCACCCGGGCCACGGCGCGCTCAAAGCGGGCCAGGCCTTCCTGTACTTCTTCTTTGGTGATCACCAGCGAGGGGGCAAAGCGCACCACGTTGGCGCCGGCGATCAGCACCATCAGGCCTTCTTCGGAAGCGGCCTGCAGAAAGTCCTTGGCGCGGCCCTGATACTGCTCGTTCACCACACAGCCCAGCAGCAGGCCCTTGCCACGAAATTCCTCGAAACACTGATATTTATCATTAATTTTAGCCAGTTCTTCGCGGAACCAAGCTTCACGTTCCTTGACGCCGGCCAATACCTCGGGGGTGTTAACGGTGTCAAAGGCGGCCTCGGCCACGGCACAGGCCAGGGGATTGCCGCCATAGGTGGAGCCATGGGTGCCCGGCTTGAGGGACGCGGCAATGTCGGCGCGGGTCAGCATGGCACCGATGGGGAAACCGCCGCCCAGGGCCTTGGCACTGGTAAGAATGTCGGGAGTCACGCCGGTATCCATGTAGGCATAGAGGGCGCCGGTGCGGCCCACGCCGGTCTGTACTTCGTCAAACACCAGCAGCGCCTGGTGCTGGTCGCAGAGCGCGCGCACCGCCTGCACAAATTCGGGGTCCGGGCTGATGATGCCGCCCTCGCCCTGCAGCGGCTCCATCACCACGGCACAGGTGCGGCTGGACATGATGGCCTTGAGTGCCTCGAGATCATTGTAGGGAACGTGATCGACATCGGCGGGTTTGGGGCCGAAGCCGTCGGAATAGGCGGCCTGGCCACCCACGGTGACGGTAAAGAAGGTACGGCCATGAAAGCCCTGCTGAAAGGCAATGATCTGGGTCTTTTCCGGGCCGAACTGATCGATGGCATAACGACGGGCCAGCTTGAGGGCGGCCTCGTTGGCCTCGGCGCCGGAATTACAGAAATACACCCGCTCGGCAAAGGTGGCGTCCACCAGCTTCTTGCCCAGGCGCAGGGCCGGCTCGTTGGTCCAGACGTTGCTCAGGTGCCAGAGCTTTTCGCCCTGCTCCTTAAGCGCATTGACCAGCGCCGGATGACAGTGGCCCAGGCAATTCACCGCAATGCCGCCGGCAAAGTCGATAAATTCCTTTCCTTGCTGATCCCAGACCCGGGCCCCCTGGCCCCGCACCGGAATGCTCTGGGCGGGGGCGTAGTTGGGCACCATCACCTGGTCAAAGGTTTCTCGGGTAACAGCCATATCAGACATGCGTTCTTCCTCCGCTTACCGCAGCATGCTCTGCGATAAAAGTTAAATCCATGTAAACACGCGAGCATTATTGCAAAGTGACCGCAACTTGTCTCTACACAGAGTCACAATTTTAGTCGTTTATTTTGCAGAGTGAGTGATTGTAGTCATTTATCTTGCATAAGCTCGCAACGCGCCAAGCCCGGACCGGCCACAGTCAGGTGCCGTCTGCATAAACAGGCAGAAAAAAGAATTTTTGCGCCGGACTCACCGCTATTATTCCCGGTGGCCGAACACCTTGCGAGCGAGAAAGCCTGATAAGAAATATAAGAAAAACTTATAGTGCGACTGATAAAGGCGGGTCTTACAGATTTCGTCACTCCGGGCCTGACCCGGAGTCTAAAACAGGCAACACGGCTGTACGCAGAATGGATTCCGGCGCGAAAGCCGGAATAACGGGGTGGGTCGAGGTTTTCCCCGCGAATGAAATGCGGCTACAGCAGCTTCAGGAAGTTACGCAGCAGCTGATGGCCAGCTTCGGTAAGAATGCTTTCCGGGTGAAACTGCACACTGTGCACCGGCAGGGTGTCGTGCTGCATGCCCATGATCTCATCCCGCTCACCCTGCTCGTTTTCGCTCCAGGCGGTCACTTCAAAGCAGGCCGGCAGGGTGTCGGCCTTGACCACCAGAGAATGGTAACGGGTGACGGTCAAGGGATCGGGCAGATCCGCAAACAGACCTTTGCCGGTGTGGCGAATGGCCGAGGTTTTGCCGTGCATCACTTGTCGGGCCCGCACCACTTCGCCACCAAAGGCCTGGGCAATGGCCTGATGCCCCAGACACACCCCCAGTATCGGCAGTTCACCGGCAAAACGCTCGATGGCCGCCAGTGATACGCCCGTCTCGTTCGGCGTACAGGGGCCGGGAGAAATGATCAACCCTGCCGGCCGCAGCGCCGCTATCTCGTCCAGGCCGATATCGTCGTTGCGGCGCACCACCACCTCCTGCCCCAGCTCACCAAAATACTGCACCAGGTTCCAGGTAAAGGAGTCGTAGTTGTCGATCATCAGCAGCATATTGAACTTATCTCTTTGATTATATTGATAGTGATTAGCCTAACACTGCTTTGATACCCGCTCTGATACCCGCAATTTCATTTGATACCCAAGACCGAGACCTCAACAGCACACATGAGGAGGCCGTATTTTCGCATCTATCCGGTTAGCGTCAAACCTCGACGACTCAACAAAAAGGCAGCCTCGAGCAGCACCCCCCTGAAAACAATGACCTGGTTACGTCCAGCAGCTTCTCCGCACCACAGCTCCCCCTGACGAACCTCATGGGTTGACACGGTGCCTAAATGGAAACCACCTAACTAAGCTAAGACTATTTTTGTGATAATTAAGATGCACTCTGCAAGTTACTTTTCAGATCATAGCTGTCACGACTTAATTAGTGGCAGCCAGCTTTAACAATAATAACTTCATATTTTATGGCGAGAATACTCAGCCAGTATAATTTTCTTCAACACATCACTTGCATTAGTTCCATCTCTAGAGACAAGCTCATCAAGTGCCTCTTTTGCACTTTTACCTATATATGTATTTAGACGACCATTATCTTTATTTTTATCTCTAAACTTCTTCTGTGACCAAGCTCCTCTCAACTCTCTCATAAACCACTTCTTAGTATTGGCATCTACATCCCATGTAAAATAAGATGCAGATAAAAACCTCAACCTGCTAGACTTTACAATCACTTTGATATTTTTCGCCAACATTCCACCATGTGCATCATCACTTTTACCCTTTATATACCTCCAGACCCAAGAAACAAAACTATCATTATTAACATCGACCCATTCAAAGGGATCTTTTTCGTCATTAACTCTATTACAAGCATCCTTTACATTTTGTAGAAGTTCCATCTTAATATTAGAATCCACATCTAAGAACATGAAGAATTCAAGTGTTGAAAAATACATCCGCCTATGGTCATCTAAATCAAGCGGTAGATTAAGGCTATCATAAAGATAACCACCTCTAAAATTACGAATAACTAACCAAGCTATAGTAGACTCAAGCTCCCTTCCTTTAAGAAAAGATAACTCACCACAGTCAAAAGCTGACAAACCAGAATAACCAAGGCTATAATCATCTAAAAATTTAAAAAACAAAAACTCATCACTTACTTTATCAACACCATTTAACCCTTCATTTAAATCTATACCAAGATCCAAAATAGGCTTTATTCTTCTATCAGAAAAATCATCAAATTCTACCAGGGAACTTTCCTTTTCCTTATAAATATCTTCAAACCCAAAATCCAATATGGGATCCCTTTTAACCTCAGTTTCACATTCAAACCCAAAATCAATAATAGGCTCCATCTTGCGGTGGTTATCTCTACCAGAACCGCCTCCAGCAGCTTTTTTCGATTTATTTTTTGAATTAAGCCCTACAGCCACATTATCAATATAAAACTTAGCTAAATAATCCGCCATTGATTTGACATCAACAAAAACAATCTTTTCAACACCCTCCGACTCAGCTACTCGCCTAACCAAATATCTCAATTTATATTGATCTTTAGAACCAATCTCTTCAAACCGGCATTTTAAAAAATTGTAATCTTCATAATCAGCAGGTCTATGAAATGCCACAAAAACTCCTTACGCAGTAATAATTACATATCTTTATCATTACAATATCATCCTCTTATCAGCGCATTGTCAATGGTTTTTCGTTACAAAAACGCAAATACTCATAAGCTAAACCTCCTTTTTGAAGCCAAGTGTAGCTTTACAATCAGCTACCACAGTCAAGTCTATATTCAGATAACTCTAGAGTTTGCACTCAGATCACACAAGCGACTAGCTAAGCTAAGCCACTACTATTTGTGCTTGCCTGTAGAAAACAAACACTTCAAAAACTTATAACTTGCGAGCACTTCCCTCCCGCACTACCCCTCTCCAACCCAGAGCGCAGCAGCTCTCTCACCCCCTTGCTACATGTCTGTATGTTTAATATGCGTATATCAGTAGACCTTATCTAAAGAGAACTCAGTCATATTTAATAACCAGAGCAGTCATTCCTGTGGAAGATACACAGGAGACAAACCATGAGAACAAACAAGACTGCAACAAACCCCAAGCAAGCCGACAAAGTTATCTCTGTCATCAATCGAGCATTGGCTGATCACCCCAGAACCATAGCGATAAGATTTGATCTTAGATTCCCCTGGGATCTACTTGACTCACTTCACTATGACTCACCGTCTCAATACTTCAGAGCAGATCGGGAAGTCATCACCAGGTTCTTCAAATCCTTAAAGTCAAAAATCAACCATTCACTAAGAAAAAGAAAGAGTGAAGGTAAGCGAGTTCATCCAACAAGCATTCGGTACATTTGGTGCAGAGAAATAAATAATTCAATCCACTGCCACTATCACGTTCTTATACTGCTCAATAAAGATACCTTCCAATCACCGGGTAACTACCGATTAATCAATAGTGGAGTAAGCGGGATGGTTTATTCCGCTTGGGCTAGCGCAATCGGGTTAAGTATTGAAGATGCAGAGAGCCTTGTGCACTTCCCAGACAACGCCAGTTACACCATAAATAAAAACGCCGACCGCCATATCTTTGAAGAGGACTATCACTCGTTGGTAAATCGAGCCCTCTACCTAGCGAAAGAATTCAGCAAATACACAGCAGATGGCGGCCGCTCTTTCGGCACGAGCCAGAGCTAATACTTACAGCATCAGAAAGGGGTACCATCATGAGACTCATCAAACTTAAAGAAGTCATGGACTGCACTGGCCTGGCTCGCTCTACGATTTACAAATACATATCTGAGCAGGCATTTCCCAAACCTGTTCCACTGGGTGAGAGAGCCGTAGCCTGGGTTGAAAACGAAATTCAGGACTGGATACTTGAAAAAGTAGCACTACGAGATAACGGAAAGTCACACTAAGAAAAACCAACCAGTAACCAGTAACCAGTAACCAAAAAAAACTTCAGACATATTTCATTCCCTTGAGCTAACTCAACGCTGAGTTAAACAACGTCCCTCAAGGAGAATACCTATGTCTATTAAATGCCCTTCCTGTAATTCCCAACGCATTATTACCCGAGACATTGCCAGAAAAATTGGCGGCACCACTGGCGCTATTGCCGGAGGCGCTTCAGGCATGGCTGGCGCTGCCGGTGGAGCCAGAGTCGGCACCCTGGTAGGAACCATAGGAGGCCCCCTAGGAATGACTCTGGGTGGCCTTGCTGGTGCCATTATCGGGGGGCTTGTGGGTAGTGCCGCCGGTGGTGCTGCAGGATCCAAACTTGGAGAAGAGATCGACAACAAGTTGCTGGATAACTTCCAGTGCGCCGACTGTGGTCATTGCTTTCGTCAGCAAGGCTAACCACCAAACTCTGCCAGCTCTGGCAGCTCACTCTCAACACAGCTTCACTCACCCACTTTCTCAGGAGGCGGTTATGTCTCACCTCATCGAGTCCATGGCCTACGTGGGCCAAACGCCCTGGCATGGCCTGGGCAATCAGCTCAGCCGTCAGCAGCCGCTGTCGGTCTGGCTCAGGGAGGCCGGCATGGACTGGTCCATCAAGCAAAGCGATGTCATGTTCAACGCCGCCGATGATGGACTGTTCTTGCGCAGTCACGATGGCGCTCAGGTGCTGTATCGCTCCGATACCCTGGCTCCCCTGTCGGTAGTGTCCAATCGCTACAAGGTGGTGCAGCCCAAGGAGGTGCTGCATTTTTATAAAGACCTGGTGCATGCCGGTGGCTTTGAGCTGGAAACCGCCGGCGTGCTCAAGGGCGGCCGCAAGCTGTGGGCCCTGGCTAAAACCGGCCAGGCAGACAAGCTCAAGGGGAACGACCACATCAAGGGTTATCTGCTGCTGGCCACCAGTTGCGATGGCACTCTGTGTACCACAGCACAATTCACTTCAGTACGGGTGGTGTGCAACAACACCCTGCAGGTAGCCGTTAACAAGAAAGCCGGAGCCATTAAGGTGCCCCACTCCACCGTGTTTGATCCCAAGCAAGTAAAAGAGGCTCTGGGGCTGGGCCTGTCGAGCTGGGATACCTTTATGCACGACCTGAAGGCCATGAGCCAACGTCCGGTTTCACCAGAAGAAGCGCACCGCTTCTTTGCAGAAGTACTGGAAGACCCATGCTTAACAGAAACTGATTTGACACCTTCAAAACCCATGCAACAACTGCTGAGCCTGTACGACGGTGCAGGTATGGGTGCTGATCTGGCTTCCAGCAAAAACACCGCCTGGGGCCTGGTAAACGCCATGACCGAGTTTGTAGATCATCACCGTCGTGCCCGCAGCCAGGATAACCGGCTCGACTCCGCCTGGTTCGGACTCGGTGCTCAACTCAAGCAAAAAGCCTACGGCCAGGCCATGGCATTACTCGACTAATTCTCACCAGTATTACTTCTTTATATCCCCCGTTGGCATGAGCCAACGGGGGGTATGTTTTTTATGCGTTTGAGGAGACTCACCATGAAAACTCGTTATTCCCAAGCCCTGCGTCTGGCCGACACCAAGGCACTCACTCACCAACAATGGCTGGAAGTGCGCCAGTCTGGTATTGGCTCATCCGATGCCGCCGTGGCCATTGGCCTGTCCCCCTACAAGAGCCCCTTGTCACTGTGGCTGGAGAAAACTGGTCGCCGCCCGGCACCAGATCTGAGCAACAACGAAGCGGTGTTCTGGGGCACTACCCTGGAGCCGGTGCTGGCTTACGTTTACGCCCAACGCACCAGGCTCAAGGTGCGCCGGGTGAATGCGGTGCTGCAACACCCGGACCATCCCTTCATGCTCGCCAATCTGGATCGGGAAGTGCTGGGACACCCCGATGGCGTGGGCACGCTGGAGATCAAGACCGCCGGCTATCACTCTGCACCACAATGGGAGCAGGGCATTCCCCTCGCCTACCAGTGTCAGGTGCTGCACCAGCTGGCCGTTACCGGCCATGCCTGGGCCGATGTGGCGGTACTGATCGCCGGGCAGGATTTTCGTATTTACCGCATCAATCGGGACGACGACAAAATTGCCGATCTCATAAGGCGGGAAAATGCTTTCTGGCAGCATGTGCTCGACGACACCCAGCCGGAACCCGACGGCTCGGCAGATGCCGGCAAGGCCCTGCAATCGCTCTATCCCGAAGACAAGACACCGGTGCTGGATCTTACCGAGTCGGCAGAAATGAACACCCTGTTCAGCCACTTTCTCAGCGCCAAGGAGAAGAAGGAAGAAGCCGAAGCCAGTGAGGCCAGGCTCAAGCAGCAACTGCAGGCCGCTTTGGGCGATGCCGGTGGCGCGGTATTTCAGGAAGGAAAGATCAGCTGGAAACGCAGCCGTGATCGCGTGGTGCCCGATATGGAAAAGCTCAGTAACTCCCATCCGGAATGGCTGCAGCATTGCAGCAAAATCGTACCTGGCTCTCGCCGCTTTACCGTGCAACTGCAAAGGAGCAAGTCATGATCAAAGGACTGGCCATCACTCCGCCCATCATTGGGCGGATCAGCATTGGCAAGCTGGTCAACAAGAACGACAAGTGGCTACCGGAAAAAGACGACAGCTTTACCCTCACCACTCAGGTTCAAAACCGTAACGGCTGGATGTTACACCCGCTGCACCAGCAATACGCTGAAACGGCGGCCAACGGCAAGATCCGGGCGATCCCGGTGCGGGTATTGTTCAATGACAGCGAGCTGAACCTGCGGGCCGAGTACAGCGCCTTTGATCGCAGCACCGGACGGCCGCTGTGCGTGGGTAATGGCGATACCGCCAAACGAGTCAATGAAGGAGGAATAGAAGAAGTGACTTGTCCGGGGCCGGAGTATTGCCGCTTCGCCCATGAACAGGGCTGCAAGCTTTATGGCCGCCTTAACCTACAGGTGGAAGGCCAGAACGACGAGCTGGGCAGCTTTATCTTTCGCACCACGGGTTATAACTCGGTGCGAACCCTGGCGGCACGGCTACGCTACTTTGAGGCAGTGACCGGTGGCTATACGCGACATTTGGCGCTGCAACTCAAGCTCAGAGCCAAGAGCACCACCCAGTCTTACCGCACCCCAGTGTTCTATGTGGATTTGACCCTGCGCGACGAGGACACCCTGGCGCAAGCGGTCAGCACGGCATTGCAGGAAGCCGAACACTACCGGCAGTCCGGCGTGGACATTGCCAACCTGGAACACACCGCCAGACAACTGCTGCACAACGGCCAGTTTGAAGACGGTGAAGATGAAGTCCCGCTGTTGCTGGACGAATTCTACCCGGAACAAACCGAGCAGCCAGAACCAACCCTAAACGCCAAACCTGCCAACCTGGTCAAAGCAACTCGCCTGACCAACAAACTCGGTACGGTTGAGTAACTAAGCTCTCATCAGACAAGCAAATACGAGATTCAAAATGAACAAGTCCTGGATCGAATGGCTTGCCTGGGGGCTGCTAATCGTCATCGCTGGCGTTTCAGTTTATCTGGAAGTGAAGCGCTTCTAGCCCTCACGCCCTGGTTATACATATCCCTTTACGCGCCGCCCCTGATCGGCGTTTTTTTATGCATGGAGGATCCCATGAGCAATAACACCTTTATCGCCGGCGAACAGTCCGGCACTTATCTGGCTCTTGGCCTGGTAACCGAGGCCGACATTCTGCACATGGCCCACAAGTTGGCCCGCCGGCGACTGGCCAAGGGCCGTGTACTCGACGCCCCGAGCAAAACCTTTGAGGCGCTGCAAACCCTGCTGCAGGAATGTGAGCATGAGATCTTTGCGGTGGTACTGCTCGACAATCAGCACCGCATTCTGCGCTTCGAGCAGCTGTTTCGCGGCACCATCGACGCCGCCAGCGTCTACCCCCGAGAAGTGGTCAAGCTGGCTTTAACCTGTAACGCAGCCGCCGCCATCTTTGTGCATAACCACCCGTCCGGCGATCCCGAGCCCAGCCGGGCGGACGTAGCCATTACTCAGCGCCTGCGCGATGCGCTTAACTTGGTAGATATCCGCACTCTGGATCATGTGGTTGTCGGCCTGGAAGGCTGCGTGTCTCTGGCTGAGCGCGGCCAGATTTAACCCAAGGAGCCCACATGGAGTTCAACCCGAATGAGCTGGAGCCCCAGTTCAATGAGCAACAGTTCTGGCGCAAGCTCAGGGCCAACCTGCGCCGGGCAGGTAAAGAAGTGATCCGCCACTGCCTGTGCCTGCACTACGCGGCTCAGAAGCCGGAGACCCCGCTCTGGGCCAAAACGGTGGTGTATGGTGCCTTGGCCTACTTCCTAATCCCGCTGGATGCCGAGGTAGAGCGCCAAGCCGACCGCAAGCTGCGGGAGTGGTTTGGGGACTGAAAAAAAAAGCGACCTGCCGTCGCTTTTTTTTTTCACTTGAAACCAAGAATCATGGACCGGAGGTACTGGAAGTAAAATAGTGATGAGTAGTCGAATTTCGACCAAGGGCAGGTTTGATTCAGCACTAGGGAGATTTCCTGCTCGAACTCGGCTGTGGCCTTATTTATAAGTTCCGTTCTGCTGTAGGGATATCTACGCAGTTACACACAGCACCCTTTTTATTCTTCAATGGTAGCCGCCCAATATTTGCCGCAAAGCACTGACTCTGATAAATTTTTGACCAGAAACAGAATAAATGTAGGTTTACGCATGATCTAGGTTAAGTATCTTGACCTTCCTACTATTTGAATACGCAGAAATCTTGCTACAGCGGCCATCCAATGACAAAACCCCGACTGGCCGAAATCCCGATAATTCAAGACTTGGTGCTCCACTATGGCAGGTAAAAATCAGCATATTGTTCCTCATCAAAACGGTTGGGCCGTTAAAAGTGCAGGCAACCAGCGGGCGACATCTGTGCATGAGACGCAGCAACAGGCAATAGATGCAGGGCGAGATATTGCACGTAACCAAAAATCTGAACTTGTCATTCATCGCCCAGATGGCCGTATCCGTAACAAGGATAGTCACGGCAACGACCCTTTCCCTCCGAGAGGTTAAAACGTCATGACCGACATCCCTACCTACCATGTGCTCGCCCTGTCGGGTGGTGGTTATCGCGGCCTCTATACGGCTACAGTTCTTGCCGAGCTTGAATCAGTGCTGGGTCGCCCTATTGCTTCCCACTTTGACCTGATTTGTGGCACATCGGCGGGAGGGATGTTGGCTTTGGGGCTAGCAGCGGAGATTCCGGCTAGCGAACTCAAAGCATTGTTCGAAGACGAAGGTAATCGCATCTTTGGTTGCCGTAGCCTTCTAAGGCAGCTGTTGGGATTCTGGCTGACTGCAAAGCATGACTCGACGGGATTGCGAGAGGTACTGACCGAACGCTTTCAAGGAATCACGATCGGCGACTTGAAGCATCGTGTTCTTGTGCCAGCAGTAAACTACTCGACAGGTCGCGGACAGTTTTTCAAGACCCCTCACCACCCTTCCTTTGAACTGGATCACCGCATGAAAATCGTCGATGTTGCACTGGCGACTGCCGCTGCCCCCGTCTACTTTCCGCTGGCACGCAACGACCGTGGTGTCTTCGCGGATGGAGGACTGGTAGGCAATGCTCCCGGTCTATTCGGGTTGCACGAAGTCAAGACGTTCCTCTCGCCGAAACAGGATGCACTGATTCGAGTTCTATCCATCGGCACGATGACGATCGGTGCGACCGTTCGAGGCGGTGCCAGCCTTGACCGTGGATTTGGAAAGTGGCGAGGAGGACTCTTCGATCTGGTGATCTCCGCACAGGAATCGTCGGTGGACTACATGCTGCAGCAAACGTTAGGCGACAACTACTTTCAAATCGACGACAAAGCGACACCGGATCAAAGTAAGGACGTGAAGGCGCTGGATCGGGTTTCCATTGGCGCCACGAATACGCTCAAGGATCGCGGAAGCCATGCTGCGCAGCGTGCGCTCGGCGCTCCTCTTTTCCAACCTTTTAGAGCGCACCAGGCCGGCGCTCCCATCTTCTATCACGGCCCCAACAAAAATGTCCCGGAGGCCAAATGCTGAATCTGAGCCCACTTTTTTTTACCACCATTGATAACGAATCCTGCATGCATGGGGAGTTGGATTTAGCCCCTGAACAGCGCACTCTGATCGCCAGCGCCCGCACTGATGTGAGGGATTGCCTACGCGCAGGCATTCCACGTGTATTAAAGGAAAATGGATACACAGAGGCAGTT
The DNA here is from genome assembly GCF_030732065.1 of Oceanimonas aquatica. Lineage (GTDB taxonomy): Bacteria > Pseudomonadota > Gammaproteobacteria > Enterobacterales > Aeromonadaceae > Oceanimonas. The sequence goes on from NZ_JAVBHX010000005.1 coordinate 163,249, forward strand.
CCCCAACCCCGCTTCTTCACGCAAGGGTCGTGGGCATACAAGACGTTGAACTCCCCGGCACAACCCCCTCAGCAAGCCGATATCGATGATGGCTGCTATCTGCCAATGAGCTTCATCTCTCAAACGAAGCGTCCCAGCACTGCAGCTACAGTATTCTTTACTGCTGCGGAAGAAGCATTAAAACCGTTAGTCGAGGAAAAGCAGTGGAAGCTTGTCACCGATAAGCCGACGTGCATCCGCATCGTCATTAGTACGTATGCCCATATTGATATACCTCTGTATGCCATCCCAGACGAAGAATTTGCAGCTCTGAAGGCGTCGATGGAACGGTATGGCTACGATTCGTTATTGGAGGCTGTAAACATGGCGGAGCAGGATACTTGGACTGCGCTCCCCGCTGACAAGGTACTGCTTGCTCATCGTGAATGCGATTGGATGCCCTCAGATCCTAGGCCAGTGAAGGAGTGGTTCTTAGCAGAAGTTGCGGCCAAGGGAGAGCAGTTCCGACGTGTGGTTCGCTACTTGAAGGCCTTCCGCGATTGGAGGTGGTCCAGCGGTGGACCTGCCTCGATCCTACTAATGGCAGCCGCTGCCCCACTCTTTGAAAAACGCGATAGGCGCGACGATCTCGCTCTGCTAGATGTCGTCGCGGCACTGCCAGCACGTTTGCGTGAGGGAGTGAACAACCCCGTGGAAGAGTCTGAATCGCTCACAGAGCGACTAGGCCACGCGGGTGTCGAAGAAGCGGCCAAGGCATTCGAAGAATTCGAGGATGTGCTTCGCGGAGCCACCGGCACCGGTAGTCCTTCACAGGCATGCATCTGGATGCAAGGTGAATTCGGCTCGCGCTTTCCAAACGAGCCAGAGCGGGTCAAAGCAGTATCCGTTGCTGCAACCATTGCCGCAACTCCCGCCACCGCAGGTCCGAGCGAACTTGTCGGGAGAACGAAGGCCGGATGAGCGCCTCAGCGGTTGCAGACGTGATCGAAGCCTGCAAGCAGCACGGCTTCAAGTTTGTTGGTAAGACAGATGACGGCTGGTTCAAGCTTCATGGGGATTTGCTCCCTCCCCAAGCGGACAAGGGCTATCCATGTGAAATTCAACTCGACCCCAAATTCTTCGACTTGCCTCGTATCCGGCTGCTGAAAATTCCCCCGGAGTTGCCCGCAGCAGCTCCTCATCTTGGCGCAGACGGCGGACTTTGCTACCTAGCCAAAGGCTCCGTCGTTCTAGATATATACGATCCTGTCGGGCAGTTGCTAGCGTGTCTACAACGTGCGGCTGTTGTGTTCGGACATATCGTGAAAGGGGAGATGCTCGAAGATCTAGCGGAAGAGTTCTTTGCCTATTGGCATGGTTGGCCTTGCTTTGTGGACATACAAGACAATGTCTTAGGGCTACAGAACTGCATTGTCGCGCAGGCCAATGAAAGTCCGTTGTGGTTCATCACCGACAACGAAGATCGAACAACTGAGAAACTGAAGTCTCTCGGCTACCAAGTCACCGATAAAACAGTACTAACTTACCGGGTCAAAACTGGTGCTCAACCTCGTCCTCTTACCAACCACTGGCCTCCCGAAACCGTTGGGGATATTTTGGCTTGGCAAAGCATCCTGGACCCCCGGTGCCGACGCAAGATTCATAAACGCATCAAAGAAGGGAAAAAGAAAAAGGCCAACGGAGTTCTGATCATCATCGAATCCCCTTTGATGACTTATGGGTTTGCAGTTCTCTATAATCAACAACAACCAGCTCCAAAGAGCAAACATGTAAATAGCAGGGATTCAAGCTTTGGATTGAAGGTGATGCCCATCTCAGTTGTCAGGATTGATGATAGGTACCTTGCCCAGCGGAATATACCAAAATTAAAGACGCTTGCAGGAAAGAGCATCGCCGTCATTGGATGTGGCACGATTGGTGGCTATCTATCAGACATGCTGGTAAAGGCCGGTGCGGGGACCTGCGGCGGCAAACTTACGTTAGTGGATCTCGACATTCTGCTTCCGCAAAATATTGGGCGTCATCGTCTAGGATTTCCGGATTTGATGTCGAATAAAGCCGAGGCCATGGCGAGGGAACTCAAGCGCTCGGCGCCAGGGGCCGAGATTCGTGCACTGCCCGTGGATGTTAGGCAATCTCAATTGGGAGAGCTGGATCTACTCATAGATGCCACCGGGGAAGAAGCTCTTGGGCATTGGCTGTGCGGTCAATATACTTCTACTACGCCCATGCTTTCAATCTGGATCGAGGGGCCAGGAACGGCTGTCCGCTCGCTCCTAAGAACGAACGAATCTGGAGCATGCTATCGATGTCTTTGGCATAGCAACAGAAGAGGCGAACTCCGTTCCACCCTTGCTCCCCTTCCTACCATCCTGGCGGGGCATGGATGTGAAGGCTTGTACGTACCATTTCCCGCTTCGGTAGCGATGCATGCAGCCAGCCTTGGCGCTGAGATGACTCTTGACTGGATCAATGGCGTCTATTCCCCTGCGTTACGAACTCGACTGATCGACCACACCCACCAGCTTGCTTCGCCCGATTGTGACCCACCACGGGACCGGGAGTGTCCTGTATGCAGTTCTTGAGTTCCTGGGCCACCGACGATAAAAGGACACTGCTGCATTTCTCAGCCTCATCGATAGAGACATTCTGTCAGCACATTCAGGTCCGTGATATTGACTGTGAAGCTGGCGGACTTTTGCTTGGTTCAGTTCATGGATCCCACATGCTAATTGAACTAGCAACGGTCCCTACAGCATGCGACAAAAGGTTCCCATACCTGTTTGAACGGATGCCATTTGGCCACGAAGCAATCGCTCAGTCTCAGTGGGCGACGAGTCAAGGTACTGTCCGCTACTTAGGCGAGTGGCACACTCATCCCGAAGACCATCCTCATCCTTCTGGACTAGATAGAACGGAATGGAAACACTTATCAACTAAACGGCGGGATAAACGGCCAACACTTGCTGTTATCGTCGGACGACAATCCCTCTATGTCGAATTAGTGCCGAATTCGGGACATGGCTTAGTGCTGAACCCGCTGGAATAGAAAACAGCTTCAGCAGCCAACGAGTGATTAGCCATATTGTTGCTATCAAACCACTAAACCATGAAGGCAGGAGAAGCGTTAAAAACGATAAATACTCAAAGTGGTGATATCTTTGCGCTTGGTACTCGGGTGAGACAGAATGAACAGTACTGTCCCGAGCGCAAGGAATCGTCATGACATCGCCCATTACCGATTATCACGCCAAGTATTTTGCATATGAGCTTACTCGTCAGCGCCGGGGTGGCGATGTTGGCCGGCTAGGCAGTTCGCTGTTCGATGCGTCGGTGGATCTTAACCCTCACCAGATAGATGCAGCCCTGTTTGCACTGCAAAATCCACTGGTCAAAGGGGTGGTGCTGGCAGACGAAGTAGGTCTGGGTAAAACCATTGAAGCCTCTCTGGTCATGGCCCAGCTTTGGGCCGAGCGTAAGCGCCATATAGTGGTGATCTGCCCGGCAGCCCTGCGTAAACAATGGGCCAACGAACTGGCCGAAAAGTTTCACCTGCCCACACAGGTGCTGGATAACAAAACCTGGCAAACACTGCGCAAGGAAGGCATTCCGGATCCCTTCGACAGGCCGGTTATTTCGATTTTCTCCTTTCAGTTTGCCAAGCGTATGGAGCAGCAGCTGCGTCAGACCCCCTGGGATCTGGTCGTTATCGACGAAGCGCACAAGCTGAGAAATGCCCATCAAGACAGCAACGTCATAGGCAACTGCATACGGGAAACCTTTGCCGGCTGCAAAAAGCTGCTGTTAACGGCCACACCACTGCAAAACTCCCTGCTGGAGCTGTTTGGCCTCTCTACCATCATCGATGAAAACCTGTTTGGCGACAAAGCCAGTTTCCGCCAGCAATACATGCGAAGCGACAGCGATCTACTCGGCCTGAAAGGACGGCTGGATGAGTTTGTACACCGTACCCTGCGTAAACAGGTGCTGGAATATGTGCCCTATACCGAGCGCAAGGCCTATACCTACGAGTTTGAGCCTTCGGAAGACGAACTGCGCCTCTATTATCTGGTGTCTGCCTACTTACAGCGGCCGGACACCTACGGCGTTCCCCTTCAACAACGCCACCTGGTTACCCTGGTGGTCAGAAAGCTGCTGGCCTCGTCCACGGCCGCCGTCTGCAAAACCCTCGAAAGCCTGCTGAAGCGTCTGAAAAAGCTAGAAGCACAAGGCAGCCCAAGCCTGGCTGGCGAGGATGACTGGGGCGACCTGCTGGATGATGACTTCGACGACGAACTGCTGGAAGCCGCCGAAACGGCCATGGAATATGAGAACTCTTTTGGCAATCGCGATCTGGATCCCGACCAGCTGAGAGGGGAAATTGCCGAGCTGGAGCAATATCGCGAACTGGCCGGCCGAATTCACGAAGATGCCAAGTCCGCGGCCCTGCTCACCGCTCTGGAGCAAGGCTTTGAAAAAATGGCCCTGCGCGGTGCCGAGCGCAAGGCGGTCATCTTCACCGAGTCCTGCCGTACCCAGGAATACCTGGCCAGTCATCTGGAGCGGCATGGCCATGCCGGCAAGGTTGCGCTGTTCAGCGGCAGCAACAATACTCCCGGCACCAAAGCCATTTATCAGCACTGGCTGGAGCAGAATCAGGGGACGGATCAGGTCACCGGCAGCCGGGCTGTGGATGTAAGAACCGCCATCATTGACCACTTCCGGTCCGATGCCGACATTCTCATCGCGACCGAAGCAGCCGCCGAAGGGGTCAACCTGCAGTTTTGCAGCCTGGTGATCAACTACGATCTGCCCTGGAACCCCCAGCGGGTAGAGCAGCGCATAGGCCGCTGTCATCGCTATGGCCAAAAACACGATGTGGTGGTGATTAACTTTCTCAACCAGAAAAACGAGGCCGACCGCCGTGTACTGGAGCTGCTCAGTCACAAATTTCAGTTGTTTGACGGCCTCTTCGGAGCCTCAGACGATGTGCTGGGCAGCATAGAATCCGGTCTCGACATTGAAAAGCGTATTGCCGCCATCTACAACGAATGCCGCGAGCCCGCCGACATTCAGGCCGCCTTCGACCAGTTGCAGAAAGAGCTGGAAGAAGATATCGCCAAGCGCATGAACGAAACCCGCGAGAAACTGTTTCAGCATTTCGACGCCAACATTCACGACAAGCTCAAGCTAAGGCATGAGGAGGCACAGCAACAGCTGGATCAAATGAGCCGCATGTTCTGGAGCCTTAGCCAACATATGCTGGCCCCCAGCGCCACCTTTACCCCCGCCACCCTCAGCTTTGAGCTGGCCAGCCCTCCTGCCGGCCTGAATGCTCCTGCCGGCTTGTATCAGCTGGTCAGCAAGAACAAACAACTCCAGCCGCTGGCACAGGCTCATAAATACCGGCTGGGTCACCCGCTCGGAGAATGGGTGCTCGACAGCGGTCGCCGGCTGGACACAGCCCCGGCCATGGTGGAGTTCAACCTCTCGGAGTTCAGCAAAAAACTGTCTTCTTTGGAGCCGCTGCAGGGCCAGAGTGGCTGGCTGGAGCTTAATCAGCTGCAACTGTCGAGCTTCCAGAATGAAGAACACCTGGTCTTTACCGCCTTTACCGATGACGGCCAGCTACTGGATACAGAGCAATGCGCCGATATGTTCCTGCTCAACGCCAGGCCCCTACCCCTTGCCGAAGCCGTGCCTCCAGACTCATTGGAGCAAAATGCCAAGCGCCAGCTGGACGCCAGGCTCAGCAAGCTGCTGGATGAAAACAAGGAATACTTCAAGCGCGAGCGCGACAAGCTGGAAGACTGGGCGGAAGATCAAATGCGATCCGCCCAGAAAAAACTGGATGATACTCGGGTAGAGCTGCAACAGGCCAAAAAGCTCTCTCGCCAGGCCAATACCCTGGATGAGCAAAAGGAAGCTCAGGAAGCCATCAAGCGGCTGGAGCGCCAGCAGCGACGACAACGGCAGGAAATATTCACCGTAGAAGATGCCATCGAGGCCCGCCGCGATGCGCACATAGACGCGCTGGAACAACAGTTGCACCAGAAGAGCAGCACCCAGAGATTGTTCACCTTGCGCTGGCGACTGGTGTAGTAAAAAGCCCTCTTAAAGAACCAGCAACTGGATCGCTTACCAGATCATACATGCCATGCCCGTCCTACTGGCAAAATCTTGGGCAGTTGTCGGGCATTGTCTTTTTGTGTCTAGCCTTGGGTGCTTCGCTGACGCAGAATATGCGCAATATTAATAATTCCCAGGGATAACGCATGAACGATCAACAGCCACTCAGCTCCAACCAGACCCAGGTGCACAAGGCCAACCAGCGCCGGGACAAGTTTGCCCATCTGCTGCGCGAGATGTTTCAGCTCAATCAGCCCGAGCTGGATTTTGGCCTGTATCGCATCATGCATGCCCGCAAAGACGATATAAACCGCTTTATCGAACAGGATTTGCCCCGCCTCACCCGCGATGCCTTTGCCAACTTTGCCAGCAGTGACAAGGCCGAGCTACAAAAAGAACTGGATAAAGCCATTCAGGGAGCCCAAGCGCTGGAAATGGATCCCGATACCCTGCCCAAGGTAAAACAGCTGAAAGCCCAGCTCAGCGACGGCTTTGATCTGGCCCGGGAAGAAGGCGAGGTCTACGATGCTCTGGTGACCTTCTTTAGCCGCTACTACGACGAAGGCGACTTTATCTCCCGCCGTGTTTACAAAGACGGCACCTACGCCATCCCCTACCAGGGTGAAGAAGTGGTACTGCACTGGGCCAACAAGGATCAGTACTACGTTAAAAGCAGCGAAACCCTGCGTGACTACAGCTTTCGCCTGAACCCGCATCCCAGTAGCGCCGAGCCCAACCCAATGCGGGTGCATTTTAAACTGGTGGATGCCGAAGCCGGCGCCCAGAACAACAACAAGGAAAGTGATAGCAGCAAACGGGTATTTGTACTCGACCACACCCAGCCCTTTGAGCTGCTGGAAGGCGAGCCCGACGAACAGGGCAACCAGCACACCGAGCTGCAAATTCGCTTTGTGTTCCGCGCCGCCACTCAGGATGACTGGCAGACCAACAGCGCCATTCGGGCCGAATTTGGCAAGGCCACTGTCGCCGCCAAGAAGAAGCCGCCGGTGCAGGGCGTGCTGGTGGCCAGCGCCGTGAACTGGCTGCTGAGTGCAGACAGCCAGCTGCCCGAGCAATGGCGCAAGCAACTGGCTCTGCCCTACACCAAGGCCGATGGCGAGCCCGCCGACTACAGCCAGCTGCAGGGCCAGCTCAACAACTACACCAAGAAAAACAGCTTCGATTACTTTATTCACAAGGATCTGGGCGGCTTTCTCACCCGCGAGCTGGATTTTTACATCAAAAATGAATTGCTCAGCTGGGACGACCTGGCTGCCCTCAAGCACAACCCGGCCCGGCTGGCACCGCTGCTGAGCAAGGTGGAAGTGATCCGCAAACTGGGCGAAAACATCATCGCCTTTCTGGCCCAGCTGGAGAACTTTCAGAAAAAGCTGTGGCTGAAAAAGAAGTTCGTTACCGACATCCAGTATTGCCTCACCCTCGACCGCCTGTCCGAACACGACACCCTGCTTGCCCAGGTGTTTGACAATCCCGCCCAGCAGGCGGACTGGGCCACCCTTTACGGGCTGGATTTGGCTCAGTTGCAAAAGGATCTGGAGCAAAATGGCCCGGCCGGGCTGCTGCCGCAGGCCAGATATCGCTACCTGATGCTGGATACCCGTCACTTTAGCCCTGAGTTCAAGGCGCAACTGCTGGCCACCATGGACGATCTGGATCAGCAATGCGACGGCCTGCTGGTGCACTCCGAAAACTTTCAGGCTCTGAACCTGCTGCAGGAACGCTACCGCGAGCAGGTAAAGTGTATCTATATTGACCCGCCCTATAACACTGGTGGTGACGGCTTTGCTTATAAAGATACATATCAGCATTCAAGCTGGCTTTCATGCCTGAAAGACAGAGTTGATATGTCTTCAAGATTACATTCAGAAAATTCTTGTTTATGGATAAGTATTGATGGAAGAGAGCAGCCAAACCTCAGAAAGTTGATGGACATTAAATCCGAAAAAATGGATTTTATTGCTGACATCGCCGTAGTTAACAATTGGAAAGGAAGGCAGGATAAAGAGCACATTGCAACTGCTCATGAAAATGTTCTTTTATATGCAAAGGAAAACTTTGAGTCCAACGGTTTCCCTTTAAGTGAAGATAAAATATCAGACTATAAGCTCTCTGATTCTAACGGCCTAAAGTACTCCTTACGGGATCTCAGAAAGCGTGGTGGTGCCGACACCAGAGAGGAAAGACCAAATATGTTTTTCCCTATATATTGGAGCCCATCAGAAAGAACAGCTTCAATCACAAGAAAAAATATTGATGATATTGAGATATATCCGAAGAAATCTGATAACTCTGATGGATGCTGGCGTTGGGGAAAAGATACGGTACAAAAAAACATCGAGATAATCGAATGTTCTAAAGTCGATGATGTGCGCTGGAACTGTAGCTATCGTATTTATTTAGAAAATGATGGAAAAGTAAGGACATCAAAACCAAAATCCACTTGGATTGGTAGCCGCTACTCAACCGACGGTGGTGGTAAAACCCTTAGGAATATTATACCTAACACTGATTTTTCTTCACCGAAGTCATTATACTTTCTGAAGGATATACTTATCCATTCAATGGATAATGATGAAGTAACGCTTGATTTCTTCGCAGGTTCTGGCACCACCGGCCATGCCGTGATTGACCTTAACCGTGAGGATAACGGCCAGCGAAAATACCTGCTGGTGGAGATGGGTGATTACTTCGACACTGTGCTTAAACCCCGCATTCAGAAAGTGGTCTATGCCGACAACTGGAAAGCCGGTGCTCCCGTGGCAAACGAGGATGGCGGCTTCAACGGTGTATCTCATTGCTTCAAGTATATTCGCCTGGAAAGCTATGAAGACGCCCTGGGTAATCTGAGCCTGCAGCGCAGCATGGGCCAGCAGTCGCTACTGGACTCGTTCGATAACGAAGCGCTGGATGCCGCCCGCCAGAGCTATGTGATGAACTACCTGCTGGAGGTGGAAACCCGAGGCTCCGCTTCTCTGCTCAATACCAGGCTGTTTACCGATCCCACCGCCTATCAGCTAAATGTGCGCTCCGCCGGCGGTGATGAAACCCGCGCGGTTAAGGTTGATTTGCTGGAAACCTTTAACTACCTGCTGGGCCTGACCGTAGAGCATATTGCCCCGCCCCTGTGGTTTGATGCCGACCTAAGCCAGGCCGAACTGGGTCGCTGGCAGGCCACGGTAAAGCACATTGATCAGGCCGAACTGAACACCATGGACGAAAACCAACGCGGCCGGCTGTGGTGGTTCCGCACCGTATACGGCGTTAACCGCGCCGGCCAGAAGGTACTGGTGGTATGGCGCAACCTGCCTTCCATGCTGGCACAAGAAGACAAGGGTTTGCTGAAAGACAACGCCGTACTCGATGCCGTGCTGCTGGAGAAACTGAACATTCGCCTCACCGCCAGCCAGGATGACGAAGTAGACATTCTCTATGTAAACGGCGACCACAACATTGCCATTCCCAAAAACCGCCGGGGCGAGCCCATGGAAGAGGCCCGAGTGCAAATGATTGAAGAAGCCTTTCACCGGCTGATGTTTGCAAACACCGACGGCAACGCACTGTAAGGGGAGCACAATGGCAACGGAACCTAAAAAAACCGGCAAGGCCGGCGGTGTGCGCGGCAAAAAAGGCCAGAAAAATACGCTGGAATTTCGTCACCACCTGGTGCTCAACCAGTGGCTGTTTTCTCTGTTCGGGTTCGACGCCGTATCCGGCCGTTACCCGGTAGATAAAACCGGCCAGCGCGAAGCCGCCACCCTGGAAGCCTTTCGTGATCGCTTTCAGCTGATGGGAGATGTCACCGGCCGCAACAGCGACGGCATACACCACATCATCGAAGCCATTATTCAGAACTTTGATAATGGCCCCGGGCAGATAGACACCAACCGCATCAAGCTGACCGAAGAGCAGTTGCTGGACTACGATCGCCACATCAAGCAGCTCACCGACAAGATCAACCAGTCACGCCTGAGCGCCGGTGAAACAGAGCTGGAATGGAAGTATTTTCAGTATCTTACGCTGCTGTTTACCGAAATTTATCTGGACTATTTCTTTACCCGACCAGACGAACTGCTGACCGAGCTGAATGAGCAAATTCAGCGCTGGAACCAGCACTGGCTGGATGAAAAGGACTACAATCACAAGCCGCTGGCGCTGCTGAATCCGGACGACGACCTCTGGCCGCAGCTAAGCCGGATTGCCTTCTGGAGTGCCACCGGCTCGGGCAAAACCCTGCTGATGCACGCCAACATTCAGCAGTTCCGCTATTACCTCAAGCGCTTTGGCAAGGCCAGAGACATTAACAACATCATACTGCTGACACCCAATGAGGGCCTGACCCGCCAGCATTTGCAGGAGCTTGAGATCTCCGGCATTGCGGCAGCCGAATTCAGCAGCCGCGCCATAACCCCCACCAGCGATATGTTTTATGCCCAGAAGCCGGTGCTGGTGATTGACGTCAACAAGCTGCGCGACAGCGAAAAGGCCAAAACCGTGGCCGTAGACAGCTTTGGCGGCAACAACCTGCTGCTGGTGGACGAAGGTCACAGGGGCACCGCCAGCGGCGGTGGCACCTGGTACGACTATCGCCAAAAACTGTGTGCCCATGGCTTTTCGTTTGAATACTCGGCTACCTTCGCCCAGTCGGGCGGCCAGCATGAGAATCTGCGTCAGACTTATACCAAGTCGATTTTGTTCGATTACTCCTACCGTCACTTTTACAGCGACGGCTACGGCAAACAGTCCCAGATCCTCAACCTTGAGAAAAACCTCGATGGCGAAGATGAATTCCGCTATCTGGTTGCCTCCCTGCTCAGCTACTACCAACAGTTGCGCCTGTTTGATGATGACAGTGAGCTGTTCAAACGCTTTAACCTCTATCGCCCTTTATGGGTGTTTGTCAGCTCCAAGGTCACCGCCACCCTGAGCAGCGGCGAAGCCTCCGACACGGTGCAGGTGCTGCAGTTTATTCAGCGGGTATTAAGCCAGCGTGAAGCCACCATAAATGCCATTGATCACCTGCTGAACAAGGGGATGGAAACGGCCGCCGGTCGCAACCTGCTGAGTGGCCGCTTCAATTATCTTAAAGAGCTGGATCAGCCGGCAGCGGAGCTGTATGCCGACATTATGGAGCGGATTTTCCACACCAGCGGCGGTCAGCTTTATATAGAAAACATCAACGGTGTTTCCGGTGAAATCGCCCTGCGTGCCGGTGCCTCCGATACTCCCTTTGGGGTGATCAACGTTGGGGACGACGGCAAGCTGATAAAGCTGTGTGAAAAGCACGGACTCATTGCCCAGGATGCCCGTTTTGGCAGTTCGCTGTTCAACACCATCAACAGCGATCAGTCCCGAATCAATCTGCTGCTGGGCTCGAAAAAGTTTACCGAGGGCTGGAGCAGCTGGCGTGTCTCCAACATGACGCTGATGAACGTGGGCAGGAACGAAGGTGCCCAGATTATTCAGCTATTTGGCCGAGGCGTGCGTCTTAAAGGTTTTCAGAGTACGCTGCGACGCTCCGCCGAGCTGGTAAATGAACTCAAACAGGCCGGCCTGGAGCGCCCTCGCCATATTGGCATTCTTGAAACCCTGAACCTGTTCGGCATCAAGGCCGATTACATTGCTCAGTTCCGCAAGGAGCTGGAAGACGAAGAAATTCCGGTTAACCATGGCCTGATTGAATACGAGCTGCCGTTGGTTCCCATGAAAAACCTGCCGAACAACCTGCCGGTGATTCGCATTAAACCCTCGGTGGCCGGCAAGGCCATTGGTGGTGCCGGATCTGCATTTCTGGAGCTGGCAGAGCAGGTAGAACTGCTGCCACCCAGCTATTTTTTAGCACAGGGCGAAACAGGCGCTTATGATTATTTCTGCGATTCGCCCCGTGTTCAGCTGGACTTTTATCCCAGGGTGGCTGCCTTTTCGACCGACAATACCGGCGAACAACTGGTAAAGCGTAGTACCCAGCGATTTACTGCCATGCATCTGGCACTGATGGATACCGAAGCCCTCTATTTTGAGTTGCTGGCCTTCAAGCGGGATCGCCGTTGGTCCAACCTGACCATATCTCAGGAGCAAATCATCGCTCTGCTGTCTGAAAGTGGTTGGTATGAGCTCTATGCGCCGGATCAGGTCATGGAGCTTGGCGAACTGGATAAAATCACGCTGTGGCACGAAATGGCCATTGCCTTGCTGCGTAAATACTGCGAAATGTTCTACGGTTATCGTCGCAAGCAATGGGAAGCCGACAAGCTGGAATACCGTCCCATTACCGAAAACAACAAATACCTGTTTGGTATTACCGACACATCGCCCGAAGGCAGTTACACCCTGACCCTGGACTCATTGCGTCATGAGTCACTGATCAAGCAACTGGAAAACCTGAGAGGAAATCTGCTTGCAGGTAACATTGATAAGTGGAAAAACAAAATACTGGATGGACTGGAATTCCTCTGGTGTGAACGCCACTTTTATCAACCACTGGTTGCTGCAACTCAAGGTTTCGATTTTCAGATCAGCCCTGTTTCTTTAAATAAAGGAGAAGCCCAGTTCGTTAAGGATCTGCAATCAGCATGGGAACAAAAACTGTTTAATGGTTACGAGTTGTACCTGCTCAGAAACCAGACCGGACAGGGTGCCGTAGGTGTATTTGTTGATGGTGGTTTTTATCCGGACTTTATTCTCTGGCTGGTTAAAGACGGCAAGCAGCATGTAATATTTGTCGATCCCAAAGGACTGCGTAATCATAAACCACAAAGCCCCAAGGTGAAGTTCCATAAAGCCATCAAGGAAATAGAAGAAAAACTGGCCGACTCCAGTATTCAACTGGACGCCTTCCTGATCTCCAACACTCCCCAGGCCACACTGCTGGGTGACTGGCGGGATGACCAGGGCCAGCTGGTAACGGAACAGCAGCTAAAGGACTGGCATATTCTTTTTGAGCAGGATGGGGTAGAGGCCATTCGTGATCTAATTAAAAAAGTAACCAGCTGACGGCAATAACCTTTCAATCAGCAATAAAATAAAAAGAGCCATCATACACATGAGGGCTCTTTTTTATACGTTTTCTGCTTATTCATGGCTCACAAAGCAGAATGATTTTTCTTCAGAACTTCTTCAGCCACATTGGAAAAAAACTGCCGTGTGAGGCTGAAAAATGGGCTCAAGGCATTGTTCGTAGGAATAAGGTCTATAGAAGCTAGATAATGCAAATCCATATCGTTATCAAGGTGTTCCTGCACAAGCTCATCCAGTTCACTCCACCAGGCTCTTCGCCGATTTACCAGAAAAGAGCTGTTAAGGTTCAGCAGGTCAATGGTGTATTCCGCTTTATCTGTATCAGGGGCACTTAGCGTTGCAGAGGGAACAACACGGCCATCAGACAGATACTTGAAGTAACTCGCGCAGTCAGAGTCCAGGCACGAAACGAACCGTTCCTCGTCATAATTGCTCAGCTTGGCATGGCCACCAAACACATCTTCCAGTTGAGCAAGCTTCTCGCTGTGTATGGCACTCGCCGCCAGGTTGTGATAATCGAAGGTGCTCTTTGGATACTGGCTTTTGGGCTTGATGTGCTCAATGTGGTAGCCAATGCCTTCAAGATCAGCACGAATCTCGGAATAGCAGCAAAGCAGGAACTGTTCATTCAGCAAAAGCTGCTGCAACTTTCCTTTTTCTTTCAGTCCACTCCAGCGTTTTGCAGCTTCCTCACCGTCTTTTGGAGGCCGCTCGTTTGCCTTTTCAAGCAAGCGATGATGCACTCCCCGCTTGATGATTGTTTTCACTTTTTCAGCACCTCTTGCCTTTGGATACTGCGTTGCAAACGCACCAAGGCAGGGTGGTTCTCTCCCAAAGAAGCAGCGAGCTTTTTAAAGAGTGAGTCGGCTTCTTGTGTTTGGTAGTATCCCTGATCAACCAGCTCTACTAACCTATTCAGATCTTTTCTTTCGGCAATAGGCGGGTAAGGGTCAACCAACATAATGGTTTCCAGCACATCACTGCTTATTTCACCATAACTCCGGGCAAGGGGGATCTCAGCAACAAACTTGCCATCGGCGTTACGCCCAATGGTACGGATACTCTCTTTGTGAACTGACGACAGTACTTGTGGGCTATGAGTACTCACAATGAACTGTATGTTCGGAAAGGCACTACGCAACGAGTTAATCACACGTTGCTGCCAGGCCGGATGCAGGTGTAAGTCCACTTCATCGATCAGCACAATACCTGGCGTCAACTCAGGTGCTTGCTCATTTAAATGACCGTTTAGGCGAGCACAACGAAACGCGATATCTGCCACCAGAGAGATCATGGCGCGAACACCGTCACTCAACAAACTCACCGGCAACAGGCCATGATCCACATGCCACATCACCAGCTCGCCATGAGCAAAGCTGTAGTGAAACTCGCTCCAGCCCTCATCTTGCATGGCCTGGTTTACAGCACGTTGTATACCATCCAGCCGGGGCTTTAAGTTGGACTTTTGATAGCCTTTAAACTCGGTTTCCTGCTGGGCCGAACGGGTGGCGTCCTGAACCCACTTCTGCATTTGTTTAAAGCTGGAAGATGAGGTTAGGCAGTCTTCATAGCCCAGGCTGCGGCTACCACTGATAACCGACTTGCCCGAGACGTCCTTATGATTCACCCATAGGCGGCTTGACGGGTAGTAAGCCACCACCGGCAACTCGGTGTTGGGGTCATCCCGTATCTCAGACTGAAGCTGCTTGCCCCAGTCGGCCAGTGGTGCGGCCTCTTTGGTCGTGGTGCGGCCTTTAGGGCTATTCAGCGCTCTCTGCCACTGTATGGCGGGCTCATCGGCTTCGGCCTGAATAACCACGGGGAAGTTTTGCTCGTTCTCAAAGCCGTTACCGACCACACTGAAACGGGCATCGGTGCGTGCTATCTGCTGTGACTTGCCCATGTCAAAGGCACCCACAAAGGGCCCCAGAGCAGCAGCAATGGCTTCCAGAGCCGTTGTTTTCCCCTGGCCATTACGTGCGGCGATCACTGTCAACTCGGGATGGAACGTGATCTCAAAATCTTCAAATCGGCGGTAATTTTGCAGAGTTAGTTTGGTTAACTTCACGCCTTCCCTCATTACACAGTCAGCAATCAAACCGGTAGTTTACCTTTTCCCGGTCGTCGAGGTCGATGATATGCTCTCGAAGATTCAAAAGGTTCCTAACCAGGAGTCAACAAGACGGCTCAACTAGCTGAAACACTGCCCTACCTGGACCGTCAGCTGGCCATGTACAGCACTTCCCTACTCCAAGGTTTGAACATATCGGGTGGCCCGCATTTTCAGCCGAGCTCTAACACAATGTGGCGTGGCGACCAGGGGCATAGGGAGATGATCGATGAGCGTCACTACTTTATAATGTATTCATGTGTAGGTGAGTTCCTGGACAACTTTGCCTCACCCACACAAAAGCCTGGATCAAAAAAGTGATTGGTTGTGAACTCCACCTTTATAAAGCCAGTGAAATCAAACCACATGAAAAACTAAAATCAATTCCATCTGTATGATAAAACCACACCATCAACATTAATCTCAGCTTCTAATATGTCACAACCATGTCTTATCAAAACCTTTCCGGTTTGCCCGAACCCCAACTTCATCGGAAATATTCTCTTTGTGTCTCCCACATTTCTAATATCGTAGATAGGGCAATTACCTCTATTTACTCTTACGCCATTTATAGTCACTAAATCTTCTCTTCCTTGTATCAGAAGATAGTGACTTTGACCTCCATAGCGGTTTGGCTCCAAACTAGAAGATACGTTGATAGATGAGGAAGTTATATTAGACTTAGACGATGAAGAACCTCCTTCACATTCAGCCTCCCACTCAGATAACATTCCATAACTTATTGGTGCTTCTTCGCCAACTACTTCCCTGTGAGCACTTATCTTATCATCTAAACAACTTTCAACATCTGCAAATGCTACATTACTTAAAAAAAACAAAGAAACAAAAGCTGAACGACGCATCCCTAACTCCCTTAATTTAGTATTAATCAAAAACCACGCTTGCAACTAAATATTAATTTAGTAAATTCACTCCTCATAATCTCGATAGCTGCGAATAAAAATACTTGGGAATACTCTGCCAGCAAACCTGCCGATACGAATAAAATCAACGTCGAGGAGTGGCATTATCACTTCAGGGCTTGAATCACCTCGTAACGCATGCCATCTATAAATACTTGGCTGGCGATTAATTGTCAAATTCAAATTATTCAAATCTCCTACTAAGTAATAACCTTTTTCAGCATCAAACCATAAACCAGTAAGACCAGGTATTTTCCTCAACCAAGTACGGGGATCATACACCGGACGTTCAATAAAAGATGATAATAGTATCCACCATTGCCCCATTACCTTTTTATCCCCTCCAATTAAATCGGAGGCTCTAGAGTTAAATTCCTTTCTTAACCTATTATAAGCAACACGGCCAAGTGAAAAATGATCGTACACTGTCTGCTGCCAACATTTGCAAAGTTCAGGTAGGCATTTCAATAATTTATCAATACGATCGCAATCTTCTTTTGGCAATGAAAGCAATGTTCTAACATTGTCTTCATTTATCCAACAATCATAGTCAGCAGGTAATAACCAGCTGCTCACCGGATACATACTTTTCCTCCCCTCAAGTAATGGCATCACTTCTCCCAAGCCATCTGGAGTAAGTATAGGAGTATGGTTTCCCGGGCTTTGTAAAAGCACTCGTTCTTTACCAATAAAAAGAACAACCTGTCGTTTCAAAAAACCATCAACATCCTTTCTTATTTCTTCTTCAGGTGTATATCCATAAGGCCAATTGTTAACAATTTCACCAATTAGCTTCTTACAATTTATATCATGACGTTCTAACAAACCATCTAGTTCCTTAACCACAATAGGGTCAGAGAGAGAAAATTCTACAACAACGGGTTTGTCCTTTGACAAAGTAAAAAGATAACCTTCAGATATTAGAGTAAGATCTTTGAGCAACTCATTGTGATTAGGCAAGTAGTCAGTAACAGTAGCTGCTGGATCCCGCATAAGTTGCTTGAAATGCAATTCTTTAACCGCTACTACCAGCTTTAAAGAGACAATAGACTTAAACTCAGTTATCTGTTCAAATGTATAATCGAAGTAATCATCAAAAACCTGAGTAATATTATCTTCATCGTCACGAATAAACCACTGTTCGACAACAAAATCATCATCCAACTCATAGGGATTAAGAATGATATGTTGAACTATACAATCATCAGAAAAATTGCGAGTGATTTCATAAGGGTCTTGTGGCAACCCTTTCCCCTGATCTAGCACAACTAAATAACGTTGGCACGGCTTCAACTTTAATTCTTGAAGATTAACTGGTTGATTAGAGAATAAATCAATCTTGATATTAAGCCCTTCATCCTCTAATAACTTCACGAACCACTTTTTCACTTCAGAAATAGGGGAATCTAAGTTTTCACGGGCATCAATTAAAGTAATCGGAAATTTTTCCAAAGGCAAAGATTTCAAGCGTCTTTTTTTATCTGGCTTATGCGTGCTAGGATATTTATCAAGATGAAGCACTTCATTATCCAGATAAAATCCATAATCATGGGCTGACTTAACATATGCAGATACAAACTGCTGAATAAAATAACTCCTACTAGTCTTTAAGCCCTCAGGTGACTTCAAGTCAATAAATGGACGCTGTTTACGAATACCTTTAGATTTTTTAATTTCTTGATATAACTCTCCTAGCTCTTCATTTCCAGGAAACCAACGTCCAAGCCAACCATCTTGGTCTCGTAACCAAAGCTTCCCTGTTCTGGGTGATTCAACTTTAAGTTTCCTAAGACTTACATTACTAAATGTTATTTTTACCTCTGTTGTATTTTTGTCTTTCCGCTGACGAACTGCACCCTCTATATCAATTGCTTCGATACCAGGATTATCACCACCCCATTCATTAAGCTTAAGCAATGGTTTACCTAGCGCTCGATAACCTCGAGTCTGTCCTACCTGATGGCCAACTTGGCGCAGAATCAATTTCAACCATACAGGATTAAGTTCAGGCAGATACTCTACTTTCTCGGCCACCAAAAAGGTTTTATCTTGAGTCTGAATCCGTGGTAACACATGGCTTTCATCAGGTAGCGCAACATATAAATTTTTATTATACATGTAGTAAGGGTATGAACTTTCTGACAACTGCTCATCAAGACATTCTCGCCATTGCCACCACTTCATTCTACTCATGGTGAGCGGATAGCGATACACAACTAACTTACCAGCCAACGTAGAATTAATATTATCATCCTGATAAGTTAAAAAAGATGTTTTTAACTCTGCCATGAAGCCTTCCTTAATTTAGTAGGGAACTACGTGATTTAAATTGACGAATAAGCTCGCACAAACCAATAAAACCAGGAGTAGTAACATCGGGGGAATAAGGATCCAAACAACTCGAAAGCACAAAAATAGATGCATCACTAAATCCTACGGGTGACATTTTCAAATCAAAGCTTTTAAGAGTCGCATTACCATCAGAACCAACTAGGTTTAAAATTACAATCTTTGCTTCAGATGAAATAAGCCGGCGCAGCTCTTTTACCTTATCAGAAAGTGAAAATATTTGGCTACCTGTCTGCTCTTGGATTGCATTCTGAAAGGCTATATCTGCCTCTCTTTGTGTATCCATCCCCCAATATTTAGCATCAATAAACAGTGGTGTTCCGGAAATATTAAAGTCATATAGTTCAAGAGTATTATTGTGCAACAGCTCTGTAGTACTAGTAATTCCTTCTTCATCAAGAAGCGCCCTAATACTCTCTTCTCCAATTCTCCCTTGTAAAATTCTTTGTGCAAAATCTGGATGAAATAGATACTGAGTCTCAAGACCACTGGCCACAGCCTCACTTGTCACATAACCATGCCGATTGAACCAGGTGGTAATCGCATGATGATGAGTTATCCAGCGATAGATAGGCTGTAACCTATAATGCCTTGCGTTGTAATCTGATTCAGCCAAGAAACGTCCATCTGGATAGTACCAGACACCTTTCTCTGGATCTGCACCGCAAGGAAGGTGAATACAGGCCCAATCCTTAAGCGTCAGCTTATCTTTTTCAAAAACTCCTAGTTCAGACCCTGTAAATGAGCATGCAAGATCTCGGCGTAGTGCTGCACGGCCTATTGACTCCCAAGTTTTATGTAGTGATACCACGTCAACATTGTTGTTATCTTTTCTTGACTTACGGATATTGCCAACAAGATATTCATCTATAATTTCTCTGATCTTTTCCCCTCGCTGAGCTGGAGTAAATATTAGAGCTAAAGGATCAACAGAGAAGTTAGCTTTTTGTAGGCCTTGTAATAAACCCTCATTAAGTGTACTGATAAAGTCTTTATGTTTACCATATCCGTGAATATCATCAGCATATTTTCTTAACGTTTGCGCAAGCTCAGTTTGAATATAAATCCTTGTTTCTGGAGTTTTATCCCACACCCTCTCCATACGTCCAACTTGCTGCTGTACATCAGCAGCAAGATTACAGACAAAATCCGGAGTACTTTTGTACAGCGCATTATTTAACTGACTGACTTCACGTTTATTTGATCGCATCAATGCGCCTATATAGTGCCTGTAATCTTTCTCTGACACCTGAGCAGACTGACGCAACTTTTGAAGTTTACGTATCTGAGCTCCTATTGACGCCATACGTTCACCTGCATCTTCTTTATCAGGAACAGAGAAGTAAAAGTGTCTAGCCTCATAAAGGTATAGGCAGGTCAAATCAGTTCTCTTTAAAAGATCATTCTCCACAACCTCAAAATCAAGGTTGATACCATTAGTTGCCGAAGCAACCTGCGTGAATATTATGACTCTAAAATTCGTCCCAAAAGCTTTTGAGTATTGCTCTAAAAAAAGAGGATCTTTCTGGCTATGAGCTGTCAAAAAACAAATGATAACAACATGCCCTTTCACAATTACTGGCTTAAACCAAGGCGATTGTCCCACTAGTAATGGAATCATACATTTATTTTTACTATCGATCTCATCATTAAACCATTCTAATCTCTTACGACTAGCATGTGCTGACTCTTCATTAAGCCATTTACAGAAAAAATGTATAGAGTTAACATATGTCAAATGCCCTTTATGCTTATTATTACTTGAGGCAATATTCATAATTTCTAGCATAGCGTGCAGGCAGTTACGACGATGTTCCTTAGTAGAATCAGGAATAGTCTCTCGATCATGTTGAAAAAAATCAGCAGGTAGATGATCTAATGAATCTGCTATATCTTTACCACTCGCTTCATCTTTACTCGTAAAATCAAACACTTCAACAGAAAGTTGATTGCATCGCTTACTAGCTTTTTTCCTTTTCAGGACATCAATCAGCTCACTCTGATTTCTAATACAATTTTCATGAGGTGTTATTGGAACTGGAAGATTGCCATCTTCATCCTTCCTTTTTCGTGCGATCTCATTTAAAGCACTGTATACCCACTTCATATCAAAGTTACCCAAAGACCGCTCGATCATGGACGTGGCTGAGAGGCCAAAAACTAGATTTCGACTGGCAAGTGTAACTAAAATAGCCTCTGGTGTTGTCGGAATATGTGCACGTTTTTGAACAATACGTAAACTATCAAGTTGTTCAGATGCTCCTGTAAACATCCAACAGCTAAAACCATGAACATGAGCTTGAGTGTGTGGTAAAACATTAGTGTTTTTTAAGTCTACTAACTCTGGTAAATTAGTATTAGGAATAGCACCTAAAAATACTGCGTTATTTAGACTCTGATGATAGTGACCACTCTGATAGTCATTGACACTATTAAATAGAAGATGCATAAACTCATCACGCAGGCTACGACCAGATCCAATTTGGGCTTCAACTGGCAATCTAGACAATCTGATCAGAGTATGACGTAACAGCTGTTCTAATTGAGCAAGGAAGAATCCTGCAGTTACTGATGTTTTAGAACGATTTTGAACTACCATTAGGCCATGAGGAGCAGGCTCCAAATGAGTTGGTGATTGACTAATAGCATAGTCTGAGCGAAACAAATAGCGTGGTATAAACTCGCAACTGTCATCCCTAACTAATGCTCGCTGATTGGGAAAATCAATACCTTTATCACTAAGAGCAAGAAGTGTTTTTTCAAAATCACCTTCGAGCTCATCCAATATCCTAAGAAGTTCTTCATTTTTACTATTTGCAATTCTAGAGCGAGCGATCAATCGACTGCCCTCATCAACCAGCACACCCAAGCACTGGGGCAATTCCTGGACCCTTTGTGCCTGGCTTAACAACTCTAGTAATACAGGTTCTTGATACTCAAATTCATCTATGAAAACAACATAACCTTCAAGGTTCATGTCTCCCATTCTGGTTCGTTGTTGTCCATCATAGAACCCATTGAAAAACTTATGAGTTGTCATTACTAAAAGCGGTTGATATTCATCTCTCCAGACAATAGCTGGTAATATTTTACGTATCCAAGGGTGCTGACGATACTGTTCCAGCTTTTTTAATCCTGGATTATCAAGACCTATGTTATTACGACGTTTACCTTTAGTCTTTATATTATTTTTTTGGCTAAGTTTTACTAAAAAAGCCATATTTTGAAGCACAGCTTTCTCTAGCTGCTTGCAAGTACGCCCTAACTCTTGTTCAAATTGAAGCTTAAGGTCTAGATCATCTGGATTTTGGCTTTTCTGAATCCGCTCCAGTCGATTAGCACGATTTTCAATCGTAGTACATAATCGATGTAAAACGTCGAGAGGACATAATTCATTAACCCACAGCTGGGCCTCTGACAGAGATTGAATATGCTGCTGCCATGGAAGCAGCTCAGTGGTTACGGATTCATGAGGTAGAGGTTTACCTGAGACAGCTGCCGACAGTTGTTCTTGGCGAGAATAAAGAACACTTAAAGGATGCTGGCAATCTATCACGTCACGTATCAATTCATGTAGGATATTCCAGCGATGTGTTACGAAAATCCCTTGTAGCCCTTTCGCTTTAAGGTAACTGAGAACAGATGAAACCTTTTCTGGACTGGGCTTGAAAAGTGCTGAGGTTTTACCCAGCCCTGTGGGCCCATTGACTTCAATTAAACCTGCAAGTGTTGATCCACCTGCCAAAGCGCGATTGATCTGCGAAAGATAAAAGTGTTGATATGAACATTCCCTGGCCGCCATCAGCTACACGCTCCTGTGCTCTCCAGCTAAGATCGCTGTTCATAAAACACCCTACATGGATTGGAGCCAAATGTATATTGCTAGGCAGTACAAGACCTTCTGTATATTTGAGGTTTATCCATCCCTTGTTTGCGTAAGCTCATCTATCAAATCTGCCCACTCCTGCATCATGGCTTTCCGTTCGTCCAGATACTGGGCCTGGTTGTAGCTGGCCCTTACCTTGTTGCGCTCGGCGTGCGCCAGCTGGCGCTCTATTAAATCCGAACGGTAGCCCATTTCGTTCAGCATGGTAGAGGCAGTGGCCCGAAAGCCGTGAGCCGAGAAGCCAATGCTGCCCTTGCCGCTGAATCCCATACGCTCCAGGGCTCGGTTCAGCGTGGTTGCAGTCATGTAAGTATCCGGGTTACGCAGATTGGGAAACAGCAACGGTCGGCCACCGGTGAAGGTATGCAGCTCTTGCAGCAGCTCAACCGCCTGGCGGGAAAGCGGCACTATGTGAGGCTGGCGCATCTTCATTTTTTCAGCCGGGATCCGCCATTCGGCCCGCTCCAGGTCAAACTCGTGCCATTCTGCTTTACGCAGCTCTACAGTGCGCACAAAAGTCAGCAGCATCAGCCGCAGTGCTATCACTGTGGTTCTGTAGCCACCATACCCGTCCAGTGCCTTGATGAACTGAACAATCTGCTCTCGAGTGAGGGGTTTGCGGTGCTCAACCTTGGGACGGTGAATTGCGTCCTTCAGAGCGGCGGCAGGATCGTGGTCAGCACGCAAAGTGGCAACAGCGTAACGGAAGATGGCAGACGACCACTGCCGGATCAGCAGGGCCACGGTTTCCGCTCCCCGTTCTTCTACTCGCCGAATAATTTCCAGCAGGTGGGCTGCCGCCACATTGCGAATGGGAAGCTTTCCGATATAGGGAAACACATCTGCCGCCATAAAGCGCTCAACCTGACGTTGGTAGTAAGGCGTCCAGCCGGGAGATTTCTTGTCTATCCACTCTCGCGCCAGCGATTCAAAGGTACTGGCATTCGCTGCCTGGTTCGCCAGCCGTTCCGCTTGTCGTTGGTGTGACGGGTGGAGCCCTTGCTTGACCAGGGCTCTCGCCTTGTCATGCGCGGTACGTGCGCCAGCCAGGCTCAGGGTTGGGTACTCGCCAATGGCAAAGACATTCTCTTTACCGGCAATGCGGTAACGATACCGCCACAGCTTGGATCCCGAAGGTCTAACCTCCAGGTAGAGACCCTGTCCATCGGCCAGCTTCTGAGGTTTGCTGGCAGGCTTGGTGTTACGAACTTTGGCATCGGTCAGCGGCATAATGCGGGTATCCTGATTTCGATACCCGCAACGATACCCGCAATTTTCATGGATGGCAATAGACGCCAAAAACCGAAAATGGAGCTAAAGCACTGATATTTAATGATTTAGTGATTTACTGAGAGACTTTAATAGACACCGATGGACTAGAATGTCGATTATCGATCATCAGCAGCATGAGCAAAAGGCCTTTTCTTTTAAGGTCACAGCAAAAACACGGGGCGCATCTTCGCACGTATTGGTTTTGTGGAAAACCTTGAGCCGGCTTTCTTCATCCCGGGCTCAATATACTCGGGGCAGATCGCTGATACGGGTGGTGTAGGCCGGCGACAGCAAGGCCCGTTTCATTTGCCAGCCCTGCTGAATGCCTTCGGCGGCGAGGAACACGCGACCCTTGCCGGTGCGGTTGATGCGGTCCATCACTCGCATCAGGGGCCGGCTGTGAGGCTTGGGCTCATGTACCTCAAACAGCTCCGGCTGAAAGCTGCCCGGCGGCCAGAAGTCGGTGAGCATAACCGCCACCTTCTGGTAGGCAAGGCCGGGCCGCCAGATCTGCTGCAGACAGTGACAGGCTGCTCGCACCAGCTCTCGACTGTCGTGGCTGGGCACCGGCAGCGTCACCATGGCGCTGTTGCCATAAAACGGCTCGCGCGTGGCAAAGGGGCTGGTGCGCACCGACACCCGCACCAGCCGGCAGTATTGCTGCTGCTCCCTCAGTTTTTCCGCCGCCCGGGCGGCATATTTGCTGACCGCTTCCCGCAGCGGCTGCCACTCGCTTACCCGCTCGCCAAAGCTGCGGGAGCTGATGATCTGCTGTTTGGACTCGGGCAGCTGGTGCAGCGCCAGGCAGCTTTCGCCGTTCAGCTCGCAGATGGTGCGCTCCATGACCACGGAAAAGCGCCGGCCCATGACCTTGGTATTGGCCCTGGCCAGCTGCCAGCCGGTGTGAATACCGAGCGCCTGCAACTGACGGGACAGCCGCGGACCAATGCCCCATACCTCGCTTACCGGCACGCGTTGTAACAGCCGCAGCCGACGCTGTGGGCAGGTCAGCTCCACCACGCCACCGGTGGCGGGCCAGCGCTTGGCGGCGTAATTGGCAAGCTTGGCCAGGGTTTTACTCGGCGCCATGCCCACGCCGACCGTAATGCCGGTCCAGCGCTGCACGGTTTCGCGAATATCACGGCCCAGGGCGGCCGGTGTTCGAATGCCGGCCAGATCAAGAAAAGCCTCGTCGATGGAATACACCTCCACCCGCGGGGCCAGCTGCTCCAGGGTGTGCATCACTCGGGCAGAGATATCCGCATAGAGGGCATAATTGCTGGAAAAGGCCACGCCGCCGGCGCGTTCAAACCGGGCTTTCACCTTGAACCAGGGCGTGCCCATAGGAATGCCAAGGGCCTTGGCTTCGGCACTGCGGGCCACCACACAGCCGTCGTTATTCGACAGCACCACTATGGGCCGGCCGGTCAGATCCGGGCGAAACAGCCGCTCGCAGGAAGCGTAAAAGTTGTTGCAGTCCACCAGCGCAAACAGGGGGCTCATGGCGCCAGCCTGCGCACCACGCTGGTGACCACGCCGAAAACCTCCAGGCTGGTGCCCTCACCCGGCACCAGTGGCGCATAGTGTGGGTTTTCCGCCACCAGCCGCACCACGGGGTGCAGCTCCAGCCGCTTGCAGGTCATTTCACCGTTCACGCAGGCAATGACAATACGGCCATGGGTGGCCTCCAGGCTGCGATCCACCACCAGCAGATCACCGGGATAAATACCGGCATTGATCATGCTGTCGCCGGCGGCCTGCACCAGATAGGTAGCCGCCGGATGGCGAATGCAGTAATCGTTGAGATCAATGCCCTGCTCCACGTAATCCTGAGCCGGACTGGGAAAGCCACAGGAGACCCGATCCGCCAGCAGCGGCAGCAAGGAATGCCAATGGACCTGCAAGGGCCTCATGAGAGTTGCCATATTCACCCCGCCAAAATACTGTATATATAAACAGTATATTTTCCAGTGGTGCAGGCTGCAAGGTGGGCGATAAGGAGCCATAAAAAACGCCCGCTCCTTGCCGGGCGGGCGCTTTGTCAGTGATCCAGCGCTCAGACCGGCTTTATGCGAAAGATCACCACATACAGCAGCGGCACCACCACCAGGGTAAGCACGGTGGCAAAGGCCAGACCGAACATGATGGTGACCGCCATGCTCTTGAAGAAGGGATCCATCAGTAGCGGCGCCACCCCCAGTATGGTGGTGAGTGCCCCGAGAAACACCGGCCGGGCCCGGCTGACGGCGGCGTCCACCACGGCGGTAAAGCCCGGCTTGCCTCCTGTTATTTCCGCATCTGCCTGATCCACCAGCACGATGGCGTTTTTCACCAGCATGCCGATCAGACTGAGCAGCCCCAGTATGGCCATAAACTCAAACGGCACCTGAAACAGCACCAACCCCAGGGTCACGCCAATAATGGCCAGGGGCGCGGTGAGCCAGATCACCAATGGCTGACGCAGGGCATTAAACATCACCACCACCGCCAGGATCATGGCACTGAAGCCATAAGGCGCCGACAGGGTCAGTCCTTCGTTGGCTTCTTTTGAAGCTTTATCTTCCCCATGCCATTCCAGCCGGTAACCGGGGGGCAGCGTCATGGCTTCAATCTCGGGCCGCAGCCGCTCCAGCAGCGGCCCGGACAGCTCACCGGGCAACGGGTCGGCCTGGGCCTTGATGGTGGGGAAGCGGTCCACCCGGCGAATAATGGCATCCACCCATTCCAGCTGCACCGCTGTGACCAACTGGCTCACCGGCACATACTGTTTGGCGGCGGGACTGTACACCTGCACGTTTTCTACCATGTCGGCACTGGCACGCTCGGCCGCTGGCGCCCGGGAAATAATGGGAATGAGCTGGTCCCTTTCACGGTACACGCCAATGCGCTCGCCGCTGAAGGCGCGATTAATGGCCAGGCTGATGTCGGTGAGGGTCAGTCCGGCGCGGCGGGCGGCCACTTCGTCCACCACAGGACGTAATACCGGTACCTTTTCACGCCAGTTGTCCTGAATGGCAATGGCACCCTCATCCTGGGCCATAATGGCCTTGGCCTCTTCTGCCAGTTGGCGCAGCACCGCCGGCTCCGGCCCCATAAAGGCGGCTTCTATCTTTTTGCCGCCGCCCCGGCCCAGCATGAACTTCCATACCTTGATATCCGCCAGCGGATGACGTTCAGACAACTGCTGCTGCAAACTCGCCACCATGCCGGCAATTTGCGTGGGATCGTCCACGTCCACCAGCAACTGGCCGTAACTGGTGTTGGGATCTTCCGGCCCGTAGGTGAGCATAAAGCGCAGGCCGCCCTGACCGATAAAGCTGGTCACATGAATCACCCCGTCCTGCTGCTGAACAAAATCCCCCATCCGTGCCAGCTCCGCTTCGGTTTCCCGAATATCCGTGCCCTGGGGGAGATACATGTCCACCACAAACTGGGGCCGGGCCGACTCGGGCATAAAGCCGGGCTGCACCCATTTAAAGCCAAAGATGGCGGCGGCCAGCAGCACCAGCAGCAGGCCACCGGTAATGGCCCTGTGATGCAGCGCCGAGCGCAACAGGCCGCGATAGCGCACCAGCACGCCCGACTCGGGGCTGTTTTCTGCGGTTGGCGACACCTTCAGCAGCGCCACACACAGCAGCGGCGTAAGCGTGACCGCAAACAGCCAGCTGAGCAGCATGGAATAAAGGATCACCCAGAACAGCGAGCCGGCATATTCCCCCATGTCGGTGGGCGACAGGCCAATGGCGCTGAACGCCAGAATACCCACGGCGGTACCGCCAAGCAGTGGCCACTGGGTGGCCTGCACTACGGCGGCCGCTGCCTGGTCGGCCCGCTCGCCCCTTTGCATGCGCACCAGAATGCCGTCGGTGACCACAATGGCGTTATCCACCAGCATGCCCAGGGCAATGATCAAGGCCCCCAAAGACACCCGCTGCATGGCGATACCATCGAGCTTCATGGCAATCAGGGTGCCGGCCACGGTGAGCAGCAGCACGGCGCCGACAATAATGCCGCTGCGCAGCCCCATAAACAGCACCAGTACCAGCACTACTATGGCCACCGCCGCCACCAGGTTAGCCACAAAGCCGTTTACCGCCTCGCGCACCGAGTCGGACTGGTAGGAGACTTCATTGAGCTCCATGCCAATGGGCCGCTCGCTGTCCAGCTCGGCCAGCCGGGCCCGCACCGCGTCGCCCATATTCACCACGTTGCCGCCGGCCACCTGGGAGATGCCCAGACCAATGGCGGGCTGACCGTCATATTTCATCAGCGCGTAAGGCGGTTCGCTCTCGGCCCGGGTAATGGTGGCCAGATCCTTCAGGAACACCACCCGGTGGCCACCCTGAGAAGTAATGGCAAGATTACCCAGGGCGGCCACCGAGTCGGCCTGCCCCGTGGGGCTGAAATACACCCGCTGGGGGCCAATCTGCAGATTACCGGCGTCGCTTATCACGTTTTGCTGGCGCAGGGCCTGATAAATATTGCCAAGGGGCACACCCAGGCGAGCGGCCTGTGCGGCAGAAATTTCCAGATAAATGGCTTCCTGAGGCGCCCCGAGAGTGGCGATTCTGGCCACCCCCGGCACCTGCAGCAGCTCCCGCTCCAGCCCGCGCAGATAGTCTTTAACCTGCTGCAGGGTAAAGCCTTCGCCGGTCACCGCAAAAAACAGCGCATACACATCGCCAAAGTCGTCGTTCACCACGGACGGCCCCGCTCCCGGCGGCAGCTTGCGCTGGGCGTCGTTGACCTTGCGCCTGAGCTTGTCCCACACCTGCTCCAGCTCCCGGGCGCTGTGAGCAAAGCGCATGTCGATATCCACCTTAACCAGGGAGTCGCCCATGCGCGACACCGAAGTCACTTCCTTCAGCTCCTGCAATTGCTGTACAGCTTCTTCAATAACTTCGGTGACCTCTTCCGCCACCTGCTCGGGCAGGGCACCGGGATAAGGAGTGGAGATCACCGCCTGACGAATAACAAACTCCGGGTCTTCAAACCGGCCCAGGCTCTGGTAACTGATGTAACCGCCCACCAGCACCAGCAGGCAGGCCATCCAGGCAATGGTGCGCCTGGCAAGGGTATGTTCGGCAATATTCACGCAGATATCCTTGTTCAGGGAGTGGATGGCATGGGGCGCACTCTGGTGCCTTCCCGCAACTGGCTGACACCGGCGGTCACAATGCGCTCGCCTACGTTAAGACCCGCGTTCACCACCACGTTATCGCCCTGAATGGGGCCCAGGGTGACCGGCTGGCGCTCCACCCGCTCGCTCTCGGGGGTTACCTTCCACACGCTGGTGCTGCCATCGGGTCCGGCCACCACCGCCCGCAGCGGAATAGTCACCGGACCAGCCGGATCCTGCTCCATGGCGTTGGGCATGATTTCTACCGACATGCCCGGCAACAGGATAAAGCCGGGCTCGGCGGTAAGCGCCAGCACGGCTTCATAACTCTGGGTTTGCGGATCCGCCTCGGCAGAAAACGACTTCAGCCGCACCGGCAGGGGTTGCTCGGGCCTGTCGGCAAACACCGCCAGGCCTTCCACCTGCCTCGGAGCGGTACGCACCACCCGCTCGGGTACGCTGATCACAATTTCCAGATTTTGCGTGTCCTGCAGGCTCAGCACCGGCTGCTTGGCCTGCACATTGCTGAAGTTTTCCACCTGGCGACGGGTGATCACACCATCGAACGGGGCCAGCAGCCGTGTGTCGTCCATGTCCTTTTTAGCGGCCAGATAACCGGCCCGAGCCACTTCCATGGCGGTGCGCTTCTGATCCACTTCCGCCCGGGCCACCGCCTGGCTCTGCTGCCAGATACGGTTGACCCGGTTATAGTCGGTGCGGGCCTTGTTGTACTCGGCTTCGGCGGAGTTGAGCCGGATCTGGTAGTTTTCGCCGTCGAGCCGGGCCACCAGGGTGCCCTGCTCCACCCGCTGACCTTCCCGCACCGGCAGCTCCACAATGCGACCGGGCACGTTAAAGGCAAGCTCGGCCCGCTGCACTGCCCGCACCCGGCCCGGAAAACGCAGGCTGCTGTCGCCGGAGCCTGCGCCCACCTGCATGATTTGCGCCGGACGCACGGTTTCTTTCGTGTTGGCCGGCGGCGCGTTTTGATCACAGCCGGCCAGCATCAAGGCTGCACCCAGCAGGCCGAACACAGCATGTTTTATTCCCATAGCTTGATCACTCTTGTTTTATTTGAGTCTGGTTTTGCATTAACCGGGGTCGAAGGGTTTGCGCTGTTATTTAGTGTCGGTCAAAGCCCGCTTGCCAACAAGATTGGAGCCGCCCAAAATGGGCAATCATTTTTTCTTTTTTTTCATAAAGATATAGAAACCATGGCGATAGACGACGATCATCTGACCACCCATTTCGGGCGCATCTGGCCGGCCCATGTGGAAGCGCTGACCGGCCTGCTAATACAGCTTCGGCAGCAGTTTGACGGCGATCTCGATTTAATGCTGATCCTCGGCATTATCGGCACCCGTACCCAGCCGGCACGTCAGGCCAGCGCCATGACCTATAGCCAGTTTATGGCAAACGACCGGCCGGTGCCGGCCAGCCGGCCCATCAATATTCAGTCGGTAGCGGAGTGCAGCGGCATTGCCAGAGAGACGGTGCGCAGAAAGGTGAGCAAGCTGGAAAGCATGGGGCTGGTAACCCGGGAAGCCAGCGGCAACCTGCTGGTAACCCCACAGGCCACCGGCGCACTGACGCCGTCCACCGAGGCCAGCCTGCGTTATATGGCGGAAATGCGAAAGCATTATAAAGACTGAAGCAGCAGCAGAGATTGCCGGAGCTTTGGTCATTCCGGCCACCGAGCCGGAGTGACAATATTTCTCCAGGCCCGGTTTATTCGGCCTGCAAGGCACTCTCTCCAAACCGTGCCAGCTGCATTTCTTTCAGCCGGCTTAGGGTGCGACGAAACGGAAATGCCAGGGCGCCATCAAGGTAGAGTTCATCCATCGGCACCGCCGCGTCTATGTAAAGTGGTATGCTGCGGTCGTAGCATTCGTCCACCAGAGCGATAAAGCGGCGCACGCCGTCGTCCTGGCGGGACAATGCCGGCAGTATGCGATCACCGGCGGCCACTCGCACGGCACCGTCTTCGGTACCCCGAGCTATGGAATTTTGCCGGCTGTCGCAACTGAGCCGGGGCACGTCACTGAGCAATACCTGCTCAAACTGGTCGCACAACACAATAAAATCCTGGGCCGCCAATGGCTGTTCGCACAGATCGGCATAACGGCACCAGAGCCCCCGCTCGCTGCGGCCAAGTACGGCAATGGGCCGGTTGCCCAGTATAAGTGGCTCGGTGTTTTTGGCCTTACCGGCCACTTGCTCAAACACGGCGGCAAGCGCCTCAGGCTCCTGTACCCAATAGCGCTGGTGCTGCTGCCCCGGGTGCAGGCGATGATCCTGCTCGCCGTGCATCGGCACCACTTGCATATGTTCGGTCATGGCGGTCACCGCCGGCAAAAACTGCGCCCGGTTAAAGCCGTCGGCATACAACCCCTCGGGGTGCTGGTTGGAGGTGGTGACCAGCACCAGCCCCTGCTCAAACAGGTGCCGCAGCAGCCGGCCCAGCAACATGGCATCGCCAATGTCGCTGACAAACAGCTCGTCCAGGCACAATACCCGCACCTCGGCACTCAGCTCCTGGGCCAGCACCTTGAGCGGATCTTCGGTGCCGGTGAGCTGAAACAGCCGCCGGTGCAGCTGCTGCATAAAGTGATGAAAATGCAGCCGCCGGGCCGGCACACCGGCGCCTTGCAGGCTGGCAAAAAACCGGTCCATCAGCCAGGTCTTGCCCCGGCCCACCGGCCCCCACAGATACACGCCCTGTGTGCCCGGTTCATCGGCCAGTACACCACGGTAACAACCTTCCAGCCACTCGGCTGCATGACGCTGGGCGGCATCCTCGACAAAACCGGACTCAAGGGCGGCAGAATAGGCGGCGTAGGGGGATAAGGGGGTCATTAGGGCTCCTACAGCAACAGAATAAATGGATTAAGCCATATAAAGATAAAAAGAGCCAATCACGAGGCTATGTTTTACGGACCTCATCAAAATATGGATGCTCCATCGCTTCTCTTGCTGTCAATCTTTCCTGGTGATCAACTTTCAATACTTTAGAGATCAGATCCAATGCCAAGTTAGATTTAAGAGCAGAGTCTGAACGCATCAAAACAAGCCTGCCTTCCTCGCTGGGGTTAACAATAGCCCCCAGAATTTCCTCACTAACTCCATTCAGACCATACTTTTCAATGTAATTCCAAAACTCATTTTCACCAAGCAAGCCAGAAATATTGCGTAGCAATTCAACATTAGACTTATCTCTACCTTTTACAAAAGGAAAAGAATTACAAACAAGGCCAGCGAAAATGCAAGCAAAAGACCACATATCCAAAGAGTAATCATATTGCTTCATGCCAAGCAAAAGCTCAGGAGCTCTATAATGATAAGAACTAACAGTAATGGGATATTCACTATAAGTGATGATAAAAGTCAGCCATACCCCAGTCAATAATCTTTAAACGACTTCTCTTTCTGTTAATGACAATATTAGCAGGCTTAATATCTCGATGTATAACGCCTCTACTGTGAGCTTCATCCAACCCGTTAAGAAGCTGAAACATGTACTCTTTAACTTCAGCTTCAGAAATAGGTGTGTTATTTTTTATTAACCTGTCATCAACGTAATAGTTAATGACAATATACTTTTCACTACCAGAGTTCCCTTTTACCGAATCGAAAATATGGGCATTATTCTTACTACCCTTTATACGCTTGAGTATAGACACTTCTCTTTTTATTTTTCCGGGGTTACCCTTCATTATCCTTTTTATAGCAACATTAGCCTCCGACTTTTTATGAACACCTTTAAAGACTTCAGAAAAAGTTCCTTCGCCGAGTTTTTTACCTAATGTATAACCTTCAATACTCCCCCAATTAACCACCTTGGACTTATAATTACAGCCTGCTTCACTCCCTGAGCAGTTAATATTTTGATAATTCCTGGATATTGATTTTTTACCAGCACCTTTCTTATACATTCTAGTTCACTACTCTTTCAACGAAGAAAACTCTGACAAACGCTTAAGCGCATTCACAACCTCGCTTAAACGAATGCCGTTGGACGACTTCACCAATAGTAGATCCCCTTCCTGCAAATCCTGCCGAAGGCCGCTCATCACGGCTCCAGACCGCTCAAACCAGCTGCATGAAACGCCCTGCTCACTCAACCGCTCAGCTACCGCTTTCATGTAAGTACCAACCAGATATACCTTGTCGGGTGAACTCCTGACAATGTCAGGAACCAACTTCAAATGATACTGCTGTGCTCGCTGTCCCAGCTCCAGCATATCTCCGAGCACCAACAAAACGCGCCCCCGGTGAGCAAGCGCTGTCAGCTGTTGAAACGCTGCCACCATGGACAAGGGGTTGGCGTTATAGCTGTCATCCAGCAACATGACACGCTTGTCATCAATATTTAACGGCAGCAATTCCCCTCGTCCTTCCACCGGTTTCAATGCAGTGCAACCTTCAGTAATCACCTCCAGGGGTATACCAAGATGCCGGGCCAGGATCAGGCATACCAGGCTATTCACCGCAAAATGACGGCCAGCCATTCCTAATGAGTATTCAAGCTCACGCCCCAGATAACTCACCACAGCCTGTCCATGCTTGCCATCAAAAGCCAGCAACCGGCAATCAGCCTGCTCATGTTCACCATAAGTGATAAGAACAAGTCCTTCCGCCTGCGCCCGTACCGCTATTTCATCGTAATGGGCGGTATCACGGCACACAATGGCCAAGCCGCCCCGGCGTACACCTTTGAAAAGCTTTGCCTTCCTGGCGGCAATAGCAATCGTACCTTCGTTACCACGCAGGTGAGCCGGACCAATATTGGTGATCACCGCCACATCGGGGGCAAGCAGTTTGACGCTTCTAGACTCTCTGGCATTGATGGCGGACACGGCCACCTCCAGTACGGCCAGCTGTGCCGATGGCGGTATGCTCGCCATTACCGCAAAGATACCTACGCGGGAATTGTAGTTATCGTAGGTGGAATGAGCTTCCAGCCGCTCCGAGAATAACTGTTGGATCATGGATACCAGTGTTGTTTTGCCCGCACTGCCGGTCACTGCCACCAAGGGACAAGACAATCTCTGCCGGGACGCGATACCCAGCTCAATAAACGCCTTGACGGGATCTTCCACCATCAATACCGGCAATTCCTTTGGCAAGCCGGCTACCGGGCGGCTAACAATCACCCCGACCACTACCTTGGGCAGCCCTTTCAGTACATGATGACTGTCCCAGCCACGTCGGTAGCAATTGGCAATCGCTGAATATTGTTCATGACGAGCCAGCTCGAGCGAGGTGGACGCCACATACAGGGTAGGAGACTTCACCATGGCAGCATGGCTTCGCCCCCGTATCACTGAATTCACATGCCAGTCATCGAGGGGAGGCGTCAGCCAGCTTCCGCCGGTTACTGCCTGCAATTGTTCTGCATCCCAGGCATATTGCTGCTCCTTATTAAAAGGCAGCCAGGAAAAATCTTTGCGATAGCCGCTCTGAATAAAGGGCCAACGCATGGCCGGCTTTTCGGGCAACCCCAAACCAAAATGAATGGGCAGCCTGAGCCGGGCACTTTCGGATCCCGAAGCAGTGAGTAGCCTCAGTTGTAAATGCAGCTCGGTATTAACCCACTCCTTTCTTACAGGAGGGCGAATACCGTAAAAATCCCGATAGATAACGCCGGGTTGCCACCGACTGGCAGGGTGCACCCAGTCGCAGAAGTCGTGATCCATCCCCAGCCCCCAGGGCTTGAGATTTTCTTCCCAGGTTGGCACCGCCGTTACTTCCAGCCGGAAGTCTTCATCCACTGGGGCATCGATGTACCAGAAGCTTTCGACCCAGATCATTTGTCGTTGTGTTATCCAACGGGGACCGGCTTTAAGCCCCAGTAAAGTAAAAGGTCCCAAAGTGACCGGGTCCATCTTCGCTTCCAGGGGCACTTCTTTTACCGCCCAGGAAGAGTCCAGCACTGAAGCCCAGAGCTTGGATGAAGGCCGAAAAGTCTTGGACGGAAGAGGCGCGAGACATGTGCTTCGCGGCGTCGAGTGTATTTCCAGCACAGCGGTGCCATCATCGTTTGATTCAAAGCGAGTATTGAAAGGCTGACACCTTTTGGTGAACAGGTTCAATATATTCTGCGCTCTGCTTCCCTCTGCCTGCCATGAGTGACCAAAACCCACTTCGACCGGAACAAAAATGATCCGTTCAACCCCTTTATTGCTTAACTCCAGTTGAAAGATGCCGCCATACTTGGGAGAAGAACGCACCGCATCAAACAGCAGATCGCCAGCATCGTAGATAATCGGCCTCTGTCGATACAGCTCCACCCCATGCAAACGGTGAGCAGAAGCACCCAATACGGCATCGGCACCGGCATCAATTAACGCATGTCCTGCCGCTATCTGTGACTCACTGGGGTGAACGGCATGGTTGGCTCCCCAGTGCACACAGACCAGCACGATATCTGCCGTTTCCCGCGCCCTGTCGATGCGGTGCTTCATTTGCTGCCAGGCGGTCGTATCCTGCAATGACAGATAAGCCGTACCCGGATTATTCCCGGTAACGGCGAAACTTTGCTGGGTGGCATCCACCGCCATCAGAGCCAACCGCAATGCCCCAAACTGTCGAAATAGAGGCCGGAAGGCCGATTCCAGATTCTCTCCCGAGCCAATCTGCTCAATGCCCGTCGCAGCCAGCCAGCGCTGCTGATCAAGGAGTCCGTCAGAACCATAGTCACCACTGTGGTTATTGGCCGTGGTCACCACATCAACACCCGCCCGGACCAGCACCTCCAGCATCTCGGGGCGAGCGCGATAGTAGTAGGGTCCCCCCTCGCCCTTATCCACTCCTTGCTCTCCCTGTGTGGTGACCACGCACTCCAGGTTAATAAGGCTCAAGTGGGACTCTCTTAGTACCGGGATATTCAGCACTTTCTCTGCCCCCAGTTTGGCTGTGCGATAATGCTGTCGCCGTCCCAGATTGACATCTCCCCCCCAGGCCAGCAGCACGGACTCAGTTTCAGGCTCTGCAGAAAAAGGTTTAGTTGAACCCTCTTCCTCCAGACTTCTGAGCAATGCCCAATAAGCCACATACCCCGAAAGATAATGCTCAACATCATCAATCCTTACTCGAAATGAATGATGTCGAATAAAAAAGCTGCCCAGTACTGTTTCAGGCTCGGCAAAGTACATGGCAAATTCGGGCCAGAAAAAGCCGTTCATCAGATAATTGGCCCGGGCGTGCAATGCCGTATAAAACGCTTCTTCATCAAAATCTTGCAGCAGATGCTGCATCTCAGGCAACTGCTTGATGCGATCCAGCGTATGATGAAAGGCCATGCTCAGTTCAAGCAGGGTCGGATAGGTAGTTCGTCTGTTTTGGATGAAATCGAGATAGCCCGCGATATTGTTAACCGCAAAACGGAAGTACTTTTCTGCCGGACGATAACGAGTCAGCTCATTCACACAGTAGGAAAGCCAGTGATCATGGGCTTGCCAGTGTTTATTATCTATAAAGTAATCAAAAGCACGTTCAACCAACTTCAGCCAGCGTTCATTTTTCGTTAAACCATACAAACGCATCAGTCCGAACGCGGTTTCGCCATCGTAATAAATAATACGAAACGGCTCTTTAATGGAAAGATCTTCCGCATTCAGAACATGTACAAACTGCCCAGTATCGGTGTGCTGCATCAGTTCAATGCCCACCGCCAAGGATTCCATTAGTGATAAATAACGTTCATCATTGGTCAACTCGGTGTACTTCACCATGGCCAGCAGGCAAACAGCGTTGCCTCCCAGCTTGATTTCGTTACCGGTGTCTACCAGGTAGGCCGCCTGCTGTTCACTATTAAGCGGGTAAGTATGGATCAGCTCATTGGCAAGGCATGCAAGGGCACGATCGATGGCGACTTTCAGCTCATCATTCTTTGTCAGCTCCCAGGCTTCAAGCATGGCGTACGTAGTACTGGCATGGCGCAGCGCATTGTAATTGGAAATTTTGCGGCCAAAGCAGGGAAAGTAGCCATAAATGAACTTGCCCGACGGCATCACCTGCCGGGCAAGAAAGGAAGCACCGCGATTCACCAGGCTGAATACCTGCTCCGAGTTCAGCAGCCCGGGCTGACGCCGGCCACCATTACGCCCCGGACCAGCCAGCGCAATACCCTTGCTGCTAGCCCCTGGCAAGTCATCAAGGCCCGGATCCCGCGCATAGAATCGCCCACGAGTGGAAAACATATATACAGGGGCATCATCATTCACATTCAGAACCAGTCGGTTACCAAAACGTTTTTTGGCATAGGCAGCCAGGTTTTTCTGATTCAGGCTGGCATGAGGCACTTCACTACCGGCATAAAGAATGGCGTTGGCATTCAGTTCCTGCTCCAGCAGTGCCTGCTCAAAATCTTCAGAAAAGGAAAGGCCATAGCGGAAGTAGTTGCGCTTGGTTCTGCTCAGAAGGTCATTCAGCTCGGCTTGCTTCATGGGCTTGATCCTGGTAACCCAGTCTACTCGCAGCCACTTTACCGGAAGAGCAGTATCGGTATCTGCCTGGCGGCATACCTCCTCCCCTTTCTCCCAAGCCTCTTCAAAATCATGTCCGACAGCGGTTATCACACGGGCCTTTTCATGCCCATTGCTCAGGGAGAAAAACAGCACCATCCTCGGAAAAAGCGGTTCAGGAATGTCACTTGATGTGCGGGTCCTTTCAACCTTGATGGCCCGCACCCGCTCAAAAAGATGAGAAAGCTCGGCATACGCCTGCTCAAGTAATGTGTTCAACACCTCAATCACATCTCCCAGAATCCGCTTCTCAAATTCATGGCCACATGCCTGACAACGGACACTACCATGGGAAGCATAAAAAACAGGCCCTCATCAAGAGGGCCCATGAGCATAACACCGGCAAGGCACATGAGAACGCAATCACACGGTGGTTTTGGACCAGCTGTCGGCCTCAGCAAGGCATATCACTGTACGCCGACAGGACCAGACAACCCCACCTTATTGATCGATTGCCCCCTGAGAACCGGTTGAGTCAAATGGATCTTCCATCAGCGGATCCCCCGCATCTCCTGAGAATCCCGAATCAGGAGCTCCGCCGCTGTCTCCAGAGCCTGCCGGCTTACCAGTCTCGTCTGAACCAGCGTCATTCAATCCAAGGTCATCGTCATCACCGGAAAGCAGACTGCCGACCTCCAACGGTTTTCCTTGTCCTTGCTGCTCTTCTGCATTGCCGGACTCCGACGTTTTATCCGTATCATTGTCTGCAGGCATGGGAATCGTATCGTCTTCTTCATCAGCAAAGAAGCTCAGTGCCCGAGGACTTTCTCCCTCTGAAGCCTCTCCTTGATGCTCTACAGTTTGATCACCGGTGCTCTGCGAGTCATCATCTTCCGTTTGTTCCTCTTCGGATTGTTGAGGAGTGCCCTGCTTGAGCATTTTACCTTTATCCGGTTTACCACTAGGTTCTTTTTCGCTCCCTGCAGAGGCAGCATCATCCTCGCCACCCTGAGCAGACCAGTCAATATCTACATTACTGCCATTCCAGGTGCCTTCGTAATCCTGATCATTATGCGCTTCCGGATTATCAACCGGCATATCAGCAGCACTAACCTCTTGCCAGCTATCCCCTTCCAGCTTGATATGGGTGTAATCCTTTCCGCCTTTAATGGTGTAGCCAACAACAGCACCACCAGATCCATTCTCAATCTCGGCAATCAGATCCTGTGGCTGAGCGGCATTCTTTATGCCGTCAACCTTATAGTCGAGCTTAACTTCCTTAAGGCTTCCATCCTTGCCTTCGACATAGAAGGTGGCATTTGAGATAGCGTGATCCAGCGGGTCCAGGTCGTTATCCGCATTAGCTCCCGAATCCGAGTCGGCATCCGCATCGGCATCAGCGTCCGAATCCGAGTCAGCATCTGCATCGGCATCCGAATCCGAGTCAGCATCTGCATCAGCATCGGCGTCCGAATCCGAGTCAGCATCGGCATCAGCGTCCGAATCCGAGTCGGCATCTGCATCAGCATCAGCGTCCGAATCCGAGTCAGCATCTGCATCGGCATCCGAATCCGAGTCAGCATCTGCATCGGCATCAGCGTCCGAATCCGAGTCGGCATCGGCATCGGCGTCCGAATCCGAGTCAGCATCTGCATCGGCATCCGCGTCCGAATCCGAGTCGGCATCGGCATCGGCATCAGCATCCGCGTCGGCGTCAGAATCCGAGTCAGCATCTGCATCGGCATCGGCGTCCGAATCCGAGTCGGCATCTGCATCGGCATCAGCATCCGAGTCGGCATCGGCATCGGCGTCCGAATCCGAGTCGGCATCGGCATCAGCGTCCGAATCCGAGTCAGCATCAGCATCGGCGTCAGAATCCGAGTCAGCATCCGCATCGGCATCGGCATCAGCGTCTGCGTCGGCGTCGGCGTCAGAATCCGAGTCAGCATCCGCATCGGCATCGGCATCAGCGTCTGCGTCGGCATCAGCGTCGGCGTCGGCGTCAGAATCCGAGTCAGCATCTGCATCGGCGTCCGCATCCGCGTCCGCATCGGCATCCGCGTCAGCGTCGGCATCAGCATCAGCATCGGCGTCTGCGTCGGCATCCGCGTCAGCATCCGCATCCGCATCGGCATCGGCATCGGCATCAGCGTCAGCATCCGCATCGGCGTCTGCGTCTGCGTCGGCATCGGCATCAGCATCAGCGTCAGCATCAGCGTCGGCATCGGCGTCGGCATCCGCGTCCGCATCGGCATCCGCGTCCGCATCGGCATCCGCGTCAGCGTCGGCATCTGCATCGGCATCCGCGTCAGCATCCGCATCGGCGTCTGCGTCGGCATCGGCATCCGCGTCGGCGTCAGCATCTGCATCTGCATCGGCGTCTGCATCGGCATCAGCGTCGGCATCAGCGTCGGCGTCAGCATCGGCATCCGCGTCAGCATCCGCGTCGGCATCGGCATCCGCGTCGGCGTCAGCGTCGGCATCAGCATCAGCATCCGCGTCAGCGTCGGCATCCGCATCAGCGTCAGCGTCAGCATCCGCATCCGCATCCGCGTCAGCATCGGCATCGGCATCCGCGTCAGCGTCGGCGTCGGCGTCGGCGTCAGCATCTGCATCGGCGTCGGCATCCGCATCGGCGTCTGCGTCGGCATCTGCATCCGCATCAGCGTCTGCATCGGCATCCGCATCGGCATCGGCATCAGCGTCGGCATCGGCATCCGCATCCGCATCGGCATCGGCGTCGGCGTCGGCGTCGGCGTCGGCATCAGCGTCGGCATCCGCATCAGCGTCTGCATCGGCATCCGCGTCAGCATCCGCATCGGCGTCTGCGTCGGCATCGGCATCAGCGTCAGCATCTGCATCAGCGTCGGCGTCAGCATCTGCATCGGCGTCTGCATCGGCATCAGCGTCGGCGTCAGCATCGGCGTCAGCATCGGCGTCGGCATCGGCATCAGCGTCGGCGTCGGCATCAGCATCCGCATCCGCGTCAGCGTCGGCATCCGCGTCGGCGTCAGCATCTGCATCGGCGTCGGCATCCGCATCGGCGTCTGCGTCGGCATCTGCATCCGCATCAGCGTCGGCGTCAGCATCTGCATCCGCATCGGCGTCTGCATCCGCATCCGCATCCGCGTCGGCATCCGCATCGGCGTCTGCATCTGCGTCGGCGTCAGCATCTGCATCCGCATCGGCGTCTGCATCCGCATCCGCATCCGCGTCGGCATCCGCATCGGCGTCTGCATCTGCGTCGGCGTCAGCATCGGCGTCAGCGTCGGCATCAGCATCGGCGTCGGCATCCGCATCAGCGTCTGCATCTGCATCGGCATCCGCATCGGCGTCGGCATCAGCATCCGCGTCAGCATCCGCATCCGCATCCGCATCCGCGTCAGCGTCGGCATCCGCGTCAGCGTCGGCGTCAGCATCTGCATCGGCGTCGGCATCCGCATCGGCGTCGGCATCCGCATCAGCGTCTGCATCTGCATCGGCATCCGCATCGGCGTCGGCGTCGGCGTCAGCATCCGCATCCGCATCCGCGTCAGCGTCGGCATCCGCGTCGGCGTCAGCATCTGCATCGGCGTCGGCATCCGCATCGGCGTCTGCGTCGGCATCTGCATCCGCATCAGCGTCGGCATCAGCGTCGGCGTCAGCATCTGCATCCGCATCCGCATCCGCGTCGGCATCCGCATCGGCGTCTGCATCTGCGTCGGCATCTGCGTCGGCATCTGCATCAGCGTCAGCATCCGCATCGGCGTCTGCATCCGCATCCGCGTCGGCATCGCTGTCTTCAGCAGCTACGTCATCAAAAGCAGTTCCGGCTCCCACCAATGTTTCAAATGGGCTAACCGGTTCAATATCAAAATCAAATGCAAGGGGGTCGACGGTCTCGGCAACACGGGTGAGTGTCACAACAGAGCTGCCACCTCCCGTTGGAGCACCGGCCAGACCTGCAGCAGGCGCTTCCAGCTCTTCCAGCAGATCATCGCCATTTTCCAGTGCCGCCAGCACGGCCTCCACGCTGGGGTCGAGTAACGCGCTTTCCTGTACTTCGGGCTCGGCCGAGGCCAGCATGTTCGGGGTCATCTGTAATAACTGATTACTGCCGAATTGCACGGTTTCGTTATCGCCGTAATCAATCACCACACTGGCATTGTCACCGGTGATCAGCCGTTCACCGGCAAACAGAGTGTCACCAGCAGCCAGATCACGAATGGAACCATCCGCCGCCTGTGCCGTTACCTGGCCGCTAACTTCGGTTACCACTGCAATTGGAATACTCATGATCTCACCGACCTCTTTTCATTCTGAATTGCTGTTATCATCTCCCGGCGACCGGCGAAAAAGTATTGGACTGAAGTACAGGAGGTATTTTCGCCTGAAGCGTTAATATGGGATGATTGGGATTCAAATGTAAACGAACCGATATGCAGAGCGGTGCGTACACGGAAGCCTTCGAACAACAGAACCCAAGAATGCTCTCGCTAACATATCGACTCTACCTATTCCACAAGTGTGCTTAAGCCAACAAGACCCTGAAACATGAATCCATTTAAATCTTGTGCAGTACTGATTGCCGGCCTGTGTGCCGGTATGGCCTGGGCCCAGCCACCGGCCAGCAATGCAGCCGACGTGGTCAGAAAGGCCATTGATACGAACCCCGAAGTTCAGGCCAGCTGGCGCACCTTTCGTGCTGCCGAATACGACATCGACTTTGCCAAAGGCGGCTACCTGCCCACCGCCGATGTAACTGCCGGCTATGGCAAGCAATGGCGCAACTATGACGATCCCAGGGAGTTCAGCGGTGCCGCCGCCGAAATCTTCGTGGTACAGATGCTGTATGACGGCTTTAAAACCTCCAGCGATGTAAAACGCTTTGAAAACGCCCAGCTGGTGCGCTATTTCGAGCTGCTGACGCAGCTTGAAGACACAGCCCTGGCTTCCGTGCGCGCCTATCAGGATGTACAACGCTATCGGGAGCTCGTTGCCCTGGCCGAAGAAAACCTGGCCAGCCACCTTGAGGTATATGAGCAGATTGAAGTCAGTGCCCGGGCGGGCGTTGCCCGGCGCGCTGATCTCGAGCAGGCCAGCGGTCGGGTATCGCTGGCCGAGTCCAACCTGCTGACGGAACTGGCCAACCTGCACGATGTGAGCGCCCGCTACCTGCGCATTGTGGGTGA
This sequence comes from Oceanimonas aquatica, assembly GCF_030732065.1. Lineage (GTDB taxonomy): Bacteria > Pseudomonadota > Gammaproteobacteria > Enterobacterales > Aeromonadaceae > Oceanimonas. The sequence continues at coordinate 205,708 of NZ_JAVBHX010000005.1, forward strand.
GCTGCCGGCTGCCGACATGGCGCCGCTGGAGCTGAACAACAGCAAACTGCCTGTTAGCCTGCAAGAAGCCATGACCCTGGCCTACCAGGGCAGCCCGGCGTTTCATGCTGCTCTGCGCAATATCGAGGCGCAAAATGCCGCCATCGACAGCCAGAAAGCCGCCTTTCATCCGGAGCTGAACCTGAGCGCCAGATACGGTACTCAGGATTATGTTAACGGTGAGGTGGATGAGCGCCGCAATGAAGGCCGCATTGGTCTGGATCTGCGCTACAACCTGTACCGTGGCGGCCGTGATCAGGCCAGCCTGAACAAGGCCAGTGAAGAGTTCAACCAGGCCCGGGATCTGCGGGATAAGGCCTGTATCGACATGCGCCAGACTCTGCAAATTGCCTATAACGACGTACAAAAGCTTGATCAGCAACTACCCATTCTGAACCAGCACCGGTTATCCTCCAACCGGGTTCGGGCCGCCTACAAGGGCCAGTTCGGTATCAGCGAGCGCACCCTGCTGGATGTACTTGATGCGCAAAACGAGTATTTTCAGGCCAGCAGAGCTTACACCAATGCGGTATACGACCGGGGCACGGCCATTGCCAGAACCCTGACCGCCATGGGCCAGTTGTTACCGGCGCTGGAAGTGGTCAGTAACGATCTGCCTACCCTGAACGAACTGGGTGCCGAGCCCATGACAGTGGATGCGGAGTCGGCCTGTCCGGCCGATAACATCACTGCCATGGCCCGCTACAGCCCGGCCCGGTAAGCACCGGGGAATTTAACGGAAACGGAAATGCCACAAGCAAGACATCAAGAGCAACCAGGTGGTCCCCTGCTGGGATGCCTGCTGATATTGTGCCGCCTGCATGAGCGCAAGCTGACCCCGGATGCCGCCCTGGCCGGCCTGCCGCTGGTCGACAACGCGCTCACGCCCTCGGTGTTTCACCGGGCAGCGCGGCGTGCGGGGCTGACCAGCCGGGTACAACGCCATTCCCTGGCTGCACTCAATTCGTCGCTGTTGCCCGCAGTCTTGCTGTTCAACGACCACACCGCCTGTGTCATCACCGGCATCAATAACGAGCAACAAACGGCGCGAGTGATCTGGCCGGAGCTGGCTGATGCCGAGGTGACGGTGCCGCTCGACAGCCTGGAGCAGCAATATACCGGCAACCTCATCTACGCCCAGCCCGAATTTCACTTTGATGAGCGGGCTCCCGGCAACTCTCGACGGGCACAGGGGCACTGGTTCTGGAGTGTGATCGCCGACAACCGCCATTTGTACCGTGACATCATCATCGCCGCCATCATGATCAACCTGCTGGCGGTGGCCATGCCGCTGTTTGTCATGAACATCTACGATCGGGTGGTGCCCAACCACGCCACCCACACCCTGTGGGTGCTGGCGGTGGGCGTACTGGTGGTGCTCTGTGCCGATCTGGGATTACGCCTGATGCGGGGCTGGTTTGTCGATCTCGGCGCCAGCCGGGCCGATGTCAGGCTGTCGGCGTCCATCATGGAACAGATCCTCGGCATGAAACTGTCGGAGCGGCCCGCCTCGGCCGGCTCCTTTGCCAGCAATGTGCAGTCTTTTGAGTCGGTGCGCGGCTTTATCGGCTCGGTCACCCTGGTGGCGCTGGTTGACCTGCCCTTTATGCTGGTGTTTTGCCTGATCATCGGGCTTATCAACGGCCTGCTGGTCATTCCCATCATCGTTGGCGCACTGGCGGTGCTGGGCTATGCCGCTCTGGCTCAGCGCAAAATGCGCAAGTTGTCAGACACCATGAACCGTGCCAGCGCCATGCGCAACGCCACCCTTATCGAAAGCCTCGGCAACCTGGAAACCATCAAGACCACAGGCGCCGAAAGCAAAATGCAGGGTAACTGGGAAAACAGCATTCTGTTTTTGTCAAAACTTACCACCCGAATGCGTCTGCTGGCCTCATCGGTCAGCAATGGCGCGCTCTGGGCCCAGCATGTGGTGGCGGTCAGCCTGATTATTCTCGGGGTTTACCTGATCCGCGAAGGCCAGCTCACTCAGGGCGGACTGATCGCCTGTTATCTGCTGTCTTCACGGGCCATGAGCCCCGTTGGTCAGGCCGCGGCATTGCTGTCCCAGTATCATCATGCGGTCACCGCCATGGACAGCCTGAACGGCATCATGGCGCGCCCGCGGGAGCGCAGCAATGACCGCCACCGGGTCAGCCGCCCCATTCAGCAGGGCGACATTGAATTTCGCCATGTAAACTTTACCTACCCCAACGCCGAGCGGCCGGCGCTGACCGATGTAAGCTTTCGCATTCGAGCCGGCGAGCACGTGGCCATACTGGGCCGCAACGGCTCGGGCAAAAGCACCCTGGAGCGGCTGATGCTGGGGCTGTACGAGCCCGATGCCGGCACCATACTGATGGACGGCACCGATATTCGCCAGCTGGATCCGGCCGAGCTGCGACGCGGCATGGGCTATGTGCCTCAGGATGTTTCCCTGTTTTACGGCACCCTGCGCGACAACCTGGTGCTGGGCATGCCCCATGTGGAGGATGCACATATGGTGCAGGCCGCTGAGCAAAGCGGCCTGTCCGACTTCATCAATACCCACCCATCCGGTTTTGACATGCAGGTGGGTGAGCGCGGCCAGCTGCTATCCGGCGGCCAGCGCCAGGCGGTGGCCATCGCCCGGGCCCTGCTCAAGGAGTCCCCGGTGCTGTTGCTCGACGAACCCACCGGCTCCCTCGATCAGCGCAACGAAGAGCAGATTAAGCACAGTCTGCAGCACTGCGCCAAAGGGCGGACCATGGTACTGGTGACCCACCGCAGCACCCTGCTGAGCCTGGTGGATCGCATTATAGTGGTCGACAACGGCCAGGTGGTGGCCAACGGACCCAAGGCCGAGGTACTCGACGCACTGCGCCAGGGCAAAATCGGGAGTGCCGCATGAACCCGCAAAAACCCCATTCGCACACCGGTCGCAACTGGGCTCAGGATGCCCAGTGGGCTCGCATGCAGCAGGAGCCGGTGCGCGCCCGCGCCCTGCTCTATGCCATGGCAGCGGTATTGCTCGCCCTGCTGATCTGGTCTGCCTTTGCGCCGCTGGATGAAGTCACCCGGGGCGAAGGCCGGGTCATTCCTTCACGGCAGTTGCAGGTGGTGCAGTCCCTCGACGGCGGCATAGTGCAGCAGATACTGGTGAAGGAAGGACAAACGGTGGAAGCCGGCGAAGTGCTGTTGCGTATCGATCCCACCCGCTCCGTGTCCAGTCTGAACGAAAGCCGGGTGCAATACCTGTCCGCCAGCGCCGAGGTGGCCCGGCTGCAGGCACTGATTGACAATACCGAGCCGGTGTTTGCCGATGACCTGCACCAGCAGGCACCTGAGCTTATCAGCCGGGAGCTGCGTCTGTACAAGGCCAGCCAGGAAGAGCTGGACGAGCAACGCGCCATTTACAATCATCAGCTCAGCCAGCGACAACAGGATCTGGTTGAAGCTCAGGCCGAGCTGAAGCAACACACCCAGTCGCTGGCACTTAGCCAGAAGGAGCTGAGGGTCACCCGGCCACTCTTGGAGCTCGGCGCCGTGTCCGATGTGGACATTCTGCGTATTCAGCGGGAGATCGGCCGGGCCCGGGGCGATGCCGAACGGGCCCGGGCCGCCATCAGCCGAAGCAAAGCCGCCATTGAAGAAGCCCGCAACAAGATTCGGGAAACCGAGCTCAACGTCACCAACCGCTGGCGCCGGGAATACCTGACCGCCAAGGCCCGGCTCGACGCCCTTGGCGAGGCCGAATCGGCGCTGGAAGACCGGGTGGAGCAAACCGAAATCCGGGCCCCGGTGCGGGGCACGGTGCAGCGCCTGTTTGCCAATACCGTGGGGGGCGTGGTGTCTCCCGGCCGTGAAGTACTGGAGCTGATCCCGCTGGATGACGAGCTGATCATCGAAGCCAAAATCCAGCCCAAGGACATCGCCTTTATTCGCCCCGGGCAGGACGCCATGATCAAGTTTACCGCCTACGATTTTGCCATTTATGGCGGCCTGGATGCTGAAGTCAGGCACATCAGTGCCGATACCATCAGGGACGAAGACGGTAACAGCCATTATCTGGTGCGGCTGGCCACCCAGCGTGCCGGCCTGGCGGATGATCTGGCCATTATTCCCGGCATGATCACCGAGGTTGATATTCTCACCGGCAAAAAGACTGTCCTGGAATACCTGCTCAAGCCCGTACTCAGAGCCACCTCAAGAGCGATGACCGAACGATGAGACACGTACTGTTTATCACCGAAGAAGGATTCAGCAGCCCGCGCTGGCGGCAGGCCTTTGCCAATGCCAGCGTAATGATTGCCGGCCAGCATGAGCCCGCCAACGCCAACCTGGTGTGGGTGCTGACCGGCCTGCCAGGCTGGGAGCAACTGATTCGGGAGCAGACCGCACTGGGCCGGACCGTGCTCGCCCTGACACGCCGTCCGCAACTGGAGGAGCTGCGCCAGGCCCTGGCCGCCGGCGCCCGGGGCTATCTGGAGGCCATGTCCAGCACGGCGATTCTTGCCCAGGCGGCGGCCACCGTTGAGGCCGGTGGCATCTGGCTGCCGGCGGAGCTGGTTAACCGCATGGTGGGACTGCTGTCGCCGCTGCTGGCGAAAAATGCAGCCAGCCCCCAGCCGGCGAGCTGTGATCTCAGCAGGCTCACCGCCCGGGAGCGTCAGGTCATGGACGAAGTACTCGGCGGTGCCAGCAACAAGCGCATTGCCCTCACCCTCAACATTACCGAGCGCACCGTCAAGGCGCACCTGAGCTCGGTATTTGAAAAGCTGGGCGCGCGGGATCGCATGCACCTGATGCTGCTGGCCCACGGAAAGGAGCAAGGCTGATGTTTGTTAAACGCAATGACGAAGGACACATCTGCGCCGCCAGCCTGGAGGCGACAGAAGACATTAATGAAGCCATTCCTGCGGATTCGCCTGAGCTATGGCAATTCATCGGTGCCGCACAGGATTCACCGTCCCGCTCCGAGCTGGATGCGTTGCAAGCCTCGGATCTGGCGCTGGCACGGGTGCTGGAGGATCTGATCGACATTCTCATCGACAAACACCTGATCCAGTTCACCGACCTGCCGGTTATGGCGCAGCAAAAGCTGCTGAACCGCCAGGGACTGCGCAGACAGCACCTGCTGGATCTGCTCGGCGACGGTGACGACGACGAGCAGATCCCCATGCTCTGAAAGGCCGGTCAGCCGGCCTGCCGTATACCCGGCCCTCCGGCGGCATCAAAGCCCAGCGCCAGCAGCAACTCACGCTCCGCCGGTGACTGTACGCCATCGGCAATCATGCACAGGCCAATGGAGTGCCCCAGCGAACAGAGCCCCCGTAAAAAGCCCTGATTGCCCTCATGCTCGGGCAGGTTTCGCAGCAAGGCGCCGTCCACTTTGAGGTAATCCAGCCCCAGCTCCTGCAGATGTGCAATTTTGGCAAAGTCGCGCCCGGCCCGCTCCATGCCCAGCCGGCAGCCCAGTGGCTTGACCTGTACACAAAATTCCCTGAACAGCGACACCTCACGAATAACCTGACTTTCCGCAAATTCCAGCCACAGCATGGGGGCCAGCTCCCCCGCCTCGGTGAGCAGGGCCATCAGTTGCTGCCGGCTGGCAGGCTGGCGCAGGGTCTCCATCGACAGGTTGATGGCCACCGGCTGTGGCGTGCCGCAGCGCAGGCCGTTCAGTACGGTTTCCACCATGGCCACATCAAAGGCCGGCAACAACCCCAGCCGTCGGGCCCAGGGCATGAACTCCCCCGCCTTCCAGGTATTGCCCTGCCATTGCAGCCGCATCATGGCTTCCTCATGCAGGGGCTGATCACCGGCCAATTGCAGTACCGGAAAACGCACCGCCGAAACGGCCTTCGCCGCCAGCGCCGGTGTCAGCAGCTGGCGCCATTCGCCCGCGCCCTGGTTATCGCTGCCAGAGAAAGTATCCCTGACCTCGGCACAGGTAACACAGCGCTGCTCGGCGGTGGCCAGCAGGCCATCCACCCGGCTCATCACCTCACCACGACGCTCGCCCGCCAGAAAATAACAGGCGCCGTGAGGCAGTTGTGGCTGCACCTGAGGCCAGCGCTCAGCCAACGCCCGCAGGCGCAGGTCAAGGGCCGCACTCAGGGTGGACAGCTCTTCGGCCTCGGTCAGCAGCAGCAGGAAGTCGCTGCCGTTGAGCCTGCCGCCAAGCGCTTCGGCAAACAAGGCCTGCTGGTCGGGCGCCCACTGCAACAGGGCCTCGGCCAGCTCATGCAACAGCCTGTCGGTATCGGCGCGGCCCAGGGTCCGGTTGATGGTCGCCAGTTCCTGCACCCGCACCAGAAGAATGCCATGGCGGCCATCCTCTTCGCTCAGCAGCGCATCCAGCTGACTGTTGACGGTATCGCGGTTGGCCAGTCCGGTCACGGCATCATGCTGATGCTGGTAGCGCAGCGCTTCCAGCCGTCGGGATTCGCTTTCGAGCATGTCCCGCACCCGGCCCGACAACAGGTTCATGGCCCTTACCAGGCGGCCAAACTCCAGGGTGCGCGGCTCGCTGGAGGTAATAAAGCGGCGTCCGCCAATGGCTTCGGCCTGATGAACCACATCCTCGAGCGGTTGAGTGATCTGTTTCAGCAACCAGCTGCCCAGGGCACCGCACAGCAGGGCCACCAGCAACAGCCACCCCAACAGCCGCAGGGTGGTCTGCCACAGGGCGGCATAGGCCACCTCGGTCAGGCTTTCCACATAGAGAGTACCGTACTGATGCCAGCCATCCTGCACCTGGGCCACTCCCGCCGGCACCGACAGGGCCGCCAGCTTCACAAACCAGGCGGGCACGGTATCGTGCTGCGCCGCCGGCTCAAACAGCTTGCGTTGCCGTACCTCACCGCTGGGTGCAATCAGTTCGATGCGCCGGTAGTGGCCGGTATCAAACTGGGCCGCCACCAGCAGCTCGACGGTGACTTCGTCCTTTTCCACCTGAGACAGGGTCAGCGCCAGCGAGTTGGCATTGTCGATGTTCTTCTGCTGCAACTGTTCCTGATAATAATTGCGTGCACTCAGGGTGCTGATGGTAAAACTGCTCACAAACGCCAGCAGCATTAACACCGCAATGGCCAGCCACAGCTGTTTGTTCAGTGACATGGCGCCTTCTCCCTGCAAACCCGGTTGGGCATTGTGTATTTCACCAGCTCACTCCTTCCTGTCTAACTTTTGCCAGCACCTGCCGCCAGCGCGACAGCCGGGCCACCGGATTGGCCGCCGACGAGGTCGCGCCCGGGGTCCATAATCCCTGGCTGTTGAAACTGAAAACGGGGGTCAGATCCGTTCGCTGCGCGCCCGGCAGAATGTCGGGGATCAGACTGTCCAGCAGCAGAGGATCCGATGACGGGGTGGCATAGTAACCAAGCACCATATGAGCCTGGGTGATCGAGCTGCGAGGGCCGCCTATCTTTGCCCGGACATAGATCAGCCGCAAACGATCATCACCGATCCCCGCCATGCGCAGGCTCAGGTACTGGGCAATGGCGTAATCTTCACAATCACCCCGCCCCCGCCCCAGGGTTTCCAGCGGTGTGGCCCAGTAATCCTCTTTACCCCACAGATCCTTGTCCAGCTGATAGCGAAGGTGGCGATGAAAAAAACGGTTAACCCGCTGGATCTTGTCCCGCTCCGGCAGGGTGCCGATGTCGCTCAGCATGCGCTCCCATTCCCGGGACACAGTGGCGCGCTCAGGCCCGTAACGGTTTTCCATCAAGTGGTGCACACGGGAAAAATCGGCACTGATGCCGCCCGCGCCGTAGGAAAACGGAAGAGGCCGACAAAGCAAGCCCAGAAGCAGCAACAAGGTTACCCTTGTGGTCACTTTGCGCATTCCGTGCATCCTCAACATGATTCATGGGCGCGCGGGCCCGGCGAAGGACTCATCCTAGCATAACGGATTCATTCCGGGCAGATGGTGAAAATGCGCAACACTCGAGCACCGAATGTCATATTCGGTCGAAATTCCTGGGCTTACCGCCACATAACTGCCTCAAAACTGTCGCCCAAGTGTCATCAACCCCGCCTAGCATGAGTTCGAACCTGACCTAGTCCAGAGGACACCACACTCATGAAACAGTTGTTCACCGCAAGTCTGCTTACCCTGGCCCTGGGCACCACCGCCCAGGCTGCCGACCTCAGCGAACTGGAAGCCAAGGCCCGGGCCGAAGGCCAAGTCAACAGCGTCGGCATGCCCGACAGCTGGGCCAACTGGAAGGATACCTGGCGGGATCTGGGTAAGCAGTATGGCCTGAAGCACCAGGACACCGACATGAGCTCGGCCCAGGAAATCGCCAAGTTCGCCGCCGAAAAAGAGGATGCCACCGCCGACATCGGCGACGTGGGCGCCGCCTTTGCCCCCATCGCCGTGCAGCAGGGCGTAACCCAGCCCTACAAGCCGTCCACCTGGATCGAGATCCCCGACTGGGCCAAGGATGCAGACGGCCACTGGATGCTGGGCTACACCGGCACCATCGCCTTTATCGTCAACAACGAGCTGGTCAGCAAGGTGCCCACTTCCTGGGCGGATCTGCGCGACGGCGACTACCAGGTCACCGTGGGTGATGTGGGCGTGGCCGCTCAGGCCAACAGCGCCATTCTGGCCGCCGCCTTTGCGATGGGCGGGGATGAGTCCAACCTGGCGCCGGCCCTCGATCTGTTCGCGGATCTGGCCCGTCAAGGACGGCTGTCGCCGGTGGACACCAATATCGCCAACCTGGAAAAAGGCGAAATTGAAATGGCGGTGCTGTGGGACTTCAACGCCCTCAACTACCGGGATCAAATCGACCGTGATCGCTTTACCGTGGTGATCCCGTCGGACGGCTCCCTGATCTCCGGCTATGCCACCATCATCAACAAGTACGCCAAAAACCCCAACGCCGCCAAGCTGGCCCGGGAGTACATTCTGAGCGATGCCGGCCAAATCAACCTGGCCCGCGGCTATGCCCGTCCCATTCGCAGTAACGTGACCCTGCCCGACGATGTGCAGGCCAAGCTGCTGCCCAACGAGATGTACGCCAATGCCCGCCCCATTGCAGACTTCGGTACCTGGGAGCAAAGCACCAAGCGCCTGCCGCGCCAGTGGCAGACCGAAGTGCTGGTGCACCAGCAGAGGTAAGCATGCACAAGGTCATACTGATCATCATTGACGGTTTGGCCCACGAGGTAGCCCGGCACAGCCTGGGCTACCTGCTGGCCATGACCGAAGCGGGCCGCGCCACCGGCTACAAGCTGCAATGCGAGCTGCCGGCATTGTCGCGCCCCTTGTACGAAACCATTCTCACCGGCACCCGGCCGGTGGACCACGACGTGGTGCACAACGGCGTGGTGCGCCTGAGCAGCGAGACCAGCCTGTTCCACCTGGCTCAGCGAGCCGGTCTCACCACGGCGGCGGCGGCCTACCACTGGATGAGCGAGCTGTATAACCGCGCGCCCTACGATCCGGTGCGGGATCGCTTCACTCGGGACGATCAACTGCCCATACAGCACGGCATTTTCTACCACCAGGATGATTACCCCGACAGCCACCTGCTGGTTGACGCCGAGTGGCTGCGCCAAAGTGCGGATCCGGAGCTGCTGCTGATCCACCCGATGAACGTGGACCATGCCGGCCACCAGTTCGGGCTGGACTCATCCCAGTACCGCAACAGCGCCCGCCACTTCGATCTGTTGCTGGCCGATTACGTGCCGGGCTGGCTGAAGCAGGGCTACCAGATCATGATCACCAGCGATCACGGCATGAACCGGGACCGCAGCCACAGCGGCGCGCTGCCGGAAGAGCGGGAAGTGCCGCTGTTCGTGCTGGGCTCGGCGTTCAGTCACGACAGGCATGCCCACCCGCGCCAGACCGAGCTGTGCGGCACCCTGGCCAGCCTGCTCGGCATCGACCATCACAAGCCCCAGTGCCGGGAGCTGCTGACATGACCGAGCACACCCTGACCCCGGCCCGTTCATTGAACACCGTGCCCCCGGCGGCCACCGGCACCCCTGCAGCCGCCCGCCCTTCTCCCTGGCGGCGCCGGTTGCCGCTGCTGTTGCTGCTGCCCTTTGGCCTGGTGTTTACGCTGTTTCAGCTGGCGCCCATCGCCTGGGTGGCCATCAACGCCTTTCAGGCCGGCGGCGACTGGAGCCTGGCCAACTTTGGTGACGTCCTCGGCTCTCCCTATTACCGCCAGTCCTTTACCAACAGCCTGGATCTGGCGTTCTGGTCCAGCCTGGCAGGGCTGGCCATTGCCACTCTTGGCACGGCGGCGCTGCGCCGGGTACCGGGCCGGCTGCAAAACGCCGTGGTGGCCTTTACCACCATGGCCAGCAACTTTTCCGGCGTGCCCCTGGCCTTTGCCTTTATCGTGCTGCTGGGCATGAACGGCGCCCTGACCCTGTTGCTGCAGCAGCTGGGGCTGGCCGAACAGTTCAACCTCTATTCTCGTGGCGGCCTGCTGGTGCTCTACACCTACTTCCAGGTGCCATTGGCTGTGCTGTTGCTGTACCCGGCCTTTGATGCCGTGCGCGACGACTGGCGCGACGCCGCCGCCCTGCTGGGGGCCGGCCCGGTGCGCTACTGGCTGCGGGTGGTGCTGCCGGTGCTGAGCCCGGCCCTGCTCGGCACCTTTATCATTTTGCTGGCCAACGCCCTCGGCGCCTACGCCAGCACCTATGCGCTGATGACCAGCAACTACAACCTGGTCACCATTCAAATCGCCGGCCTGGTGGCGGGAGACATCTTCCTCGAGCCCCAGCTGGCGGCGGCGTTGTCGTTATTGCTGATGGCCCTGCTGGTGCTGGTCACCGCCGTTAACCAGTGGCTTGTTGCCCGGAGTCGTCATGTCTAAGCCTCCCCTGTCCGCCCGACTTACGGTCTGGACCCTGGTGGTCCTGCTGGCCTCCCCCATCGCCATTACCCTGGCCTACTCCCTGGCCGAGAGCTGGGGCGCCCACATTCTGCCGCAAGGGTTCAGTACCGAATGGTATGCCAAACTGTGGACCGACAGCCGCTTTCTGGCCGCCTTTGGTCGTTCGCTGCTGGTGTGTCTGGCGGCGCTCGCGCTCAGCCTGGTGCTGATATTGCCGGCGCTGTTTGTGGTGTTTTACTACTTTCCCAAGCTCAAAGGGCTGATGAACCTGCTGGTGCTGCTGCCCTTTGCGGTGCCGCCTGTGGTGTCGTCGGTGGGCCTGCTGCAACTGTACGCCGGCGGCCCGCTGCCCCTGGTGGGCACGCCCTGGATCCTGGTGCTGTGCTACTTCACCCTGAGCCTGCCCTTTATGTACCGGGCCCTGGCCAACAACCTGGAGGCGGTCAACCTGCCCGATCTGATGGATGCCGCCCACCTGCTGGGCGCCAGCACCACCCGCGCCTTTTTGCGAGTGGTGCTGCCCAACCTGCGCAATGGCCTGCTCAGCGCCCTGTTTCTGGCGTTTTCCTTCCTGTTCGGGGAGTTCGTGTTTGCCAACCTGCTGGTGGGTACCCGCTTTGAAACCCTGCAGGTCTACCTGTACAGCCAGCGCACCACCAGCGGCCACTTCACCAGCGCCATGGTGATGTCCTATTTCCTGTTTATCGGCCTCGCCACCTGGGTGGCGCTGCGCCTGCAATCCCGGAGCACCTGATGTTCTATCTGGAAGTTGCCCATCTCGCCAAATCCTTTGGCGACACTCGCGTGTTTAGCGACATTGACTTCGATATTCGCCGGGGCGAGCTGGTCACCCTGCTCGGCCCCTCGGGCTGTGGCAAGTCGACCCTGCTGCGCAGCCTGGCCGGCCTGGTCAGCCCGGACCATGGCCATATTCGCGTGGCCGGTGAAGACATCACTCACCTCAAACCCCAGAAGCGGGGCATCGGCATGGTGTTTCAGAGCTATGCCCTGTTTCCCAATCTGACGGTAGCCGGCAACATCGCCTTTGGCTTGGCGCTGCAAAAGCTGAACCGGGCCGAGCTGAACCGCCGAGTGGCAGAGGTGATCGAGCTGGTGGACTTGAAAGGCCGTGAGAAGCACTACCCCTCTCAGCTTTCCGGCGGCCAGCGCCAGCGGGTGGCCCTAGCCCGGGCCCTGGTGGTGCAGCCGCGCATTCTGCTGCTGGACGAGCCGCTGTCGGCGCTGGACGCCCCCATTCGCAAACGGCTGCGCGAGCAGATTCGGCGCATTCAGCAACAGCTCGAGCTCACCACGGTATTCGTGACCCACGATCAGGAAGAAGCGCTGACCCTGTCGGATCGCATCTTTGTGATGAACCAGGGCAGTATCGTGCAGGCCGACACCGCCGAAGGCGTCTACACCCGGCCGGTCAATGACTTTGTCGCGGGCTTTATGGGCAGCTACAACCTGCTTGGCCCCGAGCAGGCCGCCGCCCTGTTCGGCCTTAACATTCATGGCCGGCTGGCCATTCGCCCCGAGACCATTTACATTCGCGAGCCGGGCCGCGACTATGGTCCGGCCATGACCACTCCCCTGCCGGCCCGAGTGGAGCACCACCAGCTGCTGGGCAACGTGATCCGCTACCGCATGCGACTGGCCCACGCCACCCTGGAGGTGGATACCCTCAACCGGGGCCCGGCCTCACTGCTGTCCATAGGCAGCCGAGTGGAGCTGCTGTTGCCCAAGAACGAACTGAAAGAGGTTGCCTGATGAACCTGGCCATATTTGATCTGGACGAAACCCTGATTGCCGGAGATTCCGCCACCCTGTGGCTGACGTTTCTGGCCGAACGCGGCCTGGTGAGCGACGCCCTGCTGGCCGAAGAGCAGCGGCTGATGGACGATTACTACGCCGGTATCCTCGATATGGACGCCTACATGGCGCTGACCCTGGCGCCGCTGGAAGGCCGCCGCCCGGAAGACATCACTGCGCTGGTGAATGAGTTTATCGGTCGTCACATTGCGCCCATCGTTTACCCTCAGGCAAAGGCACGGCTCGACTGGCATCGCGCCCAGGGCCACCGCTGCCTGGTGATTTCCGCCACCGGCGAGCACCTGGTGAAACCCATCGCCCATCACCTGGGCGTGGCGGATGCCATTGGCGTGCAGACCGAGATCGCCAACGGCCGCTACAGCGGCCGGCCGCAAGGCATTTACAGCTTTCAGCACGGCAAGGTGGTGCGCCTCGGTCACTGGCTGCGGGATCAAGGCCTGGAGCCCGGCTTCTGCTACGGCTACAGCGACTCCCACAACGATCTGGCGCTGCTGGAATACGTGGATGAAGCCGCGGTGATCAATGGCAGCGATGCCCTGAACACCATCGCCACCGAGCGAGGCTGGCAGCAGTTAAGCTGGCAATTGTAGGCCCGAAGTTATTCAGGCGGCGGTGCCGTATGTCAGGCTATTACCCCGTTAACATGGGGCCTAATGAACATTCATCCAAAGAGCTTCCTCGCAAGCTCAGCCACGGTTTTACCCTGGTAGCGGGCGATGGCCAGCTCCCGTTCGTCGGGCCGGCGCGAGCCGTCGCTCCCGGCCAGGGTCGTCGCACCGTAGGGGGTGCCGCCGCCCACCTGTGAGATATCGGCCACTTCCGGAGCGGCATAGCCGATGGGCACGATAATCATGCCGTGGTGGGCCAGGGTGTTCCAGGTGCTGGTAATGGTGGTTTCCTGACCACCACCGGTGCCGGTGGAGCTGAACACGCTGGCCAGCTTGCCCACCAGGCCGCCATTGGCCCAGAGCCCGCCGGTCTGATCGAAGAAATTGCGCATCTGGCCACTCATGTTGCCAAACCGGGTGGGCGTGCCAAAAATAATGGCGTCGTAATCGCCAAGCTCTCCGGGCTGGCGACTTCCGCTTTTTGATCCACCTTGCCGCCGGCCTGTTTGAACGCTTCTTCCGGCATGGTTTCGGGGACCCGTTTGATGGTGACCTCGACGCCGGCCACCTCACCCGCGCCCTTGGCCACCGCCTCGGCCATGGTTTCGATATGACCATACATGGAGTGATACAACACCAGCAGTTTGCTCATTTCGCTTCTCCTGTGCCTTGTGAATACCGCCCTTCACACTCTAGTTGCGACAGGCACAAGGCACAAAAAAACGGCACTCCAGAGAGTGCCGTTTTTGCGAACTTAACCGACAGCGTCAGGCAAATTCCTTCACCATTTCCAGTACGTCCAGCTCAATGCCATCGAGCTCTTCATTCCAGTTGGGGCCAATGCGTACGCCGTCTTCCGACAGGTCTTCCACCCAGATTTCCAGAAATTCGGCCAGGGAGATTTCAAAGGGCTCATACTCGGCCCACTCGTCCACACACTGAGCCTGGGCCTCGGCCTTGGTGGACCACAAGGGCATCACTTCGGTATCCTGAAACTCGGTGGAATCACACACCACCCACTCGTCTCCGAAGCGAAGCCCCCACATCAGGTTGTCGGCTTTCACCTGTTCGATAAAACGCTGGTATTCTGGCTGGTGGAGCTGGCTCATTATGGTCACCTTTGGCTTAATGAGGGGAAGACACCCCGAATGGGGGCGATACTGAACCAAATTAACCTTAGACTCAATCAAAACAATATTAAAAACAATGCGACGCAGTGCCCACACTAACTAAGGAGGTGGCGTATGAAATTGCCCGCCAAACACAGGGTAGCCAGTATTGACGTGGATGCCCAGTATACCTTTACCCCCGTTTGTCCCGATGAACTGCCGGTGGCCGGCGGTGATACCATTGCTCCCGAGCTCAACCGCCAGGCCGCCTTTGCCGGCTTTCGCCTGGGCTCCAAGGACGCCCACTCACCCTCGGCAACCTGGGTCGCCAGTGACGACAAGCCCGCCTTCAGCAAGGTGGACGGCGACCACGCCGACATTCGCTGGCCCCTGCATGCGGTGCCCGGTACCAAAGGCTTTGAACTGCTCGACGGCCTGCCTCACCCCGCCGACTACGACTTTTTCGTGTGGAAAGGGGTCGAGCCCGACATGCACCCCTACGGCGCCTGCTATCACGATCTGGCCGAGCGCCAGAGTACGGGCGTCATTGAGTTCCTGCGCGGCAACGACATTAGCACAGTGCTGGTGGGGGGCCTGGCCACCGATTACTGCGTGTTTCATACGGTGAAACAGCTGCTGGCTGCCGGTTTTAACGTGGTCGTCAACCGCGCCGCCACTCGCGGGGTGGCCGACGACAGCAGCCGCCATGCCATGGCCGAGATGATCCAGCTGGGTGCTCACTTCGTGCACGATGCCGGCGAGCTGGAGCAGCCCGATGACTGAGCCCGTCATTCGCTCTCTGCTAGACACCGATCTGTACAAATACACCATGATGCAGGCGGTGCTGCACCAGCACCCGGCGGCAGAAGTGGAATACCGTTTTCGCTGCCGTACACCGAACGTGGACTTTTCCGCCTGTTTCGATGACATCAGCCGGGAAATCGACCACCTCTGCACCCTGCAGCTGGCCGACGACGAGCTCGACTACCTGGCCGGACTCGACTACCTCAAACCCGATTTCATTCATTTTCTGCGACTGTTCCGGCTGGACCGGCGCTTTGTGCAGCTGGAATGCATTGACGGCCGGCTGGAGCTCGGCATTCGCGGCCCCTGGCTGCATACCATTTTGTTTGAGGTGCCGCTGCTGGCCATCATCAGCGAGGTGTATTGCCGCCATCACTACTCAAGCCCCGACTGGCACCACGCCCGGGAAAAAATGCAGCAAAAAATCGACCTGGTGACCCGTACCAAGGGCAGCGAGGGCTTTCGCTTTTCCGACTTTGGTACCCGTCGGCGCTTTTCCGGGCGTTGGCACAAGGAAGTGGTGCAGGCCTTTGCCAAGGGACTGCCCGAGCAGTTTTCCGGTACCAGCAACCTGATGCTGTCGCGGCATATTGGCCGGCCGCCCATGGGCACCATGGCCCACGAGTTTTTGCAGGCGTTTCAGGCACTGGGGCCACGCCTTATCGACAGCCAGAAGGCAGCCCTGGACGCCTGGGTACGGGAATACCGGGGCCGGCTCGGCATCGCCCTCACCGATGTGGTGGGCGTGGATGCCTTTCTGCGCGACTTCGATCTCTACTTTGCCAAGCTGTTTGACGGCCTGCGCCACGACTCGGGCGATCCGGTCGCCTGGACCGAAAAGGCCCTGGCCCACTATCGCAAACTGAAGATCGACCCATGCAGCAAGCGGCTGGTGTACAGCGACGCCCTCACCGTGGAGCGGGCGCTGGATCTTTACCGGCGGTTCGCCGGCCAGTGCCGACCGGCCTTTGGCATTGGCACTCACCTGACCAACGACGTAGTGGACAACAAGCCGCTGAGCATGGTGATCAAGATGACCCGCTGCAACGGCCAGGCGGTGGCCAAGCTCTCCGACAGCCCGGGCAAGGCCATGTGCGAGGACGCCGGCTACCTGACCTATCTGTCCCAGGTGTTTGGGGTGCCGACGCCCACCGTAAACCAGGGCTGACACCACCGTAACGCCAAACTGCCACCCTGCCCTTCTCAGTGGTCACTCAAGTCTCTAGATTTAAAGACAAAATGACACTGACGAAGGGCAATGCTGCATGAACGCCTCCACCTACGTGGCCCGTACTCCCGGGCCCGATGGCATCATTCATTACACGGAGGAAGAAAACGCCATCTGGCACACGCTGATTACGCGCCAGCTCCGCTGCGTGCAGGATCGCGCCTGTGATGAATACCTGACGGGGCTGAAGCGGCTAAACCTGCCTCATGACCGCATTCCCCAGCTGGACGAGATCAACCGGGTCTTGCAGCCCACCACCGGCTGGCGCGTGGCCAGAGTGCCGGCGCTGATCTCCTTTGACCGCTTTTTCGAACTGCTGGCCGACCGGCAGTTTCCGGTGGCCACCTTTATTCGCCGGCGGGAAGATCTCGATTATCTGCAGGAGCCGGATATCTTTCATGAGCTGTTTGGCCACTGCGCCATGCTTACCAATCCGGCTTTTGCCCGCTTTACCCATACCTATGGACAACTCGGCCAGAGCGCCACGCCCAAAGAGCGCGGCTTTCTGGCACGGCTGTACTGGTTTACCGTGGAGTTCGGCCTGCTCAACACGCCCCAAGGCCGGCGCATCTACGGCGGTGGCATACTGTCGTCGCCGGGCGAAACCCAGTACGCCTTTGAATCGAGCGAGCCCGAATTCCGGCCCTTTAACCTGCTGGACGTGCTGCGCACCCCCTACCGCATCGACATTATGCAGCCCATCTACTATGTACTGGAGAGCCTGGACGATCTGTTCGCCATTGCCGATATGGACATCATGGCCGAGGTTCGCAAGGCACAACAGTTAGGGCTGTTTGAGCCCACTTTCCCACCCAAACAAACCGCCGTTTAAGGAGCATTCATGACCAACCTGGCCCAACAACAATGCGAGGCCTGCCGGGCCGATGCGCCCAAAGTCAGCGATGCCGAGCTGGCCGAGCTGATGACGCAAATTCCCGACTGGACTCCACAGGCCCGGGACGGCGTGCTGCAGCTGGAACGGGAGTTCAAATTCAGGAACTTCAAGCTGGCCTGGGCCTTTGCCGACAAAGTGGCGGAGCTTGCCGAGAGCGAGTTTCACCACCCGGCCATTTTGCTGGAGTGGGGCAAGGTCACCGTGACCTGGTGGACCCACGCCATCGGCGGCCTGCACCGCAACGACTTCATCATGGCGGCGCGTACCGACCAGTTGCTGTAGGCCCGGTTTCAACCGGGCAAAGGTGCCGCATGTTGCACGGTTTGCCCGTTTACAACCGTGAATAAATTCGGGCCTACAAAAACACCGTCACTCCGGCGAAGGCCGGAGTCCAGGGCATGGTGCACGGCACTGGGCTGTTCCACAGCCGCCTGAGAAATGGATTCCGGCTCGAAGGCCGGAATGACAGACACCATTTTTCCCATTAAAACGGGGGTTACACCCCCAACTTGTCCCGCAGGCTGTAGTAGGCCGCGCCCATGGCGCTGAAGGGCACCTGAAAACGGCGGCCGCCGAAGAACGGCAGGTGCGGAAGGCTGGCAAAGGCGTCAAAGCGCTCGGCCTGGCCTTTCAGCACTTCCGACAGCAAGCGTCCCGCCAGGTGAGTACAGGTCACGCCGTGGCCGCTGTAGCCCTGCATGTAATACACATTGGGCTCGAGCCGGCCAAACTGGGGCAGGCGCGACAGGGTCAGCAGAAAGTTGCCGGTCCAGCGGTAATCGATCTTCACCCCTTCCAGCTGGGGAAAGGTCTTCAGCAGTTTGGGCAGCACCAGGCGGTCGATATCGTCCGGATCCCGGGCGCCATAGACCACACCACCCCCGTAGAGCAGCCGGTTGTCGCCGGTAATGCGGTAGTAATCCAGCAGGTAATTGCAGTCTTCCACGCAATACTGGTTGGCAATCAAGGACCGGGCCTGATCCTCGCTGAGGGGCTCGGTGGTCACAATCTGGGTGCCGCAGGGCATGGCCTTGGCCGACAGCTTGGGCTCCAGGTTGCCGAGATAGGCATTGCCCGCCAGCACCACAAAGCGGGCACTGACACTGCCTTTTTCGGTTTTCGCCAGAGCCGGATCGCCATACTGAAGGTCGGTGACCGCCGACTGTTCAAAGATGCGACCACCCAGTTTGCGAATGGCCTCGGCCTCTCCCAGCGCCAGGTTAAGCGGGTGAATATGACCGCCGCGGTGATCCAGCAGGGCGCCCACGTAGTTTTTGGTGTCGATCTCCTCGGCTACTTGAGTTTCATCGAGCAGTTCCAGGCCGTCGTGGCCGTAGCGCTCCCAGTTGCGCTTCTGGTTTTCCAGCTCGTGCAGCTGACGACTGTTCAGCGCCGCGAAAATGCCGCCGGGCTTGAAGTCGCACTGAATGTCGTACTGCTGAATGCGTTCGCGAATAATGTCGCCGCCTTCAAACATCATGCTGCCCAGCATGCGGGCGGTATCGGCGCCGTAGCGGGACTCAATCACGTCGATGTCCCGGCTGTAGGAGTTGACCAGCTGGCCGCCGTTGCGGCCGCTGGCGCCAAAGCCGATGCGGCCGGCTTCCAGCAGCACCACATCAAAGCCCGCTTCGGTCAGAAACAGCGCCGTGGACAGGCCGGTGTAACCGCCCCCCACCACGCACACATCGCACTGAATATTTTCGGTCAGTTGCGGCCAGGGCGCATGCTTGTTGACGGTGGCCGCGTAATAGCTGTTGACGTGTTCCATGGTTTAAATACTCCCTTAATCCAGTGCCAGCCAGGTGGTCTTGAGTTCGGTAAATTTGTCAAAGGCGTGTAAGGACTTGTCACGGCCGTTGCCGCTTTGCTTGACGCCGCCAAAGGGCACCGTCATGTCGCCGTCGTTGTAGTTGTTGATAAACACCGAGCCGGCCTTGAGCCGGCGCGCCAGCCGGTGGGCCCGGCGCAGATCCGAGGTCCACAGCCCGGCGCCCAGGCCGTACTGGCTGTCGTTGGCGAGCTGCAGCGCTTCCTCTTCCTGTTCAAAGGTGGTCACCGCCAGCACAGGACCAAAGATCTCTTCCCGGGCCACCGTCATGTGCGGATTGACCTGCTCGAGCACGGTGGGGCCGACAAAGTTGCCCGCCTGATCCCGGCCATCCAGGCCCAGCACCGCGCCTTCTTCCAGGCCCTCGGCAATGTAGCGGCACACGCTGCCGTGATGATCGCTGTCAATCAGCGTGCCCATGGTGGAAGACGGATCCAGCGGATCCTTTGGCTTGAAGTGCTCGGCGGCCTTTTTCAGCTCGGCCATAAAGGCGTCCTTGATGCTGCTTTCTACCAGCAGCCGGGTGCCGGCGATGCACACCTGACCCTGGTTGTAGAAGATGCCGGAGGCCGAGGCACGGGCGGCCCTGGCCAAATCCGGACAGTCGGCAAAGACGATATTGGCGCTCTTGCCGCCGGCTTCCAGCCACACCCGCTTCATGTTGGAGCGACCGGCGTATTCCATCAGCAGCCGCCCCACGCCGGTGGAGCCGGTGAAGGTCAGGCAGTCCACGTCCTCGTGCAAGGCCAGGGCCTTGCCCGCCTCATGGCCAAAGCCGGGCAGCACATTGAGCACGCCGTCGGGCAGGCCCGCCTCTTTGGCCAATGCCGCCAGACGAATGGCCGACAGCGGGGATTTCTCCGAGGGCTTTAAAATAACCGAGTTGCCGGCGGCCAGCGCCGGGCCCAGCTTCCAGCAGGCCAGCAACAGCGGAAAGTTCCAGGGCACAATGGCCGCCACCACGCCGATGGGCTCGCGACTGACCAGCGCCAGCGCATCGGGGCCGGTGGGGGCAATTTCGCCGTAAATCTTGTCCACCGCCTCGGCATACCAGCGCATGCAGCGCACGGCGCCGGGAATGTCGTCCCGCAGGCTGTGGCGAATGGGCTTGCCGGTGTCCAGGGTTTCCAGCAGCGCCAACTCTTCCCTGTGCTGCTCCATCAGTGCCGCCAGCTTCAGCAGCACCGCCTTGCGCTCGGCGGGCGCCTTTTGTGACCACACCCCCGCCTCGAAACTGGCCCGGGCGGCGATCACCGCCATGTTAACGTCGGCGTCTTTGGCCCGGCTGACTTCGGTCAGGCTGGCATTGGTGGCGGGATTAATCACCGCAAAACGCTCTCCGGCCACGGCCTCGCGGTATTCACCTTCAATAAACAGCCGGCTTTCGGGTTGCAGCTTTTCCGCTTCGTCCTGCCAGTGAGCCTTGTTCCTGAACTCCATAATGTGTCTCCGCCTTGATCACAGGTTGGCCGGGGTATGGGCACTGATAATGCGGCATTCCCGGCTCGATGAATTGGTAAAGGTATGGGGCAGCCCGGTGTCGATCACGTAGCTCTGGCCGGCCTTGAGCCGGTAGTGCTCGCCGTCCACCGTCAGCTCGATCTCCCCCTCCAGCACGGTACCCACTTCCTCGCCCTGGTGCTTGAGGTGGCCGCCGGTGCTGGTGCCCGGGGCATAGCATTCAATCAAAAAACCCAGCGCCCGCTGGCGATTGCCGTTGTGCACCAGCCGGAACGACACACCCCGGCTGCCGATTTCCACCAGCTCGTCTTCGTTGACCACCACCTTGTTACGGGTGAGTGGCTGCTGCTCGGCAAAAAACTCCGACAGCGACATGTCGTACACCTTGAGCAGCTTTTGCAGACTGCTCACCGCCGGGCTGACCTTGTCCTGCTCTATGGTGCAGATGGCACCGTGAGTCAGCCCGGAGAGCTCGGCCACCCGACGCTGACTGAGCCCCAGCCGCCGGCGAATATCCGCCAGCCGGCTGCCCGGCGCCAGCTCCTGAGCGGCACTCATGATGAACTCCGGGTTCGGCCGTGTTCCCGGCAGGCGGCCACAAAGCCGTCAAACAGCGCCCGGTACAAAGCATTGTCACGGCTGTGCCATTCCGGGTGCCACTGTACGCCAAGGGCAAAGGGATGGTTCACAAGGCTGATGGCTTCCACCAGGCCGTCGGGGGCGGTGGCTTCCACCCGCACACCGGGGCCTGTGGTTTTGGTTCCCTGCATGTGCAATGAATTCACTCTGTGCACACCTTCACCCGCCAGCCGCGCCAGCAGACCACCCGCCACCGGCTGAATGTCGTGGGCCGGCGCGTATTGCTGCTCAAGGGGTTGATCCTTGTTTTCCCGGTGTTCGGCAAACAGGCCGGTTTCGTGCAGGCGCCGGTGCAGACTGCCGCCGCTGGCAACCACCATTTCCTGAAAACCGCGACAAATGCCAAAGAGCGGCAGCTTCATGGCTTGTGCTGCGGCAATCAGCTGCAGGCTGAGCCGATCCCGGCCAGTGTCGGTATGATCCTCCACGCCGGTTTCGCCGTAATGGTGTGGCTCCATGTTGCTGTAGCTGCCGGTGAGCAGAATGCCGTCGAGACGCGCCAGCATGGCATTCAGGCTTTGTTCATCCTCGCCCAGCTGATGCACCAGAGGCACCGGCACGGCGCCGGCGGCCACAATGGCATCCAGGTATTTCTGCTGCACGGTCAGGCCGATATGGGGCCCCAGCTGCTGTTGGCACAGGATGACGCCCACCCAGGGCCTGTTAAATATATGAACCATCGTCATATTCATTCACCCGCTTTAAATTTTTAACACCTTACCCGTTATCGTGCAGGTGCCGTAAAAAATATAGTGAAAACCCTAGCACCGGCGCTTTCAAAGCTCAATAACTTTTAACACTTGCAAAACAAAATGAACACACCTAACGTATCAACGTAAATTATATTTAACAGCCACATGACGGTGACATCATGCAAGCGAACACAAAGGTAACGACTCTTCCTTCGGCCAGCGAACCGGCTTCGACTCTCTTTGAACAAGAGGTGGCCGCCTATCTCAACCGCTACCCCGATACCCAGTATGTAGACGTGTTACTGACCGATCTCAACGGCATCTTTCGCGGCAAGCGGCTGCCGGTGAGCGCCCTCGACAAGCTTGAAGCCGGCTGCTTCTTTCCTGCGTCCATGTTTGCCATGGACTTTCGCGGTAACGTGGTGGAAGAAACCGGCATCGGCCAGGACATTGGCGAGCCGGATCTGCCCTGCTATCCCATTGCCGGCACCCTGGTGCCCTCGGCGGCCGACGCCGAAACCGTGGCCCAGTTGCTGCTGACCATGGTGGATGAGAACCAACAGCCCTTTGCCCTGGAGCCGCGCAACGTGCTGGAACGGGTGTGGCGCCAGGTAAAAACCAGAGGCCTGACGCCGGTGATCGCCCTGGAGCTGGAGTTTTACCTGGTGGACAGAGACAGGGATGAACAAGGCCGGCTGCAGCCCCCCTGCTCACCACTGACCCAAAAGCGGGATACCTACAGCCAGGTGTATTCGGTAGACAACCTCAACAATTTTGCGGAGATCCTCGCCGATATCGACAACATTGCCGCGCTGCAGAAGCTGCCCGCCGATGGCGCCGTGGCCGAGGCCGCGCCGGGCCAGTTCGAGATCAACATGCACCACGGCAGCGACGTACTGGCGGCCTGCGATCAGGCACTGGCGCTGAAGCGGCTGATCAAGCTGGTGGCCGAACAGTACGAGATGGACGCCACCTTTATGGCCAAGCCCTATGAAGAGCACCCGGGCAGCGGCCTGCACGTGCATATCAGCGTCACCGACGACCAGGGTGAAAACCTGTTTGCCGACGAGCAGGGCGACGACTCGCCGCTGCTGAAGCGCTCCCTCGCCGGCATGCTGGATCTGATGCCCGACAGCATGGCGCTGCTGGCCCCCAACATGAATGCCTTTCGCCGTTTTCAGCCGGGCATGTACGTGCCGGTGCAGGCTTCATGGGGCCACAACAACCGCACCGTGGCCTTGCGCATTCCCGCCGGCGACGATGAAGCCCGCCGCATCGAGTACCGGGTGCCCGGCGCCGACGCCAACCCCTATCTGGTGGTGGCCACCATACTGGCCGGCCTGCTGCATGGCCTCGACCACGAACTGCCGCTGCCGGAGCCGGTGGTGGGCAACGGCCTGGAGCAGGAAGGCCTGCCCCTGCCCACCCGCCAGAGCAGCGCCCTGGCCCGGCTGGAAGGTGACACGCCGCTCAAGCGTTACCTGGGCGAAGAGTTCATTGATGTGTACCGCATCTGCAAGCAGGACGAGCTGCTCGAATTTGAAACACGCATTACCGACATCGAACTGGAATGGATGCTGAAAAACGCCTGATTTCACCACACAGGTAAAAGAGCGCCAGCAGGCGCCGACCTCTCGACCAAAGGAAGATGATGATGGAACAACCCAACACCCTGGCCCTTAACCCCAGTGTCAAATGGCCACCGCTCTGGCGTGGCCTGGCGGTGGCCGTGATCGCCGCCCTGGCCTTTGCCTGGCTCGGCTTCACCCATGAAAAAGGCAGCGATTACGGTGCCCTGAGCCTGTTGCCGGCGGCGCTGGTGATCACCATGGCGGTGCTCACCCGCAAAACCGTAGAATCACTGCTGGCGGGCAGCCTGCTCGGCCTGCTGCTGATCAACCCTGCCGATCTGGTCAGCCCGCTGGCGGACGTGACCCTGGCGGTGATGATGGACGAAACCATCGCCTGGCTGATCTTGGTGTGCGGCATGATGGGTGGACTGATTAACCTGCTGGCCCGGGGCGGCGGCGTGCGCAGCTTTGGCGCCGTCATGACCCGCCTGATCAAAACCCCGAAAAGCGCCATGGTGGGCACAGTCGGTCTGGGACTGGTGGTGTTTATCGACGACTACCTCAACTCCCTGGCGGTATCGTCATCGATGAAGCGCATTACCGACCGCTTTGGCATTTCCCGGGAAAAACTGGCCTATATCGTCGACTCCACCGCCGCGCCCATCTGTATTCTGGTGCCGGTGTCCACCTGGGCGGTGTTTTTCGCCTCATTGCTGGAAGACTCCGGCGCCGCCGAGGGCGGTAAAGGTATGTCGCTCTATGTCAACAGCATTCCCTGGATGCTTTACGGCTGGGCCGCGCTGCTGGTGGTGGCGCTGGTGGCGGCGCGCAAACTGCCGGATCTGGGTGCCATGAAGAAGGCCGAGGCTCGGGCCCAAGGCGGTCAGCCGGTGCCCACCGGCTGGCAGGACGAGGAAACGCCGGCCCCCGAGCGCACCGTGCCCGGCTGGCTGGGACTGACCAACTTCCTGCTGCCCATGGTGGTGCTGGTGCTGGCCAGTGTGTATTACGACATCGATCTGCTGAAAGGCGTACTGGTGGCCCTGGGGGTGACCATGGTGCTCTATTCGGTACAGCGGCTGCTGTCCTTCCAGCAGCAGGTGGACGCCACCCTGGACGGCTTCAAGGTGATGCTCTACCCCCTCGCCACCGTCTGTGCCGGCTTTATTCTGAAGGAAGTGAACGATCAGCTGGGCATGACCCGCTACATCATCGACACCGTCACCCCGCTGCTGACGCCGGCGCTGTTGCCCGCCGTGGTGTTTCTGGTGATGGCCGCCGTGGTGTTCAGCACCGCCTCGAGCTGGGGCGTTTTCGTGATTTCCCTGCCCATAGTAGTGCCCCTGGCCCAGGCCATGGACGTGCCCATGCCGCTGGTGGTGGGTGCCCTGCTGTCGGCCTCGGCCTTTGGCAGCCACGCCTGCTTCTTTAGCGACTCCACCGTGCTCTCGGCTCAAGGGGCCGGCTGCGACACCATGGATCACGCCATCACCCAGTTGCCCTACGCCCTGATCGGCGGCGTGCTGACCCTGGCCGCCCTGCTGGCCGCGGGCTTCTGGATGATGTAACAGGTAGGCCCGGCTTTAGCCGGGCCTACAAAGGCCGGAGTCCGGAGTCCAGAGCGGGTTACGCAGATATCTGCAGAATGGATTCCGGTTCAGGCCCGGAATGACCGGCCTTTAGACACGACATTGTTGGCGCTTTGCGCCAAATTGCGGGCAAGCTGCCT
This sequence comes from Oceanimonas aquatica, assembly GCF_030732065.1. Taxonomy (GTDB): domain Bacteria; phylum Pseudomonadota; class Gammaproteobacteria; order Enterobacterales; family Aeromonadaceae; genus Oceanimonas. The sequence continues at coordinate 230,997 of NZ_JAVBHX010000005.1, forward strand.
GCGCTCCAATCCCCCTTACCCGTTCTGACTCTGGCAATACTCCACAAAGGCCTCGGGCTTGAGCGGCGGCGAATACCAGTAACCCTGCATCTGGGTGCAGCCCATGGCCTTCAGCAACTCAACATGCTCGGGCCGCTCCACCCCTTCGGCCACGGTATCGCAGCCCAGAATGCGGGCCATGTGGATCACCGCCTGGGCCAGCCCCCGGTCCTGTTCATCGGTGTCCATACCGTCCACAAAGGCGCGGTCGATCTTGAGCACCGACACCGGCATGGTCTTGAGGTAGGCCAGCGAAGAGTAACCGGTGCCGAAGTCGTCAATGGCAATGCCAATGCCCGCCGCCGCCAGCTGGTTGAGCTGAACCAGCGCCAGCTCCATATTTTGCATCAGCCCCGACTCGGTCACTTCAATTTCTATCGCCCCCGGGGGCAGCCGGCTGTGAGCCAGGCGGGTGATCAGGCTGTCAGCAAAGCCCGGCTGCATCAGCTGCAACGCCGCCACGTTCACCGCCACACGAAAGTCCGGCGCTACCAGCTTTTGCTCGAGCCACTGTTCCAGCTGGGCAATGGCGGTGTCGATCACCCAGTCTCCCAGTCGCAGAATATCGCCGCTGCTCTCGGCGATGGGAATAAAGTCTGCCGGCGACACAAAGCCGAACTCGGGACTGATCCAGCGCAGCAAGGCCTCGGCCCCCACCACCCGCTCATCATGCAGCGCCACCTTGGGCTGATACACCAAAAACAGCTCGCCCTGCCCGGCGGCGGTGCGCAGCGCCTGGCGGTAATAACTAAGGGTGAGCAGCCGCTGCTCCAGCGCCGGCTCAAAGCAACGCCACTCACCGGCCTTGGGCGGCAGGGCAATGGCCGCCTGGCGGATCAGGTGCTCGGCGCTGTCGTGAGCCAGGTCGCTGTGGCTGATGCCAACACGGCCATCCAGATGCAACAGCAGCTGCTCCACTTCTATGCCCTGGGACAGGTTGTGCAGCAGGCCATCCCCCAGCCGGGCAATGGCGTCTGGCCGAGGCGGAACAAAGTCCAGCACCAGCCACTCGCTGCTGCTCCAGGCGCCGAACACACAATGAGACTCGGGCAACAGTGTCTGCAAGCGCGTACTCAGGGTCCGGCTCAGGGTTTCGGCCACCCGCAAACCGTGCAGCCGGGCGATGTCTTCCAGGCCATCAAGGGCCACAAAATACAGCACCACGTCGTGCCCGGCCCGACCCTGCAACCGCTCCAGCAGGCCGCGCCGGTTGAGCCGGCCGGTGACCGGATCGCTGATCGCCTGGTGCTGCAGCTCGCTGGTGCGCTGGCGTACCTCGTCTTCCAGACAGGCGGCCCGCACACTGCGCTCACGCAGCAAAAAGTGGGATTCCAGGGTGTTGCGAATGCGCTGCAGCACCTCCAGATGATCAAAGGGCTTGTTGAGAAAATCCCGGGCCCCCAGGCCCAGCGCCCGAAGCCGGGTTTCGGCATCGGTCTGGGCGCTCAGCACGATCACCGGCGGCGCCCGCTCGCCCCACTCGGTGTGCAGCCATTCCAGTACTCGATAACCGTCCAAATGGGGCATGCGAATATCGAGCAACAACAAGTCTACTGCCTGCTCACGCATATGCAGCGCCAGTCGGCGCGGATCCGTTTCTCCCCGGGCCCGGGTATAGCCTTCATCTTCCAGCAGGCACAGCAACAGCTCCACGTTGACCGGGTTGTCGTCGAGCACCAGTATGCGGGCATCGGCATGAACGGGCGCGGTCATGGCGTGTCTCCGGTCAGTTCATTCAGCAGGGCCAGCAGCCGGGAAATGTCCACCGGCTTGGTCAGGTAATCCCGGAACCCGGCCTGACGGGCCTGGCGTACTTCGTCCGGCATGGCGTTGGCCGACAGCGCCACCACCGGCACCTGCCTGGTGCGCGGATGCCGGCCCAGCAGCCGGGTGGCGTCAATGCCGCTCATGCCGGGCAGGTGAATATCCATCAGAATAAGATCCGGCGGGCTGGCGCAGGCCATTTCAAAGGCCAGCTCCGCCGAATGCACGCAGGCCAGCTCAAAGTCATCGAGATCCTCAAACAGATCGCACAGCAGCCGCTGGTTGGCCGGGTTGTCCTCCACATAGAGCACCCGCTTGCCGCCTTCGGCAATGGCCTCGCGCAGCGGCCGTTCTTCCGCCACCGGCGTGACCGCCGCCGGTGCCTCCAGCGGCAGATAAAACCAGAACTCGCAGCCCTCGCCCGGCATACTGTCGACGCCAATCTCTCCCTGCATCTGTTCGATGATGCTCTTGGTCAGGGCCAGGCCCACGCCGGTGCCTTCAATGGCGCCGTTTTCGGCCCCCAGGCGGTTAAAGGGCTGAAACAGCTGCTCGAGGTAATGGGCCTCAATGCCGGGACCGGTATCCCGCACCGAAATACGCATGCGCTTGCCGTCGCGCCGGCAGCCGATCTCCACCCGGCCGTTGGGCCGGTTGTACTTGATGGCGTTGGACAACAGATTGATCAACACCTGCTTGAGCCGGGTGTAATCGGCGGTGACGGTGCCGCAGCGCCCCGGTTGCATCAGCAACTGAATGCCCTGCTGCTGGGCCATGGGCGAGAGAATGTCGCAGGCCTCGCGCACCACGTCGGTCACGTCAATGGCTTCCAGCGACATGTCGAGGCGGCCGGCTTCGATGCGCGCCAGATCCAGCACCTCGTTGATCAGGTTCAGCAGGTGGCTGCCGCTTTTGTAGATTTGCTCCACCTGGCGCTGCTGACGCTCCCCCAAAGGCGTGCGCCGGTTGTTCTGCAGCAATTGCGCAAAGCCCATGATGGCATTGAGCGGCGTGCGCAGCTCGTGGCTCATGGACGACAAAAACTCGCTCTTGGCCCGGCTGGCGCGCTCGGCTTCATCCCGGGCCTGACGCAGCTGCTCGGTAAAGGCCTCCCGCTCGTTAAGCTGGCGGTAGAGATTGATCAGCAGGGCACAGGTGGAGGTAAAGGGCTCCAGCCAGGCCACCAGTTCCTGACTGTAATCTTCGCGGCCGTTGGCGATGGCGTACATGCCAATCACTCGGCCGTCGTCGAGAATGGGTACGCCCAGAAAATTGTGCAGGGGCGGGTGGCCGGGCGGAAAGCCGCCCCGGCGGGCATCGCTGGTCATTTGGTTGCTGAGCACGGTCTGGCCACCGGCAAACACCTGGCCGAGCATGCTGTCGGGGTTGGTGAGCAGCATCTCCCCCGCCTGCAGCCTGAGCATCAACTGGCGGGATTCCTCGCTCCAGGACAGATCGGTAATGGCGTGGATCTTGAGCGCCGGGCCGGTGTCGGCGGACAGCACTTCGCCAATCAGCGAATAGTCGCTGCCGGTAAGCTCACGCAGGGCTTCCTGCAAAAAGGCCCACAGCTGGTTGCCGGACATAAGCGCGTGGTAATCGGTCAGGCCCTTGTGCAGTACGCTCAGCAGCCGCTGCTGGCGCTCCAGCAAGTGAGCGGCCTTGCGCTCGCGCTGCTCGGCCCGATGCATTTCACTGAGGTCGGTCAGAATGCCGATAAACTCGGCGTCGTCGCCCTGACCGTCCCGGCGTACCTGGCCCACCGCCAGGTGCACCGGCACCTGATGGCCGTCCTTGTGCAGGGCCGCCACCCGGCGGCCCTTGCCGATGACCCTGGCCTCACCGCCCTCGTGGTAGTTGTGCAGATACTGATCGTGATGCTCTGCCCACTGGGCCGGCATCAGCCGGCTGACATTCTGCCCCAGCAGTTCAGTGCGTTCATGGCCGAGCAGATTGAGGGCGTAATCGTTGATCTCCCGAATCCGGCCCCGGCCGTCGATGCGCACTATGCCGGCGGCGGCCCCCTGGGTAATGGCCTCATAACGGGCCAGCCGGCTGTCGCTCAGGTGCCCCTGCTCATTCAGCATCTGCCGCTTCCAGCGCAGCCGCAGCAGCGCCCGGGCCTGGCCGGCGAGTAATTCCAGCCGGCGCAGCTGTTCCTCGCTCAGGGTCCGGGGCTGGGTATCCAGCACCGCCAGCACCCCCAACACCAGGCCGGACTCCAGATAGAGGGGAAAGCCGGCATAAAAGCGCAGGCCGGGCTCACCGGTGACCAGGGGGTTGTCGGCAAAGCGCGGATCCTGGCCGGCGTCCTCGACGATCAACGGCGCGCCGTCGGCCACCACCCAACTGCAAAAGGCGATGTCACGGGGTGTTTCCTGCACCGACAGGCCGCGCCGGCCTCGAAACCACTGCCGGTTTTCGTCGATAAGGGACACCACGCCCATGGGGGCATCGAGCAACAGGCAGGCCAGCTCCACCAGCTGATCGAATTCCGGATCCGGGGGGGTATCGAGAAGGCACAACTGGTGCAGGCAGGCCAGTCGGTCCGACTCGTTGGCAGGCAAAGGCGCAGTGGTTTTCATTATCAACATCCCGTGTCAAAGCGTGCGTCACTATAAAGCGCGTGATTCTTCGCGCATCTTAACGCGCCCCCCAAACAAAAACGACCCGTACGGGTCGCTTTGTGATGGGTTTCAATTTGGATTCATAAGAATCCAGTTAGTGACCGTATAGCCATGCCAATCAGGGTGATCCCCCCTACCCCGGCGAGATACAGGCCGGCAAACCACAGCCAGCTTTTCTTGCCGGCCATCAGTAGCCTTCCTCGAAGTCTTCCACCTTGCCGGAAAAGATACGGTAACCCCACAGGGTATAGGCGCAGATCAGCGGCAGAAAGATGGCAATGCTCGGCAGCAGGAAGGTGAGGCTGGAATCAGGTGCACTGGCCTGCCACAGGGTGAGCTGGTGCGGGATCAAATACGGGAACAGGCTCACCACCAGGCCGCCAAAGCCCAGCAGAAACAGGCCACAGGCCAGCCAGAAGGGCCGGGTCTCGTGAGGCTCGCCGTCCAGATCCCGGTACAGCAAAAAGCCAAGCACCGCGCTCAGCAGCGGCAGCGGCGACAGCCACAGCAGATTGAGGCCGTCAAACCAGCGAGCGCTCACTTCCTCGTTGGCCAATACCATCCACAGGCTGAGTACCAGCAGAATCATCATAATGGCCACCACCAGCCGTCGGCCCAGATGGGCGGCCCGGGCCAGCATGGGATCCCGGCTTTTCAGCACCAGGTAGCAACAGGCCAGCAGGGCATAAGCCACCATCAGCGCAAAGCCGGTGAAAATACTGAAGGGGCTGAGCCAGGCCAGCGCGCCCAGCTCGCCGGGGCCGGCCTCCACACCCTGCACCACGGCGCCGAGAATAGCGCCCTGGCAAAAGGTGGCCACGGTGGAGCCGAGCCAGAACGACTTGTCCCACCAGGGCTTGGAGCGATGCGACTTGAAACGGTATTCAAAGGCCACACCACGGAATATCAGCCCGATCAGCATGATGATAATGGGCGTATACAGGGTCGCCAGTATGCCGGCGTAGGCCGCGGGAAAGGCGGCGAACAACACCACGCCGCCAAACACCAGCCAGGTTTCATTGCCGTCCCACACATGGGAGATGGAGCGCATCATGTGATCCCGCTCGCCCTCGGATTGAAACCAGGGATACAGAATGCCAAGGCCCAGATCAAAGCCGTCCAGCACCACGTACATCAGGACCGCAAAGCCCAGCAGCAAATAATAAAACAGTGCCAGATCCATCTCAGTTCTCCACCACGTCGTGTTGCAGTTTCTTCACCCAGGCCAGGGCAAAACCGGGGGCCTTGACGCCAATCATGTGCTGCTCCAGCCGGGCCATGTCCGGCGGCCCCTTGCGCACCAGCTTGGCCATAAAGTAGAGGTACACGAAAAACAGCAGGCTGTAGGTGAGCACGAACAGGGTGAGCGAAAACAACACCCGCTCCGCCGGCAACGGTGACACCACCTCCATGGTGCGCACCAGGCCGTGCACCAGCCAGGGCTGGCGGCCCACCTCGGCCACGTACCAGCCGGCCAAGGTGGAGATGACACCCGAGGGGATCATCAGCATCATCAGCCACTGGAAGGACTTGCTGTCGAACCGGCCATGCTTGCGGCGCAGCCACAGTCCCCACAGGGCGGCGCCGATCATCAGCACGCCCAGCCCCACCATGATGCGGAAGGAATAAAACACCAGCGGCACATAGGGACGCTCGTCGGCGGGCACCGATTTCAGGCCCTGCAACTCGCCGTCGGCCTCGTGGGTTAGGATCAATGAAGCCAGCTTGGGAATTTTAATCTCGAAATGGTTGGTCTCGGCCTCCATGTCGGGCACGGCAAACAGCAGCAGCGGCGCACCACTTTCGCTTTCGGGCCAGATCCCTTCCATGGCCGCCACCTTGATGGGCTGGTGCTCTTTCACGTTCAGGCCGTGAAAGTCACCGACAATGGCCTGCAGCGGCGCCAGCAGCAGCGCCGCCCACAGCGCCATCGACAACCCTTTGCGACCAAAGGCGCGATCCCGGCCCTTGTACAGGTACCAGGCACTGATGCCGCCAATCAGAAAGGTGGCGCTGAGCATGGCTGCCAGCAGCATGTGGACCAGCCGGTAGGGCATGGACGGGTTAAAGATCACCTCCATCCAGCTGGCCACTTCAAAGCGGCCATCCACCAGCTCATAGCCCGCCGGGGTCTGCATCCAGGAGTTGGCGACGATGATCCAGAACGCCGAGATCCAGGTGCCCAGTGCCACCACGCAGGTGGAGAAGAAGTGCAGCTTTTCCCCCACCCGTTGCCAGCCGAACAGCATGACGCCGAGAAAGCCCGCTTCCAGGAAAAAGGCGGTCAGCACTTCGTAGGCCATCAGCGGCCCGAGCACGGCGCCGGTGATCTCGGAGAAGCGGGAAAAGTTGGTGCCGAACTCGTAAGACAGCACGATCCCGCTCACCACCCCCATGCCGAAGGTGATGGCAAAAGGCTTGATCCAGAACTTGGCCAGCTGAAAATACACCGGGTTGCGGGTTTTCAGCCAGAGCCCTTCCCAGATGGCAATGGCGGTGGCCAGACCTATGGTCATGGCCGGAAAGATAATGTGAAAACTGACGGTAAAGGCGAACTGTATTCGCGACAAAATGGCGGCATCGAGCTCCACGGGTCCTCCTTAGCGGGCCAGCCGGCGGCGTACCAGTGCCGGCAGCCCCGCCATCAGAAGAACAACAAGGATTGCGGAAAATTCCATCAACAGCGTGATCAGGTTCATTATTGTTTTGCTCACTCGTTAGTCTGGTGAGCTGGTTCTGCATGAAGCGTGCCAGCCTTTTAAAAACCCCGCCCCGCCTTGCTTTGGATCAATAAAAACGCAAAAACTTGTGTTCACCGACAACAGGGTTTACAGTTTTTTCGCTTCCAACTGTCAACGTCATTTACACCCGGACTCGCCGATTCATGCCCCTGGAACTCGCCTTTGAACTGATGATGATACTTACCAGCGGCTGCGCCCTGCTGGTATCGGCCTGGCTGTTCTGGCGCGCCCGTAACCGGCGCAGCATGAAGGCACTGGCGGGCTTTGGCATCATGATGGCGCTGTGGTGCGCGGGCCATGTGGCGGTGTTTTACGGCCTGCACGATCTCGGCATGGCGCTGATACTGGCCAACCCGCTAATGCCCACCTTCTTTCTCGACTTTGCCATTGGCTTTGTCAATCAGGGCCCGGGGCAGCACCCCTGGCTGAGCCGGCTGGCCCGCTATCGCGGCCTGCTCTATACCGCCGCCATGCTGGTCAGCTCACTCACCCTGTGGCGGGGGGGCGGCGACATCATCGGCTTTGGCCCCTTTGAGCACTATTTCGTGTTTCGCGGCAGCGGCTGGTTCAATATCGGTTACACCATTTTCATCGGCGTGCTGGCCCATGCCCTGCTGCTGTGGGGCTTTGTACGCCAGCGAGGCAACCGCCGCCGCTCCATTGCCGCCATGTTTGCCGCCGGCGCCTGGGGGCTGCTGCTGGCCACCAGCTTTATTTTTCCGTCACTGGGGCTGCTGTGGTACCCCTGGCCCATGCTGCTGCTGCCGAGCTATGTGCTGCTGCTGGTCTACGGCGTGGTGCGCTACCAGATGCTGGAAGTCAACGCCTGGGCCAACCGGGCGCTGCTGTGGATTTTGATGACCACGCTGCTGCTGGGGCTGATGGCGCTGTTCAGCGCCATGGCCGGACGCCTGGGAATGCAGGCCCTGGCTGCCGTGCCCCAGTGGCAGCTGTGGCTGTATTCGCTGCTGCTGCTGATGCTGGCGCTGGCCCTGTATCAGCCGGTGAGCAAGCTGGTAGAACGGCTCATTTATCCGGGCAGCCGGCTCGATGAACAGCTGCTCGACACCTGGCTGGCGCAGCTGCGCGATGCCGACGGCTGGGCGTCACTGGCCGACACCGCCCAGCGGCTGCTGGCCCGGCAAATGGGCCAGCCGGTAACAGTACGGCTGCTGAACCGGCCGCCGTTGTTGCAGCCCGGTAGCGGGCTGGAGCTGTGGTGCCTGCACCAGGCCCAGGGCTGGCAATTCCGGCTCAAGGGCTTTGACGATGTGACGCCGGGCATGCGCCTGACCGCCGAGGTGTTCGGCTCTCTGCTGGCCACCCGCTGCGGCCTGCTGGAGCGCTCGCTGCAACTGGCCGAGGCCGAGCGCAAGCGGGTGTCGGAGCAGCACCTGGTGGAGCTGGGCGGCCTGTCGGCGGCCATGGCCCATGAGCTGCGCAACCCGCTCAATATTATCTCCATGGCCACCGCCGGTCTGGAGGCGGATCGCAAGGCCATGATTCAGGACCAGCTCAAGCGCGCAGATCGGCTGATCGTCGACATGCTGGCCTACTCCGGTCAGCTGCAAATTCAGCCCAGATCCCTGCCCCTGGCCCCCCTGCTGGAAAGCCTGCGGCCGCAGTTTGACTGGCAGCAAGTGACCTTTGATTACGCCCTGCCGAACGATTATTGCCTGTACGCGGATCCATACCGGCTGCAGCAGGTGCTGACCAACCTTATCGACAACGCCCTGTCGTTTTTACGCAATCGCCCGGATGGCCACCTGCGGCTTGAAAGCAGCCCCAACCCCGGCGTGCTGTGGCTGCACAACAACGGCCCGGCCATCGAGCCCGACATGCAGGACAGCCTGTTCCGGCCGTTTGTGACCCGTCGGCCCGGTGGCAGCGGCCTGGGGCTGGCCATTGTTCAGCGCATTATGGAGGCCCACGGCGGCCATATTCGCCACCGACACGACGCCGGCTGGCCGGTAACCTTTGAGCTGACCTTTCCCGAGGAGTCCACATCATGACCACGGCCCGTATTATCGTCATCGACGACGAGCCCGCCTTTCGCACCCTGAGCGCCCAGTGGCTGCAGGCGGAAGGCTACGAGGTGCACACCGGCGCCGATCTCGATGCCCTGCGCACCCTGCTGGCGCAAGTGGATGCCGATCTGATCCTGCTGGATCTGTCGCTGCCGCCTCAGTTCGATCCCCACCACACCCTGAGCGCCCTGCCCGAATTCACGGATCGCCCGGTGATCATTCTGACCGGCCACGGCGAGCGGGAGCTGGCGCTGGAAGCCCTGCGTCAGGGCGCCTGGGATCTGCTGGCCAAGCCGATGGATCCGGATCTGCTGGCGGTGGTGATCCGGCGCGCCATTACCAAGCACCAGCTGGTGCGCGAGCTCAACAGCCTGAAAACCCGCATGGGCCGGCAACACCCCATCACTACCCTGATTGGCGCCTCGCCGGCCATGAACACTACCCGCGCCCTGGTCAGCCGTATTGCCCCCACCGATGTGCGGGTACTGGTGACCGGCCCGTCGGGCACCGGCAAGGAAGTGATTTCCCGCGCCATTCACGATCTCAGCAATCGGGCCGGTGGCCCCTTTATTTCGGTGCATTGCGGCGCCATTCCCGCCGAGCTGCTGGAAAGCGAGCTGTTTGGTCACATCAAAGGGGCCTTTACCGGTGCCGACCGCAACAAGGACGGCCTGCTCAAGCTGGCTGACGGCGGTACCCTGTTTCTTGATGAAATCGGCGACATGCCCGCAGCCATGCAGGTGAAATTGTTGCGTGTATTGCAGGAAGGCAGCTTCTATCCGGTGGGCGGGCGAGAGCTTGAAACCATTAACGTAAGGGTGATCTCCGCCACCAACGCCAGCCTGCCCGACAAGGTGGCCAGCGGCGAATTCCGAGAGGATTTGTTTTACCGCATCAAGGGCGTGACCATTGAAACCCGGCCTCTGGACGAGCGCCCGGAAGACATTCCGCTGCTCATCAGCCATTTTCTCGAATTGCAGGCTCAAGCCAGCAGCCAAGCGCCCCTGCACCCGGACGCCGCCGCCTTTCAATGGTTTATTCAGCGACGCTGGCCGGGCAATGTGCGCGAGCTGAAAAGCACCCTCGACAGCGTGGCTGCCATCGCTCAGGGGGGCATTATTACCCTGGACGACATCGCCCTGCTCTACCCCGACGCCAGAGAACATACCCCCGCCCCGCTTACGGCGGCCGGTGATACCCTTGACGCCCAGGTACGGGCCCTGGAAATAACGCTTATCACCGACGCCCTGGCCCGCCACGACAACAACCGCACCCATGCCGCCCAGGCCCTGGGGCTGTCGCGCCAGGGCCTGCTGAAAAAGATTGAGCGTTACGGACTGTAACCGGACATTCAGACACAAAAATGCCGGCTCGAGGAGCCGGCAAAAAACTAACAAGGAAGAACTCGATTAGCTCTGGCAGGAGGCGTTGGCGGCCGCTTGCTGCGCTTTTTCAATGCGGGTGTCGGTGGCCGGGTGGCTGGAGAACAGGCCACCGCCGTTACCGGCGTGCTTCATCAGTTTTTGTTGGGCACGCGCGGCGGCGTAGGGGTTCATGCCCAGCTGACACAGCACTTCCACGCCATAGACGTCGGACTCCAGCTCGTCCTGCTGGGAGAACTGGGCACTGAGAAACTTGGTGCCAATGTCGCCGTACTGGGACGACGCCAGCGCCCCCACCTTGCCACCGGCGGCCACAGCCGCCTGCTTGGCAGCTTCGGTCAGGTAGGCGGTCTTGAACTGATTCAGGGAGTGTTCGTATTTCACGTGACCGATCTCGTGGCCGATCACCGCTACCAGCTCGGCGTCATCCATCACGTCCATCAGACCGGAATACACGCGCACGGTACCATCGGGCATGGCAAAGGCATTGATCTCGTCGGACTCGTATACCGCAAAGTTCAGCGGGGTGCCGTCAATGCTGGTCAGATCTTTGGTCAGCCTTGCCAGGCGCTTGCTGTAACGGCTGTTGGCCGGAGACAGCTTGCTCTGGGCGTCCATCTGCTCCGCCGACAGGCTGGCCTGCGCCTGCAGTTCGGCTTTCGACAGGGTCACGCCCTTAAAGGCGGTCATGCCGGCACCGAGCAGACCGCTGGTGTCGTTGGATACACAGCCGGACAGGCCGGTAACGGCAACCAGGGCCGCGATCATGGTTTTTTTCATTTTTTGCTCTCTATTTTTTGCTTGCGGCAAGGGGGCACACTTGAGGTAAATTCAGCCCCATATTTGCATAATGTTTTGCAAGTGATGCAATCTAAATAAAACAAGACTCACTTGCAACCCATTGTTTGGATTCTGTTGGCGCAAACCTCCCCTGCTTCCATCCCCGAAATACCCCACCCAGCGGGCCTCCCAGCACGACAGAGCATCATTTTACCGGTTGGAAACCAAGCAATTAAATTCACCACCAAACAACCAGGAACCAGTTGAATCCATCACAAAAACACCACCTGTGTTATTGATCTCTCGCAAAAAAATGGACACAAACAGCGACTATGATTGGCGCCTATTTCATCGCGCCAACGAGGGATGGCCATGCTGAGAAAACTCAAAATCGGACCCAGGTCCATTGTTTCCTTTGGATTACTGGGGGCCATAACCCTGCTGCTGGGGCTGACTGCCATGATGCAGTTTGGCCGCATCGGTCAGGAAGTGAAGACCATGGCCGATAAGCGCCTTCCCGCCGCCATTCAAGTAGGCGAAATGCGCAGCGGCTTTTTGCTGATCCGCCTCTATACCATGAATGCCCTGTTTGCCGACACCGAGCAGCGCCGGCGCGCCGCCCTCACCCGGCTCGATGATCTGGAAAAAGACTTTGAAGCCCACCTGGAGCAAATGAGCCACCATGTGGAGTCCGCCGAGGGCAAGCAATTGCTGAGCAATATCGTCAGCAGCAAGGCCGACTATGACGAGCTGCATCACCGACTGCTGAACATGCTCAATACCGGCCGGATTGAACAGGCGCAGCTGTTTCGCCATCAGGGCTTTAACGAGCGGGGTCTGAAGGTCAGCACCGACCTCGACCAGCTGGGCGATTATCAGAAACGGCGCGCCGATGAGTCGGTCACCATTACCGACAACATCATCTCCTTCTCCAACACCGCCATGACCGCAGCCATTATACTGGCCCTGGCCCTGGTGGTGACGCTAGCACTGCTGTTCAGCCGCAGCCTGCTGCTGCCCCTTCGCAAGGCGGTGGAAGTGAGCGGCACCATTGCCTCGGGTAACCTTACCTCCCAATTCGACGATGACGCCAGGGACGAGGCCGGCGACATGATTCGGGCGCTGGCTACCATGCAGCAGCGGCTGAAACAGACCATTCTCGAGATCAACGATTCTTCTTCCCAGCTGGCTTCCACCGCCGAAGAGCTAAGCGTGGTCACCGACCAGTCCACCCGCACCCTGCAGCAGCAAAGTGACGAGCTGGAGCAGGCCGCCACCGCCGTCAACGAAATGACCTCGGCGGTGGAAGAAGTGGCCCGTAACGCCGCCGCCACCTCCCACAACTCCGACACAGCCGATGACAAGGCCCGTATCGGCCGCGACAAGGTGACCCACACCATCAACACCGTCTCCGAGCTGGAGCAGGAAATTACCCACACCCGCCAGGGCGTGGAAAGCCTGGCCAATCGGGTGCGCGACATCGGCAGCGTGCTCGACGTGATCAGGGGCATTGCCGAGCAGACCAACCTGCTGGCGCTGAACGCTGCCATCGAGGCCGCCCGGGCCGGCGAGTCGGGCCGGGGCTTTGCAGTGGTGGCCGACGAAGTGCGGGCGCTGGCCCATCGCACTCAGGAGTCGACCAAGGAAATCGAGGCGATGATGAACGCCATTCAGAACGAGACCAACGACACCGTCAGCGCCATTCAGATCAGCACCGAGCGCAGTGTGCAGACCCGGCAAATCGCTCAGGAAGCGGGCGAGGCCTTGCAGCTCATCGCCGACGCCATCATGCAGATCAACGAGCAGAACCAGACCATCGCCAGCGCCGCGGAAGAGCAGGCCTCGGTATCCCGCGAAGTGGATCGCAATCTGGTCAATATTCGCGATCTGTCGGTACAGACCTCCGCCGGCGCCAACCAGACCAACGCCTCCAGCAACGATCTGGCCCGCCTGGCCGAGCAGCTCAATAATCTGGTGGGCAAGTTTCAGGTTTAATGCTTACCGCGAAAGAACGACCAATGACGAAAGCCCGCGATGCGGGCTTTTTTATACGCAGGCCATCACCTTCAGCAGCATGGATTCCGGGTTAAGCCCGGTATGACTGTGTGTTAAACCCGGCATTTCCCCACCCGGTCCCCGAGCACGGGCGGCTGTTATCCCAGCAGCAAGGGAGTATGGCTTTTGGCAATCAACAGCATGGTTGCAAACAAGCCGCAGCTAATTCCCGCCAGCACATAACGCTGCCTGGCAGGGGCCACTGGCCTGAACGCCAGCATGGCAACGGCAACATAGGCAACCAGAAGCAGTAATTTCTCGGTTAACCAGGCATCGGTAACCGGGTATTGCCCGATCACCAAACACAAGCCAAGAGCACTGATCAGCATCAGCAGGGTCACCACTTTATGGGCCTTCAATGCCAGCGCATTGTGCAACCGTGCCGAACCGGTGACTCCCCACCAGGTACGCAACACAAAACTTAAAAACCCGAGCACAACAAGCACCAGATGCGCCTTGAGTAACAGCTGATACATACGACTTCCTTATCCTCTTGAACCTCAAAAAAGAATGTTAAATTATTGTAATGACAACAAATCAACATTGATCCATATCAAGCGTGAAGGTGAAAACAGATAAGCGGCCACCGGCTGAGAGGCCGAATGAGCAAATGCCGGCTCAAAGGCCGGCATCAGTAGCAGTATGATCGGGCTGACGGTGAGTTTTACTTCAGATTGAAATAAAACACGATCAGCAGGGCGATGGGGGAAAGGTAGCGGATCACCGGGTACCACAGCCGGTGCCAGCCGCCCAGCTCGGCGGCCGAGTGCGCCGGCTTCATTTTCCAGCCCACAAAGCAGGCGGTAAACAAGGCGCCCAGGGGCATCATGATATTGGCGGTGAGGTAGTCGTACAGATCGAACAGCGTCTTGCCCTCAAAGCGCGCAAACATGTCGAGGGGAGTAAAGCCGGACCATTCGTTCAGCGACAGCACTGTGGTAATGCCCACCAGCCAGGCCACCAAGCCGCCGCCGATGGCCGCCTTCACCCGACTTACGCCTTTTTCGTTCAGGTAACTCACCAGCGACTCCAGCATGGAGATGGACGAGCTCCAGGCTGCGAACAGAAGCAGCACAAAGAACAGGGTGGCAAAGAAGCTGCCACCGGGCATCTGGCCAAAGGCAACCGGCAGGGTCACAAAAATCAGTCCGGGCCCAGCCCCCGGCTCCAGGCCATTGGCAAACACGACGGGGAAAATGGCCAGCCCCGCCAGCAGGGCCACGCCGGTGTCCATGATCGCCACCACCACGGAAGTGCGGGCGATGGACACCTCCTTTTTCAGGTAGGCGCCGTAGGCCATCATGGCGCCGCTGGCCAGACTCAGGGTAAAGAAGGCATGGCCCAGCGCCACCAGCACCGCCTCGGCGGTGAGCGCGGAAAAATCGGGCCGGAACAGGAAGGCGGCCGCCTCGCCGAAATGCCCCGTGGTCATGGCATAGCCCACCAGGATCAGCAGCAGCACAAACAGCGCCGGCATCAGCTTGGTGACCGCCCGCTCCAGGCCATGGCGCACGCCGCCGGCGGACACCAGCACCGTCAATCCCATAAACACCGAGTGCCACAACAGCAACTCGCCGGGAGACGCCAGCAGTCCTTCAAACAGGGCGCCGGTATCGTCCGCCGAGATGCCGCCAAACTCGCCACTGGCTGCCGACACGATATAGGGCATGGTCCAGCCGGCAATCACGCTGTAAAAGGACAGGATCAAAAATGCCGCCAGGGTGGCCATGATACCCACGCCCACCCAGCCCTGGCTGCGCCCCTCACTGGCTGCCACCCGCTCCATGGTGCCGATGGGACTACGGCCGCCACGGCGGCCCAGCATGACTTCCGCCATCATCAGCGGCAGGCCGATCACGGCGATACAGGCCAGATACACCAGCACAAAGGCGCCGCCGCCGTTTTCACCGGTGATATAAGGGAACTTCCAGATATTGCCGAGTCCGACCGCCGAGCCGACCGCCGCCATGATAAAGGCAAACCGGCTGGACCACTGGGCCGGACGAGCACCGGCCTCATGCACACTGTTAACCACACCCACTCCGTTCTTGTTTTAGCCTGTTGGCAACATCAGCCACCCCGGCTAAAGGTGTAAAGAATGGCTGACAGCATGTCCTGCTATTTTGCCACCTTGGGCTCAAATAAAAAACGGCCTGGGTTAAAAAGTGGAGATTATTCCGCCTTCAGCACACCTCTGCGTATCTGATCCTCCTCAATGGATTCAAACAATGCCTGAAAATTGCCCTCGCCAAAGCCTTCATTACCCTTGCGCTGAATGATTTCAAAGAAAATGGGGCCGATGACGGTGTCGGTAAAGATCTGCAACAACAGCCCCTGGGTAGGGGCGCCGTCCATCAGAATGCGGTTTTTTTGCAGCCGGGACAGGTCTTCGCCGTGACCGGGCAGGCGCGCATCCAGACGCTCGTAATAGGTATCGGGCGTGTCCATAAAGCCCATGCCGCCAGCGCGCAGCTGCTCCACTGTGCGGTAGATGTCATCGGTCCCAAGCGCAATGTGCTGAATACCCTCACCTTTATACTGACGCAGAAATTCCTCGATCTGGCTGCGTTCGTCGGACGATTCATTGATGGGAATGCGAATTTTGCCGCAGGGGCTGGTCATGGCCCGGGAGCGCAGCCCGGTGAGCTTGCCTTCGATGTCGAAATAGCGAATCTCCCGAAAATTGAACAGCCGCTGGTAAAAGCCGGCCCAGGTGTCCATGTGTCCTTGAGCCACGTTGTGAGTGAGGTGGTCGATATAGGTGAGCCCCACGCCTTTGGGGTGGCGATCCACGCCTTCCACCGGCCGAAAATCCACGTCGTAGATACTGTGATCGCCATAGCGGTCCACCAGGTAAATCAGCGAGCCGCCAATGCCCTCGATGGCCGGAATTTGCAGCTCCATGGGGCCGGCGCCGGACG
Source organism: Oceanimonas aquatica (assembly GCF_030732065.1). Taxonomy (GTDB): domain Bacteria; phylum Pseudomonadota; class Gammaproteobacteria; order Enterobacterales; family Aeromonadaceae; genus Oceanimonas. The sequence goes on from NZ_JAVBHX010000005.1 coordinate 247,333, forward strand.
GCACCACTTTGGCACCATCGGCCTGCAAACGGCGAAGGGCGGCGGCGGCGTCTTTCACGCGAAACGCCATGGCATTGGCGCAGGGGCCGTGGCTCTGGGCAAATCGCGCTGCCTGGCTGTCGGGCTCGGCATTAAGAATAAAATTGATGTCGCCCTGGCGGTACAGGGTCACCTTCTTGCTGCGATGGTGCGACACGGCCACGAACCCCAACCGTTCAAACAGCTGCGCCAGCCGCTCGGGCTCGGTGGAGGCATACTCCACAAATTCAAAACCATCGGTCCCCAGCGGGTTTTCCCACAGGCCCTTGTTGTTGCTGGCTGCCATGACGCCCTCCTTTTACCCCGGATGTTGCAACATTAAGTATATGAACGAGGGGCATTCAGATGCGGGAGACGTGGAAAACGGGTGTAAAGAAATCATGACAAAAACAGCAAGGCCGCCTTATCAAAAGTGATAAAGCGACCCTGGAACATGAAGCATCAGCCCTGGAACAAGGCTGATGTCCTGATCAGTCCACGGCCAGTGGATGGTGACAGGCGACCTGCTGGGTATCACTGATATTTTGCGCCTGTGGTGAAGCCTGCCGGCACTGGTCGGTGGCAAAGGCACACCTTGGGTTGAAGGCACAGCCGGGCGGTGGCGAAATCGGGTTGGGTACCTCGCCGGTAACCGGGGTACGCTCCTTGTGGATCACGTCCATGCTGGGAATGGCGTCCATCAGCATGCGCGTGTAGGGATGGCGGGGGCGATTGAACACCTCCTCCACCGTGCCTACCTCCACCAGCCGGCCCAGGTACATGATGCCAACCCGATCGGAGAAGTGGGACACCACCGACATGTCGTGGCTGATAAATAGATAAGTCAGTCCCAGCTCGTCCTGCAAATCCTTCATCAGATTGAGTACCTGGGCCTGTACCGACACATCCAGTGCCGAAGTAGGCTCATCGCAGACCAGAAACTCCGGCTCGCCGGCCAGCGCCCGGGCGATGGAAATGCGCTGGCGCTGGCCACCGGAAAACTCATGGGGAAACTTCTCCATGTCCGACGCCGCCAGGCCCACCTGCTCCAGCAGCTGGCCGACCCGTTTCTTGCCTTCTTCCCGGTTTTTGATAAGACCGAACAGCACCAGCGGCTCGGCAATGATCCGCTCGACCTTCCAGCGAGGATTGAGGCTGGCAAAGGGATCCTGAAAGATCATCTGACAGCGGCGACGAATGTGCTGGCGCTGCTCCCGGGTAGCGTCGGCCAGTACGGTGCCTTCATAGCTTATGGTGCCGTCGGTGGGCTCATACAGCCCGGACAACAACCGCGCCACCGTTGACTTGCCACAGCCCGACTCACCCACCAGGCTGAAGGTTTCGCCCCGGCGAACGCTGAAGTCGATACCGCGTACGGCATGCACATAGGTCTTTTCCGCACCGTTCAGCAGTCGGTGTATAAAGGGTTTGGAGATATCAAACTTGATATGCAGATTTTGTACATCCAGCAGACTGCTTTCCTTGATCATCTCGCTCATGACACCAACTCCTCTTCCATCACTTTCAGACACGCCACCCGGGAGTCTCCCACCGCCTTCAGTGCCGGCTCCTGCTGCCGGCACTCGGCACTGCTGTTGGGGCAGCGCGGATTAAAGGCACAGCCCTGAGGAATGGCATTCAACCGGGGCATGGATCCGGGGATCTGGGACAACCGCTGCTCCCGAACCCCGATACGGGGAATGGAGCTCATCAGCCCCGCCGTGTAAGGGTGGCTGGGCGACTTGAGCACCGCCTCGACCGGGCCGATTTCCACCAGCCTGCCGGCGTACATGACCGCCACCCGGTCACAGATCTCGGCGATCACCCCCATGTCGTGGGTCACCAGCATGACCGAGGCATTATGATTTTTACACAGCCGGCGCAGCAGCTGCAGCACCTGGGCCTGTACCGACACATCCAGCGCCGTGGTCGGCTCGTCGGCGATGATCACCCTGGGCTCGACGCAGAGCGCCAGGGCAATCACGATACGCTGACGCATACCGCCGGAAAACTGGTGCGGGTATTGGTCAATACGCTGCTCTGCCGCCGGTATGCCCACCTCCTTCATCAGATCCAGCGCCTTTTGCCGGGCCTGAGCATAAGACAGCGGCAGGTGGGTCTGAATGGTTTCAATCAGCTGCTTGCCCACCGTCAGTACCGGGTTCAGACTGGTCAGCGGATCCTGAAAAATGGCACCGATCTCCTTCCCCCGCAGCAGCCGGCGCTGCTCTTCGTCGAGGTTGTCGATACGCTTGCCGTGAAGGCGGATTTCACCACCGCTGATGCGTCCCGGGGCTTCCAGCAAACCTGTGATGGCTGAGCCGGTCAACGACTTGCCTGCCCCCGACTCGCCTACTACACCCAGGATCTCGCCCTGACGCATGTCAAAGGTGGCATGCTGAATCGCCTTCAGGTTGCCCTTGCGGTGCAGGAACTCGATACAGAGATCATCGACCTCCAGAATCACCTCACCGCGATTGTCCTTAACCTTGTTCATTGACTTCTCCTTAACGCAGCTTGGGATTGAGGGCGTCGCGCAGCCAGTCACCTACCAGGTTGACCGACAGGGCTAGCACGACCAGCACCAGTGACGGGAACAACACCACCCACCACTGCCCCGAGAACAGGTACTTGTTGCCTTCGTTGATCAGGGTACCCAGTGACGGCTGATGAGGGGGCATGCCGACACCGAGGAACGACAGCGTGGCCTCGGTCAGCACCGCCAGCGCCAGGTGCAGGGTGGCAAGCACCAGTACCGGGCTGAGCACGTTGGGCAAAATATGCAGGAACATGATGCGCATGTTGCTACTGCCCATCACCCGGGCGGCCTGCACATATTCCTTGTTACCTTCCAGCAGGGTGCAGCCACGCACGGTACGGGCATACTGCATCCAGCCGGTGAGAGTGATGGAAATCACTATGATGTAGACTGCCATCTGATCGTGCATTTCCTGGGGCAGCAGGCCACGGGCAGCACCGCTTACCAGCAAGGCAAACATGATGGTGGGGAAGCTCAGCATGGCGTCGGCCATTCGCATGATCAGGGCGTCGATTACGCCACCGAAGTAACCACTGATGACCCCCAGTGTTACCCCCAGCGCCATGGCACACAGCACGCTGATAAAACCGACAATCAGCGACACCTGCAGGCCGTGCAGGATCAATGAGTACACGTCACGGCCCTGAATGTCGGTACCCAGCCAGAACCGGGCCTCACCGCCTGCCACCCAGGAAGGCGGCAGTTCGGAGTCCATCAGGTCAAAGGCGGTCATGTCGAAGGGATCGTAATGCGAAAACAAAGAGGCGCCGATACCGGCAAACAACAACAGCACCAGTACTGTGCTGGCAAACAACGTCAGCCTGGAGGTGCGGAAATTATAGGCGATGTCGCTGTCCCAGGCCGCCAGCAGCCGCTGCCATACTTTTTTCAGCCCCCCGGCATGAGGGCTGTTCGGGGCGCTCAGCGCCACCTTGGTGGTATTGATAGCCATACGTTACCTCGTCCTTGTGTTAATCAGTCGGCGGCTTTCATGCGCGGATCTATCACCCGGTAAAGAATGTCGACCAGAGTGTTTATGCAGATAAAGATCAGAGAGATGAACACCAGGTAGGCGGAAATCACCGGAATATCGACGTAGTTGACCGCCTGAATAAACAGGAGTCCCATGCCCGGCCACTGGAATACCGTTTCGGTGACCACGGCAAAGGCAATCAGGCCGCCGATCTGCAGGCCAATAATGGTGATCACCGGCAACAGGGAATTACGCAGGGCATGCACGTAATTGATGCTGCGCTTTTTAATGCCCCTGGCCTTGGCGAACTTGATGTAGTCGGTACGCAGCACTTCCTTCATTTCGCTGCGAACCAGGCGCATGACCATGGTGATCATGAACAGCGCCAGTGACAGTGCCGGCAGAATAATGGACGCCCAGCCTGTCTGGGTGAACAGGCCACTGCTCCACCAGCCGTATTCCACAATGTCACCCCGGCCGTGGGATGGCAGCCAGCCCAGCCACACCGAAAACACGATAATCAGCACGATACCGGCAATAAAGCTGGGCAGGGATACACCGATAAGAGAAATGGTCTGCACCAGACTGGTCAACCATTTATTGCGTGACAACGACACCCAGACCCCGGCCGGTAATCCCACCAGCAGGGAAATGACCACCGCCACAAACACCAGCTCCAGGGTGGCGGGCAGGCGCTCCATGATCAGATGCAGTACATCCATTTTGTTGTAATAGGAAATGCCGAAATCACCCTGGGCAATGTTGCCGACAAAGCGGCCGTACTGGGTAATGACGCCGTCATTCAGGCCCAGTTTTTCCCGCAATTGATCCCGTTCAAGCTGAGTGGCGCTTTCAGGCAGCATACCGTCGATGGGATCACCGACGAACTGAAACATGGTGAATGCGATCAGCGCGACCGTCAGCATCAGCCCACAGGCCTGGATCAGCCGTTGTATGATAAAAGCCAACATTCATCTCACTCCTTTGATTTGCAATGGCAAAGCCATTTTCACCGCCGGCCCCCTGTCACCAGAGGGCCGGCATACACTTAGCTTTCCTTGATGCTGGCGTACCACAGACGTACTACGTTGTCGGGATTCTGGGTGATTTCCAGCTTGTCGGAGGTCGCCCAGGCCATGGGCTCAAAGTGCAGCGGCAGGAACGGCAGCTCCTGCTGGGCCATGGCCAGCACATCCGCCATCTGCTCGGTACGCACCTTCCGATCCAGCTCAAACGAGGACTGCTCGATCAGCTTGTCGATGGTGTCATTCTGATAGCGGGGAATGTTGAAAGCGCCGTAGATACCGCCGTCCTTGGAGTGCAGCATCTGCTGGTTGATGCTGTAGGCATCGTAGAGCGGCAGGTTAGCCCAGCCCAGCACGGCCACATCGGTACGACCGTTATCACGGATCTGGGAATACACACTGCGGGTGTGCATGTTGAGGGTGGTATCGATCCCAACCTTGGACCAGTAACGCTGAACCGCCTGACACCATTGCTCCGAGTTCAGGTAATAGCCCTGCTCACAGTCAAAGGCGAGACGGAAACCATCCGGGTAACCGGCCTCGGCCAGCAGGGCCTTGGCCTTTTTCGGATCATAACCATGCTTGATGGCGCGCTCTTCGTCATAACCGGCAATGGCGGGCGCCACATAGGAATTGGCCACCGAGGTCATGCCACGCATGATCTTCTTGACGATGGCTTCGCGATCGATAGCCATGTGCATGGCCTGACGGACACGCTTGTCCTGCAGCGGGTTCTTGCCATCCACGTTGCCGGCGTTGAGCTCATCCTTCATGTTGAGAGTAAGGAACATGACGCGCAGTGAGGGACGCACCTTGACGTCGATGCCCTTTTCCCTTTCCAGGCGGGGCAAATCCTGCAGCGGAATGTCGCTTACCAGGTCGAACTCACCGGATAACATGCCCGCCAGACGGGTGGACTCGGAGGCCACCGGCCGGAACTCAATGCGATCGATGTTGTGACTGGCCTGCTCCGCCTGCCACCAATTGTCGTTTTTGACCATCACCATTTCCGCGTCGCGGCGACGGCTCTCCAGAATAAAGGGGCCGGTACCGTTGGTATGGTTGGTGGCATACCCCTCAGTGCCCTTGCTCATACTGGTGGGCTCGGTGGCGTTGTGCTCCTCCATCCATTCCTTGTCCATCATCAGAATGCCGGTGAGCTCGTTCAACGCGATGGGCGACTTGCCGCTGAGATGAATATCCACCGTGTAGTCGTCCACCTTGCTGGCACTCTTGATGGAAGAAGCATTACCGCGAATGCCAGAATCCGGGTGGGTCACACGGGCGATGGAGGCCACTACGTCGTCGGCATTGAAGTCATTGCCGTTGTGAAACTTGACCCCCTTACGCAGATGAAAACGAAGCGTTGTATCGTCTACCTGCTCCCAACGGGTTGCCAGGGCCGGCGACATTTCCAGCTGCTCGTTCCATTGCACCAATCCTTCATAGATATGGTTCTGAAACGCCAGCGCCGGAGTGGAGGCAAAGGCGTAAGGATCCAGCGTGGGAATATCGCCCTGTTGCGCCCAGCGCACCACGTTTTCTGCCTGAGCCTGCTGCGCCAGCAGCGTACAGGATGCCGCCATCAGGCAGGCGGTAATTGTCTTCATTTTCATCGTCAGTTTCCTTCCCTTGAGTGAAAACATCAATCAGGCCTGTCTGCCCGGCCGTGACCGACGGTATTGCAACAACTGAAGCAGTTATATCCAACAACAAAACAAACCATAAGTAAACATTTTGATAACAATTATTTATCTTTAAATTCACCTTGATTTATCACTTCATTAACAATTAGTGTAGGGATAGTTAGGAGGGATAGAGCGGAAAGGAAATAATGTTGTGCGATCAATGTTTATTGCTTTGTTAATCAATCACAGGAAGCTCAGCACCAATAGGGCCAGTCGGGAGGTATCATGAAGTCCACATTGCTCAGAAACGTACGCCTGAACGGGCAGCCGGAAAGTCAGGATGTCCTTATTGAAAAGGGTCGCATCACTCACATTTCCCCCGCCATAGCACCACCGGTACAGACTGAAATAGTTGAAGGCCATCATCGTCTGGCGCTGCCAGGGTTTATTGACGGTCATGCCCATATCGACAAATCCCAGTGGGGAATGGAGTGGTATGTCAATGAAGTATCCCGGGATCTGCCCGCCATTATCAGCAATGAACGGGACTTTCGCCGTCACCATGAATTTGACAGTCAGCGTCAGTCAGAGCGTATTGCTCGTCAGGCCATCAGCATGGGCACCACCCATATCCGCACCCATATCGATGTAGATACCGAGATCGGACTGCGCCATGTGGAAGGTGTGCTGGCCACCAAAGAAAAGCTGGCCGGACAGCTTTACCTTGAAACCGTGTGTTTTCCCCAGAGCGGCCTGCTGGGCCGCCCGGGTACTCAGCAACTGATGGATGATGCCCTCGGCATGGGCTGCGACTATGTGGGCGGCATTGATCCTTCCAGCTTTGAGCGGGATCCGGTGGCCCACCTTGATGCCATATTTGCGCTGGCCGGCAAGCACGACAAGGGCGTCGACATTCATCTGCACGAGCCCGGCGAACTGGGGGCCTTTTCGGTTGAACTTATCACCGAGCGTACTCGACGTCTGGGGCTGAAAGGTCGGGTCACCATCAGCCATGCCTTCTGCCTGGGTGAAGTGGACCTCCCCCGTCAGGATGCCCTGATACGAGGGCTCGCAGACATGAACATCGCCATCGCCACCACGGCGCCGTCTAACCGGCCGGTTCCCCCCTATGAAAAACTGCGGGCCGCCGGTATTCGCGTGACCGCCGGCAATGATGGCATTCGCGACACCTGGAGCCCTTATGGCAACAGCGACATGCTGCAGCGGGCCATGTTGATGGGACTGCGCTACCGCTGGCGCCAGGATCGGGAGATCGCCCAGGCATTGCACGCCATTACTCAGGGCGGTGCCGAGGTCATGGAACTGGAAGGCTATGGCCTTGAGCCTGGATGCCACGCAGACCTGGTGCTGGTCAGCGGGCAAACGGTGGCAGAAATCATTGCCAACCCGCCTCAGGACCGTGCCGTATTCAAGGCCGGAAAGCTGGTGGCAGATCGGGGTGAATGCCTGTTCTAAGCGCCGCAATCAAGCACGAAAAGGAGCTAAATTGCATGAAAATCATCAAAATGACCGCTCGTTACGTCATCGGCTTCAAGGATGGTGGTCATCATATCTATGAAAACGGCGAACTGGTGTACCAGGGTGATCGCATTCTGTTTGCCGGCCATGGCTATGAGGGGCCGTTGGATGAAACCCAGGACATGGGCAATGCCCTGATAGGGCCCGGCTTTATCGATCTGGATGCGTTATCGGATCTGGACTCGACCGTTCTGGCCTTTGACAATCAGCCCGGCTGGAAAAAAGGCCGGCTGCCCGCCAGCGACTGGCAGCGGCGGGAAACCTACAGCAGCGACGAGCTCGACTTCAACAAACGCTACGCCTTTACTCAGCTGCTGCTCAACGGCATCACCACCATCGCCCCCATTACCTCCATTCTTTACCGGGAGTGGGCCGAAACCGCCGACGAGTTTCACCGTGCCGCCGACATTGCTGCCAGCCTCGGTGTTCGCGCCTACCTGGGGCCGGCCTACATGTCCGGCTATGGCGTGGTGAACCCGGACGGCAGTCTCGACATGCGCTTTGACGAGCAACGGGGACTCAAAGGGCTGGAAGAGGCGGTGCGCTTCGCTGAACAGCTGGACCAGTACGGTGACACCATCAGCGGCATGCTGGCACCGGATCGCATCGAGGGCTGTACCCCCGAACTGCTGCGCCAGACCGCCGATGCCATGCGTACACTCGACTGCCCGGCTCGTCTGCACAGTTGTCAGGGCCAATTTGAGCTGGACATGGTGCACGAGCTGCACAATGGCCTGTCGTCGGTGCAACTGATGGCCGAGTACGGCCTGCTGGATCGCCGCTTGCTGCTGCCTCACTTGCAATATCTGGGCGGAAAGCATAGCACGCCGGAAAAAGTGCAGCGGGATCTGGCTCTGCTGGGACAGGCCGGCGTCAACGCGGTAATTTGCCCGATTGTTGCCGGACGCCACAGCAAGTTTTTCCATGGCGTACGCCAGTTCCAGCAGGCCGGCATCAACCTAAGTCTGGGCACGGATACCTTTCCGCCGGACATGATTCAGAACATGCACATGGGCACCATACTGAGCCGGGTTGAAAGCAACGACATCACCGCCGCCTCGGCTGCCGACTACTACAACATGGCCACTCTGGGGGGGGCCAGAGCGCTGGGACGGGACGATCTGGGCCGGCTGTGTGCCGGTGCCAAGGCCGACATTATGGTATTCGACTTTGACAGTATTTATACCGGGCAGAACTTCGATCCCATCACCACCATGGTGCTGAATGGCAATGGCCGCGACATCAAGGGCGTCATTATCAACGGCGAAAAAGTTGTGTGGGACCGCCAGCTGGTTAAAGTGAACATTGACCTGCAGGCCATGCATCATCAGGCCCAGCAGCAGTTCGAGCGCTTCATGACCAGCTACCCCGAACGCTGCTACCAGCATCCGCCATTGCAGGAGATATTTCCGCCCAGCTTTCCCCTGAGCCGTCCCTGACGGCCCCGGAGTGAGCCGCACTGACCTCTGTCAGGCATCCCAGCGGCTCACCCCCGAATATCCGCATTCCAGCAGCTCTTTGACAAAGGGCGATGGCAGCTGCCGGTCAGCCAGCAGAAATACCTGCTGGCGGGCGCGGGTGAGCCCCACGTAAAACAGCCGGCGCTCTTCGGCGTGAGCAAAGTCTTCCTCGGCGGGCAGTAATACGTCGAGCAGATCGGCCTGTTTTTTTTCCGGCGGAAAGCCGTAGCAGCCCCGGCTCAGGCCAAGCAGGATCACGCAGTCGCTTTCCTTGCCCTTGGCGCCGTGCAGGGTCTGGGCATCAATTTGCAGCCCGGCAAAGCGCTTGCGCCACCCCGCCAGCAGAGCGTCGTCGGGCAGGCTGAAGCGAAAGCGGGACAAGAGGTAAACGGAAGCCTCGGGCCGCCGGGCGGCTATCTGGCTCAACAGCCGGGCCACCAGGTCCATGCGTTCGTCGTCAGCCACCGGCAGCACATGCACACAGGGCCCTTCGGTGCGGTTCAGGGTGCCCAGGGTCTTGGGCAGCTGGTGCGGATTGCGGGTGACAAAGCGGCTGGCCACCCGCTCAATCACGTTATTGAAGCGAAAGGTGGTGTCGAGGGCGGTCACGGCGGTGGCCCCAAAAAAGCCGGCAAAGTCGGTGGTCAGTGTCACATCGGCGCCACTGAAGCGGTAAATGGCCTGCCAGTCGTCGCCCACGCAAAACAGCGACAGCTCGGGGGCTGCGTCGCGCAGCGCCAGCAGCAGTTCGGCCCGGTCCCGGGAGATATCCTGAAATTCATCCACCAGCACATGATGCCAGGGCACCGCAAAGCGGCCGCTGCGCACCAGCTCGGTGGCCTGCTCTATCATGTCGTCGAAATCGATTTCACCGGTATCACGCAGGTGTTGCTGATAGCGGGCCAGCAGCGGCCGCACCAGTGCCAGCTGCGTTGCCTGCTCCGGGGTGGTTTCTTCGGGCTCGCCGTACTGCTTGAGTGCGGCCACCAGCGGCGCCCATTCCCGGGCCAGACGGGTAAAGTCCGGCGCCGGCACGGTCTGAAAACGATGCTGGCGCAGCCAGGCCAGCAGTTGCATGCCATAGCCTTCTTCACCGGCCAGCTCCGACAGCCAGCGGGCAAAGGTGCGCTGTTTTTCCTGCTCGTTCTGAGCAAGCGGGCTCAGCGCCGGGGTTTGTCCCGTAGCCTGACGGATGATCATCAACCCCAGGGCATGAAAGGTGCTGACCTGCACCCGCGCACTCTCGGGGCGGCGCGCCAGCCGCTCGCGCATTTCCGCCGCCGCCTCGTTGCCAAAGGCCAGCAGTAACAGTTCGTGAGACTCGGCCTGACGGGACGCCAGCAAAAAGGCCGTGCGCGCCGCCATCACGCTGGTTTTACCGCAGCCGGCACCGGCCAGCACCAGGTTGTGATCTTCATCGGTGACACAGGCCAGCCGCTGGGCGGCAGTGAGCGGATGGGCTTCCAGGGTGTCGAACAGTTCCTTGTGCTCGGCCAGGGCCTGCTCACAGTGCTCTTGTTGGCATTGCTCACGCCAGTGGTCATCGGCATTTTGAAGGGTGGCCACCAGTTCAAAGGCGGCGTGATCCCGGTCGCTCAGGCCCTCGGGCAGGGTTTGCTCGCTCCAGCGTACCGGCTCGTCGCTCAGCCAGCGCTTCAGTTGCTGCCAGCGGGACTGGCGCAGATAACCGCTTTCCAGCAGCGCCAGACAGCGCTCGGCCAGGGGCACCACCCGGGCGGCATGGTGTGCAAACCAGCCCTGCTCCAGCCGTTGCACCAGGGCTTCGGCCCGGGCATGGGGCAGCCAGGCGCACACCAGCTGGCCCTGGTGGCAGTTCAGCACCAGCTGACGAAACAGCCGGCCGTGCTCAAGCAGCGGTGGCGTGCTCATCTCGCTCCAGTCAATGGTGTGCTGCTCACGCTTGAGGTGCAGCGCCACCCCACCACTCACCGGCTCTACCGCCGAAAAAGGATGATTAAACAGCTGGCCCAGCCAGTGAACCTTGCAGGTGTGCATGATGCCGCCTCAGGACAGGGTGTTTATCACCTCCCCCAGTATCATGTGGGTTCGCACCGTCTTGATATGGGGAGTGTGCTCTATGATGTGGCGAATGGCGTCGAGCCGCTCCATGGACTCCGCCTCCACGTACACCAGCATATCGGTCTCGCCGCTGATGGTATAGCACAGCTTGATCTCGGGCACGGCGCGCAGGGCCTCGGCATATTGCTCGCACTGGCGCACATGGTAACAAAGGGCAAAATAGGCCCGCACCAGCCCCTGGGGCCGGCCCAGCCGGGCATGGTAGCCCTTGATGATGCCGCGCTCTTCCAGGCTCTTGATGCGCTCCGACACCGCCGAGCGGGACAGGCTCACCTCGCGGGCAATGCTGGCCACCGCCATGCGGGCGTTTTCCGTTAACAAAGACAGGATTTTCCGGTCGAACTTGTCCACTGCTACCCCTTTTTCACGCTGCCGGACAAACGTCGGGTAAAAGCGACGTTTTGCCGACTGAAAGCGTCATAGTGCCGAGTCGGATTGGAATGTTGTGGCGGTAATATATCAGAATTCCTGAATACGGATTTGAAACTCGATGGGACGTTTACATAAAGAACTGGGTCTGGGCTACGGCACCGGCATGATGGCCACCTCGCTGCTGGGCAGCGGCATTTTCGTGGTACCGGCGGTGGCCGCCAGCCTGGCGGGGGCAGACTCGTTGTGGGCCTGGCTGCTGCTGATGGTACTGGTGCTGCCGGTGGCCTTTACCTTTGCCCGCCTGGGCCGGGCCTACCCTCATGCCGGCGGCGCGCCGCACCTGATTGGCCGGGCGCTGGGTCTGCCGATGGAAAAACTGGCCGCCTTTTTGTTTCTGGCGGTGCTGCCGGTGGGCCTGCCCGCCATGCTCACCCTCACCACCGGCTTCTGGCATGCACTGTTTCCGCTCAATGACACCGGCGATCTGCTGATTCAGCTGGGCACTCTGAGTCTGGTGCTGGTGCTGGGCAGCCGCCCCAGCGGCGCCTCGGGCCTGGTGCAGCTGCTGATTGCAGTCACCATTGTCAGCCTGCTGGTGGCGGTCTGGCTGGCCGGCGATCTGGCCTCTTATGCAGCAACTACCCTGCCGGCCCCGTCTTCGGTGAGCTGGGGTGCCCTGCCCGCCGTGCTGGCGGTGATGTTCTGGTGCTTTGTGGGGCTGGAAGCCTTTACCCATATGGGCGAGGAGTTTCGCCGTCCGGAGCGGGACTTTCCACTGGCGCTGCTGTTCGGGGTACTGCTGGCGGGCTTTATCTATTTCGCCTATGCCATGGCGGTGGTGAAATTTGGTCTCTTTGGTGACGAGCGCACCAACACCACCTCCTTCCCGGTGCTGCTGGCCATGCTGTTTGGCGAGCCCGGCCGCTGGGCCGCAGCGCTGGTAGGCTACGCCGCCTGCTTTGCCAGCCTCAACCTGTATGTGCAGGGCTTTGGCCGGCTGCTGTGGAGCATGGCCGACGAAGGCAAACTGCCACCGTCGCTGGGCCGGCTCAACCGTCACGGCGCTCCCTTTGCCGCCCTGTGCTGGGTGGTGGGTGCCAGTGTGCTGTGCGTGCTGGCCGCCTGGCTGTTCCAGCTGCCACTGGAAGCCCTGATGCGCTACGCCAACGGCAACTTTGTACTGGTGTATCTGCTGGCGATGATCGCCGGGGTGAAACTGCTTGCCGGCTTCTGGCGTGCCCTGGCGGTGGTCGCCACCCTGCTGTGTGCCGGTGTGTTTGTGTATCTGGGGCTGGAAGCGGGCTACGCCCTGGTAATGGGTGCGGGCTTTGTGTTGATGCGCCACTGGCACAAGCGACGGGCGGCCGCTAATCCAGCCGCTTGTGAAAACGGCGGGCGGCAACAACCAGACCGAGCAGGGTAAAACCAGCCAGCCAGAGGGCATCGGGGGCCAGGGTGGCAAGGCTGGCATCGCGCAGCAAAATGCCCCGGGCCAGGCGCATGTAGTGAGTGGCGGGCAACCCTTCGGCCAGCCACTGGGCCATCACCGGCATACCCTCATAGGGAAACATAAAGCCCGACAGCAAAATGGACGGCATCAGCACAAACACCGTCATCTGCATGGCCTGCAGCTGGTTGCGGGCCAAGGTGGAGATCACCAGCCCCAGCACCAGACTGGCGGCAATAAACAACAGGGTGGCCAGCAGCAATTGCAGCGGGCTGCCGTTCATGGGCACATCAAATAACGCTACGCCCAGCGCCAGTATGATCACCAGCTGCACCAGGCCGGCAAAAATGTAGGGCACTATCTTGCCGATCATCAGCTCCATGGGGGTGACCGGCGTAGTAATCAACCACTCCAGATTACCCCGCTCCCGCTCCCGCACCACCGCCAGGGCAGTAAACAGCACCATGGTCATGGTGAGGATCACCCCGATCAACCCCGGAATGATGTTTACAGCCGCCCGCTGCTCCGGGTTGAACAACAAAGTTACCGCAAAGGGGGCATTCAGCCCGGGCGCTGACGGGATTTCCGGTAACGATGCCTGGCGCAACAGGGCACCGGCCAACAGCGGATCCGTGCCGTCCACCAGCCACTGACCCAAGGGCCGTTCGTCCTGACGCCGGCGGGCCAAATCCGCCGGCAGCACCAGCGCCGCCCTTGCCCGTCCCGCCTTGATGGCCGACTCGGCTTCCGCCGGCCGCGCCAGCCGCTCGGTAAAGGTCACCAGACCGCCCGCTTCCAGCCGCGCCGCCAGGGCCCGGCTGTCGCCGGTTTGCGCCTGATCCACCAGCACCGCCGGAATATGCCGCACCTTGGTGTTAATGGCATAGCCAAACAGCAGCAGCTGCAGCAAGGGCACCATGATCACCATGGCAAAGGTCAGCCGGTCCCGGGACAGCTGACGAAACTCCTTGATCATGATGGCCTGAATACGGCGCAGACGAACGACCAGGCTCACTGTCTTTCTCCGGTGCAGCTGACAAAGACGTCTTCCAGGCTGGGACGCACCAGGGTCAGCTCGGCGTCAGCAAGGCGTTCGGGCAGTTGCTGGCGCAGCCAGGCCACCGGCTGCTTGATAGTGCCATCCACCAGCACACGCAGGCGCAGTCCCAGCTGGGCGGCAGACTGTACCTCGGGCAGTGCCAACAACTCGCGTTTCAGCTCGCGTAACCCGGTAGTGAGCACTTCCACCACGGTGGCGCCCAGCTCATTCATCAGCTGCTCCGGCGAGCCGTCGGCCCGCTTGACGCCTTCATCCAGAATCGCCAGACCGTGGCAGCGCTCGGCCTCATCCATGTAGTGAGTACTGACCACGATACTGGTACCGGTATCACAAAGATCGAACAGCTTTTCCCAGAAATCACGGCGGTTTTCCGGATCCACCGCCGAGGTGGGCTCATCGAGAAACAGCAAGTCGGGCCTGTGCACTATGGCCGCCGCCAAAGCCAACCGCTGGCGCTGACCGCCACTCAGGGAGCCGGCCAGCTGGCCGGACAGGGACGTGAGGTCGTGGGTGCTCAGCAACTCGTTTATGCGCTCCCGGGCTTGCCGGCCGCCCAGCCCCTGCACTCTGGCCACAAAGTCCAGGTTCTCCTGCACCGATAAATCCTCGTACAGGGAAAAACGCTGGGTCATGTAGCCCACCCGCCGCCGCAGGGCCTCGGCCTGTTTGGGCACCGGCAGGCCCAGCACGGTCACCCGGCCATCCGTGGGCAGCAACAGGCCGGTGAGCATGCGCAAACAGGTGGACTTGCCGCTGCCGTTGGGACCGAGAAAACCGTAAATGGTGCCGGCGGGAATGGCGAGATCGAGCCGGTTTACCGCTACCAGCTCGCCAAAACGCCGGGTAAGATCGTGCGCCTCAATGGCCAGCCCGCTCATGGCGACTCCGGCAACACTTGCGCGGGCACACCGGAAGGCAGCTTTATTGCCTCGGCAGGCAGTTGCACCCGGGCCAGGTACATCAGCCGGCTGCGCTCACCTTCGCTGAGGGCATAATAGGGGCCGTACACCGGCTCGCTGGCTACCCAGGTGAGCCTCCCTGTAAAGGGCTCGGTAATGCCTTCCACCCACACACGCATGGTATCACCGGGGTGCAATCCGGTGCGCGCCGCTGCCGGCACATACACTTCGGCATAGGGCGCCGTCTCGGTTTCCAGCACCGCCACCACGGCACCAGCCACCACCCTGTCCCCCACTCGGTAGGGCAGGTTTTCCACCACACCGTTGCGGCTGGCCTCGATGGCGAGTTCGTTCAGGCTAAACCGGGCCAGCGCCAGCTCGGCCTGACCGGCGTCCCGTGCGGCTTCGGCTGCGGCAATCTCCTGAATCCGGTTGCCCGCTTCGGCCCGCTCCAGGCGCTGGCGCGCCGCCGCAATTTGGGCCCGCAGACGATCGAATTGCGCCTGCGCCCGGTCCAGCTCCGCCCGGCTGGCCAGCTGGCGGGAAGTGAGTACCCGCACTCGTTCCAGATTGCGCCTGGCCTCGGGCAACAATGCCTGCAGTTGCTCCAGCTCGGCCCGAGCGGCAGCGATATCTTCCACCCGGCTGCCCGCCAATAACAACGCCAGCCCCGCCTCGGCCTGGCGCAAGCGGGCCTGCTGCCGGTTAACCTCAAGCTGCAATCGTTCCGGGTTCAGTTGCACCAGCAGAGTACCGGCGACCACCCGCTCCCCTTCCGCTACCGGCTGCGCCACCACCCGCTCACTGGCGGGCGCCAGCAACTCAATGCGATCCCGCTCCAGCGTGCCCAGCCAGGGCGCCGGTCCGGCAGGCTCACAGCCGGCCAGCAGTACACAGCAGCCAATTACCAGCAAACGGAACATACCGGACTCCAATGGGATTCATGGCTTCAGCTTAGCCGAGGTGATGCGGGTATGGATTGCGCGGGATCAGGCAAGAGGGAGTATGGTGTGGGTGGGGAATGACGTTGGAGCTCAGGCGGAACGCCCCGTAGGCCCCGTTTTAACGCGGTTGCAAACGGGGCAGCGGTGTTACATGCAGCATGATTTTCCCGGATAAATCCGGGCCTACAGCGGGTAACAGCGTTAGAGCGCAGGCAGCCTGCGCTCCAAAGCACATACAGCGGAATATTTGCTCAACTCCATGCTTTTATCTGCGCCAGCAAACCGTTGGTGGCGCTGTCGTGGCCGCTGGTGGTCCCGGTGGCGAGATCGTCAATCAGGCGAGCAGCCAGTTTTTTGCCCAGCTCCACGCCCCATTGGTCAAAGCTGTTAATATTCCAGAGCCAGCCCTGCACAAAGGTTTTGTGCTCATACATGGCAATCAGTGCGCCCAGGTTGTACGGGGTCAGCTCGTCACACAAAATCACCGTGCTGGGGCGATTGCCAGGCATCACCTTGTAAGGTGCTAGATGAGCAATGGCATCATTGCTCAGCCCTTCGGCAGCCAGCTCTTGCTCTATCTGCTCGCGGGATTTGCCAAACGCCATGGCCTGGGCCTGGGCCAGCATATTGGCCAGCAGCTTGCGCAGGTGCTCGGGGTAAGGATAAGCCGAACGAACAAAACCAATAAATTCCGCCGGCACCACCACACTGCCCTGGTGCAGCAACTGAAAAAACGCATGCTGGCCATTGGTGCCCACCTCGCCCCATACCAGAGGGCCGGTAGCGTGCTCAACCGGCTCACCGGCGTTGTTTACGCCCTTGCCGTTCGACTCCATGTTCAGCTGCTGCAAAAAGGCAGGGAAACGCTTTAACTGCTGACTGTAAGGGAATACTCCCTCGCTCTTGAGCCCCAGCACATTGATGTTCCAGATGCTGAGCAAGGCCAGCAACACCGGAATATTTTGCTCAAAGGGAGTATCACACAGGTGTTTATCCATGGCATGAGCACCGGCCAGCAACTGCTCAAAACGCTCAAACCCCACCGCCAGCGCAATGGGCAGACCAATGGCCGCCCACAATGAAAAGCGCCCACCCACCCAGTCCCAAAAACGAAACATGCTGGCTTCATCAATGCCAAAGGAACGCACCGCTTCCAAGTTGGTAGACACCGCCACAAAATGACGGGCAACAGCTGCATCGTCGCTGCTGGCCGCCAACAACCAAGCCTTGGCGGCCTGCGCGTTGGTCATGGTTTCGTCGGTGGTAAAGGTTTTGGAAGAGACAACAAACAGGGTGCGGGCCGGATTGAGATTCGACAGCACGGCTCCCAGCTGGGCGCCGTCCATATTCGATACAAAATGCGCGCGAATCCCCTTGTCCTGATAAGGTAGCAATGCCTCGGTGACCATGGCCGGGCCAAGATCGGAACCGCCAATACCAATGTTGACCACATCAGTAATGGTCTGACCGGTGTAACCACGCCAGACACCGCTATGTACTCGCTCGCAAAACCCTTGTATACGTTCAAGCTCGGCCTGCACTGCGGGCACCACGTTTTCCCCCTGGTGCACGACTACAGCATTGGCCGGCATGCGCAATGCCGTGTGCAACACGGCCCGGCCCTCGGTATGGTTAAGGCAATTGTCACCAAACAGGCGTTCAATGCCCTCGCCCAGTTTCATGTCGTGGGCCAGCGCGCACAGCTGGGCCTGCACTTCAGCCGACCAGGCCTGGCGAGACATATCCACTCGCATATGCTCGCCAAAAGCAACACTGAAGCGAGCAAACCGCTCAGGGTCTTGGGCAAAGCGCTCGGCAAGAGTGGTTTCGGCTTCTTGCTCGCCCAGTGCTGTTAACGCCACAAAACGCGGCTGCCGGTGTAAAGGTGTCATTGAAATCCCGAATTATTGTTATTAACCCTGTTGGGATTCACTGCACTCATCACCAACATGGCCTGTTTTACTTACAGCTGACAGCTTAAGGCTTACAGCTCCCCGAAGGGGTCAGTTCCATCGCCCGCATGGTGCTCCACAGCACCGCCAGCCAGAAAGCGTAAACCATTACGCCGCTGTTGTGGCCAAAGAATACCTGAGAAAGCCCAAAGTCCATAAAGGCTACGGGCAAAATGGCACCGGCGGTGGCCACTGCACGTAGCTCCAGGTTGGCACTACCCAAGCGGCGGGCAAATAATCTCAACGGTACCAAATAAAGCGCCAGCAAGGATAAAACCCCCAAAATGCCGCGCCGTGCAAAGTTATCGAGGTATTCGTTGTGAGCGTGATTATCGGCAGCAAATTGAATGACCCCCCCATGGTCGGCCAGCACCTGCATGCCCCGCTGGTAACCATTCCAGCCCCAACCGGTTAACGGTTTTTCGGCAATCAGGGTTATTGCACCCTGCCACATATCCAGCCGGGCACCAACAGACGTCCACTTATTGCCCTGCTGATATTGCTCAATATCCACAAAGGCCTGCTGCACCCGCTGCTGTACACCGGTTTGCGGCAGCGTATATACCAGAGTGCCCAGTGTCAGCAAGGCCGCCAGTGCCAGCAGCACCAAACGCCGGCCAACTATCCGTCCATAAGCCCGATACAACACCCAAAACACAAAAGGCAGGCCAATCCAGCCGCCCCGGCTGCCGGAAAGCAAGGATCCCAGAGCACCGCACAGCGCCCCCAGCAATAACATAGCCACCCAGCGCCGAGTATTGGGCTGCACTGCCGCCCAGCCAAGCCCTGCCAGGCAGAACAGACCAAATAACATACTGATATTGCCAAATTGGATCACATAGGTGTGGCCGGTGGCTCTTTCTATACCCAGAAACAACTTCTGCCACAGTGCCCAGCCAGCGGTGGCCAGGCTACCCGCTACCACGCCGCTCCACAGCCAACTCAAGCGCGGCGGAAAGGCCAGCACAAACAACAGCACAGGCACTGCAAACAAAAAGCGGCTGGGCCGATCAAAAGTCGAGACATCGGCCCCTTCCCACCACAATTGCAGCACAAATAGCAGTGAATAACCGGCCAGCACCGCCATCATAGCGACATCCTGGCGTTCAAGCCCCAGTTGTGGCCTTTGCCACGGCAGCACAAGAGCGCCCAGCAGCAGCAGGCCAGCGCCATAGGTATACCCGCTGTCCACCACCAGGGCGATGGCTCCCATTAAAAACACAGCCAGGCTGCTGTAACCACGCCCGGTAAAAAGCGGCAAAGCCCGGCCAGCCGGACTATTGGTAATGGCGCGCTCAATAGGCATTTTTATTGATAAACCCTTTAAAAATGGTCCAAAAGATAATGCGCAAATCCAGCCACAGGCTCCAGTTGTCTATGTACCAGAGATCGTGCTCAACCCGGCCTTCCATCTTTTCTATGGTATCTGTCTCGCCCCGGTAGCCGTGCACCTGAGCCCAGCCGGTAATGCCGGGTTTCACCTTATGACGGCGCATATACGACTCAACCAGCTCCTTATAATGTTCATTGTGTGCCAGCGCATGAGGCCGTGGCCCTACAATCGACATACGGCCCTGCAGCACATTATAAAACTGGGGCAATTCATCAAGAGAAGTGCGGCGCAAAAAGGCACCCACAGGCGTCAAACGGCTGTCGTGGCGGCAAGCTTGTGTTACTTCGCCGCTCGGCTCTTGATGCACCACCATGGAACGAAACTTATACACCTTAAACACCTTGCCATTTACCCCGGTGCGATACTGCTTGAACAGCACAGGCCCTGAAGAGCTCAGCTTTATGCACACCGCAATAACAAGACATACCGGCAACACCAGAACACTAATCAAGCCGCCCAGCACCATGTCCTCCAGGCGCTTCAATAAATGCGCCACACCCTTCATGGGCGTCACGCTCAAATCAAAGGCAAACTGCCCTGCCACTTCACTGGTGCGATGATTAAGCAGCTGCATATCCCTGAATTCAGGAATAAAGCGCACTTCTACCATATGATTTCGCAACGCCTGAAAAATGGATCGCACCGCCGGCCCCATCTCCAGCGGCACACAAATCCACACTTCCTGCGCACCCGAGGCCGCCACACGCCGGGCAAGATTAATCAGGTCTTCTTCACTAACTTTCTCTTTCAGTCTTTGTATGCCAGCAATGCAATAGCCCTCTTCAGGGGCACTGCGCATGCCATGGCCCGCTTGTAAAATATTACGAACAGGACCAACCAGAAATACCGAGCGCAACGACCGCCCCATCCGCCTTGCCTGACGCAATAATAACTGAATGGCTACTCGGCCAGCTGCAGCTGATAAAAAAGATACCAATAGCGCCAGCCCAACCCACTGGCGAGAATAATGCTCGGCTGAATGAGTAACGAATATAATGGAGGCGGCTACTAAGGCCACCAGCACCCAAACCACCAATTGACGTGCCAACAAAGCAGGCAGCCGTGTAATACGCCAGCGCTCATACCCTCCCAGAGTACTGTTTATCAGTACCACCAACAGCGCCATAATGGCAGTAGCCAGACCATAATGATCTCGCAAATCAAAATGACCAAAACGCCATTCATGGGCCAGTAAGGCTCCTGCAAGCAATGCCAGCATATCAAAAACCGGCACCACGAGCTGGGCAGGGTAGCGTTCGGTTAATCCTGATGAGTGGCGCAACATGCAAATTCCTAAATCTTGAACAATTACTCGTCTGGCAGCCAGCGAGTAAGCAGAGCTTCGTATTCTGCCAGCACTTTTGACCAGGTGAAACATGCTCTGAAGCGCTTACGGCTGGCAGCTTGTAATTGAGCGATGGCTGCATCATCTGCCAGCAGATGTTCAAAACTACGCTCACAGTCATTCACACTGTCAAAGTACACAGCTCCGTCACCAGCAACCCAGCGGTTAAATTTATTATTGTGAGCCAGCACAGCACTGCCAGCACCCAGAGCTTCAACCAGCGAAGGATTAGTGCCACCTACTGTGTGACCGTGCAAATACAGCCTGCAGTAGCATCGCAGCGCACCTACTATGTCAGCATCATAAACAGCACCAGCAAACAGCACCTCGTTTGACGCAGCCGCCTTTACGCTTCTGTGATACTCATTGCGCTCATCATAGCGCCCCAACACCACCAGTTTGTGATGGCGTCGTGCGGTAGAAAACGCTCGCACCAGCTCTAAAATACTGTTTTCAGGCTCGGGCCGGGCAATAATCACTGAAAACTCACCGGCTTCGAGGCCCAGCCCATGCAGTGGCGATGCGTCAACCTTAGTCAGCTCATCAGCCCCGTAAGGGATCATGGTAATGTTGCGCTCGTTCACCCGGGTGACCAGATGAGCCTTAATGCGCGGGTGATCCGCAATTAAATGACTGCCCAACCAGCAACCGGCCCGCTCGTTCAGCCACAGCCAAGCCCTGGCCGGACCTATCCATTTGTCGCGCTGCCATTCCAGCCCGTCCATATTAAACAGGTTGTGTTGCCCAGCCAGGCGCTGCCAGATATTAAACAGCGCCGTGTTATAGCCCAGAGTCAGACAAAGGCCTTGCTGCTTGCTGGCATGGCGGGCGGCTTTCCAGTCAAACGCCATAGTAGACAATGCTCCATCGCCGACCACGGGTATATGCACCAGGCGTACTCCTTGCCATTTGCTCTCATAAACAAGACCTCTGTCCTGCTCCTGGCAATATACAGTCACTTGCCAGCCTTGCTGCACTAAATATAACGCCAGCCGTTCAGCAAAAGTTTCAAAGCCGCCGTGTGCAGCAGGAATACCACGAATACCCAGTATATTTAAGTGTCTGAACAACATGATTCTGTTTCTTTAATAATGGCAAGCAGGCACTTCTCAAACCGTTCTGGCACAAAATCAAAAGCTCGCTTTTTTGCTCGTTCAGAAAAACCTTGATAACACTCAGAATTACTCAACCAGCACTCAAGACGAGCAGCAATTTCTTCTGTTTGCTTACAATCCAGTAAATAACCTTCAACGCCGTCACGTACAATTTCTGCTGGCCCTCCTTTGGTTGGTACAATTACTGGCAAACCATAGCTCATCGCCTCTACTATGGTCAGCCCAAATGTCTCTACCCATTGGTCAGACCTAGACAGATTAAGCAATACAGAAGCCCGCTCATAAAAGGGTCTGACATCATACTGGCGTGCAAACCACTCAAGGTTTACAGGCAAGTCGACTCCAGAAAAGTAACGTGTAATCTCGGCATGATCTGCATTCAACACCAGTGTAAAACGAATCATAGTATTATTTTTCAAAGCACTGGCAAGTTGCACAAACTCATCAACTCCCTTGTAAGTTTTAAGCGAGCAAACCATCAACACCTCAAAGCCAGGCTTAACTGAAATTGAGTACTCTGGCGGTGAGAATGTGTTGTACAGCAAGTACTCTTGCTTACCTAACCCCCCCTCAACGTATCGAAGAAAACGAGATACGAATATTACTTTGCATGCAGCAAACCGAATTACAAAGCGTAAGCAGCGTTTAAACTGAGGAGGGTTAACCGATGTTTCATGCAGGTGGTAAATAACTGGCTTACCCATAAGCCGAGCAGATAGTGCCGCCCCAGCTGGCATCATAGTATTTACATAAAAACACACATCTCGCCGCCAGTATCGCAAGCACTGAAAAAACAACAGAACCTGACCCAAAACATACCAAAACAGGGTTAACCAGCGATTATCACTACGCCTGAAAAACAATAATCTGCGCAATACAGGCACTGCGTTCAAAAAGCCAGAATGCTTACTAGTAAGAAGTTCACCAGTATAACCAGCCCGATGCAATACACTTATTACCCGAGCAAGCACAGCTGGACTGCCGCTGCGATCGTTATAAAGATGAATAAATATAAAATGTGGTCGCATCATAGCATGCACCAACCTTCGGCATCTAACCACAACATTCTCACTTCACCATCACAGCAGCAACAGCTCTAAAGAAGCTATCAGAGTGATAAGCAGCATTGCCACTTTCCACCTTGAACTTGGAGTGTTCTTCATCTTCTTTGAACGTACCCGGCTTTATTTCCACATAATAAGGGCTAATAAAGACAGCCCCCTCTGCATTGTGTCTTTTCAAGGCTTTTAAAATCATCTCTTCATCATGAAGCATGGCATGGACTTCTGGCATCCCATAAAGTTCAACACCCTTTTCCTGCAACCAGGAAAATGTATAATCACTATAAAATGCAGCACCATACGCATTAAATCCAAGTTGGTAATACTCATTTTTCTTAAAGGTATCGCTTACTGCCAGTTTCTCTTCACTCCAGTCTGAGTTAAACACTGGCGCGATCTGGTGTGAAAAAACCTTACTTTTCTCTAAACAGAATGAACCAGCCTGCCGGGAATACCGCTCAACTTCTTCAGAAACAGCTTTTTTTCTAAATTCATAAAAAGCTAAAGATAGTAGATTATAAAACACTGGCTGCATTGACTTGGGATAATCATGCCAATAATCAAGGCTTTTTTCTTGCTCGAGATTGAGTCCATCAGAAACAAGTTTCGGTGTAGCCTGACTACGTCCCATAACAGGTACTTCCAGCGTTTTAAGCAAAGTTTCTCGGCCATTGTCATTATAAACAATATCAACAGTATGAACTCCCGCTTCAAGGCTCTTGATATCAAGTAAATAACGATAACCCACCGCAGCATGACCGCTCCCAAGCTTGGCCTGATACACATCCATTCTATTGAGACCATATTCAGCATTACCAGCAAACTGACCATCAACATATATCTTTATGTTTACTGGCTTTCCGTCTTTTCTGACAGCCCAGCCATGTAAGGTAAGAATTCCGGATGAAGAATAATCAACATGTTGAAAAAAACTCTCAAGTGGTTCACTGTTGATATTTTTAGATGGCGGATAGATATCTTCAAACTCTGTAAAAACAGCATCAAACACCTCATTCAGACGCTGAATGCTGCCATACTCATCTTGGAGATATTGTTGAAATCGAGCAACAGTAGCAGGAGAGTAATCCGTGGTCAAAAAGTCACTACGAAAACTCATACCATTAAAAAAATCAGGATATATATGATGCAATTCACCCAACACAGTCAAAGCTCTAACTTTGTCAATATCAGCTTGATTCATATCACATAGCTGATTCATTACCTCATCTATAGCGGCAACTCTTATCTTATTAATGAGCGCGTCAGGATCATTAATTACCCAAGGATAAGTTTTGTTAGAAAAATAACCATCGATAGGTATAGAACCATCCGCAAGTTGCATTAAGCCGTCTGGATCCAGCCGTGCCACTTCACTCTCTACCACTGCATTATAAGATGTAGAGAAATGGTTATAAAAAAGGTAAAGCACTACATCACGGTCAGTTTCTTTCAAAAGTTTTAGTCTATGAGCCACTTTGGCTTCATCTATACTAAAGCTACCACTTTCATCAAAATCAACATAAGAAAGCAACGGAAAAGGAAGTGTATATCCAATACTGAAACTGCCACTCGGACTGATTTTAGGGCCGAATTCGTTCAGTTTTTCTTTAAGAATTCCAGCGGAAGTTTCACCAACTTTGAAACAATATTCAGCTGCAGAAGATTGTGATGACATCTCTTTTTTCAATGCTGACGGGCACACATCAAGCCCATCTACCATGGGAGATATCAGAGTATTACCTGCTGGTAAAGATAATGGTACAAAACTAAAGCAAACTAATAAAATCCTTATAGCCTTCAATACTCACACTCCGCATTCAGCCTTAAATAAAATCTCTTTTAGTGCTCACAACCACCTGAAAAACTTATTTTTTCAGTATTTCATGAAGCTGCCTTTCACTAAGAGCAAGCTTCAATTTTTGCTGCCAAGTATAGGGTACACGCTGCGCCAGACCACGCATAACAGGCAATTGTCGCACCCGCCAAAGCAATAAGAGCAGCCTTTCTCGTGACGTAACTGCAGAGCTCTGCTGCTGGTCAGTCTGTTGCGTCAACAGTTTCGAGGCTTTCACCAGCACATCGCTTAATAATTCGGTCGGAATATTAGCAGCCGGTAACGCTGCAAGATAATGCTTGCCATAAAAATCAGCCTGTGGCCTTAAGTGCTCAGATAAAAGTAACTCCTCAGAGTCTGCAGCCAGCCACTGAGTCACGGGTAAGTCAGCAGCCATTGCCTGCCAAAATGCTGCAAACTGCTCAGGAGTTGAATTCCAGGGCAACATATAACTTTCATTACGACCTGCAGCGCGCTCCATAAAGGCACCAAGGTTTGGATAAACCACTGGCAATCCACTATCCAAGGCAATAGAAAAAGTATAACTATAAGTTTCAGGCCAGAGCGCAGGGAACCAAATTAAGTCGGCGTTAATTGCTCTTAGTTTACTTTGCAAGTTTTCTGGCACATAAGCACCATGAGTTACTACATTTTTAAGCTCTCGAAAACCATAGCCAAGCAAGTGAAACTCCACCTCTCCAGATGGCAGCAGGCATGCGACCCGCTCCAGCAACTCAGCCCCTTTTTCACGACTGAGCGCTCCTAATATCAATACTTTAATCGGCTTTCTCGCCAGCAAAGGTGTCACTGCTGGCCAGTCTTTGTTTTCACTATCAGGATGATATGCAACCACGCTATGCTGAGTGAGTAGTGCATCATCATTAAATGCAGCTAAAAAGCGCACTGCCACATCTCGAGAAGGAAAAATAACCTGCTTTGCCTGCTGAAGCCAAGGCAACCAGTGATCACGCCAGCTTTCAGCATTCGTGCCATCTGGTAATGGATAATGCCGGGAACAAGCAATATCACGAACAGCTGGATCATCACCGGCAAAACGACCCCGTTCATCAGTCAGGCTAGGGTTGCCATTTAACAGATAATAATCATGCACAGTTACTTTATAATCACATTCAAGCATGGCAGGTAACGTAAGCACCTCTTCATCAATGCCCATCAGATGATGAAAATGTACCCGAGTGATTCCAAGCCATTTAAGCAAGCTGAGCATATCCTGATATTCATCTCGCTTATGCAGGTTAAAATGTAGTTCGTCTGCCCCAAGAGGAGACAAAGAGAGCAACACCCCCTCACCATCTGCAGCAGGTTTTAACCGAATAAAACAGGCTTTACGTGCAAAGAAATTCTGCAACTCATCCAAATGCTGAGTAACACCTCCCCCAAGACGATGTGTAACCAAAAGTATTCGGGATGATGGATGACTACGTACCAGAGCCAGAGCAGCCAGCTGCCGAGCTTGCCTTGCCGGATCTTCAGCAATAAAGCGATGAACCTCAGCAGTATAATCAGGATGTAATTCCTGCAATAACTCCATGGCCCTGGCCTTGCGCGGATCACCCTCATCCTGAAAACTGACTCCGCCTTTGTGGTAAGCAAACACATTCAGCTGATGGTAGTTAACAAAGCCTGCTTTGGCTGCACGCTGACACCAGTCATTTTCTTCACCATAACCCTTACCAAAGGTTTCTTCATCAAATAAACCAACTGCATTCATGCAATCACGGCGCATATACATACAGAAGCCAACACCTGTGGGCACCTGAATCAGCTTATGTTCAAGAGGAATAGCTGAAAACACAGCATCAATTTCAGTAACATTGAGCCCAGCAAACAGTCCATTATCAGCACAAAAGTCAGGGAAACTACAAATAGTTGCGTTATTAGAAAAAGGTGTAAGGCTGGCAACTTTATCATGAATATAGGCAGCCTCTCGCATTCTCTCTAACCAATCAGAATCAGCAACCTCTACATCACTGTTAAGCAACAGAACATCGCGATCAGGGTTTAATTTCATTCCACGATTTACTGTACCTACAAACCCCAAATTTTGTTCATTTTCGAGCAAAGTAAAAAAACCTGCATCAGCTTGCTGTCTAAGCCACAAGGTTAACTCAGGCTCAGGAGAAGCATCGTTTACTACTATTAACTGTGCCCAACTTGGGAGACTCTGCAAACTTGACAAGAGGCACTCCTTCGTTTCTTGTAAGCCACGATATACTGGAACGATAATATCAAGTTGCTTCATCATATAAATAACCCACTAAATTGATAACACCAGGGACAATGCTTTTTATTAATGTTTAATTATGAAAATCACTTATCCTTACCCCCCCTAAGAAATAGCATAATTTTTCTCAGAGGCTGCGTTAACCAGCATGAGGCAAAGCGAAGAATAGCTTCTTTCTCTCCTTCCCACGCAGTCTGCTTAGCATCCATCACTCTGTTAAGATCATCTATGGCTTTCTGATAAGCAGCATAGTTTTCTTCATTCTCACATTTAATAAGATCGATTTCATTTGTGTGCTCAGTCTTAATACGCTCTATTTCTCTTATATGAAACTCACTTTTTCGCTCGAGTTCCATACAAACCTCATCAGCTCTACTTGAATAAACGTTTATTTGCTCTTTATGCTTTTCAATAAGACGTTTAAGCTGTTCTTCTTGTGCCTGCTTACATAAATTCAACGCTTGTTCTTCTAATGCCAGAAATTCTATATCAATTTCAATTGAAGAGACAGTTTTATCATTAATAAATTCAGAGGAAACGATAAATTGAGGGTCATAGGTTGCAAAATAATACTTGCCCCCTTCATATGCACAAGCATTATGAGAGATGAACTTTTTAAGATCTACTTCACCCAAATCTGTCTTAAGAACAAACTTATTGAGAGAAATAACGCAAGGAATATTAATCGGATCCAACCGAAAACTCTCGATAAAACCTGACATACCCGCCAAGGAAAAGCTTTCTTTTATATATCCACAAGGATAATCCAGCTGCTTTCGTAGAGCAAGGTCTTCACTAAACCCACTACCATTATCTAAATAAAGACATATCTGAACTAGAGGAGTATGTAACTTTGAAGCTAACCGAGTTAATTCTCTGCTCTGCATACCAGAAAGTGTAAGCAATGGCTTTATCACAGAGTACTTTTTTAATAGATCACTTATTTCATCCTTATATTCCTCACTATCAAAATTTATATCATCCTGAGCAAGTTTACTTAGGAAGTGATAAAGTGAAAACTGTTCTGACGTTACATACTCAGTGTTTCTAAAATCTTCTATTTCATATTGGGTGTGTCGAAGCGACTGATCAAGAAAACCTGCTTTAAACTCAAGGAAAGAATCAGAAGATACAGAAAAATCGAGCTTCAGAAGATTTGATATACGCTCAAGCTGCTTACCTGGATTTTTTAACAAAAGATCAAAATCAACAACTAGTCGTGACTCTCCTTCTGTATATTGCAACGAAGCTAACATATAGTTTTGCCACAATTGCAGACTATACTCGGGTATCAACGCATCTCGCTTAGCAAGAGAATTTACAATACTTAAAGGATTTCTACTGGCTATCAGATAATGTACTTTCACCCCCAGTAGATCAAACACATAACGCCAAAATGGAAGAACAACAGAAGTTCTTGGATCTTTCATTCCAAAAAAACTTTTCCCTGCCATTTTTTCGTTGAGTAGACCAATAGCACGAGGTATAAACTCCCTCACTACATCACGCTGACAATCTTCCTCACTAATTGGCTTTAAATTATCCCACCTCAGCCCTAACGCTTCCTGAATATCATTATTTAATGCCAAGATATCTCTATCTTCCCAAAATCCTTTAGCATTAACCTCTTTATCGGCCCCCAGAAGATTCTCACCCAAGTCAATACCCAGCACCTGCAAGCCACGAGTAAGTGCACTGGTTCCACTGCGATGCATACCTAGCACCACCAATAGCTGTTTGGTCATTTTATTACCCTATATCTTTTAAGTTCCCCATACACATTCATATCAGTTTCAACGCACGAACTTTATGCCATAATGTTTGCGCAAACGCCAATACTCAGGCAGGTAATATAACCTCAACAAAAAAAGCATAAGACGCTTTCTCAAGCTTACATTATAATTACCAGAGAAAACTTTTTTGGGTGAAGACTCCATAGGAGAAAGATCCAGAAAATCCATTACTTTACTCAGTGTATCAGAATGATAATGGAGTAAGTCACTACTCCTTAGAATTAAAACCTGTTTTTCATGGAAGTAGCAATACAAATTATCAAGCTGACGGCTATAGTGGCCACGATTACGATAGCTATGAATGCGCCAGGAAGAATTATCTTTATATAGTCCAGATTCAGAAGAAAGTCGCCGACGCTCTAAAAAAATAGCCCGAGCAAATCCGTATTGCTCATTTCCACGATGCTTTTCCATTTCATATTGAGATAAAGCTCGTTCAGCTGGATCTCGCAATAATACTATCAGCTTAGCATCTGGATTATACCGGGCTAATTGAGCAGCAATGTCAGGAAAAAACATATAAACGGGTGTAGCATCACAAGATACTTTTTCATTTTGATAATGTTTAAGTCTTTCACTATAGAGGGAATCTATTTTATCTAAACTTATATCCTCAATACCTTCACGATCAAAAATATGAGCTTCTTTTTCTGTTACAAGACAAAAATCCGCATGTTCTTGTAAAAACTCAGCCAAAGCACTTGTACCTGACTTTTGAGCTCCAACTATAAAAAGATTAATCTTTGGCATAACTAATTACTTACCTTTTGAAGAGAAAATGCAGCGCCAAGATCCATTATACCTGTTGCATCTTCAGATTCAGAAATAACCTGAAACATGGCCACATCAACACCACGGTGCAGAAAAGCTCTTTCTCCATTAATTAAAGCTGAACATCCGCAATTCAAAAAATAAGTTCCGTTCCTAAGAAGACAATCAAACTCAAAAATAATAGTATAATGGCTACCAGCAGCAACATAAGGAATACGCCGGTTATGGTTACGAGTGGTAGTAAAACCACCGATTGCCTGACCAGAACAGCTTTTTATTAACATACCAAAGCCAACTTCAAATGCTTCTTGATCAAAAGTAACATCATAGCAATAACGGTATCGTTGACCAGACTCAAGAATATTAACAGGCTTGCCATTCATGGTCTGCAAATGAGGATGGCTTAATTGCGCACCGCGGGACTCATACCAAACTGTAGTCTCAGGCAGCATCGCAGTGTCTAATAATGAGGCAGAACAATGTGTCTGTTTTTGTAGAGTACAACTTTCATCCGAGCTGGTGTAAGCAATATTATATTTACCACTTTTAAGATATTCTCGAAATTGTTCTCTGTCTTTCTGCTCTATATGCAAAAGTTTATGGTAATTATGTACTACCTGCTTGGGCTCACCGGTCATCACTATCTCACCATGATCAAGCAGTATCGCCCTGTCACACAGATCAATAATCTGGCCAGCTGAGTGAGATACAAAAAGGAGTGTCACACCATCAGCCTGAAGCTGCTTTAACTTTACATAGCATTTTCTTTGAAAAGCGTCATCTCCAACCGCAAGGGCTTCATCTACCACCAGAATTTTAGGGTTAGTATGAATAATAACGGAGAAGGCCAGCCGCAGCATCATGCCGCTGGAATAGGTTTTTACCGGCTGCTCAAGAAAGTTACCAATGCCGGAAAATTCAACAATCTGGTCAAAAATAGTATCAATTTCTTGTCTGTTTAAGCCCAACAGCATGGCGTTAAAATAGACATTTTCCCGTCCGGTAAACTCGGGGTTAAAGCCGGAACCAAGCTCCAACAGCGCAGCTACCCTGCCATTCACTGTGACATCACCGCTGTCTGGCTGCATTACTCCACAGATAATTTGCAGCAATGTAGACTTGCCTGAGCCATTATGCCCCACAATGCCAACAGTTTCCCCTGCATCAGCATGAAAACTGATGTCCTTAAGTGCCTGAAAAGAAGGAGCATTTCCTTTATTAAGCAAGTGCCTTTTAATGAGTGTCCAAGGTGACTGAGTCGTAATAAACGACTTGAATACCTCATCAACCTTGATAACGGCCATACATCTGCTCTCAGCACATTGATAAAAGAAGTGCAGTATAACAGAGCACAACAGCCATGTTGAGCCAGCAGAAATGATACCTGCCAATATTAGACGGGCATTAAAAAAGGGAGCCGAAGCTCCCTTTGCAACAAGCCAGTTAGCTTTACAGGGTAAAGTCAACCAGGTTGCCGTTGTCACCGTCACGCTGGTTAACGTTACGGGTACCGTTTTTAACATCAACACCTTCAGAGTTGGACTTCTTGATAGCCACTTCACCCTGGTTGGTTTGAACTTCAAAGATGAAGCGAGCCTGATGTCCGGGAGCGATCTGAATACCCAGGTCTGCAGCAACAGAAGCAGGGGTCAGGGTAACAGCACCGCCGCTGGGCAGGGTTACGTTTTTCAGCAACTGACGGTCAGCGCGAACAGTACCTTTACCACCCTGGTGGGCACCGTGCTTGTCGTACTCAACCAGAGTCACCAGGATCTTGCCACCGCTGGTGCCCAGACGGTTGGACACATCACGGATGAAGATCTTGTTGGCAGAAGAACTACCAGTGGTGATGGTGTCGAACTTCATGCCATCACGGTCAACAATGATGATGTCGACCAGATTGGCATCAAACGGATAGTAGGAATCAGTCTGGTTAGCTTCCGCTTCCAGAGTTTCACGGTTGAACTGACCAATATCGGCAGTGATATTGTAGCTACCGCCGTTGATGGCACCATTGTTCTGAACGTCACCATAACCCGGGCGAATGTCGTTGTTGTTACCAGTGTTATCACCACTGGTAGAGCCAGTAGTGCCAGTACCATCATTCGGGGTGAAGTTGTACAGAATAGACTCAATAACCTGAGAAGGCTGAGTCGGGCTCTGCAGAGTACCTACAGTGTCAACCAGACGACGAGCGGTGCCGGCAGAGGTGATTTTCCATTCAGTGGCAGTACCATCGGCTTTCAGCAGGAAGTTTTGATCATTACGCTGGAAACCAGAGAAGTCACCAGTCATGGTCAGACGAACCTGACCTTTCTGAATGTTCTGGTTGCTGGTTTCGTTAGCAATCACGAAACGACCAACGATGTCAGTGTTCTCGCCTTCATAAGAAGGACGGATTGAATCGTAGCCATCGTGGTTAGAGGCTGCGTTGTTCAGACCCAGCTTGTAGTTTTCAAAGAAGGTATCAACCAGAGCAGTGGCCTGACCTTGCTTGGTACGGGTCAGAGAGTACAGCTCGGCAGACTGATCAAATACAACCGGAGTTTCCAGAATGTCGTGAGTGTAAGAGCCGTTCTGCTGGGCACCAACAGTCAGGAGCACGTCTTCAACTTCGGTGTTGTAGGCTTCAATCAGACGGAAAATGTTATTGCCTTCAGACAGGTTAATATCTACACGAGCATCGGAGAATACCGCAGTTTCAACGTCGTTTTTCAGAGCAATACGCAGGCGACGACCATCTTTGTCCAGATTATGAACGATGGTGGTGTAACCATTGTCCAGAGTAGTCTGGAAGAAACGCTCCAGTTCAGCCAGAGCGTTAGAAGTCACAACAGACTCAGAACCACCCAGGTCGGTAGAAACGGCCAGACCGTCCAGAGAAGCAGCGTTGGGGGCATCGGTAGTCAGCCACTGACGAACTTCAGGTGCGTTAAAGGTAGCACCGGACTCTTGGTTGATTTCAATTACCAGGAAACCATTGTTACGCAGCTCGCGGTCAGCAGGCACAGTACCGTTGTCAAAACGCAGTTCTACGTCTTCAACAGCAGTAGAGAAATCCAGTGCAGACTGCTTGGACACGTTAGCGATCTTGGTGATCTGCCAGGAGTTTTCATTAACGATATCAACATCAGCAAAAGCAGGAGCAGTTGCAACCATAGAGACCGCTGCAGCGATCAGAGTCTTTTTAAACATTATTTTTCCCTTAATTTGGATCCAATTGCTTTTTGGATTGAGCCACTTACGCCACTGCAAGCACGCTCAGTTCCTCATCAACCTTTGGCGTACTGTGCATACCTACCATCAAACCAACGATAATGTGCACTCATTACCAAAGCATTACATGCACATTAATTACATGCACATTAATTACATGCACATTATGAGGCTATGTTGATTCAAATATTACACTGCACCCCAGAGAGCGCTGAATGAGCATAAATGAAGCCTGTCCGAGGTGTCAACAGAGCGCAGCCATAAATTTCTCATCTTGCAGCACAAACCGGAGCCATTCTGATCTATTTTCGCAAAATGCATTTAACATAACACTTAAACTGCAATAAAATCGTGTAGAAAAACAACAAAAATATACAAGTAACGACATTTAGCACTTCTAAAGCACCAAAAAATATTTTTTAAATTTTATTTTGTGATGTAAGTTATTAGCATTCAGAATTAACAACTAAAAAAACAATTTCAGCCAGCTGCGTATTCCGACGAAGATGAACACCGGTTCCGGTGAACGTGAACACTCCATTTCGGCGTTGTT
This sequence comes from Oceanimonas aquatica, assembly GCF_030732065.1. Taxonomy (GTDB): domain Bacteria; phylum Pseudomonadota; class Gammaproteobacteria; order Enterobacterales; family Aeromonadaceae; genus Oceanimonas. Next base: position 280,615 of record NZ_JAVBHX010000005.1, read on the forward strand.
TCCTAAATCAGGGAACTATCTGTCTCAGCCGTGATCCGATCTCCTAACGAACGGACTCAGGAGCAGGCAGATGGGCAAAGCTCGGCACAACATCAGCAACTGGCGGCAGTACA
>NZ_JAVBHX010000006.1 GCF_030732065.1 Oceanimonas aquatica
TGCCTGGCGGCCATAGCGTTGTGGAACCACCTGATTCCATGCCGAACTCAGCAGTGAAACGCAACCGCGCCGATGATAGTGTGGCAGCTGCCATGTGAAAGTAGGTCACTGCCAGGCACCCAATTTAGTACTCCTGACTATACAGCTTAATGCGGAGCGGTAGTTCAGTTGGTTAGAATACCGGCCTGTCACGCCGGGGGTCGCGGGTTCGAGTCCCGTCCGCTCCGCCATCATAAAAAGCCCCGACCTTACGGTCGGGGCTTTTTCATTTCTAATTGCATTCAATCGTTTAAGGCCCTTGGCTTATGATGGCCAGGGGCTTTTTGCTTTTCTGAGCTCAGTGACTTCAACCTTCCTCAATCTGCCTAATCACTCCTCGTGACCACACCGTGACCCCGAGCAGGAGCTTTTTGCAGAAAGATTCCGGGTCAACCCCGGCATGACGATGTTTTAAACGCGGCATTGATATTAGTGGCTGCCCAGGCGGCTCAGGTAGGGCTGAAGCGAAAAGCCAAGCCGTTTACTCAGCGTCCATTCCTGATCCTTAAGGGCCTTGGCATTGTTCGTGGCAGGGGTGGTGCCGGCAAATACTACCCAGTTACCGCTACTGGTCAGGCAGGAGCGAACATCACAAAAGCGTGTTTGCAGGCGCTGCATAAATTCATCGCTCTGATGACTGTCCCAACAGTTGAGCACCAGCCAGCCGCCGGTTTTGAGCTGGCGATGGCAGTTATCCAGAAAATCTGCCGAGAGCTGTTCATGCTCCACATCATCCGCGTTATACAAATCGCTGAAAATTACATCCAGCTTCTTGCCCTGATAATCCCGCATAAAAGCGAAGGCATCGGCCTGATGCAGTTGCATGCGTTTACCCTGGGGCAGCTGAAAGAAACGCTGTGCGGCTTCAATCACGGCGGGGCGCAGCTCTACGGCTTGCTGCTTTAAACCGGCAATTCCGGCATGCAGACAGGTGTTTAGCGTACCGGCACCCAGCCCCAGGGTCAGGGTGTGTTTGGGCGTGTTGAACAGAAGCACCAGCAACATGGCCCTCGCATACTCAAGCTGGGGAACATGGGGCTCACTTTTGTGCCAGCTGCTTTGCGCATCCGGGCCGCCAAAGTTAAGGGTGCGTACTCCGTCAGACTCCAGCACTCGAATCGGGCCGTATTCATCCTGGGCGCTGAAAATTTCTTGCTGCATATTAGCCCCTTGCCGCTACACCGGCATAATGTGAACGAAAAAAGCCCCGGTAAAATGACCGGGGCTGGGTACTTTTTGAAGGTGCGTTCAGTCCAGTAGAGCCTGAGCGATTTGCTGCCATTCTTCTTTGGTGGAGCACTTGGGGCGTTTTTTGCCGGCACGGCCATACCAGTAATCGGCATTCCACAGCACACCTTCTACATGGTGCAGGTAGGCGTGCACCCAGGCAGAAGGCTGGTCGCCGTTGTCACGAATGCACTCGTGGGCTTCTTCCCACTGGCCATTGGCATCGAGCCAGAGGGCGGTGAGGGCGTCGGACAGGCCGGCGGGCGGCTTGGGCTGATTGAGTGAGGCGTGAAAGGCCTTGAAGTTCATTCGTTTGGCTCCCTGCGGGTGTTTTGAAAATTTGATGATGGTCACAGTTTACCACAGCTGTATTTTGATCAGGATGTCGCTGAAGCGGTGCGTATAATATCCGACAAGCAGATTTAACGCGGGAAATCAGGGATGAGCAGACATTCAGGTACCGAGCAGGGCTTTCACGAACTGGTTCTGGGGGGCGCCCGTTCGGGCAAGAGCCGGCTGGCGGAACGGCTGGTTGAGGCCACCGGCTGGCCGGTGACCTATATCGCCACCGCCATGGTTAAAGACGACGTCGAAATGGCCGAGCGCATTGCGCACCATCAGGCCCGGCGGCCGGAACACTGGAGTCTGGTGGAAGCGCCCCTGTCTCTGGCAGCCGCAATACGGCAACACGCGGCTGCAAACAAGTGCCTGCTGGTGGACTGCCTGACCCTGTGGCTGACCAACCTGTTGTTGTGTGAAGACAGTGAACGGCTGGAGCGGGAAAAAGCGGCGCTGCTGGAAACGCTGCCTATATTACCGGGGCGCATTGTGCTGGTCAGTAATGAAGTAGGGCAGGGCATAGTGCCCATGGGCGAGCTGTCGCGCCGCTTTGTGGATGAAGCCGGCTGGCTGCATCAGGCACTGGCCGAGCGCTGTGACAGAGTGATCTTTACCATTGCGGGCCTTCCTCAAGTCCTGAAAGGCCCGGCCCTGTAATTTTATGGCGCGCTCACCATGCTGAATTCCTGACCCAGCCGGCGAAAGGCGTTCAGCACCAGGCCCTTGTCGCGGATTTCCAGGTAGTGCAGCCGGCCGTCAGCATTCAGCACCAGAGTCAGCTGCTGGCCGGCCTGCAGCCGGCTCAGGGGCTTGTAGGACGGTTCGGCGCGGATCAGGGCGATTAACTCCTGGCCTGGCAACTGCCAGCTGCGGAACAGGGAAGACAGGGTCTCGCCGGGTGTCAGGGTATGATCAATACGCTTGCCGCCGGGGGGCACATCAATCACCCGTTTGTCGGCATCGCTCAGGGGCACCGACAGACTGCCGGTCACCGGCGCTTCAGGCGCAGGAGGCGCCGGCTGCCAGCCCAGCACCACCAGCCATGCCGGCACGACGATCATCAGGCCCAGCCGGTGCAGGCGCGGAAAGTGCCCCAGTGCATCAAGAAACCGTCCCAGGCCTTTGCGGGCGGGCAGGGTAAAACGGTTAAAACGGGCTCCCAAGGAGTTGTGTTGGCGGCGTTTGCCGGTGCCTGTGGTTCTGGTCATGATACCCCCTCTCTCGCGGCCACAAGTGTATCCAGCCCCCGTTCACTCCACAAGCAAATGAGCAGGACGGCAAGGCAGGCGGGGCCGCTCGAGGCGTGCCTGCGACAAGGCGTTTCACCCCATGCCTTGCGGGTGTTAAAATAATCGCCGTTTATCTTCCATGCGGCCATCAGGCCCCTTCACTCAAGCAAGGCAGAAAGAATGACAGTTAAAACACGGTTCGCCCCCAGTCCTACCGGCTTTCTCCACGTAGGCGGTGCCCGCACGGCTCTGTACTCCTGGCTTTACGCCCGTCACCATCAGGGTGAGTTCGTGCTGCGTATTGAAGACACGGATCTGGAGCGCTCCACTCAGGAAGCTATCGACGCCATTCTGGAAGGCATGAACTGGCTGGGCCTGACCTGGGATGAAGGCCCCTATTACCAGACCAAGCGCTTTGACCGCTACAACCAGCTGATCGACCAGCTGCTGGAGGAAGGCAAGGCCTATAAATGCTACTGCTCCAAAGAGCGTCTGGAAGGCCTGCGTGAACAGCAGATGAGCGCAGGTGAAAAGCCCCGTTACGACGGCATCTGTCGTGATCTCGATAATCACGGCGACGCCGATGCACCCTATGTTATTCGCTTTAAAAACCCGGACGAAGGCACTGTGGTGTTTGACGACCACGTACGTGGCCGCATCGAGATCGCCAACGATCAGCTGGACGATCTGATCATTCGCCGTACCGACGGTGCCCCCACCTACAACTTCTGTGTGGTGGTGGACGACTGGGACATGGAAATTACCCATGTGGTGCGCGGTGAAGATCACATCAACAACACCCCGCGCCAGATCAACATCTACAAGGCGCTGGGTGCGCCTGTGCCGGAGTTTGCCCATGTGTCCATGATCCTCGGTGATGATGGCGCCAAGCTGTCCAAGCGTCACGGTGCGGTGAGCGTAATGCAGTACCGGGACGACGGCTACCTGCCTCAGGCCCTGCTCAACTACCTGGTGCGGCTGGGCTGGTCTCACGGCGATCAGGAGATCTTCAGTCTGGAAGAGATGATTTCCCTGTTCTCTCTGGATGACATCAGCAAGTCGGCCTCTGCCTTTAATACCGACAAGCTGCTGTGGCTGAACCAGCACTACATCAAGACCCTGCCCGCCGAGGAAGTGTCCAGCCACCTGGAATGGCACATGCAGGAGCAGGGTATCGACTTTGCTCAGGGCCCGGCCCTGGCCGAGGTGATTACCCTTTACGCCGAGCGCTGCCAGACCCTGAAGGAGCTGGCGGCCCAGAGTCGTTACCTGTTTGAAGACTTCAGCGAGTTCGAGGCCGGTGCCGCCAAGAAGCACCTGCGTCCGGTGGCGGCCGAGCCTCTGAGTCTGGCCCGTACACGGCTGGCGGAGCTGGCCGACTGGCAGCCGGCCGCCATTCACGAGGTCATTAATGCCGTGGCCGCCGAGCTGGAGCTGGGCATGGGCAAGGTGGGCATGCCGCTGCGGGTGGCGGTGACCGGCATTGGCCAGTCCCCGGCCATCGATGGCGTGATGGCGCTACTGGGCAAAGAGAAAGTGCTGGCCCGCATCGACATGGCCCTGGCCTTTGTGGCCGAGCGCGCCAAGGGCTGATAACCCCGTTTACCGCTGACAACGGCGCGGCCTTCGGCTGCGCCGTTTTTTTATGCATATTGGCGGTGAAGTGGCCGTATCATCACCAGGTTGTTTAAAATTCGTCTGGTTGAACAGTTTTTTTTATTTGGTGGTTGACTCTGAACGGCCCTGTGCCTATTATGCGCCTCGCTCGCAGGGACAAGGTCTCTGCAACGACTTGAGCGGGGCTATAGCTCAGCTGGGAGAGCGCTTGCATGGCATGCAAGAGGTCCGCGGTTCGATCCCGCGTAGCTCCACCACTTAAGTCAAGAGCAGTTTCTGCCAAATGGGGCTATAGCTCAGCTGGGAGAGCGCTTGCATGGCATGCAAGAGGTCCGCGGTTCGATCCCGCGTAGCTCCACCAGGCGGCAGAAACAAACACCAGTAAAACAGCATTGTTTTGGGGCTATAGCTCAGCTGGGAGAGCGCTTGCATGGCATGCAAGAGGTCCGCGGTTCGATCCCGCGTAGCTCCACCAAAACAATCTGACCCAATTCGGGGCTATAGCTCAGCTGGGAGAGCGCTTGCATGGCATGCAAGAGGTCCGCGGTTCGATCCCGCGTAGCTCCACCAAATTCCGAAAAGCCGCAGTCGATTGACTACGGCTTTTTTCGTTTTGCTTGCCACTGGTCTTTTGTTCGTCGACTGCGCACAATGAAAAAAACTCGAACGAGACTGTTTTCATGGAGCATTTCGATCATATCTTTGAACGCGCCTGCGCCCGGCATGGCGGCGAGGCCGCACTGCGCCGTCTGATTGCCACCCCGGTACTCAGCCCCGCTGAGCTTACCGCCATTCCCGACGACCGCTGGCTGTCTTCCTTTACCATGAGCCTGTTTCAGTCCGGCTTTGTGTGGCGCGTCATTCGCGACAAGTGGCCTAACTTTGAACGGGCCTTTTTCGGTTTTGATCCCCATAAAATGCTGCTGCTGGACGAGCACCACCTCGACCGCCTCAACCACGACCCCGGCATAGTGCGCCATGCGAAGAAGATTGCCGCCGTGCCGGTCAATGCTCAAATGGTGCTGGATCTGGGGAAGCCCCACGGCGGCTTCGGTGCTTTTGTGGCAGCCTGGCCCGAGAATGATGTGGTGGGACTGTGGCAGCAAATTCGCAAGCATGGCCGGCTGCTGGGTGGCAACATCGCCCCCTATGCGCTGCGCCGGCTGGGGGGAGATACCTTTATCTTTACCGGGGACGTCAGTGCCTACCTGCAGCACCATGGCGTGGTGGACGCGGCCCTGGGCAGCAAAAAGGGCATGAACCAGGCCCAGGCCGCCTTTAATACCTGGCGTGAACAAAGCGGCCTGAGCCTGAGCGAGATCAGCAAGACCCTGGCCTTTTCCATTGGCTAGGGCGTGAGATAGGGCGCCAGAAACCGGCTTACCTGCCGGGCAATCAGCGGCTGGGCAGCGGCGGTGGGGTGAATGCCGTCGTCCATCATCATGCCGTTTCGGCCGATCAGCGGCGCCACAAAAAACGGCAGCAGCGGCAACTGATGCTGATCCGCCAGGCGGCTGAAAACACCCTCAAACTGCTGCAGGTAACGCCGGCCATAGTTGGGGGGTAGCTGAATATCGGTCAGCACGACCCGGGCACCGGCGTTGTTGGCCAGGGTGATCAGCCGGTCGAGATTGCGCTCTATGTGCCCGGGCGGCAGGCCGCGCAGGCCATCGTTACCGCCCAGTTCCAGCAGCACCAGGCTGGGCTGATGCCGCTGCAGCAGGGGCGGCAGCCGTTGCAGGCCGCCCTGCGTGGTGTCGCCGCTGACGCTGGCATTCACCACGGTCACCTGCCGGCCTTCCCGCTGCCATTGTTCCGCCAGCAGGTGGGGCCAGGCCTGATCCGAACGCATGCGATAGCCCGCACTCAGGCTGTCGCCCAGAATAAGCAGGGTGTCGGCCAGCACGACGGGCGACACCAGAGAGACCAGCAGCACAAGGATTCGCAGCATGACGACATCTTCTCCCATCATTCAAGTGGTGGATCTCGAGCACAGGGTCAGCCTGGGCGACGAGCGAATTACCATCCTTCAGGGTGTCAACCTGGAAGTCAAGGCCGGCCAGCGGCTGGCTCTGGTGGGCGCATCCGGATCCGGCAAGTCGACCCTGCTGGGGTTGCTGGCGGGGCTGGATACCGCCAGCCGGGGCGAAATTCATATTGCCGGTCAGCCACTGTATGCCCTTGATGAGGAGCAGCGGGCGGTGCTTCGAGCGCAGCATATCGGCTTTGTGTTTCAGTCTTTTCTGTTGTTGCCCACCCTCACCGCGCTGGAAAACGTCATGCTGCCCGCCGAGCTGAAAGGAGAAAGCGGCAACCGGGAGCGGGCCATGGCGCTGCTGGAGCAGGTGGGCCTGGCCGATCGGGTTCGGCACTTTCCCGCCCAGCTTTCCGGTGGTGAGCAGCAGCGGGTGGCCATTGCCCGGGCTTTTATGACCAATCCCGATATTTTGCTGGCGGACGAGCCAACCGGCAATCTGGATCATCACACCGGCGCGCGCATTATCGAGCTGTTGTTTGAGCTTAACCGCCAGCACGGCACCACCCTGGTGATCGTCACCCACGATGAGTCCCTGGCCAGCCGCTGTGAGCGTCGCCTGCTGATGACCGCCGGTCATCTGGAGGAGCAGCATGGCTAGTCTGGGCTGGGGGCTGATTCGGCGGGAAGTGACCAGCGGGCCACTGCGGCTGTTTGTGCTGGCCCTGGCGCTGTGTGTGGCCAGCATTCTCAGCGTCACCCTGGTGGCAGACCGACTCAACGGCGCCCTGCAGGTGTCGGGGCGGGACTATATTGCCGCCGACCGGGTGCTGGCGGGCAGCCGGCCTGCCGAGCCTGAGTGGCTAAGCGAGGCACAGGGCCTGGGCCTGGCGGTGTCGCAGGGGCAGTCGTTTAACAGTGTGCTGTTTGCCAACGAGCAGTTACAGCTGGCCAGCATCCGCGCCGTGGACGATGCCTTTCCCTTTTACGGCGATCTGGTACTGGCGCCGGCGGGAAAGGTGCGGCCTGGCCATATCTGGTTGTCGGCGCGGCTGCTGGCCTTGCTGCAAGTCACGCCGGGCGACGTGGTGGAGCTCGGCAATATCACGCTTAACGTGGCCGGCGAGCTGGTGAGCGAGCCGGATCAGGGCTTCTCGCCCTTTTTGCTGGCCCCCAGGGCGCTTATGCATCTGAATGACGTGGCCGCCACCGGCATTTTTATGGAAGGCAGCCGCAGCCGTTACCGCTATCTGTTCAAGGGGGAGGAAAGCGCCCTGGAGGACTACGCCGGCTGGTTGCAGCCACAACTGCAGCAGGGCCAGCGCTGGCGTAGCCCGAATAATGCCGACACCCCGGTGGCCCGCTCCATTACCCGGGCCGAGCAGTTCTTTCGGCTGGCCTCGCTCATTGGTGTGCTGCTGGGCATTCTGGCCATGGCCATTGCCCTGGGGTATTTCTCCCGCCGGGAGCAGGACCGCATCGCCCTGCTGAAAACTCTGGGGGCGGGGCGTCGTCAGTTGCTGAGCTGGCTGGCCCGTTTGCTGGCAGGGCTCATGCTGCTGGGGGCCTCACTGGGTGCCCTGGCCGGGTATGGTGTACACCAGCTGATTTTGCTGGCATTGGGCGATGCCATGGCGGTGCCGCTGCCACCGCCCTCGCTCAAACCCTTTGCGGTGGCCGGCGGGCTGGCGCTGCTCACCACGGTTATGCTCTCGGTGGTACCCATGTTGCGGCTGCTGGGCGTGCCGCCGCTCAGGGTGTTGCGCAACGAAGCCGAAGCGCGCATTTCGCCCTGGCTCAGCGGCGGCATCCTGCTGGCGGGCACAGTGGTGCTGAGTTGGCTGTTTGCCGGCAGCCTGGGGCTGGCCGCCGGCCTGCTGCTCGGACTGCTGGCACTGGCGCTGCTGCTGGGAGGCCTGTGCCGGGGTCTGCTGACCCTGGCCCGGTTCACTCGGGGCAGTGTGGCGTTCCGGCTGGCACTGAGCCGGCTGAACCGGGCCAGGCTTGCCACCCTGCTGCAGTTTGGCGGCGTGGCGCTGGCGCTGTTTCTGGCCAGCCTTCTGTGGGTGGTACGGGGCGAGCTTACCGAGGGCTTTCTGGCCCGGCTGCCGGCCGACACCCACAATCGCTTTTTGATTAATATTGGCGAACATGAGCTGGATCCGGTGCGGCGAGTGCTTGAGCAGAACGGCCTGGACTCGTCCCGTTTCTACCCCATAGTGCGCGGCCGTCTGGTGCAGGTGAATGGAGTCCCTGTCACGGAAATCAGCAGCGAGCGGGGTGGGGGCCTGGGGCGCGAGCTTAACCTCACCTGGAGCGCAGAAGCGCCGGAAGACAACCGTATTATTGAGGGGCAATGGTCGGCCGCCGCCGGCGGTGTATCGGTGGAAAGCGGGCTGGCGGAGCGTCTGGGCCTGGCATTGGGCGACAGCCTCACCCTGGATCTGGCCGGGCAGACGGTGTCTGCCGAGGTACGCAGCCTGCGCGAGGTGGACTGGGACAGCATGAAGCCCAATTTTTATCTGGTGCTGAGTCCGGACGTGCTGGCGGATTACCCGGCGGCCTGGATGGCGAGTTTTTATCTGCCCGACACCCAAAGGGCGGTGGAAGTGTCGCTTATCCGCAGCTTTCCCACCATTACCGTGTTTGACGTAGACGCCCTGCTGCAGCAGTTGCGCACCATACTGGCCCAGGTGAGCCAGGCGCTGCTGGTGATCATGGCGCTGGTCACCGGTGCCAGCCTGCTGGTGCTGCTGGCTCAGGTGGAAGCCACGCTGGAGAGCCGCCGGCGCGAGCTGGTGCTGTTGCGCACCCTGGGGGCGGGCAACCGTCTTATCCGTGCCTCGCTGCGCTGGGAGTGGCTGGGCGCGGGGCTGGTGGCGGGCCTGGCGGCGGCGCTGGCAGTGGAGCTGTGCGTGGCGGTGCTGCTGCCCTGGTGGCTGGACCTGCCCTGGCAGCCGCACCCGGGCTTATGGCTGGCGCTGCCGGCACTGGGCGCCGGGCTCTTGCTGATCACCGGTCGTGCCGGTGGCCTGCTCAGCGGGGCGCTGATCAACCGGTTACGGCAGTGGGGGTAAGTCCTTTCGAGGAGCTGTAAGCCTGAGGCTGGAAGTTAAACCAAAACATTGTCACTCCGGTACTGAAACAAGTTCAGCATGACGGTCCCGGAGCCTCGGACAGACAACAAAGTTACCTGCAGAAAGATTCCGGCTCAAAGGCCGGAATGACGGTTGATTGGCGGCAAGTGGGGTTAACGCCGCCGGGGCGCGCTCAGGGTTTCTTTCAGCGCCTTGTCGAGGGTGGGATAGCGAAAGTGAAAGCCCGCCTGCTGTAGCCGTACCGGCATGACCCGCTGGCCGGTGAGCAGCAGATCGGCCATTTCGCCGAACAGCAGTTTCATCGCCCAGGCCGGCACCTTGGCGAAATGGGGTTTGCCCAGATTGGCCGCCAGGGTTTTGCTGAACTGGGCATTGGTCACCGGCTCCGGCGCGGTGGCGTTAAAGGGGCCGCTGCATTCCTCGTGCTCCAGCAAAAACAGGATCAGGTTGACCACGTCTTCAATGTGGATCCACGACATGTATTGCTTGCCCGAGCCAATGGGGCCGCCCAGGCCAAAGCGGTAGCTCGGCAGCATTTTCACCAGGGCCCCGCCTTCGGCACCCAGCACCACGCCCAGGCGAATACGGCATACCCGGGTTTGCTCGGTTTCCGCCAGCTGGGCCAGCTCTTCCCAGCGGGCGCATACCTCGTGGCTGAACTCCGGGTGGGGATGGGTATCTTCATCCACCAGGGTATCGCCCTGGCGGCCATAAAAGCCCACCGCCGAGCCGCTGATCACCACGGCAGGCGGCTTGCTGCCGGCGCGCAGCTTTTCCACCAGTTGTTCGGTAATTTGCCAGCGGCTGTGGCAGATGCGCTCTTTCTGGGCCGGGCTCCAGCGCTTGTTGGCAATGGGTTCGCCAGCCAGGTTGATCACCGCATCAAAGCGGTCGAGGTCGGGCAGATCATCAAGGGAAGACAGGGCTTCAATGTCGTGCCCCAGACGTTGATACACCTTATTGGGTGAACGGCTCAGTACCGACACCTGGTGGTGCGGACGCAGGTGGCTCATCAGCCGGCTGCCAATAAAGCCGGTTCCTCCGGTAAGCAGTATCTTCATCACAGGCTCCTTAAATGGCGGGGCCCACGGCCCCGCATCAGGCGCGGGTTATCCACATAATCTGTGAGTAAGTCTGTAGATTACCCCGCCTTGTCAGGATAGTTGATTGATCTTAATAAAAAAATCAAATGCGCGCAGGGATCCGGCAGGATCACTTCAGCGCGGCCAGAGCTCCGTCGTAGTCCGGCTCGTTGGTCAGCTCGGCCACGCGTTCAACGTGGGTCACCTGGCCGTTTTCGTCGATGCACACCACGGCACGGGCCGCCAGGCCACGCAGGGCGCCGTCGCTCAGGGCCACGCCATAGTCGGCCAGGAACTCGGTGTGACGGAAGGCAGAAGCCACCTGCACGTTTTCCAGGCCTTCGGCGGCGCAGAAACGGCTGCCGGCAAAGGGCAGATCCATGGACACACACAGCACCTGGGTGTTGTCGAGGCCGGCGGCCTTTTCGTTAAAGGTGCGCACGCTGGCGGCACAGACGCCGGTATCCACGCTGGGGAAGATGTTCAGCAGTACTTTCTTGCCCTGGAAATCGCCCAGTTTGATGTCGCTCAGATCGGCGCCGGTCAGGGTGAAATCGGGAGCGGCCTGGCCTACGGCGGGCAGCTGGCCGGAAACGGCAACGGAGTTACCCTGAAAAGTTACGGAAGACATTGAGACTCTCCTGATGATTGCGGGTTGTTGGTGATTGTTATCAGTATGAGTGACTAAGGTAGCAGTTTTCCTTTTACGGAACAGCTTTTTATCGTACCGCTAACGGCCTCGTTTGTATCTGTTCATGACCCATATCAAGGCATTTGCACAAAATGTCCGCTACAGTGCCCGGTTGACTCTGTTACTGGTGGAGAATGCCGTGCGAACACTCAACCTGGATGTGGCCATTATCGGTGCCGGCGGTGCCGGGCTGCGGGCGGCCATTGCTGCCGCCGAAGCGGATCCGGCCCTCAATATCGGCTTGCTGTCCAAGGTCTATCCCATGCGCTCCCATACCGTGGCGGCCGAGGGCGGGGCCGCCGCCGTGATCCGCGACGACGACAGCCTGCAGCAACACTTTGACGACACCGTCTCCGGTGGCGACTGGCTGTGTGAGCAGGACGTGGTGGAATTTTTTGTGGAGCGCTGCCCCGAGGAAATGATCCGCATGGAGCACTGGGGCTGCCCCTGGAGTCGCCGGCCCGACGGCGGCATCAACGTGCGCCGCTTTGGCGGCATGAAGGTGGAGCGCACCTGGTTTGCCGCCGACAAAACCGGTTTTCACATGCTGCACACCCTGTTCCAGACCTCCATCAAGTATTCGCAAATCCAGCGCTTTGACGAGTTCTTTGTGCTCGACCTGCTGGTGGAGCAGGGCCAGGTACGCGGCCTGGTGGCGCTGCACCTGGCCGAGGGCGAGCCGGTACTCATTCGTGCCAATGCGGTGGTGCTGGCCACCGGCGGCGCGGCCCGCGTGTTTCGCTACAACACCAATGGCGGCATCGTCACCGGCGACGGCATGGCCATGGCCTATCGCCACGGCGTGGCCCTGCGCGACATGGAATTCGTGCAATACCATCCCACCGGCCTGCCCGGCTCCGGCATCTTAATGACCGAAGGCTGCCGGGGCGAGGGCGGTGTGCTGCTCAACCGCCATGGTTACCGTTATCTGCAGGATTACGGTCTCGGCCCGGAAACCCCGTTGGGCGAGCCCAAAAACAAGCACATGGAGCTGGGCCCGCGGGACCGCGTCTCTCAGGCGTTCTGGCACGAGCAGCAACAGGGCAACACCATTTCTCATCCGCTGGGCGAAGTGGTGCATCTCGACCTGCGCCATCTGGGCGAGCAAAAAATCAAGGAGCGGCTGCCCTTTATTCGCGAGCTGGCCAAAGCCTATGTGAATGTGGATCCGGTGCGCGAGCCCATTCCCATTCGTCCCACTGCCCACTACACCATGGGCGGCATCGAGGTGGACAAGCACAGCCACACCGCCATTCGCGGCCTGTTTGCCGCCGGCGAATGTGCGTCAAGCGGCATTCACGGTGCCAACCGGCTGGGCTCCAACTCCCTGGCCGAGCTGCTGGTATTTGGCCGCCAGGCCGGTGAAGGGGCGGCAAAACTTGCCGCAGACAAGGGCGGTGGTGATGAGGCCGCTTTGCTGGCGCAGGCGCGGGAAGTGGTGGCCGGACTTGATGCGCTCAGGGGCCGGCGCGGCGAAGAGCGGTTGGCGGACATTCGCAACGAGCTGGGGCGGGTAATGGAAGACGGCTGCGGCATTTACCGGGACGAAGCCGGCATGCAGACCACGGTGAACAAGGTGGCCGAGCTCAAAGCCCGTTACCAGCATATCAACCTCACCGACACCAGCCGGGTATTCAACACCGAGCTGGTGTCGGCGGTGGAGCTGGGTTTTTGCCTGGACGTGGCCGAGGCCATGGCCCACAGCGCATGGCAGCGCAAAGAATCCCGCGGGGCCCATCAGCGCCTGGACGAGGACTGCCGCGAACGCAACGATGAACGATTTCTCAGGCACTCTCGGGCGGTTTACCGGCCGAAGCAGGCCCCGCGCATCGATTACAGCCAGGTCACCATTACCAAATCGCCCCCGGCCACGCGGGTGTATGGTGCCGCCGCCGAGCAGGAGACAGCACAGTGAGCCAACTGAAAACCCTGAACATTTTGCGTTACCGGCCGGAGCAGGACGAGGCGCCTCATCTCGAGAGCTTTAGCGTGCCCTGGGACGACACCACCTCTGTGCTGGATGCGCTCAACCATATCAAGGACGAGCTCGATGCCAGCCTGGCCTTTCGCTGGTCCTGTCGCATGGCCATCTGCGGCTCCTGCGGCTTCATGATCAACGGCGTGCCCAGACTGGGCTGCAAAACCTTTTTGCGCGACTTTGACGAGTTGGTGATCGAGCCCCTGGAGCACTACCCCATAGAGCGGGATCTGGTGGTGGACATGGAACCCTTTGTGGCGCGGCTGGAGGCGGTGAAGCCCTACATCATCGGCAACGAGCGGTCGGTTGAAGCCGGGCCCCATGTGCAGACGCCAGCCGAGATGAACGCCTATCACGCCCTGTCCCAGTGCATTAACTGCGGCCTCTGTTACGCCGCCTGCCCGCAGGTGGGGCTGCGGCCAGGGTTTGTGGGCCCGGCCGCCATTGCGCTGGCCCGGCGCTACAACCTGGACAGCCGGGACAAGGGCAAGAGCGAGCGCATGGCACTGCTCAATGGCGAAGACGGTGTCTGGGGCTGCACCTTTGTCGGCTATTGCTCCGAGGTCTGCCCCAAAGAGGTGGATCCGGCGGCGGCGGTGAACCAGGGCAAAATCGACTCCGGCATCAGTTACCTGCTGGCCGCCCTACGGCGCGAATAAGGAGCCGTTATGAGTGCACGAAAACCCTATGTCAGGCCCATGCCGGCGAGCTGGTGGCGGCAAAAGGCGCCTTACCGCCTTTATATGCTGCGGGAAGCTACGGTACTGCCCCTGACCTTTTTCTGTCTGTGCCTGCTGGCGGGAGTCTGGTCACTGGGGCAGGGGGCCGAAAGCTGGGCCGGCTGGCAGGCATTTATGGCCAGCCCGGTGGTGTTGGTGCTGAACGGGCTGGCGCTGGTGGCCAGCCTGTTTCATGCCGCCACCTTTTTTCTGATGATGCCGCGGGTCATGCCGGTCAAAGTGGCGGGCAAGCCGCTGCCGGTCATCAAGGTGGCGCTTGCCCAGTGGGCCATCACCGCCGGCATCAGCCTGTTTGCCCTGTTATGGCTGGTGGAGGTGATATGAAAGCAATTAACCGCAACCCCAGGCGTTCGGAAGAGCCCATCTGGTGGAGCCTGTTCGGCGCCGGTGGCAGCTGGTTTGCCATGCTCACTCCCATTACCGTGCTGCTGGTAGGCATATTGGTGCCCCTGGGCGTGATAGACGCCGATGCCTTAAGTTATGAGCGCATGCAGTCGGTGGCGGGCGGCTGGATCGGCAAGGGAGTAATCGCCGGCTCCATTATTTTGCCGCTGTGGCATGCCATGCACCGTATTCACCATGGCATTCATGATCTGGGCGTGCACGCCGGGCTGACGGGCAAGGTGGCGTGTTATGGCTTTGCCGCTTTGGTGTCGGTGGTGACCTTGGGATTACTGTTGCAAGGTCCGGTTTAGACGAAACGCCGTCACTCCGGGCTTGCCCCGGAGTCTGAGGCAGGCAACACCACCGTTTGCAGAAAGATTCCGGCTCGAAGGCCAGAATGACAACAATAGGTCACAACTCCCGGATAAACGACTTGTCCAGCTGTTTAAAGGCGGTGCTGAGGGTCTCGCCCAGCTCAAAATAGCGGGGTCGGGACACCGGTGCTTCAATCTCGCCGCCGGCGGCGGCAATTTTATCGTGTATCTGTAAATACCACTCTCTAAGCGAGGGCGGCAGGCGCGTGTCGGCGCGCTTGCCCAGCCAGTAATAGCCCTGCATGGGCAGGCTGGCCAGAAACAGCACCGACGCCACCACGCTGGGCCAGTAATGAGGCGCACCAAACTGAAACTGCAGCAGCAGGCTCAGGGTGATCAGCGCCGGCATGGTTTTAATACCAAAACGGGTGGCGGCCATGATGCGACATTCCGGAAACAGGGAAGCAAGCTGGCGCTTCTGAGGCCAGATGGTCAGATATTCCTGGCCACGATGCAGGGTGCGAGTAAAGGGACTCATGTGTCCTCCCAGCGATAAGAACCGCTGTAGCTAACTTACAAAATAACGATGCAGGTCAAAAAAATGACTCAGGCTGACTGTTATTTTACCACAGACAAAAGGTTAATATTTCTCACCTCGCTGGCCGGTTACCATACCGGTCGCGTCATGGACGGTTTCTGGCCAGACTGCCCGTTGGTAAAGTGCCTTTCTCAAGGATAGAGTGAAAGTGATATTTATTGCTCGCCGGCCACGGCGGACAAGATATTTTTGCAACACCGAAAGAAAGGGTTCCTAATGAGTAATGATCTGGTCCTGGTGCTGAACTGCGGCAGTTCCTCGCTGAAGTTCGCGATTCTGGACGCCGAAAGCGGCAGCGAGAAATTGTCCGGTCTGGCCGAGTGCTTTTACCTTGCCGATGCCCGCATCAAATGGAAACTTAACGGCGAAAAGGATGAAGCCGCACTGGGAGCCGGGGCCGCCCACCAGCAGGCGCTGGACTTTATTGTGACGCAGCTGCTCAACCCGCACCCCGAGTTGCTGCAAGGCCTGGTGGCGGTGGGTCACCGGGTGGTGCATGGCGGCGAGCGATTTACCCGCTCTGTGCTGATCGATGACGAGGTGATCGAAGGGATCGACGCCTGCGCCAGCCTGGCACCGCTGCACAACCCGGCGCACCTGGTGGGCATTCATTCGGCCATGAGCGCGTTTCCGGCTCTGCCCCAGGTGGCGGTATTTGACACCGCCTTTCACCAGACCATGCCCGAGCAGGCCTACCTCTATGCCATTCCTCACGCCCTGTACCGTGAGCACGGCATTCGCCGCTATGGCATGCACGGCACCAGCCACTATTTCATTACCCAGGAAACCGCCCGGGTACTGAACAAGCCGGCGAATGAGCTCAACATCATCAGCTGCCACCTGGGCAACGGCGCCTCTGTGTGTGCGGTGAAAAATGGCCAGTCGGTGGACACCTCCATGGGCCTGACGCCACTGGAAGGCCTGGTGATGGGCACCCGTTGCGGCGATATCGACCCGGCCATCATCTTTCACCTGCACGACGCCCTGGGTTACAGCGTCGAGCGCATCAATACCCTGCTCACCAAGGAGTCGGGGCTGCTGGGGCTGACCGAAACCTCCAGTGACTGCCGCTTTGCCGAAGATAATTACCAGCAACTGCCCGAGGCCAAACGGGCGCTGGATATTTTTGCCTATCGCCTGGCCAAGTACATTGCCGGCTACACTTGTGCCCTGGATGGCCGGATTGATGCCATCGTGTTTACCGGCGGTATCGGTGAAAACTCTGCCAAAGTGCGCGAGCTGACCCTGGCGAAGCTCGCCCTGATGGGGGTTAAACTGGATGATGAAGCCAACCTGGCCGCCCGTTTCGGCCGCGCTGGTTGCATCAGCACGGCCAACAGCCTGCCGGTATGGGTGCTGCCCACCAACGAAGAATGGGTGATCGCCCAGGATGCGCTGGCGCTGTCGCAACAACAAGAGGAAATCCAATGACCAGAACCATCATGCTGGTGCCCGTCAGCAGCGGCGTGGGCGCCACTTCGGTCAGCCTGGGCATGGTACGCGCCATGGAGCGCAACGGGGTTAACGTCAGCTTTTTCAAGCCGGTGTCCCAGCCGCGTACCCGCCGCAAGGTGCAGGACCATTCCACCGCCGTGATGGCCAACGGCACCAACCTGACGCCGCCGGAGCCCTTTGCCCTCAGCTATGCCGAGAGCATGATCTCGGCGGGTAATCTGGACGTGCTGCTGGAAGAGATCGTCGCCCGCTTTGAAAAACACGTGAGCGAAAGCGGCGCCGAGGTGGTGGTGGTAGAAGGGCTTATTCCCACCGACAAACAGCCCTTTGCCACCCGCATCAACTACGACATTGCCAAGGCGCTGGACGCCGACATGGTGTTTATCGCCCAGCCCGGCAGCGACAGCAGCCAGTATCTGAAAGAGCGGCTGGAGCTGGCCTGCTCCAACTTTGGCGGCGTGCTCAACAAGCGCATTGTGGGCTGCATCATCAACAAGGTGGGCGCCCCGGTGGACGAACAGGGCAACACCCGCCCCGATCTCACCGAGATGTTCAACCCTGGTTACAAGGGCGAGCACGTTACCGCCAACCTGGAAGTGCTGCAGGTGTTTGGCAAAACCCCGCTGCGCATTCTTGGCTGCATTCCCTGGAATACCCAGCTGGTGGCCCCCCGGGCGGTGGATCTGGCCCGCCACCTGAATGCCACCATCATCAATGAGGGTGAGCTCACTACCCGGCGGCTGCAAAGCGTGACCTTCTGTGCCCGGGCGCTGCACAACATGGTGCAGCACTTCAAACCCGGCAGCCTGCTGGTGGCCTCGGGCGATCGTTCCGACGTGATTGTCTCCGTGTGCCTGGCGGCCATGAACGGTGTCAAGATCGGTGCCCTGCTGCTCACCGGCAGCTACCACCCCGAGCCCCAGATTATGGACTTGTGTCAGCGTGCCATTGAAACCGGCCTGCCGATCCTGATGGTGAACACCAACACCTGGCAGACCGCGGTCAGCCTGCAGCACTTCAACCTGGAAATTCCGGTGGACGATGCCGGCCGCATTGAAGCGGTGCAGGACTACGTGGCCGGCCATATCGACAAACACTGGATCGAGTCGCTGTCGGCCAAGTCGGCCCGCAGCCGCCGGCTCAGCCCGCCGGCCTTCCGCTATCAGCTGACCGAGCTGGCCCGCCGTGCCGCCAAGCGTATTGTGCTGCCGGAAGGAGAAGAGCCGCGTACCATCAAGGCCGCCGCCATCTGCGCCGAGCGGGGCATTGCCCGGCCGGTGCTGCTGGGCAGCCACGAGGAGATCATGCGCATTGCCGCCCAGCAGGGCGTGGTGCTCGATGAAAAGGTCGACATCGTGGATCCGGCCGAAGTCCGCCAGAATTACGTGGAGCGACTGGTGGAGCTGCGCAAGAGCAAGGGCATTACCGAAATCGTGGCCAAGGAGCAGCTGCAGGATAACGTGGTGCTGGGCACCATGATGCTGGAGCGTGACGAGGTGGACGGTCTGGTATCCGGTGCCATTAATACCACCGCCAACACCATTCGCCCGCCGCTGCAGATCATCAAGACCGCCCCGGGCAGCTCGCTGGTGTCGTCGGTGTTCTTTATGCTGTTGCCGGATCAGGTGCTGGTGTATGGCGACTGCGCCATCAACCCGGATCCCACTGCCGAGCAACTGGCGGAAATCGCCATTCAGTCGGCGGAGTCGGCCCGGGCCTTTGGCATAGAGCCCAGAGTGGCGATGATCTCCTATTCCACCGGCACCTCCGGCACCGGTGCCGATGTGGAAAAGGTGCGCGAGGCCACACGCCTGGCCCAGGAAAAACGCCCGGATCTGGTGATCGACGGCCCGCTGCAATACGACGCCGCCATCATGGAAAACGTGGCCAAGTCCAAGGCACCGAATTCACCGGTGGCGGGCAAGGCGACCGTGTTTATCTTCCCGGATCTGAACACCGGCAATACCACCTACAAGGCGGTGCAGCGTTCGGCGCAGCTGGTGTCCATCGGCCCCATGCTGCAGGGTATGCGCAAACCGGTGAACGACCTGTCCCGCGGCGCCCTGGTGGACGATATTGTCTATACCATTGCCCTCACTGCCATTCAGGCCAGCCAGCACGGCAGTAAATGATAAAAATCCCGGCCTTGTGCCGGGATTTTTCATGGAGCCTCTGTTTGGGCTGTTTGCCGTCATTCCCACGAAGGTGGGAATCCAGAAACTTGGCGCCGGATCGTGAAACTGTGCCGGCCCCCACATGAACCCCCGTACCCGCCTTCGCGGAGATGACGTTCCTTCGCGGGGGGAGCACACTATTTGTCATGCCCATGTAGATGGGCATCCAGAGCATGGTGCACTTCACCTGACAACAACGCCTGATCTGAAGACATGACTGGGCCTGCAACATCACCGCAAAAAGCAACATCCTCAGGCGTCTGCTCTGGACCCCCGCCTCCGCGGGGGTGACGGGGTAAAGTGCGGGGGTGGCGGGGTAAAGTGCGGGGCGACGTTCTTTAGCCCTACTAGCTTTTAATCCCCAGCAGCTTGTACAGCGGGCAAAAGCTGACAAAGGCGGTAAGCAGGGGGATCACGCCAATCCAGCCCCAGGGGGTTTGCGGTCCTACAAACACCAGGACGATCAGCACCAGGCCCAGAATAATGCGGATCACACGATCCACGCTGCCAACATTCTTTTCCATCATGCACTCCTTTAATTTAGTTGCTTCTAATTAATAGTGTGTCATTGATTCGGGATTCGGCAAGTGACCGGGATCAAACAATCGGAGTCGGGCACGCCGGTCTTGCAAAGCAGACCGCGATTGGCGAGGCTGGAGACTTCCATAACGTGCGAGAATCCCCATGAACTTTCTTTCCCAGCCCCTGCAAAGCCTGCCCGAGCCGGACTGGGGCCAGCTGCAGGCCCTGCCCATTGTTGATAACGGCGATCCCCTGGTGCCCCTGGGGCTGGTGCCGCCGCCGCTTCGGGTTTATCCCGCCTATTTTAATCTGGGGGTGCCCGGAGCGCTGACCGAGTGCTATGTGCGTCGCTCGGTAGTGAGCCGGCTGCAGCAGGCGGCCACCATGCTGCCCGCCGGCATCGAGCTGGTGGTGCTCGACGGCTGGCGCCCGTTCCGGGTGCAGGAGTATTTGTTCGAGGCGCTGGTGGATGCCCTCAAGCGTCGGTTTCCCGATGAAGACGAGCAGGCGCTATTGGTCCGCGCCCGGCGGTTTGTGGCGCCGCCCAGCCTGGATGAAACGGCCCCCAGCCCGCACCTCACTGGTGGCGCCGTGGATGTGTGCCTGTGTGACGGTTCGGGCCAGCTGCTGAACATGGGCACCGATTTTGACGACATCAGCCCCTGGTCCTATACCGCCGCCTTTGAGGCGGTGGCAAAGCCCGGCCCGCTGGAGGCGGAGATCATCGAGAACCGTCGCCTGCTGCACAGCTGCATGACCCGGGCCGGCTTTACCAACCTGCCCAGCGAGTGGTGGCATTACGACTTCGGCAACCAGAGCTGGGCCTGGTACAGCAAGGCCCCCGAGGCCGTGTTCGGCGTGGCCCAGCAACACAGTCTGGCCGAGCGCTGGCGCACCCAGGTGGCCGGTTTCACCGGCTAACGCCGGTGGCGTTCCGCATTTTTCACTGTACCGGGCCGCTTTCGGCTGAATAATCGATGGCCGGCCCGGGTTGTTTAGCCGGTATTTCTCTTTCTCCCGCCGTTTTTTCCGCCAAAGAAAATGTGATTCTTGCAGCAAATTTGCACATTGGCCCGGTCACTCCGCCATGACAGTGCCCCTGCTGTGGCGCCTGGCTGCCCTCGTGCCCACCCTGAGAGTAAACAGCCATCTTTGGGTAAGCTTTTAAAAAATAACGGTTTACTGGCCATTCTAAAACGGCTGGTGACAACCCCATCATCCATTGCATTCGGGGTGCAAATGACTGGGTGGGAGTGGATAAATATTACTGATGGTGTTACCTACTTGTTATAAAGCCAGTTGCAGAGTAATTTTCTTGCACTTGCCGCACTCCACACAGAATCGGCGTGTTGGCAGCAAGTGACTTAGGACGATGTGCTGCATTGATGTGGCCGTCACCCGTTCAACAAAGGATGTGACCATGAACGAACTGGTTAATGCCATTAACGGCTATATCTGGAGCCTGCCCCTGATCTATCTGTGTCTGGGCGTGGGTCTGTATTTCTCCCTTCGTACCCGCTTTCTGCAAATCCGCCACATCAAGGAAATGGTGCGGCTGATGTTTCAGGGCAACTCTTCCGCCGCCGGTATCAGCTCCTTTCAGGCGCTGGCCCTGTCCCTGTCGGGCCGGGTAGGTACCGGTAACATCGCCGGTGTGGCCACCGCCATCACCTTTGGTGGTCCGGGCGCCGTGTTCTGGATGTGGGTAGTGGCCTTTCTGGGCTCGGGTACCGCCTTTGTGGAATCCGCGCTGGCGCAAATCTACAAGGAAAAGGACGACAACGGCCTGTACCGGGGCGGTCCGGCCTTCTACATCGAAAAAGGCCTCGGCATCAAGTGGTACGCCTGGGTGTTTGCGCTCTCCACCGTGCTGGCCTGCGGCATGCTGCTGCCCGGCGTTCAGGCCAACAGTATCGCCTCCGGCATTGAGCATGCCTTTGGCATTCCCACTACCGTGTCGGCGGCCGTGGTGGTAATCCTGCTGGGGCTGATCATCTTTGGCGGCGTCAAGCGTATTGCTCACTTCACCCAGATCGTGGTGCCCTTTATGGCGCTGGGTTACATTCTGGTGGCCTTTGTGATCATCGTGCTCAACATCGGTCAGGTGCCCGAGGTGGTCAGCCTGATTGTGGGCAGTGCCTTTGGCATGAAGGCGGGCTTTGGTGCCATTCTGGGCCTGGCCATTGAGTGGGGCGTGAAGCGCGGCATTTATTCCAACGAAGCCGGCCAGGGCACTGGTCCTCACGCCGCCGCCGCCGCCGAGGTGTCTCACCCGGCCAAGCAGGGCCTGGTGCAGAGCTTCTCGGTATACATAGACACCCTGTTCGTGTGCTCCGCCACCGCCTTTATGATCATCATTACCGGTGCCTACAACGTTATGGGCAAGGCCGGCGAGGCCATCGTTGAACAGCTGCCCGGCGTGGAAGCCGGCCCCGGCTATACCCAGGCGGCGGTAGAGTCGGTGATGCCCGGCTTTGGTGGCGTCTTTGTGGCGGTGGCGCTGTTCTTCTTCGCCTTTACCACCATTCTGGCCTACTACTACATCGCCGAAACCAACATCGCCTACATCAACCGCAAGGTGCACCGTCCCTGGCTGATGTTCCTGCTCAAGCTGGTGCTGATGGCCTCCGTGGTCTACGGCTCGGTGAAAACCGCCGGTCTGGCCTGGGGGCTGGGTGACATCGGTGTGGGTCTGATGGCCTGGCTCAACATCATCGCCATTCTGCTGCTGCAAAAGCCGGCGCTGATCGCCCTGAAAGACTATGAAGCGCAAAAGGCCCAGGGGCTGGATCCCACCTTTGACCCGGTCAAGCTCGGTATCAAGAACGCCGATCACTGGGTAAAGGGAAAACCTTCCCGGGCGGCGGACGCCGACGATGTTGTGGCCGCCGGTGCTCAGGTTGAACGCTCCTGATGTAACCTGCTGACATCCAAAGGCCGGACTTCGCTCCGGCCTTTTTTGTGTCTGGCAGCAGCCAAAAGCGGACACTGGTCCCAGAGTGGCAGGCCCGCTTGTGCCTATACTGGCTCAAAGCCCCCATTGTGCGAACATAGATGATTAACAAGGAGAGCGAGAATGGACAGCAGCAACGCACTGTGGCAAACCGGCTGGTACTGCAATGGCCAGTGGCAAAACACTCAAAGCAGCTACGAGGTGCTGAACCCGGCCAGTGGCGAGGTGCTGGCGCAAGTATCCCGTTGTGGGGGCGCCGAGACCGAGCAGGCCATTGCCGCTGCCGCCGCCGCCTTTGAAGACTGGCGCCATACCACGCCCAAGGAACGCACCGCCGTGCTGCGCCGCTGGAGCGATCTGATGCTGGAGCATCAGGACGAGCTGGCCGAGCTGATGGTGCTGGAGCAGGGCAAGCCGCTGGCCGAGGCCAAAGGTGAGGTAGCCTATGCCGCCAGCTTTCTGGAGTGGTTCGGAGAAGAAGCCAAACGCGCCTGTGGCGACACCATTCCCAGCCCAAAGCGGGAAAACCGGCTGTGGGTGATCAAGCAGCCGGTGGGCGTGGTGGCGGCCATCACCCCCTGGAACTTTCCCATGGCCATGATCACCCGCAAGGTGGGCCCGGCCATTGCCGCCGGCTGCACCGCCGTGGTCAAGGCTTCGAGTGTGACGCCATTGTGTGCCAATGCCCTGGCGGTGCTGGCGGAGCGGGCCGGCCTGCCGGCGGGCGTGCTCAACCTGGTGTCGGGCGACTCGGGCCCCATCGGTGAGGCGCTGATGCAAAGCTCAGCCGTGCGCAAGCTGTCCTTTACCGGCTCTACCGGCATCGGCAAAAAACTCATGGCCCAGGCCGCCGGTACGGTGAAAAAGCTGTCGCTGGAGCTGGGCGGCAACGCCCCCTTTATTGTGTTTGACGATGCCGATCTCGACGCCGCCGTGGCCGGCGCCATGGCGTCCAAGTTCCGCAACACCGGCCAGACCTGTGTGTGCGTGAACCGCTTCTATGTGCAGGACGGCATTTACGATGCGTTTGTCGCGCGGCTGGCCGAGGCAGCCGAGGCCATGAAGGTGGCGGAAGGCCGGGTAGAGGGTGCCCAGCAGGGACCGCTGATCACTCAAGACGCCCTCGACAAGGTGGAAGAGCACGTGGCCGATGCGCTGGAAAAAGGCGGCCGGCTGGTGTGCGGCGGTGCCCGCCATGCCCTGGGCGGTACCTTCTACCAGCCCACCGTGATTGCCGATGCC
Organism: Oceanimonas aquatica; assembly: GCF_030732065.1. Taxonomy (GTDB): domain Bacteria; phylum Pseudomonadota; class Gammaproteobacteria; order Enterobacterales; family Aeromonadaceae; genus Oceanimonas. The sequence continues at coordinate 23,658 of NZ_JAVBHX010000006.1, forward strand.
AGTGAAGACATGCAATTGGCTCAGGAAGAAACCTTTGGCCCGGTGGCTGCCTGCTTCCGCTTTACCGACGAGACCGATGCCATCCAGCGCGCCAACGACACCCCTTTTGGCCTGGCCGCTTATTTCTATACGCGGGATCTGAACCGGGTGTTCCGGGTGTCCGAAGCCCTGGAGTCGGGCATGGTGGGCGTGAACGAGGGCATTATCTCCAATGAGGTCGCCCCCTTTGGCGGCGTGAAGGAGTCGGGCCTGGGCCGTGAAGGCAGCCAGATTGGCCTGGATGAGTTCCTGGAAACCAAGTACGTGAACCTGGGGAGTTTGAGTCTGTAAACCTGTTTGGGTTGTGCGTAGGTTGCCGATGAGCGCAGCGAACCGCAACGTGAAGCCGGCTGTGGCATGGTGGAATTCGCGTTGCTCATTCGCACCCTACGGCACTGCAGAAAGATTCCGGCTCGCAGGCCGGAATAAACACCATCAAAAAGGGCCGCATTCGCGGCCCTTTTCGTTATTCGTTCAGTATGGCTTCCATGGCCGCTTCCCGTTGCTCTCGCGACAACTCCGGCTCGGTGCTTGCGGGCTCACTTGCAGTTGGCGCTGCCGCCTCGGCCTGCTGGTTTTCCAGCGCCTTCAGCTTTTGTTCCGCTTGCTGCAATTGCGCTCGGGTGGCGTTCAGCTCGTCTTGCAGTGGGTTGGCGGCGACCGGTGTGGCCTCGGCAGGAGCTGTGAGTGTGCCGCCCAGGGGCTGTGCCGGCTGGTTGGCGGCTTCGGTCAGCCAGCCCTGCATTACCTCGGGCCAGACCGCCGCCTTGCCGGTGTGCGACTCACTGAATACCCTGGTTTGATCGTTGGCGCTCAGCAGCACCGACATCTGGTTGCTGTCGGCGTTCCACACCAGGCCGGCCTTGTCGGCGCCGGCTTGCTGGGCGGCGCCGGACACCAGATAGAACAGCGGGCCTTGCTGTTGCAGCTCGCCGGCGGTACGCAGCAGCGAAACGGTGGTGTCGTAGTGAGGACCGAGCAGGCTGGTCATACGGGTTTTGACCACCGGTTGTTCAAACAGGTTGGTGGTATTGGGATCCAGCCCCACCATGGGTTTGAGCATGGCCCACATCAGCTGACCCGGTCCCATGGAAAGCAGGGGCGCCACGCAGGCACTGAGGGTCAGGGAAAGCAGGGCAGCCTTGATCAGGATGGACAGACGCATTCGAATATTTATCCAGGTTATTGATAATAATAGGGTTTATCTAAACGAGTCCGGTGCAGGCACATCCAGCCCGGCATCGAGTTGGCGCAAATTATCACAGCCTGAATAAAAAAAGATCAGTGTCGCTTAAAAATAACCATATGGCCGTGTAAGCCATGATTACCGCGCCATTTTTTGGCATGCTGGGCGCCTTGACCACGAGGGAATTTTCAAATGAAACACAGGCTTTTGTTGATGCTGGCACTGCTGCTGACTGCCTGCTCTCCCGCCGAGCAGCAGCATATTCGTCTGCTTAGCGGCGACTGGGATACCGCCCGGGCCACCACCGAGCTGGCCCGTCTGGAGCTGGAGCAAGCCGGCTTTGCGGTCACGGTTGAGCAGGTGCCACCGGGTCAAATCTGGTCCAGGCTGGCCAGTGGCGAAGCCGACGCCAGCCTCTCGGCCTGGTTGCCCGACAGCAGCCGCCGCCATGCCGAGCGCTTTTTCGACAAGCTGCACGATCTCGGCCCCAACGGCCCCGTGCTAAAGCTGGGGCTGGCGGTGCCGTCCTCGGCAAGGCTTAAACGCATCAGCGAGCTGGCCGGCAGCGACTATGGCGATCACCGGGTGGTGGGCATGATGCCGGGCCATGGCAGCCTGGTGCTTACCGAGCAGGCTCTTGCCCGCTACAAGCTGGATGATTACCGGCTGTTGTCCGGCTCCGGCGAGGCCTATCGTCATCTGGTAAACACTGCCATTGAGCAGCAAATGCCGGTGGTCATCGCCGCCTGGTCTCCCGGCAGCGTGATGCTGAACGACAAGCTCAAGTGGCTGGAAGACGATAATGGATTTTTTGCAAGCAGCGAGCGGGCTCACACCCTGGTGCGCCGGGGGCTGGAAGACAGCGCTCCCAGGGCTATGGAGGTGCTGAGCCAAATACGGTTGACTGAGCAGGAGCTGACCGGCCTGTTGCAGCGGGTGTCTGCCGGGCAGGATCTCACCCTGGCGGTAAACCAGTGGCGGGCCGATATGAAGGCCACATTGAATACCGCCTCAGGAGGAGGGTGACTCTTCCTTTCCCTTATTCTGATGACGCGAGCGGCGCCGTAGCAGCAGTGCTCCCAGCAGCAGGGGCAGCAGCCACCACAGCCAGCGTTGCGGTGCTTCGGCCTGCGAGTTTGAGGCCTGATGGCCAGCGCCGGCGGTGGTTCCGCTAACGGTGTGAGCAGTGCCGGTGTTGGCCGCCAGCAGAGAGCCTTCGCCGGCGGTAGCGCCGGTCAGGCTGGCGTTGTTGGTGAATTCCGTTTCGCCGGCGCCGTTGCCGCCACTTCCATTCGTGGCATTGGCGGACTGACCCGAACCGCCGCTGCCAGTGTTCGAAGCTCCGTTATGACTGCCCGAGCCACTGTCATTGGCAGCATTGCCGGTGGCGGCGTTATTCGCGGCCAGCAGGGGGCCAGTGCCTGCATTCGACGCCTTGCCCGCGATATTGGTGTTGTCGCCGGACCCCGAGCCGTTGCCGGCGGTGCTGGTGTTGTCGCCGGACCCCGAGCCGTTGCCGGCGGTGCTGGTGTTGTCGCCGGACCCCGAGCCGTTGCCGGCGGTATTGGTGTTGTCGCCGGAACCCGAGCCGTTGCCGGCGGTATTGGTGTTGTTTTCTCCTCCGCCGGTGTTATTGCCGGTGCCGTCTCCATCCTGGCCAATTTGCTCCACTGCCTGAGCCAGATCCTTCACGGTGTCGCCAAGGGTATTGCCCAGACCGGCAAAGCTGGCTGCCACCATGCCTCCCACCAGGGCGCCTGCCAGCGCATATTCCACCGTGGTCAGGCCTCCTTGTCTGCGTCGCTTCCCTGCTGCCATGCTCCCATCCTTTTTGTTGTTGAAATATCAACCAGTTTAGGGTGAGTCCTGTATATTTGCCCGCCGTGAAGCCGCTTCCCCCTGAGTGGTTACTTTTTGCCCTACAATTGACAGGGATATTGTGAATGAACAAAGGGAGTCAATTGACATGAAGCGTCTTCAACCACTCATTATGTTGCTGGTCGCCCTGGGCATCAGCGGTTGCGATCCCCAATCGCGCGGTTTCAGCCTGCCGCCGGGCGATGTTGAACAGGGCGAGCAGGTGTTTATGAACATGCAGTGCCTGAGCTGCCATACCATGGAAGGCTATGAACGACCGGAGAACACCGAAGACCTGTCCATTGCCCTTGGCGGCAAGGTGAAAAGCATTAAAACCTATGGCGAGCTGGTCACTTCGGTGATCCACCCGTCCCACAAGCTGGCCAAAGGCTACGACATGTCGAAGATTCAGACCGAAGGCGGTGAGTCGGTGATGCCGGTTTATAACAACGTGATGACGGTGTCGGAGCTGGTGGATCTGGTGACCTTCCTCGAGTCCAAATACGAGCTCGAAGTGTACGATGCCACCGATTACAGCATTCGCCACTGAGGTGATGAAGTGAAACCCGGCCCGGCGGTTGACGCCGGGCCGGGTGTTTTGGCAAGGCTCAGAGGGTCTTTGGCAGCACCTGCTCAATGGCCTGCAGGGCACAGCCTTCATCCACGGCGGCACCGCCGGCACCGGCCACGCCGATGGCTCCAATCACCTGATCACCCACCTTCAGCGGCACACCGCCGCCCAGCAGCAACAGCTCGTCCAGAGTATTGAGGTTCTCGGCTTCCGGGTTATTGCGGGCTTTTTCCGACAGCTCCCGTGACGGGGTTTTGGTGGATAGCGAGGTAAACGCCTTGCGCTGGGCCGCCAGAGTGTTGTGCGGGCCCACGTTATCGTCCCGCTGCAGCGCCACCAGGTTGCCGCCCCGGTCAACCACGGCGGCCACGGCGGTGCGGCCCTGGGCATGACAGGCGTCGAGCGTGGCATCCAGCAACTGGTTGGCAAGGGGCAGGCTCACATCGGCCCGTTGGGGAATGGCGTCGGCGGCAAAGCTAGGAGCGGCGCAGAATGCCAGGGCCAGCAGAGAAAAGCGAACGTTTTTCATGGTGGTGATTATCTCCATTAAACATGGGTTGAGAGCCAATAAACACCATTTTGCCCGCTTGCCCCCGTCAAACTGATTGCCAGCTCATTACCATTTTGTAATGGGGGCAGTCACTCCTGCCAGCTCACCTCGCACACACTCACCGGTAGCCCGTGATCCAGCATGGCCCGAATCCACAGCCGCTGGTGATCCTGCAGCCGGTCGCCTGGGCCCTTCACTTCAATCAAGCGGTAACTGCCGGTGTTCGTATTCAGCTCAATCAGATCCGGCATGCCCTTGCGGTGATGGCGCAGGTCCAGCAACAAATGCCGGAATATCGCTTCAAGATGAGCGGCGGGGATCACCGCCAACGCCAGCTCCACCAGCTCAAAAGGCAAAGACGGCCAATGCAGGAACGAACAGCTGATGCCCTGTTTTTGCCGGTATTGTTCAAGAATCAGGTGACGATAATCACCATTTGCCAGCGTGGTAAAACCGCATTCAATTTTATCGTGACGCGCCGAAGCAAAGCCCGGCCGGTACAAATCCGCCGGCCCCGCCTGAAACGGATTAAAAAAGGCGCCGCGCACCGGCGCAAACAGGGCGGGCCAGAACAAGAGCGCAAACAACCCGTTGAACAGCCGGTTCTCCACATGAAAAAGCCGGGTGTGTTCATTGGCAAAATGCGCCATGACCGCCGCTTCCACCCTGTGCTGCTCGGGCTTTTGCAACACCAGTCTGGCCGTGGGCACTTTCAGAGCAGGGGCGGCTGGCACCGTGAGTCCGGCCTTTTTGGCGCTGCGCTGCAAAATGCTGCTCAGGCTGAGGCGGGCTTCCGGCTGCTCAATCTCCGCCAGAGCCCGTTGCGCCAGCTCGGCCACTCGGGCCGGTGCATCGGATTTTTCCCGCAGGCGCAGGGCGCGAATGCGTGCTTCCCGGTGCCGGCTTTGCTCATGAAGTTCAAGGGCGAGGGCGGTGTCGCCCTGACGCTCCGCTTCCCGCCCAAGCCGAAACAGCAGCTTGTGCCGGCGGTAGTCAATCCACTCACAGTGCACCGGGGCGGGCAGGATTTCACACAGCTCGGCCACCGGCTGTTCGTCCATGCGTTCCTGCAGCCGGTGAAGCGCCAGCATGGCATTCAGCTCGGCTCTGTGCTGAAAGGGGCGCGATGCCTCGCTCAGCGACACCGGCTCAAAGCGCTGCAGGCCCAGCTCGGTAAGCACAAACTCCGACCAGTCCTGGTGCAGGTTGCCAAAAAACATCAGCCGCAGCCGGTCGAACAGCTCATGGCAGGCAAGCCCGATTACCGCAAAGGGGGCCTGGGGCCACCAGGCGGCCAGTGGCTGTGTTGCCGTGGGCTGTTCCGTTAACAGCGCCGCCTCCAGATCCCGCTTGCGGGCATTAGCGGCAAAGGCCAGCTTCGGCAAGCGGTGTTTAGCCAGCTGCACACATTCCTCGCGCCGGGCCAGGGCACACAGCTCGCTTAACGTGAGCGACGGCGCAGGCTCAACAAAGCCGGCCTCACTAAGCTCGGCAATGGCCCGTTCCACATTCGGTATCTCGGCATAAACCAGCTTGTCGGCTCGAAACAGGCAGCCCTTGCGCATCACCAGCCGCACCAGCAAGCCCTGAGCCGGCTTGCTCAGGGCCAGAAACGTTTGCAGCCGTTTGTGCTCTTCCGCCAGCCACAAATCGTGATAACGGGTCAGGCAAAACTGCACCACCTGCTGCATATTGCACAGGTAATAAAACGGGTCATCCAGCGGGGTGGGGGTGATGGGCGTGTTCATGGGCGTATTGTAGGGTGAAAAAGTGAATGGGAAAGATGACATGGATACCAGCCCAGGGCTTTCATAAACCAGTTCCGAACGAAAACGCCCACCATGCGGCAAGTTTGATACAGTAGTCTGCAACATGTATTTACCGGCAGGCCTTATGACCCTCGACTATTACCAGCAACAGGCAGACGCCTTTTTTGCCGCCACCGTGAACGTGGATATGAGTTCCCTTTATGAACGCTTTTTGCCAAGGGTGAGCAAGGGCGGCCATATTGTGGATGCCGGCTGCGGTTCCGGCCGTGACAGCAAACATTTTGCCGATCTGGGCTATAAGGTGACCGCCGTTGACGCCAGCCCGGCCCTGGTGCAAAAGGCGCGGGACTACACCGGCCTGCCGGTGGCCTGCCATGACTTTATGGCGCTGCACTGCCGGCCGGCCGTCGATGCCATCTGGGCCTGTGCGTCTCTGCTGCATGTGCCGGAAAGTGAACTGGCCGGTGTGCTGGCGCATTTGGCCGCACAGCTGAAAACCGGCGGTGTGCTGTATTGCTCCTTTAAATATGGGCGGGGCGAGGTGGTGCGCCATGGCCGCCGCTTTACCGATATGGATGAAGCCGGTCTTGAGCAGCTTGTTACCACTCTGCCGCTGGCGCTGGCGGTAAGCTGGCAAACGGCGGATTTGCGGCCCGGGCGGGAGCATGAAACCTGGCTCAATGCCCTGCTGGTGAAGGAGGCCAACTGATGCTGGAGTTGGTAACCGGCGGCGGTGAGCAGGATCCCGTGTTCAACCAGCCACTGTTAACGCCGCTGCTTGAGGCCATTAACCGGACCGGCAAGGACAGTGTCATTACCATGGTGCTGTCCTTTATTCGCCAGAGCGGACTGGTGCTGCTGAAAGAGGCCTTGCATGAAGCGCTGGGGCGGGGCGCGAGCCTGAAAATACTCACCTCCGACTATCTGGATGTGACCGAGCCGGTGGCGCTCAGGGAGCTGATGCAGCTGGCCGACCGTAAAGCCGATGTGCGCGTCTATCAAAGTACCGGCGAGGCCGGCTTTCATCTCAAGTCCTATCTGTTTATTCAGCAACAGAGCGAGCAACGGCTGCAAGGCAAGGGCTTTGTGGGCTCCAGCAATTTGTCTCGGGCGGCACTGACTCAGTCGCTGGAGTGGAGCTGGCAGCTGACCGCAGACGGCGATGCTAACAGCCCGGAGGCCACCAGCCTGTTGGCGCTGCAAACGCAGATGGAAGCGCTGTTTAACGACAGCAGAGTGGTTCCGGTTTCCAGTGAATGGATAGACGATTACCTCAAGCGTTATCGTCAAAGTCCGCTGACTCGCCTTCGGCTGGTAACCGGCGACAACAGCAGCGACGACGAAACTCTGCGAGAAACCCCCATGCCCAACAGCGTACAGGAGTCTGCGCTGGCGGCGCTGCAGGCCAGCCGGGCCGAAGGCTATCGCCGTGGGCTGGTGGTGATGGCCACCGGCCTTGGCAAAACCTGGCTGGCGGCCTTTGATGTGCGCCAGATGAAGGCTGCGCGCATTTTGTTTGTGGCTCACAGAGACGAGATTATTCGTCAGGCCCAGTCCACTTTTATTCACATGAACCCGGACGCACACACCGGCCTGTATACCGGCGAGCAGAAAGAGCAGGCCAACTGGCTGTTTGCTTCGGTACAGACCCTGGGCCGGGATGCGCACCTCAGGCAGTTTGACCGGGAGCACTTCGATTACATCGTGGTGGACGAATTTCACCATGCCACGGCATCGTCCTACCGCCGGCTGCTGGATCACTTTACGCCTCGTTTTTTACTGGGGCTCACCGCCACACCGGACAGAACCGACCAAGGGAATATTCTGGCTCTGTGCGACGACAACCTGGTGTTTGAGTGCCACCTGCGGGAAGCCATTGAACGCCGCCATCTGGTGCCGCTGGTGTATCACGGTATTTATGACGAGCACATCAACTACGAGGAAATACCCTGGCGCAATGGCCGCTTTGATCCCGACGCGCTGGAGCATGCCTTTGCCAGCAAAAAGCGGGCTAAACACGCTCTTGAACAGTGGCGGCGGCTGGGGCGCAGCCGCACTCTGGCGTTTTGTGTGTCGGTGCGCCATGCCGAATTTATGGCGAAAATCTTCAAGGATGAAGGTATTGAATGTGCCGCCGTATATGCCGGATCTTCGCTGCCGCGCAATCAGGCGCTTAAGGATCTGGCCGAAGGCCGGCTGAGCGTGATCTTCTCGGTAGACTTGTTTAACGAAGGCACGGATCTTCCCGCCATCGACACTCTGCTGATGCTGCGGCCCACAGAGTCGCGCATTGTGTTTTTGCAGCAGCTGGGCCGTGGCCTGCGGCTGCATCCCGGCAAGCAGGATCTGATGGTGATCGATCTGGTGGGGAATCACAGATCCTGCCTGTTCAAACCCTGGCAACTGCAGGAGGCGCTGGGTGGATCCGGCACACCGGGAGAAACCGATATTACTCTGCCGCCCGGCTGTTATATCAATCTTGATCCTCAGGTCGTAGAGCTTGCCGAGCGGTTGCGTTACGGCAGCCGGGTGAGGGTGGCTGATGATTATGTGCGGCTGCGGGATCAGTTGGGATCCCGGCCCTCGGCGGTACAGGCCTTTCAGGCCGGCATCGACTTTACCAAGCTGCGCAAGCAGCACGGCAGCTGGTTTGGGCTGGTGCAGGAGCAGGGCGATCTGCCAGCAGACGCTGAGCGAGTGCTGCAAAAACTGAGCGACTTTCTGCTGACCGGTATTGAAACCACCAAGCTGACCAAGTGCTTCAAGCTGATATTGCTGCAGGCTTTGCTGGAGCTGGACGGTCTGCGAGAGTCGCCCTTGCTCACCGAGCTGGCGGCGCAGTCCCGGCTGGTGCTGGAACGCCATCCGGACCTGTTTGCACTGGACCTGCCCGAGCCACAACAGGCCATGGCGGCAGACTCGCCCCAGTGGCTGAGCTATTGGAACAGAAATCCGGTGAAACACAGCACCAGTGGCAACAGTCATTCTCAGGCTGATTACTGGTTTGAGATTAAGGAAGATCGGCTCTGCCCGCGCTTTACTCTGCCCGTGAACGAGCTGGATACCCTGCATGAGATGATGCAGGAGCTGGTGGATTTGCGGCTGGCTGAATATCGCCGGCGCAAGAACAAAGCACAGACGCTGCAGAAAACGACAATCTCAACTCCAACTGCTGAAGTGGTGGAACTGCCCTTTTATCCGGATCTCAGGATCGCCTGCGGCCATTTCAGAACCGGCAGCAGTGAGCATGCCGACATGATGGGGGTATTCGAGACGGGGATCAGTATCGATCCCGAGCGCCACTTTCTGGCCAGAGCCTGCGGCCACTCCATGAATGGCGGCAAACATCCGGTAAACGATGGTGATCTGCTGTTGCTGGAATGGATCATGCCCGATGCCGCCGGCAGCATCAGCAACCAGACGGTGGCCATAGAGCGGCAGGATCAAGCCGGTGACGATCAATACCTGCTGCGGGTAGTGCGCAAAACCGCCGAGGGCGGTTACCTACTGCATGCCACCAACCCGGACTATGAAGACATGATCGTTACCGACGAGATGAAGCCGTTTGCCAGGCTGAAATCGGTGCTGAAGGGATAGCTTGGTGTCAGGAAATATTATATTTTCGATTATCTGATTCTAATTACAAAAGGTTGCAGTTAAGTAGTAGCAGCACAACGAGAGAAGAGAGCTTGAGGGAAGCAAATGACGATTCTTAAGAATAAAGAGCCTATGACTTCTGTAGATCCTCGCTGGATTGCCGGTGATAAGCAGGAGCGGGACGTAGCTTTTTATCTGAGACGAGCTTTCAAGGATGATGAGAACATTCTGGTACTCAATGATTACTGTTTTACCCATCTTGGAGAAACGGCTCAGATTGATCATCTTATTGTTCACCGCGCCGGTTTTATCATTATCGAGTCCAAAAGCATTTACGGTGAGGTAAAGCTGAACTCTCAGGATGAGTGGTCCCGTAGTTACCAAGGACGGTGGAGTGGTATGCCATCGCCCATTATTCAGGCCGAGTTACAAAGAGACTTGTTACGCTCCTTTCTGAGTGCGAACGTTGAGCACTTCTTGGGCAAAGTGCTTGGTTTACAACTGCAGGTTGGTCGCCGGGAGTGGGACGTACTTTGCACAGTGTCTAATACTTGTATATTGCACCGCGATACTATGACTACGGATATGAATAAAAAGGTCGTCAAAAGTGAGTCTATTGCGGAGCAGGTGAAAAGTATTGGCGGTTACTCATTATTAGGCGTAGCGCTTTCAAGTAAAGCTTATTTTTCTATGAAGGATTTTCAGCGAATCGGCGACTTTTTAATGGCGTCTGTCACTAGTCCTGAGCATGCAAGCGTCAGTGAAGCATTATCAGAAAATTACGCTTGTGAAGTTGAAAAGGAAGTTAAGCAAGAGAGCCAAACTAAAGCAGATGTGCCTGCTAACGCTCAGAATAAAGATATCAAAAGTGAAAAAGAGATTGGACTGAACTGCAAAAACTGCGGTAGCAACGATCAGTTAAGTGCCCATTATGGAAAGTATGGTTACTACGTCAAATGTGGGCATTGTGGAGTTAATACATCGATGAAAATTAAGTGCCCTTCCTGTGGCATTTACCCAGCGAAAGTCAGTAAATTTGGTAACGAATATTGGTTGAGTTGCCAATGCACTTTTGTAGGGAAGCTCTATGAACAGCGATGATACGACTATGTTTCGTTTAGCTTGTTTCTTTCCACATCATAAACCGCGTTGCGTGTTTTTGTTTAAAACACGCAACGCTTGCCTGTAATCCCCCCGTCACTTTGCCCAAGCATAGTGGTTCAACTCACTTTCAAGGAGTTGAATCACATGAAAAAAATCCTGACGCTGTCTGCCGCTGCCGGCCTGGTGATGTTATCTAGTGCGGCTCATGCCAACACCCTGGGTGGCCTGGCCTTTTCGGGCTCCACTCCTCATGCCGCCGCCATGATGGTAAAGGACGACTTTACCATTGCGGGCAAGGCGGATCTGATGGCGCTGAAGGCCATGAACGAGGACGGCACCGTGAAGGCCATTGTCGAAATTCCTGCCGGCACCTCGGCCAAGTGGGAAGTGAGCAAGGAAGATCCCAAGGCGGTGTATTGGGAGTATAAAAAGGGCAAGCCGCGGGTGGTGAATTACCTGGGTTATCCGGGCAACTATGGCGCCATACCGGGTACGGCCCTGCCCAAGGAGCTGGGCGGAGACGGTGATCCGCTGGATGTGATTGTGCTGGGTCAGGCGGTGCCTCGGGGTGAAGTGGTGGACGTGCGCGTGATTGGTGTGCTGAAGATGCTGGATGACGGTGAGCAGGACGACAAGCTGATTGCCGTGCTGGCCAACGATTCCCCTTTTGCCCATATCGAGACCATGGCGCAACTGGATGAAGAGTATGCCGGTGTCAGCCAGATCATCGATCTGTGGTTTGCCAATTACAAAGGTCCGGACGGCGGCATGGAAGGTCTGGGCTTTGAAGACGCCGCCTCGGCCCGCAAGGTGCTGGATGCCGCTGCCGCCCACTTTGAAGCCTCGCGTTAATACGCCTTTCAACGGTTACCGCAGTGCACCAGCTGGTGCTGCACACCAAAAGAAAAAGGCGTTAACTCTTTCGAGTTAGCGCCTTTAAAATCAATATCTTGACTGACTGCTATCAGTTCATGCCGTATTTCTTGAGCTTCTTGCGCAGGGTGCCGCGGTTAATGCCCATCATGTTGGCAGCGCGGGTCTGGTTACCGCGGGTGTACTGCATGATCACGTCCAGCATGGGCGCTTCGACTTCGGAGAGAACCAGTTCATACAGCTCGGTCACTTCCTGGCCGTTGAGCTGGGACAGGTAGTTGCGCAGGGCCTGCTCCACGGAGTTGCGCAGCGGGCGCTGGGTCGGCTGCTCGGAAGTCGTAGATTTGGTGGTGGTTACCAGTGCGTCAGAAGTCGTAGTTTGTTCGAACATATTCAGTCGGCTCTTCTATTGTTCGTTAAGCTATTATTCGCGAAAAACTGCTCCAAGGCGTCGAGCTGTTGCCCGGCATCCTCGATAGCGTTGAAATTACGGCGAAAGTCACGGCCCGCCTCACTTTCCTGCAAGTACCATCCCACATGCTTTCGGGCAATCCTTGCACCCATTACCTCACCATAAAAATCATGCAGTGCGGTAACGTGTTCCCGAATCATTGCCTGCTCCTGTTCCCTGGGGAGCGGGGCGGGCGTGGTGCCATGCTCAAGATAGTGGCGGATTTCTCTGAAAATCCACGGCCGTCCCTGGGCAGCCCGGCCAATCATGATGGCATCGGCGCCGGTGTAATCCAGCACAAAACGCGCCTTTTGCGGGCTGGTGATGTCTCCGTTGGCAACAACGGGCATCGAGACGGCCTGTTTGATTGCCCTGATGGTGTCGTATTCGGCGTTCCCCTTGTACATGCAGGCGCGCGTGCGGCCATGCACGGCCAGGGCTCGAATTCCGCTGTCTTCGGCAATGCGGGCAATGTGCACGCCGTTGCGGTTATCCGGATCCCAGCCGGTACGAATTTTCAGGGTCACCGGCACCGACACTGCATTCACCACGGCGCTGACGATGTCCTGCACCAGCTCCGGGAATTGCAGCAGGGCGGAGCCTGCCATCTTCTTGTTTACTTTCTTTGCCGGGCAGCCCATGTTGATGTCGATGATCTGCGCGCCCTGATCCACATTGTATCGGGCGGCATCGGCCATCAACGCCGGATCGGCACCGGCAATCTGCACGGAGCGAATGCCGGTTTCCCCTTCATGATCCATACGCCGGCGCGATTTGTCGGAATCCCGCAAACGGGGATTGGCCGACATCATTTCCGACACGGCCATACCGGCCCCCATGCGCATGCACAGGGTGCGGAAGGGTCGGTCGGTTACGCCCGCCATGGGTGCCACCAGCAAGGGGGCGTCCAGTTTGTAAGGACCAATTTCCATGAGGTTAAGGCTGCTTCGGCTCAGGGTCGCGTATCTTACGCATTTTTGACGGTGCTGAAAAGCTCACAAATTGACCGGCGCGAAATTTTTTATAAGTCAAGATGCCGGTGCATTTTTTATGCAGTTTCGAGGCCGGTTTGAGCCTTAAAAAAGGCCCCATCAGGGGCCTTTTGTCAGCGTTTGCTGCCGTTCAGGCGGGCCCATTCTTCCCGGAACTCGGGCTCGGCCATGTCGAACCACTGGTCGTAAACCTGATTCAGCCCGTCGGCCTGGGTTTCGAGAATACCGGACAGTGCCAGCAGGCCGCCCGGGCGCACCAGGCCGCTGATGATGGGGGAGAGCTCTTTCAGCGGGCCGGCCAGAATGTTGGCCACCACCACGTCGGCGGTGAGACCGTCGGGCTGATCCTGAGGCAGATACACGCTCAGGCGGTCGGCCACGCCATTGCGCTCGGCGTTGTCGCGGCTGGCCTGCAGGGCCTGGGGATCAATGTCGATACCAATCACTTCCTTCGCACCCAGCTTCAGTGCCGCCAGCGCCAGAATGCCGGAGCCGCAGCCAAAGTCGATCACGGTTTTGCCGGTCAGATCCTGACCGTCGAGCCATTCCAGGCACAGGGCGGTGGTGGGGTGGGTGCCGGTGCCAAAGGCCAGGCCCGGATCCAGCATCACGTTCACCGCATCGGGCTCGGGCACGTCACGCCAGCTGGGGCAGATCCACAGCCGCTTGCCAAAGCGCATGGGGTGAAAGCTGTCCATCCACTCGCGCACCCAGTCCTTGTTTTCCAGCTGCTCGACTTTGTACACCAGATCCTTGCGGTAGAACTTCTTCAAAAAGTCGATGATGGGCGCCGGATCGGTTTCGGCGTCGAACAGGCCTACTACTACGGTGTCGTCCCACAGCAGGGTTTCACCGGGCAGGGGCTCGAACACCGGCTTGTCTTCGGCGTCCATGTAGGTCACCGCCTGGGCGCCGCGGCCGGAGAGCATGTTGCTGACCTTGTCGGCGGTCTTTTCGGTGGCGTTGATGCGAATTTGTATCCAGGGCATGGCGTGCTTCGTTAAAGGGCTAAAGGAGTAATTCTATCACCGGCGGGCCCGAGTGTCCGCTGGCGCGGACACTCGAACAGGCTCAGCGGCCGAACAGGGCGCGCACCTCGGCCGAGGGCGGTGGTGTCAGCAGTGAAGCCACCACATAGGCCAGGCCCGAGAGCGCCAGGCTGGGCACTATGGCGTGCAGCCCCAGGGGCTTGATGCCCAGGTTCAGCAACAGGCTGTAACTGATGGCGCCGGTGAGCATGGAGGCCAGCGCCCCCGTGCTGTTGCCCCGCCACCAGTACAGGCCCAGCACCAGGGGCCAGAAAAAGATCGCTTGCAAGGCACCAAAGGCCATCAGGTTCAGCCAGATGATCATCTCCGGCGGGCTCAGGGCGGCCCACAGCACAATCAGCCCCAGCACCAGGGTCACCAGCTTGCTGGCACGCTTGATGGTGGCGGGCGCCGGTTGGGTTTTGCACAGGTGGTTGAGGTAGAGATCCTTTACCAGGGTGGCGGCGGCCTGAATGAGCTGAGAGTCGATGGTCGACATAATGGCGGCCATGGGGCCGGCCAGGAACAGCCCGGCCACCAGCGGTGGCAGCACGGTGAGCATGAGCGTTGGCATCACCTTGTCGGGCACGGTCAGCTCGGGCACCAGCACGCGGCCAAGGGCACCGGCGAAGTGCATGCCAAACATCAACACGGCCCCAACAAGCGTGCCGATAATAATGCCCCTGTGCATGGCGGAGCTGTCCTTGTAGGCCAGGCAGCGTACCGCCGAGTGGGGAAGGCCAATCACTCCAAAGCACACCAGCACCCAGAACGACAGCATAAAGCTTATGCCCAGCATGCCGTCGGGCCCCTGAGGCTGCACCAGCCCGGGATCGATGGCTTCCAGCTTGGTAAACATGGCCGCCGCGCCACCGCCGGCCTGCAGCACCCCGGCCAGCAGCACCACAGTGCCGAGCAGCATCAGTATGCCCTGCACCGCATCGGTGACCACCACGGCACGAAAGCCGCCCACCAGGGTGTAGAGCAGCACGGCGCCGGCAAACAGCATGAGTCCGCTCTGGTACGACAACCCGGTCACGGTTTCCAGCAGCCGGGCGCCGCCAATAAACTGCACCACCATGGTGGCGACAAAGGCGGCGAGCAGCCCCAGGCCTGCCAGCAGCACCACCAGCGGGCTTTGGTAGCGGGCCTGCAGCATGTCGTTGATGGTGAGGGCATTTACTCGCCGGGCAATGTGCGCAAACTGCTTGCCCAGCACCCCCAGGGTCAGCCATACCGTGGGCACCTGGATCATGGCCAGCAGCACCCAGCCCAGTCCCATGCGATAGGCCGCCCCCGGTCCGCCAATAAAGGAGGAGGCCGAGGCATAGGTGGCCACCATGGTCATGGCCAGCACAAAGCCGCCCATGGAGCGGCTGCCAAGAAAATAGTCCTGCACAAAGCCGCTTGTACTTTGGCGCCGGCCCAGCCACAGCCCCAGGCCAATCATCACGGCCAGGTACGCCAGCAGGGGAAGGGTTAACGCAGCATTCATGAGGAAGCTTCCAGGTTTACCGCTTTAAAACACCAGCGCACCATGAGCGCGCAAAGCACAATAAACAGCAGCGGGTTAAACAGGCAGCTCAGCACAAACCACAGCGGCCAGCCGGCCAGGGTGAGTGCCGGCGGCACCAGCCAGGCGCAGGCCGCCCAGAGCGCCAGATACAGCAGGGCCAGCAGCACGCTGAGCAGGGCTTCGCGCCGGGCAATGGATACAATGGGGTTCATGACGAGGGCTCCTTCGAATCGGGCGCAGCATACCAGCGAGTGAATAGTGGGACAAATACGGGATGGGAGAGTGCGAATTGTGTCACTTGCACTCGCTCCCACGTGAAACGTGGGAGCGTATACCGGGTCAAGCACGGTATGAGATTACTTCAAATATTCCTCGCCGGCGGCGGCGACAAAGGCCATTTCCACCAGATAGCCGGGATTGGCCAGCTCGGCCTTTACGCAGGCGCGGCTGGGAGCGGTGCCGTCCGGGAACCAGTCATCCCACACTTCGTTGAAGGCGGGCAGGTTGGCAAAGTCGGTGAGGTAAATGGTCACCGACAGCAGCCGGCCCTTGTCGCTGCCAATTTTGGCCAGGGCTTCTTCGGCCTGGGCCATCACCTGCCGGGTTTGCTCCTGAATGCCGGCGGACAGATCGCACTCGGGCACTTCCACAAAATGGGCGATGCCGTTGAACACGGTAATGTCGGACCAGCGTTTGCACGGGTTAATGCGATGAATGTTCATGTCTTCTTTGTCTCAGTGGGCTGAGGGAGTAGTTTACCGGCTGGTCTGTTCGGGAAAAACCGTTTAAGACTGCCGTCATGCCCATGAAGATGGGCATCCAGAGCAGAAGCGCACGGCTTTGACTACGGCGTGGGCTGTGGCATGGACCCCCGTTCCCGTCTGCACGGGAATGACGTTCCTTCGCGGGGGATGACAACATAAGCGCGGGGGCGGAGCCCATAAACAAAAACGGCGCCGTCAGGCGCCGTTTTTTACGATTCCGCGAAAGCCTTACAGGCCCAGCTTCTTCTCAAGGTAATGGATGTTGGTTCCGCCATTGCGGAAGTTCTCATCGCTCATGATTTCCTTGTGCAGCGGAATGTTGGTCTTGATACCGTCAATCACCAGCTCGTTGAGGGCGTGCTTCATGCGGGCAATCGCGATGTCGCGGTTTTCGCCGTAGCAGATCAGCTTGCCGATCATGGAGTCGTAGTAGGGCGGTACCCGGTAACCGGCATAAATGTGGGAGTCCCAGCGTACACCCAGGCCACCCGGAGAGTGAAAGCGGGTGATCTCGCCCGGGCTCGGCACGAAGGTGCGCGGGTCTTCGGCGTTTATACGGCATTCGATGGCATGGCCACGCACCACCACCTGATCCTGAGTAATGGACAGCGGCAGGCCGGCGGCTACACGCAGCTGCTCCTTAATCAGATCCACACCGGTGATCATCTCGGTCACCGGGTGCTCCACCTGAATACGGGTGTTCATTTCAATGAAATAGAACTCACCGTTTTCGTACAGGAACTCAAAGGTACCGGCGCCGCGGTAGCCGATATCGACACAGGCCTTGCAGCAGCGCTCACCGATGAACTTGCGCATCTCGGCGGTAATGCCCGGGGCCGGCGCTTCTTCTACCACCTTCTGGTGGCGACGCTGCATGGAGCAGTCGCGCTCGGCCAGATGAATGGCGTTGCCCTGACCGTCTGCCAGCACCTGAATTTCGATGTGGCGCGGGTTTTCCAGGAATTTCTCCATGTACACCATGTCGTTGCCAAAGGCTGCACCGGCCTCGGCCTTGGTCATGGCGATGGAGTTTTCCAGCTCGGCCTCGGAGCGCACCACGCGCATGCCGCGACCACCGCCACCACCAGCGGCCTTGATGATCACCGGGTAACCAATGCGCTTGGCAATGGTGGCGTTGCGCTTGGCGTCGCCGCCAATGGGACCGTCGGAGCCGGGCACGCAGGGTACGCCGGCTTTCTTCATGGCCTCGATGGCGGACACCTTGTCACCCATCAGGCGAATGGTGTCGCCGCGCGGGCCGATGAAGATAAAGCCGGACTTTTCCACCTGGTCGGCAAAGTCGGCGTTTTCCGCCAGAAAGCCGTAACCGGGGTGAATGGCCACGGCGTCGGTCACTTCGGCGGCAGCAATGATGGACGGCACGTTCAGGTACGACTGAGTGGCCTGGTTGCCACCAATGCAGATGGACTCGTCGGCCAGCAGCACGTGCTTGAGGTCGCGGTCGGCAGTGGAGTGCACCGCTACCGTCTTGATTCCGAGCTCCTTGCAGGCGCGCAGAATGCGAAGAGCGATTTCACCGCGGTTGGCGATGACTACTTTATCCAGCATGGGAATTCCTTATTCGATGATGAACAGGGGCTCGTCGAATTCAACCGGCTGAGCGTTGTCGACCAGAATGGCCTTCACTACGCCGGCCTTGTCGGCCTCGATCTGGTTCATCATCTTCATGGCTTCAACAATGCACAGGGTGTCGCCCACGTTCACGGTCTGGCCGACTTCCACGAAGTTCTTGGCGCCGGGGCTGGAGGCACGGTAGAAGGTACCTACCATGGGAGAACGCATAACGTGGCCACTCATTTCGGGAGCAGCGGCTTCGGCGGCCGGGGCAGCAGCAGGAGCGGCGGCCGGGGCAGCGGCGGGAGCCGGAGCAGCCTGAAACATCTGCTGGGGCTGCATGGCCGGGGCCGGGTTACCGTAGCGGCTGATGCGTACGGACTCTTCGCCTTCGGCGATTTCCAGCTCGGCGATGCCGGATTCTTCAACCAGTTCGATCAGTTTCTTGATTTTACGAATATCCATGAGCGTTCTCTTTGTTTTGTTGATGCTGATATGAATCAGCGACGGGCCAGATAACGGGCCGCCGCCTCAAGGGCAAATTCGTAACCATCTGCACCCAGGCCGCAGATCACACCCACTGCCTTGTCCGCCAGGTAGGAATGGTGACGGAAGGGCTCGCGGGCATGCACGTTGGACAAATGCACTTCAATGAAGGGAATGTTCACGCCCAGCAGCGCATCGCGAATGGCCACGCTGGTGTGAGTGAAGGCGGCGGGATTGATAATGATGAAGTCCTGCCGGCCGTCGGCCTGGTGGATGGCGTCGAGCAGAACGTGTTCCGCGTTGGACTGAACATGGCTGAGTTCGATATCGCGCCCGGCGGCCTGCTCGGTCAGGCGGGCGACAATGTCGTTCAGGCTGTTGTTGCCGTAAATGCCCGGTTCGCGTCGGCCCAGCAGGTTAAGGTTTGGCCCGTTGAGCAGCAGAATTCGGTATTTGTCGGCCATTGTGCAGCAATCCTCGTCAATCTTGCGGTATTCACGTCGAGTATCAAGGAGCCTAGCGTTTTTTGCCGGTCGCTGGCAAATAAAATCACGCATTTCGGCTCGGTGCGCCCAATTATAGTGATTTCATGAAAATTGGCAGCAATTTACTGGTCTAATGACTAATAAATTTTTTTATCCGCACAGTGAGCAACCGACGTGTGTGGGCAGGTTTAACGGCAGAAAGTTCCGCAAACTGTTGTTGCTGCGACAAAAAGCGACAGAGGGTAAACCGCAGCCATAAAAAAACGCCGCGTGAAGCGGCGTTTTTCAGTGGCGAGTCAGGGTCAGGCGACCTTGCTGCGCTCTTCGATCAGGCGATCTACCACACCCGGATCCGCCAGGGTGGAGGTATCACCCAGGGAATCGGTATCGCCGGTGGCGATCTTGCGCAGAATACGGCGCATGATCTTGCCGGAGCGGGTCTTGGGCAGGCCTTCTGCCCAGTGGATTACATCCGGCGTGGCGATGGGGCCGATTTCCTTGCGCACCCAGTCTTTTACTTCCTTGTGCAGCTCGGCGGACGGTACTTCGCCGGCATTGAGCGTCACATAGGCGTAAATGCCCTGGCCCTTGATGTCGTGGGGCACACCCACCACGGCGGCTTCGGCGATCTTGGCATGAGCCACCAGCGCCGATTCGATTTCGGCGGTACCCATGCGGTGACCGGACACGTTCAGTACGTCATCCACCCGGCCGGTGATCCAGTAGTAGCCGTCTTCGTCGCGACGGGCACCATCACCACTGAAGTAGGTACCGGGGAAGGTGGAGAAGTAGGTTTGCTCAAAGCGGTCGTGATCACCATAGATGGTGCGCATCTGACCGGGCCAGGAGTCCAGGATCACCAGGTTGCCGTCGGTGGCGCCGTCCAGAATGGTGCCTTCGCCGTCTACCAGCGCCGGTTGCACGCCAAAGAAGGGGCGGGTAGCAGAGCCGGGCTTGAGATCGGTGGCGCCGGGCAGCGGCGTGATCAGAATGCCGCCGGTTTCGGTCTGCCACCAGGTGTCGACGATGGGGCAGCGCTCGTCGCCGATCACCCGGTAGTACCATTCCCAGGCTTCCGGGTTGATGGGCTCACCCACCGAGCCCAGTACCCGCAGGCTGGAACGGCTGGTACCTTCCACCGCTTCGTCACCCTTGGCCATAAAGGCACGGATGGCGGTCGGGGCGGTATACAGAATGTTGACCTGGTGCTTGTCGACCACCTGCGCCATGCGGTTGGTCTTGGGATAGTTGGGCACGCCTTCAAACAGCAGGGTGGCGGCGCCGTTCGACAGCGGACCATAGATAAGATAGGTGTGACCGGTGATCCAGCCCACGTCGGCAGTACACCAGTACACGTCGCCCGGGTGGTAGTCGAAGATGTACTTGAAGGTCATGGTGGCATACACCAGATAACCGCCTGTGGTGTGCAGCACGCCCTTGGGGGTACCGGTAGAGCCGGAGGTGTACAGAATGAACAGCGGATCTTCGGCGTTCATTTCCACCGGTTCGCACTCGGCGCTTACCTTGGCAGTGGCTTCGTGCCACCAGATGTCGCGGTGATCGTGCCAGGCAATGTCACCACCGGTGCGCTGATACACGATCACGCTCTTGATGGAAGTAACATTCGGGTTGGTGAGGGCTTCGTCCACATTGGCCTTCAGCGCCACCTTGCGGCCACCGCGCAGACCTTCGTCGGCGGTGATCACCACCTTGGCCTTGGAATCGATAATACGGCTGGCGAGGGCATCGGGAGAGAAACCGCCGAAGACCACCGAGTGCACGGCGCCAATACGGGTACAGGCCAGCATGGCCACGGCCGCTTCCACCACCATGGGCATGTAGATGCTGACCACGTCGCCTTTCTGTACCCCTTGAGCCTTCAGTACGTTGGCAAAGCGGCATACCTGCTCGTGCAGCTCGCGGTAAGTCACCTTCTTGTCATCTTCGGGGCTGTCGCCTTCCCAGATGATGGCGACCTCGTCGGCCTTGGTGGCCAGATGACGGTCGATACAGTTGGCAGACAGGTTCAGGGTACCGTCTTCAAACCATTTGATGCTGATATGACCGGGGTCGTAGGAGGTGTTCTTGACCTTGGTGTAGGGTTTGATCCAGTCAACAATCTTGCCCTGCTCACCCCAGAAGGCTTCGGGGTTGTTGATGGACTGCTGATACATGGCTTGATAGCCGGCATCGTCCAGCAGTGCGGTCTTTGCAAACTCGGGCTTGACCGGATGAACCTTTACTTCACTCATTATTCCGCTCCTTGGTTGTAACCATTGGTTAACAAGGTGACCCAGATGGTCGTTACGCTCAATTAGACTTTCGGCTAGCCGAGGCCGGCCGGGGCTATGCGTATGATGTTTTCCTCGTCCAGTATACGGCCTTGAAAGGCGCTTGCCAGCCCGAACGGGACTTGCTTTTAACGATTGGTTAAAGAGTGATCCGGCGCCAGTGCCAGGTACATCAGCGCCGTGGTCAGGGCGTCGCCAAAGGCGGTGTGGCGGGCCAGCAGAGGAATGCCGAGGGTGCCGGCCATGTGTTCAAACCCCAGGTGAGGATCAATTTCGGGGTTTTGCCGCAGCTGGCGCTGACGGTAAAGATGGGCCAGCTCAATGTGCCGGTTGGGCAGATCAAAGCCGAACTGTTCCCGGGTCAGCCGGCTTAAAATGGCGATATCGAAGCGCACATGGTAGCCCAGCAACGGCCGGTTCTGAATAAATCCCAGCAGCCGGCCCAGGGCCTCGTGGGTGGGAGCGCCGGTCCCCAGATCCTGATGGCGCAGGCCGTGAATGCGAATGCTGTCGCCGGTGAGTTTGGGGCTGGCGCCCAGGGTCAGCTCCAGCCGCTGGCTGGTGAGCACCCGGCGGCCGCGAATGGGCACGGCGGCAATGGTCAGCACGTCGGCCTGGCGCGGGTCCAGACCGGTGGTTTCGGTGTCGATGGCGATTATTTCATCGCCCTGATAGGGTTCAAACAGGTGATTCCAGGGGCTGTCGGCAAACTTGCGGGCCAGCCACAGGCGCTTCAGTGGCAGCATTTTTTACTCCGTTTTATGCGGTCGGCGTCTGCTGCCTGGTCACTCCCGCGAAGGCGGGAGTCCAGGACGGCTTGCACCAATATCTGCAGAATGGATTCCGGCCCGGGGGGGCGGAATGACGGCACTCTACAAACCTCTTATCTGAAAATGCACTTCCAGCTTCTGCTTGAATTTTTTCACCACGTGCAGGGCGTGGCGCAGCAAGTCCCGCTGGTGCCGGGGCAGGCTGGCCGCGTCCAGCTGCTGGCTGAGGCCGTCGCCCCCCTTGGCCAGCTGCTGCTCTAGCCTGAGCTGCCAGAACAGGGTCAGCGCCGCGCTCAGGTTGTCGGCCTGCTCCGGCTCGAAAATCCGCTGGTCGGTGAGCAGACGAATGCGCTCCAGGGTGTTGGTCTCGGTCACGCCCTGCTCCAGGGCCAGGGCGCGCACGCCCTGTACCACCGGGAAAATGCCGCCGCGCTTGATGTCCAGCCCCTTGTCAGACTGCTTGATATCGCCAAAGAAGGTGAGCGGGGTATGAAAGCGCAGCGCCTGGCCGGCGAATTCGCTGAGCAGCAGTTCCCGGCCCTTGACCGCTTCCAGCAGGTGCTTCTGAAAGCGCCGCACCAGGGATTCGCGTCCGGCAATAAAATGGGGGTCGGCGATGATCGCCAGCTGCATGTGGCTTTCTGGCGTATTGCGCTCCACCCAGCCGTCCAGGCAGTGCTGCCAGTCGTCGAGCGAGCGTACCCAGTCGGGGTTGTTGACCATCACCTTGCCCGGGCAGGGCGGGTAGCCCAGGCGCTCGAGGTAGCGGCTGAACTGCTCGGCATAAGGCATTACCTCGGCGGGGCTCAGGTCGTTGTCGAGCACCAGGGCGTTGTCCTGATCGGTTTTCAGCACCTGCTCGCCCCGACCTTCGCTGCCCAGCACCATCAGTGCCAGCCGGTCATGCAATTCGGGCGGAAAGGCGAACTCAAAGGCCTTGCGCATCAGCTGGCCATTAAGACTGGCCAGCAGTTTCATGATAAAGGGCAGGCGCACGCCGTTGTTGTGCAGGTTTTCCACCAGCATCCCTAAGGTGGCGGCGGCCTCGGCCAGCTCGTCGATGCTCTCGGCGCGCAGTATGCGCAGCCCCAGCACCTGGGAATGGGTGGAAAACTGGCTCAGCAGCTGTGTCATTTCCAGAATGCCGGTCAGTTGCTCGCCTTCCTTCACCGCCACCCGTTCAATCTTGTGCTGGATCATCAGCATCAGGGCGTTGAACAGAAAGTCGCCCTTTTGCACCGCCACCAGGTTGAAGCTCGCCAGCACATGCACCGGCTCGCCGGCGGGCAGGGCGTCGAGCACGGCCCCATAGAGCAGATCGGTGCCGGTGAGCATGCCAAAGCTGCCGTCATGGGTAACGATCAGCGACTCCAGATGGTGGGTTTTGAGCAGCTGGGTGGCCTGAAAAATTGAGGTCTGGCCGTCGATCACCATGGCCGGCTGAATATTGCTGTTGTCGATGCGGGTAAGAATGAATTCCGACAGGTTCTTGCGCGGCGCGGCGGTTTGCTGCCGGCCCTTGAGATCGTGCTGGAACCAGGCGGCAAAGTCCGGGTTTTCGGTCATCAGGGTCAAAAACGCCTGGGTCGGCAGTACAAAGCACAGGGTTTCTTCCAGCGCCACATAGCCGTGGCGGCATTCGCCGTCGAACTGGCCGCGAATGTCGAACAGATCGTCGGTGGTGTACTGGGCAAATACCTCGCCGCGCTCTTTGTGGCGCTCTTCCACCACCCCCTTGAGAATGATGTGCAAACAGTCAATCAGCTGGCCTGGCTCCAGCAGGGTTTCGCCTTTGGCAAAATAGGCGATGTCGGTCTGGTCGAGCAGATCCTGGCGCTGATCCGGGGTCAGGGTATTAAAGGGGGGATGATCGAAATTGAACTGATCCTGCATACGGGCCTCCTTGCCGCTATCAGCCCAGTATTGCAGTGCAGGCGGGCTTTTCCAGCCGACTTTGGTCGCAGACGCCTTCTACAACAGCAGGGTGTCGGCGAACCAGATCACCACGGCATAGCGCAGCGCCTTGCCGATAAACACCAGCAGGGTAAACAGCGCCAGCCGTACCCGCATGATGCCGGCGATAAAGGTGAGGGCATCGCCGCCCACCGGCGCCCAGGCCAGCAGCAGCGACCAGACCCCAAAGCGCTGAAACCAGCGCTGGGCGCGATCCAGCTGTTTGTCGTTGACCGGAAACCAGCGTTTGTGGCGATAGTGCAGCAGGTATTTGCCCAGCCACCAGTTCACCATGGAGCCAAGGGTGTTGCCGATGCTGGCCAGGGTCCACAGCAGCAGGGCGGCGTCGGGCTGGCGGGTGAGCACTGCCGCCAGCACCACTTCCGAGTAAAAAGGGGCTATGGTGGCGGCGAGCAGGCTGCTGCCGAATACCAGCAGGTAATCAGTCATAGAGGGCCTCGGGCCAGCTGCGCTCGGCTGCACGTACCAGGTTCTGAAACAGCCGTCGCTGGCAGGGCAGGTAGGGCAAATATTCCGGATGCCACTGCACCCCCAGCATATAGTGATCCGTGGTGCTTTCTATGGCCTGAACAAAGCCGTCCAGATCCCGGGCCACCACCGCCAGGCCGCCCCCGAGCCGATCTACCGCCTGGTGATGCAGGCTGTTAATGCGCCAGCGCGGCGTCTGCATGATGCGGTTCAGCCGGCCACTGCCACAGCCAATGGCGGTCTTGCGCGGCAGCGGGGTGCGCCGGTTGGAGGTGTGCTGGCGCAGCGGGCGAATGTCGGCGTGCAGCGATCCGCCCAGCACCACGTTGATAAGCTGTGCCCCGCGGCAGATGCCGAGCAGGGGCAGGCTGGTGTCGAGGGCGTGCTCAATCAGCTCGATTTCAAAGGCGTCCCGTTCCGGATCTGCCGGTGCCCGGCCGGTATCGTGACCGTAGAGGGCGGCGTCGATGTCGTCGCCGCCACCGATGATTAAGCCTTGCAGCTGATCCCGCCGGTGCCGGCGCATATTGGCCGGGGTCAGATGCTGGCCCCGGCCGCCGGCGAGATGCAGCGCCAGGTTGCTGGCCCACCAGGCCAGGGGCAGGCGGCTGTTGGGGCCGGTTACGCCGATCAGCGCAGCCATGCGCGCACCTTCAGGCTCCAGGGATCCATAAAGTCCGGGGTCAGCTGATCCAGGTGGGCCAAATAGGCCCGGCAGGCGGCGTTCAGATGTGACTCGTCACTGGCCAGCTGTTCTACCTGCAGCCAGCCGGCCCAGGCGTGACGCAGCGACCATACCGGATTGTCGATATCGGAATTGGGTAGCCGGTAGTGCAGGGTGGGGCGGCGGTTGACCTTGTCGTCCTGCACCACCGCCTGCACTTTGTGTTCGTCATGCCAGGCCAGCAGCGGCAGCAGATCCATGGCCCGGTTGCGGGTGGGGTTCCAGGCCAGGTAGTCGGCGGTAAAGCCGGCCATGTCGGGCCGGTAGTCCGGGTTCAGTACCAGCCGCACATAGTCCTTGGGAAAGGCGCGAATATAGGGCGACAGCTTGCGGGCGGTGACGATGTCTTCGTGCTCTTCCAGCCAGTCGTGCAGGCACAGGTAGGCGCGAAAGTAGCGCAGCAGGGTGGTAATGCCGGTGTCGGGCAGCTCGGGATTCAGGTGCAGGCCAAAGGCGTAATGCAGGGCGTGGCGGGTGCCCCGGGCACCGTATTCCCGCAGCCGTTCAAACAGGCGGTTGAGCAGGTCGAGCCGGGACAGCGGCAGGGGCGGGCACACCAGCTCCAGGGGCACCAGTTGCAGCGCCAGGCTGCCCAGCAGATCGGTGGCGGCCTGCTCCAGTTCGCCGGGCGGGTGCCGGCGTTGTTCGCGGGCCAGCTGCTTGAGGTAGTCAAAATCGAGCTCGGCACGAAAGCGGCCCAATGGCGTGACAATGTCGAATTCGTATTCGGACACCGGCCGGCTCTCGCCCCCCAGGGTGTCGGCCACCAGGGTTACCAGTTGCGGCAGGGTCAGGCCACTGAACTCCAGCTCCACGCCCAGCCGGCGTTCCTTACCCTCGCAGGTATGCAGTGTGGTGGGCATGGGCAGTGGCATGGGGTCTCCTGTTCAGCCGTAGTGAGTCAGCCACAAGTATAGAAGGAAGCCGACCCAGCTAAGTCCCAGAAGAGTCCATGGTAACAGACTCGAGCGGGATGGCGAGGGTGGTTCGAACTCGGGCGGGGGAGTATCGGCGTCCTGCTGGCGCTGTTGCTGCCGGCGGGCCTTGTCGGCAGCGCGGGCCTTGGCCTTTTGCTGTTTCTTGTATTCCTCAATGCCCTTCTGAATCCCTTGAGCGATGAGCCGGGTCTGCTCTTTGGTCTGACCCGGACGCTGGGTGGCCTTGGCCACCCGCTCTGCTTCGGCCTGGGTTTCGGGCGAGGCTTCCGTCTTTTTGTGCTTGCTGTAACGCATGGGCGTTTTATTCCGCGACGTTGTTGAGGTAGTGCAGATCCATGATAAACACCGCCTGCAACAGGGCGGCGGCGGCGGCATAAAAGCCACTCTTGTCCCGCTCGCCACAACGCTCGGTAAAGGCCGGCAGCCAGTCAATCAGCTGAGTGTTGGCCAGCTCCCGCTGTTGATCCAGCAACCGGGCGCGTTCCTCTTCGTTGCCGGTATCGGCGGCGGCCATGGCCAGGGTGCCCATCATTTCCAGCTGGTTGCACACATGCAGCGGATCGTCGTCGCTCAATTGTGTGCCGTGCTGCTTGAGCAGCACCGTCATCAGCAGCAGGGCCTCCTGATCGGGCTCGGTCAGGCTGGTGATGTCGAGCAGTGACGGCGCCGCCGCCAGTGCCTGGTAGTCTTGCGCCAGATTGGCCCGGGGCGAGGGCTGGGCCAGCGCGCGCTCTGCCTGACCGCGAAAGGCCTCGGCGGTGTCGGTGAGCGGATCCAGGGTGGCCAGGCTGTCGAGGAAGCGGTGCATGTCGTAACCGCCGAATTCATTAAGATCGTCTTCGCTCAGGGGAGCGGCAAACAGGGCGGTAAACCAGTGATACAGCTGGGCCCGGCGCTGGGAAGTGACTCTGAACGCTTGCATAATCCCCTTTCACTTTAAATGGTCGGCCCTCGAAGGGCAGTGGATCGAAACAATATTCTATCGGGTTTGGCGGTCAACTTCATACCCGGACAGAAACGGGATTGTGTTAATGGGTCTTCAACTTTTTGTGAACTTTTCAACATTAAGGTAAAAAAATCGTGTTTAGCCGGGTTTCGGGACTAGGCCAGACTGCCGCTTGGGGGTACACTCTGGCTTTCAATGACAATCCCCCATGAGTCAGGAGAGACGGATGTTAAAGCGTGAGATGAATATCGCCGACTATGATCCCCAGCTGTGGCAGGCCATCAGCAACGAAACCGTGCGTCAGGAAGAGCACATCGAGCTGATCGCTTCCGAGAACTACACCAGCCCGCGGGTAATGGAGGCGCAGGGTTCCCAGCTCACCAACAAGTACGCCGAAGGCTATCCGGCCAAGCGTTTCTACGGTGGCTGTGAATATGTGGACGTGGTGGAAGAGCTGGCCATTGAGCGTGTTAAAGAGCTGTTTGGCGCCACCTGGGCCAACGTGCAGCCGCACTCCGGCTCCCAGGCCAACTCTGCCGTCTTCCTGGCTCTGGTCAAGCCCGGCGACACCGTCATGGGCATGAACCTGGCCCACGGTGGTCACCTGACTCACGGCTCTCCCGCCAACTTCTCCGGCCGTCTGTACAACATCGTGCCTTACGGCATCAACGATGAAGGCGTGATCGATTACGAAGAAATGGAGCGTCTGGCCGTTGAGCACAAGCCGAAGATGATCATCGGTGGCTTCTCCGCCTTCTCCGGCATTGTGGACTGGGCCCGCATGCGCGAAATCGCCGACAAGGTTGGCGCCTGGTTCATGGTCGACATGGCTCACGTGGCCGGTCTGATCGCCGCCGGTGTATACCCCAACCCGCTGCCCCACGCCCACGTGGTAACTTCTACTACCCACAAAACTCTGGCCGGTCCTCGCGGCGGCATCATTCTGTCTGCTGCCAACAACGAAGAGCTGGAAAAGAAACTGAACTCCGCGGTATTCCCCGGTGGTCAGGGTGGCCCGCTGATGCACGTCATTGCCGGCAAGGCCGTTGCCTTCAAGGAAGCCCTGGAGCCCGAGTTCAAGGAATACCAGGCCCAGGTGGTGAAAAACGCCCAGGCCATGGCCGACGAGTTCCAGAAGCGTGGCTTTAAAGTGGTGTCCGGTGGCACTCACAACCACCTGTTCCTGCTGGACCTGATCGACAAGGACATCACCGGTAAGGAAGCCGACGCCGCCCTGGGCCGCGCCTTCATCACCGTGAACAAGAACGCCGTGCCCAACGACCCGCGCTCTCCGTTCGTGACTTCCGGTATTCGTATCGGTACCCCGGCGGTTACCCGTCGTGGTTTCAAGGAAGCCGACGTGCGCCAGCTGGCCGGCTGGATCTGTGATGTGCTGAGCAACATCAACGACGATGCCACCATCGCCAGCGTGAAAGAGCAGGTGCTGGACATCTGCCGTCGCCATCCGGTTTACGCGTAACAGCGTAGGGACTAGGGACTAGGGAATAGGGACTGGGGATTTGTACCCCGGTCCCTTTTTTATTGCCGGTTATTAACCGGGCATCGAGGTTGCCGCGCAGCGGCAACATGCGGGCAAGGCTGCCCGCGCTCCAAAGGCGGCATGTTTCTGTGGAGCGCAGGCTGCCAGCCTGCATTAGCGCCGCAGGCGCTCTATTCAGTCCCGATTCCCTGTATTTAACTCCCCCGCTTTTAAAACATCCCCCGCTTCTTTACACTAACAGCCGATTAACAGGCCCCGCGGAGGCTTCCATGCACTGCCCCTTTTGTAACGCAACCGAAACCAAGGTAATCGACTCCCGTCTGGTGGGCGATGGCCTGCAGGTACGCCGGCGGCGGGAGTGCAATGCCTGCCGGGAGCGTTTTACCACCTTTGAAACCGCCGAGCTGGTGATGCCGCGCATCATCAAGACCAGCGGTATTCGCGAGCCCTTTAACGAAGACAAGCTGGAAGCCGGCATGCAGCGGGCGCTGGAGAAGCGTCCGGTCAGCACCGAAGCCATTGAGCAGGCGGTCAGTCGTATCAAGTCACGGCTGCGCGCCACCGGCGAACGGGAAGTGCCGTCCGAGCTGGTGGGCAACCTGGTGATGGAGGAGCTCAAGCAGCTCGACAAGGTCGCCTACATTCGCTTTGCCTCGGTTTACCGCTGTTTTGAGGATCTGCGCCAGTTTGGCGAAGAGATAGCCCGCCTGGAGCAATAAGTGTTCACAACCGATGACGCGCACTGGATGGCCAGGGCGCTTGAGCTGGCCCGCCGTGGCCGTTTTACCACCAGCCCCAACCCGGCGGTGGGGTGTGTGATCGTCAAAGACGGTCAACTGGTGGGCGAGGGCTTTCACCAGCGCGCCGGCGGCCCCCATGCCGAAGTGTTTGCCTTGCGTGAGGCCGGTACCGCCGCTCAAGGCGCCACCGCTTACGTGACCCTCGAGCCCTGCTCTCATCACGGCCGCACGCCGCCCTGTGCCCAGGGCCTGATCGATGCCGGTGTGGCCCGGGTGGTGGCCGCCATGGTGGATCCCAACCCCCAGGTCGCCGGTCGCGGCCTGGCCATGCTGCAGCAGGCAGGCATTCAGGCCGAAGCCGGGCTGATGACCGACGCCGCCGAAGCGGTCAACGTGGGCTTTTTGCACCGTATGCGCACCGGCCGGCCCTTTGTCACTCTGAAGCTGGCCGCCAGCCTGGATGGTCGCACCGCGCTCGCTAACGGCGAAAGCCAGTGGATTACCAGCCCGGCGGCCCGGCGCGATGTGCAGCGCCACCGGGCGCAAAGCTGCGTCATTCTCTCCGGCGCCGATACCGTGCTGATGGACAACGCCGCCCTGAACGTGCGCTGGAAAGAGCTGCCGGCCTCGCTGCGCCATGACTATGCCGAAAACGCGTTGCGCCAGCCCCTGCGCATTGTGATCGACACTCAAAACCGGCTGCATGCCGGCCTGCGGCTGTTCGCTCAGCCCGGCCCGGTGCTGCTGCTGCGTGGTGAGGTGACCGGCGGCTTTGGCGACCAGGTGGAAGAATGCGTGCTGCCGCTGGCCGGCAACGGCAAGCTGGATCTGGCGCTGCTGCTGGACGAACTGGGCCGGCGTCAGCTTAACCACCTTTGGGTGGAGGCGGGGGCCACCCTCGGCGGCGCTCTGTTCGGTGCCGGGCTGGTGAACGAGCTGATTTTGTATCAGGCGCCCATGCTGATGGGCAACCCGGCCCGGGGCCTGCTGGCACTGCCTGAATTTACCACCATGAGTCAGCCGCCCCGGCTGGCATGGCAGGATTGCCGCCGTGTGGGCGATGATCTCAAACTGATTGCAAGGGTAACCGACTGATGTTTACCGGTATTATTGAAGCCACCGGCACCTTGGCCGCCATTGAGCGAAAGGGCGCCTCCTCGGTGATCCGCATTCACTGCCCGGCTCTGGACTTGTCCGATGTCGCCCTGGGTGACTCCATCGCCACCAACGGCGTCTGTCTCACCGTGACCGAGCTTGGCAAGGATTACTACTGTGCCGATGTGTCGATAGAAACCCTCAACCGCACCGGCTTTGCCGACTACCAGTCCGGCCAGGCGGTCAATCTGGAAAAGGCACTGCTGCCTACCACCCGTCTTGGTGGTCATCTGGTGTCCGGCCATGTCGACGGCGTGGGCCGTATCAGCAAAAAGGCCAAAGCGGGCTTTGCCATTGAGCTGTGGATCGATGCGCCGGCGGAGCTTTCCCGTTATATTGCCGAAAAGGGCTCCATTACCGTGGACGGCATCAGCCTGACCGTGAATGCGGTGCAGAACGCGGCCTTTAAATTGACGCTGGTGCCCCATACATTGAATAACACCACACTGAATGACTGGCAGGTTGGCCGCAGCGTCAACCTGGAGGTAGACATTATCGCCCGCTACCTGGAGCGCCTGCTGGCCGGTGGCCAGAGTGACGCTTCGAGCGGACTGACCCTGGCGACCCTGGCCGCCAGTGGTTTTGTGAAGTAGCGGCTAACCGAATTACTCAAGGGGAACATCATGGCCTTAAGCAGTACCCAGGAAATCATCGACGATATTCGTCAGGGCAAAATGGTCATTCTGATGGATGACGAAGATCGTGAAAACGAAGGCGATCTGATCATGGCCGCCGAGCACGTGCGCCCGGAAGACATCAACTTCATGGCCAAATACGGCCGGGGCCTGATCTGCCTGACCCTGACCGAGAACCGCTGCCGTCAGCTCGACATTCCCCAGATGGTGAGCCGCAACACCGAGCAGTTTTCCACCGCCTTTACCGTGTCCATCGAGGCCGCCGAAGGGGTGACCACCGGCATTTCCGCCGCCGACCGGGCCCGTACCGTGCAGGCCGCCGTGGCGAAAGACGCCAAGCCCGCCGATCTGGTGCAGCCCGGCCATATTTTTCCGCTCAAGGCCCAGAACGGCGGTGTGCTGACCCGCGCCGGCCATACCGAGGCCGGCTGTGACCTGGCCCGGCTGGCAGGGGTGGAGCCGGCGGCGGTGATCGTGGAAATTCTTAACGAAGACGGCACCATGGCGCGCCGCCCGGATCTGGAAAAGTTCGCCGAAGAGCACGGCATCAAGCTGGGCACCATTGCCGATCTCATTGAGTACCGCAATGAGAACGAAACCACCATCGAGCAGGTGGCCCGCTGCAAGCTGCCCACCGATCACGGTGAGTTTGAGCTGGTGACCTTCCGTGACACCATCGACAACCAGGTGCACTTTGCCCTGCGCAAGGGCGAGATCAAGGCCGATAAACCGGCGCTGGTGCGGGTGCATATTCACGACATGCTCACCGATGTGCTGATGACCGACCGCCATGCCAGTCGCAGCTGGCCGCTGGACAAGTCGATGGCGCGCATTGCCGATGAAGGCGGCGTGCTGGTGATCCTCGGCAAGGAAGAAACCCCGGATCACCTGCTGTCGGTGGTGCGCATGTTTGAAGCCGCCGACAAGGGCGAGCGCCCGGAAGCGGCCAAGCGTCAGGGCACTTCACGCCGGGTGGGCGTGGGCTCGCAGATTTTGCGCGCCATGGGCGTGGGCAAGATGCGCCTGCTGAGCTCCCCCAAGCGCTACCACGCGCTGTCGGGCTTTGGCCTGGAAGTGGTGGAGTACGTCACCGAGTAATTTTGCCTTTCTTGATCCCCCCGCGAAGGCGGGGGTCCATTCCGCCGGCCACTTCAGGCTCGCAAAAAAGCACAGTTCCGGCATCCTCCGCCCTTCGAATGCTTACTTTGCGGGCATGACGAATGGGGGCATTACCACCCAGTACTAATACCTCTTTCGAATTGAGTTTGTCCGAAAAAAAGACAACAATACCGGCCTCAATCGCATCAATGGAATAACACAGGCGAGCATGGCCATCTGGGGAAAGGGACTTAGGGCAAAATCCATCTGGGCCTTGTTGCTGGCCTGCGTACTGGCCTTTATTCCGGCGGTGGGCATCGGCTGGCAGCTGCTTGCCGGCGTGCAGGAGCACTTCGGCCGGGCCTACGCCGACAACTTCACCCGCCTTAACCGTCAGCACATACTGGTGCCGCTTTCCCGCGAGCTGGCCCTGGCCGAACGCTTTGCCGGCTCGGTACTCACTCGCCGCTGGCTGACCGGCGAAGGCAATGCCGATCTGTTCATGCAGGAAGCCGAGGGCTTTGCCGCCGACTTCAGCAGTCACTCCTGGTTTATGGTGAACGCCACCAGCCGCGACTATTACTACCGAGCCCCCGACCAGCCCTTTGAGGCGGTGCCCAGCTACCGGCTTGACCAGGCCAACGCCGACGATCAGTGGTTCTTTAACCTGATGCGCCAGGACGAGCCGCTGAATATCAACGTCAACCACGACACCCGCCTTGGCACCACCCGAGTGTGGATTAACGTGCGGGTGGAAGAGCAGGGCCGTGCCCTGGGGCTGGCCGGCACCGGCATTGATCTGACCCGTTTTATCAACGACTTTATCGCGACCGATGAAAAGGGCGTGGTGCCCATGATCCTGGATAAGGACGGACGCTTTCAGGCGCACGCCGATGCCAGCCTGATCGCCCTGGGCTCGGCGGCGGGCATGGGCACCGAAGGGGCGACCCTGCATGAGCGGCTGGGCACGCCGGAACAGCGTGCGCGTCTCAATGCCCTGCAGGCGCAGGTGGTGGCCAGCCCCGGGAATGTGGCCATGGACTGGTTTAACCTGGATGGCCGGCGCCAGCTGCTGGCCATCAGTTATATTCCCGAGCTCGACTGGTACGTAACCACGGCGGTGGATCTGGGGCTGGCGCAGGTGCTGGAGCCGGGGCTGGTGAAAGCGGCCCTGCTCGGCCTGGTGCTGATGCTGGCGGTGTTGCTGCTGGGCCTGGCCTATGGCGTGGAGCGGGCAGTGCTGCGGCCGCTGCGGCGGCTGCAGGGCTCCGCCACCGCCATTGCCGACGGCAGTTACGAGGTGTCGCTGCCGGCCCCCTCCGGCGATGAAATCGGCGATCTCAGCCGGGCGTTCGGGGTCATGGTCAACAAGGTGCGCAGCCACACCGAGGAGCTGGAGCAAAAGGTACAACGTCGCACTGAAGAGCTGGAGCGGGCCAACCGGCAAATGCGTCAGGCCCATCAGCAGATCAACGATTCCATCGACTACGCCAGCCTTATCCAGAAGGCCATTTTGCCGGACCGGCAACTGACCCAGGTACTGGGCGAGCATCATTTTGTGCTGTGGCACCCGCGGGACGTGGTAGGCGGCGACTTTTACCTGTTTCAGCCCGGCGAGCAGGGCCGTTTTCTGGTGGGGGTGGTGGACTGCGCCGGCCATGGCGTGGCCGGGGCGTTGATGACCATGCTGGGCCGGGCGGCCCTCGATCATGCGGTGCGCGAGCATGGCATGGACTCGCCGGCCGCCATTCTGCAACTGGCGGATCATACCCTGAGGGGCATGTTACAGGATTGCGAGCTGCCCCGGGGTCTGGCCACCACCATGGACGCCGGCCTGGTGTACGTGGATCCGGTGGCCCGGCAACTGGTGTTTGCCGGCGCCAAAATGTCGCTTTATTGCAGCGACGGCGATACCGTGGATGAGCACAAGGGTCAGCGCCGCAGCCTGCTGGACCGGCGTCCGGGCGAGTTTGATAACAGGGTGCTGCCGGTGCATCACGATGAAGTGTATTACCTCACCACCGACGGCTACCTGGATCAGGCCGGCGGCACCAAGGGCTTTGGCCTCGGCGGCAGCCGCTTCAGAGAGCTGTTGCGCGCCCATGCCGGATTGCCGCTGACGGAGCAGGCCGAAGCCCTCCAGGATGCGCTGGACCAATACCGTGGCGGCCATGCTCAGCGGGATGACATCACCCTGCTGGCGTTTCGTGTGGACGCCGACTTACAAGGAGTAACCGATGCAAGGCATAGACCTGTTGTCGATACGCGAGCAGTTTAACCACAACCGCATACTGCTGTGCTTCAACGGCCCCATTTCCCGCAGCCTGATCGAGGAGATCGGCAAGGCACTGCGCAACTACCTGCAGGCCGACAACGCCCAGCCCGGCGCCGCCATGGACGTGTTTGGCGTTTATATCGAGCTGACCCAGAACATTCGTCATTACGCCACCCGCATGAATTATGGCGAGCTGGACGGCTCGGCCACCGTGGTGGTGGCCCGGGGTGAAGACGGCCACTACAGCGTGATGGCCGGCAACCTGGTGGAGCTGGAGGATGGCCGGGCGCTGTGCGCGCGCATCGAGGCGCTGGCGGCCATGAACAAGGCCGAGCTCAAGGCAGCCTACAAGACCCAGTTGCGTCAGCCCCGGGATGAGCACGGCAGCAGTGGCGCCGGCCTGGGTCTGCTGGATGTGGCGCGCAAGTCGGCACGGCCATTAACCGCCCGGCTGGTGGAAGTGGGTGACGGGCGCGGCTTTTTAAGCATTTTGGCGGTGGTATAGCATGAATACGGAACTGATAATGAACACTCTGGCGATAACCGGCACTCACTCTACGCCGGACATTATGTGCGATCCCGCTCAGGGCACCGTGATCATGAAAGGGGACTCCTACCCGGAAAACTCCTTTGAGTTTTTTCACGAGGTGATCAACTGGATTGAGCAGTACCTGGACACCGGCGCCGGGGCCCTGCGCCTGGAGCTGCACCTGGTTTACATGAACACCAGCAGCGTCAAGGCCATGATGGACATCTTTGATCTGCTGGAAGCGGCCTTTGAAAAGCAGCGGCAGGTGGTGGTGCAGTGGTTCTTTGACCCGGACAACGAGCGGGTGGAAGAGCTGGCCGAGGAATTCCGGGAAGACTGCAGCTTTCCCTTTGAGGTGCTGCCCCATGGCTGAGCTGCCCTCGGAAGAGGAGCTGGCGCGGCTGCTGGCCGCGCCCGAACATCAGCATAATCCGTTGTTGCCGCTGGTGGCGGCACTGGCGGAGAATAACCGGGAACAACGCACCCGGCTGGAGCGGCTGCTGCGTATCTCCGACAGCAGCTATGGGGTGGCGGTGTCCCGCAATCAGGATCTGCTGCAGCAGTATGATCGCCAGCTCAAGCGGCTGGACAAGATCACCCGTATTTCCGATCGTTACCAGCGCAGCCTGCTGGAACTGAACGATCAGCTGCGCCAGGCGGCGCTCAAGGATCCGCTCACTGGCCTGGCCAACCGCCGCCAGCTGATGGATCAACTGCAGGATGAGCAGGCCCGCTGCCGGCGCGGCCAGCCCGCCTTTGCCCTGGCCATGCTGGACGTGGACCATTTCAAGCGTATCAACGACACTCATGGCCACGACACCGGAGACCAGGTACTGTGCAGGCTGGCGGAAACCCTGTCCGGCCAGCTGCGCACTCAGGATCTGTGCGCCCGCTGGGGCGGCGAGGAGTTTGTGCTGTTGCTGCCCCATACCGCCCTGGAGCCCGCCGGCGCCCTGCTGAAACGGATCATGACCGCGATACGGGAACTGGTGCTGGAGGAGGTGCCCGGCCTGCAACTGACGGTCAGTGCCGGCCTCACCATACACCGGCCGCACGAGCCCCTCGACGACACCCTGCGGCGGGCCGACCGGGAGCTCTTTCGCGCCAAGAAGGCGGGCCGGGACCGGTTGCACGTGGCCGGTGTCTGATCACCCTCAATATATAATGGAGCCTGCATGCTGACCTGCCTGACCACCGACACCGCTGCCAACCCCGACGCCTGCGTGATCTGGCTGCACGGCCTGGGCGCCGACGGCCATGACTTTGCCCCCATAGTGCCCGAGCTGCAGCTGCCGCCGAGTGCGGCGGTGCGCTTTGTGTTTCCCCATGCGCCGGCCATTCCGGTGACCATTAACGGCGGCATGGCCATGCCCGCCTGGTACGACATACTGGCGATGGACATCGACCGCAGAGTGGATGAAACCCAGCTGCGCCGTTCGGCGGCGGCGGTGCTCGAGCTGGTGGAGCAGCAGATGGCCGCCGGTATCGACAGCCGGCGCATTGTGCTGGCGGGGTTTTCCCAGGGGGGCGCCGTGGCCTATGAAGCGGCGCTGAGTTTTGACTGGCCCCTGGGCGGGCTGATTGCCATGTCGACCTATTTTGCCACCGCCGACAGCCTTGCACCGAGCGAGGCCAGCCGTGACCTGCCCATTCAGGTGCTGCACGGCAGTCAGGATCCGGTGGTGAGCGAACAGCTGGGCCTGCGCGCCTGCCGCGCCCTGGAACAGCTTGGCCATGTGCCCGAATATCACAGTTATCCCATGGCTCACGCCGTGTGTGCCGAAGAAATAGCCGACATTTCCCGTTTTTTGTGCCGTTGTCTGGCACTGAATTGAAGTAAAAGGAAACTCATGAACATTAACGAACTGCAGCAAAAGCTGGCCGATGCGCCGGAGTCCATTGAATTTACCGAGGTAATGGCGCTGATCGACAGCCTGTACCACTTTACTCCGGTGGCCTTTACCAATGGCGACCAGCACAACGACGCCGGACAGAACAATGGCTCCTGCAAGCTGTTCGCCTTTGCCCGGCTGCTGGGCCTGACCGAGCAGGAAACCCTGGCCTGCTTCGGTGCCTTCTACCGCAACGACGTGCTGGGCAACCCGGACGGCGACGACCATCAGAATATTCGCAACTTTATCAAAACCGGCTGGGCTGGCATTGAGTTTAAAGGCGATGCCCTAAGCGCGAAGGGGTAACCCTACCTTCCAGGCCTCAACCCCCGTCACTCACCGCGAAGGCCCTCTGAAACCGTCACCCCCGCGAAGGCGGGGGTCCATTCGTTTCTGCAGACGCAGCATTGTCATCGATACCGTGCACCGTGTTCTGGATTCCCACCTTCGTGGGAATGACGGGAGGGAGCGCGGGAATGACGGGGGAAGGTGTGGGAATGACGTTAATGTCTTACCGCACCACCCGCCCGGCGCGGCGATTCCTATACCACTCGTACAGCGGCCGGCTGCGAAAGCTCAGCAGTGCCAGCAAAATCAGCAGGCAACCCATGATTTTCTGGAGCGGCATGGGCTCGTGATACCAGAACACGCTGATCAGCACCGTCCATACCGGTTCCAGCATCATGATCAGCGCCGCATTGGCCACGTTGCTGAACTTCTGCCCGGCGCTCTGGCAGAAAAACCGCAGCGAGGTGGCCAGCAGCACGCTGGCGGCAAACCAGCCCCAGATATGGCCTGGTATTTGCGCGGGCCACTGCTCGAACAGGGCGGAATAAATAAGGTGCATCACGCCGGTCACCCCCAGCTGCACACAGGTCAGCGCCATGGGATCCACCCGCCGGGCAAAGCGGCTGTTCAGGCTGAAATACAGCGCCAGCGACAGCGATGCCAGCAAAAACAGCAACTGCCCGAGCGACAGCGAAAAGCCGTTGCCCGTGGTCAGCAAAAACAAGCCGGAAATGGCAATGGGCAGCGCCAGCCAGAACTGACGGCTGGGCCGTTCCCGGAAAATCAGCCAGGCCAGGGGCGGCACCATCAGCATGGCCAGACTCATGATAAAGGCCCCTTCACCAATGCCATCGCTGTGCGACACCGCCTGAATCCAGAAAATCAGGTTCAGGGTCATCACCAGGCCAATGGCCGCGGTTTTCAGCAGGTTGGCGGGGGAGGTGGCCCGCAGCTGGCGCTGGCAAAAGGGCAGTAGGATCAGCGACGCCAGCACAAAGCGCCAGCCCACAAAGCCCGCCGGCGGCAGGGCGGTAATGGCTTCCTTGGAAAACAGCCAGCCCGCCGAGGCCAGCAGGGTAGCGCTAAGAATAAGCAGATCGCCGCGCCGTTCCGGCAGCATAAACACCTCTGGATTAGCTTTATATAAAGATGAACAGCGCAGTGATATCGCCGTAATTCCGCACAACCGGCCGGTTGGCGCAAGAGCGCTTACTGTAAGGGATTTGACGAGGGTTGCCCACCGTGGTGTTTCGCCCTGTGACCCCGCCGGCATTAAATGGTGTCAGCCGCGGCCGGGAGTAGTCCGGTGAAGGCTTTTGTCAATCGCCGATTGTGCTAGAATGTGCGCACTTTTCTGCAAACAAGGATTCCCATGAAGGTAATCGAAGGGCTGATGGCCGCACCCGAGGCCAAAGTGGCCATCGTGGTCGCCCGCTTCAACAGCTTTATCAACGACAGCCTGGTGGCCGGTGCCCTGGACGTGCTCAAGCGTCAGGGCCAGGTTAAGGACGACAACATCACTCTGGTACGGGTACCGGGCGCGGTGGAAATTGCGCTGGCCTGTAAAAAGCTGGCCAAAACCGGCCAGTACGACGCCATTGTGGCTTTGGGCTGCGTGATCCGCGGCGGCACCTATCACTTTGATCTGGTGGCCAACGAAAACAGCAAAACCATGAGCAGCGTGATGATGGACTATGAAATTCCCGTCGCGTTTGGCGTGCTGACCACCGAAAACATTGAACAAGCCATCGAGCGCGCCGGCACCAAGGCGGGTAACAAGGGCGCAGAAGCGGCCCTGAGCGCGCTGGAAATGATTAACGTCCTGCAGCAGCTGGACTGAGAGGAGTACTGCATTGAAACCGTCTGAACGCCGCAAGGCCCGCCGACTCGCTATCCAGGCCATTTACCAGTGGCAAATGACCAAAGACAACGTGGCCGACATTGCCGAACAGTTCGCTCTGGAACAGGAAACCAAGGGCGTGGACATGGATTATTTCCGTGATCTGCTGTTTGGTGTGTCGGTGCACGCTGCCGATCTGGATGGCGTCTTTTCCCCTTACCTGTCGCGGCCGCTGGCCGAGCTCGACATGGTAGACAAGGCGGTGCTGAGGTTGGCCTGCTACGAGCTGACCCGGCGTGAAGATGTGCCTTATCGGGTCGTGATCAACGAAGCCATTGAGCTGGCCAAGGCGTTTGCCGCCGAAGACAGTCACAAGTTCGTGAATGGTGTGCTCGACAAGGTCGTCAAGCAGTTGAAAAAATAATGAGAAGCATCGGGAAAAAAGCCAGCTGACGCTGGCTTTTCATTTTCTATGAATGAATTTGAAATAATAAAACAATATTTTACCGGTCACAGTGGTCGCAAGGATGTGATCATGGGCCCGGGTGACGACTGCGCCCTGCTGCAAATGCCGCCCAACACCACGCTGGCGGTGAGCACCGACACCCTGGTGGCAGACGTCCATTTCTTTGCCGACATGGATCCCGTGGCCCTCGGCCACCGGGCCCTGGCGGTGAACCTGTCGGATCTGGCGGCCATGGGCGCCGATCCCTGCTGGGTGTCACTGGCACTGACACTGCCGAAGGCCGACGAAACCTGGATCAGGGGCTTTTGCGAAGGCTTTTTTGAACTGGCGGAATATTACAACGTGGCCCTGGTGGGCGGCGACATGACCAGGGGGCCGCTGTCGATCACCGTGACCGTGCATGGCTCCCTGCCGGAAGGCAAGGGCCTGCGCCGTCATGGCGCCAGGGCCGGCGATGGCATTTACGTCACCGGCACCCTGGGGGATGCGGCACTGGGGCTGCAGCAGCAGCTTGGCAACATTGCGGTCAGCGAGTCTCACCTGGCCTTTGTGCGCAACAAGTTCGAACATCCGCACCCGCGTATTCTGGCGGGCCAGGCCCTGCGTGATATCGCCTCCAGCGCTCTGGATCTCTCCGACGGTCTGCTCGGCGATCTCGGTCATATTACCAGGGCATCGAACGTGCGCGCCGTGCTTGAAATGGAGCAACTGCCCCTGAGCCAGGCCATGACCGACACCGTTGAGCAGGAGCGGGCCTGGCAGCTTGCGCTGACCGGCGGTGACGATTACGAGCTGTGCTTTACCGTGCCCGAGGTGCACCGGGGCCAGCTGGAAACCGCGCTGGCTCACTGTGGCGTGAAGTTCACCCGCATCGGCCGCATGGTGGCCGGCGAAGCCGGCGTTGAGCTGATGGCTGACGGCAAGCCCTACAAGCTTGAGGCCAAAAGCTGGGATCACTTTCGGAGTGGCGAATGAGAAAGCCGGAGCTTGCAGCACTGAAGCTGTCCAACCCGCTGCACTTGCTGGCCCTGGGCTTTGGCTCTGGCTTAAGCCCCATCATGCCGGGCACCATGGGCACACTGGCGGCCATTCCGTTCTACCTGCTGATGGTGAACCTGCCGCTGTGGCTGTATGTGGCGCTGCTGGTGATCGGCTTTGTGGCCGGCATTAAAATCTGCAACGCCGCCACCACCGCCATTGGCCGGCACGATCACGGCGCCATTGTGTGGGACGAGTTTATCGGCTTTGGCGTGACCATGCTGGCGGCCCCGGCGGGCTGGAAGTGGATAGCCATCGGCTTTGTGCTGTTCCGTTTCTTTGACATGGTCAAGCCCTGGCCCATCAGCTGGTTCGACCGCCGGGTGCACGGCGGATTCGGCATTATGCTCGACGATCTCATCGCCGGCCTGTTCGCCCTGGCCTGCCTGCAGGGGCTGGTGCTTTACCTCTGATATTCCCTTTCATGCCGTAAAGTACGTGACCCCACGAAGTCCTTCAAAATACGTCACCCCCGCGAAGGCGGGGGGCCATGTTTGGTCCGGCACGGTTTAACCGATCGGCGCCGTGTTCCCGGATTCCCATCCCCGCCTACGCGAGGATGACGTTCCTTCGTGGGAATGACGGCCAACAGCGCAAGCTTCCCCCGTCACCCCTGCATGCGGTAACAGACCGGCACGGGGGTTGTGGTCTCATTTTTACCGGCATAACGGCCTTTCCCTTCTTTAGAGCATTCCCCCTATTTTCTTTGCGACTACCACAATTTATCTTCGAGTAAAGATTCAGTCATAAATTCTGCATTATTTTTCAAGGGTGAAAAATTCTGCTAAAAAATTGACCTCAATCCTCCCAGTCAGTCTTTATTTTTGGCTCAATACCAGATTAGAATGCGATCAAATGTTATTTTTTTGTTGCATTTGGCTTCGGTGATCCGTTGCCGATCGAAGCTATAGTAAAGGGCACTTCAAATCCCGGCTGCCAGCAGGTAACAACGGGGAGCCCCGTTTAAGGATGAGCATGTCGCTACTGGAAGTAAAAAACCTGCGGATTGAATATCCGTCCCGTCACGGCGTGATGGCCGCCGTGGAAGATCTCTCCTTCAATATCGAAAAGGGCGAAATACTGGGCGTGGTCGGTGAGTCCGGCGCCGGTAAGTCGACCATCGGCAATGCGGTGATCGACCTGCTCAGCCCTCCGGGGCGCATCGCCAGCGGCGAGGTGTATCTGGATGGGCAGAGAATCTCCGAGCTGTCGCCCACCGCCATGCGGGCGGTGCGGGGCAAGCGCATCGGCTTTATTTTTCAGGATCCCATGACTTCCCTGAACCCGCTGTTTACGGTGGAGTTTCAGATGGTGGAAACCCTGCTGGCCAATACCGATCTCAGCCGTGAAGCAGCCCGCAACAAGGCCATCTCCCTGCTTGATGCGGTGGGCATTCCTCAGCCGGAGCTGCGCATCAAGCAATATCCCCATCAGTTTTCCGGCGGCATGCGCCAGCGGGTGGTGATCGCCATCGCGCTGTCCTGCGATCCGGAGCTGATCATTGCCGACGAGCCCACCACGGCGCTGGATGTGTCGATCCAGGATCAGATCCTCAACCTGATCCGTGGCCTGTGCAAGGAGCGCAATGTGGGCTGCATGCTGGTGACTCACGACATGGGTGTGGTGTCGAACGTCACCGATCGGGTGGCGGTCATGTACCGGGGCAAGCTGATGGAAATCGGCCCTACCGAACAGGTACTGGGGGATCCGGCCCACGCCTATACCCGCAGTCTGATCTCCGCCGTGCCCCGCTCCGACATCAAGCTGCGCCGCTTTCCTCTGGTGTCCTACATTGAAGACGCCAAGGAAAAAGTCAGCCTGGATCTGAAAAGTCACTGGCTGGGCCAGAGTCAGGATCAGCGCGACTACGACGGCGCCCTGCTCAGGGTGGAGCACTGCAACCTGCGCTTTGTGACCAGGGATTCAATCTTTCCGTCGCGCCGGGAGTACCTGCAGGCCACCAATGACGTGAGCTTTGAGATTAATGAAGGCGAAACCTTTGGCCTGGTGGGGGAGTCGGGCTCCGGCAAGTCCACCATTGCCCGGGCCATTACCGGCCTGTATCCGCCCGATACCGGCAAAATCTGGTTCGAGGGCATTGAGCTCACCGCCATCAAGACCGAGCAGGAGCGCCGCCCGCTACGCCGGCAAATGCAGATGGTGTTTCAGAACCCCTATTCGTCGCTCAATCCGCGCATGCGGGTGGACGACATTATCGCCGAGCCTATTCGCTTTCATCAGTTGGCGGAGAATGACGCACAAATTCGCGGCATTGTTGCTGACCTGCTCGACTACGTGGGCCTGGGCCGGGCCGCCGGGGTGAAGTTTCCCCACGAATTTTCCGGCGGTCAGCGTCAGCGCATCTCCATTGCCCGGGCCCTGGCTACCCGGCCACGATTGTTGATCTGCGACGAGCCCACCTCGGCGCTGGATGTGTCGGTGCAGGCGCAGATCCTCAACCTGCTCAAGGATCTGCAGGACGAGCTCAGGCTCACCATGCTGTTTATCAGTCATGATCTGCCGGTGATCCGGCAAATGTGCGACCGCATCGGGGTGATGAAAAAAGGCACCCTGGTGGAGGTGGCGCCCACCGAGCAACTCTTTACCAACGCCGCGGATCCCTACAGCCGCTCGCTGATCTCCCTGATGCCCGAGTTCAAGGGCATGTCGCGGGAAGGACTGGATATTTCGGAACAGGCCTGACGGCCAACATTAACTCAAGTAAATGGAGTGCTACATGAAAAAAGGACTCAACAAAATTGCCGCCGCCCTGGTGGCTGCGGGTTTCGCCATGAGTGTGCAGGCCGCCGACATCACCATCGCCTACGACGCCGATCCGGTGTCCATGGATCCCCACGAGCAGCTCTCCGGTGCGACCCTGGAAATGTCCCACCTGGTGTTCGATCCGCTGGTGCGCTGGACCAAGGACTTCAAATTCGAGCCTCGTCTGGCGGAAAAGTGGGAGCGGGTAGACGACAACACCATGCGCTTTCACCTGCGCCAGGGCGTGAAGTTTCACAGCGGCAACGACT
Source organism: Oceanimonas aquatica (assembly GCF_030732065.1). Lineage (GTDB taxonomy): Bacteria > Pseudomonadota > Gammaproteobacteria > Enterobacterales > Aeromonadaceae > Oceanimonas. The sequence goes on from NZ_JAVBHX010000006.1 coordinate 67,101, forward strand.
TTACCGCCGACGACGTGGTGTGGACCTTTAACCGTCTGAAAACCTCGCCCGACTTCAAGGCCATTTTCGAGCCCTTTGCCGAAGCCAAAAAGGTGGATGAGCACACGGTAGATCTGGTCACCAAGGGCCCCTTCCCGCTGGTGCTGAATACCGTGACCTATCTGTTCCCCATGGACAGCCAGTTCTACAGCGGCACCACCGAAGACGGCAAAAACAAGAGTGAAGTGGTCAAGCACGGCAGCTCCTTTGCCTCCACCAACCCGTCCGGCACCGGCCCCTTCAAGCTGAAGTTCCGTCAGCAGGGGGTGAAGGTGGAGTATGAGCGCAATGCCGATTACTGGGACAAGAATTCCCCCGGCAACGTCGACAACATGACCCTGGTGCCCATCAAGGAAGACGCCACCCGGGTCGCCGCCCTGCTGGCCGGTGACGTGGACTTTATCAAGCCGGTGTCGCCCAACGATCACAAGCGGGTGCAGTCTGCCAGCGACGTCAAGCTGGTGACCGAGTCCGGTACCCGTATTATTACGTTTCAGTTGAATCAGGATCGTTTTGAGCCGTTCAGGGATGTGCGTGTGCGCCAGGCGGTGAACTACGCCATTAACCAGGAAGGCATCGTCAAGCGAATCATGCGTGGCTTTGGTACCACTGCCGGCCAGCAGGCGCCCGCCGGTTATGTGGGCCACAACCCGGATCTGGTACCCCGCTACGATCTGGACAAGGCCAAGGCGCTGATGGCGGAAGCCGGCTACGCCGATGGCTTCAAGCTCAGCATGATCGCCCCCAACAACCGCTACGTGAACGACTACCGCATTGCCGAAGCGGTTAAGGCCATGCTGGCGCGCATTAACATCGACGCCGAGCTCAAGACCCTGCCGGTAGCCCAGTACTGGCCGGAGTTCGACAAGTGCGCCGCCGACATGCTGATGATTGGCTGGCACTCCGACACCGAGGACACCGCCAACTTCTCGGAATTCCTCACCATGACCCGCAACGAGGAAACCGGCCGGGGCCAGTATAACTGTGGTCATTACGCCAACCCCGAGCTGGACAGGCTCATCGAAGACGCCAACGTCGAAACCGACGGTGCCAAGCGGGAAACCATGCTGCAGCAGGCGGAGAAAATCCTGTATGACAATGCCGCCTTTGTGCCGCTGCACTGGCAGAACCTGGCCTGGGGGGCCCGCAACAAGGTGCAGGCCGAGCCCATCGTTAACGCCATGGACTTCCCCTACCTGGGTGACCTGGTGGTCGAAGAATAAGGGCCGGGAACAGGGACTGGGGACCAGGGACTAGAGTGGTTCCGGTCCCCGATCCCTGCTCCCCAATCCCGCAATTGGAATTCAAACATGTTTACTTTTTTGCTTAAACGGGTGTTCCAGGCGCTGGTGGTGATGTTTGTCATCAGCCTGGTGGCCTTCTCGATTCAGGATAACCTGGGTGATCCCCTGCGTGAGTTGGTGGGACAGTCGGTATCGGAAGAAGTGCGCCAGCAGATGCGCGATGAAATGGGCCTGAACGACCCCTTTATGGTGAAATACGGCCGCTTTGTGGGCAATGCGCTGCAGGGGGACTTTGGTACTTCCTATTTCTTCAAGCAGCCCACTATCGAGGTGATTTTTGAAAAGCTGCCGGCCACTCTGGAGCTGGTGTTCTGTGCCAGCATTCTCATTATTGCCCTGAGCATACCGCTGGGGGTGTATTCGGCCATCAAGCCCCGGGCCGTGCTGTCCAAAGTCATCATGGGGGTCAGTATTGTGGGCATTTCGGTGCCGGTGTTCCTGACCGCCATTTTGCTGATGTATGTGTTTTCCATCGAGCTCGGCTGGCTGCCCGCCTATGGCCGGGGCGAGCTCACCAGCCCGTTGGGCTGGGAGTCGGGGCTGTTTAACTGGCAGGGCTTTCGCAACCTGATTTTGCCGAGCATTGCGCTGTCATCCATTATGCTGCCGCTGTTTATTCGTCTGGTGCGCTCGGAAATGCTGGAGCAGCTCAGCTCCGAATACGTAAAATTCGCCTGGGCCAAGGGCCTGGACAAATACCGCATCTGGTTTATTCATGCGCTGAAGAACACCCTGCTGCCGCTGATCACCGTGGGCGGGGTGCAAATTGGCACCATGGTGGCCTACACCATTCTGACCGAAACCGTGTTTCAGTGGCCGGGCATCGGCCTGTTATTCCTCGAGGCCATTACCCGGGTGGATACGCCGCTGATCACCACTTACGTGATTTTTGTGGGCTTTATCTTCGTGGTCACCAATACCATCGTCGATCTGATCTACGGCCTGGTGAACCCCACCGTCAATCTGGCAGCAAAGGGATAAGCCGATGAGTACCGAACTTTCTCAAAGCCGCTGGGCCCGCTTTCGCCAGTCGGACTTTCTCTATCATTTTCTGCGCGACAAGGTCGCCATGGTCAGTTTTGCGGTGTTTGTGGCACTGGTGGCGGCGGCCTTTCTGTCGCCGGTTATAGCGCCCCACAACCCCTACGATCTGGCCACCATCGACATTCTCGACTCCGAGCTGCCACCGAGCTGGCTGGACATGGGCGACGAACGTTTCACTCTGGGCACAGACGTGCAGGGCCGGGATATTCTCAGCACCATTCTTTATGGCTCCCGGGTGTCGCTGATCATCGGCCTGGGGGCAGTGGCGCTGCAGCTGGCCATTGGTATTGTGGTGGGCCTGAGTGCCGGCTACTTTGGCGGTCGCATCGACAACTTTCTGATGCGCATTGCCGACGTACAGCTGTCCTTCTCCACCATGATGGTGGCGATCATAGTATCGGCGGTGTTCCAGGCCACGCTTGGGGCCGACTTCTACGCCCAGTATGCGGTGCTGATGCTGGTGGTGATCATCGGGCTTGCCGAATGGCCGCAATATGCCCGCACCATTCGCGCCACCGTGCTGGCGGAAAAGAAAAAGGAGTACGTGGAGGCGGCGCAGGTCATGGGGTTCAAATCCATGCGCATCATGTTCCGCCACATTCTGCCCAATTGCCTGTCGCCGATTCTGGTGATCTCCACGGTGCAGGTGGCCAACGCCATCATGAGTGAAGCGGCGCTGTCGTTCCTGGGCCTGGGCATGCCTGTAGACAAGCCCTCGCTGGGGTCGCTGATCAGCATGGGCTTCAGCTATATCTTCTCCGGCTCCTGGTGGATCACCGCCTTTCCCGGTATCTATCTGGTGGTGCTGGTGCTGGTGATCAACCTGCTCGGCGACTGGCTGCGGGATGTGTTCAACCCCAAGATCTACAAGGGGTAGGGGGCTTTCATAATAGGTCACCTCCGCGAAGGCCTTCATAATTCATCACTCACCGCGAAGGCGGGGGTCCATGTATGGTCCGGCACGGTGTTACAGGGCGGCGCCGGGTTTCTGGATTTCCGCCTTCGCGGAAATGACGAGGAAGGTGTGGGAATGGCGTCAATCAGATATGCAAATGACGGCCTTGTTTACCCTGCTCCACCGGTTATGATCTCCCTCTTGTTTATCGCTACGTCCGGAGCTCACCTTGCTCGCCACCCTGTATTCGCTGTTTCCACTTTCTTTGCGCCGGCAACTGGCCGGGGGCCTGATTCTGGCGGCCATGGTGATGATTGCCGCCGGCCTGCTGGGCTTGCCACTGGCACCGCACTGGGCGGGGCTGGCGTATTGGTGTGCGGCGGTGCTGTTGTGGCAGGGGCTGGCCAGACGCAACCGCACCCAGGCGCTCGGGCTGCTGCTGGTGGGGGGCGGCTGTCTGGCCTGGAGCGCGGGGCAGGGGGCTGAAATCGATCCGCAGCGGCTGGTGGCCGGCAACAGCGGCCTGCTGTCGATGCTGGTGGCGGTGAGCTTTTTAAGCCTGGTGAGCCGGCCACAGACCGAGGATGACGAGCGGGCCCCCAAGGGTAAGCGGGCGCTGGCGTCTACCCTGGCGGCGGTGCACCTGTTTGGCTCGGTGATCAACCTGTCGTCGGTGTTTATTATCGGTGATCGCCTGGCCCGGCGCGGCAGCGTCACTCGGGAGCAGGCGCTGGTGCTGATCCGCGGCTTTACTGCCGCCGCCTTCTGGTCGCCGTTTTTTGCCGCCATGGCGGTGGCCCTGAGTCTGGCGCCCGAGGCCCGGCTGACCATTCTCTGGCTGGTGAGCATGCCCCTGGCCCTGTGCGCCCTGCTGCTGACCGGCTGGCAACTGTGTCGCCAGCAGGGAAATGAAGAGCAGGCTCCGGCTCGGGACTTTACCGGTTATCCGTTGCACGCCGGTGGCCTGCTGTTGCCGGGGCTGCTGGCCACGGCGGTGCTGGCATTGCACGAATTAAAGCCCGGGTTGTCCATTCTGGCGGTGATCACCCTGCTGGCGCCGGCCCTGACCCTGCTTATTCTCACCCTTAAGCGGCAATCACCACTGGCGGCGGTGGGCGGGCTGACCAAAGGCCGGCTGCCCCAAATGGGCAACGAGCTGGCGCTGTTCCTGGCCGCCGGGGTGCTGGGCTATGGCCTGGAAAGCCTGTTTTCAAGCCTGGGCGGCAGCCTGCCGCTGGCGCAGTTTGGCGCCCTCGAAGCCAGCGCTACCTATCTGGCGACGGTGGCGCTGTCATTGCTGGGCATTCACCCCATTATCTGCATTGCGCTGGCGGGCGCGGTGCTGGCACCGCTTGAGCCCAACCATACCCTGCTGGCATTGGTGTTTCTGTCGTCCTGGGCGGTAGGCACCTCCACCGGGCCGCTGTCGGGCATTAACCTGGCGTTTCAGGGCCGCTACGGGCTGGACTCGTTTTGCATCATGCGCTGGAACCTGGGCTATGCGGCGGTGATGTCGGTGCTGGTGGTGGCGGGTATTTTTGTGCTGGCCGCCCTGCTCGGGCTGGCGTAATCTTGGTGGCGGTGTCACAATCCACCGCCCCACAGGAGACAAATGTGAAATATATCTGGCTCAAGGTGTTGCTCACCGTGGTAATCTTTGCCGGTCTGTTTGGCTGGGTATACTACAAGGTGGCCAACGGCGGTATCTGAGCTTAGCAGTCTGGCCGCCTGCGTTGATAAACGCGCGGATTTGGCAAGGCAGAGCAGCAGAAAGTGCGGGGCTGGCGTCTTGAGCGGGGTCTGCACAAAAATTACACGCAAACCCGCTCGGGCCATTTGCGCACGGCAGGGTTCTACTGCATAATGTGCGCCTCGAAATCTGAGGTGCGGTGTGCTGGTACTCTTCGCATGCTCCGTCTACTTCTTTAATCAACCATATAAAGTTGCATCATGTCTGATTTATCACATTACAGAAACATCGGTATTTTTGCTCACGTTGACGCGGGCAAGACCACCACTACCGAACGTATCCTCAAGCTGACCGGTAAAATCCACAAGGCGGGCGAGACCCACGACGGTGAGTCCACCACCGACTTCATGGAGCAGGAAGCCGAGCGTGGTATTACCATCCAGTCTGCAGCCGTAAGCTGCTTCTGGAAAGGTCACCGTTTCAACGTTATCGACACTCCCGGACACGTTGACTTCACCGTTGAAGTATACCGTTCACTGAAAGTACTGGACGGCGGTATCGGCGTATTCTGTGGTTCCGGCGGCGTTGAGCCCCAGTCCGAAACCAACTGGCGCTATGCCAACGAATCCGGCGTTGCCCGTATCATCTTCGTGAACAAGCTGGACCGTCTGGGCGCCGACTTCCTGCGCGTAGTACAGCAGACCCGCGACGTACTGGCCGCCAACCCGGTTGTTATGGTTCTGCCCATCGGCCGTGAAGACGAGTTCACCGGTGTAGTAGACCTGCTGACCCGCAAGGCCTACATCTGGGACGACTCCGGCGATGCCGAGAAGTACACCATTGAAGACGTACCGGCCGACATGGTTGATCAGGTTGAAGAATACCGCGAAATGCTGGTAGAAAGCGCCGTTGAGCAAGACGACGACCTGATGGAAGCCTACATGGAAGGTGAAGAGCCCTCCATTGAAGACATCAAGCGTTGTATCCGCAAGGGTACCCGCACCATGGCCCTGTTCCCGGCCTACTGTGGTTCTGCGTTCAAGAACAAGGGCATGCAGCTGGTGCTGGACGCCGTGAACGACTACCTGCCGAGCCCGACCGAAGTTGATCCGCAGCCGCTGACCGACGAAGAAGGCAACGAGACTGGCGAGCACGCCATCGTAGACGCCGACGCGCCGCTGAAAGCGCTGGCGTTCAAGATCATGGACGACCGTTTCGGCGCCCTGACCTTCGTACGTATCTACTCCGGCCGCATCAAGAAGGGTGACACCATCCTCAACAGCGCCACCGGCAAGACCGAGCGTGTAGGCCGCATGGTAGAAATGCAGGCCGACGAGCGTACCGAGCTGGACTCTGCCCAGGCTGGTGACATCATCGCCATCATCGGCATGAAGAACGTGCAGACCGGTCACACCCTGTGTGACGTCAAGCACCCCTGCACCCTGGAAGCCATGGTATTCCCGGATCCGGTAATCTCCATCGCCGTTGCGCCGAAGGATAAGGGCGGTTCCGAGAAGATGGGCGTAGCCATCGGTAAAATGGTTGCCGAAGATCCGTCTTTCCGCGTTGAAACCGACGAAGATTCCGGTGAAACCATCCTGAAAGGCATGGGTGAACTGCACCTGGACATCAAGGTAGACATTCTTAAGCGTACCTACGGCGTTGACCTGATTGTAGGTGAGCCGCAGGTAGCCTACCGCGAAACCATCACCTCTCAGATTGAAGACAGCTACACCCACAAGAAGCAGTCTGGTGGTTCCGGTCAGTACGGTAAGATCGACTACATCATCCGTCCGGGCGAAGCCAACACCGGTCTGGTGTTCAAGTCCTCCGTAGTGGGTGGTAACGTACCGAAGGAATTCTGGCCGGCCATCGAAAAGGGTGTTGCCAGCATGATGAACACCGGTACCATCGCCGGCTTCCCGGTGCTGGACATCGAGTTCGAACTGGTTGACGGTGCCTACCACGCAGTTGACTCCTCTGCCATCGCGTTCGAAATCGCCGCCAAGGGCGCCTTCCGTCAGTCTCTGCCGAAGGCCAACCCGCAGCTGCTGGAGCCGATGATGAAGGTTGACGTGTTCACTCCGGAAGATCACGTGGGTGACGTTATCGGTGACCTGAACCGTCGTCGTGGCATGATCAAGGATCAGAACGCTGGCGTGACCGGCGTGCGCATCAAGGCAGACGTACCCCTGTCCGAAATGTTCGGCTACATCGGTTCTCTGCGTACCATGACTTCTGGCCGTGGCCAGTTCTCCATGGAATTCTCTCACTACGCTCCCTGCCCGGCCAACGTGTCCGAGAAAGTGGTAGCTCAGGTGAAAGAGCGCAAGGCTGCTGAAAACAAGTAAGCTTGTTTAACGGCTGAGCCCGAATAAAAACCGCTGCTTCGGCAGCGGTTTTTTTATGCCTGCAAGACGGGCCTGTTCGCCCAAATTGAATGTTTTGCTCCCCCTGTCCAGACTTGAAGGTAACTTTTTCACCGAGTAACAGGGTCTCCTCATGAATACCACCGCCATCGTTCAGGCAGGGCAAACGCCATGACGATGCCGCGAATTACTCAGCCTGATCCTCTTGGGTTTATTACCGAAGTCCACGGCCCCGTGGTAGTGGTGGCCTGCGAGCGGCTGCCGCCCCTGCGACAGGCACTCTATGCCTGTATTGGCAAGGACACTTATCTGTTTGAGGTGCACCAGCATCTGGATGAGCGTCATTTGCGTGCGGTGACCCTGCATCGCAGCAGCGGACTGCACCGGGGCATGGCCATCTTTGACACCGGCGCGCCCCTGCATGTGCCGGTGGCGCCATCGTGCCTCGGCCGGCTGCTCAATACCTTTGGTGAGCCGCTGGACGGGGGAGAGCCACTGCCTGCCGGCGACTACCGCAATATTCACCAGCGGCTGCCATCGCTCACCGACTCGGTGGGGGTGGGCGAGGTGCTGCCCACCGGCATCAAGGTCATCGATTTGCTGTGCCCCTTCGTCAAGGGGGGCAAAACCGGCCTGTTTGGCGGTGCCGGGGTGGGCAAAACCGTGCTGATCATGGAGTTCATGCATGCCGTGGCTACCCTGCATCAGGGGGTATCGGTGTTTGCCGGGGTGGGCGAGCGCATTCGCGAGGGGCACGAGCTGTGGCACGAAATTCGCGAGGCCGGGGTGTTGCCCCAGACCCTGATGATGTTTGGCCAGATGGATGAATCGTCGGGGGTGCGCTTTCGGGTGGGGCTGGCGGCGCTCACCTACGCCGAGTATTTGCGCGACAGCCTGCGCAAGGAAGTACTGTTCGTGATGGATAATGTGTTTCGCTTCGTGCAGGCCGGCAGTGAAGTATCCAGCCTGCTCGGGCGCATGCCTGCCACCGTGGGCTACCAGCCTACCCTTATCAGCGAGGTGGCGGAGCTGGAAGACCGCATTCTGTCTACGGCTCATGGTGCCATTACCTCGGTACAGGCGGTGTATGTGCCCGCCGACGACATGACGGATCCGGCGGTCACCGCCATTCTCAGCCACCTCGACACCACTGTGATTTTGTCCCGGGAGCAGGCGGGCAAGGGCATTTATCCCGCCGTGGATCCGCTGCAGTCGGGCAGCCGGCTGATGGACCGCCATACGCTCGGGCAGCGTCATTACGATATTGCAGAAGGGGTGCGCGAGCACCTGGCCCGCTACCGGGAGCTGGAAGACATCATCACCATGCTGGGAGTGGAAGAGCTCTCGAACCGGGACCGGCTGGTGGTCACCCGGGCGCGCCGGTTACAGCACTACCTGACTCAGCCGTTCTGGGCGGCGGCCACCCACACCGGCATGGAGGGCGTTACCGTGCCGGTGACCGACACCATTAACGACTGCGAGGGCTTTTTGCTGGGCCGTTTTGACGATCAGCCCGAAGCCAGTTGCTATATGCGCGGCACCATGCAGGCCGCGCCGGAGAAAAGTGCATGACGCCCTTTATCCTGACATTGCAGGACGCCACCCATGCCGAGACCGTGGAGGACGTCACCGCATTCGTGGGCGAAGACGACTCCGGCAGTTTTTCGCTGCTGGCCCGCCACGCGCCACTGGTGACCGTGCTCACTGTGGGGCTGGCGCGCTTTCGCACCGGCGAGCAGCACTGGCACTACCTGGCGCTGCCGGGAGCGGTACTGCATTTTGAGCACAATGTGCTGACCCTCAGCACCCGGCGTTACTGGCTGGACGACGACTATCAGCGCATCAGCACGACCCTGCAACAATGCCTGCTGGCCGAGGAAGAAGCCCTGCACGGCATGAAGGAAAGCCTGCGCCGGCTGGAGGATGAATGCCTGCGGCGCATGTGGGAGCTGGGCCGGCGCGGCGGGGGGCCGATGCTGTGAACGGTCACAAGGAGCTGCGCAAACGGGTGGAACGCCAGGCCAGGCGCATGAAACAGGCCGAACGCGACAAGCCCACCCTGCTGGGCCAGACCATTTACATGGGTACCCTTGGGCTGCTGATGGCCCTGCCGGTAGTGGCCGGGGCTTTTCTGGGGAACTGGCTCGATGGCCTGGCCGAGGGCTATTCGGTGCGCTGGACCGTGAGCCTGATCCTGCTGGGCGTGGTGATTGGCGCGGTGAACATTTATCTGTTTATCACAAGGTGAGTTTATGGCAGCGAACGAACTTGCCATTGAAACGGTATTTACTCTGGGGCCAATAGCCATTACCGGCACCGTGATCACCACCTGGGTGATTATGGCGGTGCTGGCCCTGGCTGCCTGGCTGGTCACGCGCCGATTGCGGCTGGAACCCGGGCCGCTGCAAACCGCGCTGGAAGGTGTGGTGTCGGCCATGGAAGCAGCCATTACCGAGGTGGAGCCCTGGCATTACCGTTATTTACTGCCCTTTGTCGGCACCCTGTGGATCTTTCTGGTGGTGGCCAACCTGTGCAGCCTGATCCCCGGCGTGCATTCGCCCACCCGGGATCTGTCGGCCACCGCCGCCCTGGCGCTGCTGGTGTTCGTGTTCACCCACTGGGTGGCCATTCGCCTTGGCGGCCTGGGCTATCTGCGCCATTACCTGGCCCCCAGCCCGATTTTGCTGCCGTTTCATATCATCAGTGAAATTACCCGCACCCTGGCCCTGGCGGTGCGCCTGTTTGGCAACATGATGAGCCTGGAAATGGCGGCGCTGCTGATCCTGATGGTGGCCGGCTTTCTGGCGCCGGTGCCGATACTGATGCTGCACGTGATTGAGGCGCTGGTGCAGGCCTATATTTTTGGCATGCTGGCGCTGATCTACGTGGCCGGCAGCATTCAGTCCAAACCTTCCTTACACAGCGAGGAGTAGACCATGCCGGATCTGAGTACCTTTAGCCTGGCCTCCACACTGGTGGCCGCCATTGGCATTGCGCTGGGGGTGATGATGCCCGCCATTGCCATGGGCATGGCCATCAGCCGCGCCCTCGACGCCCTGGCACGCCAGCCCGAGGCCGAAAAGGCCATTATGCGCACCCTGTTTATTGGCCTGGCGATGATCGAATCTCTGGCCATTTATGTGCTGGTAGTGGTGCTGATTATCATGTTCCGCAACCCGCTGCTGGAATATGTACTGCCGCAGTAGCAGGGCGACAACGAGCAGGAGGCGCGTGCATGGAAGTCAGCTGGAGCACCTTTGTTCTCGAGATCATCAACTTTCTGGTGCTGGTGTGGATCCTCAAGCACTTTCTCTACCGGCCTGTGCTTGATGTGATTGCCCGTCGCCGCGCCGCCATAGACCGCAGCCTGAGCGAGGCTGAAACCATGAAAACCGAGGCCGCCGACATGCGCCGCCAGTATGAGGGTCGGCTGGAAGCCTGGGAGCAGGAGCGCCAGGCCGCCCGGGAAACCCTGAACAGCGAGATGGAAACCAAACGCCGCGAGGGCCTGCAAAAGCTGGATGCGGAGCTGTCCACCGCCCGCCAGCGGGCCGAGGTTGCCGATGCCCGGCATCTGGCCGAGGCCGAGCGCAGCATGGAAGTGACCGCCCTGCAGCAGGGCGCCGCCTTTGCCGCCAGGCTGCTGCGCCAGGGCGCCGGCCCCGACACTCAAAAAAGGCTGGTGCAGTTGCTGATTGACGAACTCGGCAGCCTGCCCGCCAACACAGTGGCTGCCATTCGCCATCAGTACGGCGACACCCCAGACGGCGCCGTGATCCACAGTGCCTTTATTCTGGAAGACGAGCAGCGGGCAGCACTGGAGCGGGCACTGCACGAAACCCTGCTGCCTGACGGCACCGCCCTGCACCATGAGCTGGATTCCTCGCTGCTGGCGGGCGTGCGCATTACCGTGGGCGACTGGCAACTGGGTGCCAATGTGCAGGATGAACTGCGCGGCTTTGCGGAGCTGGCCCGCCATGAATGACAGGCCCGCGCATTCATTATTGGCGCGCCAGGCCCGCTGGCTGCGCCACTACCAGCCCGGACTGCGTGTTAACGAGCTGGGCCGGGTGGTGTCGGTGGGAGACGGCATTGCCTGGATTACCGGGCTGCCCTCGGCGGCCATTGATGAACTGCTGCTGTTTGCCGACGGCAGCAGGGGCATGGTGTTCGACATTACCGACAGCATGATAGGCGCCGTGCTGCTGAGTAACACGCCGGAGCTGACCGCCGGCGTTGGGGTGCGTGGCAGTGGCCGGACCCTCAGCATGGTAGCAGGCGACGAGTTGCTGGGGCGCATTGTGGACCCATTGGGGGTACCGCTGGACGACAGGCCCCCGCCGGGCAATGCCCGGCGGCAGCCGCTGGAGCCGCCATCGCCGCCCATTATCGCCCGGGAGTTTGTGCATGAGCCACTGTATACCGGCATCAGGATCATCGACACCATGATCCCCATTGGCCGGGGCCAGCGCCAGCTGCTGATTGGCGACGAAGGCCTGGGGCGCAGCTCATTGGCGCTGGATACGGTGATCAATCAGCGGGGGCAGAAGGTGTATTGCGTGTATGTGCTGATCGGCCAGAAGCGTTCCACCGTGGTGAACACCATCGAGATTTTGCGCTCACAGGGCGCCCTCGACTACACGGTGGTGGTGGTGGCCGAGGCCAGCGCCTTGCCCGGGCTGCAACACCTGGCGCCCTTTGCCGGCTGCGCCCTGGCCGAATTCTGGATGCAGCAGGGGCGGGATGTGCTGGTGGTGTATGACGATCTCTCCAGCCACGCCAAAACCTACCGGGAGCTGTCGTTGCTGCTGCGCCGGCCGCCGGGGCGGGAAGCCTTTCCGGGCGATATTTTCTCGGTACATGCCCGGCTGCTGGAGCGGGCCACCTGCCTGAACGCCGCCTATGGCGGGGGAAGCATTACGGCGCTACCGATCATTGAAACCCACCTTGGCGAAATTGCCGCCTACATTCCCACCAATCTGATCTCCATTACCGACGGCCAAGTGTACCTGGACCACACCCTGTTTGCCGGCGGCTTTCGCCCGGCCATCGACATTGGTCGTTCGGTGTCTCGTATTGGCGGTCAGGCCCAGCATGCCTGCATCAAGCAGGAAGCCGGACGCATGAAGCTGGACTACCTGCAGTTTATGGAGCTGGAAGTGTTTACCCGTTTTGGCGCGCGGCTGGAGGCCTCGATGGAGGCGGCCATTCACCGTGGGCGGGTGCTCAGGGAAATTCTCAAGCAGGATCGGCTCTCGCCGCTGCCGGTGGAGGCCCAGATGGCCTGGCTGGTGGCCTTTAACGATGGCGCCTTTGACCACACCGAGCCGGAGCAGGCTCAGAGTCGGCTGGCCACCTTGTTGCAGGGGGTGGCAAGCAGTGGCCTCACTCTCGACAGCCCCCGCGAACAGTGGCAGGCGGCGGTGAAGGCGGCATTGAGAGAGCCTGACTCATGAGCCGGCGCCGGGAGCTGGAGCATCATCGCCACAGCCTGGGGGAGATTCGTGAGATCATGAGCTCCATGAAAACCCTGGCCTACATGGAAACCCGCAAGCTGGCCCGGCTGATTGAGGCCCAGCAGGCGGTGATCACCAGCATGGCCGGGGCCACCGCCAGGGTGCTGGCCGGCTACCCCGGCGTGCTGCCCAAGGTGGAGCCTACCACTTCGGTGATGCTGCTGGTGGGCAGCGAGCGCGGCTTTTGCGGTGACTTTAACCACGCCCTGCTGACGCGGCTTAAATTGCTGCTGGCCGAGCATAACGGCGAGCCGCCCCGGCTGATGGCCATGGGGCACAAACTGAATATGCTGCTGGAGCAGGAGCGGTACGACTGCCTTTGCCTCGACGGTGCCAGCACCGCCGATGAAATTCCCGCCTCGCTGGCGCGGCTGGTCACCGAGCTGACCGGCCTTGAGCAAGAGGGCGTGCTGGCCCTGCATGCCCTGTATCACAACGCCGACGGTGAGCTGGTGCAAACACAGCTGCTACCGCCCTTTACCGACATGACGCCGGCCGGCAGTAACGTATTGCCGCCGGTGATTAACCTGCCTGCCGCCGCCCTGCTGGCCAACCTCTCGGAGCACTACCTGTTTGCCCTGCTGCACGGCATGCTCTATGGCTCGCTCTATGCCGAAAACCACCAGCGCGTAACCCACATGGAAGGGGCGGTAACTCACCTGGACGAAGAAGCCGAACGGCTGAACCAGCGCTTTAACGCCCTGCGCCAGGAAGAGATCACCGAAGAAATAGAAGTGATCCTGCTGAACGCCACCAATCTGGAAGGGGGCAGTCACCTTTAAATTAGCCGCTGATATGTATTTATTGGTCATTCCCGCGGAGGCGGGAATCCACGAACAACACACCCAAACTCGCGGTTTCTTTCGTCATTCCCACTTAGGAACGTCATTCCCGCGAAGGAACCCCATTCACCGCGAAGGCGGGGACGGGAATCCACGAACATCGCACCCAAATCAACAGACAGTGCTGCTGGAACGTAACTCCCGCTTAGGAACCTCATTCACCACGAAGACGGGCACGGGAGCCCATTCCCCAGGCACCGCTGTTGCGTGAGATGAGCCCCAAACTGGCAGAACGCACCGCAATTAACCCTTTTTACAATTGAAACGACTCACCACTACGGCCAAAATGGACTCTTTCAGCTCTGTAGTTGCAGGGAATGACGGCCTGTAACGTTCGGGCGGTAGCGTGGCTGTTGGCCTTCAAGGTGAGCCGTTTTATGTATGTTTAGCCAGTTATAACTGCTCATGTGGCATGTTCCGGTCTCACTTTCGCTCATGAACGTCTCGATTGGCAGCCAGCGTGAAAATTAGAGACCTTAAAAATCAGTGAGTTGCAGCCAGTTCTCGAAAACATTCAGGACTGCAATGCGGAGTTATTGAGACGTCTCGATTTTATGCATGCAAGCAGCGTGCATAAGTCTATTTTATATTTTTAAATCATAGGTTTAGTGTTGGTTTCTTGAAGAACTCGGCTGCTGGTTATTTAGCCGGGTCAATATACAAATGTTATGCCCGAAGGTGCTATGAGTAACTATTACGTCTACGTGTATATTGATCCCAGGAATTTCGAGGAGTTTTACTATGGAAAAGGTAAAGGCTCCCGGAAACATGCTCACCTGAATGACAACTCAGATAGCGAAAAATCCCGACGCATCAAGGCCATCAAGAAAGAAGGGTTGGAGCCAATCATCAGGGTTATTGCTCGCAATCTATCTGAACACGATGCGCTGCTGGTTGAGAAAACGCTACTCTGGAAGCTGGGTAAGCAGTTAACGAATATCTCCTCGGGCCACTATGCAGACAATTTTCGTCCGCATGACTCCCTGCATAAATATCTTTCGGGGTTCGATTTTCAAAATGGGCTGTATTACTACAACGTAGGGGAGGGAGTGCATCGCAACTGGGATGACTATGTTGCCCACGGGTTTATCTCCGCAGGTCAGGCACCAAGATTCCGGGATGCAATGCTAGGTTTGCAGACGGGGGATTTTGTCGCAGCATATCTTAAGCGCCACGGTTTTGTTGGGGTTGGCCAAATTACTCAAAGCGCGCGGCCCGTGCGTGACGTTCTGGTAGGTGGTATCCCACTTTTGCAGAAAGAACTGGTATGCCCAAATATTGGGGAAAACTCGAACGATCTCGATAAGTCGGAGTATGTTGCACTTGTAGACTGGATTAGGGCTGTCCCGCGAAACGAGGCAAAATGGAAATCAAAGAGTGGGTTGTTTACCTCGCAGCTCATCCGAGCCTCGCTGGACGGTCAGCCCGAAACTGTCAAGTTTTTGGAACAGGAGTTTGCCGTTGATTTCGCGGAACTTTTGGCATAACAATCGCCTGCACAGCGACCGATTTTCCGCCGCTTCGCGGCTCCAAACCGGCGCGTGAGCCGGGCGTTAAGCATCTAGGAGTAATGAGCACTAATGAACGAGCAACGGCTCACACAGGACTTAATAAATAGGATATCTAATGACTTTGAGATACTTCAGGAAGTTGAAGGATATCATCAACTTTACAATCAAAACGTGAGAATTGATTTGGTCTTGAGAGCAAAGCAGCATCTTATAGAACAAGGATTTACAAGTGAATGGTTCGGTATTGAATGTAAGTGGGTTCAAGGCGTTATTAAACAAACCTCAAAAACCACTAGGCTTGTGTGGCAAAGTATTACTTATGCTCAAGCAGTGTTTAATGTACATGGTAACTGGGAAAAACTAAGGTTTGTTGCTGTATATACGCCACCTCAGCTTGAGCATTCAATAGAAGAGAATCTAAAAAGGTTACTAGAGGTTGGGCATTACGGCTGTGTTGGTAGGTTTCATTTCTACAAAAGTAACAGTGGCTGGTGTATTAGGTTTTCTAATGTTTATGCAAGTACAAATGGTGGCTTTCATATTAGCCATAATCAGTTACCAAAGCCCAGAGTTGGAAGTGTATAAGTGCTTAACAAGTCAAAGCACGCGGACTTGGTAAAGCTGTTACCTTTTTTCAAAAAAAGTAGCCTACTTCACCAATCCGGTGTTTGAGGCGTTATAAATTATAAGGAGAGTAAATGAGTTCCGTACACTATTTTGATTGCGAAGGACCAGATGTGCGGGCGATCGCTCTCGCGCTGAAGTTGGCGGCGGATTTAGCGACGAAAGGAACGAAAGAAATAACCATATTTTTACCTACTCTGCAGCAAGCCAAAGGTACGGTGCTTACAGACGTTATTGGCTTGGAAGCAGCCAAAAAGCTTTCGAAAGGCCAGCTTTACAAACTTGGAGGAGCGACTGTAAAAATGGTATCCGATAGAACTTACAGCGAATATGGATCCAATGGTGTTGTCGTTGCTCTGTGGCCATCAACGAATATGAGAAAAAAGTTAGAGCGCCCATCTTACGAGGCATTGGTTATAGTGCCTTGGCTAAAAGAAGAAAATTATGACTGGGCTGAAAAGAGAGGAGCAAAAGTATTGTCGGTAGCGTAGAATTCATAACTAGGCGTTGCAGCGGACCCCTTGCACACCGCTTGCTTTTGCGCAATTCGCTACGCTCATTTTATTGCGAAAAACCAAGATCCATTCCAGGGGGCGCTGAACTTGGCGTTATACAAAGTGAGAAATTAGAGAATGGATCAAATATTCAATAATAGGGAAGTTGCAGTTTCGATTTGGGCTGGGTTACTTTTCATTTTTGGAATCTCTAAAGCAGGTGTTAGAGATGCAGCTAAGAATGTAGTTATTGCATTCTTTCATCCCAAAATAGTATCCACTTTTTTATTCATGGGAATTTATACTTGGGGAGTTGTTAAGCTTTTACAAATTATTGATCTGTGGAATTTTGTTCAACTAAAGAATACTATTTTCTGGTTTATTTTCGTGGGAGTAGCAGAAATTTTCAAGGCTACTTCTGCACAAGGGAAAGAACATTATTTTAAAAACTCACTAAAGAGCCACTTTAAGATATTAGTGATTTTAGAGTTTGTGGTCGCTTTCCAAAGCTTTAGCCTAATAGCTGAAATATTTATCGTTCCTATATCTGCATTTTTAGGCGCTCTTCTTGCGGTTTCTCAAAGTAAGGAGGAGTTTGAGCCTGTTGAAAAGATAATATCTTGGCTGCTTTCAATTTTTGGGATCATTTTTATTCTTTATGGTTGCTACTATATGTCAACCCATCTAGATAAGTTCTTACAAATAAAAACAATATTGGATTTTCTAACTCCAATATTGCTTTCTATATTCCTTCTACCATTCGTCTACGTCTTGTCTGTCTATATTCTATATGAGCGTATTCTGATACGTATTAATATTTATACAAGCAACAAAAAGAATCGCCTATTTGGTAAAGTAATGGCGCTAATACACTTTAATCGAGATCATAAAAGCTTAGAAAAATGGCTAGCTTATTCGTGTATGGATGATTTTAGAACTAAGAAGTCGATAGAAGAATCGATAAAGAGTTTCAATCAATTAGATGAGAAAATGGTATAACAAGGCGCTGCAACCGCCAGCCAAACTGTCACTCGTTTTGCCAAAAGACCGGCAAAACCAGCGCTATTTTTGTCTGCGGCTGAGCGCGGCGTTAAGGCAAAAGGAGGTTGACCGATGAGCACTTCGGCTCAGGTACTTGGACTCTTCATCGCTTGGGCGCTTCTTCTTGTCGTGCTCATGGAGGCAAGTCGCTGTTATTTCCTTATCAAAGGTCGCATTCGTTCCAATGAGTTCAAGCCGGACAATTCAAACTTACCCCCCTTCATGCAGCGGCTGGCCAGAGCACACGCGAACTGCATTGAAGGCCTTCCTATTTTCGGTGGGCTGCTAATCCTGGCAATCGTGACCGGCCAAACCGGGATCACGGACGCCTTGGCACCATGGTTCTTGCTCGCGCGAGTGGCGCAGTCAAGTCTCCATGTCGCCTCGTTGAGCGTGGCCGCGGTAAATGCCAGGTTTGCCACCTTTGTCGTGCAAGTGAGCATCGCGGTCTATTGGGCATGGTCACTCATCCTAAACTAAATCGTGCGTTCACGGATGGTGCCCTGACAAGCGTAACAGGGCACCATACCGGCTGATCTGGATTCAAAGATGAAAGCCTGCCTACCGCTGGAAACGATTAACCTGAAGCCGGATCCGTCAGAGCTATAATCGACAGACATTTGCATGGAAAGGGAGGGCGTCACATGGCCACCAATACCGCATCAAACCAGTTTGATGCCATTGTGATCGGCTCCGGCATGGGCGGCATGACCACAGCCGCGGCGCTTTCCCGCCTGGATCACCGAGTGTTGCTGCTTGAGCAGGCTCAGGACATTGGCGGGCTGACCCACGCTTTCAGCCGAAATGGTTTCACCTGGGATGTGGGCCTGCACTATTGCGGCACCTTTGGCCACGATCAGCGTGCCGGCAAAATCCTCGACTGGCTCAGTGGTGGCACCATTGAGTTTCACTCGGTCGGCACCGTCTACGACACCCTGCATTTTCCCGATGGCTTTGAGATCGCCGTGGGCCGCCCGGCGGCCGCCTACAAGATGGAGCTGAAAGAATGCTTTCCCGATAATGCCGCCGAAATAGAGGCCTACTTTGAGGCGCTGCTGTCGGCGGAAGAGGCTGCGCACATGGTGGCGGCCGAGCGGGCCATGCCCGAGCCATTTCGTTCCGCCCATCACTGGTGGAACCAAAACAAAATTCAGCGCTGGTGCAGCCGCACCACGGGTGAAGTGATTGACGAGTACATCAGCAACCCTCAGCTGGCCGCCGTGTTGTCGGCCCAGTGGGGCACCTATGGTGGCAAACCCACGGAGGCGAGTTTTGCCATTCATGCCACCATCATGGGCCACTACCTCGACGGCGCAGCCTATCCGGTTGGCGGGGCCGCGGCCATTGCCGAGGGCCTGGTGCCGGCTATTAAAGCGGCGGGAGGCCGTGCCCAAGCCGGCACCGCGGTGGACGAGATAATGCTTGAAGACGGCAAGGCCGTGGGTGTGCGCACCCACTCCGGTGAGGAATTCAGGGCGCCCTGTATCGTGTCGGCCATCGGCGCCGCTGAAACCGTGAAGCACCTGCTGCCAAAGGCAGTTCGCGAGCAGGACTGGGCACGGGAGATAGCGACATTCAGGCCGTCGCTCTGCCACTTTGATCTGTATCTTGGCTTTGAGGGGGACATCAGCCAGCACGGGGCCACGCGCTCAAACCACTGGTTTTATCAAAGCTGGAACACCAATAACGCCATCTGGAGTGGGACGGACGTCGAGCCCATTGCCATGATGTTTGTGTCGTTTTCGTCGCTCAAGGATCCCGCCCATGATCCCGGGCCGGCGAACAAGCACTGCGGCGATATGCTGGTCTGGGCCGACTGGTCGTTGGTAGCCGGGTTTGCAAATGGCGGAGCCGAGCAGCGGCCCGAAGAGTGGGCCTCGTTCAAACAGGGTATTGAGTCGATCATGCTGGATGCCTTCAGGCAGCAGTTTCCGGATCTGGCGCCGCTGATTGCCTACCATGAGCTGGGCACGCCGCTGGCCACCGTTGCCTTTACCGGCCATGAGCAGGGCGGCTTTTATGGCGTTGAAACCACGCCGCGGCGCATGTTGTCGAGCGCCCTTAACGCCCGCACCCCGGTGCCCGGTTTGTTTCTGTCCGGTCAGGATGTGATGACGCCGGGCATTGCCGGCGCCCTGACCGGCGGTATACTGGGGGCGGCGGCCATCGATCCGCGGGTATTTCAGAAACTTAAATAAGCCATGTGGAGCCCGGTGTTGGCCGGGTCGGGTAATAGATGAAGGATCCCGGCGCCGGATCCCGGTATGATTGCCGGTCACCTTAGTACTTTGATAACAAAGAGATAATTACCCGTTCCATGTCCACCTTTCTTTCCGGCTTTGCCCTCAGCTTTTCCCTGATCCTGGCCATCGGCTCCCAGAATGCCTTTGTGCTCAAACAGGGCATTAAACGCCACCATGTGTTTGTGGTATGCGCGGTGTGTGCCGTGTCCGATGCGCTGCTTATTTCTCTTGGGGTGGCGGGGTTTGGTGCCATTGTGCAGCAGTTTCCCGCCATCGAAACCCTGGCCCGTTACGGCGGCGCGGCCTTTCTGGCGGTGTATGCCGGCTTGAGTTTCAAATCGGCCTTCAGCACCACCCATGCCATGACGGCGGCGGGGGACTCGCAGCAACCGGTGCTGAAAACCGTGGCCATCTGTCTGGCCTTTACCTGGCTTAACCCGCATGTGTATCTGGATACGGTGGTGCTGCTCGGCTCCATCTCCACCCAGTATCAGCCGGCCCAGGCGGTGTTTGCCCTGGGGGCCGTGTGTGCCTCGTTCCTGTTTTTCTTCGGCCTGGGATACGGCGCCCGGCTGCTGGCACCGGTGTTTCAGCGACCTCAGGCCTGGAAGGTGCTGGAGTTTGTGGTGGGGGTGATGATGGCGACCATTGCCATCACGCTGGTGGTAGGTGCGTGAAGGAAGTGGGTTGAGGCACGTTCAGGTGGCTGGCAGACCTTGGCATTTCTATGTGGTTACTCAGGTGAGGGCAGTTCGGTGGAATATGCCCTGGACTCCCGCCTTCGCGGGAGTGACAAGGGATGGATGTCATTCCCATGAAGGTGGGAATCCAGAACATAGCGCAGAATACTGATGACAAGGCAGCCTCTGCAGAGACACAAATAAAAAAGCGAAGCCAATTGGCTTCGCTTTTTTATCAGATAGGCGTCGCTTAGCCCGCCTGATATTCCCTTACGGCCTTGGTAATACCCTCGGCGTCCAGGCCCAGCTTGGTCCAGATCTGCTGCTGGGTGCCCTGCTCCACAAAGTAGTCGGGCAACCCCAGGTTCAGCACTGGCACCGGCTTTTTGTGGCGCATCAGGCATTCGTTTACCGCCGAGCCGGCGCCGCCCATGATGGCGTTTTCTTCTACTGTGACCAGCAGTTCGTGGTCGGCCAGCAGTTCCAGCACCAGGGCTTCGTCCAGGGGTTTTACAAAGCGCATGTCCACCAGAGTGGCATCAAGGCGCTCGGCGGCGGCTTCAGCGGCGGGCAGCAGGGTGCCAAAGTTCAGCAGCGCTACCTTGCTGCCCTTGCGCAGGCGCTGGCCCTTGCCGATTTCCAGGGCGGTCATGGTGTTGTCAATTTCGGTGCCCCGGCCGCTGCCGCGGGGATAGCGCACGGCGGCAGGGCCGGTGTGCATATAGCCGGTGTAGAGCATTTGCCGGCATTCGTTTTCGTCCGCCGGGGTCATGATCACCATGTTGGGCACGGTGCGCATAAAGCTCAGGTCATAGGCGCCCTGGTGAGTGGGACCGTCGGCACCCACAATGCCGGCCCGGTCAATGGCAAACAGCACGTCCAGGTTTTGCAGCGCCACGTCGTGGATCAGCTGATCGTAGGCGCGCTGCAAGAAGGTGGAGTAAATGGCTACCACCGGCTTTTTACCTTCAATGGCCAGGCCCGCCGCCAGGGTCACGGCGTGCTGCTCGGCAATGGCCACATCAAAGTAGCGCTTGGGAAATTCCCGTGAAAAACGCACCAGGCCGGAGCCCTCGCGCATGGCCGGGGTAATGGCCATCAGCTGGTCGCAGTCTTTGGCCATGTCGCACAGCCAGTTGCCGAATATGCTGGAAAAACTGGGGCTGGCCGGAGTGCTCTTGGGCAGGGAATTTTCCGCCGGGTTGAACTTGGGTACGCCATGGTAACCAATGGGGTCCTGCTCGGCGGGCAGGTAGCCCTTGCCCTTGCGGGTCATCACGTGCAGGAACTGCGGGCCCTTGAGCTTGCGCATGTTGCGCAGGGTGTCCACCAGGGTCTCGATGTCGTGGCCGTCAATGGGGCCCACGTAGTTGAAGCCGAATTCCTCAAACAGGGTACCGGGCACCACCATGCCTTTCAGGTGCTCTTCGGTGCGCCGCGCCAGCTCTTTCAGCGGCGGCAGTATTTCCAGCGCCTTTTTGCCCCCCTCACGCAGGGTGCTGTAGAGCGAGCCCGACATGATGCGCGCCAGGTGGTTGTTAAGCGCGCCCACGTTTTCGGAAATGGACATTTCGTTGTCGTTCAGCACCACCAGCATGTCTTTGTGCAGATCGCCGGCGTGGTTCAGGGCCTCAAAGGCCATGCCGGCGGTGAGGGCCCCGTCGCCGATCACCGCCACTACCTTGCGGTTTTGCTGTTCCTGATCGGCGGCAATGGCCATGCCCAGCGCCGCGCCTATGCTGGTGCTGGAGTGACCCACCGACAGGGTGTCGTATTCGCTTTCTTCCCGCCAGGGAAAGGGGTGCAGGCCTTCATACTGACGAATGCTGCCCATGCGTTCGCGCCGGCCGGTGAGGATCTTGTGGGGGTAGGCCTGGTGGCCCACGTCCCATATCAGGCGGTCGAAGGGGGTTTTGTACACATAGTGCAGCGCCACCGTCAGCTCCACTACGCCCAGGCCCGAGGCCAGGTGGCCGCTGCTGCGGCTCACCGAGTGCAGCAAATAGGATCTCAGCTCGTCACACAGGGCCGGCAAACGTTCCTGGGGCAGGCTGCGCAGCTCTTCCGGCAGGTTGGCCAGGGCCAGGGTGGGGTAATCGGCAATATTCAGACTCATAGGCTTGGGCTTGTCGTTATTGTTGTCGCTTCAGTATTCGCGCTGCACTATGTAGTGGGCGAAGGCTTCCAGAGTGTCGGTGTTGCAGGGCAGACCGGCCAGGGCGGCGAGGGCGTCTCGATGCAGGCGGTTGGCCAGCTCACGGGCACCGTCCAGCCCCAGCAGCGCCGGATAGGTGCTTTTTTGCTGGGCCAGATCCTTCCCCTGAGTTTTGCCCAGGGTTTCGGTGCTGGCGGTAATGTCGAGAATGTCGTCCTGCACCTGAAACGCCAGGCCAATGGCCTCGGCATAGCGGCTGAGGGCGTCCAGCTCATCAGGCGACAGGGTGGGGGAACACAAGGCCCCCAGGCGCACGGCGGCACGGATCAGCGCCCCGGTCTTGTGGCGGTGAATGGCCTCAAGGGTGGCGCGCTCTACCGGTCTGCCTTCGTGGTAGATGTCCAGGGCCTGACCGCCGCACATGCCGCCGTAGCCGCTGGCGGCGGCCAGCTCCTGCACCATGCGCAGACGGCGTTCGGCAGGCAGACTGCCGGTGGCGTCGCTCAGCAGTTCAAAGGCCAGGGTCTGCAGGGCGTCGCCGGCAAGAATGGCGGTGGCTTCGTCAAAGGCCTTGTGCACAGTGGGCTTGCCCCGGCGCAGGTCGTCGTTGTCCATGGCCGGCAGATCGTCGTGGATCAGGGAATAGGCGTGAATGCATTCAATAGCGGCAGCGGCGGCGTCGGCGGCCTGATCGTCGGCATCTTTGGTCAGTCCGGCGGTGGCATACACCAGCATGGGGCGCACCCGCTTGCCGCCCTGCAGCAGGCCATACTCCATGGCATCGCGCAGAGTGGGGGCCAGGTCGTCCAGCCGGTCCAGGGCGCGGCGCAGGGCGGCGTTAATGCGTTCGCCGTATTGCTGTTGCCAGTGGGCGATCACGGCTGCTGCTCCTCATTGGCGCCAAAGTCGGCCAGGGTGTCGCCATCTTTCATCAGAATTTTGACCTGCTGTTCGGCCTGGCTCAGCCGCTGCTGGCCGGCGCGCACCAGCTGCACGCCCCGTTCAAACGATTTCAGTGCCTGCTCCAGACTCAGCTCTCCCTGCTCCAGCTGACCCACCAGGCCTTCCAGCTCGGCGAGTGCGCTTTCAAAGTCCATGTTTTCCGGTTTTTTGGCAGCCACGGGCATCCTCTGTTCTATCGCATGCAAAATTGGGCCAATAGTAACACCGCTGCCCGGAATTTGGCGAAGGATTAGCGACTTTCAGCCGCCGGGCCTGCGGGCCGTTAAGCATTTTTGTGGGGTGCCGATAATAACACCGGCGACAAAGCTGGCCCGCAAGGGGTAAGATTGAGTCGTTTTTGCCCGCGTTAACTGAAGAGGACTCCTGTTTTGGATCTGGCAACACTGCTCGGACTGATTGGCGGATTTGCGTTCGTCGCCATGGCGATGGTTCTGGGGGGCAGCATCACCATGTATGTGGATGTGCCTTCCATCTTCATTGTGTTTGTCGGCTCGCTGTTCGTGGTGATGATGAAGTTCAACCTGGGCCAGTTTCTGGGTGCGGCCAAGGTGGCCGGCAAGGCCTTTATGTTCAAGCTGGAAAAGCCCGAAGAGCTGATCGAACGGGTGGTGCAGCTGGCCGATGCGGCGCGCAAGGGCGGCTTTCTGGCCCTGGAAGAAGCGGAGATCACCAACCCCTTTCTGCAAAAGGCGGTCAACATGCTGGTGGACGGCCACGATCAGGCCGTGGTGAAGGCGGCGCTGGAAAAGGACATTGATCTTAATGCCGAGCGTCAGGAGGCGGGGGCCAGGATCTTTCGCTCTCTGGGGGATGTGGCCCCGGCCATGGGCATGATCGGTACCCTTATCGGCCTGGTGGCCATGCTGGCCAACATGGACGATCCCAAGGCCATCGGCCCGGCCATGGCCATTGCTTTGCTCACCACGCTTTACGGCGCCATGCTGGCCAACATGGTGGCCCTGCCCATTGCCGACAAGCTCGACCTGCGCTCGGAAGAAGAGCGCCTTAACCGCACCCTTATCATGGACGCCGTGCTCGGCATTCAGGACGGCCAGAACCCTCGCGTGTTGCAGGGACTGCTGGAAAATTACCTGGCCGAGAACAAGCGCTCCAAGGAGGACTAGTGGCCAAAAAGAACAAGCCGCAGCCGGCAGGAGCGCCCGCCTGGATGGCCACCTTTGCGGATCTGGCCACCATTCTGATGAGCTTTTTCGTGCTGCTGCTGGCCTTTGCAGAAATGGACGTGCTCAAGTTCAAGCAGATTGCCGGCAGCATGAAGTTTGCTTTTGGGGTGCAAAACCAGATAGAGGTGACCGAAATTCCCAAGGGGACGTCGGTCATCGCCCTGGAGTTCCGGCCCGGCCGGCCCGAGCCCACGCCCATTAACACCATTATGCAGCACACCACCGACTCCACCCTCACCGAGCTGGACTTTCAGCCCGGCGAGTCGGACCGGGCCTCGGGCCAGAGCCGGGAAGACGGCAACATGAGTGGCAGCCAGCAGCCCGACATGCCGCAAACCAGCGCTCAGGCCATCAGCCTGGCCCAGGCCATGGCCGAGGAGCTGAGCAGTGCCATTGAGCAGGATGCCCTTGAAATTGAAGCCCTGGGCCAGCAGGTGGTGATCCGCATTCGCGAGAATGCCTCCTTCCCCGCCGGCTCGGCGTTTTTGCAGCCCCAGTTCTGGCCGGTGATTCGGCAGATTGGCCAGCTGGTAAAAGATGTGCCCGGCGAAATTCTGGTGTCGGGTCATTCCGACGATATCGGCAGCGGCTATGAGCTGTTCAGCTCCAACTGGGAACTCTCTACCCAGCGGGCGCTGGCGGTGGCGGATCAATTGCGCCGCACCGACGGCTTTGACGACAGCCGCATGGTGGTGATGGGGCTGGCCGACACCAAGCCATTGGTGGACAACGACACCCCGGAAAACCGCCGCCGTAACCGGCGGGTGGAGATCACCATTTCCCAGGGCAAGCCGGTGTATACCAAGCCCCTTGAGGCGGTACCGCCCAACAGCCCCTGATCTGCTTTTCTTTTAACCATAAGCCCGGCACGTGTATAATGCCGGGCTTTCTTTTTTATGTTTATGTGTTGTCCGAGCGTACCGAAATTATGAAATTTATCATCAAGCTTCACCCAGAAATGACCATCAAGAGCAAGTCGGTGCGCCAGCGCATGAGCAAGATCCTCTCCGGCAACATTCGCAATACCCTCAGGCCGCTGGATGAAACCGTCAAGGTGCGGGTCGACTGGGACAAGCTGGTGGTGCGCAGCAACAACACCGATGAAGCCCACCGCCAGGTTCTGATTGACGCTCTTGGCTGCATTCCCGGCATTCAGTCGTTTCTGGAAGTGGTGGAATACAAGGTATCGTCTCTCGATGACATTCTGGAGCACACCCAGGCCATGTTTGGCGACCAGCTTGCCGGCAAAACCTTTTGCGTGCGCGCCAAGCGCCGGGGCAAGCAGGAGTTCAGCTCGCTGGATGTGGAGCGCTATGTGGGCGGCGGCCTGAACCAGCGTTGCGAGACCGGCGGCGTCAAGCTCAAGCAGCCCGATGTGCAGATCAACCTGGAGCTGGATGACGACCGGCTTTATCTGGTGAGCAAGCAGCACGCCGGCATGAGCGGTTATCCCATCGCCACTCAGGAGAGCGTGCTCAGCCTGATGTCCGGCGGTTACGACTCGGGCGTGTCGTCCTGGCAGTTCATCAAGCGTGGCAGCCGGGTGCATTACTGCTTCTTTAACCTGGGCGGCCGCGAGCACGAGGCCGGGGTGCGCGAGGTAGTACACTTTTTGTGGAAGAAATACGGCTCTTCCCACCGGGTCAAGTTTATCTCTGTGCCCTTTGAGGGCGTGGTGAGCGAGATCCTCGAGAAGATCGACAAGGGCCACATGGGGGTGGTGCTCAAGCGTATGATGATGCGCGCCGGTGCCGAAGTGGCCGAGCGCCTGGCCATTAATGCCCTGGTGACCGGCGAGTCCATGGGCCAGGTGTCGAGCCAGACGGTGACCAACCTCAACGTTATCGACCGGGTGACCGACACCCTGATCCTGCGCCCGCTGATCGCCACCGATAAGCAGGACATCATCGATCAGGCACGGGCCATCGGCACCGCCTCTTACGCGGAAAAAATGCCGGAATATTGCGGCGTGATTTCGCAAAAGCCCACCATCAAGGCGGTGCTGAGCAAGGTGGAAGAAGAAGAAGCCAACTTTGACTTTGGTGTGCTCGACACCGCGATACAGGCGTCGTTTGTGGAAGACGTGCGCGATCTCGGCAAGGTATGGGAGGTGCCGGAAGTGGAATTCAGCGAACAGGCCACCGAAGAAGAGGTGATCCTCGATATTCGTGCCCCCGAGGAAGAAGAGCTGTCGCCGCTGGAAGTGGACGG
The DNA here is from genome assembly GCF_030732065.1 of Oceanimonas aquatica. Lineage (GTDB taxonomy): Bacteria > Pseudomonadota > Gammaproteobacteria > Enterobacterales > Aeromonadaceae > Oceanimonas. The sequence continues at coordinate 93,906 of NZ_JAVBHX010000006.1, forward strand.
CCACAAGGTGGTGCACCTGCCGTTTTTCCGTCTGGCCCACCAGTTTGGCGAGCTGGATCAGAACAAGACCTACCTGCTGTACTGCGCCCGCGGTGTGATGAGCCGGTTGCAGGCCATTCATCTGAAAGAGCAGGGCTTTGAGAATGTGAAGGTGTACAAGCCGTAATCCTGATCACCCGACAACGCCATAGCCCAAACCATTCGTCACTCCGGGCCTGACCCGGAGTCCAGGGCAGTTGCACTGTGGTTTACAGAAAGATGCCGGGTCGTTGCCCGGAATGACGCTTGCCTGTCGGGCTTTTCCCCCTCCGCTTATCCTCCCAGCTTTTTCACTTCGTGATACAACTGCCGGCAGACCGGCACCGGCAGCTTGCCGGCGTGTTTCTGCACATAGCCGGTGATGTAATCGATCTCGGTGGGGCGGTGGTGGGCCAGATCCTGATGCATGGAAGAATAGTTGGTGGCAGTCAGCTCAATCACCGCATTCAGCCGGCGGCGAAACTGCTCCAGGGTCTCGGTCTCCCCCAGTGTTGCCAGCACGGCGTGGACTTCTTCACTGAGCTGAGTCAGCACGTCGGCAAAACGGGGTTCGTGCAACTGGCCGTTGCGAATACGGTGGCAGGCGGTCAGCGGGTTGATCACCGCATTAATGCCAAGCTTTCGGTGTTGCAGCGAGAGTATGTCCTCACTCCACTCGGCGTGGCCCAGGGCCCTGGCCAGCGGTGCCTGCAGGTGGGCAAAGGCTCTGCCGCCTTCGTTCACCGGGCCCAGCCAGGTTTCTCCCTTGCCGGTGTGACGCACCTGCCAGGGGCCTTCCCTTAATGCGCCGTGGCTGGTGACCCCTGCCAGCAGCGGGTTGTGGGGAAAGGCACGGGCCACGTCGTCGGCCACGCCCATGCCGTTGTGCAGCAGCAGTATGGGGGTGTCGGCGGACAGGTCGCGCAGGCCGGTGAGGGCGGGCAGCACCTGATAGGCCTTGGTCATCACCAGCAGGCACTCCACTCCGGCAGCCTGCTCGGCAAAGCGACGGTGAGTGTTTACCAGCCGGCGACGCTCGTTAAGAGCGATAAATTCAAAGGCCGGATGAAAATGCCCCCGGTGGCGCTCGCTCAGCAGCAGCGAGACCGGCTGTTGTTGTTCGGTCAGCAGGGCGGCAAAGGTGCAGCCCAGGGCGCCGGCCCCCAGTATGGTCCACTCATGCATCACACTCTCCCTGAACTCTGATATTCTTCTGCTTTATTAAAATCATACGTTAGCCGCGAACCGTTGCCGTTGCCAGCGGTTTCGGCGCCGAGCCAAGGAGCCACCATGCCCTCTTTTGACATTGTTTCCGAAGTGGAAATGAACGAAGTACGTAACGCCGTTGAAAACGCCAACCGCGAGCTGACCACCCGCTATGATTTTCGCGGCGTGGAGGCCAGCTTTGAACTCAACGACAACAAGGTAAAGCTGGCGGCCGATGCCGATCTGCAGCTGCAACAGATGCGTGACATGCTGCGAGGAGCGCTTATCAAGCGGGGCATAGACGTTCGCGTGCTGGATGCGGGAAGCATTGTACGTTCGGGCAAGCGCCATGTGCAGGAAATGAGCTTTCTGCAGGGCATTGACAGCGCGCTCGCCAAGAAGCTGGTCAAACTGATCAAGGACAGCAAAATCAAGGTGCAGGCGTCCATTCAGGGCGAGCAGTTACGGGTAACCGGCAAGAAGCGGGACGATCTGCAACAGGTCATGGCCCTGCTGCGCGCCGAAGAGCAGGAGCAGCCGCTGCAGTTTAATAACTTCCGGGATTAAACCTTCATTTGCGTCATTTCCGCGAAGGCGGAAATCCAGAACAGGGTGCACTTGCCTTAACCGTGGCCGAATACCTGCCGACACGTGTTGGCCCCGCCGCCGTCTGTCCTGGCCCCCCGCCTTCGCGGGGGTGACAAATCTTATGCCTCACGTTTTAGCGGCACCCGCCGGGCGACCACCGCAATCAGTACCAGCACCGGCAGGCCGAGGGCAGCGGTGCCGGTAAAGAAACCGGCGTAGCCGATGGTATCCACCGCCAGCCCCGAGAAGCCGGCCACGAACTTGGGCAGCAGCAGCATCACCGAGCTGAACAGGGCGTATTGGGTGGCGGAAAACGCCACATTGGTCAGGCTCGACAGATAGGTTACAAAGGCGGCAGTGGCAATGCCGGCGCTCAGGTTGTCCAGCGAGATAATCACCGTCAGCAAACGCACATCCGGCCCCAGCTGGCTCATTAATGCAAACAGCAGGTTGGTACCGGCGGTGAGCAGGGCCCCCAGCATCAGAATGCGCAGAGTGCCAAAACGGCCCACCAGCACGCCCCCCAATGCCGCCCCGGCCAGGGTCATGATCACGCCATAGATCTTGGTCACGGTGGCAATTTCGGTCTTGGTAAAGCCCATGTCCACGTAAAAGGGGTTGGCCATTACGCCCATTACCACATCGGCAATGCGGTAGCTGGCGATCAGCCCCAGGATCAGCAGCGCCTGCCAGCCAAAGCGCTGAAAGAAGTCGGCAAAGGGAGCCACCACGGCGCTTTTGCCAAAGGCCGCCAGCCCCGCCAGCCAGGCCGGCCAGCCGCTGGCCACCAGGTGATCTCTGTGCTCCCGTTGTGAACGTTGCTGCTCCCCCAGATCCACCTTCGGCTCGTGCAGCAGCAGACAGGTAAGCACGCCCACCAGCATGCAGCCGGCCATGGCAAGGTAAGCTACCTGCCAGCCACCCATGTCGTAGCCGGTGTCGGAGCCGGCCCAGGCGGCAATGGCCAGCGCCCCGGCGCCGGCCATGATCATCGCAAGGCGATAGCCGGTCATGTAGGCGGCGGCCAGTGCGCCCTGCAAGCGTTCCGGCGCCGACTCAATGCGATAGGCGTCGATCACGATATCCTGGGTGGCGGACGCAAAGGCCACCGCCAGGGCGAACAGCGCCAGTTGCGAGAGATCGGCGGTGGGGTCGGAAAACGCCATGCCCGCCAGTGCCGCCATAATGATGCCCTGGGAGAACAGCATCCAGCTGCGTCGTCGGCCCATCAGCCGGGACAGCAGCGGCAGCGGCAGCCTGTCCACCAGGGGAGACCACAGCCACTTCACGCCGTAGGCCAGCGCCACCCAGCTGAAAAAGCCGATGCTGGTGCGGCTGACACCGGCTTCCCGCAGCCAGAACGACAATGTGCCAAACACCAGCAGCAGCGGCAGGCCGGAGGAAAACCCCAGCGCCAGCATGATCATTACCCGTCGCTCGGTATAAAGCGACAGGCTTTGTTGCCATTTCAGTGCCCGGGCTCTGATGGTTACTCCTCGGGCAGGCGACGAACCTGCTCCAGAATAATGGGCTGTTCGGGCACATCCCGGGCACGCAGTTGCAGGCTCATGCCGGTGGGCACGGCGGCCATGCGTGCCAGCACTTCTTCGCCTTTGACGACCTTGCCAAACACGGTGTATCCGGCGCGGCGGCCGCCGTCGAGTGAAAGGTTATCGGACAGGTTGATATAGAACTGGCGGGTGGCGCTGTGCGGGTCCTGGGTGCGGGCCATGGCGATGGTGCCGGTGGTGTTCGACAGGCCGTTGCCCGATTCGTTCTGCACCGGATCATAGGTGGGCAGGCGCTCATAGTCGCTGGTAAAGCCGCCGCCCTGCACCACAAAGCCCGGGATCAGCCGGTGAAACAGGGAGCCGTCGTAGCTGCCGTCGTCCACGTAGCGCAGAAAGTTGGCCACGGTTTTGGGCGCGGCTTCTTCGTTCAGTTCCACTTCCAGGCTGCCCAAGCTGGTGACCAGCTCGACCCGGGGGCCGGCGAGGGCGGTGGCGGACCACAGGCCCGCCAGCAGGATTAACATTTTTTTCATTTAGTTACCGTTAATAAAGTTCTGTACGTCACGATCGGCGAGAATATCCTGCACCATCAGACTCAGCTGGCGGTCGAGGGCATCGGTGACCTTGTCCAGCTCGGGGTGCAGGCGGCCGGGGAATTCCTGTTGGGCGCTACGGCGATACTGTTTGGTGACGCGGCGGCCGTCCCGCTCCAGCACCAGCTGCACCCGTACCTTTTGCACCACGTCATAGCTGATGTGGCCGCGGATCACCCGGGACAGCACTTCCTGCAGCTCCAGGGTGGCGCGGGTCGGGGCGCCCTGCTCGATAAAGGCCCCCTGGGTGCTGAAGCCCTGGGCCAGCGCCTGTTCCATCTGCAGCCGCAGGTTGTTGGCGGCCCCCACCACCACCGGCGATTTGTCTTTCTGTTCAATCTGAATAATGAAATCACTGCTCCGGTTGTCGCTGCTCGACAGCGCCAGGGGCTGGCCCCGGTACACGCCGCCGGTTACCTCGGCCGGCGCCGGATTGACGTCCACCGCGATGGGGTAATAGCTGGCACAGGCGGTCAGGCCAAGGGCCAGTAGAGAGGCGGTCAACCATTTGATGTGATTCATGAATAGGTCCTTCAGGCGGTATGAATGGCTCTCAGAATAACGAATTTGCGGTTGGATGCCACTACCCGCTGATTGCCAAACAGCCGTTTGAGTTTCTGGTGGTAGTCCAGATGGCGGTTGCCCACCAGCAGCAGCTCGCCGCCCCGGCGCAGCACCCGGCGGGCATCGGTCATCATCTGCCAGGCAATGTGATCGGTAATGGCCTGTTGCTGGTGAAAGGGCGGGTTGCACAACACCAGATCGGCACTGTCGGGCGCCATGCCGTCGAGACAGTTATTGACCATAAAGCGGGCCCGATCCATGGCCTCGGGCAGGTTGCGCTCCACATTAAGTCGGGCACTGGCCACGGCCATGTGGGATTCGTCCGCAAAGGTGACGGTGGCGTCGGGATTGCGGGCCAGGGTCATCAGCCCCAGTACGCCGTTGCCGCAACCGAGATCGATCACCCGGCCCGGCCGGTTGGCGGGCAGGTGCTCCAGCATAAAGCGGGCGCCAATGTCGAGGCTGGCGCGGGAGAACACAGCGGCGTGGTTATAAATGGTGAAGTCGCTGTTTTCCAGTTTCCAGGCCAGCGGCGCCGGCGTGGAGGCAGGGGCAATGCTCATATCCCGCTCGGCAAAGATCAGCCGGGCCTTTTTCCAGGCCAGGCTGGTGCGGGTGGGGCCCAGGTACTGCTCAAAAAGCTTGAGGGTCGAGGTATGCACGTCCCGGGCCTTGGCCCCGGCGATGATCAGGGTTTGCGGTCCGGCCACCCGGCTGATGGCGGCCAGCTGATGTTCCAGCAGGGCATTGGTTTTGGGCAGCTTGAGCAGCACCAGGCCGGGCGCGTCGGGCAGTTCGTCCAGGCTGGTGAGCGCCTGCCAGTCGGGGGCCAGCCGGTTGTCGGCGGCATTGGCGGCCAGCGCCAGCTCGGCCACGCGAGAGTCGGTGACGGTATAAGGCCGGTATTGGTGCAGGGCCAGCGTCAGAGCGCCAAAGGCATCGTTGAGAATCACCAGGGGCGCGCTCCGGTCCCAGTCCTGAGTGGCCAGCTCGTTCATGATATATTCGTCGGCCGCTTCCCAGGCCTGCAGGCCGTGCCGGGCCTGACGGGGGTAGCGGTGCAGCTCGAGCTCGCCGCCCTCGGCAAGAGGAAAGTGATGATTCATGGAGTTCACGCCTGATGTTTGCAAAGGGCGGCATTTTACCAGTTTGAAGGGGAAAATCAGCATGCAGCTATGGTCCGAGCCCGAGTGGCTCACGCTCAACCAGGGCCGCCTGTTGTGGTGGCCCGGAGCCTTTGCCGCCGAGGCCGACGCCTGGCAGGCCGAGCTTGAGCACGCCATTCCCTGGCAACAGCACCGGCTGATGATGTTTGGCCGGGAACTCAACGAGCCCCGGCTGTCCTGCTGGATGGGCGACTGGGCATATCGTTATTCGGGCCGGGAGCGGGTGCCGGTATCCTGGCACCCACTGGTGAAAGCCATGGCCGGAAGGCTTGAGACCATCTGCGGTCAGCCTTTTGACGGTGTGCTGCTTAATTTATACCGCAACGGCCACGACAGCATGGGCTGGCATGCCGACGACGAGCCGGAACTGGGCTCCAACCCCATGATTGCCTCGGTCAGCCTGGGCGAGCGCCGGCGCTTTTTGCTGCGCCACGCCGGTGGCGAGCAGCGGGAGCTGTGGCTGGAGCACGGCAGCCTGCTGGTGATGGCCGGTGAAATGCAGCATCATTGGCGCCACGCCCTGCCCAGAATGGCCCGGGCCGGGGGCCCACGAATCAACCTGACCTTTCGAAGGCTTGCCCGACCAAATGAAAGTGGGTAAGGCTTGCGCCTGTCATCTGTCCTGTTAATCGCGAGGAGAACGCCATGTCGATGCAAAGCACCATAGAGCACAAGGTAACGGAGGCGCTGTCGCCCGAGCACCTGGAGGTGGTGAACGAAAGCTATATGCACAGAGTCGAGCCCGGCTCGGAGACCCATTTCAAGCTGGTGGTGGTGAGTGCGGCCTTTGAAGGCCAGCGGCTGCTGGCCCGCCACCGCACCCTGAATACCCTGCTGGCCGACGAGCTCGCCGGCGGCGTGCACGCCCTGGCACTGCACACCCTGACCCCGGCCGAATGGCAACAGCGGGGAGGGGTGCCGGACAGCCCCAATTGCATGGGCAAGGGGGGCGTATCGGCCTGAGCCGACTGTTATTTGTGGTTAGCGAAATTGTTATGGACCCGGTTGGCGTGGAAACCGCTTCCATTCCGGAGCCGCTTGCGACCAAAGCATGATTCCGCCTTGAAAATCATGGCCTTATTTTTGCTTGGTGAATTATCGAACAAGCCGATTTTGCTGACCATGGCGGTAATTTTTAGCAAATGCCATGGCAGCCGTTGTCGTAAAAGTGCTAGAATTACGCGCCTTTTAAATCGGGCTGGATGTTACCGGAGTGTAGTCGTGCTGTTGTCAGGGCGATGCGAACATGCCGGTAGCGACTCATCAGCATGTTGTCATGTTCTGCATGGCAAGTACCTGTCTTCCCCTAACAAGTAGTGCAAGTGAGTATGATTACAATTAAAAAAGGACTGGACCTCCCAATTGCCGGGGCACCAGAGCAAGTAATCTACGATGGTCCCTCCATCAAGCGCGTTGCTACGCTGGGTGAGGAGTATGTGGGTATGCGCCCTACCATGCACGTCAAGGTAGAGGATCGCGTCAAGAAGGGTCAGGTTATCTTCGTCGACAAGAAGAATCCTGGCGTCAAGTTCACAGCTCCCGCCGCCGGTACAGTGGTTGAAATCAACCGTGGCGCCAAACGTGTTTTGCAATCCGTTGTTATTGCCGTTGATGACAGCGAAGAGCAGATTACTTTCAAAAGCTATAGCTCTGCCGAACTGGCCAAACTGGAACGTGAAACCGTACAGGAGCAGCTGGTTGAATCCGGCATGTGGACTGCCCTGCGCACCCGCCCTTACAGCAAGGTGCCGGCGCTGGACTCCACCCCGCGCTCCATCTTCGTGACCGCCATGGACACCAACCCGCTCAGCGTCAATGCCGAGCTGGTGATCAAGGAAAACGCCCAGGCGTTTACCGATGGCCTACAGGTGCTGAGCCGCCTGACCGATGGCCAGGTGCACGTGTGCAAGGGCGAAGGCAGCCTGCCTCAGGCCTCTGCCGGTAACGTCAAGGAACATGTGTTCGGTGGCGTACACCCGGCCGGCCTGCCCGGTACCCACATTCACTTTATCGATCCCATCGTGCCCGGCAAGGTAGTCTGGAACATCAACTACCAGGACGTGATCGCCTTCGGCAAGCTGTTCACCACCGGTGAACTCTGCACCGATCGCGTGGTGGCCCTGGCTGGCCCCGTGGTGAACAAGCCCCGTCTGCTGCGTACCCGCATCGGCGCGTCTCTCGACGAGCTGACCGCCGGCGAACTGCAGGACGGCGAAAACCGCGTCATTTCCGGCTCCGTGCTGTCCGGTAACACCGCCGATGGTCCTCACGCCTACCTGGGTCGCTACCACCTGCAGGTCTCCGTACTGAAGGAAGGCCGCGAGAAGGAATTCATGGGCTGGCTGGCCCCGGGTTCCAACAAGTTCTCGGTTACCCGCGCCTACCTGGGCCACCTGGCCAAGGGCAAGCTGTTCGATCTGACCACCACCACCAACGGCTCTGCCCGTGCCATGGTGCCGATCGGCAACTACGAGCGCATTATGCCGCTGGACATTCTGCCGACCCTGCTGCTGCGTGATCTGCTGTCTGGCGACACCGATAGCGCCCAGAACCTGGGCTGCCTGGAGCTGGATGAAGAAGATCTGGCACTGTGCACCTATGTGTGCCCGGGCAAGTACGATTACGGCCAGGTGCTGCGTCAGTGCCTGACCAAGATTGAGCTAGAGGGCTAAGAGAAATGAGTTTGAAGCACACTCTGGAAAAAATGGAACACCATTTCGAACCGGGTGGTAAATACGAGAAGTTTTACGCCCTGTACGAAGCGGTGGCCACCGTGCTCTATACCCCGGGCATGGTAACCAACAAATCCTCCCATGTTCGCGACAGCATCGATCTGAAGCGCATCATGATCATGGTGTGGATGGCGACCTTCCCCGCCATGTTCTTCGGCATGTACAACGCCGGTGGTCAGGCCATTGCGGCCCTCACCAGCATGTACAGCCCGGCCGATCTGGCCGGCGTGATCGACGGCAACTGGCGTTACGGCCTGGCCGACAGCCTGGGGGCAACCCTGGGTGACGGTGCCGGCTGGGGCAGCAAAATGCTGCTGGGTGCCACCTACTTCCTGCCCATCTACCTGACCGTGTTCATCGTCGGTGGTTTCTGGGAAGTGCTGTTCGCCTCCGTGCGCAAGCACGAAGTGAACGAAGGCTTCTTCGTGACCTCCGTGCTGTTCGCCCTGATCGTGCCCGCCACCCTGCCGCTGTGGCAGGCGGCCCTGGGCATCACCTTTGGTGTGGTCATGGCCAAGGAAATCTTTGGCGGTACCGGCAAGAACTTCCTCAACCCGGCACTGGCGGGTCGTGCGTTCCTGTTCTTTGCCTACCCGGCCGAGATCTCCGGTGACACCGTCTGGACCGCCGTTGACGGCTTCTCCGGCGCCACCGCCCTGGGTCAGTGGGCCGCCGGCGGCCAGGCTGCCCTGATGGACGCCAACACCGGCGCCGCCATCAGCTGGATGGATGCCTTTATCGGCAACATTCAGGGTTCCATCGGTGAAGTGTCTACCCTGGCCATCCTGATTGGTGGTCTGTTCATCATCTACATGGGTATTGCCTCCTGGCGTATCGTGGGTGGCGTGATGCTCGGCATGGTGGCAACCGCGATGCTGTTCAACATGATCGGCTCCGACACCAACGCCATGTTCTCCATGCCCTGGTACTGGCACCTGGTGCTGGGTGGCTTCGCCTTCGGCATGATGTTCATGGCGACCGACCCGGTATCCGCGTCCTTTACCAACAAGGGCAAGTGGTGGTACGGCGCGCTGATCGGCGTCATGGTGGTGCTGATCCGTGTGGTCAACCCGGCCTTCCCCGAAGGCATGATGCTGGCCATTCTGTTCGCCAACCTGTTCGCTCCCCTGTTCGATCACTTCGTGGTTCAGGCAAACATCAAACGGAGGCTGGCCCGTGGCTAAGAAAGAAACTATCGGCAGAACCTTTGCCGTTGTCGGCAGCCTCTGCCTGGTCTGCTCCATCATCGTATCCGGCGCCGCCGTGATACTGAAGCCGACTCAACAGCGCAACCAGGCGCTGGACGTGCAGACCAACATCGTGGATGTGGCCGGTCTGGGCCGCCAGGACGTGGCAGAAAACTACGAGCGTTTCATCGACGCCCGTCTGCTCGATCTGAGCACCGGTGAGCTCACCGACCAGGCCGCTGCCGGCTACAACCAGCGTAATGCCTCCAAGGATCCCGCCACCAGCATCAAGCTGAGCCCGGAAGAAGATCCCGCCGGCATTCGCCGCCGTGCCAACCTGGCCCCGGTTTACCTGGCCAAGGATGAGAACGGCGAGCTGGACAGCATCATTCTGCCGGTACACGGTCAGGGCCTGTGGTCCACCATGTACGCCTTCGTGGCGGTTGAGCCCGATGGCAACACCATCAAGGGCATCACCTATTACGAGCAGGGTGAAACTCCCGGACTCGGCGGTGAAGTGGAAAACCCGGCTTGGCGCGCCCAGTTCGTTGGCAAGAAGCTGTTTGATGAAAACGGCGAGCCTGCGCTGCGTATCGTCAAGGGCGGTGCTCCCGAAGGCGCGCCTTCCAGCGTAGACGGCCTGTCCGGTGCAACCCTGACCTCCGACGGTGTGCAAAAAACCTTTGAATTCTGGCTCGGTGAGAAAGGCTTCGGTCCTTTCCTGGCCAAGGTTCGTGAAGGAGAACTGAACAATGGCTGATAAAGCTGAAATGAAAAAGGTTCTGTTCGGTCCCATCATCGGCAACAACCCCATCGCCCTTCAGGTGCTGGGTATCTGTTCTGCCCTGGCGGTGACCTCGCAGATGCAGACGGCATTCGTTATGTCGCTGGCGGTAATTGCGGTAACAGCGTTCTCCAACCTGTTTATCTCGCTGATTCGCAACCAGATCCCCAACTCGGTACGGATTATTGCCCAGATGGCGATCATCGCTTCTCTGGTAATTGTGGTGGACCAGATCCTCAAGGCCTATGCCTATGACATCTCCAAGCAGCTGTCGGTATTCGTGGGTCTGATCATCACCAACTGTATCGTTATGGGTCGCGCAGAAGCCTACGCCATGAAGAGCCCGCCCATGATGTCGTTCCTCGACGGCATCGGTAACGGTCTGGGCTACGGCCTGATCCTGCTGGTGGTGGCCACCATTCGTGAGCTGTTCGGCTCCGGTACCTGGTTCGGTATCGAAATCCTGCCGCTGATCAAAAACGGTGGCTGGTATCAGGCCAACGGTCTGCTGCTGCTGCCGCCGAGCGCCTTCTTTATCATCGGTGGTTTTATCTGGGTACTGCGTACCTTCCGCCCCGAGCAGGTGGAGGCCAAGGAGTAAAAGATGGAACATTATCTGAGTCTGTTTGTTCGTTCAGTGTTCATCGAGAACCTGGCGCTGGCCTTCTTCCTGGGCATGTGTACCTTCCTGGCGGTGTCCAAGAAGGTAAAGACCTCCTTTGGTCTGGGTGTGGCGGTTATCGTGGTACTGACCATTTCGGTACCGGTTAACAACCTCATCTACAACTTCATTCTGAAAGACGGCGCCATGGTCGAAGGCGTGGATCTGAGCTTCCTGAACTTCATTACCTTTATCGGGGTAATTGCGGCACTGGTGCAGATCCTGGAAATGACCCTGGACAAGTTCTTCCCGGCGCTCTACAACGCCCTGGGCATCTTCCTGCCGCTGATCACCGTTAACTGCGCCATCTTTGGTGGTGTGTCGTTCATGGTGCAGCGGGACTACAACTTCGGCGAGTCCATCGTCTATGGTTTTGGTTCCGGTGTGGGCTGGATGCTGGCCATCGTACTGCTGGCCGGTTTGCGTGAGAAGATGAAGTATGCGGATGTGCCCGATGGTCTGCGCGGCCTGGGTATTACCTTTATTTCCGCCGGCCTGATGGCCCTCGGCTTCATGTCTTTCTCTGGCATTTCTCTGTAAACCCAGTGACGGAAAAGGAATAAACGATGGAAATCATTCTAGGCGTGGTCATGTTCACCGTGATCGTGCTGGCCCTGGTAAGCATTATTCTGTTTGCCAAGTCCAAGCTCGTCGCGGAAGGGGATGTGACTATCAGCATCAATGACGATCCCGACAAGGCGATCACTTCCGGTGCCGGTGTCAAGCTGCTGGGCGCCCTGGCGGCCAACGGTATCTTCGTATCTTCTGCCTGTGGTGGCGGTGGCTCCTGTGGCCAGTGCCGTGTACGGGTACTGGACGGTGGCGGTGAAATTCTGCCCACCGAGCTGGATCACATCTCCAAGCGCGAAGCCCGCGAAGGCGAACGTCTGTCCTGTCAGGTGAACGTCAAGCAGGACATGAAGATCGAGCTGCCGGAAGAAGTGTTCGGTATCAAGAAGTGGGATTGTGAAGTTATCTCCAACGATAACAAGGCCACCTTCATCAAGGAACTCAAGCTGAAGATCCCCAACGGCGAAAGCGTGCCTTTCCGTGCCGGTGGTTATATTCAGATTGAGGCGCCGCCTCATCACGTCAAGTACAAGGACTTCGACGTACCCGAGGAATACCGCGAAGACTGGGACAAGTTCAAGATCTTCGATCTGGAGTCCAAGGTAGACGAAGAAACCATTCGCGCCTACTCCATGGCCAACTACCCGGAAGAAGAAGGCATCATCATGCTGAACGTGCGGATCGCAACGCCGCCGCCCAGCAACTGGACTGCCCCTCCCGGCAAGATGTCTTCCTACATCTGGTCCCTGAAGCCGGGTGACAAGGCCACCATCTCCGGTCCCTTCGGTGAGTTCTTTGCCAAGGAAACCGAGGCCGAAATGGTGTTCATTGGTGGTGGTGCCGGTATGGCCCCGATGCGTTCGCACATCTTTGACCAGCTCAAGCGCCTGAACTCCAAGCGCAAGATCAGCTTCTGGTACGGTGCCCGTTCCAAGCGCGAAATGTTCTACGTGGAAGATTTCGACGGTCTGCAGGAGCAGTGTGACAACTTCCAGTGGCATGTGGCCCTGAGCGATCCTCAGCCCGATGACAACTGGGACGGTTACACCGGCTTCATTCACAACGTACTGTATGAAAACTACCTGCGCGATCACGAAGCGCCGGAAGATTGTGAGTACTACATGTGTGGACCGCCCGTGATGAACGCCGCCGTTATCAACATGCTCAAGAACCTGGGCGTGGAAGATGACAACATCCTGCTGGATGACTTTGGTGGTTAATCACTGATGATCAATCGCGTAATCAACTGGCTGGCCCCATTGGGGCTGGCCTTTTTATTGGCGGCCTGCCAGCCAACCAGCGAACCCCGCCCGCAGCTGCATCTTACCGGCAACACCATGGGTACCTACTACTCCATCAAGATAGTGGGCGCCGATGACAGCCGGTCCGAGGCTCTGCAAGCGGAAATCGACCGGCGGCTGGAGCAGGTCAATGATCACATGTCCACCTACCGCGAGGATTCCGAGCTCAGCCGCTTTAACCGGCACGACGATGATACGCCGGTGGCGGTGTCGGCTGATACCGCCAAGGTGGTGACCGCCGCGCTGCAGCTGGGCCGGCTCACCGAGGGCGCCCTGGACGTAACGGTAGGGCCCCTGGTGAACCTGTGGGGGTTTGGCCCGGACGCCCGGCCCACCCACATTCCTAGCGACGAGCAGCTGGCCGAGGTCAAGGCCCGGACCGGGCTGGAACACCTCTCCGTGCACACCACGGCCGAAGGAGAGTTTCTGCAAAAGTCACTGCCCGGGCTCTATGTGGACTTGTCCTCCATTGCCAAGGGCTTTGGCGTGGATGCGGTATCGGAATACCTCAGTGAGCAGGGGCTCACCAACCATCTGGTGGAGATCGGGGGCGAGGTGAAAACCCGCGGCCTGAACGCTCACGGCCAGGACTGGCGCATCGCGGTGGAAAAACCCGGCCCGGGCACGGGCATGGTGCAGCAGGTGGTGGCGATTGCCGGCACCAGCGTGGCTACTTCCGGAGATTACCGTAATTACTATGAGCTGGACGGCAAGCGACTGTCCCACACCATGGATCCGGCTACCGGCAAGCCGATCACTCACCGGCTGGCATCGGTGACAGTGATTCACCCATCCTGTATGATCGCAGACGGCCTGGCTACGGCGCTGACGGTGATGGGAACGGAGCGGGCACTGGCGTTTGCCGAGCGGCGGGGGCTGGCGGTCTATCTGCTCACCAAGACGGATGACGGTTTCCGGGTGGATATGTCCAGCGCCTTTCAGAAGTATCTAAGAGGTTGATATGCTGTATTTTCTGATTACCTTCGGAGTCTTTGCCCTGGTGATTGCGGCCATGGCCATCGGCTACATTATTCAGCGCAAGACCATCTCCGGCTCCTGTGGAGGCCTGGGTGGCATTGGCGTGGAAAAAGCCTGTGACTGTCCCGATCCGTGCGACAACCGCAAGAAGAAAATGGCGAAAGAAGAAGCCCGCCGTAAAATGCTGGAAGAAAACCGCATTATCTGATCGCCGGGGGGTGAGGAATAAGGTGTGAGGAGTTTACTTTCTCCTCATGTCCACCCCCTTGCCCCTTACTTTCTCCTTCCTTGATCCAGGGCAAATCCACCGCAGCTTTTCCTGGCTATTCGTGCCCTTTACCCCCCTTTTGCTGTCATGTAACTGTGTTAATCTGATCCCTTCTTAAGACTCAATTGAATTGTGAAGGGAATCTCGTTCATGAAGCTCGGTAATCTTTCCGTACGTGCCAAACTCTGGCTGCTGATCCTGGCCGCCGGTTTGCTGCTGACGACCCAGTCCGCCCTGTCAGTGCTGGATATGCGCGACTCGCTGCAACAGGAACGCCGCCATCAGTTACACGCCCTGCTGGACAGCGCCGACGGCATGCTCACGTTGCAGCAGCAGCGGGTGGAGCGGGGTGAACTCAGCCAGCAGCAGGCACAGGAAACCGCCCGACAACTGCTGGAAAGCATGCGTTATGACGGTGACGAGTACTTTTTCGTGCTGGATGCCGATACCCGCATGCTGGCCCATGGCGGCAACCCCGATCTCAACGGTCGGGAGATGCGCTCGGTTAAAACCGAAGACGGTCAGCCGGTGTTTGTGGACATGGCGGCGCTGGTGGGCAGCAATACCGATGTGGCGGAATTCAGCTACCTCTGGCCTCATGCGGGCAAGACCGAGCCTCAGCCCAAGATCACCCTGGCCAAGCCCTTCGAGCCCTGGGGCTGGGTGGTGGCGACCGGCGTGTACGTGGATGATCTGGACGCCGCCTTTCGCCATGATCTCATGCACATGGGCGGCCTGCTGCTGGGCGGCCTCTTGCTGCTGGTGGCGCTGGCCATTCCCCTCGGGCGCTCCATTACTCAGCCGCTGGATCGTATCAGCGAGATCATGAAGCAGGTGGCCGACGGCAATTTGCGTGTGCGTACCGGGCTCGACAGCCAGGACGAGCTGGGCAGGGTAGGGCGCCGCATCGACGACACCCTTGGTGTGTTTCAGGATCTGGTGCATCAGATAGCGGCGTCGGCGTCACAGGTGTCGGCCAGCGCCGAGGGGCTGGCCCGTCATGCCGAGGAAACCAGTACGGCGCTGGACACTCAGGCCCAGGAGGCGGAGCTGTTGTCGACCGCCATGAACCAGATGGCGGCCAGTGTGCGTGAAGTGGCGCGCAGTGCCAGTGAAACCGCCGAAGCCATTGAAAGCGCCGATCATGAAGCCGATGAGGGCAATCACGACGTTGATGATACCGTGCATCGCATTCAGGCGCTGGCGCAGGAGCTGGAGCAGGCAGCCGAGGTGATCCTGGCCCTGGAAACCGACACGGTGCAGATCGGCAAGGTGCTGGAAGAAATTCAGGCCATTTCGGAGCAGACCAATTTGCTGGCGCTGAATGCCGCCATCGAGGCGGCGCGGGCGGGCGAGTCCGGCCGTGGCTTTGCCGTGGTGGCCGATGAAGTCCGCCATCTGGCGCAGCGTACCCAGGGCTCTACCGAAGAGATCCGCAGCATGAATGAACGGCTAAATTCGGTGGCACGCAAGGCCGTGGAGGTGATGGGGCGTTCTCGTGAGCAAGCCGATGGCAGCGTGCAGACGGCCATGCATGCGGGCAAGGAGCTGGAGCGCATCGTCGAACAGATGTCCCGTATTCGCGACATGGGCGTGCAGGTGGCGGCCGCCGCCGAGCAGCAGAGCCAGGTGTCGGAAGAAATGAACAGCAACCTGATGCGTATCACCCAGGCCTCGGAAAGCACAGTGGTCACCGCCAGCTCGGTGGCCAGCAGCGGCGAAGAGCTGCAGCAGCTGGCCCACAGCCTGCGGGATCAGATCAACCGCTTCAGTACCTGAGGCGGCCGGCAATTAACGCTGTCGGTAGGAAAAGCGAGCGCAGCGCTTTTGCCTGAACTCGGCTAGCCGTTGGTGATATTCCCGCCTCGTGGGGGCCAGGTTATCACCGGCGGCTATCTGTTTTTTCAGGTGCTGTATGCGATCCCAGGTCCATTGGCACTCGGCCGTGGGGTAGTTGCCCTGAGCCAGGGCGGCATGACTGGTGAACAGGACCATGCCGATGATGCGTTTCATGCGCTCTCTCCGATTGTTGTTGTGGTTGAGTCCGGTGCTCCCGGCCACAGTTTAGGTTAGTATTTCGCTACTGTTTATTTTTCCAGTGCGTTGGAGCGGCTTTCGGCTCACTCTCTTGTGTTATGCGCAAAATCATTCATGTGGACATGGACTGCTTCTTTGCCGCGGTGGAGATGCGGGCTCACCCTGAGTGGCGGGACATTCCCCTGGCTATTGGCGGCAGTGCCAGCCGGCGCGGGGTGATTGCCACCTGCAACTACCCGGCCCGACAATATGGCGTGCGCTCGGCCATGCCCAGCCACCAAGCCCTGCGGCTGTGTCCCGGCCTGCTGCTGATCCCCGGCAACATGGCCGAATACAAGCGGATCTCCCAGCAAATCCGTGCCATTTTTCACCGCTATACCGAGCTGGTGGAGCCCCTCTCCCTCGATGAGGCTTACCTGGATGTGACCGGCAGCCCGCTGTTTGGCGGCAGCGCCACCCTGATTGCCGAGGACATTCGCCGGGCCATTCGCGACGAGCTGCAACTCACCGCCTCGGCGGGAGTGGCCCCCAACAAGTTTCTGGCCAAAATCGCTTCTGAAGAAAACAAGCCCGATGGTCTGTTTGTGCTGCCACCGGCGGCAGTGGCGGATTATGTCAGCGGACTGGCATTGGCCAAGATCCCGGGAGTGGGCCAAAAAACTGCAGAAAAGCTGGCGGCCATGGGCCTGGAAACCTGTGCCCAGGCGGTGGCCGCGGGAGAAGAAACGCTGGTGCACCGCTTTGGCAAATTTGGCCGCTTGCTGTGGCAACGAGCGCAAGGCAGGGACGAACGGCCGGTGCAGGTGGACCGGGTGCGCAAGTCGGTGGGGGTGGAAACTACCCTGGCGGCAGACATTTATTCTGCACCGCAGGGCCGGGAAATATTACAGCGGCTCTGGCCTGAGCTGGTGCGCCGGCTCAATGGCCGGGCCATTTGCGGCCTGTGCATCAAGCTCAAGTTCGAGGATTTTGAGCAGACCACGCTGTCACGGCGCACCACTGTGCTCGAACTGGACTCGGCCCTGAAGCTGTGTGAGCAGGCCTGGGTGCGGGCCGGGGACAGGGGCGTGCGGCTGGTGGGGGTAAGCGTGGAGCTTGCCGAAGAAGGGCAGGGGGCTCAGCTCGGGTTTGAATGGGACTGATAACCCCCTTTACTTCAGATGATCCTCTTCCACAAACCAGCCCTGGTTGTTTTGGGGCGCCGCCGGGGCGGCGGGCTGGCCGCTGCCCACCACGGCGGTGGGGCCGGCGGTGGTCGTCCGGTTGCCGGCCGACGCCACGCCCGTGTCGAGGGCCGGGGCGTCGCGGCCGTCGTCCGGATGGGCGCTGGCCTGGCGGGATGGCACGGCACTGTGATCCTGCTGAATGCCGGGAGCCAGCTTGCGGGTTTCGTCGAGCAGCTCGCGGCCAAAATCGACCGCCCGGCTGAGAATGTTGTCGGCCAGGGCCGGTGTGGCGACCAGCGCCAGCATCAGTAACAGAGCTTTTGATTTCATGACGCCTCCTGAGCATTGAACTGCTCAAAGCATAAGCGAAAACGCACGGGCTGAATACGCCCGCCTGATGGCGGTTTGTCGTTAGCTGACGCGCGCAGGAATGCGCTCCAGCACTTGTACCAGCAACTGCCAGAAGCGAGCCACCGCGTCTATGCTGACCCGCTCGTCCGGAGAGTGGGCGCCCTGGATGGTGGGGCCGAAAGACACCATGTCCCAGTGGGGATAGACGCTTTTCAGCAGGCCGCATTCCAGCCCGGCATGGATCACCTTGACCGCCGGCAGATGACCAAACACCTGCTTGTGGGTGTCGAGCACCAGCTGCATCACCGGCGAGTCCGGATCGGGCTGCCAGCCCGGATAGGCGCCGTCAAACTGTACCTTGGCCCCGGCCAGCTCAAAGGCCGCCGCCGTCATGGCTGCCACTCGCTGACGACCGGCGTCGTTCAGGGAGCGGATCAGACATTGCACATGCACGTGATCAGCGTGGGTTTCAATGACGCCCAGGTTGGTGGAGGTCTGGGGTACGTCCGCCATGGTGCGGCTCATGGCCATCACCCCGTGAGGGCAGGCCAGCAGGGCGCGGGTCAGCCGCTGCTGCATGGCCTTGCTCATGACGCGGGCGGGCGGCTCGGCCGGGTTCAGTTCAAGGCGAATAAAATCATCCACGCCGGCAAACTCGGCGGCGTATTGCTGCCGGCAGGCTTCAAGCAGGAAGGGCAGACGTTCGCATTCGGCTTCGGGCACCAGCAGCAGGGCCGAGGCTTCCCGGGCGATGGCATTGCGCAGGGTGCCGCCGCTGAGGCTGGCCAGGCGCACGCCGTGCTCTGCCGTGACGGCGTGCAGCAGCTCGGCCAGCAGCTTGGTGGCGCTGGCCCGGCCTTCATGAATGTTGATGCCGGAATGGCCGCCGCGCAGACCGGTGATGGCGAGCCGGAAGGCCTGATAACCGGCGGGCACCGGCTCGGCCTCATAGGGCAGGGTGATATTGGCATCCACGCCACCGGCGCAGCCCATGTACACATCGCCGTCCTGCTCCGAGTCGGTGTTCAGCAATATCTCTCCCGTCAGCAGTTCTGGTTTCAGGCCAAAGGCGCCGGTCATGCCGCTTTCCTCATCCACCGTCAGCAGCACTTCCAGCGGGCCGTGCTTGAGCTGGTTGGCGGCCAGCACCGCCAGACAGGCGGCCATGCCGATGCCGTTGTCGGCACCCAGGGTGGTACCGGTGGCATACACCCAGTCGCCGTCGATACGCGGACGAATGGGATGCTGAGTAAAGTCGTGCCCGGTGTCGGCATTGGCCTGGGGCACCATGTCGAGATGGGCCTGCAGCACCACGCCCTTGCGGTTTTCCATGCCGGGACTGGCAGATTTTTTAATGATGAGGTTGCCGATGTCGTCCTGATGCACAACCAGACCCCGCTCGCGGGCCCAGTCGGCTATCCAGCGGCGCAGCGCCGCTTCGTGGCCGGAAGGGTGGGGAATGCTGCAGATGGTGTCGAAAAAGCCCCACAGGCTGGTGGGGGACAGGCTACGAATGGACATCATGGGATCACCGGCAAGAAAACGAATGCGGTAAGCTTACCTCGCTCTTGCCGGTGTTCGCCATGGTTATCACTGTGGTGGTCAGGCCTTGAAGCCGTTTACCTCGTCGGTCAGGCGCTGGCCCAGGCTGAACAGGGCCTCACCGGCGCTGTCGGTTTCCTGGGTCTTGCTGCGTACCTCTTCCGCCAGCTCGCTCAGGCGCGTGAGGTTGCGGCTCATTTCCTCGGTGGTCTGGCGCTGCTGCTCGGCGGCGGTGGCAATCTGGTTGTTCATGTCGTTGATCAGCCCCATGCGCTGGGTGATGGTGGCCAGGGCCTCGCCCGCCTGCACCGCGCTGCCCTGGGTCTCCTCGGCCCGCTGCATCAGGGTGTTCATGCGGCTGACAGTGTCATCCGATTCCTTTTGCAGTCCGAGAATGATCTGCTCGATTTCGTTGGTGGAGCTTTGGGTGCGGGTGGCCAGCTCACGTACCTCGTCGGCCACCACCGCAAAGCCCCGGCCCTGCTCGCCGGCCCGGGCCGCCTCGATGGCGGCGTTCAGGGCCAGCAGGTTGGTCTGCTCGGCAATGGTGCGAATGACTTCCAGCACTGTGCCAATGGTCTGGGTACGCTCGGCAAGAGCCCCCAGCCGCTGCTGGGCCTGCCCCAGCTCCTCCACCAGCGCCGAGGAATATTCACAGGTGTCGGCCACCCGTTGCGAGCCCTGCTCGGCCGCCTGGGCCGATTCCTCGCTGGCGCTGGCGGCCTGCTCGGCGGAGCGGGCCACCTCGCTGCTGGTGGCCAGCATTTCCTGCATGGCGGTGGCCACCTGCTCGGTTTCTTCCGACTGCTGCTCCGACACGCTGCGGTTGTGGCGCACTATGTCCGACAGCCGGCTCGAGGCCTGGTTGACCTCCTGACTGATGGGGGAAAGCCGGCGAATGGTGTCACTCAGACGAGAGCAGAACTGGTTGAAGCTTTGGCTGAGCTGGGTGATCTCGTCCCGCCCGCTTTCATCCAGCCGGCGGCGCAGATCCGCCTCACCGTGGGAAATATCGCGCAGGGCGCTGACGGTCTGGCCCACCGGGTTCAGTATGCTGCGGATCAGCACCACGGCCACCAGCACCGCCAGAGTCCCCAGGCCCAGCATCAAGGTCATCACCTTGCCGGCCAGGGCCATCAGCTGGGTTTCCACGTCGTCGATATAAATGCCGGTGCCGATGATCCAGCCCCAGGGCTTGAACAGCTGCACGTAGGAGACCTTTTCTACCGGCGCCTCATGGCCGGGCTTGGGCCAGAGATAATGCACAAAGCCCTGGCCGGCCTCGTCGACCCGGCGCACCATTTCCACAAACAGCTTTTTGCCGTCGGGATCCGCAAAGCCGCTCAGGTCGCCGCCATTGAGCTCCGGTTTCATGGGATGCAGTATCATGCGCGGCTGATGATCGTTGATCCAGAAGTAGTCGTTGTCGCCGTAGCGCAGGCCGGCAATGGCTGCCATGGCCTGCTCCTGAGCCTGGGCCGCGGACAGCTGACCGCCCTGCTGCAGTTCATGGTAGTGGCCGGCGAGGCTCACCACCGACTGCACCTGGCGCATGGCCTGCACGCGTTTTTCTTCCACCAGGCCCTGGTAAAAGAACCACAGCATCAGCAGGGTGACCCCGAGAATGCCGGCGGAAAGCAGTATCAGATTGAGGTAAAGCCGTTTTGCGATGGTCAGAGAGCGTAGCCAGTTCACATTCATCTTCCTTGATTGAGTCCGGGAATGCCGCATGTTCACGCATTTTAGACAGCCGCGAGAGGGAGGGATGTAAGCAAAATGTAAAAACGGGATCTGGTCGTCTGAGACTTTGGTCTAACCTATAAGCGTTGTGGCCCGCCGGCAAAAAAAGCTGTTTAGCTGGTCAAGAATGGGCGTGATCTCTATAATGCGCCCATTGTTTGCTCGCTGCTTTCAATGGCAGGCGTTTCTTCGTTCGTGAAGGGGTGTCGGCTGGCGCCATTTTGCGTGAGGCGGCAAGCGGCCATTCTGTTTTAAAGCCAACACCCAAAGGTTCTCTCTATGTCCAACAAATTCGTCGTCACCTGGGACTCATTTCAGCGCGAAGCGCGTAAGCTGGCCGCCCGTCAGCTGCCCGCCAGCCAGTGGAAAGGCATTATTGCCGTCAGCCGCGGTGGTCTGGTACCTGCCGCCATTCTGGCCCGTGAGCTGGGCATTCGCCACGTCGACACCCTGTGCATCTCCAGCTACGACCACAAGCAGCAGCGTGATGATCTGCAGGTGCTGAAGCAGGTAAAGGGTGACGGTGAAGGCTTCCTGATCGTTGACGATCTGGTGGACACCGGCAACACCGCCCGGGTGATCCGCGAGCTTTACCCCAAGGCCAAGTTCATTACCGTGTTTGCCAAGCCCAAGGGTGAGCCGCTGGTGGATGACTTTGAAGTGCGCGTGGGTCAGGACACCTGGATTGAACAGCCCTGGGACATGAGCGTGACTTTCTTACCGCCCCTGTGCGAGCAGGACGAGGCGTGATAAAAAGGCTCTTCGGAGCCTTTTTTACGTTTTAACGCCGGAGTCTTCATGACAAGCCAGCAGAGCAACCTGAGCGAGCGGCTGTTTTCCACCGTGCAGCACGCCCCGGAAACCTCCACCATCGCCTTTGTCGGCCGCCGGCCGCATACGCAGCAGGAGCCGGCGCCCTACGTGGATGGTGCCGACCTGCCCGGTTTTTACCGCTTGCAAAAGCGGGCTTTCTGGCACTGGCTGGGGTTCGACAGCATCGAAGTCGAGGCGACCCTGGCCCGCATGGCGGCCGCTCCCGGGCCCCGCTCCGTGGATGGCTGGCTCGACACAGTGAATGAATACCGGCCCGGCAACTGGGTGTTTGAGTGGAGCCGGCTGGGCGCGGAGGCGCAACAGCGCGCCCGCGAGGCCGACACCCCCGAACAGACCCGGCGAGAGTGTCTGGCGGCGGCCCGTTATTTTTCCCTCGCCAGCTACCCGCACCTGAAGGGCGATCGGCTGGCGCTGCAGGCCCAGTTGCTGGCCAATCAGGCCTACCGGGAAGCGGGCCGGCTGCTGCCGGTGCCACTGAAGGAGTTGCGCATTCCCTTTAACGGCAAGGAGGTACAGGGCTACCTGCACCTGCCGGCCAACGACCGGCCGCTGCCATTGGTGATCGTCAGCGGCAGCCTCGACAGCCTGCAGCTCGACTTCTGGCGCTTTTACGAGCGTTACCTGGCGCCCGCCGGCATTGCCATGCTCACCGTTGACATGCCCGGGGTGGGGTATTCGTCCCACTGGCCGCTGGTGCAGGACAGCAGCCGGCTGCATCAGGCGGTGCTGCATCATGTACCCAACATTCCCTGGGTGGACGAGCGCCGGGTGGCCATGCTGGGGGTGCGCATGGGCGGCAATGTGGCCGCCCGGCTGGCCAGCCTGGAGCCGTTTCGGCTGCGGGCCGTGGTCAGCATTGCCGGCGCCGCCAACCTGTTCTTTACCGAGCGGGACCGCTTTATGCGGGCCCCGGCCATGCTGCGGGACAGCATCGCCAATCGTATGGGCATGAAAAGCAACGACTGGGAAGGGGTCTATCAGCACTGTCGCGGCCTGTCTCTCAAGACCCAGGGGCTGATGGGGCGTTCCTCACCGGTGCCCCTGCTCAGCATTGGTCATCGCCACGACTTTCTTTGCCCCGAGCCCGAGATCCAGGCCCTGGCCGCCGCCAGTCGCTGCGGTGAAGCGCTGGTGCTCGACAAGCTGCCCCTGCTTCAGGTGTATGAAACCTCGCTGGCCCGTACCCGGGATTGGCTGTTAGCCCACCTTTAACCCCTGCACAAGCCATGGCTGCGGCTTTTTTGGCCACCAAGGGCGGCCAACCTTTATTATTGGGTGAAAAAGCGTTACATATAGGCCAGTTACCAGGGAGGTGGTTATGAGTACTGAAACGGTGAGTCATCAGAAACTGTTGCGCGTGTTTACGGCCATTGGTCCTTACCTGCGCAGTGAGCAGTCTACGGAAAACAGCTATTTCTTTGATTGCCTGGCGGTGTGCGCCAGTGCCAAGGCCGCGCCGGAAAAACGCGAGTTCTGGGGCTGGTGGCTGAAACTGTCGCCCAAGAGCGAGCAACACTTTGAATTCCACTACCGGCTGGGCTATTACGACGTCGATGGCCAGTGGCGGGATCGGGCGATTCCCCGCAAGCACGAAGACGAAGTGGCGCGCACGTTGCGCGATTTTTACGACAAGCTGGCCACCTGCCTTGATGAACTCTCCCTCAGTGCCGGCCCGGCGCCGGAGCTTGGCGACAAGCACCTGCTGAGCCCCGCCTGATGGCCCGGCGGCCGAGCGCCGCGAGGGCCGTATTCTGTCCATCTTGATTCTGCCGGCATCATGCCGGCATTGCTGTGTTGTAAAGGAGCCGCAGGGCGTTCCATGAAAGGCAAAACCATTGTTGTAAAACTGGGTACCAGTGTGCTCACCGGCGGCACCCGCCATCTCGACAAGGCACACATGGTGGAGCTGGTGCGCCAGTGCGCCAGTCTGCACCGGGCTGGCCACCGCATTATTGTGGTGACCTCGGCGGCCATTGCCGCCGGGCGCGAGCATCTGGGCTTTCCCGAGGTGGCCGGCACCATGGCCAACAAGCAGATGCTGGCGGCGGTGGGGCAGACCCAGCTGATCCAGACCTGGCAGTCGCTGTTTAATATTTATGGCCTGCACGTGGGCCAGCTGCTGCTGACCCGGGCCGATCTGGAAGACCGGGAGCGCTACCTCAACGCCCGGGACAGCCTGCGCGCCCTGCTCGATCACCGTATTATTCCGGTGATCAACGAAAACGACGCCGTCGCCACCAACGAGATCAAGGTGGGCGACAACGACAACCTGTCGGCCCGGGCCGCCATTCTGGCCGAGGCCGATCTGCTGATCCTGCTTACCGATCAGCGTGGCCTGTTTACCGCCGATCCGCGCAACAACCCCGACGCCCAGCTGATCGAGGAAGTACAGACCATCGACGATACCCTGCGCAAACTGGCCGGCGGCAGCGTCAGTGGCCTGGGCACCGGCGGCATGGCCACCAAGCTGCAGGCCGCCGACGTGGCCCGTCGCGCCGGGGTGGACGTGGTGATCGCCACCGGCCAGATCCCGGAAGTGGTGGGCCGGCTGGCCGCCGGTGACCGGGTGGGCACCCGCTTTCCGGCCCTGGCCACACCGCTGGAAAGCCGCAAGCGCTGGATCCTGGCGGGGCCGCCCCCTCACGGCGAAATTCATATCGACGCCGGTGCGGTCAGGGCGGTGATGGACAAGGGCTCCAGCCTGCTGCCCAAGGGCATAGTACAGGTGGAAGGACGCTTTCGCCGGGGTGAGGCGGTGCGCATCGTCAACCCCGACGGCCGCGAGCTGGCCCGGGGCATCTGCCGCTACGACGCTCAGGATCTGGAGCGCATCAAAGGACAACACTCAGACCAGATTGAAACCCTGTTGGGCTATGGCTACGGCAGCGTCGCCATTCACCGCGACGATCTGGTGCTTTTGTAGGAGATACCATGGATTTGCAACACATGGGCCGAGCGGCCCGCGACGCCTCGTACCTGCTGGCCGAAGCCAGCACTCAAACCAAGAACGCCGCCCTGGTGGCCATGGCCGACGCCCTGGAAACTCATGCCGAGGCCATTCTGGCGGCCAACGCCAGAGATCTGGATGCCGCCCGGGCCAATGGCACCGGTGACGCCATGCTCGACCGGCTGATGCTGAACTCACAGCGGCTCACCGCCATTGCCGATGATGTGCGCAACGTGGTGCGGCTGCCGGATCCGGTGGGCGCCGAGCTGGAGTCCCGGGTGCTGGAAAACGGCATGCGCCTGTCCCGCCGTCGGGTGCCCCTGGGCGTGGTGGGGGTGATCTACGAGGCCCGTCCCAATGTCACCATCGACATTGCCGCCCTCTGCCTGAAAACCGGCAATGCCAGCATTCTGCGCGGTGGCCGGGAAACCTTTCACACCAATCAGGAGCTGGTGAAGGTCATTCGTCAGGCGCTGGCGGCCTGTGAGCTGCCCGAGTCCTGCGTCCAGTACATCGGCGAGCCGGGCCGGGAATGGGTGAGCGGTCTGCTGAAACTGGATCAGTACGTGGACATGATCATTCCTCGTGGCGGCCCCGGTCTGCACCAGCTCTGCAAGGAGCAGGCCACCATACCGGTCATTATCGGTGGCTTTGGTATCGGCCACATCTTCGTGGACCAAAGCGCCGATCTGACACGGGCTGTGGACGTAATCGACAACGCCAAGACCCAGCGCCCCAGTGTGTGCAACGCCATCGATACTCTGCTGGTGCATGAGCAGGCCGCCGCCGAGCTGCTGCCGGCCCTGAGTGCGCGCATGGCCGACAAGGGCGTGACCCTGGTGGCCGAGCCCAGGGCGCTGGCGCTGCTGAAGGACGGTCCGGCGACCGTGCGCGCCGCCGAAGACGGCGATTTTGATACCGAGTGGCTGGGCCTGACCCTGGGGGTCAAGCTGGTCAGCGACGTGAACGCGGCACTGGCACACCTGCGGGCGCACAATGCGGCGCATTCCGATGCCATTCTCACCAACTGCCTGACCAGCGCCGAGCGCTTTGTAAACGGTGCCCCGTCGGCGGCGGTGTATGTGAACGCATCCACCCGCTTTACCGACGGTGCCCAGTTCGGCCTGGGCGCCGAGGTGGCGGTCTCCACCCAGAAGCTGCACGCCCGGGGCCCCATGGGGCTGGAAGAGCTGACCAGCTATAAATGGGTGGGTCAGGCGGATTACCTGATCCGCCAGTAAGAGCCAGGGGTCGGCAGACCCCGGTTTTTTGTTGCGAGGGGAGAGGAGTATTATGCCGTCCAAGTTGCTGGATGCCCTGTTGCTGGCGATGCCCTTGTCGCCCACGCTGGAGTCCTGGCGTCAGCACCTGATCAACCATCTTAATTACCCGGTCCAGGGCGCCCAGAGTCTGTTTATCGGTGACCCTGTGCTGGTGATAGTGTCGTTTCAGCAGGACAGGGCCGAGGTACTGTTGCCGTCCATGGAATGGCGCCATCACGACATGCAGACCACCAAACCCAGCTCACGGGGCGTGGTGGATGAGCACAGCGGCAGCCTGGAGCAGTTGCTGGCGCTGGTGGAGGAATGCATTGCGTTGCGGCTGAAGTCGTTTCATGAATGCAGCCGCTGCGGCAAGCGCTGCGCCCCCGAAGCGCTGGGATCCTTGATGGGCGAGCCCACCTGCCGGGACTGCCTCAAGGGCCGGCGAGTATTGTTCTGATCAAAAAGGGAGCCTGAGGCTCCCTTTTTTGATCCTACAGCCAGCTTATCAGCCAGCGTCTGAGCAGCATGCCCGGCAATGTGGTGAAACCGGTGGTGGCCAATTTCAGCTCGCCCTGGTGCACCACCATCAGGGTGGGGGTGACGCCAATGCTCAAGCTGCGCGCCAGCCGGTTGTCGGCGTCGTTAATCACCGCAAAGTCATACCCTTTTCCGCGCATATACGCCGTGACCCTGGCATCGCTGCCCGAGGCGATGGCAATGCTCATGACCGGGCCGGGCACCAGGTTCACCATGGGGGAAACCAGCCGGCAGATGCCGCACCAGCTGGCCCACACATAGAGCAGCACGGGCTCACTGTGGCTTTGGGCGGCCAGATCCACCGCCTGGCCTTTCAGGGTGATCTGTTCGCCCAGTATGCCGGCCGAGGCAGGCAGATCCCGGCTGCGCCACAGATCCACCGCCGTCATGAGCACCAGCCCCACCAGGCCATAGCCCAGCCACCGTGTCAGTGACCTCATTGGGCGGCATCCAGCGCCGACAGCACCCGCTCCGTGGTCAGCAATACCTCCAGCTCCCGGCCGTCGGGCAAACCCGGGCCAAACACCTGATTAAAGGGAATGCCGGCCCGGCCGTGAGCGCGCAGGTAGTCGGTGATCACCGGATCGGGACGAGTCCAGTCGCCGCGCATCAGCACCACATTGGGCTGTTGCAGGGCGCTGTACACCGGATCCCGCTGGATCACGCCAATCTTGTTGGCCTGGCAGGTAATGCACCAGTCGGCGGTAATGTCCACGAATACCCGGTTGCCGGCGGCCACTTCCCGTTCGATGCGGGGAATGTCCAGGGGCTGCCAGGCCAGCTCCGGCTTGGCCGGGCTGACCCAGCGCTCCTGAGTCAGCAGTGCCACGCCGCCGAGCACGGCACCGGCCAGGCTGAGCCCGGCCAGGCCAAACACCAGCGCCTGGGCGCCGTGGCGACGCAGCAGTGACCACAGCGGCAGCACCACCAGCAGAGTGCCCAGTAACAGGCTCAAGGTAGAGCCCAGGGTGGAAGAAAGCAGCGACAGCAACCACAGGCTGGTGGCCAGCAACATGAGGCCAAACAGCCACTTGACCTTCACCATCCAGGGGCCGGGGGTGGGCATAAAGCGCACAAAGCCCGGAAAGGCCGCCAGCAGCAGCCAGGGCAGGGCCATGCCCAGCCCCAGACCGGTAAAGATGGCAATCAATATTAACGGTGAGGACGCCAGCGCCGCGGCCACTGCCGTGCCCAGAAAGGGCGCACTGCAGGGCGTGGCCAGCAGGGTGGCGAACATGCCCTGCATCAGATGGCTGCCGCCGCCGCCGGGGCCCGTGGCCAGCCAGGTGCTAAGCCGGCTGGGCAGGTGAATTTCAAACAGGCCAAACAGGTTGAGGGAAAACAGTGCGGTGACCGCCAGCATAAAGCCGATAAAGCCCGGCTGCTGAAACTGGATGCCCCAGCCCAGTTGCGCGCCGGACCAGGTCAGCGCCAGCATAAAGGCGGCCAGTCCCCAGAACGACAGCAGAATGCCGGCGGCCGAAAGCAGCAGCGGCCGGCGCACCTCGGCGCGGCTGCGATGGCCCAGCAGCAGGCTGTTGAGCTTGAGCCCCAGCACCGGCAACACGCAGGGCATGATGTTGAGAACAAGGCCACCCAGCAGGGCATAGCCGAGCGCCAGCCACAGCCCGGGCTGCGTGCTGCTGTTCGGCAGGGCGCCCCTGGCCAGGGTCACGCTCAGCTCTTCGGCCAGGTTGGTGTCGGCCACGGTCACGGTGAGGGACTCGCCGTCAAGGTTGAGCCCGGGATCCCAGCTGCTGACCAGAAAGCGGGCGTCCAGCCGGTCGCCGTCCACGCTGAGATCGGGCTGACTGAACACCGAGGTGTCGGTGTCGTCGATAAACACCACCGGCTCATTCCAGCCGGCGGGGTTCTCAAGGATCACCGAGACCCGTTCCTGGCTGGCATCCCAGCGGCCGTCGGTCGCCTGTATGCGGCTGGCCGGGCGCGGCACTCGGGACAGGGCCTGCTGAAACGCGTGGTTGGTGGTTTCATTCAGGGCAAGACCGGGATCGAGCGGCAGCGACAGGGAATACTCGGTGAGCACGCAGATGGTGGTACAGCTCGGCAGGGTCAGGGTGGCGTTCAGCATCGCCGGCTGGCCGGCATTCGCCGGCGTGATCAGCAGCGGAAAGTTTACATCGTGCTGATAGCCCTGGGTTTCTATGCCCAGCAGGTGAAAGCGGTCGGGCAGGGGCCAGCGCCAGTCCAGCCCGGCAATGTTTTGCGAGTCCTGCCACTCCAGCCGGGGCGCAATGCCACCTTCACCGGGGGAGCGCCAGTAGGTTTTCCAGTCGTCGGCCAGTTTTACCTGCAGCAGGGCGGCATATTGTCCGCTGGTATCATTCAGCGGGCCGTTTTGCACCAGCCGCACCTGCACCGGTGGATGGTCGGGGGACTGCAGCCAGCCGGTGTCGGCGGCGTGCGCGGTCAGGCTGGCAAGCAGCAGTAAGCACAGTGAAAAAAGTCGGTACACGTTAAATTCTCCGGTCGTCAACGCCAAGCATAAGATGAGAGGGCCTTGACTGTCATTCCCGGAATACGCAAAGCACCAGATGGCGCCGCTGTTCGGGCACCGGCTCGGGAGGCGGCACGGGCCGGCGGCCAGGGCGGCCGGCCGGAGCCAGCCACCAGCAGAGCAGGGCGATCAGGCCCAGCAACAGACTGTCGGCGTGATCCCAGAACTTGGTGAGCAACTGCTCCGACAGCGAGCAGCCTTCACTGTCGGCCGTGCCGGCAGTGTCATGGGGTTGTTCTACCTGGGCCTGCTGGCCACAGTGGTCCATGAGGCCGATGCGCTGGCCCAGGCAGAGCACGCCCACCAGCAGTACCAGTGCAATGGCCACACGGCCACGGTTCAGCCCAGTGCCAGCCACAGAGCGACTCCCAGCATCAGGCTGCCGGCAATGCGGTTCATCAGCTGAACCTTGCCTTTTTGCTGCAGCACCCGGCTGAGGGTGCGGCCGCCGCTGGCGTACAGCAGCAGGCAGATAAATTCCAGGGTCAGAATGATCGACACCAGGGTGGCCAGCTGGCCGGCCAGGGGCGCCTGGTTATTGATAAAGGGGGGCAGCAGGGCGATAAAAAAGGCCCAGCCCTTGGGGTTGGCAATGGCGGTCACAAAGCCCTGGCTGATCAGGGTGGCGGCGGGAATATGGCGCGGGCCGGCGTCCATCGGACTCAGGGCCAGCTTGCCCCGGGAGCGCCACAACTGAATGCCGAGCCAGGCCAGGTACAGGCCGCCGCCGTACTTGAGCAGCAGAAACAGCTCGGGGTATTGCAGCATCAGCGCGGCCACACCGATCACCGCCAGGCAGGCCACCAGGCCCACACCGGCGAGCTCGCCCAGCATCATCCACAGGGCGCGCTTCACCCCGACCGTCATGCCCAGAGACAGGGCCAGGGTCATGCACATGCCGGGGGTGATCGACACAAAGAAAAAGGTGGGAACAAACACCATTAAAACTGTCGCGTTAATAGGTCACCTGCCTGACAATATCGCTGAAGTTAAACACAATCTGCGCCATTGTAGGTCAGGTGCCGTATATTAAGCCAGCCTTGATAGTGGGGATTGCATCAGTCGCTGAAGCGGGGGCTGAACACCAGCCGGCCGGGGGCGATGTCCATGGCCACAGGCACATTTTTCAGCCAGCTGTAGCGGCCGTCGTCGAGCCGGTACACCGGCTGGTTTTCCAGTACGGCGCGCACCAGCTGCATCATGCCCGCCGAGGCGGCTCCCACATCGCCCTGATAGCCAAAGGCGTTGACCCGGCTTTGCAGCAGGTCGAGATCCCGAATAAAGATGGCGTTTTTCTGCCGGTCGTACACCGGGCGGCCTTCAATCTGCAGATCCAGGGCGGCGGGAAAGCGGGCAATCAGGGCATTGATGGCGGTTTCGCCACGAATGTCAAGGCGCACTACCTGACGGTTGTCGGGCCCGATGGTGAGGTCGAGTTCGTCGATGCGGGTTTCCACCAGCCCCTGGGTAAAGCGGGGCGCCTGCTCTTCCAGTTGGGTGTAGAGCGCCTTTTCCAGCTCGGTTTCGGAGACACTGTACTGGCTGAAACTGGCGCAGGCGCTCAGTAGCAGCGCACTCAGGGCAAGGGTAAGAGTTCTGAACATGGTGTTACCTCTTTAAAAAGTGTGAGGAGTGAGGGGAAGGGGTGAGAAGACCCCATTTATCCCTCACACTTTACTCCTCACCGTCGTTAACGCAGCAGCCGATCGAGCTGGTTGGCAAAGACCTGGCGGTCGGCCTGGCTCAGGGTGGGCGGGCCGCCGGTCTGCACGCCGCTGGCGCGCAGGGTATCCATAAAGTCGCGCATGGTCAGCTTGGCGCGAATGGTACCTCTGTCAAAGCGCTCACCCCGGGGGCTCAGTACCTCGGCGCCCTTGTCCAGGGCCTCGGCCGCCAGGGGAATATCGGCGGTGATCAGCAGATCGCCGGGCTCAATACGTTGCACTATCTCGTTATCGGCTACGTCAAAGCCTTTCGCGACCTGCAGCTGGCGCACCAGTTTTGACGCCGGCACCGGCAGCGCATGGTTGGCCACCAGGATCATTGGTGTGCCGGTACGCTCGGCGGCGCGCAGCAAAATCTCCCGAATGACCTTGGGACAGGCGTCCGCATCCACCCAGATCTGCATCAGTTACGCCGCCCCAGTGACTTTTTGCGATCCAGGGCGTCTTTCAGTTCATAAGGGTCTACCACCACGCCGGTTTCGTTGGGGGTGGGGAACACCGCCACCAGCAGTTCGTCGTCGGTCATGCCCGGCACCCAGCGCTTGAGCCACACATTCAGGCTGATGGCCTCGGGGATGCAGTGTTGCCAGTCACCCTCTGCCCAGTCCCGCGCGAAGTCGGCATGGGGCCACACCGGAATGCAGTCTTCGTCATCGTCTGTGGTCAGCATCATGCAGCCGTGCTCGTCGGTCAGGATCCAGATTTCATCCTGCTCGCACACCCGGTTGACGAAATGGTTGAAACGCTCGTCATCGCGCAGGGCGAGCACGGCGGCCTTGTCTTGTTCGGTGAGGGAATAACTCATGCAACTTCTCGCTAAGGGATATGTGACGCATGTTCACATTGCCGCCCCGGTCTTGTCCAGCTTCGCCTTGTCAAAGCGGCGCCAGGCCTGCTCGTGAAAGAAATAGGCCACGGTGTTGATCATGGGCTCCACCAGGGCGATAAGACCGCCTACCAGCAGGCTGCCGGACAGCAGCCAGGCCACACTGAAGGCCACGGTAAAATGCACCAGGGCAAAGGTCAGGGTCTTGTACATGACACACTCCTTATGCGTCGAAGTTATGGTATAGATAATAATGATTATCACTTAATTCGCTAATCGTTCTTTTTTATCGGGCCCATTGGTGTTTCCTGTCAAACAAATGGCGTGCGGCGGCAATCCAGCGTTTACAGCCGGTCCCCGCTCGGGATAGATTGAAAACAGTTTTTAATACGGGCCAGGGGCTCATCAGTACAAGCAGGGTTGCTCATGCATTTTCAGACCGACGATATCCGCATTAACGAAATCAAAGAATTACTGCCACCGGTGGCGGTGCTGGAGAAATATCCGGCCACCGATACCGCGTCGGCCACGGTGTTTGAATCGCGCCAGGCAATCCACCGTATTCTGGCCGGCGAGGATGATCGTTTGCTGGTGGTGGTGGGTCCCTGCTCCATTCACGATACTCAGGCCGCCATTGAATATGGTAAGCGCCTCAAGGTGCTGCGCGAGCGTTATGCCGATACCCTGGAAGTGGTGATGCGGGTATATTTTGAAAAGCCGCGCACCACAGTGGGCTGGAAGGGACTGATCAACGACCCCTATCTCGACAACAGCTTTCAGATCAACGACGGTCTGCGCATCGGTCGCAAGCTGCTGCTGGATCTCAACGACATGGGTCTGCCCACTGCCAGCGAATTCCTCGACATGATCACGCCCCAGTATTTGGCGGATTTGATGAGCTGGGGCGCCATTGGCGCGCGTACCACCGAATCCCAGGTGCACCGTGAGCTGGCTTCAGGTCTGTCGTGCCCGGTGGGCTTCAAGAACGGCACCGACGGCACCATCAAGGTGGCCGCCGACGCCATTGGCGCCGCCAGCGCTTCGCACCACTTCCTGTCGGTGACCAAGTTCGGCCACTCGGCCATTGTGTCCACTGCCGGCAACCCGGACTGCCACATTATTCTGCGTGGCGGCAAGGAGCCCAACTACAGCGCCGATCA
Organism: Oceanimonas aquatica; assembly: GCF_030732065.1. Classification (GTDB taxonomy): domain Bacteria; phylum Pseudomonadota; class Gammaproteobacteria; order Enterobacterales; family Aeromonadaceae; genus Oceanimonas. The sequence continues at coordinate 126,680 of NZ_JAVBHX010000006.1, forward strand.
TGTGGCCACCGTGTGCACCGGACTGGAAAAAGCCAGCCTGCCGCAAAAGCTGATGATCGACTTCAGCCACGCCAACAGCAGCAAGCAGTACCAGCGCCAGATGGTGGTGGCCGAGGATGTGTGCGGCCAGATCGCCGCCGGTCAGCAGGCTATTATGGGGGTGATGGTGGAAAGCCACCTGGTGGAAGGCCGCCAGGATCTGAAGGAAGGCTGCGAGCTGACTTACGGCCAGAGCATTACCGACGCCTGCATTGGCTGGGGAGATACCGAGAAGATGCTGGCGCAACTGGCCGAGGCCGTCGCCGCCCGCCGTCAGGCCTGACTGATGTGAGGGGTAAGGTGTGAGGCCTTGCCCTGAGCTGAACGACAAAAAGGAGCCGAAAGGCTCCTTTTTTATGTCTGATGGGTCTGACCAAAGGGCGAGGAATGTTTCTCCCCACCCCTCACGTCGACCCCCTCAGATGTGAGGCTTACTTTACTTCCACACCCTGCGCCTGCAGATCGGCGTGGTAGGACGAGCGCACGAAGGGGCCACAGGCGGCGTGGGTAAAGCCGATGCTGTCTGCAATCTCTTTCAGCTCGTCAAACTCGGCGGGCGGCACATAGCGCTTCACCGGCAGGTGGTGACGGCTGGGCTGCAGGTACTGGCCCAGGGTCAGCATGGTGACGTTGTGCTCGCGCAGATCCTTGAGCACTTCCACGATTTCCTCGTTGGTTTCACCTAGGCCCATCATCAGGCCGGACTTGGTGGCCACCTGAGGGTGCATTTCCTTGAACCGGCGCAGCAGCTCCAGCGACCACTTGTAGTCGGCGCCGGGGCGGGCCATGCGGTACAGGCGCGGGGCGGTTTCCAGGTTGTGGTTGAACACGTCCGGCGGCGTGTCCTTGAGGATCTCCAGCGCGGTGTCCATGCGGCCACGGAAGTCCGGGGTCAGGATCTCGATTTTGGTGTTGGGGCTCTGCTCGCGAATGGCGCGAATGCAGTCGGCAAAGTGCTGGGCACCGCCGTCGCGCAGATCGTCCCGGTCCACCGAGGTGATCACCACGTATTTGAGGCCCAGCTCCTTGATGGTCTTGGCGAGCTTGGCGGGCTCTTCCGGATCCACCGGCAGCGGGCGGCCGTGGGCCACATCGCAGAAGGGGCAGCGGCGCGTACAGATGGCACCCAGGATCATAAAGGTGGCGGTGCCGTGGTTGAAGCATTCGGCCAGGTTGGGGCAGGACGCCTCCTCACACACCGAGTGCAGCTTGTTCTCGCGCATGATGTTTTTGAGGCCCTGTATGCGCTGGCTGCTGGGAGGAAGCTTGATCTTCATCCACTCCGGCTTGCGCAGCACTTCCTCTTCCTGATCGGGCAGGTGTTTGACCGGAATAAGGGCCATCTTGTCGGCGTCACGCAATTTTACGCCGGGTTCGACGCGTACGGGTTTGCTCATAATTTTACTTTCTCTGTGGTGTAGAAGAGATGTTGATAGCCAAGCCGGTCCGCCAGCAGGGGCACCAGGCGGGACTGGGCTTCTTCGAGGGTCTGGGGGCCACCCAGGGTGCTGCACTGGGTCATGGCCATGCCCGCATAACCACAGGGGTTGATACGCAGGAAAGGGCTCAGATCCATATTGACGTTCAGGGCCAGGCCATGAAAGGAGCAGCCCCGGCGCACTCGCAGGCCGAGCGAGGCGATCTTGCTGTCGGCCACATACACGCCCGGGGCGTCGGGCTTGGCATAGGCCTCAATCCGGTATTCATTCAGCAGGCTGACAATGGACTCTTCCATGGCGGTCACCAGGTTGCGCACGCCCAGTTTCTTGCGGCGTACGTCCAGCAGCAGATACAGCACCAGCTGGCCGGGGCCGTGATAGGTCACCTGGCCGCCGCGGTCGGCCTGTACCACCGGTATATCACCGGTATTGAGCACATGCTCGGCCTTGCCGGCCTGCCCTTGAGTGAACACCGGCAGGTGCTCCACCAGCCAGAATTCATCGCCGGTGTCTTCATCACGCTGATCGGTGAAGGTCTGCATGGTGTGCCAGACGTGCTCGTAAGACGAAAGGCCCCAGTGCCGAATGGTCAGTTTATCCTGCTGCATGAGTCAGCCTCAGAGCACGTATTTGACCAGCTCGATCTTGCCGAGCTCGGTATACAGCAGCTCGACATGCTCCTTGCTCTGCACCGTGACATGCACGCTCACAGAGTGGTAGTTGCCCTTGCTGCTGGGGCGTACCTGGGGGCTGTAGTCACCGGGAGCGTGTTGCTGCAGTACTTCCACTACCAGTCCGGGCAGGCGCTCATCGGCCAGGCCCAGTACCTTGAACGGAAAACGGCAGGGAAATTCGAGCAACTCATCAAATTTGGTATTCATGGCAACCTTTGAAAACGGCAGTATTCAATTGGGAATGGAGGCAATTTCCACCATCCTTGTCGCATTTTTATCATAAATGCGGTTAATCTGAAACCGACAACTTGCAGGGTCTTTTGAGGGTGGGGCAGGGCAAGTGGGGCCGAATGAATATCGGCCCCGTGGTGCTATCAGTCGAACAGCCCTTGAATCAGCAAGGTGATGTAGTCGATCAACCGGCTGAACAGGCCACCCTGTTCAATGTCTTCCAGCGCCACCAGCGGCACAGTGGCCACGTCCTTGTCACCCAGCTTGAGGTGCAGGGTGCCTACCTGCTCGCCCTTGGCCAGCGGCGCTTTCAGAGCCTGATCCAGAGTGAAGTCGGCCTGCAGGCTCTGGGCCTGACCGCGGGGAATGGTGACCGCCACGGCCTTGTCCACCCCCAGGGCGACCGTACTCTTGTCGCCCATCCAGATCTTCTGATCCACCAGCTTGCTGCCAGCCTCGTAAGGAGTCAGGGTCTGGTAGAAACGAAAGCCGTAGGTCAGCAGCTTTTTGCTTTCCGCCGCCCGGGCGCGTTCGTTGGCGGCCCCCATGACCACGGCGATCAGACGCATGTCATCCTTGGTGGCGGACGACACCAGGTTGTAACCCACGGCGCTGACGTGACCGGTCTTGATGCCGTCCACGTTGAGGGACTGATCCCACAGCAGCGAGTTGCGGTTGTGCTGGGTGATGCCGTTAAAGGTAAACGACTTCTCGGCGTAGATGGCGTATTCCTCCGGCACATCGCGGATCAGGGCCTGGCCCAGCAGCGCCATGTCGTGGGCGGTGGTGTACATGTCATCGCTGTGCAGGCCGTGAGGGGTCACGAAGTGGCTGTCGTTCATGCCCAGTCGCGCGGCCCAGGAGTTCATCAGATCGGCAAAGGAGTTGACGCTGCCGGCCAGATGTTCGGCCACCGCCACGGTGGCGTCATTGCCGGACTGAATAATGATGCCGCGGTTGAGATCGTCAATGCTGACCTGCTTGCCCACTTCCAGAAACATCACAGAGGAGCCGGGGAAGTTCTGGGCCCAGGCGGCCTCGCTGATGGTCACCAGGTCGTCACGCTTGACCTTGCCTTCTTCCAGGGCCTGGCCCAGCACATAAGAGGTGAGCATTTTGGTCAGGCTGGCCGGGGGCAGCTTCTGATCGGCATTTTCTGCCACCAGCAGCTGGCCGCTGGCGTAGTCCATCAGTACGTAGGATTTGGCGGCAATGGCCGGCGGCTCGGGGATCATGGACACCGAGGTTTGTGCCTGGGCGGCAAAGGACATCAGGCCGGCAATGGCGAGACTGGACAGAGTGTTAACCGTACGCATAAGGTGAGTCAGACCCTTGTTTGAAAAATAAATGGGCAGTGAATGCCGTTGAAAATACATCGAAATCCGTTCACTTCAGGAAATATGCCTGTTCGTAGCCGGCGGCGATCAGCCGGGTCAGAATGTCGTCCGTCTGGGTGACCGGGATAGGTCCCATTTGCAACTTGTACCAGTCGGACTGGTGCTCTACCCGGGCCGGAAAACCATACTCTCTGCTCAGCCGGGCCGCAAGCTCCCTGGCCTTGTCGCCGGAGCGGGTGGCCAGCAGCTGAATGTGCCGGCCCGGCCCCTGGTTGGCCAGACGAACGTCTTCCTTGCTGGGGGCCACCTTGATCAGCTCCACCTTTACCGGTGCCGTGCCCTTGCCGAGCATGCCCAGCTTCCAGGCGGCGGCGTAGGACAGGTCGATAATGCGGCCGTCGTGAAAGGGGCCCCGATCATTGACCCGCACCAACACCTGCTTGCCGTTCTCGGTATTGGTCACTTTGACAAAGGAGGGCAACGGCAGGTTCTTGTGGGCGGCGGTCATGGTGTACATGTCGTACACCTCGCCGTTGGAGGTGTGATAGCCGTGAAACTTGGCGCCATACCAGGACGCCATGCCTTCGTCCTTGTAGTTTTGCACGTCGCGCCACACCTGGTAGTCCTGGCCCCAGACATTGTAGTCCTTGTTGCCCTGGCGGCTGTAGGGTTCAAAGCGGGGCTGGGCATCCTTGACGTGAGACATGTCCGGCATTTCGCCCGGGGCCTTGTCCTGGCGCAGGGAATAACGGCCGCCGGCAGTTTCCCGGTCGTAGCTGTCGTCCTGAGTCTGCTCGGGGGGCTCGGGCTGGCTGCCGCAGGCGGCCAGCAACAGGGCGGCCAGCGGAAGTAGACGTTTAAGGTTGTTGTTCATGGGCTTGCCTGATTGCCTCGCTCAGTTGGTAGACCGCCATGGCATAGAGCGGGCTGCGGTTGTAACGGGTGATCACGTAAAAGTTGTGGCGTACCACCCAGTATTCCGGGCCGTCGGCGCCGTCCAGCTTCAGCAGCTTGACCGGGGTGTCCGGTGCCAGCTCGGCGTCGGTGCTGACGCCGGCAGCGGCCAGTTCGGCCCAGCTGTAGTCGAGCTCCAGCGCAGGCGAAAGCAGCGCCTCGGCGGCCTGTTCGTCGGTGACCACCGCCCGGTGGGCCACGGGCTCGCCCGGTTGCCATTTATGCTCGTGAAAGTAATTGGCGACGCTGCCGATGGCGTCGGTGGCGTCAAACAAATTGGTGTGGCCGTCTTCGTTGAAGTCCACCGCATAGTGGCGGTAGCTGGAAGAAATAAACTGGCCCATGCCCATGGCTCCGGCGTAGGAGCCCTTTTGTTCATCCAGGCTCCACTGCTGCTGTTCGGCCAGCTTCAGATAATGGCCCAGCTCGGAGCGGAAAAAGGCCCCCCGGGGCGGATAGTGAAAGCCGAGGGTATAGAGGGCATCGAGTACCTTGTAGGTGCCCATGTGGGCGCCGTAATAGGTTTCCACGCCGATGATGGCGGTGATGATCTGCGCCGGCACCGCCAGCTCTCGCTCGGCCCGGGCCAGCAGCGTATCGTGCTCGTGCCAGAAGGCCGCGCCCTGTTCAATGCGCTTGTCGGTAAGAAAGATGGGCCGGTACTGGTGCCAGGGCTTGCCTTCGGCGGGCCGGGTCATGGCGTCGATGATGGCTTGCTGGTACTGCGCCTCAGCCAGGGCCTGGTTTAATGCGTCCTGGCTCAGTTCGAACTTGCCGGCCAGCTCATCAAGCCACTGTTGTTGCTCGGGCACGGTCGGTGCCGCCGAGGCTGCCGTTGATAACCACACTGCCGCAGAAAGAAGGGCGAGGCGCATTAAAAGGTTCCTTGTCTGTTATTTCGCCAACAGGCGTTTGTGAGTATGAACGGACATGAGAATGCCAAATCCCGCCATCAGTGTCACCATGGAGGTACCGCCGAAGCTGATTAACGGCAGGGGCACCCCCACCACCGGCAGCAGGCCGCTGACCATGCCGATGTTGACGAACACGTACACGAAAAAGGTCAGGGTCAGGGCGCCGGCCAGCAGGCGGGGAAAGGCCCCCTGCGCCTGTACCGAGATCTGCAGGCCGCGGCCGATAATAAACAGGTACATCAGCATCAGCAGGCTGACCCCAACCAGGCCGAATTCCTCGGCCAGCACCGCGAAAATAAAGTCGGTATGGCGCTCGGGCAGGAACTCCAGCTGGGACTGGGTGCCGTGCAGCCAGCCCTTGCCCCACAGGCCGCCGGAGCCGATGGCAATCTTGGACTGAATGATATGATACCCGGCGCCCAGGGGGTCGCTTTCCGGGTTGAGCAGGGTCAGCACTCGTCGCTTCTGGTAGTCGTGCATCAGAAAGTACCAGAGCGCCGGCAGAAAGGCGGCCAGGCCCGCCAGCGCCAGCAGGATCAGCCGCCAGGGCAGGCCGGCGAGAAAGATCACGAACAGGCCGGAGGCGGCCACCAGCAGCGAGGTGCCCAGATCCGGCTGTTTGGCGATCAGCAGGGTGGGTACCATCACCAGCAAAAACGCCAGAAACACGTGCAGCAGGCCGGGAGGAAGGGGATAGCGGCTGATGTAGGCGGCAATGGTGATGGGCATGGCGAGCTTGAGGGCTTCCGATGGCTGAAAACGGAAACTGCCGATTTCCAGCCAGCGCTGGGCGCCCTTGCCGATGTCCCCCACCAGCAGCACCAGTACCAGCAGGAGCACCCCGATAATAAACACCGGCGGTGCCCAGCGGGCATAAAAGCTCGGGGAAAACTGGGCCAGTACCATCATGACGGTGAGCGACAGGCCGATACGCATGCCCTGGCGGGTGACCGCCTGCAGATCCTCACCGGTGGCGGAATAGAGGACCACCATGCTGGCGCCGAGCAGCAGCAGCAGGCCCGCCAGCAGCGGCCAGTCCAGGTGCAGGCGCTCTCCCAGAGTACGGCGATCATTGTTCATGGGCGATGACTTCCTCGTTGGGCAGGGATTCCGGGGCCAGGTAGGCGTCGAGCATGGCGCGGGCGATGGGGGCGGCGTGGGAGCTGCCGCCGCCGGCGTTTTCCAGCACCACCGACACCACCGCCTGTGGATTTTCAAAGGGCGCAAAGGCCACGAACAGGGCGTTGTCGCGCAGGTGTTCGCGCAGGCTCTTGTGATCGTACTGCTGATTTTCCGCCAGGCTGAACACCTGAGCGGTGCCCGACTTGCCGCCGGCCACATAGGCGGTGTCCTTGAAGGCCTTGCGGGCCGTCCCTTCGCTGCCGTTCACCACCCGCCACATGCCGGTCAGGGCCACCTTCCAGTAGTTTTCCTGTTTAAGCCGAATGGGCTCGCCGTGGCTGATGGGCATGCTCACCTTGTTGCCGTTGAGCACGATGCCGTTGAGCAGGCGCGGATGCACGGTGTCGCCGTGATCCACCATGATGGAGGTGGCCCGGGCCAGCTGCAGCGGGGTGGCGGTCCAGTAGCCCTGGCCGATGCCCACCGAGATGGTGTCGCCCTGATACCAGGGCTGCTTGTGGCGGCGCTGTTTCCAGTCCCGGGACGGCATGGTGCCGGAGGCTTCCTCGTGCAGATCGATGCCCGAGGCCTGGCCAAAGCCAAAGCGGCTCATGTAGTCGTGAATGGTGTCGATGCCGGTGCGGTAGGCCAGATCGTAGAAAAAGGTATCGGCGGAGATTTCGATGGCCCGGTACACGTCCATCCAGCCATGGCCCCAGCGGCGCCAGTCGCGGAACTTGCGTTTGGTGTTGGGAATTTGAAAGTAGGGGCCCCCGAAATAGCGGGTGGAGGGCGTGATGGCGCCCTCGTTCAGGCCCATCACCGACATCATGGGCTTGACCGTGGAAGCCGGCGCGTAAATGCCCTGGCTGGCGCGGTTGATCAGCGGGCGATCCGGGTTTTGCAGAAGCGCCTTGTAGTCGGGGCTGCTGATGCCGTGCACGAACAGGTTGGGGTCGTAGCTGGGGTTGGACATGATGGCCAGCACCTGGCCGTCTTTCGGGGTCATCAGCACGATGGCACCGCGCTTGCCGTCCAGCAGTTTCTGGGCCTGTTGCTGCAGCTTGATGTCGAGGTTCAGATAAATGTCACTGCCGGGCACCGGCGGCTCGTATTTCAGGGTGCGGATCACCCGGCCCCGGTTGTTGACCTCCACTTCCTGATAACCGACGTGGCCGTGCAGCAGATCCTCGTAATAGCGCTCCACGCCCAGCTTGCCGATGTCGCGGGTGGCGGCGTAGTTGGCCAGCTTGTTGTCTTCCCCGAGGCGGTCCAGATCCCGGTCGTTGATCTTGGCCATGTAACCCAGCACGTGGGTCAGGGTGTCCTTGTAGGGATAATGGCGCTTGAGATAGGCCTCGATGGCGGCGCCGGGAAATTTGTGTTGGTTGATGCTGAAGCGGGCCACCTGCTGTTCGTCCAGCCGGTTGACCAGTACCACGGGGTTAAACCGGCGCTGGCGGCGTACGTCCTGAAAAAAGCGCTCGCGAATGTCGGGATCCAGCCCCAGCAGCTCGATCAGACCGTCGACGGTGGCGTCCAGATCCGCCACCTTTTCCGGGGTGATTTCCAGGCTGTAAATGGGCCGGTTCTCCGCCAGCAGCACGCCGTTGCGATCGTAGATCAGGCCCCGGGTGGGGGCGATGGGCACGACCTTGATGCGGTTGTCGTTGGAGCGGGTCTGGTAGCTCTGGTGCTGGTTGACCTGCAGGTGATAGAGGTTGGCAAACAGCACGCCCATCAGCAGTACGATACCGATAAAGGACACCAGAGTGCGGCGCCAGTGCAAGGAAGACTCGGCGACATGGTCGCGCATTTTTACCCGGGACCTGGCCATGACTTACTCGCGGTGGTAGGGGTGGTTGTTGTTGATGCTCCATGCGCGGTAGAGGCTTTCTGCCGCCACTACCCGCACCAGGGGGTGGGGCAGGGTCAGCGGCGACAGCGACCAGCTTTGCTCGGCCGCGGCCTTGCATGCCGGTGCCAGCCCTTCGGGGCCGCCAATGAGGATGGCCACGTCGCGACCGTCGTGCTGCCAGCGGGTGAGCTGACCGGCCAGTTGTTCCGTGGTCCAGGGTTTGCCGGGAATGTCGAGGGTAACAATACACGCCGACTTGCTCACGGCGGCCAGCATCTGTTCGCCTTCCTTGTACAGAATGCGATCGATGTCGGCATTCTTGCCGCGCTTGCCGGCGGCAATTTCAACCAGTTCCAGGGGCATGTCCCGGGGAAAGCGGCGCTGATATTCCTGAAAGCCCGTGGTTACCCAGGCCGGCATTCTGGTGCCGACCGCCACCAGCTGCAGCTTCATCCGGCCATGGCTCCGGCCGTGCTGCCGCCCCAGAGTTTTTCCAGCTGATAGAAGTCACGGGTTTCTTCCTGCATCACATGCACGATGGCGTCACCCAGGTCTACCAGTACCCACTCACCCGCGCCCTGGCCTTCAATACCCAGCAGATTCAGGCCGGCGTGCTTGGCCTCGGTGGCCAGGTGATCGGCAATGGAGTTGACGTGGCGGCTGGAGTTGCCGGAGCAGATGATCATGCAGTCGGTGATGGTGGATTTGCCGGTGACGTCCAGTACACGAATATCACGGGCCTTGAGATCGTCCAGTTTGTCGACGATAAAGTCGTGCAGTTCTTTGTCTTGCAAGAGTGCCTTCTCCTCGGTGAAACAACGTCAGATTATACCACGGACCCGGTATAGAGTCCCTGTTGTCGAATATAGTTCGCTACCGCATCCGGCAACAAATATTGCGGATTGTTCCCGCGGCGTACACCCTCGCGGATCTGGGTGGATGACACCTCCAGCTCCGGGTTGTCGAGCAGAAAAATATGCCCGGCGGGGGTGCGGTGCAGGCGTTCACGATCCTGGGTGCCGTGGTTCTGGTAGAGCTGCTCAAGGGTGTCGTCAAAGGTAGGTTTCCACCCGGGCCTGTGGCTCACCACCAGGTGGGCATGTTCCAGCAGCTCCTGCCAGCGGTGCCATTTATTCAGGCTGCACAGTGAGTCCATGCCCATGATAAAGCACAGCGGCTGCTGGCCCAGCTCGGCGCGCAGCTCGATCAGGGTGTCGATGGTATAGGACGGCGTGGTGCGGTTAAGCTCGCGCTCATCTACCGTCAGCCCCGGCGTGGCTGCCGCCGCCAGCCGGGCCATGGCCAGCCGGTGCTTTGGTGCGCTGTCCGGCGTGGCCCTGTGGGGCGGAATATGGTTGGGCAACAGCCGCACTTCACTCAGGCCCAGTTGCTCCTGGGCCTGAATGGCGGTGCGCAGATGGCCGACGTGAATGGGGTCAAAGGTACCCCCCAGTAATCCGATGGGTGCAGTCATGGCAATATGATGGGTGTGTTGTCGTCAAAAAATCCGACGCACAGGGCCTGCAGCCAGCGCCAGGCGCTGTCGTCATCAAATGCCGCCACGGCAGCATCGGCGGCGGCCAGCATGCGCGAGAGCGCGTCGAGCTTGGGGGCGCTGAGCCGGTTCAGCGCCGTTTGCATCAGCGGCTGGCGGCTGGACCACACATGCAGGGCGGCCGCCGCCTGGTGAAAGGACTGGCCGTCCGTCAGTGCCATCTGCAGGCTTTGCAGGGTGGTGAGCTCTTTCGCCAGCAAATGGCAGAGCATGCCCGCTTCCACCCCTTCCTGGCGCAGTTGCAGCAAAATGCGGCAGCCCCGTTTGACCTTGCCCTGCAGCAGGGGATCCAGCAGCTGAAAAGGGTTGAAGTGATAATGGGGCTGCACGTGCTGCTGCAGCGCCTGCAATGTCAGCGGCTGGGGCAGGCTGAGAAGGGCCAGCTTTTCAATTTCTCCGGCGGCGGCCAGCAGGTTGCCCTCAAAGGCCAGGGTCAGCCAGTGCAGGGCATCGGGCTCGGCGCTCAGGTGATGGCGGCGCAGGCGCAGTTCCAGCCAGCGCGCCAGGTGGCGGGCGTCCGGCGTGAACACCGGCACCACCGGGCCGGCCTCGGCCAGGGCCTTGTACCAGGCGGTTTTCTGCTGTTGCTGATTGAGGCGGGGGCCGCTTATCAGCAGCAGCAGATCGGGGTGGCACTGGCGCAGCAGCTCACGCAGCCGGTCCGAGCCGGTGCGATCCAGCTTGTCGGGCAGGGTCAGCTCGATGATCTGCCGGCTGCTGAACAGGCTCAGGGTCTGGCTCGCATCAAAAATGGCGTCCCAGTCCAGGCCGTCGTCGGCATCGAACTTGTGGCGCTCGTCAAAGCCCTGGGCCCGGGCGGCCCGGCGCAGCTCGTCGAGGGCTTCCTGTTTGAGCAGGGGCTCGTCGCCATAAATGAAATAGCAGGGCGCGAGCCCTGCCTGAAGATGTTTGCCCAGTTGCTCGGGATAGAGACGCATCAGAACGACAGGCGGCTCAGCTGACGCAAAATCTGCTCGGCGGCCTCGTGCTCCATCTGCTCCCGCAGCTGCTGCTGTTCCCGGCTGGAGGCCAGGGCCTGGGCCGACTTGTCGAGAAAGCTGCGGTTAAAGGCTACGTTAAAGACCTGGCGCGGCTCGTCGGGCATGTCGAGAGTAAAGCGGGTACCAAAGCGCATGGCGTATTCCAGGGTATCGCCCCTGGGGTTGACCGAGGCGGTGGTGTTGGCCTGGCCCACGCCTGAGATGGTCAGTACCGGGGTGTCGCCGTCGTTCTCCACCAGTACCACGCCGGCGCGCAGCAGCCGGGCCGACACCAGCCGGTAGAACTGGGTCTTGTCGTCACCGCTGAGTACCAGCCGTTGCAGCTCGGGCGGCAGGTTGTCGCCGCTTCTGAGCTGAAAGCCACAACCGGTGATCAGCATCAGGGTCAGTGACAACAGCACAATGGCCTTGATTCGAGTGAGCATAACTACTCCTTGATTCACCGTGAGGAGTGAAGGGTGAGGAGTGAGGTGTTTTCTCCTCACTCCTTTCTTCATCACTCCTCACCGTCTGGTCAGTTGGCTACTATGTTCAGCAGCTTGCCCGGTACGTAAATCACCTTGCGAATGGTCTTGCCATCCAGGTGACGGGCGACGTTGTCGTCGGCCTTGCCGGCACGTTCAACCGCGTCCTTGTCGGCATCGGCGGGCACGGTGATCTTGCCCCGTACCTTGCCGTTGACCTGTACCACCACCAGTTTCTCGTCTTCCACCAGGGCGTCGGCGTCCACGATCGGCCACTGGGCGTGGTCGATGTCGTCGTGGCCCAGGGCGCGCCACAGCTCAAAGCAGGTGTGCGGCACTATGGGGTGCAGCATCACTACCACGGCTTCCAGCGCTTCCTGCAGCAGGGCACGGTTCTGCTCGTCGCTCATGTCCACCTTGGCCAGGTGGTTAAGCAGCTCCATGATGGCGGCGATGGCGGTGTTGAAGGTCTGGCGGCGGCCGATGTCGTCGCTCACCTTGCTGATGGTCTTGTGCACTTCCCGGCGCAGGGTTTTCTGGGCACCGTTCAGGCCGGTCAGGCTCAGGGCCGGGGCGGCGCCGTGGGACTGGTGCTCAAACACCAGCTTCCACACCCGCTTGAGGAAGCGCTGAGCGCCTTCCACACCGGAGTCGGACCATTCCAGGGTCATGTCGGCGGGGGAGGCGAACATCATGAACAGACGCACGGTGTCGGCGCCGTACTTGTCCACCATCACCTGGGGGTCGATGCCGTTGTTCTTGGACTTGGACATCTTGGTCATGCCGGTGTGCACCAGCTCGCGGCCGTCGGCGTCCATGGCCTTTTTGATGCGGCCCTTTTCATCCCGCTCCACGGTCACGTCCAGCGGGCTCACCCAGGTGCGGGCACCCTTGTCGTCGGTGTGGTAGAAGGCATCGGCCAGCACCATGCCCTGGCACAGCAGGCGCTTGAACGGCTCGTCGGATTCCACCAGGCCGGTGTCGCGCAGCAGCTTGTGGAAGAAGCGGGCATAGAGCAGGTGCATACAGGCGTGCTCGATGCCGCCGATGTACTGATCCACCGGCAGCCAGTAGTTGGCCTTTTCCACGTCCAGCATGCCCTGGTCGTATTCCGGGCTGCAGTAGCGGGCGTAGTACCAGGACGACTCCATAAAGGTGTCGAAGGTGTCGGTTTCACGCAACGCCGGCTGGCCCTTGTAAGTAGTCTTGGCCCACTCGGGATCGGCCTTGATCGGGCTCTGAATGCCGTCCATCACCACGTCTTCCGGCAGGATCACCGGCAGGCTGTCTTCCGGCGCGCCGACCACTGAGCCGTCTTCCAGGTTGAGCATGGGAATGGGCGCACCCCAGTAACGCTGGCGGCTGACACCCCAGTCGCGCAGACGGAAGTTGACGGTCTTGTGGCCCAGACCTTTTTCTTCCAGGGTTTTGGCAATGGCGTCAAAGGCCTGCTCGAAGTTGAGGCCGTCGAACTCAGCAGAGTGGAACAGCACGCCTTTTTCGGTATAGGCCTCGCTGCTTACATCCAGCTCGCTGCCGTCGGCGGGTTTGATCACGGGTACTATGTCGAGGCCGTATTTGCCGGCAAACTCATAGTCGCGTTGATCGTGGGCGGGTACCGCCATCACGGCGCCGGAGCCGTAATCCATCAGCACGAAGTTGGCGACCCACACCGGCACCTGCTTGCCGGTGAGCGGGTGTACCGCCATCAGACCGGTGGCCATGCCTTTTTTCTCCATGGTGGCCATCTCGGCCTCGGCGACCTTGTTGTGCTTGCAGTCGTCGATAAAGGCGGCCAGCTCCGGATTGTTTTCGGCGGCCTTGGCGGCCAGCGGGTGGCCGGCGGCAATACCCACGTAGGTGACGCCGAACAGGGTGTCGGGACGGGTGGTGTAGACCTCGAAGCTGTCGTCGCTACCGGCCACGTCAAAGCGCAGGGTCACGCCCTCGCTGCGGCCAATCCAGTTACGCTGCATGGTCTTGACCTGCTCGGGCCAGCCTTCCAGCTCGTCGATGTCGCGCAGCAGCTCGTCGGCGTATTCGGTGATCTTGATAAACCACTGGGGAATTTCCTTTTGCTCCACCGGGGTGTCGCAGCGCCAGCAGCAGCCGTCGTTGACCTGTTCGTTGGCAAGCACGGTTTCGTCGTTGGGGCACCAGTTCACCGAAGAGGTCTTCTTGTACACCAGGCCTTTTTCATACAGCTTGGTAAAGAACCATTGCTCCCAGCGGTAGTATTCCGGCGTACAGGTGGCCAGCTCCCGGTCCCAGTCGTATCCAAAGCCCAGTCGCTTGAGCTGGTTTTTCATATAATCGATGTTTTCGTAGGTCCAGGGTGCCGGCGCCGTCTTGTTGTTGATGGCGGCGTTTTCGGCGGGCAGGCCAAAGGCGTCCCAACCAATGGGCTGGAGCACGTTTTTACCCTGAAGCCGTTGATAGCGAGAGATAACGTCGCCTATGGTGTAGTTACGGACGTGCCCCATATGTAGCCGACCTGAAGGGTAGGGGAACATCGACAGGCAATAGAACTTGTCTTTGCCGGCTTGCTCCGTGGCCTTGAAGGTCTGCTGCTCGTCCCAGTGGCGTTGCACCTGGGGCTCGATATTCTGGGGATTGTATTGCTCTTGCATTATGACGTCCGGTTCCGTAAATGAGTGGTAACACCAGCGATAAATCGGCATAGAATACCCTAGGGGGTAGCAAGCAACAATAGTTCACCCCGGCCCTGCCTGAGAGGATAAAGCCATGAGCGAGCAAGACGACAAGCACAAAAAAGGTTACGACGCCTTTGTGGAAGAGCTGCAGCGCCAGTGGGAGATGGCGGAAACCACCACCCTGCGCGAAGCGGTGGAAAAAACCCAGGCCTACATGGAAGCGGCGGGGGATCTGACCAAGGACGAGCTGGCGCTGATCGCCGAGTATGTGAAGCGGGATCTGGCTGCCTTTGGCGATGAAAAGGGCGGCTTTCGCGATAGCCTGTTTTACCGGCGCATCAGCGAAACCGTGTGGGGCTGGCTGGCCGGCGTGACCGACAAGAGCCAGCTGGAATGGCAGGAGCTAAGTGAAGATCTGGCCCATCACGGTGAATATCAGGCCGGCGAGGTAGTGGGGCCGGGCCTGTACGATTGTACCCTGTGCGCTCACCGCCACGAAGTCACGCACCCGGTAACCCTGACCACCTGCCTGGAGTGCGGCCATCATTCCTTTATTCGCCATCCGCTCACACCCTGAGGACAGTTACGGAATACCGTCACTCCGGGCTTGACCCGGAGTCCATCGCATAAAGCGCAGTTCCCAGCAAACTACACCCTTGTCTGCAGTATGGATTCCGGCTCAAGGGCCGGAATGACTACCTCTGTGGTCACTTGAACAGTTGTCGCTCGGCCATCAGTGGCCGAGCCGCCGGCTGGCGGCAGCGAACGGCGATCAGCAGGCTTAACCCCAGTACCGCCAGCAGCGGCAGGTTGCCAAAGCGGGCGTAGGGGGTGAGCCCGGTCATGCCGATGATCTCGGCGGTGAGCACGCCCTGCTCAAACTGGGGCAGGCTGGCGGTCATGCGGCCTTTTTCATCGGTGACCAGGGTGACGCCGTTGTTGGTGGCGCGGATCATGGGGCGGCCCAGCTCCAGAGCGCGCATGCGGGCGATCTGCTGATGCTGCCAGGGACCGATGGAACGGCCAAACCAGGTATCGTTCGACACCGTCAGCAGAAAGTCGGTACTCGGCTTCATGTTATCGCGTACCAGCCCCGGAAAGGCCACCTCGTAGCAGATGGCGACGCTCATGTCCCGGCCGGCGGCGTTAATGTCGGCCTGGCCACGCTCACCCCGGGCAAAGGAGGACATGGGCAGGTTGAAAAACGGCGCCAGCGGCCGCAGCAGGCTGCCAAGGGGGACGAACTCACCGATGGGCACCAGCTGCTGCTTGTAATAACGATTGCCCTGACCCGCCTGATAATGGCCGCTGCCCAGCCCCAGCACGGCGTTGTACACCTCGCCCTGACCCGGGCGCGACACCAGACCGGTGATCAGATCCTGGCCCCGCTCAAACATAAAGCGGTCAACCTGCTCCAGCCAGGGCGCCAGCTGCTGCTCCGAGGCGGGCAGGGCCGACTCGGGCCAGATCACCACGTCGGCATTCAGCGCCGGCCGGGTCAGCTCCAGATAGCGCTTCAGGCTCAGCTCCAGCTGGCCCGGAATCCATTTTAACGACTGCTCGATATTGCCCTGTACCAGGGCCACGCGCAGCGGCTGAGTGGGCGATACCCATTGCAGTTGCTGGCTGGCCACGCCCAGGGCCCACAGCATCCCGGCAAAGGCGGTGGCGCGCCAGCGTTGCTCTCGACCCAGCCACCACAGGGCGGCGGCGGAAAAGGTCAGCAGCCAGCTGATGCCCTGCACTCCCAGCATGGGCGCCAGTCCCGCCAAGGGGCCGTCGAGCTGGGAGTAGCCGAACCACAGCCAGGGAAAGCCGGTGAGCATCCAGCCCCGCAGCCAGTCGGCACCGATCAGTAACACCGGCAGCACCCACAGCAGCCGCGCCCGGGGGGAAGCCACAAAGCGATGGGCCAGCCACAGGGCCAAACCGGTGTAGAGGCTGAGGTAGGCGGCCAGCAGAGCCACCAGCACAAAGGCCACCGGCAGCGGCAGGCCGCCGAACATCGTCATGCTGTTGTGGATCCACCACAGGCCGGGCAGAAACAGGCCCAGGCTCCAGACAAAGCCACGACGGGCGGCGGGACCGGGGGCACACTGGTGAGTGACGGCGAACAGGCCTGTCAGCGACACCAGCGCCAATGGCCAGATATCAAAGGGACTGAAGGCTAAAACGCCAAGGGCCCCGCACAGCAGGGCCCCGAACAATGGCAACAATTTACGCACTTATACCGGCTCCGAGGAGGAGGTTTCCTGATTGTCCGGTATCTTAACCTGCAACTGCAGCAGGCGTCGACGGTCGGCGTGGGCCACCTTGAACACAAAGCCGTTAAGCTCGACCTGTTCGCCCTTGCCGGGCAGGTGACCAAAGGCGTGCATGACCATGCCACCCACGGTGTCGGCCTCTTCGTCGCTGAAGCCGGTCTGAAAGAAGTCGTTGAAATCCTCGATGTCGGTGAGCGCGGCGACCGAATAGACCCGCTTGCTGATCTGACGGATTTCGGCGCTTTCCTCGGCGTCGTACTCGTCTTCAATGTCGCCGACAATCAGCTCGAGAATGTCCTCAATGGTGACCAGGCCGGAGACGCCGCCAAATTCGTCCACCACAATGGCCATGTGATAGCGCTCTTCGCGGAACTCCTTGAGCAGCTTGTCGAGGCGCTTGCTCTCGGGGACCACCACCGCCGGGCGCAGCACCTTGTCGATGGAGAAGTCCTCCTCGGTGAGGCCAAAGCCATAGGGCAGTAGATCCTTGGCCAGCAATATGCCTTCGATATGATCCTTGTCTTCGTTGACCACCGGAAAGCGGGAGTGGGTCGACTCGATGATCATGGGCAGAAAGCTGGATACCGGCTGGGATTTTTCCACCGTCACCATCTGGGAGCGGGGGATCATGATGTCGCGAACCCTTAGTTCGCTCACTTCCAGCACGCCTTCGATCATGTCCTTGGTGTCCTGATCGATGAGCTCGCGCTCACCGGCGTCCATGATCACTTCTACCAGTTCTTCCCGGTTCTTCGGTTCGCCCTGAAACATCTGGCCCAGTCGCTCCAGCCAGTTTTTCTTTGCGGACGAACCGTTGTCTGAGTGTGAATTGTCGTCGTTCACTGCTTAACCTTCATCGTCGTCTTGATAGGGGTTGTCCATGCCCAGCCCGGCCAGAATGACAATCTCTCTGGCCTCCATTACTTCGGCTTCATCATCCTTAATATGGTCAAAACCGAGCAAATGCAAGCAACCGTGCACCACCATGTGGGCCCAGTGGGCCTGCAACGGCTTGTTTTGCTCGGCCGCTTCCCGCTCCACTACCTGGCGGCAGATGACCAGATCGCCCAGCAGCGGCAGCTCTACCCCGGGGGGCGCTTCGAAGGGAAACGACAGCACATTGGTGGGCTTGTTCTTGCCGCGGTAGTCCCGGTTGAGCTCCTGGCTTTCGGCCTCGTCCACCAGGCGCACAGTGACTTCGGTTTCATCACGCTCGCCCTCAAGGGCGGCGGCAAGCCAGGTTTCAAAGTCCTGCTCCGTGGGCAGGCCGGGAGCCTGGTCACAGGCGATTTGCAGATCCAGCCACAGGGTCATGCTTGAGGCTCCTCACCGGATGAAGGCGTTGGCTCTTTTTGTTTCTGTTCTTTCTGTTGCTTCTGAGCGTCGTCAAAGGCCTCATAGGCACGTACGATGCGGGCCACCACCGGGTGGCGTACCACGTCTTCGGCCCGAAAGAAGTTGAACGACAGGCCTTCGACGCCGCTCAGCACTTCAATGGCGTGGCGCAGGCCGGAGCGGGCGTTGCGGGGCAGGTCGATCTGGGTGATATCGCCGGTGATCACCGCCTTGGAGTTAAAGCCGATACGGGTGAGGAACATTTTCATCTGCTCCACCGTGGTGTTCTGGCTTTCATCCAGAATGATAAAGGCATCGTTCAGGGTGCGGCCGCGCATGTAGGCCAGCGGCGCCACTTCAATGACGTTGCGCTCAATGAGCTTTTCCACCCGCTCAAAGCCCAGCATTTCAAACAGGGCGTCATACAGGGGGCGCAGGTAGGGGTCAACCTTTTGGCTCAGATCGCCGGGCAGAAAGCCGAGTTTTTCACCCGCTTCCACCGCCGGCCGGGTCAGCAGAATACGACGGATCTCCTGACGCTCCAGGGCGTCGACTGCCGCGGCCACCGCCAGGTAGGTTTTGCCGGTGCCCGCCGGGCCGATGCCAAAGGTGATGTCGTGGCTGAGAATGTGGGCCACATAGTGGGCCTGGTTGGGGCTGCGCGGCTTGATCAGGCCCCGTTTGGTCTTGATCACCACTTCCTTGCCATAGCGATAACCGGAGTCGGCTTCTTCCTCGTCCTGCTCCAGTACTCTGGCTTCCTTGATCGCCAGGTGCACCTGCTCGGGAGTGATGTCGGGCACGGGCTGGCCCTTGATCGACTGGGTCTCTACGTAGAGGCGGGTAAGAATGTCGTGGACCACCCGGGCCAGGCGTTCGGGGCCGACGATCTGAAAGTGCTGATCCTGGTGGTTGATTTCCACACCCAGGCGGCGCTCCAGCTGCTTGATATTATCGTCAAAGGGGCCGCACAGGCTGGCCAGGCGCTGGCCGTCGGCGGGTTGCAGTTCAAGGTCCAGATGAGTGACGTTGGCTGTCAAGGTAACTCCTGTTCAAAAGCCGGAAGCGATGAGCCCGAAGCCGGAAGCGGGGATGACTTGCTGTTGACTTCCAGCTTCCGGCTTCCAGCTTCAAGCCGCTGTTTAAGGGGTAAAGGTGGCCACGCCGCTGTCGTCGGGCACGCCGTCGGGGCGACGGGCCAGAATGCTTTGGGGCGATACCTGGGTGCGCAAATCCATTTCGTCCTCGCCGCGCAGGAAGGTGCCGCGCAGACTGTGGGGCATGACCTCGGTGATCTCCACGTCGGCAAACCCGCCAATCAGGTGATGGGGCCCTTCAAAGTTCACTACCCGGTTGTTCTCGGTGCGGCCACGCAGCTCCATGGGGTTCAGCTTGGACGGGCCTTCCACCAGAATGCGCTGAACAGAGCCCAGCATCTGGCGGCTGATCAGCTGCGCCTGATTGTTGATGGTGTTCTGCAGCCGGTACAGACGTTCCTTTTTCTCTTCCATCGGAATATCGTCGGGCAGATCCGCCGCTGGCGTGCCCGGGCGCGGGCTGTAGATAAAGCTGAAGCTCATGTCAAAGCCCACGTCCTCAATGAGTTTCATGGTCTTCTCGAAGTCGTCCGCCTCTTCACCGGGAAAGCCCACGATAAAGTCGGAGCTGATGGTAATGTCGGGGCGGGCGGCACGCAGCCGGCGGATCTTGGACTTGTATTCAATGGCGGTGTGCGGGCGCTTCATCAGCGTCAGAATGCGATCCGAACCGCTCTGCACCGGCAGGTGCAGGAAGCTCACCACCTCGGGGGTGTCTTTATACACCTCGATGATGTCGTCGGTGAACTCGATGGGATGACTGGTGGTGTAGCGAATGCGGTCGATGCCGTCGATGGCGGCTACCAAGCGCAGCAGCTCGGCAAAGGTGCAGATGTCGCCGTCATGGGTCTCGCCCCGGTAGGCGTTGACGTTCTGACCCAGCAGGTTCACCTCACGCACGCCCTGCTCGGCGAGCTGGGCAATTTCGTAAAGGACGTCGTCGAGCGGGCGGCTCACTTCCTCGCCACGGGTGTAGGGCACCACGCAGAAGGAGCAATACTTGGAGCAGCCTTCCATGATGGAAACAAAGGCGGTGGCGCCTTCGGCCCTGGGCTCGGGCAGACTGTCGAATTTCTCAATCTCCGGAAACTCAACGTCGACCTGAGCACCGCGCCCTTCCAGCACGGACTTGATCATGGCCGGCAGCCGGTGCAGGGTTTGCGGGCCGAATACGATGTCGACAAAAGGCGCACGGGCACGAATGGCGTCCCCTTCCTGTGAGGCCACGCAGCCGCCCACGCCAATCACCAGTTTGGGGTTGGCTTCCTTGAGCGGGCGCCAGCGCCCGAGCTGATGAAAGACCTTCTCCTGGGCCTTCTCGCGAATGGAGCAGGTGTTTAGCAGCAGGACGTCGGCCTGCTCTGCTTCTTCGGTGAGCTGGTAGCCGTGGCTGGCGTCCAGCAGATCGGCCATCTTGGATGAATCGTATTCGTTCATCTGACAGCCCCAGGTCTTGATATGAAGTTTTTTGCTCATGGCGCTCTAGTTACTGCTGTGGGTCGTGCATTTTGGACCGGGCATTCTACTCCTTTCTCCCGTGAGTGGCCAGATAATATCCAGCCACACAGGGGGCTCGAGTGAGCAAATTGACCCCGGCGAAACAGGGGGAATTGGGGTAGAATGGCCGAAAAATCCGGAGGTTGAACAATGCAAGAGTGTGATATCGCCATTATCGGCGGTGGCATGGTAGGTGCCCTGGCTGCGGCCCTGCTGGCGCCTGCCGGGCTGACCATTCGCGTGCTGGAAAGCCGGCAGCCAACGGCGTTTTCACCCAGCGAGCCCCATGATCTGCGCATTTCCTCGATCAGCGCCGCCTCGGTGCGGTTGCTGCAGCAGGCCGGCGCCTGGGATGCCATTATCACCATGCGCGCCTGGCCCTATCAACGGCTGGAAGCCAGCGAATGGCAAGGCTTTGCCACTCACTTCAGTGCCGAAGAGCTGGATTGCGAGCACCTGGGCTACATGCTGGAAAACCGGGTGATTCAGCTCGGCCTGTGGCAGGCGCTGGAGCAGTGGCATAACGTCACCCTCGACTGCCCTCGAACGCTGGATACGGTTGAGCAAAATCCCGAAGGTGCGTTGCTGACACTCGGGGATGGCACTCGGTTGCAGGCGCGGCTGGTGCTGGCCTGTGACGGGGCCGAATCCCGCGTGCGGCAACTGGCCGGCATTGGCGTCACCGCCTGGGATTATGCCCAGCAGTGCATGCTGATAAGTGTCGAAGGCGAGCAACTGGAGCAGAACATTACCTGGCAGCAATTTTGCTCCTCCGGCCCCCGGGCGCTGCTGCCCCTGGGGCATGGTAAAGCCTCGCTGGTGTGGTATGACAGCAAGGCGCGTATTGAACAACTGGCGGCCATGAACAACGAGGCCCTGGCGCGTGAGGTGGCGGCGCATTTTCCACCCCGGCTCGGGCCGGTGACCGTGTTCGACAAGGGCCACTTTCCCCTGCGCCGGCGCCACGCCAACCAGTATGTAAAGGGAAGCGTGGTACTGCTGGGGGATGCCGCCCACACCATCAACCCGCTGGCGGGGCAGGGGGTGAACCTCGGCTTCAAGGACGTGGCGATGCTGAGCGAACTTATCCATCAGGCGATAGAGCGAGGCGAGGACTTTACCGCTTCTGAATTGCTGAAGCGCTTTGAATGCCGCCGCCGTCCCGACAATCTGCTGATGCAGGGGGCCATGGATGTATTTTACCAGGCCTTCAGCAACGAATTGCCGCCGCTCAGGCTGCTGCGCAATCTGGGGCTCAAGGCCGCCGAGCACAGCGGACCGCTGAAAAAGCGGGTAATGCAATACGCCATGGGGTTGTAACTGCGGGGAAGCAGGGAGTGGGGAATAGGGACTGGTTCGATTCCCTAATCCCAGAAAGCAAAAAACCAGCCGAAGGCTGGTTTTTTGTAGATGGCTGGAGTACCAGGGTTCGAATCTGGGCACTGATGCCGAGATAAAAAAACCGGCTCAGAGGCCGGCTTTTCGATATATGGCTGGGGTACCAGGATTCGAACCTGGGAATGGCGAGATCAAAACCCGCTGCCTTACCGCTTGGCGATACCCCAATTTTTTAATGGTGCGGGAGGCGAGACTTGAACTCGCACACCTTGCGGCGCCAGAACCTAAATCTGGTGCGTCTACCAATTTCGCCACTCCCGCTAAAGAGTGGTGGCTATGGCGGGATTCGAACCTGCGACCCCATCATTATGAGTGATGTGCTCTAACCAACTGAGCTACATAGCCACATAAAGCATTGAGTCGCCTCAATGTTCCGGCACGTTTGGCACGCGTCGTATTAAAATGGCTGAAGTTGCAGTTCGTACCTGGGCATGAATGCCGAGATCAAAACCCGCGTTGTCTTCAACATTTCTTTAAAATGGCTGGGGTACCAGGATTCGAACCTGGGAATGGCGAGATCAAAACCCGCTGCCTTACCGCTTGGCGATACCCCAACAGTGATGGGCGACATTTATAACATATTGTCAGCCATCTTGAAAATGGCTGGGGTACCAGGATTCGAACCTGGGAATGGCGAGATCAAAACCCGCTGCCTTACCGCTTGGCGATACCCCAGCAATGGTGGCTATGGCGGGATTCGAACCTGCGACCCCATCATTATGAGTGATGTGCTCTAACCAACTGAGCTACATAGCCACTGCTTGTTGATGACCTTCCGTCACCGAACGGGGCGCATTATGCGTATCCGGGCCGACAGCGTCAACCGTTTTTCCGTAAAAAATTGGCCCGGCGCTGCCGGTTGGCCATAAAACCGGCATGGTGATGAAGGGGTGGTCAGCGAGGTCGGTTTTTTGTGCAAAAACAACAGTCGATACAAAAAAGGCCGGGCGTATGCCCGGCCTTTCAAAGGAACTATCGTCAGCGTCAGACGTTGAACAGGAAGTTCATGACATCGCCGTCTTTCACGATGTAGTCCTTGCCTTCGGAGCGCATCTTGCCGGCTTCCTTGGCGCCTTGCTCACCCTTGTAGGTGATGTAGTCGTCATAACCGATGGTCTGGGCACGAATAAAGCCCTTCTCAAAGTCGGTGTGAATTTTGCCAGCGGCCTGAGGGGCGGTGGCGCCCACGGGGATGGTCCAGGCGCGTACTTCCTTCACCCCGGCGGTGAAGTAGGTCTGCAGGTTGAGCAGCTCGTAACCGGCGCGGATCACCCGGTTCAGGCCCGGCTCTTCCAGACCCATGTCGTCCATGAACTCGGCGGCTTCTTCCGCATCCAGCTCGGCAATTTCCGACTCCATGGCGGCACACACCGGCACCACGATGGCGTTTTCGGCGGCGGCAATGGCTTCCACCTCGGCCAGGTAGGGGTTGTCCTCAAAGCCGTCTTCATTGACGTTGGCAATGTACATGGTCGGCTTGATGGTGAGGAAGTTCAGGTAGTCGATGGCGGCCTTTTCTTCCTTGGTCAGCTCAACGCTGCGCAGCACCTTGGCTTCTTCCAGCACCGGCAAGAGCTTTTCCAGTACGGTAATTTCGAACTTGGCGTCCTTGTCACCGCCCTTGGCCTTTTTGGCATTGCGGGTAATGGCGCGCTCGCAGGTGTCCAGATCCGAAAGGGCCAGCTCGGTGTTGATCACCTCGATGTCATCTTTCGGTGAGACCTGGCCGGCCACGTGCACGATATTGTCGTTCTCAAAGCAGCGCACCACATGGCCGATGGCGTCGGTTTCGCGAATGTTGGCCAGGAACTTGTTACCCAGGCCTTCGCCCTTGGAGGCTCCGGCGACCAGGCCGGCAATGTCCACAAATTCCATGGTGGTGGGCAGCACCCGCTGGGGGGTGACGATCTCGGCCAGGGCGTCGAGACGCTTGTCCGGCACCGGCACCACGCCGGTGTTCGGCTCAATGGTGCAGAAAGGGAAGTTGGCGGCTTCGATGCCGGCCTTGGTCAGTGCGTTGAACAGGGTGGATTTGCCCACGTTGGGCAGACCCACAATACCGCATTTAAAACCCATGATGGTGTCCTGAAATTACTTGGTGGAATCGGCGTTGAAGGCATGCAGGCGGTTCATCGCCTTGACCATGCCGTCACTGAATAAAATATCGGTGGCGCGGGCGGCTTCGTCCACGGTGGCGTCGAGCAGGGTTTGCTCGGCGGCCGGCGCCTTGGTCAGCACAAAACCGGCCACCCGGGACTTGTCACCCGGGTGACCGATACCGAGCCGCAGCCGGTAAAAGTTCTTGTTGTTGCCCAGGCTGCTGATGATGTCACGCAGGCCGTTGTGGCCGCCATGGCCACCGCCCTGTTTGAAGCGGGCGGTGCCCGGCGGCAGATCCAGCTCGTCATGGGCCACCAGAATCGACTCGGGCGGGATCTGGTAAAAATTGGCCAGGGCCGCCACCGCCTTGCCCGAGCGGTTCATAAAGGTGGCCGGGATCAGCAGACGCACATCGCGGCCGCCAATGCGTACGCGGCCGGTCCAGCCGAAGAACTTGCCTTCTTCCTTGAGCTGGGCGCCGTGCATGCGGGCCAGTTCGGCCAGATACCAGGCGCCGGCGTTATGCCGGGTGTGGGCGTATTCCGGGCCGGGGTTAGCCAGCCCGACAATGAGTTCGATAGGTTGCATAGCAGAATCGGCCGTTAAAATGACGCCATATTCTAATGAAGCGCGGCGATAATGGCCACCTCAAGGGCCGGATTTGGCATTCTGTTCGCCCAGCGTCGATTTCAAATGAATTGTTTACAATCTGTGCTATTATTGTGCATTCAAAAGCGGACCCTTCTGCTTTACCTTGCTTTTCTGCACACGATATTTCACGGAAACCACCATGTTTGAACTGTTGGGTTGGTCCCTGCTGGCCGGCGTGGTCAACGCGCTTGCCGGTGGCGGTCTGTTCTTTACCCTGCCGGCGCTGCTGGGCGCCGGCATTCCCAGCACCGGGGCCGTGGCCACCGCCAGTGTGGCGTCCTGGCCCGGTTATGTGAGCGCCTTCTGGGGCATGCGCAAGCGCCTGCGGGGTGGGCCCTTGCTGGGTCTGACCGTGACTGGTCTGGCCGGTGGCGGTCTGGGCGCCTTTGCCCTGACCCGGTTTCACGCCGACAACTTCAACTACCTGGTGCCCTGGCTGTTGCTTGGTGTCAGCCTGCTGTATGGCCGCCAGCTGCTGAGCAGCCAGGGCTTTGAAGGCCCCCTTGCCATGAAGCCCAAAGCCTGGCCGGTACTCTTGAGTGGCAGTTTTTACGGCGGCTTTTTTGGTGGTGGCCTTGGCGTGCTGCTGATGGCGCTGACCGGTCAGCTGCGCATGGGCTCCAGCCTGCAGCAGCATGCGATCAAGCTGTATCTGTCGATGCTGGCGAGTGGCGCCACCATTGTGGTGTATTCCCTGTCGGGGCTGGTGTACTGGCACCAGGCCCTGCTGCTGGCGCTGGGCTATCTGCTTGGCGGCAAGCTGGGCGCACGGGTGCTGGAATGGATTAAGCCCAAACTGCTGGCCTGGGGCATCGTCGCCTTTGGTGTGGTGTTGAGCGGATATTATTTTATGCGCTTCTACGGATGATGTGAGGAGTGAGGAGACAGGGGCGAGGTGATTTACTCCTCCCCTCTCACGTTTACCCCTCACCTTCCATCGCCCACAAAAAAGCCCGCTTGCGCGGGCTTTTTGCTTCATGTTGCGAACTTAGTGTTCGAACATGGCGGAGATGGATTCTTCGTTGCTGATGCGACGAATGGCCTCGGCCAGCATGGGGGACAGGGTCAGCTGCTTGACGTTGTCCAGCGCCTGAATTTCCGGGCTCAGGGGCACGGAGTCGGTGATGATGACTTCATCGATCACGGAGTCGCGAATGTTTTCAACGGCCTTGCCGGAGAACACGGCGTGGGTGGCGTAGGCAAATACGCGCTTGGCACCGCGCTCTTTCAGGGCTTCGGCGGCCTTGCACAGGGTGCCGCCGGTATCGATCATGTCGTCGACGATCACGCAGTCACGGCCTTCCACGTCACCGATCAGGTGCATTACCTGAGAGACGTTGGCGCGGGGGCGACGCTTGTCGATGATGGCAATGTCGGTTTCGTCCAGCAGCTTGGCCACGGCACGGGCACGCACCACGCCACCGATGTCGGGAGAGACTACCACGGCGTCCTGCAGACCCTTGGCCTTCATGTCTTCCAGCAGTACCGGAGTACCGAACACATTGTCTACCGGCACGTCAAAGAAGCCCTGAATCTGCTCGGCGTGCAGATCCACGGTCAGTACCCGATCCACGCCCACGCTGGACAGGAAGTCGGCCACCACCTTGGCGGTGATCGGCACCCGGGCGGAGCGCACGCGGCGATCCTGACGAGCGTAACCGAAGTAGGGAATGACAGCGGTAATGCGACCGGCAGAAGCACGACGCAGGGCGTCGACCATGACGATCAGTTCCATCAGGTTGTCGTTGGTGGGCGCACAGGTGGACTGGATGATGAAGACATCGCCGCCGCGTACATTTTCGTTGATTTGCACGCTGATTTCGCCGTCGCTGAAACGGCCGACATCGGCAGCGCTCAGTTTGATGAAAAGACGATCGGCGATACGTTGGGCGAGTTCCGGCGTTGCATTACCAGCAAACAGCTTCATGTCGGGCACGGTTTAAAACCTCGGGGTTGCTTCGTGGGTGGCGAGACTGGACGGGGCCGTGAACCCGTGTCACGAAAATCGTTTTCGCTATCCAGCCCGTTTTCGAAATTATTCTGGTTCGGTGCGCCAGTCAGGGGGGTTGAGTGAGAGCACTCAACGGTGAGTCGGCCAAGGCCGTGACTTCCTGCCGGCGACCGCCGGCAGCGAACTGACCCTTGGGATAAGGGAGAAAACGAGCCCACCCCGTTTTCATGCCATCGCTGCCTGGTCTGTCTTGCTCAATAACGGGTGCTTACAGGGCGTCCAGTGCCGTCAGCAGCGGCGATTGGTTGCAGCCTCTGGCAACAAAACCGAAGGTGCCATCCGGCGCTTTTTTCAGCGTGTTTTCAGCCGCCTCGCGGCTGTCAAAGGTGCCGAAAATACAGGCGCCGGTGCCCGTCATTCGTGACGGCGCATATTCTAGCAACCAGCTCAGAAGTTTGGCAACCTCGGGGTGTCGCTTTTTGACCAGCGCCTCGCAGTCGTTTTGCCAGGGTAAAGACAGGCGTTGTTCAAGGCTTAACACCGGGCTGTTACGGGGCAGATCCGGGTCGGTAAAGATGGCCGCCGTGGCCACTTCCACGCCCGGATTCAGCACCAGATACCAGGGTTCAGGCGGCGCCGCATCGGTGAAAATATCGCCCACGCCCTCGGCAAAGGCGGCGCGGCCATGCACAAATACCGGCACATCGGCCCCCAGCTGCAGGCCCAGGGTTGCCAGCTCGTCGGCGGGCACATTCAGCTGCCAGAGCCGGTTCAGTCCCACCAGGGCAGTGGCGGCATCGCTGGAGCCGCCGCCCAGGCCGCCGCCCATGGGCAGGCGCTTGGTGAGCCGAATGCGCGCGCCCCGAGTGCAGCCGGTGTGGCTTTGCAGCAGTCGCGCCGCCTTGATGATGAGGTTGTTGTCGGTGGCCACGCCGGGCAGAGCCGGAGACAGGGTGAGCTCATCGGCTTCTTCAAAACTCAGCTCGTCGCCAAAGTCCACAAACTGAAACAGGGTCTGCAGATCGTGGTAGCCGTTATCGCGGCGGCCAGTAATGTACAGAAACAGATTGAGCTTGGCGGGGGCGGGCAGGCGTATCACGGCATCAGCTCCCACCGGCTCACGGCCAGTTTCAGGGTGGTGGTGTCGTGGCTCAGCTCCAGCCGGCTGGGCAGCCAGAGCTCGCCGATCTGGGTATAGCCCAGGTAGCGGAGCTGCCAGCCGTGGGCCAGCACCCGGGCCGGGCGGCCGTCTTCGTCAAAGCTGACGGTGGCGGCGTCACCGGGCAGGCCCTTGATCCAGTCGGCCAGCTGCTCCACCGGCAGATCCCAGCCGGTGAGGGCATACACCAGGTCGCGGGCGTTGGTGGCGGTGTGGCGCTGGCCTTCACTGTCGATGAGTTCAATGCGACCGTTGCGACGGCTGAGATCAAATACCCGCTTGCCCACCACATTGGTGAGGTTCAGGCGGTAGTCATCACTGTTCTGGCGCCAGAACAGGCTCAGGCTGCCGCGCTCATCGGGGGTGATGATGCCGAGCCTGGCGGCCAGCTGCCAGTCATCCAGCTCGGCCAGCTGTTGCTTCTGGGCTTGCCAGGAGCCGGCCGGTGCCTCTTCGGCCCGGTAGGCACAGCCCGTAACCAGCAACATCCCAAGGCAGATCAATACAGTACGCACGGCGACTTCTCCGCTTTTAAAAGAGGCGGCCAGTATAAGGGCAAGGCCGGTGCCTTTTAAAGATTTGGCCTTTCTCGTACAATAGCCGGCTACACAAAGAACGATGTGAGCCGCACCAAATCCTCATGAGCCTGCTGGTACTGGGAATCAATCATAAGACAGCGTCCGTCGCCCTGCGCGAGCGGGTGGCGTTTGGCCCTGATCTTGCCCCCCGGGCACTGCAGGAGCTGATGAACACGCAGGGCGTGGCGGAAAGCGTGATCCTCTCCACCTGTAACCGCACCGAGCTGTATTGCAGCCTGAATGACGACGGCGACAGTGATGTGGTGCGCCACTGGTTGCAGCAGTTCCACCAGCTGGACGAAGACGAGCTCACCGCCTGCCTGTATCAGCATCAGGGCGAAGAGGCCATTCGTCACCTGATGCGGGTGGCCTGCGGCCTCGACTCCCTGGTGCTGGGTGAACCGCAGATACTGGGCCAGATCAAGCAGGCCTACAGTCAGTCGCACCAGTCCGGCACCCTCAAGGGATTGCTGGAGCGGCTGTTTCAGAAGTCGTTTTCCGTGGCCAAACGGGTGCGCACCGAAACCGATATCGGCGCCAGTGCCGTGTCCGTGGCCTTTGCCGCAGTTAGCCTGGCCAAGCGCATTTTCTCGGATCTGGGCCGCACCAAGGTGCTGCTGGTGGGCGCCGGCGAAACCGTCGAGCTGGTGGCGCGCCACCTTAAAGAGCAGTCGGTCACGCGCATGATGGTGGCCAACCGTACCCTGGAGCGGGCCCAGAACCTGGCGCAGGAATTTGAGGCCGAGGTGATGACCCTGGAGCAGATACCCGACTTTCTGCCTCAGGCCGACATTGTCATCAGCTCCACCGCCAGTCCATTGCCCATCATCGGCAAGGGCATGGTGGAGCGGGCGCTCAAGGCCCGCCGGCACAAGCCCATTCTGCTGGTGGATATCGCCGTTCCCCGGGACATCGAGCCCGAGGTGGACGAACTTAACGACGCCTATCTCTATACCGTGGATGATCTGCAGGGCATCATCGAGCAGAACCTGGAAGCCCGCAAACGGGCCGCCGCCCAGGCCGAGCGCATCATCATGGAAGAGCGGGATCAGTTTATGGCCTGGTACCGCTCGTTGCGCTCGGTGGACATGATTCGCGACTACCGGGCCCAGGCCGAAAGCGTGCGCGAGCAGGAGCTGGCCCGGGCGCTGCAGGCCCTGGCTCAGGGCGACGACGCCACCCAGGTGATGCAGCAGCTGACCCGGCGGCTGACCAACAAGCTTATTCATACCCCCACCCAGGCCCTGAGCCAGGCCGGCAAGGACGGCGATCAGGACATGCTGGCGGTGCTGTCCCGCACCCTGGGCATCGGCCGGCCCTGAGCCGGCATAACGGCGAGACCCTCGATGAACGAATCCGTACTGAAGAAACTGGAAGGCCTGGAAGAACGCTACCAGGAAGTGCAGGCGCTGCTGGGCGAGGCAACGGTTATCAACAACCAGGAGCAATACCGGGCCCTGACCCGGGAATATGCCCAGCTGGAAGACGTAGTGGCCTGTTTTCAGCGCTACCGCCAGGCCGAGCAAGACCTGGCCGAAGCCCGGGAAATGCTGGCCGAAGACGATGCCGAGCTCAAAGCCATGGCCCGGGAAGAGATCGACGCCGCCGAGGCCGCCATCGAGACCCTGAGCCAGGAACTGCAGATTTTACTGCTGCCCAAAGACCCGCGAGACGACAACAACTGTTTTCTGGAAATTCGTGCCGGTGCCGGCGGCGACGAGGCCGCCATCTTTGCCGGTGATTTGTTTCGCATGTACAGCCGCTATGCCGAGACCCAGCGCTGGCGGGTGGAAATCGTCAGCGCCAGCGAGGGCGAGCACGGCGGCTTCAAGGAAATCATCGCCCGCATCGAAGGGGCCGGCGTCTATGGCCAGCTCAAGTTCGAGTCCGGCGGCCACCGGGTACAGCGGGTGCCCGAGACCGAATCCCAGGGTCGCATTCATACCTCCGCCTGCACGGTGGCGGTGATGCCCGAGATCCCCGAGGCCGAGGCCCCGGAGATCAACCCGGCGGATCTGAAGGTGGACACCTTTCGCGCTTCCGGTGCCGGTGGTCAGCACGTCAACAAGACCGACTCGGCCATTCGCATTACTCATCTGCCCACCGGCATGGTGGTGGAATGCCAGGACGAGCGCTCCCAGCACAAGAACCGGGCCAAGGCCATGGCGGTGCTGGCCTCGCGCCTGGCTCAGGCCGAGCAGGACAAGCGCCATGCCGAAGAGCAGAGCGAGCGGCGCAACCTGCTGGGCAGCGGCGATCGCTCCGATCGCATTCGCACCTACAACTACCCGCAAGGGCGAGTATCGGATCACCGCATCAACCTCACCCTGTACCGGCTGAGCGAAGTGCTGGAAGGCCAGCTTGAGATGTTGACCCAGCCCATTTTGCAGGAGCACCAGGCCGACCTGCTCGCCGCCCTGGCGGGACAGTAATGCTTCTGAGTGAACTGCGCGCAGAGCTGCGCGAACAGCTGGCCGGGGGCGAGTCGCCGGCCCTGGATGCCGACGTGTTGCTGTGCCACGTGCTGAACAAGCCGCGCAGCTTTTTGCTGGCCTGGCCCGAGTACGAGGTGCCTGCGCAACAGCAGGACACGCTTTCGCAACTGGTGGCCCGCCGCCAGGCCGGCGAGCCGGTGGCTCATCTTACCGGCCAGCGAGAGTTCTGGTCGCTGATGCTGGAAGTATCCCCCGATACCCTGATCCCGAGGCCCGATACCGAGGTGCTGGTCGAAGCTGCGCTGGCGCGTCTGCCCGAGGGACCAGCGCGAGTGGTGGATCTTGGTACCGGCACCGGCGCCATTGCGCTGTCGCTGAAAAGCGAACGTCCCCTCGATACCGTGCTGGCGGTGGAATTCAATCTGCAAGCCGCCGCCCTGGCCCGGCGCAATGCCGCGCGCCTGGGGCTTGAGGTGGAGGTGCGGGAAGGTAGCTGGCTGGCGCCCCTGACCGGGCTCACCTTTGACATGATCGTGTCCAACCCGCCTTATATCGACGCGACCGATCCGCACTTGGCGCAAGGCGATGTGCGCTTCGAGCCGCTGTCGGCATTGGTGGCTGAGGATCAGGGCCTCGCCGATATTCGCCATATTGCCAGCCGAGCGCCGGCACACCTGGTGGCCGGCGGCTGGCTGCTGGTAGAACACGGCTGGCAGCAGAGTGAAGCTGTGCAATCCATTTTTATCGACAACGGTTTTGAACAGGTCACCACCCTGCGCGACTATGGCGGGCAGGACAGGGTGACACTGGGCCGCTGGCCCGGGAGAGAGCATGCTTGAAAGCAATATCAGTGCGCGCTGGCAGAGCGAGGAACCCCTCGATCTGATGACCCTGGCGCTGGACGTGGTGGAAAGCCTGGCGGGTCTGAAGGCCCGGGACGAGGCCGAGCGGGAACTGTTCGCCCTCGAGCGGGCCCTGGCCGAGGAGCTGGAAGGCATGGTGATGCCCCTGCACCTGCTGCCCTGCCTGTATCAGGGCCTGGGCCTTGCCGGGGACAGCGAGACCTTTTTCTCCATCGATAATTGCCTGATGAACCGGGTACTGGCGCGGCGGGAAGGCATTCCGGTGAGCCTGGGCATTTTGCTTATTCACTTGTGCCGGCGCTTTGGCGTAGAAGCCGAGGGCATCTGCTTTCCCGGTCACTTTCTGGTGCGGGTCTTCTCGGAAGAAGAGGGGGCCGTTATCGATCCCTTTACCGGCCGGCAGCTGTCCCGTAATGAAATCGAGCAGTTGCTGCGGGGCGCGCAGGGCAATCTGGCCCGGCTGACGCCGCAGCATCTCAAGGGCGCCGATGATGCGGACATCCTGGCGCGGCTGCTGAACGTGACCAAGGCGGCCTTTATCAACGACCAGCAGTTTGGCAAGGCGCTGGCCTGCAGCGAACTGCTGCTGCGGCTCAAGCCCGACTGCCCCTTTGAACGGCGGGACAGGGGCTTTTTGTATGAGCAGCTGGACTGCGGACAACTGGCCGCCGACGACTTTGAATTCTTTATTGAGCACTGCCCGGACGATCCCATCGCCGACGTGCTGAAAGCCCAGATAGCGGGCCTCGATCTGAGCCCCAAAATCCTCCACTAAGGAGCCGAGATGAAAACCGTACATATCAATGACATTGCGGTCGCCAACGACCAGCCCATGGTGCTGTTTGGCGGCATTAATGTATTGGAATCCCGGGATCTGGCCATGCAGGCCTGTGAGCACTATGTGAAAGTGACCGAGAAACTGGGCATTCCCTATGTGTTCAAGGCCAGCTGGGACAAGGCCAACCGCTCGTCCATTCATTCCTTTCGTGGTCCGGGCCTGGAAGAGGGCATGAAGCTGCTGCAGGAAGTGAAGGATACCTTCAAGGTACCGGTGATTACCGATCTGCACGAGCCCCACCAGGCGGCCCCGGTGGCCGAAGTGGCGGACGTGATCCAGCTGCCCGCTTTTCTGGCCCGTCAGACCGATCTGGTCAAGGCCATGGCCGACACCGGCCGGGTGATCAACATCAAGAAACCCCAGTTTCTGAGCCCTGGTCAGATGATGAACATCACCGACAAGTTCATCGAGTGTGGCAACGACCAGTTAATCCTGTGCGAGCGGGGCAGCAACTTCGGTTACGACAACCTGGTAGTGGATATGCTCGGTTTTGGGGTGATGAAAAAGGCCACCGCTGATGCGCCCATCATCTTTGATGTGACCCACGCCCTGCAGTGCCGTGATCCGCTGGGTGAGGCCTCGGGCGGCCGCCGCGAGCAGGTGCTGGATCTGGCCCGCGCCGGGCTTTCCACCGGTCTGGCCGGTCTGTTTCTGGAAGCCCACCCGAACCCGGAGCAGGCTCGCTGCGACGGCCCCAGCGCCCTGCCGCTCGACAAGCTCGAGCCTTTCCTGGCCCAGCTCAAGGCCCTGGACGAGCTGATTAAAGGCTTTGAACCCTTGAATATTCGGTAATCCTCTTCACAACCCCACCCTGACCCTCCCCTTGAAAAGGGGAGGGAATAAAGCGCGCCTTCCTTTTATGCACCTCTCCCCTGCCAAGGGGTAGGCTGTGAAGGAGACTCACGTCATTTGCGTGGGTGCTTCGGGATCTTCCGGGGGCTCGTCTGCGATCATTTTCTGCAGGATCTTGCCCAGCTCCATGGGCAGGGGGAATACCACTATTTTGCTGTTATCGCTGCTGATTTCGGTGAGGGTTTGCAGGTAACGCAGCTGAATCGCCTCCGGCTGCTGGCCCAGCATGCGGGCCGCCTCCAGCAGTTGTTTCGACGCCTCCAGCTCACCGGTGGCATGGATCACCTTGGCCCGGCGGGAGCGCTCTGCTTCGGCCTGGCGGGCAATGGCCCGGATCATGGATTCGTCCAGATCCACGTGCTTGATCTCTACCGCCGTTACCTTGATCCCCCAGCCGTCGGTACTTTGATCGAGAATGCGCTGCAGATCCGCGTTCAGGGTGTCCCGGGCCGAGAGGATCTCGTCCAGCTCGTGCTGACCGAGCACGGATCGCATGGTGGTCTGGGCCAGCTGGCTGGTAGCTTCCAGGTAATTCTCCACGTTGATGATCGCCTTTTGCGGATCCAGCACGCGAAAATACAGCACGGCGTTCACCCGCACGGTGACGTTGTCTTTGGAGATCAGATCCTGGGAGGGCACATCCATGGTCACGATCCGCAGATCCACCCGCACCATTTGCTGCACAAAGGGGATCAGAATAATAAAGCCCGGCCCCTTGACCCTGTAAAAGCGGCCCAGCAGAAACACCACGCCCCGCTCATATTCCCGCAGAATGCGGAACATGCTGGCAAACAGCATGACCACCAGAATGACGATCAGCAGCTGAAAATAAAGTAGGTCGATGATCATGCCTGTGTCTCCTTCACTGGTTCCACTTCAAGTTCAAGATCCCGTACCGCCACCACGATAACGGGACGGTTTGCGGCCACGGCGGTCTGGCTCTGGGCCTGCCAGCGCTCTCCCTGTACCAGCACGGTGCCGGCGGGATCCAGTGCGGTGAGCGTGATGCCTTGTTCGCCGATCATGGCACCGGCGCCCGACACCGGTGCCGCCCGGCGCTGTTTTACGATCATGCGTACCACCACCAGGATCAGGGTGAGGGAAAATACCGTAAAGGCGGCAATAAAGGGCCAGGCCACGCGAAAGGCCTCGTCGGGGGTGTCGAACAGCAATACCGAGCCGAGCACAAAGGCCACCAGGCCGCCGCCGCCGAGAATACCAAAACTGGGCGACAGCCCTTCCGCCACCATCAGCGCCAGCCCCAGGGCCAGCAGCCCCAGCCCCACGGTATTGAATGGCAGCATCTGCAACGACAGCATGGCCAGCAGCAGGCAGATGGCACCGATCACGCCCGACACGCCAAAGCCCGGGCTGTAAAACTCCAGCAGCAAGCCGTATACCCCCACCAGCATCAAGAGGTAGGCAATATTGGGATTGCTGATGATAATGATGAATTGCTGGCGCCAGTCGGGCTGGCGCTGTTCGGCGATGAGCCCCGCCGTAACCAGGGTAACGACACCGTCTTTAAGGGCGATTTCGCGGCCATCCAGTTGCTGCAGCAGATCGGGAATATCACTGGCCAGCAACTCGATCACGTTTTGCTCCAGCGCCTCGCTGCCGGTGAGGGTGGCGGCGTCGCGTACCGCCTGCTCGGCCCACTCCACATTGCGGCCGCGCAACTGGGCCAGGCTGCGCAGGTAGGCAATGGCGTCATTGAGGGACTTGCGCTCCATGGCGCTGCCATCCGGTGAAGGAGAGGCTTCGCCGTCATGTTCGTCCTTGTCTTGCTCGCCGGGAGACGGCGTGCCGGTGGGCATCATCTGTACCGGGGTGGCGGCACCCAGGTGGGTGCCCGGCGCCATGGCGGCCACATGGCTGGCGTAAAGAATATAGGTACCGGCGGAAGCGGCGCGGGCGCCGCCGGGAGAAACATAGACCACCACCGGCACGCTGGATTCCAGCATGGCGCTGATAATGTCGCGGGTGGCGCTGTACAGGCCACCGGGGGTGTCCATGGTCATCAGGATCAGCGCCGGGCGCTCAACCTGAGCCCGGTTGAGTTCGGTGACCAGATAATCGGAAATACCGGGACCGATGGCGCCTTTAATATCCAGTTGCCAGTAGCGTTCCTGAGCCGGTGCCATGGCGCTGAACAGTAGCAGCCACAGCCACCACCAGCCTTTTTTCCATTCCATGCGGCCTCCTTGTGTTCACTCACTGAAGCTTAGTCGCCTGCTCATTATTTAAACAGCCATAAACACGAAGGAAGCGAGCGGAGGGCCTTTGCCTTACCATAACGCCCGACATAGCGGAAAGGGTAAAAAGATGAACATCAGAACCGCAACCAGGGCCGATCTCGCGGCGGTCTACGGCCTGGAATGCGACGCCTTTGGCGAACACGGCTACCCGGACTTTTTTCTGCGCCAGGCCTGGGATCTTTGGCCGGGCTCACTGCTGGTGGCCGAGGAGAAGAGCGAACTGTTGGGTTATGTCCTGGCGGGCCGGGGCGAAGCGACTGGTGAGGGCTGGATATTGTCCCTGGCGGTGGCACCGGCGGCCCGCGGACAAGGGCTGGGACGGCAGCTGCTGCAGGCGGCGGTGAACGCACTGGAAAGCCAGGGCTGTCGAAAAATTAAATTGACGGTGTTGCCCGACAACCCGGCCCTGCAGCTTTACCGACGTCTTGGCTTTGCCGAAGCCGGTAGGGAAGAAGATTACTTCGGCCCCGGCGAGCCCCGGCTGGTGATGGTGAAAAGTTAGGCTCTGGCCGCCTGCTCCAGGCTGCGCCAGTCGCTGAACAGGTGCACGGGGTCGCACACCTTGCGCATGGCGTGCAGGGCAGTGGCGTAACCCAGTTGCAGGCCAAACAGGCGCACGCCCAGCGCCTCCTTGCCGTGCTCTACCTGATCCTGCAGTTCTCTGGACACTTCAAACTCCCCGTCGCTTACCAGCAGAATGTCGGCCTGGCGCCATTCCTGCTGTTGCAGCCGGGTCAGGGCAGCGTTCAGCGGTGTGCTCACATCGGTGCCGCCGCTGAAAGAGCCGCGCAGCATGTCGAGCAGCTCGGGCAGGGTCAGGGTCTGATTGTCGAGCACCAGCAGCTCATTGGCACCGCCAAACAGATACACCAAGCAGCCGCGCTGCTGATTTTTGGCCATGCGCAGGGCTTCCAGCACCATGGCCTTGGACACCTGTTCGGCCAGGCCGTGCATGGAGGCAGAGGTGTCCAGGCACAGAATAATGGGACCCTGCTGGGTGCCCTTGCCGTCGCCTTCGCCCTTGCCGGCCCGGGGGAGGGGCCAGTCGTTGCCCGAGTCGATGGGCATGACTCCGGCCACGGCATAGCTGAGCAGGCTTTGCTCGGCCCGGCGGGCATGCCACAGCATGTGCAATGACGGGTGTCCCAGCAGGGCCGCTTCCAGTGCCAGCATACGCGACAGATTATCGGAGCGGGTAATGCCCTGGGTTTCCATGGGAATGCCCGGTAATCGCCGTTCCCGGGGGCCGTTATCACGGGGGCTCATCATTTGCTGCAGCTGGCTTAAGGTTGCGCTTTGCTCCGGATCCGGGCGCTGCTGGCCCATGAGTTTGAGCAGGTTTTGCAGCTGGCGAATGTCCGCCACCCAGCGGGCCAGGCGCAGTAGATCGAACCAGGCCCGGTCGCGCAGGTTGCCGCTGTCCTTGTCGGTGCCGATGGCCGGTGCAATGCCGAATTCCTCGGCCACGTCATCCAGCGCCTGCCACAGACTGATGCGCTGCTGCCACTGCTCCGCCAGTTTGGCGATGGCTTTGCGCGTGTGCCGGGCCCGGGCGCGGCGCTCGGCCCGCTCGGGCGAGATGCCCTGTTGCGTTAGCAGACCGGCGGTGGCCGGCCAGGTCAGCTCCACCTGCTCCAGTACCAGCAAAATATCCTGCACGATGGCTCGGGCCACATCCGGGGTGTCCTTGCAGTACTCCAGTGCACTGGATCGCACCAGCAGCTGGCGAATACGCCGCTCTGTGCTGGTGCCGAGCCAGTCACCGGGAGAAGGCAGCCGGCCCTTGTCGAGCTCACTCAGCAGGGCCAGCACCCGGTTGGCCCGGGGCAAGAGGCTGCCCAGGGGATGGGTCACCACCAGGCTGAACAGGCTCTCGGGCAGCTCGCTTAAGGGAGCCAAACCGGCGCTTTGGGCGGGAGCCATATCAGTCTTCAACCGGCAGGTCGGCAAAGGCCAGGCGCAGCGCCTGCAGCCGCTCATGCTGGCTGCTCAGTGCGGCTTGCTGTTGTTCCAGCTGACTGCGGGCGCGCTCGCCCAGCTCCGGGCTCAGCCACAGGTGCTGGCGCAGGCGCTGGCCCAGACCCTGCTGTTGGGTTTCAAGCCAGGCCAGATACTGGGCCAGCTCGTCGATGCGTTCATCCAGCTGGCGCAGGCGCGAGGCCACATGGCTGGCGGGCCAGGCCTTGGGTTGCAGGGCGCTGGGGCGCACATATTCTTCCATCAGCGGCTGATACTGATCCCGGTTGCCGCCCAAATTTTGAATTTCCTGCTCGGTAAATACCGAGTCCGGCAGCCGGGGCTGGCGATAGAGCAGTTGTCCGGCTTCGTTGCGTTTCTGGCGCTGGCCCTTGGCTTCGGTGACCGGCTGGCCCTGTTCGTCGAGATAAAGCTGATAGCCCTGCTCGTTAAGGGACGGCAGCACCGGGTCGGCGTCCTGATCCAGCCGCTCCTGCCAGCTGTCCACCATGTCGCTTACCAGTTGCGGGCTGAAGCCCGGATCGGCGGCAATGTGTTCGTGCAGCCAGTCGGCGAGGCGGCCCTGTTGCTCCGGCTGTTGCCACAGGCAGTGGGGCAGCAGCCAGGCGTCGAGCAAGTCTGCCTGTTGCTGACCGTTGCAGCAGGCCGACACCTTGAGCAGCTTGACCACCTTGCGCCAGCGCCGGTCGGATACCGGAATTTCCTGCTCGGCGAGAAAACGGCGCAGGCTGTGCAGCAGGCGGATCAGCGCCGGCGACAGCGGCAGCTGTTCGGCTTCCTGGCGCAGGGCGGAAAGCTCGGCGCCGGTCAGCTTCAGCTCGGCCGCCGGATCCTGATAGGCACTGTTCAGGGTGAGCAGGCCGGTAAAGGCGTCGTCGCCCACCGGGGCCACCTGAAAACGCAGCAGAAAACGGTCATACAGGGCGTTGAGCTCGGCTCCGTCCGGCAGCTCGTTACTGGCGGCAATCACCGATACCAGCGGCACCGGCAGGCGCTCGTTGCCGTTGTCGAACTGGCGCTCGTTCAGCAGGGTCAGCAGGCTGTTGAGAATGGCGCTGTTGGCCTTGAAAATCTCGTCGATAAAGGCGATGGAGGCCTCGGGCAGGTAGCCCCTGGTCTGGCGCAGGTAGCGGTCCTGCTCCAGCGCCTTGATGGAGAGCGGGCCAAACAGCTCTTCCGGCACCGAGAAGCGGGTCAGCAGCCGTTCAAAATAGCTGCCGTCGGCCATCAGGGTGTGCAGCCGCCGCGACAGCTCGCTCTTGGCGGTGCCGGGCGGGCCCAGCAGCAGCAGGTGCTCGCCGGAAAGGGCCGCCAGCAGGGCCAGCCGGGCCGGGGTTTCCCGCTCCAGCAGGCCATGCTGGAGGTGTTCGATTAATGCGGCGATACGGTTTTTTGCGTCCATGTGCCAGACCTGTGAGTAATTTGTATTAAAAGCTTGGCAATATTGTACTTAAAAAGCCGAGTGTGACCAATGTCACGTATTGCCGGCGGACGTTTGCACGCCCCAGGCCCCGGACTCCTTCGGCTTTGCGCCTTGAGCCACTTGTGCCAAAATGCGCTTTTACCGCAAGCAAGAGGCCACTACATGTATCAGAGTCTGATCCGCAGCGAGCTGAACGAAGCCGCCGAGGTGCTGAACCGCTTTCTGGCCGATGACGCCAATCTCGCCGCCATTGAACGGGCCGCCAAATTATTGGCCGACAGCTTCAAGGCCGGCGGCAAGGTGCTGTCTTGCGGCAATGGCGGCTCTCATTGCGATGCCATGCACTTCGCCGAAGAGCTGACCGGTCGTTACCGGGAAAACCGTCCCGGCTACCCGGCCATCGCCATTTCCGATCCCAGCCATTTGTCCTGCGTGTCCAACGACTTTGGTTACGAGTTTGTATTCTCCCGCTACCTGGAAGCCGTGGGCCGGGAAGGGGACGTATTGCTGGGGCTGTCGACCAGCGGTAATTCGGCCAATATTCTCAAGGCTATCGAGGTAGCCAAAGCCGAAGGCATCAAGACCATAGCGCTGACCGGCAAGGACGGCGGCAAAATGGCGGGACTGGCAGACGTGGAAATTCGCGTGCCGCACTTCGGTTATGCCGATCGCATTCAGGAAGTGCACATCAAGATCATTCACATCCTGATCCAGCTGGTCGAAAAGGAAATGGAGCAAGGGTAAGCCGCATGTGTGAATTGCTAGGGATGAGCGCTAACGTTCCCACCGATATCTGTTTCAGTTTTACCGGCCTGATGCAACGGGGCGGGCGCACCGGCCCCCACAAGGACGGCTGGGGTATTGTATTTTACGAAGGCAAGGGGCTGCGAACCTTCAAGGACCCGCAGCCGTCCAGCCAGTCGCGCATTGCCCAGCTGGTGCAGGAATACCCCATCAAGAGCTGCGCCGTGGTCAGCCACATTCGCCAGGCCAACCGGGGCGGCATTGCCCTGGAAAACACCCATCCCTTTACCCGGGAGCTGTGGGGCCGTTACTGGACCTTTGCCCACAATGGCCAGCTCAGCGGTTATAAAAAGCTCAAGACCGGCCGCCACAAGCCGGTGGGCGACACCGACAGCGAGCTGGCCTTTTGCTGGCTGCTGAACGAGCTGGAGCGAAAGTACCCGCGCAAACCCGGCAACATGGCCGCCATGTTCCGCTATGTGGCCAAATTGTGCGATCAGCTGCGCGCCCTGGGGGTATTCAACATGCTGCTCTCCGACGGCGAATACCTGATGACCTATTGCACCAACAACCTGCACTGGATCACCCGCCGCGCGCCCTTTGGCCCGGCCAGGCTGATTGACGAGGACGTGGAGATCGATTTTCAGCAGGAAACTACCCCCAACGACATCGTTACCGTGATCGCCACCCAGCCGCTTACCAACAACGAGCATTGGCACAAAATGCAGCCCGGCGAATACAGCCTGTTCTGGCTGGGCGAGCGGGTGGCGAGTAACGGCGCCGAGCCCACGCCTTAAGGCTTATTGGCTAAGCTTGGTGCAGAGTTTCTGCACGAGGCTGGTCATGACTGCTGCATCCCCCCTTGAACCGCACCGGCTTTATCGCGCCTGCGATGAGGCCCTGTTTACCTTTACCACCACCGACGAGCTCACCGACAGTGGCGCCCTGGTGGGTCAGGAGCAACTGCTGGAAGCGCTGTCGTTCGGCACCGGCATTCGTCGGCAGGGCTTTAACATCTACATGATGGCGCCGGAAACCTGTAACCGGCACACTCTGGTCCGGCGTTTTCTCGCCGGCCGCGCTGAAGCCGAGCCGGTGCCGGCGGACTTGTGTTAC
Organism: Oceanimonas aquatica; assembly: GCF_030732065.1. GTDB lineage: Bacteria > Pseudomonadota > Gammaproteobacteria > Enterobacterales > Aeromonadaceae > Oceanimonas. Next base: position 167,458 of record NZ_JAVBHX010000006.1, read on the forward strand.
GTGCACGGCTTTGAAGAAGCGACACGTCCCGAGCTGCTGGTGCTGCCGGCGGGCGTGGGGCGGCGCTTTCGCGCCAGTCTCGACAAGCTGGTGGAAGAGTTGCTGTTGTCGATTCCGGCGATTTTTGAAACCGAGGAATACCACAACCGGCTGGACGAACTGAACCAGCAGCTGGCCGAGCGCCAGAGCACGGCCATGAGCGAAATCAAGGCCCTGGCCGAGGCCGAAGAAGTAGCGCTGATCAATACCCCCACCGGCTTTACCCTGGCGCCGAAAAAGGACGGTGACGTGCTTGATGCCAAGCACTTTCGCCAGCTGCCCGAAACGGAACGCCTCGCCATGGAGCAGGCCATCGAGCGGGTGGAAGCGCGGCTGCAGGAAGTATTGCAGCAGTTTCCCCAGTGGAAGCGGGAAACCCAGCAGCACATTCAGTGGCTGAACGAAGAAATGGTCATGTTCGCCGGCGGTAACCTGATCGATGAACTGCGCACCGAATATGCCGGCTGCGAGCCGGCCATTCATCACTTGGAAGCCATTCAGCAGGACTTGTCGGGCAACGTCAACCTGCTGCTGGCGCACATGCGCGAAGGGGAGCTGCCGGCTCACCTGCTTACCCGCTACCGGCTCAATCTGCTGGTAGACAACGCCGACACCCAGGGGGCCCCCGTAGTTTACGAAGACTGGCCCAGCCTGGTCCGGTTGCTGGGCCGGGTGGAGCATCATGTGGAGCAGGGGGCGCTAATCACCGACTTTACCCTGATCCGCGCCGGCGCCCTGCACAAGGCCAACGGCGGCTACCTGATCCTCGACGTACAGCGGCTGCTGCAGCAACCCATGGTATGGGAGGTGCTCAAGCGGGCCTTGTATGCCGAGGAGATCCGCATCGAATCACTGGAGCGCTTTTACAGCCTGGCCAGCACCGTCAGTCTGGAGCCGGAGCCGGTGCCGCTGGAGCTCAAGGTGATCCTGATCGGCGATCGCCGGCTTTATTACCTGCTGGCGGCCTACGATCCGGACTTTGGCAAGCTGTTCAAGGTACAGGCCGATTATAACGACGACATTGAAGTCAGTAGTGAAAGCCTGCAGCGCTATGCCCGCTTTATTGGCTGGCTGGCGCGTCAGCAGGATCTACGCCCGCTTACCCGTTGTGGGGTGGCCCGCATGATCGAGTATGCCGGCCGGCTGGCGGACGATCAGCAGCGGCTGTCGGCGCTGACCGAGGAGCTGACCGACGTGCTGCAGGAGGCCAACTACCTGACTGAAAGCGAAAGCCAGGCCCACATCAATGGCGAGGCGGTGGAGCGGGCGCTGAGTGCCGGGCAGCGGAGGGCCGCACGCATACACAGGCGTATGGAAGAGTCGATTCTGCGCGGCAGCAAGCTCATCGATACACAAGACGCCGTGGTCGGTCAGGTCAACGGCCTGACGGTGCTGGATCTGGGCAATTACCGTTTTGGCCAGCCGGCGCGCATTACTGCCACCGCCCGGCTGGGCACAGGATCTGTGCTCGATATTGAACGGGAAGTGAAATTAAGCGGCGCCGTGCACGCCAAGGCCATGCTGATTTTGTCCCGTTTTCTCAGTCACCGCTATGCCGCCGAAGGCCCCATGCCGGTGTCCGCCAGTCTGGCCTTTGAGCAGTCCTACGGCATGATTGAAGGCGACAGTGCCTCCATTGCCGAGTGTTGTGCCCTGATCTCCGCCATGGGGGAAGTGCCGATCAACCAGGCGCTGGCGGTGACCGGCTCCATTAACCAGTTTGGCCGGGTGCAGCCCATTGGTGGTGTGAACGAAAAGATTGAAGGCTTTTTCGAGGTGTGCCGAGCCCGGGGGCTGGCGCCCGGCCAGGGAGTGATTATTCCCGCCGCCAACACCGACAACCTGATGCTGAACCGGGAGGTGCGCAAGGCGGTGGCCGAGGGTCAGTTTCGCGTGTATACGGTATCGACCCTGGATGAGGCGCTGGCCCTGCTCACCGGCATGGAAGTGGGCGAGGTCAATGCCCGGGGCGACTTTCCTGCGAACTCGGTGAATGGCCGGGTGCAGCAGCGCCTGGCGCGGCTGGCCGAGGTGCAGCGCAAGCTGCACCGGCACGATGACGACCAGGACGACGCCGGGGAGAAAACGTCATGATGCAGCGCCTTGTCTGGTATCTGGAGCTCAATGGCGGGGAGCTGGAGCGGCTGGAGGCGGTGGTGGAGTTTGCCGCCGGCCAGGGTGCCAGCCTGCGCACCGTGTTTATGGAGGATGAGTTTCTGCTGCGTTGCGGCGAGCTACCCTGCAGCCGTGAAATCAGCCTGCTGACCGGGCGGGTGCGGCCGCTCAGCACCGAGCAACTGGCGCGGCAACTGCGCCGGCGCAGAGAGCGGGCCGAGCAGCGCTTGGCGACCCTGGCCCGGCAGCGGCAGCTGGAGTGGAGCCGGGAAGTGACCCGGGGAAGGCGAGAGCAGTTGCTGAGCGCCGGCAGCGGCGACGAGCTGGCAGTGCTGATGCTGGCAGAAGGCGAGCCGCTGCCGGCCTGGCTCGGCGGACTGCGCCGGCCCCTGTTGCTGCTGGGCGCGCGGTTTCGCTCTCTGAGCCAGGTGCTGGTGGCGCTGGACAGCCCAGACGATAGCGAGCTGCTGGAGCAGGGGCAGGCGCTGGCCGGACAGGGGGGCTGGCCCCTGTGGGTAATGGTGCCGGCAGCAAAGATGGATGTGCTGGCACCGGTGCTGGTTCAACAGGGACTGAGTGATGCGGTATTGCCGCTGCGGCGCTGGTCGCTGGCCGCCTGGCTGGCCGCCGCCACCGACAGGGCCAGCTTGCTGCTGGCGCGGGCCGGCAACCCAACGCTGGCGGGCGCCACCAGCACCGGCATCAACGCCATGCTGTTGTTGCCTGCCCGTTAGCCATCGTTGTACTCATCGCCATAAAAAAAGAATGCCGAAGCATTCTTTTTTTTACGTCAGGTCCGGGGCGACTCAGTCGCCGGCGTGGCCATTCAAGGGCAGGGGCTGGCCGTCGAGCCAGGCCAGGCCGCCCTTCATCGCCAGGCGGCCGTCACAGAACCAGCGCACCGCCAGCGGGTAGATGGCGTGCTCCTGCACCTGCACCCGGGCCGCCACGGCGGCGGCATCGTCTTCCGCAAATACCGGCACCCGGGCCTGCAGAATCACCGGACCGCCGTCCAGCTCTTCGGTCACAAAGTGCACACTGCAGCCGTGCTCGTCGTCACCGGCGTCAATGGCCCGCTGATGGGTGTTCAGCCCCTGATATTTGGGCAGCAGGGAAGGATGAATGTTGAGCATTCGTCCTTCATAGTGGCGCACAAAGCCGGGAGTGAGAATACGCATAAAGCCGGCCAGCACCACCAGATCCGGGGCATAACCGTCAATCAGCTGCATCAGGGCGGCGTCAAAGCTTTCCCGGTCGGCAAAGTCCTTGCCCGGCAGTACCTCGGTGGCCACACCGGCCAGCCTGGCCCGCTCCAGGCCAAAGGCATCGGCCTTGTTGCTGATCACCGCCACCACGTCGCCGCCGAGACGACGCTCTGCCGCCTGATCCAGCAGGGCCTGCAGATTGCTGCCGTTGCCGGAGATCAGCACCAGGACGCGTTTCATTTGATGTCGACCTGCTCTTCGCCGTCGGCGGCCTGCTCGATGTGACCGATCACCCAGGCGTTCTCGCCGGCGTTCTGCATGAACTTGACGGCGGCCTCGGCCTGGTCGGCGGGCAGGGCAATGACCATGCCCACACCACAGTTGAAGGTGCGGTACATTTCATGGGTTTCCACGTTGCCGGCCTGCTGCAGCCAGGTGAACACCTCCGGCCACTGCCAGCTGGCGCCGTCGATGACGGCCTTGGCACCTTCGGGCAGCACACGGGGAATGTTTTCCCAGAAACCGCCGCCGGTGATGTGGCTCAGGGCGTGAATGTCGAACTGCTTGATCAGTTCCAGCGCCGGCTTCACATAGATGCGGGTGGGGGCCATCAGGGCATCGGCCAGGGTGGCGTTGTCCAGGGGCTGGGTCAGATCGGCTTTGCTGACTTCCAGGATCTTGCGGATCAGCGAATAGCCGTTGGAGTGCGGGCCGCTTGACCCCAGGGCGATCAGGGCGTCACCGGCGGCCACCTTGGTGCCGTCGATAATGCCGCTCTTTTCAACCACACCCACACAAAATCCTGCCAGGTCGTAGTCGCCGGCTTCGTACATGCCGGGCATTTCCGCGGTCTCGCCGCCGATCAGGGCACAGCCGCTCAGCTCACAACCTTCACCAATGCCGGTCACCACGTCGGCGGCGGTGTCTACATCCAGCTTGCCGGTGGCGTAGTAATCGAGGAAGAACAGCGGCTCGGCGCCCTGTACGATCAGATCGTTGACGCACATGGCCACCAGATCGATGCCCACGCCCTGGTGACGTTTCAGGTCGATGGCCAGGCGCAGCTTGGTGCCCACGCCGTCGGTACCGGCCACCAGCACAGGTTCTTTGTAACCGGTGGGCAACTGGCACAGGGCGCCAAAGCCCCCGAGACCGCCCATGACTTCCGGGCGCTGAGTGCGGCGGCTGACGCCCTTGATGCGTTCAACCAGGGCGTTACCGGCGTCGATGTCGACACCGGCGTCTTTGTAGCTCAGGGGTTTGTTCTGCGTCACGTGTTATTACCTTGTCATTGGTGTTAAGCCCGCCCGGCGCTCTTTGGCACCGTTGCCGGCCTGAGGGTAAGGGTTTCGCCGGCTATTCTAATTTAATGCGTGGATCAGTGCCACTGGCAGCGGCTGTTGAGAGCGGCTTTGGAGCCGTGAAACCTCCCCCGGCCACAACGGACGCCGGCCCCGGTCAGCTTTTGCTAAAATTGGTGCTGAAAGTCTGCCGCCGGGCGCTATTTTATGCTAAAGTCCCGCGGTTTTTTGTGTCGTTATTCAGTGCGTCGGGAGAGTTGTCGATGAAAGTCGTTGAGGTCAAGCACCCTTTGGTGAAACACAAGCTGGGTCTGATGCGGGAAGCCGACATCAGCACCAAACGCTTTCGTGAACTGGCAAAGGAAGTCGGCAGCCTGCTGACTTACGAAGCCACTGCCGATTTTGAAACCGAGAAAACCACCATCGACGGCTGGACCGGTCCCACCGAGGTGGACAAGCTCAAGGGCAAAAAGGTCACCGTCGTGCCCATTCTGCGTGCCGGTCTGGGCATGATGGACGGCGTGCTGGAGCACATGCCCAGTGCCCGGGTCAGTGTGGTAGGGGTGTACCGGGACGAGCAAACCCTGCAGCCGGTGTCCTACTTCAACAAGCTGGTCAGCCACATCGACGAGCGCATGGCGCTGATCGTGGATCCCATGCTGGCCACCGGTGGTTCCATGATCGCCACCATCGATCTGCTCAAGCAGCATGGCTGCACTCACTTCAAGGTGATCGTGCTGGTGGCGGCCCCGGAAGGGGTGAAGGCGCTCGAAGCGGCCCATCCGGATGTGGAGCTGTACTGTGCGTCGGTGGATGAGCGGCTCGATGAGCACGGCTATATCATTCCCGGGCTGGGCGATGCCGGCGACAAGATTTTTGGTACCAAGTAAGTAATGTCAAAACCGGCGCAGGCCGGTTTTTTTCCGTTTGTTTGAGGTTTGCAGTCAATGAATTCCGCTGAACGCACCCAGGAGCTGGCCCCCGGTCAGCCGGTGGTGAATACTCCCCTGCGCCAGGCTCTGGCCGGCTCCCAGATGCTGTTTGTGGCCTTTGGTGCCCTGGTGCTGATGCCGTTGATCACCGGTCTGGATCCGAACGTGGCACTGTTCACCGCCGGTATCGGTACCCTGGTGTTTCAGGTGTGCACCAAGCGTCAGATCCCCATCTTTCTGGCGTCGTCCTTTGCCTTTATCGCGCCCATTCTTTACGGCGTGCAGACCTGGGGCATTCCCGCCACCATGAGTGGCCTGATGGCGGCCGGCATCATGTATGTACTGCTCAGCCAGCTGGTGCGCTGGCGCGGCACCGCCCTGCTGACCCGCTTGCTGCCGCCGGTGGTGGTGGGCCCGGTGATCATGGTCATCGGCCTCGGCCTGGCGCCCATGGCGGTGAACATGGCCATCGGCAAGAGCGGTGACGGCAGTGCCGTACTGGTGGCGCACGACACTGCTCTGTGGCTGTCGCTGGCGTCCCTCATTACCACTTTGCTGGTGTCTACCGTGGCCAAAGGCGTGTTCCGGCTGGTGCCCATTACCGCGGGCATTGCCGTGGGTTACGCCATGGCCCTGGCCATGGGCGTGGTGGACTTCACCCCGGTACGGGAAGCGCCCTGGTTCTCGCTGCCCAACTTCGTGGCGCCGGAATGGCACTGGCAGGCGGTGCTGTTCATGATCCCGGTGGCCATTGCCCCGGCCATTGAACACATTGGCGATGTGCTGGCCATCGGCTCGGTGACCGGAAAGGATTATCTGAAAAAGCCCGGTCTGCACCGCACCCTGCTGGGCGACGGCCTGGCCACCGGCGCCGCTTCGCTGTTTGGCGGTCCGCCCAACACCACCTATTCCGAGGTGACCGGCGCCGTTATGCTGACCAAGAACTTCAACCCGGTGATCATGACCTGGGCCGCCGGCTTTGCCATTGCCCTGGCCTTTGTGGGCAAGTTTGGCGCCCTGATGCTGAGCATTCCGGTGCCGGTGATGGGGGGTATCATGATTTTGCTGTTCGGCTCCATCGCCACCGTTGGCCTCAACAGCCTGATCAAACACCAGGTGGATCTGTCCCACGCCCGCAACCTGTGCATTGTGGCGGTGATTTTGGTGTTCGGCATTGGCGGCATGGCCTTTGGCATTGGCGACTTCAGCCTGCAGGGCATCAGCCTGTGCGGCATTGTCGGCATTTTGCTGAACCTGGTGCTGCCCAAAGAGCGGCCTCATTGATTCTGGCATGAGTCCCGGTCAGTGGTTATCATGAGCGCCCGATTTTCGACAATGGCCCTGTCATGCTGAAACAATTGCTGCTGTCGCTGATGTTGCTGGGTTTTGCCGGCGTGTCGGCCGCTTCCGTGTTCGAAGTACAACTCGACGCCGCTCCCTACAGCCGGGCCCAGGCCCGGCAGCAGGCGGTGGATCTGTTGCTGGTCCGCCTTGCCGGTGAGCCGGGGAAAGCCTCCTGGGTGCGCGACGAAATCCTGGAAAACTGGTCCCGCTATCAGCAGCAGGAGCGCACTCAGGGCGGTTACCGGGTGCAGTTTGATCAGGCCGAGCTGCTGGCTCTGCTGGACAGTGCCGGCCTGAACGCCTGGACCGGTCAGCGCCCGGCGCTGCTGGTGTGGCAGGTTGACGGCGAGCGGGTGCAGGACGGAGCCGATGCCGGCTGGCGCAAGGCGTCCGGCGATTACGATATTCCGCTGTTATGGCCGCTGTGGGATCTGCAGGAGCACATGCAGGTGAACAAGGGCGCTTTGCTGAAAGGCGAGCAACTGGTTGAGGCCAGCGGTCGCTACGGCGCCGACACCTGGCTGGCGGTACAGCAACAGCACAACCGGCTGAGCTGGCGCCTGTTCGACAAGCACAGTGAGCGCTTCCTTACGCAGGGCGACGTCGATACGCCGGCCGAGGTGCTGGCGGCGGTGAATGCCTACTGGATTGCTCACCGGACCGGGCAACAGGCCCCCCGGGCGGGCAATACCGCTCCCGCCGAGGCCCTGACGGCGGGGGCCGATGCGCCGGGTGAGCTGACCATTATCGTCAGCGGCCTGACACAGTTCTCCGACATGGTGCGGCTGGAGCAGCGCCTGGGCAAACTGGATGGCATTACGGATGTGCAGTTGCTTGAGAGTGCCGGCGATCAGGCCCGGTTCCGCCTGCAGCTGTCGACGCCGGTGGCCACCCCGGCACTGAGCGGTGCCGGCCTGTCGGCATCGGGCGAGCGGCGCTACCGGCTGGCGGAGGCGGGCCGGTGAGCCGGGACGGCGACGACGAGCAGCAACCGGCGCAGCTGGCGCTGGCGGTGCAGCTGCCCGATGATGAAACCTTTGCCAGTTTTTACCCGGGTGACAATGCCCAGCTGATCACCGCCCTCAAGAATGCCGCGCTGGGGCAGGGTGACGATGTCATCTATCTCTGGGGCCAGCCCGGCTCCGGGCGCTCCCACCTGCTGCATGCCACCTGTGCCGAGGTTAACGCCGGTGGCGAGGCGGCCACCTGCCTGCCACTGCATGCGTACCGGCGCATGTCGCCCCGGCTGCTGGACGGTATGGAGCTGCTGCCACTGGTATGTCTGGATAACCTGGACGCCATTGCCGGGGTGGATGAATGGGAGCGGGCGGTGTTCAACTTCTTTAATCGCCGCCGGGAGCGGGCGGCGGGCACCCTGGTGATCAGCGCCTCGGCGCCATCGCGCAACCTGGGACTGGCACTGCCGGATCTGGCCTCGCGGCTGGACTGGGGGGTGGCCTATCAGCTGAAGACCCTGGATGACGAAGGCAAGCTCAGTGCCCTGCAGCTCAGGGCCGAGCTGCGCGGCTTCAAACTGCCCACTGATGTGGGCAGATTGTTGCTGAGCCGCCTGTCCCGGGACATGAGTACCCTGCTGGCGGCATTGGATCTGCTCGACAACGCTTCGTTTCAGGCCCGGCGCAAGCTGAGCCTGCCCTTCACCCGGGAAATACTGGGGCTGTAAAACCAGCCCCCTATATTCATTAATCCTTTTTCTTCTTGCGAATGCTCAGGCCCAGCTCGCGGCCGCGCAGCTTGGCGTAATAGCTGTTGCCCACAAACATGGTGGTGGCCAGCAGCAGCTCTACCAGTGCCAGCCAGCGCTCCCCTTCATCCACCCACACCAGGGTGAGGGAATGCAGAAAGTAGGGCATGATCAGAAACACCGCCCAGGCATGGGTATAGGGGTTGCCCTTGAGCATGCCGCGCATGGGAATAAACAGCCAGGGCAGCCACATGATCAGCATAAAGCCGGCACCCAGCTCCGGGTGCGGCGACAGCACACCGTGCCAGAGGGCCACCCAGACGATCAGCCCCAGGTAGCCGGTGAGTGCCAGTTTGCGGGCGAAAGCGGTGGTCATGCCAGAATGTCCAGTACTTGCTCGGGCGGGCGGCCCAGGGCAGCCTTGCCGTTGCATACCACGATGGGACGCTCAATCAGTTTGGGATTGGCCACCATGGCGGCGATCAGGGCGTCTTCGTCGCTGACGTCTGCCAGTTCCAGGCTCTTGTAGATATCTTCCTTGGTGCGCATCAGCTCGCGGGCCGAGTTCATGCCCAGCTGCGTCAGCAGGGTTTTTATTTGCGCTGCATCAGGGGGCGTGTCCAGGTATTTGATAATCTCGGGTTCCAGACCTTGTTGCTCCAGCAGGGCCAGGGTTTCCCGGCTTTTGGAGCAGCGGGGATTATGGTAGATAAACAGACTCATTATTCACTCCTGTGGCGTGGCTGCGGGCATTGTATAGAAGGGGAGCCGGAATGGGCAAACTTCAGCTTGGGTTTTTGACGGCGCTGCTGATGCTGACGGGGTGTCGTGAAGCGGCCACCCTGACCCTGGCCGACGGTGAGCAGCAAAGGCTAAAGGATTACCGGGGCGAATGGCTGGTGGTGAACTATTTTGCCGAGTGGTGCGCGCCCTGCCTGCGCGAGCTGCCGCTGCTGAATCAGCTGGGGGAGGCCGACGGGCCGGCGGTGCTGGCGGTGAGTTTTGATACCATGCCGGCGCAGGACCTGCAGGCGCTGCAACAACGACTGGCGATAACCGTGCCGGTGGTGGCCAGCCTGGCGGGTCCCTGGCCCTTTGAGTTGCCCCGCGTGCTGCCCACTACCTTTGTGCTCGATCCCGACGGCAAGCTGGCCGAGCGCCATCAGGGTGAGCTCAAGGCCGAGGACATTGCGCGCTGGCGGGATAATTATTGGGGTGATTAATTCCTCAACGCATCCCATTCCTGCTGCTGCTGGCGCAGCTGCTCCAGCCGGGCGCCGAGGCGGGCCCGCTGCATGGCATCCTGTGACAGGGTGGCGGCCAGCTCCATCTGCTGCACCGCCACGTCAAAGCGGCCCTCCAGGGCTGCCAGCTCGGCCTGAGCCCGGCGAAAGGCGGACTCGTCACCCAGGGGGCGCAGCGCCTGGGCCAGCAGTTCCCACACCAGCGCATTGTCGCCGTGACGGCGGGCGTAGTCGTCGAGCAGGGTGGCGGCATCCTGATGGCGGCCGGCCTGCAGCAGGGTGTCGGCCAGGTTGATCACCACCACCCGGTTGTCCGGCAGGCGCTTGTGAGCCCGCTCCAGCCGCTTGATAGCGGCACTGTGGCGGCCTTCGGCATTGTCGAGATCGGTGAGAGCATCGAGCACGAACAGGTTGTTGCCGTGAGCTTTGGCCACGCGCTCCAGCAGCGGCCGGGCCGCTTCGGGCCGGTTGATGGCCATCAGTCCAAGGGCCTGGCCGTAGCGGGCGGCATCCGGCAGCCAGGCATCACTCTTGGCGGCTTCATTTTCAAAATACTTGTGCAGCTCCCGAGTGCCGGCCTGCTGCAGCCGCACCATGATGCGGGCTTTGGCCAGCTGAAAATTCAGCGACGGCGGCAGGGGCCGCACCGCGTATTCCGCCGCCCGGGTGCGGGCTTCGGCAATCCGGCTGACAGGCAGAGGGTGGGTCAGCAGCATCGGAGGCGGCGTGCTGGCAAACTGGTACTTGTCGGACAGCTTCTGAAAGAAACCGGCCATGGCGTTGGGATCGAAGCCGGCGTTGTGCAGCAGGCGCAGGCCCAGCCGGTCGGCCTCGAACTCGTTGTCGCGGGTGTAGTTGATGGCCGACTGCATGCGCAGCCCCAGGGTGGTCTGCAGCGCGGCCATGCCCGCCTGGGGGTTGACCACCGCCAGTGCCACCGAGCCCACCAGGCCGGCAATGGTGAGCGGTGTGCTGCGTGACTGGGATTCCAGATAGCGGGCAATATGGCGCTGGGTGACGTGGGTGATCTCGTGGGCCATGACCGAGGCCAGCTCGCTTTCGTTTTCCGCATACAGAAACAGGCCGGTATGCAGCTGCAACACACCGCCGAGAAAGGCGCTGGCATTGATGCTGTCATCCCGGATCAGCAAAAAGCGAAACGGAAAGCGTACCGAATCGGCCTGGGACAGCAGTTTCAGTCCCAGATCACTGATGTATTCGTTGAGCACCGGATCGTCCACCACCGGCTGGTTGGCCCGGGCAAAGCGGCTGAAGGCCTCGCCAAAGCGCACCTCGCGCTCCACCGACATGGCGCTGACCCCGGCGGTGCCGATATCGGGCAGGCTGTTGTCGGCCTGAGCGGGCAGGGCCGGGAGCAGGGAAAGAGCCAGGAACAGGGGCGCGGAGCGTAACCTCATAGATAAACCTTTTGCCGGTGCATGGCTGGCAGAATAACCGTCTGTATCGGGCGTCACAAGCATTGTTTGCGGGCCGCAGGCGGGGGATAATACTTTCTTTTTTCAGGAATTGAGTCATGGATCAGCTCGATGCCAGTGCCCTGCGCTGCCCCTTGCCGCTGCTGGAGCTCAAGCTCTGGCTGAAGGCGGCCGGGAACGGGCAACGGCTCAGGCTGGTGCTGACCGACCCGGGGTCACGCCAGGATATTCCCGCCTATCTCGAGCGTATCGGGCAGGGGCTTGAGGTGGTGGAGAACAACAACCACCGGCTCGAGCTCATCGTTACCAAACACCCATAAGGACAGATCGCATGTTGGATATTCTCAGGCACTGGTACCGGCAGCGCTTTTCCGATCCGGGCGCGGTCGTGCTGTTTTTGCTGCTGTTGTTCGGCTTTGTGGTGGTGTATTTCATGGGGCGCATTCTGGCGCCGTTTTTTGCCGCCGTGGTGATCGCCTACCTGCTGGAATGGCCGGTGGGCCGGTTGCGCCGGCTGGGCCTGGGCAGAGGGCCGGCGGCGGGCGTGGTGCTGCTGTTGTTTGCGGTGCTGCTGGTGTTATCGCTGGTGAGTCTGGTGCCCTCCATTCTGACTCAGAGCGCGAACCTGGCACGGGAAATTCCCACCATGATCAACCGGGCCCAGGAGGTGCTGCTGACCCTGCCCGAGCAGTACCCCGAACTGGTGGACGTGACCCTGGTGCAAACCCTGCTCGACGACGTGCGTGGCCGCCTGCTGGGCTCGGCGGATGCCATTCTCAGCGTGTCCATCAGCTCGCTGACCAATGTGGCGGTGCTGCTGGTGTATTTCATTCTGGTGTCGGTACTGGTGTTTTTCATGCTGAAAGACAAGCCGGCGCTGCTCCGCAGCATGAGCCGCTTTTTGCCCGAAAACCGCGAGCTGATTTCCCGGGTGTGGCACGAGATGAACGTGCAGATCGCCAATTATGTTCGGGGCAAGGTGATTGAAATTCTGATCGTGGGCGGGGTCAGCTACGTCACTTTTGCCCTGCTGGGGCTCAACTATGCGCTGCTGCTGGCGGTGCTGGTGGGCTTTTCGGTGCTTATTCCCTATATCGGCGCCGCCGCCGCCACCGTGCCTGTGGCCATGGTGGGGCTGTTTCAGTGGGGGTTTACGCCGCCATTCTTCTACCTGATTGTGGCCTACGGCATCATTCAGGCGCTGGACGGCAACGTGCTGGTGCCGGTGCTGTTTTCCGAAGCGGTCAACCTGCATCCCATCGCCATTATTGTGGCGGTGCTGGTGTTTGGCGGCTTCTGGGGCTTCTGGGGCGTGTTTTTTGCCATTCCCCTGGCCACCCTGGTCAAGGCAGTGATCAACGCCTGGCCCCATCATGACACGGTTCCGTCCGGGCCGGTCTGATTTCAAACCAAAATACATCAAGGACTACAGAGTGAGAGAACATTTCGCTTCCCGCTTCGGGTTTATCATGGCGGCCGCGGGCGCGGCGGTGGGCCTGGGTAATATCTGGGGCTTTCCCACCCAGGCGGCCAGCAACGGCGGCGGCGCCTTTCTGGTGGCCTACCTGGTGCTGGTGCTGATCCTGGCTTTTCCCATGCTGGTGATGGAAGTGGCCATTGGCCGTCATGGCCAGGCCAACCCGGTGGACTCGGTGCGCAAGCTGGGTAAAGGTCCGCTGCAACAGCGGTTTGCGTCTCTGGTGGGCTACGCCGGCATGCTGGTGCCGAGTCTGGTGCTGTCGTTTTACGCCATTGTGGCGGGCTGGCTGCTGGCCTTTCTGGCCGCCAGCATCACCCGCATGCTGGGCTGGCAGGCAGCCACCGACTGGCTCGAGGCCTTTGGTCTGGGCCGCAACATTCTCTGGACCCTGGTGTTTTACCTGCTCACCATACTGGTGGTGCAGGCCGGAGTACGCCGGGGTATTGAGCGCTGGTCGGCCCGGCTGATGCCGGCCCTGTTCCTGCTGTTTGTACTGCTGTTCTGCTACATCCTTACTCAGAACGGCGCCCTGGAAGGGCTGCGCCATTATCTGATCCCCGATTTCAGCAAGGTGATGGACAGCCAGCTGCTGATCAGCGCCATGGGCCAGGCCTTTTTCTCGCTCACCATCGGCGGCTGCTCCATGCTGATGTACGGCTCCTATCTGAGCCGGCAGGAAAGTATTCCCGCCACCGCCTTTCAGGTGACCCTGATCGACACAGGCGTGGCCTTTCTGGCGGGCCTGGTGATTTTGCCGGCCATGTTTGTGGCCATGCACAACGGCGTCACCATCTACGGCGAAGACGGCAGCCTGCTGAGCAGCGACACCCTGGTGTTCCAGGTGTTGCCGGCCCTGTTCGACACCATGGGCCCCATCGGTCTATTGATGGCGCTGGTGTTTTTCGTGCTGATGGGTATTGCCGCCCTGACCTCTTCCATTTCCATGCTGGAAGTGCCTGTGTCCTATGCCACCGAGCGCTTTCAGGCGCCGCGGCCGCTGATGACCTGGCTGCTGGGCGGCGCACTGGCGCTGTTCAGTGTGGTGATCTGCCTGAATTTCGGCGCCCTGTTCGGTTTTGTCATTCGCTTGTCTACCCAGAATATTCAGCCGCTGGTGGGATTGGGTTTCTGTGTACTGGGGGGCTGGATGTGGGGCCGGGCCAGTCTGTTTGAGGAGCTGGTGAAGGGTACACCGGAACTGGCCGGCAGTACTTTCTGGCGCATCTGGCCCTGGTATGTGCGGCTGATCTGCCCGCTGCTGGTGGTGCTGGTGATCGGTGCCAGCTGGTGATGTGGTGAGGGAGCGAAAGTGAGGGGAAAGGTGTGAGGAGAGAGGAGAAAAATACCGGCGGCTTGGAGCCGCCTCACCCCCCACCCCTCACCGATATCAATACAGCATGCTGTACAGCTTGCGACGATAACGGGAGGCCACCGGATCGGCGCCCATGCTGGTGAGCATGTCGAGCAGGTGCTTTCTGGCTTCGCCAAACGACAGGTCTTGTTGCAGGATCTCGGTCAGCAGCTGCAGTGCTTCTTCCTGGCGGCCGGCCTGAAAATACTGCACCGCCAGCTCTTCCTTCAGCTCCAGATTGTCGGGGGAGGCCGCCAGCTTCTGCTCCAGCTCACGCAGCTCGGGGCTGTCGGCAGCTTCCCGGGCCAGCTCCAGCCGGGCCAGCACATGCTGATACTGGCTGTCCTGATCCGCCATGCCAATGGTCTCCAGCAATTGCTGGGTTTCTTCCAGCTTGTTCAGCGCCAGGGCCGTTTCGGCCAGGGTCAGGCGAATGGCCGGCGTGTCTTCCAGCGCCCGGGCCTGTTGCAGCAGGCCATAGGCGGCTTTCGGATCCATGCCCAGCATTTGCTTGGCCTGATCCAGCAGCAGCTCGGCCTCGTTGGGCAGATAGGGCTTGATAAACGCCTTGAGGGCAGCTTCGTCCTGGGGGCCTTCCAGCATATCGACCGGTTGGCCGCCCTTGAACGCCACCAGCGCCGGCAGTGCCTGCAGGCCAAGCTGTACGGCCAGGCTCTGCAACTGGGGATCGGCCACGTCCACCCGGGCCAGATCCACATGGCCGTTGTCGGCGCCGACCAGCTGCTCCACCAGGCCACTCATGGGCTGGCACTCGGGCACCTGCTCGGCGTGGAAGAAAATCACCACCGTCTTGTCCATGGATGCCTGGATCAGCGCCTGCTGAAAATTCTCTACCGTGATATCGACGATCATTGAAAAGCCTCTTTAGGGGTTTATGGCTAGATTGGGTTGCGGACCGGTGATTTCAAGCGCCGGCATGCAATCGGCGAGCTCCAGCCGGCGCAGCCGGCTGTGTTCACCGGCCACCGCCAGGGTCAGGCTGGCATCGGCCAGCCTGCCCTGAAACAGCCGGTAACACTGGCCGTTAAAGCGAGCCCGAGGCTGGCCGGGGTGCCACTCTACCCGGTCGAGGTTGTTGGCAATGCCGCCGCCCTCGGCCTTGAGCACGGCTTCCTTTACCGTCCACAACTGCTGAAAGTCATGGGCCGGGTGAGGGCTGTTGGCCAGCCGGCGCTGCTCGGCGCCGGCGAGATAACGTCCGGCCAGGCGCGCGATGCGCGGGGCGTCCAGTCGCCGGGTTTCCAGATCCACGCCCACCGCCGTTCGCGGGCTTAGCGCCAGGGCCAGCAGGGAGCCGCTGTGGCTCAGATTGAACTGCCAGTCGCCGCTGGCCAGCTCGGGCTTGCCCCGGTTGTTCAGGCTGATATCGAAGGCGGCAGGATCATGGTGCAGCAACTGACTCAGGCGCTGGCGCAACAGGTAGCGCCCCAGCAAAAACAGCCGGGCCTGAGTGACATTGGTGATGCTGTCAAGGCGCCGGCGCTCTGCCAAAGAGAGTGTTTTATCGGCGCTTTGTGGCGGTTTTATCGCCACGGCGTCGCAAATCAGAAGTTCGACGACAATATCGTTGTTTTCGCTCATTTTTCGCTTTGCAAAATACGCAGAAACTGGACTATGCTGAAGCCCATTCTTCGGTTGCCATTGTTCATATGATCAAACATATCATTGTTATCGGCAGTCTGCTTGTGATGGCCGGATGCAGCAGTACGCCGAGTCCCGAGTCAGGCAAAAGGATGACTGGCAAAAAGCCGTCCTCTTCCCTGACTTACAGCATCAGCACCGGTCCCGCCAAACCCAAGCGTACGCTGGCCTCGGTCAGTGATCTGCAGCAGGTGTATCAGCGCTGGCGTGGCGTGCCGTATCGCTTTGGCGGTGAGAGCGAGCAGGGCATTGACTGCTCCGCCTTTACTCAGACCCTGTATCAGGAAGCCTTTGGCATGTCGCTGCCGCGCAGCACCCGCGAGCAGGTGTTGCTGGGACGGGAAGTAGAGCGGAACGAATTGCGCCCCGGCGATCTGGTGTTCTTTCGCACCGGCCGAAGCACGCGTCACAACGGGGTGTATATCGGTAATGGCAGGTTTGCCCATGCCTCATCCAGCGTGGGCGTGACCATTTCCAGACTCGACAATGTCTACTGGCGCAGCCGCTACTGGCAGGCCCGCCGGGTGCTGGACTAAAAGCAGGGAACAGGGACTGGTGAATAGAGAATCGTAACCGATAATCCCTAATCCCTAATCCCTAATCCCTAATCCCTAATCCCTAATCACTTCCCCTGAAACCGGTTCAGCTCGTTCATGACCTGCATCAGCAGGGTCAGCTCGGGATTGTTTCCTTCCCGCTCACCGTAATCGGCGGCATTCAGCAACTGTAAATCGCCGCGCCGGTTGAACAGGGTAATATCACCGTTCTGGTAAATGGCGTATTCCTCTTCGTCCGAGGCCAGCCGCCAGCGGTTCGGGCGCGCCGTAAACAGCGACTGGCCGCTGGCGTAGCTGCGCAGCGGATTGCTCACTCCCAGCGCCTGTTGCAGCAGGGTGGGGGCCAGGTCCAGGTGGCTGGTGGGGTGGTCAAAGCGCTGAGGGGCGTCGCGCCCGGGCCAGGCCATCACCAGCGGCACCCGTAACTGAGCCGGCGAATAGCCGTTGCCAAAGCCCCAGGAATTGTTGCCGTTGTCGTTGAATTCCATGCCGTGGCCGGAGGTCACCACCACCAGGGTATCCCGCTCCAGACCGCGTACCAGGCCCAGCAGGCCACCCAGTAACTGATCGGTGTAAAACACCGCGTTGCGATAGCGGTTAAGCAGGGCGTCGTGCTGCTCGGCCCGGTAGCTGTCGGCGGGATTCAGCCGCTCCAGCGACGGCTGAAACGGGCCGCGCATGCCCTCGGGCAGCGACAGCGAGTTGAGCGCATCGAGATAAACGTAGGAAAACCAGGGCCGGTCATCGGGCTGCTGGTTCATCCAGCCGGCAAAGCGGCCCAGCATTTGGCGATCGCCCTCGGCGCCCCCCGGTGCCGGTTGCATGCCCGGATTGCGCAATGTGGTGAAAATGGCATCCCGGTACAGGGCCGAGTCGGTGCCGCCGCTGACAAACAGGCCAATACGGTAATCCTGGCGCTGCAGTTCATCGATCAGTACCGGGGCCGTCCGTTCCAGCTCCGCTTCCCGCCGGTAGTGGGCGGGCAGGCTGTAGAACAGGCTGAACAGCGCCGGCTCCGGCCGGTTGCCGGCGCTGAGATGATTGTCAAAGCGCAGGTGCCGGGCGGCAAAGCGGCTCAGGTTGGGCATGGTGATGTGGTCAAGCTGATCGGCCCGCAGGCCGTCGGCCACCACCAGCAGAATATTGGGTGCCTGCACCGGCGGCTGCACCGACAGCGGCCGCAGCGGATAATTCAGCCGCTGTTGCGGGCTGTCGGCCACTTGTTCCGAGCGCTCCCGGTATTCGTCTTCATCCAGCCAGCCCTGGCGGATCAAAAAGCCCTTGGCGGTCATGGGGTAGGACAGCGGAAAGTTGGCTTTTTGCAGGGTTATGGGCGTATACAGAGTGGCGTCGGCCCAGATATGCACGCTGTGAGTCAGAAAAAAGCACACCAGCAGCGGCAGGGTCAGCGGCCGCGACAGCCGGCGGGAGCGGCGCGGGCTCCAGCGCCACAGCCAGGTGCCCAGCCACAGCTCCAGCACAAACAACACAGGTACCCAGGCAAACAGCCAGCCCCAGCCCGGCGCCCCTTCCGCCTGGGCCTGATCCAGCAACAGCCGCCATACCGCCGGGTTGAGGTGAAAGCCGAACAGGCTGAACACCTGGGTATCCACCAGCAGCAGGGTCAGGGCGCCGGTGGCGATACCGGCCCCCAGAAACTGCACCGCCCTGAGTTTGGGAAACACAAAGGTCAACGGAAACAGGGTCAGCAGGTAGGTACAGAAGGTGAGAAAGGCAAAATGCCCGACCCAGCTTACCAGCATGTAGCCAATGCCGGCGGCGGTATCGGGCAGGCCGGCCGCGAACAGGTAACGGGTGGACACGCCCATGGCCAGCAATATGTTGAAAAACACAAACCAGTGGCCCCAGCCGATCAGGCGGGAGACGTTGTCGCGGAACTGGGGGCCGGTTTCAACCATGGGCGTGGTGGATCTCGGTGAATCAAGGGGCGCTCAGTGCGCCCCTTTTTGTGTATCGACGGATGAAGTCAGCACACTGGCGAACTTGTCGGCAATGGCCTTGCGCTGACCGGGGGCAATCTGATGATTGATGATATGCGTGGCCAGGTTACCCAGAACCATCAGCCGCAGATCCGCCGGCGCCTGGTGCTTGTCCATCACCGCTTCCAGCTCGCTCAGCAGCTGGTCGAATTGTTTGTCGTACTTGGAAATAACAGGCATGGGCGTTCAATCATTTAACTTGGTAACAGGGCGACTATAATACCCCACCCTATTCGGCAACTCTATGGCAATCTGACATGAGCCTGGACATCGAACACATCATAGTGCACTCCCTGTTTTTAAATGAGCAGGGGCAGACCGAGCTTGCCAAGCGCGACGACGAGCTGGCCACGGGCCCGGCGGTGACGCAGCTGATGAGCGAGCTGCATCATATATACAACACCAAGGCCGGCAAGGTGTTTGGCTATTTCAGCGACGAGGACACCGGCTTTCGTGATCTGGTGCGGCGCATGGAAGATCAGAGCCTGGGCTTTGCGTCTTTTTCCCATCAGGCCGCCGAGCGGCTGCTGGGCGAGCTGAACCGGCTGGAGATGCAGGAAGAGGGTGTGTTGCTGTGTGTGCGTTATCAGTGGCTGGGTGCCCGCTACCTGCTGATTGCCCTGCTCGACAATAAGGACAGCGTCACCGTCACCGAAAAGCTGGACGTCAGCCGGGCCAGCTACCTGGATCTGGGGCGCATGCAGCTGGCGGCGCGGCTGGATCTCACCGAGCTGCAGACCCGGCCCGAGTCAAAGCGTTACTTCTCCTTTATCAAGGGCCGGGCCGGACGCAAGGTGTCGGACTTCTTTCTCAACTTTCTGTCCTGTGTCGAGGGCATGGATCCCAAGGTTCAGAGCCAGGGGCTGATGAAAGCGGTGGACGAGTATTGCGAGGCCCGCCAGCTGAGCAAGGAAGAGCGGGAAGAAAGCAAGGCCACCATCAGCAAGTATTGCCGGGAGCAGCTGAAGGAAGGGGAAGAGCTGGAATTGCGCGAGCTGTCGGCGGAGCTGGGCAGCGACGACGATCTCGACTTTTACCAGTTTGTCAGCGAGGAATATGAGCTGGAGGAGCGTTTTCCGGTGGACCGCTCGTCACTCAAGGGGCTGACCAAGTACGTGGGCTCGGGGGGCGGCCTGACCATCAGCTTTGATCAAAAGCTGCTGGGCGAGCGCATTGAATACGATCCGGCCACCGACACCCTCACCATCAAGGGCACGCCGCCCAACCTCAAGGCGCAATTGCAGAAAGGCTGAAAAAATCGTGAGGAGTAAGGTGTGAGGAGCTTCATCGCCTCACGCCTCACCCCTCACGCTCTTACGAGCGAATTAGGTGATCAAAGGCCCCCAGTGCGGCGGTGGCGCCGGCACCCATGGAGATGATGATCTGCTTGTAGGGCACGGTAGTGGCATCGCCGGCGGCAAACACGCCGTCCAGGGAGGTGGCGCCTCGGGCATCGATGATCACCTCGCCAAAGCGGCTCAGCTCCACTTCCGAGCCTTTCAGGAACTCGGTATTGGGTACCAGGCCGATCTGCACGAAGATGCCGGCTACGTCCAGCCGCTTGCTCTCACCGCTGACCCTGTCGGTGTATTGCATGCCGGTGACCTTGCTGCCGTCACCCAGCACTTCGGTGGTCTGGGCATTCATGATGATGTCTATGTTGCCCATGGAACGGGCCTTGCGCTGCAATACCTCGTCGGCCCGCAGGCTGTCGGCAAATTCCACCACGGTGACGTGCTCGACAATGCCCGCCAGATCGATGGCTGCTTCAATGCCGGAGTTGCCACCGCCCACCACGGCCACCCGCTTGCCCTTGAAGAAGGGACCGTCACAGTGGGGGCAGTAGGCCACGCCTTTGTTGCGGTATTCAGCCTCGCCGGGCACGTTCAGCTCGCGCCAGCGGGCGCCGGTGGCCAGAATGACCGACTTGCTTTTAAGTACGGCGCCGCTTGCCAGCGGCACCTCAATCAGCTCGCGCTGCTGAATGCCGGCGGCACGCTGGTTGGTAACCAGCTCCACGTCATACTCTTTCACATGCTGCTCCAGGCTGGCCGCCAGTTTGGGGCCCTCGGTGTAGGGCACGGAAATAAAGTTTTCAATGCCCATGGTGTCCATCACCTGACCGCCAAAGCGCTCGGCCACCAGACCGGTGCGCACTCCCTTGCGGGCGGCGTAAATGGCGGCGGCGGCACCGGCGGGGCCACCGCCCACCACCAGCACGTCAAAGGGAGCCTGTTCATTCAGGGTGGCGGCCTGACGCTCGGCGGCGCCGGTGTCCAGCTTGCCGACGATTTCTTCAAGGCTCATGCGGCCCTGACCAAAATGCTCACCGTTCAGGTAAACGGCGGGTACCGCCATCACCTGGCGCTGGTTGACCTCGTCCTGGAACAGGGCGCCGTCAATCATCACATGGGTGATGTTGGGATTCAGGTGCGCCATCAGGTTAAGCGCCTGCACTACATCCGGGCAGTTCTGACAGGACAGGGAGATATAGGTTTCAAAATGGTACTCGCCTTCCAGGTTGCGGATCTGCTCCAGCAACGCCGGGTCGGCCTTGGACGGGTGTCCCCCCGCCTGCAGCAGGGCCAGTACCAGGGAAGTAAATTCATGACCCATGGGAATGCCGGCAAAGCTGACCCGCGGGGTCTGGCCGGCCGGGGCCACGCCCATGCTCGGTGTACGGCTGGCGCGGGTTTCCATGAGTTCAATCTTGCCGGACAGCTCACTGATTTCAGTGGCCAGCTCCAGCAATTCCTTTGATTTCGGGGTGTCATCACCGGACACGCTGATCGCTATCGGCGAGACGATGTGCTGCAGATAGGTGTCCAGTTGCTTTTTAAGATTGGTATCTAACATGGGCGTGTCCTGTGCTGAATGTGATGTACAAAAAAACCGGCCCGCCGACCGGATAAGAAAGTTATCGCCGCGGGCCGGGGAAGTGCGTTCAGGTCTTAAATTTTGCCGACCAGGTCCAGAGACGGGGCCAGAGTGGCTTCGCCTTCCTGCCATTTGGCGGGGCAGACTTCACCCGGGTGAGCGGCAACATACTGGGCTGCCTTGATCTTGCGTACCAGGTCGGCGGCGTCGCGGCCGATGCCTTCGGCGGTCACTTCAATGGCCTGGATGACGCCCTGCGGATCGATGATGAAAGTGGCGCGGTCGGCCAGGCCCTGACCTTCACGCATGACACCAAAGTTGTTGGTGATGGTGCCGGTCTGGTCGCCCACCATGTAGTACTGGATCTTGCCGATGGTCTCGGAGCTGTCGTGCCAGGCTTTGTGAGTGAAGTGGGTATCGGTGGATACGGAGAACACTTCCACGCCCATTTTCTGCAGCTCGTCGTAGTGGTCTGCCAGATCGCCCAGCTCGGTGGGGCAGACAAAGGTGAAGTCGGCCGGGTAGAAGAACACCACGGACCACTTGCCCTTGAGGTCGGCCTCGGTGACCTTGACGAAATCGCCCTGGAAGTAAGCGTCAGCGGTAAAGGGTTTGATTTCGGTATTGATGGAAACAGCCATGAACAGCTCCTTTTTGTTTCTCTGTGTGTATGTGTGTTTCGAACGCTGCTCATGTTAGGGAAAGCTCTTCGTTTGGTGAAGTCATTCATTTCTATTGAATTGATTGCTTTTAACAATCGTTAAGGCGGCAAGCCCCCCGGCTACCTTTCCGGGAATAATACTTTTTTATTTCTTCTGACAGGCCTTGTTCTGGGGCTTTTGCGGCACAGTTGCGCCTGCATGGCGGCTGGCGGCCGTTTTCGCCTTCGACACTAACAAAACAACATCGGGGCCTTCCGGTGTGCCATCCGGATTATCCGTCGTGCTTTTTTTGCAGTCGCAAAAAAATATCGTGAAACGGGTGAAGGTCCCGGCATAAGCGGGAGCAGGGCGATTAGGCCGGGAGGGAATATATTAAGCTTAAGGTTTTATTCAGCTCCAACCTTTTTTGGTTTTGTGTTTATTTATTACGTTTTTAAATTACTTTTTAAGGTTCTGGTGGTGTTCTTTAGAGGGAGTGGAAGTGGCTTTTATCAACGATTTAGAGCCAGTTATGCTTTAGTCTTAGGCCAGCCGGGTTATGTGATGTGTGTTGTGTTTTAGTTAAATTGGATCTTGATCGAACCTGTTTTTTTGCGCAACGTAATAGTCACACCGCAACGCAGAAGAAAGCGGCAACTGTTCGGTAAAACCTTTTTGCTGTAACAAGCCAGACAAACGGAAGCGAGCTGCAAAGCCGCAACATAAAAACAAAAATTGAAGAAGATGTACTGCCAAGCCAGCCGAACGGCGGTGTTGAACGCTGGTTTGACAGGGATGTGTAACTGTTTGAGACCCGATTGCTCAACAACAACAAGACAGGACTGGAACCATGCCATACGCCAACGAGATTGATACCCTGGCCACTCTGATTAAGCAGAACCCGACCTGGGGTGCCATTAAGCCCGAACACGCCGCCCGCATGCGGGTGCAGAACCAATTCAAGACCGGCCTCGACATTGCCAAGTACACCGCCAAAATCATGCGTGAAGACATGGCCGCCTATGACGCGGATCCGGCGCAATACACTCAGTCTCTGGGCTGCTGGCACGGCTTTATCGGTCAACAGAAGCTGATTTCCATCAAGAAGCACTTCGGCAGCACCAAGCGCCGCTACCTCTATCTGTCCGGCTGGATGGTAGCCGCCCTGCGCTCCGAGTTCGGCCCGCTGCCGGATCAGTCCATGCACGAGAAAACCTCTGTGCCTGCCCTGATTGAAGAGCTGTACACCTTCCTGCGTCAGGCCGACTCCTGGGAGCTGAACCACCTGTTCCGCGCTCTGGAAGATGCCCAGAACGCCGGTGACGCCGCCAAGGTGAAGGAAATCGAAGCCCAGATCGACAACCACGAAACTCACATTGTGCCGATTGTTGCCGATATCGACGCCGGTTTTGGTAACGCCGAAGCCACCTATCTGCTGGCCAAGAAGATGATTGAAGCCGGTGCCTGCTGTATTCAGCTGGAAAACCAGGTATCCGACGAGAAGCAGTGTGGCCACCAGGATGGCAAGGTGACCGTGCCTCACGCCGACTTCCTGGCCAAGATCAACGCCGTGCGTCTGGCCTTCCTCGAACTGGGTGTGGACGACGGTGTCATCGTGGCCCGTACCGATTCCCTGGGTGCCGGCCTCACCAAGCAGATTGCCGTGACCAACGAGCCGGGCGACCTGGGTGACCAGTACAACAGCTTCATTGACGGCGACGTGATTGAAAGCGCCGACGACATCGCCAACGGCGACGTGGTCATCAAGCAGAACGGCAAGCTGGTTCGTCCCAAGCGCCTGGCCTCCGGTCTGTTCCAGTTCAAGGCCGGCTCCGGTGAAGACCGCGTGGTAATGGACTGTATTGCCAGCCTGCAAAACGGTGCCGACCTGCTGTGGATTGAAACCGAGAAGCCTCACATCGGCCAGATTAAAGGCATGGTTGACCGCATTCGCGCCGTAGTGCCCGATGCCAAGCTGGTGTATAACAACAGCCCGTCCTTCAACTGGACCCTGAACTTCCGTCAGCAGGTATTCGACGCCTGGGCTGCCGAAGGCAAGGATGTGTCCGCCTACGACCGCGACAAGCTGATGAGCGCCGACTACGACACCACCGAACTGGCCCAGCTGGCCGACGAGTGGACGGCCAACTTCCAGCGTGACGCCGCCCGTGAAGCCGGTATCTTCCACCACCTGATCACTCTACCGACCTATCACACCGCGGCCCTGTCCACCGACAACCTGGCCAAGGGTTACTTCGGCGACGAAGGCATGCTGGCCTACGTGGCGGGTGTACAGCGCAAGGAAATCCGTCAGGGCATCGCCACCGTCAAGCACCAGGACATGGCCGGCTCCAACATCGGTGACGACCACAAGGAATTCTTTGCCGGTGACGCCGCCCTCAAGGCCGGCGGTAAAGACAACACCATGGGTCAGTTCGAAAACATCTGAGCCGGGTAACCGCACAACAACAATATTTCAAGGTCCATCTCGTTTTTGGCAGCCCTTTCGGGCTGCCTTTTTTCGTTTTAAGCCCGGTCCGGGCCCCTCGACTAGACTTAGCGACGAGGTTCCAGTCTGGACTGCGAGGGCGGCATGACCAATCCCAACAACGCCACCATTACCATGGTGCACCGGGTCCGGTTCGTGGACGGCCACGGCCTGACCATTCCCACCTTTCGGCTGCTGAAGGACGACGGCCATCTTTATGCCGATGCTACCGCGCCGGAGCTCGACAAAGACCGGGCGCTGGCCATGTATCACAGCATGGTGGCCACCCGGCTGCTGGACGAGCGCATGCTGGCGGCCCAGCGCCAGGGGCGCATCAGCTTTTATCTGCAAAGCCTGGGGGAAGAAGCCCAGGCGGTGGCCAGTGCTGCGGCACTGGCGCCCCAGGACATGATCCTGGCCCAGTACCGGGAGCAGGGGGCCCTGTTGCACCGGGGCTTTACCCTGGATCAATTCATGAACCAGCTGTTTTCCAACGCCGACGATCTCGGCAAGGGCCGGCAGATGCCGGTGCACTACGGCTGCCGTGAACTCAACTTCATGACCATTTCTTCCCCCCTGGCCACACAAATTCCTCAGGCCACGGGCTTTGCCTACGGCCAGCGACTGGCGGACGAGCAGAGCATTACCCTGTGTTATTTCGGCGAAGGGGCGGCCTCGGAAGGAGACTTTCACGCTGGCCTCAACATGGCGGCGGTGCTGAAAACCCCGGTGATCTTCTTTTGCCGCAACAATGGTTACGCCATTTCCACGCCGGCCAGCGAGCAGTTTGTGGGGGATGGTATTGCCAGTCGTGCCGTGGGCTATGGCATTCGCACCCTGCGGGTGGACGGGGCCGACACCCTGGCGGTGTATGAGGCCACGCGCCAGGCCCGGGAGCTGATGCTGAAAGAGCCTCAGCCGGTGTTGATTGAAGCCATGTCCTACAGGCTGGGGGCACATTCGTCGTCGGATGATCCCAGCGGCTACCGTTCGCAGCAGGAAGAAGAGCGCTGGCGCAAGCGGGATCCCATCGGCCGCTACCGGCTGTGGCTGCAACATCAGGGCTGGCTCAACGAAGAGGACGACCGCCGCCAGACGGATGCACTGCGCCGGCAAATACTGGAGGCCATGAAGCTGGCCGAGCAGCGTCCCAGACCACCTTTGGAAAGCATTATCGAAGACGTGTATGCCAGTCCGCCGGCATACCTTGAACGTCAGCTCGAGCAACTGGAGCGGCAGACAACCGTCCACCCGGAACATTATTCCGTCGGTCAGGGAGGGGGACGGTGATGAAGCAGATGAACCTGTTGCAGGCGGTCAATAACGCCCTGGATCTGGCCATGGAACAAGACAAGGGGGTGCTCTGTTTTGGTGAAGACGTAGGTCACTTTGGCGGTGTATTCCGGGCCACCAGTGGCCTGCAGGACAAATACGGCGAAGACCGCTGCTTTAATACTCCGCTGACCGAGCAGGGCATTGTCGGCTTTGCCAACGGCCTGGCGGCAAAGGGGCTGAAACCGGTGGCGGAAATTCAGTTCGCCGATTACATCTTTCCTGCCTTTGATCAGCTGGTGAACGAAACCGCCAAGTTTCGCTACCGCTCCGGCAACCAGTTCAATGTGGGCGGGCTGGTGGTACGCACGCCCTACGGTGGCGGCATTGCAGGCGGCCATTACCACAGTCAGTCGCCGGAAGCCTATTTTGTGCACACGCCCGGCCTGAGGGTGGTGGTGCCGCGCGGGCCGGTGCAGGCCAAGGGGCTCTTGCTGGCGGCCATCGTCTGCCCGGATCCGGTGATTTTTTTCGAGCCCAAGCGTCTGTACCGGGCGGCGGTGGCCGAAGTGGATGAGGGCTATTATCAGCTTCCCCTGGACCAGGCCGAGGTGCTGCAGGAAGGGGCCGACATCACCTTGCTGGCTTGGGGCGCCCAGATGGATTATTTGCTGAAGGCGGCGGAGCTGGCCGAAAAACAAGGCATTTCCTGCGAGGTGATCGATCTGCAGAGCCTGTTGCCCTGGGACGAAGACACAGTGGTGGCCTCCGTGCTCAAGACCGGGCGCTTGCTTATCAGCCACGAGGCGCCGCTCACCGGTGGCGTGGGCGCGGAGATCGCCGCCACCGTACAGGCGCGCTGTTTTCTGTATCTGGAAAGCCCCATCGCCCGGGTGTGCGGGCTCGATACGCCCTTTCCGCTGGCACTGGAAAAGGAATATATGCCCGATCAGTACAAGATTCTGGACGCCATTCACGCCACGGTGAACTTTTAGGAGCACGGCATGAAACAGGACTTTTTTCTGCCGGATATCGGCGAAGGCATAGTGGAATGCGAGCTGGTGGAGTGGCTGGTGGCCGAGGGCGACCGGGTGGAGGAAGATCAGGCCATTTGCGATGTGATGACCGACAAGGCCCTGGTGCAGATCCCGGCGGTGCATGCCGGCATTATTACTCGGTTGCACGTGAACAAGGGCGACATGGCGAAAGTCCATGCGCCCCTGTTTGAAATGGAGCTGGCGGGCGAGGGGAGTACCGGGGCTGAAGCGCAGCCGGAGCCGAAACCAGAACCGAAACCGGAGCCGAAACCGGAGCCGCAAGCTGGGCCGGTGAACGAGCCTTTACCCGCGCCGGCAAACGCCCCCACGGCCCGTTCCGAGCCGGCCGCGATGGCCGGTAACCGGGCCGTGGCCAGTCCGGCGGTGCGAAGGCTGGCCCGGGAGCACAATGTGGATCTGACGCAAGTGCCCGGCTCCGGCGACAAGGGCCGGGTCTACAAGGAAGATGTGGAAGCCTGGCTGCACGCTCAGGGCACAACAGGGGGGCAGGAAAGCTCAGTCTGGCGCGAGCCGGTCACCGGCGTGCGTGCCGCCATGGCCCGGCACATGACCGCCAGCCTCTCCATTCCCCGCTTTACCTATTGCGAGGAGTTTTGCCTCGATGAATTACTCACCCTGAAAGCCCGGCTGGCGCCCGAGTTTGAACGGGAAGGGGTAAAACTGACCCTGTTGCCGTTTTTTATCAAGGCGCTGTCACTGGCGTTGTCGGACTATCCGCTGCTGGGCGCCCGGCTCGACGACGACGGTCAGACCCTGGTGTATGAAGACGGCCACCATGTGGGGGTGGCGGTGGATACTCAGGCCGGCCTGCTGGTACCTGTGTTGCACCATTGCGAAGACAAGTCATTGCTGAACCTGGCGCGAGAGCTCAACCGTCTGTCCGAGGCGGCCCGGGCCGGGCGGCTGACGCAAAGCGAGTTGGCCGGTGCCACCATCAGCCTGTCCAATATTGGCGTGCTGGGGGGCACCGTATCCACGCCCATCGTTAACCCGCCCCAGCTGGCCATTGCCGCCCTTGGGCGGATGCAACGCTTGCCCCGCTTCGACGAGCAGGATGCGGTGGTGGCCCGGCATATCATGACGGTGTGCTGGTCGGCGGATCACCGGGTGGTGGATGGCGCCACCCTGGCCCGCTTTAACCGTTGCTGGCAGCAGTACCTGGAGCAGCCCGAACGCATGCTGGCCCGGCTGCATTAACTGAAGCGGAGCCGGCCATGGATGCCCTGGGCAACTTTTATATTCCCGAAGAGCAGTCCATCTACCTGCTGAGCGCCAACGACGCGCAAAAGCTGAAAGACTGGATTGCCCTGTGCATCGCCGAGCTGGAAAAGCTGGGTTACCGGAACATCAGCCTGGCGGGCAAGGGGGTGTACGGTTTTACCTTTGCCGGCACCGGTACCCATGGCGAGCAGGTGGCATTCAAGTTTTCCCGTATCGACCTGCCCGAGGCCGTGCGCGAACGACTGGCCGACGAAGCCTATATGCTGTCCTGCGTGCAGCATCCGCTGGTGCCGAAGTACCTGGCCTACGCCCTGCGCGGTCGCCAGGGCGTGTTGCTGATGAGCCGGGCGCCAGGGGAAGATCTGGAACACTACAGCCTGCGCCGGGGCCGGCTGTCGGCCCGGGAAGTCATCGACATTGCCGCCCAGCTGGCGGACATTTTGCAGGCATTGCGCCGGCATACTCGTGACGGCGAGCCCGCGCCCGTGGTGCATGGCGATATCAAGCCTTCAAACATCATGTATGACACGAGCACCGGCCGCATCAGCCTGGTGGACTGGGGCTCGTCGGTGTTTGCTCAGCTGGACGCCAAGGGCCACTGGGCCGGCGCTCAGGGGCTGGCGCTGCTGTCGGGGGATTTGCAGCAGTCCAATGCCCGCATGGGGGATGTGTATTTTATCGGCCCGGAGCAGCTCGCCGGGGCCTTGTCGAGCCCCCGTTTTGATGAGCAGGGCGTGGCTGGCACCCTTTACGCTCTGGCCTCGGGCCAGGCCTGCCGCTTTGGCCGCAAGGCCGTGCCCGCCACCAGCCTGGGGCTGCCAAAAGAGTTTGCCCTGTTGCTCGATGCCCTGCTCGACGACGATCCCGAGCGTCGCCGCCGGGCCGGGGACTATTGGCTGAACGCCATGCCCCGGCTCAGGCAACTGGTACTGCCCGAGCTGCCGCTGTTTGACGACAGTCCGCAACTGCCTGTGTGGCCAAGCATTGGCGGTCGCGACATCGACACAGTGGTGTATTCCTCGCGCAAGTCGTTTCTGCGCGAGCGCAGCGAGCGGGAAGACATTCACCAGGTGGCCGACGCCCAGCTGGAGCGTTACTACAAGCAATACCTCGAAGGCATGGGCGAAACCGAAAAGGCCTTTGTGGCCGCGGTCAGCCGGCTGGGGCGCTACCCGGTAATGGGCGGACTGGCCATTCACTGGCATGAACAGGGTGTGGACATTGACTCCAGCCTTAATCTTTACGACCGGGCGTTGTTGCCGGCCTTTGGCGTGGCGGTCAACAACGTGGTAAGCCTGGCCCGGGCCATCACCAAAACCGGGGTGTTCAAGGCCTGTCTGTTCAATGCACGCAACACCCTGCACCTGAGCCGCTGTGACGCAACACAGCCCTTTGTGCCACCACCGGGCATGGCTATTCCCTACCGGCTGGCGGACCGGCCCGACACCGGTGCCGATCGCCAGCCTCATTCCTATTTTGAGGATGGCCGGGATCCGGACGAACAACTGGTGTTGCCCGCCGCCATTATGGAGGTGATTGCCCGGCTTAACCCGATCCACCACACCGGCTGCATTATTTTTGAAGTCACGTCCGAACATCTCAAGCTGCACAGCTATTACCGCTTGCTGGATGCTGCGGCCGAAGCGGAGTTTGCCGCCCTGCTGGCACAGATTGTCGAGCTCATTCCGTTAATCGACGATCAGGGCGTGGGCGGCTTTATGAAACTGCCCTGCAAGAATACCCGCTTTTTTACTCACCAGCCGGTGCGGCCCGACTGCTTTTATCCCGCCAACCCCCGGGCCTGGTTATCTCAGTAAGCTTTGCTGGTGAGGGCTGGGCAAAGAATGCCGCTCGGCCGTACCCTCTGCGCCACTGCCGAAAATTGCTCCTGCATTTTCGGCATTCCCGCCATCCATGGCGATCAGAGGCGCAGTGGAGCCCCCATGGGGCGCACTTGTGAGCCGGGACGAGGCGTTTTGCCCGACCGAACATCCAGTGAATGTTCGCAGCGGGCTAAAACGACGAGTGGCAGATATTAACGGCGTGTCGGCCGAGTGGTTTCTTTGACCAACTCGGCTTCGTTCAGCACAAACTTTTCCAGCTCGGGGTAGAAGCCGAGAAAGGCGGTTTCCATATCGTGGTAGTACTGCTCCAGCAGGGAACGGCAGTAAGGCAGGGGCGTGGGGCACTTAAAGCGCCGGTCAATACGGGACAGCGCGGTGATAATGCCGTCGAATTCCCGGTAGTGCAGCAGCAGCCTGTTTTGCTTCATGCGGGACACCAGCAACACCATGGCCTCGGGCCAGTGCCGGTCGGGCTGCAATTCGGCATGGGCCTGTTGCACAAATGCCTCTAGGGGCTGAGCATGAAAACGTGGCCAGTGCCGGGCCAGAAAGTGATCGAACATCATGTCGGTGATAATGCCGCCAAAGCGGCGAAACGGCGAGGGCAGAGCGCGTACTCTGCCCGCGTGCAATGGATGGGCGTCGGTGAAGCTGTCGATGCGCCGGTGCAGCAGTATGCCGGTTTGCAGGGCCACCGGCAGGGCAGGATTCAACGCGCCCCGGGCATATTCCCCCAGCAGGGCGCCGGCCAGGCTGGTGTGGCTGAGGTCGGCCAGATGCAGGTGGGCCAGGTAATTCATTCAGCTGGGCGAGTCATCGCGGTATTCAAAGCCCTCGGCCTCGGTTTGCAGTTCGTCCAGCTCGCTGGCGTCGAGGTCGTCATCCTGCTCGTTCAGCTGGTTGTCGAGCACTTCCAGCAGGTGAATGGCCACGGCCACAAAGTCGCTGTCGGTGACGATGCCCACCAGTTTGCCCTTGTCCACCACCGGCAGGCAGCCATATTTGTGCTTTTGCAGGTACAGCGCCGCCTCGCGAATGCCCGCATGGGGGCTGACGGTGGTGACCCCGGTGATCATGATTTCAGTGAGAGTATGCTGTTGCAGAAACTGGCCATTGCGGCCCTGCTCCAGGCTGGACTCCTGGGCGGCCAGAATATCCCGCTGGCTGATCAGCCCTACCAGTTGTTCATGCTCCACCACCGGCAGGTGACGAATATGATGGCGCTGCATAAAGGTACGGGCGTCGGCCAGGGTGGCCGAAGGAGGCAGCCCCAGCACGCGGGATGACATGATCTCGGAAACGATGGCGGGCATAGTGGTTCTCCTCTTTTTATATCAAGATAGCCCAACACCATGGGCCAGTAACCTGACCGGGATCACGCTCATTGCAAAGATTGCCCGGTTTCGGTGGCGGTGGGCCCTTGTTTCAACATCGAATTGCCTTGATCCCTCTGGGTGGCCTCACTAGACTAGCGCTCGTCTTATACAGAGGTGGTTATGCAGGTCCAAGATTTTTCCTTTGAACTTCCCGATGAACTCATTGCCCGTCATCCCATGCCCGAGCGCACCGCCAGCCGGTTGCTGCAGCTCGACGGCAACACCGGGAACCTGGTTCACGGCCGCTTTGGCGATATTCTGGATCTGATCAAGCCCGGCGATTTACTGGTGTTCAACAACACCCGGGTCATTCCGGCGCGGCTTTTTGGCCGCAAGGCCAGCGGCGGCAAGCTGGAAGTGCTGGTGGAGCGGGTACTCGACGACAAGCGGGTGCTGGCCCACGTCCGTTCCTCCAAATCGCCCAAACCCGGCACCGAGCTTATTCTTGAGCCCGACGTCAGCGCCACCATGGTGGCCCGTCACGACGCCCTGTTTGAAATCGAATTCAACGACGAGCGCTCCGTGCTGGACATCCTGGAAGCGGTGGGCCACATGCCCTTGCCGCCCTACATCGACCGGCCCGATACCGACGCCGACAAGGAACGCTACCAGACCGTTTACAATGAAAAGCCCGGCGCCGTGGCCGCGCCCACCGCCGGTCTGCATTTTGACGAGCCGCTCTTGAATGCCATTCGCGCCAAGGGCGCCGAGCTGGCCTTTATTACCCTGCACGTGGGCGCGGGCACCTTTCAGCCGGTGCGGGTCGACAATGTGCTCGAGCACAAGATGCATGCCGAATACATCGAAGTGCCGCCGGAGGTAGTGGCGCAAATCGAGGCCACTCGGGCGCGGGGCGGCCGCGTGATCGCCGTGGGCACCACCTCGGTGCGTTCACTGGAAAGCGCCGCTCAGGCCAGTCTCGCCAGGGGCGAGAGGCTGGCGCCGTTTTACGGCGATACCGATATCTTTATTTACCCCGGCTATCGCTTTCAGCTGGTGGATGCCATGGTCACCAATTTCCACCTGCCGGAGTCGACCCTGATCATGCTGGTCAGCGCCTTTGCCGGCCAGGACCATATTATGGAGGCCTACCGCCAGGCGGTGGCCGAGCGTTACCGTTTCTTCAGTTACGGCGACGCCATGTTTATTACCAAACAAGAGGGAATGGGGAATAGTGAATAGGGACTGCCATTCCCTAGTCCCTGCTCCCTATTCCCCCAAAAACAAAGGTCGGACTGTTTCTCCGGCCAGTGAGGTAACAATGAAATTTGAACTGGATACCACAGACGGACGCGCCCGCCGCGGCCGGCTTGTCTTTGATCGAGGCGTGGTGGAAACCCCGGCCTTTATGCCGGTGGGCACCTATGGCACCGTCAAGGGCATGACCCCGGAAGAAGTGGCCGCCACCGGCGCCCATATACTGCTGGGCAACACCTTTCACCTGTGGATCCGTCCCGGGCAGGAAGTGATGAAAATGCATGGCGACCTGCACGACTTTATGAACTGGCAGGGACCGATCCTCACCGACTCTGGCGGCTTTCAGGTGTTCAGCCTGGGTGACATTCGCAAGATCACCGAAGAAGGCGTGCATTTCCGCAACCCGGTCAACGGCGACAAGATCTTCCTGTCACCGGAAGTGTCCATGGAGATCCAGTACGATCTGGGCTCCGATGTGGTGATGATCATGGACGAGTGCACCCCGTACCCGGCGACCTGGGAAGAGGCCAAAAAGTCCATGGAAATGTCGCTGCGCTGGGCCAAACGCTCCCGGGATCACTTCGACAAGCAGGGCAACAAGAACGCCCTGTTCGGCATTATTCAGGGCAGTGTTTACGAAGATCTGCGGGATCAGTCCCTTGAAGGCCTGCTCGAGATCGGCTTTGACGGCTACGCCGTGGGCGGCCTGGCGGTGGGTGAGCCCAAGCACGAGATGCACAAGGTGCTGGAGCATACCTGCCCGAAAATTCCCGAAGACAAGCCCCGCTACCTGATGGGTGTGGGCAAGCCGGAAGATCTGGTGGAAGGCGTACGCCGGGGCATCGACATGTTCGACTGTGTGATGCCGACCCGCAACGCCCGTAACGGCCACCTGTTCACTACCGATGGCGTGGTCAAGATCCGCAACGCCAAACACAAGACCGACACCAGCCCGCTGGATGCCGATTGCGACTGCTATACCTGCAAGAATTACACTCGGGCCTACCTGTATCATCTCGACAAGTGCAACGAGATCCTGGGTGCGCGTTTAAACACCATTCACAACCTGCGTTTTTATCAGCGGGTGATGGAAGGTTTACGGGGCGCCATTGAGCAGGGTAAATTAGATGACTTTGTGGCAGAGTTCTATCGTCGGCAGGGCAAACCCGTGCCGCCGCTGGGTCAGCCAGAATCGACAAGTGAATAACGGCTTTTAACCATAACGAGGAAACTGCAAGAATGGATATTATCTCGAGTGCCTACGCCCAGGGTGGCGGCGCCGCCGGTGGCGGTATGGAAATGATCATCATGCTGGTGGTGTTTGGCCTGATTTTCTACTTCATGATTTTCCGCCCCCAGTCCAAGCGGGTCAAAGAGCACAAGAACCTGATGTCTTCCCTGAGCAAGGGCGACGAAGTGCTGACCAACGGTGGCCTGGTAGGCAAGATTGCCAAGATCTCCGCCGAAAACGACTACGTGGTACTGAGCCTGAGCGAGCAAAGCCAGGTGACCATCAAGAAGGACTTCATCACTGCCGTCCTGCCCAAGGGCTCCATTCAGTCCCTCTAATTCTTTCCTGTCGAGGAGCACAGCGTGTTGAATCGATATCCGCTGTGGAAATACTTGATGGTGGTCCTGGTGATCACCATCAGTTTTCTTTATGCAGCACCCAACCTGTTTGGTGAAGACCCGGCGCTTCAGGTGTCCGGCAGCCGCGGTACCCAGGTTTCTTCCGACATTCTGGTCAAGGCTCAGCAAAGCCTGACCCAGGCCGGCATCGACGTGAAAAGCGCCGCCCTGGAAAACGACCAGCTTCTTATTCGTTTCCGCAATACCGACGACCAGCTCAAGGGCAAGGATCTGGTTGCCGATGCGCTGGGGGATGATTACGTCACCGCCCTCAACCTGGCCCCCTCTACCCCCGCCTGGCTGGAAGCCATTGGTGCCGGCCCGCTCAAACTGGGCCTGGATCTGCGTGGCGGCGTGCATTTCCTGATGGAAGTGGACATGGACGAAGCCCTGAACCGAGTACAGGAGCAGACGGTACAGGACTTTCGGACCGAACTCCGCCAGGAGCGGCTGCGCTACTCCGGCGTACTCAATCGCGATGGTGGCACCCTGGTGGTGTTCCGCGACGAAGACACCCGCGACAAGGCCATCAGCCATTTGCGTCAGCGTAATCCCGAGCTGGTGTTCACCACTCGTGACAATGGCGACAGCTTTGGTCTGTTGGCGGTGATGAGCGAGCAGCGGCTGAAGGAAGTGAAGGAATACGCCCTGCAACAAAACATCACCATTATTCGTAACCGGGTGAACGAGCTGGGTGTGGCCGAACCGCTGGTACAGCGCCAGGGTGCCGACCGCATCGTGGTGCAGCTGCCGGGCATTCAGGACACCGCCCGCGCCAAGGAAATCCTCGGGGCCACCGCCACCCTGGAATTTCGTCTGGTGGATGAGCGCGCCGATGCCGCCGCCGCGGCGGCGGGCAGAGTACCGCCCGGCTCCGAGCTGTTCTCCGATCGCGATGGCCGGGCCGTGGTGCTGCAAAAGCGGGTGATCCTCACCGGTGAGCACATCGTCGACGCCAACTCCGGCATGGACGAGTTCAGCCGGCCGCAGGTGAACATCAGCCTGGATGCCCCGGGTGGCAGCCGCATGGCCGACTTTACCAAGGACAACGTGGGCCGGGCCATGGCAACGGTGTTCACCGAGTACAAGCCCGGAGACCAGCCCGGCAAGGATGGCAAGCCCAGCCTGCGCAAGGAGCAGGAAGTCATTAACGTGGCCACCATTCAGTCCCGGCTGGGCCGCAGCTTCCGCATCACCGGCATCGACTCCATGGCCGAAGCCCAGAACCTGGCGCTGCTGCTGCGGGCCGGTGCCCTGATTGCGCCCATTCAGATAGTGGAAGAGCGCACCATAGGTCCGAGCCTGGGGCAGCAGAATGTGGAAAACGGCCTGCTGGCCATGATCTACGGCCTGCTGGCGGTGGTGCTGTTCATGAGCATCTACTATCGCAAGTTTGGCCTGGTGGCCAACCTGGCATTGCTGGCCAACCTGGTGATCATCATCGGCGTCATGTCCATGGTGCCGGGAGCAACCATGACCCTACCAGGCATTGCCGGTATCGTGTTGACCATAGGTATGTCGGTGGATGCCAACGTGCTGATCTTCGAGCGTATTCGCGAGGAATTGCGGGATGGTCGCAGCATTCAGCAGGCCATTCACATGGGCTATGAAAAGGCCTTTGGCACCATTACCGATGCCAACATCACCACCTTTATTACCGCCATCATTCTGTTTGCGGTCGGCACCGGCCCCATCAAGGGCTTTGCCGTGACCCTGATGATCGGCATTCTGGCCTCCATGTTTACCGCCATTGTCGGTACCCGGGCCCTGGTCAACCTGCTCTGGGGCGGCAAGCGTCTCAAGAAGCTGTCGATATGAGGAGTTTGAGCGATGTTTGAAATCCTCAAGACCAAAAAGGCACTGCCCTTTATGCGCTTTTCAAAGGGCGCCACCGTGCTGTCGCTGGTGCTGATTGGCCTGTGCTTTTTCAGCCTGGCCACCCGCGGCCTGAACTGGGGCCTGGACTTTACCGGCGGCACCGTGGTGGAAGTGGCCTTTGAGCAGGCGGTAGAGCTGGATGGCGTGCGTGCAAAGCTGGAAGAGGCCGGCCTGGATGGCGCCACCGTGCAGCACTTTGGCACCAGCCGTGATCTGCTGATCCGCATGCCGCCTCAGGAAGGCGCCAATGTGCAGCAGCAGGGCGATGCGGCCATTGCCGCCATGCAGCAGTTGTCGGCGAATGCCGAGATGAAGCGGCTGGAATTTGTCGGCCCGTCCATCGGCAAGGAGCTGGCCGAGCAGGGCGGTCTGGCCATTCTGGTGGCGCTGCTGTGTATTCTGCTGTACGTGGGCATGCGCTTTGAATGGCGGCTGGCGTCCGGTGCCGTGCTGTCGCTGGGCCACGACGTTATCATCACCCTGGGGGTGTTTTCCTGGCTGCAGATCGAGGTGGATCTGACCATAGTCGCGGCGCTGCTGACGGTGGTGGGTTACTCCCTCAACGACACCATAGTGGTGTTTGACCGGGTGCGGGAAAACTTTCGCCGGGTACGCGAGGCCACCACTTCCATGGTCTTTGACGAAGCCATTACCGACACCCTGAGCCGGACCCTGATCACCTCGGCCACCACCCTGGTGGTAGTGGTGGCGCTGTTCATGAAGGGCGGCGCGCTGATCCACGGGTTTGCCACCGCCCTGCTGCTGGGCATTGGTTTCGGTACCTATTCCTCCATCTATATCGCCAGCGCCTGGGCCATGCTGCTCGGGGTCAAGCGGGAGCACATGCTGCCGCCGCCGGTGGAAAAGGAAGGAGCGGATCAGGAATCGCTGATGTAAGTGCCAGTGTGCAAACACAAGGAGCCTTCGGGCTCCTTTTTCTTTTTAAGCGCCTTTCTGGTGATTGATTGCATTTGCAGCATGACAAACGTCGTGCAGCTGCATAACATGGGGTCATAGAACAAGACAAGTTCGGAGCCTTCTTGAAACACAGATTTTTGCTCGGTCCGCTGACCCTGCTGGGCATGATGCTGACCGGTTGCAGTGCGCCCAAGGTACTGACGCCAACCCTGGTGTTGCCGGTACCGATGCAGGTTTCCTACCAGAGTGAACTGGGTATTGCCCGCCTGGGGCAGATGCTCAACGATCCCGGCCTCTCTCCGGAGCAACGTGCCGAGCTGTTTTTTCAGCGCGGTGTGGTGTTTGATCGGGTGGGTCTGCGGGCCATGGCCCGGCTCGACTTCAACCGGGCCCTGCGGGAGCAGCCGGACTTTGCCGATGCCTATAACCTGAACGGCGTTTACCTGACCCAGAATCAGGAATTTGACGAAGCCTACGAGTCCTTTGATTCGGCGCTGGAGCTGGCGCCGGGCTATGTATATGCCAACCTGAACCGGGGCATTGCCCTTTACTACGGCGGTCGGCCCGAGCTGGCGGCGCGGGATCTGAAAGTGTTTCTCGATGAAGAGCCCGACGATCCTTACCGCCTGCTGTGGTGGTACCTGGCGCTGGAGCGGGCCACCCCCGACACGGCGCTGGAGCACATGGCCGGGCACCGCGCTCAATATGGCAGCGAGGAATGGGCCTGGGATATCGTCGATGTTTACCTCGGCACCCTGACCCCGGCGGAATTGCTTAACCGTATATCCGAGCGTAGTCAGGACAACCAGGAGCTGGCCGAGATGTTATGCGAGGCCTATTTCTACCTGGCCAAGCTGGCTCAGCACCAGAACGAGCCGGAGCAGGCCGAGGTTTACCTCAAGCTGGCCCTGGCCACAAACATCTACGACTTTGTCGAGCACCGCTATGCCCTGCTGGAACTCGACCTGATGGGCCAGCAGGCCCGCCTGACCCGCTGAGGCCGAGAGCCGGCTCGCCTTGCTTATTCGCTGATTTCCATGGTTGCCGGTGACGGCAGCCACTCCATGCCCGGCAGCTGGTTCCAGTATCCGTTGCAATAGCGGGATTCAAGCGGCCAGCCATCCGGTTCGGCCGGTCCGGCAAAGCGTTCAATCCATGCCAGACACTCGGGGCTGTGGGCGCTGATGCGCACCGCATCCACCCAGCCTTGCATGCCGGCCACATCGTTGATCAGGTTGTAGCAATAGCCGGACTGGGTCTGAATGCCGTTCAGGTTGAACACCGGCTGACCTTCCTGCGTGTTGGCCAGGCGGCCGGCGGGATACTGAATGCACACCAGCTCGCATTCGTCCTTGGGCCGGTTTTCCGCCCGGGCGGTAAAGCAGCGCGCCGACCAGGCCAGGGGCAGGTGACCGTAGCCGAACACCTCCAGCTGAAAGTGGTCACGAATGCCGGCCGCGTCCGCCGCCTGATGAATACGCCACAGCCAGTCCCGGGACAGCTCCACCGGCGGCACCCAGGTGGTCATGCCCTTGTCCAGTAACAGCTGCAGTGTGTCCAGGTTGTACACATTGAGCGCCGGCCCGGCCACAAAGGGCAGGCCCCGCTCGTGGGCCAGTTGCACCGCACCCAGATCGTTGGCTTCAATCTGCAGTTCACCCTGCTCACACAGTTTTTGAATGATTTGCAGCTCCGCCGGCGCCTGGATCAGTGTCAGGGTGGACAACACCACTTCCTTGCCGGCGGCGGCCAGCGCCTGGGCCAGTTCCAGCCAGTCGCCGGTTTTCAGCTCGCGGCGTTTGGGGCAGACGGTTTCGCCCAGGTAAATACGCCGGCAGGGCGTATCGAGGGCGGCCTGGTAGAAGTCCTCAACCTGCTGGCGGGGCCAGAAAAACAGCAGGGGACCCAGATTAACGTGCATGCGCGGCTCCTATTGCCATTTGCGGTGGTAGGCACCCAGGGTGGTCTGGCTGCCTTCGGAGAGGGTGTCGAGCTGCTGTTGCCAGGCGGGCTCAATGCCATAAGCGCCGGGGCCATGCAGGCAGGCGTCCAGGGCTCGGCGCCAGACCTGAGTCACCTGACCCACATAGGCGGGGCTGCGTTGGCGGCCTTCGATTTTGACCGACTTCACCCCCAGCCGGGCCAGCTCGGGCAGCAAGCCCAGGGTGTTGAGGCTGGTGGGCTCTTCCAGGGTGTGATAGTGCTTGCCATCCACCTCAAAGCGGCCCTTGCACAGGGTGGGGTAGCCGGCCTGCTCATCCTCGGCAAAGCGGTCGATCAGCACGTTATTGAGGCGGGACTCTAGCCGGCCGCTTTTTTCTTCCCAGCGCACAAAGCGGGCCGGGGAGCAGGCGCCGACCGTGTTGGGACTTTCGCCGGTCAGGTAGGAAGACAGGTAGCAGCGCCCTTCGGCCATAATGCACAGGCTGCCAAAGGCGAATACCTCCAGTTCGACATCGGTGTCTCTGGCAATCTGGCGCACCTGCTGAATGGACAGCACCCGCGGCAGCACCACCCGGCGCACGCCGAAGTTTTGCTGAAAAAAGCGAATGGCGGCCGCATTGGTGGCGCTGGCCTGCACCGACAGGTGCAGCTCAGCACCGGGATAGCGGCGGGCGGCGTAGGCCAGTATGGCGGTATCGGCAATGATCAGGGCATCGGCGCCGAGGCTCATGGCCTGATCCACCGCTCCTTGCCAGACCTTTTCACGGCCCTGATGGGCAAAGGTGTTGATGGCCACATGCAGCTTGCGGTCGTGCCGGCGCAGGTAGTCGATACCCTGTTGCAGGCTGTGTGGCGTGAAATTCAGGCCGGCGAAATGACGGGCGTTGGTCTGATCCTTGAAGCCGATGTAAACCGCATCGGCACCCTGATCGACCGCAGATTTCAGTGCCGGCAGACTGCCGGCGGGACAGAGCAATTCCATGATAATGGCTCCCCGGTACAGAAGACGGTCA
The DNA here is from genome assembly GCF_030732065.1 of Oceanimonas aquatica. Taxonomy (GTDB): domain Bacteria; phylum Pseudomonadota; class Gammaproteobacteria; order Enterobacterales; family Aeromonadaceae; genus Oceanimonas. The sequence continues at coordinate 207,185 of NZ_JAVBHX010000006.1, forward strand.
CTCTAAAGGGGATGGCAACCGGGGAATTTGATTTGAAACAACTGCAGCCGATTTGATTTGGCGCAGGAACCGCAAGGTGGCGGCATGGTGAGATCAGGCCTTTTACAAGGGAGGCATTATGCTGCCGATCATTTGTCAACAGCTCAGCCAGCGGGGACCGGGCTGGCTCAGGATACCACTGGCGCGAGTGCCGGTGGCGCTGCAGGCACCACTGCTGGAGCCCGTGCTGCGTCGGGTGCTGGCCGAGCCGCTGCGCCAGGGCGAGCTGGGTTTTCTGCAGGGGCGACGGCTGCAGGTGTGGGTGCCGGATCTCGATTACCGGCTGACCCTGACCCTGGCCGGTGACACCCTGAGGGTGCTGCCCGAACAGCAGGCCGATGTGGTGGTTCGGGCCGGGTTTAATGATTTGATCCGCCTCAGCAACCGGGATTGCGATCCCGATACCCTGTTTTTTCAGCGCCGGCTGCTGATCACCGGCGACACCGAGCTGGGGCTGGAGTGCAAAAACCTGCTCGACCGGCTGGAGCCCGAGCAACAGCCGCTCTGGTTTCGTCGCTTGCTGGGGCTGATGGCAAGGGTGCTGCAGCAGGCCGGGCGCCGGCCCGGAGACGCGGGCAATGGCCGTAAGGATAAAACCTGACCCCCTTAGATGACTGTGTTACCATCCTGCGCCTTAAGCGCAACGGAATTAAAGTCAACATGCTTGAGCAAGTACGCATCGTGCTGGTAAACACCTCCCATACCGGCAACATGGGCTCTGCCGCCCGGGCCATGAAAACCATGGGCCTGAGCGATCTGTGCCTGGTGGATCCGGCCAGCCCCCCCGACGGCCAGTCGGTGGCACTGGCGGCCGGCGCCAGTGACATTCTGGCCAATGCCCGCACCGTGCCGACCCTGGCCGAGGCGGTGGCCGATTGTGGCCTGGTGATCGGCACCAGCGCCCGTTCCCGCACCTGGTCCTGGCCCATGCTCAATGCCCGCGAAGCGGGAGAGAAGGCGATGGCGGAAGCACCCAGGCACAAGGTGGCGCTGGTATTCGGCCGGGAGCGCACCGGGCTCACCAACGAAGAGCTACAGCAGTGCCATTATCATGTGGCCATTCCCGCCAACCCCGAGTACAGCTCGCTCAATCTGGCGATGGCGGTGCAGACCCTCAGTTACGAAGTGCGCATGGCCTGGCTGGCCGGTACCCAGGAACAGCCGGTCGCGGAAGATTACCCGCTGGCGTCGGATCTGGAACGGTTTTTTGAGCATCTGGAACAGACCCTGCTCGACACCGGCTTTATCATCAAGCCGCACCCGGGGCAGGTGATGACCAAGCTGCGCCGGCTGTTTAACCGGGCCCGGCCGGAAGATCACGAGCTCAACATACTGCGTGGTATCCTCACCTCGGTGCAGCGTAGCATTGCGCAAAAAAACACGGAATAACCGACTGTTGCACTGGGTTAAATACTTGACTGAAACACTCGGGTATGACACTCTGACGCCATGTTCGAAAACGGTTTGAATCCATGAGACTGACATCGAAAGGGCGTTATGCGGTTACTGCCATGCTGGACGTGGCGCTGCATGCCAACGAGGGTCCGGTATCCCTGGCCGACATCTCGGAGCGGCAGGGTATCTCCCTGTCCTATCTTGAACAGTTGTTCTCCCGCCTGCGCAAGCAGGGGCTGGTGAGCAGCGTACGCGGTCCGGGCGGCGGCTACCTGCTGGGACAGGACGCCGGCGACATTTCCGTGGGCGCGGTGATCGCCGCCGTGGATGAGTCGGTGGATGCCACCAAGTGTCAGGGCAAGGGTGACTGCCATGGCGGCAATCAGTGCCTGACCCACTCCCTGTGGTGTGCCCTGAGCGAGCGGATCAGCAATTTTCTCGACGCCATTACCCTGGCGGAGCTGGTCAGCCAGAACGAGGTCCGGCGCATATCTGGACAACAAGACAAACATCTGAGCATGCTGAACCTGGGAGAAAGCCAGGAACAGTCTGTGAGCGTTAAAGTTCAACTTTAAAATGTCGATGACAAGACTGCCGTACAGGGCAGCGTTGGAACGGAGAATATGATGAAACTGCCCATTTATCTCGACTATGCGGCTACCTGCCCGGTAGACCCTCGCGTCGCCGAAAAAATGATGCAATACCTGACCCCGGACGGCTTTTTCGGTAACCCGGCTTCCCGCTCCCACCGTTTTGGCTGGCAGGCGGAAGAGGCGGTCGATATCGCCCGCAACCAGATTGCCGATCTGATCAACGCCGACCCGCGGGAAATCGTGTTCACCTCCGGTGCCACCGAGTCCGACAACCTGGCCATCAAGGGCATTGCCCACTTCTATGGCAAGAAGGGCAAACACATCATCACGTCCAAGACCGAGCACAAGGCGGTACTGGATCCCTGCCGTCAGCTGGAGCGGGAAGGCTTTGAAGTGACCTATCTCGAGCCGCAGCCCAACGGTCTGTTCACTCTGGAACAAATCGAAGGCGCCCTGCGCGACGACACCATTCTGGTGAGCATCATGCACGTCAACAACGAAACCGGCGTGATTCAGGATGTGAAAGCCATTGGTGAGCTGTGCCGCAGCCGCAAGATCATGTTCCACGTGGATGCCGCCCAGAGCGCCGGCAAGATTCCGGTGGACGTCAAAGATATGAACATCGACCTGCTGTCGCTGTCGGCCCACAAGATTTACGGCCCCAAGGGCATTGGCGCCCTGTATGTGTGCCGCAAGCCCCGAGTACGTCTGGAAGCCCAGATGCACGGTGGCGGTCACGAGCGCGGCATGCGCTCCGGCACCCTGGCCACCCACCAGATTGTGGGCATGGGCGAGGCCTTCCGCATTGCCAAGGAAGAAATGCAGGCCGAGGGCGAGCGTATTCGCACTCTGCGTGACCGCCTTTACAACGGCGTGAAAAACATTGAAGAAGTCTACGTTAACGGTGACCTGGAACAACGGGTGCCGGGCATTTTCAACATCAGCTTTGCCTATGTAGAAGGCGAGTCCCTGATGATGGCCCTGAAAGATCTGGCGGTCTCCTCCGGCTCGGCCTGTACCTCCGCCAGCCTGGAGCCCTCCTACGTGCTGCGTGCCCTGGGCCTGAACGACGAACTGGCGCACAGCTCCATTCGTTTCAGCATCGGCCGCTTCACCACCGAGGAAGAAGTGGACTACGCGATTCAGCTGGTGAACGAGGCCATTGGCCGCCTGCGGGAAATGTCTCCGTTGTGGGAGATGTTCAAGGATGGCGTGGACCTGGAAAAAGTTGAGTGGGTACACCATTAAGGTGTGACGGACTGCAGAGGAATTGAATCATGGCTTACAGCGAAAAAGTAATCGATCACTACGAAAACCCCCGCAACGTTGGCGGTTTTGACAAGAATGACCCCGGTGTGGCCACCGGTATGGTGGGCGCGCCGGCCTGCGGCGACGTGATGAAGCTGCAACTGAAGATCAGCGAAGAAGGCATCATCGAGGATGCCAAGTTCAAGACCTACGGTTGTGGTTCGGCCATCGCCTCCAGCTCGCTGATCACCGAATGGGTGAAAGGCAAGAGCCTGGACGAAGCCGCCAGCATCAAGAACACCGACATTGCCGAAGAGCTGGCCCTGCCGCCGGTGAAGATCCACTGCTCCATTCTGGCGGAGGATGCCATCAAGGCGGCCATCGACGACTACAAGCAGAAAAAGAACCTGGCGTAAGACGGAGACATTATGGCGATCACCATTACCGACGCGGCCGCCCAGCGGGTGCAGACCTTTATGAACAACAGGGGCAAGGGCATTGGCCTGCGGCTGGGCGTAAAAACCTCCGGCTGCTCCGGCCTGGCCTATGTGCTGGAGTTCGTGGATGAGCTGTCCGAGGGCGATCAGGTGTTCGAGCATGGCGAGGTCAAGGTGATCGTCGACAGCAAGAGCCTGGTTTACCTGGATGGCACCGAGCTGGATTTCGTGAAGGAAGGCCTGAACGAAGGCTTCAGATTCAACAACCCCAATATCACCGGGGAGTGCGGTTGCGGCGAGAGCTTTAACGTTTAAGGATAGCGGCATGAACTACTTTGAGCTGTTTGACCTGCCCGCACAGTTCCAACTCGACGGCCAGGCCCTTTCCGAGGCCTATCGCCGGCTGCAGATGCAGTTCCATCCCGACAAATTCGCCTCCCGCCCCGAGCGGGAGCGTTTACAGGCGGTGCAACAGGCCGCCCGTATCAACGACGCTTTTTCCACCCTCAAGGATCCCCTCGGCCGGGCCGAATATCTGCTGTCGCTGCAGGGCGTGGATATTCGCGGCGAGCAGCAGACCCTCAAGGATCCCATGTTCCTGATGCAGCAAATGGAATGGCGCGAGCAGCTGGAAGAGATTCCCGCCGCCAGCGACGTCTTTGCCGCCATCATGGCCTTTGAGCGCGAGCTGAAGCAGGCTTCCGGCGACTACTATGGCGAGCTGGAACAACAGCTCGACGCCGGTCACTGGAGTGAGGCCGCCGACACGGTGCGCAAGCTCAAATTCATGGTCAAGCTGCACGCCGAACTTGAACGCGTGGAAGACGCCCAGCAGGAATTCTGAATCTCATGGCATTGTTACAAATTTCCGAGCCGGGCCAGAGCGCGGCTCCGCACGAGCACAAGTGGGCCGTTGGCATCGATCTTGGCACCACCAATTCCCTGGTGGCCGTGGTGCGCAGCGGCCTGGCCGACACCCTAGCCGACGATCAGGGCCGGGAACTGCTGCCGTCCGTGGTGCATTACACCCCGGAAGGGCTGCGGGTGGGCTTTGATGCCAAACACGAAGCCGAATTCGATCCGCAGAATACCATCGTCTCGGTCAAGCGCCTGCTGGGCAAGGCCCTGGCCGATGTGCCTCAAGGCAGACTGCCTTACGACTTTCGTGACACTCAGGACGGCATCATCGAGCTGAACACGCCTCAGGGCGCTGTCAATCCGGTGCAGGTCTCTGCCGAGATCCTGAAAACCCTGAGTGAGCGCGCCGAAACCGCCCTGGGCAATCCCCTGGAAGGGGCGGTGATCACGGTTCCCGCCTATTTCGATGATGCCCAGCGCCAGGGCACCAAGGACGCGGCCAAACTGGCCGGCCTGAACGTGCTGCGCCTGCTCAACGAGCCCACCGCCGCCGCCATTGCCTACGGCCTGGACTCCGGCCAGGAAGGAGTGATTGCGGTGTACGATCTGGGCGGCGGTACCTTTGATATCTCCATTCTGCGCCTGCACAAGGGCGTGTTTGAAGTGCTGGCCACCGGCGGCGACTCCTCTCTGGGCGGTGACGACTTCGATCACGCTCTTGGCGACTGGATTCAGGCCCAGGCTGGCGTCACCGAACTGACCCCGGCCCAGCAGCGCAACCTGCACGATGCCGCCACTGCTGCCAAAATTGCCCTGACCAGCAGCGACCTTGTCACCGTGAGCTGGGAAGGCTGGCAAGGGGAACTCAGCCGCGATCAGTTCAACAGCCTGATCCAGCCCTGGGTCAACAAGACCCTGATGGCCTGTCGCCGCGCCCTCAAGGATGCCGGTGTGGATCAGGACGAGGTACAGCAAGTGGTGATGGTCGGTGGCTCCACCCGGGTGCCGCTGGTGCGGGAGCGGGTAGGGGAGTTTTTTGCCCGCGAGCCGCTCACCAGCATTGACCCCGACAAGGTGGTGGCCATCGGTGCCAGCATTCAGGCGGACATTCTGATCGGCAACAAGCCCGACAGCGACATGCTGCTGCTGGACGTGATCCCGCTGTCGCTGGGTCTTGAAACCATGGGTGGGCTGGTGGAAAAGGTGATTCACCGCAACACCACCATTCCCGTGGCCAAGGCGCAGGAGTTCACCACCTTCAAGGACGGCCAGACCGCCATGGCCATTCACGTGGTGCAGGGCGAGCGCGAGCTGGTGGCCGACTGCCGCTCTCTGGCCCGCTTTGTGCTGACCGGCATTCCGCCCATGACCGCCGGCGCCGCCCATATTCGCGTGACCTTTCAGGTGGACGCCGACGGTCTGCTGTCGGTCAGTGCCATGGAAAAATCCTCCGGCGTGCAGGCCAGCATTGAGGTCAAGCCCTCCTACGGCCTGAAGGAAGAAGACATTTCCACCATGCTGAAAGCCTCTTTTGAGCATGCTCAGGAAGACATTGCCGCGCGCATGCTGGCCGAGCAGCGGGTGGAAGCCGCCCGGGTGGTGGAGAACATCATCAGTGCCCTGCATGCCGACGGCGACGAGCTGCTCAGCGAGCAGGAAAAGGCCGAGGTGGTGGTCAGCCTGGAAGCGCTGCAACAGGCGGCTCAGGGCGAAGACCCGGAGGCTATCAAGCGCGCCATTGAACAGACCGACAAACAAACCGCCGACTTTGCCGCCCGCCGAATGGATGCGTCCATTCGCAAGGCATTGGCCGGCCAACGAGTGGACAAGGTGTAACCATGCCTAAGATTGTATTTCTGCCCCATGCCGATCTGTGCCCCGAAGGCGCGGCCGTCGAGGCTCAAAATGGCGAAACCGTACTGGATGTGGCGCTGCGCAATGGGATCGACATTGAGCACGCCTGTGAAAAGTCCTGCGCCTGCACTACCTGCCACGTGATCGTGCGCGAAGGTTTTGACTCGCTGGAAGAAAGCACCGAGCTGGAAGACGACATGCTCGACAAGGCCTGGGGTCTGGAGCCGGAGTCCCGTCTGGGTTGCCAGGCAAAAGTCGACGACGAAGACCTGGTGGTGGAAATCCCGCGATATACTGTGAACATGGTGTCTGAAGGCCACTGATCACGGACAAGACCAAGGGAGAGGGGGAAAGCATGAGCCTGAAATGGACCGACAGTCTGGACATTGCCCTGGCGCTGATGGAACAGCACCCTGAGGTGGATCCCAAAACCGTGCGCTTTACCGATCTGCACCAGTGGATCTGTGAGCTGGACGAGTTCGATGATGAGCCCGAGCACTCCAACGAGCGCATCCTCGAAGCGGTGATCCTCGCCTGGATGGACGAAGCCGACTGAACTGAAGCTTGAAGCCAGAAGCTGTAAGTGAGCTTCCAACCCAAGACTTCCAGCTTCCAGCTCACCACTTCTAGCTTTATTGAGAGCCACAGTGATACTGTGGCTTTTTCCGTTTTGATAACCGAACTTATTTTGAGCAAACAAGGAGTCATGATGTCCGCGACCATGAAGGTGATGCTGACCACGGATGCCGCCCCGGCCTGTTGGGGCGACAAGGCACTGCTCAGCTTTCAGAATGACGAGGTGCGGGTGCACCTGGGTGAAAACGGTGAGCCGGCGCGCCGGGTGCAGCAGGCGGGGCGCAAGCTTGATGGCATGGGCATCAAGGACGTGGCGCTGGCTGGCGACGACTGGATCCTTGAACTGCGCTGGGCCTTTGCTCAGGGGTTTTACAACGCCAAGGGTGGCCAGCGGCTGGAATTCGGCGACATGAGCGCCGGGGAGCAGGCCGAGCTGGAGGCCCGCCGCACCGCGGTGAACTGGGTGCGGGAAATGATCAACGGTACCCCCGAAGATGTGTATCCGGCGTCGCTGGCCACCGAGGCCGGCAAGTTTATTCAGTCGCTGGCACCCGCGGCGGTGACCTACCGCATCTACAGCGGCGAGCAGCTCAAGGATCTGGGGCATATCGGCATTTACGAAGTGGGCCGGGGCAGTACCCGTCCGCCCACCCTGCTGGAGCTGGACTTCAACCCCACCGGCAATGCCGACGCCCCGGTGGCCGCTTGCCTGGTGGGCAAGGGCATTACCTTTGACTCCGGCGGCTACAGCATCAAGTCGTCCGACGGCATGTCGGTGATGAAGTCCGATATGGGCGGCGCCGCCACCGTTACCGGTGCCCTGGCGCTGGCCATTGGCCGTGGCCTGGCCAGCCGGGTGAAGCTGTTTTTGTGCTGCGCCGAAAACCTGGTGTCGGGTCACGCCTTCAAGCTGGGGGACATTCTCACCTACCGCAATGGCCTGAGTGTGGAGATCCTCAACACCGACGCCGAGGGTCGGCTGGTGCTGGCCGACGGCCTGCTGGCGGCGTCCGATACCGGCGCGCCCTTTATTCTGGATGCGGCCACCCTCACCGGCGCCGCCAAAATGGCCCTGGGCCGGGACTATAACGCCGTGTTCAGCATGAATGACGAGCTGGCGCTGCAAACAGTACAGGCGGCGAAAGACGAAGGCGAAAAGGCCTGGCCGCTGCCCCTGGAGCCGTTCCACCAGAATTTGCTGCCGTCTGCCTTTGCTGACATGGCCAACGTGCACGCGGGTGAGGGCCAGGCCGGCGCTTCTACCGCGGCCGCTTTTTTATCCCGCTTTGTGCCCGACAACGGTCGGCAGTGGGTGCACATGGACCTTTCCGGCTCTTACCAGAAGGTGCCCAGTGACCTCTGGGCCGCCGGTGGCAAGGGCCATGGCGTGCGCACCATTGCCGCCATGCTGGCGCGGGTGTGCGAGGGCTGAGCCGTTCCCCCAAGAAAATTACGTGCAGGCGGTGTTAACTCGCCGCCGCTTTACGTATAATCCGCGCGTTTTTACTGTCGAAAACAGAACCTGTTGATTTAAAGGATACCCCTATGGCTATCGAACGTACCTTTTCCATCGTCAAGCCCGACGCCGTTGCCAAGAACCTGATCGGTGCCATCTACGGCCGTTTTGAGTCTGCCGGCCTGAAAATCGTTGCCTCCAAAATGGTTCACCTGAGCCGTGAGCAGGCCGAAGGTTTCTACGCCGAGCACAGCGAGCGTCCTTTCTTCAAGGCCCTGGTTGACTTCATGACTTCCGGTCCGGTGATGGTTCAGGTGCTGGAAGGTGAAAACGCCATTCTGCGCAACCGTGAAATCATGGGCGCCACCAACCCCGCCGACGCCCTGGCCGGCACTCTGCGCGCCGACTACGCCGACAGCATCGACGAAAACGCCGTTCACGGCTCCGATGCTCCCGAGTCTGCAGCCCGCGAAATCGCTTATTTCTTCAGCGACGAAGAAATTTGCCCGCGCACTCGTTAATCGCGAGTCGAACGGCATGAAAAAGGCGCTTCGGCGCCTTTTTTTGTGCCCAGACGGCACGAATGACTGCCTGTTCTGTTAGTTATGTATACATTAAGTGTAAAAATTGTTTACATTGATTGCAACATAAAAGATGATATTGCCGTGGTTATGGTATACATCGATTAACATTTTCAGGGAGTGATAATGAATACAGAGTCACAAGTCAAGGCCGTTGGCCAGCGTCCGGAAGACGAAAACCTCGGCCTGGGTGCCAACATCGCCTACGGTTTTCAGCATGTGCTGACCATGTACGGCGGCATCATTGCGGTACCGCTGATCGTGGGCCAGGCCGCCGGTCTGGCCTCGGCGGAGATCGGCATGCTGATCGCCGCGTCCCTGTTTGTGGGCGGGGCCGCCACCCTGCTGCAGACCCTGGGCATTCGCTTTTTTGGCTGCCAGCTGCCCCTGGTGCAGGGCGTGTCCTTTGCCAGCGTGGCCACCATAGTGGCCATTGTCACCTCCGGTGGTGGTCTGCCTTCGGTGTTTGGCGCCGTGATCGGCGCGGCACTGATTGGCCTGCTGATCACGCCCATCTTTTCCAAAATCATCAAATTCTTTCCGCCGCTGGTGACCGGTGCGGTGATCACCACCATCGGCCTGACCCTGATGCCGGTCGCGGCCCGCTGGGCCATGGGCGGTAACAGCAAGGCCGAAGACTTCGGCAGCATGACCAACATCGGCCTGGCCGGTGCCACCCTGGCCGTGGTGCTGGTGCTGAGCAAGCTGGGCAATGCCGCCATCAGCCGGCTGTCCATTCTGCTGGCCATGGTGATCGGTACCCTGCTGGCCTGGTCAATGGGCCTGGTGGATTTCTCCCGCGTGCTGGAAGGCCCGGTGTTTGCGTTTCCCACGCCGTTCCATTTCGGCATGCCGGTGTTTGAGCTGGCCGCCATTATCTCCATGCTGATCGTGGTGCTGGTGATCCTGGTGGAAACCTCCGCCGACATTCTGGCGGTGGGTGACATTATCGACACCAAGGTGGACTCCCGCCGTCTGGGTGACGGCCTGCGTGCCGACATGATCTCCAGCGCCATTGCGCCCATGTTCGGCTCCTTTACCCAGAGCGCCTTTGCCCAGAACGTGGGCCTGGTGGCGGTTACCGGCGTCAAGAGCCGTTATGTGGTGGCCGCGGCCGGCTGTATTCTGGTGACCCTGGGTCTGATGCCCATCATGGGCCGCGTGATCGCCACCGTGCCCACTGCCGTACTGGGCGGCGCCGGCATCGTGCTGTTTGGCACCGTGGCCGCCAGCGGCATTCGTACCCTGGCCAAGGTGAACTACACCAACAACATGAACCTGATCATAGTGGCCACCTCCATCGGCTTTGGCATGCTGCCCATTGCAGCACCCAGCTTCTATCACCACTTTCCGGACTGGTTCGCCACCATCTTCCACTCCGGCATCAGCTCCACGGCCATTATGGCCATTGTGCTGAACCTGCTGTTTAACCACTTCAGCCTGGGCAATTCCGACAAGCAGTCGGTGTTTGCGGCCGGCACAGAGCGCACCATTCGCCAGGAAGACATCGCCAGCCTGCAGGACGGTGACTACTTCGTGGACGGCAAGCTGTTCGACGCCGACGGCGTTGAAGTGGCCATTGAGCCTGGCAAGAGTCGCCCCGCCAGGCAGCCGGCGCTGAAACCGGTGGCCCAGGGACACTGATCTCCCACGCCATCCCGTGTGAGGGCCGCCATTGAGCGGCCCTTTTTAGTGGGTGGCGTATGGCGCCGGTCTCGGCTGCCACTGGCAACCGACTGCTAAACTCTGTACAATTTCGCGCCCTGTGGGCTCTGGTCATAACGCGTGAGGCAACCGATGAGTGAAACCAAAATCAATCTGCTGGATCTGGATCGTGACGGCATGCGAGAACTCTTTCAGGAACTGGGAGAGAAACCTTTCCGTGCCGATCAGGTGATGAAGTGGATTTATCACTTTGGTTGCGACGACTTTGATCAGATGACCAACATCAACAAGGTGCTGCGGGCCAAGCTCAAGGAGCGAACCGAAATTCGTGCGCCCGAGATCAGTGTCGAGAAAAAATCCGCCGACGGCACCATCAAGTGGGCCATGCTGGTGGGCGGTCAGGAAGTGGAAACCGTGTACATTCCCGACGGCGACCGCGCCACCCTGTGCGTCTCGTCCCAGGTAGGCTGTGCCCTGGACTGCAAATTCTGCTCCACCGCCCAGCAGGGCTTTAACCGCAACCTCAAGGTGTCCGAGATCATCGGTCAGGTCTGGCGCGCCGCCAGCCGTGTAGGCTTTGTGCGTGACTCGGGCCGTAAGCCCATTACCAATGTGGTAATGATGGGCATGGGTGAGCCGCTGCTTAACCTCAACAACGTGGTGCCGGCCATGCGGCTGATGCTGGAAGACTACGGCTTTGGCTTGTCCAAGCGCCGGGTGACCCTGTCCACCTCCGGTGTGGTGCCGGCGCTGGACAAGATGGCCGGTATGATCGATGTGGCCCTGGCGGTCTCCCTGCATGCGCCCAACGACAAGCTGCGCTCCGAGATCATGCCGATCAACGACAAGTACAATATTGCCGAGCTGATCGCCAGCATTCGTCGCTACCTGGCGGTGTCCAATGCCAACCACGGCAAGGTCACCATTGAGTATGTGCTGCTCGATCATGTGAATGATGACATGCAGCATGCCCACGAGCTGGCCGAGCTGCTCAAGGACTTGCCCTGCAAGATCAACCTGATCCCGTTCAATCCGTTTCCGGGCAACCCCTACGGCAAGCCCAGCAACAGCCGCATTGACCGCTTCAACAAGGTGCTGATGCAGTACGGTAATACCGTGACCATTCGCAAGACCCGGGGGGACGACATCGACGCCGCCTGCGGTCAGCTGGTGGGCGATGTGATCGACAGAACCAAGCGCACCATGAAAAAACGGATGCAGGAACAAAATATATCCGTCACAATGGTTTAACTTCAAAAACCACTGGCGGAAGAAGGGAATGGCAAAGGCCGTTTTGGTGCCGGCATTGCTGCTGGCGAGTGCCCTGGCCGGCTGCGTGAGCGAAACCGTTCACCTGAGCCAGGGCCGGCAAACCGGGGAGGTGGTGTTCGAACCTTCTCAGGCGGCCCTGACCAGAATGAACCTGGGCCTGGAATACCTGCGCCGGGGCGACACCGGTCAGGCCAAGTTCAATCTGGAGCGGGCCCTGTCCCAGGATGTCGGCAACCCGGACATTCACCTGGCGCTGGCGTACTTTTTTCAGACCGTCTCTGAGTATGACAAGGCGGAACAGCACTACCGCCAAATGTTGCGGCTCGACCCGCAGCATGGTGACGGCCTGAACAACTACGGCGCTTTTCTGTGTGACCGGGAACGATTTGACGAAGCCGATGTCATGTTCAGGAAGGCCATTGCCGTGTTTGGCTATGCCAAGGTGGCAGATACCCTTGAAAACGCCGCTCTGTGTGCGCTGGACGGTGGCCGTGACGAGGCGGCACTGGATTATTTTCGCCGGGCGCTGGAATACAGTCCGGGCAAACCCCGGGCTCTGCTCGGCATGGCCGGGCTGGAGCTCGAGCGGGGCGACCCTGTGTTTGCCCAGCTTTACCTTGACCGTTACCGGCAACGGCATTCACCCACGGCGCAGAGTTTATGGCTGACAGTGCGTACCGCCCGGGCACGGGGGCTGGGCTCACAGGCTCAACAGGCCGGTGCCGAGCTGGTACGCTTATTTCCGGATTCAGAACAGGCCGAGCGATTGCTGACCCATGACAATTAACGAAGAGCAACCCCAACCCGGGGCCGAACCCGACGCCGCCAAGGCCGGCCCGGGCGACATGCTGCGCCAGGCGCGTGAAAGCAGGGGCTGGAGCCAGAACGAAGTGGCGCGCCGGCTCAACCTGCGTGTGGCGGTGATCGAGTCCATTGACGGTGATCATTACAAGGCCGGCGTGGCCATGACTTTTCTGCGTGGTTACGTCAAGGCCTATGCCCGCCTGGTGGGGGCAAACGAGCAACAGGCGCTGGCGGCCTTTGACGGCATGGCCGGCATGGAGCAACTGCGCAGCGCCGGTCCGGCGCCCATGCAGAGCTTCTCCAAAAAGACCCGTCAGCAGGCCAGCGACAAGTGGCTGAAGCGCATCAGCTGGCTGGTGCTGCTGGGGCTGCTGACGTCCCTGGTATTCTGGTGGTGGCAAAACAGCGGTGTCGGCTACGTGACCGGAGATACGGCCACCGAGCAAAGCCTGCCCGCCGAGCCGGCCCCGGCCGATGAGCCTGCACCGCGGGTGATGGCGCCTGAGATCACCACGCCGGACGTCGTCGTGCCGGGCGTTGCCACGCCCGCCGACGGTTCTCTGCCCGAGGCCGAGGCGCCGACGCCCGACACAGCCCCGGCCGAGGTCGCCGACATCGCGGTCACCGCCGGGGCGTCGGCCGAGCCGGCACAGGCCGAGCCGGTCATCGCGCCGCAACCGGAGCCTACCGCCGATCCCGAGCTGCTGGTGCTGGGCTTTACCGCCGACTGCTGGATAAAGATCACCGATGCCGAGGGCCGGGTGCTGTCGGAAGGGGTGAAAACCGCCGCCGACCGCCTTGAACTCAAGGGTCAGCCGCCGTTCCGGCTGGTGCTGGGCGCCCCCCAGGCCGCCAGTGTGGAATACCTGAACCGGGCGGTGGACTTGTCTTCCTTTCGCGCCGGCCGGGTGGCCCGCCTGACCGTTCCGCAATCCTGATGTAACGAACAAGAGCAAACCATGTCCCAACACGAATCCCCCATTATTCGCCGCAAGTCCAAGCAAATTCGTGTCGGCTCCGTGCTGGTGGGCGGCGATGCCCCCATCAGCGTGCAGACCATGACCAACACCTCCACCACCGACGTGGAGGCTACCCTGGCCCAGATTCGGGCGGTGGAAAGAGCCGGCGCCGATATCGTACGGGTGTCGGTGCCCACCATGGAGGCGGCGGAAGCCTTCAGGGCCATTCGTGCCGGCACCACCATGCCGCTGGTGGCCGACATTCATTTCGACTATCGCATCGCCCTGCAGGTGGCCGAGTACGGCGCCGACTGTCTGCGCATCAATCCGGGCAACATCGGCCGGGAAGATCGCGTGCGCGCCGTGGTGGATTGCGCCCGGGACAAGGGCATTCCGATTCGTATCGGGGTCAACGGTGGTTCACTGGAAAAGGACCTGCAGGAAAAATACGGTGAGCCCACGCCGGCGGCGCTGGTGGAATCGGCCCTGCGCCATGTGGATATTCTCGACCGGCTCAACTTCGATCAGTTCAAGGTCAGCGTCAAGGCGTCCGATGTGTTTCTGGCCGTCGGCGCCTACCGGGAGCTGGCCCGCCAGATTGAGCAACCCCTGCATCTGGGCATTACCGAAGCCGGCGGTTTTCGCAGCGGCGCGGTGAAGTCATCCATCGGGTTGGGCATGTTATTGGCCGAGGGCATCGGCGACACCCTGCGCATTTCCCTGGCCGCCGATCCGGTGGAAGAGGTCAAGGTCGGTTTCGACATTCTCAAGTCTCTGCGCATTCGCGCCCGGGGCATCAATTTTATCGCCTGTCCGTCCTGCTCCCGTCAGGAGTTTGATGTGATCGGTACCGTCAATGCGCTGGAAAACCGGCTGGAAGACATCATCACGCCCATGGATGTGTCCATTATCGGCTGTGTGGTCAACGGCCCGGGGGAGGCGCTGGTGTCCGATCTGGGTCTCGCCGGTGCCCAGCGCAAGAGCGCCTTCTACGATGGCGGCGAGCGGGTCGGCCGGCTCGACAATACCCAGCTGGTGGATGCCCTTGAAGCGCGCATTCGCGCCAAGGTCGCCATGATGGATCCCGCCGCCCGCATTCCGGTGCAGGACAAGGACTGAGCCCGCTTTTTACCTTATCGATTCAGAACAGAGATTTTTTTGTGGCCAAACAAATTCAAGCAATTCGAGGAATGAACGACTGCCTGCCGGAGCAAACACCGGCTTGGCAACAGGCGGAAGCCGTGCTGCGCAATACCATGAGCGCCTACGGCTACAGCGAAATCCGCCTGCCCATCATGGAAGTGACCGGGCTGTTTCAGCGCGCCATCGGCGAAGTGACCGACGTGGTGGAAAAGGAAATGTACACCTTTGAGGATCGCAGCGGCGACAGCCTGACCCTGCGCCCCGAAGGCACCGCCGGCTGTGTGCGTGCCGGCATCGAACACGGCCTGCTGTACAACCAGGAGCGGCGCATGTGGTACATGGGCCCCATGTTCCGCTACGAGCGTCCGCAAAAGGGCCGCTACCGCCAGTTTCACCAGTTCGGGGTGGAAGTGTTCGGCCTGAATGGTCCGGACATCGATGCCGAGCTGATTATGCTGACTGCCCGCTTCTGGAAGGCCCTGGGCGTGACCGAGCACCTGACCCTTCAGCTCAACAGCCTGGGTCAGCCCGAAGAGCGGGCGCAATACCGCCAGGCGCTGGTGGACTTTCTGCAGCAGCATGAAGAGCGCCTCGATGAAGACTGCCGCCGGCGCATGCACACCAATCCGCTGCGGGTGCTCGACAGCAAGAACCCCGAGGTGCAGGCCCTGCTGGCCGATGCGCCTGTGCTGTCCGACTACTTCGGTGAAGACACTCAAGCTCACTTTGAGGGCCTGCAGTCGCTGCTGAGCGCCGCCGGCATCAAGTTTGAAATCAATCCGCGACTGGTGCGCGGCCTGGATTACTACAATCTCACCGTATTTGAATGGGTCACCGAGAGCCTGGGGGCTCAGGGCACCGTCTGTGGCGGTGGCCGTTACGATGGCCTGGTGGAGCAGCTGGGTGGCCAGGCCACGCCGGCGGTGGGCTTTGCCATGGGCATGGAGCGGCTGGTGCTGCTGCTGGAAACCCTGAATCTGGTGCCGGAAGAGCCGGCTCTGGCCGATGTCTATGTGGCCATGATGGGTGACAGCACCCGTACCGCCGGCTTTGCGCTGGCCGAACAACTGCGGGATGCACTGCCGGCGCTGCGCGTGATGAGCCATTGCGGCGGCGGCAACTTCAAAAAGCAACTCAAGCGGGCCGACAGAAGCGGCGCCGCCGTGGCGCTGATCCTCGGGGAAGACGAAATCGCCAACGGTCAGGTGACGGTGAAATACCTGCGTGGTCAGGGCGAGCAACAGACTCTGGCGCAAAGCGAGCTGGTCGCACTACTCAAGCAAAAGGGGATTTGAGTTGGATACTTACAGCACGGAAGACCAACAGATTGAAGCCATCAAACGCTGGTGGCACGAATACGGCAAGGCCATCATTCTGGGATCGGCCATCGGCCTGGCCGGCCTGTTTGGCTGGCGCTATTACCAGACTCAGCAATTGGAAACTCAGGCGACCGGTGCCGAGGCCTTTGAACGGATCAGCCGGGAGCTGGCCACCCAGGGCAGCGAGGCCTTTGACAGCGCGGCCGCCTTTGTAAGTAATAACCAGGGCAACAGCTATGGTGAGCTGGCGGCGCTGCTGCTGGCGGCGGAAGCGGTCAAGGCCAACGATCTGGCACTGGCGCAACAGCAGCTGGAGCAGGCGCTGGCGGGCACCGACGACGCGGCCCTGGCCAATACCATTCGTCTGCGTCTGGCCCGGGTGCTGATCGCCACCGACGCCCTGGATGCCGCTCAGGGCCGGCTCGACGAGGTCACCGGCGACGCCTTTGCCGCTCAGAAGCACGAGATTCAGGGAGATCTGTTCCTGGCCCGGCAGCAGCCTGGCGAAGCCCGTGCCGCCTATGAGGCCGCACGTACCGCCGGCGGTGTGGGTGAAAACCCGGCGCTGACCCTGAAGCTGGACAACCTGGCCGCCCAGCCTGAGCAGGGAGAGTGATCATGAGCAGACCGCTGACCTCATTGCTGCCCCTGGCGCTGGCCCTGGGACTGACCGCCTGCGCCAGCCAGTCGCCGGTGGCGCCGGCAAGCCCGCTGCCGAATATCGACAATGCCTTTGACACCGACACCCGCTGGGCCGATTCCGTGGGCAGCGGCGTGGGCGATTATTATTCCCGGCTGCGTCCGGTGGTGGACGGCGACCGGCTGTTTGCCGCTTCACGGGATGGCGTGGTCAAGGCTTTTGATGCAGCCGGTGGCGACGAGCTGTGGGAAACCGAGCTGGATGAACTGGCCATCAACGACAACCAGCGCAGCCCGCGCATTGCCGGCGGCCTGACCGCCGCCTACGGCAACCTCTATTTCGGCTCGGAAAACGGCGTGGTCTATGCCGTGTCCCAGGCCGACGGTACCCTGCTGTGGACGAGAAGCGTGCCCGGCGAAGTGCTGGCCGCGCCGGCGGTGGACGAAGGCAAGGTAGTGGTGCACACCAGCGCCGGCAACCTGGTGGCGCTGGATGCCACTAATGGTGAGCAGCAATGGTTGTTGCGCAACGAGCAGCCCAGCCTGACCCTGCGTAGCATGGCCGCGCCCATTACCGCCGGCGGCGCCGTGCTCTATGGCCGCGCCGATGGCCGGCTGGGGATTGCCCTGCTGGCCAACGGTCAGCCGGTGCGCGACACCCGCATTGCCAGCCCCCGGGGCGCCACCGAGCTGGAGCGCATGGTGGATGTGGCCGCCAGGCCGGTGATCCTGGGCGATATTCTGTTCACGATCGCCTATAATGGCCAGCTCACCGCACACCAGCTGATTTCCGGTCAGCAGTTGTGGAAGCGCCAGTACCAGGGCTCGGAAGATCTGAGCACCGATGGCCGCCTGCTGTATATCACCGACAGCCGCAGCCACCTGTTTGCGGTGGATGCCCGCAGCGGCAGCGAAGCCTGGTCCAACACCGAGCTGGAAAACCGCCATCTGACCGCTCCGGTGGTGTTTGGCGATCACCTGGTGGTGGGCGATGCCGACGGTTACCTGTACTGGCTGGATCGTGCCAACGGCGCCATTGTGGCCCTGGAGCGGGTAGACAGCTCGGGCCTGTATGCGGCCCCGGTAGTGGCCGGTGACACCCTTTATGTGCAAAGCCGTGACGGCGAGCTGGTGGCGATAGCCCGTCCCTGAGCGCGCCCCTCGGCGGCACCATCGGCTCCTGATTCCAAGACTCAGGAGCCGTTATTGTTTTTCGGAGAATGTTTTTATGATGCCAGTAGTGGCTCTGGTGGGCCGTCCCAACGTGGGCAAATCCACCCTGTTTAACCGTCTGACCCGCACCCGCGACGCCCTGGTGGCGGACTTTCCCGGTCTGACCCGGGATCGCAAATATGGCCAGGCCCGGGTGGGCGAGCTGGAGTATATCGTGGTGGACACCGGCGGTATCGACGGCACCGAGGAAGGTATTGAGCTGAAAATGGCGGCCCAGTCGCTGGCGGCCATCGACGAGGCCGACGTGGTGCTGTTTATGGTGGATGCCCGTGCCGGCCTGACCTCTGCCGATGAGGCCATTGCCGCGCATTTGCGCCGGTGCCAGAAGAAAACCCTGCTGGTGGCCAACAAGACCGACGGCATCGATGCCGACTCGGCGGTGGGCGAGTTCTATCAGTTGGGGCTGGGGGATGTGTACCAGATTGCCGCCGCCCACGGTCGTGGCGTGCTGTCGTTGCTGGAAACCGCCCTGGCGCCCCAGCTTGAGGCGCTGGCCGGTGACGCCGACGCCGAAGACGGTGCCGACACCGACAGTGATGACGAGCACGAGTTTGACGACGCCAGTCTGGAAGACGCCATGGCGGTGATCGACGAGCTGGTCGAGGAAGAGGCGGTGCCCTTTGAGGATGCCCCCATCAAGCTGGCCATTGTTGGTCGTCCCAACGTGGGCAAGTCGACCCTGACCAACCGCATTCTCGGCGAAGACAGAGTGGTGGTGTACGACATGCCCGGCACCACCCGGGATTCGGTGTACATTCCCATGCAGCGGGACGAGCAGGACTACATTCTGATCGACACCGCCGGGGTGCGGCGCCGGGGCCGGGTGCATGAGGCGGTGGAGAAGTTCTCGGTGGTCAAGACCCTGCAGGCCATTGAGGATGCCAACGTGGTGCTGCTGGTGCTGGATGCCCGGGAAGGCATTTCCGATCAGGATCTCAGCCTGCTGGGGTTTGTGCTTAACGCCGGCCGCAGTATCGTGCTGGCGGTGAACAAGTGGGATGGCCTGAGTCAGGACGTGCGTGACGACATCAAGCGCGAGCTGGACCGCCGACTGGGCTTTATCGACTTTGCCCGGCTGCACTTTATCTCGGCCCTGCACGGCAGCGGCGTGGGCAACCTGTTTGAGTCGGTGAAAGAAGCCTATGCCTCGGCCACCAAGCGCGTCAGTACCTCCATGCTGACCCGCATCATGCAGATGGCCCAGGACGATCACCAGCCGCCCCTGGTGCGTGGTCGCCGGGTCAAGCTCAAGTATGCCCATGCCGGGGGCTACAACCCGCCGCGCATCATTGTGCACGGTAACCAGGTGAAGGACTTGCCCGATTCCTACAAGCGTTACCTCATCAATTACTTCCGCCGCTCGTTGCAGGTGGTGGGTACGCCCATTCGGGTTGAATTCCAGGAAGGGGACAACCCCTACGCCGGTCTGAAGAACAAGCTGACCGCCAGCCAGCTGCGCAAGCGCAAGCGTCTGATGAAGCACATCAAGAAAAGATAACCCCTTACCAAAAAACGCCGGCTAAGCCGGCGTTTTTTTAGTCATTTGAGCCTCATGATTTTGCGCACTTCAACGCGGCCGCCTAGGCTTGATATGCATTCCCAACTATTGATTCCATGGAGGAAGCGTATGTACAAGTCTCTGCTGGTAGCGGTAGACGGTTCAAAGCATGGTCGCAAGGCACTGGAGCTGGCCTGCCATCTGGCCAAGGTGGATAACGCCGAACTGCACGTGCTTCATGTGCCCGAGGTGCTGCCTCATGAAGCCACACTGATCTGGGGCATTGGCGCCGTGGCCATTGGTGATGAACTCAAGGAAATGGAAGCCCTCGGCAACCGTATTATGGCGGGGGCCGAAGCCGAGGCCAAAAAGCTGGGCGTGAACAGCATTCATACCCATGTGGAAAAGGGGGAACCGGCCCGGACCATTTTAAAGCAGGCCGAGGCTCTGGGGGTGGAAGTGATCGTGCTGGGTACGCGCGGGCTGGGGGATCTGGCCGGCCTGGTGATGGGCAGTGTGTCTCACAAGGTGGCCAACAACGCCAAGTGCGGCGTAATCACCATTCGCTGAAGCCGGGGTAATGCCTCACGGTAGTGAGGCGTTACTCAAATCCGGCCTGGGTGAGAAAAAAAGTGGCGTTGCGGCGCACTATCTTGCGGCGCAGATCCTGCATCATCAGTTTGCGGCGTGAGCCGCTGGCGAGTTTGTGGCTCTTCAGTAAATGGCGTTTTCTTCTTAACATGAGCTTCTCCGGTCATTACCGGACCGCTGGTCGCGGCCCTTCCTGTGTTGATATCAGCTAGTTGTAACGACGTAAAGTGACAGTGTTATTAATATGTTGGATCTGTCGGCTGGGTCTCAAGCTGGGCGGTAGCGAGCCCCGTGTCGGTGCTGGGCTTGTACAGCCATTGCAGGCTCTGATAATACTGACGAATGTTGTTAACAAACTTCTGGGCTTCCCGGCCTCGGGCATAGCCGTAGCGGGTTTTGTTGTGCCACCTGGGCTGATGCAGCAGCGGCAGGTTCTCTTTTACCTGGGCCCAGGCATCCGGATCCTGGCCTCTGAGCCGGGTCAGGCGGCGGGCATCCAGCAGGTGACCCAGGCCAATGTTGTACGAGGCCAGGGCAAACCAGACCCGCTCGCCGTCGGGAATGCTGTCGGGCAGGCGTTCGATCAGACTGGCCAGGTAGCCGGCACCGCCGCGAATGCTCTGCTCGGGATCGAGCCGGTCGTCCACCCCCATCTGGCGGGCGGTGTCTTCGGTCAGCATCATCATGCCGCGCACCCCGGTATAGGACTGGGCGTCGGGCTCCCAGTGGGATTCCTGATAGCTCACCGCCGCCACCAGCCGCCAGTCCAGACCGCCGGCATGGCGCTCGAACAGCGGGCGGTACCGGGGCAGCAGATCTTCGGCCCGGCGCAAAAAGGTGCGGGTATCGACGTAATCAAAATCCTGAATGTGACCAAAGTATTTTTCATTGAGCCGGGCCAGGGCGCCGCTCTCGCGTTGCGCGGCAAAGTAGCCGAGCATGGCCGCCAGCAGGCTGTCGTCATCGCGCCGGTCCATTACCCAGGACACCGGCTGTGAGCTGGGCAGGCTGAAGGCGGCGTCCACATTGGGGTAGTAGCGCTGGGTGCGGGCCAGCAGGGTGTCCTCCACCAGGGTGTAGTCGGTGCGGCCCTCGGCCACCTGACGCAGCAGATCTTCCGCGTCCGTGTCCTTGCGCGGCTCCCAGTTGAGGTCGGGCAGTTTTTGCGCCATGCGCTGCAGCCATTCGGCCTGGCTGGATCCCGCCAGCACCCGCAATTCGCCGTCCAGCTGTTGCAGATCCCGGGGGCGGGGCTCGCCCTTGCGGTACACCAGGGTCTGGGCCACTTCATAGAGGCTGGGGCCAAAGCGGTAGTGCTGCCGGCGCAGCGGTGTGTCGGTCAGGCCGGCGGCCAGCATGTCTACCTGGCCGGCGTCGAGCAGGGCAAACAGCTCGTCCAGGTTATAGGCGGGCACCATGGTGAGCTCCACCCCCAGATAATCGGCAAAGCCTTGGGCCAGCTCGTAATCCAGCCCTTCCTGGCGGTCGTTGCGCAGAAAGTAGTAAAGCGGGTGGTAAAGGGTGCCGACCCTGAGTTCACCCCGGGTCTGAATATGGTGTTGCTGGGTGGTCACGGCGTTCGGGCTGTCGCAACCACTTAGGGAAAGCAGCCCCAGCAGCAGGGCCGTTGTGGCGAGCGTGCGCATGGTATGCAATGACAACTCCTCATATGAAAACACCGGCATTTTATAGCAAAAGCCGGCGCTTTAGTCAGGTTATTGCCGATATTTGCGTCGCGAAACCAGCCATTGCTGCGGCAAATGGGCGTCGACAGGGCAGGGGCGTAAATCTATAATACCGCCAGTTCGAGAACCCCCCATACACTCACGCTTTGAGAATTAGCCACTATGGAAATACTGAGAGGCTCACCGGCCTTATCCGGTTTCAGAACCCTGGCGATCATCCGTCGTGCCCGGGAGCAGGCGCTGCCGCTGTCCGCCATTGAAACCGAGTATGTGCACTTTGTCGCCCTGACCGCCGAGCTTGACGACAGCGGCCGGCAAACCCTGGCCCAGCTGCTCGACAGTCCCGCCGAAGGCATCACGCCTGCCGCCGGCAGCCGCCTGGTGCTGGTGACTCCCCGTCCCGGAACCCTTTCTCCCTGGTCGTCCAAGGCCACCGACATTGCCCGTAACTGTGGCCTGTCCCAGGTCAAGCGCATCGAGCGCGGCATTGTCTATTACCTCTCCTTTGAGCGTGAGCCGTCCGAGGCGGAGCTGGCGGCGGCGAGCCACCTGCTGCACGACCGCATGACCGAAACCGCCTTTGCCAGCCTGGCCGAGGCCGAGTGCCTGTTTACCGAGGCCGAGCCGGCGCCGCTGACCTCCGTCGACATTCTCGGCGGTGGCCGCGCGGCCCTGGCCGAGGCCAATGTGCGCATGGGCCTGGCGCTGGCCGATGACGAAATTGACTACCTGTTCGAGGGCTTCAGCAAGCTGGGCCGCAACCCCAACGACATTGAGCTCTACATGTTTGCCCAGGCCAACTCCGAGCACTGTCGTCACAAGATCTTCAACGCCGACTGGACCATCGACGGCATCGAGCAGCCCAAGTCGCTGTTCAAGATGATCAAGAACACCTTTGAGCAGGTGCCCGAGTACGTGCTCTCCGCCTATAAAGACAACGCCGCCGTCATGACCGGCTCGCCGGCGGGCCGCTTTTTCCCCAGCCCCGAGTCGGGTGAGTACCGCTATCATCAGGAAGACATTCATATTCTGATGAAGGTGGAAACCCACAACCACCCCACCGCCATTTCACCCTACCCGGGCGCGGCCACCGGCTCCGGCGGCGAAATCCGTGACGAAGGCGCCACCGGCCGGGGCTCCAAGCCCAAGGCGGGCCTGGTGGGCTTCAGCGTGTCCAACCTGAAAATTCCCGGCTACGCGCGACCCTGGGAGCAGGACTTCGGCAAGCCCGAGCGTATCGTCAGCGCTCTCGACATCATGATCGACGGCCCTCTGGGCGGTGCCGCCTTCAACAACGAGTTCGGTCGTCCGGCGCTGCTCGGTTACTTCCGTACCTATGAAGAGCAGGTCTCCAGCTTTAACGGTGAGGAAGTGCGCGGCTACCACAAGCCCATCATGATCGCCGGCGGCCTCGGTAACATTCGTGGTGAGCACGTGGAAAAGGGCGAGATCCCGGTGGGTGCCAAGCTGGTGGTGCTGGGCGGTCCGGCCATGAACATCGGCCTGGGCGGCGGCGCCGCCTCGTCCATGGCCTCCGGTCAGTCCAGTGAAGATCTGGACTTCGCTTCGGTACAGCGCGACAACCCGGAAATGGAACGTCGCTGTCAGGAAGTGATCGATCGCTGCTGGGCGATGGGCGACGACAACCCCATAGTGTTTATTCACGATGTGGGCGCCGGCGGCCTTTCCAACGCCATGCCCGAGCTGGTGAACGACGGCGACCGCGGCGGCCGCTTCTATCTGCGCGACATTCCCAACGACGAGCCGGGCATGAGCCCGCTGCAGATCTGGTGTAACGAATCCCAGGAGCGCTACGTGCTGGCGGTGGCCGACGACCGGCTGGCCGAGTTCGAAGCCTTCTGTCGCCGGGAGCGGGCGCCTTATGCGGTGATCGGTGAAGCTACCGCCGAACGTCACCTCAGTCTGCACGATGAACATTTCGACAACCAGCCCATCGACATGCCGCTGGAGGTACTGCTGGGCAAGGCGCCCAAAATGCACCGCGACGTGGAAAGCAAACAGCATCAGAGCCCGGCGCTGGATCTGCACGGCATCAACCTGAAGGACGCCGCCGAGCGGGTGATGACCCTGCCCACCGTGGCCGACAAGGGCTTTTTGATCACCATTGGCGACCGCTCCGTCACCGGCCTGGTAGCCCGGGATCAGATGGTGGGTCCCTGGCAGGTGCCGGTGGCCGACTGTGCCGTGACCGCCGCCGCCTACGACACCTATGCCGGTGAGGCCATGTCCATGGGCGAGCGCGCGCCGGTGGCCCTGCTCGACTTTGCCGCTTCTGCCCGCCTGGCGGTGGCCGAGGCCATCACCAACATCGCCGCCACCGAAATCGGCGAACTGAACCGCATCAAGCTGTCCGCCAACTGGATGTCCGCCGCCGGCCACCCCGGTGAAGACGCCGGTCTGTACGACGCGGTCAAGGCCGTGGGCGAAGAGCTGTGCCCGGTGCTGGGCCTGACCATTCCGGTGGGCAAGGACTCCATGTCCATGAAGACCCGCTGGCAGCAGGATGGCGACGACCGCAGCGTCACCGCGCCGCTGTCGCTGGTGATCTCCGCCTTTGGTCGGGTCACCGACGTGCGTAGCACAGTTACTCCCTGGCTGCGTAGCGATCAGGGTGAGACCGACCTTATTCTGGTGGATCTGGGTAACGGCAAGAACCGTCTGGGCGCTTCCGCCCTGGCCCAGGTATACCGTCAGCTGGGTGACAAGCCCGCCGATCTGGATGATGCCGAGCAGCTCAAGGGCTTTTTCAACGCCATGCAGGCGCTGGTGGCCGAGAAGAAATTGCTGGCCTACCACGACCGCGGCGACGGCGGTCTGTTCGTGACCCTGGCGGAAATGGCCTTTGCCGGCAACACCGGCCTGGACGTGGAGCTGGATCTGCTGGGTGGCGATCACCTGGCGGCGTTGTTCAGCGAAGAGCTGGGTGCCGTGCTGCAGGTACGCCGCGACGACAAGGAAGCGGTGCTGACCTGCCTGGCCGGCCACGGCCTGGCCGCCTGCTCCCACGTGATTGGCGAACTCAACGACGACGATACCCTGCGCCTGCTGGCCGATGGCGAAGAGCTCTATGCCGAGTCCCGCACCGAGCTGCGCCGCTTGTGGTCCGAAACCAGCTACCGCATGCAGGCCCTGCGCGACAACCCCGAATGTGCCCGGGCCGAATTCGACGCCAAGCTGGAAGCCAATCCCGGTCTGTCTGCGTCCCTGACCTTTGATTCAAAGGAAGACATAGCCGCGCCCTTTATTGCCAAGGGCGTGCATCCCAAGATGGCGATTCTGCGCGAGCAGGGCGTCAACTCCCACATGGAAATGGCCGCCGCCTTTGACCGGGCCGGGTTCAGTGCCGTGGACGTGCACATGAGCGATCTGCAAAGCGGTCGCCTGCGTCTGGACGAGTTTGCCGGCCTGGTGGCCTGTGGCGGCTTCTCCTACGGTGACGTGCTGGGTGCCGGCGGTGGCTGGGCCAAGAGCATTCTGTTCAACGAGGCCCTGCGCGCCCAGTTCGAGGCCTTCTTCCAGCGTGACGACAGCTTCGCCCTTGGCGTGTGCAACGGGTGTCAGATGCTGTCGCAACTGCGGGATCTGATCCCGGGTGCGGCCCACTGGCCGGACTTTGTGCGCAACACCTCCGAGCGCTTTGAAGCCCGCTTCAGCCTGGTGGAAGTACAGGAGTCTCCCAGCCTGTTTCTGTCCGGCATGGCCGGCTCCCGCCTGCCCATCGCCGTGTCTCACGGTGAAGGCCGGGTGCAGCCCAAGCGCGCCGACATTGCCGCCCTCGAGGCCAGCGGTACCATCGCCCTGCGCTACGTCGACAACCACGGCCAGGCCACCGAGCGCTATCCGTTTAACCCCAACGGCTCCGCCAACGGCATTACCGGCCTGAGCAGCGAAGACGGCCGGGTCACCATCATGATGCCGCACCCGGAGCGGGTGTTCCGCACCGTGGCCAACTCCTGGCACCCGGACAACTGGGGCGAGGACGGCGGCTGGATGCGCATGTTCCGCAATGCTCGCAAGCAAATCGGCTAAGTTGCCATTTGCATCTCATAATAAAAGGCCCGCAAAATGCGGGCTTTTTATTTGCCGTTTGAGTCTATATGATGGTCGCGCTCAAAAATAAAACACGGGCCCGCTTTGCCAAAAAAGTGAGGTCATCTAATCAAACAAGAGCACGACGATGGATCAAAATAACTGGTTACAACGGGCCGACGCCGCTGTGCCTGGAAGCACAATGGCGTACCGGCGCGCCCCGCCTGCCGACGCCCTGACTCTGGCCCGGCAAATCATGCAGGACACCCGCGAAGGCATTGTCATCATGGATGCCCGTGGCCGGGTGCTGGAGGTCAACCCGGCCTTTTGCCACCACTGCGAGCTGGCCGCCACCGAGCTGGAAGGCCGCCACATTACCCATGTCAGCAAGGGGCTGCACGACGGCCGCTATTACCGTCGTATCTGGCAGCGGCTGCAGTTTCAGGAGCAGTGGGAAGGAGAGGTGGAGCAGGTGACGTGCCGGGGCGAAGTGGCCACCCACTGGCTGATGCTGCGGTTGATTCGCAATGAAAATGGCCTGATCACCCATATTGTCGGCATTCTCGACAACATCAGCCGGCTGCGCCAGTCGGAAGAACGGCTCAGTTACCTGGCCCACCACGACAGCCTCACCGGCACCGCCAACCGCGAGTTTCTGCTGAGCTGGTTTACCCGCATTCGCTTTGATCTGGCCGCCAACGAGCAGCTGGCGCTGCTGTTTATCGATCTGGACCGGTTCAAGCCCATCAATGACGGCTTTGGTCACGGGGTGGGCGACCGGGTGCTCAAGGCCCTGGCCGAGCGTCTGCAGCAGATGGTGGACGCCAACGAAATCGTGGCGCGCATCGGCGGCGACGAATTCGTGATGGTCTGGCGTGACATCGATCGGGAGCAAACTCTGTTTGACCGGGCCGGCCGGCTGCTGGAGCGGCTTGAAAGCCCGGTGCGGGTGGATCATCACGAGCTCAGCGTGGGCGCCAGTGTCGGCATCAGCCTTTATCCCCGCCACGGGCTGGAGATTGAAACTCTGCTGCGTTACGCCGACACCGCCATGTATGAAGCCAAGACTCGAAGCCGCTCGCACATTGCCCTGTTCGACAGCGACAGTTTTGCGCGACTGGAGCAGCGCAGCCGGCTGGCCCGGGACTTTCGCCAGGCGTTGGCCCGGCACCAGCTGTTTCTGGAATACCAGCCGCGCATGAACATCGACAGCGGCACCCTGCCGGCGGTGGAAGCCCTGTTGCGCTGGCGCCACCCCGAGCTCGGGCTGGTGGCGCCCGATGCCTTTTTGCCCGCGGCCCGGGATGCGGGCCTGCTGGGCAGGCTGGCGGAGTGGGTGTTTACCGAGGCGGCAAGCCAGCACGGCCGCTGGCGGCAACAGGGCTGGCATGGCCGCATCAGTCTGAACATGAGCGGCCTGGAGCCGGAGCTGGAGCAACAGCGCATTTTGCGGCTGCTCGACCTGCTGCGGGCGCAGGGTGCCAACCCGGCGGACTTTGAACTGGAGCTGCGCAGTGACTTTATCATGCGCCGCAGCGAGTCCCTGCAGCGGGTGCTTGCCGGCTTTCGCGCCGCCGGCATGGCGGTGTATCTCGACAACCTGGGCCACGGCCGGTTTCGGTTCGATATTCTGAAAGGGTTGCCGGTGGACGGCATCAAGCTGGACCGGGCCCTGCTGACCGAGCCGTTCGATACCTTTGACCAGTCGGTAATTCAGTCGCTGTTGCTGCTGGCGCAGACCCTGGGGCTGAATACCGTGGCCTGCGGTGTGGAGAACGCCGGCCAGCTGGCCTTTCTTCGAGAGTACGGCTGCCGGCAGATCCAGGGGGAGCTGGTGGCCGGCCCCCTTGAGCCGGCCCGGGTGCCGGGCTTTACTCCAGCCCTTCCAGGGTCAGGCGTCCGGGGCTGATGGTCAGGCTGAGGGGGCTGTCCTTCAGCCGTTGTTGCAGCGGATCCTGTTCGTTCAGCCGGTAGACCGGGTAGCGCGACAGGTAATCGGCCAGGCTCTGCAGCAGCAGCGGCAGCACAAAGCCGGCCTGGGGGCTGGCGTCGCTGTTGTTAAGGTGGTAACCGAGCAGCTCGAATTCGTCCAGGTAAAGGGCGCCCTGCTCGCTGTCAAAGCGGGGCCGGGCGCTGAAGTCGCCGCTGATGTCCCAGTCATGCTGCACGCCGCCCTGCTCCAGATTGATCCGGCCCCGTCCCGATACCCGCGCCTTGTCGGCTTCCTGCCGGCCCAGGGCGACCTGCACATCTTCTATGCGCACGCCGGCCTTGAGCCAGTCGCCCAGGCTGACCGGAAACTCCCGGCCCAGCTGAGTGGCCAGCTGGCGGTTGAGTTGCTGCTCGGTGAGGGTCAGGGTTTGTGCCGAAAGCGCCGTGCTTACTCCAAAAAGGAGGAAAAACAATATACTTTTCATGGTCCTGTACTCATGATGCGAAGAGGCGTTTGCTACAGTCTGCCCCGTCCATTCCAAAAGGAGCAAGGCGTTTTTGAACGATTACATCTACACCGTTGCCGGCTGGCTGCTGTTTGCAGCCCACACCAGCCTGGTGGTGGGCGTGACTTTTCGCGTGATCATGAAGCGCCGGCCGGTGGGGGTATCCCTGGCCTGGCTGGCGCTGATCTTTGCCATTCCGGTGCTGGGGGCAGCCACCTATATCGTGTTTGGCGAGGTGCGCCTGGGGCGCAAGCGGGCCGAGCGGGCCCGGGCCATGTACCGGCCCCACGCCGACTGGATTAATGTGCTGGTGACCCGTTTTCCCGGCCAGCAGTTTGAGGTGAACGATCAGGTCCGGCCCATTTACGAGCTGGTCAGGGCCCGCTTTAACATGCCCATGCTGAGCGGTAACGGCATGACCCTGTTGCAGCAGCCCGTGAACATTCTCAGCTCGTTGCGCATGGACATCGAGCGGGCGCGCAGCTCCTGCTATCTGGAGTTCTATATCTGGCACGAAGGCGGCATGGCCGATGCCATCGCCCAGGCGCTGATGGCGGCGGCCCGGCGCGGGGTGGACTGCCGGCTGCTGCTGGACTCGGTGGGCAGTGCCGACTTTTTTCGCAGCCGCTGGCCGGCACGTATGAGCGAGGCCGGGGTCAAGGTGGTGGAAGTGTTGCCGGTGGGGGCCTTTCGCGTGCTGTTTGAGCGTCAGGATCTGCGCATGCACCGCAAACTGGTGGTGATCGACGACGACGTGGCCTACACCGGCTCCATGAACCTGGTGGATCCCGCCTGCTTCAAGCAGGACGCCGGCGTGGGCCAGTGGGTGGATATCATGTTGCGCATTCGCGGGCCCATCGTGCCCATTATCTGGTCGCTGTTTGTGTGGGACTGGGAAATGGAAACCGGCGAACGCTTGCTGGAGCAGCTGGAATACCATCCCATCAGTTGCCTGGATAATCAGCTCAGATTACAGCTGCTGCCCTCCGGTCCCTTTATGGGAGGCGATGCCATCAGCCAGAGCCTGCTCTGCGCCGTCTATCAGGCCCGGCGCCGGCTGGTGCTGGTAACCCCCTATTTCGTGCCCGATGATCCCCTGGTGGCGGCGCTGTGCTCCGCCGCCGACCGGGGGGTGGAAGTGCAGCTGGTGCTGCCGGCAAAAAACGACTCGCGCATGGTCAACCATGCCTGCAACGCCTTTTTTGACGAGTTGCTGCACGCCGGCGTGGAAATTCATCTTTACGCCGCCGGGTTGCTGCACACCAAGTGCGTGCTGGTGGATCACCAGTTCGGCCTGGTGGGCACGGTGAACCTGGACCGGCGCAGTTTTTGGCTGAACTTTGAAATGACCCTGCTGATAGATGATGGCCAGGCCATGGGCGAGTTGCTGCAACTGGCGGATGGCTATCTGGCCGATGCCAAGCCGCTGTCGTGGCTGGAGTGGCGCCAGCGGCCGCTGCGCAAGCGGCTGCTGGAGAACCTGTTTTATTTGCTCAGTCCGCTGCTTTAAGAGCTGGGATTGGGGAATAGGGACTGGGGATTAGTAAGTCCCTAATCCCTGATCCCCAGTCACGGGCTTACTGCTGGTAATGCTTGAGGAAGCGGGCGATACGCTCGATGGCGTCGGAGATGTCATCGACTCTCGGCAGGGTCACCAGACGGAAATGATCCGGTTTCGGCCAGTTAAAGCCGGTGCCCTGCACGATCAGCATTTTTTCCTGCAACAGCAGGTCATACACCATTTTCTGATCGTCCTTGATGTTGTACACCTTGGGATCCAGCCGGGGGAACATGTAGATGGCGCCCTTGGGCTTGACGCAGCTGACGCCGGGAATCTCGTTGAGCAGCTCCCAGGCCCGATCGCGCTGGCGGCGCAGCCGACCGCCGGGCAGCACCAGCTCGTTGATGCTCTGATAGCCCCCCAGTGCCGCCTGAATACAGTGCTGCATGGGCACGTTGGCGCACAGCCGCATGGAGGAGAGCATTTCCAGCCCTTCTATATAATCCCGGGCCTGGTGCTTGGGCCCGCTCAGCATCATCCAGCCCTGGCGAAAGCCGGCGGCACGGTAGCTTTTCGACAGGCCGTTGAAGGTGGCCACCAGCACGTCATCACACAGGGTACAGACAGAGTGGTGGGCGACGTCGTCGTAAAGAATTTTGTCGTAGATTTCGTCGGCGAAAATAATCAGCTTGTTCTGACGGGCGATCTCGATCACCTCCAGCAAAAACTCGCTGCCATACACGGCGCCGGTGGGGTTGTTGGGGTTGATCAGCACAATACCCTTGGTGCGCGGGCTGATCTTGGCCTTGATGTCATCCAGATCCGGGTACCAGTCGGCCTGCTCGTCGCACATGTAGTGCACCGCCTTGCCGCCGGACAGGGTCACGGCGGCGGTCCACAGCGGATAGTCGGGGGCCGGCACCAGAATTTCGTCGCCGTTGTTCAGCAGCGCCTGCATGGCCATCACAATCAGCTCCGAGACGCCGTTGCCGATGTAGATGTCGTCCAGATCCGTGGTGCGCAGTCCCTTTTGCTGGTAGTACTGCATTACCGCCTTGCGCGCCGAAAACAGGCCCTTGGAGTCGCAATAGCCCTGACTGGTGGGCAGATTGAGAATGGCGTCTTTCAGCAGCTCTTCCGGCGCATCAAAACCAAACGGCGCCGGGTTGCCGATATTGAGCTTGAGAATACGGTGTCCTTCGTCTTCAAGGCGGCGGGCTTCCTTGTGAACGGGTCCGCGAATGTCGTAACAGACGTTGTCCAGCTTGTGGGATTTATCTACGGAATGCATGGGTGTTTACGGCCTCGGAATCATACGGCTGCCCGGCGGGAGCGAAAGCCGGCGAAAGCCGGTCCGGCCCCGGTTGCAACGGAAATCCGGTCCGCTGGCGGGCAGTACCTTAAGGTAGTGCCGTCCATGATGGAGCTTTGGCTGCCGAATGAAAAGAGGAAAAAGGGAAGCTTGGGCGAAAAAAATTCTGAAAACGGTGATTTTTCAGCAAGGTTGGCGTGAAAGGCACCAAAAAGGCGGCCATCAGGCCGCCTGGCAAAGCGCGATTACTGGTACAGGCCCAGGTGCTCTTTGGCGTGGGCTTCAAACTCGGTGAAGCCGCCGATGTGCTGCTGATCGAGGAAAATTTGCGGCACGGTTTCCACCGGCTTGCCCACGGTCTTTTCCAGATCGGCCTTGGAGATGCCCTCGGCGTGAATATCCACATAGCGGTATTTGAAATCGTCCCGCTCTGTGGTCAGTTGTTCCGCCAGATCCTTGGCGCGAACGCAGAAGGGGCAACCGGGACGACCAAAAATCACTGCAAACATGCTGTTCTCCTTTTTTGTTGACGGCGGCAGTATAGGGCACATTGAGGCCGCCGAGAAAATCGTTAATTGTTGGGTGATTGATTGGCGCTGACAATGGATGCCCGCTTGATCACCCCTTCCAGCCAGTCCCGTTCAAAGCGCCGGGCCGGCCATTCCAGCTCGCCTTCGGCCATGGCATCGGCCTGCTCCGGGCTCAGCGACAGGCCGTTTTGCAGCAGCACAAAGGCCTTGCGTTCACCGCTTTCGGTGTCGATAAAGCCGGCCAGGTTCTGCACATGGGCAATGGTGCCGGTCTTGGCGGTGACCTTGCCCTTGAGCGCCGGGCTCAGCACACTCTTGCGATAGCGCAGGGTGCCGCTTTCACCGCTGACCGGCAGCCGGGCCATCAGCCACCGGGCACGCGGGTCCCGGCTGATGGTGAGCAGTACCGCCATCAAATCTTTTGCCCGCAGCAGGTTATGGGCCGAGAGCCCGGAGCCGTCGGCCAGCCAGGACGGCCCCAGATCGATATTGGCCTTTTTTTCAAGAATCTCGCGCACGGCCTGAGTGCCGCTGCGAAAACTGCCGGGCTGCTCAAAATGCATTGCCCCAAGAGTACGCAGCAGGCTGTCGGCATAAAGGTTGTCGGAGTGCACCAGAATGCGCTCGGCCAGGGAGGCAAAGGGCGGAGAGCGGTGACGGCCCAGCACCGGCCAGTCACTGGCGTCCAGGCGGCTGCCTTCAATGTGCCCCGAGAGCCGAATACCGGCCTGTTTCAGCGCCCATTGCGTGAGTTGCTCGCCCCAGGCGGTGACGTCCTGAATGGCAAAGCGCAGCGGCCAGGGATCCTTGCGCGGCCCGATGCAGCCGGTGAGGTGATAATGATTGGGCGGGGTCATGTCCAGCTCAAGGGCGCAGAAGCGCTGCTCCCGCTCGGCCCGGTTGAGCACCTCCACCTCGGCGCTGACGGTGATCGGCTGATGCGAGGGCACAGTAGCCCGGGCCGGGCTGCCGGAGCGGGCATAGAGAGCGCCCTGCACGCAGTTGCGATCCAGAATCAGCGCCGCCGCCGGCGCCGTGTAGCACACCCCCAGATCGTTCCAGGACCAGCCGTTGCCCCTGTCGTAGCCGTCAAAGTAGGCCTGGTTGAGCAGCACCCGGCCGCTGATCTGGCGAATGCCGCTGTGGCGCAACAGGCCGGCCAGCTGCTCCCGGGTAAAGCTTGGATCGCCGACAAAGTCGATCAGCAGGTCGCCATCCAGCCGGCCCTGATGCAGCTCGCCCCGGTAGCGCAGTCGAGTGATATAGCGCCAGTCCGGCCCCAGGGTCAGGGCGCCGGCGAGCACGGTGACCAGCTTCTGGGTGGAGGCGGGCTTCATCAGCAGTTCACTCTGATGGCTGAGCTCTACCTCTCCGCTGTCGGCATCGGCCAGCATCCAGGCGCTTTGTCCGTGTTGTGGCGGGGCCGAGGCCAGGGGGGCGATGGCAAAGAGAACGGAAAAAAGGATCGCAAGCAGTTTCATGGGCTCTTCTATAAGGCATGGGCGGTACGAAACCGACCCTGATAATCAAAAATGGTTTCCCGTATTTGCCAGCCCCGCTTGTGGGCCCGGGCAATCACAAAGTCCGGGTGACGAAAACGACCGGCGGCGGCCAGCACCTGCTCCAGACCGGCAAAGTCGGGCTCGGTGCCCGGTGCCGGCCAGTGCTGACGCACGAATTCTCTGTAAAAGCGGCCCTTGGGGCCTTTTGTGTCGAAAGCATACCATTTTTGCAGCTCGGTGCCGTCTTCATCGTGGTAGGTGACTTTCAGCGCCGGGCCGTACTTGCCGCTGCCGCTTTCCAGGGTGAGACCGGCGCAGCGCAGCACCAGGGCATCCTTCAGCGCCAGGGCGTCCTTGAGTTTTTTATCGGGATCCACCAGTACTTTACCGCAGTCGTGGCACTGGCGGGCGGCGATGTCGTTTTCCGCCAGGCACTGG
This sequence comes from Oceanimonas aquatica, assembly GCF_030732065.1. Taxonomy (GTDB): domain Bacteria; phylum Pseudomonadota; class Gammaproteobacteria; order Enterobacterales; family Aeromonadaceae; genus Oceanimonas. The sequence continues at coordinate 240,801 of NZ_JAVBHX010000006.1, forward strand.
GGGCAGCTTTTAAAGCGAAAGCGGTAGCCGCATTCTTCCCGCTCGCCATCGTCGTCTTCAAACAGCCCCTGACAGCGGCGGCCAAAGTGCTCCAGCACGCGGCCCTCGTTGTCGGTCTTGCCCCAGAAGATATTGGCAAAGCCGCAGGCGGGACAGGGCACCTGCACCTGGGTGGTGTTGGGGTTGGGTCTGGGCTCGCCCACTTCCGGGGCGAAAATGTCCATGTTGTTGCCGGCGTAATCCAGCACTAGACAGTCGGTTTTACCTGGGCTCAGACGCAGGCCCCGGCCGATGACCTGTTGATACAGCGCCACCGACTGGGTGGGGCGTAAAATGGCAATCAAATCCACATGGGGGGCATCAAAGCCGGTGGTGAGCACCGCCACGTTCACCAGAAACTTCAGCTCCCGGGCCTTGAAACGGTTGATAATGGCGTCCCGTTCGGGGCCAGGGGTATCGCCGGTGACCAGGGCGGTTTCATCGGGGGGCAGCAGTCCGGCCACCTCGGTGGCGTGGCGCACGGTGGCGGCAAAGATCATCACGCCCTGGCGGTCTTCGGCGTAGTCCTTTATCTGCTCCACCACGTGAGGGGTGACCCTGGGCTGGCGGGCCAGCTCCCGCTCCAGCGCCTGCTCGGTAAACAGGCCCTGTTCATACAGCCGGGAAAAGTCGTAATGCACCACGGGGGCGTCCACCAGCTCCGGGGGGCACAGGTAACCCTGCTTGATCATCAGCCTGAGCGGCAGTTCAAACAGACAGTGCTCAAAAAAGCGCGGATTCCGGCTGCGCACCATGCCATGGTGATGGGTGCGGTAAATCCAGCCCAGCCCCAGCCGGTAGGGGGTGGCGGTCAGCCCCAGCACCTTGAGCGCCGGATTGCTTGTGCGCAAATGATTAATGACCCGGGCATACTGGCTGTTGTCGTCGTCTGAAACCCGGTGGCATTCGTCGATGATCACCAGACTAAAGCCGCTGAAGGCATCCAGGTTGCGGGCCACCGACTGTACCGAGCCGAACACCACCTGGCGGCTGCTTTCCCGGCGCTTGAGCCCGGCGGAGAAAATATCCGCTTCCACGCCGTAGGCCTGATATTTGGCGTGGTTCTGCTCCACCAGCTCGCGCACATGGGCCAGTACCAGCACTCGGCCCCGGGCGAGGCGCGCCAGTTCGGCGATCACCAGACTCTTGCCGGCGCCGGTGGGCAGCACCAGCACCCCCGGCTCGCTGTGGCGGCGAAAATAATCAAGAGTGCGGTCAACCGCCTCCTGCTGATAGGGACGTAACGTAAACATTGTTCTCACTAAAGCTCGAAGCCCGCTTGGTCTGTAAGGCCGTGCACTATCGTCATTCAAAGAGTACAGCCTGCTTACTGACAGCCCCTATGTTGCTCGAAGCAGCAATGGGGATTGCCGTAGCCGACCATAAAATGCCAAGGAAGGCATTTTCGAGCGTTACAGGGACGTACTTGTAGCGTGTCGGCGGAGTGCAACCGCACTGATGCTTCGCGCTGCGCACAAGCTTCAAGCTGCTCGTTGGCTGATATGTAACATGCTCTGGGCTCCGGCCTGCGCCGGAGTGACGCTCTCGGCTTCCGGCCTTAATAAGGGGCCTCACATTTGCCCCGGAATAGGGTATCTTTAGTCCCTATCGTTTGTAATAACCGAGGCAACCATTTCTATGATCATCAAACCCAAGGTTCGTGGCTTTATCTGCACCACCACCCATCCGGTCGGCTGTGAGGCGAATGTACGTGAGCAGATCGCCTACGTCAAAGGCAAGGGTACCCTGGCGCAGGGGCCGAAGAAGGTGCTGGTGATCGGCGCATCCACCGGTTACGGCCTGGCATCCCGCATCAACGCCGCCTTTGGCAGCGGCGCCGCCACCATCGGCGTGTTCTTTGAAAAGCCAGGCACCGAGAAAAAGCCGGGTACCGCCGGCTGGTACAACGCCGCCGCCTTTGACAAGGCCGCCAAGGAAGAAGGCCTGTACGCCAAGAGCGTTAATGGCGACGCTTTCTCCAACGAGTGCCGCGAAAAGGTCATCGAACTGATCAAGCAGGATCTGGGCGAAATCGACCTGGTGGTCTACTCCCTGGCCTCGCCGGTACGCAAGCTGCCCGACTCCGGTGAGCTGGTGCGCTCCGCGCTCAAGCCCATTGGCGAGCCCTACAAGTCCACCGCCCTGGACACCAACAAGGATGTGCTGGTGGAAGCCGTGGTCGAGCCGGCCAACGAGCAGGAAATTGCCGATACCATTCAGGTCATGGGTGGCCAGGACTGGGAGCTGTGGATGAACGCCCTGGAAGACGCCGGTGTGCTGGCCGAGGGCGCCAAGTCCGTGGCCTATTCCTACATCGGCACCGATCTCACCTGGCCCATCTACTGGCACGGTACCCTGGGCAAGGCCAAGGAAGATCTGGACCGCGCCGCTCACGCCATTGACAGCAAGCTGAAAGCGCGCGGCGGTGACGCCCATGTGGCGGTACTGAAGTCGGTGGTGACCCAGGCCTCTGCGGCCATTCCGGTGATGCCGCTGTATATTTCCATGGCCTTCAAGGTAATGAAGGAGCAGGGGATTCACGAAGGCTGCATCGAGCAAATTCAGCGTCTGTTCCATGATCGCCTCTACAGCGGTCAGCCGGCGCCGGTGGATGAAGAAAACCGCCTGCGCCTGGACGACTGGGAACTGCGCGACGAAGTGCAGAACGCCTGTCGCGAGATTTGGAAGCAGGTGCAGGACGACAACATCTACCAGCTCACCGACTATCAGGGCTACAAGGACGAGTTCCTGCGTCTGTTCGGTTTCGGCCTGGACGGTGTGGACTACGATGCCGACGTGGACACCAAGGTCGACTTCGACGTGGTCGAGCTGGTTTAAGCCGAGCCCTTGTTTCATGATGCTAAAGCCCCGTACGGGGCTTTTTTTGTGCTCGCGCTCGACAATATCCGTCTCGGCGTGGCCGGCGGAGCATGGTCAGACGGGCTCGGGAGCGCTAGGGTTAATGACAACCTCAACGGCAGGAGACTCGCCATGAACAAGCATACTCTGATCGCCTCTCTGCTGCTGGCCGGGCTGGCATTGCCGGCCCAGGCTCAGCCGCCCGAAGGCAAGGGCCCGGACCATGCGCACGGCCGGCACAAGGAGCAACAAGAGCAAAGGTGGCAGCGGGAAGCGGACCGGGACCGCAGTGACCGGCGGGAATACCGGGAAGAGCGCCGCGACTACCGCCATGAGCAGGACCGCCGTTACGACCGGGATCTGCGGGTCGACGAGCGGCTGGTACGCCGGCTGTTTCGGGAGCACAGGGACTGGCTGGATTACGATGGCGGCCGGCGCAATCTGCCCCCCGGCATTGCTAAAAATCTGCGCCGGGGCAAGCCCTTGCCGCCGGGCATTGCCAAGCGCTTTGATCCCCGGCTGAGAGATCGTCTGCCCTACTACGAAGGGTACGAGTGGCGCCGGGTCGACAACAAGGCGGTGCTGGTGGATCTGGCCACCGAAAACGTACGTTACATTCTCGAAGACATTCTTGATTAAGACGGCAGCGCCATTCAGCCGGACAGGGCGCACACCTGGTTGCGTCCTTCCCGTTTGGCCCGGTACAGCGCCTTGTCCGCCTGCTCCAGCCAGTCCTGAGGCGAGGACAGCGCGGGGGCGAGCGGCGCGATGCCGAGGCTGATGGTATAACGCAGCGACTGGCCATGGGTTTCGACCCGGGCGTCGGCAACGGCCCGGCGCAACCGTTCACTGATCACACCGGCGCCTTCAAGGTCGGTCTGGGGCAATATCAGGCCGAACTCCTCTCCGCCGTAGCGACCCGCGATATCGGCATCACGCAAACAGCTCTGAATGACCCTGGCGGTATGGCGAATCACCTCGTCGCCCGCCGGGTGGCCGTGGGTGTCATTGATGCGCTTGAAGTGATCTATGTCCAGCATTACCAGGCTGCAGGGCTGGCGATAGCGGCGGTAACGGGCAAACTCGTTGTGCATCAGGCCTTCCCAGCTGCCCCGGTTGAGCAGGCCGGTGAGCCGGTCGGTTCGGCTCAGGCGCGACAACTGCTTGTTGGCCTGTTCCAGTGCCAGCTTGCTGGTGGCCACATCGGTCACGTCATACACCATCAGGCATACCCGGCGAATGCTGCCATCCGGATCCGCCAATGGGTGAATGGTGAGGTTCTGAAACATGTAGTCGTGGGTGCCGGTAATGGGCCGAGTGCTGCGAAAGCGAAACAGCCAGGGGCGTTGTTCCCAGCTGGTAAAGGTGCGGGTATTGAGGGTGACGACCGTATCCACCTTGCGCCGAAGCCATTGCTCGGGCAGCTCCGGAAACAGGCTGAACAGGTTCTGGTCGCGCACATGGGTGGAGCTCATGCCGCTGTGGTTTTCCATAAAGCCGTTCCACAGCTCGATGCGGTATTCGCCATCCAGCACCACCAGGCCGATATCGACCGACTCCAGCATGTCTACCAGCCAGTGAAAGTCGCGAGGGTGCTGCGCCGTCAGTGCCATGGGGTTACTCCGTCAGGTAGGCGAGGTTTTGCTCCAGCCGGCTGACCGAGGCTTCGGTGAGCAGTACCAGCAGGTTGCAGTGGATCTGGTGTTGTTCCAGGGCGTAGGGGATTTCGATGCACAGCAGCTGCTCATGCTTGTTGCTGTGATGCTCCAGCAGGGCGGTAATGGGCTGATGCCGGCCCAGCACGGTGGGCTGGCCCAGCCCCAGGCGCACATCGAGCTGATCCCCCAGGCCCTTGAGAAAGGCGCCGAACAGTATGCTCGACATGTCCATCAGTACCTCTACATCCGGCGCCGAAGTCTCGGACGGCATGTGATGCAGCAGCCGGGCCATTTCATCCATGCCGCTGTCGGAAAACAGCAGCAATGCCTCACCGGAAATGCCGGCGCCCACAAAGCCCTGGCACACCGCAGAAAAACCGCCGTCGTCGTCGGCGGCGGAAATGGCCATGCTGAGCTCGGTGCGGGCAATATGGGCCACGCGGGGCACCGGCTGGCGCACAAACACATCCAGCAGCCGGGCCAGCAGATCCGAGGCCCGGCCCATGGCGATGTTGGCCACTTCCTGCAGATAGTCGCGCAGCTCCAGCGAGGCATCGGGGGTGGAGGAAATAATGCTGCTGTGTTGCTCGCCCGGCTGGTACAGACCGTACTGGCGCAGCAGGGCCGTCAGTTCGCCGGTATCGACCGGCTTGGCAATAAAGGCCATTGCACCCAGAGCCTGTACCCGTTCCCGGGCCTTGGGCTGAATATCGGCAGACACCACCAGGGTCAGTACTTCCATGCCTTCGCGGCGAATGGCCTCGAGCACGCCAAAGCCGTCGAGTTCCGGCATGTTCAGATCGAGAAACAACAGATCAAAGGATTGCTGGCGCAGCATGGCCAGCGCCTGCTGGCCATGCTCGGCGAAGTGCAGTTGCGTGTCCCAGTCCGTGGGCAGGGCGCGGGCCATTTGTTTACGGGCCACGACGGAGTCGTCGCAGATCAATACATGAGTGGTCATGCCGAAGTAATGATGTCCTGGTGGCAGTCCCGTCCGTGGGACGCATAAAGGTTAATTTAACCACAGCGCCGGCCGCGGAAAAAGCGGGAAAAACGGGGCTGGTGCAAAAAACGCAACCTTGATAACGCCAGCACCGGCGGGGAGTGGCGTCACTGTTCATTGAAATGAGACGTGTTCTTTCTGTGCCGGTAGGCAGCCCGGTGAAAGGGCGCTATATTCTCGCTCCGGCTGAGGCAACACCGGGGGTGTTGACTCGGGCTTGGTTGTTTTCTAAGCAGCTGAAAACCAAGCCTTTCTATTGTGAATTTCACCGCGCCGCGCCATATTGAAAGACAGGGAGCGCCGCTCGCTGCAAGGGATGACAAGTTAACGATGCGGGATTTTTTTACTTTGGCACGCTGGATGCCCGGCCTGGTGATTCTGCTGAGCTACCGGCGCAACTGGCTGGCGGCGGATGTGCGCGCCGGCCTGTCGGTGGCAGCGGTGGCGCTGCCGGTGGCCATTGCCTATGCCGAACTGGCGGGGGTAAGTGCGGTGGTGGGGCTGTATTCCTGCATACTGCCGATGATCGCCTATGCCCTGTTCGGCACCTCGCGCCAGCTGATTGTGGGCCCGGACGCGGCCACCTGCGCGGTGATTGCCGCCGTGGTCACGCCCCTGGCCGCCGGTGATCCCACCCGGCACTGGCAGCTGGTGATGACCATGACCGCCATGACCGGTCTCTGGTGCCTGGTGGCCAGTTATTTTCGCCTGGGCGTACTGGCGGACTTTCTGTCCCGGCCCATTCTGCTCGGCCTGCTCAACGGGGTGGCGATCACCATTATGGTGGGCCAGCTGTCGCGGATTGTCGGTTTTACCTTTGACGAATCACAGCTGATTGAGCGTCTGGCCGCCACGCCCGATTATCTGGCGCTGGTGCACTGGCCCACCCTGGGCGTGAGTGCCCTGACCTTTCTTCTGATGCTGCTGTGCCGGCGCTTTCGGCCGCTCTGGCCCAGCAGCCTGCTGGCGCTGGTGGTGGTGGCCAGCCTGTTGTGGCTGTGGGGACCGGATCAACCCGGCATTGAGGTGGTGGGCAGCCTGGCCGGAGGGTTGCCGGAATTTCAGGTGCCGGTGTTTCCGCCGGGGCTGATGCGTGAGCTGGTGATGCCGGCGCTCAACCTGGCCATGGTGAGCTTTGTGTCCATGATGCTCACCGCCCGCAGCTTTGCCGCCCGCAATGGTTACGACATTGACGCCGATCGGGAATTCCGAGCCCTTGGCGTGGCCAACCTGGCCTCGGCCATGTCCCAGGGCTTTGCCATCAGCGGGGCCGACTCCCGTACCGCCGTCAACGACGCCAACGGCGGCAAGAGTCAGATGGTGTCCATTGTGGCCGCCGGGGTGATCGCCCTGGTGACCTTTTTCCTGACCGCGCCCCTGCAGTACATTCCCTCGGCGGCCCTGGGGGTGGTGCTGGTAATGGCCTCCTGGTCGCTGATCAACCTGCGCGGCCAGTGGGCGCTGCGCAAGTCGGACATGGCCGCTTTCTGGCTGGCTTGGATCACCTTTGTCAGTGTGCTGTTTATGGGGGTGATCCCCGGCATTACCCTGGCTGTGCTGCTGGGCCTGTTCCAGTTTTTGCGTAATGTGATGCGGCCTACCGATCAGCTGATGGGCATGAACGAGGAAGGGGTAGTGCACACCCTGGGGCGCAACGAAGAGGTCAAGGCCATTGCCGGCGTGCTGATCTACCGGTTCAACTCGCCGCTCACCTACTTTAACGCCTCCTATTTCAAGCGCCGGGTGCTGTCGTTGCTCGGCCACGAGCAGGCCCAGCCCAACTGCCTGATCATCGATGCCGTGTCCTGTTTTACCCATCAGGACATCAGTGTGATGAGCGTGGTGGGGGAGCTGCACAAGGAGCTGAAACGCCGGGGTATTCGTATGGTGATGGCGGGACGACGGGGCCAGGTGACCCACTGGTTGCAACAGTCGGGCATTCGCGTGGGCGAGGAAGGGGTGCTGGTGTACCCGGATCTCTACGAGGCGCTGCGCATGACCCGTTGTTACCTTAGCCCTTCAAAGCCGGACGAGAGCAAGGCTCAGGCGGACGGCGCAACACCTGAAACCGGTGATGTAACCAGGAGCGAGGCATGAACAGGGCACGCTGGTTGTTGTGGCTGCCGCCGCCCGCCGTGGCGGCATTGGTGGCGGGCCTGATGTGGCTGGTGGCCGGCTGGCTGCCCGGGCTGACCGTTTTCTGGCCACGCTGGCTGGCCTTGGGGCCCTTGCTTGCGGGTATTGGCTTGATGGTGCTGGCGGCCCGGTCGCTGCAACAAGCTCATACTACGCTGCTGCCCTTTACTCCGGAGCGGGCCAGCCGGCTGGTCACTAACGGCGTGTTTGCCCGCTCGCGCAACCCCATTTATCTGGGCGATGCTCTCTGGCTGCTGGCCTGGGCGCTCTGGCTGCAAAGCTGGCCGGTCCTGTTGGGGCCTGTCCTGTTTGTGGCCTACATGAACCGGGTGCAGATAGCCGCCGAAGAGCGCGCCCTGACCCTGCGCTTTGGCAAAGCCTATACCGATTATTGTGAGCGGGTTCGGCGCTGGCTGTAACGCCTTGTCTGTTAGCCCGTGCAGACGCGATGCTGACAGCTTGAAAGCGGCCAGCCCTTGCGAGGCGGGGGGCTGCGCCTTACACTGGCGCGGTTTAGCCAGGCCTGCTCTTGTTCAGCCTTTGCCCGGCTGTGTTTAATAACCACCGGTAAGGAGCTGCCATGACCGATACCCCTCTCGATACCCGCCTGAATAAATTTATCAGTGAAACCGGCATCTGTTCCCGCCGGGAAGCCGACCGGCTTATTGAGCAGGGGCTGGTGCGAGTGAACGGCGAGGTGGCCGGCATGGGCGTGCGAGTCAGCGACGCTGACGACATTACCGTGCGTGGCAAACCGCTGCGGGCCAAGCCCAAAGCCGTTTACCTGGTCTACAACAAGCCCGTTGGTATTACCTGCACCACCGACCGTGCCATTCCCGAGAACATTGTGGATGCGGTGAACTACCATGCCCGCATTTTTCCCATCGGCCGGCTCGACAAGCCGTCCTGCGGGCTGATTTTGCTGACCAACGACGGTGATATCGTCAACAAGATACTGCGCGCCGGCAATGCCCACGAGAAAGAGTATATCGTGTCCATGGACAAGCCCATTACCGATGATTTTGTGGCCAAAATGTCGGCGGGCGTGCCCATTCTCGATACCGTGACCAAGCCCTGCAAGGTGCGCAAAATTGGCCCCAGAACCATTAATATCATTCTCACTCAGGGGCTGAACCGGCAGATAAGACGCATGGCAGAATACCTGGACTACCGGGTGACCAGTCTGAAGCGGGTGCGCATCATGAACATTCAGCTCGGCAGTCTCAAGCCGGGTCAGTGGCGTTATGTCAGCGATGACGAGCTGGCGCTGATTAACCGCATGATCGCGGGCTCAAGCAAAACCGAGGAAGCCTCGGTGCTGGAGCAGCCCAGGGCGGCTCGTCAGGGGCCACGCAAGCCAGCTGCTCAGGGGCAGCGTCGTCCGGCCAGCAATGAACGGCATAACGCGCCGCGGACCGGTCAGAAGCGGGGCGCTGCCCGTAATGAGCGCAGTGAAAGCCCCGGCGGTAACAAGCCAGGTGGCTCTCGTATCAAGCGCTGGAAAGCGCCATCGTCGGGCCGGGGCAAAAAGGCCTGAGGCAACCTCTTTACCTGAAGATGTCCAGACGTCTTTCGATACTCGCTCAAACGGGGCGCCGGTGTATAATGGCCGCCACTTCGGGCGATATCGACAAGGACAAAGGGGACGCAGGTCATGATCCCAAGGTTAGCGCTGCAGCAGCAGACAACCCCTACCTATTATTCTTTTCTTGAGGCTCTGGCCGACAGCGGCTTTCGCGGCGACATAGAGCGCAGCTACGCCAGCCGGCTGGCGGTGGCCACCGACAACAGCGTGTATCAGTGCCTGCCACAGGCGGTGGTGTTTCCGCGCTCATCCCAGGATCTGGTGGTGATGCTGACCCTGGCGACAAAGGACGCCTACAAGGACATTCGCTTCTCCCCCCGGGGCGGCGGCACCGGCACCAACGGCCAGTCTCTCAATGACAATATTGTGGTGGATCTGTCCCGCCATATGAATCAGCTGCTGACCATGGACGCGGACGGTCGCCGAGTGCGCATTCAGACCGGCATGGTCAAGGACAGGCTTAACCAGCTGGTTAAACCTCACGACCTGTTCTTCTCGCCGGATCTCTCCACCAGCAACCGGGCTACCGTGGGCGGCATGATCAATACCGATGCCTCCGGTCAGGGCTCGCTGGTCTACGGCAAAACCTCGGATCATGTGCTGGGCGTCACCGCCGTACTGGTGGACGGCAGCCTGATTGAAACCGGCCCTGTGTCCGGTGAGGCGCTCGATCAAAAACTGGAAGAAGACAGCCGGGAAGGGGAGCTGTACCGTTGCGTGTACAATAGCGTGACCGGCAACGCCGGCGAAATTGAGCGGCACTTTCCCAAGCTGAACCGCTTTCTCACCGGATATGACTTGCGCCATGTTTACGACAAGGCCAGCCATACCCTGGATCTGACCCGCATTTTGTGCGGCTCCGAAGGCTCACTGGCCTTTATTGCCGAGGCCTGGCTGGATCTCACTCCCATTCCCGAGTTCCGCACCCTGGTCAACGTCAAGTACGACAGCTTTGAGTCGGCCCTGCGTAACGCCCCGCTGATGGTGGAGGCAAAAGCCCTGTCGGTGGAAACCGTGGACTCAAAGGTGCTGAACCTGGCCCGGGAAGACATTGTCTGGCACTCGGTGAGCGATCTCATTCAGGACGTGCCCGGCAAGGTCATGGACGGCCTGAACATGGTGGAATACGCAGATCAGGATGAAACCGCCCAGCGTGAAAAGGTCGAGGCCCTGTGTGCCCGCCTCGACGGCCTGATTGAACGGGGCGAGGCCGGGGTAATCGGTTATCAGGTGTGCGACTGCCTGGCGTCCATCAACCGTATTTACGGCATGCGCAAAAAGGCGGTGGGCCTGCTGGGCAACGCCAAGGGCCGCAAAAAACCGGTGGCCTTTGTGGAAGACACCGCCGTGCCCCCGGAGCACCTGGCCGACTACATCATGGAGTTTCGCCAGCTGCTGGACGATCACGGTCTGCAATACGGCATGTTCGGCCATGTGGATGCGGGCGTGCTGCACGTGCGTCCGGCCCTGGACATGACCGACCCCGAGCAGGAAGTCATGCTGCGGCGCATTTCCGATAAGGTGAATGCCCTTACCGCCAAATACGGCGGCCTGATGTGGGGCGAGCACGGCAAGGGGTTTCGTTCCGAATACAGCCCCACCTTCTTTGGCGAGGTGCTGTTTACCGAGCTGCGCCGTATCAAGTCGGCCTTTGACCCCTTTAACCGGCTGAACCCGGGCAAGATTTGCACGCCGCTCGATAGCCTGGAGCAGCTGGTGTCGGTAGACGCCACCAAGCGTGGCTACTTTGACCGGCAGATCCCGGTGCATGTGCGCGACGGCTTTACCCAGGCCATGGACTGCAATGGCAACGGCCTGTGCTTTGACTTTGACGTGCGTTCGCCCATGTGCCCGTCGATGAAGCTGACCGCCGACCGCCGTCACTCGCCCAAGGGCCGGGCCGGCCTGGTGCGGGAGTGGCTGCGCCAGCTCTCGGCTCAGGGCTTTGATCCCATGGCCGGCGAGGCCGCAGTGCAAAGCCGAAGCACCAGCGTCAAGAACATGGTACTCAGAGTAAAACATACCCTGGAGAAACGCCGGGGCGAGTACGATTTCTCCCACGAGGTCAAAGAGGCCATGGACGGCTGTCTGGCCTGCAAGGCCTGCTCCAGCCAGTGCCCGATCAAGGTGGACGTGCCCACTTTCCGCGCCCGCTTTTTACAGCTTTATCATCAGCGCTATCAGCGGCCGCCGAGGGATTATCTGGTGTCCTGGGTGGAAACCTATACGCCCTGGATGGCAAAGGCCCCGGGCCTGTTTAACCCCATCATGAATCACAAATGGATGCAGGGTGGCACGGCTTCACTGCTGGGCATGGTGGACATGCCGGCACTGAGCCAGCCCAGCCTGAAAAAGCGCCTCGGCAACAGCCCGGCAGCCCAGTTTGACCTGGAACAACTGCAGTCCCTGAGCGAGGAAGAGCGGGCACAAACCCTGCTGTTGGTGCAGGATCCCTTTACCTCTTTTTACGATGCCGGCGTGGTACACGATCTGGTACGCCTGGCCACGGCGCTGGGCTTTAATCCGGTGGTGCTGCCGTTCAGGCCCAACGGCAAGCCGGCCCACGTGAAAGGCTTTTTGCGACGTTTTGCCGGTATGGCCGCCGACAGTGCCCAGTTCCTTAACCGGCTGGCCCGGCTCAACATTCCCATGGTGGGCGTGGACCCGTCACTGGTGCTTTGTTACCGGGATGAATACGCCAAGGTACTGGGCCCGGCCCGGGGCGATTTTGAAGTGCTGCTGCCCCAGGAATGGTTGCTGACCGTGCTGGACAAGATTCCGGCGCGGGAAAGCACAGGCGAGCCCTGGCACCTGTTCGCCCATTGCACCGAGAAAACCGCCAAGCCCACCACCCATCAGGACTGGAGCCGCATCTTTGGTCACCTGGGTGCCAGGCTGAACGCCGTGCCCGTGGGTTGCTGCGGCATGGCCGGCACCTATGGTCATGAGCGGGAGCATGCCGAGGGCTCGCGCACCCTGTTTGCCATGAGCTGGGCCGAGCCCCTGAGCCAGCTGCCCCGAGAGCGCTGTCTGGCTACCGGCTTTTCCTGCCGCAGTCAGGTCAAGCGCATCGAGGGCGAGGGGCTTCGCCATCCGGTGCAGGCCTTGCTAAGCTTGTTGGCGTAAACCAACAAGGAGAAACGTATGGGTCTGCTTTGGGGATTGATTATCGGTGGTCTGGCCGGCTGGATAGCCGGCAATCTGACCAGGGGAGGTGGCTTTGGCCTGCTGGGCAACATCATTGTTGGCCTGGTGGGCGGCTTTCTCGGTGGCCTGGTATTTCGGCTGCTGGGACTGGCGGCCACCGGCATTATCGGCTCTCTGGTGATGTCGGTGGTGGGCGCCCTGCTGCTGATCTTTATCGTGGGTAAAATCAAAAAAAGATGAGGGATTAGGGACTAGGGATCAGGGATTAGCGATCCCAGTCCCTATTCCCCAATCCCCAGTCCCTGAAGTTAAATATGTGGAAACGTGAATTTACGCTGGACAGTTTGAACCAACTGTCGGAGAATACGCTCGCAGCCCAGTTGGGCATGACCTTTTGTGAAGTGGGTCACGATTATCTGCGTGGCAGCATGCCGGTAGACAAACGTACTCATCAGCCTCTTGGCATGTTACATGGCGGCGCGAGTGTCGCGTTTGCCGAGACCCTGGGTTCAGTAGCTGCCAATATGTGCGTTGAAGCGGGTTTTTATTGCGTTGGGCAGGAAGTTAACGCAAATCACGTCCGCGCCAAACGAAGCGGCCTGGTAACAGGAACCGCACGTCCCCTCCATTTGGGCGCGACGACACAAGTCTGGCAGATCGACATCCATGACGAGCGTAACCGCCTGGTATGTACCAGCCGGTTAACCATGGCGGTGTTGAGACAAAAACGGCCAGATTAGCCTTGTGTATTCATGTGTGACACCTTGCGTGTGAAGGAAAGCCCTCACTTCGAGTGAGTTGGGCTGTCCTCGGCCTTTTACTGTATCAGTCCGCCGACATTTTATTTTTTCGGAACTGTTAAATGACAAATACCTCTGTAGTACCCGGTTTTGCCGATCTCGGCCTGGCGCCTGCCGTTCTTCAAGCTCTGACCGACGCCGGTTATGAGCAGCCTTCTGCTATTCAGGCCGCCGCCATTCCGACTCTGCTGACCGGGCGCGACGTACTGGGCCTGGCCCAGACCGGTACCGGCAAGACCGCCGCCTTTGCCCTGCCGATGCTGAGCCGCATCACCGGTGGCAACGCCTACCCGCAGGTGCTGGTGCTGGCCCCGACCCGGGAGCTGGCCATTCAGGTGGCCGAGTCCTTTGAAAACTACGCCAAATATCAGAAAGACATTCGCATCGTCTCCATTTATGGTGGCCAGGCTTACGACAGCCAGATCCGCGCGCTGCGCCGTGGCGTCGACATCGTTGTGGGCACCCCCGGCCGGGTAATGGACCACATGCGCCGTGGTACCCTCAAGCTGGACAGCCTGCAGGCCCTGGTACTGGATGAAGCCGACGAAATGCTGCGCATGGGCTTTATCGATGACGTGGAATGGATCCTCGAGCACACCCCGGATACCCGTCAGATCGCTCTGTTCTCTGCTACCATGCCGCCGGCCATTCAGCGTGTGGCTCAGAAGTATCTGAAAGATCCGCAGGAAGTGCGCATCGCCAACAAGACCCGCACCAACTCCAGCATTCGTCAGCGTTACTGGTTTGTGCGTGGCATGCCGAAGCAGGAAGCCCTGTGCCGTCTGGTGGAAACCGAAGACATGGACGCCTGCCTGGTGTTCGTGCGTACTCGTAAAGATGCCGAAGACGTGGCCGAAATGATGACCCGCGAAGGCCATGCCTGTGAAGCCCTGCACGGTGATATTCCCCAGAAACTGCGGGAAAAAGTGGTCGACCGTCTGAAAAACGGCCGTCTGAACGTGCTGGTAGCCACCGATGTGGTTGCCCGTGGTCTGGACGTGGAGCGCATCAGCCATGTTATCAACTACGACATGCCTCATGACAACGAGTCTTACGTGCACCGCATCGGCCGTACCGGTCGTGCCGGCCGTGAAGGCGACGCCATTCTGTTCGTAACCGGTCGCGAAAAACGCAGCCTGTACAACCTGGAGCGCCACACTCGCCAGCCCATTGAAGAGATGAAGATGCCCACCGCCGACGAGATCAACAAGATCCGTGCCGAGCGTTTCAAGGCCCGCATTCGCACCAGCGTGGACGCTGACGAAAAGGCCCTGGCACCTTTCGTGGAAATGGTGACCGAGCTGCAGGCCGATGGCATGGACACCGCCGCTCTGGCGGCCGGTCTGGCCCGTCTGCTGCAAGGCGACCGTCCGCTGTTTGTGGAAGACAAGCCGATGGCGGCCCGTCGTCCCGACGTGCGTGAAGCCCGTGAGCCCCGTGGCCGTGGTGATCGTCCCGAGCGTGGCGAGCGTCCGCGTCGTGGTGGCAAGGATGATGTGTCCGGTGTGGCCATGGAAACCTTCCGCGTGGACGTGGGCCGGGTGCACGGTGTCAAGCCGGGTCACCTGGTAGGCGCCATCGCCAACGAGGCGGATCTGGAGTCCCGTTACATCGGCCAGATCCAGATCCACGACGATTTCTCCACCGTGGACCTGCCCGAGGGCATTCCGTCCGAGCTGCAGCAGGTACTGCAGAAGGTACGTGTCTGCCAGCGTCCGCTGAACCTGGCCAAGTACGAAGGTGGTCCGCTGCCCCGTCGCCAGTTCCGCAACAAGGACGACCGTGGCGGCGAGCGCGGCAAGTTTCGCCCCCGTCGCAACGACAAGCGTCTGAACGGCTAATCACCGCTCCACGTTGACTGAAAAGCCCGCCGGCAATCACCGGCGGGCTTTTTTTATGTGGATGTCCCATCCTGAATATGGTTTACACCTTTCCCCCGAAGATATGGAGACCCCAATGGGACAAGGTGTGAAACGAACACAACGCGATTACTCGCTGACTTTTAAATGGGCTCTCGTCG
The DNA here is from genome assembly GCF_030732065.1 of Oceanimonas aquatica. Taxonomy (GTDB): domain Bacteria; phylum Pseudomonadota; class Gammaproteobacteria; order Enterobacterales; family Aeromonadaceae; genus Oceanimonas. The sequence continues at coordinate 256,048 of NZ_JAVBHX010000006.1, forward strand.
AACAGATTGAAAAAGGCGAGCTGACCTACAAGCAGGCGCAGGCTCGTTATGGTATTCAGGGGCGCTCGACCGTTCTTGTATGGTTGCGTAAATATGGTCGGCAGGATTGGAG
>NZ_JAVBHX010000007.1 GCF_030732065.1 Oceanimonas aquatica
ATCCTCTCAGACCAGCTAGAGATCGTCGCCTTGGTGAGCCGTTACCTCACCAACAAGCTAATCTCACTTGGGTTCATCCAATCGCGCAAGGCCCGAAGGTCCCCTGCTTTCCCCCGTAGGGCGTATGCGGTATTAGCCGTCGTTTCCAACGGTTATCCCCCTCGACCGGGCAGATCCCCAAGCATTACTCACCCGTCCGCCGCTCGTCAGCAAAGTAGCAAGCTACCTTCTGTTACCGCTCGACTTGCATGTGTTAGGCCTGCCGCCAGCGTTCAATCTGAGCCATGATCAAACTCTTCAATTAAAGATTTGATGCTCAATGAATATCTGAATTGCTGCTATTTCTAGTGCACTTCACAAATCATTGAAAAACAATATTTTTTGTTTCTCAATCGACTGCGAGTGCCCACACAGTTTGCTTGATAAATTGTTAAAGAGCGTTGACCGCTTTCGCTGGTCAGGGCTGCGTATTCTACGCAATCCTTGGTGTTCGTCAAGCGTTGATTTGAACTTTGTTTGGTTCGCTTTCAACCCTTGTGACCGTTGGCGTGTTGCCCCGTGTCAGTGGAAGCGCATTATAGGGAGCCGCGATTTTTGCGCAAGGGCTTTTTTGACAAAAAGACGGCCTTTAACACCGAATGCTTATTAACCCAGCAAAAGCACAACTTAGCCACAGGGTTATGCACAGCTGACTGTTATTCCTCACGATGGCCGCTCACTTTTCACCCTGCACACTGGCATGAGTTGCTCGGGATCACGTTTACGAGACGGATTACCATGCGGGAAGAAGTCATGAAGCCCGATTGAAGCTATGCTGTTTACGGCATGCATTATTCTTTTTTCCGTTCATCCACTCGAGACGCAATCATCGATGAAGTTATTTCAGCACTCTCCTTTTATACAGTCCCTACTGCTAGCTTTGTTACTGGCCCTGGCAGGCGGCGGCCTGATCGCCATTTCAACGGCTTCCCTGTCTTTTGCACTGATGTTTACGCTTGGTGCGCTGGTGAGTGGTGTTGTTGTGCCACGTCTGATGCAGGCACCGCCTTCTGGGACGTTGGTAACGACGACCTTGTATGTGGGCAACCTGCCTTACCGGGCCAACGAAGCAGTGGTAAGAACCCTGTTTGAGAAGTTTGGCCAGGTGCTGTCGGTAAGGCTGATGAAAGACAGAAACACCGGCAAGCGACGCGGGTTCGGTTTTGTGGAAATGCCCAGCGACGCGGCCGACAAGGCCAGAAATGCGCTGAACGACACCGAGTTTCAACAGCGCACGCTCAAAGTGCGCGAAGCCAACGAACGGAAGGATGACGAAGAGGGCGACAGCCCGGCCTGATCTCTCAGGAAGTGAACTCTTCCAGCCGGCAAAATCCTTCGGCGGCAAAAGCCTCGTCCTGAATCCTGGCTTTTGCCGTTAACCGGGTGCAATAAAGCCGCCCGGCCGGCCCACGCTCCCCTCCGGCGTCGCTGGCAGGCTGTAACAACAGGCTGGCCACACGCCGGGCAATGGCTTCGCCGGAGTCGACCAATTGCGCCTGAGGCAGGCACTGACTTAACTCCTCTGCCAATAATGGAAAGTGGGTGCAGCCCAGCACCAGAGCATCGGGCCCGTCTTCACCCCGCCAGGGCGCCAGAATGCGGGAAAGCCGGGTCATGTCGACGGCCTGACCGGCCAGTTTGCTTTCTGCCATTTTTACCAGCTCGGTGGTACCCAGCATGGACACTTGCATATCGGCGGCAAAGCGTTGCACCAGTTCGGCGGTATAACTGCGGGATACGGTACCGGGTGTCGCCAGCAGACCAATATGATTCAGCTCGTGCAAACGGCAATACTCCGCCGCCGGCTTGATGGCCGGCACCACCCCCACCACCGGAATGTGCAGACGCTCGCGCAGGGCGGGCAGCACGTGGGTGCTGGCGGTGTTACAGGCAATGATAACGATGTCGATGTCGTGGCGAGGTACAAAGGTGGTCAGCAACTCCAGCACACGCTCCACCAGGCGCGCTTCGCCCAGCTCGCCATAGGGAAAGCAGGCGTTGTCGAACAGATAGAAGTACTGGTGTGTCGGCAAAGCGCGATGCACTTCCCGGTAGACGGAAAGGCCACCCATGCCGGAGTCGAAGATAAGAATGTTTGCCACTGACTGCCCTCGCTATGCAAGGGCGCCATGATAACGCCAACGGCCAAAAAAGAAAAAAGCCGGCGCTAAGGCCGGCTTGAGCAGAGTTACCTGATGGATCAGAACCGATAGTCGGCACCGACGTAAAACTCCATATCAGGCGCATCATAATCGAGCACTACTTGGTAGTCTTTGTCGAACAGATTGTTAACCTTACCGTTCAGAGTCAGGTTGTCAGTCAACGGATAACGAGCTCCGATATTCCAGATGGTGTAGGAAGGCAGCACCACCTTTCCTGTTGGCCAGGTGCTGAAATCACTGTCATTGCGCTCACCCACATACAGTACTTGAGCAAACAGGTTGGCACCGGCCACATCGATATCACCGGTCCAGCTGGCCTTGCGCTTGGCACGACGGATCAGCTGGCGACCATCGTTATTCAGATCATCAATATCGGTATGTTCAACGCTGGCAGTATGGTGCAACGGCCCCGTGTTCATTTTGACGGTCAGTTCCAGGCCTTTGATCACCACGTCAGTATTGCCAAACTTTCTCTCGCCCTGACGGCTAATCAGGTTTTGAATGTCATTGCGGTATAGGTTCAACTGCCAATCCAGCAAGGAGTAATCGCCAGACAGCATGAATTCCCAGCTTTCCGATTCCTCCGGTTCCAGGCTGGGCTTTTCATATGAAGGCCAATAGAGCTGGGTAAAACTGGGCGCCTTGAAGGCAGTACCATAGCTAAGGGTAGCCTTGTGCTGTTCCGGTAAATCCACCGACACTGCGGTTTGCCAGGTATCATGGGTGCCGAACTGCTCGTTGTCGTCTACCCGACCGGTCAGCTCGATGGACACAGGCGCCCATGAGTGAAGCACGGAGGCATAAATGCCAGTGTTATCCCGGTTGGGTGCGGAAAAACTGATGAGCCCTGGTGGAAAGGTATTCCAGTCCTGCGCTCTAGAACGGGACAGCAACCGCTCCCGTTGCCAATCCACGCCCGCCAGTACATAGCCAGTGTCGGCATAGTTGTACTGGGTCAGCCCCGCAACCTGAGTAACAGCTGTGCTGAGGTTGGTCTGGTACTGGCTATCTTTGCCTTCATTCTCATTCCAGGAAAGCAGCTCGGTCTCGCCGTAGCTCACGCTAAACTGACTGTTCAGTTGCTCTCCCTTGTAACGAATGCCGGTATCGGCCTGATAAGCAGTGGTCTGCGAGTAATCGCCGTTCCAAGGATTGATGAAATCGCTGTTGACGTCATAGGCCACCTCATCCCTCCAGGTGTTCAGATTGGCATCAAAGGTCCAATGCTGATCCAGCTGGTGCTCCACGCCTAAAGTCAGGTTTTTGCTTTCAAAGCCATCGCGATCCGGTTCCTTATTATTGCTCACCACATCATAACCCCGGGTTTCTCGGTAACCGGTCGCCACTTGCAGGCGGGTAGCATCGGTCACCCACTGGTTAATGGAGACGTCGGCGGCATAGTAGTCATTGCTACCGGTGGTCACACTTACCTGGGCCGTATTAACCTGAGAAGTAGTAATAATGTTGACCACACCACCAATGGCCTTGGAGCCATAAATGGCGGCACGGGGGCCTCGAATATACTCGATGCGCTCCACGTTATTGACCGGCAACTGACTGAAGTTCGCATCTCCGGAAACGGATCTGGCCATGGGCTTGCCATTGAGCAGCACCAACACGTGATCGGAGTTGGTCCCCCGAATAAAGAGACTGGAGTTTTGACCGATACCACCATTTTGGGTACCAAACTGCATGCCCGGCAGGGTCTCCAGCAGATCCACCAGGGAGCGGGGCTGGCGGCGTTCAATTTCGGCCTTGGTGATCACTTCCACCGGGGCCAGGGCACTGGTAAGGGGCTGCTCTACCCGGTTGTAGATGGTGATGGAGGTAGGATCGGTTGAATTCTGGGCAAAGGCGGCCCATGGCAGCAGGGTAGCCACCAACAGCTTTCTGGTCATGTTCTTCCCTAGTTCGCGTAGTGAGGCCCGCAGGCCCTGTGATTTCCTCTTTGGCAGGTATTCGGGCTTAAAGGCTCGGGCAGTTGCCCACCTACGGCGACGGCTTCCCACCTTGCGGCAGTGCCTGGAGTTGCTCCGTGTCGCTTTCGTTCCTTCTTACCGCTGCGCGCCAGCTCCGGATTTGCACCGGATTCCCGTTTACGCCTGTCGGCACCAAAGCGCGGGCATTATAGATAAAGGGTGACTGGGTGTATATGCATGATTTTTGAGAATAAACGCATTATTACGCGTGTTTTAAAAACATGAGCCGGCTCGCAACCACAAAAAATTTACATATATTTAACCTAGTACCTTTTGATAGCCTGCAACCTGGGTTATCAATAAATTCAAATGAGTACCGAGGAGAGAACATCATGGCCAGCAATTCCAACAAGCAGCCGCCGGAGCAGCGAGGGCTGCACGAGCTTTACGGGGAAGATCCCATCAAGGCCGATGAGCAGCTCTGGGGCCGGGAAACCGACCCCAACAGCCGTCGTGGCTTTTTAAGACGCAGCGGCCTGCTGGCCATGGCCACGGCGCTGGGAGCCAGCATTCCCTTTGCCAAAAACATGCCCGCCGGGCTGATCCCGGCGGCCTTTGCCCAGTCCGACGAGCCCTTTTCCCTGCCGGGCAAGGAAGGCCTGGTGGTGCTCAACGACAGGCCCATTAACGCCGAGACCCCGCCCCACCTGCTGGATGATGAAATCACCCCGGCCAAGCACATGTTTGTGCGCAACAACGGCCTGGTGCCCAATATCGAAACCCTTAACCCGGACAACTGGACCCTGGAGATAGGTGGCGAGTCCTGTGAAACTCCCCGCATCTTTACCATTGCCGATCTCAAGGCACAGTTTGAACACCACAGCTATCAGCTGACGGTGGAATGTGGCGGCAATGGCCGCAGTGAATACGTGCCGGCGGCCAGCGGTAACCAGTGGACCACCGGCGCCGTGGCCAGTCCCAAATTCACCGGCGTGCGGCTGCGGGACGTACTGGAAGCCTGCGGCATCAAGAAAGACGCCGTCTATATCGGCTATTACGGTGCCGACCTGCACCCCAGCGGTGACCCGAGCCGGGAGTCCATCTCCCGGGGCGTGCCCATGTCCAAGGCGCTGGAAGATGAAACCCTGATCGCCTGGGCCATGAACGATGAGGATCTGCCGGTGCTTAACGGTCATCCGCTGCGGCTGGTGTGCGGCGGCTGGCCCGCCTCCACCTCGGGCAAGTGGCTGAAGAAAATCGTGATCCGTAACCAGGTTCATGACGGTAACAAGATGGCGGCACCATCCTACAGCGTACCCAAATATCCGGTCGCGCCGGGCACTCAGGTACCGAATGAAGACATGGAAATCATTCAGTCCATGCCGGTCAAGTCGCTGATCACCTTTCCCAAAACCGGTATCAGCCATCAGCTGGGTCAGCCGCTGGCGGTGCGCGGCCATGCCTGGGCCGGCGATCTGTCTGTGAGCGAGCTGCATCTGTCCATCGACTTTGGCGCCACCTGGCACAAGGCCGACCTGCGTAAACCCGCCAACCGGCTGGCCTGGCAGCACTGGCAAAGCGAGCTGAGCTTTCCGGAAAAAGGCTATTACGAGATCTGGGCCAAGGCGGTCGACAGCAACGGCAAGGCCCAGCCCATGGTCGTGCCGGGCTGGAACCCCAAGGGCTATCTCAACAACGCCTGCCATCGCATTGCGGTGCAAGTCATTTAAACGTCCAGGAGGCAAGCATGATAATACGCACTGCTGTACTGGGATTGTTGCTGGGACTGGCCACCGCACCGGCGCTGGCCGCCGAGCAGGATCCGCAAACCGGTTTTATTATCGCTCCCGGCTGGGAGACGGTGCGCAACAACTGCACCGCCTGCCATTCCTCCAAACTGGTGACGCAAAACAGCGGCAGCCGGCAGCACTGGCTGTCGCTGATCCGCTGGATGCAGGAAAAACAGGGACTGTGGACCTTTGATGCCCAGACCGAAGAAACCATACTCGGCTACCTGAGCACCGCCTATGGCCCCAAGACCGGCGCCCGCCGGCCTCCGCTCACGGCCGACCAGCTGCCGGACAACCCTTACCGCCAGCCCAGCAACTAAACCCCGCCGCCGCGCTGATGCGCGGCGGCGGCTTTTTCACCCTTTCTTTTTTACTCAAGGACCCCTCATGCCCGGCCGTTACATACAGGTTGGCAACGGCTGTCGCGTCCGGCTGCGCCAACACGAGAGCAGGGTTTCCCTGTGGTTGTTGCACCGCTCACCCGGTGTGTCTTGCTGTAAAAAAGGAAGTGAACTTGTCAGTACCTCGTCTCGCCTACGCGCCCCTCGCCGGCCTGCTGCTGGCCACCCTGACCGGTTGTGCCAATCATCTGCCGGAAGAAACCGTTAATGCCATGGACATCGACCGGGAAACCCTGCACCAGCAGCGGCTGGTTCAGCCCCTGTCCGGTGACCCGCGCTTTATTCAGCAACCGGGCCCGGCCTTCAGTGCCACCGAAGAGCAAAGCTTTCGCGTCAGTACCTACTCGGTGAACAAGACCCTGGAGGTCTATACCCCCTATCAGCCTTTGCGCGAGATTTACGAGCTGCCGCTGGGGGTGGTGATGAGCGCAGGCGGCGTGGTGTTTTCCATCGTTGATGTCATTCCCTTCTTTGGCATGCTGCCCGATGTGATGACCAAGGACCTGCTGGCCCACGGCGTGGCCGGCATCAATCCCCTGATGAACATCGAAAGCCAGGCCCGCAGTGAAAAGCGCGTACTGGGGACGCCCGAGCGGGAGCTGATCGATGAAAAAACCAAGCAAAGCCGGCTACCACTGCGCGGGGTGCCCGTTATCGCCCGCCTGAATGGTCAGGCCACTACCCTGACCACCGATGAGCGGGGCCGCCTGAACGTTGACCTGCTGGCCCTGACCACAGCCACCACCGCCCCGGACGAACTCACCCTGAGCACCACTGGTGAGGACGGCGAGCCCATCCGGGCTGCCTTTCCCCTGACCCGTCAGTTGTCGGTAAGGCTGCAACAGGCCCGGAAATTGCTCGACAAGTATCAGGCCGATAACACACTGACCGATCCGGCCGAAGCGGTAAAAGATCTCACCAAGCTGAGTGGCTGGGGCTTTGAAAACGAAGTGCGTGACCTTGAACAACGCATTCGTGCCGGCCTGAACGCCAGCCAGCTGGCCGAGTTCGACCGCCAGCTGGTACAGGCCCTGGCGGGCTGAATCAGTAATTAATGCTGATGTAGGGCACTTCTTTCACGTTTTGTCGGGCCTTGATGGCCACGGTCAGCACAAAGAAGAAATTAGCCAACACATTGGCAAACCGGGGCAGGGTTTCGTCGAAGCGCCTGCCCTCTTGTTCCAGCCGTACCAGCATGCGCACGATTTTTTTGGCCGTGCAGCGGCACAAATGCAGTTGCGGTACCGGTGCCGGCCCGCGCGGCAGCACAAAGCCCGTTACCCGGCCCTCGGTTTGCTGCTGATAGTGGCTGTAGCGTGCTTTCAGCCACTCGATATCCTGCTCAAAAATCCCGTTTTTGCCCCGCACAGAGCCATTGAGGTTGTAGATCAGCGGCTGCAGCCGTTCGAGATCGGCACGAATGTCATCACAGCCCTCGGGCAGGCCCGACAGCACCACGCCAATATGACAGCAGAGCTCGTCGGTAAGAATTTCATAGTCACAGGTGAGGCGGGTTTCATAAATAAAGGGATAACACCACTCCCGCAGATCGTCCGGCTTGGGTCGCCGCATGGGCTTGCTCCTGATATGAAAATACTGGCCGCAGTCTGGCAAAAAGCCGTCATCGCCACCAGCACCGGCCGGCCAACTGGACAAATTCACTACAACCCGTAGAATTTGCGCTCCGTTTTAAAGTGAGGCACGTCATGAGCACCCAGGTCACCCCGCACAGCTACCAGACCCAACTGGACGAAAAGGCCGCCCGGCTGGAGCAGACCTTTGCTCCCTTTACTCCGCCCCGGCTGGAGGTATTTGCCTCCGAGCCCGAGCATTACCGCATGCGGGCCGAGTTCCGGGTGTGGCATGAAGGCGACGACCTCTACTACATCATGTTTGACCAGGCCACGCGGGAAAAATACCGGGTGGAGCAGTTCCCTGCCGCCTCACGACTGATTAACACCGCCATGCCGCTGCTGCTGGAGGCGCTCAGGCCCAATCCGGTGCTGCGGCGCAAGCTGTTTCAGGTGGACTTTTTGTCGTCGCTCAGCAACGAGCTGGTGATAAGCCTGCTCTACCATCGCCAGCTGGGTGACGACTGGCAGGCCGAGGTAGCGCCCCTGCGCGCCTGGCTGAAAGAAAGGGGCATCAGCGCCCATATCATTGGCCGCGCCAAAAAACAGAAGCTGGTGCACGACTGCGATTACGTAGTGGAAAGGCTGAACGTTGCCGGCCGCGAGCTGGTTTACCAGCAGGTGGAAAACAGCTTTACCCAACCCAACGGCCGCATGAACGAACACATGCTGAGCTGGGCCCTGGACGTGACCCAGGGTGCCAGTGGCGATCTGCTGGAGCTGTACTGCGGCAACGGCAATTTCTCCCTGGCGCTGGCACCAAACTTTCGCCGGGTACTGGCCACGGAAATTTCCAGCTCCTCGGTCAAATCGGCCCAGTACAATATCGCCGCCAACGCCATCGACAACGTCACCATACTGCGCATGTCGGCGGAAGAGTTTACCCAGGCCATGCGGGGCGTTCGCGAGTTCCGCCGGCTGAAAGGGGTGGATCTCAAGAGCTATGACTGCAACACCATACTGGTGGATCCGCCTCGTGCCGGGCTGGACGAAGAAACGGTAAGACTGGTGCAGGAGTACGACAATATCGTCTATATCTCCTGCAATCCGGACACACTGCAGCAGAACCTTGAGACGCTGAGCGAGACGCACAACATCAGCCGCTTTGCGCTGTTTGATCAGTTCCCCTACACCCATCATATGGAAGCCGGCGTGTACCTGACTCGCAAATAATCAGAAGAATCACAATACGAAACATCAGTGCGGTTTCGCCTGCAAAAAGAAAACAAAAAAAGGGGAGCCGAAGCTCCCCTTTTTCATGCATGGGCTGATACTCAGTCCTGCATGTAGTTTTCCGGCAGATCGATGCGGGCAACACCGGATTCCACGGCGGCCACGGCCACGGCACGGGCTACGCGGGGCAGCAGGCGCGGGTCCATCGGCTTCGGAATCACGTAGTCCTTGCCGAATTCCAGAGCCTCGTAACCGGAAGCAGTCAGCACTTCCTGCGGTACCGGCTCCTTGGCCAGAGAGCGGATGGCGTCAACGGCAGCCACTTTCATTTCGTCGTTGATCTGGGTGGCACGCACGTCCAGAGCACCGCGGAAGATGAAGGGGAAGCACAGTACGTTGTTCACCTGGTTGGGGTAGTCGGAACGACCGGTACCCATGACCAGATCGTCACGAGTGGCGTGAGCCAGCTCGGGCTTGATTTCCGGATCCGGGTTGGAGCAGGCGAAGATCACCGGGTTCGGTGCCATCAGCTTGACGGCGTCGGCCGGCAGTACGTCGGGGCCGGATACGCCCACGAATACGTCGGCGTCGGTGATCACGTCTTCCAGAGTGCGCTTGTCGGTGTTGTTGGCAAACAGCGCCTTGTACTCGTTCAGGTCGTCACGACGAGTATGGATCACACCGTTACGGTCCAGCATGTAGATGTTTTCACGCTGGGCGCCACACTTGATCAGCAGCTCCATACAGGCAACGGCGGCAGCACCGGCACCCATACATACGATGTGCGCGTCGGCAATGTCCTTGCCCTGTACTTCCAGCGAGTTGATAAGACCCGCTGCGGTTACAATGGCAGTGCCGTGCTGGTCATCGTGGAATACGGGCACGTTGCAGCGCTCGATCAGTTCACGTTCAATTTCAAAGCACTCGGGCGCCTTGATGTCTTCCAGGTTGATACCGCCAAAGGTGTCGGCAATGGACTCAACGGTCTGGATGAATTCTTCGGTGGTGCGGTGCTTGACTTCGATATCCACGGAGTCGAGGCCGGCGAAACGCTTGAACAGCAGCGCCTTGCCTTCCATTACCGGCTTGGAAGCCAGCGGGCCCAGGTTGCCCAGACCCAGGATGGCGGTACCGTTGGAGATAACCGCAACCAGGTTGCCCTTGGCAGTGTACTTATAGGCATTTTCCGGATCGGCGGCGATTTCGCGCACCGGCTCGGCTACGCCCGGGCTGTAGGCCAGGGCCAGATCCTTGGCGGTTTCCGCCGGCTTGCTGATTTCAACGGAGATTTTGCCCGGCTTGGGGAAAGCATGATAGTCGAGCGCTTTTTGACGGAAGTCGGTCATTTTGCGAGTACCCTGATGCGATTGTAGACATTTATTCGATTACACTGTGAACAAGTTTATCACAATGTTTATACAATGTGATACTAATCAACTTTTTTCACCTTGCCCAGTCTGATCCCGTTATTTTTCACGGTAAAACTGCCAGGGCTGGTTAAGCCAAAGCAGCCACCCGGAATCGGTTTTGCGTGCCCGCCCGCGGACAAACAACCGCTCGCCGGCTTGCAGCCGACCCAGTTCCCGGCGTGAGCCGGCAGGCAGTTGCCGCCCGGTGCGAACCTCGAGGCCACCCTCGGCCAGCAGCCTGATCTGGCCGCGGTGTGAGCGCAGGTCGCGTACCCTGATCACCAGGCGTTGCCAGCCGGGCCGTTCGGGAACGGCGGGCAGGTCGCGTGACCAGATGCCCAATCTCCGACGGTAAGCCCGCTGCTCGGCCTGCAACAGGCACTGCCAGTGACCGTGGTTGGGCGGGATCAGCATCAACTCACCCAGGCCCGCCGCCAGCATGGATATGACCAGCAGGCGACCATCATCGGTCAATGGATGAGCCAAAAGGCGTCCGTAATCATCACGCCTTTTACGCGCAAAAACCAGTTTCATTTGACCCCCTACTGATAATTTATTGTGCAGCCACCGCCGGGCCGCCCGCGCACCCGGTTCGGGAGCGAACTGACCGTTTTTGTATAATTCCGGCGCATTGATACCAATAAGGCGTATACGTCTGCCATCCATAAGATGAACAGTATCTCCATCTATTACTTTTTTAACATTTACGGTTTCGTACTGATGGTATTGCGGACAGGCAGAAAGGGCTTCAGGCGGAAATAAAATAAACAGAAAAAGCCAGACGCGAACAAACATGAGGGCACACCGGGGTGAGGCAGGCCTGATTAACCATGGAACAGAGGGAGGAACAACGCAAATTGCAGGCAACAAAAAAGCGCCCGCAGGCGCTTTTTCGAGACAAGTGCAGCAACTTACTTCTTGCTGCCCAGCATGCCGAAACGCTTGTTGAAGCGATCAACACGGCCGCCGGTGTCAAGGATCTTCTGCTTGCCGGTGAAGAAGGGGTGGCAAGCGGAGCAAACGTCCAGGTTCAGATCATGGCCCAGGGTGGAGCGGGTCTTGATCTCGTTACCGCAAGAACATTTGGCAACAATTTCTTTGTATTCCGGATGGATACCTTGTTTCATGGACAACCTCTGTCAATAGGCCGTGTCGCTATCTGATCCTGAGCCAGACACCACACGAGTGATACACGTTTTGTGAAGGGTGCGAATAATATAGGATCGCCTTTTTTCAGGCAAGGAAAATGCGGATGAAAAAACCAGCAACAACCCCACCGGCGCAACAGGCCCTGCTGCGGGTGGTGCTGCCCGTTCCGCTGCGCCGGGAGTTCGACTACCTGTGCCCACTGCCCCTGCCTGCGCCCGGCTGCCGGGTACGAGTCCCGTTCGGTAACCGGGCTCTGGTCGGACTGGTGCTGGCCCACCCCGATCAAACCGACGTTGACCTTGCCCGCATCAAGCCCGTCACCACTATTATCGACACCATTCCCGTCCTTGGCGAGGCCGAGCTGAAACTGCTGGCCTGGGCGGCCCGGTATTATCTGCACCCGCCGGGGGAAGTGTATTTTCAGGCCCTGCCTACCCTGTTGCGCAAGGGTGAGGACGCCGGCTACAAACCGGTGGAGGTCTGGCACGGGCTGGACGGGGACACCAGCACCCTGAGCCGGGCGGTCAAACAAAAACAGGCCTTTGAGCTGCTGGCGCCGAGCCCCATGACACCAGGGGAGCTGGCAGCCCGGGGCGTGCCTTCGGCCATTCTGAATGCCCTGGCCAAAAAAGGACTGGCAGAGAAAAAGGAACAACTGCCCGCCCGCAGCGACTGGCGCGGTGACATACGTATTAATGAAGACGGCAAACCACGCCTGACCACGGAGCAGGCACTGGCAGTCAGCCTGTTGCAGCAGGCCGGCGACTTCAGTCCCTTTCTGCTGGAAGGCATTACCGGCTCGGGCAAGACCGAAGTCTACCTTCAGGCCATGGAGCCGGTACTGAAAGCCGGCAAACAGGTGCTGGTGATGGTGCCGGAGATCGGCCTCACGCCTCAGACCATCGCCCGTTTTCAGCGCCGCTTTCCGCTGCCGGTGTGCACCCTGCACTCGGCCATGAACGAGCGCGAGCGCCTCGACGCCTGGCTGGCCTGCAGGGACGGCAGTGCCGCCATCGTGATCGGCACCCGCTCGGCCCTGCTCACTCCCTTTGAAAAACTCGGGCTGATTATCATCGACGAGGAGCACGACAGTTCGTTCAAGCAGCAGGACGGCTTTCGCTACCACGCCCGGGATCTGGCACTGCTGCGCGCTCAGCAGCTCAACATTCCCATCGTGCTGGGCTCGGCCACCCCTAGCTTTGAAAGCCTGTACAACGCCGCCAGTGGCAAGTATCGGTTACTGACCCTGAGCCAGCGGCCGGGCAGCGCTACCATGGCCGAACACCTGCTGCTCGACAGCCGGCACGTGCAGCTGGAAGCCGGGCTGTCGCCCCAGCTGCAACAGCTGATGGCGGAAGAGCTGGAAAAAGGCAATCAGGTCATGCTGTTTCTCAACCGCCGGGGCTATGCCCCCGTGCTGCTGTGCCACGACTGCGGCTGGCTGGCGGACTGCGAGCGCTGCGATGCCCACTATACCTGGCACAAGAGCGGCAACCGGCTGCACTGCCATCACTGCGATCATCAGCGTGCCCGACCGCCTCAATGTCCCCAGTGTGGCAGCAGCCAGCTGGTGGGCACCGGTTTGGGCACCGAGCAGGTGGAGCAGGCGCTGGCGGCGATGTTCCCTCAGTACAACGCCATTCGCATCGACCGGGACAACACTCGGCGCAAGGGCAGCTTTGAGCAGCATCTGGAAGGTATTCGCGCCGGCAAGTACCAAATTTTGATCGGCACCCAAATGCTGGCCAAGGGTCATCACTTTCCCGATGTGACCCTGGTGGCCATGCTGGATGTGGACGGCGCCCTGTTTGCCGGCGACTTTCGCGCCGCCGAGCGTCTGGCCCAGCTTTACATTCAGGTGGCCGGGCGGGCCGGCCGGGCCAGCAAGCCGGGCCGGGTGGTGTTGCAGACCCACCATCCGGATCACGCTCTGCTGCAGGATCTGGCCAATCAGGGCTATCGCCATTTCGCCCACACCGCCCTGGAAGAACGCCGTCAGGCCGGGCTGCCACCCTACAGCTATCAGGCGCTGTTTCGCTGTCAGGCCACCCAGGGCGAAGCCTGCCGGGAGTTTCTGGTGCCGCTGGCTCAACAACTGGCCCCTGCCCTGCCCGCGTCCGTGCTGTGCCTGGGGCCCTTCAGTGCCCGCATGGAGCGCAAGGCCGGGCAGTTCCGTTACCAGATGCTGTTGCAGGCCTGCAGCCGCCGGGATCTGGCCAGCGCCTGCCGGCGGGCACTGGCCATTGCCGACACCTTACCCGCAGCACGCCGGGTGAGGTGGTCACTGGATATTGATCCGCAGGAGTTGTGGTGAGGCGGTGAAACCGGCTCAGTGCCGCTGTCCGGGCTGAGGGTCGGGGGTAATCATCGACAGCAGAAAGGTCAGGGCCCGGCGGCAACTGGGCTCGCTCATCAGCAGCTGGGTATAGTCGTTCTTGATAGGCAACACTTCCAGCCAGCGCTGGGTGATCCAGGCGGCGTCCTGCCAGCGGGGATCCGGATGCAGCTCCGCCAGCTCCGGATATTCGGTAAAGACTTCCTGCAATTTGTCGGAAAGAATTTGCTCCACCGGCGACAGAGAGCAGGAACGCCAGTTGTCGAGCAACTCCACCTCGGCCTGCAACAGGCCATCGGCTTCCCGCTCCAGCTCGCGAATGCGAAAGCGCTCGGTGGCTTCCACGGTAATGCCGAGCAGGCCCCCCTCCAGGGTATAAAAGTCGACGATTTTCACCCGGGAGCCCAGCATGTAAAGATCGCCCTTGCCGCTGTCGTCGGGTTCTTCCAGCATGCCGATGCCAAAACCGCGCTCATTCTGACCGGCCTCGGCCACCATGCGCACGTATTTGGGCTCAAAAATGCGCAGTGGTACCCGGCCTTCCGGCAGCAGGTGCAGGGTGAGCGGTAACAGTGCCAGTTTCATGGGCGGCTCCTTCGTTGCTTCTCTCAGCATGAACGACGGCGGCAGACTTCGCCACCAGGGGTCTGTTTTGAAGCCATTGGCCATTTATGCCATTACATTCACAAAGACCCGTTTTCAATGCCCCCACTTTCAGGGCGGTCAGCCGGCGGCCTTGAACGGTAGTTTTTGACGCCCGTTATGAGTAGAATTTGGGCCCCTCAGGTTTTCTTCGACCTTGTCTCAAACTTTGGTGAACTGATAATGAAAGAACATATTCAAGCGCTGCTTGAGCAGACGGTCTCTACTCTCAAGCAACAGGGCCAACTGCCTGCCGAGCTGGAGCCCCGCATCCAGGTAGACCGCACCAAAGACAAGGCTCACGGCGATCTGGCCACCAACCTGGCGCTGCTGCTGGCCAAGCCGGCCAAACAAAACCCCCGCGCCCTGGCACAGCTGCTGGTGGACAACCTGCCCGCGTCCGAGCTGGTAGCCAAAACCGAGCTGGCCGGCCCCGGCTTTATCAACTTCTTTCTAGACAGCGCCTGGCTGGCCCGCCAGATCGATGCCATGGTGGCCGACGAGCGTGCCAACGTACCGGCAACCGAGCAGCCGCAAACCGTGGTGGTAGATTACTCCGCTCCCAACGTGGCCAAGGAAATGCACGTGGGTCACCTGCGCTCTACCATTATCGGCGACGCCGTGGTGCGCACTCTGGAATTTCTCGGCCACAAGGTGATTCGCGCCAACCACATCGGCGACTGGGGTACCCAGTTTGGCATGCTGATCGCCTACCTGGAAAAGCTGGAGCAGGAAAATCCGGACGTGCTGTCTTCCGGCCTGTCGGATCTGGAGCAGTTCTACCGCGAGTCCAAGCAGCAGTACGATGCCGACCCCGACTTTGCCGAGCGCGCCCGTAACTATGTGGTGAAACTGCAGGGCGGTGACGCCTACTGCCTGAACATGTGGCAGAAACTGGTGGACGTGACCCTGAAACACAATCAGGAAGTGTACGACCGCCTGGGCGTATCCCTGACCCCTGACAATGTCATGGGTGAAAGCATGTACAACCCCATGCTGAACGACATCGTCGCCGATCTGCAGCAGCAAGGGCTGGCGGTAGAAGACGAAGGCGCGCTGGTGGTGTACCTCGACGAATACAAGAACAAGGATGGCGACCCCATGGGCGTTATCGTGCGCAAGAAGGACGGCGGTTTCCTCTATACCACCACCGACATCGCCTGCGCCAAGTATCGTTACGAGCAGCTGGGTGCCGACCGGGCGCTGTATTTTATCGACTCCCGCCAGCACCAGCACCTGATGCAGGCCTGGACCATCGTCCGCAAGGCCGGTTACGTGCCCGAGTCCATGAGCCTGGAGCACCACGCCTTTGGCATGATGCTGGGCAAGGACGGTCGCCCGTTCAAAACCCGCTCCGGCGGCACCATTAAGCTGGTGGACCTGCTCGACGAAGCCCAAGAGCGCGCCGCCGCCCTGCTGGAGCAGAAAAAGACCGATCTCGGCGCCGACGAAAAGGCCCAGGTCGCCAAGCGGGTGGCCATGGCGGCGGTGAAATACGCCGATCTGTCCAAGAGCCGCACCACCGACTACATCTTTGACTGGGACAACATGCTGTCGTTCGAGGGCAACACCGCCCCCTACCTGCAGTATGCCTACACCCGCGTACAGTCCATCTTCCGCAAGGCCGGCGTCAGCGCCGAGGCCCTGGAAGGGGCCGTGGTCATTGAGGCGCCGGCAGAAGAAGCCCTGGCGCAGAAGCTGGTGCAGTTCAACGACACCGTCAAGTCGGTGGCCGACAAGGGCATGCCGCACCTGCTGTGTCTGTACCTGTACGAATTGTCCGGTGCCTTTATGAGCTTTTACGAAGCCTGCCCCATCAACAAGGAGGGTGTACCCGCCGAGGCCCGGGCCAGCCGCCTGCGCCTGTGTGCCGCCACCGCCAAGGTTCTGCAGCAGGGTCTGTCTCTGCTGGGCATAGATACCCTGGAGCGCATGTAAGCCATGGCCAGGGATTACGTTCGCCGCAGCCCGCCCAAAAAAAAGGGCGGCAATAAAAAGCGTTCTGCCGGTCGCGGCCGGGCGCCGGAGCGGCGTGTTCCCTGGCTGGCCATTCTGTTTGCGCTGCTGCTGTTTGGCGGCCTGGGCTACCTTATCCATCTGATCAAGGGTTCGGCCGGCGACCCTCCGTCCGCCGAGCCTGCCCGGGTGCAACAGCAGGCGCCGGCAAAAAAGGTCAATCCCATCGATCAAAAGCCGGTGGAGAAGTGGCGTTATATCGAGCAGCTGGAAAACAAGGAAGTGGTGGTGAGCGTGCCCACGCCCGCCAACGAACGTAAAAAGCCCGAGGCCGCGCCGGCCAAAATCTACTATATGCAGTGCGGCTCGTTCCGCTCCGCTTCTCAGGCGGAGCAGCTCAAGGCCCGCATCGCCTTTCAGGGCCTGAGCTCCGAAGTGAAGCGCAGCGAGGGCAGCAACGGCATCTGGTATCGGGTGGTCATGGGCCCCTACAACAGCAAGCGCAAGGCCGACCAGGCCAAGCACAAAATGAGCAGCATCAACACCGGCTGCATTCTGCTGCAGGGCTGAGGCTCAGCCCGCCGCCCGGCGGGCAATCCGCACCGACTGTCAAACAACCGACACTGCGTCGCAACTGCAGGGTTGAAGTTTTTCTCACCCGCCCCCATCTTCGTGAACATGACATTCTCGCCGGTTCGGCCGGCAACACCGTCAAGTGAGGTTCACAGTGACAACAATCGTTTCAGTTCGCCGTAACGGCAAAGTGGTTATCGGTGGCGATGGCCAGGTTTCCCTGGGCAATACCGTGATGAAAGGCAACGCCCGCAAGGTACACCGCCTGCACAACGGCAAGGTACTGGCCGGGTTTGCCGGTGGCACCGCCGACGCCTTTACCCTGCTGGAACGCTTTGAGGCCAAGCTGCAGGCCCACCAGGGCAACCTGGAACGCGCCGCCGTGGCGCTGGCCAAGGACTGGCGAACCGATAGGGCCCTGCGCCGGCTTGAAGCCCTGCTGGCGGTGGCCGATGAGAAGCACTCCTTTATCATTACCGGCAACGGCGATGTGGTGCAGCCCGAACAGGACCTGATCGCCATCGGCTCCGGCGGCCCCTTTGCCCAGTCCGCCGCCCGCGCCCTGCTGGAAAACACCGACATGGACGCCCGCGACATCGTGGAAAAGGCCCTCGCCATCGCCGGCGACATCTGCGTCTACACCAACGGCAACCAGACCGTCGAAGAACTCGATTACGGCCGCTAAGGCGGGCCGCTGCAACAGGATTACATTATGTCTGAAATGACCCCGAGAGAAATCGTCCACGAGCTGGACCGTCACATTGTTGGCCAGAGTGAAGCCAAACGCGCCGTGGCCATCGCCCTGCGTAACCGCTGGCGCCGTATGCAGCTCGAGCCCGAGCTGCGTCAGGAAGTGACCCCCAAGAACATTCTGATGATTGGTCCCACCGGCGTAGGCAAGACCGAAATCGCCCGCCGCCTGGCGAAGCTGGCCAACGCGCCCTTTATCAAGGTGGAAGCGACCAAGTTCACCGAAGTAGGGTACGTGGGCAAGGAGGTAGACTCCATCATTCGCGATCTCACCGACATCGCCATGAAGATGACCCGTGAGCAGCAGGTAGATAAATACCGCCACCTGGCCGAGGAAGCCGCAGAGGAACGGGTCCTCGACGCCCTGCTGCCCAACCCCCGCAACAGCTGGGGTGAGGAAGAAAAAGCCGACAACACCGGCAGCCGGCAGATCTTTCGCAAGAAGCTGCGCGAAGGCAAGCTGGACGACAAGGAAATCGAAATCAATGTCGCCGCGCCGCAAATGGGCGTGGAGATCATGGCCCCGCCGGGCATGGAAGAAATGACCAACCAGCTGCAGGGCATGTTCCAGAACCTGGCCGGCAACACCAGCAAGCAGCGCAAGATGAAGATAAAAGAAGCCTTCAAGCTGCTGGTGGAAGAAGAAGCCGCCAAGCTAGTAAACCCGGAAGAGCTGAAAGAGCAGGCCATTCACGCGGTGGAAAACCACGGCATCGTGTTTATCGATGAATTCGACAAGATCTGCAAACGCGGCGACAGTTCCGGCCCCGACGTATCCCGCGAAGGCGTACAGCGGGATCTGCTGCCGCTGATTGAAGGCAGCACCGTCAACACCAAGCACGGCATGGTGCGTACCGATCACATGCTGTTTATCGCGTCCGGTGCATTCCAGGTGGCCAGACCGTCCGACCTGATTCCGGAGCTGCAGGGCCGTCTGCCCATTCGGGTCGAGCTGAGTTCACTCAATACCGAAGACTTCGAGCGCATTCTTACCGAGCCCAGCGCTTCGCTCACCGAGCAGTACAAGGCGCTGCTGGCCACCGAGAACGTCTGTGTGGAGTTCACTGACGAGGGCATTCGCCGTCTGGCCGAAGCCGCCTGGCGAGTCAACGAAACCACCGAGAACATCGGTGCCCGCCGTCTGCACACCGTGATGGAGCGACTGCTGGACGAACTCTCTTTCGAGGCGTCCGACAAGTCCGGCGACACCATTACCGTGGATGCCGACTACGTGGATCGCTATCTCAAGAACCTGGTGGAAGACGAGGATCTGAGCCGCTTTATCCTCTGATTCATATGATTCCGGGAGCGGTCACATCATTGTGATTGAAAACCGCTCCCGCCCCCTTATACTGGAAGTTACCTTGTCTCAGGCGCGGCTGACTCCATGGAATACAATACTTCTGAACTGTGCGATACCTACATTGACATGGTCGACGTTGTCGAACCCATGTTCTCCACTTTTGGCGGACGCAGCTCTTTTGGCGGCGTAGTCACCACCATTAAATGCTTTGAGTCCAACGGGCTGATCCTTGAGGCGGTAAAGCAAAGCGGCGTGGGCCGGGTATTGCTGATCGACGGTGGCGGCTCGTTGCGCCGGGCACTGATCGATGCCGAGATTGCCGAAACAGCGGCAGAAAACGGTTGGGAAGGTATTGTCTGCTATGGTTGCGTGCGCGAGGTCGACGCCCTGGAAGACACCGATATCGGCATTCAGGCGCTGGCCTCCATTCCGGTGAGTGCCGACGACAGCGACATCGGCGAGATGGACGTACCGGTAAATTTCGGCGGCGTCACCTTCCTGCCGGAAGATCATCTCTACGCCGACACCACCGGCATTATTCTTTCCCCGGAAGCTCTGGATATCGAATAAGTATTGAATAACTATCGAATAACAAAAACGCCGGCTTTTAGCCGGCGTTTTTTATGAAAGCTTGCGTCGCGTGAACGAAATCAGGCGCTCTCTTCTACCTGGTCAATCTTGCCCAGCAACGCCTGCAGGCGCTCCTGCCAGGCCTGGTGCTGCTGACGCAGCTGCTGGTTTTCGTCGCCCAGCTTGCCGTTCTGCTCTTTCAGCTCGTCCACTTCCATTTGCAGCAGAGAAATGGTGTCCACCGCGGTCTGGATTTTGGCTTCCAGCTTCTCCAGTACATCAAAAGACATGTGCTAACCCCTGTAATTCACGTTTCCGGCCATCCGGCCCCTCAGCCCCGAGCATACCTTGGGCCCGCGCGGACAACAAGATGCCACACAGGGCGGAAGGCCGTTTGCCGTAAAATTATGCCGGACGCGCCAACAGCCGTCTCAGATATTCTGACTCATATCGAGCGACGGCTTCTCGGAGCCCGGCCGGCCCACCACCCGGGCCGGTACGCCGGCCACGGTCGTGTGAGCCGGAACCGGCTCCAGCACCACGCTGCCGGCACCGATCTTGGCTCCGGTACCCACTTCGATGTTGCCGAGAATCTTGGCGCCGGCGCCAATCATCACACCCTCACGGATCTTGGGATGACGATCGCCGCATTCCTTGCCGGTGCCGCCCAGGGTCACGCCCTGCAAAATGGAGACATCATCCTCGATCACCGCGGTTTCCCCCACCACAATGCCGGTGGCGTGGTCAAACATGATGCCCTTGCCGATACGCGCCGCCGGGTGCACATCCACACCGAACACCACCGAAATCTGGTTTTGCAGATAGGTGGCCAGGGCGCGCCGGCCGTGACGCCACAACCAGTTGGCAATACGATAGCCCTGCAGGGCGTGAAATCCCTTGAGGTAAAGCAGGGGGGTGGAAAACAGCTCAACCGCCGGATCCCGCTCCTGCACGGCGCAGATATCGGTGGCGACCATGTCCAGAATGGCGGGCTCCTCATCCAGCGCCACCTCGATAATTTCACGCAGGGAAATGGCTGGCATCACCAGGCTTTCCAGCTTGTTGGAGAGAATAAAGCTCAGGGCGCACTTGAGGGTGTCGTGATTGAGAATGGTCGAGTAAAAAAAGCTGCCCAGCATGGGCTCTTCCGCAATCATTCGCTGGGCTTCTTCGCGAATACTCAGCCAGGTTCTGGATTGAATACCGTCTTCCATGGGTAAAACCTTGTTTTTAAAATGTATGTTCACTCGTTTTCGAGTCTATCTCGACAGGCACAGCCGACACAGGATCCATATGGATGATAATGTCCGCTTCGGGAAACAGCAGGCGCAGCTCCCGCTCGGCCTCCTCGGCGATGCCGTGGGCACGGACCAGGGGCTGATGATCATCAAGCTCCAGGTGAAGCTGAATAAATCGGGTCCGGCCCGACCGCCGGGTGCGCAGATCATGCAGCCCATGCACCCCTTTCACCGCCAGACAGCCTTCAATAATGCGCTTTTGCTCTTCATCGGGCAACCGTCTGTCGAGCAACATTTGGGCGGAGTCGTAGCCGATTTTAAGGGCCCCGTGCAGAATATGGCCGCCGATCAGCACCGCAAACAGGCCGTCGGCCCAGTGCCAGCCATACCAGGACAGCACAATGGCCAGCAATACGGCGAGGTTAAGCAAAATGTCACCCCGGTAGTGCAGCTGGTCGGCCTTGATGGCCAGCGACTGGGTACGGCGAATAACGTATTGCTGAAAGGCAATCAGGCCGCCGGTAAGCACCAGCGAAAACACCATGACCCAGATGCCGGCTTCGGGCCGGCTGACCTGCTCGGCATTGAGCAGCCGCGAAATGCCGTTGATCACCAGAAATACCGCCGAACCGCTGATAAAGGCCGACTGGGCCAGGCCGGCCAGGGATTCGGCCTTGCCGTGACCAAAGCGATGATCCTCATCGGGAGGCACCAGGGCATAGCGAATGGCCATCAGGTTGATCAGTGAGGCGCTGATATCAAGCAGGGAGTCGGTGAGCGAAGCCAGCATGCTGGCAGAGCCGGTATAAAACCAGGCAAACAGTTTGGCGATGATCAGCAGCCCGGCCACCACGGCGGCGGAGATGGCCGCCGTGGTCACCAGGCGCGAATAGTGTTGGGTCATGAAACGGCCGGTGGAAAAATTTGGGTCATTATAACCCCTCGTCACCGGTCGTCAGTGTTTGCAGCCAAAATTCAAGGCTGCAAGGATCAGAGATCACTCATCAGCTCTTCCAGCTCTTCACGGCGGTCTTCCATCAGATGGTAGAGTTCAAAGGCATCCTGGGCCAACAGCGACAGGCAAATGGGCACACCAGCCTGCTCTTCACAGACCAGTTCCATGCAGCATTCACCACGACGAAACAGCACCTCATCGAGCGGAACTGAAAAATGCTGCTGCCGCTCGGCAATCTCCACCTCCAGCTCACCATCCGGATGCAACACTATCTGTGCCCTGGGGTGTTCGGCATCCACCAAGGTACAGTTAAATCGTCTGTTCAGCATGGCACTTATCCTCCTGGTTGACGGCATTCCGACCCCAAGTGTAGGCCAGGCTGCTCAATAAACAACCAGAACGAAAAAGTGTCATGTCTAGGCCGGCCGGGCACCGGCAAAGCCCTGCTGACGCCAGGCTTCATAACTGATCACCGCCACCGCATTGGAGAGGTTGAGGCTGCGGCTGTCGGGCTGCATGGGAATGCGAATGCGGCAGCCGGGCTCGATGCTTGCCAGCACCTCATCGGGAAGGCCCCGGGTCTCGGGGCCGAACAGCAGAACGTCACCGGGCTGATAACTCGCCTCGTGATGATGGCGACTGCCCTTGGTGGTACAGGCAAAGATGCGTCGCCCGGCCATGGCCTTCACAAAGGCGGTGTAGCTGGCATGGACGGTGATGCGACCGTAATCGGCGTAATCCAGCCCGGCCCGGCGCAGGCGTTTTTCATCCAGGCTGAAGCCCAGCGGCTCGATCAGGTGCAGCCGGCAGCCATTGTTGCGCACCAGCCGCATGATGTTGCCGGTGTTGGGGGCGATTTCCGGCTCATAAAGCGCAATTTCAAACATTGAATTATTTCTCCGCAGGCAGGGCGTCGGGAACAAACAGACGGCGGCCATCAAGCTGCCACCAGGCCCAGCCCAACGTCAGGCCCCGGGCCGCCATAAAGCACAGCATGGCCAGCCAGAGGGCGTGGTTGCCAAGTCCCTGGGTCAGCCACCACACCGGAAAGAACACCCCAAGAGTGGACACCAGCATCATGTTGCGCATGGCTCTGCCCTGAGTGGCACCGATAAAAATACCGTCCAGCACAAAGCACCAGCACGACACCAGGGGCATGGCCACCAGCCAGGGCAAAAAGCGGTAGGCCTGTTCGCGAACTTCAGCCAGAGTGGTGATTTGGCGCACCAGCTCGTCGCCGGCCAGCGCAAATACCAGGGTAAAGCCCACCGCCACCAGTGCGCCCCAGAACAGATTAAGAGCACAGGCCAGCCGAAAGCGCGCCCGGCAGCCCCGGCCGATGGCCTTGCCCACCATGGCTTCAGCGGCGTAGGCAAAGCCGTCCATGCCATAGGAGATAAACATCAGAAAGTTCATCAGCACCGCATTGGCGGCCACTATGGTGTCTCCCAGCCGGGCGGCCTGGAAGGTCATGAACACAAAAGCGAGCTGAAGGCACAGCGCCCGAATGAAAATATCCCGGTTCAGCCCCAGCAGGCGGCGAAAGGCGCTGCCGCTGAGCGTGTTCTGCCAGAAGCCGGGGGCCGGACGCAGTCCACGTCGTTTAAGGGTGCGCCATACCAGCCAGGCACCGAGCGCTGTGGCGGCATAGTCGGCCAGCACCGATGCCGCTGCCGCGCCCTTTACCTGCCAGCCCAGCCCCACCACAAACCAGATATCGAGCACAATGTTGGCACCATTGCCGAGGATCAGCAGCGCCATGGGTGCTCTGGCATTCTGATTGCCCAGCAGCCAGCCCAGCAATACCAGATTGGTAAGCGCCGCCGGCGCGCTCCAGATGCGCACACTCACATACTGCCGGCCATATTGCTCCACCTCGGCACTGGCCCCGGCCAGGCTGAAGGCCAGCTCGATAATGGGGGTCTGCAGCAGCACCAACGCCAGTGCCAGCCCCCAGGCCAGCAGCAGTGCCCGGGCCAGTACGCTCAGCAGTCGTTGCTCGTCCCTTGCGCCAAAGGCCTGGGCGCTAAGCCCGGTGGTGGACATGCGCAGAAAGCCCAGCAAAAAGAACAGCAGGCTGATGATGGTAGCACCCACCGCCACCCCGCCCAGGTAATAGGCCTGCTCCAGGTGACCGATCACCATGGTGTCGACCAGTCCCAGCAGCGGCACGGTAATGTTGGACAGCACCATGGGCAGCGCCAGGGCAAACACCCGGCGATGCCGGTCGGCATTAAAAAAGGAAGTTTTCAAGAATGACTCGAACAGCTAAAGATGAGGGAAATCAGCCGCGCCAGCGGGCGATGATGCGTTCCAGATCCTGCAGCAGCAGCTGGCCGTCCACCAGAGGAATGCCGCTGCCCTCGTCAAATACCGGGCGGAATGAGGCATGCAGCTGAGCGTCGGGATTGATCAGCGCAATGGAGGCCGAATGGTCCACCAGATAGTCCTGCTCACCGCGCTCATGCACACCGTAAATCAGCCCCAGTTGCTGTACCGCCGGCATCAGCTGGGCATGCTCGGCGGTGGCGGCGATAAAGTCCGGATTGAAGTGTGCGGTGTAGGCCTTGAGCCGCTCGGGCGTATCCCGGCCGGGATCGGCGGAAACAAATACCACCTGCGTCTTGTCGCTCAGCCGGGTCAGCTCGGGATAAATCCGGGCCAGATCCGATAGTGTGGTGGGGCAGATGTCCGGGCAGTAGGTATAGCCCACAAACACCAGGCTCCAGTGATCCTGAAAGCGCTGCTCGGTAAAGGGCTGGCCTTCGGCGTCGGTCAGCGCCATGGCCTTCAGGGGCCTTGGCTCGGGGTAGACCACCACCGCTTTGGTCAGGGTATTGGCCCGATTGTTGTACCAGGCAATACCACTCAGGGTCCCCGCCACCAGCAGGGTCAGCGCCAGTAACCAAATCAGCTTGCTCGTGTTAGCCATAGTCTATCCAGTGATCCGCCAGAATAAGGACAAACAGCCACATCAGGTGACTGATTGAAAAGCGGAAACATTGTAATGCGGTTTGTGGCCCGGGTCTAAATTTGAGCCGCCAGGCCCACTGCACAAAGCGCAGGTTGAGCGCCAGCGAGCCCAGCAGATAGGCCGGCCCCGACATGCCCACTACCCAGGGCAGCAGACATACCAGAGTCAGCAGCAGGGTATAGAGCAACAAACAGGTCTTGGTGAATGCGATGCCATGGGTCACCGGCAGCATGGGGATCTCGGCCCTGGCGTAATCGTCCCGCCGGTGAATGGCCAGCGCCCAGAAGTGGGGCGGCGTCCAGGTAAAGATGATCATCACCAGCAGCAGGGCATGGCCGTGAAACTCGCCGCTGACCGCGGTCCACCCCAGCAGGGGGGGCATGGCCCCGGCCAGCCCGCCAATCACGATATTTTGCGGCGTGGCCCGCTTCAGCCAGACGGTATACACCACGGCGTAGCCCAGCAACGACGCCAGGGTCAGCCAGGCGGTGAGGGCGTTGACCAGCAGCAGCAACACCGCCAGCCCCGAGGCCGACAACGCCAGGGCAAAGGCCAGTGCCGGCGCGGTAGCCACACGCCCCTGGGCCACCGGCCTGTGATGGGTGCGCGCCATTTTGAGGTCGATGCGCCGGTCCAGTACATGATTGATGGCCGCCGCCCCCCCGGCCATCAGGCCAATGCCCAGGGTGGCCGCCACCACCGTCGCGGGTGACGGCAGTACCTCGGTCAGAAACATGCCGACCACGGCGGTGAGCAAAATCAGTGCCACCACCTTGGGCTTGGTCAGCGCAAAATAGTCCCGCCAGACTCGTGCTCCCGTCGCGGATATTGCCAGGCTCCGTGCCATATTGCCTCCCTGTGGCGCTCCAGGCGCTCTCCCGTTCCCGTTACTATCAGCAGCAACACAGCGGCGCCGCCGTTATGGGCCACCGCCACCCACAGCGGCAGGTGCAGTACCACATTGGCCACCCCCAGCGCCAGCTGCAGCAACACCATGGCCCCCATCGCCAGTCCCCACCCCCGCAGCCCGGGCCGGCGGGCCAGCCGCCAGGCCAGGGCCAGCAGCAACACCGCCGTCACCATGGCCCACAAGCGATGGGCCGCGTGTATGGTGGTCCGCTCCGCCTGGCTCAACACGCCATACTGATAGGTCTCCGCCGGCATGCCATGAGGGTGAAAGGCGCTCCATTGCCACTGGCCGGCCCAGTCATCCTGGCACACCGGCAGCTCGGTACAGGCCATGGCCGCATAGTTGGCGGCGGTCCAGCCACCCAGCGCAATTTGTAGTACCAGGGCCACCAGTGCCAGCCGAAACAGCCCGCTCAGGCCGCCTACGTCGGGCCGCGGGCCGGTGTTCGCCCTGCCCCGGCACAGCATCCAGAACAACAGCGACAATATGGTAAACCCGCCCAGCAGATGCCCCATGACCACAAAGGGCAGCAGGTTAAGGGTAACGGTGAGCATGCCCAGAGTGGCCTGGCCCATCACCAGTGCCAGCAGAACAAAGGCCGGCAACCGGTAGCGACGGTGCGCCGGCCTGAGCGAGCCCAGCGCCATCAGCAATATGGTCAGCCCGAGGGTGCCGGCGGCGTAGCGGTGGATCATTTCATTGCGTGCCTTGGTTACTTCCAGGGGCGCATCGGGAAAGCGCTCGGCGGCCAGGGCGTGCTCACCGGCGGTGGCGGGTACATAATGAAAACCGTAACAACCGGGCCAGTCCGGGCAGCCCAGGCCGGCATCGGTGAGCCGGGTATAGGCTCCCAGCACCACCACAACCAGGGTCAGTACAAAGGCGAATGCGCAGAGCTTTTGCATGGCCCCCTCCCTACCCGGCTCGGGAAAACTTGAGCAGGCGGCGCAGATCCTGCAATAACAGCCGGCCGGTGCCGAGGTCCTGCTGCTCGTTCCCCACCAGGGGGTAGCGCATGATCAGCATGCCCGGCGGATCGGCAATATACACAAAGCCGGCTTCCAGCATGTCACTGGCGGGCTGCTGTACCACTGTCACTCTTTCTGCGTCCCGGCCCAGCGCCAGATCCAGGTTGTTGAGCAGCTGGCCGGCGGATTCGCAGTAGTCACAGTCATTTGGGGTGGTCAGCACCAGCCGCCACTGTGTTGCCTCGTCGATGTGCCCCTGCACCCATTCACCCTGCCCCCGGGTGCCGGCGGTAAACCAGCCCTGCTCCAGCACCAGCCAGGCCAGTGCCAGCGGCAACAGAAAAACCCCCAATAATGCCAGTACCGGTTTATGCTTCATGTCGCCTCCCATTCCACCACCAGGCCGCCAGCCAGATGGCGATGGTCATGGCAAACCATTGCACCGCATAGCCCAGGTGCTTTTCCGGCCCCATCACCACCGGCTGCCAGCTGCCGGCATCAATATCGGTTTTCAGTACCATGGGCAGTACCGGCTGACCCCAGCGACTTGCCAGCGCCTCGGTATCCAGACTGGCGATGCGCCGGAACTGACTATCCCCACCGGTGCTGCCCAGCTCAAGGGGCGGCTGCCAGGGTCGCACCAACACCCCTTCTACCAGCACGACCGCATCATCAAAGGCGTCTACCTGCGGCAGCTGGCGGCGATCCGCATCGGCCGGCAGCCAGCCCCAGTCCACCGCCAGCAGTCCCTGGGGTGTCTGCAGCGGCCGGATCAGCCGGTAACCGGGACGGCCCTGCTCAATCTGGTTGTCGAGAAACAGCTCGCCCCCGGCCAGAAACACGCCACCGGCCCGCAGCCGGTAACCAAAGGGCTGTTGCATGGCCACTGCTTCCTTCAGCTCCAGCTCAACCTGGCTGCGCTGCTCCCACTCCTGCAGCAGCCGGCGTTTTTCATCGGCCCGGGACAGCTGCCACACGCCCATGAACACCATCAGCCCTGTCATGGCTGCCGTCAGTACCAGTAATCCACCGCGCTTTCCTATACTCAAGGCGTCCGTCCTTTGTCCTGAGTGTCATCCATGTTATTGAAACTGCTGGTTTTACTCTTGTTGCTGCTGATGATTGGCAATCTGATGCTGGGCTTGCGCGCCATGCTGCACCGGCGGGATCCGGCGCTGATGGCCCGCTATATCGGCCGCCGTCTCTGGCTGGCCGCCATCATTCTGGCCCTGCTGATCCTTGCCCTGGCGAGCGGCCTGCTGGTCCCCAACCCCACGCCTTACTGAGCACCAAACGAACCCTTACAAAATATAGACAAACACAAACAGGCACAGCCAGACCACGTCCACAAAATGCCAGTACCAGCTGCTGGCCTGAAAGCCAAAATGCTGGGCCGGGGTAAAGTGCCCCTTGCTGACCCGAAGCCACATGATGAACAGCATCAGGGTGCCGAGGGTGACGTGGGCGCCGTGAAAGCCGGTAAGCAGAAAAAAGGTGTTGCCGTAAATACCGGAGTCGAGGCGCAGTCCCAGATCCTGATAGGCATGCACGTATTCCCAGATCTGCAGCGACAGGAACAGGCCCCCCAGCAGTACGGTGGCCCCCAGCCATTGCTTCAGCCGGCTGCGCTGCTCCTGCAACAGGGCCAGGTGGGCGGCATGAACCGTGACCGACGAGGTCAGCAGTATGATGGTATTGACCAGCGGCAGCCCCAGCCAC
The DNA here is from genome assembly GCF_030732065.1 of Oceanimonas aquatica. GTDB lineage: Bacteria > Pseudomonadota > Gammaproteobacteria > Enterobacterales > Aeromonadaceae > Oceanimonas. The sequence continues at coordinate 28,567 of NZ_JAVBHX010000007.1, forward strand.
CCCATGGCGGAGGTCTCAGTGCCCCCCGGCGTGGTCAGCAGGGGCCAGACCGCATCGAACTCGGGCCACAGCACCTCGTGGGTCATGGCGTTGTTACCGGCGCCCCCCAGCCAGGGCACCGCCAGTATGCGGGCATAGAAGAGGGCCCCGAAAAAGGCACCAAAGAACATCACTTCCGAAAAAATGAACCAGGTCATGCCCTGACGAAAGGAGCGATCCATCTGATCGCTGTACAGGCCCTGATGAGACTCGCTGATGACGTTGGAAAACCAGCCAAACAGCATAATGGTCATCACCAGGGTGCCGGCGCAAAACACCACGGGTCCGGCGATGCCGGCGATGCCCGCGGCCCACATGCCCGCCCCCGAGGCCAGCAGAAACAGCCCCAGCGCCCCCACCACTGGCCAGGGGCTTTGCGCCGGCACATAATATTTTTCCGTTTTGACCGCCATGCTCGCCTCCTTGTCAGCCTTGCCCGGCCGCCTGCTCGCTGATGTCGTAAAGGGTGTAGGACAGGGTGAACACCTCAATATCGTCAGGCAGAGCCTCGTCCACATAGAAACTCATGGGCATCACCGCTTGCGCCCGGCCATCCAGAGGTTGCTCCTCAAAACAGAAACACTCGGTCTTGCGCAAATAGCCCGCCGCCCGCCCCGGCGATACCGAGGGAATGGCCCTCAATACCCGACTGTCCACCCTCGGGTTGGTCACGGTAAAGTCGACTCTGTGCATCTCCCCCGGGTGCACCTGCAGCCGCTGCACCGAGGGCGAAAACTCGCCGCTCAGGCCGGTGTGCTGGTAGGTGATGAACTCCACCGTCACCAGCCGCGCCGCGTCCACATGCCGGGCGGCCACCGCCGCCGTGTCGTCGGTTTTGCCGTTGAGCCCGGTAATGTCGCAGAAGACGTCATACAGGGGCACCAGCGCGAAGCCAAAGCCGAACATGGCGACGGCCACCAGTCCCAGGCGCCGGGCCTTTCTGACCGTATTCATCAGTCCACCTTCGGCGGGTTTTCAAAGGTGTGATAGGGAGCCGGCGACGGCACCGTCCATTCCAGCCCTTCGGCGCCGTCCCAGGGCCTGGCCTCGGCCTTGACGCCACCACGAATGCATTTAACCAGCACCACCACAAAAATCAGCTGAGACAGGCCAAAAGCGAAACCGCCAATGCTGACCAAGGCATTGATATCGGCAAACTGCAGTGAATAGTCGGGAATTCGCCGAGGCATGCCGCCCAGCCCCAGAAAGTGCATGGGGAAAAACAGAATGTTCACCGACACCACCGAGCACCAGAAATGCCATTTGGCCAGGCGCTCGTCAAACATGTGGCCGGTCCACTTGGGCAGCCAGTAGTAGGCCGCCGCCATGATGGAGAACACGGCCCCGGATACCAGCACATAGTGGAAGTGCGCCACCACAAAGTAGGTGTCGTGATACTGGAAGTCGGCCGGGGTAATGGCCAGCATCAGGCCGCTGAAGCCACCGATGGTAAACAGCACGATAAAGGCCAGGGCAAACAGCATGGGCACTTCAAAGCTGATGGAGCCCCGCCACATGGTGGCTACCCAGTTGAACACCTTGACCCCGGTGGGCACCGAGATCAGCATGGTGCAGTACATAAAGAACAGCTCCGCCGCCACCGGCATGCCCACGGTAAACATGTGGTGGGCCCACACCAGAAAGCTGAGCCCGGCAATGGAGGCGGTGGCATACACCATGGAGGCATAACCGAACAGCCGCTTGCGGCTGAACGCCGGCACGATGGCCGAGATAATGCCGAAGCTCGGCAATATCATGATGTACACCTCGGGGTGGCCAAAGAACCAAAAGATATGCTGAAACAGCACCGGGTCCCCGCCCCCTGCCGCCTCAAAGAAGCTGGTGCCGAAATACTTGTCGGTCAACACCATGGTCACGGCACCGGCCAACACCGGCATCACGGCGATCAGCAAAAAGGCAGTGATCAGCCAGGTCCAGCAGAACAGTGGCAGCTTCATCCAGGTCATGCCCGGCGCCCGCAAGTTCCATATGGTAACAATTACGTTGATCGCCCCCATGATCGAGCTGATGCCCATAATGTGAATGGCGAACACGAACAGGGCGGTGCTGTCGGGGCCATAGGTGGTGGACAGCGGCGCGTAGAAGGTCCAGCCAAAGTTGGGGCCGCCCCCGGGCACGAACAGCGAGCTCAGCATCAGCACAAAGGCAAAGGGCAGTATCCAGAAGCTCCAGTTGTTCATGCGCGGCAGCGCCATGTCGGGCGCGCCAATCATCATGGGAATCATCCAGTTGGCCAGCCCCACAAAGGCGGGCATGACGGCACCGAACACCATAATCAGGCCATGCATGGTGGTCATCTGGTTAAAGAAGTTGGGCTCCACCAGCTGCAGCCCGGGCTGAAACAACTCGGCCCGGATCACCATGGCCATGGCCCCGCCCACCAGAAACATGGTGAGACTGAACAACAGATAGAGAGAGCCGATGTCCTTGTGGTTAGTGGTAAACAGCCAGCGACCAATGCCTTTGGCAGGACCGTGATGGTGCTCTTCGTCCATCAGGTGAATGTCCGCGGTTTCCGTGCGATCCATCTGTGCCATGCTGCCCCCTATTGTTCCTGTCTGGCCTGGTGAATGTCTTTGGGCTGCACCAGATCGCCGGTATCGTTACCCCAGGCATTGCGTTCATAGGTGATCACCGCCGCCAGCTCCTTGAGCGCCAGCTGCTTGTCAAAGCTCTGCATGGCGGTGCCCGCCTTGCCGTACAGCACGATGTCGATGTGACCGGCTCTGTCATTCAGCACCAGCTCGCTGCCCTTGAGCGCCGGAAAGGCACCGGGAATGCCTTCACCACCGGCCTGGTGACAGGCGGCGCAGGCCTTTTGATACACCTGCTCACCCAGACTCATCAGCTCGTCCCGGCTCATGTCCATGGCCAGCAACTCCTGCTCGGCAGCCTTGGCGGCGGCCTGCTCCACCTTGATCTGCGCCAGCCAGCCGTCAAATTCTTCCGGCGTGCGGGCATCCACTACTATGGGCATAAAGCCGTGATCCTTGCCGCACAGTTCGGCGCACTGGCCCCGGTACAGGCCGGGCTGATCGATACGAGTCCAGGCTTCGTTGATAAAGCCGGGAATGGCGTCTTTCTTGACTGCAAAGGCCGGCATCCACCAGGAATGGATCACGTCGTCCGAGGTGATCAGAAAGCGCACCTTGCGGTCGGTGGGCAGCACCAGGGGGTTATCCACCTCCAGCAGGTAATTTTCGCCCTTGCCCACCTGGCCGCTGATCTGTTGCGGCAGGGTCGCCAGCAGGCTGTAAAACTCCACGTTTTCATCAAAGTAGCGGTAGTGCCATTTCCACTGGGAGCCGGTGATCTGCACGGTAAGATCCGGCCTGGAGGTGTCTTCCATCGCCACCAGGGTTCTGGTGGCGGGAATGGCCATGGCAATCAGAATAAGAAAGGGAATGATGGTCCAGAGGATTTCGACTTTAGTGCTTTCGTGAAACTGGGCCGCCCGGGCCCCTTTGGACTTGCGATGGTGAATAATGGCCCAGAACATGGCCCCGAATACCAGCAGACCGATCACCGCGCAGATGGTGAGAATGGTCATGTGCAGGCCATACACTTTCTGGCTGATTTCGGTGACCCCTTCGGTCATGTTGAGACGGGCTTGCGCCCTCACGGGCAGGGTTGTCAGCAAGGACAACAGCAGCAAAATCGGCTTCACGTGCACCCCCATCGTTTCGTCCTTTAAACCGAGGTACCTGAATTCGGAATCGGTCTGGGCCGAACGACAGCATCCCTTCCATTCGGCTGACTCTAAGTAAAGCAGCAGTTAAGGAAATGTAAAATATAAAGAAATGAGGGATTGGGGATTGGGGATTGGGGATTGGGGATTGGGGATTGGGGATTGGGGATTGGGGATTGGGGATTGGGGATTGGCAGGTCAGCCTTGAAGGCGCCGACCTGCCAAGGCAAGCGCCTTCTTTAAAAATCGCCGTTGCGTATTACCCCCACGGCCAGGCCCTCAATGGTGAGCTCCTGAGTGCGCAGATCCACCTCGATGGGCGACAGCTCTTCGTTTTCGGGCAGCAGGCTGACCTTGCTGCCTTTGCGCTGAAAGCGCTTGACGGTCACTTCATCGTCGAGGCGGGCCACCACCACCTGGCCGTTGCGGGCTTCCTGAGTCTTGTGCACCGCCAACAGGTCACCGTCCATGATACCGATGTTCTTCATGCTCATGCCCTGTACCCGCAGCAAAAAGTCTGCCGAGGGATGGAACAGGCCGGGATCGAGCCGGTAGTGACTTTCGATATGCTGCTGGGCCAGTATCGGCTCGCCGGCGGCTACCCGGCCCACCAGCGGCAGGCCCTGCTCTTCTTCCGCCTCTTCGCCAGCCAGGCGAATACCCCGGGAGGTACCGGGCATGATTTCAATCACGCCCTTTTTGGCCAGCGCCTTGAGATGTTCTTCCGCCGCGTTGGCAGACTTGAACCCCAGCACCTTGGCAATTTCCACCCGGGTGGGTGGCATGCCGGTTTGCTGAATATGATCCTTGATAATGTCCAGCACCTGCGACTGGCGGGGAGTAAGGGCTTTCATGGTGAAACCTGTCTGTTTATACAGTTACCTGTCAGTATATCCAGTAATGAGTCCAGAGCAAGCCCCGCAGTGCGAAGCGGCAGTGCGGTTGCACTTCACGACACGCTACAAGTACCTCTATGTAACGCTCGGAAATGCATCTGACCGCCATGGATGGCGGGAATGCCGAAAATGCAGGAGCAACTTTTCGGCCATGGCATTTTATGATCGGCTACAGCAAGCCCCACTGCCTCTTCGAGCAAGATCAAAGCACGGCTTTATTTACCACAGCGCCAGCACCAGGCCGGCGAAGATGGCCATGCCGGCGTGGTTGTTGTTGAGAAAGGCACGAAAACAGGGCATGCGCTCCCGATCGCGGATTAACCGCTGCTGATACACAAACAGGCCGGCGGCCACCAGCAGGCCCCAGTAAAAGGGCGCGGCCAGTTCAAACACCCGGCCCGCCGCCACCAGCAGCAACAGGGTGGCCAGCTGCAGCAGACCCACGATCAGCTTGTCGCGCCGGCCAAACAGAATGGCGGTGGACTTGACCCCTATCTTGAGGTCATCGTCCCGGTCCACCATGGCATACATGGTGTCGTAGGCCACGGTCCAGGTCAGGTTGGCGGCAAACAGCAGCCAGAGCCCGGCGGGCAGGCTGTTGCTCTGGGCGGCAAAGGCCATGGGAATGGCCCAGGAAAAGGCGATGCCAAGAAACAACTGGGGCAGATGGGTGAAGCGCTTCATAAAGGGATAAAGTGCCGCCCAGAACAGGCCGGCAAAGGCCAGGCCGATGGTGAGGGCATTGGTGGTGAGCACCAGCACAAAGGAAATGCCCACCAGCAGGGCGAAAAAGCCCAGCGCCTGACGCTCGGTGAGCTCACCCGACGGCAGCGGCCGGGCATGGGTGCGCTTGACGTGACCGTCGATATGGCGGTCGGCGTAGTCGTTGATCACGCAGCCGGCGGAACGCATGGAGAACACCCCGGCCACAAACACCACCAGCAGCCAGAGCGAGGGCAGACCATTGGCGGCAATCCACAGCGCCCACAGGGTGGGCCACAACAGCAGCAGAGTACCAATGGGCTTGTCGAGCCGGGCCAGGGCCATGTAGGCGCGCCAGCGCGGCCGCGAAGGAGAGGTCAGGGTGGTCATTACACAATATCCCGGTAAGGCGCCGAGGCCGGCAGAAAGAGTTCGGTGACCAGCACGCGGGCAGCACCGGTGCTGAGGGCGGAGCGCCGCGCCCAGGGCGGCATATCGGGCGCAGTGGCATGCAGCCCGGTGCGGGCCAGCAACCGGCGGAACTCCGCCGGCGTGAGCTCCGCCAGTTCAAAGGGGGTGCGTTTCAGGTCCGTCGCTTCAAACATCAGCTCCCCCAGCGCTTTAGTGCCCAGCCCGGACAGCGCCGGCAACGCCGCCTGGGTGGCGGGCGAATAAAGCGAGGTGGCATACACCCAGGGCTCGCCGTCGCACAGCAACAGCACTTCCCGGCAGTAGCCCTGGTCGGCCTGCAGCCAGGCCGCCTGGTCGGGTGTGAGTGGGCGCAGTACCGAGTCGGCCAACACATGCACGTCAAAGGTGCTGCAGTGGCGGCGCAGCCGCCGGGTCAGTGAGCCCGACTCATACAGCCAGTCACACAAAGCGGGCGATATTGGCGCTGAATGACCCCAACGCCAGTCACTGTCGAGGCTGGGGGTCATGGTTGTTTGGTGAAGAGACAAAGACATAAAAACGCATTGGGTCCTGCTTCGGCGGCAACATCACCACCGCTTTATTAGGGCCATGATACAGAAAACGGCGGATGGACTTGACCGCACCGGCAAATATTTAAACAATGCCCGCTCTCTTATTGGTCGGAGACTCATATGTTTCGGTTACTTGCCTTCTGCCTGATGCTGGCGGCCTCGGGCACGCTCAGCGCACAGGAAGAAACGGCGGAGCCCGCCGGGCCCATATACTACACCATGACGCCGGACATTATTACCAACTACCAGAACTCCGGTCAGAACCTGGGCTATGTGCGGGTGGCGGTGGATCTGATGCTGGAGCGACCGGAGCAACTGCCGCTGGTGGAAAGCAACATGCCGCTGCTGCGGGATGCGCTCAACGATCTGCTGGCGGAAAAAAGCCGGCAGGAAATTCGTTCCATGCCGGCCCGCGCCGCCCTGGCCGACGAAGGCCGGCAGCGACTCAACGATTTGCTGTTGCAGGAAACCGGGCAAACCCCGGTACGCCGCCTGCTGTTTACCAGCTTCCTTTATCAGTAACCCGCCGGCGGTTATCGAGCCAGGCCTGCAGCAGGCCGATCAGGGCCCCGCCCAGGTGGGCCATGTTGGCCACCGGGGTGCCCAGCAGATCGGCAAAGCCCAGCACCAGCCACACCACCATAAACACCGCCATGCCGTCAGGCAGGCCAATGCCCCGGGCCGGGTTGAGCCGGCCGCTGAACCAGACGTAGGCCAGCAGGGCGTAGACCACTCCCGACAGACCGCCAAAGCGCGGGCCGCTGGCCCAGAATTGCAGCAGGTTGGGCAGCACCGCCGCCACCAGCAGCAACACCAGCAGCTTGCTACTGCCCAGCCGGCGCTCCACCATGCTGCCCAGATACCACCACCAGAACAGGTTAAACACCAGGTGCATCAAGGAAAAGTGCATCAGCGCCGGGGTAAAGGCACGCCAGAATTCCGTCCCCAGCAGCTCACCCGCAGCCGGCGGAAAGGACAACACCCCGAACATCGGCAGCCCCAGCCAGCTCAGGCCGTAGACCAGCAGGCATGCCAGCAGCACCATCAGATTCACCGGACCGGTCTGGTGCAGCAGGTCGCTGATCCAGCCGCTGCGCTGCGGATTACCGGAAAACTGGGCATGGCTGTCGCCCCGCTTCCAGGAGGCTTCCTGATAACGGGGATGAAAGGGCTCCGCCAGAAAGCGTTTTACTTCCCGGTGGGCTTCCTCAAAGCGGGCTTCGTCCACCAGCCAGATATGCACATTGCCGGTGTCGTCCTGGGTCAGCTCGCAGTGCAGGCCAAGCTCACCCAGGTAGTCCACAAAGGCCTGGGCCCGGCGCGGATCGTCGAGCACCAGCAGCGCCTTCACGACTGGCCGACCACCGCCTGACTGCGACGCCAGGCCTCAAAGCCGCCGTCCAGGCTGTAGACTTCCTCAAAGCCCTGGTTTACCAGGTACTGGGCCGCACCCTGGCTGCTGATGCCGTGGTAGCACATCACGATCACCGGGGTGTCGTAATCCACCTCGTTGGTAAAGGTCACCAGGCTGTCGTTGGTCAGGTGAAAGGCACCCTCGGCGTGAGCCTGCGCAAAGGACTGGGGGTCGCGAATATCCACCAGCCGGGCCCGGCCCTCGCTCAGCATGATGTGGGCGTCGTCCACCGAAATATGGGCAAACTGATCCATAAATTCCTCCTCATTAATGTGGCGCCAGTGTACCCAATTCGGCCTCAGCCGCCCAGATAGGCGTTACGCACCCGCTCATTGACCAGCAGGGCGCCGCCGGTATCGGCCAGCACCACCCGGCCGTTTTCCAGCACATAACCCCGGTCGGCCAGCTTCAGCGCCTGATTGGCGTTCTGCTCCACCAGAAAGATGGTCATGCCCTTTTCTTCCCGTAACTGCGCAATGGTGTCAAAAATCTGATTAATGATAATGGGCGCCAGCCCCAGCGACGGCTCATCCAGCAGCAGCAGCCGGGGCTTGCTCATCAGCGCCCGGCCAATGGCCAGCATCTGCTGCTCGCCCCCGGACATGGTGCCGGCGCGCTGATGGCGGCGCTCCTTGAGCCGGGGAAACATGGCAAACACCTCGGCCATCAGCCCGGCGTGTTCGCGCTTGTCCACGAAAAAAGCGCCCATGTGAAGGTTTTCTTCCACCGTCAGCCGGGCAAAGATGCGCCGACCTTCCGGCACAATGGCGATGTCCCGGCGCATGATGGCGGCGGTATCCAGCCCGGACAGATCCTGACCTTCATAGACCACCCGCCCCTGAGACGGCCGGGGATCGCCGCAGATGGACATCATCAGGGTGGTCTTGCCGGCGCCGTTGGCACCGATAAGGGTGACAATCTCTCCCTGCTCAATGTGCACGGTGACGTCTTCCAGGGCTCGAATCTTGCCGTAGTGGGCGCAGATATTGTCGACATGCAGCATCAGGCTTCTCCCAGATAGGCGTTGATCACGTCGGGATGGCTGCGCACTTCCTCGGGGCTGCCGTCGGCCAGGGGCCGGCCCTGATTGACCACATAGATATGATCGGAAATGTCCATCACCAGCTTCATGTCGTGCTCGATCAGCAGCACGCTGACCCCTTCGTTGTCCCGCAGATCCTGGATCAGCCGGTTCAGCTCCTGGGTCTCGTTCGGATTGAGCCCCGCCGCCGGCTCGTCCAGCATCAGTAAAGACGGCCGTGCCGCCATGCAGCGGGCGATCTCCAGCCGGCGCTGCTGGCCATAGGCCAGGTTACCGGCGGCGCGGTTGGCAAACTCGGTGAGGTTGACCTTTTCCAGCCAGTAATGGGCCCGTTCCAGCCCTTCCCGCTCGGCCCGGCGAAACCCCGGAGTTTTCAGCAGGCCGGCGAGAAAGTTGGTGTTGAGGTGAGCGTGCTGGGCCACCAGCAGGTTTTCCAGCACCGTCATTTCCCTGAACAGGCGCACATGCTGAAAGGTGCGCACCATCCCCAGCCGGGAAATCTTGTGGCCGGGCAGGCCGGCAATGGCCTGGCCGCGAAAGCGTACCGTGCCACCGCTGGGCCGGTAAAAACCCGACAGGCAATTGAACACGGTCGTTTTCCCGGCGCCGTTGGGACCGATAATGGAGACGATTTGCCGCTCATTCATGGTGAGCGCCACTCCGTCTACCGCCACCAGGCCGCCAAAGCGCATGGTTAGGCCGGATACCTTCAGCAGCTCGCTCATGATTTAAGCTCCATGTGGGGACGATGCATGGGCAGCAGGCCTTGAGGCCGCCAGATCATCATCAGCACCATCAGCAGGCCGAACAGCAGCATGCGGTACTCGTTAAATTCCCGGGTGAGCTCGGGCAATATGGTCATGATGATGGCCGCCAGCACCACGCCGATCTGCGAGCCCATGCCCCCCAGCACTACGATGGCCAGAATGATGGCCGACTCGATAAACACGAACGACTCGGGGCTGATAAAGCCCTGGCGGGCGGCAAAAAAACAGCCCGCAAAGCCGGCAAAGGCCGCCCCTATGGTAAAGGCGCTGAGCTTGATAAGCGTCGGGTTGAGCCCCAGCGAACGGCAGGCGATCTCGTCCTCGCGCAGCGCTTCCCAGGCCCGCCCCAACGGCATGCGCAGCAAGCGGTTGATGATAAAGATGGTCAGTACCACCAGCACCAGTGCCAGCAGATACAGGAAGATCACCTTGTGCCCCGAGTTGTAGGCGATGTCGAAAAAGGCATGAAAGGTGTTGTCGCCCCGGCGCTCGAATTCCAGTCCGAACAAAGTGGGCTTGGGAATGCCGGCAATGCCGTTGGGGCCGCCGGTGATCTCGGTCATGTTATTGAGCAATATACGAATGATCTCGCCAAACCCAAGCGTCACGATGGCCAGGTAGTCCCCCCTCAGCCGCAGCACCGGAAAGCCCAGCAAAAAGCCGAACAGTGCCGCCAGGCCGCCACCAAACAGCAGGCAGGTCCAGAAATCCAGCCCGAAATAGGCGTTGAGCAGGGCGTAGCTGTAGGCACCCACGGCATAAAAGGCCACGTAGCCGAGGTCAAGCAGACCAGCCAGGCCCACCACCACGTTGAGTCCCAGCCCCAGCATAACGTAGATCAGCGTGAGCGTGGCCAGATCCACGGCGCCGCGCGAGCCCATAAATGGCCACACCAGCAGGGCCGCCAGCACCAGCACGGTAATGATGCGAAACAGCCAGGGCTGCTCCTCGGGGGCCGGCAGGGCGAAGCTGCCCTTGCGATCCGCCAGATATCGAAAGGGTTTGCGCCAGTGCGCGGCAAACAGCTGGGCGAGGAACACCAGCGCCGCGCCCAGTGCCAGCCACTGCCAGCTGGCATCGAGGCGGTTGGAGACCACCAGCCGGGTGCCCTCGGTTTCCAGACGGAAACCTAGCAGCCAGCCCGCCAGCAGCAGAAACAGACCGGCGGCAATGAGGGAAGCTTTAAGTCGGCTCATACCTTTTCTACCTCCGGTTTGCCCAGAATGCCGGTGGGCATGAACAGCAGCACAAAGATCAGCAAGCCAAAGGACACCACGTCCTTGTATTCGGTACTGAAATAGGCGCCGGTCATGGCCTCGGTCACGCCCAGCAACAGGCCGCCGAGCACGGCGCCGGGAATGCTGCCAATGCCACCAAGCACGGCAGCGGTAAAGGCCTTGAGTCCGGCAATAAAGCCGATATAGGGGTTGATGACGCCATAGTAGGAGCCCAGCAGCACCCCGGCCACCGCCGCCAGGGCGGCACCAATCACAAAGGTCAGGGCGATGATGCCGTTGCTGTTGATGCCGAGCAGATTGGCCATCTTCAGATCCTCAGCACAGGCGCGGCAGGCCCGGCCCATGCGCGAGCGGGAAATAAACAACGACAGCAACGTCATGGCGATAAAGGTGACCACAAAGATGATCAGCTGCATGTAGGACAGGGTGGCCTGAAAGCCCTCGCCGCCAAAGCTCCAGCCACCGGGCAGCAGGGGCGGAATGGCGACATCCCGGGAGCCCTGGGCCAGGCGCATCATGTTCTGCAGAAAAATGGACATGCCGATGGCAGAAATCAGCGCAATCAGCCGTTTGCTGTGACGCAGCGGTCGGTAGGCCACCCGTTCGATGGAATAGCCATACACGCTGGTCAGAATAATACTCACCAGAAAGGCGGCGCACAGCAGCAGAGCTGTGCTGTCGATGCCCAGCATGGTGAGCGCCGTCATCACCATAAAGGCGGCGTAGGCCCCTATCATGTATACCTCGCCATGGGCGAAGTTGATCATGCCGATAATGCCGTACACCATGGTATAGCCGATGGCGATCAGCGCATAGGTGCTGCCGATGGTCAGACCGTTAAGCAACTGCTGAATAAAATAAAGAAGGGGCTCGGACATACAACCATTCCTTGTCGTTGCACAATGAGCGCTGTCTTGAATCAGGCGGGGTTGCCCCCGCCTGTAGCGATGAAATGACTCGGGTTACAGTTGAGTGGAGGAGCCGTCCTTGTGCCAGGCGAACACGCCAAACTCAAAGCCCTTGAGATCGCCCTTTTCATCCCAGGACAGCGGCCCCATGACGGTGTCGACCGGCTCGCCACGCAGGGCCGTGGCCACGGCTTCCGGATCGGCACCGGCACGCTTGATGCCTTCGGCAATGGCTTCTATTGCGGCATAGGTGGTCCACACAAAGGGCCCGGTGGGATCTTCGCCCCTGGCCTGAATGGCGGCCACGATATCGGCGTTGGCCGGGTCGAGGTCGTATTTCTTGGGCAGGGTGACCAGCAGGCCTTCAGACGCGTCCCCGGCGATGGAAGTGATGTCCTTGTGGCCCACGCCTTCCGGTCCCATGAAACGGGCGTCAAAGCCCTTCTCAGCAGACTGGCGCAGGATCAGCCCCAGCTCCGGGTGGTAGCCACCGTAATAAACGAAGTCCACCTGCTCCCGCTGCAGCTTGGCGATCAGCGCCGAGAAGTCCTTGTCACCGGAGGTGATGCCTTCATAGGCCACCACGTTGGCATTGGCCTCTTTCAGGGCATCGCGCACACTGGAGGCCAGACCTTCACCGTATTGTTTCTTGTCGTGAATAATGGCAATGCGCTCGGGCTTGACCTGTTCAACGATGTAGTGGGCGGCGGTGGGGCCCTGATCACTGTCGAGGCCGATGGTCCGCATCACGAACTCCAGGCCACGCTCGGTAATGGTGGGACTGGTGGCCGCCGGGGTCACCATGAGAATGCCTTCGTCGTCGTAGACATCGGACGCCGGCAGGGTGCTGTCGGAGCACAGGTGGCCGGCCACAAACTGAATGCCGTCGTTGACGATACGGTTGGCCACCGCAACCGCCTGCTTGGGGTCGCAGGCATCGTCGAATTCCACCGCTTCCAGGGTATGCTCGCCCAGTTTGCCCGACTTGTTGATAAGCTCCACCGCCATGCGGCCGCCGGTAAACTGCATATCGCCATACTGGGCCACCGGGCCGGTCACCGGGCCGGCAATGGCAATTTTGATGTTGTCGGCCTGAGCGGAAAACGCTGCGCCGTAACCCAGAGCCGCAAACACCGCCAGTGCGACCGCCTTTTTCTTCCTTGTCACCATACGAACATCCTCTATTCGAAATCGGATAGCCGGAACGGCTCCGGCCGTCTTCATTGTTCTAACCCTTGTACGAAATTAGCACAAGGGGAAAATGCTTCGAATGGGACCGGGGGCAGGTTGAGACTGGGGACTGGGGACTGGGGACTGGGGACTGGGGACTGGCAGTATGGTGCCTGGATCATAAAGGGCCTGCCGAAACAGACCCTTTAACCGATTTACTGTGGCAAGTCAGACAATAACGGGCTTATTGCCAGTCGAGGATAACCTTGCCGGACTGACCGGAGCGCATGACGTCAAAGCCCTGCTGGAAGTCATCCACCTTGAAGTGGTGAGTGATGATGGGGGTCAGATCCAGACCCGACTGGATCAGGCTGGCCATCTTGTACCAGGTCTCGAACATTTCCCGGCCGTAAATGCCCTTGAGCACCAGCCCCTTGAAGATCACCTGGTTCCAGTCAATGGCCATGGAAGACGGCGGAATACCCAGCATGGCCACCTTGCCGCCGTGGTTCAGCTTGGCCAGCATGTCCTGAAACGCCGCCGGCACGCCGGACATCTCCAGACCCACGTCAAAGCCCTCGGTCATTCCCAGCTCGGCCATGACGTCGTCCAGTTTCTCGGTGGCCACGTTCACCGCCCGGGTCACGCCCATCTTGCGGGCCAGCTCGAGACGGTAGTCATTGACGTCGGTAATCACCACATGGCGCGCACCCACATGGCGGGCCACGGCGGCGGCCATAATGCCGATGGGGCCGGCGCCGGTGATCAGCACGTCTTCGCCCACCAGATCGAACGACAGCGCGGTGTGCACGGCGTTGCCAAACGGGTCGAAGATGGACGCCAGATCGTCGGAAATCTCGTCGGGCAATTTAAAGGCATTAAAGGCCGGGATCACCAGGTATTCGGCAAAGGCCCCTTCCCGGTTGACGCCCACACCCACGGTATTGCGGCACAGATGAGTGCGCCCGGCCCGGCAGTTGCGGCAGTGGCCACAGGTAATGTGGCCTTCACCGGAGACCCGATCGCCAATGGCGAAACCGCGCACTTCCTGGCCGATGGCCACCACCTCGCCCACGTATTCGTGGCCCACCACCATGGGTACCGGAATGGTCTTTTGCGACCAGTCGTCCCAGTTGTAGATATGAATGTCGGTGCCGCAGATGGCAGTTTTGCGGATTTTAATCAGCAGATCGTTGTGACCCAGCTCGGGCTCGGGCACGTCGGTCATCCAGATGCCGGGTTCGGCTTTCAGTTTTGCCAGTGCTTTCATGGTCATTTCCCTCAGATTACGCCCAGTTCACGGCCGACTTCGGTAAAGGCCGCAATGGCCCGGTCCAGCTGCTCGCGACTGTGGGCTGCCGACATCTGGGTGCGAATGCGCGCCTGGCCCTTGGGGACCACCGGAAAGGAAAAGCCGATAACGTAAATGCCCTTTTCAAGCAGCTTGTCGGCCATTTGCGAGGCCAGCGCGGCATCGCCCAGCATCACCGGAATAATGGCGTGATCCTTGCCCGCCAGAGTAAAACCGGCGGCGGTCATTTGCTCTCTGAAATAATCGCTGTTTTCCCGCACTTTTTGTCGCAGATCGTCACCGTTTTTCAGCATTTCCAGTACCTTGATGGAAGCAGCGACGATCGCCGGGGCCACCGAGTTGGAGAACAGGTAGGGACGAGAGCGCTGGCGCAGCCAGTCGATCACTTCCTTTTTGCCCGAGGTGTAACCGCCCGAGGCACCGCCCAGGGCCTTGCCAAGCGTGCCGGTAATAATGTCGACTCTGTCCATCACCTGGCAGTATTCATGGGTGCCCCGGCCCTGTTCGCCGACAAAACCTACGGCGTGGGAGTCATCCACCATCACCAGCGCGTTGTACTGGTCGGCCAGATCGCAGATGGCGCTCAGGTTGGCAATCACGCCGTCCATGGAGAAGACGCCGTCGGTGGCGATCAGTTTGAAGCGGACACCGTCGGCCTCGGCCTGCTGCAGGCGGCTTTCCAGCTCGGCCATGTTGTTGTTGGCGTAGCGGTAGCGCTTGGCCTTGCACAGACGTACGCCGTCGATGATGGAGGCGTGGTTCAGCGCATCGGAAATGATGGCGTCTTCCGGGCCCAGCAGGGTTTCGAACAGGCCGGCATTGGCATCGAAACAGGAGGTATAGAGAATGGTGTCTTCCATACCGAGAAAGGACGACAACTCGCTTTCAAGCTGCTTGTGCAGATCCTGAGTGCCGCAGATAAAGCGTACCGAAGCCATACCGAACCCGTGGCTTTGCAGGCCCTGCTGCGCCGCCTCGACCAACGCAGGGTGGTTGGCCAGTCCCAGATAGTTGTTGGCGCAGAAATTGATCACTTCCTGCTCGCCCACGCGAATGGCTGCGCTCTGGGGCGAGCTGATCACCCGCTCCTTCTTAAAGAGCCCTTCCGCTTTGGTGTTTTCCAGCTGCTCGCTTAAATAAGCATAAAATGCCGACGACATAACAAACTCCCGTTTTCCATGTGGCTATCTGGGTTTAACTCAGGCCATTTTACTACCTCACTGCTCAATACTCATAACTTATTCCGCCAGTGCGCACTATTTGTGAAAGGGATCACCAGGTACGGCCGCCAGAGCCCGATAATGTGCCAGTATTTGGCTCAACTCGAGTCCTTTGCTCGAATGAAAGTAGGGTTTGAGCAAGGTGAGTACTCTGACAACTCCTTCGTAAAGTACCCCCTGGCTGATGCGGGGCTGCAACGACTGCACCTGCTGGTAGCTGACCCAGCACGACACCAGCAGCTTGAGGTTTTGCGCCAGGGAGGCAATGTCGTCATCGGGCACCTTCAGCACATGTTGGGCATTCAGCTCCCGCAACAGGGCCTGCAGGTTGCCCTCAAGCTCTTGCTGCAGCTCCAGATATTGCCGGTGCAGCTCCGGGTCCCGAAGCAGAATATCGTTGAGGTTGGCGTACAGAAACCGGAACTCCCACATCACGTAAAACACCGCATCCAGATAATGAAACCAGAGTGCCGGGCTGGCGCTGGCAGAGCCGGTAACGGGCGTGAAACTTTTGCGCAAATGAGCGCTGTACTTGGCAAAAATGCAGTGAATGATGTCGTTCTTGTTGCGAAAGTGATAGTAAAGGTTACCCGGGCTGATGCCCAGGTGGGCGGCGATATGATTGGTGGTGACCCTGGCTTCACCCTGCTCGTTGAACAGAGCGAGCGCGGCGGCCACGATGCGGTCCCTGGTTTTCATGGGGTTAACCCGGCCACGGTGGCATTTCACTGAGTGATAACTGAATAGTAACACAGGGTCGCAAGTTAGTTTTTCGCGGTGGAGGCGTGGTAAACTTGCGCCAATTTTTCTTCGAACAGCCGAACATTCGGTTCGGCCAGCAAGAGGCAGACTGCGATGATCATTGTAACTGGCGGTGCCGGCTTTATTGGCAGCAACCTGGTAAAAAACCTGAACGATCAAGGCCGTACCGATGTGGTGGTGATCGACGATCTGACCGACGGCACCAAGTTCGTCAACCTGGTCGATCTGACTATCGCCGACTATCTGGACAAGGACGAGTTCCTGCACCGCATTGTGTCCGGTGACGAGTTCGAGGAATGGGGCGGCATTGAGGTGATCTTCCACGAAGGCGCCTGCTCGGCCACCACCGAGTGGGACGGCAAATTCATGATGGAGAACAACTACGAGTACTCCAAGGATCTGCTGCACTACTGCCTGGAACGGGAAATTCCGTTCATTTACGCCTCTTCCGCCGCTACCTACGGCGGCCGCAATGACAACTTCATTGAAGAGCCGCAATACGAGCAGCCGCTCAACGTCTACGGCTACTCCAAACAACTGTTCGACCAGTATGTGCGCCGCCTGATGCCGGAGATCCGTTCCCAGGTAGTGGGCCTCAAGTACTTCAACGTCTACGGCCCCCGCGAGCAGCACAAGGGCAGCATGTCGAGCGTGGCTTTTCACCTCAACACCCAGCTGCACAAGGGCGAAAACCCCAAGCTGTTTGAAGGTTGCGACGGTTTCGGCAACGGCGGTCAGATGCGCGACTTCATCTACGTGGGCGATGTGTGCAAGGTCAACCTCTGGTTCTGGCAGAATCCGGAAGTCTCCGGCATTTTCAACTGCGGCACCGGCCGCGCCGAGCCCTTCCAGAATGTGGCCGAAGCGGTGATCCAGCATCATGGCAAGGGTGAAATTGAATACATCCCCTTCCCCGAGCACCTCAAGGGCCGCTACCAGAGCTTTACCGAGGCCGACCTCACCAAGCTGCGCGCCGCCGGTTACCCTCACGAGTTCAAGACCGTGGCCGAAGGTGTGGCCGAGTACATGAGCTGGCTGAACAAGGCCTGATGGGCATCACGAGGTCAATCCCTTGAACATTACCGCCAACATCATCACTCTCAATGAGGAAGACAACATCGCCGCCGTGATCGAATCGGTCAGGGCGGTGTGCGATGAAATCATCGTGGTCGACTCCCTCAGC
Organism: Oceanimonas aquatica; assembly: GCF_030732065.1. Taxonomy (GTDB): domain Bacteria; phylum Pseudomonadota; class Gammaproteobacteria; order Enterobacterales; family Aeromonadaceae; genus Oceanimonas. The sequence goes on from NZ_JAVBHX010000007.1 coordinate 45,912, forward strand.
ACCGACCGGACCTGCGAGATTGCCGAATCCATGGGTGCCCGAGTGATCAAGCAGGCCTACCTGGGCGACGGCCCGCAGAAAGCCTTTGGGGTCCAATTCTCCAGCAACGACTGGATCCTGAGCCTGGATGCGGACGAGCGGCTGGACGACGATGCCATCGCCGCCATTCGCGGTCTTAACCTGGCCACCACGCCTCACGACGCCTTTTCGTTCTGCCGCAAGACCTTTGTGGGCAAAAACTTCATTCGTCTTTGGTACCCGGACCGGGTCACCCGCCTGTACGATCGTCGCAAGTGCGGCTTCTCGGCCAAGAAGGGACATGCCAAGGTGGAAGCCGGCAACATTTGCCAGCTCAACGCCAACCTGCTGCATTATTCCTACGACGATTACGCCCACATGGTGCGTACCACCGAGAAGTTCATCAAACGCGGCGCCGTGCTGGCGCTGGAAGACGGCAAGCGGGCCAAGGCCTGGGATCCCTTCACCCACGGCCTGGCCGCCCTGTTCAAGGCGCTGATCCTCAAGGGGGGATTGTTTCATGGCATCAATGGCTGGAACGTGGCTGTGATCTCTGCCTTCAGCTCTTACATGAAATACGCCGTCATGCTGGACATGCAGAAAGATGAGCAATAACAAAAAGGTGCTCGAGCTCTGCCTGTCGCCGGACCTGGGCGGGCTGGAGCTGTACATGCACCGCTGCAGCCTGGCCCTGGCCGAGCACCACAGTGTGGTGCCGGTGATCGCCGAGGGTGCCCGCCTGGTCGGGCGCTTTGCCGAGCAGGGCGGTGAGGAAAAGGTGCTGAAAACCGGCGGCCGTTTCTCCCTGCGCACCGCCTGGCGGCTGGCCCGGCTGATCGACGAACATCAGGTGGATCTGGTCCATTTTCACTGGACCAAGGACATGCCCATCGCCGTGCTGGCCAAACAGCTGTCCCGCCGCAAGCCGCTGCTGGTGCAGAGCCGCCACATGACCATGACCCGGTTCAAGGGCGATCCTTTCCATCGCTTTCTGTACCGCCACATCGACCACATGCTATGCGTCACCCAGGCCGTGGCCGACCAGATCCACACCTTCATTCCCGCCGACATTCGTCCGGGCACGACCGTGCTCTATCCGGGAGCGGATGAGGTCGAGCCCCTGACCGAGGCGGAACGACTGGCCCTGCGACGAGAGCTGGGTGGGGACGAGGCGTTTTTGATCGGCCTGGTAGGCCGTATCAATCAGGCCAAGGGCCAGCACCTGCTGATCGAGGCGATGGCGCAACTGGCGCCTCAGCACGCCGAGCTGCGCGCTCTGATCGTCGGCCACGCCATGCGCGAGGAGTATCTGGACAAGCTGAAACAAAGGGTGGCAGCGCTCGGGCTGAAGGATCGCATTCGCTTCCTCGGTTTTACCGACAGGCCCCATGCCCTGATGCAGGCCTGCGATCTGATGCTGACCACCTCCCGCAATGAGACCTTCGGTCTGGTCACGGTGGAGGCCATGCGCTGCGGCACCGCCGTGATCGGCGCCAACAGCGGCGGCCCGCTGGAGATCATTGAGGTCGGCGAGAACGGCCTGCTGTTTGAAAGCGGTAACGCCGAGGATCTGGCGAGCAAGATAGAGCGGTTGTTCTCGGATACAGCGCTGCGAGCCCGACTGGCCGCCGCCGGACGGGACAAGGCCGAACAACGGTTCGACAACGGCAAACACTTTCGAGAACTGGGTAGGCTGTTCGCCGAATGGTAATCACGGCGCCGGCTTCAGGCCGGCAGCTGTGCACGCAACAGCTGCTCGACAAAGACCCGGTAGGGCTCCCCCCTGAGCTTGTTCACCGTCAGTGAACGGCGAATGGCGTCCCACTGCCGATCCCGTTTTCGGGGCAAGCGGCGCACATGGGCGTCAATCCAGATAATCTCCCCTTGCGCATCCAGCAGCAGGTTGTTGTAGTGCAGGTCGCGATGCACATAACCGGCTCGAGCCAGTCGCGCCACTTCCTCACTGAACCGGGTCAGAAACGCCAGCCGTTTGGTCTCATCCATCTCCTCAAAGCAGTCACCGCCGGAGCGGGCATGCTGCCGGTGTTCCATCAGCAGCAAGGAGCCGCCGGCATTGTCCGGATGCAGCGACACGCCCCAGCCAAAGCAGCGGGGGGTGCGTAGGCCCGCCTTCTGCAAAATGCGCAGGCTGCGGTACTCCTTGGCCGCGTCCGTCTGCAACAGCAGTCGTTTTTCCAGGTAGTCGTGCAACAGCCACTTCAGCGGCTGCCGCCGGCGGGAGTACCGGTCGGTGGACACCTTGCCCAGAATCGCGCCGTCTTCGGACAGGTAGAAGCGACTGCTGCCCACCGCCTCAAACTCGTCGGTCAGCGTTGAAGACACCAGCCGCAGCGGCCCATTCAGGGACTCGGCGAACAACCAGTATGACCAAAGCTCGGCGCCGACCGGAATGTCGATACGTTTCATGGCGTGAACGTCAGAGCGCTTCGAACTGGGGCAGTACGGTTTCTTTCAGGAACTGCTGGTAATGGCGTGGCTCGATCACCACCGGCGCCTCGTCCATGCGGCGAATGGCCGCGGCCAGGCCCTCGGTATCGTCCCGGGACAGCAGAAAGTCCGCCAGTTCCTGAGTCAGTATCTCCTTGGGACCGCTGGGGCAATCCACACTGATCACCGGCGTGTGCAGCAGCAAGGCTTCGATCAGAACGCGCGGCAGACCTTCGGCATCGGAGGTCAGGATCATGGCTTTGGCCCGTGCGATCCAGGGATAGGGATTGTGGTGATAACCCACCATCTGCACCTTGTCCTGCAGACCCAGCTCATCTATCTGACGGCGAATAGCCGCCTCGTTCTCCGGCTTGCCCTTGCCCATGATCAGCAAGGGCGTTCTCACGCCGCTCGCCTTGTAGGCCTTGAGCAAACGGTCATGGCGCTTGCGCGGCTCCAGTGCCGCCACGCACAGAAAGAAGTCGTGCTCCGGCAGAGCGGTGGCTTCTTCGGCCGCCATCTCCACAAAGGGCTCACGCTCGTAGGGGTTGTAGATGGGAATAATGTGCCCGGCTTGCAGCCCGACCACCTGCTCCAGGTTCTCCTTCACCCCGTGAGACACGGCGATAACCTGGCGTCCCCGGTAGAAACGGCGCACCTTGGCAAAGGCCTTTTCTCGCTTGACCTCATCGCTGAACTTGGCGGATACGTCGGACTTTATCCAGAAATACAGGTTGGGCTGGTTCAGGTGACGGGTGATCTTGTCACAGGAACAGGAAATAGTGACATCAGGGCACCACTCCTTAAGAGCCTGGGCAATGCGCCGTGCCTGCCACTTTTCGGTCAGAGCCGTGCTGGTGGCCTTGGTAAAGCGGGTGACCACGCCCAAGTTTACCACTTCCAGCTCCTCGGGCACCCTGTGCTCAACCAGCTCCCGCAGGGTGAACACGATCACCGCATGACCGCGTTGGCGCAGCTGATCTGCCGTATAGATTAATGACTTCTGAGCCCCACCGCCGTAAAGATCTTCAATGACGAAGGCAAATCGCTTGTGGTTCAAGTCTTGTTCCTTGGCAATGGGGAAAATGGCTGGAAATGCTAACGCAAAGGTTAGAGGCAGGCAAGGCAGGGACATAGCCAGTAAGTTGAGGATTGAAATCGTGTTAGTATTTTCTCGCTTATTCCATCAAGGTCATGCAGCAACAGCTGCTTACGCGTTATGGCTGTATCTCCTTGCTGCATACTAGGAAAAATCAAACGCACCTATTAGCCAATGTAAAAGTAACATTGGAACAAGATGTAAAAATGCCACCCGACTGACGTAAATGCAAAGCCTGGCCAGCATTCAAAAATATGGATTAAATTTATGAATTTAAAAGAGTTTATCAGCCACTGCCATGTTGAAGTACTACGTTCACGCAATGGTTTGCTCTTGCTCAGACTGTTTAGATGCCTGTGGTCCCAAGACATGTCTCGCCAGGTCGCCCTGCGCATCCGCCTTGCTCAAATGTTGCGCCACTACGGATTCAAAAAGCTATCTCAGCGCCAACTTTTTAAACTAGCGACACGCTTTGGTGTTTACCTTGGAAATCGTACCCAGATTGGCCTTGGTGTCCGCTTCCCTCATCCCACTTCCGTCGTAGTTGGAGCAGGCCTACGCATTGGTTCAAAATGCCGTCTTTACCAACAAGTTACATTGGCGGCAGCACCTGAGCACTGGCAGGATTTGATGCCTCGGCTAGGAGACCATGTAACTGTTTATCCTGGAGCCAAATTTGTCGGAGAAGGTCGTGTTGGAAATAATGTCGTGGTGGGCGCCAACGCTGTCGTTAACAAAGTATTTGGCGATAATGTTGTGCTGGCTGGAGTACCTGCACGCATAGTTGGCTCAATCGAGCCCCTACCTATAGCCACCGAAGCAGATGAATAAAATGCGCCCCTCTCTTTCCACCCCTCTTTTTCCGATCTAAATGAGTTTTTCATGAAACCTCACGTTCTTTTTGTTACAGATCATCTCAATACCGGCGGTGCACCCATAGTTGTGCGTGACTTGTGCGTGGCGCTTGATCGTGCCGGCGCACGCATGACACTTATCGTATTGAGTGACAGGGTTGCCCATGAACTGCCGGACTCCGTCACTGTGCATCGCCTGCCATACACCGCGACTGGATGGTTACAGCGCCAACGTCGCTATCGCAACCACGCTCAAATGCTCGATGCGTTTCTTGACACTCATCTGCTCACCGATGCATCACTGGTTGTGGCGCATCTTCACCATGCCCATCAGGTAGTCAGCCGTAGCCAATTGAAAGATAACGCCTGGTATTGTTTACATGCTGATCCCACCATAGGCTTTCTGGGGAACAAGCGTGGTCTGGACCGACTGCGTAAACGCCGTCAGGTACGCAAGCTTTATCAGGGGCATCGCTTGATTGGCGTATCTCAAGGGATCCTGGACTCACTGGCCACGACCTTCCGTGTTCAGGGTAATCCCGGTGTCGCCTTGCATAATCCTCTGGATCTAGAAGCCATCGCGTTGCGCAGCCAGGAAACGGTGACTGACGTACCGGAAGATTACCTGCTTTACGTCGGTCGGTTGGAGCAGCGACAAAAGCGTTTTGACCGCTTACTGTGCGCCTATGCCGACAGCGGTGTGGGCATCCCCTTGGTGCTCATCGGTGAAGGTGGTGCCCGTCATTTTATTGAGACCGAAATTGAACGACTGGGTCTGCAGGGACGAGTACTCTTGCTCGGCAAGCGTGAGAATCCTTACGCCTATATGCGCAGAGCACATGCCTTGGTGCTGAGTTCAGACTATGAAGGTTTCCCCCTTGTTGCTGTAGAAGCACTCGCCTGCGGCACCCCCGTCGTTAGCACCGACTGCCCCACCGGCCCGTCTGAAATTTTGATCGGGGAGCTGGCCCGCTACCTGGTACCCTTGAACGAACCGGCCTCCTTCGCCAACACCCTCCGCGACGTGGTAGACAATCCAGTCCCTGTTTCTGCTACCACAGTTGCTCATTTAAACGCCGAGCAGGTAGCCCGGCGTTATCTGGCATTGGCGGGCAAATAGCGTAAAATCCCATTTCATTTATCTCTTGCCGCTCATCAGCGGCATGAAGCAAACGGTATCAATGTATGAAAGTAACCGTATTTGGCACCGGCTATGTCGGTCTGGTTCAAGGAGCCGTGCTGGCGGAAGCCGGTCACGATGTATTGTGCGTAGACGTGGATGAGCACAAGGTTGCGGCCCTAAAAAACGGCGTCATTCCTATTTATGAGCCCGGACTTGAGGCTTTGGTCAGGCAAAACCACGAGGCCGGCCGGCTCGACTTTACCGTGGACGCCGGCCGGGGCGTCACCCACGGCGACATTCAATTTATCGCCGTGGGCACACCGCCGGACGAGGACGGTTCTGCCGACCTGCAATACGTACTGGCAGTGGCCGATACCATCGCCACCCATATGCAGCGCCACACCATAGTGGTGGACAAGTCCACGGTACCGGTCGGCACCGCCGACAAGGTGGTGGACCAGATCGGCAAGCGCCTGAACAGCCTGGGCAAGTGTGAGCTGACCTTTGATGTCATTTCCAACCCCGAGTTTCTCAAGGAAGGTTCGGCGGTGGCCGACTGCATGCGGCCGGACCGCATCATCATCGGCACCAACAGCTCGAGCGCCGAAGAGGTGATGCGCGAGCTCTACGCCCCCTTCAACCGCAACCATGAAAAAATCATCGTCATGGACGTACGCAGCGCCGAGCTCACCAAGTACGCCGCTAACTGCATGCTGGCCACCAAGATCAGCTTCATGAACGAAATGGCCAATCTGGCCGAGCAGCTGGGCGCCGACATCGAGATGGTGCGCCAGGGCATCGGCAGCGATCCCCGCATCGGTTACCACTTCATCTATCCCGGGGCAGGCTATGGCGGCTCCTGCTTTCCCAAGGATGTGCAAGCGCTGATCCGTACCGCCGACGGAATCGGCTTTGACGCTCATGTGCTGAAGGCGGTGGAAGTCCGCAACCAGCAGCAGAAAACCACCCTGTTTGAGAAGATTCATCGTCATTTCGACGGCAAACTGGCCGGCAAACGCTTCGCCCTCTGGGGGCTCGCCTTCAAGCCGAACACCGACGACATGCGCGAGGCGCCGAGCCGGGTGCTGATGGAAGCCCTGTGGCAGGCCGGTGCTCACGTACAGGCCTTTGACCCAGAGGCGATGGAAGAAACCCAGCGCATCTACGGGGAGCAGACCCGCAATGGCCAGCTGACCCTGTGTGGCACCAAGGAAGCTACCCTTAACCAAGCCGATGCCCTGACCATCGTCACCGAGTGGCAGAGCTTCCGCGCACCGGATTTCGACCTGCTGCGCCAGCAGCTGAGTCAGCCGCTGATCTTTGACGGACGCAATCTGTTCGAGCCGGCGCGCATGCACAAAAAAGGCTTTGTCTACCATTCGGTCGGCCGTCAGACCAAGAGCGCCCAAGCCTAAACCTTCGACGCCCGGGACGCCGGGCGTGTCATTTCGGCCCTGCCTTAACACGGGCCCGCAAGAGAACACCGTGATATGAAAATACTTGTTACAGGCAGCGCCGGCTTCATCGGCTACCATGTTGCCACTGCCCTGCTGGAACGCGGCGACGAGGTAGTCGGCTTTGATAACGTCAACGATTACTACGATCCGGCGCTGAAGGAAGCCCGACTGGCGCAACTGGAAAAAACCGCCGCCCGCACCGGTGCCGGTTATCACTTCATTCGGGCCAACCTGGCAGACCAGGCCAAAGTGACCGAGTGCTTCAACGAGCATCATTTTGATCGCGTGATCCACCTGGCAGCCCAGGCCGGCGTGCGCTACTCGCTGGAAAACCCCCACAGCTATGTGGAAAGCAACCTGGTCGCCTTTACCAACATTCTGGAAGCCTGCCGTTATCATCAGGTGGCTCACCTAACCTACGCCAGCACCAGCAGCGTATACGGAGCCAACACCAGCATGCCGTTTCGGGAAGAGCACGGCGCCAATCATCCGCTGCAGTTCTACGCCGCCACCAAGCGCGCCAACGAACTGATGGCCCACAGCTACAGCCACCTGTTCGGTCTGCCGACCACGGGCCTGCGCTTTTTTACCGTGTACGGTCCCTGGGGTCGCCCGGACATGGCGCCCTTCAAGTTCACCAAGCGCATCGCCGAGGGCGATCCCATCCAGGTGTACAACCACGGCAATCACAGCCGGGATTTCACCTATATCGATGACATAGTGCAGGGCATACTGCTGGCCAGCGACCACATCGCCACCCCGGCGCCGGAGTGGGACAGCGCCGCACCCGCACCACATCAAAGCGCGGCCCCTTACCGCCTGTTCAACATCGGCAACAACGACCCGGTGCATCTGGGCAACTTTATTGAATCCATCGAAAATGCCCTCGGCATCAAGGCGATAAAGGAGTACCTGCCCCTGCAGCCCGGTGATGTGCCCGACACCTTTGCGGACAGCTCTGAACTTCACCGATTGGTGGGATACCAGCCGAGCATTTCCGTCAGCGAAGGCGTCAAACGCTTCGTTAAGTGGTACCAAAGCTTTTACCAATCTTAAAACGACCCATGATGAAAATTCTGGTTATAGGCCCGTCCTGGGTCGGAGACATGGTGATGTCCCAGAGTCTCTACATCACCATAAAGAAACTACACCCGAATGCCGAGCTACATGTCATGGCGCCGGCGTGGTGCTGCGCTCTGCTGGAGCGCATGCCACAGGTGGACAAGGCCATTGTCATGCCGCTTGGGCACGGTGACTTCAAACTGGCCGAACGCTTTCGGCTGGGCCGGCAGCTGGCAACAACATGCTACGACTGGGCCATTATTCAACCCAATTCGCTCAAATCGGCGCTGATCCCGCTGTTTGCCGGCATCAAAAAACGCACGGGCTGGAAGGGTGAGTCACGTTACGGTCTGCTCAATGATCTGCGCAGCAACAAGCACGACTTTCCGCTGATGGTGGAGCGTTACAACGCCCTTGCCTACCCCAAGACGCAAATGAAAAGCCATCAGGACATTCCCGAACTGCCCTGGCCGGCACTGAGCGTGAACGTTGATAACCAGCACTCCGCACTTGCCGAGCTGAATCTGCCCACCACTATGCCGGTGCTGAGCCTTTGTCCCGGCGCCGAGTTTGGCCCCGCCAAGCGCTGGCCCGAGCAATATTATGCCGAGGTGGCCCGGCACCAGATTGAGCAAGGCCAGCAAGTATGGATTTTTGGCTCCGCCAAGGATATTCCGGTTGCGGAGAGTATCAGGCATCATTTACCCAGCAACCTGCAGCAACATTGCCATGTGCTGGCTGGCAGAACCTCGCTACATCAGGCCATTGACCTGATGGCACTGAGTACCGCCGTGGTATCCAACGATTCCGGACTGATGCACATAGCCGCAGCTCTGCAGCGCCCTTTGGTGGGAGTGTATGGCTCAACTTCGCCTCAATATACGCCGCCCTTGGCGGAGAAAGTTGCCGTGGTGCACACCGATATCGAATGTCGCCCCTGCTTCAAGCGGGAATGTCCGTTGGGTCACCTCAAGTGCTTGAAAGAGCTGCCTCCTAAGCGGGTAATTGACGCCCTGGCTCAACTGGCAGACTGATAATCATGTTTTATCGACTGGTTTATAACCTGCTTATCCACCTGTTCAGCCCGCTGTTACTGGCGTTGTTGTACTGGCCCAAGAAAGGCAAGCCCGGCTTTGGCAAGCGCTGGCCGGAGCACCTGGGGCTGGTTACTTCCACCACCGGCGAACAGCCGGTGTGGCTGCATGCGGTCAGTGTGGGGGAAATGATCGCGGCCACGCCGTTAATCAAACAGCTGAAAGCCGAATACCCGGAGTTGCCGATACTGGTCACCACCACCACCCGCACCGGTGCCGACCAGGCCGCCAAGCTGGGTGATCTGGTTGAACACCGCTATGCTCCGCTGGACTTTCCTTGGGCGGTCGCCCTGTTCCTGCGGCGTGTTCGGCCCCGGGCGCTGCTGATAATGGAAACCGAACTCTGGCCCAACTGGCTGGCCGCCTGCGGCAAACGCATGCTGCCGGTGATGGTGCTCAATGCTCGTCTCTCTGCGCGCTCTGCCGACAGATACCGGAAATTTCACCGCATTTTCTGCCTGTTATCCCAAAATATTACGCATATTGCCTGCCAGTACCAAGACGATGCCGACCGCTTTGCCGACCTGGGGCTGCCTCAAGGGCGGCTGAGTGTCACCGGCTCCATCAAGTTTGATATCGACTACGACGATGCAGTGCGAGAGCAGGGGCAAGTACTGCGAGCGCAACTGGGTACTGAACGCCCGGTATGGATTGCCGCCTCCACCCACGAAGGGGAAGATGAACAGCTGCTGGCTACCCACCTGAACCTGCTGGAAAGTCATCCGAACGCCCTGCTGATACTGGTGCCGCGTCATCCCCAGCGTTTCGATCAGGTGGCGGCTCTGGTGCAAAAACACAGGCTCAGTCTGCATCGCCGCACTCAGGATGAGCCTGTGGCGACTCCTCAGGTGTATCTGGGAGATACCATGGGTGAGCTGCCAATTATGCTTGCTGCGGCAGACATCGCCTTTATCGGCGGCAGCCTGATTGAGCGGGGCGGCCACAACCTGCTGGAGCCGGCCGCCCTGGGCAAGCCCGTGCTGACCGGTCCCTCGACCTTTAACTTCAACGACATTCGCCGCGAACTGCAACAGGCCAAGGGAGCCGGCGTGGTAACCAGCAGCCAGATGCTTGCGCAAACACTGATGCAGCTGTTCGCGGATGAACCACAACGCAACGCCATGGGAGCTGCAGCCTTGAGCGTCGTCAAGGCCAATCAAGGTGCTCTCTCCCGCACCCTGACAGCCATTGGCAATCAGCTGCCCTTGTAATACCCCTTCAGCAGGGCTTTCCAGTCCTGCTCTTCCCAGTGGAACTCCTGGTGGAGGCCTTGCTCCTTGCGGAATGAGCGCAGCAGACGCTCCATGTTTTCCCTGGCCCAGCTGCCGGGCTGGCGGAAATGGCACTTGTCGAAGTCGATGAGCCAGCTTTTGCCGTTATCGTCCAGCAGTATGTTGTGACTGTTGAGATCGGCATGATAAAGGCCGGCATTATGAAAGCTGCGAATGGTCTGGCCAATGCTTTGCCACTGCTCTGCGTCCAGCTCGCGCTCTTTAAGAATGGCCACCAGATCCCGTGCTCCCTCGATACGGGTAAGGATAATATCGGCACGATAAACAAAGTTGGAACGGATCATGCGTGCAGCACAGGGGCGCGGCACCGGCAGGCCCTTTCGGTACAGCTTGGCCAGCACGGTAAACTCGGCCATGGCCCGGCTTTTGGACTCGGCCACATGCAGAAAGGTATCTTCCATTACCCGGCCGATCATGCCACCCCGGTAGTAGTGACGCAGTACCTTGTGGCCCACCTCGTCTTCCACGAACCAGGTGGTGTTGCGTCCCACCGACTTGCCGCGAATGGCGTCCTGCTCACGCCAGTAGTCGATTTCAAAGAAGTCCCGGTGAAAATCACCAAAGCATTCCGGGTCGTACCAGATAATTTCGGAGCCGTGCTCAATTCGTTCCATTGCCATCCCCCCAGCGAAAAGCCGAATTTTACATGGCCGAAAAGGCTTTGCATAATGCCGGACTCCAATTCCACAAGAGTTTCCTTATGGCAGTGTTCACCTCGGCTCCCGAGTCCCTGTGTTTGCTGCGCCTGTCCGCTATTGGCGACTGCTGCCATGCGGTAGCGCTGGTGCAGGCCATACAACGTCAGTGGCCCGAGACCCGCATCACCTGGGTCACCGGTAAAATAGAAGCCCAGCTGCTGCGTCAGCTGCCCGGCGTCGAGATCCTGGTGTTCGACAAGAGCGCCGGCTGGGGCGCATACCGTCAGCTGTGGCAGCAACTGCGCGGCCGCCGGTTCGATGCCCTGCTGCACATGCAGGCGGCCATTCGTGCCAGCATCGCCAGCCTGGGTATTCGCGCCAAATACCGGCTCGGATTTGAGCGGGAGCGTGCCAAGGACGGCCAGTGGCTGTTTACCAACCTCAAGGTAACAGCGAGCGGCGAGCACGTGGCAGACGGCTTTATGAGTTTTGGCAAGGCACTGGGACTAATGGAAATCACCCCGCGCTGGAACTGGCCTATTTCTGCCGAAGCGCAGAGCCAGGCCGCTCACTACCTGGACAACCGCCCACTGTTGCTGATCTGCCCCGCTGCCAGCAAGGCCTACAAGAACTGGACCGCCGAAGGCTACGCCGCCCTCGCCGACCACGCCCATGTACGAGGCATGAAGGTGATGCTGATCGGCAGCCCGGCAAAGATGGAGCGGGATCTGGCGGCGAACATTCAGCAGCTCACCGCGAATATCGACGAAAACCTGGTTGGCCAGACCAGCCTGCCCGAGCTGATGGCACTGATCAGCACCGCCAGTCTGGTGGTGGCACCCGATACCGGACCGGCACACATGGCCACCCTTACCAATACCCCCGTGCTGGGACTGTATGCCCATCACAATCCGGCCCGTACCGGCCCCTATCACTGCCGGGACTATGTGGTCAGCGCCTACGAAGAAGCCCTACTGGCGGAAACCGGCAACACCCCGGACCAACTGCCCTGGCGTACCCGGGTCAAGGATGCTCACGCCATGGAACGCATCACCATTGAACAGGTGAAACAGCAGTTCGACCGCATTTATACCGACTTGGTGCAATTAAAAACGGTACACGCTGACAAGTAATCACCCGCCCAGGGGGTGACCTTGCCGGCCACGGCGGCGACGTCCACGCTGCTCATGTCTTCGGCCTCGGCCCCTGTCGGCGGATGAAATGCCAGATGGCGGCCCTCACTGTTGAGCGGGCGCCAGCGCAGCGGCGTGGCCGAGCGGCGCAGGGGAAAGAAACCTACGGTGGGCACATCCAGGGCGGCGGCAATATGCAGCGGCCCGGTGCTGCCGGCCACGAACAGCTGACCACAGGCCAGCAACCGGCAAAAGTCCGGCAGCGGCAGTCCGCTGGCCACCACGGCATGGTTGCCGGCCTGGTTCGCCACCTCCTGCGCCAGCGCGTCTTCGCCCGGCCCGGCGGTCAGCACCGGCTGTGCGGCGGGAAAGTCCGCTGCCAGCCGGGCAATCAGCGCGGCGTACTGCTCCGCACTCAGGTTGTTGGCCGAGCCGCCGCTGCCGGCGTGCACCAGCAGCCAGGGCCGGGCAGCATCAATGCCAAGCCGCCCGGCCTGTTGCTCACGAAACGCCGCCAGCTCGGCGGGTTCAAAGCTCAGGTAAGGCGAGGAAGGCTCCACCGGACGAATGCCGTTTTTGGCAAGAAAGGCGCGCACCAGATCCAGGTTGTATTCAAATTCCGGTTTGGCGGACTCGGAGCGGCGCTGTTTTACCCTGTGGTTATACAACACCTGGGCCAGCTTGGTGGCGGGCGCCCAGCGCTGGGGAATGTCCGCCTGCCACATCAGTTTGGCGTTACGAAAGTTTGAGAAAAGACAGATAACAGCGTCGAAATTACCGGCTTTCAGCTGTTTCAGCAGGGCCTTTTGCGCCGCACCCTCACCCTGTTTTCCCGGGTCGGACAGCACGGCGTCAATGCCGGGGCACAGCTCGGCCAACGACTGAGTATAACCGGGTACCAGGGCGGTAATATGGCAGTCGAGCGACGCCTTCAGCATGGCAAAAGCCGGCCAGGCCAGCATAAAATCGCCGATCTTGTCGTTGCGTACCACCAGTATTCGCTTCATTCCGCTCTCCCGCTTGCTCACATGCTGCGGTATTCTACCTTAAAGTCTTTGCCTGTCTTTTGTTTATAAGGAATCGTCATGAGCATCAGGGTCATCTACCCCGGCACCTTCGACCCCATCACCAATGGCCATCTGGATCTGATAGAGCGCGCCTCCAAGCTGTTTGATGAGGTGATCGTGGGCGTGGCCTTTAGTCCCAGCAAGCGCCCCATGTTCGGGCTGGAAGAACGCGTCTCGCTGGTAAAGGAAGTGGTGCAACGCGAACAGCTGAGTAACGTCACCGTGGTGGGCTTCTCCGGCCTGCTGGTGGACTTTGCCAAAGAATACAACGCCACCGTACTGGTGCGGGGTCTGCGGGCAGTCTCGGACTTTGAGTATGAATTTCAGCTGGCCAACATGAATCGCCGGCTCATGCCCACCCTTGAAAGCGTGTTTCTCACCCCGGCCGAAGAAAATTCCTTTATCTCGTCCACCCTGGTGAAGGAAGTGGCCATTCATGGCGGCGATATCGGCCAGTTCGTGCCTGATGCCGTAGGTAAAGCCATTGCACAGAAGCTGGCGTGATTAGGCCTGTGAGGTGAGGGGTCACGATTGTACTCCTCACTCCTTTCGCCTCATTTCTCACACGCGCTCACCGCTGGCAGCGGCTGCAGTACACGGTGCTGCGGCCGTTCATGCGGATTTCCTTCAGCAAACCGCCACAGCGCGCACAGGGTTGCTCGGCCCGGCCGTATACCTGCAGTTCCTGCACGAAATACCCGGGCTTGCCATCGCTGCCGGTAAAGTCTTTCAGGGTGGTGCCGCCCTGGCCAATGGCCCGGGCCAGCACCGCCTTGATCTCGTCGGCCAGTTTCAGATAACGGGCACGGCTGATGCTGCCCGCTTCCCGCTTAGGGTGAATACTTGCCGCAAACAGCGACTCGTTGGCGTAGATGTTGCCCACTCCCACCACGGTATGGTTATCCATAATGAACTGCTTCACGGCGGTCTTACGGCCCCGGCTGCGCTTGAACAGAAGGTCGCCGTCAAAATCATCGGTGAGCGGCTCTGGCCCCAGGCTGGCAAGCAGCGGATGCTCTTCAACGGGGTCACGGGTCCACAGCAGGCAGCCAAAGCGGCGAGGGTCGTTCAACCGCAGCAGCTTGCCGTTGGCGAATTCGATGTCGACATGATCGTGCTTGCCGGCCGGGGTGCCATGTGGCAGCACCCGCAAGTTGCCGGACATGCCCAGATGCAGAATGGCGGTGCCCCAGTCGGTTTCCAGCAGCAGATACTTGGCCCGGCGGCGAATGCCGGTCACGGTCAGCCCGGTCAGCTCCTGGAGCTCTGCCGGCACCGGCCAGCGCAGGCTGGCGTTGCGCACCACCACCCGCATGACCGACTCCCCCAGCAAATGCGGGGTAATGCCCAGGCGGCTTACTTCCACTTCCGGCAATTCCGGCATCACAGTCTCCTTTACGCTATGGCGGCAGCAGTATAGCCGGAGCTGCGAGCATAAAAAAACCCGGCCGAAGCCGGGTTTTTTAAGAGGGCAAAATCTTACTTGATTTTGCCTTCCTTGTAGATCACATGCTGACGAACAACGGGATCAAACTTTTTGATTTCCATTTTTTCGGGCATGTTGCGCTTGTTCTTGGTAGTGGTGTAAAAGTGACCAGTACCGGCGCTGGAGTTCAGGCGGATCTTCTCGCGAATACCTTTAGCAGCCATGGGTTATCTCCTTAGACCTTTTCGCCACGGGCACGCAGGTCAGCCAGGACACTGTCGATACCTTTCTTGTCAATAATACGCATACCCTTGGTGGTGATGCGCAGTTTTACAAAACGCTTTTCGCTCTCAACCCAGAAACGGTGAGTTTGCAGGTTGGGCAGGAAGCGACGCTTGGTGGCGTTGTTCGCGTGAGAGCGGTTGTTACCAACAGCTGGCCGCTTACCAGTTACTTGGCATACTTTAGACATGTCAGTCTTCTCCAAAACTTACTTTTGCTCGAGCAATGATACCCCGTTGGCCGTCTTTCGGGGCAAAATAAGGCGGCAATTTATACAGCAAATTCAGCTCGAGATCAACAACAAGCCAAACGCCCGGCATCAAAGCCAGCCACGTTCGGCAAAGGATACGGTTTCGCCATCGCCTACGACCAAATGGTCCAGTACGCGAATATCCAGCAGCCCCAGGGCGGCCTGTATACGCTCGGTGATCATGCGATCCGCCCGGCTGGGCTCGGCCACTCCGGACGGATGATTATGCACCAAAATCACGGCGGCGGCACCCTGCTTCAATGCCAAGGCGACGATTTCCCTCGGATACACCGCCGCCGCATCCAAAGTGCCAAAAAACAGCTCATGAAATTCAATCACTCTGTGCTGATTGTCGAGCAGCAACAAGGCAAACACCTCCCGCGGCTGATCCCTGAGCCGCAACTGCAAAAACTCCCTGGTCAACGCCGGGCTGGTAAGGGCATGTTCCCGCTTTAACCGTTCGTCGAGGTAGCGGCGCATCAGCTCCATACAGGCCTGCAACTGCACGAACTTTGCCGGCCCCAGGCCAGGACCTTCGCAAAACTGGCGTAAATCCGCCTGCATCAGGCCGCGCAGCGAACCGAACTGTTCAAGCAACAACCGCGCCAGGGTCACTGCGTCCATGCCGCGGGCGCCAATGCGCAGAAAAATGGCCAGCAGCTCGGCGTCCGACAGGCTGGCAGCCCCCCGGCTCAGCAGTTTTTCCCGTGGGCGTTGATCTGCCGGCCAGTCCTTGATGCTCATGGCAATGTCTCCTTGACCAAGCACGATTGAGTCTGGAAGGTTAAGCCTAGTCCAAAGCGCACAGCCGCAGGGGATTGTGATAATCTTGCCGCCTGAACTCGAGGAGAACAAAGCCATGTCCGTTGCAGGAAAACGCATTGTTATCGGCATCACCGGCGGCATTGCCGCCTACAAGATTGCCGAGCTGGTGCGCCGACTCAAGGAGCGGGGCGCCGAGGTGCGCGTGATCATGACCGCGTCCGCCCAGGAATTCATTACTCCGCTGACCCTGCAGGCGGTGTCGGGCGAGCCCGTCTCTCATGCCCTGCTCGACCCGGCTGCCGAGGCCGGCATGGGCCATATTGAGCTGGCCAAATGGGCCGATCTGCTGCTGATCGCCCCTGCCAGCGCCAATACCCTTGCCCGGCTGGCCAATGGCCTTGCCGACGATCTGCTCACCACGGTGGCGCTGGCCACGGCGGCGCCACTCGCGGTGGCCCCGGCCATGAACCAGCAGATGTACCGCCACCCGGCCACGCAAGCCAACCTGGCCACCCTGCAGGCCCGTGGCGCTCACATTTGGGGGCCAGCCCAGGGAGAGCAGGCCTGTGGCGACGTGGGCCCCGGCCGCATGCTGGAAGCCATGGAGCTGGTAACGCTGGCAGAGCAGCATTTTGCGCCGGCGCCACAGCCCCTGGCCGGACTGAAACTCATGCTTACCGCCGGCCCCACTCGTGAACCGCTGGATCCGGTGCGTTACATCTCCAACCACAGCTCAGGCAAGATGGGCTTTGCCCTGGCCGCCGCCTCACGGGCACTGGGCGCCGAGGTAACCCTGGTGAGTGGCCCAGTGAACCTGGCCACTCCGGCCGGGGTGCAGCGGGTGAATGTGGAAAGCGCGCAAAACATGCATGACGCCGTGATGGCCGGCATTGGCGAGCAAGACATCTTCATCGCCTGCGCCGCCGTGGCCGACTATGCGCCAAAAGTGGTGGCATCGCACAAGATCAAGAAGACGCGTGCCGATAATATGGTGGTGGAGCTGATTAAAAACCCCGATATCGTCGCCTCGGTCGCGGCCCTGCCACACAAGCCCTTTACCGTGGGGTTTGCCGCCGAAACGCGGGATGTGGAAAAATACGCCCTCGACAAACTCGAGCGCAAAAATCTCGATATGATCGCCGCCAATGACGTTTCCGGCAGCGATCGTGGTTTTAACAGCGACCAAAACGCCCTGAGCGTGTTCTGGCCTGGCGGCCAGCACCATTTACCCCTGGCCGGCAAAACCGAGCTGGGCGAACAGTTACTGACATTGATTGCGAAGCGATACCATGACACCCATTGAGCTGAAAATTCTCGACCCCCGGGTCGGCACCGAGTTTCCCCTGCCCGCCTACGCCACCCCCGGCTCCGCCGGCCTGGATCTGCGCGCCTGCCTGGACGAGCCCATCACCCTGGCTCCGGGTGATACGCAATTGCTGCCCACCGGTCTGGCCATTCACATTCAGGATCCCGGCCTGTGCGCCACCATACTGCCCCGCTCCGGTCTGGGCCATAAGCACGGCATTGTACTGGGCAACTTGGTGGGGCTAATCGACTCTGACTATCAGGGTCAGCTGATGGTATCCTGCTGGAACCGTGGTAAAGACAGCTTCACCATTCAGCCTGGCGAGCGTATTGCCCAGCTGGTGATCCTGCCGGTGGTGCAGGCCCAGTTCACCCTGGTGGATGAATTTGATCAAAGCGAGCGGGGAGAAGGCGGGTTCGGCTCTTCCGGTCGCCACTAACCAACCGGACATTTTCATGGCCAATAATAATCAGAACAGGAAAAACCGCCGGGAGCAGATCCTGCAGGCGCTGGCCCACATGCTGGAAACCAGCCCGGGGCAGCGCATTACCACCGCCAAGCTGGCCGCGGCGGTGGGCGTGTCGGAAGCCGCCCTTTACCGACATTTTCCCAGCAAAGCGCGCATGTTTGAGGGATTGATCGACTTTATCGAGGAATCCCTGTTTTCCCGTATCAACCTCATTCTGCAGGACGAAAAGGACAGCAGCCTGCGCCTGCGCTATGTGTTGCAGCTGGTACTGGGCTTTTGCGAACGCAACCCGGGCATTACCCGACTGCTGAACGGCGACGCCCTGCAGGGCGAGCACGAACGGCTGCTGGCCCGTATCAATCAGCTGTTTGACCGCCTGGAAACCCAGCTCAAGCAGATCATGCGCGAGCGCCGCCTGTACGAGGGCGACGGCTTTGCCGAGAACGAAACCGTGCTGGCCAACCTGCTGCTGGCCTACGTGGAAGGCCGCATCAACCAGTATGTGCGCAGCCAGTTCAAACAAAAGCCCACCCACAACTTTGACAGCCACTGGCAACTGCTGCACCGGCAGCTGGCAGCGGTGTAGGGTTGCTACCTCTTAAATTTCCAATAACAACAGAGGCACGAGAGAATGGACACTGAACTCCTTAATACCGGCTTTTTACAGGAAGCCCAGAGCTGGGTCGTGAACAATCAGGAGCTGATTATTCGCTACGCGGTCAACATCGCCGCCGCCCTGCTGACCCTGGTGATCGGCTTTATTGCCGTGGGCATGCTCACCGGCGGGCTGAACAAGGTACTCAAGGCGCGCAAGGTCGACAGCACCATTTCCGACTTTGTAACCAGCCTGCTCAAATACGGCCTGCTGGCCTTTGTGATCATCGCCGCCCTGGGCCGGGTGGGGGTACAAACCGCCTCCTTCGTGGCCGTAGTGGGTGCCGCCGGTCTGGCCATTGGCCTGGCACTGCAAGGCTCCCTGTCCAACTTCGCCGCCGGTGTGCTCTTGATCGGCTTTCGCTTCTTCAAGGCCGGTGACTACATTGAGGCGGGCGGCACCGCCGGTACCGTGCACTCGGTGCAGATTTTCACCACCATTCTGATGACCCCGGACAACCGCATGATAGTGGTGCCCAACTCCAAGATCCTCAACGACAGCATCGTCAACTACTCCAGGGAGAGTACCCGTCGTCTCGATCTGGTAATTGGCGTGGCTTACAACGCCGACCTTCAGCTCACCCGGGACGTATTGACCCGTATTCTCGACGAAGAGCCCCGCATACTGAAAGAGCCCGCCTACCGCATTGCCGTCAGCAATCTGGGGGCTTCGTCCGTGGACTTTATCGTCCGCCCCTGGGTAAAAGCAGAAGACTACTGGAACCTGAAGTTCGATCTGCTGGAGAAAATAAAAACCGAGCTGGACGCCAACAATATCGGCATTCCCTTTCCACAGATGGATGTGCACCTGCACCGGCAGAAAAGCAGCTGATCGCCGCATTTGCCCACAAAAAAGCCGCTTCTCAGCGGCTTTTTTATTATGCGTTAAATACCGTACTGCTCCCGGTAGGCCCGCACCCGCTCCAGGTGCTCGGCCATGTCCGGCTGCTCGCTCAGGTATTCAATCAGATCGCCAAGGGTGATGATGGCGGTAACCTGGGCGTTGTAGTCGCGCTCCACTTCCTGAATGGCGGACAACTCACCCTTGCCCTTTTCCTGCCGGTCCAGGGCGATCAACACACCCGCCAGCTCGGCGCCGTTGGCCTGAATAATGTCCATGGACTCACGAATGGCGGTGCCGGCGGTAATCACGTCGTCCACCAGCATGATGCGACCGGCAAGCGGGCTTCCCACCAGGTTGCCGCCTTCACCGTGATCCTTGGCTTCCTTGCGGTTAAAGCAGTAGGGCACGTCCTGATCGTGCACTTCCGCCAGCTGCACCGCGGTGGCGCTGGCGATGGGAATGCCCTTGTAGGCCGGACCGAACAGCACGTCGTACTGCACACCCGCATCCACCAGAGCGGCGGCATAGAAACGGCCCAGGCGGGCCAGATCGCGGCCGCTGTTAAACAGGCCGGCATTAAAGAAATAGGGGCTCTTGCGCCCGGACTTCAGAGTGAACTCGCCAAATTTCAGCACCTGTTTGGCCATGGCAAATTCAATAAACTCGCGCTGATACGCTTTCATGCTGCTCTCCGCAATATCATTCGTTCAATAAGTTAACGGGATGTGCCGTGATCAGCCGGCAATCACTCGGCGCTGATGTTCCACCAGATCGTTCACCGCCTTGCGGGCCAGGGCCAGCATGGCCAGCAGCTCGTCGTGGCTGAAAGGCGCGGCCTCGGCGGTGCCCTGCACTTCAATCATCTTGCCTTCAGCGGTCATCACCACGTTCATGTCGGTTTCCGCCGCCGAGTCTTCGGTGTATTCCAGATCCGCCACCGGCTGGCCATCCACAATGCCCACGGAAATGGCCGCCACCAGGGTCTTGAGCGGGTTGTGCACGATCATGCCCTCGGCCTTCATCCAGTTCAGGGCATGAGCCAGAGCCACACAGGCACCGGTAATGGCGGCGGTGCGGGTGCCACCGTCGGCCTGGATCACGTCACAGTCCACGGTAATGGTGTATTCACCCAGCTTTTCCAGATCCATGGCGGCGCGCAGTGAGCGGCCGATCAGCCGCTGAATTTCCATGGTGCGGCCGCCCTGCTTGCCCCGGGCCGCTTCCCGGGCCATGCGGCTGTGAGTGGAGCGCGGCAGCATGCCGTATTCGGCGGTGACCCAGCCCTGCCCCTGACCGCGCAGAAAACGCGGTACGCCTTTTTCTACCGAGGCGGTGCACAACACCTTGGTGTGGCCAAATTCCACCAGCACGGAGCCTTCCGCATGACGGGTATAGTTCGGGGTAATGGTTACGGGGCGAATTTCGTCCGCCGCGCGTCCTGAAGCTCGTTCGGTCATGGTGTTCTCCTGTAGGTCAAAAAGGCGCTGCCCGGCGGGCAAACCGAGGCATTATAAAGAAAGCGCCGGCCCAATGCATGCCGCCCAACATTGGCGCCTGAGCCCGGCTGTGTCACACTTCGTGATTACTCTTTGACAGACAGCAGGAATCACATGATCCACAGCATGACCGCTTTTGCCCGGCAGGAATTCAAACAGGACTGGGGCACCGCCGTATGGGAGTTGCGCTCGGTCAACCAGCGCTACCTGGAGACCTATACCCGGTTGCCCGAGCAGTTTCGTGGCCTGGAGCCCATGGTGCGAGAAAAACTGCGTGCCCGGCTGCAACGGGGCAAGGTGGAATGCGCCCTGCGCTTTGAAAGCAACCAGGCCAGTCAGGGCGAGCTGCACATCAACAAGGTGCTGGCCGAGCAGCTGATTGAAGGCGCCACCTGGGTGATGGAAAAAGCCGGTCAGGGCACCCTGAACCCGGTCGACATTCTGCGCTGGCCCGGCGTGATGGAAGCCCAGGCCCAGGACATGGATGCCATCGGCAAGGCCCTGCTGGAAGGCCTGGATACGGTGATCAACGACTTCCTCGCCGCCCGGGCCAGCGAAGGCGACAAACTCAAGGCGCTGATCGAGCAACGACTGACCGGCATTGAGCAGGAAGTGGCCAAGGTGTCGGCGTACATGCCGGCCATCATGGAGTGGCAGCGCCAGCGCCTGCGCGATCGCTTTGAAGAAGCCAAAATTGAACTGGATGCCCAGCGGGTAGAGCAGGAAATGGTGCTGCTGGCCCAGAAGGTGGACGTGGCCGAAGAGCTGGACCGGCTCACTGCCCACATTGCCGAGACCCGCAAAATCCTCAAAAAAGGCGGCCCCTGCGGACGGCGCCTGGACTTTATGATGCAGGAATTCAACCGAGAGTCTAACACCCTTGGCTCCAAGTCCATCAATGCCGACATCACCGCCAGCGCCGTGGAGCTGAAGGTGCTCATCGAGCAGATGCGCGAACAAATTCAGAACATCGAATAAACCAGCCTTACTTCTCCGCCGGTGTAGTGCCGGCGGAGATCTCAGCCCCGTCAGCCTCTGACGCAGCCTCCTCACCGTGTTAACATACGAAGATAATTACTGTTCCACTCGCCAGGAGTCCCCGTGAAGGCGCATATCGTTCTTGCCAGCCGGTTGATCAAGCTTGTTGCCAATATCACCAAGGTGCTGAGCTACGTTTTTCACTACTTTCTGCCCAACAAGCGCTTTACCCTGCCGGCCCGCTCCGGGGCACTGATCAAGGGGGCCGACAGGCCCATTCCGCGTATCATCTGGCAGACCAACTACACCGATAAGGCCACCCTGCCGGTGTACCTGAACTATTTGTTCAACCGCATCATGTCGCCCACCTTTGAGTACCGCTTCATGATCACCGAGGCCCGGGCCGAGTTTATTCAGGCCAACTATTCGCCGGAGATTTTCGAGGCCTACTCCCGGCTGCAGATCGGTGCATCCCAGGCGGATTTCTGGCGGATCCTGGTGCTGCAAAAATACGGCGGCGTGTATCTGGATATCGACGCGCACGCGGTGTGGCCGCTGGGTTACACCATTCGTCCGGAGCACGAAGAGCTTTACATCATTCGCCAGAATAACGAGCTCACCAATTACTTTATTGCCAGCAAACCCGACAACCCCAACCTGACCAGGCTGATTGATCAGGTGCTCACCAATATTCGGGAAAACACCATTCAGGGCGTGTACGACATGACCGGGCCCGGCGTGTTCAACAGCGTGCTGGATTACCAACAGGTGCCCACCACCTGGTATCGCCATACCTGCAGCCAGGGCAGCTTTACCAACGAGTACTTTCAGTACATCGACAAGCCCCAGGGCAAGTGGACCAAGGAGCAGCACAAGGTCGATGTGGTGCGCCGGGATCCCCCCGAAAGCTGAGCGTCAGGCCCCGGCCTGCCAGCCGGGCCAGCTCAGCTCCAGCTCCATGGGCGGCGCCGTTTGCGCCGCCTGGCCCACCATTTCCTGGTAGGGCGAATACTGCACCAGCACACAGCGACTGACCTTCAGGGCGGCCAGCCGCTCCCGTACGTGCTCAATGCTGCGAAATTTAAGCACCTTGCCGCCCTCGGCCAATGGCCGGTGCTCGTCGCCCACCTCCGCTTCCACCGTGTACAGGCTCATGTCATGAGAATGAATCAACAGGGTGTCGATGATCGTGTGTTGCTGCAGCAGGGTCTGGGTTTCCCACATGGCGTTGCTCCTTGTTCAGCGTATTTCCTTGCCAGCAACCCGGACCGGTCCCCGGTCAAAAAGCTTGCGAAAGCCCCTGCAACGCCAAAATAACTCGGAATTTACGAGGTTTTCGGCAGGAAAAAACTGATAGAGCCGAACCAAGGTGCTGATCATAATGAAATCTGCGTGGAGGGCACTTCCGCAGCAAGCTATAGTTACTTTTTGATTGGCCGTCGCACTCGCAACGGCCATTTTTTTATTCCCGGCTTTCTGGTAGGATTGGCCGCCCCTGATCCCAGCCGGCCTGGGACGCATCACGAACGGGCAAACACTATGGCGCACATCGGTACCCTATTCATTATTTCCTCTCCCAGCGGCGCGGGTAAATCCAGCCTGATCAAGGCCCTGCTCGACCGCCCCAGTGCCGATGGCCGGCTGCAGGTCTCCGTGTCTCACACCACCCGCAATGCCCGTCCGGGAGAGGAAAATGGCACCCACTACCACTTTACCGACAAGGCCGAGTTCGAGCGCCTGATAGACAGAGGTGCCTTTTACGAGTGGGCCGAGGTCTTCGGCAACTATTACGGCACGTCACGGGAATGGATCGATCAGCAGCTGGCCGAGGGCATCGACATTCTGCTCGACATCGACTGGCAGGGCGCCCGCCAGATCCGTGAACAGTCCCCAAGCGCCAAGTCCATCTTTATTCTGCCGCCGAGCCGGGAAGAGCTGGAACGCCGGCTCAATGCCCGCCAGCAGGACAGTGCCGAAGTCATTCAGGGCCGCATGGCCAAGGCGGTGTCGGAAATGTCTCACTACGACGAGTACGACTACCTGCTGGTCAACGACACCTTTGACCATGCCCTTGATCAGCTCAGTGCCATTATCGAGGCAGAGCGTGCCAACACCGGCAAGCAGGCGGTTCGCTATCACGACTTGCTTTCCCGGCTACTGGCGGAATAAGCTAATATCCATTAGAATTTTGCACCTTTTTTAATCATTGGAGTCTGTTATGGCCCGCGTTACTGTTGAAGATGCCGTAGAACAGGTTGGCAACCGTTTTGATCTGGTGCTGGTTGCAGCCCGCCGCGCCCGCCAGCTGGCCACCCAGGGCAAAGATGCCCTGGTAGAAGAAGAGAACGACAAGCCGACCGTTATCGCCCTGCGCGAAATCGAGGAAGGCCTGGTCAATCATGCCGTGATGGACGCTCAGGATCGCCAGGAGCAGCAGGAAATGGAAGCCGCCGAGCTGGCCGCCGTGGCCGCTATTACCGAAGGTCGCGGCTGACCCCGAGCCTTAAGCACTGCCGGCGGGCCCGTGACATCACGGGCCCATTGCTCTTCAATCGCGTGTTAACGGCATTGATTGTCGGGGTAATCTCTTGTATCTGTTTGAACCGCTGAAAGAAATCGCCGTCACCTATCTGCCGTCCGAGCAGATGGAACAACTCAAAGCCGCCTACATCGTCGCCCGCGACGCCCATCAGGGACAAACCCGCTCCAGCGGCGAACCCTATATTACCCATCCGGTGGCTGTAGCCCGCATTTTGTGTGAAATGCGCCTCGACCAGGAAACCCTGATGGCGGCGCTGCTGCACGACACCATTGAAGACACGCCCGTTACCCGGGAAATGCTCGAGGAGCAGTTCGGCGCCGCCGTGGCCGAGCTGGTGGAAGGGGTGTCCAAACTCGACAAGCTGAAGTTCCGCAACCGCAAGGAAGCCCAGACCGAGAACTTCCGCAAGATGGTGCTGGCCATGACCCAGGATATTCGGGTCATTCTGATCAAACTGGCCGACCGCACCCACAACATGCGCACCCTGGGCGCCCTGCGCCCGGACAAGCGCCGGCGCATCGCCCGGGAAACCCTGGAAATCTACGCTCCCATCGCCAACCGCCTCGGCATACACAGCATCAAGAACGAGCTGGAGGAGCTGGGGCTGGAAGCCCTCTACCCCATGCGAACCCGCGTGCTGCGGGAGTCGGTACGCCGGGCCCGGGGCAACCGGCGCGAGATCATCGAGTCCATTCTGGCCGAGATCAAGGGCCGGCTGGACGACGCCAGCATAGAAGCGCTGGTCAAGGGCAGGGAGAAGAACCTGTTCTCCATCTATAACAAGATGGTGAAAAAGGAGCTGCAGTTCCACGAGGTGATGGACATCTACGCCTTTCGCGTGATCGTCAAGGACATCGACACCTGCTACCGGGTACTGGGTCAGATGCACACCCTGTTCAAGCCTCGCCCAGGCCGGTTCAAGGACTATATCGCCATTCCCAAGACCAACGGCTACCAGTCGCTGCATACCTCGCTGGTGGGCCCCCACGGGGTGCCGGTGGAAGTGCAGATCCGTACCGAATACATGGATCAGATGGCCGACAAGGGCGTGGCCGCCCACTGGGCCTACAAGCAGGACGGCGAAGCCTCCGGCACCACCGCTCAGGTGCGGGCCCAGCGCTGGATGCAGAGCCTGCTGGAACTGCAACAAAGCGCCGGCTCGTCCTTTGAATTCATCGAAGGGGTCAAAACCGACCTGTTCCCCGATGAAATCTACATTTTCACCCCCGAAGGTCGCATTCTGGAACTGCCCAGCGGTGCCACCGCCGTCGACTTCGCCTATGCCGTGCACACCGACATCGGCCACGCCTGCGTGGGTGCCCGGGTGGATCGCCAGCCTTACCCGCTCAGCCAGCCGCTGCACTCGGGCCAGACCGTGGAGATCATCACGGCGCCCAGCGCCCGGCCCAATGCCGCCTGGCTCAACTTTGTGGTCACCTCACGGGCCCGCACCAAGATTCGGCAGTTTCTCAAGAACCTGCGCACCGAAGAATCGGTGCTGCTGGGCAAACGGCTGCTCAACCACGCGCTGGGCGCCCAAAACCTGGAAGACATTCCGGTGGAGAGGGTGGAGCAGGTGCTGAAAGACACCAAGCACGGCTCCATTCACAACCTGCTGGCCGACATTGGTCTGGGCAATGCCATGAGCGTGGTGGTGGCCCGCCGGCTGCTGGACGACACCCCCAGCGAGCGCTCCAAGGCGGTGAAAAAAATGCCGATCCGCGGCGCCGACGACATGCTGCTCAATTTTGCCAACTGCTGCCGGCCCATTCCCGGCGATCCCATCGTGGCCCATATCAGTCCCGGCAAGGGCCTGGTGGTACACCTGGAGTCGTGCAAGAACATTCGCGGCTACAACAAGGAGCCCGACAAGTACCTGGCGGTGCAGTGGGACATGGAGCAGGATTTCGATTACGAGTTCAAAACCGAAATCGGTATCGAGATCATCAACCATCAGGGCGCACTGGCAGAGCTGGCCAATGTGATCGCTGCCACCGGCGCCAATATTCACAGCATTGCCACCGAGGAAAAGGACGGTCGGGTCTATGTGGTGGACCTGCTGATCACCACGCGCAGCCGTATTCATCTGGCCGACATCATGCGCAAGATTCGGGTTACTCCCAACGTGCTCAAGGTCCATCGCCAGCGCAAGTGATCCTGTGAGGGGCGCAAAGCCCCTCACTCCTCCCTTCTCACGGGCGATGATGCACTCGCCGGCCCTTTCGGGCTAAACTGGCGACATGCCATTCACCCATGAACCGACCGGAGCCATACCATGCTCGCCCGCCTGTTCCTGCTCGGGATCTGCCTTGTCATGAACACCGCCGTCGCTCAAACACCGCGTCTGACCACCGAAGCCGAGCTGGCCGAGCTGGGCCGCGAAGGCCTGCAGCAATACTGGCAGGCCCATGCCGTGGAAAGTCGTTTTACCGGCCACGATGGAATGACACTGCCCTGGGCCGCCCTGCGCAATCCCGAGCACGGCAGCACCCTGGTGATCGTCAACGGGCGCACCGAGTCCTACCTCAAGTACCAGGAGCTGGCACGGGATCTGTTTGAAAACGGATACAACGTCTACCTCTACGATCACCGGGGCCAGGGCCTGGCACCCCGGCTGACCGACGACCCGCTGTTGGGACACGTGGCGAACTTTGACGACTATGTGCAGGACCTGGAGCAGTTCATGCAACAAGTGGTGCTGCCCGCCGGGCCGCAGCCGGTCTACCTGCTGGCTCATTCCATGGGCGGCACCATCTCGGCATTGTGGCTGAGCCAGACCAAGGTGCGGGTGCAGGCGGCAGCATTGTCTTCCCCCATGATGGGCATCTACCTGGGCCCCATGCCACGCTGGCTGGCCGACGGCCTGGTCAGCGTACTGGGCACCGGCTGCCGCTGGCTGGGCCATGACGCCTGCTATGCCCCTGGCCAGGGCGGCTATGAGGAAACCCCCTTTGCCGACAACGAACTCACTCACAGCGAACTGCGTTACCGGCTGTTTCGCGAGCTGTACCGGGAACGCCCGGAGCTGCAGCTGGGCGGCGTCAGTCTGCAATGGCTGGGCGAAAGCCTGGCCGCCGGCGACCGCACCATAGAACGGGCAAGGTTGATCACCACGCCGCTGCTGGTGCTGCAGGCCAGCCAGGACGTGGTGGTGGACAACAACGCCCAGAACGCCTTTTGCCAGGCCCTCGGCCACTGCGCCGGCGGCGGCCCGCTGGTCATAAAAGGCGCGTCTCACGAGTTGTTTGTGGAGCAGGATCCGCGCCGGCGGCGAGCGCTGAACGCCGTATTCGACTTCTTTGAACAGCATCCCTGATGCAGGAGCCTCGCCATGTATGACGTGATCGTCTCCGATCTGGACGGCACCCTGCTCAACAGCCAGCACCGTATTTCCGGCTATACCCGCGAAGTGCTGCACGAGCTCACTCGCCGGGGGGTGGAATTGATCGTGGCCACCGGCCGCCACCACGTGGACGTACGTGCCATTCGCGAGCAGCTCGGGCTGAACGTCAGTCTTATTACCAGCAACGGTGCCCGCATTCACGACGCCAATGATCAATTGCTCCACAATCGCAGCATTCCGCCGGAGATGGTGGAAGATCTGCTGTTTCGCTTTCGCCTGCCGGAGGTGCACCTCAACCTCTATCAGGGCGACTACTGGCTGGTGGAAGAGCCCCTGCCCGCCCTGCTCGACTTCTGCCCCGACAGCCCGTTTCGCTACCGGGTCACCGATCTCAGGCAACTGCCCGCCGAGGGTGTGGACAAGGTGTTTTACGCAGGGGATCATGCCCAGCTGGAAAAAGTGGAAGACATGCTGCTGGCCCACTTCGGCGACAAGCTCAACATCACCTTTTCACTGCCCATCTGCCTGGAAGTGATGCATGGCAGCGTCAACAAGGGCTCGGCGGTAGCCTCATTGGCGAGCCTGAGAAACACCCCGCTGGAGCGGGTGATCGCCTTTGGCGACGGCATGAACGACTTTGAAATGCTGCGCCAAGTCGGTACCGGCGTGGTGATGGCCAACGCCCACACCCGGCTGCAGGACGCCCTGCCCCACCATGAGCGCACCCACAGCGCCGACGACGACGGCGTGGCCCGCTACCTGGCCCGAGTGTTTGAGCTCTAGCCCGGCACCATGTCCAGAATGGCCTGCCGTTCGGCCTCGGTGACCGGCATCACCGACAGCCGGTTGCCCTTTTTCACCAGGGGCATGTCAGCGAGGGCCGGATTGGCCTTGAGCGCCGCCAGGGGCAGCAGCGGCAGTTTACGCTCAAAGGTCAGCTCCACCGCGTACCAGCGCGGCTTGTCCGGGTCGGACTTGGGGTCGAAATAGGGGCTGGCCGGATCAAAAGCATACGGGTCGGGAAAGCCGGCGCGCACCACCCGGGCCAGGCCGGCAATGCCCACCCGGCTGCAACTGGAGTGGTAGATAAACACCTCATCGCCTTCCTTGACCTCATCCCTGAGAAAATTACGTGCCTGGTAATTGCGCACCCCCTCCCACAGGGTATTGGCGCGGGCCAGGTCATCGATGGAAAAGGTATCGGGCTCGGTTTTGAACAGCCAGCAGGCCATGGCGTTTCCTCAGCTTTTGTTGCGCCGCCCGCTGGCGGCATGCGTTGCCCTGTGGCAACCTTGAATGGTCGCCATACTGACCCGACCCGGAGAAATTCGCAATGCGTAACCCCCTGTGGCTGCTGCCGGCCCTGCTGCTGGCGGCCTGTGGTACCACTCCACCCCCTGTGCCGAAGCCCGAGCCCGAGGTAGCAACCGAGCAGCCCGCCGAGCCCCAGCCGTTTGAAAACGAGGTGATCAGCGTACCGGTCAGCCCGGTGCGGGAGCTGCCTCGAGAATGGTAATGGAGCATTATATCGGCATCATGTCCGGCACCAGTCTGGACGGCATCGACGCCGTGCTGGTGGCTACCGACGGCCGCCGCATTGAGCTGAAAGGCAGCGCCAGCGCCCCCATTGCCTCGGCCCTGCGCGAACGGCTGCTGGCCCTCGCCGGCGGCGATGCCATCACCGCCAAAGAATGGGGTGAGCTCGATGTTGCCCTGGGCCAGGCCTATGCCGAGGTGACACTGCAACTGCTGGCCAGCACCGGCATGAGTGCAGAACAGGTGCGCGCCATCGGTTGCCACGGCCAGACGGTGTGGCACCAGCCCGACGCCGAACTGCCGTTTTCATTGCAGCTGGGCGATGGTAACCGCCTGGCCGCCCTCTCCGGCATCACCACGGTCACCGATTTTCGCCGCAAGGACATGGCCCTGGGGGGTCAGGGAGCGCCACTGGTGCCCGCCTTTCATCAGTGCGTGCTGAGCCACCCCGAACGGCTGCGCATCTTGGTCAATATCGGTGGCATCGCCAACATCTCGGTGCTGGAGCCGGGCCGGCCGGTGCAGGGCTACGACGTGGGCCCGGGCAACATGCTGATGGACGCCTGGTGCCGGCGCCATACCGGCGCAACGTTCGATAAAGACGCCGCTCTTGGCCGCCAGGGCCGAGTGCTGCCCGAATTGTTGTCACGGCTGCTGAGTGAGCCCTGGCTGGGGCTGCCGGCCCCCAAAAGCACCGGCCGGGAGCTGTTTAATGCCGCCTGGCTCGATGCCCGCCTCAACGGCGATGAAGCCATGGCCGACGTACAGGCCACCTTGGCCGAATTTACCGCCAGCGCCATCGCCCAACAGGCACAAGGCTTTGCTGCCGGCGAGCTGTTGGTGTGCGGCGGCGGTGGCCACAACCCCTTGTTGATGGCCCGGCTCCATGCCCTGCTGCCCGGCTGGCGGGTCGCCACCACCAGTGCCGCCGGGGTCGACATGGATGCCATGGAAGCCATGGCTTTTGCCTGGCTGGCGCACCAGACCCTGCACCATCTGCCCGGCAACCTGCCCGAGGCCACCGGCGCCCGCCGCCCCGCCGTGCTCGGCGCCATTCACTTTCCCGACTAACGAGACGCTCATGCCCATCAACCCGCTGCTTCAGGATCTGGCCCGACTCACCTCGGAAGGCCGCAACCCGGCCACCCTCGACATCGACACCCAAAGCGCACTGGAGATAGTCACCACCATCAACGCCCAGGACAAGCAGGTGCCGGCGGCGGTGGAACAGGTGCTGCCCGCCATTGCCGCCGCCGTGGAGCGAATTGAACACGCCCTGCGCCGGGGCGGCCGGCTGGTCTACACCGGCGCCGGCACCAGTGGCCGGCTGGGGGTGCTGGATGCCTCGGAATGCCCGCCTACCTTCAGCGTGCCCCAGGGCCTGGTGGTGGGGCTGATCGCCGGCGGCGAGGCGGCCATGTTCAAGGCCCGGGAAGGGGCAGAAGACAACGAGCAACAGGGCGAACAGGATCTGCGCGATATCGGACTGACGGCAAATGATGTGGTGGTGGGCATTGCCGCTTCGGGGCGCACTCCCTATGTGATTGGCGGGCTGCGCTATGCACGCGGACTCGGCGCCGGCACGGTGGCGCTGGCCTGCAATGCCGGCTCGGCCATCGGCCGGGAAGCGGACATCGCCATTGAGCCCGAGGTGGGCCCAGAGGTGATCACCGGCTCCACCCGGCTCAAGGCCGGCACCGCCCAGAAGCTGGTGCTCAACATGCTCAGCACCGCTGCCATGGTGCGCCTGGGCAAGGTCTACCAGAACCTGATGGTGGATCTGAACGCCAGCAACCTAAAGCTGGAGGCCCGGGCCATTCGCATCGTGATGCAGGCCACCGGCGAGGACGAACACACCGCCGCCGAGGCATTGGCGGCAGCCGATAACGAAGTGAAGCTGGCCATATTGATGCTGCTATCGGGGCTGGACAAGACCGAGGCCCGTGCTCGCCTGGCTCAGGGTCAGGGCGTACTGCGCCGGGCGTTGACCCTATAGAGCGCCAGCCTCACTCGTTTCCACCCGGTTACGGCCGCCACTCTTGGCCCGGTACAGTGCCTCATCGGCCCGGGTGAGCATTTCCCGGGCCTGGTCGCCGGGGCCGATGGCGGTCACGCCAAAACTGCAGGTGCGCCGGCCAATCACCGGAAAGGCTTCCTGCTCAATGCGCCGGCGCAATGCCTCCGCCAGCCGGTAGGCGCCTTCCACATCGGTGTTGGGACAGAGGATCAGAAACTCCTCGCCGCCCCAGCGTCCCGGACAGTCACTGCGCCGGGTGTGCTCCCGCATCAGCGCCGCCAGCCGGCGCAGCACCTGATCCCCCACCGCATGGCCACAGCTGTCGTTGACCTGCTTGAAGTGATCCACATCCAGCATCACCACCGCAAAACCGGTACCGTAGCGCTGATAGCGGTGGATCTCCCGGGCCAGCAACTGCTCCATATGGCCCCGATTGGCCAGTCCGGTGAGGGCATCCGTGGTGGACACCCGCTCCAGCTCGCGGTTTTTGCGCTCCAGAATGTCCTGATGTTCCATTTGTTCGGTAATGTCCATGGCCATGCCAATGTAACGGGCATCGGCGGCATCGACATCGCCGTAACGGCGGGCGGCGAAACGAAACCAGCGCACGGCGCCCTCCGCACTCACAAAACGGCCTTCGCTGTGCCATTCCCGGCGCTGCCCGGCAATGGCGTCGTTCCAGCTGGCCACCACTCGTTCCCGGTCTTCCGGGTGCAGCGCCTCGATCCAGCCGGCGCCGAGCAGGGTGTCGGTGTCACGACCGAGCAAATCGCTGTAATAGCGGTTGGAGTAAATATTGTGGCCGCTGGCATCGGCCTCAAATACGCCCATGGGCGAGAACTCCGACAGCGCCCTGAAGCGCTGTTCACTGGTGCGCAGGGCTTCTTCCGACTGCTTGCGCTCGGTGAGATCGGCAATATTGATGGCAATGCTCTCGATATCACCCTGCTCTCCGGCCACAGGATGGCCGCTCATGCGGCAAAAGCGCCGACCCGCGCCGCTGAAATTCATCCAGGTTTCGAAGACAAAGGCGGTGCCCTTGAGAGCCGCATCAAAACGCGGCTTCATCTGCGCTTTGAACAGCACTTCACCATACAGCTCCCACAGGGCATGACCTTCTATCTCGTCCCGCTCCCGCTGGTGGTATTCCAGGTAACGGCGGTTCACCTGCTGGTAACGGTAGTTGGCCCCCACCAGCGCCATCAGCTCGTCGGCGGCGTTGACGATCTCCCGGTAGCGCACCAGCCGGGTCTGAAACTCGTGCTTTTCGGTCACGTCCTGACTGATGGCGAAGTAACTGGCAACCCGGCCGTCCATGTCGCGAACCGGGGTGATCATCACCTTTTCGATACACTCGTTACCGGCACGGGTGCGGTTGATAAACTCTCCCTCCCAGGACCGCTCCTTCCTGAGTTCACGCCACAGGGCGCGGTAGGTGGCCGCCGGCGTGCGCCCCGATGACAGCATTCCGGGTTTTCGGCCGAGCACTTCGTCCGGAGTGAAACCGGAATGAGCCAGAAAGGCGCGGTTCACATAAATAATGCGTCGGTCGAGATCGGTGATCATCACCGATGACGGCATCTGCTCAATGGCCTGGTAAAGGTGGGCCAGATCGTTCACCACCCGGCGCTCACGCAGGCTGCTGCTGTGCCAGTGACGAAGAAACGCCAGCGACAATAACCACATCAGACCCAGGCCACCGCAGCCAAGGAGCGCGCGCAGGCGCCAGCCCGCCAGCACCCGTTCCCGCTCAATGGCGGCAAAGGCCCGAATCGGCTGCTGGCCCAGCTGGCGAAGGGCAAACAGGTACTGCTCCCCCATCACCAGCCGGGTGCCGTAGGCGTCAAACTCATTGGCCGCCAGTTGCCGCTCCAGCCGTTGCAGCAGGAGCGGCAGATAGGTATCGTCCCCCGCCACCAGCAGTGGCTGGCCGAGGTTATCGAGCAGCATCAGGTGCTGGCCACCAAAGCCGTCACCGCTTTCCAGCTCGGCCTCAATCCGCACTGTGTCCAGCGTGGCCAGCAGCACGCCGGCCTGGCCGTCCGTCGTTCCGGTCACCAGCATGGCCACGCCCAGCCGGCCATGCTCAATGCCGGTAAAGGACGCCTTGCCGGCCCTCAGCCCTTCCATCACCCAGTCCGGCGCCGAAGGCCGGTTGCCGGCGCCCTCGCCGGCACTGGCGGCGACCCGGCCATCGTCATCAAACAGGGTCAGGCTGCTCAGGGAAGGAGCCGCGGTGAGGTTCATCAGCAGCCGGCGGCGCAGTGTTGCGGGCGATGCAAGGGCCCGGGCGTGACTTTCCAGATCATGGCGGGTGTCGTGCAACACGTGATCCGCCGACACCAGCGCAATATCCACAGCGCTGCCAAAGGCGCGCAACTGGGTTTGCAGACGCTCACCGGCGCTTTGCAGGCTGGTGCGGTGATCCTGATACAGCCCCCAGGCCAGCATGGCGGTGATCAGCAACAGCAATGCCAGCACGCCGGCCACTATGGTACGGATCAACCGGTTGTCGAGCGGTTTGTCCGACTCGGAGAGATGAAACGGCCGGGACTGCATCACTCGAGCACCACCCGTTGGGCCTGCTGCACCAGCTCGGGAT
This sequence comes from Oceanimonas aquatica, assembly GCF_030732065.1. Lineage (GTDB taxonomy): Bacteria > Pseudomonadota > Gammaproteobacteria > Enterobacterales > Aeromonadaceae > Oceanimonas. The sequence continues at coordinate 79,707 of NZ_JAVBHX010000007.1, forward strand.
CCAGCCCCATTTCCCGCACCAGTGCCGGCTCCAGCCGCCGAGCGATACCCCGCCAGCGGGCCAGGCTGGCCTCGCTGGGGGTGGCGATATCGACGCCGTGCTCCTGCAGCACCCGACGAGCCCGGTGCTGAGCCTCGGCGGCGGCACTGCGCTGGGCATCGACCACCGGCTCCCAGCTGTCACGCACCAGCCGGCGCAATTCCTCGGGCAGCGACTGCCAGAAGCGGGCACTGATCATGGGCACATACTGGGCAAAATATTCCCTGTCTTCAAAGCCAAAGCGCACGCCCTGGTTCCACAGCTCGGCGCTGCGTACCGTTTCGTGGGTGGACAGCAGCCCCTGAACCCGGCCCTGCTCCAGGGCATCGGGCAGATCGGGCCAGGGGATCAATACCGGACCGGCCTCAAAGGCTTCCAGCCGGCCCCGGTTGGCGGCGCCGCCGGGAATGCGAATGCGCAGCCCGGCCAGATCGGCATGACGCCCCACTCGAGTGTCGGTGAAATACAGATGAGCATAGCCGAGATCCAGCCAGCGCCCCGGCACCACCACTCCCAGATCCCGCTCGATGCGCGCGCTCACCCGGCGACCGATATCACCGTCGCGCACCCGGTAATGCTGCACCGCCGGCAGGCCATAGAACATCGGTAGCATGTACAGGCCCACGTCGGGCACATAACGGTCCAGCTGCCACATGCCCGGCACCGCCATTTCCACCTTGCCGCCGGCGAGCGCCGCAATCACGTCCCGATCCCGAAACAGCCGGGCGCTGTGGTGAAACTGCACTTTCAGCCGGCCCTCACTGGCCCGCTCCAGCCGTTCGGCAAAGCGGGCAATGGCCCGGGTTTGCACATGATCGGCGGTGTTCTCGGTGGAGATCCGCAACACCCGGGCCGACGGTGTGGGTGCTTCGTTTAACGGCGCCCCGGCCCAGGCCGGCCCCAGGCCGCCGAGCAGAGTCAGGATCGCGCCCAGCACACAGTGCCGGCTGTTCCTGAATGTTTCCCTCATGGATATTCCTTTCGCTGATGATGGTGAACGCAGAAACCGGCAGCACAATGCCCGGACCGCCGTTTTCCGTCAGCGTAACCGGAGCATTGTCGCAAATCATTGATATGGATTGTATTTAAGAGCGTTTTAGCTGGCTATTGGCCATTGGAACAATGAGTGACCGGCTCACGAGGAGGCGTCGTCCTCTTCCCGGGCCAGGCGGGCGCGCAGCTTTTCTTCGCGCTTGCGGTACCAGTGGGCCTTGAACGCCGTCCACCAGTCGTCGGAGAGTTCGCCGCCATAGGCTTCAAGCAAGGCGATCACTCTGTCCAGGGTCAGCAGGGCGGCGTCGTAGTCGATGTCCAGCCAGTGCTTGCGCACCACCACCTTGACCACCCCCGGCTCGGCGTCAAACACCCGCGCCAGCTTTTCTATCTGCAGCTGGTTCATGTGATCCAGCTTGAGATGACGCCGCACCAGCGCCCGGTCGTCGGCGCCCGAATCTGCTGTCATGTGCCGCTCCTTCGCGTAACAATGAATTCAGACCGAGTTAAGAGCAAAGCCCGGCCAAAGGCAAGCTCACCTTGTTGCAATGGCGGGCCGGCTGTTTCACCATATCGTGGAAACCGTTTTCAAATTTGTAAGAGGCACGCATGGACACCACCGTCACACTCAAGGCCACCGCCGGCCTGCCCGCCGTAGCACTGCCGGCCATTGGTCAGGGCACCTGGTATATGGGCGAAGGGCTCAACCCCCGTCAGGCCGAGGTCAGGGCCCTGCAACAGGGGCTGGATTTGGGACTCAAGCTTATCGACACCGCCGAAATGTACGGGGACGGCGGCGCCGAGGAAGTGGTGGGCGAAGCCCTGAAAGGCCGTCGCGACCAAGCGTTTCTGGTGTCCAAGGTCTACCCCTGGAACGCCGGCCGCCGCAGCGCCATTGCCGCCTGTGAGGCCAGCCTTCGGCGCCTGGGCACCGACCACCTGGATCTCTACCTGCTGCACTGGCCGGGCAGCATTCCGCTGGAAGAAACCCTGGCAGCCTTTGAACAACTGCAGGCGGACGGCAAAATAAAACGCTTTGGCGTGTCCAACTGCGACCTGGGCGAGATGCAGGAACTGGCCTGGACCGACGGCGGCGACCAGTGTGCGGTGAACCAGGTGCTCTATCACCTGGGCTCCCGGGGCATTGAACACTCGCTGCTGCCCTGGCAGCGGGAACAGGGCCTGCCCACCATGGCCTATTGCCCATTGGCCCAGGGTGGCCGGCTGCGCCGGGAGCTGTTCGGTCACGCCGAGCTGCAGACCATTGCCGGCGATCTCGGCGTGACCGTGGCCCAGCTGCTGCTGGCCTGGGCCATTCGCCCGGTGAACGGCAAGCGCGACGTCATCGCCATTCCCAAGGCGGTTCAGCCCGAGCACGTGCAGCAAAATGCCGACGCCCTCACGCTTGACCTCAGCGACGAAATACTCGCCCGCCTCGATGCCGCCTTTCCGGCGCCCAACCGCAAGATTCCGCTGGACATCGTCTGATTCACCCACGCCCCGGCCAGCGCCGGGGCGGCTTTTCCAACCGACTTGTGGCTAATTGAATCCACTCCTTCGCCACTGCTATGCTGCCTCTCTTTCTCCGTTGACCGCATAAGGAAGCAGTGTGGACTACCAGCAAAACATGCCCAATGCCGAGGGCTATTTCGGCGAATTTGGCGGCTCCGAGATCCCGCCTGCGCTCAAGCAGGCCATGGACGACATTACCCAGGCCTACCACGAAATCTGCCAGCGCGAGGATTTTCAGCAGGAACTGCAGCGCCTGCTGACCCACTTTGTGGGCCGGCCCAGCCCGGTGTATCACTGCGAGCGCCTGAGCGAACAGCTGGGCGGCGCGCAAATCTACCTGAAGCGGGAAGATCTCAACCACACCGGCGCCCACAAGATCAATCACTGCCTGGGCGAAGCCCTGCTGGCCCGCTTTATGGGCAAGAAAAAGGTGATCGCCGAAACCGGCGCCGGCCAGCACGGCGTGGCCCTGGCCACCGCCTGTGCCCTGGTGGGCATCCCCTGCGAAATTCATATGGGCCAGGTGGACATCGAGAAAGAGCATCCCAACGTGATGCGCATGAAGATCCTCGGCTGCACCCTGGTGCCGGTCACCCGCGGCACCGCCACCCTGAAGGATGCGGTCGACAGTGCCTTTGAGGAGTATCTGAAAAACCCCACCGATTACATCTACGCCATCGGCTCTGTGGTGGGCCCGCATCCCTTTCCCATGATGGTGCGGGATTTTCAGAAGGTGATCGGCCGTGAGGCCCGGGCTCAGGTACAAGAGCTGACCGGCGAGCTGCCGGACGTGATCCTGGCCTGCGTGGGCGGCGGCTCCAATGCCATGGGGCTGTTTGACGCCTTCCTCAACGACGAGTCGGTACGCATTCTGGGCGTGGAGCCCGGTGGCAAAGGCCTCGATACCCCGGATCACGCCGCCACCATGAGCCTGGGTACTCCCGGGGTGATCCACGGTTTTCGCTGCCACGTGCTGCAGGATGAGAGCGGCGAGCCGCTGCCGGTGCATTCCATCGCCTCGGGCCTGGATTACCCGGGCGTGGGACCCCAGCACAGCTACCTGAAGGAAATGGGCCGGGTGGAATACACCAGCATCACCGACGAGGAATGTCTGGAGGCCTTTATGACCCTGTCACGCACCGAGGGCATTATTCCGGCACTGGAAAGCGCCCACGCCGTGGCTCAGGCCATCAAGCTGGCGCCGACCCTGAGCCAGGACAAGGTCATTCTGGTCAACCTCAGCGGCCGGGGCGACAAGGATCTGGACTTCGTCTGCCGTAAACTGGGGCTGTAATCACCCAGGCCGGTCAGACCACCTGGCCGGCCACCCAGCCGGAACTCCAGGCCCACTGAAAGTTATAGCCTCCGAGCCAGCCGGTCACGTCCATCACCTCGCCGATGAAGTAGAGGTTGGGCACCTTTTTCGCTTCCATGGTCTTGGACGACAGTTCGTCGGTATCCACCCCGCCCAGGGTCACCTCCGCGGTGCGGTAGCCTTCGGTGCCGCCCGGTTGCAACGACCAGGCCGCCAGGTTTTGCTCCATGGCCGCCAGCTCTTTCGGGGTATACTGCTTGAGAGGTTTGCTGACCAGCTCGCCCCGGGCCAGCAGGGCGTCCACCAGCCGTTTGGGCAAATGCCGCGCCAGCCAGGTTTTCAGCTCCTGATTGGGGCTTTCCGCCACCGCCCGCGCCAGGCTGCCTTCCGGCAGCAGTTCAAAGTTCACCCGCTCGCCGGGTTGCCAGTAGGACGAGATCTGCAATACCGCCGGGCCGGACACGCCTCTGTGGGTAAACAGCAAATTCTCGGCAAAACGGGTGCCGTCCTCGCTTTCGGCCACCACCGGCAGACTGACCCCGGCCAGGGCTTCAAGGGTCTGCTTGTCTTCAGGCTGCAGGGTAAAGGGCACCAGACCGGCGCGGGTAGGCAGTACGCTGAGGCCAAATTGCTCCGCCAGCCGGTAGCCAAAGGGGGAGGCGCCGATTTTGGGCATCGACAGCCCCCCGGTGGCCACCACCAGCGACTGGCAGCTGTACTCCTCGCCCGCCGTGGCCACAGCAAAGCCCTCACCCAGCCGGTCCACATTCAGCACCTCGGACCGCAACCGTATGGTCACCCCGGCGGCGTCACACTCTGTGACCAGCAGGTCGACGATGTTCTGCGCCGAATCATCGCAAAACAGCTGCCCCAGGGTCTTTTCGTGATAAGGGATGCCGTGCTTGTCGACCAGAGCGATAAAATCCCACTGGGTGTAGCGGGCCAGGGCCGATTTCACAAAGTGGGGGTTGGTGCACAGGTAAGCCCCCGGCTCCACATGGTAGTTGGTGAAGTTGCAGCGGCCGCCCCCCGACATCAGGATCTTGCGGCCAATGCGCTTGCCGTGATCCAGCACCAGCACCCGGCGGCCCCGCTTGCCGGCCTCGGCGGCACACATCAGGCCGGCAGCGCCGGCACCGATCACGATTACATCCCAGGCCTGCATGGCATATCCTCAATCATGACAAAAGGCGCATTTTACCTGCCACGCCGCCGTCCCGCTATGTTGGCCAGGTTGGCTGTGGGTATAATTGCTTCCATGAGCGACTTAGCCACCCACTTCAATCGATTAAGCACCCTGCTGGCACGCCACCGTGGCGACTGGCAGCGACTGCCCTTTGCCTGCCGTACCCTGCCCTGGCCCGAGCTGACGCCGGTACTGGAAACTCTTTCAGAAGCCAAGCTCGACGCACTGGAGGCCGACCCCAAGTCAGCCCTGGCGCTACTGGCCCCCCACCGCCCCGAGATGGTGGCCGTGCAGCACTGGCCGGTGCCCGAGCTGCACAGAGCCCATGATTACGCCACGCCCCGCTGGAGCAGCGGCATTCCCGGCCGAAAATGGGCACAGATACGGGATTTTGCCGCCAATATCAGCGCCACTCATCCCATTCTGGAGTGGTGCGCCGGCAAAGGGCACCTGGGCCGCCTGCTGTCACTGGAGCAACAACAAGCGGTGACCAGCCTGGAGTGGAGCGCCGCACTGTGCCAGCAGGGGGAGGCCCTCGCCGGCAAGCTCGGCCTGGACCATCGCTTTCACTGCGGCGATGCCCTGGCCCCCGAGGCCGCCGGGCTGTTTAAACGGCAGCAACAGGCGGTGGCGCTGCATGCCTGCGGCGAGCTGCACCTGCGCTTTCTGCGCCACGGCGCCGCCGCCGGCACGCAGGCACTGGCGCTGTCGCCCTGCTGTTACCACCTGATCGACGGCGAGCACTACGCACCGCTGTCGGCGGCCGGACAACAGGCCGGCCTGCGCTTAAGTCGCCACGATCTGCGCCTGCCCTTGCAACAGCAGGTCACCGGCGGCGAGCGGGTACGGCGGCTGCGCCATACCGAGCTGACCTGGCGACTGGCCTTTGACGAGCTGCAACGAGAGCTGACCGGCGAGAACAGTTACCTGCCGCTGCCGGCCTTTCCCAAACAGCTGCTGAGCGGCGACTTTGCGGCCTTTGCCCGCTGGGCCTGCGAGAAAAAGGGGCTGGCCCGGCCCGCTTCCCTTAACAGCGAACACTGGCTCGCCCTGGCCGATGCCCGCCGGCTGCTGGTCAAGCGCATCGAACTGGTGCGCCATCTCTACCGCCAGCCACTGGAGCTGTGGCTGCTGCTCGACCGGGCGCTGTATCTGGAAGAACAGGGCTACCGGGTCACGCTCGGCACTTTTACCGAGCAGGCCAACACGCCCCGCCGCTACCTTATTCAGGCTCATCGCCCCTGACACCAAGGACAGGAGATCCCATGCAAACCCCAGTACGCTTTCTTCCCCCCACCGCCTTTGAGCTGTTGATGATGGTGCTGTCCATCGTCTCGCTGGTGGCCATAGTGCTGCACCAGTTTGGCCCCTTTAACGCCGCCGAAAAAGAGCTGCTGCTCTATCTCGACACCAGCATCTGCGTGATCCTGCTCAGCCACTTTTTCTACGGTCTGTTCACCGCCCACGACAAGAAGCGCTTTCTCAAGGTGCACTGGATCGACTTTATCGCCTCCATTCCGGCCATTGATGTGCTGCGCTATGGCCGGATTTTCCAGGTATTGCGGGTGCTGCGCATGCTGCGGGTGGCCAATCAGGTGATTCGCCACCTGCTGAGAAACAGCGGCAGTACCATGATGGCCACCATGCTGCTGATCCTGGTGGTGGTGATCAGCGGCAGTGCCATCGCCATCCTGATGACCGAGGCCGGCAATCCCGACTCCAATATCGAAACCGCCGAAGACGCTCTGTGGTGGGCGCTGGTCACCATTTCCACCGTGGGCTATGGCGACTATTATCCGGTGACCACCGCCGGGCGCGTTATCTCATCGGTGGTGATCTTTGCCGGTGTCAGCCTGTTCGCCGGTATTTCCGGCCTGGTGGCCTCGGCGGTGCTGAGCCCCAAGGCCGAAGAGCAGCAAGAAGCAGTGGAGCACGCGGTGGAAACCGAAGAGCAGGAAGTGAATCAGCAGCTGAATGCCCTGCGGGCAGAAGTGGCCTCACTGCGGGAAGAAATTATCTCCCTTAAAACCGTGCTTGGCGAAAACAGGCTATAGACTTAATGATACTTGTACCCATGCGGCGCTTCGGCCTATGCTGGCGGTGTTGCAAAACTTTCGTGCAGCTCACGGTTTGTTAGCTAACGGATTGATAGAGTTGATAAAAAAGGAGATTTGTCATGACTGAGCCGTATCAGTACAAACACATCCTTGCGGCGGTCGACATGACCGAAAAAAACCGCAAGGTCATCGCCAAGGCGGTGGATCGGGCCCGCGCCAATAACGCCAAGTTGTCGGTTATTCACGTGGACGTCGACCTCAAGGATCTCTACACCGAGATGATCGACATCGACATCGACAACATTCAGGATCAGGTGGTGGCCGATGCCAAACAGCGTCTGGAAGATTACCTGGCCGGCGTTGACTACCCGGTAGAGAAAAAGCTGGTGATCTGCGGCGATCTCACGCTGAAAGTGAACGAAGCGGTAGAGCAGCACGGTGTCGACCTGCTGATCTGCGGCCATGAGCAAAGCTTCTGGAGCCTGCTCACTTCCTCTGCCCGCCAGCTGATGAATACCGTGCCCTGCGATCTGCTGGTTGTGCCCCTGCCCAAGAACTGATTATTCAAATGGGTGGCCGGTTACTGACCACCCACTTCCTCAAGCAAGCCCCTGAACCACACCAGCGCCGGATCGAATTCGGTCAGCGGATGCTGAGCCAGCACATAGGTGCTGTGCAACGACTCGCTCAGGTTATGCGCCCGCAACGGATAGTAGTAACAGAGATCCCGGCCAATCAGTTCCGGCACCACCGCCAGGTAACGGCCGGTGGCCAGCAGTCGTGGCAGCGCCTCAAAACTGGGTACCCAGACACCAATGTGCCGCGCCAGCCCCTTTTCACTCAGCCAGCCTTCCACCAGGGTCTGGTTATGACCCCAGTTGGAAGTAGACACATGACTCCAGCTCACCAGTTGCGCCGGCTCGATGACCTCGGGCAGATCACTGTCTTTGGCCGACAGACACACCATGGGGTTCTGAAACCAGGTGTCGGTCAGCAACCGTTCCGACAGATGGTCGGCGCCGGCAAAGCTCACCACCAGATCCAGCTCGGCCCGTGCCAGGGCGTCTTCGTAATCGGAGTTGACCAGCTCGCTCACCGCCAGCCGGCAGCCTGGCGCCTTGCGGTGCAGTAGCTCCACCAGTTGCGGCACCACGCCGTGCTCAATGGACGAGGGCACCGCCAGCCGAAAGGTGCGCCGAGAGCGCCCCGGCTCAAAGCCCGCCGACTGCCGCACCCCCTGCTCCAGCAGGGCCAGGGCCTGGCGCACCGGGGTCGCCAGGGCCTGGGCTCTGTGGGTAGGGCGCATTTCCTTGCGGGTCATCACAAACAGCGGGTCGTCCAGGGTCTGGCGCAGCCGGCCAAGGGCATGGCTGACCGTGGACTGGGACAGGTTGAGCCGCTCCGCCGCCCGGGTGACATTACGGCTTTGCATCAGCACATCGAACACTCTGAGCAGGTTCAGATCCAGCCGTTGAAACAAGTTATCCATCGATATTTACCATACCTTTATGATGACAATTCATTTTTACCATAAGCACGCCGGCCATAGAATGCCGGCCATCGAGTTTATCGTCGGCGTGGTGATTAAGCGTCTTGATGGCGGTTCGGTCGAACAGTGTTTGGGCATGGTGGCATCATGGGGGGTACTGCCTGTCTCGGGTCGCGCAAGCGGCACGAAAAACGAACGGTTCATGATCGGGCAATCCTGTTTGCCACGCTGACAACCTCTTCGGGCCCTGTCTTTCGACAGCGAGCCCAACAAGTTCTGCGTGTGGTGTTGAACCACTTTTGTTTGGGGACGTCATTCTCTCCTTTATGACAAACCTGCTATTGGTCCCGGGCCGGCGCATTGCGCCGGCTTTTTTTATGCCCGGCCTTGCCCCTCGCTGGATCACCCTGTCGCTTTACGCCATCATGGCGCCCATTCGTTTACCAATGGTTATCATTTACCCATGTCTTATCTGGTTTTTGTCACCCTGCTGTGGGCCTTTTCCTTCAGCCTGATTGGCGTGTATCTGGCTGGCGCCGTGGACAGCTATTTCTCGGTGCTCACCCGCATTGCCCTGGCCGCTCTGCTGTTTGCGCCGTTTTTGCGCTGGCGCCAGCCGCCCCGGCTGGCCGCCGGCCTGATGCTGTGCGGTGCCCTGCAGCTGGGCATCATGTATCTCTTCTATTACCAGTCGTTTTTGTTGCTGACGGTGCCGGAAGTACTGATCTTCACCGTGCTCACGCCGGTGTACGTGACCCTGGTGTACGACCTGCTGCACAAGCGCTTTCGCCCCGGTTATCTGTTTACCGCCCTGCTGGCGGTACTGGGGGCGCTGGTGATCCGTTTTGACGGTCTGACCGACGACTACCTGCTCGGCTTTGCCGTGGTGCAGGGCGCCAACCTCTGTTTTGCCCTGGGCCAGGTAGGCTACAAGGTGCTGCTGGAGCGCTACCCGTCCACCGAGCCCCAGCACCATCGTTTTGGCTACTTCTACCTGGGTGCCCTGCTGGTGGTGACCCCGGCCTGGTGGTTGCTGGGCGGCGACACGTATCCCGCCACCCCGCTGCAATGGGGCATTTTGTTGTGGCTGGGGCTGGGCGCCTCGGGGCTGGGTTATTTTCTGTGGAACAAGGGCGCTACCCTGGTCAACGCCGGGGCCCTGGCGATCATGAACAACGCCCTGGTGCCTGCCGGCCTGCTGGTAAACCTGCTGATCTGGAACCGGGATGCCGATCTGCCCCGTCTGGCTCTGGGCGGGGCCATAATCCTGGCATCACTGTGGCTCAATGAGGCCTGGATCAAGGTTTCAAGACCGGCGCTGAGCGGGTAAGGCTCCCGGTCACAAAATCGGCATTTGCCGCTCTTTGAAGCATGGCTTTTGGCAACAGGCTCTTTACACTGAATGGCATAAAAAACGTGCGAGGAGAGCCATCATGTTCAAGGGCATATTACTGGAAGAATCCGGCAAACAGACTCACGCCAGCCTGCAGCGCCTTAATGAGCACCAGCTCACCACCGGCGATGTGCTGGTGAAGGTGGATTACTCCACCCTTAACTACAAGGACGCCCTGGCCATTACCGGCAAGGGCAAGATCGTACGCAACTGGCCCATGGTGCCCGGCATCGACTTTGCCGGCACCGTGCTGTCATCGGACAATCCCGCCTACCGCATTGGTGACGAAGTGCTGCTCACCGGCTGGGGCGTGGGCGAGCAGAGCTGGGGCGGCCTGGCGGAAAAAGCCAGCGTCAAGGGTGACTGGCTAATCCCCCTGCCCGCGGGCATGAGCGCCAAGCGCGCCATGGCCATCGGCACCGCCGGCTTTACCGCCATGCTGGGAGTGATGGCGCTGGAGCAGGCCGGTGTCAAGCCGGGCCAGGGCCCGGTGCTGGTGACCGGCGCCACCGGCGGCGTGGGCTCCATCGCGGTGCGGCTGCTGGCCAAGGCCGGCTTTGAAGTGCATGCCTCCACCGGTCGCCCCGAGCACGCCGACTGGCTGAAAAGCCTGGGCGCTCACACCATCATCGACCGCATTCAGCTCGATCAGGAGCCGGCGGCGCTGGAGTCTCAGCACTGGGCCGGCGCCATCGACGCCGTGGGCGGCCGCACCCTGGCCCGCATTCTCAGCCAGACCAAAATGTACGGGGCCGTGGCCGCCTGCGGCCTGACCGGCGGCGTGGCCCTCAATACCACCGTCATGCCCTTTATTCTGCGCGGCGTGCAACTGCTCGGCATCAACTCGGTGCATATTCCGAAGGAAAAACGCATTGAAGCCTGGCAGCGGGTTCACCAAAGCCTGCCGGTCAATTACGAGAATGACGTCAAAGAGCTGACCCTGGAGCAAACCATTGAGGCCGCCCACGACATGGTGGCCGGCAAACCGGTCGGCCGGGTGGTGATCCAGCCCTGAGTGGCATTGACCAGCTATGATGACAAAGAGCCCGCGAGGGCTCTTTTTTATGGCCATACTCAAGACCGGTAAAAAGTGTTATAAAGTAACAAATACCTTTGCTTTCGATCCCTTATGAACACCGCCATTCCCACTCATCTCATCATGGGCTTTCTCGGTACCGGCAAGACCACCCTGCTGCGTCACCTGCTGGCCCATAAACCGGAGCACGAGCGCTGGGCCATTCTGGTCAACGAGTTTGGCGAAGTGGGCATCGACGGCGCCCTGCTGACCGATCAGGGCGCCCTTATCAAGGAAATTCCCGGCGGCTGCCTGTGCTGCGTGGCCGGGCTGCCGTTTCAGATTGGCCTCAATGCCCTGCTGCACAAGGCCCGGCCCGACCGGCTGCTGATCGAGCCTACCGGCCTGGGCCACCCCAGCCGGGTGATGGACATTCTCACCAACGAACATTACCGGGACGTACTGAGCCTGGGCGCCGCCTTTTGCCTGATCGATCCGCGCCAGTGGAGCGACGCTCGCTACCGGGAGCATGAAACCTATCAGGATCAGCTGGCCCTGGCCGATGTGGTGGTGGCCAACAAGACCGACCTGTGCAGCGAGGTCGAACTGGCCCGGCTGCGTGACGACATCGCTCAGGGACCCGAGCCGAAGCAGGCGCTGGTGGAAACCGAGCAGGGCCGGCTGAGCCCGAACTGGCTGCAACAGCCCCACACACCGGAACGCCGGGCCGCCCATCCCCAGGCCCACGCCGGCAAGGCCGGGCGGCCAGTGGTGGCCGCTCCCGAGCCCAAACTCAGCCGGGGCCAGCCCTGGCGGCGCTATGCCAATCATGGCGACGATCACTTTTCCCTGGGCTGGCGCTTTCTTGACGAGGTGGTGTTCGATCTGGCCGCCGTGCGCGCCTTTTGTGAGGTGCAAAAAGTGGCCCGGCTCAAGGCGGTGCTGCACACCGAAGACGGCTGGTGGGCCTTTAACCAGACCGACCGGCTCAGTGTGTACCGCCTGGCACCACAAAAAGAGAGCCGCATAGAGCTGATTGATGCCTCGCCTCTGGCTATGCTACCTCTGCATGAGCAGCTGATGAAAACGGTCACTTCTTTGCCCGCTTCATAAAACTGTCACTCCAGTGTCTTAATCTGCCGGCCTTTGTCAGGGTGAAGGGTTGGCCGCATGAAGGTATCGCTGTTTTCGTTGTTGTCGTCGCTGGGGCTGATGCTGCTGGCGTTGTTGCTGGCCGGTGCCTTCTATTTGGGAGACCGGCAGCTCAAGCAGGGGGAACACAGCCGGGCCGAACTGGAGCAGTTGCGTCGCCACGCCAACATTGATCTGTACCGCACCATTTCCGCCTATCTCGCCGAGGGTGATGCCAGCCTGCTGACCGAGGCCGGCCGGCAACTGACCGCCATGGCCGAGGCGCTCACGCACATTGAGGGTGGCGAGCCGGCCCGCAACGCGGTAACCACCCTGCACCGGCAACTGACCCACGACTTTCGCGAGGCGGGCAAGCTCTCGGGCAACAGCCAGCAACTGCTACAACACGCCGAACAGGAGCTGGCCGACCAATTACGCGCCCTGGCCCGCTATGCCGACACCGAACACAGCCTGGCCGGCCGCTATCAGACCCTGGTGGCGGAAATGCTGGCATCCCTGCCCCGCCTGGTGCACCTGCGCCAGGACTACATGAACGAGGGCGACAACAAGCTCAGGCAAAGCCTCGACTTTCAGCTCGCCGAATTGAACAAGCTCGGCAACCAGTTGAAGGCCCTGCCCCTGCTCGGCATCTACCAGACCCCGGAGGTGGACGAGTTCGCCCTGCGCCAGCCCAAGCCGGTGGAAGTGGGAGATGCGCCCAAGCGGGAGCTGCAAAGCCTGTTGCGCCGTTACCCCAAGGAGCTGGCCAATACTCAGGCGGGGCTGGAGCAGCGCACGCGGGCCGCCGCCGCCCTCAGCGCCGGCCTCGGCGAGATAGAAAGCCGCCTCGACACCCTGGTGGCCAGCCGCGAGGCCGCGCGCCAGCATACCTATCACCGGCTCAGTCTGGTGCTGCTGGGGCTGTGCTCGGCGCTGCTGCTGTTCGCCCTGCTCAGCTATCTGTTCCAGCGCGGCCTGGTGGTGCGCCGGCTCGACCAGCTGCGCAACGCCTTTGGCCAGCTGCTGCACGAGGGCGAACTCACCCCCCTGGCGGTGACTCATCCCAACAGCGAGCTGGGCCAGATTGCCAACAGCTTCAATGGCCTGCTGGAGCGGCTGCAGCGCCAGCAAGGGGAGCGGGCCGCCCAGCTACAGCAGGTGTCGGCGGCCCTGCAAGGCATGATCGAGGAAGTACAGGACATTCAGCAGCACACCCAGAACAACGACGGCACCCTGCAGACCAGCCTGACCATGGTGGAGGAGCTGAACCGGCTCACCGAGCAGATGCGTCGGGCCAGCGACGACATCGCCCATACCGCCCGGGACAACCTGCAGGCCATGGACATCAGCCGCAAGCAGGTGGAGCAGCTGGCCCACAGCGCCGGCGACAGCCGCCGGGCGGCCCTTACCGGCCGGGAATCCCTGGCCAGCCTGGGCCGCTCGGTGGACGATGCCGCCGCCATTATCGGGGTCATTCGCCAGATTGCCGAACAGACCAACCTGCTGGCACTCAATGCCGCCATTGAGGCGGCCCGGGCCGGGGAACATGGCCGGGGCTTTGCAGTGGTGGCCGACGAGGTACGCAAACTGTCGGGCCACACCCAGGGGTCGCTGGAGGAAATTGCCGACATCATGGATCGGCTGCGGCTGTCGAGCGACGAGCTGGGGGGCACCATCGACCGCATGATGCAGGCGGCGGAAGATCAGCACACCCAGGCCCAGACCCTGCTGGAGGTCACCGAGCAGGTGAGCGAAACGTCACGGGCCACCACCTCGGTGGCGGAGCGGGGCGCCGGTCATGCCGACAGTCAGGCCGGCGAGCTGGGCCGCTTTATGGCACTGATGGACGAGCTGAAAACCCGCTCGGCCGAGGTCTCGGACCGGGCCGGCCAGGTCACCGGCCATATTCGCCATCAGGCCGGTGCCATTACTCAATTGCTGGGCCCGACTTAAAGCGAGTCCAGTGGCACCTTGAGGTAACGGCGGCCTTGCTCGTCCGGGTCGGGCAAGCGGCCGGCACGAATATTGACCTGAATGGACGGCAAAATCAGCCGGGGCACCGCCAGGGTGGCATCGCGCTCGGTGCGCATGGTCACAAAGGCGGCCTGGCCGACCCCGTCACGCACATGAATATTGCCCTGTTTCTGTTCCGCCACCGTGGTACGGCAGGCATGCTCCCGGCCCTTGGGCGGATAGTCGTGACAGACATAGATGTCGGTGCTTTCCGGCAGCGCCAGCAGGCGCTGCACGGACTGATACAGCCGCTCGGCGCTGCCACCGGGAAAGTCACAGCGGGCGGTACCCAGATCCGGCATAAACAGGGTATCGCCCACAAACACAGTACGCTCGTTGACCACATAGGCGATGTCCGCCGGGGTATGACCGGGCACATGCATGACCCGCGCGCTCAGCTCGCCCACCGCAAACTGCTCGCCATCGGCAAACAAATGGTCAAACTGGCTGCCATCGGACAACAGCTCCTTTTCCAGCCCAAACACTTTCTGAAAGATGCCCTGCACCTCGCGAATATGCTCGCCAATGGCGATGCGCCCGCCCAGTTGCTGCTGAATAAAGGGTGCCGCCGACAGGTGATCGGCATGGGCATGGGTTTCCAGTATCCAGTCCAGGGTCAGCCGCTGCTCACCGATAAAGTCCACCAGCCGCTGCGCGGTGGCGGTGCCGGTACGGCCCGAGTGATAGTTGAAGTCCAGCACCGGATCGATCACCGCCGCCCGACCACCGGGCTGGTCGTAGAGCACGTAGCTGAAGGTTTCGCTGTCCTGATCCAGAAAGGCTCGAACACAAGGCTGGTTCATGGCTGTCTCCCGCAAGCACCAAAACATTAGATTAAACTAATATATAGCATTCACGCGGGCCGCTGGCCAGTTTTTACCCGTTTACAGGGCCTGCTTTACATAGAGGTCGAAGCGATTGTTCTTGCTGGCGATGTGCGCCGAGGGTTTGACCTCGTCAAGAAAGCCGGCGTAGTCGGGGCGCTTGACCACTACCCGGGCCCGGGCCAGTTCCAGCGCCGGCGCCAGCAGGCTGTCGGCGTCGAGGTCGGCACCCACCAGAGAATGAAACACCCGCATTTCCTTTTTCACCAGCGCCGCCTTTTTCTTGTGGGGAAACATGGGGTCGAGATAGACCACGTCCGGCTGCTGTTGAATGTCACTCAGGCCTTGCCCAAAGGGCAGCAGGTGCAGCCGTTCACGCACCCAGGGGCCTATGTCCCCGTCGGCGGCGGCCCGGCGCAGGCCGTCTTCCAGCAGGGCATGCACCACCGGGTGACGCTCGCACAGGGTCACGGTGCAGCCCAGTGAGGCCAGCACAAAGGCGTCCCGCCCCAGGCCGGCGGTGCCGTCCACCACACTGGGGTTGTGACCATGCTTGAGCCCCACCGCTTTGGCGATGGTCTGGCCCCGGCCGCCGCCAAACTTGCGCCGGTGCGCCGCGGCGCCGGCCACAAAGTCCACAAACACGGCCCCCAGTCTGGGCTCGTCCAGCTTGTGCAACTCCAGCCGGCCCTCGGTGAATACCAGGGCAAAGGGCGCGGCGGCGGCCACGCCGCTCAGGCGCACGCAAAGGCGCTCGGCCTCGGCGGCCAGGGCAGGATCCTGCAGCTCAATCTGCAGCGGGTACGGTGTGTCCGGCATAGGACTCCAGGAAAATCAGCAGTTCACGAAGGGGCATGGGTTTGGCGATCAGATATCCCTGCAAAAAATGGCAGGGCTGAGTCGAGAGGTAGGCGGCCTGGGCCTGGGTTTCCATGCCTTCGATCACCACCTTCATGCCAAGATCGCCGATAATGCGCAAAATCCCTTCCAGCAGCAAGCCGTCTTTTTGATTGCCGGGCAGATGGTCGATAAAGCTTTTGTCGATCTTGACCATGTCGATGGGAAAGGCGCGCAAATAGTTGAGTGCCGAGAAGCCGGTGCCGAAGTCGTCAATGGCAATGTGGCAGCCGGCCCGGCGCAGGGCACCAATGCGCTCCAGATGGTGCTCGTTGCCCTGCATAAACAGGGATTCGGTGATCTCGAAAATAATCTGGCTGGGTGACAGCTGATGGCGCTCGATGATCGACAGCCATTCGTCGCCGTCCAGCCCCAGGCTCTGAAACTCCAGACTGGAGCGGTTGATGGCCATGTGCAGTGTATGGCCGGCCTGCTGCAGCCGGCGCAGATCGGCACAAGCCCGGTTCAGCACCCAGTCGCCCAGGGCCTGCACCATGCCGCTTTCTTCCGCTACCGGCACAAACTCCATGGGAGAAATGGCACCCAGCTCCGGATGTTGCCAGCGCACCAGGGCTTCCAGCTTGCTCACCCGGCCGGTGGCGGTGTCGACGATGGGCTGGTAATGCAGGCGCAGCCCCCCCTGGCGAATGGCCTCGGTCAGATCGTGCTGCAGGCGCATGCGCCGGCTCTGGCTGCGGTTCAGACGGTCGTCGTACAGGGCCAGTGACTCCTTCTTTTGCTTGGCGCCGAACAGCGCCTGCTCGGCATGCTGCAGCAGGCTTTCGGCGTCTGTTTCATCCATACCGGGCCAGAGGGCGCCGCCCAGCGTGGCGTCCACATACAGTTGCTGATCGGCCATCAGCAGCGGCCGGGCCAGGGCGCTGAGCACATGCCGGCCGAAAATACGCGCCTGACGGTGATGCACTATGCCCGGCACCAGCAGGGCAAATTCGTCACTACCGATGCGCGCCAGGTAATCGCCGCTGCGCAGCCGGCCGCGCAGCCGGGCGGCCACCTCCTGCAACACCCTGTCCCCCACCCTGTGATTCATGGCGTTGTTAAACAGGCGAAAGTTGTTGATATCGAGGATCATCAGCGCAAAGGGCTCGCTCAGCCGGCAATGGCGGGTCAGCCGCTGCTGAAAACTGGCCCGGTTGGCCAGGCCGGTAAGGCAGTCTTTTTCTTCCGGGGGCGCGCCCTGTTCAACCGTGTCGGGCTGGCCCATGTCGCTGAATACCGCCACATAACGCACACTGCCGCCCGGCCCGACCAGCGAGCTGATGCGTAACCGCTCCGGATACACCTGGCCATTGCTGCGCCGGTTCCACACCTCCCCCTGCCAGCGGCCCTGCTCGCTCAGATCCCGGTTCATGTGCCGGTAGAACTCCCGGCTGTGCAGGCCCGAGCGCAGCAGCGACGGATAACTGCCCCGCACTTCGGCTTCATGGTAGCCGGTGACCCGCTCAAAGGCCGGGCTGACCTGCTCGATACGGCTGTTGCCGTCGCAGATCATCACCCCTTCCGGCTGCTCCAGCGCCGGAATAAAGCGCAGGCTCAGCCCCTGAGGCGTCGTGGCCCGGGGGCGCAGGCTGGCCAGGGTGCCCATCAGGCACAAGGGGGCGCCCTGCGCGTCCCGCACCAGGGTCAGCTGGGTTTCGCCCAGCAGCAAGTGACCGTTGGCGTGCAGGTAATGCTTTTCCATCACCGCAATGCCCAGCTCCGGCTCGTCCGCCAGCCGGCGGTACAGGCGCCGGGTTTCCGGCCAGTCTTCACCCAGGCTGAATTCGCGCAGGGAATGGCCGCGCATGCTGTCGCCATCCTGCCCGGTAATGCGTTGCACCGCCCGGTTGGTCCACTCCACCACACCATCGGGAGTGGCGCGCACCAGGGGCAACGGAAAGTACTCAAACAGCGGCAGCAACGACACCGCTTGTTGCGCCCGGTCGGGATGGGTAAAAACAGAGGCGAAAAAGCCCAGCCAGGCTCCTCTCAGCTGACGGGCATGGCGCTGATGCCGAAACAGCAGCAGGGCGTGGTCCGGATAGAGGGCGGACAGCGACAGAAACTGACCGGAGCCCATGTTCAGGGGGCGGCACAAGGGGTAAGTAAGACGCTGATAGGGGCGGTCGCCCAGACCGGAAAGGGGCTCGTCGGGCAGGGCCATGCCGGCTGCCAGCAACGGCTGCCACTGTGTGCCCTGCCGGCGGCACAGCAGCACGCCGTCGGCCAGACGCTGCTCCACCAGCTGACTGACGCACCAGAGGTTAAACCAGGACGATACCCCGTGATCCATTGTTGCATCTCATTCGTAAATACCTTCCCCATTGTGCCTGCATAACCGCGGCGGCTCTACCCTGTGCTGGGGATCAAAAAAGGTGGCCATAGCCACCTTTGTCGGGTTGATCACATTCAGGCGGCAATGCCCGAGTGACGCAGCAGCGCATCTATGCTCGGCTCGCGGCCGCGGAACTGCTTGAACAACTCCATCGGCTCTTTGGAGCCACCCTGCTCCAGTACCGCATGCAGGAAATCGCGGCCGGTTTTGGGTGAGAATACCCCTTCTTCCTCAAAACGGGAGAAGGCATCACTCGACAGCACCTCGGCCCACTTATAGCTGTAATAGCCAGCCGCGTAGCCACCGGCGAAGATGTGGGAGAAACCGTGCTGAAAACGGTTAAAGGCCGGCGGGGTCAGCACCGCCACCTGGCTGCGCACCTCGTCGAGAATGGCCTGTACCCGGCCCGGCTCGGCGCATTTGTCGTCCATGTGCAGACGGAAGTCGAACAGGGCAAACTCCAGCTGGCGCAGCATCATCAGCGCCGAATGGTAGTTGCGCGCCGCCAGCATGCGCTCCAGCAGATCCGCCGGCAGCGGCTCGCCGGTTTCATAATGGCCGGAGATGAAGGCCAGCGCCTCGGGCTGCCAGCACCAGTTTTCCAGAAACTGGCTGGGCAGCTCTACCGCATCCCAGGCCACGCCGTTGATGCCGGCCACCCCGGCCACATCGACCTTGGTGAGCATGTGGTGAATGCCGTGACCGAATTCATGGAACAGGGTCAGCACTTCGTTGTGGGTAAAGAGCGCCGGCTTGTCGCCCACCGGGCCGTTGAAGTTGCAGGTGAGGTAGGCCACCGGCTTTTGCAGGCTGCCGTCTTCCCGGTAGCGCCGGCCGATGCAATCGTCCATCCAGGCGCCGCCGCGCTTGTTGGCGCGGGCATAGAGATCCAGGTAGAAACTGCCACGCAGCTCGCCGGTTTCATCGAAAATATCGAAAAAGCGCACGTCCGGGTGCCACTCTTCCACGCCGAAACGCTCCACCACCTTGATACCGAACAGCCGCTTCACGGTTTCAAACAGGCCATGCACCACCTTGTGTTCGGGAAAATAGGGGCGCAGCTCCTCGTCGGAGATGGTGTACTTGTGCTGCTTGAGCTTTTCGCCGTAATAGCTCAGATCCCAGGCATTGAGCTCGGTCACGCCGTGCTGATCCCTGGCGAAGTCGCGCAGCTCGGCCAGCTCGGCCTTGCCCTGAGGGTGGCTGCGGTCGGCCAGTTGCTCGAGAAAGTCCAGCACCTGCTGCTCGCTGTCCGCCATCTTGGTGGCCAGCGACACCTGGGCGTAGTTGTCATAGCCCAGCAGCCCGGCCAGTTCCTGTTTGAGCGCCAGGGTTTCCTCGATGATGGCGGTGTTGTCAAACTCGCCGGCATTGGGGCCCTGATCCGAGGCGCGGGTGGTAAAGGCGTAATACATTTCCTCGCGCAGGGCGGCGCTGTCGGCGTACATCATCACCGGCAGGTAAGAGGGAATATCGAGGGTGAATACCCAGCCGTCCAGCTCCCGGGCCTTGGCCTGGGCTTCGGCGGCGGCCAGCGCCGATTCGGGCAGACCGGCCAGTTCGGACTGGTCGGTCACCTGCTTGTGCCAGGCCTGGGTGGCGTCGAGCACCCGGTTGGCAAAGGTGGACGACAGCTCCGACAGCCGCGCCTGAATTTCACCAAAGCGACGCTTCTGCTCCGCTTCCAGGGCAATGCCCGACAGGCGAAAGTCGCGCAATGTGTTGGCCACTTCCTTTTGCTGAGCCAGGCTCAGCTTTTTGAAATCGTCCCGGTCGGCCAGGCCTTGATAGGCTTCAAACAGTCCCTGATGCTGACCCATCCAGGTGTGGTATTCCGACAACAGCGGCAGGCAGGACTCATAGGCCTGGCGCAGCTCGTCGCTGTTCATCACGCTGTTGAGGTGGCTCACCGGTGACCAGATGCGGCTAAGGTGATCGTTCACTTCTTCCAGCGGCGCCACCAGGTTGTCCCAGGTGAACTCCTCATGGCGGGCCAGCACGGTTTCCACCCGCTTTTTACAATCCGCAATGGCGTGCTCCACGGCCGGCTTTACGTGTTCCGGCTTGATCTGACTGAACGGCGGCAGGCCGTCCATGGTGAGAAGCGGATTTGTCATGGTCCTTTACCTCTTGTTGTTTTGGCCATCGCGCTGCGCCCGGCAGCCGAGGGAATACCCCCTAACATGGTGATAATGGCGATAATGTTCAAGCCTTTACTGCCCCTGCCTTGCACTTGACCGGCGAACTGATGATTTGTTGACCAGCCTTGCCGGCACCACTTGAGGTACAATCGGCCCACAGCTTTGAATGAACCTTCATCCACGGAGCAAACTTATGGCACAGCATTTCGACTATATCGCCATTGGCGGCGGCAGCGGCGGCATCGCCTCCGCCAACCGGGCGGCCATGTACGGCAAGAAAGTAGCCCTGATCGAGGCCAAGGATCTGGGCGGTACCTGCGTCAATGTGGGCTGCGTGCCCAAGAAGGTGATGTGGCACGGCGCCCAGGTGGCCGAGGCCATCAAGCTCTACGCCGCCGACTACGGCTTTGACGTGGAGCTCAAGGGCCACGACTGGAACACCCTGGTGGAAAGCCGCCAGGCCTATATCGGCCGCATTCACCAGTCCTACGACCGGGTGCTGGGCAACAACAAGGTCACGGTGATCAAGGGCTTTGCCCGCTTCAAGGATGCCCACACCGTGGAAGTGAACGGCGAGGAAATTACCGCCGACCACATTCTCATCGCCACCGGCGGCGAGCCCATTATTCCGCGCATTCCCGGTGCCGAGCACGGCATCGACTCCAACGGCTTCTTTGAGCTGACCGAGCAACCGAAGCGGGTAGCGGTGGTTGGCGCCGGCTACATTGCCGTGGAGCTGGCCGGGGTGCTGCACGGCCTGGGTTCCGAGACCCACCTGCTGGTACGCAAGCATGCGCCATTGCGCAACTTCGACCCCCTGCTCACCGACACCCTGGTGGAAGTGATGGCCGCCGAGGGCCCCACCCTGCACACCCACTCCATTCCCCAGAGTGTGGAAAAACATGCCGACGGCAGCCTGACCCTCCACCTGGAGAACGGCGAGTCACTCACCGTGGACTGCCTGATCTGGGCCATCGGCCGCAGCCCGATGACTCAACAACTCAACCTTGAGGCCGCCGGCGTCGAGCTGGATCACAAGGGCTACATCAAGGTCGACGAGTACCAGAACACCTCGGCCGAAGGCGTGTACGCCGTGGGCGACAACATCGGCTATGTGGAGCTGACCCCGGTGGCGGTGAAGGCCGGCCGCCAGCTGTCGGAGCGGCTGTTCAACAACAAGCCCGACGCCAAAATGGACTACGAGCTGGTGCCCACCGTGGTGTTCAGCCACCCGCCCATCGGCACCATGGGCCTGACCGAGCCCGAGGCCCGGGAGCGCTATGGCGATGACAACGTCAAGGTGTACACCTCGTCATTTACCGCCATGTACACCGCCGTCACTCAGCACCGCCAGCCCTGCAAAATGAAGCTGGTATGCGCCGGAGAAAACGAAAAGGTGGTGGGCATTCACGGCATCGGCTTTGGCATGGACGAGATCCTGCAAGGCTTTGCGGTGGCGGTGAAAATGGGCGCCACCAAGGCCGACTTCGACGCCTGCGTGGCCATACATCCCACCGCGGCGGAAGAATTCGTCACCATGCGTTAATTGGTTGATATATAAACAAAAAGGCCGGGCATGCCCCCGGCCTTTTTTGATCCTGTCCGCCACCTGCCTTCCTCCCCTGACCTATACTTCAACCAGGCTCAGTCTCTGTCGAGGAGGATCACATTATGCCGGCCCAACGATTGCAGCAATATCTGGATCAACAGGGAGTCAAATATCGGGTCATCAGCCACTCACCGGCGTTTACCGCTCAGGAGGTGGCAGAAGCGGCCCATATACCGGGTAGGATGATGGCCAAGGTAGTGATCATGACGCTGGATGGCCAAATGGCCATGGTGGCCGTGCCCGCTCCCAAAATCATCCATCCTCGCAACCTGGCCCGGTCCCTGTCGGTGCAGCAAGCCACCTTGTTGCATGAAAACGACTTTCGGGAGCAGTTTCCCGACTGTGAAGCAGGTGCCCTGCCTCCCTTTGGCAACCTGTATGAAATGCCGGTGTATATCGACAGCGAACTCGCCCGGCAACAAGAAATCGTCTTCAGTGCCGGCAGTTACCGCGAGCTGTTCAGCCTGCCCATGAAAGATTATCTGAGACTGGTCCAGCCTCAGGAAATTACCCACTAGTCAGGACCTGCGCC
This sequence comes from Oceanimonas aquatica, assembly GCF_030732065.1. Classification (GTDB taxonomy): domain Bacteria; phylum Pseudomonadota; class Gammaproteobacteria; order Enterobacterales; family Aeromonadaceae; genus Oceanimonas. The sequence continues at coordinate 102,188 of NZ_JAVBHX010000007.1, forward strand.
GGCACCTGCCTGTGAGCTGTGCGCGGTACCGGATATCTGTTTATATGATGCAAGGGGCTTCGGCCCCTTTTGCGTGGCAATAAAAAAGAATGATCGTTCCGCTTATGCAAATGCTGCAGTGGCACCGAAAAAACACTGGATAAATACCCGTTTTTTACCTCCTTAAGCCTGGCTTAAGTTTCGCCCTTTAGGCTTGCTGATAATGTCCACAGGAGGCCATTATGAGTCAGCCCCTCAACCCACCCTACCAGTTGCGGCCCGCCGTCGACGCGCAAGAACAGCGCCGGTTGCAGGACTTTATTCAGGCCGCCTACCAGCGCGCCTTTGATGCCCGCATTCCCCATTTTCTGCCGCTGCTAGCCGGCCTGTACCGGGCCGACGGCGAGCTGGTGGCCGCCTGCGGATTGCAGCTTGCAGGCCCCCGGCCGCTCTATCTGGAGCAGTACCTGGACCAGCCCATAGAAGGACTGCTGACCGAGCAGCGGGGCCGCCCGGTATCCCGCGCCAGCCTGGTGGAAATAGGTAACCTGGCCACCAGCGCCCCCGGCAACGGCCGGCTCATGTTTGCCGCCGTGTGCCAACAGCTATACCGGCAAGGGCAGCACTGGGTGGTGTTCACCGCCACGCAGACCCTGCTCAACAGCTTTCACCGCCTGCATCTGTCGCCGCTGGAGCTGGCTCACGCCGACCCGGCCAGGGTGGGCGGCGATGCGGCCCACTGGGGCCGTTATTACCAGCACCAGCCTCGCGTGATGGCCGGTGAGCTGGCCGAGGGCCACCGCATTCTGGCCGGTAACAGCCTGCTGCTGTCACTGCTGGCACCGGGACCGGTGCTGTTTTCACCTTCCCGGGAGGCGCGCCTGTGACCGATCTTTTTCGCCGCATGGCCGAACACGCACAACGCAAGGGTGACGCCATCGCCCTGCAGAACACCAGCAGTGCCATTTGCTACCGGGAGCTGCTGCCGCGCATCCGCGCCCTGGCCGCCGAGCTGGTGCGGGCTGGCACTCAGCGGCTGGCGCTGCAGCTGGACAACGACATCGACTGGGCCCTGTGCGATCTGGCCTGTGCCCATGCCGGCCTGGTGGTGATACCGGTGCCCGGTTTTTTCAGCGCCGAACAACGCCAGTGGCTGCTCGACGGCAGCGGCGCCGACACCCTGATAGGCCCACCGGCCCACGGCTGGCAGCCGCTGGAGCTGGCGCCCGGCCTTAGCGGCTGGCGCCGCAAGGTGGCCGCCCCGGTGGCCCTGCCCACGGACACCGCCAAAATCACCTATACCTCGGGCACCACCGGCCGGCCCAAGGGCGTGTGCCTGAGCCAGGCCCAGCAAATGGTGACGGTGCGCGCCCTGGCCGAACGACTGGCGAAGGTGCAGGTGGAACGCCACCTGACCCTGTTGCCGCTGAGCACCCTGCTGGAAAACCTGGCCGGGCTCTACCTGCCATTATGGCTGGGGGCCACCGCCACCCTGCCTGGTCTCGCCGAGGTGGGCTTTACCGGCTCCAGCCGGCTCGACGCCAACCGGCTCGCCACCGCCCTGGCTCACTGGCAACCCCACAGCCTGGTGCTGGTGCCCGAGTTGCTGCGCCTGCTGACCGGCCTGTGCCTGCAACAACCGGAGCTGGCCAGGCCGTTGCGGCTGGTGGCGGTAGGCGGTGCCAGAGTGGCTCCGGGCCTGCTGCACCGGGCGCAAGCGGCGGGCATTCCCGCCGTGGAAGGCTATGGCCTGTCGGAATGCGGCTCCGTGGTGGCACTGAACTGCCCCGAGCACTCTCGCCCCGAATACCATCGTCCCGGCAGCGTGGGCCGGCCGCTCGATCACCTTGCCGTGCGCATTGATGAACAGGGTGAAATTCATGTGCGCGGCGGCGCCATGCTCGGCTACCTGGGCGAGCCGGCGGCGCCGGCAGAGATCGCCACCGGCGATCTGGGCCGGCTCGATGACGACGGTTTTCTTCATATCACCGGGCGCCGCAAAAACGTGCAGATCACCGCCTTTGGCCGCAATTTCTCGCCCGAGTGGGTGGAGGCCGAGGCCCAGAGGTGCCCGGCCATCGCTCACCTGGTGATCATCGGCGACGGCCTGCCCGCCAACCTGGCGCTGGTGCAGCCGCTGCCGGGCCAGGAACACGCCCTGCCCGGCCAGATTGCCGCCCTCAACGCCCAATTGCCCGATTACGCCCGCATTCATCACTGGCTGGTGCCCAGCCCCGGCCTGGCCGAGGCCGGCCTGCTCACCGCCAACGGCCGGCCCCGCCGCGATGCCATTCGCCGGGCCTATGCCGATCACATTCAACACCTCACCGGAGTATGCCCATGAGCTTTTACCACCGCCTGCAACAGGACACCGCCGCCGAACGGGAATACCTGCTGAGTGCCCCCATCATTGCCGCCTGTCAGCGCGGTGAGATCTCGCTGGCGCAGTACATCGCCTTTCTCACTCAGGCCTACCACCATGTGCGCCATACGGTGCCGCTGCTGATGGCCGCCGGTACCCGCCTGCCCGACAGCCATGAATGGGTGCGCGGCGCCCTGGCCGAATACATCGACGAGGAATACGGCCATCAGGAGTGGATTCTGAACGACATTCGCGCCTGTGGCGGTGATGCCGAGGCGGTCCGCCACGGCCAGCCGGGCCGGAACATCGAGCTGATGGTGGCCTTTCTCTACCACCAGATCGATCGCCACAACCCCATGGCGCTATTTGGCATGGTGCAGGTACTGGAAGGCACCAGCGTGGCCATCGCCCTGACCGTGGCCGAGCAACTGCAACAGGGGTTGCGGCTGCCCGAGCAGGCCATGAGCTATCTGAGCTCCCATGGTGCCCTGGATCAGCAGCATCTGCGCTTTTTTGAAGGACTGATGGACAAGGTCGCCGAACCGGCAGATCAGAGCGCCATTTTGCACGCGGCCAAAGTGGTGTATCGCCTGTACGGCGACATGCTGCGCGGCCTGGAGGGCAATGATGGAGCTGAATAACAAAACCGTGCTGCTCACCGGCGCCAGCGGCGGCATCGGCGCGGCCCTGGCGCACCGGCTGGCACTGGCCGGCGCCCATCTGCTGCTGCAGGGCCGGGACCGCCAACGGCTAAACCGGCTGCTGGCCGAGCTGCCGCACATCAAGCGCCATCGCGTGCTGGTGGCGGATCTGCTCAACCCCGACGACCGCCGGGCGCTGGTGCAACAGGTACGGCAGCAGGGCGGCCTGGATGTGCTGATCAACAACGCCGGCACCAGCCAGTTTGCCTGGCTGAGTGACCAGGCCCCGACCGCCGTGGCCGAGCAGCTGACCCTCAACCTGACGGTACCTGTGCTGCTGACCCGCGAGCTGCTCTCGGTGCTGCATCGTCCGGGCCTGATCATGAACATGGGCTCGGCCTTTGGCGCCATTGGCTACCCGGGCTACAGCGTGTACTGCGCCGGCAAGGCCGGGTTACGCGGCTTCAGCGAGGCCCTGGGCCGGGAGCTGGCCGGCAGTGGTCTGGCGGTGCTGTATTTCGCCCCCCGGGCCACCCGCACCGAGTTCAACAGCCCGGCCACGGTGGCGCTGAATGCCGCCCTCGGCAACCACACTGACAGCCCGGAATGGGTCGCCGAGCAGGCGTTCATCGCCCTGCAACGCCGGCAAAAACGCCGCTGGCTGGGCTGGCCCGAGTGCCTGCTGGTTCGCCTTAATGCCCTGTTCCCCGGCCTGCTGGACCGCGCCCTGGCCCGCCAGCAGGCCACCATTGCCCGTTTTGCCGGGCATTCCCATGACAAGGAGATGCCGTCATGAACAAAGCCATGCTGCTGATTGCCCTGTTCACCCTGCCCCTGGCCCACGCCGCAAACCGGCTGGAGTCCATTCAGACCCAGTGGGCCGAATGCCAGTACCGGGTGGCCGACTCGGAACGCGAAGACTGCCTGAAAACCCTCAGCATCAAGGCGGATCTGGCAAGTGGAGCCAATCCCGACCGCACCGATCTGCTGATCTGGTCGGCCATCGTCAAGAGCACCTGGGCCGGCGCCAGGGGCGGACTGGGAGCGCTGCCGCTGGTGAAGGACGCCCGCAGCCGGCTGGAAAAGGCGCTGACCATGGACGACCGTGCCCTCGACGGCTCCGCCTACACCAGCCTGGGCTCGCTCTACTACCAGGTGCCGGGCTGGCCGGTGGGCTTTGGCGACGACGACAAGGCCGAGCAACTGCTGCGCCGGGCGCTGACCATCAACCCAGACGGCATCGATTCCAACTTCTTCTACGGTGACTTTATGCTGGATCAGGGCCACAGGGCCGAGGCCCGCCGCTACCTGGAAAAGGCACTGCAGGCGCCGGCCCGACCGGGCCGTGAACTGGCGGACGCCGGCCGGCGCAAAGAGATTGAAGCGCGGCTCGGCAGGCTTTAACTTGGAGTGATTGCCAAACAAGGAAGCGGGTACATGCGAATTTTGCTGGTGGAAGACGACCTGATGCTGGGTGACGGCCTGGTGGATGCCCTGCGCGCTGCCGGTTACACGGTGGACTGGCTGACCAGCGGGCTGCCGGCGCTGGAGGCCTTGCGCAGCGAGGAGTTCGCCGCCCTGGTGCTGGATCTGAATCTGCCCGACATCGACGGCCAGCAGTTGCTGCAGCGGCTGCGCCGGGCCGGCCACGGCCTGCCGGTGCTGATACTGACCGCCCGCGACGCTCTCGACGACCGGGTGCGCGGGCTGGATGGCGGCGCCGACGACTACCTGGTCAAGCCGTTTGCATTGCAGGAGCTGAACGCCCGGCTGCGCGCCCTCACCCGCCGCCGCCAGGGCCAGGCCCATACCGTGGTGCGTCACGGCGAGCTGGAACTGTTCCCCGATGCCCGTGAAGCCCAGTGGCACGGCGAGCCGGTGCGGCTCACGCCCCACGAATACAAGCTGCTGCAGGAGCTGGTGCTCGGCGCCGGCCGGGTGTTCAGCAAGGAGCAACTGGAGCAGCGCCTCTATGGCTGGGAGCCGGGCGCCGCCAGCAACGCCGTGGAGGTACACATTCATCACCTACGCAAAAAGATAGATTCAGGGCTTATCCGCACCATTCGCGGCGTCGGCTATATCGTTGAGCGGGCCGGCAACTGATGCGCTCCATTCGCCGCTTTTTGCTCGCCGGGGTGCTGCTGGTGGTTACCACCGTGCTCGCCGCCGGCACCCTGGTGGGCTACCTGGACGCCAGCCACGAGCTGGAAGAGCTGTTCGATGCCCGTCTGGCCCAGTCGGCGCGCATTACCCAGCGGCTGCTGAACGACTATCTGCAACAGGGCGACCCCCTGCCTGCCGGCGGCGCCGTTTACGCCGACTGGCACGGCAACCTGCCCGCCGGGAAGCCTGGGCCCGAAAACGACGAAGCCACGCCCCTTGGCCACGAATACGAGGGCAAGCTCTATTTTCAGCTGTTTGACGACGACGGCCGCTTGCTGCTGCGCTCACCGGACGCGCCGCCGAGCCAGCTGGTGGCGCTGCAACCCGGCTTTGCCGGCGGCCGTGACCAAGACCACGACTGGCGCACCTTTACCCTGCAGGACGCCCGAACGTCACGCTGGCTGGTGGTGGCGGAGCGCGATGACGTGCGTGGCGAGCTGGCCAGCAAGCTGGCGCTGCGTGGTCTGCTGCCTCCACTGGTGGCGCTGCCCTTGCTGCTGCTGTTGCTGTGGTGGCTGGTGCGTCGGGGCTTGCGCCCGCTGCGCCGGCTGACGCAGGACATCAGCCGCCGCCATCCCGCCAATCTGAGCCCCTTGCCCGGTTCTGAAGTGGAAGAGCTGAGCCCCCTGACCCGGGAGCTGAACCGGCTGATGCGGGCTCTGGCCGAAGCCCTGGAGCGGGAGCAACAGTTCACCAACGAGGCCGCCCACGAGCTGAAAACGCCGCTGGCGGTGCTGCGTATTCATGTGGAAAACGCCCTGCACGCCAGCGATGCCGCTCATCGGGAGCAGTCTTTGCACAAGGCCCTGCTGGCGCTGACCCGCAGCGACCGCCTGGTGCAGCAGCTGCTGACCCAGGCCCGGCTGGACAACCAGCAGGACATTGAACGCACCCCCCTGCGCCTCGAGCGGCTGCTGCGCGACATCGTGGCCGGACTGGCGCCACTGGCACTGGAAAAGGGCCAGACCCTGAGTCTCAACGCCGATGTCGAGGCCCCCTTTAACGGTCAGCCGGTGCTGCTCGGCCTGCTGTTTGGCAACCTGCTCGACAACGCCATTCGCTATACCCCGGTGAGCGGCACCATTGAGGTTACCCTGGGCTGCGACGACCATGACTATCTGGTCTGCATTCGCGACAACGGCCCCGGCATTGCCCCCGAGCAACTGCCCCGGTTGTGGGAACGCTTTTACCGGGGCAATCCGCAACAAGGGGACGGCGCCGGACTGGGGCTGGCCATCGTGCGCCGGGCTGCCGGCCTGCACCGGGCCGAGGTGCGGCTGCACAATACGCCCGAAGGCGGGCTGGAGGCCCGGGTGCGGCTGCCTCGCCGCTAAATTGAGCGGCCTGCGCGATTGGGATACACTGGCGGTTATTCTTTTTCAGGGCCAGTGTCGCATGTCAAAATCCCAGGACAGTATTCGCACCATCAAGAAATACCCCAACCGCCGCCTGTATGACAGCCACACCAGCAGCCATGTGACCCTGGCCGACATTCGCCGGCTGGTGCAGGAAGAAGAGCCCTTTCAGGTGGTGGACGCCAAGACCGGCGAAGACATTACCCGCAGCATTTTGCTGCAGATCATTCAGGAAGCCGAAAGCGGCGGCGATCCCATTTTCTCCAGCGATATGCTGAAGAACATCATTCGTTTCTACGGCCCCTTTCAGGGGGTGCTGGGCAGCTACCTGGACGAAAGCATTCAATCCATGATCGAGGTGCAGACCCAGGCCGGCATGCAGTCCACCAAGGCCTGGAGCGACTTCATGCAGGGCCAGGTGCCCATGATGCAGGACATGATGCGCCAGTACGTGGAGCAGTCCCGCCAGCTCTACCTCAACACCCAGAACATGTTCGGCCTGTTCGGCGGCCTGGGCGGCAGCCCGGAGCAGAACGACAAGGACAAAAAAGACGGCGAGGAATAATCTCCCGCCGTCTTCAGGCTTGCATGGAGCGCAGGCTGCCAGCCTGCATCAGCACCCAAAGGGCGCTTTATTATTGCCGCTCAGCGGCAAGTTGCGGGCAAGCTGCCCGCGCTCCATAAACCAGCTCAGTGCTGATGACCGCCTTCGCCGTGGGCGTGACCGTGCTCCAGCTCTTCTGCGGTGGCGGCACGCACCGACACCACGTCCAGATCAAAGGTCAGGGTACGACCGGCCAGCAGGTGGTTGAGATCCACATCCGCCATAAAACGACCCACCTTCACCACCACCACCTGGCGCGGACCGTTCTCGGTGTGCACCATGGCCACCATGCCCGGCTCCCAGCGCTTGGCGCCCTGCAGGTGACGAATGGACACCCGCTGGGTCAGGGATTCGTCGCGTTCGCCATAGGCCTCGGCCGGCGCCAGGGTCACACTGAAGCTGTCGCCTTCGTTCTTGCCGTCCAGCGCCTTTTCCAGCCCTTCCAGCATGTTGTCGTGACCGTGCAGGTAGGCCAGCGGGGCCTTACCCTCGTTGGTGTCCATCACCTCACCCTGCTCGTCCTTCAGGGTGTAGTTGAACTGCACCACGGTATCGTTTGTGATTTGCATTGGTTGTCCTGTTAATCGTGACTAAAAACGCACACATCATACCAGATGCGCTCTACAGGCTCACAAACACAAAAAGACGGCAGGGTTTCCCCTGCCGCCCAAACGAGATGACAGCTCTGTTATTGGTATAAGTCTCAGTTTGCCTTGGCGGCACCGCGGCCGTTGCTCTTGGCAGCCGGGTTGTTGGCGGCAGCGGCGGCCACGGCACTGATGCCCTTTTCGGTGGCTTCGGCGACCTGACGGGCGGCCTTTTCGGACTGCTCGGTGGCCTGCTTGATCACCTTGTCGGCGATATCGGCGGCGTCCTTGGCGGCCTTCTGGGCGCCTTCACGGGCTTCGTTGGCCTGGCTGACCGCCTGCTTGAGGGCGCTCACGGCGGGCTCGGAGCCGGCCGGGGCGTGAGAAGCAAACTGCTCCACCCACTCGTCCACCTGCTTGCTGCCGGCGGCCCACTGTTGCTCGCCGTAGTTACCGAGCTGCTGCTGAGCGTCGGCCAGCAGGGCGAACAGATCGCGGTTAAAGCCGAGCTGGCGCTCCAGCAGGGCGCTGGGACCGAACGCGGCATGGTTCAGTTCGGCCAGGGCCTTGGGGTCACGCACGGCCAGCAGCTTGCCGGTGTAGTCGAACTGGGCGGCACTGAGGTCGGTCAGTGCCTTCAGTTGCAGCTGGCCCAGCTTTTCCGCACCGGCCAGCAGGCTGGTGCCGAGGCCCTGAACCAGGGCGAGGTTGTCCTGTTGCGCTTTTTGCAGTTTTGCAATATCAAACCATGACATAGTTGGCGTCTCCTGATGAATAAGTTGGCCATTGGCCCGGCACGCCAGCAAACCCATTACCACTTGTCCGGATTTGGCGCGCAGGGTCATTATTGCACTGCACAAAAAACTTTTTCAAGGACTTTTTTGTGCGGTGCAAAACCAGCACTTCATCATCATGACCGTTATCTTTACTGAGCTGAGGGTCTTACCTTATTACCCAATGAGTCCACTTCCCTTCAGTAGCATTGCGCCGCAATATCACCACAGGCTTGCTCCCGCCAGAATGAATACAATATGACAACAAAGTTGTACTATACTTGCCGCACTGCGAACGTTTGCGGCGCCTTTGTGCGGCCATGCAACCGGTACCGGATCGACTCGTGGTTAAAGAAGGAAAGCCATTCCAAAAAAGAAGGCAAAATTTCATAAGTTACCGGCGCTGTTGTAACCAGCGGCTATATGTCATTAAAAACAATATCTTGCATCTTCACTGCCGCCGCAGTGCCCCCATGCCGTCCCAAATGGCATTTCCACATTATAAAAATCATTTCCAAAACTTGTTGATCGTCACATTTTTTTTCGTATCATCAGAGTATGGGTTGCGTAGATGTTAAGTGTCCTCACCAGACGTGTCTGCGCGCCGCTGTCATTTCGACAAACAACAACACGGTGCCGAGAGCACCTCAGATGAATGGATACACATCATGGCTAAAATGAAAGCAATCGAAGCGGCCGCCAAAATCCTGGAGCTGGAAGGTGTCAATAAAGCCTTTGGCGTTCCCGGTGCCGCCATCAACCCCTTCTACTCCGCACTGAAGGGTCTCGGCTCCATCGACCACGTACTGGCCCGCCACGTTGAAGGCGCGTCTCACATGGCCGAAGGCTATACCCGTGCCAACCCGGGTAACATCGGTGTATGTATCGGTACTTCCGGCCCTGCCGGCACCGACATGATCACCGGTCTGTACTCCGCTTCTGCCGATTCCATTCCGATCCTGTGCATCACCGGTCAGGCGCCGCGTGCCCGTATGCACAAGGAAGACTTCCAGGCCGTGGACATTGAGTCCATCGCCAAGCCGGTTGCCAAGTGGGCCACCACCGTACTGGAGCCAGGTCAGGTTCCCGGTGTATTCCAGCAGGCTTTCCACATCATGCGCTCCGGCCGTCCCGGCCCCGTGCTGATCGACCTGCCGTTCGACGTGCAGATGGCCGAGATCGAGTTCGATCCCGAAGCCTACCAGCCGATGACTCCCTACAAGCCGGCCGCCACCCGCATTCAGGTTGAAAAAGCCCTGACCATGCTGAACGACGCCGACAAGCCGCTGCTGGTTTCCGGTGGTGGTGTTATCAACGCCGACGCCGCTGCCCTGCTGACCGAATTCGCCGAAGTGCTGAACGTACCGGTAATCCCGACCCTGATGGGCTGGGGCACCATTCCGGACGACCACGGCCTGATGGCTGGTATGTGTGGTCTGCAAACCTCTCACCGCTACGGTAACGCCAACCTGCTGGCTTCCGACTTCGTACTGGGTGTAGGTAACCGTTGGGCCAACCGCCACACCGGTTCCGTAGAGGTTTACACCAAGGGCCGCAAGTTCGTTCACGTTGACATCGAACCCACTCAGATCGGTCGTGTATTCGGTCCGGACCTGGGCATCGTATCCGACGCCAAAGCCGCTCTGGAACTGTTCGTTGAAGTGGCCAAAGAGTGGAAAGCCGCCGGTAAACTGAAAGACCGCAGCGCCTGGGTTGCCGAGTGTCAGGAGCGCAAGCGCACCCTGCAGCGCAAGACTCACTTCGACAACACTCCGGTGAAGCCGCAGCGTGTATACGAAGAAATGAACAAGGCTTTCGGCCGCGACACCACCTATGTGTCCACCATCGGTCTGTCCCAGATCGCCGCCGCCCAGTTCCTGCACGTGTACAAAGAGCGTAACTGGATCAACTGTGGTCAGGCCGGTCCCCTGGGCTGGACCATTCCGGCCGCTCTGGGCGTATGTGCCGCCGAACCGGGTCGCCAGGTTGTTGCCCTGTCCGGTGACTACGACTTCCAGTTCATGATCGAAGAACTGGCCGTAGGTGCCCAGTTCAAACTGCCCTACATCCACGTGCTGGTGAACAACTCCTACCTGGGTCTGATCCGTCAGTCTCAGCGCGGCTTCGACATGGACTACTGCGTACAGCTGTCCTTCGAAAACATCAACGCGCCAGAGCTGGGCGAGTACGGTGTTGACCACAAAGCCGTGGTTGAAGGTCTGGGCTGTAAGGCCATCCGCGTATTCAAGCCGGAAGACATCGCTCCTGCCTTCGAAGAAGCCAAGAAGCTGATGGCCGAGCACTCCGTACCGGTAGTGGTTGAAGTCATCCTCGAGCGCGTGACCAACATCTCCATGGGTGTTGAAATCGACGCCGTCAACGAGTTCGAAGAGCTGGCTGAAAAGGGTGAAGACGCCCCCACCGCCATCTCTCTGCTGGACTGATTGATGACAGCGATGGGGCCCGACGGGCCCCATCCTGACTTTGCCCCCAACTGAACAAAGGACATCGCAATGCCGAAATTAGCTGCCAACCTGTCGATGCTGTTTACCGAAGTCGACTTCCTGGATCGTTTCGACGCCGCCGCCAAGGCCGGTTTCAAGGGTGTTGAATACCTGTTTCCCTATGATTTCGCCGCTGAAGAAATCAAGGCCAAGCTCGATGCCAACGGCCTGACCCAGGTACTGTTCAACCTGCCCGCCGGTGACTGGAACGGTGGCGAGCGCGGTATCGCCTGTCACCCGGATCGGGTTGAAGAATTCAAGGCCGGCGTCGACAAGGCCATTGCCTACGCCAAGGTACTGGGCAACACCCAGGTAAACTGCCTGGCCGGCATTCAGCCTGCCGGTGTGGCATACGAAGAAGCGGAAGCGACCTTCGTGGCCAACCTGAAGTACGCCGCCGAGAAACTGAAGGACGCCGGCATCAAGCTGATCGCCGAGGCCATCAACACTCGCGATATTCCCGGCTTCTTCCTGAACAACACTCAGCAGGCGCTGGATATCATCGAGAAAGTGGGTTCCGACAACCTGGCTTTCCAGTATGACATCTACCACATGCAGATCATGGAAGGGGACATCATCCCGACCATCGAGAAGAACCTGGGCATCATCAACCACATTCAGCTGGCTGATAACCCCGGTCGTCACGAGCCGGGCACCGGCGAGCTGAACTACCACAACATCTTCGCCTTCCTGGACAAGATCGGCTACGACGGCTGGATCGGTGCCGAATACAAGCCGGCCACCACCACCGAAGCCGGCCTGGGCTGGCTGAAGACCCACGGTGTGGTCTGAGGTTTTTCACTTAATTCGGTTTCTCTCGACGCCGGTTCACCGGCGTCTTCAGACAAAAGGATAACGAACATGAAAATTGGTTTCATTGGCACCGGTATCATGGGCAAGCCCATGGCTCAGAACCTGCAGAAAGCCGGTCACACCCTGTACTTCTCCGAGCACTACAACAAGGCCCCGGCCGACCTGCTGGGTGACAACGGTATCGCCCTGGCCAACCCCAAGGCCGTTGCCGAAGCTGCCGAAGTCATCATCACCATGGTACCCAACACTCCTCAGGTTGAGGACGTGCTGTTTGGTGAGAACGGTGCCGCCGAAGGTCTGTCTGCCGGCAAGGTCGTGGTAGACATGTCTTCCATCTCTCCGATCGCCACCAAGGAAATCGCCAAGCGCGTTAACGAAACCGGTGCCGATTTCCTGGATGCTCCGGTATCCGGCGGTGAAGTGGGCGCCATCAACGCTACCCTGACCATCATGGTGGGTGGTGAGCAGGCCGTATTCGACAAGATCAAGCCGCTGTTCGACATCATGGGTCAGAACATCACCCTGGTAGGCGGTAACGGCGACGGTCAAACCACCAAGGTGGCCAACCAGATCATTGTTGCCCTGAACATCGAAGCCGTTGCCGAAGCGCTGGTATTCGCTTCCAAGGCTGGCGCCGATCCGGCCAAGGTACGTGAAGCCCTGATGGGTGGTTTCGCTTCTTCCAAGATCCTGGAAGTTCACGGCGAGCGTATGGTGAAAGGCACCTTCAACCCGGGCTTCCGTATCGCCCTGCACCAGAAGGACCTGAACCTGGCCCTGAGCGGTGCTCGCGAGCTGGGCGTTGCCCTGCCCAACACCGCCAGCGCACAGGAACTGTTCAACACCTGTAACGCCCTGGGCGGCGACGGCTGGGATCACTCCGGCATGGTCAAGGCGCTCGAGCACCTGGCCAACCACAACATTCGGGGCGAGTAAGTCCTGAACCGAAAAGCGGTGTTGAGGCTTCAGCCGCTTTTCGGTACACCTCGGGGCAGACGTCGGTGACAAGCTGACTTTCACTCAGGGGGCTTTGTGTTAGACACTGGTCGCTGAACGTTTGCCCCACCCCGTTATTGAACCAACAACAGCAAGAAGACAGCCGTTTTTTCAGGAGTATTTGCAATGGATATCCAACCCAAGGAGTTGTTACAGCAGTTATTCGACAGCGCCGTGGCCGCCGCCCTGCCCAAGGGGAACCTGGCCGAATACCTGCCGAAGGATACTTCTCAAAAAGCCGTTGTTATCGGCGCCGGCAAGGCTGCTGCCTCCATGGCCGCCGAGCTCGACGCCATCTGGGAAGGGGAACTGTCCGGCGTGGTGGTCACCCGCTATGACCACGGCGCCCCCTGTGAGCGCATTGAAGTGATTGAAGCCGCTCACCCGGTGCCGGATGATGCCGGCGAGCGCGTGGGCCGCCGCATTCTGGAGCTGGTGGAAGGCCTGGGCGAAGATGACCTGGTGATCTGCCTGCTGTCCGGTGGTGGCTCTTCACTGCTGAGCCTGCCGGCCCCGGGTCTGACCCTGTCCGACAAGCAGGCCATCAACAAGGCCCTGCTGAAGTCCGGCGCCGCAATCGATGAAATGAACTGCGTGCGCAAGCACCTGTCCGGCATCAAGGGTGGCCGTCTGGCCGCCGCCGCCTATCCGGCCCGTCTGATCGCCCTCGGCATCTCCGACGTGCCCGGTGACGAAGCCACCGTAATCGCCTCCGGCCCGACCGTGGCGGATCCGACCACCTCGGCCCAGGCCCTGGCCATTCTCGACAGCTACGGCATTGAAGTGGGTGCCCATGTGCGCGCCTGGCTGGAAAGCGCCGAATCCGAAACCGTCAAGCCCGGCGACGAGCGCCTGAGCAAGGCCGAGTTCCACATGATCGCCACCCCTCAGGATGCCCTGGACGCCGCCGCCCACCTGGCCCGTGCCAAAGGTCTGGCCCCCCTGGTGCTGGGTGACTGCATTGAAGGCGAATCCCGCGAAGTGGCCAAGGTTCACGCCGCCATCGCCAAGCAGATCCTCAAGTGCGGTCAGCCCGTCCAGGCGCCCTGCGTGATCCTGTCCGGCGGTGAAACCACAGTGACCATCAAGGGTAACGGTCGTGGCGGCCGCAACAGCGAGTTCATGCTGAGCCTGTTCAACGAGCTCAAGGGTCAGGCCGGCGTGTATGCCCTGGCCGCCGACACCGACGGCATCGACGGCGTGGAAGACAACGCCGGCGCCATGATCACCCCAGAGCTGTTTGCCCAGGCGGAAGCCGCCGGCCTCAAGGCCGAAGACTACCTGGCCAACAACGACAGCTACGGTTTCTTCTCCCAGCTGGGTGTGCTGGTGGAAACCGGCCCGACCCGTACCAACGTGAATGACTTCCGGGCCATTCTGGTACTGCCGAAGTAACACCGAATTCAAACAACAATAATGCTTGGCCGCCGGCGTGCGGCCACTTTCCAGCGAGACCGGCCAGTGTGCCGGTCTTTTTTTGTCTTTTCAGCCCCCTTGCTGCCACACTTTTTGCTCGAAGCATGACCACCTTTCCTCTATAATCACGCGCTTTAAAATTCCCGGACGCGGGTGGTGTTCACAGCCTGGAGGTATGACCCGAGTGATCAAGACGCCTTACTATCTCATCGACAAGACCAAGCTGCTGCGCAACATGGAGAAAATCGCCTATGTGCGCGAACACTCCGGCGCCAAGGCGCTGCTGGCCCTGAAATGCTTTGCCACCTGGTCGGTGTTCGACCTGATGAGCCAGTACATGGACGGCACCACCTCTTCCTCCCTTAACGAAGTGAAGCTCGGCAAGCAGAAGTTCGGCGGGGAAACCCATGCCTACAGCGTGGCCTATGCCGACGATGAAATTGAGGAAGTGCTGGCCCACTCCGACAAGATCATCTTCAACACCATCGGCCAGCTCGAGCGCTATGAAGCCGACTCCGCACATCATGTGCGCGGCCTGCGCCTGAACCCGGGCGTGTCCAGCTCCGAATTCATCATCGCCGACCCGTCCCGGCCCTTCAGCCGTCTGGGCGAGTGGGATGCCGACAAGGTGTTGCGGGTGATGGACCGAATCTCCGGCTTCATGATCCATAACAACTGCGAAAACAGCGACTTCGAGTTGTTTGACCGCATGCTGGGCGAGATTGAACACAAGTTCGGCCGCCTGCTGGAACAGCCACAGATCACCTGGGTCAGCCTGGGCGGCGGCATTCACTTCACCGGCGACGGCTACCCGGTGGATCGCTTCTGCGCCCGGCTCAAGGCCTTCTCCGAACGCTTTGGCGTGCAGGTGTATCTGGAGCCCGGTGAGGCCTCCATCACCATGAGCACCTCGCTGGAAGTCACCGTGCTCGACACCCTGTACAACGGCAAGCAGCTGGCCATTGTCGACAGCTCCATCGAAGCCCATATGCTCGATTTGCTGATCTACCGGGAAACCGCCAAGATGGCGCCCAACAACGGCGAGCACCCCTACATGGTGTGCGGCAAGTCCTGCCTGGCCGGCGACATTTTCGGCGAGTTCAACTTCGACCAGCCGCTGAAGGTGGGTGATCGGCTATCCTTTATCGATGCCGCCGGCTACACCATGGTGAAGAAAAACTGGTTCAACGGCGTGCAAATGCCTGCCATTGCCGTACGCGAGCTCGACGGCAGCGTAAACCTGGTCAGGGAATTTACCTTTGACGACTTTGTAAGCAGCCTCTCCTGAGGCATGGAGTAACCACAACGCAGCCTTTCAAGGAGGCTCCAGAGGAAAAAGATGAAAAAGAACGTTCTGATTATTGGTGCCGGTGGTGTTGCCCAGGTCGTTGCCCACAAGTGTGCGCAACACAATGATGTACTGGGTAACATTCACATCGCCTCACGCACTGTCGCAAAGTGTCAGCAAATCGTCGACAGCGTGCGGGAAAAGGGCAGCCTCAAGGTTGCCGGTGAATTGCAAGCCCATGCCCTGGATGCGCTCGATATCGAAGCCACCAAGGCATTGATTGACAAAACACAGTCGCAACTGGTGATCAATGTCGGATCGGCTTTCATCAATATGTCGGTGCTGCAGGCCTGTATCGAGACCGGTGCCGCCTACCTCGATACCGCCATTCACGAAGATCCGACCAAGATCTGCGAAAACCCGCCCTGGTACGCCAACTACGAGTGGAAGCGCAAGGCCATCTGTGAAGAGAAGGGCGTCACCGCCATTCTCGGTGCCGGCTTTGACCCGGGTGTGGTCAACGCCTACGCCGCCGTGGCCGTGAACGAGTACTTCGACAGCGTCGATTCCATCGACATTATCGACATCAACGCCGGCAGCCACGGCCGTTACTTTGCCACCAACTTCGATCCGGAAATCAACTTCCGTGAGTTCACCGGCCGCGTCTGGTCCTGGCAGAACAACGAGTGGGTGCAGAACCGAATGTTCGAGCACAAGCGCACCGACGATCTGCCGGTGGTGGGCTCCCAGACCAGCTACATGACCGGTCACGACGAGGTTCACTCCCTGTCCCAGAACCTGGGTGTGCCCAATGTGCGCTTCTGGATGGGCTTTGGCGAGCACTACATCAATGTGTTCACCGTACTCAAGAACCTGGGCCTGCTGTCCGAACAGCCGGTGAAAACCGCCGAAGGCCTGGAAGTGGTACCGCTGAAAGTGGTTAAGGCCGTGCTGCCCGATCCCTCTTCTCTGGCTCCGGACTACACCGGCAAGACCTGCATCGGTGATCAGGTGAAGGGCAAGAAGGACGGCAAGGACAAGGAAGTGTTCATCTACAACGTATCTGACCACGCCGACGCCTATGCCGAAGTGGGCAGCCAGGGCATTTCCTACACCGCCGGTGTGCCGCCGGTCGCCGCCGCCATGCTGATCGCCACCGGCGAGTGGGATGTGAAGAAGATGGCCAACATTGAAGAGCTGGATCCCAAGCCCTTCATCAACCTGCTCAACGAAATGGGTCTGCCGACCCGCATCAAGGACGAGCAGGGCGACCGCCCGCTGAGCTTCTGAGCTTAACCGGCAAATGCAAAAGGCCAGTCGAAAGACTGGCCTTTTTTGTGCGTGCAGTGCGAAGTAGCTAGCAGCGGGGTCTTTTAATCACTCCCGTCCTCTTTTTGTCACTCCGCGAAGGCGGGAATCCAGAGCAGGCAACGTGGATTCTGCAGGCATGGACTCCCGCCTCCGCAGGAGTGACGAAGACACTCACACTTCAGCCTCAGGCCCTGGGCGCCTTGCCGCCGATGGCCTGGGTGACTGCCTTTGCTGCGTCCATCACCAGGGCGCTGAGCTGGGGAATGCGCTCCCACTTTACCCGCACCGCCGGTCCGGAAATGGAAATGGCGGCCACAGCTTCGCCGTATTCGTTGTAGATATTGGCGGCAATGCAGCGCAGGCCTTCAAACTGCTCCTCATCGTCGAGGGAGTAACCCTGCTGGGCGATCTTGACCAGTTCCTGTTCAAACTGGCTGGGGTTGATGATGGTGTGATCGGTGTAGGCCTTCATGCCCCCCTTGCGCACCAGCTCCAGGGCTTCCTTCATCGGCAGTGCCGACAGCAGTGCCTTGCCCACGCCGGCGGCATGCACCGGTGAGCGGCTGCCCAGGGACACCACCATGCGCATGGTCTGGGGCGACTCCACCTGGCCTACATAAACCACGCTGCCCTGCTCCAGAATGGCCAGATTGGAGGTTTCACCGGTTTCCGCCACCAGCCGCTTCATGTGCGGCCGGGCCTGAGCGATAAAGTCGCGTTTTTTCAGGTAGGCGTTGCCGATGGAAAAGGCATTCACGCCAATGCTCCACAGCCCTTGAGTGTCATCCAGATCGACAAAGTCATGGCTGCGCAAACTGTTGAGCAGGCGGTGGGCCGTAGACGGTGCCAGTCCCAGACTGCCGGCCACATCGGTGAGCGACATGCCCATGTCGGACGCGGCCAGCCGCTCCAGCAGCAACAGCGCCCGGGACAGGGACTGCACCTGAGTGACGCCGGCAGGCTTGGTGGTTTTGTTTTTTTTGAGTTTTGTTTCGTCAGCCATGAAAAAGCCGTGTAATACAGAGACCTGGCTCACATTGTATGGTTAATTCCCGCTCAAGTCCCGCGCTGTGTGGCGTTGGCTTATGGCAAGAGGTGAGTGAAAGGAAAGGTGGCGCTGAAATTCGGGCACAAAAAAACCGACACTAGGTCGGTTAATCTGGTCGGCGTTGCAGGATTCGAACCTGCGAAAACACTCTGGTCCCACTCATACCTAAAAAACGGATGCGCTACCAGGCTGCGCTCACCGTGAATTCCAGGCACAAAAAAACCGACACTAGGTCGGTTAATCTGGTCGGCGTTGCAGGATTCGAACCTGCGACCCTCTGGTCCCAAACCAGATGCGCTACCAGGCTGCGCTAAACGCCGTTAAACTGTTTGAAAGCAGTGGTGCGAAGGGGGGGACTTGAACCCCCACGTCCATAGGACACTAACACCTGAAGCTAGCGCGTCTACCAATTCCGCCACCCTCGCATGTTTACTGCTTTCAGGCCTTGGCCTGAAACTGGGGTGACCGACGGGGCTCGAACCCGCGACAACTGGAATCACAATCCAGGACTCTACCAACTGAGCTACGGTCACCAATGTTACTCTGTCCAATACCGAATGGCGCGCCCGACAGGATTCGAACCTGTGACCTCTGCCTCCGGAGGGCAGCGCTCTATCCAGCTGAGCTACGGGCGCTCTATAATTGGACGCTGCGAATACTAAGCGTCAGCCTCCCCCCTGTCCAGTACTTTTTTCCTCACCGTGCGCGTCTGCCGGTTTTGTCGGCAGAATGGTGTTTTTTTTAACTAAAGTGAAGAAGTGAGTGCTTGCCGGCAATTGACTTGGGCCGGCAAATCCCTAGAATCACCCAATAGGAATGAACGTTCATTCATTCGCAATTCAGATTCCGGACAAACAAGATGGCAAACAAACGCGAGCGCATTCTCAATGCAGCGGAACACCTGATCGCCACTCGAGGCTTTCAGGGCATGTCGATGCAGCTGGTAGCCCGGGAGGCCGAGGTGGCCACCGGCACCATTTACCGCTACTTCACGGACAAGGAAAGCCTGCTGCGCTGCGTGCACGAGGAGCGGCTGCAGGAGGTCTCCCTGGCCCTGCTGAAGGGCGTCGACACGCAAAACCCCTGCTTTGAGCAGTTTCGCGTGTTATGGCAAAACTGCCTGCACTACCTGCTGAGCAATGCCGATTGTCTGCTGTACCGGGTGCAGTACGAGGCCTCTCCCCTGTTCAACCGGGAAGAGGAAGAACGCATGGATGAACGCTATTTCAAGCCGGTGTTCGAGTTTTTTGAACAGGGCCGCCAAAGCGGCCTGTTTCGGGATCTGCCGGCACCGCTGCTGGGGTTTCTGGCACTGGAGAACCTGATGCTGCTGACCCAGAAACACGCCCGGGGCTGCATTCAGCTGAACGAAGCCATCTTTGACGAGCTGATGGATGCCGCCTGGAACGCCTTATTAAAACGCTAACAACCACGTCGCGGGAGTGACTTCGATGAAAAAATGGACCCTGTCCATGCTGCTGCTGGTGATCCTGATCTTCGGCAGTGTCATTGGTTTTAACCTGTTCAAGCAAAACATGATGGCGCAGTACTTCGCCAATCAGCCGGTGCCCAGCTTTCCGGTCACCGTGACCGAGGTCACCCCGGTGAACTGGACGCCGCGCATTGCCGCCATCGGTTTTATCGAGCCCATTCAGGGCATTAACGTCAGTAACGAGTCTGCCGGTATCGTCCGCGCCATTCATTTTGAGTCGGGCCAGCAGGTCAAGGCCGGTGAAGTGCTGGTGGAACTGGACGCCGACGTGGAAAAGGCCAATCTGCGCAGCGCCGAGGGCCGGCTGCCGGCGGTACAGGCCAACCTGGCGCGCATGCGCCAGCTGTTCCAGCGCGGCTCCGTCTCCCAGGGCCAGCTCGATGACGCCAATGCCAGCTACCGGGAGCTGCAGGGCCAGATTGACTCGCTCAAGGCCACCATTGAACGCCGCACCATTCGCGCCCCCTTTGACGGCGTCATGGGGATTCGCAATGCCTTTCTCGGCCAGTATCTGAATGCCGGCACCGACATTGCCCGGCTGGAGGACATCAGCCAGTTCCGCATTCGCTTCACCATTCCCCAGACTCGCATCGCCGAAATCAAAGTGGGCCAGGCGCTGAACATTCTGGTGGATGCCTACCCGGAGACGCCGTTCGAAGGTGAAATCACCGCCATCGAGCCGCAGATCAATCCGGAGTCGGGCGTGGTGCAGGTGCAGGCCAGCATTCCCAACCAGGACGGCAAGCTGCGCTCGGGCATGTTCGCCAAGCTGGACGTACAGTTGCCGGTTAAACCTGACCAGATCCTGGTGCCCCAGCATGCCATCAACTTCACCCTCTACGGCCAGACCGTGTATGTGGTGCAGGAAGAAACCACCGACGACGGCGAGACCGTGCTGGTCGCGCAACAGCGGGTGGTGGAAGTGGCCGAGCGTGAAGCCGACGTCGCCCGGGTGGTAACGGGTCTGGAAGCGGGTGACACCATCGTCACCTCGGGCCAGGTACGCCTGTCCAACGGCAGCCGGGTCAAACCGGTGGAAAGCGACGCCCTCGACACCCCCGAGTCGGCCCCCCTGCTGTAAGCGGAGAATTCCATGCGTTTTACCGATATCTTCATTAAACGGCCGGTACTGGCCGTCTCGATCAGCCTGCTGATCGTGCTGCTGGGGCTGCAAGCCCTGCAGAAAATGCAGGTGCGTGAATATCCGGAAATGACCAACACGGTGATCACCGTGAGCACCGGCTATTACGGCGCCAGCGCCGATCTGATTCAAGGGTTTATAACCCAGCCCCTGGAGCAGGCCATCGCCCAGGCCGACAACATCGACTTCATGACCTCGTCGAGCAGCAACGGCAGCTCCAAGATCACGGTGCAGATGAAGCTGAACACCGACTCCAACGCGGCCCTGTCGGACATACTGGCGCGGGTCAACTCGGTGCGTTCGCAATTGCCCCGGGAAGCGGAAGATCCCAGCCTGGAGATGACCACGGGGGCCTCCACCTCCATCATGTACATCTCCTTCAGCAGTGAGCAGTTGAACTCGCCCCAGATCAACGATTATCTGGAGCGGGTGGTTCGACCCCAGTTCTACTCGGTGGACGGGGTGGCCAAGATCAACCTGTTCGGGGGTGCCAAGTTTGCCCTGCGTATCTGGCTGGATCCGCTACGGCTGGCGGCCCAGCAGCTCACCGCCCCCGAGGTGCTGTCGGTGCTGCAGGCCAACAACTACCAGGCCGCTGCCGGTCAGGCAACCGGTTATTACATGCTCTATAACAGCGACATCAACACTCAGGTGGAAACCGCCGAAGAGCTGGAGTCGCTGGTGATCGCTACCCGCAACGATGCCGTGGTGCGTCTGCGCGACGTGGCAAAAGTGTCACTGGAAAAGAGCCACGACGTGGTTCGCGCCCTGGCCGATGGCCAGTCGGCGGTGATCATCGGGGTGGATCCCACGCCGTCGGCCAACCCGCTGACCGTAGCCGAGAATGTGCGCAACATGCTGCCCGACCTCGAGCGCAACATGCCCGACACCATCAAGATGGAATTGTTGTATGACGCCACCGACGCCATCAACGAATCCATTCACGAGGTGGTGAAAACCATTCTCGAGGCCTCGCTGATCGTGGTGGTGGTGATCACCCTGTTCCTGGGCTCACTGCGCGCCGTGCTGATCCCCATCATCACCATTCCGCTGTCGCTGATCGGGGTGGCCATTCTGATGAGCCTGTTCGGCTTCAGCATCAACCTGATGACGCTGCTGGCCATGGTGCTGGCCATCGGACTGGTGGTGGACGACGCCATCGTGGTGGTGGAAAACGTCGACCGGCATATCAAGGCCGGGGAGTCGCCCTACCGGGCCGCCATTCTTGGCACCCGGGAGATTGCCGTGCCGGTGATCACCATGACCATCACCCTGGCGGCGGTGTACGCCCCCATCGCCTTGATGAGCGGCATTACCGGCTCCCTGTTCAAGGAGTTCGCGCTCACCCTGGCCGGGGCCGTGTTTATCTCCGGCGTGGTGGCGCTGACCCTGTCGCCCATGATGTGTTCCAAGCTGCTCAAGCACCACGACAACCCTAACCGCTTTGAGCAAGGCGTGGAAAACACGCTGGAGCGCATTACCGGCAGCTACAGCCGCATGCTGGACGCCGTACTGGCCAAGCGCGCCGTGGTGATCGCCTTTGCCCTGCTGGTGTTCGGCTCCATGCCGGTGCTGTTCAGCTTTATTCCCAGCGAGCTCGCCCCGAACGAAGACAAGGGCGCCTTTCTGATGATGGCCAAGGCCCCCAACACCGCCAACCTCGACTACATCGAGAACAACATGCGCAAGGCGGTGGACGTGCTCAACAAGGACGACGCCCTGTCCACCTCCCTGACCATTGCCGGCGTGCCCAACGCCAACCAGGGTCTGGCGGTGGCGGTGCTCAAGCCCTGGAGCCAGCGCGACGCCCAGAAATCGGTGATCGAGCGGCTGACCCCGCCGCTGCAGGGCATACCGGCGGTGGCCATCAGTGCCTTTCCGTTCCCCGAGCTGCCCGGTGCCTCCAGCGGCCTGCCGGTGCAGTATGTACTGACCACGCCCAACAACTTTGAAAGCCTCTATGAAGTGGCCGCCGAGGTGCTGCAAAAGGTCAGCCAGAGTCCGCTGTTTGTGTACAGCGAGCTGGATCTGGCGTTTGACTCGGGCACCATGAAAATCAAGGTCAACCGGGACAAGGCCGGCGCCTACGGCGTGACCATGCAGGACATCGCCCTCACCCTGTCCACCATGATGAGTGACGGTTATGTCAACCGGGTGGATCTAGGCGGTCGCAGCTATGAGGTGATCCCTCAGGTGGCCCGGGCCGACCGGCTTAACCCGGACTCCATCAAGGACTACTATGTGCGCGCCCACAACGGCGACATGGTGCCCCTGGCCAACCTGGTGTCCATCACCATGGAGGCCCAGCCCCGTGCCCTGCCCCACTACAACCAGCTGAACTCGGCCACCATCGGCGCCGTGCTCACCCCGGGTGTGAGCATGGGCGATGCCATCGGCTTTCTGGAGCAAGAGGTGACCACCGGGCTGCCCAACGGTTACAACCACGACTACCTGGGCGCCGCCCGCCAGTTCGTCACCGAGGGCAACGCCCTGTACATGACCTTCCTGCTGGCGCTGTTCATCATCTTCCTGGTGCTGGCGTCCCAGTTCGAAAGCGTGCGTGACCCCCTGGTGATCATGGTGTCGGTGCCCCTGGCCATTTCCGGCGCCCTGGTGGCCCTGGCCTGGGGGCTGGCGACCATGAACATCTACACCCAGGTGGGGTTGATCACCCTGGTCGGCATTATCACCAAGCACGGTATTCTGATGTGTGAGGTGGCCAAGGAAGAGCAGCTGCACCGGGGCCGGGATCGTACCGAGGCCATTCGGGTGGCGGCCCGCATTCGTCTGCGCGCCATTCTGATGACCACCGCCGCCATGGTGGCAGGCCTTATTCCGCTGCTGTTTGCGGTGGGCGCCGGCGCCTTCTCGCGCTTTGGCATGGGCATTGTGATCGTGTCGGGTCTGAGCATCGGTACCCTGTTCACCCTGTTCGTACTGCCGGTGATCTACACCTTCCTGGCCTCACGCCACCAGCCGCTGCCGGAGTTTGACGAAAGTCAGGCGCCCAAGGCACTGGCCGGTCACTGAGCCGGCACTCAATAACCCCAAGGGCTGCCTCGCGCAGCCCTTTTTATTTTTGAGCCATGCTGTAATAGCGATGTCGCCAACAAGGAGAACAACATGCTGCTATGGATTTTGCTGGCGCTGGGCATCGGCCTGGTGCTGGTGCTCGGCCAGAACCGGGCTCAGAACGAGCTGGAAACCCGGGTCGAGGAGCTGGAAGCCGAGCAGCGCCGGCTGCGCCAGCGCATCACCACCCTGGAAGAGCTGGTGCTGGAAAAGGAAAAACGCCGCCCCTTTGATGAGCTGTGATCATATCTCCTGCGCCATTCCAGCCATATGATGAACTGTGACCATATCTCCTGCGCCATTCCAGTCATATGACGAGCTGTGACCGCGCCCCTTGCTCGCGGAAGATCCCCTGCCTACACTGCCCGTCTTGTTGCACGGGGCAATCCTATGAAGAATCAGAAAAAAGCCTATCTTTACGGGCTGGGCGCGGTGGCCTGCTGGTCTACCGTGGCCAGTGCCTTCAAGCTCTCCCTCGGCTACTTTGAGCCGGCCCAGCTGCTGCTGGTAGCCACCCTCAGCTCGCTGCTGCTGCTGCTGGGCCTGCTGGCGCGCCAGGGCAAGCTGCATCTGCTGAGCCGCACCTTCAGGCAGCGCCCGGGCTACTATGCCCTGCTGGGGCTGCTCAACCCGGCGCTCTATTACCTGGTGTTGTTTCAGGCCTATGATCTGCTGCCGGCCCAGCAGGCCCAGACCCTCAACTACACCTGGGCCATCACCCTTACCCTGCTGGCGGTGCCCTTTCTTGGCCAGACCATTCGCCGGCAGGACTGGATCGCCATCGCGCTCGGCTATCTGGGCGCCATGGTCATCGCCACCAAAGGCAATCTGCTCAGCCTGAACTTTGAAAGCCCGTTGGGCGTGACGCTGGCGCTGGCTTCAACCCTGCTCTGGGCCGGCTACTGGATACTCAACACCCGCAACCAGGCCGACCCCCTGGTAACCCTGACCCTGAGCTTTCTGCTGGGGCTGCCGGTGGTGGTGCTGGCCACCGCCTGGCTGTCGGACTTTGCTCTCACCGCCTGGCAGGGCTGGGTGGGCGCCATTTATGTAGGCCTGTTTGAAATGGGCTTTGCCTTTGTGATGTGGCTGCTGGCCCTGCGCCATGCGGAAAACACCGCACGCATCTCCAACCTGATTTTTATCTCTCCCTTTGCCTCGCTGCTGCTGCTGCGGCTGCTGGTGGGCGAGCAAATCTACCCCGCTACCCTGGCGGGGCTGGTGATGATCGTCATGGCGCTGCTGATCCAGCAATGGCGGCCGAAAGGGCGGTTTGCCAAGCACTCGAGGGCAGAGTAGAGTGAGCAACACCAAAAACGTATACGATTTTTCATGAGCCGAGCCCCCTACAAAACCCTGACCCAGTCGGTGGTCGAAACCCTTCGGGCCCGCATTCTCAAGGGTGAATTCAAGGCCGGCGCCCCCCTGCGCCAAGACACCCTGGCCCAGGAGCTGAACGTCAGCCGGGTGCCGGTGCGAGAAGCGCTGATGCAACTGGAGGCCCAGGGGCTGGTGAAATTTGAGGCCCATCGCGGCGCCGTGGTCACCGAGCTGGACGCCGAGGCCATTGACGAGCTGTTTTACCTGCGCGCCATGCTGGAAAGCGATCTGCTGTTTCAGGCCTTTGATCACCTGACCGAAGAGCACCTGAGCCAGGCCGAAGCCATTCTGGCCGAGTTCGACCAAATCCTTGAAACCGGCGATCAAATTGAACGCTGGAGCGAGCTCAACCGCCGCTTTCACACCACCCTGTACGGCCCGGCCAATCGTCCGCGCACCCTGGCGCTGGTGGACCAGATCAACCTGAGCTGCGATCGCTATATTCAGGTGGAGCTGCTGCATTCCCGCCAGGGCATCATTACCGCCGAGCGGGAACACACCCAACTGCTCAGCCTGTGCCGTCAGCGGCGCAAGTTCGAAGCTGCCGCCCTGCTGCGCCAGCATATCGAATCGGCGGGCCATTCCATCAAACACCTGCTCAACTCTCGCTAAGGAATCACCATGACCCATGCCCAACGCCTTGCCAGTGTTCGCAACGACCTGCAGCAACAGCAGCTGGACGCCTTTATCGTGCCCCACGACGACGAGCACCTGGGTGAATACATTCCCCCCTATGCGGAGCGACTGGCCTGGCTCACCGGCTTTACCGGCTCCGCCGGCGCCGCCGTGGTGCTGGCCGGCAAGGCCGCGGTGTTTGTGGATGGCCGCTACACGGTGCAGGTGCGCCACCAGTGCGACAGTGAGCTGTTTGAATACCGCCATCTGATTGAGGAGCCGGTGCTCGACTATGTGCTGAGCGAGCTGGCTGCCGGCGCCCGGGTGGGCGTGGACCCGCGCCTGCACAGCCGGAGCTGGTTTGATGCCGCCAAAAAGAAACTGGCCGCCAAGGGCATGGAGCTGGTGCCGGTCGCCGGCAATCCCATCGACGGCCACTGGCACGACCAGCCCGAGCCACAAATTCATCCGGCCCTGCTGCTGAGCCAGGAATACAGCGGTCAGCACAGCGAGGCCAAGCGCAACCGCATCGCCGAGCAGCTTGCCGCCAACCACATAGATGCCCAATTACTGACCCAGGCCGAGCCCATCAACTGGCTGCTCAATATTCGCGGCCGGGACATTCCCTGTCTGCCGGTGGTGCTGAGCTTCGCCCTGCTACATAACGACGGCAGCGTGCAGCTGTTTGCCGACCCCGCCAAATTTGACGACCTGGATCTCGCCGGCCACAGCGGCGTTAACGTAACCCTGGCGCCCTTTAACGAGCTGGAAAGTGCCCTGCGTGAACTGGGCAAAAAGAGCGCCCGGGTACAGCTGGATCCGGCCACTGCCAACGCCTGGAGCAGCCTGGTGCTGGAGCAGGCCGGCGCCGAGCTGGTGTTTGCCGACGACCCCTGCATGCTGCCCAAGGCCTGTAAAAATCCGGTGGAAGTACAGGGCAGTCGCACCGCCCACCTGCGCGACGGTGTGGCCGTCAGCCGCTTTCTGGCCTGGCTGGATCGCCGCCTGACTCAGGCCAACCCGGAGCAGGAAGACGAAGGTACCCTGGCCGATAAACTGCACGCCCTGCGGGCAGATGCTCACGAATTCGTGGAGCCCAGTTTCAGCACCATTTCGGCCCTGGGCCCCAACGCCGCCATGTGCCACTACCACCACGGCAACGGCACCCCGCGTAAACTGGGGCAGGACGCCATCTACCTGGTGGACTCCGGCGGCCAGTACCTCGACGGCACCACCGACATCACCCGTACCGTGGCGGTGGGCGAGCCGAATGATGACATGCGCAAACTGTTCACTCTGGTGCTGCGCGGCCACATCGATCTGGCCCGCGCCCGCTTTCCCGCCGGCACCGGCGGCCTGCAGCTGGACGCCCTGGCCCGCATGCCGCTGTGGCAGCAGGGCTACAACTTTGACCACGGCACCGGCCACGGCGTGGGTCATTTTCTCAGCGTGCACGAAGGGCCCCAGCGCATCTCGCCCAAGGGCAGCACTGTGCCGCTGACTACCGGCATGATCGTCTCCAACGAACCCGGCTATTACCGGGAAAACGCCTTTGGCATTCGCTGTGAAAACCTGGAAGTGGTGCAGCCCGCCAGCACAGACGGCGATATTCCGGTATTTGAATTTGAAAACCTCACCTGGGTGCCCTTTGACCGCCGCCTGATCGACACCACCTGGCTTGATGCCAGACATATTGAGTGGCTGAACAATTACCACGCCAGTGTGTGGGAAAAAATCAGCCCGCAACTGGCCGGCGAGGATCTCACCTGGCTGGAACAGGCGACGCGTCCGCTTTAAAGCCGGAAGCCTGAAGCTGAAAGCTGGAAGTTAAAGAGAACCGCCAAGCGACTCTGAACAGCTTCCGGCTTCCAGCTGATCGCTTCAGGCTTCTCTGTGAGTTTGCTGCCCTTCCCCCTAATTCGGTAAACTGCACCGAATCTTGTCGTTTGAGTATGGTCTTAAGCGGCAACGCCATTAATCAGGTTCATTATGCAACTAGCCAACTACTACCGAAGCCTGCTGAAGCGCCTTCCCACCCTGTCGGTCGATGCCGAACAGGTGCGCGTGCTGCACTCCGCCGCCGCCTTCCGGGCACGGCTGCTGGAGCTGATTGCCTCGGCACAAACCCGCATCTGCCTGGTGGCCCTCTATCTGCAGGACGACGACGCCGGCCGGGAAATTCTGACCGCCCTGCACGAAGCCAAGCAGACCAATCCGGCGCTGGATGTGCACCTTTATGTAGACTTTCACCGGGCCCAGCGGGGACTCATCGGCCAAAAGGGACAGGGTGGTAACCACCTGATGTATCAGGAGTTTGCCGAACGCTATGAGCACCCCATCACCATTCACGGGGTACCGGTCAAGGGCCGGGAACTGCTCGGCGTGCTGCACCTCAAGGGCTTTGTGTTTGACGACACCCTGCTCTATTCCGGCGCCAGCATCAACGACATCTACCTGCACCAGAATGGCCGCTACCGCTTTGATCGCT
The DNA here is from genome assembly GCF_030732065.1 of Oceanimonas aquatica. GTDB lineage: Bacteria > Pseudomonadota > Gammaproteobacteria > Enterobacterales > Aeromonadaceae > Oceanimonas. Next base: position 130,216 of record NZ_JAVBHX010000007.1, read on the forward strand.
ACCACGAGATCACCGACGCCAGCCTCGCCGACGCCATGATCGACTATGTGGACCGGCTGTTTGCCCACAACCCGGCGGTGCCGGCCCTGAACCAGCCCGAGATCCCCACCGCCCGCCGGCTGCGTCAGCCCATTCGCCAGTTTCGCCAGCAACTGCGCCGGGGCCAGTACCAGTTTGAACACCAGGCCCGCCGGCCCGGTGAAGTGGCGGTCACCCCGCTGGCCGGCCTGGGCAAGCGCGGCAACAAGCTCAACCGGGCCATTCGCACCCTGGTGCGCGGCACCAAAGAAAAGCTGTTTGTCTGCACCCCCTATTTCAACCTGCCCAAATCCCTGGCCCGGGACATTCGCAGCCAGCTCAAAAAGGGCCGGGAAGTCACCCTGGTGATCGGCGACAAGACCGCCAACGACTTTTACATTCCACCGGACGAGCCATTCCGCACCATAGGCGGGCTGCCCTATTTATACGAGGCCAACCTGCGCCGCTTTGCCCGGGCCAACCAGACCTTTATTTACAAGGGCAAGCTCAACATCATGCTCTGGCACCACGACCGCAACTCCTATCACCTCAAGGGGCTGTTTGTGGATGACGATCTGGCCATGATCACCGGCAACAACCTCAACCCCCGCGCCTGGGGGCTGGATCTGGAAAACGGCCTGCTGTTGCAGGATCCCGAGCAAAAACTGCAGCCCGCCTTTGAGGAAGAAAAGGCCAACATATTGCAGCACTGCCGGCGTCTGACCCACTTTACCGAAATTGAGCAGCTCGGCGACTATCCGGAGCCGGTGCAGCGCCTGCTGAAACGGGTGCAGCGCACTCAGGCCAATGTATTGCTGAAACGACTGTTGTAAAACCAGGGACTGGGGATTAGGGAATTGGGACTTGATTCGTCCCCAGTCCCATTTTGAATCCGGCTTTGCTATTCTCTGTACATATTTACAGTGAAGGGCCGCCATGAAGCTGGACAAAATGCCCCTCAGCCTGCTCAAGGGCGTGGGCGACAAAATGCAGGAAAAGCTGCACCGGCTGGGGCTGGAAACGGTGCAGGATCTGCTGTTTCATCTGCCATTGCGCTACGAGGACCGCACCCAAATCTGCCCGGTGGCCGAGCTGCGGCCCGGCATGCATGTGTCGGTGGTGGGCGAAGTGGTCGACAGCCATATCAGTTACGGCCGCAAACGCATGCTGCTGTGCCGGCTGCGGGACGACAGCGGCACCCTGACCCTGCGTTTTTTCAACTTTGCCGCCGCCCAGAAAAACAGCCTCACCGCCGGCACCCGGCTGCGCGCCTTTGGTGAAATTCGTCCCGGCCATCACGGCCTGGAGATCATTCACCCCGAATACACCCTGCTGCAGGGCGACAACCCGGTCAGTACGGAAACCAGCCTCACGCCCGTGTACGGCACCACCGAAGGGCTGCGCCAAATCAGCCTGCGCCAGCTCACCGATCAGGCGCTGGTGCTGCTTGATCAACAACCGCTGACCGAACTGCTGCCTTCCGGCCTCTATAACCAGCAACTGCCCCTGAACGACGCCGTGCGCCTGCTGCACCGGCCGCCCCCGGACGTGGCGCAGGATCAACTCGAGCAGGGCACGCACCCGGCCCAGCAACGGCTGGTGATGGAAGAACTGCTGGCCCACAACCTGTCGGTGCTGCAGGTGCGGGAACAGGGGCAGTCACACCGGGCCCGCGCCCTGCCGCCCGCCGAGGCGCTGGTAAATGACTTTCTGGCCCGGCTGCCATTCTCTCCCACCGGTGCCCAGCAACGGGTGGTGGCGGAGATCGGCGCGGATTTACAACAAAACACCCCCATGATGCGGCTGGTGCAGGGGGATGTGGGCTCGGGCAAAACCCTGGTGGCGGCGCTGGCGGCCCTGCAGGTGATCGGCCATCAGGGTCAGGTGGCGCTGATGGCCCCCACCGAGCTGCTGGCCGAGCAGCATGCCGCCAACTTTGCCGCCTGGCTGGAACCGCTGGGCATAAAAGTGGGCTGGCTGGCGGGCAAGGTCAAGGGCAAGGCCCGCACCGAACAGCTTGAGCGCCTGGCCAGCGGCGAGCTGGCGATGATCGTCGGCACCCATGCGCTGTTTCAGGAACAGGTGCAGTTCAACGCCCTGGAACTGGTGATCATCGACGAACAGCATCGCTTTGGCGTGCACCAGCGCCTCGCCTTGCGGGAAAAAGGCAGTCAGGGCGAGTACTACCCTCATCAGTTAATCATGACCGCCACCCCCATTCCCCGCACCCTGGCCATGACCGCCTACGCCGATCTCGACACTTCCATTATCGACGAGCTGCCCCCGGGGCGTACCCCGGTCACGACCGTGGCCATTCCCGACACCCGGCGGGACGAGGTGATTGAGCGGGTGCGGCGAGTATGCCGGGAGCAGGGCCGCCAGGCCTACTGGGTGTGTACGCTTATCGACGAGTCGGACGTGCTCGAATGCCAGGCGGCGGAAGACACCGCCACCGCGCTTTCGGCCCGGCTGCCGGAGCTTAAGGTGGGGCTGGTACACGGCCGTATGAAGGCGGCAGAAAAGCAGGCGGTGATGGCCGGTTTCAAGGACGGCCAGCTGGATCTGCTGGTGGCCACCACCGTCATTGAAGTGGGGGTGGATGTGCCCAACGCCTCGCTGATGATCATCGAAAACCCCGAGCGCCTGGGCCTGGCCCAGCTGCACCAGTTGCGTGGCCGGGTGGGCCGGGGCGCTACCGCGTCCCACTGCGTGCTGCTCTATCATGCGCCCCTGTCGAAAACCGCCACTCAGCGGCTGGGGGTACTGCGCGACACCAACGATGGCTTTGTTATCGCCCAGAAGGATCTGGAAATTCGCGGTCCGGGCGAACTGCTGGGCACCCGTCAGACGGGCCTCGCGGACCTCAAAATTGCCGATCTGGTTCGGGATCAGGCGCTGCTGCCTGAGGTGCAACGGCTGGCCCGCTATCTCGCCGACCGCCACCCCGGCTGCGTGGAGCCGTTGATCCGCCGCTGGCTCGGCACTCGGGATCACTACGGTAAAGTTTGATAAAACAACGCCTTAAGCGGTAAGCTGATAGCAAAACGTATCTTCCAAATGAAGCCTTTCTTTTGCTGATCGCTTACAGCTGAAAGCCTGTACCTTGGTCACAAGTCGTCAAAGAGGCCGTAATGCGAAGCATCAGTGCAGTTGCACTCCGCCGACACGCTACAAGTACTTCCCTGTAACGCTCGAAAATGCCATCCATGGCATTTTATGGTCGGCTACGGCAATCCCCACTGCTGCTTCGGGCAACATTGGGCGTTGCCTGCTTCTTGTCAGTCGGCTCTGAGTGTGCCGAGGAGGGCAAAGGGTGTCTGCTTCGCCGCGCCCTCTGCGCCAGGGATGGCGCAGTGGAGCCTACAGGGAAGTATTCATGGCGTGCCGGCGAAGTAGTGCGCTTTGGCCGACGGTTGTGCACGGCTCTGCAAACGATCATATTTTTGACTAAGAGACAGGCTGAAAGCTTAAAGTTGCCCGAAGGGCGAAGGATAAATTCATGAAAAAGCTGGCCAGAAGAGGTTTGACGGGGCTGCTGGTGCTGTTGCTCGGTGGCTGGTTGCTGCTTAATCTGCTGGACGTGAACCAGCTGAAAAAGCCGGTGCTCACCTGGCTGAACGAGAACACCGAGCTGGATCTCAGCGTGGGCCGGCTGGAATTCAACCCGCTGTCCCCCTACAAACTGCTGGCGGAAGAGGTGCGCCTGGGCGACTGGTTCAGCGCCCGGCAAGTCTACCTGGAGCTGGAGCAGCTGGCGCCCCTGAACGGCCGTACTCGCGTGGCCATTCTCGATATCATCGACGGCAGACTCAACCTTGAACGAGCCCAAGCGCCCGCCCTGCCGGCCAACCTGGCCGATATTCACATTAATGAGCTCAATACCCGCAATCTCAGCCTGGCCGGCCACGGCTGGAATGCGGGCGGCATCGAGCTCAGCATTAGGGACTGGCAGCCCCGCCGCCAGGGTCAGTGGCAATGGTGGGCCAACGCCAGCCTGAGCGGCCGGGTACGCCAGGTTTCCTATCCGGCCCTGGAGCTGTCGCGGCTGGATATCAGCGGCCATTTACGGCAGCAGCGGCTGGAGCTCGACGACCTGCGCGGCCGATTGTTTGGCGGCCTGGTCAGCGGCGCACTGGTGCTGGATCCGGCGCGCCGGGAGCTGCATCTGGAGCAACCGCAATTCAGCCAGGTCAAACTGCAGCTCAGCGACACCCCCACTCTGCTCGACGGCTGGACATTGCTGCTGAGCCGGGCCGGGCTTGATGACGTCAGCCTGACCACGCCGGTGCTTACCGTCAACGGCCTGCGCGGCGAACTCAGGGATCTGGAATGGAACGGCAAGGGGTTGCCCGAAGGCCGGGGTGACTGGCAGGCGGAGGAAGCCACCCTCGACTGGCTGCGCCTGGACCGCCACCGGCTGCAGTGGCTGGGGGACGGCGCACGTCAGGGCTTCACCCTCAGCGGCCTGGCCTGGGAAGGCAGCATCGAGGCCGAGCTGGGCTGGTACGCCGATCAGGGCCGACTCGATATCGACGAGCTGCAACTGGCCGGCACCAAACTGGTGTGGCAGCCGGACATGACCTGGCCCCTGCCCGAGGTGCGCATTCACAAACTCAACCTGAGCCGTACCGAGCTGTTGTCGCTGGATGATGAACTGCCGCTGTCACTGCTGGACGGCGATCTGTTCATTACCGATCTGGCCTGGTCGGCGGGTCTGTGGCGTCCCCTGAGCGAGCAGGCCCGGCTGGAAGGCAGCGTCAGTGAGCTGGCCTGGAACAGCCTGATCGCCCGCGCCGCCCGCTTCAGCGCCCGCCTCACCGACGAGCAGTGGCTGCTCGACCACCTCAGCGGCGACTGGCTCGACGGCCGGGTGCAGCTCAAGGGTGACATGGGACTCTATGCCCCGCACCACACTCACATTGAGCTGACCGGTGAACACTGGCAGCTGCGCCACCTCAGCAACTGGCTGCGGGCCGATCAGGGCTTTGCCGGGGAGCTGAACGTCATGGCGAAGCTCACCGGCGAGCCCGCCGATACCGCCAGCTGGCAGGGTGAACTCGCCCTCGACGGACAGGATATCTTTGTGGAGCAACTGGGGCTGGATCCCTGGCTGCGCAACCGCCTGGGCGAGGACTACGCCGAGCCCAAACGGGTGGACACCGCGCTGGCGGCACTGGACATGACACAGTACGACGGCTTTCTGTACCGGCTGGATCTGCACGGCCCGGTGCGGGACGGCCGCTGGCGGCTGGATGGCAGCGCGGTGCAGAGCGTGCGTCACCTGCTGGCCCTGCGGGGCGAGGTGGACGTCGCCGGCAACCTGGCGCTCGAGCTGGGCACCATCAACGACGCCGGCTGCCGGGAGCTGGCCATTCGGCTGACCGGCGACTGGCATGCTCCGCAACTGCGCTTGCACCAGCCGGCGCTGGCCGAGCCCTGCTCTCCCTGGTACTCGGGCCCGGTGTCCTATCCCGCCGCCGGCCTGCCCGGCAAGCTGATCGAGGCGGTACGGGCGCTGCCGGCGGCGCCCTGAGCGCCCGTTACACCGTGGCCCGGACCACCGGAAACTGCTCGGTATAGCTGAGGTTGTACAGCTCGACCAGGTAGCGCCAGAACACATCCACTTCCGGCTTGACCGTGTGCCGAAAGCGATACAGCAGAATACGCAGGTCCACGGTATGAAAGCCTTCATGCAGCACGGTGAGCTGGCCCTGGGCCAGCTCGTTCTGGATCAGTCCCGAGGGCAGCCAGGCCACGCCATAGCCCTGCAGCGCCATGGCCTTGAGGCCTTCCGCCAGGGCGTTTTCACAGACGATGCTGTACTGAAAGTCCGGCGGCAGCTTGTTCAAACAAAACTCTTTCACCAGCCCGCCCAGGTAGGAGTCGTCGGGGTAGGCCAGCAGTTTGAGCGGCGCCTTGCCGTTCACCGAAAACACCGGTGTGCCTTCCGGGGTCAGGGCCGAGACCGGCACCAGCCGGTCGGTGCCCACCTGAATACAGGTGGTGTCGTTGCGCGACAGCTGGCCCATATCGCCTGCGGAAGAAAAACTCAGCAAAAAATCGCCCATGCCCGCCATAAAAGATTCGGTAATGTCATGCAGATTGCCGGTGCTGAGCTTGACCAGGGTGTTGCCCACCAGGGGCTCCAGGGTGCGAATCCAGTGGGGAAAAAACGACACCGCCGGCGAGTGCTGGGCGAGAAACACCATGCTCTTCTGAATCTCTTGGCCCTGCAGGCGTTTGCGCACTCGGTAGGTGTCGTGGATCATGCGCTTGGCTTCTTCCACAAACGCCAGCCCGCTCGGAGTCAGGGTGGTGGGATGCTTTTCCCGGTCCACCAATGCCACCCCCAGCCAGTTTTCCAGCGAGCGAATGCGCCGGCTAAATGCGGGCTGGGTCACAAAACGGGCCTCGGCGGCCTTGGAGAAGCTGCCGTGCTCACTCAGGGCCACAAAGTCCTTCAACCACTTTAATTCCATTAAAAACAATTCCTTACTGTCTCGTTTTGGCCCTATGCCCAAAAGTAATCACGGGCGAAGCCTATATAGCATTGGTCGTGCTGCGGTGATTATTCCACCATGAAGTTGTTAACCAAATGTATTACACATGTTCAAAACGAAGAGGAATGTTAAAATGCATCTAGCTCGTTATCCCCGTCTGCACTTTGCTCATCTGGCCACTCCGCTGGAGCCGATGCATCAACTCACCAAGCTGCTGGATGGTCCGAACCTGTGGATCAAGCGTGACGATTGTACCGGTCTCGCCGGTGGCGGCAACAAGACCCGTAAACTCGAGTTCCTGATGGCCGATGCCCTGGAGCAGGGCGCCGACACCATTATCACTCAGGGTGCCACCCAGTCCAACCATGCCCGCCAGACCGTGGCCATCGCCACCAAGCTGGGCATGGAGTGCCACATTCTGCTGGAAGACCGCACCGCCTCCGAAGACGTTGACTACAACTATAACGGCAACGTCATGCTGGACCAGCTGTTCGGCGGCATGCTGCGCAAGTACCCGGGCGGTACCGACATGAACGCAGCCATGGAAGAAGTGGCCAGCGAACTGAAAGCCGCGGGCAAAAAGCCCTACATAGTGCCCGGTGGCGGCTCCAACGAAATCGGCGCCCTGGGCTATGTGAACTGCGCCCTGGAACTGCTGGGTCAGGCCAACGACGCCAGCCTGCGCATTGACCACGTGGTACACGCCACCGGCTCCGCCGGCACCCAGGCCGGCCTGGTCACCGGCCTGTCCGGCAGCAACAGCCGCATTCCGGTACTGGGCATCGGCGTACGGGTTCCCCGTGAGCAGCAGGAAGCCAACGTGTTCCGTCTGGCCGAGCGCACCGCCGAGAAGCTGGGCATTCCCGGCGCCGTGAAGCGCGAAGACGTGGTCGCCAACTGTGACTACGTGGGTGAAGGCTACGGTATTCCCGCTCCCAGCACCCTGGAAGCCATTGAGCTGTTTGCCCGTCACGAAGGCATTCTGCTGGACCCGGTTTACTCCGGCAAAGGCGGCGCCGGCCTGATCAACCTGATCCGCAAGGGTCACTTCAAGAAGGGCGAAAACGTGGTGTTCCTGCACACCGGTGGCGCCCAGGCCCTGTTCGGCTACCGTGATGCCTTTGGTTTTGCCAAGTACGATTGATTGACCCGAACGGCCGTCCGCGGCCGTTCACTCCAACGGACGCTGTTGTCAGCCAGTTGGCGCGTTTTAATTAACAGGTGACATACCATGGAATATCTCAAGAGAGCGGCGGCAGAAAGTGAAGTCGCACAGGAAGATGAGCGCATTCAGGGCGTGGTCAAGGACATGCTGGCCAATATTCGCCGCAACGGTGAAACCGCGGTGCGCGAATATGCCCGGCAATTTGATAACTGGCAGGGCGATTTCGTCCTGACCGAGCAGAAAAAGCAGGCCCTGATTGACCAGGTGCCCCAGCAGGTCAAGGACGATATCGACTTTGCCCATCGCCAGATCAAACGCTTTGCCGAAGCCCAGCGCGACAGCCTGACCTCCTTTGAAATTGAAACCGAAGAAGGCGTACGCCTGGGGCAGCAGATACTGCCGGTGCAGTGTGCCGGCTGTTACGTGCCCGGTGGCCGCTATGCCCACGCCGCCTCTGCGCTGATGAGCGTGGCCACCGCCAAGGCCGCCGGCGTGCCCTTTATCGTGGCCTGTTCACCGCCCCGGGGTGACAGCATCAACCCCGCCGTGGCCTATGCCATGCACGTGGCCGGTGCCGATGTGATCCTGGAAATGGGCGGCGTACACGCCATCGCCACCATGGCCTATGGCCTCTTTACCGACCGCCCTGCCGACATTCTGGTGGGTCCGGGCAACGCCTACGTGGCCGAAGCCAAGCGCATGCTGTTTGGTGAAGTGGGCATCGACGTGTTTGCCGGCCCGACCGAGTCCGCCATTATCGCCGACAAGAACGCCGATCCCATGACCATTGCCGTGGATCTGGTGTCCCAGGCCGAGCACGGTCCCAACTCGCCGGTCTGGCTGTTTACCGACAGCCGCGAACTGGGCGAGAAGGTACTGGAAATCATGCCGCATGTGATTGCCGACATGCCCAATGCCGATGTGTGCGAAGCCGCTTGGCGCGATCACGGCGTGGTCATTCTCGGCGACAGCCGCGAAGAAGTGGCCAAAGTCAGCGACGAATGGGCCTGTGAGCACCTGCAGGTGCTGGCGGACGATCTGGAATGGTGGAAAGCCAACCTCAACAACTACGGCTCCCTGTTCCTGGGCGAAGGCAGCACCGTCTCTCACGGCGACAAGTGCTCCGGTACCAACCACATTCTGCCCACCAAGAAGGCGGCCCGCTACAGCGGTGGCCTGAACGTGCAGAAGTTCATGAAGGTACTGACCTACCAGGAGCTGAGCGAAGACGCCAACCTGTTGTTCAGCGCCGCCGGCTCCCGCATCTCCCGCACCGAAGGCATGGAAGGCCACGCCCGCGCCTGTGACTGGCGCCTGCGCAAGTACTTCCCCGATACCGAGTGGGATTTCCACGTTTACGATCAGAAGCGTTATTGCTGAGTGATACAGGCAGGTGCATGCACCTGCCTTCGGGAGAAGTTATGACCACCTTCAACAAGTCTTTCACCCAGCAGGAAGCCATTCCGGAAGCGGGCATCGAGCGGGCCGTGGAAGTGATGCGCAGCGGGCGCCTGCACCGCTACAATTCCGCCGCCGGCGAGCCCACGGAAACCGAGCTGCTGGAAAAGGAATTTGCCGACTATCAGGGCAGCCGCTACTGCCTGGCCTGCGCCTCGGGCGGTTATGCCCTGCACGTGGCCATGCGCGCCGTGGGTGTTAAAGCGGGCGACAAAATACTGTGCAATGCCTTTACCCTGGCGCCGGTACCGGGGGCCATTCACAACGCCGGCGGCCTGCCGGTGTTTGTGGAAACCACCGACGACTTCACCATTGATCTGGACGACCTTGAACGCAAGGCCGCCGCCGATGACGTGCACTATCTGCTGCTGTCCCACATGCGTGGCCATCTGGCCGACATGGATCGGCTGATGGCCATCTGTGATCGCCACGACGTGATCGTTATCGAAGACTGTGCCCACACCATGGGCGCCAGCTGGAATGGCAAAAAAAGCGGCAGCTTTGGCCGGGTAGGTTGTTTCAGCACCCAGACCTACAAGCACATGAACTCCGGCGAAGGCGGTTTTCTGACCACCGACGACGACGAGGTCATGGCCCGCGCCATCATCTATTCCGGCTCCTACATGCTGTATGAACGGCACCTGGCGGCACCGCCCAAAGAGACCTTTGCGCGCATTCGCTTTGAAACGCCCAACTACAGTGGTCGCATGGACAATCTGCGCGCCGCCATTCTGCGCCCGCAGTTGGCCGATCTCGATACCCAGTGCCGGCGCTGGAACGATCTGTACCGGGTCACCGAAGCCGGTCTGAAGCAAATACCCTGCCTGCGCCTGCCGGAACGCCCCGAGGCCGAGCAGTTTGTCGCCAGCTCGATTCAGTTTTCCCTGCCCAATCAGAGCGAAGCCGACATTCACCGCTTCATTGAACGATGCGAAGCCCGCGGGGTGCCGCTAAAATGGTTCGGTGATGCGGATCCAAAAGGCTACACCAGTCGTTTCGACAGCTGGCAGTACCTGGGCGAGCCGCCGTCTTTACCGCAAACCGAGCGGGTACTGGCCACCATGTGTGACATGCGCCTGCCCCTGACCTTTGACGAAGCGGACTGCCGGCTGATCGTACGTATTATTGCCGAGGTCTGTGACGAACTCTTTTTGTCTGCCGCCCCCGGTGAACGCACAAACTGAACACGTTCCTGTTGCACGGAAGTCAAACCTGAAACCTACAGTGAGGTAATGAATATGTTCTCCATGAAGCAAGTTGCCAAGTACCTGACCCTGTCCCTGGCCTGCGCCGCCACCGCCATGCCCATGCTGGCCAGCGCCAAGACCATGCGCCTGGGCATGGGCGACCCCATCGACTCGGATCAGGGTGCCTACGCCAGCCGCTTTAAGGATCTGGTCGAATACTACTCCGACGGCGATATCAAGGTAACCCTGTATCCCAACGGTGCCATTGGTTCGGAAACCGAAATGGTGCAGAACGCCCGTCTCGGCTCCCTCGACATGACCCTGGTCGGCATCGGCAACGTGACTCCCTTCTCCAAGGAGCTGGGCATTCTGACCATGCCTTACGTGATCAAGAACTCCGCCGACGCGGTGAAAATCACCACCGGTCAGCTGGGTGATCACTGGAATGAGCTGGCGCAGAAGCAGGTGGGCGTCAACATTCTGGGCTGGACCTACTCCAACTTCCGTCATCTGACCAACTCCAAGCGTCCGGTCAAGAACCTGGAAGACGTGCAGGGTCTGAAGGTGCGGGTACCGCAAAACCCCATCATGCTGGCCACCTGGAAGGCCTGGGGCGCCAACCCCATCGCCATGGCCTGGACCGAAACCTTTACCGCCCTGCAGCAGCAGGTGGTAGACGGCCAGGACAACCCCTACATCGTGAACAACACCATGAAGTTCTACGAGGTACAGGATTACGTGACCGAGGTGCACCACCAGTACTCGCTGCAGCCCCTGCTGATCGGCAAGCGCACCTTTGACAAGCTCAGCGACGAAGAGAAAAACGTGCTGACCCGCGCCGGCCTGGAAGCCCAGCAGTACGCCCTGGTCTTCCAGATGACCGAAGCGGACAAGGCCAAGCAGAACATGATCGACAACGGCATGGAAGTCTCCACCCTGGAAGACGAAGACCAGTGGATCAAGCTGGCCAAGGAAAAGGTATGGCCCGAGTTCTACGACACCATCGGTGGCAAGGAGAACTTTGACGCCGTACTGGAACAGCTGAAGTAACGCTGTTCTGAATGTAAGCAAACGGGCCTGGCAACAGGCCCGCAAATACACAAAAGGGCGGCTGGCAGAGTCACCTGCCCCGCCCTCTTTGTTGGAGCCTTGCTATGCGTAAGCTGATGCTGCAGTTGGACAAGTTGGAAAATTACGTATGTCAGCTTCTGCTCTGCCTGTTCGTGGTGCTGCTGTTTGTTCAGGTGATCCTGCGAGTGGTATTCAACTACGGAATCCCCTGGAGTGAAGAGCTGTCCCGGTTTTCCTTTGTCTGGTTTGTATTCCTGGGGGCCTCCTATGCCGCCCGGCTGTCGGCCCACAACCGGGTGACCTTTCATCTTCGAATGATGCCTCCCGGCATGCGAAAAGGGGTCGAACTGGTAGGGGATCTGTTCTGGATTGCCTTCAATACCCTGATGACTCTGAAGAGCATCGAGGTCATCGAGTCGATGATGGAGTTCACCTTCTACTCGCCGGCGCTGGACTGGTCCATGGCCTACCTGTACATGATCTTTCCCATCTCGTTCACCCTGACCACCATTCGCATCATTCAGGTCAACTACCTGAAGCTGACCGGCGCCACCTTTGACGACGTGGATGAGCCCAAGCTGGAAGAAATGGAGCAGGAACCCGATTCGGCGGCCACGCCGAACAAGGACGGGTCAACCGGCAACAAGTCCGGCAAGACCAAAAAAGGCGGAAACACCCTGGCCTGAGCCGGGTGAGAGGATAAAAAAATGACAGCTCCCATTATCTTGTTTGGCATGTTTTTCTTTCTGCTGCTGATCGGTGCCCCCATCGTCGTGGCCCTCGGTGCCTCGGCGCTGAGCGTGTATCTGGCGGCAGGCGATGATTTTGTGTCCCTGGTGCAAACCGCCTGGAACGCCGTGGACTCCTTTCCCATCATGGCCCTGCCCGCCTTTATTCTGTCGGGTGCCCTGATGCAAAGCGCCGGCATTTCCCGCCGGCTGGTACACATTGCCGAGCTGATGGCCGGCCCCATGGCCGGTGGCCTGGGCTTTTCCGCCATTCTCGCCAGCATGTTCTTTGGCGCCATCTCCGGCTCCGGCCCGGCCACCACCGCCGCCGTGGGCATGCTGATGATCCCCGCCATGGTGGATCGGGGTTACAACCGCAGCTATTCGGCGGCCCTGACCGCCTCGTCCGGCGGTCTGGGCGTGGTGATCCCGCCGTCCATTCCCATGGTAATTTACGGCGTCACCGCCAGTGAATCCATTACCAAGCTGTTCCTGGCCGGCATACTGCCGGGCATCATGCTGGCCGGCGGCCTGATGATCGCCAACTACACCATCAGCAAGAAAAAAGGCTACACCGGCAGCCCCGAGCGCAAGCCCGGCGAACTGAGAAAGGCCTGCCGTGAGGGTATCTGGGCCATTCTGGCACCCGTGGTGATCCTGGGCGGTATCTATTCCGGCCTGTTCACCCCCACCGAAGCCGCCGTGGTCTCGGTGTTCTACACCCTGTTCGTGGGCATTTTCATTCACAAGGAGCTGAAACTCGATGGCTTCAAGGAATCCCTGAACTCCACCACCTGGCTCACCGGCCGCGTGCTGATCATCATGTTCACCGCCACCGCCTTTGGCCGCATTCTGGTGGAGAACGACATTCCGGGCATGATCGCCGCCGGCCTGCTGGATCTGACCAACAGCCTGCCGCTGATCTGGGTGATCGTCATTGCCTTCCTGATCTTTGTCGGCATGTTCCTGGAAACCCTGGCCACCATCATGATCGTCACCCCGGTGCTGCTGCCGGTGATGGTCAGCCTGGGGGTCGACCCCATTCACTTTGGTGTGGTGCTGGTGTGCTGCTGTGAAATCGGCTTCTCGACACCACCACTGGGGGAAAACATGTTTATCGGATCCAGTATTGCCAAGGTTTCCATAGAGGAAATCTCGGTCAAGGCGCTGCCCTTTGTGCTGGTGGAGATCCTGGTGGTCATGTTGCTGGCCTTCTTCCCGGACCTGACACTGTGGCTGCCCAACCTGTTTGGCTACTGATGCGGTCGTGACCGCTTAACCGATTGTTGAATGGAAAAGGAACATGGAAAAAGAAAAGTCTGTAGGCGTGATTGGCGGCATGGGCCCGGAAGCCACCGTGGATCTGATGCGCCGGGTCATCGCCCTGACCCCGGCCGGAGATGATGCCGACCACATTCATATGCTGGTGGACAACAACCCCAAGGTACCGTCGCGTATCAAGGCACTGATTGAGGGCACCGGTGAAAGCCCGGGCCCCTTTATGGCGGAGATGGCGCGCGGGCTGGAACGGGCGGGGGTGGACTTTCTGGTGATCCCCTGCAACACCGCCCATATGTACCATGCCGAGGTGGCCGAGGCGGTGAACATTCCGGTGGTCAACATTCTGGATGTGACCGTGCGCCATGTGCTGAAACGCCATCCCAGCATCAAGAAGGTGGGCCTGCTGGCCTCCACCGCGGTGGAAATGACCCGGCTGTACCATGAGAAGTTTGCCCAGAAGGGCGTGCGGGTGCTGTTTCCGGAAGCGGAGCAACAGCATGATGTAATGACCCTGATTCGGGAAGTGAAGGCCAAGAATTACGATTACGACTCCCTGGCCCGCTATAACGCGGCGGCCACGGCGCTGAAGGCGAGGGGGGCGGAATGTCTGATCCTGGCCTGCACCGAGCTGTCCGTGATCGCCGACAAGCTGGTCTCCGACATTCCGGTGTACGATGCGTCCCAGCTGCTGGCCGAGCATATCGTCGACCAGGTCAAGGGCGAGCACAAACACGTGAAGCCGGTACTGAGCGACCGCTGATCGGGCCGAGGCTCTGCCCATATAAACGAAAAAAGAAGGGAGTTCCCTTCTTTTTTTATGCCCGTTTTTTGTGGCCGCTATCAGTGCGAGAGGATCACATAGCGTCCGGTAAACAGGGCGGCACGGGTATCACCGCTGTAGAGGGTGATGGACAGCTCCACCTTGACCCGTTCCCCCCGGGCCAGGGGCTGCAGCTGATCCCGCAGCCGGCCCTGCACCTCTGCGGTGGGTTCATCCCACACCGGGGTCAGATACTTGATGTCACCGCTGCTCTGCACAATGTCGCCACTAAGACCGTATTCCTGCATCTGCAGCCAGATCAGCCCCCAGCCGGTGAGCACGCACTGGCTGTAAATGCTGCCGGCAAACATGGACTCGTGCAGATTGAGGTTGGCGGTCAGGTTGGCCTTGGTTCTGAGCTTGCTGCCGGTGTACTGAATGATTTTGGCGCCCATCTTTTCGCTGATGGGAATGCGTCTGTGCCACAGCCGCTGCAGCTCGTCGCACAACTCGGGTCTGTGGCTGATCTGGTGAATGGGCGTCAGCGCCTTAATCATCTGCCGGTGGGGAATTTTGCCAAAACTGATGGGCCCCTCGCCCACCACGGTAAAACCGCAATGGCTGTAGAAAGACACCGCTTCTTCCCGGGCATTCATCACCAGCCGGCGCACCCCCTGCTGGCGTGCCACCTGCTCCAGGGCCAGCACCATGCGCGAGCCCAGGCCCTTGTCGCGGCATTCGGGAATCACCGCCATAAAGCGGATCTGGGCTTCGTCGCCGCTCACGTAGAGCCGGCCCACCGCCACCAGTCTGCCGGTGTCATCCACCATCATGCGGTGATGGGCGTATTCATCGAACTCGTCTCGTTCCGAGCCCTTGGGTTGCTGCCAGGGTTTGCGCAACAGCTGCCAGCGCAGCTGATAGTAGGCTTCCAGTTCCGCTTCCGTTTGCGGGGTGACCACACGATACATGGTCTGCTCCTGTTATGGTTATTCATGATAGTGGCTGCCGCGCTATGTGCCGGCGATGACATTTCACCCGGTAAGCAACGACCCAAATACGCGAAGGCTAAACCTGCAGCCAGAAAGTGACGGGGCCGTCGTTGGTCAGGCCAACCTGCATGTCGGCGGCGAAACGACCGGACTCGGTGGGTACGCCCAGATCCCGGGCCGCCATAACGAAATAATCGTACCAGCGCTCGGCGTCGGCCGGGGCGGCCCCGCGGGAAAAGCTGGGGCGCAGGCCACTGTTGGTATCGGCGGCCAGGGTGAATTGAGACACCACCAGCAGGCTGCCGCCGGCCTGGCGCAGGTTGAGGTTCATTTTACCATTTTCATCGGGGAACACGCGATAGCCGAGCACCTTGGCCAGCAGCTTGTCGGCCTTGCTCTTGTCGTCTTCCCGCTCTACCCCCAGCAGCACCAGCAGCCCGGGTCCGATGGCTCCCACTGTGTCGCCGGCCACGGTAACGCTTGCCTGGGTCACTCTTTGTATCAGGGCTATCATGGTGCCGCCAGCTCCTTTGCCATGTGATCGGTCGCCTTGACCAGGGCGTCCATAATACCCGGTTCAAAGGCCGAATGCCCGGCGCCGGGCACAATCTGCAGGCGAAGTTCGGGCCAGTGGCCGGCCAGTGTGGCGGCGGCAGCGGGCTTGCAGATGGCGTCGTAACGGCCGTGCACCAGGATCGCCGGCAACGAGCGAATGTGGTGAAGCCGCTCAATGATGTGGTTTTCCTCAAGGAAACAGTTATTTACAAAGTAGTGGCACTCCAGCCGGGCCAGCGCCAGGGCGCTGTGGGCTTCGCCGTAGTGACTGTCGGCGTCGTTTCTCGGCAGCAGGGTGGAAATGCGCCCTTCCCAGATGGCCCAGGCCCGGGCGGCATTGAGCCGGGCCAGCTCGTTGTCGCTGGTCAGCAAGCGGTAATAGCGGTTGAGCAGATCGTCCGGGTTGCCGTCCAGCGGCGCCAGAAACTCCCGGTAATAGTCGGGAAACAGCTGGGCGGCGCCCCCCTCGGGCTGATACAGCCAGTCCAGATCCTGCTGCCGGCCCAGAAACAGGCCACGCAGCACCAGCCCCAGCACGCGCTCGGGGTGTTCGATGGCATAACACAAGCTCAGGGTGGAGCCCCAGGATCCGCCAAACACCAGCCAGCGTTCAATGCCAAGATGAGTGCGAATATGCTCCATGTCGGCGATCAGGCCTTGCGTGTTGTTGTCGGTCAGCTCCGCATGGGGTGTCGACTGGCCGGTGCCGCGCTGGTCAAACAGGATAATGCGATAGCATTCCGGGTCGAAAAAGCGCCTGTGCTCGGGGCTGATGCCGGCCCCGGGCCCGCCGTGTACCAGTACCACCGGAATGCCGAGGGGGTTGCCACTTTCTTCCACGTAAAGGTGATGCAGGTCGGACACCTGCAGCCACTGCTGCTGGTTGGCGGCAATTGCCGGATAAAGGGTGCGCATCAGGCCGGGTCCTCGTCGTTGTCGTCGTCGTGATCAAAGCTTAGCCCGTGGCTGTGCTCGTAATCCCCCAGGCTGGCGGTGAGCTCGGCGCCAAACAGAGCAATCATCCAGCTTAAATAGACCCACACAAACAAAATGGGCACGGTGGCCAGGGCGCCGTAAATGGCCTGATAAGAGGGAAACTGGGTGATGTAAAAGGCAAAGCCACGCTTGGCGAGCTCAAACAGCACCGCCGCGACCAGGCCGCCGACAATGGCGTGGCTGAAGCGCACCCGCTTGTTGGGCACCACCATGTAAAACACCACAAACATCAGGGTGGACAACAAAAACGGCAGCATGCCCAGCAGCACGGCGCCCACCCCGAAAAAGCTGTCGCCCTGAAAAATGCGCATCGAGGTCACGTAGGAAGTTACCGCCAGGCTGGCCCCGGCCAGAATGGGCCCCAGGGTGAGGATCATCCAGTAGGTGGAAAAGGCCACCGACCAGCGCCGCTTCTGGCTGACCCGCCAGATATGGTTGAAGTTCTCGTCAATGGCCGAGATCAGCAGCATGGCGGTCACCGCCAGCGCCGCCACGCCGATGGCGGTGGTTTTGGAGGCGTTGTCGATAAAGCCCTGAATGTTCTTTTGCACCACGTCGCCCGCCGCCGGCACAAAGTTGCTGAACACAAAGTTCTGAATGGTCTCGCGCAGCTCGGCAAACATGGGAAAGGCCGACATCATGGCGAACACCACCGCCAGCATGGGCACCAGTGACAGCAGGCTGATATAGGTAAGGTAACCGGCGGTGATCTTGAGCCGGTCCTGTTGCATGCGTTTGAGCACAAAGCGGCTGAAGTCCACTCCATGTTCCCGCATAAAACGCAGACGATGCCCGATACGGGCGACAACCTGGGTCATGGCACATCCTGTTTGCGACAAGTGAATGGTTATTGTGGCAAATTTCACACCTGCCCGGCCAGCCATGCCGTCACACAACCGGCTTCAAACGAAAAACCGCCCGGCCTTGCGGCCGGGCGGTGATCTTTTACGGTAACCGGAATGCTTACTGACGCACGCCTTCCAGGTGCATTTCCAGATAGACGGTGGCGGCCGCCGGCCCCAGATCGTAGTCGATGCCGAAATCGGCCAGTTGCAGCTCCAGCTCGCCCTCAAAGCCGCGACGGTAGCCGCCCCAGGGATCATTACCGGCCCCCACCTGCTCGATGTCAAACTCCACCGGTTTGGTGACGCCGTGCAGGGTCAAGTCGCCCTTCACCACATATTCCCCTTCGTCGTCGCCTTGCGTCACGCTGGTGCTTTTAAAGCTGGCCTCGGGATACTGGTTCACATCGAGAAAATCATCGTCGCGCAGGTGACGGTCGCGCTCGCCATGGTTGGTATCGATGCTGGCGGTGTCGACGGTCACTTCCACGCTGTTGTTGGCGGCATTGGCTTCATCAAAGGCAAAACTGCCGTTAAAGTCGTTAAACCGGCCCACGATCCAGCTGTAGCCCAGGTGGTTAATCTTGAAGTTGATCGAGGCATGCATGCCCTTGGTATCGACGGTGTAGTTTTCCACTGCGGCAAAGGCAGGGGTTGCAGACACGGCCAGCAGGGCGGACGCGATCAGGGTCTTTTTCATTTTTTCTCTCCTTGGTGGAAAAAATCACAGCATGCGTTTCAGGGTATGGTCCCGGTCAACCCAGTGATGCTTCAGCGCGGCCAGGACGTGCAGCACCACCAGGCCGATCAATGACCAGGCACAAATTTCGTGAATGAGGCCGGCCACGTCTTCCTGATTTTCAAAGGCGGTGAACAGCACCGGAATATCGAACCAGCCAAAAAAGGACGCGGGCCTGTCGTCGGACGTTGCCACCAGATAACCACTGGCAAAGAGGCCAAACAGCAGCAAATACAGCACCCCGTGCATCAGGTGGGCCTGCCGCCGCTCCCAGGGCTGATGAGTGTTTAGAGGGCCGGGTTGCGTCAGCAGCCAGCGACTCAGCAGGCGCAGCACAATCAGACCTGCCAGCAGAAAGCCGACGCTTTTATGCCAATAGGGCAGCACCTGATAAAGGGGATCATAGTAACCCAGGCTGCGCATCCACAGCCCCACCCCGAACAGACCAAACACCAGCAGGGCGGTGCTCCAGTGAAAAAGGCGCATTGTGATTGAATATTTCTGCATATTCCGGCTCTCCCACTGCCCCGTGAACAGGCAGTGCATTCAGCTGTGCATAACAATTGTTCATCAGTCTAATGGCTTTGGCGGTAAATCAAAGCGACCTTTACTGGCTTAAAGATTCAAATAATTTGAATGTAAAACGTCAGACATCTTACGGCTTGCCTGATACAGGATCGAAAAAGGGGGCGCCGAAGCGCCCCCTTTATATCTGCGGGTGAAGATGATCAGGCGCGGCTGGCGCGCTTGCGATCGTTTTCGGTCAGCAGTTTTTTACGAATGCGAATGTGGTTGGGGGTTACTTCCACCAGCTCGTCGTCATCGATGAACTCGAGCGCGCGCTCCAGGGTCATCTTGATCGGCGGCACCAGGGTCAGCGCCTCATCGGTGCCGGCGGCACGAATGTTGGTCAGCTGCTTGCCCTTGAGGCAGTTTACGGTCAGGTCGTTGGAGCGGCTGTGAATGCCGATCACCATGCCTTCATACACTTCGGTGGCGTGCTCGATAAACAGGCGGCCACGCTCTTGCAGGTTGAACAGGGCATAGGCCAGGGCCTTGCCCTTGCCATTGGAGATCAGCACGCCGTTGTTGCGCTGACCGATGTTGCCACCCTTGTGGGGACCGTAGTGGTCAAAGGTGTGGTACATCAGGCCGGAGCCGGAGGTCAGGGTCATGAACTCGGTCTGGAAGCCGATCAGGCCCCGGGCCGGGATCATGAAGTCGATGCGTACGCGACCCTTGCCGTCCGGTACCATGTCGGTCATCTCGGCCTTGCGCTCACCCAGCTTCTCCATGATGGAGCCCTGGCAGTCTTCTTCCACGTCCACGGTCAGGGTTTCAAACGGTTCGAGCAGCTCGCCGTTTTCTTCCTTCAGGATCACTTCGGGGCGGGATACCGCCAGCTCAAAACCTTCGCGGCGCATGTTTTCGATCAGAATGCCCAGGTGCAGTTCACCCCGGCCGGAGACGCGGAACTTGTCGGGATCGCCGGTTTCTTCCACCCGCAGGGCCACGTTGTGTACCAGCTCCTGCTGCAGACGCTCCAGAATGTTACGGGAGGTCACGAACTTGCCGTCGAGGCCGGCAAAGGGAGAGGTGTTGACCTGGAAGGTCATGGTCACGGTAGGCTCGTCCACGGACAGCGGCGGCAGGGCTTCCACGGTGCCGGCGGCACAGATGGTGTCGGAAATCTTCAGCTCGCCCAGGCCAGTGACGGCCACGATGTCGCCGGCAGTGGCTTCGGTCACGTCGTGACGCTGCAGGCCCAGGTAACCCATCACCTGGCCGACCTTGCCGTTACGGGTTTTGCCATCGGCGCCGATTACGGTTACCTGCTGGTTTACCTTGACGGTACCGCGCTTGATGCGGCCCACACCGATCACACCCACGTAAGAGGAGTAGTCGAGCTGGGAGATCTGCATTTGCAGCTGACCGGCAGGATCGGCGTCGGGCACCGGCACCTGATCCACTATGGTCTGGAACAGGGCGGTCATGTCTTCGGCAGGCTCGTCGGCATCGAGGGACGCCCAGCCGTTCAGGCCGGAAGCATAGACCACCTGGAAGTCGAGCTGGTCATCGGTGGCACCCAGGTTGTCGAACAGGTCAAACACCTGATCCATCACCCAGTCGGCGCGGGCGCCGGGCTTGTCCACCTTGTTGATGATCACGATGGGCTTGAGTCCCTGGGCAAAGGCCTTCTGGGTCACGAAGCGGGTCTGCGGCATGGGGCCTTCCTGAGCGTCCACCAGCAGCAGCACGGAATCCACCATGGACATGACCCGCTCTACCTCACCGCCGAAGTCGGCGTGTCCGGGGGTGTCCACGATGTTGATGCGGTATTCCTGGCCCTCGGGCGAGGTCCAGCGAATGGCGGTGTTCTTGGCCAGAATGGTGATGCCGCGCTCACGTTCGATATCGTTGGAGTCCATGACCCGCTCTTCGGCTTCACCGCGGCTTTCCAGGGTACCGGACTGCTGCAACAGCTTGTCGACCAGGGTAGTTTTACCGTGGTCAACGTGCGCGATGATGGCAATGTTTCTCAAGTTATTGATTTCAGATGACATTAATTTCTTTCGCTCGCATATTTTTGAGGCGGGCGCCCGCCGGCGCAGTCGCTCTCATGAGGGTGTCCGTCGCGAGGGTTGCAGCGGAACCAAATAAAAAGGGCTGCAAATTGTACACGCTTTAGCCGCTTTCACATATTAATTTATTGCGTTTTGCGCAGGCCGGCTCACCGGCACCGGTGAAAGTGGTTTCATTTGGAGTAAAGAAAGCCCGCTATTGTCATTCAACCGCCCGGCAGGAATGGTACTATCCGCTCTGGCACCGGTGCACCAGAATGGAACAAGGGGACCGGGTCGCACCAAAAGGATTCAGCGATGCACTAAACTAGTGCAGAGCAATAACAACCGGTTTGCAGGCCATGAAGTAATTGACTTAAATAACAGCAACTTACCAACATGGCACGGTTTTAGCTTAGTAAACGGCAACTGATGAATTTGTTCATCAGACCCTGGGATGCTTATTTTTGGAGGTCGAAATCCATGTCAATCGAAACCGTAATGGACATGATCAAGGAACACGATGTCAAATTCATCGATCTGCGCTTTACCGATATCAAGGGTAAAGAGCAACACATCAGCCTGCCTGTCAATCAGGTGAACGATGACTTCTTTGAAGAAGGCAAGATGTTCGACGGCTCATCCATGACCGCGTGGAAAACCATTCACGAGTCCGACATGGTACTGATGCCCGATCCGTCCACCGCCGTAATGGACCCCTTTACCGAAGACGCCACCCTGAACATTCGCTGTGACGTGCTTGAGCCCGCCACCATGCAGGGCTACGACCGGGATCCGCGCTCCATCGCCCGCCGCGCCGAAGAATACCTGGTGTCCACCGGCATCGCCGACACCGTGCTGATCGGCCCCGAGCCGGAATTCTTCATGTTTGACGACGTGCGTTTCCACACCGACATGGCCGGCAGCTTCTTCAAGATTGACGATGAAGAAGCCAAATGGAACTCAGGCCGTGAATACACCGAAGGCAACAAGGGCCACCGTCCGGGCGTGAAGGGCGGCTACTTCCCGGTTGCTCCCATCGATTCTTCCCACGACATTCGCTCCGCCATGTGTCTGGTGATGGAAGAAATGGGTCTGGTGGTGGAAGCCCACCACCACGAAGTGGCCACCGCCGGTCAGAACGAAATTGCCTGCAAGTTCAACACCCTGACCAAAAAGGCCGACGAAATTCAGATCTACAAGTATGTAGTTCACAACGTGGCCCACGCCTTTAACAAGACCGCGACCTTTATGCCCAAGCCGCTGGTGGGTGACAACGGTTCCGGCATGCACGTGCACCAGTCTCTGGGCAAGAACGGTGAAAACCTGTTCGCCGGCGACCTGTACGGCGGCCTGTCCGAAATGGCACTGTACTACATTGGCGGTATCATCAAGCACGCCCGCGCCCTGAACGCCATCACCAACCCGGCCACCAACTCCTACCGTCGTCTGGTGCCCGGCTTTGAAGCTCCGGTTATGCTGGCCTACTCCGCCCGTAACCGCTCCGCCTCCATCCGGATTCCGCTGGTAGGTTCGCCCAAGGCCCGCCGCATCGAGACCCGTTTCCCGGATCCGGCCGCCAACCCCTACCTGTGCTTTGCCGCGCTGCTGATGGCCGGCCTGGACGGCATTCAGAACAAGATC
Source organism: Oceanimonas aquatica (assembly GCF_030732065.1). Lineage (GTDB taxonomy): Bacteria > Pseudomonadota > Gammaproteobacteria > Enterobacterales > Aeromonadaceae > Oceanimonas. Next base: position 152,713 of record NZ_JAVBHX010000007.1, read on the forward strand.
CACCCGGGCGATGCCATGGACAAGGATCTGTACGACCTGCCGGCCGAAGAAGCCGCCGAGATCCCGACCGTGGCCACCTCGCTGGACAACGCCCTGGACAACCTGGACAAGGACCGCGAGTTCCTGACCCGTGGCGGCGTGTTCTCCGACGAGTTCATCGATGCCTACATCAAGCAGAAGCGTACCGAGACCGAGTCCATCAACATGGCGGTTCACCCGCTGGAGTTCGACCTGTACTACTCCGTTTAAACGGACAGCTTGAAGCCATAAGCTTGAAGCTGACAGCAAAAGGCCCGGGGAAACCCGGGCCTTTTTTGTTATGAATTCGCTACGCTCATGGCCAATCCAGGCTCCACCGTTTTTACTTCCAGCTTTCAACTTCTGGCTTCCCGCTCACAGGATCTGATGCCGGGTGGACGGAAACAGGTTGAGCAGCTTGTGCACCAGATACACGCAGCACAGGGTGACGAGAATGGCCACCGTCATCGAACTCATGCGATAGAGGGCGCTGAACACCAGATCGTGCTCCGGCGACACATACTGGCCAAACAGAATGCCCACGGTCGTGAGGCCGGCAAAGCCCACGCCGGGCATGGCCTCACGGGCATGCCAGCGGGCGAACACCATGGTGCAGATCCAGAACGCCAGCCCCAGCAACAGCAGGTTGTGGTAATGGTCGTACAACACCAGCTGAAACAGCAGCCCCGCCGAGCAGCCCAGCAGGGTACCCATGCAGCGGGCCCGGCCCGACACCACGGCGCCGGCAAAACTCATGGGAAACAATACCAGCACGGTGGCCACCTGGGCCGACAGCGAGTCCACCAGATCCAGGGTCTGGAATACCACGAAGCTCAGGGTCGCGACGATGGCACCCAGCAGGGTCTGATGGCGCAGCACATTATCGCTTTTCTCGGGCAACGCCCGGGCGGCGGGGGCCTCCTTGTTGGGCAGCAGCGCATAGAGCACGGCGGCCACCGCCACCGACAGGCAGGACGCCACTATGTTGCTGGCGGCCATGTCGGCCAGGTGATACTGGGGATAGCTGGCAAAGTGCAGCATGATACTGAGACTCACACAGCCGCTGGCGCCAAACAGCATCAGCGGCCCCCGGGCCATCATGTAAAAACGCCACAAAAACAACAGAAACACCACCAGGGTGTAAGCCGGTGGCCAGTGCCCGAGCAGGCCCGGCAGCAGCATCACCTCCAGCGAGGTGAGCACCGACGAGCCGATAAACTGCAGCATCACAAAGCGGTTGAGCACCGGCACCATGCCCAGCAGCAACATGGGGTAAACGGTGAAAAACACCCCCATCTGCCAGTCCATCACCTTGGCGGTGAGCATGCCCGCGGTACTGCCCAGGGCAATGCGCAGACAGCCTCGCAGTTTGTCGTCGGTAAAGGTCATGGCCGCACGCTCATCAGTAGAGATAACGGAACTGGCTCACCAGCCACAGCTGGGCCCAGCCCAGCCCGTGAAGCCAGCTGCCGGCTTCGGGAAATAACTGCACCGTGGCCCGGGCGCCGGTGGCCAGCATTGGTACCGGCTCGTCGAGGGCGATATGCACCCGCAGCCGCTGGGCGTCCCGCACCCAGCGATCCGAGTTCTCGGGCTGCACCAGCTGACCGTCGGCGGGCTGCTGGCCCTGGCGCACACCGCTGTCGATACTACTGACATGACCGTCGAAAATACGTCCCGGCAGGGCGTCAAACACCACTCCAACCTCGGTGCCGGTGGTCACATGGCGAAGACTTTTTTCCCGCAGATCGGCGATCACCGTCAGCTCGTTGGAGATCAATGCCAGCAGCGGCTGACCAGCCCGGGCCTGCACCCCCTCCTGTAACTGCAGATTACCGACGCGCCCGGCCAGTTCGGCCCGGACTCGAGTGCGCTGCAGCGCCAGTCTGGCCTGCTTGTAAGCATTGTTGGCCTGCTCATGGGCCAGCGTCGCCGCCGCCAGCGCCTGTTCGGCTTCCTGCTGCCGGGCTTCCACCGCCTGCAGGGCGCTGCGGGCCTGCTGGGCCTGATTGCGGGCCTGCTCTGCCTGCTGCACCGACATATGACCCAGGCGGTGCAGCCGCTCCATGCGGCTGGCTTCCCGGGCCAGTTCCTCGGCCCGCAGCCGCGCCTGCTCAATCTCCGCCTTGATGGTCTCCATGACCGCCTGCTGACGCTCGCTGTCGGCAGCGGCCAGCTGCTGCTGCAATTCGGCCCGGGCCAGTGCCAGCCGGTAATCGGTATCATCCAGCGCAAACAGCAGATCCCCCGCCGCCACGGGCTGGTTGTTGGTCACCGCCACCTGTGCCACCTGACCCGCCACTCTGGGTGCCACCGACAGCACGGGTCTGTGCGCCTGGGCCTGGGGCGTCATGGGGGCGTAGTTGTCGATCAGCACGAAATACACCAGCAGCACGCCAAAGGCAGCCAGGGCAATACGCACCCAGCGGTTAAAACTTTGCTCTGCGCTCATGATGACCCCTCTTTGTCACCCAGTTGTTCGCTTATTTTTTGCAGATTGGCGCCGATATGGCACACCATCCGCTCCAGCTCGGCCAGCTCCGCCTCGCTCAGCCCGTCCAGCACCTGCTGTCGAGTATGGTCCAGCACGGCATCCATTTGCGACAGCAGCGGCTGTACCGCCGGGGTCAGGTGCACTGTCTTGCCCCGGCGGTCGTTGGCGCAGGGACGGCGCTCCACCAGCCCCAGCTGCTCCAGGCCGTCCAGGGTGCGCACCAGTGACGAGCTTTCCACCCCGACCCGCCGCGCCAGCTGGTGCTGCAGAATGCCGTCTTCCTGCTTCAGGTGGGTCAGGGTGATCCAGCGGCTTTGTGTCAGCCCCAGGGGTTTGAGGCGCTCGTCATTGATCAGCCGCCACTGACGCACCAGATTCGACAAAGCCATGCCCAGCGTTTTCATGTTTCACTCCCATTTAGTTAGCTAGCTAATTATATTCACACTATCATTATTTGCAAAGGGCTGGCGGGCAAGGTTCTTGCAACGGTGTTCACCAGGGCCTGGTGTGCCGGCCAAATCGCTACAAGCTGCACCATAATGTAGCAATTATCGAGTCATGGGTTACACTGACCGCACCACATTGGTGCAAATGTCCACGAGAGGACTTCACGCGTGAAAAGCCGGATCAACATTCAGACCATTATCGACAGCCAGCTCACGGCCGTGCTGGTGGTCGACGGCGACCTGGTGGTGCACTTTGCCAATACCGCCGCCGAGCAATTGCTGACCCTGAGTAAACGCCGGCTGCAGGATGCCCGGCTGGATCAGGTGGTGGAAGACATTTCCCTCGATATGCGCCGCATTCAGCGCTGCATCGAGCTGGAGCAGAGCTTTACCAACAGCGAGGTGCAGGTGGTGATCGACGGCCTGCCCCGCTGGGTGGACGTGAGCGTGACCGCCTTTACCTTTGAAAAACAGACCCTGGCGCTGATGGAACTGCGGCTGATTGACCAGCAGAAAAAAATCAGTCAGGAATTGCAGCAACGGGCCCAGCAGCAGGCGGCCCGGGAACTGGTGCGGGGCCTGGCCCACGAAATCAAGAACCCCCTCGGCGGCCTGCGCGGTGCCGCCCAGCTGCTGGAGCGGGAGCTGGAAAAGGAAGAACTCAAGGAGTTCACTCACCTGATCATCGCCCAGGCCGACCGGCTGCGTAACCTGGTGGACCGGCTGCTCGGCCCCCAGCGTCCGGGCAAGCAGGAGGTGATCAACCTGCACTCGGTGCTGGAGCAGGTACGCCGGCTGGTGAGCATGGACATTCCGCCCGGCATCAGCCTTAACCGCGACTACGATCCCAGCATTCCCGATATGGAAATGGACCCGGAGCAACTGCAGCAGGCCTTTCTCAACATGGTGCGCAACGCCGTGGAAGCCCTGGGCGATCACGGTCACATTACCATTCGCACCCGCACCGCCTTTCAGGTGATGCTGCAGGGCAAGCGCTACCGGCTGGCCGCCGAGGTACGCATTATCGACGACGGCCCGGGCATTCCCGCCGCCCTGCACGACACCCTGTTCTACCCCATGGTCACCGGCAAGGACGGCGGCACCGGCCTGGGGCTATCCATCGCCCAGGAGCTGATCCACCAGCATCAGGGCCGCATTGAATGCCAGAGCCGCCCGGGCCACACCGAATTCATTGTTTATCTGCCGCTAAGACGATAGGAGCACTTTATGGCTGAACTGATTTGGGTCGTCGACGACGACAGCTCCATTCGCTGGGTACTGGAACGGGCCCTGGCCCAGGCCGGGTTTCGCTGCCGCAGTTTTGAAGACGGCGAAAGTGTGCTCGACGCCCTCGCCGGTGCCCACCCCGACGTGGTGATCTCCGATATTCGCATGGGGGGCATGGACGGCCTCACCCTGCTGGGCGCCATTCACCAGCGCGCTCCCGAGCTACCGGTGATCATCATGACCGCCCACTCGGATCTCGACAGCGCGGTCAATGCTTACCAGCGCGGTGCCTTTGAATACCTGCCCAAGCCCTTTGATATTGACGACGCCGTGGCCCTGGTGCAGCGCGCCGTGGCCTTTGTAAAGGAAAGCCGGCGCAAGGCCCCGAATGCCCAGCAGGAAGCGGTACGCACCCCCGAGATAATCGGCGAGGCGCCGGCCATGCAGGAAGTGTTTCGCGCCATCGGCCGGCTGGCCCGATCCTCCATCTCAGTGCTGATCAACGGCCAGAGCGGCACCGGCAAGGAGCTGGTGGCCCATGCGCTGCACAAGCACAGCCCACGGGCCGAGCAACCCTTTATCGCCCTGAACATGGCGGCCATTCCCAAGGATCTGATTGAATCGGAGCTGTTCGGCCACGAAAAAGGCGCCTTTACCGGCGCCAACAACGTGCGCCGGGGCCGCTTTGAGCAGGCCGACGGCGGCACCCTGTTTCTGGACGAGATCGGCGACATGCCGCTGGACATTCAGACCCGGCTGCTGCGGGTGCTGGCCGACGGCCAGTTCTACCGGGTGGGCGGTCACCAGCCGATCAAGGTGGACGTGCGCATTATCGCCGCCACCCACCAGGATCTGGAGCAAAAGGCAGCCGAAGGCGACTTTCGCGAAGATCTGTTTCATCGCCTCAACGTGATCCGCATTCACATGCCGGCACTCAGGGAGCGGCGGGAAGACATTCCCAAGCTGGCCCGGCACTTTCTGGGCCTGGCGGCCCGGGAGCTGAGCGTGGACGCCAAGTCCCTGCACGCCGATACCCAGGCCTTGCTGCAATCCCTGCCCTGGCCCGGCAACGTGCGCCAGCTTGAAAACGTGTGCCGCTGGCTCACTGTCATGGCCTCGGGCCAGGAAGTGCTGGTCTCCGACCTGCCTGCCGAACTGCTGAAGCGGGAACCCGAGCCCGAGCCGGCCGCCGCCGGCCAGCCTGCGGACTGGCGGCGAGCACTGAAAAACTGGGCCAGCGATGAGCTGGCCCGGGGTCGCAAGGATCTGCTGGCCGAGGCCCTGCCCGAGTTCGAGCGCATTCTGCTCGACTGCGCCCTGACCCAGAGCGGCGGCCACAAGCAGGAAGCCGCACGGCTGCTGGGCTGGGGCCGCAACACCCTGACCCGCAAGCTGAAGGAGCTGCAACCGGAAGAATCGGCGACAAAGGAGTAAGCTGTACGGTGCCACCTTTCAACGGGAGCCTTCATGATTGACACCAGCCTGCCCCTGCTCGACCTGCACCGTCACCTGGACGGCAATATTCGTCCGGCCACCATACTGGAACTGGGCCGGGCCTTTGATCTGGCCCTGCCCGCCGATACCCTGAGCGAACTGCTGCCCCATGTGCGAGTTCAGGGCAACACCCCCGATCTGCTGTCCTTTCTGGCCAGGCTCGACTGGGGGGTAAAGGTGCTCGGCAGTTACGATGCCTGCCGCCGGGTGGCCTATGAAAACGTGGAAGATTTGCAGCTGGCGGGCATCGACTACGCCGAGCTGCGCTTCAGCCCGGGTTACATGGCCATGACTCACCACCTTGAGCCCGAAGGGGTGGTGGAAGCGGTGATCGACGGCGTGGCCGCCGGCAGCCGGGACTTCGGCGTGCCGGTAAAACTCATCGGCATCATGAGCCGCACCTTTGGCCAGAGCGCCTGCGAGCGGGAGCTGAATGCCTGCCTGGCCCATGCCGGCAGACTGGTGGCCATGGATCTGGCCGGAGACGAAAGTGGTTTTCCCGGCGAGCTGTTCACCGAGCACTTTCGCCGGGTGCGGGAAGCCGGGCTGAACGTCACCGTGCATGCCGGTGAGGCCGCCGGCAGCGCCAGCGTCTGGCAGGCGGTACGAGAGTTGGGTGCCAGCCGTATCGGCCACGGCGTGCGGGCGGTGGAAGACGAGCGTCTGCTCGACTATCTGGCGAAGCACCATATCGGCATTGAAACCTGCCTGACCTCCAACCTGCAGACCAGCACGGTCACCGAACTGGCTCAACACCCCATTCACCGTTTTCTCGAAAAAGGCATTCCCGTCTGCCTGAACACCGACGATCCGGCGGTGGAAGGCATCGAACTGCGCCACGAATACATGGACACAGCAGTGCGCGCCGGCCTGAGCCCGCAACAGACCCGCCGCTGCCAGGAAAACGCCCTCAATATGGCCTTTATCAGCTCACAAGAAAGAGCAGCCCTGCTGCTGGCCTGCGCCGAGCGGGAGTGACGAGGCGGTGGCATTACTACATTGATGACTATCCTTGAATATGTTTCCACCAATTCCAAGGAAACTAAGGAAGGTCATCATGTTCAGATTTATTCCGCTGGCGCTGGCCGGGCTGCTTGCCATGCATGTCCAGGCTGCACCCGAGCCCCGCCCGCTTAAGCCTTATGCAGACAACCGCATCCTGGTGAAATTCGAACCCGGCACCGCCGCCACCGAGATGGGTAAAATCCACCGGAGGCTGGGCGGAAAATCGCTGAAAACCATACCCGGCATCGACGTCAAGGTCATACAGGTACCCATCGGCTCGGTGCCGGAAATGGTGGACGCCTACAACAACAACCCCAATGTGGTTTATGCCGAGCCCGACTACTACCGGCTGCTGGTGGTACCCAACGAAGAAGCGGGGCCTACCCCGGCCGGCGGCAGCAATTTCTTTGAGGAGCAATGGGCGCTGCACAATACCGGACAGGATCACACCTATGTGCGCCAGAGTCTGTTCGGGGCGCAGCTGAGCACCACCCGCGGCACCCCCGATGCAGACATCAACGCGCCCGAGGCCTGGGACTGGCTGGACGCCAATGGCATACTCGATAAAGCGACCAACAAGCTGCCGGCAGTGGCGGTACTGGACAGCGGTGCCGACTGCAATGCGCTGGAGTTGAAGGACAAGTGTCTGGACCAGGAAGATATTGTTGATACAGCAGGAGCGACTTGGGACTGCAATGATCCTGTTGCCTGCGACACCCTGGGTCACGGTACCTTTGTGGCTTCTGAAATCGCCGCCAACACCGATAACGGCAAGGGCATTGCCGGAGCCGCCTGGAATGCCGGCGTGGGTGTATTCAAGGTCTGCTACCAGGAACTGATCACCGATGGCCTTAATTACTTTTTTGTTGGCCTTTGCCCGGTATCGGCGTCGGCCGAGGGCATTGCCCGCGCCGCCGAGCTGGGCTACAAGGTCATCAACATGAGCTACGGCAGTGACTTGATCGACGTCGCCGGTAATATCTTTGCAACCGACCCGTCCACCGCCGAGTGCGAGGCCGTACAGGCAGCAAGGGATCAGGGTGTGGTGCTGGTGGCCGGTGCCGGCAACAACGGCGACCAGGTAAAAACCTATCCCGCCGCCTGCCTGTCGAATAGTGGCGAGTCCACCGTGATGGCCGTGGCGGCCACGGATCACAATGATGACCGAGCGTCATTTTCAACCTACGGCAGCGACTGGGTCAGCCTGAGTGCACCGGGCCAAGATATTATCGGCGTGGTACCCGATGCCCACTGTGGAACCTATACACCAGGCACCGACAGCTGTGTCGACTGGTGGAGCGGCACCTCCATGTCGTCGCCCCTTGTAGCGGCCGGAGCCGCTCTGGTCTGGCTGGGTATTGATGCAGAAGGGCTGATCACAAATTCCAGTGCCGTTCCTACTCAGTGTGGTGATATACCCTGCCATGAGCTGGTACGTTACCGGCTGGAGCAGAGCACCGACAAGACCGGCGCCAAAGGTCAGGACCTGCAGGGCTGGACGCAACATGGCCGGCTTAACCTGGCGGCCGCCCTCTCGTTTGATGCTGCGCCGCCCCCGCCGGGATCCGATGCTGCCCCTGTTGCGGCCTTCAGCTACCGCTGCAACAAACTGTCCTGTAGCTTTGATGCCTCCGCCAGTAGTGACGATATCGGTATCGACAGCTATACATGGAATTTTGGAGATGGCGGCAGTGCTGGCGGGATCACTCAGAGTCATGATTACAGTACCCCCGGCGATTATCAGGTCACCCTCACCGTGACCGACACAGCAGGGCAAAGTGCAGACACCAACCTGATACTGAGCGTAAAAAACAGGGGGCGTACCAGCGGAAGCACCTCGGATGACGGTGGTGGGGATGGCGGTGAGACCGGCGGCGATACCAACTGCCCACCCGGCAAGGCCGCCAAGGGAAAGTGCTGACAACACCGCCGTAAGCCATAAACAAACCGGGCCATGCGTACATTATGCGCATGGCCCTGTGCCCGCATTTAAATTACTCGTGAGAACTGCTGGCGGCGAGCCTGTTTGCGGGAATGCACGTCAAAGCACATGCAGATGTTGCGGATCAGCAGCCGGCCCTTGGGGGTGACGCGAATTGCACCCGCTTCCCGTACCACCAGGCCGTCGTCCACAAAGGTCTGCAGCAATTGCAGATCTTCGGCGAAGTAGTCGTCAAAAGCGATGCCGTATTGCTGTGCCAGGGGCGCGAACTCCAGCTCGAAGTTGCAGATCAGGGTCTTGATCAGATCCCGGCGCAGGCAGTCATCCTCGTTCAGGGCGTAACCCACAGTCTGGGCATGACCCAGCTCGTCGAGCTGGGCGTAATACTGCTTCAGATCCTTGTGATTCTGCGAATAGGCATCGCCAATCATGCTGATGGACGAGACCCCCAGCCCCAGCAAATCGCATTCGCCCTGGGTGGTGTAACCCTGAAAGTTGCGGTGCAGCTCACCGTTGCGCTGGGCCACCGCCAGGCTGTCGTCGGGCAGGGCAAAGTGATCCATACCGATAAACTGATAGCCTTGGCCGGTGAGGTAGCGAATGCTGTCCTGCAGCATGGCCAGCTTCACCGCCGGGGCCGGCATGTCTTCGTCTTTCAGCTTGCGCTGGGCGGAGAAACGGCTGGGCAGGTGGGCGTAGTTGAACACCGACAGCCGCGCCGGCTGCATGGCCACCACCTGCTCCAGGGTGTGATGAAAGCTCTCTTTGGTCTGCAGCGGCAGGCCGTAGATCAGGTCCAGGTTGGTGGAGACAAAGCCCAGCTCATTGGCCCGGGCCACCAGCGCCTTGATAAAGTCGTTGTCCTGCTCCCGGTTAACGACCTTCTGCACGTCCTTGTTGAAGTCCTGCACCCCCAGGCTGATACGGTTAAAGCCCTCTTCTTTCAGCACATCGAGCAGGTCAAGCTCGATTCGGCGGGGATCGATTTCGATGCTGAATTCGCCCTCAGCGGCAAAGTGAAAATGCCGGCGCAGCAGGCCGTTCAGGCGCCGAATCTGGGGGGCGGTGAGAAAGGTGGGGGTGCCGCCACCCCAGTGCAGCTGGGTCACGGTGCGGCCGGTAAAGCGCGGTGCCATGGCCTCGATTTCCCGTTCCAGGAAGTCCAGGTAGATATCGGCCTTGCCCTGATGACGGGTGATCACCTTGTTGCAGCCGCAGTAGTAGCAGAGCTTGTGGCAGAACGGAATGTGCACATAGAGCGACAGCGGGCGCTCGGGGTAACGGGCGGCGGCGGCATCGAACTCTGCCATGCCAAAGTTGCCGGTGAACTCGAGGGCGGTAGGGTATGAGGTATACCGCGGCCCCGAGTAATTGTATTTTTCGATGAGGGCTTGATCCCACTCAATCGCTGACATTGTCTCCTCCCCGGTCAGCGACCGGGCAGTTCCAGACTGGCCAGGCGCTCGACCTCAATTTTAATGGTGGCTTCCAGCTCGCCTTCATGGCCGGCCCGTTCCAGGTCCAGGCGCATGAGTTCGTTGCGCTTCAGCTGTTTGCGGGCGTCGTGGGTCGGCATTTCTTTCACTCTGTCATAGAGATCGTAGAGGCCGGGGTACTCGACGGCAAAATCCTTGGGCCGGTCAAACTGCAGGGCATTCAGCAGATTGGTCAGGCGGATGGCGCCTTCCGACAGGTTGCACTGATCTTCGCGAACGGCCTGGGCAATGACCCGCACGCTTTCAAGAATGCGGTCGTTGCGTTTGGCGATGGCCTTTTGCCGGTATTGTGTCTGCTGGCGCAGTTTCGCCAGCAGAATGCCCGCATACACGGCCAGACCCAAAATGATGACGCCACCCGCCAGGGCGGCAATCAGCCAGGGTGAGATCATGACTTGTCTTCCTCCTCCCGATATTGAGCAGGATCAAGCTCGGCGTCCATAAAGCGGTCCCAGAGGTCATCACCGGGCTCGGCGTCTTCTTCTTCCTCATCCAGCAGGCCGAGTTGCTCCAGCAATTGCTGGTGGCGGGCCAGGGTACGGTCGAGCCAGACCTTGTCGGCTTTATCCAGTTTGTCGCCCGCTTCCACCCGATCCAGCAGGATGTTGAGGCGCTCGTCGCTCTCGAGCTGCTCCAGTTCCTGCTCGGGAGAGAGCTTAAGGGCCTTGGTCAGCGGCTTGACTCTGGGCGCAGCGGCGGTATCGCGGGCGGCGTCTTCCTGCACCAGGGCCACAGGCTTGCGCGAGCCCAGGCGCGGATCCTGAGGGGCTTTTGGTGCCTTGCCGCCCTGGTTACCGCCTTCCACATTGTGGCGCGACCCCGGGGTCAGGCCCTTGCGTCTGGCCTTGCGCTTGCGTTCCCTGCTCTGCTCGGCGGTTTCCCAGTTTTCCTTGCGGGCACCGATACGGCCCGGACTACGAACCTTCTTAATACGTGTCATAACGACTCCGGTTTGTGCAGAAGAATGACATCGGCACCGACGAATTCGATGCCGAGCCCATCCCGTTCTGCCAGCCACAGAAAGGTGTCGCGGCTGAAAAAGCAGACATGGGTGGGATCCTGTTTGTAATGCCAGGTGGCAAAGGCCGCCTGATCCCGGGCCAGCTTGGTCATCAGCCCCAGCCAGCCACCGGGCCGGATCATGGCCAGCAAGCGCTGCCACTCCCGCCCGGGAAAATAAAAATGCTCAATCGCCTCGGTACAGGTTACAAAATCGTATTGTCGCTGCAACCGCTCCGGCCGATCCGCATAGTAAGGGTCGTAGGTAGTCACCGCAAAGCCTGCTTCATTAAGCATGGCCGCCAGTGCCGGGCCGGGCCCGCAACCAAAGTCCAGCCCCTCACTGCCCGGGGCCAGCCGCGCCGTGAGCGGCGTTGCCAGCCGGCTCAGAAAGCGCCGGTAGCCCCCATCCTGCGGGTCGTTGTCATGCAGATCGTACTCGGCCTTTTCCGCCTCATGGGTCAGCCGCTGGCCGGGCTCCACAAAAATCAGCCGGCAGCGCGCGCACTGATGGTAACGGCGGCGATCCTGGTGAAACAGGGCATGGTCGGGAAAGTCGCAGAGCGGACAACAAAAGGAAGGCGGGAAAGAAGACATCAACAAACCGGGTTAAGCGGGGGGCATGGCCCCCCTTGAGCGATCAGTGCAGGCCGGCCACGTACTGGGACAGCACGGCAATGTCGTCATCGGTCAGCTTGGTGGCGATGCCACGCATCATGCCGTTGGGATCATTGGCGCGCTCACCGCTGCGGAACATTTCCAGCTGGGCCTTGATGTAGGCCGGATGCTGGCCGCTCAGGCTGGGGAACTTGGCGGACTCCAGACCTTCGCCACGGGGGCCGTGACAGGCAATGCAGGAAGTAATACCGCGCTCGATGTCACCGCCCTGATACAGGGCAGCACCGCGCTCGATCACCGCTTCGTCTACCGGCACCGGCGTGATGGCCTGGCTGGCGTAGTAGGCACCCAGGTCCGCCATGTCCTGCTCTGACAGCGGCATGGCCATGCCGCCCATGATGGCGTTGGCGCGGCCTTCACCACCGGTAGCGGCGGCCTTGAACTCGGCCAGCTGCTTCGCAATGTAGGAAGCGTGCTGTCCGGCCAGTTTGGGATACATGTCGGTCGGGCTGTTGCCGTCGGCACCGTGACAGGCGGCACAAGCGGCGGATTTGGCCTTACCGGCTTCAACATCGCCCTGGGCCTGTGCGGTACCGGCCACTCCGAGCATTAAGGCTAGCGTGAAAACAATTTTTTTCATGACGTTCCGACTTCTCGTTGTTAGAGCTTCCAGGTCACATACCTGCAAGGGCATGTTACAATGCGATTCAAAAAACCGCACTATTCTACACAATTTTGCCAGAAAGTAATCAGGGCGGCTTCATAACCTCGGGGAATTCACATTGAACAACAACAAGATAAACTTTAACGCCGCCCGCTTCATTACCAGCGCGCCCAACATACGGCAGATGCCCGCCGACACGGGTGTTGAGATCGCCTTTGCCGGCCGTTCAAACGCCGGAAAATCCTCTGCGCTGAACACGATCACCCAGCAGAAATCCCTGGCACGGACCAGTAAAACCCCGGGCCGAACCCAGCTTATCAATGTGTTTGAGCTGAGTGAAGGCAAACGTCTGATCGACCTGCCCGGTTACGGTTACGCCAAGGTGCCGGAAGAAATGAAGCTGAAGTGGCAGGAAGCGCTGTCGGAATATCTGCAACAGCGCGACAGCCTCAAGGGGCTGGTGGTGCTGATGGACATTCGCCACCCGCTGAAAGACATCGACCAGCAGCTGCTGCAATGGGCCAGCGACTGCGAACTGCCGGTGCTGGCGCTGCTGACCAAGTGCGACAAGCTTAAATCCGGCGCCCGCAAGGCCGAGGTGCTGCGCGTGCGCGAAGCCGTGGCCATCTTTGGCGGCAGCATTCGGGTTGAGGCGTTCAGCTCACTCAAGGGCCTGGGCGTGGATCAGGCCAAGGAAGTGCTGACCGAGTGGCTGCTGCAGCATGACCAAACCGACACCGAGGAAGAACTCGCCTGATGCGCCTGGATCGCTTTTTGTGTGAAGCTACCGGCCTGACCCGCTCTCTGGCCAAAAAGGCCCTGTCCCGGGGCGAGATCACGGTGAATGGCGAAGTGGTCAAAAAGGGCGATATCAAAATCGACGAGCAGCTGGTTTGTCTGGAAGGCCGCCTGCTGAGCCTGCGGCCGCCCCGCTACATTATGCTGCACAAGCCGCAAGGGTACATCAGCGCCAGCCAGGATGACGTGCACCCCTGCGTGCTGCAATTGCTGCCAGCGGAGCTGGCTGCCGGCCTGCAATGCGCCGGGCGACTCGATCTGGACACCACCGGCCTGCTGCTGCTCACCGACGACGGCCAGTGGTCACACCGGCTGCGCTCTCCCCGCCGGGCCTGCCATAAAACCTACCGGGTGGATTTGGCCGAGCCATTGGCGGCCGGTACCATTGAGCGCTTTGCCGAGGGCGTGCTGCTACACGGCGAAGACAAGGCCACGCTGCCCGCCACCCTGGACATGCTCACCCCCACTCAAGTACTGCTGACCATTCAGGAAGGCAAATACCATCAGGTCAAGCGCATGTTTGCCGCCGCGGGCAATCGGGTGACCGCCCTGCACCGGCTGCAAATTGGTGACATCCTGCTGGATGATACCCTGGCCGAGGGCGCGTGGCGCCACCTCACCCCCGAAGAAGTGGCGTCCATTCAATAAAATCCGGGACTGGGGAAATGCAGGTTGGCGATAAGTGCAGCGAATCCCAACCTACTTTTGCTCCTCACCGGCTACCGGAATATCCAGCCAGAAACAGGCGCCTTCGCCTTCTGTCGAGTCAAAGCCAACGGCGCCATTCATCTGCTCCATCAGCTCCCGCGTGATCGCCAGCCCCAGACCGGTACCGCCTTTCTTGCGGGTGTCCGAACTGTCGGCCTGGGCAAACTTTTCAAAAATCCGCGCTCGGAAACTCTCGGGCACACCATCGCCCTGATCCTGCACCCGAACCCGCAGCCGGCCATTGCCGGTCGTTTCGGTGCTGATGCACACCTCGCCGCCGTCGGGAGAAAACTTGACCGCATTGGACAACAGATTGGCCAGCGCCTGGGTCAGCCGATCCCGGTCCGCCAGCACGAGCACACCGGCCCGTTGCGCGCCTAGCGCAAGGGTGACGCCCCGGCTAGCCCCCAAGGGCCGGTGGCTGTCCACCAGCTCCCGCAGCAGCGTCGCCAGATCATGAGGCTGCATATCAAAGTGCATCTTGCCGGCCACCAGTTTTTCCATATCGAGCAAATCATTGATCAGCAGGTTCAGCCGCCGGCTGTTGGCATGGGCCACGTCGACCAGCCGGGCCACCTGAGGCGCCAGCTCGCCCACAGCGCCCAGGCCCAGCAGCCCCAGGGCACCGCTGATGGCGGTCAGCGGCGTGCGCAGCTCGTGACTGACCGTGGACACGAATTCCTTTTGCATGCGCGCCACCCTTTTCAGCTCGGTAACGTCTTCCATCAGGGTCCATACCAGCTGCCGACCGCCTGCATCCTCGATACGCATGCCCTGCTGGCGCACCGGAAACCGGGCGCCGCTGCGGTGCCTGAGTTCCTTTTCAAAGGGAGCATAACGGCCATCCTGCGCCAGCATGCGCTGGGCGTCGGCCTCCTGCTGCCGGTACTCCGCCGGGGTCAGCGCCGGCAGTGTCAGGCCCAGCAGTTCGGCCTTGCCGTAACCGGTGGCTTCAAGCAACGCCCGGTTTACATCCAGAATACGGCCGGAGCCGGCCTCGCTCAGGGCAATACCGATGGACGACAGCTCAAACAGCCCTCGCAACCGCTGCTCGCTGGCGGCCAGGGCCAGCTCCGCCCGCTTTTCGTGCTCGATATCGGTGAGGTAGCCATGCCAGATGGTGCTGCCGTCTTCCAGCCGCTCGGGCCGGGCCCGGCCTTCCACCCAATGGGTGCTGCCGTCGGTCCGTCGCACCCGGTACTGGGCGTGCCAGTCCGACAGCGCCTGTTCGGAGCGGGTAATGCTGTCGGCAACCGAGCGCAGATCCTGTGAGTAAATGCGCTCAAAGACCGCCTCCGCACTGTCCCGCACCGCCTCGGGAGACAGTTGGTACACCTGCTCGATGCCGGCACTGCTGTAGGGAAAGGCACTGTGGCCATCGGGCCAGCGCCGGTACTGGTAGATCATGCCGGGCAACTGGGTGGCCAGCTTGTCGAGCCGGGCCTGCTGGCGCCGGCGGCTGAGCAGATCACCCAGCCAGCGCGCCATCAGCGCCAGAAACATGAGATCGGTCACATCAAAGGGCCGTTCGCGCGCGGCGCCGGAAGAAAAATTCAGGGTACCGAACAGCTCGCCGTCCACCATTAGCCGGGTGGCAATATAGGACTCCAGCCCCATGGTGCGATAACAGACGCTATCGGCAAAGTCGGAGCGGCCCATGTGGTCGATGGCCAGCACCCCGTCCTGGGCCAGCATCAGCCGGCAGTAGGTCTGCTCCAGCTCAAAGTGCAGGCCGGGGGCAATGCCGGCCTCATCGGGTGCCGACACCCAGCGCACCACGTAGACGTCACCGATGATTTCGCTGGCAATGGCCACCTCCAGCTGCAGAAATTCCCGCCCCAGCGCCAGCGCCTGGGTAATGCGCTCGTCCACCGAGCCTTCCAGCTTGAAGGCCATGCGGTTAAGCATGGCCAGGGCCCGGTTGCGCCGCTCCAGCTGGGCCAGCGCCTCCTGCTCGGCGCTGATGTCGATATGGGTGCCATAGATAATGCCCGGCTTGCCATCGGTGCCGCACTCGAGCAGCCGCCCGCGGCTGTGCACCCAGACCCAGTGGCCGTCCCGGTGACGCATTCTCAACCGGCATTCATAAACCGGGTTCAGGCCCTTGATATGCCGCTCCAGCATGTCTTCGGCCACCGCCAGATCCTCTGAGTGTACCCGGCTTTTCCAGGTGTCGAGACTGGTGGCGCCCAGCTCATCCAGCCGGTAGCCCAGCATGTCGGCCCAGCGGTCGTTAAAGTGGCACTGGCCAGTCTGCATATCGCACTGCCAGGTACCGATATTGGCCCCCTCGATAATCAGCTGGGCGCGGTATTCGCTCTCGGCCAGGCTTTTGCGCAGCTCTTCCAGCCGCTGCCGGCTGAGCTGCTCTTCCACGCAGTCGGCCAGGTTGCGCAGCAGCTCACGGTCGCGCTCGTCAAAGCGGCGGGGACGGAAGTCGATCACGCACAGGGTGCCGATACGAAACCCCTCGAGGCTGTGCAGGGGAGCACCGGCATAAAAACGAATATGAGGGGCGCCGGTCACCAGGGGATTGTCGGCAAAGCGTTCGTCCCTTGCGGCGTCTTCCACCACAAAGAGCCGGCTGTCGAGAATGGCATGACCGCAAAAGGAGATGTCGCGGCCGGTTTCACAGGCATCCAGACCCTGGGCCGACTTGAACCACTGGCGTTCGCTGTCGACCAGCGACACCAGGGCGATGTCGACACCAAAGCTCTGTTGCGCAATACGGGTCAGCCGGTCAAAGCGGGCCTCGGGAGGGCTGTCGAGCAGGCCGGTACGCAGCAGTGCCTGTAATCGTTGTTGCTCGTCAAAGGGCAAGGCGGGTGTTTTCATCACGGATGTCCCTCGCTTGAGGCGCCGCCGATCCCGGTTTCGGTACCGGCCGGCCATTCAATCCACAGGTGGGCGCCGCCTTGATTATAAAAACCGATACGTCCGCCCATCAGCTCCACCAGCTCCTTGCAGATGGCCAGTCCCAGCCCGGTACCCTGGACCGCGCGCATGGTGCCGTGTTCGGCCTGGGCGAAGCGATCAAACAGCCGGTCGGCAAAGGCCTCGGGAATGCCCCCGCCCTGATCGCTGACGATCAGCCGCAGCCGGTCTCCCTGAGGCCGCTCCACCGATACCGTGACCCGGCCGCCGGCGGGGGAAAACTTGATGGCATTGCTGATCAGGTTGTCCAGCAGCTGGCGCACCCGCAGCGGATCCAGCACCACCGGCAGCGGCCGGCCGTACGCATTGCGCAGGGTCACCTCGTGCTCTTCGGCCATGGGGCCGTTTCCGGTAACGGCTTCATCGATCAGCCCGTTAAGGCAGCAGGGCACCGGCGCCAGTTCCAGCTTGCCGGTGCTGAGCTTGCTGAAATCCAGCAGATCGTTGATCAGATGCTGCAGTCGCTCGCCGTTGCGCAGCGCCAGCTCCACCAGCTCGCCGGTTTTCTGCGGCAAGGGCCCGGATACCCCCGAGTTTACCAGCCGCAGGGCGCCGTTGATGGAGGTCAGCGGCGTACGCAGCTCGTGACTGACCACGGCCACAAAATCGTCTTTTACCTGACTCAGGGCCCGGCGCTCGGCGGTCAGCCGGTTAAAGGCCCGGGCCAGCCGCACCAGCTCGGGCACCCCGGTTTCCGGCAGGGGCTGATCGTTGCCGGCCCGGGATGCCATGGTGTGAATGCGCCGGGTCATGGCCTCCAGCGGCCGCATGGCGCTCCAGGCCATCCAGAAGGCGACCAGCGCCAGACCGGCGCCAATCAGCACACTGATGCCGGCAAACCGCATAAAAAAGGCCCGGGCTGGCGCCACCACCTGTTTGTGCGGCAGCGCCCGCACAAACAGCCACCCCAGCTGCTGCAGGTGGGTAGTGGCATACACCCACTGCTTTTCACCATGGCGCTCGATCACCCCCAGGCGCTCGCCGGCCAGGGCGGCGTCGATCAGCGGGTCCTGGCCCGGTGGCGGCAGCGGCTGCAGCTCACTCGCCAGCTCCCGGCCGTTATACACATACACCTGGTTCTCGGTGTCGAGGATCCTGAAGTTCACGCCTTCACGCAAGGCTTCGGTCAGCCGTTGTTCGGGCAAAATGGAGGTCTTGGCCAGGTTGAGCACGCCCCCCAGTATGCCCAGCAGGTCGCCGTCATCGGACAGAATAGGACTCAGAAAGGACACCAGCGGCGTACCGGTGGTGCGGCCGACAATGGGGTGACTGATCACCGCTTCATGGGTGCGCATCAGGGCCTTGAAATGAGCGCGGTCGGCGTAGTTGGTGCCCAGCCGGCCCGGCACCGGGGTGGTTTCGGCAATGGCGGTGGCGTTGGCATCAAACACCATGACGCCGTCGGGAAACAGCCGTTGCAGGGCGGAATGACGTTCCAGCCGGGCCAGCAGGCCGGCCAACGGATACATACTGATGCCATTCGACAGCTGGGGGGACAGGCTTTCCAGGGTCTGCTGGCGCAACGCCAGAGCCTGCTCCACCTGCTCGGCAGCGCGGACAGTTGCATTGAACTGGCGCTGGCTGTATAGCTGTTCAAAGTCGTCCACCAGCGAATGATAGGCAGTGGCCAGCACACCGAGCACGGTGAGCAGGGCGCCGGTCAGCATGATCAGCGCGATACGTCCCTTGAGAGATAATCCCATTTGGCCTTTTCCTTGTTCAATGGCGGGGCAAAACGGAACCTCCCTCTTACAAACAGGTCCCGTACGAAACTTTATCAACATATAATGGCCATGACCACGCAGAACAGGGTCACATGAATTTCACTCAATGTCCCGGGAGCCGCTAATGTCCGATACCAAGCCACTGGAACAACAGCTGGTCCTGCTGCGCGAGCGCTTTGGCGAACGCACCCTGACCCAGCTGCGGGAACTGCTGGACCGGCTCAGCGCCTGGCAACCGGCCCAGCCTCCCCAGCCGCTGCTGGAAGAGGTAAACCAGCTGCAGCACCGGCTGGCCGGCTCGTCGGGCACCTTTGGCCTGACCGAGCTGGGCCGGCAGGCCTCGGCTCAGGAGCTGGCGCTCAAGGCCCGGCTGACCCCGGGGAAACTGGCCGACGAAGGCGCCGCCGCCCTGCTCGACCAGGCCCGACACGATCTGACCCTGCTGATGGGGTTACTGCAGCCGCCCCCGCAGCCGGTGTCCGTTCCTCCTCCCCAGGCTCCCGCCGCCGCCGAGGCCGGCCATGAATTGCTGGTACTGGGCCAGCGGCTGAGTGCCCTGGCCGACGCCCTGCTCCATTACGGTTACCGGGTGCACACCAGCAGCAGCCAGGCGCTGCAGCCGTCGGACTGGCACGACGGTCTGATCATGCTCACCGACGACTCGCAGTTGCAGGCCGCCACTGACTGGAACCGGCAACAGGCCATGCGGGCCGGCGGCAAGGCGGTCCCGGTGTTGTGTGCCGGCGCCGGGACCGACTTTGCCAGCCGCTACCAACTGGCCGAACTGGGCGTGGACGGCCTCTTTACCCTGCCGGCAGACGTTCCCGAGCTGGTGGAACGCATTGAGCGGCTGCGCCGAGAGCGTCTCGACACAGGCAGGGCCAGGGTGCTGCTGCTGGATGACGACGAAGATCTGGCCGAACGTTACCGCCTGGTGCTGACCGGCGCCGGCATGGTTGCCCGCGTGCTGAACCGTCCCGAGGCCCTGATGACGGAGCTGGCCGAGTTCCGCCCCGATATTTTGCTGATGGACATTCACATGCCGCCCTGGTCGGGCACCACCCTGGCGCGCATGGTTCGCTTTGAGCCCCAATGGCTGAGCCTGCCCATCGTTTACCTGTCGTCGGAGCAGGACCGGGATCGCCAGCTCAGCGCCCTAGCTCAGGGGGCCGACGAGTTCATCACCAAGCCCATTTCCGATGAGCGGCTAATCCGCACCGTCAGCATTCTCTGCCAACGGGCCCGCCAGCTGGGTCAGCTGCTGTCGAGCGACGGCCTCACCGGCCTGCTCAACCACCCCCATATCAAGCAGGCCCTGGCCCAGGAACACGCCCGGGTGCGCCGGCTGGGCCATGCCACCATGGTGGCCATGCTCGACCTGGATCATTTCAAGCGGGTCAACGACACCCATGGTCATGCCACCGGTGATCTGGTGATCCGCACCCTGGCCCACCTGCTGAAGCGGCGCCTGCGTCATACCGACCGCCTGGGCCGCTATGGCGGCGAAGAGTTTGTAGCGGTGCTGCCCGACTGCGAACCGGACCAGGCCCGCGCCCTGTTTGAGCAGTTGTGCCGGGACTTTGCCGCCCTCAATTTTCACGGTCCGCAGCAAGCGTTTCATGTCACCGTCAGCGTGGGCCTGGCCCGGCTTAACGACTTCACCTGCGCCGAGCAGGGTCTGAATGCCGCCGACAGCGCCCTGTATGAGCGAAAACGACTCGGACGAAACGGCGTGACCGACTATGCTGAGACGTGTCTGCCGGAATCAAATGAGTAGGTATTTTCCGTGAACATACTGCTGCTTGAAGACGACGAACTGATCGCCGATCTGGTGGAAGCCGTGGTCACCGGCCTGGGCTCACACATTCGCGTGACCCACGCCACCACCCTGACCGCCGCCCGTAACGCCTGGCAACGCCAGGGCGCCGACCTGGTGCTGTGCGACTGGAACCTGCCCGACGGCTCCGGGCTCGATCTGGTCCGGCTTATTCGCCACAACGACCAGGCCACCCCGGTGATCATCATCAGCGCCAGCTCCGACCGGGAGCACGTTAAGCTGGCGCTGCATCAGGGCATTACCGACTTTATCGCCAAGCCCTTTGACGTGGCCATGCTGCACCAGCGGCTGCAGCCGGTACTGAACACAATACGTGAAGCGAATTTGGCGAACACGCCCTCGGTGCCCCCCCTGGCGCAGTGGCTGGAACAGGCCCTGGGCGACAAGCTGCAACTGCCGGGCGCGCTGTCCGCCGACCAGGTGGTGCCCTTGCTCGGCAAGCTCGAGGAGCTGACCGCGGTGGAGCTGGCCAGCCAGTGGAAAAACCAGACCGCCCTGATTACCCGCTTGCTGCAACTGGCCAACAATATTTCCCTCAAGCGCAGCGGCCGGCCGGTATCGAAACCGAGCGAGGCCATCGCCATTCTCGGAGTGCCCATGGCCGTCAATTGCGCCATGGCCATGGCGCTGAACATTGCCGGCGGCCTGCACAGCCCGATACTGAAGGAGCGGGCTCGCCACTACCAGACTCACTCCGAGCAGGTGGCCGCCATCGCCCGGGCCATGGCCCTGAGCCTGGATCTGGAGGCCGCCAGCTGCCACGCCGCCGGCCTGCTCAGCCGTTGTGGAGAGCTGGCGCTGCTGCGCACCCTGCAGGCCTACATCGATCAGGGTGGCCAGCCCGATGAAAGCACACTGGATGCCCTGCTGCAGGAATGGGGGCCGCGCTACGGCAACCGATTAAAGATTCAGTGGGGTCTTCCCATTCCGTTACGGGAGCTGGCCGGTGCCGTGCACATGGCGCCGTCTCACGCCACCCGCAAGGCCCTGATGGTCATGCACCTGGCCGGGCTGCGGGTGGCCTCCAAACTACACGGCCCCGACGCCGAGCGCCTGCTGCGCCGCGCCGGGCTGGATCCGGACAAATGGCTGGACGCCCCGGCCTGACTCATACCATTACACCAAGGACAGGACATGCAACCGAGTACCGAGCCCAAGCGCATACTCTATGTGGAAGACGACGAGGACATTCGCGAAATCGCCCGGCTGGCGCTGGAAGTGGTGGGCGGATTTGACGTGATGCTGTGCGCCTCCGGTGAGCAGGCACTGGCCGACGCCGCCGCCTTTAACCCCGACATTATTCTGCTGGATGTCATGATGCCGGGCATGGACGGCCCGACCACCCTCTCCGCCCTGCGCCGGCAGCCGGCGGTCAGCCGCACCCCGGTCGCCTTTATGACCGCCAAGATCCAGCCCCAGGAGATCGCCGCCTACAAAGAGATGGGTGCGGTGGATGTGATCGCCAAGCCCTTTGATCCCATGACCCTGCCCGAGCAGATTCGGGATATCTGGCACGCGGCCAGGGCGTAGGCAGCCAACTTTTCAGTCACAAGCCACCGAGAACAACCACGCTGCTGATTCGTAAAGCTCCGATGCTGTCTGCCAAATACCGACAGTCAACTTGATACCCAACCAGGAGGACAAAGGGTGTCTGCTTCGCCGCGCCCTTCGCGCCAGGGATGGCGCGACGGAGCCTACATGGAGGTATTCACGGCGTGCCGGAGAAGCAGTGCGCTTTGGCCGACGACAGTACACGGCCGGACAACAATTTAAGGTTTAATATCAGTCATCCCGCTTGCGGGCGGAACTGCCGAGCTTGTGGGTCTTGAGATCGTAGCGTTCCTTGATCACGTCCTTGACCGTGCCTTCCCACAATTTAATGCCCACGAAATAGCCGGCCCGGGCCAGCACATGGGCCGCCACCGGCGCCGTCATGATCACGAACACCACCACCGCCAGTGCCCGCACCACCAGGCTGGCCTCGGGAAAATACACCGCAAAGCCGCAGGCCATCAGGCCGGCCCCCAGGGCGCCGGCCTTGCTGGTGGCGTGCATGCGGGTCAGCAGGTCGGGCATGCGAATAATGCCGATGCCGGCCAGCAGCATCAGAAAGGAGCCCAGCAGCAGAAACAGGCTGGTAATGATTTCAGTCATCATCGCGCTGGCCTCCCTGCTCCAGGTAACGGGCAAAGCCCACCGCCGCCATAAAGGAGGTCAGCGCCAGCACGATCACCACATCGATCAGCACCGGGGTATCAAAGGCCACGCTGTACAGCAAAATAAAGCCGATGGTCAGCGAGGCGATCACTTCCAGCGCCACCACCCGGTCCGGCAGGGTGGGGCCGATCAGCAGCCGCACCGTGGCCAGCACCAGGCCCAGGCTCAGAAAGATAAACGACAGGGTCAGGGCAAGTTCAAACATGGGCTCATCCCAGCAAATCGATAACACGGGCCTCAAGGGCCTTGAATTCCGCCAGCTGACGGGACTCGTCTTCCAGGTACATCAGGTGCACATACAGCACCCGGCGGTCGCTCGACACGTCCAGGGTCAGGGAGCCCGGGGTGGCGGTGATCAGGTTGGCCAGTATGGTAATGCCGCCCTCGTCCTTCAGATCCAATGGAATGGCGATCACCCCCGGTCGCATCAGGTGAGTGGGGGTCAGCACGTCGTAGGCCACCCGGGCGTTGGACTTCACCAGATCCCAGATAAAGAACAGCACAAAATTCACGATGCGCGGCGCCTTGCCGAAATAACGGGCAAAGGTGGGTTTGTCACGGCCCACATAGGCCAGCACCAGATAACTGAGCAGAATGCCGATCACCAGGTTACTGATGCTGTAGGTGCCCGAGAGTACCACCCAGGCCATGGCCAGCAGCATGTTCCATCCAAAGGCTTTCATCGCTCACCTCCCAGCACCGCATCGATATAGCCCGCCGGCGACAGCAACTGCTCCGCCGTGGCCATGGCCAGTTGCACAAACCACTCGGCGCCAAAACCTATGGTCAGGGTGATCAGCGCCAGCCCGGCAATGGGTACATAAAGCACGTACAGGTGGGGATCTTTTTCGCCCCGCATGGGCTTGGCGCCCTCGGGCAGCCCCTTCCAGAACGCCTCGGCCCAGATCTTGACCATGGAATACAGGGTCAGCAGACCCACGATCAGCGCCATGGCCACCATCAGCCAGTGGCCCTCGAGCACACCCGCCTTGATCACCGTAAACTTGGCAAAAAAGCCCGACAGCGGCGGCAGCCCCGCCAGCGACATGGCCGGAATCATGAACAGGGCCGCCAGCCAGGGCGCCGAACGATAGAGGCCGCCGAGGTGGGCCAGATCATAGCTGCCGTGATAGCGGTACATGACCCCGCTCACCAGGAACAGGTTGGTCTTCACGATAATGTGGTGAAAGATGTAGAACACCCCGCCGGCCACCGCCAGGGGGGTGAACAGCGCCAGTCCCACCAGCATGTAGCCAATCTGGCTGATGATGTGAAAGGACAGAATGCGCCGCACCTCAAACTGGGCCGCCGCCCCCAGCACCCCGGTCACCATGGTGAAAATGCCCATGGCCATCAGCACGGTACCGTGAGTAAAGCCGGTGTCCTGCACAAAGATCAGGCTGAACACTCGGTACAGGGCGTACACCCCCACCTTGGTGAGCAGGCCGGCAAACACCGCCGAAATGGCCACCGGGGGCGTGTGGTAAGACGCCGGCAGCCAGAAGAACAGCGGAAACGCCGCCGCCTTGATGCCAAAGGCCACCAGGAACAGCATGGCGATCACCGTCACCAGTCCGGACTGCTCGGCACCATTCAGCTTCACCGACAGATCCGCCATGTTCAGGGTGCCAGCGTAACCGTACAGCAGACCCACGGCGGTGAGGAACATGGCCGAGGAGATCAGGTTAAGGGTGACGTACTTGATCGCCCCCTCCATCTGCGCCCGTTCGCCTCCCAGAATCATCAAACCAAAGGAGGCGATCAGCAGTATCTCGAACCACACATAGAGGTTGAAAATATCCCCGGTGAGAAAGGCGCCGGCCACCCCCGCCAGCATCAGGTGCAGCAGTGGATAATAGCCAAAGGCCTCGTGACTGCGGGACATGGTGGCCAGGGAATAGACCGCCACCGCCAGGCCGATGGTGCCGGTGACCACCACCATGATGGCGCTAAGCAGATCCGCCACCAGGGTAATGCCGTAAGGGGCAGGCCAGCTGCCCATGTAGGCCACCTGAATGCCGTCGGTCTGCACCTGGTGCAGCAGCACCAGCGACGCTGCCAGCAGGCCGGCGCCCGACAGCACGGAAATCCAGCGCTGAACCAGCCGCCAGCGCCAGCAGGTGAGGCACAGGGCCCCGGCCAGCATGGGAATAAGAATGGGTATAATGACTTCTGCGTTCACGAATCCGTGCTCTTCATTTTGTTGACGTCGTCGGCACCGATCACTTCATAAGCCCGGTGAATAAGCACCACTGCAAAGGCCAGCACCCCGAAGCTGATCACGATGGCGGTAAGGATCAGCGCCTGGGGCAGCGGGTCGGCAATCACCCCCGCCGGCTGATACAGGCCTTCCGGGATCAGCGGCGGCGCGCCCCGCACCAGGCCACCGCTGGTGAAGATCAGCAGGTTGGCGGCGTTCGACAGAATAATCAGACCGATCACCAGTTTGACGATGCTGCGCCTGAGCATCATGAACAGGGCGGTGGCGTACAGACCGCCCACCACAAAGGCAAACAGGTTTTCCATTTATTCCTCCACCTTGGCCAGGGACAGCATGATGGTGGTGACCACACCGATCACCACCAGAAACACGCCGATATCAAAAAACAGCGGCGTGCTCAGTTTGAGCTCGCCGATGCCCGGCACATACAGGGTCCACCACTGGCTGGACAGAAACGGCTGGCCGTTGAGCACCATGCCCACCACGCCGCTGGCCAGCGCCAGCAGCAGGCCGCAGCCCATCAGCAACTGGCTGTCCACTCCCATCAGCTTGCGGGTGCTGCTGGCATCAAAGGCAAACAGGTGCAGGGCAAAGGCCCCCGAGGCCACCAGACCGGCAATAAAGCCGCCCCCCGGCTCGTTGTGCCCGCGCAGCAGCAGAAACACCGCAAACAAAAACAGCAGCGGCACCAGAAAACGGGTGGCGGTCTGCAGGATCAGCGAAGAGCCTAACATCATCGGTAGTCCTCCCAGCGAAAGCGGATCATGGCGCTGACACCAATGGCCGCCAGGGCCAGCACGAAAATTTCCCCCAGGGTATCGAGGGCACGGTAGTCCACCAGGATGACGTTGACGATATTGCGGCCATGAGCCACCTCATAGCTGTTGGCCACCAGGTAGTCGCTGATGCCGCCCCCCAGGGAAGACTGGTTGACGGTGAGTACCATCATGGTCACCAGCACGCCAAACACCCCGGCCACGACGGCGTCGCGCCAACGCACCCCCGGGGTGGACAGGTCCTGAAACCCGGGCAGACGGAACAGCACCAGTACCAGCAGGATCACCGTCAGGGTTTCCACCAGCACCTGGGTAATGGCCAGATCCGGCGCGCTGAAGAACACGTAGATCAGCGCCATGGCAAAGCCCAGCACGCCCACCGCTGCCACCGAGCCCAGCCGCAGGTGGGTGGCACTGGCATAGATCACCGCCACCAGCATCAACAGGCAGATCACCACCTCGTACAGGTGCACGCCCTTGAAGGACAACGAATACACAAAGGCATCGTGGGCCCAGAAGGCATACACCAGCAGGCCGATGGCGGTGACCAGTATGGTCATGATGTAGTTGGTCATGTAGCCGTTTTGCAGCAACCGGGTTTGCCAGCGGGCCAGCCGCACCAGGCCATCCATCATGTGCTCATAGCCCCGCTCGGGACCGTAAGCAAGGGGATAAATGGCCTGACCAAGTGGCTGATACACCCGGTCCCAGCTGCGGTAAAGCAGGGCACCGGCCACCAGCGCCAGCGCACTGAGCAACAGCGGCAGGTTGAGGCCGTGCCACAACGCCAGGTCCAGATCGGCGGCGGGCGCGCCGCTGATGGCGGTGACCGCCGCCGCCAGCAGCGGCTCGGCCAGGCCAGGCACCAGCCCCAGCAGCAGACTTAGCAGCGCCAGCACACTGAAGCCCAGACGCATGGCCGCCGGCGCCTCGTGAGGCGTTTTGGGCGTGGGTTTGTTGTCACCCCAGAAGGGCTTGATGGCCACCAGGGCGCTGGCAGCGACGATGCTCACGGCGGTGATCATGGCCAGCGCCACCAGCAGAGCCGACAGGGCCGTTGCGCCCAGTGCCGCCTCGAACATCAGCTCCTTGGCAATAAAGCCGAACAGCGGCGGAATACCCGCCAGGGACAGCGCCGCTACCCACAGGAACAAGGCCGTGTGTGGCATGTGGCTGCGCAGACCGCCCAGCTCGCGCACGTCCTTGGTGCCGGTGGCGTGATCCAGGGTGCCGGCGGCCATAAACAGCGCGCCCTTGTACAGGGCATGGGCCAGCAGGAACACCATGGCCGCCTTCAGCGCCACCGGGGTGCCGATGCCGATCAGCATGGTCAGGGTGCCCAGGGCCATGATGGTGGAAAAGGCCAGAATGCGCTTGAGATCCGTGCTGCATACCGACATCACGGCGCCCACCGTCATGGTGACGGCGCCCACCGCCGACAGCGTCAGCAGCCAGGCCTCGCTGCCGGCCATCACCGGCTGCAGCCGGGCCATCAGAAAGACCCCGGCCTTGACCATGGTGGCCGAGTGCAGGTAGGCACTCACCGGTGTGGGCGCGGCCATGGCATTGGGCAACCAGAAATGAAACGGAAACTGGGCCGACTTGGTAAAGGTGCCCAGCAAAATCAGCCCCATCATGGGCAGGAACAGCGGGTGCTGCTGCAGTGCCGTCCCCTGGGCCAGCACCTCGGTGAGCTCGAAGCTGCCGGCCATCCAGCCCAGCATGACCAGCCCGGTCATCAGCGCCAGACCGCCACCCATGGTGACAAACAGGCCCTGCAGCGCCGCCTTGCGGGCCTTTTCCTGCTCGTGGTTAAAGCCGATCAGCAGGTAGGAGGTAATGCTGGTGAGCTCCCAGAACACGAACAGACCAATGAGATTGCTGCACAGCACCACCCCCAGCATGGCGCTCATAAAGGCCAGCAGGTACATCAGCAGCTTGTGCCTGTCCTTGTTGCCTTCGAGGTAGCGGCCGCCATAGATAAGAATGAAGGTGCCGATGCCGGTGATCAGCAGGGCGAACATCAGGCCGAGACCATCGAGCAGAAAGCTCAGGCTGACGTTAAGGCTGGGAATCCAGTCGTAATGAAACACCACCGCTTCGCCGCCGGTGACCCGGGGCCAGAAGCTGGCGAAATAACCAAACAGGGCAGCGGGAAGTGCCGCCAGACACCAGCCGATATGCCGGCCAAGCCGGGGGCTCAGCAGCGGCACCAGGGCGGCCAGAACAAAACCTGCCAATACGGCAACAAGCATACGCAAGGCTCCTTTTTAGGCCCGTGCAAGGCGTCAGGATCGGCGAATATAAAGGAGAGACTCTGAATGCAGACTATAGCAGTGAACATATTTGGATTAACTATCAGGGAGTTAATCCGTTTTTTATTGATTATTGGCGAAATGCATACTACAAGCCGCTCCGGCCGGACGCAAGCGGACCGGGGCAATAAGGCTCACTCAGCGGGCGAAGAAGTGCTCCACCGGGCCGCGGCCCTGACCGATTTTCAAGTGAGCACCGGCCTCGATGGCCTTTTCGATATAGTGCTTGGCCGAGGACACCGCCAGCTCCAGAGAGAGCCCCTGGGCCAGATAGGATGCCAGGGCGCCGGACAGGGTACAGCCGGTGCCATGGGTGTTGGCGGTCACCACTCTGGGGGTGTCAAAACAACGCACCTCATCACCATGCAGCAGCCAGTCGGGGCTGCGCGGCTCCTGTTGCAGAAAACCGCCCTTGAGCAGTACCGCCCGGCACTCCAGCTCGTCCAGGGCGGTCAGCAGCGGCTCCACCTCGCGCAATGACGCCGGCACCGGCCGACCCGTGAGGCAGGCGGCTTCCGGCAGATTGGGGGTGATCACGTCCGCCAGCGGCAGCAGCCGCTGCTTGAGGCAGTCCACCGCTTCGGGGGCCAGCAGCATGTCGCCATTGGCACTGACCATCACAGGATCCACCACCAGGTGTTGCGGCCGGTATTGTTCCAGGGCATCCGCTACCGTGTTGATGGTATCCACGTCGCCCAGCATGCCCACCTTGACCGCGGTCACCGGCAGATCGCCGAACACGGCATCGAGCTGGGCGCGAATGATGTCTTGCGGTACCGGGTGCACGGCGGTCACCCGCTGAGTATTCTGGGCAGTAATGGCGGTGATCACCGAGCAGGCATAGCCGCCGGTGGCGGAAATGGCCTTGATGTCGGCCTGAACACCGGCGCCGCCGCCGCTGTCGGAACCGGCAATGGAGAGAATAATGGCTTTGCTGCTGTGCATGTCCTTATGGTCCTTGTGAGGCGCAGAACCCCAAGGCCATCGGCCATCGGTTCCCTACGCCAGTGTTAACTGGATCAGGTTCAACGGGTTCGGCATGATGCCGTCTCGGCCTTTCGGCTCCCCGACCAATGGCAGAATCATACCCAGCCCACCGGTCAAATGCCAGCCGCTCCACACGCACACAAAAATGTAACTAAATAACAAAAATTATTCGATTGTATACAAAACAAAGGCTCATCCGGAGAAACTCGCCCATAAAAAAACGCCTTCAGCAGGTTTGCTGAAGGCGGCCTGAGCAGCATATGAAGTAAATGCAAAAAGCGCGGCAGGGTGGGTTCCCCTGCCTCTGTACCTGACGCCACTTTAACGTAATATTATTTCATTATCGTTACTTATTTGTCAGATTAGTGAGCCTGATCCCAGTTGTCACCCACCCCGGCTTCCACCAGCAGGGGCACATCCAGGCTGGCGGCCTGCTGCATCAATTCACAGATTTTTTCCCGGTACGCATCCACCCTGTCTTCGCAAATCTCAAACACCAGTTCATCGTGCACCTGCATCAGCATGCGCACCTCGCCCTCCGGCAGCTCGGCCAGCCAGCCGTTTACCCGAATCATGGCTTTCTTGATGATGTCGGCGGCGGTGCCCTGCATGGGCGCGTTGATGGCGGCACGCTCGGCACCCTTGCGCCGGGCGCCGTTCCTGGACTTGATTTCCGGCAGGTAGAGGCGTCGGCCAAACAGGGTGGAAACATAGCCCTGCTCGTTGGCCTGCTCGCGGGTTTCCTCCATGTAGCGCAGCACACCCGGGTAGCGCTCGAAGTAGATATCCATGTACTGCTGGGCCTCGTTACGGCCAATGCCCAGCTGACGGGCCAGACCAAAAGCGCTCATGCCATAGATCAGGCCGAAGTTGATGGCCTTGGCCCGGCGGCGCTGTTCGGTGGTCACTTCGTCGAGGGCCACGCCAAACACTTCGGCGGCGGTGGCCTTGTGAATGTCCTTGCCGTGGGCAAAGGCATCGAGCAGGCCCTTGTCCTGGGACAGATGCGCCATGATACGCAGCTCAATCTGGGAGTAGTCGGCCGCCACCAGCTTGTAGCCGGGCTCGGCCACAAAGGCCTGACGAATTCGCCGTCCTTCGGTTGTGCGAATGGGAATGTTCTGCAGGTTGGGATCCGATGACGACAGCCGGCCGGTGGCGGTGTTGGCCTGGTGATAGGAGGTGTGAATGCGGCCGCTGTGCTCGTTCACCATCTGCGGCAGCTTGTCGGTATAGGTGGACTTGAGCTTGCTTAAGCCCCGGTATTCCATCAGCAGCTTGGGCAGGGGGTAATCCAGCGCCAGCTCCTGCAGCACCTCCTCGGCGGTAGACGGTGCGCCCTTGGGAGTTTTCTTGATCACCGGCAGCGCCAGCTTGGTAAACAGTATCTCACCCAGCTGCTTGGTGGAGCTCAGGTTAAAGGACTCGCCGGCAAGCGTGTGGGCCTCCTGCTCCAGCTCCTTGAGGCGTTTGGTAATTTCGTCGCTCTGGGTGGCCAGCAGCTTGCTGTCGATGCGCACCCCCGTGTATTCCATGCTCGCCAGTATCGGCACCAATGGCATTTCGATGTCGTTGAACACGCTTTCCAACGCCGGTTCGGCGGCCAGCTGTTCGCTCAGATGATGGTGCAACCTAAGGGTAATGTCGGCATCTTCCGCCGCATAGGGGCCGGCCTGCTCCAGGGGGATCTGGTTAAAAGTGAGCTGCTTGGCGCCCTTGCCGGCAATGGACTCAAACGACGTGGTGCCGTGATTGAGAAAGAAGGCCGCCATGCTGCCCATGTCGTGCCGGGTCTGCACCGAATTCAGGGCATAAGACTCCAGCATGGTGTCGAGCAATGTGCCCTTCATGTGAATGCCGTGATTTTTCAGTACATTGATGTCGTACTTGAGGTTCTGGCCCAGCTTGATGTGCTGGTCGTCTTCCAGCAACGGCTTGAGCGCGCCCAGCACGGCGTCTTCGCTCAGCTGCTCGGGGGCATCCAGGTAGTCGTGGCCAAAGGGCACGTAGGCGGCCTGCCCCGCCTCCACCGCGAACGACACCCCCACCACCCGGGCGTCCCGGTAGTTGAGGCTGGTGGTTTCGGTATCAAAGGCAAACAGCGGCGCCGCCTTGAGCTTTTTGATCCAGGCATCCAGCTCGGCCTGTTCGGTCACCAGCTGGTAGTCAGTGGCCAGTGCCGGGGCGGCCGGGGCGGCTTCCTCGGCCTCGGGATCCAGCTCGGCCAGCAGGTTGCGGAACTCATATTCCTGATACAGGGCGCGCAGGGCTTCAACATCCGGCTCGCTCTGCTGCAGATCGGCGGGGCCCACGTGCAGTGCCACGTCGGTCTTGATGGTGGCCAGGGTATAGGACAGCCGCACCATCTCCTCGTGCTCGGCGAACTTGGCGGCAAAGGACTTGGATCCGCGAAAGCCGAGCGCCGCAATCTTGTCGGTGTTGGCGGCAATGTCGTCGATGGATCCCAACCCCTGCAGCAGCGCCAGGGCGGTTTTCTCGCCTACGCCGGGCATGCCGGGAATGTTGTCCACCTTGTCGCCCACCAGTGCCAGCAGATCGATGATCAGCTCTGGCGGCACGCCGAATTTCTCCACCACGGCGTCCCGATCGAGAAAGCTGTTTTTCATGGTGTCCATCAGCAGCACATGGTTCGACACCAGCTGGGCCATGTCCTTGTCGCCGGTGCTGATCACCACGTCCAGCTGCTGCTCGGTAGCCTGCCGGGCCAGGGTGCCGATCACATCGTCCGCTTCCACCCCTTCCTCGATCAGCAGCGGCAGCCCCATGGCACGAATAATGTCGTGAATGGGCTTTATCTGCTCCCGAAGATCGTCCGGCATCGAGGGCCGCTGGGCCTTGTATTCCGGGTAGATGTCGTCACGAAAGGTCTTGCCCTTGGCATCGAACACCACCGCCACCCGGGACTCGGGAAACTGCTTGTGCAGGCTGCGCAGCATGTTGGTGACCACGCGAATGGCCCCGGTGGGGCGGCCGTCACTGGTGCGCAGATCCGCTTGCTGAGACGCAAAATAGGCACGATAAAGATAGGAGGATCCATCGACCAGGATCAGGGGTTTGGCAGGAATGGCAACCATGGTGTTGTTCTCGTTAATGCGTTGGCCGCTAGCATGCCACAGCGGGCCGCCGGACTCCATGTCGATGCCATGTGAGGCCTGTGGATAACTCTGTGAAAGGACGATCCGAAGCGGATCAGGATAAAAAGCAGTAAGCTTTAAATATCATATACTTACAACTAATCAACGGATCTTGATAAGGGATCCGTTATTGTGGAAAATCGACAGGGAAGGAATGTTGCACAAAGATTAACCGCGAGTAATCCTAGCACAAGCTGATCCCTTCAGCCCGACCCGGGTCACAAAAAACGAACCCTGAACGAGGAGAGCAAAATGAAAAAAGTTGCCGTTATTCTGAGCGGCTGCGGCGTGTACGACGGCGCAGAAATTTACGAGACCGTACTCTGCCTGCTGCATCTGGCCCGCAACGGGGCCCGCTACCAGTGTTTTGCCCCCGACCAGCCCCAGCATCACGTGATCGACCACCGCACCGGCGAGGAAAGCGGTGAGCAGCGCAACGTGCTGACCGAGGCTGCCCGCCTCGCCCGGGGCGACATTCAGCCCCTGAGCGAGCTCAAGGCCGATGACTTTGATGCCCTGCTGCTGCCCGGTGGCTTTGGCGCTGCCAAAAACCTGTGCAATTTTGCCTTTGAAGGGGCGGAATGCGAGGTGGACAACGAGGTGCTGGCCGCCTGTAAGGCCTTTGCCCAGGCCCGCAAGCCCGCCGGCTATTGCTGCATTGCCCCTGTACTGATCCCCAAAATCTACCCGGCGGGAGTCAAGGGCACCATCGGCACCGATGCCCCCACCGCCGAAGCCTTTGCCGCCATGGGCGGCGAACACATCGGCTGCGCCGTCACCGACGTGGTGGAAGACGAGCACTACCGGGTGATCTCCACCCCCGCCTATATGCTGGCCCGAAGCATTACCGAGGCCGACACCGGCATCGGCAAGCTGGTGAAACGCCTTTTAGAAATGTAACCCCCAATATCCAGGAGCGTCGCGAGCGAAAGTCAGACGAGGCGAAAAGTGGCGAAAAAGCGGAGTGTACTTGTAGTACATGAGCATTTTGAGCCACTGTTCAACGGCGTATAACTGAGCGCAGCAGCTCAAACACGGATAAAAAAAGGGCCGGCATCAAGCCGGCCTAAATACTCTGGAAGCAATGTGAGCAATGTCGTGCCTTCGCAAGCTGCCGTGCCCTGTGTTAGATGGGAGGCCGTGTTCGGAAAGCAAGTTAACGATAATTGTTATCATTTATAATTGCAACCTTTTTTCCGGCCCGAACGGCGGGCATAAAAATGCCGGGCAAGCCCGGCATCAAAACGGTCAACGAGAGCACTCAGGCATTGGTTTGCAGCGCGGCCTGTTCGTCGCCCAGCACCCGGCGGCTCAGGTATTTCAGCAGCAGGCCGTAGGCGGGCACGAACAGGCCTAAGCTGAACACCAGCTTGAAACCGTAATCCACCCAGGCGATTTCCACCCAGTGCTCGGCCATAAAGGGATCCGGCGAACGCCAGAACGCCAGACTGAAAAACGCCAGGGTATCCACCAGGTTGCCGAAAATGGTGGAGCAGGTGGGTGCCACCCACCAGGCCTTGATTCGGCGCAGCCGGTTAAACACCGACACATCCATGATCTGCCCCAGCACATAGGCCATAAAGCTGGCCAGGGCGATGCGGGCCACGAACAGGTTGAACTCCGACAGCGCCCCCAGGCCCTGATAGCTTGCCTCAAAAAACAGCACCGACAACACATAGGAGCTGGCCAGGGCCGGCAGCATCACCGCAAAGATAATGCGCCGGGCCAGTCCGGCACCAAAAATGCGCACCGTCAGATCCGTGGCCAGATAAATAAAGGGAAAGCTGAGCGCGCCCCAGGTGGTATGAAAGCCAAACAGGGTAAAGGGCAGCTGCACCAGGTAGTTACTGGCGGCGATGACCGCGATATGAAACAACGACAGGCGGATCAGCGCCGTGCGGTATTGAGAGGCAGAAATCATCCGATACCTTTTTGATTAATGGGGTCAGGGAACCCATTCCGGACTGAAAACACTGAAGGCCGTTTGTTTATTCACCACCCGGAATGCGCAGTGGCGATATTCTAGCCGTTCTTCGAACAATTGTCTTCACTTGAAGTGACTTTTCGATCAGCCCTGATTCCACTGGTCGGTAAGCCAGGCGGCCACCTCTTCGTCCTGCCCGCTCAGGGCTTCCAGCCAGGCGCAGTCGGCATAGTGCTGAAAGCACAAAAACAGCCGGCTGCTTTCAAAGTCCACCAGCCACTGGTGGTAGTCGGCACCGGCTTCACGCTCCAGCACGGTCAGCTCCAGTGCCTGCACCAGCGCAGTGGCCCAGTCGGGAAAGGCTTCAATGGTCAGGGGTGATTGGCTTTTTAACGGGGTCATCATCAGGAACTGCAGGAAATACACAGGGATGCCGCCCACTCCGGGGCCGGCTCGGCATAGGCGTCAAAATCGGGCTGGTCATCAAAAGGGTTTGCCAGCAATTGCAGCAGGGTGTCGGCTTCCGCCATGTCGCCCTGCTCGGCGCGCTCAATGGCGCGCTGGGCCAGATGATTACGCAACACGTATTTGGGATTGACCGCCTCCATGGCCGCCCGGCGCTCGGCCTGAGGGCGGTTTTCCAGCGCCAGCCTAGCCCGGTAGCGGACAAACCAGTCACTCCAGGCGTCAGGCTCAGACAACAGCGCCGCCAGACGTTGCGGCAACTCCCCCTCGGGCTCGAGCCGGGACAGGCGCCGAAACCAGCAGTTGTAGTCCACCTGGTGTTTGGCCATCAGCGTAAACATGTCCCGGAACAGGGCCGGATCCTCGTCCTGCCACTGCTCAAGCCCCAGCTTTTGACGCATGCGCTCGGAATAGGCGGTCAGCAACCGGTGTTCGTATTGCCCCAGGGACTGTTGCAGCGCCTCCAGCTCAATGTGGCCCGACAGTGCCTGAGCCAGCCGCTGCAGATTCCACAGCCCCACCGCCGGCTGCTGATCGTAGGCGTAGCGACCGGCGTGATCGGAATGGTTGCAGATATGACCGGGATCGTAGGCGTCGAGAAAACCGTAGGGGCCGTAGTCCAGGGTCAGGCCCAGCATCGACATGTTGTCGGTGTTCATCACTCCGTGGCAAAAGCCCGCCGCCTGCCAGTGGGCGATCAGTTCGGCGGTGCGCAAAACCACCCGCTCAAACAGCTCAGCATAGCCCTGGAGGCTTTTGTCCAGATCCGGCCACTGGGTGTCGATCAGGTAGTTCAGCAGTTCGGGAATACGCTCGGGCTGGCTGCTGTAATAGAAGTATTCAAAGTGGCCAAAGCGCAGGTGGCTGGGAGCGGCCCGCAGCAGGGCGGCGCCGGCTTCCACCTGCTCCCGGTACACCGGCTCGTCACTGCCCACCAGGCACAGCGCCCGGGTGGTGGGAATGCCAAGGTAATGCAGGGCTTCCGACGCCAGGTATTCTCTGAGGGAAGAGCGCAGCACGGCACGACCATCGCCAAAGCGGGAATAGGGGGTTTTGCCCGCGCCCTTGAGATGCAGATCCCAACGCTCGCCGCCGGGGGTAACCACCTCGCCCAGCAGCAGGGCCCGGCCGTCGCCCAGCCGCGGACTGAAGCCACCGAACTGGTGGCCGGCATAGACCTGTGCAAAGGGGATCATGTCCGGCAGCAGCCGGTGGCCACTGGTGATCTCCAGCCACTGGTGATCCTTCAGTGAAATGCCCAGAGACTCGGCCAGGTCATAATTGATGAGCAATAACCGGGGAGTATCCAGCGGATCAGGCTCTACCCGGGCCCCGGCCCATTCAAGGCCCGCATAACGATTATCCAGGATCATGGTTTCACCTTTTAGCTGATGTGCGGGTTTTATTTTTGACCACAGCTTACCTTATACTGCCAAAAGCTCTAAAGGAGGTTTCAGTGCTGGGCAATCAAGCGCAACATGGGAACACACCTTGACCGAGCTCGGAAGCAATTCGCAATTCGCGATTCGATAACAACGGAGTTCAATGATGAAGAAATTGATGACAGCTGCCGCTCTCGTGGCCATGATCAGCGCTCCTGCCTTTGCCGCCGGCGATGCCGAAGCAGGCAAGGCCAAGTCCGCCGCCTGCGCCGCCTGCCATGGCGCCGATGGTATTTCCACCATGGATATCTATCCCAACCTGGCCGGCCAGAAAGCCGCTTACATCGTTAGTCAGCTGAAAGCCTTCAAGGCCGGTGAGCGTAACAACCCCATCATGGCTCCCATGGCCATGCCCCTGTCCGATCAGGACATGGAAGATCTGGCCGCTTACTACGCCAGCATGTAAGGCCAAAGGGTCCGCCCCGGCGGGCCTTTATTTTGCCAAAGGCTGACGTCTTCAGCCTTCCTGCCGCAACAGTTCCAGAAACGCCTCGCCAAAACGCTCCAGCTTGCGTACCCCCACGCCATTAATGCCCAGCAACTCCGCCTCGGTCTTGGGCCGGTAACGGGCAAGCTCGGTCAGGGTAGCATCGTTGAACACCACATAGGGTGGCACATCCGCATCGATCGCCAGCTGCTTGCGCAATTGCCGCAGCGCCTTGAACAGGGCCCTGTCCTCGGCCCGGGTCAGGCCGGTTTCGCCCTTGTCCTTTTGCTTCACCCGCGCCAGCCGCGGCTCGGCCAGCTCAAGCCGCACCTCGCCACGCAGCACAGGACGGGCCGCCTCGGTGAGCTGCAGCACCATGTTGCGGGTGATGTTCTGGGTCAACAGGCCGGAGTGGATCAGCTGACGCAGCACGCTCACCCAGTGTTCCTGGCTTTTGTCCTTGCCAATGCCGTAGGTGGACAGCTTGTCATGGCCGTGTTCCCGCACCCGCTGGGTATCGGCGCCGCGCAGCACCTCCACCACATAGAGCACACCAAAACGCTGGCCGGTGCGATACACGCAGGACAGCGCCTTTTGTGCGTCTTCGGTGCCGTCGTAACGCTTGGGCGGATCCAGGCAGATATCGCAGTTGCCGCAAGGCTCACGCTGGTATTCGCCAAAATAGTTGAGCAGCACCTGGCGGCGACAGGTAAGGGACTCGGCAAAGGCCGCCATCACGTTGAGCTTGTACAGCTCCACCTGTAACTGCTGTTCGTTGTCGCTGTTTTCCAGCAGCCGCCGCACTCGGCCCACGTCGCCCGGATCGTAGAGCAGCAGGGCTTCCGCGGGCAGGCCGTCGCGCCCGCCCCGGCCGGTTTCCTGGTAATAGGACTCGATATTCTTGGGAATGTCATAGTGCACCACAAAGCGCACGTTGGGCTTGTCGATGCCCATACCAAAGGCCACCGTCGCCACCACTATGTCGAGATCGTCGCGAATAAAACGCTCCTGCACCGACTGGCGCAGTTCCAGGGGCAGGCCGGCATGGTAGCTGGCGGCCTTGTGGCCCCGGGCCAGCAGACGCTCGGCCACCTCTTCCACCCGCTTGCGGCTGGAACAGTACACTATGCCGCACTGGCCGTTCTGCTCGGCCACGTAGCGCACCAGTTGATCCAGCCCCTTGAACTTTTCCACCAGGGTGTAGCGAATGTTGGGCCGGTCGAAACTGGCGATGTGGATCAGCGGCTCGGTGAGGTTGAGCCGGCCCAGCATATCGTGGCGGGTGGCCTCATCGGCGGTGGCGGTGAGCGCAATGATCGGCGTATGGGGAAACCACTGCTTGAGCCGGCCCAGCTCGGCGTATTCGGGACGAAAATCGTGGCCCCACTGGGAGATGCAGTGCGCCTCGTCGATGGCGAACATGGCCAGATCCAGCTCACCCAGCCGCTCCATGAATTCGTGCTGCAGCAGCCGCTCCGGTGACACATAGAGCAGTTTGATCTCGCCTCGGCGCAGGGCGGTGAAGTGGCGCAGCATGGTTTCCCGGCTCAGCGAGCTGTTGATGTAGGCCGCCGCCACCCCGTTGGCCACCAGGGTGTCGACCTGATCCTTCATCAGCGAGATCAGCGGCGACACCACCACGGTCAGCCCCGGCCGCAACAGCGCCGGAATCTGGTAACACAGCGACTTGCCGCCGCCGGTGGGCATGATCACCAGGGCATCGCGCCCGGCCACCGCCGCTTCCACGATTTCCAGCTGGCCCTGACGAAAGTCCTGGTAGCCGAACACCTGCTGCAACACACCATGGGGTGTGTCGGGAATGGGTACGGAAGCGGTGTCGTCGGTTTCGGGATTCATCTCGGTCAGCCGGGCAAAAATGAACGAGCATTGTAAGACAGGGGGCTCAAACAATAAACCGCGGGCCGGCGGCGAAAAGTTGCATATGTTACTGGCACGCCAGCCGCCCTTGTGGCTACACTGCTTTCCTTCCACTTTATTCGGTACTCGACCATGGAGAAAGACCAGGCTGGCCAGGGCGCCCTGTTCGCCCTCGGCGCCTATTTCCTGTGGGGCATTGCGCCCATGTATTTCAAGCAGCTGAGCGCGGTGCCGGCCTATGAAATTCTCACCCACCGCATCATCTGGTCCTGGCTGTTGCTGGCGTTGTTGCTCTCCGTGCTCGGCTACTGGCCCCGGGTGCGCGCCCTACTGCACACACCGCGTCAGCTGCTGATGCTGACCCTGTCGTCGGTGATCATCGGGGTCAACTGGCTGCTGTTTATCTGGGCGGTAAATAACGATCACATGCTCGATGCCAGTCTGGGCTACTACATCAATCCCCTGTTCAATATCGTGCTGGCCATGCTGTTTCTGGGGGAGCGCTTTCGCCGCACCCAGTGGCTGGCAGTGGGGCTGGCCGGCGCCGGCGTGGCCATTCAGATCCTGGTGTTCGGCAGCCTGCCCTGGATCGCCCTGGCCCTGGCCTTTTCCTTTGGCTGCTACGGTCTGATCCGCAAAAAGGTGCCGGTGGATCCCTTTACCGGTCTGATGCTGGAAACCCTGGTGCTGCTGCCCCTGGCCCTGATCTATCTGGGCGGGATCGCCGATTCAGCCACCAGCCGGCTGACCGCCAACCCGCTCGACCTGAACCTGTGGCTGATCGCCGCCGGCCTGGTGACCACGGCGCCGCTGTTGCTGTTCGCCGGCGCCGCCCGCCGGCTGCGGCTGTCGACTCTGGGCTTTTTCCAGTATCTGGGCCCCAGCCTGATGTTTATGCTGGCGGTCGGGCTGTATAACGAGCCCTTTACCCTGGACAAGGGCATCACCTTTGCGCTGATCTGGGCCGCCCTGGTGATCTACACCCTGGACGGCCTGCGCCACCGGCGCAATTCTTTACAAAACTCAGGCACTGCGAACCGCTAGAATGGGCGCATGAGCAGCGTAAAGTACTGGAAAAGCGGTACCCTGAGCGGCCTGGAGCTGTGCCTGGCGGAACACGCCGGCTTCAGTTACGGCCGCCACATTCACCTCGACTACCACCTGGGCCTGGTGGAAGCCGGGGCCCAGAAATTCATGCACAAGGGCAGTTCGGCGCCCCTGGCGTCGGGCCAGCTGTCACTGCTCAATCCGGACGTGGCCCATGACGGCGGCAGCTTTGACGAACGGGGCTTTCGCGTGCGGGTTTTCTCGATCGCGCCCGAACTGGTGGCCGGCCTGGCCGACGAGCTGGAACAACCCCAGCCCTTCTTCGCACAACCGCTCATCCACCAGCCCCGTCTCTACCACCGGGCCCTGACCCTGCATCGCCAGCTGGAGCAAGCAAACACGGATCCCCACTTCGCCGAGAGCCGGCTGCTGGCACTACTGGCCGACTGCTTGCCACTGCAGTCGGCCCGGCCGCTGGCACCGCCCCTGCTGGCCCGAGTGCGGGAGCGTCTGCTGGACGATCTGGACCAGCCCCATTCGCTGGCCGAACTGGCCAGCGAGCTGGGCCTGTCGCGCTTTCAGTTTCTGCGTCAGTTCAAGGCCGGGCTGGACATGACACCTCACGCCTACCTCAAGCGGCTGCGGCTGGAAGCAGCCAAGAAACGACTGGCCGCCGGCGAGCCCGTGCTCGACACTGCCCTGGCCACCGGCTTTTTCGACCAGGCCCACTTTCACCACGCCTTTGTCGCCGCCTACCGGCTCACCCCGGCCCGTTTTCGCGCCCAGATGCAATAACTTACAAGCCTTTGGCCACCGCCTTGCCTAGGCTGACGGCTCACTCATCACGGGGAGCCATCCATGAATCTTTCACTGCTGCTGACCATAGGCCTGATCCACCTGGTGGCACTGGCCAGCCCGGGGCCGGACATGGCGCTGGTGCTGCGGCTGTCGCCCCGACGCCGGGCTGCCTTGGGTGCCGCCCTCGGCATCGCTACCGGCATACTGGTGCACAGCCTGCTCAGCCTCACCGGCGTGAGCCTGCTGCTGCAGGGACATCCGTTGCTGTTTAATACCGTGCGGCTGGCCGGTGCCGGTTACCTGGGCTGGCTGGGATGGCAATCGCTGAGCGCCGCCCGCCAGACTGCGAGCACCGCTGGCCCGGCATTCGAACACGAACTGCCGGGACGGGGGTTCTGGACCGGGTTCAGCACCAATCTGCTCAACCCCAAGGCGCTGGTGTTCTTTATCGGTCTGCTCGCCGCCCTGGTCAGCCCCGAAGAGAGCTGGCTGACCCGCAGCCTGCTGGTGCTGGAGCTGTTTGTGCTGAGCCTGCTCTGGTTTGCCGGGCTGGCCTGGTGGCTGTCTTCCGCCGCCATGCAAGCCCGGCTGCTGGCCTGGAGCCGCCCCATCAACGTCCTGTGCGGCCTGCTA
Organism: Oceanimonas aquatica; assembly: GCF_030732065.1. GTDB lineage: Bacteria > Pseudomonadota > Gammaproteobacteria > Enterobacterales > Aeromonadaceae > Oceanimonas. Next base: position 193,402 of record NZ_JAVBHX010000007.1, read on the forward strand.
TTCTGCTCCGTGTCCGGCTCCATGCTGTGGGTGCTCGCCACGCCGCTGGTGGGCTAGGCACCACAGACACACCAACAAACTGTACTAAACTCCAAAAGCGACAAGGATGCGGGCCATGAGGGCCCGGTTTTCACCTGACAAGGAGTCGATTATGCAGTTTACTTCCCTTCCGGCCACGGCCGCCGCCCTGCTGCTCATACCCTGGGGAACCTGGGCCGACCACACAACCATTGAGGACCACCGAGGATTGAGCGATCAAATGGGCGTGTCCGGCGGCAGTATAGAGCACGTGCTCAACAGAGCCAGAGCCTACTGTTACACCGGCACCCTGGGCGCCCTGGTCAAAGATGCCAGCGGCGCAGAATATATGCTTTCCAACAACCATGTGCTGGCAAAGGAAAACGATCCGGACAACAGCCTGGAGCCGGACGGCAACATCATGATTCAGCCCGGCCTGCTGGACGAGGGCGCCTGTAGCCTGTCCCTGGGGGATCCCTCGCACCGGGTCGGTTATCTGGCCGACTGGGTGCCCCTGCAATTCGGCAAAGGCAAGAACCCGCCGGAAAATATCGTGGACGCGGCCATCGCCAGCAATGAAGGCATGAGTGCGGAGATTCTGGGGATCGGCGGCCTGTCCGACAATACGGTGGCGGCCCCGCCGCTGGGGCTGGCGGTGCAGAAGAGCGGTCGCACCACGGGACACACCTTTGGCCAGGTCACCGCCGTGGATGTTACCCTGACCGTCGATTATTCGTCAGGCCAGGCGCGGTTCGTGAACCAGCTGGAGCTGACCGGCACCTGCATGAACTTTTCCGACTCCGGTGACTCGGGCTCGGTGATCGTCACCGTGCCCGCCAGTACCAGCGACGGTGCCGATGCCGTCGGCCTGCTGTTTGCCGGCGGTGGCGACCTCACCTTTGCCAACCCCATCAATACAGTGCTGGAGGCCCTGACGGTGACGCAGCCGCCGTTGACCATGGTCGCCTCCGCCGCCGGTACCGAGTCCGGCGCTCTCACCGACCAGATGCCGGATCCAGCTCTCTGCGGCGACGAGGGCGATGCCGGTGGCCCGCCATCGGATCCGCCGGGACGGGGCAACAAGAAGAACCTGGATCATCCAGCCATTGCCAATGCCAGCGCTGTGGCCCTGCGTCACAGCGCCGCCCTGCTGGCCACACCCGGCGTATACGGCCACGGCATTGGCCTGAATACCCAAGGTGACCCGGTGATCCGCGTGTATACCGACAAGGCCGCCCGCCGTCCGGCGAGTGGGACAGGCATACCGGCCGCGCTGGACGGAGTAGCAGTGATGACGGTGCCGACCGGGCCGATCCGAGCCTATTAAGCCGACCTCAGCCGGGGATCAGAGCGCCTCGAGCCGGGCGTAGGCGGTAACCAGCCACTTGGCGCCGCTATCGTCAAAATTGACCTGTACCCGGCTCTGGGCACCGGCGCCCTCGAAGTTGAGCACCACGCCTTCGCCGAACTTGGGATGCATGACCCGCTGGCCCAGACGAAAACCGGTCTGGTTAAAGGTGTCCTGCACGCGGTCCTGGCTGAAGCGGCCGTTGGGAATGGTGCGGGTCACCTTGGCCTTGAGCCGGATTTCTTCCAGACAGTCGGCGGGCAGTTCCTTGATAAAGCGGCTGGGGCGGTGAAACATTTCCCGGCCGTAGAGACGGCGGCTTTCGGCATGGCTGATATAAAGCTTTTCCATGGCCCGGGTCATGCCCACATAGGCCAGCCGGCGCTCTTCTTCCAGCCGGCTGCTTTCTTCCGCCGATAGCTGGCTGGGGAACATGCCCTCTTCCACCCCCACCATAAACACCAGCGGAAACTCCAGGCCCTTGGCCGAATGCAGGGTCATCAGCTGCACGGCATCGTCAAACTGATCCGCCTGGCCCTCACCCGCCTCCAGGGCGGCATGGGACAAAAATGCCGACAGTGGCGACATGTCGTCTTCTTCCGACGGCGTAAACTGGCGAGTGGCGGTGACCAGCTCCTCGAGGTTTTCCACCCGGGACTGGGCCTTTTCGCCTTTTTCCGCCTGATACATGGCCTTGAGTCCGGACAGTTCGATTACCCTGTCGGTCTGCACATGCAGCGGTAGCTCGCGGGTATCGTCTTCCAGCTGATTGATAAGATTGATAAAGCGGCTCACCGCCGCGGCGGCGCGGCCGGTGAGCACCTTGTCTTCCACCAGCACCCAGGCCGCCCGCCACAGGGTCAGCTCGCGATCCCTCGCCGCCTCGCGGATCAACCCCAGGGTACGCTCGCCGATGCCCCGGGTGGGGGTGTTGACGATACGCTCGAACGAAGCCTCGTCGCCCCGGTTGTTAATCAGCCGCAAGTAGCCGAGGGCATCCTTGATTTCCTGGCGCTCAAAGAAACGCAGGCCGCCGTAGATGCGGTAGGGAATGCGCTCCTGAATAAGTGCCTCTTCCAGCACTCGGGACTGGGCGTTGTTGCGGTAGAGAATAGCGCTGTCACTCAAGGCCCCGTCCTGCTGGCGCCACTGCTTGATACGCTCTACCACAAAGCGGGCCTCGTCCACCTCGTTAAAAGCGCTGTACACGGCAATGGGCTCACCTTCGGTGCCCTCGGTCCACAGCTCCTTGCCCATGCGCTCGGCGTTATTGGCAATCAGCTGGTTGGCGGCCTTGAGAATGGTGCCGGTGGAGCGATAGTTCTGCTCCAGACGCACTGTCTCGGCGCCGGGAAAGTCCTGCAGAAAGCGGGAGATGTTTTCCACCCGGGCACCGCGCCAGCCGTAAATGGACTGGTCGTCGTCGCCCACTATCATGACCCGGGCACTGTCGCCGGCCAGCATGCGCAGCCAGGCATACTGAATGCTGTTGGTGTCCTGAAATTCGTCCACCAGAATATGCTGAAAGCGCTGCTGGTAATGGGCCAGTATGTGCGGCTTGTACAGCCACAGCTCGTGGGCACGCAGCAGCAATTCGGCAAAGTCCACCAGTCCGGCCCGGTCGCAGGTGTCCTGATACACCTGATAAATCTGCCGGTAGGTCTTTTGCAGCGGATCGTTGAGCACCTGAATATCCCCCGGACGCAGGCCTTCGTCCTTGCGGCCGTTGATGTAGCCAGCCACCTGCCGCGGCGGCCACTGCTTTTCATCCAGGTTCAGGCTCTTGAGAATGCGCTTGAGCAGGCGCAGCTGGTCGTCCGAGTCGAGGATCTGAAAGTCCTGAGGCAGGTTGGCGTCCAGGTGGTGCGCCCGCAGCAGCCGGTGCGCCAGGCCGTGGAAAGTGCCCAGCCAGAGCCCGAACAGGCGCCCGCCCAGCAGTTGCTCCACCCGGCTGCGCATTTCGGCGGCGGCCTTGTTGGTGAAGGTCACCGCCAGAATGCCCGAGGCCGGTACCTGCTCCACCTGCATCAGCCAGGCGATGCGATGCACCAGCACCCGGGTCTTGCCGCTGCCGGCACCCGCCAGCACCAGCATGTTCTGGGAAGGGGCGGCCACCGCCTCTCTTTGCTTGTCGTTCATGCCGTCAAGCAGGCTGGATACATCCATCACAACTCCTGTCTTTACTTTAAAGGCAATACCGTGCAGCCGGGAGGGGGAAAGGCAGCCAACGCCAACACGCAGCAAGTACATCCATGTATGCTCGACGATGGCATCCCTGCCATCGACGGTTGGCTAAGGCTATCCCTTCCCTCTCCCGAATAGTATGTATTGCTGTAAGCCGGCGATTATAACAGCTCGAGCAGGTGCTCCAACCGCGTCAGGGCAACCTGAGGCAAACACTTCAGGTCGGCTTCGGTACGGCCGTTGTCGTTGAGCCACACCGCCTGACAACCACTATGCACGGCACCGGCCACATCGGTGCGAATATGATCGCCGATATGCAGGATCTCGGAGTGGTCCACGCCGGCCTGTTCCGCCAGCCGGTTAAACAAGTCTGGTGCCGGCTTCATGCGGCCGTCGGGGCCGGCCTTGAGCACGATCTCGAAATAAGGCGCCAGCTCGGTGTGCTCCAGGGGCATGTTGCCGTTGGTGATCACCGCCAGCCGGTATTTCTGTTTCAGGGTGGTGAGCACCCTATGGGTTTCCTCGGGCACGTTAATTTTACCCCGCTCGGCGAGAAAGCCCTGGTAGAAGGTCTCGGCCAGCTGCTCCGCTTTATCTTCCGATACCCCCTGCTGACGCAGGCCCTCGGCCAGCACGCGCAGGCGGCAGACGCTGACGTCGTGGGCCAGGGCCGGCTCTTCGGCAATCAGCCGGCGCTTGATGGCCGCCAGATTGTCAGCTCCCAGCAAAGTGGATTCCGGGTAATCATTCCGCAACGCCTGCAACAGCCAGTTTTCGGCCGCCGCCATCACCGGCACGTTGTCGTAAAGGGTGTCGTCCAGATCAAAGCTGAGTACCTTGATCGGCGCCATTCGTTTGTAGAAGCGCATGCGTTTGTTCCATTTTCGGTAATCGTGCGGGGATTGTACTCAAAAAAAGCGAGTAAAATCCTTAAATCTGCAGCGCTTATACGCGCCGGCTTCCCCGTATCGTCTGGGCCAGCTCCGAGAGCAGCTCTTTGGTCAGGTGCGCCTTACTGCTGCCCTCTTTTTCAATCAACCCCAGAACCCGGTGCGGAGCCTTGTTGGTAAAGGAAATGCGCTTCAGGGGCAAGGTTCCCGGATACTGGATGCTGGACTGGGGAATGATGGACACACCCAGGCCGTGATAGACCATGGCAGAAATGGCCTCCAGGGTATTCAGCTCCATAATGTCGTTCACCACTATTCCCAGATTTTTAAGGTGCTCCTCGATCAACTGACCGACAAATTCATTTTTATTGAAACGAATAAAGGGGTGGGTCTGCAGCAGCACTTCGGGAGGATCATTGGGTGAGTCGATGGGTGCAATCACAATCAGCGGCTCTATGCCAAAAGGTGTCCATTTAAGCCCCGGACGATCAGAAGACGGTTCGCTGATAATGGCAGCATCAATCGCCCCTCTGTCCACTTGGGCAATCAGAGAATTGGACTGGCCGCTGGATACGGAAATATGCAGCTGGGGTAAGGAGTCACGCAGGCTGGCCAGGGCAGTTGGCAGCACCCCGGTCAGCATGGTGGGCACCGAGCCCAGGGACAACTGCCCGGACAGCCTGTCAATAATCGCCGAGGTTTCCATCAGCTGTTCATAATGCCTAACCAGCTCCCTGGCCTTGGGGACCAGGGCAATGCCCACGGCATTCAGTACCGGTGGCCGGCGGGTGCGGTCAAACAGCGATATTTTCAACTCTTCTTCCAGCGCCTTCATCTGCATACTTACAGCGGCCTGAGTAATAAAAACCGCCTCCGCCGCTTCCACGAAGGAGCCTTTGTCGGCGATAGCAACGAGGGTTTTCAGATGACGAATCGACATGTTTACTACCTCGGTTGAAGTCTGGTGAAGGCCTGCGCAGTCTGACTCTGTCGGGCCAACTCCATCCCTGAGCACACCTCTGCCCGCCCATCATATCCAGCAGGGCACTTCTTAATAAAGTGTTAAGTTGGTGTTAAATTTATATCGTTATCATAAGAAAGACTAGTTAAATATGATGCGCTTAGTGAAGTGACAGCCATTGCTCCCGCAGTCATTTTTCCGATGAGGAACTAAGCGTATGGAAACCAAGCACGAGAAAATAAGCGTATCTGTCTGGCGCGGTCAGGAAGACGGTGAGTTCGACACCTTTCAGGTTCCCTTTGTGGAAGATCAAACCATTCTGGATCTGCTGACCCATGTTCAGCGCTCCGTGGACAGCTCTCTGTCCTATCGCTTTGCCTGCCGGGTCGGCATGTGTGGTTCTTGCGCCATGCAGGTTAACGGCAAGCCGCGCTGGACCTGCCGGACCCTGGTTCGCGATGTGATACAAAATGGGCAGTTAACCCTCAAGCCCCTGGCCAACCTGCCGATCGTCAAGGATCTGGTGGTGGACATGGAGCCGTTTTTCAAAAAATGGCAGTCGGCCAAAGGGCGGTTCGAGCCGTCCCCGACTCCCGTTGAGCACTTTGTGCCCATCAAGCCCGGCGACAAACAGCGGCAAAAGGCGGATGAAGCCATTGAATGCATCAACTGTGGTTGCTGCTATTCCGCCTGTGACGTGGTGGAGTCCAATCCCGCCTACCTGGGCCCGGCGGCCCTGAACCGGGCCTGGTCACTGATCAATGATGCCAAGGATTATGCCAACCCGGAACGACTGATCGCGGTCAGTAGCGATGGCGGCTGTCAAAATTGCCATACCAACTCCCAGTGCGTGGCGCGCTGCCCCTTGGGGCTTAACCCGACGCGATCCATCGCCGGCCTTAAAAAGGCAGTCTCCCTGGCCACGCTGAAGGGGGAAATATGAATAAAAGAACTGAATTCAAAGTGTGGCTGGCTCATCGCCTGAGCGGCATGCTGCTGGGATTATTCGTGGTCATTCATATTACCGGCATGATTGTCGCTATTCAGGGGGGCCTGTCCGCCTCCGAGATTCTGCAGCGAACCAACGGAAATTATTTTCTCGGCCTGTTCTATTCCCTGTTTACCCTGGCGGCGGCGACCCATTCCGTTATTGGTCTGCGCACCGTGGCAAAAGAGGTCATGAACTGGCAGGGGAAAAGTGCCAACCTGGTACTGGCCGTCTTTTTCCTAATGCTCTGTATCACGGGTATTTCTGCAGTAGGAGGTCTGGTGCTATGAAAAAGAATAGAGACAAAAAAGAATACTGGGCGTCGTTTATTCAGCGCTGGTCAGGCGTGGCTCTGGCCCTCTTTCTTCCTTTTCACTTTATGGTACTAAGCCTGATTCTTCAGGGTCCAGAAGTACTGGATGGTTTTCTTTACTGGGCTGACGCGCCACTCATCAAGTTTGCCGAAGCCGGCCTGGTGGGCCTGCTGGCCATTCACTTGCTGGGAGGGGTCCGGCTTTTGATTATCGAGTTCTTTGCCTGGAAAGAATGGCAGGGATATCTGATATCCGCAGCCGCTACCGGCGCCGCCGCGACGGGGTGTTTATTTCTTCTGAGGGCACTTTGAGTATTTGACCTTAACGCATCTTATTGTGTCCTTTGCAGGATAACGAGGGGGATTTATGAATATTGAGACCAAACAGACCGATATTCTTATTCTGGGATCTGGTGGCGCTGGCCTGTTTGCAGCTCTGCATGCCTATAAAAGTAATCCGGAACTGAAAATCACCGTGGCTGTAAAAGGTTTGCTGGGAAAATGCGGCTGCACCCGCATGGTACAGGGTGGATATAACGTCGCCCTGAACCCGGGGGATTCGGTAGAGCGCCATTTCATGGATACCATTCACGGCGGCTACTGGATTCCCAACCAAGAGCTGGCCTGGAAACTAGTGAAAACGGCTCCTGGCCGCGTGCTTGAGCTGGAAAACGAAATCGGCTGTTTCTTTGATCGGGTGGAAGACGGCTCTCTCCACGGCAAGGCATTTGCGGGCCAGACCTTTGATCGCACCATTCACAAAGGCGATCTGACCGGTATCGAGATCATCAACCGGCTCTCCGAGCAGGTCTGGGCACGCCCCATCGACCGGCTCGAGGATCACAGGGCCATCGAGATCATCAAGTCACAGGACGGTGACCGGCTTGCCGGTATTCTGATGGTCAACCTGCGCACCGGCAAGCCGCTGTTTGTCCAGGCCAAGGCGGTCATGCTGGGCACGGGTGGCGGCCCGACCATGTACCGCTATCACACCCCTTCCGGCGAAAAATCCTGCGACGGTCTGGCCATGGCACTGAGAGCCGGGCTGAATCTGCGAGACATGGAAATGGTGCAATTCCACCCCACCGGCCTGCTGGCGGGAGAAGGTACCCGGCTGACCGGCACCGTGCTGGAAGAAGGACTACGCGGGGCGGGAGGACACCTGCTCAATGGCAAGGGTGAACGCTTTATGCACTCCTATGACGAGCGTGGCGAGCGCGCCACCCGCGACGTAGTCTCCCGCTCCATTTATCGCGAGATGCGCAAGGGCAACACCACCAAAAGCGGCGGCGTGCATATCAGCATGGGCCACCTGGGTCCGGAAAATGTACGCAAGAAGTTTAAGGGCATGGTCAGCCGCTGCCAGGATGTGGGCGCGGACCTCGCCGGTGGCCTGGTCGAGGTAGTGCCCACCGCACACTACATGATGGGGGGCGTTGAGGTGAACGTGAACAGCGAAACTACCCTGCCGGGGCTCTACTGTGCTGGTGAAGATGCCGGCGGCGTCCATGGCGGCAACCGTCTTGGCGGCAACGGGGTGGCCAACTCCACCGTGTTTGGCGGCATTGCCGGTGACGTTATGGCGGACTGGGTAGAGCGCGAAGGCCGCTTTGCCGAACCGGATCAGGCGAGCATGGCCCGAGCCCTGGACTTTATCGAAACGCCATTCCGCAACCAGCCGGGGGACCTCAATGATCTTCGCTACCGGCTGCTCGACAAGATGTGGGATGACGCCGGCATTATCCGCAACGCCGAAGGGCTGGATCGCGCCTACCAGGATGTGATGGCCATTCGTGAAGAGTTGCTGCAACTGGGTATTCCCGAGCAGGCCAAAGCCTATAACCAGACCTGGCACGACTGGCTGAACCTGCATTCCCAGATCAGCGTCAGCCTCGCCATTATCAAGTCGGCGCAACTGCGCAAAAACTCCCGGGGTGCGCATTTCCGGGACGATTACCCCGACAAGGGCGATCTGGAAACCTCGACCTATATTCGGTCGAGCCAACAGGGCAATGAGATAGCAGTGACAGAAGTTCCGGTGGAGTTCACTCGGGTCAGACCCGGACAGACCCTGATTATGGAAGAGCAAGAAGCGAAAATGGGAGTCGCATGATGAGCGCAAAACGGATACCCCAGCAACTGGTACTGGAAACGGCAACGGTACTGATGGCACGGGCTGCCATCGATATTCCTCCCGATTACAAGCTGGCCCTGCAGCAGGCGGCCAGCCAGGAAACCGAAAACCTGTCCTGCTTTGTGATCAAGACCATGCTGGACAATTACGAGGTAGCCGAAAAAGACCGCCGGCCCATGTGTGCCGACACCGGTCTGCCACGATTTTATGTCAAGGCGGGAAACGAGGCCATGGTGGAAGGTGGCTTTGTGGCCTTGGAACACGCCGTGCGTGAGGCGGTGGTCAGGGGCACCCTGGATATACCCCTGCGTCCGAATCGCGTGCATCCATTAACACGCAAGGACAACAACAACAACCTGGGTATCCATGCACCGGAAATCGAATATACCTTTGAGCCGGGCGGCGACTGGATTGACCTGATCACCGTTCACAAGGGCGGCCTGTTCGGTACCGATTACCGTATGCTGTTTCCCGGCGACGGCATCGACGGTATCAAACGGTTCTTTCTCGATACCATGGCGTCATTCGGGCGCCGGGGTCTGGCCTGTCAGCCCGCCATCATAGGAGTAGGCCTGGGCGGCAACAAGGACACCTGCATGCGTATTGGGAAAGAAGCCGCCTGCCTGCGGGTGGTGGGGGATGTCAACCCGGATCCGGAAGTCGCCAAGCTGGAACGGGAGCTGAAAGAGCTCGGCAACAGTATTGGCATGGGCCCTATGGGCTTCAAGGGCAACACCTTGGTGGTGGACTGCCATGTTGAGGTGGCCTACACCCACACCGGAGGCATGCCCATGAGCATTCATTCCTTCTGTCATTCTTCCCGCCGGGCGGCGGCGCGTATTTACAGCGATGGCCGAGTGGAATTCAGGGACGATCCCCAGTGGTTCACTGACTTTTATCGCAGGGAGGGTATCTGATGAGTCAGATGAGAGTGGTCAAACTGCAAGTACCGGTATCACAGGAAGATGTCGACAAGCTGGAACAGGGAGATGTGGTTTACCTGACCGGCACCATCTATACCGCTCGGGAAGGGGTGTACAAAAAAGTGCTGGAAAGCGGGGATGAACTGCCGGTCGACATTCGCACCATTTCCAATGTCAACTTTCACTGTTCACCAGCCGCCAGCCCGAATGCAAACGGGGATTACGACGTAGGCGCCGTGACCGCCACTGCCAGTTTCCGTTTTGGCAAATGGATGAAGGACTGGTTCGACACCTCGGGTGCCAAGATCATTATCGGCAAGGGCGGCATGCCGGAAGAAGCCTACCGCGAGGTGTTTATGCCTTATGGCGCCCGCTATCTGTCAACGGTGGGATACGGGGCCGGCGCCCTGCTGGGCCGCGGCATCAAACGGGTGAAGGACGTGCACTGGCTGGAAGAAAACGGCATCGCCCAGGCCATGTGGATCTTCGAAGTGGAAGAGATCGGCCCCTTTATTGTGGATAACGACCGGGAAGGCAACAGCCTGTTTGTTAACCATGAACACGCCGTCAACGCCAAACTGGAAAAGCTGTACGAAGGGCTCAAGCCCCCCGCCCTAAAACGCTACGGCGAAACCACCAGTCGTGCCGATGAAGTGATCGGCGAGCCAGACAATACCCCCATTCAAATTGTCAATGTAATGCCATATCAAGGGAGTGATAAAAAATGAACCAATTAGGACACTATATTAATGGCGAAACCGTTATGGGTCGTGGTGACCGTCACAGCGCGGTCTACAACCCCGCCACCGGCATGCAGACCGGCCAGCTGACTCTGGCCACGGGAGCGGAAGTGGAGGACGCCATTCAGGCCGCCACCCGCGCATTGCCTGCCTGGTCGGCCACCCCGGCGGTACGCCGGGCCCGTATCCTGATGAAGTTTCTGCAGTTGCTGAACGAAAACATTGATGAGCTGGCCCTGCTGATCTCCAAAGAGCACGGCAAGGTGCTGGACGATGCAAGGGGGGAAGTCACCCGGGGCATAGAGGTAGTGGAGTTCGCCTGCGGCATTCCGCACCTGCTGAAGGGCGAATATAGCGAAAACGTGGGCACCCGGGTCGACAGCTGGTCCGTCCGCCAGCCGGTAGGCGTCTGTGCCGGTGTTTCCCCGTTCAACTTTCCGGTCATGGTGCCGCTGTGGATGTTCCCCATCGCCATCGCCTGCGGTAACACCTTTATCATGAAGCCGTCTGAAAAGGATCCCACCAGCACCCTGCGGCTGGCAGAGCTGTTTGCGGAAGCGGGGCTGCCTGCGGGCGTATTCAACGTGGTCAACGGTGACAAGGAAGCGGTAGACACGCTGCTGACCCACCCAGGGATCAGTGCGGTCAGCTTTGTCGGCTCTACCCCCATTGCCCGCTATGTACAAAAGGTCGGCATCGAGCACGGCAAGCGGGTTCAGGCGCTGGGCGGCGCCAAGAACCACGCCATCATCATGCCGGATGCCGATCTGGACTCAACTGTCAATGCGCTGATGGGCGCGGCCTATGGCTCGGCCGGCGAGCGGTGCATGGCGATTTCGGTGGCCGTGGCGGTCGGTGACATTGCCGACTCTCTGGTGAGCACCCTTCAGGAACGACTGAAAGAGCTGCGGGTATTACCCGGCACTCACCCCGACGCCGAGATGGGTCCGCTGGTCACACGGGAACACCTGGAAACAGTGCTCAGCTTTGTGGACAGCGGCCTCAAAGAAGGCGCCGAGCTGGTGGTCGATGGGCGCCGGTCCGATCACCCGGATCACGGGGACGGCTTCTTTATGGGTGGCTGCCTGTTTGACCATGTTACCCCCGACATGCGCATCTACCAGCAGGAGATCTTCGGGCCCGTGCTCTCCGTAGTGCGGGTGGATGACTATGAGCAGGCACTGGATCTCATCAACCGCCATGAATACGGCAATGGCACCGCCATTTTCACCCGCGAAGGCCACGCCGCCCGCGAGTTTGCCGCCCGCGTTCAGGCCGGCATGGTGGGCATTAACGTGCCTATTCCCGTGCCCATGGCCTTCCACAGCTTTGGCGGCTGGAAAGGCTCCCTGTTTGGTGACCACCATATGCATGGCATGGAAGGCGTACGCTTCTTCACCAAACTGAAAACAGTGACTTCCCGCTGGCAGGAAAACAGAACTCAGTCGCAGTTTTCCATGCCAACCATGAAGTAAGCACTCTGAAAGGGAAGAAAGTCATGTTTATTGATGAGCGTATTTATACTCTGAAAAACGGCAAACTGGGGGAGTTCCTCAAGTTGTATGAGGAGCTGGGCAAGGACGTTCAGGTCCGAATTCTCGGCAATATGGTCGGCTATTTTCATACCGATATCGGCCCCCTGAATCAGGTTGTGCATATGTGGGGATATGAATCCCTGGATGACAGGTGGCAGCGCCGCAAGGAACTGCAGGCCAGTGAGGAATGGCTGAAATACGCCCTGCAGATGCGCCCTCTGGTACAGAGTATTGAAAACAAGATACTGATCCCCGAGCCCTGGAGTCCCATCGGCGGAAATCAGAACTGAGCGTAATACCTTATCTTTTTCACAGCAGGACACCACTCCGGTCCTGCTGTTTTTTTATGCTCCCTGTAACCGGATCGTGGTGTCAAATCCCGTCCACAGCAACCGTCCCGCCAGCCCCCCCAAGAGAACAAAAAGCGCCCAGATCACCTTCTGAAACAGCTCGGCATTTATGCTGTCCGTCAACCGGTTACCTACCAAGGTGGCCAGCAAGGTCAGAGGAAGAAAAAGCAGGTAAAGCCCGACCAGACGGGGCGTAACCAGAAAAATAACCCACCGGGATCAACACACCGCTGAGAATATAAAAGCCACTGGTAGTGCTCTTAAACTGGGTCTAGCACCATCACAGCAGGTCTCCGTAAATGGTAAAGACGATCCTACCCTCCAAGCCCTAGAGCCCAATCGGCGGTAATAAAAACTGGGCGAAATCCCTTATCTTTTTTACAGCAAGGAGGTTACTCCAATCCTGCTAATTTGTTTATTCGTTCTGCAATCAAACCGGGTCAGGATCCCGTCCACAGCAACCGTCCCGCCAGCACCACCCCAAAGAGCAACAAAAACGCCCATATCACCTTTTGAAATAGCTCGGCATTCATGCTGCCCGTTAACCGGTTACCCACCAAAGTGGCCAGCCAGGCCAGGGGGAGAAAAAGCAGGTAAAGCCCGACCAAACGGGGCGTAACCAGACCGGCAGAAAAATAACCCACCGGGATCAACACACCGCTAAGAATATAAAAACCACTGATGGTGCTCTTGAACTGGGTCTGGCTCCATCCGCGTAATCCCCCATAAATGGTAAAGACGATTCCTCGAAGGGCGTAGGCAGAGCCCAGCATGCCGGCCAGCCCGCCAAAGAAGTAGCTCCAGCCATGCCCCTGCAGCCGATAACCGGAATTCGGCAGCAGTTTCCAAGTGGCCATGGAGATCAGCAGTATACCCAGCAGCCCTTTTACCACATGCTCACTGCCCAGGCTCAGTAACATCACTCCCAGAGGTACTCCAAGCAGGGCCGCTACCGTTGTGCGCTTCAGGGAACCGACCTGCAGATAATGCCGATCTTTCCACAGCGCCATAAAGGAAATGGTGGTGGACAGGCCAATCAGCAGGGGCACAGCCTCGCGCAACTCAATAAACAGGGTCAACAACGGCACCGCCACCAGACCATCACCAAATCCGATGGCTGCCCGCAATAACAAGGCCACAAACAGTATCAGTGCAATGTACCCAAGATAATTCACGCTCATCGCAAGACCGAGGGTTGAAAACACATAATCCATTATTAATTATCCTTAAAGACATTGATAAAAAATGGCTACCAACACAGGTTGGCAGCCATTGTTCAGCCGAAAAAGTAAAATCAACTACTGAAGGGATGAGGCCGCTGAAGTTCCTACTTTTTTCTTGCTCTTTCCACAAAAGTGGCTTTTGACAAGAAAGAACACGGCGATCGCTGTCAGAGTCCAGAACACCCAGGTGATCACTCCACGGAACAAAATTCCAAGGTCTCCATTCGACATCAGCATGGACTGCCTGAAGTTATCTTCAAGCAGCGGACTGAGAATAAAGGCAATCAAGAAAGGTGCAGATGGCACATCAAGCCGTAAAAATACATAGCCCAGCAGTCCCAGTGAGAACATAACCATGATGTCAAACATGGAGTTATTTACCGCATAGGTCCCATAAACACACAGCACCAGCACTGCCGGCATCAATATAGATTTGGGCACGTCTGCTACAAGCCTGAAAATGCGAATTGAAAATCCACCAATAAAAAACAGAAAAAACGAGCTCAGTAGCAGTCCCATGAAGAGAGCATACACCAAGCTACCGTTGGTTTCGAACAGCATGGGGCCAGGCTGGATGCCATGAATCATAAAGGCACCGATAATAATGGCGGTAATCACGTCACCAGGAATCCCCAAAGCCAGCAAAGGTATAAGGGTCGACCCACAGACTCCGTTATTACCCGCCTCCGCCGCCGCCACGCCTTCTATTTCCCCCTTACCAAAGTTATTTTTATTAAAGGACTTACGCTTAGCTTCGCTGTAGGAAAGAAAGGCGGCAGGAGCGGCGCCGATACCCGGAATGGCCCCCAGTACCACACCAATAACACTACCCCGACAGATAGAACGAAAACAACGTTTGTATTCCTGCAACGACACCATATTGCTGCCCAGTTGGCGAACCTTGCCATTGTCATCCGACGGGTTCAGAGCAAAGGCAATGATCTCCGGAAGAGCAAATAGACCGATAAGCACCACAATAAAGTTGAGGCCGCTCATCAGATCCACACTACCCATAGTAAAGCGATCGGTCCCGTACACCAGATCCAGGCCAACGGTCGCCAGCAACAGCCCCAAAGCGGCAGAGAAAAGCCCCTTCATCAGGTTTTCACCAGATATACCGGCAATGATCATCAGTGAGAACACCATCAGGGTAAAATATTCAGGCGGGCCAAAGCTCATGGCGAACGAAGCCAGCCAGCCAGCAAACATGATCAGGGACAGATTAGAAATAATGTCTGCGGTACAGGACGCATACAGCGCCATACCCAGCGCCTTTCCCGCCTGCCCCTTGTCAGCCATGGGATAGCCATCCAGAATGGTGGCACTGGAAGCCGGCGTACCCGGTGTTTTGATCAAGATGGCCGGTATGGAGCCACCAAAGACACCTCCCTTGTACACCCCCAGCAACAATAGAATGCCCACCACTGGCTCCAGTGCAAAGGTGAACGGCAATGTCAGCGCCACCGCCATGGTCGCAGACATGCCAGGAATGGCCCCGCAAATAACACCAACAGCCACTCCCACAGCCAAGGCCAGTATACTGTTCCACTGGGCAACCATTGAAAAAGCGTCAAACATTGTATCCATTATACTCATGGCAACCTCACCATTTCACTCTGGGGTATACTTACGCCGGCCACATGATAAAAAAATGCGTACAATATTATGGGTAAGAGAATGCCGACAATAACGGCAGAAAGTCGATGCTTGGTTTTGTAGATAAAAACTGAAAGGAAAATATATGAAATACTGGACCCCCATACCATACCAAGATCGGGAAGTAGAAGATAATAACCAACAAAAAATAAGATGAGGAGCAGTATAGGCAACTCCTTTTTATAAGAAACCAAGCCATGATTCCTGGACGACTCAGCCTCCTTACTTTTTGATAACGAGGTGGCCATCATGACAACCCCAATCAGTAACATCATCCATGAAATGACATTCGGCCAAAAAGCTGGATCCAGAACTAACAATCTGACATTTGTAGGCGATATCACTGCAACCGGAACGACATAATAAATCAACAGTAGAGACAGAGATAAAACCCCGACACCGATGGAGAAGTCTTTGTTTTTAAAAAGCATGAAGTGAGCCTCATGTTTATTAAAAAGTCATGCGCACCGTAAAGAGTGCGCATGAATAAGGAAAATCAATTAACCTGCATATTCATTTTCACCACCAACTCCCTAAAGGCGTGATACTGACCGTTAATAAACTTTTCCGACTCCTCCGGTCCCATATTCACAACAATGGAGCCCAGTTTTTCCATACTATCCACAAAGGTGGGGTTACGAGTGGCGGTATTCATCCATTTTTCCCAAGATGCCACCACTTCGGGCTTTAATGTTTCAGGCCCCGCTATGCCGGTCCAGCCAAGCAATGCTTCCAGCTCGGGATGGCCCAGCTCAGAGGCCGTGGGAGCATCAATACCCTGCAACCTTTCTTTAGTAGTCACCAGCAATGGATTGGCCTGACCATTCTTGATAAAACCGGCCACCGCCGCAGAGCTTTCACACAAAAAGGTGGCCGTTCCGTTCAATACAGCCGTGGCTGCCTCTCCACCTCCCCTCATGGGTAAATGTACTGTGCTTTCCAAAGGCTTTTCCACACCGAAAGCATTCATCACCATAGTGCCGGCCAGCTGCTGTAAGGAGCCCACCCCCGATGAGCTGTAACTGACTGAGCCCGGTTCAGCGCGCACTTTGTCCACCAACTGGTTGATGGACTCAATACCGCTCTCGCGGCTGGTAATACACACCACTGGATTAATTTCATAAACTCCCACCATTTTGAAGTCTTCCAGCTGGTAAGGCAGGGTTTTCTTCATGGCAGGGTTAACTGTATGAGAGCCCACCCGGGCAGCCATCATTGTATAGCCGTCCCCCTTGCTGTGGGCGACAAAGGCTGAGCCGGCAGCGCCCCCCGCACCGGTACGGTTGACCAGCACCAGAGGTTTCGATACCTCATCCGCCATCGCCTGAGCCAGCGCACGTGCCGAGATATCCGTAACACCGCCGGTGCCATAGGGGATCACCAGAGATATGGGACGGCTGGGGTATTCCGCGTAGGCAGGGCAGGAAAGGGCGATACCGGCGCTTAAAAGCAGCGTGGTTTTGAGCAGGTTATTTATAGCCATGTTTAATCCTTTAAACTAAGTCGGTTCAATCTTCAAAAGACTTCACTGATGGCTAGGAGCGCTGCATATCACAAGAACGCAACCACTGATAACCATGTGACAACAGAAAGGTAACATAACAAAAACAAACTAAGATTGATTTTTTATTGACTAGTTCTTAAGCAGCAATTAAGAACACTTAACCGGCGGGAAACATTACTCGCCCTTTTTACGTTTGGCCCTGGGGTGGGCCTGGTCGTAGGCATTGGCCAGGTGCTGAAAGTCGAGATGGGTATAGATTTGCGTGGTGGCCAGATCGGCGTGGCCCAGCAGCTCCTGCACCGCGCGCAGGTCGCCGCTGGACTCCAGCATGTGAGTGGCGAAGGAATGGCGCAGCTTGTGGGGGTGCACATGACCGGCCAGTGCCTGCTGCTGACCGCGCTTGGCCAGACGCAGCTGCACGCTGCGATGAGTAATGCGCCGGCGTTGCTTGCTCACAAACAGGGCCGGCTCGTCGGGCCCGGCCAGCTCGCCGCGCACGCTCAGCCATTTTTGCAACCAGTCCAGCGCCATGCGCCCTACCGGCAGAATACGCTCCTTGTTGCCCTTGCCGATCACCCGCACCTGACGCTCGGCAAACTGAACATCGGTGACGTTCAGCGCCACCAGCTCCGCCAGCCGCAGCCCGGAGGAATACATCAGCTCCATGATGGCCCTGTCCCGCACCGCCAAGGGGTCCGATTCGTCCAGGTTCATCAGCTGATGCAGTTCGTCCACGTCCAGGTTCTTGGGCAGGGGCCGGCCTTGTTTGGGCGCGCTCACGCCCCTGGCGGGGTTGGCTTCCAGCTGGCCGGTGAGTACCAGCCAATCGCAAAAGCTGCGCAGGGCGCTGAGGCGGGCGGCAATGGAGCGGGGCGAGAGCCCCTGTTTGTGCATGCGGGTGGCCAGGCCCCGGGCATGGGCGACCGACAGCTGCTGCCAGTCACTCAGGTGCAGCTCGGCCAGCTGCTCGCTCATGGCGCTCAGGTGGCGGCGGTAGTTGTCCAGGGTGTGCGGGCTGAGCTGGCGCTCCACCCGCAGGTAGTCGAGAAAGTCGGTAATGGCCACGGCCAGTTGAGGCGGGGCCAGATCAGGCGTGGCCATTTTCCACCATGCGCGGCAGCAGCAGCGCGAGGAAGCCGGCGAGCTGGCGAATGATCAGGGTATCCATGCCCGAACGGTAATGGCTGCTGTCGGCGCTGCCAAAGGCCAGCAGACCCATTTCTCCCTGCAGGCCAATGCGGATCAGGGCGCAGGAGTTGACCAGAGAGTCGCCAAACAGCCACTGCTTTTCTTCCCGGCCCAGGCGGCCCAGGTAGACGTCCTGGCCCGCCATGCGCTCACGGTAGAGTTTTTCCAGCTGCTCGCCGATCCGGGCCCGGGGCAGATCGCACCAGCGCGCGTCCGGCACCAGCCGCACCGCCGTGACCCTGAGCCGTTCGCGCAGGGCATGGGCAATGCGCTGCTCCAGCTCGGCCGGGGTACGACACTCAAACAGCCGGGGATACATGTCGAGGTAAACGCGAAAAATTCGCTCGTTCTCGCCGGCCACCGTCATCAGCTGAGTGATTTCTTCCTCCAGCTGGTGAATGCGCTGGCGCTGGCGCTCCATGCGAGCTTCCACCAAGGACACGCTGCCCCGCTGCTCGTGGGGCAGACGCAGGGCTTCCAGCAACTGCGGATGGCGCACAAAAAAGTCCGGCTGGCTGGCCAGGTAATCGGCAAGCTGGCTTTCATCGAGCCCGGCCTCGGCCAGGGCGCATTTCTCGGTCATAGGCTGATCTGTCCGTCAAACACGTGTTTGGCCGGGCCTGTCATGAACACCGGCTTGCCCGGCCCCTGCCAGGCAATGGTGAGATGACCGCCCGGCAACTGTACCCTGACCCGATCCGCCAGCTTGCCCCAGCTCATACCCATCACCGCCGCCGCACAGGCGCCGGTGCCACAGGCCAGGGTTTCACCGGCGCCACGCTCGTGCACGCGCAGTTTCACTTCCCGGGCATTTTCTATCTGCATAAAGCCGACGTTCACCCGGGCCGGAAAGCGCTCGTGGTTTTCCAGCTCGGGCCCCAGGGTGGCCACCAGATCGGTGTTGATGTCGTCCACTTCCACCACGCAGTGCGGGTTGCCCATGGACACGGCGCCACACAGCACGGTCTGATCCTGGGTGCGTACCAGGT
This sequence comes from Oceanimonas aquatica, assembly GCF_030732065.1. Lineage (GTDB taxonomy): Bacteria > Pseudomonadota > Gammaproteobacteria > Enterobacterales > Aeromonadaceae > Oceanimonas. The sequence goes on from NZ_JAVBHX010000007.1 coordinate 212,346, forward strand.
AGGTTTTTTCCGCCTTCTGGGCCTTGAACGGAATATGGGCCGGATCGAACTCGGGCACGCCCATGTTGACGGTGACCTGGTTGTCCTTCTCCAACTGCAGCACGATATTGCCCTTTTGCGTGCTGACGGCAATACGGTCCTTGTTGGTCAGGCCCTTGAGCCGAACAAAACGGGCAAAGCAGCGCGCACCGTTGCCACACTGTTCCACCTCGGAGCCGTCGGCATTGAAGATGCGGTAGTGAAAATCGAGCTCGGGATCGTAGGGCGGCTCCACCAGCAGCAGCTGATCAAAGCCCACGCCGAAGTGACGATCCGCCAGCTGGCGGATCACCTCGGGGTTGAAAAAGACTTTCTGGGTGACGCCGTCCACCACCATAAAGTCGTTGCCCAGCCCCTGCATCTTGGAGAAATGAAGCGTGCTCATGACTCAGGCCTCGGGCAGCAGGTGCTCGCCCCGCCACAGATCCGCCAGCTGCTCGCGCTCACGCACCACATACGACTTTTCACCGTCCACCATCACCTCGGCGGCCCGGGGGCGGCTGTTGTAGTTGGAGGCCATCACAAAGCCATAGGCACCGGCAGAACGCACCGCCAGCAGATCCCCTTCGGTAATGGCCAGTTCGCGGTCCTTGCCAATGAAGTCACCGGTCTCGCAGATGGGGCCGACGATGTCATACACGGCGCTGTCGCGCTTCAGGGTGGAGTCCACCGGAATAATGGCCTGCCAGGCGCTATACAGGGCCGGACGAATAAGATCATTCATGGCCGCGTCGACAATGGCGAAGTTCTTGGCCTCACCGGGCTTGAGGTGCTCAACCCTGGTCAGCAGCACACCGGCGTTGGCGGCAATGGCCCGGCCCGGCTCAAACACCAGAGTCAGGTTGCGGCCCTGCAGGCGCTTTTTCAGCTCTTCGGCGTAGTGGCTCGGCTCCGGCGGAGTTTCGTTGTCGTAACGCACGCCCAGACCGCCACCCACGTCCAGGTGACGAATATGAATGCCGTCGTCGGCCAGGCCGTCAATCAACGCCAGCAGCTTGTCTACCGCTTCCAGGAAGGGCGACAGCTCGGTCAGCTGGGAGCCGATATGGCAGTCCACACCGTGGATCTCGAGGTGGCTCATGGCGGCGGCCTGGCGGTAGATGTCCCGCGCCTGCTCAATGGGAATACCGAACTTGTTTTCCTTGAGGCCGGTAGAAATGTAGGGGTGGGTACCGGCGTCGATATCCGGGTTCACGCGAATGGAGACCGGCGCCTTCACGCCCATGGTTTCCGCCACCCGGTTGATGCGCGCCAGCTCCGCCACCGATTCCACGTTAAAGCAGAAAATGCCTTTTTCCAGGGCAAAGCGAATTTCGTCGTCGCGCTTGCCAACACCGGAAAACACCACTTTTTTCGGGTCGCCGCCGGCGGCGATCACCCGGCTCAGCTCACCGCCGGACACGATATCAAAGCCCGAGCCCAGCCGGGCCAGCACATTGAGTACCGCCAGGTTGGAGTTGGCCTTGACCGCATAGCACACCAGGTGGTCCACCTCGCCGGCGGCCTGATCAAAGGCGTTCCAGTGACGCTCCAGGGTGGCACGGGAGTAAACGTAAAGCGGAGTGCCGTGTTGTTCGGCCAGGCGGGAGAGATCGCAGGCTTCACCGTACAGGCGGCCATCATCCTGATAATTGAAATAATCCAAGGTTGTTTCCTTTACGACTGCTCAACCTGAGTGGGTTGCTGCTCGGTTTCGGGCAGGGTCAGCGGGCCTTTGAGGCCACATGCCGACAGGCCCAGAACCAGCGCAACCAGTGCGGTCAGCTTGAATTTGTTCATCGTATGACTGTGAATATGGTTCAGGGCTCTTATAATCGCATTCACATTCTCAAAAGCAATAGGAAGCGGGTATGAACGACAGCGAATTCCACGCTCTGGCGGACGCCATTTACGAGCATATCGAAGCACGTATCGATGAAAGCGGTGAAGACATTGAATGCGAAACCGTGGGTGGTGTAATGAACCTGACCTTTGAGAACGGGGTCAAGTTCGTCATCAACCGGCAGGAGCCGCTGCACCAGATCTGGCTGGCGACCCGGGAAAACGGCCATCACTTTGCGCTGCAGGGTGATCAGTGGATCGACAACCGCCACGGCCATGAACTGCTGAGCTGGCTCACCCTGCAGGCCAAGCGCCAGGGCGGCGTTGAACTGGCGCTGTAAGCCAAAGACACATCCTCATGCCATTTGCACACAGTGCGCTTTCATCGGACAAAGCGCACTGCTGGCTTGCATGACGACACTCTCGGCAAATGGTGGTCAAGAGGCCCGCAGCGGATCCCGGACATCCTTGCTGGTGCGGTAGGTCAGCACCTGCACTTCGCCGTCCACCCGCACAATTTCATAATACTGGGGCAGGTTGAAATGGCTGAAGTGGCTTTGCCCTTCCCCCTGCTCCTGGTTGGCGGTGTAGAAACGGTTGATGCTCTGCACCAGCTCGTCCTTGCTGCCGGCAATCTGGTGATACACCTCGGTGCGGTTGGCCTCGTCGAGAATATAGAGGCTGTAGCCCTCGCCGCTGTTTTCAAAGAAAAACTGCATCAGGCCCTCGCTGGCGTAGGTATCCACCACCTCAGGCACCGGCTGCCGTGGGTGCCGGTCCAGCCGCAGGGCATGGAACGCCTGACTGGCTGGTGCTCGCCGGCTGTCCGGCTCGCCCTGCATGCGCTGCACGCTGACCCCGCGCCGCTCAAAGACAATACCAACCCGCTCCGTGCCCAGCACCAGCCGTTTTAACTGATTCCCCTGCACCGGTTCCAGTCGCAACCGGATGCACTCCTTGACCAGTTGCTCAAAACGGGTGCGCAGCAGGCTGCGGAAATGCCGGCTGTAACAGAACACATCCAGGCTTTCGGGCGGGTTGGAGCCCTGGTGCATCTTGCCCAGCATGGCGGTAAGGGCGTCGACCACGGCGGTGTCACCGTCAAAATGCAGGGTCCGGATTTCGTCCCAGGAATTGCGGTAGATGATGTCCACCGAGCCCGCCAGGTTTTCCCGCTGACGGCCAAAGCTGAAGGGATCACTGGTATCGGCGCCAAACTCGATGGTTTTCTCCCGCCGCAGGGCGGTGGGATCCCGCTCCAGGTTGAGGAAGACGGCGAGATTGCGCACCTCACAGGGCCGGCTCAGGGCCAGGTTGGTGGGAGCCGGCAGGCGTACCGGAAACACCCGCGCCAGATCCCGGCTGAACTCCTGCAGCTGCTGAAGCTCGAGGTCCGTACTCTGGTTAAACAGGTGCCAGCGGCTGCGCTCGGTGAGCAGGCCATTGAAGTGCGCCCAGGCCACCAGCTTGCCGGCGTAGCTGCTGTGATCCAATGGCCGGCGCCCCAGTATCTCTACCGGCGACAGGCCGTATTTGTAGAGGTACCAGCCGGCCTGATTAACCCGCCCCTCCGGCACCTGCACCAGGCTGATGTCCGGCTCGCTCAGATCCGGTGCAATGCGCAGGTTAATAAGCTGCACCTTGCCCGGCAGGTTTTCAAAGGCGGCATAGAGCTTGCGCGACAGAATACCGATGTCTTCCGGGTTGATGGACTCGCTGATGTTGTTGCGCCGGGCAAACTGGATCAGGCTGCGGTAACTCTGCATCAGGGCTTCCAGCAGCTCGCCGTAGGCGGCCCTTACCTCTTCCACCTTCCAGTTTTCCCGATCGTCGAGCCTGGCCAGCTTTTCCGCCGGCCAGCCCCAGATGCCGATCAGCCGCTCCATGATTTGCCGCCGCCAGGCCAGGGCCGGGTCATTTTCCTGCCCCGGCTCCAGCGCTTCCGACACCTTGAGATAAAAACAGCGCCGCACCAGATCGAGTCGCTTTTCATCCCCGATGGACTTAAGGTAATCGGTGACCTTTTCCAGCATCAGCACATAGTGATCCTGGGTTTCATCCAGGATCTCGGCGGTCTGAAACACGCTCTTTAACTGGCGGCACAGCAGGTGGGTGTCGGGATACTCATGGGAATAGGCTTCCATCAGCACGGTTTTCAGCACCGCCTTGTAGGGCGAGTCGATGCTTTTATAGAGCTGCCACAGTGCCGAGCCGAAGTATTCTTCTGCCGGAATGCGGGCAAACCCGCCCAGATCCAGCCATTCATCATGATTCAGGGTGCCGTTGGCAAACTGCTCGGCCACAAAGCGATCGTAGTCGGGGCCCAGCTTGCCGGGGGCGAACATCCACACCAGCCGCTTGCCGGCAATACGCAGATGACTGCGGTAGAACTCGTCCAGCAGCAACAGGTGCTGGGCACTGCCACAGCTCTCCCCTTCCACCCATTGCTGATTGTCGGTGCGAAACTTGTTGTCGGGGATCAGAAAGAAGTTGAGTTCAACCCGGCGCTGCTCGGCCCACTTGGAGATCAGCAGGCACTTCTGCTGCAACAGCTCCACTCTGAGTGGGTCCAGCTGATGGGAATGGCACACCCAGATATCGAGGTCGGAACGGCGGCCCTGGCCGATGGACGAGGTGCTGCCCATGGAATACAGGCCGAGGATTTCATCCCCTTGCTGTTCCAGGCCCTGATGGCCGTTGGCCGCCCGGCACAGCTCGTCGATAAACTCTCGCTGGCAGTCATTGGGCGCAAACTGACAGATACCCGCCGGCACGTCGCCGGGTACATAGCCCGGCAGCAGGGGATGGTGGTAGTGCAGCAACACCGGCAGTAACTGAAACACCTGCTGGCCGTAGCGGTTCATCACCGCCAGGGCGCGCGCCTGCTTCTGCTGATTGAATTGCTCACACCGCTCGACGAGCCGATGAAAATTAGCGTGCAAGGGTTTGGCCTTCGTTGGACCGACACAGACCCAAAGCGGGTCAAAAGTGTGATCATGGTAACAATTAGTCAGTAAATGAACAATATCCTGCCATCACCCGGTCACCGGATGCTGTCAGGGCGATGCTGTATGCCTGAAACAGGCGTGCAACAGTGATAACATCGGGCTCAATTACTCACAGACAACGAGAGTTTTATGGCCAATCGCACCATTCGTATCGCCACCCGCAAAAGCCTGCTGGCCCTGTGGCAGGCCCATTATGTCAAGGAACGTCTGGAAACCCTGCACCAGGACGTGACCGTTGAGCTGGTGCCCATGACCACCAAGGGCGATGTACTGCTCGACACCCCCCTGTCCAAGATCGGCGGCAAGGGGTTGTTCATCAAGGAGCTGGAGCAGGCCATGCTCGACGGCCGTGCCGACATTGCCGTGCATTCCATGAAAGACGTGCCGGTGGAGTTTCCCGAAGGCCTGGGCCTGACGGTGATCTGCGAACGCGAAGATCCCCGCGATGCCTTTGTGTCCAATCACTACAAAACCCTGGACGAACTGCCCGCCGGCGCCGTGGTCGGCACCGCCAGCCTGCGCCGGGAATGCCAGATTCGCGCCCGCTATCCCGAGCTGCAAGTCAAAACCCTGCGCGGCAACGTGCAGACCCGGCTGCGCAAGCTGGATGACGGCGAGTACGACGCCATCATTCTGGCCGCCGCCGGCCTCAAGCGACTGGAGCTGGACGACCGCATCGCCGGCCTGCTGAGCCCGGAAGACAGCCTGCCTGCCAACGGCCAGGGCGCCGTGGGCATTGAATGCCGCCTGAACGACGCCGAGTTGCTGGAACTGCTGGCACCGCTGGACGATCACGACACCCGGCTGCGGGTGGAAGCGGAGCGGGCCATGAACCACGGTCTGCAAGGCGGTTGTCAGGTACCCATCGGCTCTTACGCTCTGCTGGAAGGCGACCAGATCTGGCTGCGCGGCCTGGTGGGTCGCCCCGACGGCACCGAAGTGCTTTACGATGAAGTGCGCGGGCCCGCCGAACAGGGCAAGGCCCTGGGCGCCGAACTGGCCAAACGTCTGCTGGCCGCCGGTGCCGACAAAATTCTGGCCGAGGTCTATTCGTCGTGATCCCGCTGGTGGTGCGTCCCGAGCCGCAAAACTACAGCCTTTGCGAAGCATTGCGCCGGGCCGGCCACCAGCCGGTGGCCACCCCGCTACTGCGCTTTGCCCCCGGCGCCGGGCTGGAACAGGCACCGGCGCTGCTGAGTGAACTCGCCAGCGGGGATTATGTGATTGCGGTCAGCGTACAGGCGGTGAATTTCGCCGATAATGCGCTCAAAACTCGAGGACTGCCCTGGCCCGATGTCACCTATGTGGCGGTGGGCGAGGCCACCGGCCGGGCATTTGCCGCCGTGGGCGTCACCGCACTGGTGCCGGACGACCCGCGCTCGGAAGGCATGATTGCCCTGCCCCAGTTGCAGGATCCCGCCGGCCGCCGGGCAGTGATACTGCGCGGCGACGGCGGTCGTGACATGATGGCGCCAACCCTGACACGGCGCGGGGCGCGGGTGGACTACTGTGAAGTTTACCGGCGCTGCTATCGGGACGATGCCGACGGCGAGCTGGTGAAACAGTGGCGGCGATTGGGGGTGGACAGTATTATCATCACCAGTGGCGGCCTGCTGCAGCACCTGTTTCAGCTTGCGGCCAACAGCGCAAAGGACTGGCTGCTAAGCCGTTTATTGATTGTGCCCAGCATTCGCGTGGTGGAACAGGCGAAGACCCTGGGCTTCACTCATATCATCAATGCCAAAGGTGCATCCGACCCGGCGTTGCTCAGCGCCCTGGATGAGAGGAAAAGGAATGACAGACAATAAACAAGATCAACAGGACGACAAGCTGGTAACCGGCGCCGCCGACACTCAGGCGGAAACTCCGGCCACCGAAGCCTCGGCAACCGAGGCCCCGGCCGCAGACAAGGCCCGGCCGGAACAGGCCGCCGAGCCGGTAAAAGAAAAGCAGCCGTCTTCCGGCAAGGGGCTGGCCACGGTCGCCATTGTGCTGGCGATAGTGCTGACCGGCGGTCTGTACTGGCACGGCCATCAGCAGGGCGTGGCCCAGGCCGGCCAGCTTGCTGCCATGGAAAGCCGCCTGGCCCAGCAGCAGAGCACCATTGATGCGCTGAAGAGCGAGCAGAGCACCACTCTCGGCAAGCTGCAAAGCGCCCAGAGCAGCGTCACCGAGCAGGTGGAAGGCCTGTCGCGCAAGGTGCTGGATCTCGACAGCAAGCGCCCCAACGACTGGATGCTGGCAGAAGCCGAATACCTGGTGCGCATGGCCGGCCGCAAACTGTGGCTGGAGCATGACGCCGTGTCTGCCGCCATGATGCTGGCCAATGCCGACGAGCGCCTGGCCGCCCTGAACGATCCCACCCTGGTCCCCATTCGCAAGGCCCTGGCCGACGACATTGCCAGCATCAAGTCGGTGAAAAAGGTCGACCGGGAAGGTCTGGTGATCAAGCTCAACAGCATCAACGACCAGGTCGACAAGCTCAAGCTCGCCGGAGTGATCATGGCCCGGGCCGAGGAGCCGGACTTCACCCTGTCCGAGTCGGTCAGCGACTGGAAGGAAAACCTGAAAAAGAGCTGGGCCAGCTTTACCGACGACTTCGTGACCGTACGCCGTCGTGACGGCAACGTGGAAGCCCTGCTCTCCCCCCAGCAGCACTGGTACCTGAGCGAAAACCTCAAGGGCAAGCTGCTGCAGGCCCAGCTGGCGGTCTACCGCGAACAGCAGGAAGTCTTTGACAGTTCCCTGGCCCAGGCCGAGCAGTGGCTGCAGGACTACTTTGCCGACGACAGCGTGCGCCAGTTTATGCTGGAGCAAATCGGCCAGCTCGAAGGCCAGCAGATCAACGTGGACTATCCGGAGCAGTTCGCCGCTCAGGAGCGCCTGCAACAACTGCTGGATGACCGGCTGCAACGCCTGCTCACCGGCCTGTAAGGGGGACTCATGATACGTCTTGCCATTATCATCGCCATTCTGGCCGCCGGCCTGGTGGCCGGCCCCGACTTTATGGGCCGTCAGGGCTATGTGCTGGTGGCCGCCGGCAACTACACCATTGAGACCACGGCCACCGTGTTCCTGGTGGGTGCCGTGCTGTTCTACCTGCTGCTGCTGTTTATTGAATGGCTGCTGGGCCGGGTGTTTGGCCTCAGCCACCGTACCCGTGGCTGGTTTATGGGCCGTCGCCGGCGCAAGGCCCTGAACTACACCCAGAGTGGCATGCAGGCGCTGGTGGCCGAAGACTATGCCACCGCCGAAAAAATGCTGCTCAAGGGCACCAAGGGCAACGAACTGGCGCTGCTCAACTACCTGAACGCCGCCAGCGCGGCTCAGGCCCAGGGCAACGAGGAAAAACGCGACGACTACCTGCGTCAGGCCCAGGAACAGCATCCGGCCGCCAGCCTCGCGGTGGGTATCACTCAGGCCCGACTGCAATATCAGCAGGGCCAGTTTGAAGACGCCCTGGCCGGGGTGCAGGCACTGGAAACCACCTATGGTCACCAGCCCGCCCTGCTCAAACTGCAAAAGGACGTATACGTCGCCACCGGTCAGTGGCAGGCCCTGCTTGGCATTCTCGACAGCCTGGCCAACAAGAACCTGATCAGTGCCGAGGAAAAAGACGCGCTGCGTCATCAGTCCTGGATTGGCCGCTTTGATCAGGCCGCCCATGACGAGGGCAGCGAGGGGCTGATCAAGGTATGGCAGGCCCTGCCGCGCAAGGACAAGTACAACCCCGAGCTGCTGCTGCCCCTGTGTGACCGGCTGATCGGCCTCAAGGCCCACAAGGAAGCCCAGCAGCTGCTGCTGGAAGGCCTCGACAAGAAAACCGATGCCGGCCTGCTGCTGTGTGCCACCCGGCTGCAGCTGAGCGACTACCACCCGCTGCTGAGTGTGCTGGAGAAAAAGGCCAAAAAGGAAAACCTGCCGGAGCTGCATTCGGCCCTGGGCCGGCTGTACCTGAAGGACGGCAAGGACGATCAGGCCGAGCAACACCTGCAACAGGCGGTGGCGCAAAAGCCCGACCCGCAGGATTATGTGCTGCTCGCCGGCCTGGCAGAAAAGCGCAAGGATCTGACCCAGGCCAACGACTACTACAAACACAGTCTGGCCCTGGAAACGGCCTGAACCGTTGCCCAAAACGCAAAAAAGAGGAGCCTGGGCTCCTCTTTTTAGTGACAACGTTGCCTGCAGTGACACTGCAAGTCGGCCAAAGGGCCAACTTCACGACACGCTTCAAGTACTTCCCTGTAACGCTCGGCAAATGCCATCCATGGCATTTGATCGGTCGTGAAGCCGTTCCCTTTGCCCTCCTTTCCGGCAGACAGACGCCGCCGGCTCAATCAATGAAATCGTTACGCGTCTTTATACAGCTTGATCAGGGTCGCCGGATCCCGCTCCAGAAAGCCCTTGCTGCCGTGCTGGCGCATAAGCTGGGCGGCCAGTCCCGACATGGGGGTGGCGCTGCCGGCGCGCAGGCTCTGGGCCACCGCCATGTCCAGATCCTTGAGCAGGGTACGCACGTGCCACTTGGGATCCGGGTTCACCTCTTCCGCCATCAGCGGGCCGGTGATCTGCATCGGCTTGGAGTCGGCAAAGCCACCGGCCAGGGCCGTGGGGATCTGCTCGGCGTCCACGCCGCAGGACTTGGCCAGGGCCATCATTTCCGCCAGCACCATCAGGTTGCAGCCCACTATCATCTGGTTGCACACCTTGGTGACCTGACCGGCGCCCACGCCGCCCATGCGGGTCACCCGCTGGGACAGGGGCGCCAGCACCGGGCGAATGCGCTCAATGTCGGCTTCCTCGCCGCCACACATGATGGCCAGGGTGCCGGCCTCGGCACCGGCCACACCGCCGGAGACCGGTGAGTCAACCCAGTCCATGCCGCAGGCGTCTTGCAATTTGGCGGCATAGTCGCGGGTGGCATCGGGATCGGAGCTGGAAAAGTCCACCAGCAGCTGGCCGGCCCGGCCGTGCTCGGCCACACCGCCCTCGCCAAACACCACGCTTTCCACCACGGCGGTGTTGGCCAGGCACAACATCACCACGTCTACTTGTTTGGTCAGCTCACCAATGCTGCCGGCCACATGGGCACCGGCGGCGGCCACCTCGGCCAGCTTGTCGGCGCTGCGGTTCCACACGGTAACGTCATAGCCGGCGGCCAGCAGTCGCTCGGTCATGGGTTTGCCCATCAGGCCAATGCCGATAAATCCCAGTTTCATACTTTCTCCCTGTTGGTCATGTGTGCGCACCGGTAATAGCACAGGCCTTTCTGCATTGCCAGGCACAGCCAGCAGCTGAGCACAAAGGGCATGGTCAGCATGGGCAGACCCAGCTTGAGCATGGCCGCGGTCATCAGCCCGGCCAGGGCCGCGGCCAGCAGCATCCAGATCTGCTTGTTGCCGTGCCAGTACATGGCGATGGCCGCCAGCACGCCGTTATAACCGGTAAGGCCAAAGTTGATGTAATCCGGATTGACCAGCAACAACAGTGCGGCGCCGCTCGACACCATGGCGCCCACAAAGGCCCAGCCCAGCATCTCGATGCCCACCATCAGCAGGGCGGCGCAGATCAGCACCGCCGGCACCATGTCGGGCAAAAAGATCACCTGGCCAATGGCCGATAATGAAAAGTTGTAGCCCTGAGGCACCTCGTCGGCGACCCGCTGGCCAATAAAATACAGCCAGGGCAACACCACCAGGTTAAACGGCAGCGTGTACCAGGGAATGGCGGCCAGCCGGCGCAGCCGGTAAAACAGCCAGGCCGACAGCCCGCCGCCCAGCACCGACATCAGCAGCCAGAACGGTGTCTGCTCGGCAAACAGGCCAAAGGCCAGCCCCACCAGGGCGGCGTTGAAGCCGAACAGGCCGTCACGCCAGCCGTCCGGCTCCCACCTGCAGGCCAGCGCCAGCAGGGTAGCGGCCAGGGTCGCCAGCATCATGGTGGCGGCCATCCAGGGGGAAATCCAGAGCACACCCGCAACAATCAGGGCACCGGCAAGGCGGTTGTTTATAAAATATATCTGGCCAACGGCGGCCAGCAGGGAAGACAACAGCGCCACGAAAGACACTCCTGTACCAAAAGGGAAGAAAACTAAGGAACGGCGCGATTAAAACAGCTGAGCGAAAACTGGTCAATGAAAAGTTGTAAACAATTTTGTATCAATCACATCAGGAAAATGACCGGCCCGGTACTTAGGGATCAAAGTGTCCTGAACCTTGCCACCGCGGGCCAAATCGAAGCACGCAAACAGCGAGGGTTAACGCAAAAGGTTAATAGGGTGTTAACATCTTTCTTTTGGGAGAGCCGGCGAGCGGACATAAAAATACCGGGCAAGCCCGGCATTTTTTCTTTATTAAACAATAGCCTTGTCAGTGAGCCAGGAAAAAGCGATAGGCCGGATCCTGGGTCACGTCGTACCAGGTGTAGCCCAGCTCCGCCAGATGGCGCTCAAACGAGACCATATCGCTGTCGGGCAGCTCAAAGCCGCACAACACACGGCCAAATTCGGCGCCGTGGTTGCGGTAATGGAACAGGCTGATGTTCCAGCGGGTCCCAAGCGTGCGCAAAAAGCGCATCAAGGCGCCGGGCTGCTCCGGAAAACGGAAGCTGTACAACCGTTCCTGCAGCGGCTTGGGAGTACGGCCGCCGACCATGTAACGCACATGGGTCTTGGCCAGATCGTTGTCGGTCATGTTGGCCACCGGATACCCAGCCTGCTCCAGCTCCGCCATGATCTGCGCCAGCTCCCGATCGCCGTCGGACAGCCGCACCGACACCAACAGTGCCGCCTTGTCGTCCGAGGAATAGCGGTAGTTGAACTCGGTGACCATGCGGTTGCCGAGCACCTCGCAAAACTGCAAAAAGGCGCCCTTGCGCTCAGGGATCGTCACCGCCAGCACCCCTTCCCGCTTTTCACCCAGCTCGCACCGTTCGGACACGTAGCGCAGGGAGTGGAAGTTGACGTTGGCACCGCTCAGCACCGCCGCCATGCGGGCATGGGAATAATCCCCGGCCTGGCTGTATTTCTTCAGGCCGGCCAGCGACAACGCGCCGGAGGGCTCGGCAATGGCCCGGGTGTCCTCGAAGATGTCCTTGAGGGCGGCACAGATCTCGTCGGAGGTCACGGTGATCACGCCATCCAGGTATTCCCGGCACAGACGAAAGGTCTCGGTGCCAATGCGCTTCACTGCCACGCCGTCGGCAAACATGCTGACTCTGTCCAGAGTGACGATATCACCGGCGTTAAGCGCCGCCTTCAGACAGGCAGAGCCTTCGGCTTCCACCCCAATCACCTTGACCTGAGGCAGTAGCTGCTTGATGTACACCGCCACCCCGGCGGCCAGACCGCCACCGCCCACGGGCACGAACACATGGGTCAGGCGAGTATCCTGCTCCAGCAGCTCGCGACCCACGGTCCCCTGACCGGCGATCACGTCCTCGTCGTCAAAGGGCGGGATCAGGGTGGCGCCCTTTTCCTGCATCAGTTCCAGACAGCGGGCATAGGCCTCGTCGAAGTTGTTGCCGTGCAGCACCACGTTGCCGCCAAAGCGGCGTACCGACTCAACTTTAATGTCGGGGGTGACGGTGGGCATGACAATGGTGGCGTCAATACCCAGCTTGGCCGCCGACAGCGCCACGCCCTGCGCATGGTTGCCCGCCGAGGCGGCAATCACGCCGCGCTGTTGCTGCTCGGGGGTGAGCTGGGCAATCTTGTTGTAGGCACCACGCAGCTTGAAAGAGTGCACCGGCTGCATGTCTTCCCGCTTGAGGGAAACCGGGTGCCCCAGCCGCTCGGAAATCTTCTTGAGCGGCGTCAACGGCGTGACCCGGGCCGCCTCGTACACCGGCGACAGCAAAATATGACGCAGGTACTCGGTGGCGGAACGGGGCGTGCCTTTTTCTTCCTTCAATGCCGGTTGTGCCATCGCTCAGCCTCCCAGTTTGCTGCGGTCGCGTACCGCGCCCTTGTCGGCGCTGGTGGCCAGTGAGGCGTAGGCGCGCAGGGCGAAGGACACTTCCCGCTCACGGTCTACCGGACGCCAGGCCTGCTCGCCCTTGGCGTCCATGGCTTCGCGGCGGGCTGCCAGCTCCTGCTCGGACACGTCCAGCGCGATTTTACGAGCCGGAATGTCGATGTCGATGATGTCACCGGTCTGCACCAGACCAATGGTACCGCCGTTGGCCGCCTCGGGAGAGACGTGACCGATGGACAGACCGGAGGTGCCGCCGGAGAAACGACCGTCGGTGATCAGGGCGCACTTGGTGCCCAGACCCATGGACTTGAGGTAGGTAGTGGGGTACAGCATTTCCTGCATGCCCGGGCCGCCCTTGGGGCCTTCGTAGCGGATCACCACTACTTCACCGGCCTTCACTTCGCCGCCGAGAATGCCGGCCACGGCGGTGTCCTGGCTTTCAAATACTCGGGCCGGGCCACGGAAGGTCAGGTTTTCGTCGGCCACGCCGGCGGTCTTGACGATACAGCCGTCGATGGCCAGGTTGCCGGCCAGCACGGCCAGACCACCTTCCTGGCTGTAGGCGTTGTCGAGGCTGCGAATACAGCCCTCGGCGCGGTCGTCATCCAGGGTGTCCCAGCGGCAGTCCTGGCTGAAGGCACGAGTAGTACGAATGCCTGCCGGGCCGGCGCGGAACATGGTTTTCACCGCCTCGTCCTCGGTGACCATGATGTCGTAGCGGGCCAGTTGCTCGGCCAGGTTCATGCCCAGCACGGTATTGACGTCGGTGTTGAGCAGGCCGGCACGGGCCAGCTCGGCCAGAATGCCCATGACGCCACCGGCGCGGTGCACGTCTTCCATGTGGTACTTCTGGGTGGACGGGGCCACCTTGCACAGCTGGGGCACCTTGCGCGACAGGGCGTCGATGTCGTCCATGGTGAAGTCCACTTCTGCTTCCTGAGCGGCGGCCAGCAGGTGCAGCACGGTATTGGTGGAGCCGCCCATGGCGATATCCAGCACCATGGCGTTTTCAAAGGCAGCCTTGGTGGCTATGTTGCGGGGCAGCACGGCGTCGTCGTCGCCTTCGTAATAACGCTTGGTCAGCTCCACAATGCGGTGACCGGCGGTCTTGAACAGCTGCTCGCGGTCGGCGTGGGTGGCCAGCAGGGAGCCGTTGCCGGGCTGGGACAGCCCCAGGGCCTCGGTCAGGCAGTTCATGGAGTTGGCGGTAAACATGCCGGAGCAGGAGCCACAGGTGGGGCAGGCGCTGCGCTCAACCTGCTCGCTCTGATCGTCGGACACGGTGGGATCGGCACCCTGAATCATGGCATCGACCAGATCCAGCTTGATCAGCTGATCGGACAGCTTGGTCTTGCCCGCTTCCATCGGACCGCCGGACACGAAGATCACCGGAATGTTGACCCGCAGGGCGGCCATCAGCATGCCGGGAGTGATCTTGTCGCAGTTGGAGATACACACCATGGCGTCGGCACAGTGAGCGTTGACCATGTACTCGACAGAGTCGGCGATCAGCTCACGGCTGGGCAGGGAGTAAAGCATGCCGCCATGACCCATGGCGATACCGTCATCCACCGCGATGGTGTTGAATTCCTTGGCCACACCGCCGGCCGCTTCAATCTCGCGGGCCACCAGCTGACCCATGTCCTTGAGGTGCACGTGGCCGGGCACGAACTGGGTGAAGGAGTTCACCACGGCGATAATCGGCTTGCCGAAATCATCTTCGGTCATGCCGGTGGCGCGCCACAGGGCGCGGGCGCCGGCCATGTTGCGGCCGTGGGTGGTGGTGGCTGAACGATACCTTGGCATTCCTTTTACTCCTGATATTGCGTGAGAACAGCGGGGCGCAACCGCGCCCCATCTCGATAAATTAAATTAGTCTTTTACCGGGGTGAGCCAGCCCCACTTGTCCTGGGTGCTGCCGTCAAACAGACCGAAAAAGGCCTGTTGCAGCTCCTTGGTGATGGGGCCGCGTTTGCCTTCACCCAGGGTGATGCCATCCACGCTGCGCACCGGGGTGACCTCGGCGGCGGTGCCGGTCATGAACATTTCGTCGGCCAGATACAGGGCTTCCCGGGCAATGGCTTCTTCCCGCACTTCATAACCGGCTTCCCGCGCCAGGGTCATCAGGGTATCACGGGTAATGCCCGGCAGTATGCAGGCGGTAACCGGCGGCGTGTAGAGCACGCCGTTTTTTATAAGGAAGAGGTTTTCCCCCGCGCCTTCGCTGAGGTGGCCGTGCACGTCGAGGGAGATGCCCTCACTGTAGCCGTGGCGCTTGGCCTCACCGGAAATCAGCTGGGATGACAAATAGTTGCCCCCCGCCTTGGCACCGGTGGGCATGGTATTGGGCGCCAGGCGATTCCAGGAGGTGACACACACGTCCACGCCGTTTTCCAGCCCTTCCTCGCCCAGGTAGGCCCCCCAGGGAATGGCGGCGATAATCACGTCGCAGGGCACATCCTTGGGCGCATTCAGGCCCATGCCCACGTTGCCCACAAATACCAGCGGGCGCAGGTAGGCGCTGTCGAGGTCATTGTCGGCTACCGCCGCCCGGCAGGCATCCATCAGCTCTGCCCTGGTAAAGGGAATGGCCATCCGGTAAATCTTGGCGGAATCAAACAGCCGCTGCACGTGCTCTTCCAGCCGGAAGATCGCCGGCCCCTTGGGGGTGTTGTAGGCGCGAATGCCTTCAAACACCGAGGATCCGTAATGCAGGGCGTGGGTCATCACATGCACCTGGGCCTTGTCCCAGGGCACCATATCTCCGTTGAACCAGATGTACTTGGCGGTAGACATTATTGTTATCCTCAGGCCGATTTTTTCAGCGGTTGCTCCATGATGTGCGCTTCAACGCGGGTCACGTTCATCAGCTTTTCGAGCTGGTTGCTCAGCAGCTGAATGGGACGCTCACTGCTGACAGTAACCCTGATGTTCAGGTTTTGACAATCGGCGGAGGTGGACATTTCCATGTCGTCCACACGAAAGCCGCGGTGGCGGGTCATGCGCAGTACCCGCTCAAGCACTTCCGGGCGAAACTGGGCTTCTATCTGCAAATTGTGCTGGTTCATGCTTTGCTCTCCATCATCTGATCGTTGGCAACGCCCGGCGGCACCAGGGGCCAGACGTTCTCTTCCTCTGAAATACGCACGTGCAGCAGGTAGGCGGTGTCGGACTGCAGCATGCGCGCGATGGCGGGCTGCACCTGCTCCTTGCGGGTAATGGTTTCGCCCGGAATGCCAAAGGCGGCAGCCATGGCCACGAAGTCCGGGTTGTCGGTCAAAATGGTTTCACTGAAGCGGCCGTCAAAGAACAGCTCCTGCCACTGGCGCACCATGCCCAGGCGCTGGTTGTCGAGCAGCACCATCTTCACCGGCAGCTGGGCGCGCTTGAGGGTGCCCAGCTCCTGCACATTCATCATGAAGGAGCCGTCGCCGGACACCAGTACCGACTCATGCTCGGGGCGGGCCAGCTTGGCACCGATGGCGGCGGGCAGGCCAAAACCCATGGTGCCCAGGCCGGCACTGCTGAGGTGATTGCGCGGGCTGGTAAAGCGCATGTGCTGGGCCACCCACATCTGGTGCTGACCCACGTCACAGCTGACCATGGCAGTATCTTCCATGGCTTCGCTCAGTTGCTTGAGCATCAGCGGGGCAAAGATGGCCTCGCCCGGATGATCGTAGCGCCAAGCGTGCTCGGCCTTGAGCGCCTTGCACTGTTCACGCCAGGCATCGATGGCCAGACGTTCACCGGTGAGCCGCGGCAATACGTCCTTCAGCTCGGCGTTGATGCCAACATGAGCATGGCGCACCTTGCCAAACTCGGCGGCGTCCTTGTCCAGGTGGATCACCCTGGCGTTGACCGCAAAGGCGTCCAGTTTGCCGGTCACCCTGTCGTCAAAACGGGCGCCGACCACAATCAGAAGATCACTCTGCTGAACAGCCAGATTGGCAGCTTTTGTTCCGTGCATGCCCAGCATGCCCAAAAACAGCTCATCGTCCGGATTCAGAGTACCGATGCCCTTCAGGGTGGTCACCGCAGGAATGCCGCTTTGCTCGGCAAAAGCACGTAATTCTGCCTCGGCATTTCCCATGCCAACACCACCACCCACGTAGAGTACCGGCTGACGCGCCTCGGCCAGCATGGCCCTGGCCTCGGCCAAGGCGGCCTCGTTGAGGGCATTGGGGGCCGTGGTACAGGGCACGGTGGGACGCGGCTCAACCAGTGCCACCTGGACGTTTTTGGGCACATCAATCAGTACCGGGCCGGGCCGGCCGGAGCGGGCCACTTCAAAAGCTTCGGCGATGATGTCGCCAAGATCTTCCACGTTCTCTACCAGATAAGAATGTTTGGTGCAGGACAGCGACATGCCCAGTACATCCACTTCCTGAAAGGCATCGGTGCCGATCGCAGCCATGGGCACCTGACCGGTGATGGCCACCACAGGAATGGAGTCGAGCATGGCATCGGCCAGACCGGTGATCAGGTTGGTGGCACCGGGGCCTGAGGTGGCCATGCACACCCCCACCTGACCACTGGCTCTGGCGTAGCCTACCGCGCCCAGGGCGGCGGCCTGCTCGTGCCGGCACAGCAAATGGTCCACACCGCCGTCGTAGAGGGCGTCATAAAGCGGCATGATGGCACCGCCGGGGTAGCCGAAGATCTGGGTTACCCCTTGTTGTTTCAGTGTCTGGACAATGTACTGTGAGCCATTCATGTGATTTGCTGTCCTGTATTGCTGCCAAAATATTTATAAAAAAAAACCCCCGAGTGGCTCGGGGGTTTGTGTTTCGTTGTCGGCCGGTTATCGGCTTTCGTCAGACCACAGTGCCCCGAGCGGAGATTTAATAATCACCACTAGGACCACGATAATGTTGACGATGCGTACGATGGAATTCATAAAACCGACCAAAAAATATACTGTTTGCCGGAGTCCCCGGCGCGGCTGACATATAGAACTAGCATAGTGTCCTACACTACTCAAGACTTTACTGAGCCGGGATCACAAAAAAACGTGAACAAGGCTTATACATACCTAGTGATAAAAACTGGAAAAAAATCGATAACCAAAACAATACTTCAAGGATGAGCCTATGTCTCTTGCCGTCGTATTTGCACGGGCCAGCCTGGGCGTGACCGCCCCCCTGGTAACGGTGGAAGCCCACCTGGCCAACGGCCTGCCGGCGTTCAATATCGTGGGCCTGCCGGAAACCACGGTCAAGGAAGCCCGGGACAGAGTACGCAGTGCCCTGATCAACGCCGGCTTTGAATTCCCTGCCCGGCGCATTACCATCAACCTGGCACCGGCGGACCTGCCCAAGGACGGCGGCCGTTTTGATCTGCCCATCGCCATGGCCATCCTCGCCGCCTCGGAACAGATCCCGGCTTCATCCCTCGACGGCCTGGAGTTTCTCGGTGAACTGGCTCTCACCGGCGAGCTGCGCGGTATCAAGGGGGCCCTGCCCGCGGTATTGGCCGCCCGGGACAGTGACCGCCGGCTGATTATTCCCTCCGCCAATGGCCGCGAGGCCGGTCTGATCCACCCCTGCCCGGCACTGCTGGCGGAACACCTGCTGGGTATAACCGCCTGGCTGCGCGAGCAGGGCGAACTGACCCATCCCGAACATACCCCCGGTCACGCTCAGGCAGACAGCGCCTGCCTGAGCGATGTGATCGGCCAGGAAGCCGGCAAGCGGGCACTGGAGATCGCCGCCGCCGGCGAGCATAACCTGTTGTTTCTCGGGCCCCCCGGTACCGGTAAGACCATGCTGGCCGCCCGCCTGCCGGGCCTGTTGCCCCCCATGACCGAAGCAGAAGCGCTGCAGGCCGCCGCCATTCGTTCCATCAGCGGCCAGCCTCTCGATCCCGAGCACTGGCGGCAGCGGGCCTTTCGCCAGCCTCACCATTCTTCCTCGGCGGCGGCTCTGGTGGGCGGAGGCAGCCATCCCAGGCCGGGAGAGATCTCCCTCGCCCACCACGGCGTGCTGTTTCTCGACGAGCTCACCGAGTTTGAACGCAGGGTACTGGACGCCCTGCGCGAGCCGCTGGAAACCGGCACCATCAGTATTTCCCGCGCAGCCCACAGCGTGACCTTTCCCGCTCGCTTTCAGCTGATCGGTGCCATGAACCCCAGCCCTTGTGGTCATTATCAGGACGGCCTGAGCCGCAGCTCACCGGAGCAAATTCTGCGCTATCTCGGCAAAATATCCGGGCCCTTTGTGGACCGCTTTGATCTGTCGGTGGAAATTCCCCTGCTGCCACCGGGTGAACTGAGCCGGCCACGCCAACAAACGGAACCTTCCACCGAGGTACGGGCCCGGGTTCTGGCGGCCCGTGAGCGTCAGCAACACAGAGCCGGCAAGCCCAATGCTCGCCTGAATGCCGCCGAACTTGAGCGGTTATGTCCGCTGAGCACCGATGATGCCGCCTTTCTGGAGCAGGCATTGCACCGCATGAAGCTCTCCATTCGCGCCTGGCATAAACTTATTCGCGTGGCCCGCACCATTGCCGATCTGGCTGGCGAGCCGCAGATTGGGCGGCCCCATCTGATGGAGGCGCTGGGCTACCGTGCCATGGATCGGCTGCTTGCCCGTCTGCGGGAATAACAACGAACTCAACGAGGAGAGGGGCATGAAAAGTGCCAGGGAATTTGCCGAATGGCTACAGGAACGTTTTGGCAAACACCAAGCCGGGATCTATCTGACCCGAGACGACATTGCCGAGCTCTCGGGCCGGCAGCGTTTCAACCAGCAGTTTGTCTCAGACGTGCATTTTGAACTAACCCTGCTGGGCATGGGCTTTGTGACCGACTCCCACCGGGAGAAGTTCTACCTGTTTCACCTGCCGGACACCCACTGGCGCACCCTGGGTCACGAAGACATCGACCTGCCTTCTGCTCACGATGAGACCGGCGAGCAATAAAAAACGGCCGGACAGTACCGGCCGCTGATTGACGGCATGGCGGTTCAGTCGGCGGAGAGCAGGTACTCCACCACCCGGTAGAAGCGGTCTTCCGAGCCGATTTCCCCCATGTTCAGCTGATACTTGCCGCGCACGATCACGGTCGGCGTGCCACGCACATTAAACTTTTCGGTGAGCTTGTCGTATTTGGCGATCATGCCGTTCAGGGCAAAACTGTTGATCACGCCATCAAAGTCCTTGGCGTCCACGCCGTTGGCCACAAACACGTCTTTTACATCGTCGAGGGAAGCGGGCATCTTCTTCTGGCGATGAATGCGATCAAACATCACCGGCGTGATTTTTTCTTCCACCTTCAGCAGCACGGCGGCACCGTAGGCCCGCTGCAGCACCGGGCCCATGTCCCGCCCGAGAAAGCCCACCGGTACCTTGTTGATGTCGGCATCGGGCAGGCGCTCACCAAGCTTGTCCATCAGCGGTTCAAAGCTGTAGCAATGGGGGCAGACATAAGAAAAGAACTCGGTCACTTCCGGTTTGCCGCTGGGTACTTCACTGACCACTGTGTATTCCACCCCTTCCTCAAATTCGGAAGCGGCATGGGCCAGGGGTACCAGCAGCATTGTCATAAAGGCAAAAATCAGCTTTTTCATAGGGTGGATCCCGTTCGTTTAAGGCTGACCCAAGTTAAGGAATCAGCTCCATGAGGTCAAGGACAACGGCGGTGCCGAAAGACTCTGATATTGCTCGGTCAGCGTGCGCACCTGTTGTTGCCAGTAATCTTCGGTGTTAAACCAGGGAAACGCCACCGGAAAGGCCGGATCATGCCAGCGCGCCGCCAGCCAGGCCATATAGTTGATCATGCGCCAGGCTCGCAGTGGTTCGATCAGGGCCAGCTCGGCACTGTTGAACTCGCGCACGGTTTCATATCCGGCCAGCAGGGTGTCGAGCTGTAGCAACTGCTCCCGACGATCACCGCTCAGCATCATCCACAGATCCTGTACCGCCGGCCCGCGCCGGCAGTCGTCAAAGTCCAGCAGCCAGGGCCCACGCTCCCACAGCAGGTTGCCGCCGTGGCAGTCACCGTGAATGCCGATAAGGGCACCGGGCCGGTAGTGCTCGTTCACCCCGGTGATGAGTTGATCCAGGGCGCTGAAAAAACCATCTCGCAGAGATGCGGGAATGGCGGCCTGCTGCTCCAGCACCCGGCGGGAATGAGCCAGTTCGGTAGCAGGATCCATCACCGGCCGCTGATCCAGCGTCATGGTTTCACCCACACAATGCAGCCGGGCAAGCTGTTCCCCCAGGGCTTCCAGTTGCTCCAGATTGTCCGGCTCAAAGGCGCGGGCCGGCACCGAGCGCCACACCGAAAATAGCAGACCGTTGAATTCAAACAGGCTGTGGCCATCCCGCTCCAGTGGCTCGGCCACCCGCACGCCCTGCCCGGCAGCGGCGGCCACAAAGGCCAGCTCCTGCTCGATCCGGGCACGGCTCCAGCGTCCGGGGCGGTAAAATTTGGCCACCAGGGTACCATCCCCGTCGGACTGAAACCGGTAGACCCGGTTTTCGTAACTGTTGAGGGCCATCAGCCCGCGATCCACGTAAATGCCCACGCTTGCCAGGGCATCATCGATCACGTCCGGGGTCAGTTGGTAGTAATCCATGATTCTCCAATAAAAAAGCCGCAGGGTCGCTGCGGCTCACTTTAACATGCTTTGTGAAGTATCAGCGCAGTGCGCTGAAGAACTTGCTCTCGGTTCTTATCGTCGCCTTGGCATCGTCGGCGTCCGCACCCTGACGGCTCATCACAAATTCAATGTCCTGTACCGGTGATCCCATCAGGTAAGGATCCATCGACAGGCTGACCGGCAGGCTCAGCACCTCACCGCCGTCAATGCTGACTTCGGTCGGGCCAATCCACTCGGCATCATCCATGCCTTCCACGCTCAGCTGATAGGTAGCCGGTGCCAGGGTCTTGTTGAGCAGCTTGAGGGTATAGGTGTTTTCTACCAAACCTTCAGCGGTTTCACGATAGAGCTGATTACGGTCCCGAATCACCTCAATGCCCATGGGCATGATACGGGTGGCCATAAAGGCAAAGGCCGCCAGCATGATCACCATGACAATGCCGTAACCGATCAGCTTGGGCCGGGCCACATGGGTCTCTTTGTGCACCAGCTTGTGTTCGGTGGTGTAGCTGATCAGGCCCGGATCGTAACCCATGCGCTCCATGGTCTGATCACAGGCATCGATACAGGCACCACAGTTAATGCACTCGTATTGCAGGCCGTCGCGAATGTCGATGCCGGCCGGGCACACCTGCACACACATGTCACAGTCGATGCAATCACCCAGCCCCAACTCTTGCGGATCCTTCTTACGGGAACGGGGACCACGGGTTTCGCCCCGCTCGGCATCGTAGCTGACAATATAGGTGTCCTTATCGAACATGGCCGACTGGAAACGAGCATAGGGGCACATATGGGTACACATGATGGTACGCATAAAGCCCGCATTGCCGTAGGTACAGAATGCGAAGAACAGCACCCAGAACCCCACCCAGAAGCTGGCGGAGAAGGTCAGCAGCCCCCAGGCCAGTTCATAAGCCGGCACAAAATAGGCGATAAAGGTAAAACCGGTCAGCAGTGAAATAGCCAGCCAGCCGGTATGCTTGGCGGCCTTGCGCCAGAGCTTGTTGAAACTCCAGGGCGCCTTGTCGAGCTGACGTCGCTTGTTGGCGCTGCCCTCGAACTTTTCCTCGAACCAGATAAAGATAAAGGTCCACACCGTCTGCGGGCAAAGATAACCGCACCACACCCGGCCCAGAAAGGTGGTCAAAAAAAACAGGGCAAAGGCCGCTACCATAAACAGCAAGGCCAGCAGGGTCAGATCCTGAGGCCACAGGGTAGTGCCGAAAATATGGAAACGCTGTTGCTCCACGTCCAGCAAAATGGCCTGGTTGCCGTTCCACTGGATCCAGGGGCCCACCAGGAACACCAGCATCAGCAACCAGCCCATCTGCTTGCGCAGGCGCTGCCATTTGCCGGTTTGCGCCCTGACGTAAATATGACCGTCATCGGCGGGCCGATGGGAACGTGGTTTCGGGGTGACGTCCTTGACGTCGATTCTGCTTTTTTTATCGTTCATTGATGCTCACATCGTTGCTTCGGTTGCTGCCTGAATCTGCCTACAAGATGTAACCCCTTGTTAACATGCAGATAAAATACGACTTATGACGCATTTTGCGCCAAAACCGGGAAGGAAAAGGTGATCTTCGTCACTCTTTTGCCGGGCGGACAGACTGGGACCCATCCAGCGCCTCCATGATAGGGCACTGTGGTTTTCCGTCTCCATGACATTGATCAGCCAAACGGCGTAAACCTTGCAGCATCATCTGCATATGAGCAATGCGTTGCTCAAGATCGTCAATCTTGGCCAGAGTGAGCGCCTTGACCTCGGCGCTGGTCCGGCATTCGTTATCGTGTAATGCCAGCAGCTCCCGGCACTCGTCCAGGTTGAACCCGGCTTCCCGCGCATTTTTCACAAACCGAATACGACGAAGCAGGGCGTCACTGTAACTGCGATAACCGTTTTCGCCCCGCTCGGGGGAGGGAATAAGGCCAATGGCCTCATAGTATCGAAGAGTTTTGGCGGTCAGCCCGGTCAGCCCGGCCACCTTGCTGATATTCATGACTGGCTCCATCAGCGCTAAACACTCACTCACCATAACCTTTCCCCTTGGGGTAAGGTCAAGCCAATTGTCAGCCATAACGAAAAAAGCCCGATACATTAGTATCGGGCTTTTCGAAGAGAGTGTTTGACTGTGACCTACTTTCACATGGCAGCTGCCACACTATCATCGGCGCGGTTGCGTTTCACTTCTGAGTTCGGCAAGGGATCAGGTGGTGCCACAACGCTATGGCAGTCAAACAAATTGTGGTGCTGATACCCGGATTCGAACTGGGGACCTCACCCTTACCAAGGGTGCGCTCTACCGACTGAGCTATATCAGCAAAATTGGGTGCCTGGCAGTGACCTACTTTCACATGGCAGCTGCCACACTATCATCGGCGCGGTTGCGTTTCACTGCTGAGTTCGGCATGGAATCAGGTGGTTCCACAACGCTATGGCCGCCAG
>NZ_JAVBHX010000008.1 GCF_030732065.1 Oceanimonas aquatica
GGCTGCGTATTCTACGCAATCCTTGGTGTTCGTCAAGCGTTGATTTGAACTTTGTTTGGTTCGCTTTCAACCCTTGTGACCGTTGGCGTGTTGCCCCGTGTCAGTGGAAGCGCATTATAGGGACCGGCCGATTTTGCGCAAGGGCTTTTTTGACAAAAATAATCGTTCGCTCAAAATTCATACTGAACGTACTTTTTTGGTCAATTTTGATCTGATTCAGGTTTTCTATCAGAGCAGGATTTATAATATTCATATTAAATACAACTAAAGGTAATCCACATGCAAATACTGGATGCGCAAAAGGAAAACCAGATCGTGCCCCTGTTCCGACTGGGCTTTCGGGTATTTTTTCTCGGTGGCGCCCTGTTTTCCTGCATTGCCATGGCGCTCTGGCTACTGACACTCAGGGGAGTACCTACCCTCTCCGGCGTCAGCAATCCCATCTGGTGGCACGCCCATGAAATGATCTTCGGGTTTGGTCTGGCCATCATCGCGGGGTTTGTACTTACCGCCATGCAGAACTGGACCGGCATTCCCGGCGTGCGCGGCTGGCCCCTGGCACTGGTCTCAGGCCTCTGGCTGCTCCCCCGCTTGCTGATGCCGCTACGGGGGGAGCTGAACGGCCTGGTTATATTGCTGGACCTGCTCTGGCTCCCCCTGGTCGCCGGCTTTCTGGCACGGCCGGTGATCCAGGTCAAGCAATGGCGTAACCTGTTTTTTGCTCCCCTGCTGATAGTCATGACGTTACTGAACGCGCTGAGTTATTACGCGGCGTTCAGTAATAACTGGCTGCTGGCCGAACGGGTGTTTACCACCGCCGGGCTGGCCATTGCCGCCCTGATCACCGTGATGGGCGGCCGGGTCATTCCGTTTTTCACCGCCCGCGCCACCGGCACTGAGAAGCCAACTCCCATACCTGTACTGGAAAAACTGGCACTGGGCTCTATCTGGCTGGCAACACTGGGCTGGCTGCTGCTGCCTAGAACCTCGCTGTTTAATGGGCTGCTGGCCCTGATGCTGGTAGTCACCGCACTGGCGCACCTGATTCGCCTGTCCCGCTGGAACAACAAACTCACCAAAGGTATTCCCCTGTTGTGGGTGCTGCACCTTGGCTATCTGTTTATTCCGGCAGGCTTACTGGTCATGGCGGCGGCATTACTGAACTGGGGTATTACCGTATCGCTGGCGAGTCACTGGCTGACCGCCGGAGCCATGGGCACGGTGATCCTCGGCATGATCGCCCGGGTGTCGCTGGGCCATTCGGGGCGGCCGCTGGAACTGAAAAAGCCCATGGTGGTGGCCTTTGTGCTGGTAATTATTGCCGGCCTGGTGCGCGCCCTGCTGCCCATGCTGGCCCCCGGCCTGACCAGCCTGGCCTATGATGTGAGCGCTCTCGCCTGGATTGCCGCCTTTGGCATTTTTTGCCGAATTTACTGGCCCATACTGACCCAGGCCAGAGCGGATGGTCGTCCGGGTTAATGCGCTCAGACATGAAAGATAAAAAGTGGAGTAAAAGAAAAGGGAGAAGGCCGGGCCTTCTCCCTTTTTTTCATTTCGTGGTTAGCGATTATTGGTTCAGCACCAGACCATTGTCGTCGGCATCCAGTTTCAGCGGCTTGCCGGGCACTACCCGGCCGGAAAGCATGGCCTGAGCCAGGGGATCTTCCACCTTCTGCTGAATCGCCCGCTTGAGCGGTCGCGCGCCAAACAGCGGATCGAAGCCGGCCGAGGCCAGTTTTTCCAACAGGGCATCGCTGATGCTGACCTGATAATCCATGCTCTCGAGCCGCTCTACCAATCCCTGCAGCTGAATGCGGGCAATGGCCTTGATCTGCTCCTCGGCCAGGGGATGGAACACCACGATCTCGTCAATCCGGTTGATGAACTCGGGCCGGAACTGATACCCCAGCACCTCCATCAGCATCGCCTTCATCTGATCGTAATCCTTGGAGGCGCTGTGCTCCTGGATCAGATCCGAGCCGATGTTGGAGGTCATGATCACGACCGTATTGCGAAAGTCCACAGTGCGGCCCTGACCATCGGTGAGACGGCCGTCATCCAGCACCTGCAGCAAAATGTTGAACACGTCCGGATGGGCTTTTTCCACCTCGTCCAGCAGGATCACCGAGTAGGGCTTGCGCCGCACCGCCTCGGTGAGGTACCCGCCTTCCTCGTAACCCACGTAGCCGGGAGGTGCACCCACCAGACGGGACACAGAGTGCTTCTCCATGAATTCCGACATGTCGATGCGTACCATGGCGTCGCGGCTGTCGAACAGAAAGTCGGCCAGCGCCTTGCACAGCTCGGTTTTGCCCACCCCGGTGGGGCCCATAAACAGGAAGGAGCCCACCGGCCGGTTGGGATCCGACAACCCGGCCCGGCTGCGGCGAATGGCATTGGCCACCGCATCAACCGCCTCGTTCTGGCCGATCACCTGCTCATGCAGGGTGTCTTCCATGCGCAGCAGCTTGTCCTTTTCCCCCTCCAGCATCTTGGCCACGGGAATACCGGTCCAGCGCGACAGTACGTCGGCAATCTCTTCATCGGTCACCCGGTTTTTCAGCAGGTGCTGTTCCTGCATCTCGGCCTGAGCAGCCAGATCCAGCTGTTTTTCCAGTTCGGGAATACGGCCGTACTGCAACTCCGACATGCGTGCCAGATCGCTGGCCCGGCGCGCCACTTCCAGCTCCTGACGCACCTGCTCCAGCTCCGCCTTGATATGCTGGGTGCCGGCCAAGGCCGCTTTTTCAGATTTCCACACCTCTTCCAGCTCGGCGTATTCCTTTTCCTTTTCGGCCAGCTCGTCGCGAATGAGCTGCAACCGCTTGCGGCTGCCTTCGTCGTCTTCCTTGAGCAACGCCTGCTCTTCCAGCTTGAGCTGAATAATGCGCCGGTCCAGCCGGTCCAGGGGCTCGGGCTTGGAGTCAATCTGCAGGCGAATGCTGGAAGCGGCTTCGTCGATCAGATCGATGGCCTTGTCGGGTAGCTGACGGTCGGCAATGTAGCGGTGGGACAGGGTCGCCGCCGCAACAATGGCCGGATCGGTGATCTGCACATGGTGGTGCAGCTCATAGCGCTCCTTCAGGCCGCGCAGAATGGCAATGGTGTCTTCCACCGTGGGCTGGTCAATCAGCACCTTCTGAAAACGCCGCTCCAGGGCTGCGTCCTTTTCCACATACTGGCGGTATTCATCCAGGGTAGTGGCGCCCACACAGTGCAGCTCGCCCCGGGCCAGGGCCGGCTTGAGCATGTTGCCCGCATCCATGGCACCTTCCCCCTTGCCGGCCCCCACCATGGTGTGCAGCTCGTCAATAAACAGGATCACCCGGCCTTCTTCCTTGGCCAGCTCGTTCAACAGCGCCTTGAGCCGCTCCTCGAACTCGCCACGATACTTGGCGCCGGCCACCAGGGCGCCCATGTCCAGCGACAGCACCCGCTTGTTCTTGAGTCCTTCCGGCACCTCACCGTTGATAATGCGCTGGGCCAGCCCCTCGGCAATGGCGGTTTTACCCACACCAGGCTCGCCAATCAGTACCGGGTTGTTCTTGGTGCGCCGTTGAAGCACCTGAATGGTCCGGCGAATTTCATCATCCCGGCCGATCACCGGATCCAGCTTGCCCTGCTCGGCTCGCTCGGTGAGATCAATGGTGTATTTTTCCAGCGCCTGGCGGTTTTCCTCGGCATTGGGATCGTCCACCTTCTGGCCGCCACGAATGTCGTCGATGGCCTGGGTGAGTTTTTCCTTGGACAAGCCCACTCGCTTGAGCAGTTCGCCCAGCTCGCCCTTGTCATCAAGGGATGCCAGCAGAAACAGCTCGGAAGAGATATAGGCATCCTTGCGCTGCTGGGCCAGCTTGTCGCACTGGTTCAGCAAACGTCCCAGCACCGGCGACACCTGAACGTCCATGTCGCCACCGCTGACCTTGGGCAGGCGGTCGAGGGATTTGTCGAGCTCCACCCGCAGGGCATTGCCGTCCACCCCGGCGGTGGTCAGCAGGGGTCGTACGGTACCCCCCTCCTGGTTAAGCATGGCCACCAGCAGATGGGCCGGCTCGATATAGGCGTGATCCCGCCCCAGCGCCATCGACTGGGCGTCTTGCAGGGCGAGTTGGAATTTACTGGTAAGACGATCAAGACGCATCAGCTTTCTCCTTGAAACGCCCGCCAAGCGGGCATGCAAGCTTAAATACTGATACTAAGAATGGGGCCTTGTGGCCGTTTTTCAACCGAGGTTTATCGGTTTTTACTAATCCAGCCAGATCAGCGAGGCCATGCGACCGGTCTGGCCGTCCCGCCGGTAGGAGAAAAACCGCTCTGGCTCGGAGACGGTGCAATGGTCGCCACCGTAAATGTGGTGCACGCCCGCCGCCGCCAGCCGCAGCCGGGCCAGGTGATAAATATCGGCCATCCACTTGTCGCCCTGGGGCGTAAAGGCTTCCTTGGCGAGCTCGGAGTGGGCAATAAAGGCCTCGCGCACCTCACCGCCCACTTCAAAGGCGCTCGGGCCGATGGCCGGTCCCAGCCAGGCCAGCACTGTTTCGGGATCCACCTTCATTTCCTGCAGGGTGGCTTCCAGCACGCCGGCGGCCAGGCCGCGCCAGCCGGCATGGGCCGCCGCCACCACAGTGCCTTGCTCATCGCAAAACAGCACCGGCAGGCAGTCGGCGGTCATCACTGCACACACTTGCCCCGGCGTGTGGCTGACCACGGCGTCGGCGGTGAGGTTGTCGTTTTCCGCCGGTAACGTGAGTACGCGAATGCCGTGCACCTGCTCCAGCCACACCGGCTCGGAGGGCAGATTCAGGCAGGCCGCCAGCCGTTCCCGGTTGGTGCGCACCGACGCAGCATGGTCGCCCACATGGGAGCCCAGGTTCAGGCTGTGCCAGGGTGCCTCACTGACGCCGCCGGTGCGGGTGCTCTGGGCAGCACAGACATTGGCCGGTGCCGGCCAGTCGGGCAGGATCAGATCCATACCAGATCGTCCGGGTGAGCTTCAGTGTCGGCGCGCAGCACCTCTACCAGCTTCACCATGTCATCGGGAATGGGTGCGTGCCACTCCATCATTTCGCCGGTAATCGGGTGTTCCAGCCGCAGCATGACCGCATGCAGGGCCTGGCGCTTGAAGCCCCGCAGAAACTCCAGCAGCTCGGGATCCGCAGCCCGGGGCGGCTTGAGCCGGCCACCGTACACGGGATCGCCTACCAATGGGTGCTTGAGGTGGGCCATGTGTACCCGAATCTGGTGAGTACGGCCGGTTTCCAGCCGCAGCCGCAGGCGCGTGTGGGCACGAAACTTTTCCATCACCCGGTAATGGGTGACCGCCGGTTTGCCGCTGGGCACCACCGCCATTTGAATGCGCTGGGTGGGATGGCGGCCGATGTTGGCATCCACGGTGCCGCCGGCTGTCATGTGGCCAATGGCCACGGCTTCGTATTCCCGGGTGATATGGCGGGCCTGCAGGGCACTGACCAGGTGGGTCTGGGCGGGCACCGTCTTGGCCACCACCATCAGGCCGGTGGTGTCTTTATCGAGCCGGTGCACAATGCCGGCCCGGGGCACTTCGGCAATGTCCGGGCAGTGATGCAGCAGAGCGTTGAGCAGGGTGCCGTCGGGGGTGCCGGCGCCCGGGTGCACCACCAGGCCGGCGGGCTTGTTGATCACCAGAATGTCGTCATCTTCATACACGATATTCAGGTCAATGGCCTGAGGCTCGAACCTGACTTCGTCTTCCAGCTCGGCGTTCACCACCACCTGCTGGCCGGGCAGCACCTTTTCACGGGGCTTGCTCACCACGGTGCCGTCCAGTTGTACCTGCTCCTGCTGGATCCAGGTTTTGATGCGAGAACGGGAGTAATCGGGGAACATTTCCGCCAACGCCTGGTCCAGACGTTGACCGTATTGATGATCGGCAATTACGCCGGTCAGTTCGATATGCTGGCTCATGAAGACCACTGGTTACCAAATGATATTTAATTGGTTATTCTAGCGGTTCTTGACGCTGAGCTTAATCAGTTTCCGAATTTTGCAATCACAATGGACTTTTCAATGGCGAAACAACGAAGCCTATGGCTCACCCTGACACTGACCCTGGCGCTGGCCGCCACCGGCTGCTCCAGTACCAGCAAGAACGAAGTTCCGGATGAAGCGCCGGAAGTGCTGTACCAGGATGCCCAGGAACGCCTGCAGGCCGGAAACTACATTCGCGCCGCCGAACTGCTGGAAGCCATGGATGCCCGCTATCCGTTTGGCGCCTATTCCAACCAGGTGCAGCTCGACCTGATTTACGCCTACTACAAGCAGGACGATACCGTGCGGGCGCTGGCCAACATCGACCGTTTTATTCGCCTGAACCCCAATCACCCGGCCATTGACTACGCCCGCTACATGCGCGGCCTGACCAATATGTCGGCGGACTACAACTTCTTTCAGAGCCTGTTCAACGTAGACAGGGCCGACCGGGACCCCACCTATGCCCGCCAGGCCTTTGCCGACTTTCGCCAGCTGCTGCGCCAGCACCCCGACAGCGTGTATGCCGCCGATGCCAGGGCCCGCATGATCAGCCTGAAAAACCGCCTGGCCCGTTATGATCTGGCGGTGGCCGACTATTACGTCAAGCGCAAAGCCTGGCTCGCGGCCGCCAACCGCGCCAAGTTTGTGGTGGAGTCCTACCCCGACACCGAGCAGCTCAAGCCCGCCCTGCGCATTATGCAACAGGCCTACGATCAGCTCGGCCTGGCCGGCATGGCCAACCACGCCGAAGCCGTGCTCAAGGCCAACTACCCGGCGGGTTAAGTCGGATCTACTCTCATAAACAAAAAACCCGCAATCGCGGGTTTTTTAATGGCTGAATATCTTTAGAGTTCTCAGCCTTGCAACGACTCCAGAAACCGCAAGCTGCGAATGCCGTACCAGCACAGGGGTTCGCCGTCGATGAGCACGGCGTCGAGGTGCAGCTCGTTTCTGACGGTTTGCAGTTTGCCGGCGAAGGGATAGGGCTCGCTGGCACAAAGGAGTACGGGGTTATGCTGCGCCAGCCAGTCCTGGCTTACCTCAGGGTAACGCTTCCCCGGCGTAATGAGCGGCAGGCCCAAATGGATAAACAGGGAGTGGATAAAGGTATCGCTTCCCACCGTCATGTACGGCTTGCGCCAGATGAGATACACCCAGGGGCGATCCTCATTGAGCACCGAAAGCTCGCTGTTTCCGGCATCGGCCAACAGCGGCAGCGTCTTGTGTGAACAGGTGACGGGAACGGTCAGTGCTGACCGGTAACGCTCGGCCAGGTGCCACAGACCTTCGCAGTCCAGCGCCTGCGCCAGCTGTTCCAGGGCTTTTGGCATGGCCTGCACCGAAGTGACATGGGTCGCCACCCAGGGGTAAGGGCAACTGTCGGCCATGGCTCTGGTGTTTTCTTCCCGATCGAATACCACCAGATCCGGCGCCAGTGCTGCTACCTTGGGCCAGTCCACATCCTTGGTGCCACCCACTACCGGTATGTCGCTGACACTGTCGGCGGGGTGCACACAATAACGGGTCCGCCCCACCACTCGCACACCCGCTTCTATCAGGGTTTCGGTCCAGGACGGCACCAGGCAGACTACTCTCGGAGGCCTGGCATCACTCATTGACCAAAATAGGCCTTGAGAAAATCATCAAAGCTGACGGCGTCGGACTCTTCCAGCTTGCGCTGGCGGGCCTGAGAGCGGGCGCCTTCCTCATCGAAGTAGTTGTCGTCCCAGTAACGGGGGCGAGCCAGGTTAAAGTGATCCGAATAACGGCGGGACAACTCCAGCCCAAACGGCAGAATGTCGGTATCGCGTTGTTTCAGCTCGTTCAGCACTCGGGCCGACAGGGTCAGCCCGGGGTCACGCATGGCCGCCAACTGCTGCTCATGGGCCTTGCCATAGCAGCCCCGGCCGCAGCAGGCATCGAGCAGGCTGGCCACATCCGCCAGCTCGGCAAAATAGCGTTCGCCCAGCTCCGCCAGTGACATGGATTCATCACCGAACCGCTCCAGCATCAGGCCGGGCTTGCGCCCTTCCAGCACTACCTTGGTGAAGTTGCGGCGGTTCAGGGCGATTTCGTCTTCTTCCAGCGGTGCCGACGGGGTGAGCAGGCACCACAGCAAAAAGGTATCGAGAAAACGGATCTGGCCGGGATCGATGCCCACCGGCGAGAAGGGGTTCACGTCTACCGAGCGTACTTCAATGTATTCCACGCCCCGGGCTTCCAGCGCCTCGGTGGGCTTTTCACCGCTTTCGGCGGTGCGCTTGGGACGAATGGGCGCGTACAGCTCGTTCTCGATCTGCAGCACATTGTCGTTGAGCTGACGGTATTCGCCGTCCACCTTGACACCAATGCGGGCAAACTCCGGCGCATGGGTGCCAATGGCGCGGCGCAGGCTGGCCACGTACTCGTCCAGGCTGTTGAGTGAAATATTAAGGCCGGCCTGGGCACTGTTGGTGTAGCCCAGATCCGACAGCCGCAGCGAGGTGGCGTAAGGCAGGTAGAGGGTGCCCTTGCCCAACCGCTCAAAGGGCAGCTGATGCTCGCGGCCCTGCAAAAAGGAGCCGCACAGGGCGGGCGAGGCACCGAACAGGTAGGGGATCAGCCAGCCAAAGCGGTAAAAGTTGCGGATCAGGCCCAGGTAGGCGTCGGAGACGAAATCCTGCAGGTAACGGCCGTTGCCTTCCAGCTCGTGCCACTCAACCCAGAAACTGTCGGGCATGGAAAAATTGAAATGCACGCCGGAGATCACCTGCATGTTGCTGCCGTATCTGTGATGCAGCCCCTGACGATACAGGGTCTTCATGCGGCCCACGTTGGAGCTGCCGTATTGCGCCAGCGGTATATGCTCATTTTCCTTCAGCAGGCAGGGCATGCTCAGGGGCCAGAGCTGCTCACCATCCAGATGACGCACCGTGTAGCGGTGAATGTCGCTGAGCTGGGCCAGCAGGGTTTCCACCGAGTCGGATACCGGGGTGATGAACTCCATCAGGGATTCGGAAAAATCAGTGGTGATATGAGCATGGCCCAGGGCCGAGCCCAGCACGGATGGGTGCGGAGTTTGCGCCAGCTGGCCGGCGTGCGTAATGCGCAGGCTCTCGCGCTCAATGCCGCGCCGAATGCCCTTGATGGCCGGCAGTTTGGACACCGCCCGAAAAGCGCCAAGACGCTGGGCCAGGGTAGATGAGGTGTTGGTCATTATCATTCGCTCTGTAGCGCGGCGCCACCAGGGCGCCGCAGGAGGCCGGGCCTCGTCACTCAATGGTCAAATCGTGCATGGGAAGATTGAGTTGCGCCAGCGATTTTTCAAGTTTTGCTTTATCGCCGGCCACCACAATGACCATTTTTGCGGGATCAAGCCATTTTTCGGCCTGTTGGGTGAGGGTCGCAGCGTCCACTTTGGCCACGATGTGCTGCTGCTGTGACAGGTAATCGGGCGACAACTCCAGCATGGCCAGGTTGAGCAGAAAGCCGGCTTTCTTGCCGAGGGTTTCATAGTTCAGGGCATCCTGCTGGGAATAACTGCTCTTGAGATAAGCAAGCTCCGCCTCGGTAGGTCCCTTGCCGGCAAATCCCCGCATTTCCTTGATCACCTCGCCAATGGCGCCGGCGGTGGCATCACCGCGCACGTCTCCCGCCACCACGAACACGCCCGCATCCCGGTTGCCGCTGAAGTAGGAATAGGCGCCATAGGTATAGCCCTTGTCTTCCCGCAGGTTCTGGTTGATGCGGCTGTTGAAGTTCCCGCCCAGGTTATAGTTCATCAGCTGACCGTAAAAATAGGGTCCGGTGGCGTCCACCGGCAGCGCCCGGCGACCCACCCGCAGCACCGACTGCACCGCCCCCGGCATGTCGATAAGGTAAATGCCGGGCTCGGCAGGCTGCTCGGGCACGGTAACCGCCGGCAGCCTGGCGGCCTCGCCCTGCCACCGAGTGAGAAAGGCAAAGTCCTGTTTCGCCTGCTCGGGGGGCAGGTCACCGGCAATGATCACATGGCCATTTTTGGGGTTGTAATAGCGCTGGTAGAAATCTTTTACCTGCTCAAGGGTAATATCCTTCACCGTTTCCGGCAGACCATCGTCGGGCAGCCCCAGCCGGCTGTCGCCATACATCAGCCGGTTAAAGCCCTGACGGGCCAGCCAGGAAGGCTGGTTACGGCTCTGGGCCATGGACTCCAGCAACCGTGACTTGACCTTGTCCAGATCCGCCTGGCGCAGACCGGGATGAAACAGCAGTTCCTCTACCAGCGCCAGCGTCTCGGGCAGGGTCTCGGTGAGGCTGGTGACCTCAATCAGGTTGGTATAAAAGCCATTGCGCACGGTAATGCTGGCGCCGAGGCGCTGTAATGCCTCACTGAAGTCACCGTTGCTAAGCCGCTCGGTGCCCTGGTTCATCATGGCGGCGGTAAGCGCGGCCAGGCCGGCTTCATCCTCGGTTTCGGCGCGCTGACCACCGGGCAGGGCCAGGATCACCGACACCGCGGGAATTTCACTGTTGACCGTGCCCAGCAGCTGAATGTTGTCGCCAATGGTCTGCTGCCACAGGGGCGGCACCGAAATACCCACCGGGTCACCGGCTGTCGGCATTTGGCTGCGGTCAAAGTCATCCTTTACCGTGCGCAGGGGCAGCTCGTCGATATGCTGCCACTCGGGCAGCTCTCGTTCCGGGACAACATAATCGGGCTCGGCTGCCTGCCATTCGGTGTTGCCTTTGGGCACCACGCTCAGCACCGCATGGGGCTTGTTTTTAAGGTAACGCTCATAGGCGGCGGTCACTTCATCGGGCGAGGTTTGGGCCAGTTGCCGCCAGGCATTAATGGCATAAAGTGGATCGTCTTGCAGCACCTGCCCCAGCGACAGTTGCCGGGCCTTGCCCTTGGCACTGTCGAGGCCAAGAATGAGATCGGCACGCAGCTCGGTCACCGCCTTGGACACGTCCTCAGCCTGAATGCCCCGCTCCACAATGCCGTTGATAATAAGCTCCACATCTTTTTTGAGCGGGGTCAGATCGCCGTTTTTCGAAGGGTTGGCATAGGCCCAGATGCTGAAGGTACAAGCCAGCTCGGAGCAATAGTGGCCGGCTCCGGTGGAAACCGCCTTGCCGGTTTCCACCAGCTCCTGATAGAGCAGCGAGCTCTTGCCGCCACCGAGCACATTGGCCAGCACATCGAGAGCGGCCTCATCCTGCTGGCCCAGCCAGACGGTGGGATAAGACACATACAGCATGGGCATGCGAATGCGGGGGTCTTCCAAGGTCTGGTGGCGGTTGCGTTCAAGTTTTGCCGGCGCCGGCTTCGCCCGCTCAACGGCGGGGCCGGCGGGAATGGAGCCGAAATATTTTTCCACCCACTCAAGGGTCTGTGCGGTGTCAAAGTCACCGGAGATCACCAGGGTAGCGTTATTGGGGCCGTACCAGCGTAGAAAGAAGGCCTTGAGATCGTTGACGTCGACCCGATCCAGGTCTTCCACATAACCGATGGTCGGCCAGCTGTAGGGATGGTCGCGGGGATAGAGCAGCTCGTCCATGCGCTCGCCCACCAGGCCATAGGGCTGGTTGTCGATGCGCTGAGCACGCTCGTTCTTGACCGTGTCCCGCTGAATTTCGAACTTGCGCTGGCTGACCGCGTCCAGCAAAAAGCCCATGCGGTCGGCTTCCAGCCAGAGCACCTTTTCCAGGTGGTTGGCGGGCACGGTTTCAAAGTAATTGGTCCTGTCCTGATTGGTGGTGCCGTTCATGGTGCCGCCGGCCTCGTTGATCAGGCGAAAATGCTCCTGATCACCCACGTGCTTTGAGCCCTGGAACATCATGTGCTCAAAGAAATGGGCAAAGCCGGTCTGATCCGGTTCTTCCCGAGCCGAGCCCACATGATAGGTCACTTCCACATGCACCAATGGATCGGACTTGTCGGGATTGAGCAGCACCGTCAGTCCGTTATCGAGCCGGTATTTCTCATAAGGGATCACCAGCTCGTCCTGGCCCCGTTCTAGCCTTTCCACCAGAGTGGGGGCGGCCTGGGCCGCAAGCGGACACAACAACAGCAACAAAGACCAATACTTCATGAAGTTTCCTTATAGCAATAACAGCGCCGGTCAGCCCCGCAGCAGCAGCTTGCCGCGGGTATGGCCGGTTTCAATCTGCCGGTGAGCCTCGGCCCCGTCGGCCAGGTCAAATACCTGACTGACCTCCACCCGCAACCGGCCTTCGGCCACGGCATCGGCCAGCAGCGCCAGGTGCTCGTGTTCATTTTCCTTGAGCATACCGGTCGCGCGAATACCGCGTTTTTCGGCAGCGGCAATCACCTTGTCGGCGGTAATGGTGGGCACGGTCACCACACGGCCATCCTGTTTCACCTGAGACAAAAGTGACTCGCCGGAAGTTCCCCCCACCAGGTCCAACAGCAGATCCACCGGCGCAATGGCCGATACCGCCGCGGCATCGTGGTAGTCCACCACCTCGTCGGCACCCAGGGATTTGACAAAGTCGTGGTTGGCCGGTGACGCCAGCGCCACCACTTTGGCTCCCAGATCTTTTGCCAGCTGCACCGCCAGGTGCCCTACCCCGCCGGCGGCGGCAGAGATCAGCACCCGTTCGCCTGCCTGTAGAACGCCGTGATCGGTCAGTCCCTGCCAGGCCGTGGTGCCGGCCAGGGCCAGGCCACCGGCCATGTCGTCGGCCACGCCGTCGGGCAAGGGCATCATGTCGTCGCAGTTGACCACCAGCTCTTCGCTGTAGGCACCACCTGCGACCAGCCCGAATGCCCGATCGCCGGGCAGAAAACGACAGACCTCGGAGCCCACTTCCAGCACCTCGCCCATCACTTCAAAGCCCGGTGACCAGGGCAGACGATCCTTGATGGCTTCCGCGCCCCAGCCCAGGCCGGCCCGGGTTTTGGCATCGATCGGGTTGACCCCGGCATAATGCATTTTCAGCCTGACCTGGTTGGAAGCCAGCGGCGGATGCTCGGCCTCGACCAGTTGCAGTTGCTCGGGACCACCAAAGGCGTTGATAACCAATTGTTTCATGTTGGGCTCCTTCTCCATGTGAGGCTCATGTGGGCTGCACCATAGCACGGCTTTCATCCTGCCCGAAAGGCCGGTTGGCGTGCAGCCTGGCTCTTGCTACAGTGCAATGAAGCATAGACGACAACCCCTTGTCAGGACCGCCCACCCCGAGGAAGGATTGCCATGACCCGACTGTTTCTGCTGCCGCTGCTCCCCGCCTTGCTCTGGTTTTTCTTTCTGCAATATCATCGTATTCCCCTCAAGAAGGGCGCCAGGGGATTTTACTGGATCATCGGTCTGGGCTGGGGACTGGCGGGCTTTCTCAGCCTGATGATGGTACTCACCCGCTAACCCCGGGGATTAGGGACTCGGGATTGGGGATTAGCTACACCAGTCTCTATTCCCCAGTCCCGAATCCCTTCTTTTACCAGTAATTTTCCATCAAGATCTGGCCGGGTTTACGGCGCAGGTGTTTTTGCAGGCCTTTGGCCTTGAGCTCGGTAATGGTGTCGCGCACCATTTGCGGGTTACCGCAAAGCATGACCCGGCTGTGTTCGGGGGTAAAGGTGAGGTCGGCTTTTTGCTCCAGGCTGCCATCACGAATGGCGTGAGTGATACGGCCGGCCTGCGCATCCTCGGTGTTCTCGCGGGAAACAAAAGGAATATATTGAAAGTGACTGCGCCCGTCGGTGAGCTGGGCAATCTGCCGGCGGTAGCCCAGCTCGTCGGCGAAGCGCACCCCGTGCACCAGCACAATGTTCTCGAACTGCTTCCAGCAGCTGCCCTCGGCCAGCATGGAAACAAAAGGCCCAATGCCGGTGCCGGTAGCCATCAGCCACAAGTCCCGTCCGGGAGGCACTTCATCCAGAGTAAGAAAGCCAGCGGCAGTGCGCTGCACCAGCAGTTCGTCGCCCACCTTCAGGTCGGCCAGCCAGGGCGTGAGTTGCCCTTCGGGAATGGTGATCAGGTAAAACTCGGGATCCTGCCCCGGCGCATTCACATAGGAATAGGCCCGGGCCACTTTTTTATCGTCGGTATGCAGGGCCAGTTTGGTGAATTGCCCCGCCTTGAACGGCTCCACCTCGGCGTCTACCACCAGTGAAAACAGATTGTCGGACCAGGTTTTGCGGGCCTTCACGCGCCCGGTGATCCAGTCTGCCATAGTGCGCCCTCCCAAAGTGTTTCTTCCACTTTAGCCGGAACGCAGACAATAAAAAACCCGCGACAAGCGCGGGTTTTTTTAAGCCAGAGCCTGATATCAGGCAGCAACCACCTGAATGGTTACAGTGGCTTTAACATCGGCGTGCAGCTGTACACCGATTTCGTATTCGCCTACGTTGCGCAGAACGCCGTCGTACAGACGAACTTCGCTCTTGGCAACTTCAACACCGGCAGCGGTGATGGCGTCGGCTACGTCGCGGGCACCGATGGAGCCGAACAGCTTGCCTTCGTCGCCAGACTTGGACTCGATAACAACGGCTTCCAGAGCGGCCAGTTTGTCGGCACGGGCCTGGGCAGCAGCCAGCTGATCGGCCAGCTTGGCTTCCAGCTCAGCGCGGCGGGCTTCAAAAGCCGCTACGTTGTCTTTGGTGGCCAGAACGGCTTTGCCCTGGGGCAGCAGGAAGTTACGGGCGTAACCGGACTTAACGGTTACCTGGTCGCCCAGACCGCCCAGCTTGGCGATTTTATCCAGCAGAATTACTTGCATGATTACCTTTCCTCTTTACAGGTACGAGTTAGGCCGCTGCTTACTTGTGCAGATCGGTGTAAGGCAGCAGGGCCAGGTAACGAGCGCGTTTGATCGCACGGGCCAGCTGGCGCTGATACTTAGCGCGGGTGCCGGTGATGCGGCTCGGTACGATTTTACCGGACTCGGTGATGTAGTTCTTCAGGGTAGCGATGTCTTTGTAATCGATCTCGGTAACACCGTCAGCGGTGAAACGGCAGAACTTACGACGACGGAAATAACGTGCCATGATTCTCTTCCTCTACTAAAACGTGAATTACTCGGCAGCGGCTTCGGCGCGAGCATCGTCGCGACGGGGCTGACGCTCTTCCTTGGCCTTGGCCATTTCGGAAGGCTCGGTAACGGCCTGCTTGGTGCGCATGATCATGTTGCGCAGCACGGCGTCGTTGTAGCGGAAGTTGGTTTCCAGCTCGTCGATCACAGCCTGGTCAGCTTCAACGTTCATCAGAACGTAGTGAGCCTTGTGCAGTTTGTTGATCGGGTAAGCCAGCTGGCGACGGCCCCAGTCTTCCAGACGGTGGATTTGACCACCGGCGGTGGTGATGGCGCCGGTGTAGCGCTCGATCATGCCGGGGACCTGTTCACTCTGGTCAGGGTGAACCATAAATACGATTTCGTAATGACGCATGGATTGCTCCTTACGGGTTATAGCCTCTGCGCGGGCTCAGTCACACCAGCGGAGGCAAGGAACTTGGGTTTAATGACTGATTTCAAGGCGGCGTAGTTTAAGACATAACCGAAGGGAAAGAAAGCTTTTAGCTCCAAAGCGTCAGCGTAGTCTTCGCTGCAGCCCGATGGCGGCGATCACCACCAGTGCCCCCAGATAAACGTTCCAGTCGGGAAACTCGCTGAACAGCACCATGCCCATCAGGGTGACGAAAATCAGGCCGGAATATTCGCTGGCGGCAATCTTGCTGGCATCGGCCATGGCGTAGGCCATGATGCAGATGCCCTGGTAGATAATGCCCACCAGGGTGGCGCCGATCAGCAGCCACCATATGTCGCCGGGAATGGGTTGCCACTCGGGTAATGCCAGGGCCAGGCTGGCGGGAATGGCCAGCGCCTGGGTCATGAACAGGGTCGCCAGCACAGAGCGGCCCCTGGGCAGCCGGCGCACCAGCACATTGCTGGCGGCCATCGACAAGGCGGTAAGCAGCGCCACCCAGCCGGCCCAGTGCCACTCGGCCGGATTGAGCACCACCAGAATGCCGCCAAAGCCGAGCAGGCTCACCCCGTATGCGGCCGGTCGCACCGACTCCCGGCTGAGCAGCACCGCCA
The DNA here is from genome assembly GCF_030732065.1 of Oceanimonas aquatica. GTDB lineage: Bacteria > Pseudomonadota > Gammaproteobacteria > Enterobacterales > Aeromonadaceae > Oceanimonas. The sequence continues at coordinate 16,033 of NZ_JAVBHX010000008.1, forward strand.
GCGGCAGCGTCAGCAGGGGGGCGGCGTAAAACACCGCATTGGCAGTGGCCAGCGGCAGATACATCAGGCTCACAAACACACAGGCAGAGCCCATGAGCAACAGATGGCCCCGCAGAAAATGAATTTTCCACTGGCCCCAGCCTCGTCGCGCCGGCGCCAGCCGCCACCAGAATGGCAGCAGCAGCAAAGAGGTCATGGTAAAGCGCAGGAACACATACTGGTAAGGGCTTATCTGACTCTGCCCCATCAGTTTGACCAGCACGTCGCCGAAGGAGATCATCAGATTGCCGAGCACCAGCAAAAATATCGCCAGCAACTGGCTGTCGGCGCTCAGCCGCGCCTTGATTCGCTCCATTCCCCTTCCCCGTTGACGGCCGCTTCTTGCGAGCGGCCCGATGTTATCAACCGCGCTGACGCACCATTTCAAACAGGCAGATGCCGGTGGCCACCGACACGTTCAGGCTGGATACCGACCCCGCCATGGGAATGCTCACCAGCTCGTCGCAGTGCTCCCGGGTCAGCCGGCGCATGCCCTTGCCCTCGGCACCCATCACCAGCGCCAGTGGCCCTGTGAATCTGGCCTGGTAGATGCCGTGATCCGCCTCACCGGCAGTGCCGACCACCCACACGCCCTTGTCCTGCAGGGCCCGCAGGGTGCGCGACAGGTTGGTGACCTGAAACAGCGGCACCACCTCGGCGGCACCACAGGCCACCTTGCGCGCCACCGGGGTCAGGCCGGCGGACTTGTCGCGGGGCACGATAACCCCATGCACACCGGCGGCATCGGCGGTACGCAGGCAGGCGCCCAGGTTGTGCGGGTCGGTGACACCGTCCAGCACCAGTAATAACGGAGTCTCGGTACGCGCCAGCAGGGCGTCCAGATCCGCCTCGTTCAGCGCCGGCAGCGCCTTTATCCGGGCCACCACGCCCTGGTGCTGGGCACCACCGGCCTTGCCATCCAGGGTCTGACGACCGGCCAGCTGGGCACGCACGCCCACTTCCTGCAACCGGGCCTGCAGCTGTTGCAGACGGGCATCGTCCCGGCCCTTGAGCAGCCAGACTTCCAGAATGTTCTCGGGGTGGTTTTCGAGGGCGGCGTTCAGGGCATGAATGCCGAAGATCAGTTCACTACTCATGTTGTTTCTCGGGAATTAGAAGGAGGAATGGGGACTTGAAAGCCCCCATTCCCTGACATTATGAACGGCGCTTGCGGGAACGGGAGCGGGAACGGGGCTTGTCACTCTTCTCGCCTTTTTCACCCTTGTCGCCGCCCTTGCCACCGGTGGGCTTGGCACGCTTGCGCGACTTCAGGTTCTTGGCACCCTTGCCGCCGTCAAAGTCACCCTTGGGAGCGTCTTCCACCAGCTCAAAGTCAATCTTGCGCTCGTCCAGGTTCACCGCCATCACCTTGACCTTGATCTTGTCGCCCAGGCGGTAGCGGCGGCGGAAGTTCTCGCCAATCAACTGCTGGCGCGCCGGATCGAACTGGTAATAGTCGTTCTGCAGGCTGGAGATGTGCACCAGGCCGTCGATGTGGAACTCGTCGAGACGCACAAAGAAGCCAAAACCGGTGACGTTGGCAATGGTACCGCCAAACTCGCTGCCCACGTGATCCAGCATGTACTCACACTTGAGCCAGTCGGCCACGTCGCGGGTGGCATCGTCGGCCCGGCGCTCGGTCTGGGAGCAGTGCTCACCCATGGGTGCCACCTGGTCGTACTGGTAGGGCACGCCGCCGGTCTTGCTGCGCTCACCGCCGTGCATCTTGGCAATCTGGGCCTTGATGGCACGGTGCAACACCAGATCCGGGTAGCGGCGAATGGGCGAGGTAAAGTGAGCGTAGGACTTGAGCGCCAGACCAAAGTGACCGTTATTCTCGGCCTGATATACCGCCTGCTTCATGGAGCGCAGCAGCATGGTCTGGATCAGCTCGGCATCGGGCCGGTCACGAACCTGCTCGGCAAGCAGGGCATAATCCGCCGGCTCCGGCTCCAGGCCGCCTTTCAGCTCGAGACCCAGCTCGCCCAGGAAGCTACGGAACCCGGTGAGCTTTTCTTCGCCCGGCTTATCGTGCACCCGGAACAGGGCGTGGGCTTCCTGCTTTTCAATAAAGCGGGCAGCGGCCACGTTGGCCATGATCATGCACTCTTCGATGATCTTGTGGGCGTCGTTGCGCACCACGGGCACGATTCGCTCGATCTTGCGCTGAGGGTTGAACACAAACCGGGTTTCCTCGGTTTCGAACTCCACCGCCCCGCGCTGGTGCCGGGCCTGCTTCATGGCCTGGTACAGGTTGTTGAGCTCTTCCAGATGCGGTACCAGCGGCGCATAGCGCTCACGCAGCACCTCGTCCCCTTCCAGCATGGCCGCTACCTTGGTGTAGGTAAGACGCGCATGGGAGTTCATCACCGCTTCGTAGAACTTGAAGCCGGACAGCTTGCCGCTGGCGGACACCGTCATCTCCGCCACCATGCACAGGCGATCTACCTGAGGGTTAAGGGAGCACAGGCCGTTGGACAGCACCTCGGGCAGCATGGGAATCACTTGCTCGGGGAAGTACACCGAGTTGCCGCGCTGGTAGGCTTCGTTGTCGAGCGCCGAGTTCGGGCGCACATAATAGGACACGTCGGCAATGGCCACCCACAGGCGCCAGCCGCCGGAGCGCTTGGGTTGACAGTGAACGGCATCGTCAAAGTCGCGGGCATCTTCGCCGTCGATGGTGACCAGCGGCAGATCGCGCAGATCCTTGCGGCCCACCTTGGCTTCTTCCGGCACCTGCTCGGTGAGGTTGGCAATCTGCTGCTTGACCTCTTCCGGCCACACATGGGGAATACCGTGGGTACGCAGGGCAATTTCAATTTCCATGCCCGGATCCATGGTTTCACCCAGCACCTCAATGACCTTGCCGATACCGGTCATGCGCTTGGTGGGCCGCTGGGTAATGGTGATCACCACCACCTGGCCCATGCGCGCGCCCATGGTCTCGCCTTGCGGGATCAGAATATCCTGGGCGATGCGGCTGTCGTCGGGCACCACGTAGCTGACGCCGTTTTCCACAAAGTAGCGGCCCACCACATCCAGGTTACGGGATTCCAGCACACGTACCAGACGACCTTCGCGCCGGCCCCGGGAGTCAAAGCGCAGGGGTTGTACCAGTACAAGGTCGCCGTGCATGACAGCGTCCATTTCGCGCTGGGCCAGGAACAGATCGTCACCGCCGTCTTCCGGGCGTACAAAGCCAAAGCCTTCACGGTGGCCGATAACCTTGCCCTTGATCAGGTTCAGCTTGTCGGGCAGGGCGTAACACTTGTTGCGGGTAAACACCAGCTGGCCGTCACGCTCCATAGCGCGCAGGCGGCGGCGCAGAGCTTCTTCCTGCTCTTCACCGGCAAGATTCAGCTCGGCAAAGATCTCGTCCCGGTTGGCCGGGGTTTTGCGTTGCTTGAGGTGCTCAAGAATAAATTCCCGGCTGGGAATGGGGTTTTCATACTTTTCGGCTTCCCGTTGCAGGAAAGGATCTTGTTGTTCTGACATAAAGAGGTCCGTTTGAGCACTGTACTAAGGGATGTATATCAACAGAATAAGAATAACAAGTGACAAGACGCCCGGTTAAGCCAGTGCTCGCTGTAACCGGGCGTGTCTGTCACCGAGGGAAGCCGGTGGGCATTACAGAGATTTCAGCATCTCTTCCGGCAACGCCAGGCTCTGGTTGCTGTTGATACCGATTCCGCGCTCCAGAATATTGCGGGCAATGGCCTTGGCCTCATCCAGCGAGTGCATCACATAGGTGCCGCACTGATATTCGTTGAGTTCGGGGATCTGTGACTGATTTTCCACCTTGAGCACGTCTTCCATCGCCGCTTTCCAGGCATTGGCCACCCGCTGCTCGTCGGGTTCACCCACCAGGCTCATGTAAAAGCCGGTGCGGCAGCCCATGGGCGAGATATCGATGATTTCAACGCCGTCGCCGTTGAGGTGGTTGCGCATAAAGCCGGCAAACAGGTGCTCCAGGGTATGAATGCCCTTTTCGGAGAGAATTTCCTGGTTGGGCAGGCAGAAACGCAGGTCAAACACGGTAATGGTGTCGTTGTGGGGGGTGGCCATGGTCTTGGCAACCCGCACCGCCGGGGCTTCCATGCGGGTATGATCTACGGTGAAACTGTCCAGCAGTGGCATGGGAATATTTCCTCAATTCAAATTCAATCAACCATTGTGGCAAAAAAACCGGGAGGTTGAAACCAATCCGGTCTTTACACCGCTTCTTCGTTCTGCTCGCCGGTGCGAATACGGATCACCTGGCCCACGTCGAACACGAAGATCTTGCCGTCGCCAATCTTGCCGGTACGGGCCGTGGTTTCAATGGCCTCGATGCAGGATTCCACCAGTTCGTCCTGCACCACCAGCTCCAGCTTGACCTTGGGCAGGAAGTCCACCATGTATTCGGCGCCGCGATAGAGCTCGGTGTGGCCCTTCTGGCGACCGAACCCTTTTACTTCCGATACCGTCATGCCGGTGATACCGCGCTCGGCCAGGGCTTCGCGTACGTCGTCCAGCTTGAAGGGTTTGATAATGGCTTCAATTTTTTTCATCGATGGTTCCTTACCAGTTTGTTTTGCCAAACCCCGAGGTGATGGGGTAGCGCCTGTCCTTGCCGAAGTTGCGCGCCGTGATCCGCGGCCCCACGGCGCTCTGGCGGCGCTTGTATTCGTTGATGTCGACCAGTTTGAGCACCCTGCGCACATCGGCCTCGTCAAAGCCGGCGGCCAGCAAATCGTTCAGGGATTTGTCCTGCTCCACATAGCCTTCCAGAATGGCGTCCAGCACATCATAGGGCGGCAGACTGTCCTGGTCGAGCTGATCCGGCGCCAGCTCCGCCGACGGCGGCCGATCAATCACCCGCTGGGGGATCACATACCCAAGCGTATTACGGTAGCGGCACAGCTCAAACACCAGGGTTTTGGGCACATCCTTGATAGGCGCAAAGCCACCGACCATGTCGCCATACAGGGTGCAGTAGCCCACCGCCACTTCGCTCTTGTTGCCGGTGGTCAGTACCAGCCGGCGACGCTTGTTGGAGATGGCCATCAGCAGCACGCCGCGGGAGCGGGCCTGCAGGTTTTCCTCGGTGGTATCTCGCTCGGTGCCCTCAAACATGGGCGCCAGCTGGCCCATAAAGGCGTCGAACATGGGCTCGATGGAGACGATATCAAACTCCACACCCAAGTGTTCAGCCTCTTCTTTGGCATCTTCCACACTGATGGAGGCGGTATAACGAAACGGCATCATCACCGCCTGAACTTTATCCTTGCCCAGGGCATCCACGGCAATGGCCAGGGTCAGGGCCGAGTCGATACCGCCGGAAAGCCCCAGTACGGCGCCGTTAAAGCCGTTTTTATTGACATAATCCCGGGTCGCCAGCACCAGTGCCTGGTATACCTCGGCCAGCGGCTCGAGGACGGGCTGTATCTCACCGGGCACCGGCTTCCCCTGCTCAAACCTTACCAGCGCCAGCTCCTCGGTAAAGGCGGGCAGGCTTTGGGTGAGCTCGCCCTTGGCATTGAACACCTTGGAGCGGCCGTCGAACACCAGTTCGTCCTGGCCACCCACCTGGTTGAGATACACCAGCGGCAGACCGTTGTCGCGGCTGCGCTGTGCCAGCAGATCCTTGCGGATCCAGGCCTTGCCCTTGTGATAGGGCGAGGCATTGAGACTCAGCACCAGCTCGGCACCGGCGGCCTTGGCACCGGCCATGGGCGCCGGCTCCCACACGTCTTCACAGATCAGCAGGCCCAGCTTGTGGCCGTTGAAGTCGATCACGCAGGATTCGGTGCCGGCAGTGAAGTAGCGCATTTCATCAAACACGCCGTAGTTGGGCAGCAGCTGCTTGAAGTAACGTCCCTGTAATTTGCCCTGATAAAAGAAGGAAGCGGCGTTGTACAGCTTGCCGTTTTCCCGCCAGGGGTGGCCCACCACCAGGGCAATATTCTGGCTGGCGGCAGCCAGCTCGCTCAGCGCGACGTCGACCCGGGCGTGCAGATCGTCCCGGAACAGCAGATCTTCCGGCGGGTAGCCGGTGACCGCCAGCTCGGGAAACAGTACCAGCTCGGCGCCCTGTTCGGCGGCCTTGCTGGCGGCGGTCAGCATGGTTTGAGTATTGGCTTCAATGGCACCGACGGTCGGGTTGAGCTGGGCCAGCGCCAGGGTGAGGTGTGAGGACATGGTCTGTTCGTGGTTCAAAAGGCAATAACCGCCATAGTAATGAAAGACGGGGGCCTTGTCAGGCCCCCGGCGCTTAAGGCTCAGTTACAGGTGGGGGTTTTATCGACTGGCCTGTTCTGAGTCAAGATGAGACAACCGCCATTGAGGGTTGTTGCATTATCAGGCACAGCCACCGTCCAGACTCCATTAACCGGAGAATAAACTTCATATCCACTCGGTACCGTTGCCGACAATGCCGCCGTAGTGTCGGGATCCGCCTTGCAGTCGTAGTAGATGGTACTCTTGTTTCCCTGAGTCTTGTTGAGCTGACCACAGACCTCATTGCCGACTTTCACAACAACACCCTCCAGACTGCAGGCTTCTTCCTTCCATGGGCCATTCGCGTTGACTGGTGCAATATAGAGCACACAATACATCTCGCCGGTTATCGAAGCCTTGGCGCTGTTGTTAACCACAATATCCAGATAGTTACTTTTTATAAACAAGTCTTGAGTTTCAACGGGAGAAATGGCTTCAGAAGAGGTCATGCCACTGTTGCTGCGTTTTATCTTGGCCATTATCGTACCGGCAGCCCCCGGCGACTTAGCTTCTGCCAGTCCTCGACTGTAAACACCGTAATAGCCGGCATTCGCATTGGTAATGGTTTCGACCGGTTCATTTGTCACTGTGAGTGAGCTATCGCCGCTACTCCGTTCCCACTTGGCCAACAAGGTTAAATTAACTTCATTAATGGGAACCAGCGTCAGTAGACGCCCAACTTGCTTCTCTGTCAGCTCGGCCAATTCGACTTTCACTTGACCTTCGAGCACTTCATTAAAAATATATTCCCTGTCAGCACTGGAAATCATATCGATATAAACACCTCTGGCCATCAACTGTTTTAGCCCTACATCCATGGTGATATCAGTTGTCGCTGGTGAGATGCTTTTCGCAACCAAATAATCATTAAAAGTATCAGGCTGATAATAAGAGGCAACATCATCCTCAACACCTTTATTTATTTGAGAGAGGATATATTCAACTGCGACTGTCTCAACATAATCCCGATAGGCACTCGCCACATCACCATTAAGCAGCAGGTCAGCATCAAAAATATTAAGCGCGACCAGGTTCCAGTCGGTGGCTGTTTCATAGTAGCCGTTAATTCGAACCATGCGACAGGCTTCAAGATAGTCATCTCCTGTATAAGCCAATGCCGTACCATTATTGTAGTGATCATGATTGTTTATCTTGGCTACGTCATACCAATGTTCAAACTTCTCTTCAGGGCCATCAAAGTGGTTCCCGCAGCACTTTGTACAAAGTATGTCTTGCCCGATACTGGCCGGTATACCAGTATTTTTTTCCACATTACTACCAATCTTGTAGTAACCTATTGGCCCTTTCATTTCCCATTGCGCCGGCAGTTTTCCTTCGGAGACGCTTTGCAGGGTACATGAGCAGGAGACCGTCACCTGATCCCGGCGTTGCTGGGTCACATTGCTGCTGTCATAGGTTACCGTGCTGAATTCCACCCTAGTGCTCTCGCCTTTTTTACTTACTTCAGGCAAGGGCCGGCTGGTTTCCATTTTCAGACCCGGTGCCAGTTCAATGGACATCACATTGGGAGCGGCTCCCGGATTATGCACTACCTTGGGTCCGCCCTTGCCAGAGCCGAGATTATCACCATTGGTGCCAAAAGGTCCGCCGCTGGCGGGGGTGTTGGGAGAGATCACCGAATCCAGGGCAAAACTCTGAGCCTCACCGACGTCGGTCCAGTTAACGGTGACTGCCACCTGCTTTTTACCGGTGTCCTGAACACTCGGCGATGGCGTACCCCAGGCTGAGCTGGCGCTGTTCCAAGCATAGTCGGTCACCGCCCAGTCACGGTTATAGTCGATATCATCCAGGCTGACGCTGTCGCTGCCATTGGCGATGGCATCAAACCCGGTGCGGCTCTGAAAGCGGCGCAGCTCGTCCAGCTTGGATTCCGCCAGGCGCATGGCCACTTCCCGGCTGCGGCCGTCCCGGCTGTATTCCAGATAGGTCTTGTTCAGCTGCAGCAAGGTACCGGCGGTGGCTGCCACAATAATAAAGGCAAGCATGACTTCAATCAGGCCAAATCCGTGTTGCCGTTTCATGGCGTCTCCTGTTACCAGTCTTTCCAGCTGCCGGGAATAGTCATCAGGTTTACAAAGGGGTTATTACCATTACCCATGCTGTTATCATCGCAATAACCGATATTACACATAACTTGCTGATCGTATACTGCATCAAAGGTACCGTTAAGAATGTCGCCACCGTGGTTGGTGGAAATGGCACCAAAGATCTGAGCTCCACCTGTTAGTTGAACCGTATAATCAGGAGCTGTTGTAGGCTCCGAGTCATAAGAGAACAACAGGCCGTAAAAATAATTACCGCCTGCTGCCTTAATGTTTGCGTTCTTGACTAGAGCAATCACCGGTTCATCAGCGGATTTGGCAGCAGTATTTGGAATAGAGCCGATGTCACATTCCCCGCCTCCATCGACAATATAAAAGCCCGGTGAATCTATGTTGCTGCAGCTTGATACAATATCTGTTGCCATGGCTTCCAACTTGTCCCATTCATCGGCTCCATAACCAAACACATGGCTGAGCAAATCGGTTGGAAAATCAGCATCTTTGTCTACCACGTCCGAGTCAAAGGAAACTGTGCCACCTGTTTTAACACTGATCGTATCGGTACAGTCATTACTACTGTAATCACTCAAATGACAGGTCTGCATGCTACCGATACCTGAAATATCCTTTCCTGACCAGACCGAAACAGGCACGCCGTTTCCACCACCATTGGGGTTGGCGACGACAGTCATATTGCCACTGATCCCCGTACTGGCACCGCCCACCAGCAGCGGCGCCGCCGGTCCGGCATTGGCTGGGTTGAGTATGCTGCGCTCCACCACCTGCACGCTGACCGTGGTGCCGCCACCGTTTGGCAAAGTGGCCACCGACTCCAGTTGCCAGGCGTCGGGAATAGGAACGCCTTGTTCCATGGTAACCGTATAGCTCGCACTCGCTGCCGACGTGCTCAATGAGCCCGATACGCTTGTCGCCGTCGGGTCAACCTTGAGCAGTGCCATGGCATCGGCAATGCCTTTTTCCGCCGCCGCCAGCGCCACCCGGTATTCGATTTCGTTAAGGGTAATGCGCTTGTCGGAAATCAGCACCTTGCCAATAAACACCGACACCGCCACCAGCATGGAAACCAGCACCAGGGTAATGGTGAGCGTGGCGAACCCACTGTCCTTGTTAGTAGCCATCATTTCTCAGTTTTATCTCCCGCTGCAGGCTGACCGACAACGCCGGCCGGTTAACATGAGAAGCACTCAGGCTGAGCCGAATGGTGCGCATGCCGGTGGCGCTGCTGCCGGACACCAGTTCAAAGCGTAAATCATCAACCGAGATTTCCTGCTCGGCCATCAGCGCATTGCCGGTACCGCAAAGCGTACTCAGTGAGGCACTTACCGAAGCGTCATTTTTTACTTCCAGCCTTTTACTGGAAGAGTCATAACTGTAAACACGAACCACAGTGGCTACCGGGGACTCGCCGTCATCCTGGTACTTGACGCGAATACAATCGGGAGCACTTGCACCCGTAGAAGTATGAAGATCGGAGGTCGTGGAAAATACCAAGGCCTCGGCGGCAGATGCTGCCGAGGCATCACCATTCATCCCCTGAGCGGCACTGGGGTGATACCCCGCCCGCTGAATATCCCGCACCATGATATCGGTCGCCGATTGGACATCCTGGTTGAGCCGCGACAGCATCAGGGTGGTATTGCCGGAGACGATCACCGAGGAAAATAACGACAGGGCGCCCGCCACTACCAGTAAGCCGGCCACCAGCGACACCAGCATTTCCACCAGGGTCATGCCCTGCTGACGCTGAGTGACTAGCATGAAGGCACTCCCATCAGGCCATTATCGGAACAGGAGCGAATGCCACCATAATTGGAGAGTACGGCTTTCATCACATAAGTCCCATTTTTAACCGCGATATTACCGGCAAAAAAAGTGTTTCTTCGTGGTGTAAAAGTAATATCCGCGCCCACATTTGACTCAACAATAATGCTCGGATAGTTCTGACTGCTAACGCTCTCAATAATGTCTCCGGAGCAGTCATCGGAGTCATGAAGCGCATAGCTCCAGTTTGCGGCGCCCGAGTTGGTAAAACACACGGTCACTTCCCGGTTGCGCTTGATGGCTTCGCTGCGGGCCAGTTGCAGATCGGCATACACCGCCATGCCGGCGCTGCGCACCGTGTATTGCTCACGCAGGCTCTGAAAGCCGGGCACGGCCAAGGTGGTGAGTATCGTCATCACCACCAGGCCAATCAGCAGTTCAATCAGGGTCAGGCCGCGCTGCATTCCGCTCATGCCGGTTGCATCCTTCAAACAGACAGGTCTCCATTGTGGCCCAAACTGGAGTAAGCTTGAGGCAAAGCATGAGTTTAGACAAGGACATATCCATGCCCAAACAGCAGGGGTTTACACTGATTGAGTTGTTGATCACGGTGGCGGTGCTGGCCATTATTACCGCCGTGGCCTACCCCTCCTATTCCGCCTATATGCAAAAAAGCCGGCGTATCGAGGCCATACAGACGCTGTATAAAATGCAGCTGGCTCAGGAAGACTGGCGCATTTCTCATCCCACCTATACCAGCGCGGCGGCGGATTTAATCAGCCCCACCAGCACCGACAACTATACCTTTGCCGCCGCCGTTTCCGGCAGCGGCTATACCCTCACCGCCACCGCCAAGGGCAGCCAGCAAAACGACCAGGAAGGCGGCACCGCCTGCTCCCCACTCACGCTGACCCGAGGCGGCAGCAAGGCCCCGGCCAGCTGCTGGTAATAAAAAACCGCCCCGAGGGCGGTTTGGTCAGGATACCTGCTTTACCTTGAGCTCGGCGGGTACTTCAAACACAATATTTTCTTCCCGCCCGGGGTGCTCCACCACGGTATTGCCCCCCAGCGACTGCAGATGAGAGATCACTTCCTGCACCAGCACTTCCGGGGCCGAGGCGCCGGCGGTGACGCCAATGCGGGCTGCGCCTTCGAGCCAGGCCGGCTCGACCATCTCGACACAATCGATGAGATGCGCCTCGGTGCCGATCTTCTCGGCCAGCTCCCGCAGCCGGTTGGAATTGGACGAGTTACGCGAGCCCACCACCAACATCAGATCCACCTTGGCGGCCAGCTCCCGCACCGCGTCCTGACGGTTCTGGGTGGCGTAGCAGATGTCGTCCTTGCGCGGCCCTTCAATGGTGGGAAAGCGTGCCCGCAGGGCGTCGATCACATCGGAGGTTTCATCCACGCTCAGGGTGGTCTGGGTCACAAAGGTGAGGTTGTCGGGCTGTTTCACCTCAAGGGCCGCCACGTCTTCCGGGTTTTCCACCAGATACATGCCGCCGTCGGTGCTTTCATACTGGCCCATGGTGCCTTCCACCTCGGGGTGGCCGGCATGACCGATCAGAATGGTTTCAATGCCCTTGCGGCTGGCTCTGTGCACTTCCATGTGCACCTTGGTCACCAGCGGACAGGTGGCGTCAAACACCTTGAGCCCCCGTTGTTTGGCCTCTTCCCGCACCGCCTTGGAAACGCCATGGGCGGAGAAGATCACAATATTATCGTCGGGCACCTGATCCAGCTCATCCACAAAAATGGCGCCCGCGTCCTTGAGCTTGTTGACCACGTAGCGGTTGTGCACCACTTCGTGACGCACATAGATGGGGGCGCCAAATTTTTCCAGGGCGCTCTGCACTATGCTGATGGCTCTGTCCACGCCGGCACAAAAGCCGCGGGGGTTGGCGAGCAGGATTTCCATGATCAGGCTCCGTTTTCGTCATCGACGGACAGGATCTCCACCTCAAAGGTGACGTTCTGACCGGCCAGGGGGTGGTTGAAGTCCACGGTCACCGAGTCGCCGGCCACACCGCGAATAATGCCGGGGATCTCGGCACCATTGGGCTGGGTGAACGACAGAATCGCGCCCTCTTCCAGCTCCAGATCGGCACCGAAACGGCTGCGCTCCATGTAGTGAATGTTGTCCGGATTAACCTGGCCAAAGGCGTCGTCCGGGGTCAATTCAAACACCTTTTTGGTACCGGCTTCCAGGCCCAGCAGGCAGGACTCAAAGTTATCGGTCAGGCTGCCATCACCCATCTGCAGTCGGGCGGGCTTGCCATGCACCTGGGTGCTGTCGGCCACCGAGCCGTCTTCCAGCTTGATGGTAAAGTGAAACAACACAGTGCTGTTGGGGCCGATGATATTGCTCATTGGGGGCTGTCCTTTTTGAAGCTGTCGATAATGATCATGGCGGCGCCGACAAAAATAAAGCTGTCGGCCAGATTGAACGCCGGCCAGTGCCAGTTGCCCACGTAGAAGTCGAGAAAGTCGACCACGTGACCCAGCAGCAAACGGTCGATTACGTTGCCGATAGCCCCGCCGATGATCAGCGCATAGGCCACCGGCATCCAGCGTGCGGTGCGTGGCGCCTTGTACATCCATATGCTCAGCAGCACGGTCACGGCAACCGCCAGGCCGGCAAAAAACCAGCGCTGCCAGCCGCCCTGATCGGCGAGAAAGCTGAACGCCGCGCCGGGATTATAAACATGCACCAGGTTAAAGAAGGGGGCGATTTCCACCCCCGGGTAACCGTAATCCAGGTAGTTCACGGTCAGCCACTTGCTTACCTGATCCAGCACTATGGTGACAATCGCCAGCCACCACCAGCGCAGGCCGGTATTCAGCACTGCCCGCATCAGGCGAACCGGCGAACTTCGCCGTCTCCGGCCACATTGGACACACAACGGCCGCAGATGCCCTCGTGGCCTTCATGACTGCCCACATCGTCCACATGGTGCCAGCAGCGACCACACTTCTCGGCGTCGCTCTTGGCCACGCCCACCTTGAGGCCGGCCAGCTCGGTGTCGGTGGCATCAGCGGCATCGGCCAGCGGTGCCACTGTGACCCTGGAGGTCAGCATCACAAAACGCAGCTCCTCGCCCAGTTGTGCCAGTTTGTCAGCCAGAGCATCATCGGCATACAGGGTAATGTCGGCTTCCAGCGCGCCGCCAATCACCTTGTCACCCCGTGCGCTTTCCAGTGCCTTGTTCACCGCCTGACGTACCTTGAGCAGTTCGGCCCAGTAGGCATCACCCAGCTGCTCGCCCTCGGCCAGCCCAAAGAGGCCGTCGTAGAACTCTTCGGTAAACACGAAACGCTCGCGCTCACCGGGCAGCAGGGCCCAGATCTCGTCGGCGGTAAAGCTCATGATCGGCGCCATCCAGCGCACCAGGGCCTCCACAATGTGGTAGAGCGCAGTCTGGCAGGAGCGGCGCGCCTGGCTGTCGGCCTTGGCGGTGTACTGACGGTCCTTGATCACGTCCAGATAGAAGGAGCCCATTTCGATGGAGCAGAACTGCATCAGCTTCTGGGTGACCAGATGGAAGTTGTATTCATCAAAGGCCTGAGTGATCTCCTGCTGAATGGCCTGGGCACGACCCACGGCCCAGCGGTCGATCACCACCATGTCTTCCGGTGCCACCATGTCGGTGGCCGGGTTAAAGCCGTTGAGGTTGGCCAGCAGGAAGCGGGCGGTGTTGCGAATACGGCGATAGGCATCGGCGCTGCGCTTCAAAATCTCGTCGGAAACCGTCATTTCACCGGAGTAGTCGGTGCTCGCCACCCACAGCCGCAGAATGTCGGCGCCCAGCTTGTTCATCACCTCCTGGGGGCTGACCACGTTGCCGATGGACTTGGACATTTTGCGGCCCTGACCATCCACGGTAAAGCCGTGGGTCAGTACCTGGCGGTACGGGGCATGGCCCTTCATGGCGGTAGAGATCATCAGCGACGACATAAACCAGCCGCGGTGCTGATCCGAGCCTTCCAGATACATGTCGGCGGGGTGACCTTGAAACTCGGGGCGCACGTCAACTACAGAGGCATGGGTGGAGCCGGAGTCGAACCAGACATCCAGAGTGTCGAGCACCTTGTCGTACTGACCGGCTTCCTCGCCCAGCAGCTCGGCGGGGTCCAGATCCCACCAGGCCTGAATGCCGGCCTTTTCCACCCGCTTGGCCACTTCTTCCATCAGCTCGGTGGCGCGGGGGTGCAGCTCCTGAGTGTCTTTATGCACAAACAGGGCAATGGGCACGCCCCAGGTGCGCTGACGGGAGATACACCAGTCCGGACGGTTTTCCACCATGGACTGAATGCGGTTCTGGCCCCACTCGGGCACCCACTGAACCTTTTCAATTTCGTTCAGTGCCTGACCGCGCAGACCGGCCTGATCCATGCTGATAAACCACTGCGGCGTGGCCCGGAAAATGATGGGGGTCTTGTGGCGCCAGCAATGCGGATAGGAGTGGGTGTAGGCTTCGTGATGCAGCAGGGCACCGCGTTCCTTGAGCACTTCCACCACGGCGTCGTTGGCCTTGAATACGTGCTGACCGGCAAACAGCTCGGTGTCGGGCAGGTAGACGCCGTTGCCACCCACCGGGTTGGCCACTTCCAAGCCGTAGTGCTGGCCTACCGCGAAGTCTTCCTGGCCGTGGCCGGGGGCGGTGTGCACGGCGCCGGTACCGGAATCGGTGGTGACGTGCTCACCCAGGATCGCCGGCACCTCAAAGTCGTAGAAAGGATGCTGAAAACGCTTCAGCTCAAGCGCAGCACCCTGACAGTAACCCAGGTTGTGGTAGTGGGTAATGCCGGCCCTGTCCATCACGTCCTTGACCAGATCCGCGGCTAGGATCAACCGCTCGGGGTTGTCGCCTTCCACCTGTACCAGGGCGTAGTTGAGCTCGGCGTGCAGGGCCACCGCCCGGTTGGCGGGCAGGGTCCAGGGGGTAGTGGTCCAGATCACCACGGAGATCGGGCCCTGGCCGGTGTGGCCGTCGGCACAGTCAAAGCTGGCGGCCACGGCGGCTTCATCGGCGGCCTTGAAGCGCACGTCAATGGCCGGCGAGCGCTTGTCTTCGTATTCCACCTCGGCTTCGGCCAGCGCCGAGCCACAGTCGGTGCACCAGTGCACCGGCTTGGAGCCCTTGTGCAGGTGGCCCTTGTCGATGATCTTGCCGAGGGCACGAATGATATTGGCCTCGGTGTCGAAGTTCATGGTCAGGTAGGGATTGTCCCAGTCGCCGAGCACGCCCAGACGAATAAAGTCAGCCTTCTGGCCTTCCACCTGCTCCTTGGCATAGGCGCGGCAGGCTTCCCGGAACTCGGCGGCGGACACCTTGACGCCGGGCTTGCCGACCTTGCCTTCCACCTTCAGCTCAATGGGCAGACCGTGGCAGTCCCAGCCCGGAATGTAGGGAGAGTCGTAACCCAGCAGGCCCTTGGACTTGACGATAATGTCTTTCAGGATCTTGTTGACCGAGTGACCGATGTGAATGCTGCCGTTGGCGTAGGGAGGGCCGTCGTGAAGAATAAAGGGCTTCTTGCCGGCCTTGGCGCGACGCACGGCGCCGTAGAGATCTTCATCAAACCAGCGCTGCAGCATGCCCGGCTCGCGTTTGGCCAGGTTGCCGCGCATGGGAAACTCCGTTTCGGGCAAATTCAGGGTGTGTTTATAGTCGCTCATGGATCCTACATTCCGTTCGGTTCTGACACCGCCAGCCCGAACCATTGTCGGGCACTGGCGGCATCGCGTTGAATCTGCTCCTTCAACAGCGCAAAGGAAGCGAATTTTTGTTCATTTCGCAGCTTGTGGCACAACTCCACTTCCACCTGTTCGCCGTACAAATCGCCGGCAAAATCAAACAGATGCACCTCCAGCAGCGCCTTGGTGCCGTTCACCGTGGGCTTGTGACCGATATTGGCCACCCCGGGGTAGCGCCGCTCGCCACGCTTCAGTTCCACCGCATAGACACCCGCCACCGGGATCACCCGGCGCTTGAGGGCCACATTGGCGGTGGGAAAGCCGATAGTACGGCCCAGTTTGGCACCGTGAGCCACCCGGCCGCACAGGCTGAAAGGACGGCCCAGCATACGGGCGGCGTCATTCAAGCGGTCTTCTGCCAGCGCCCGACGAATAAGCGTGCTGCTGACCCGGCGATTTTCCATGCGCCAGCTCTGGGTGCTGACCACCTCAAAGTCAAAGACGTGCCCGGCCTGGGTGAGCAGGTTGAAGTCCCCGCCCCGGTTGCGGCCAAAGCGAAAATCGTCGCCCACCACCAGAAAACGCACACCAAGGCGGTCGACCAGCAGGCCGCGAATAAACTCGTCCGGACTCTGGGCCGCAAACTCGGGGGTAAAACGCACACACAGCAGGCGATCGATGCCAAGCTCGGCCAACCGGGCATATTTTTCCCGCAGGCGGGTCAGCCGAGGCGGCGCCTCACCACGGGCAAACAGCTCCTGAGGCTGAGGTTCAAACACCATGACGCAGGCGGGCACGTTCAGACGACGTGCTCGCTCTACCAGCCCGCGCAGCACCGCCTGATGCCCCAGGTGCACGCCATCGAAGTTGCCAATGGACAGCACGCAGCCACGATGCCACGCCTTGATGTTGTGAATGCCGCGAATTAACTCCATAAGTCCTGCTGCCGGGCCCTGCAAATCGGCGGATTATAACTCAGCCGGCCCTCGGAATCAGCCCTTGTTGGGCAAGGGTGCGATTCGGCGCAACAAGCGGCACTCATGACTCGATGGCCCGGAAGTGGCGCGGCCGCACCCCCAGTACCCCCAGCAGCACGCCATAGCACAGCGCCCCCGCCGCAATATAACCCAGCAGGTGCAGTCCGCTTTGCCACAGGCTCCAGCCGGCCCAGGTCTCCAGCGGCGGCGACAGCCACCACAACAGGGCAGCCATGCCGGCGCCGGCCGCGACCACCTGCGCCATAAAGGCCAGCGTAGTCCGGCTTGGGCTGTATACCGAGCGCTGATGCAGGCCCCAGCCCAGCAGGCCGGCGTTCAGCATACCCGACAGCGCCGTGGCCAGCGCCAGGCCCACATACTCCAGAGGAAAGATCAGCACGGCGTTGAAGACCATGTTGGCCACCATGGCGATAATGCCAAAGCGCACCGGGGTTTTGGTGTCCTGGCGGGCGTAGTAGCCCGGCGCCAACACCTTGATCAGCATGAAGGCCTGCAGTCCCAGGCCGTAGGCCACCAGGCTTTTGCCCGCCGCGGCCACTTCTTCCATACCGAACTCACCACGCATAAACAGCACGCGCAGCATGGGCTCGTTCAGCATAATCAGCCCCAGCATGGCGGGAAAGCCCATCAGCAGCACCATGCGTACCCCCCAGTCCATGGTGGCGGCAAAGCCGTCTTTGGCCTCGTCCACATGGCGGCTGGACAGCGCCGGCAGGATCACGGTGGCAATGGCGATGCCAAACAGCCCCAGCGGAAACTCCAGCAGCCGGTCGGAGTAATACAGGTAACTGATGGAGCCAGTGGCCAGAAACGACGCCAGCATGGTGTCGAACAGCAGGTTGACCTGACTCACCGACACCCCGAACAGTGCCGGAATCATCAGGGTACGGATTTTCACCACGCCAGGGTGGTGCCAGGCCCAGCGCGGACGCACCAGCAGTTTGAGTTTGGCGAGAAACGGAAACTGAAACAAAAACTGCACCAGGCCGCCGGCAAACACCCCCACCGCCAGGCCGATTTCAGGCTGGGCCAAGTGAGGCGACAGAAACAGCGCCGCCGCAATGATACAGATATTGAGAAACACCGGGGTAAAGGAGGACACCGCAAACTTGCCAAAGGTGTTGAGAATGGCGCCGGCCATGGCGGTAAAGCTGATAAACCACAGGTAGGGAAAGGTGATTTTGAGCAACAGTGAGGCCAGCTCAAACTTGTGGGCTTCGGGGCCACCGTTCAGCCACTCCATAAACCAGCCGGCACCGAACAGGGCGGTGACCACCCCTGAGCCCAGCATGCCCGCCAGGGTCACCAGAGTCACAATCAGCCCCAGGGTGCCCGACACTGCCGCCAGCAGGTCCTGAGTGTCCCTGAAGCTTTTGGTCTGCTTGTATTCGGTCATCACCGGCACAAAGGCCTGGTTAAAGGCGCCCTCGGCAAACAAGCGGCGCAGAAAGTTGGGAATGCGGTTGGCAAAAAAGAACACATCGGCGGAGGCCCCCGCCCCCATCAGATTGGCGATGACCACGTCCCGGACCAGTCCCAGCACACGGGAAACCAGGGTCATGGCAGAGACAATCATGCCCGACCGCAACAGCGCCTTGCTCAAAATGAAAACCTCGCGGTAAGAAATTGCTGAACGCAGGTGAATACTGCTAGAATTCGGCGGACAGTTTAACCCCCTGCCCTGTGCCACGCCACAGGGCGGTGTTTATTTGCACAAATCAATTGACAAACTGCGGTGAAAAAGGCATAGTCCACGGCCTTTTATGAGCACTCGCTAAGACAGATTCAGGAGTTTTACCTTGGCTAACATCAAGTCTGCTAAGAAACGCGCGATTCAGGCTGAAAAGCGTCGCAAGCACAACGCCAGCCGTCGTTCCATGGTTCGCACTTACGTGAAAAAAGTAATTGCTGCCATCGCTACCGGTGACAAGGCCAACGCCCAGAAGGCGTTTGATGCCGCTCAGCCGCTGCTGGACCGCATGGCCACCAAAGGCCTGATCCACAAGAACAAGGCCGCTCGTCACAAGAGCCGCCTGAATGCCCAGATCAAAGCTCTGTAAGAGTCTTTACTCTGGCATCGAAAAAACCGGCTTTATGCCGGTTTTTTGTTGCCTGTTTGACGGTGCAGGCCCGGCTTCAGCCAGGCAACGCAGACGACAGACGATGCCGTTGCCCCGATAAATCGGGGCCTACCGGCAATACAGCCGGTGCAGCAGGGCGATCATTTCCCGTACTTCCTCACTTTTCAGCGAGTAATACACGGTTTGCGCTTCCTTGCGGGTGCTCACCAGATCGTCATTGCGCAAAATGGCCAGATGCTGAGACAGGGCCGACTGGCTTAACCCCAGAAACTGGTTCATCTCCCCCACCGACAGTTCGTTGTCGAGCAGGTGACACAAAATGAACAGTCGCCGCTCGTTGGCCAGCGCCTTGAGCAGCTTGACCGCCTGGGCGGCATTGGCTTCCATGTCCTCAATATTCATTTCTTTGGTCGCGTTCACGTTGAAGCTCTCAGCTGAATTCATCATCAAAGGTGGCGGGGGGCGTGACCGCCGAAAAGTCGTCGAGGCCGGAGAACAGTGAGCTGAAGTCGCTTTCGCACAGTCGCTTGACCGCCGGATGCTGGATCATGCGCTCGGCGAAGATCACGTAATACTCTTCCTTCAGCTCGGTGGCCCGGCCAATTTCGATCACCGGCTGATACTGAAGTATGGCATCCCGGTAAATGGCGGGCGCCACGAAGATACCCTGATTGAAAAAGCCAAAGGCCTTCATCAGCGCTGCGTCGTCAAACTCGCCCAGGATCTGCGGCTTGAGTCCCTGCACTTCCAGCCAGTGGCGCAGCTGACGGCCCATGGCGGTGCGCCGGCCCGGGATCAGCAGCTTGCGCTCTTCGAGGCAAGCGGGAAAGGGCTTCACCGGCAGCGGCTCACGACAGTAAAAGCCGATGTCGCATTCTCCCAGCTTTTTCGACAGCAAGCCTGCATGCTGAGCCGAGTCCACCGGGCAGTCGGACAGGATCATGTCCAGCTTGTGCTCACTGAGCTGCTCCAGCAGCATCTCGTGGGTCGACTCGTAGCAGCGCAGATGAATGGAGCCGTCGTTGGGGATCACCGACAGCAGCACCCGGCTCGCCAGTCGTTTCGACAGGGCATCAGCAATGCCCACCTCAAACACCAGGTGATCTTCCTTGCGGTAGTTGACGATATCCAGCATCTCGTAAGACAGGCTGAACATGCGATCCGCATACTGGTACACCAGCTGACCCAGCTCGCTCGCCTCCAGCTGACGGCCCTTGCGCTTGAACAGCTTGCCCCCCAGCCGCTCTTCCAGCTGACGGATCTGCCCGGTCACGGTCTGGGGGGTCAGAAACAGGGCCTCGGCGGCCTTGGTGACCGAGCCCTTTTTCTGGGTCATCCAGAAATAATAGAGGTGGTTGTAGTTCAGATGTGACAAGGTGTCGCCTCCGCCATGCAATGCCCCATCATAAAGAAACCGGCCGGGTTTTTATACCCGGCCGGCCCCATTCAACTTCGGTGCTTTTCTTATACCAGCTGCGTACGCACCGACATCTTACGCCGCTCTGACTCCTTTTGCGGCAGCACCCGTCTCAGCATCACGTAACCACTGAGCGCGGCCAGGGTCGAGCCCATCAGAATACCGAGTCGCGACAGGTTGGCCAGCTGGGCCTGATCGGCAAAGGCCAGCGAGGAAATAAAGATCGACATGGTAAAACCAATGCCACACAGCACCGAGACCGCAAAGATCTGTTTAAAGCAGACTCCTGCCGGCAACTGAGCATAACCCAGACGCACCGACAACCAGCTGACCAGGAAGATACCCATGGGCTTGCCCAGCAGCAGACCCGCCATCACACCCAGGGGCAGTGCCGAGGTCAGATCGCTCAGCGACAGCCCTTCCAGCGACACACCGGCGTTTACAAAGGCGAACAGCGGTAATATCACAAAGGCACACCAGGGGTGCAGGAAGTGCTCCAGCTGCTTGGACGGTGAGAAACGATGACCATACAGCGGGATCAGAAAGCCCAGGATCACGCCGGCCAGGGTGGCGTGTACGCCCGACTTGAGCACGGCAACCCAGATAATCCAGCCCAGCAGCAAATAGGGCACCAGATTGCTTACCCGGGCCCGGTTCAGCCACACCAGACCGATAATACCAAGCAGGCCCACCGCCATGGCGGTGAAGTCGACACCGTGGTTATAGAACAGGGCGATAATGATGATGGCACCCAGATCGTCAATGATCGCCAGCGCCAGCAAAAAGACTTTCAGGGTAAGGGGGACGCGCTTGCCCAGCAGGGCCATGACGCCCAGGGCAAACGCAATGTCGGTGGCGGCGGGAATGGCCCAGCCACTCTGATTGGCTGGCTCGCCCAGGTTCAGCAGCATAAACCACAGCGCCGGAAACACCATGCCGCCGATGGCGGCCAGGGCCGGGAACATGGCCTTTTCGCGGGTAGACAGGGCGCCTTCGACCATCTCGCGCTTGACCTCAAGGCCCACCAGCAGGAAGAACACCGCCATCATGCCGTCGTTCACCCACAGCAGCAGCGGTTTATCGAGGTTGAGATCACTGATGCGCAGCTGAATGCGCATATTGAGGAATTCCTGATACATACCAGACAAACCGGTATTGGCCATCATCATGGCGATCAGGGCAGCAATAATTAACAGAATTCCACCGGCCGACTCCATGGCCAGAAAGCGTTTAAGCACATGAGACATATCGAGCTCCTTCTCAAAGACCAGCCCGAGTGTAATCAGCTTGTTACAGAGGTAATAATCGGTTGTTTCTGATCAACTCCTCGGGAAAAGCGAAAGAAAGTGCAAAACGACTTACAAATACCGATGAAAATGAAATGTTAAACTAAAGTATAGCTTTATTTACAAACAAAAATCTGTCAAATGGCCACGGGTGCTTTTATATGAGGATGTGGATGGTAGTCTTCCAGAATAAAATCCTCATATACATATTCAAACAGTGAATCCGGCCGGCGTGCCAGCCGCATGACGGGCAAGGCTTTCGGCTCGCGGCTCAGTTGCAGCCGGGTCTGCTCCAGATGATTGCTGTACAGGTGCACGTCGCCGCCGGTCCAGACGAAGTCGCCCGGCTCAAGGCCGGCCTGCTGGGCCATCATCATGGTGAGCAGCGCATAGCTGGCAATGTTGAAGGGCAACCCCAGGAACACATCACAGCTGCGCTGATACAGCTGGCAGGACAACTTGCCGTTGGCCACATAGAACTGAAACAGCGAATGACAGGGCGCCAGCGCCATTTGCTCCAGCTCGCCCACGTTCCAGGCAGAGACAATAATGCGGCGACTGTCCGGATTGGTCTTGATGGTCTCCAGCGCCTGGCTGATCTGGTCGATCACCCGGCCGTCGGCGCCCTGCCAGCTGCGCCACTGCTTACCGTACACCGGCCCCAGGTCGCCGTTTTCGTCGGCCCATTCATCCCAGATACTGACGCCGTTTTCCTTGAGGTAACCGATATTGGTGTCGCCGTTCAGAAACCACAGCAGCTCGTGAATAATGGATCTGAGGTGACATTTCTTGGTGGTGACCAGCGGAAAGCCCTCGGCCAGATTAAAACGCATCTGGTGACCAAACACCGACAGGGTGCCGGTACCGGTGCGGTCTTCCTTGCGCTCACCATGATCAAGAATGTGTTGCATCAGCTCGAGATAAGCTTTCATGCGGTCTTTGCTCCGTTACCAAACCAGTGGGGACGACGACAGGCCGCCCATAACATCAATACACCGCCGACCATCATCGGCAGCGACAACAACTGACCCATACTGAAGACGTCTAGATAGAGACCCAGCTGAGCATCGGGCTGGCGTACGAATTCCACCAGGAAGCGGAACGAGCCGTAGCACAGCAAAAACAGCCCGGAAATCACGCCCCGGGACGGCCGGGCACGCCAGGCCAGATTGAGAATAAGCAGCAGCACCACGCCTTCCAGCGCGAATTGATAAAGCTGTGAAGGGTGCCGGGGCAGCGCGCCGGCGGCCGGAAAAATCACGCCCCAGGGCACCTCGGTTACCCGCCCCCACAGCTCGCCATTAATGAAGTTGCCGAGACGCCCGGCCCCCAGGCCAAAGGGGATCAATGGGGCAATGAAGTCTGCCACTGTAAAAAAGGTTTTGTTGTACTTGCGGCCAAACAGCCAGAAGGCGGTCAGCACCCCAATCAGGCCACCGTGGAACGACATGCCGCCGGACCAGATCTTGATGAGATACAGGGGATCGGCGAGAAAGGTGTCGAACTGGTAGAAAAGTACATAGCCGAGCCGGCCACCCACAATGACGCCGAGAAAGCCGTAGAAGAGCACATCGGAAACCTGATCCCTGGTCCAGTCGGAGCCGGGCTGCGCCGCCCGCCGGTTGCCCAGCCACCAGGCAAACAAAAAGCCCAGCAGGTACATCAGACCGTACCAGTGCACCGCCAGCGGCCCAAACTGAATGGCCACGGGATCGAAGCCGGGAAACACCCAGTGAGAATCAGACATGCGCTTACCCCGAAAAATGGAAAGCGGGTATTGTAAGGCAAATGACGGCGGCTTTCCTCTTCGGGTGAGCATACCCGCATGGATTTGATGAAAGGAGAATTGCCGCTTTGTGGCAATTTGCGGGCGAGCCGCCCGCGCTCCAAAGATGGCGCTGTTTTTCTGGAGCGCAGGTGGCTCGCCTGCACTGGCGCCGACAGGCGCTCAACAGGATGACTCGCTACAGCCCCGCCCGCAGCAGTCCACCCAGGCCGCGCTCTTCCAGGTAGCGACCAAAGATCCCCTTAAAGGCGCCAACATGCTGATGGCTGAGGGCTTCCTGCAGCAGCTTTTTCAGCTCGTCGGTGCGGGACTGACGCACTATGTACTTGATGCGCATGATGTTGCTGTTGTTCATACTGAAGCGGCGGTAGCCCATGGCCATCAGCACCAGCACGCCAATGGGATCCCCGGCCAGCTCGCCACAGATGGACACCGGCCGGGCATGCTGGCGGGCGGCATCGATGATCTGCTGCAGCGCCCGCAGCACCGCCGGATGCAAAGAGTCGTAAATGTCCGCCACCCGACCGTTGTTGCGATCCACCGCCAGCAGATATTGAGTGAGATCGTTGGTCCCCACCGACCAGAAGTCCACCAGCGGCGCCAGCTCGGCCAGCTGATACAGCAGCGACGGCACTTCGATCATCACCCCCAGGCTGGGGTAGCGAATAATGCCCTGCTCGTCGGCGGTTTCCGCCGAGACCTCACGCCAGGCCCGGTCCAGCAGCCGCCGAGCCACTCTCACTTCATCCAGGCTGCCGACCATGGGCAGCATGATCGACAGGTTATCAAGGCCGATGCTGGCCCTGAGCATGGCCTTGAGCTGCACCAGGAAGATCTCCGGATGATCCAGGGTCAGACGAATGCCACGCCAGCCGAGAAACGGGTTTTCCTCGACAATGGGAAAATAGGGCAGCTGCTTGTCGCCGCCCACATCCAGGGTGCGCATGCACACCGGCTTGCCCACATAGCTGGTGAGCACCCGCCGGTAGCTGTGCACCTGCTCCTGCTCGGACGGAAAGCGATCCCGCATCATAAAAGGAATTTCGGTGCGAAACAGGCCGACCCCGTCGGCGGCATCGTTCATGGCAATATCGGCGTCGGCACTGAGACCGGCGTTGAGCAGCAGCGACACCGGCACATCGTCGAGGGTGCGGGACGCCTCCTGGCGCACCGTGGCGAACAGCTCGTCCATCTGGGCTTCTTCGACGATCACCCGGCGGTATTCCTTCAGCACCGAGGGGGCCGGCTCCACCAGCAGCTCGCCGGTGTAGCCGTCCACCACCAGCTGCCGCTCTTCCAGCAGCTCAAAGGAATGATCGATGCCCATCACCGCCGGAATGCCCATGGCCCGGGCCAGAATGGCGGCGTGGGAGTTGATGGAGCCCTTGGCCGAGACAATGGCCATCAGCTTGCTGCGGGGAATTTCCGCGATCAGGGTGGCGCTGATCTCGTCGGCCACCAGAATGATGGGCTCTGACAGGGCCAGCGGGCCGTCATCCTCGTGAATAAGCCGGGTCAGTAACCGCTGGCCCAGATCCCGAATGTCGGCGGCCCGCTCGCGCAGGTAGGGATCGGCCATGTTGGCAAACTGGGCAATCTGCTTTTCACAGACCCGCTTGACCGCACTGCCGGCGGTCCAGCCGTGTTCGATTTCCTCACGGATCAGCCCGATAAACACCGGATCCTTGAGAATGTACTGGTACACCTCAAACACCGCCATCGACTCGCCGGCCTGGGATTCCTTGAAGCGCAGGGCCATGCCGTCGAGCTCTTCCTCAACCTGGTGCAATACCTTGTCGAGGCGCCGGTGCTGCACCGGCAGATCGTCGGCCCGGCGAGCCCGCACCCGGTCCAGCTCCACTTTGGGGCGCCATACCCAGGCCTTGCCGATGGCCACCCCGGGCGAGCCGGCCAGGCCCCGCAGCATGCCGTGCCAGTTGCGGGACTTGAGGTTGCCCCTGGCCTCGGCGTGGGCGATCACCGTGGCCAGCTGGGCCGCCAGGGTCACCAGAAAGGATTCTTCCCCTTCTTCGAACAGCCGCACCTGCTTTTGCTGCACCACCAGCACCCCCAGGGTTTTGCGCTGGTGAATGATGGGCGCACCGAGAAAGGAGCGAAATTCGTCTTCGTGGGCTTCGGGCAGGTATTTAAAACTGGGGTGGTGCTGGGCATCGGCCAGGTTGATCAGCTCTTCCTTTTCACCAATCAGGCCGACAATGCCTTCACCCAGAGGAATCCGGGCCCGGCCCACCGCCTCGGGTGCCAGGCCGTCGGTGGCGGCCAGCAGAAAACCGGGCTCGTCGTCGCGTCGCAGATAAATGGAACAGCAATCCACCAGCATGGCCTGACGGGTCTGTTGTGCCAGCTCTGCCATGGCCTCGTTCAGGTCGGAGCTGGCCGTGACCCGCTGGACGATTTCCCTCAGTTCCCTTAACACTGCCGCTCCCCCTTGGTATTACCTGTGCCGTCTGCGTCCGTCCCGATGACGTCCCTGCTCCGCCCGCTGGCGGCCTTGGTCGGCCCGGTGACGGCTCTGCTCTGCCATTACGATGGGGGCAAACTCCCGCAAAACCCGTCGATATACTTCCCGCTTAAAAGACACCACCTGACGTACCGGATACCAATAGCTGACCCAGCGCCAGTCATCAAATTCCGGGTGCCCGTGGCAGCCGAATTCGATGTGTGATTCATGATCCGAGTCCAATCGCAGCAAAAACCATTTCTGCTTCTGGCCGATGCAGACAGGGTTGCTGTCCCATCGCACCAACCGCTTGGGCAGCTTGTACTTGAGCCAGTGACGGGTTACCGCCAGCTGAGTCACGTTCTCGGGTTTGAGCCCGATTTCCTCGTACAACTCCCGGTACATGGCCTGCTCGGGGGTCTCCCCATCGTCCACGCCCCCTTGGGGAAACTGCCAGGAATGCTGACCATAGCGCCTGGCCCACAATACCTGGCCTTTGCGATTGCAGATCACTATGCCTACATTGGGACGAAATCCGTCGCCATCTATCACGCAATCACCAGACTAAAAGCTAACATGCTATCGATTGTTCCATATTCCCCCATTTCCGGCAAATCAAGCCTGTACTTAGTGCTGTCTCCTTCGACCTGAATAACTCGATGTTTTGTCAACACTTATAAACAAAAAAGCTGACTCCCGACCCCGTTTCCCCCAGAAGGTGTGGATAATACTGTGATAAAAGCGGTATAGGCCGTATTCTGTCGTTAATCCGCACAGGGTAAAGGATGTGATCTGATTCAAGTTAAAAAATAAAATCACATAATAAACAACAATATAAAAGTTAAAGAAAGGATCGAACTGGATCTTTGATCAGGTTGATCAACACCTGCGATGATGTTGATAAGTCACTCCGCTCAAGAATCCATCACTGCCTTGTTATCCACAGCCCCGAACAGGATCCCGTTGATCCTTTTCCAAAAATTTTCGGTTTTTTCACCTTTAGGCCAGGATCATGAGACAGCGAAGCAGCAGGGATCCAGTTATCCAGTTTTTCTGTGGATAAGCTTGTGCAACGGCATGTTCATACTTGAGTAAAACGGGTATATGATCGTCCGCCGCCCCATTCCTTCAGGCACAGGCCCACTCCACGAAAGGTGATTGAATTTTGAACAACCCCATTTCCCGCCCCGACAGTGTCGCCGCCCTGCTGGAACATGCTCAGCAACTGGCCGGTCTGCCACTCACGGAACTGGCCCGTGAGCTGGGCCTGCCGGTGCCGGCCAACCTGCGCCGGGACAAGGGCTGGATCGGCCAGTTGCTGGAGCTGACCCTGGGCGCCAGTGCCGGCTCCAAACCCGAGCAAGACTTTCCCGAGCTGGGTGTCGAACTCAAGACCCTTCCCCTGGACTCAAACGCCCGACCGCTGGAAACCACCTTTGTGTGCGTGGCCCCTCTGCTCGATATCGCCGGCCTGACCTGGGAATCCAGCAATGTGCGCAACAAACTGTCCCGGGTATTGTGGGTGCCGGTGATTGGCGAGCGGGACACGCCCCCCGGCGAGCGGCTGATTGGCCAGCCGTTGTTATGGACGCCGAGTGAAGAAGAGGAATGGCTGCTGCGTCAGGACTGGGAAGAGATCATGGAGCTGATAAGCCTGGGCCGGGTGCAGGATATCACCGCCCGCCACGGCCAGGCGCTGCAACTGCGCCCCAAGGCCGCCAACGGCCGCGCCCTGACCGACGCCATCGGCCCCGACGGCGGCTACATACAAACCCGCCCCCGCGGTTTTTACCTGAAAACCGGCTTTACCAAAGCCCTGCTGGCCCGCCACTTTATGCTTTAAATTACGCCGCTACCGCTTCACGGGCGTTCAGCCGCCAAATCAGGGCAAACACCAGCAAAATCCAGGGCACGGCAAACAGGTTGAGCCAGACCCAGCCCAGCAACACGACGCCCTGACCGGCAAACAGGCTGCCCAGGGCGGCGGCACTGAACACCAGAAACTCATTGATGCCCTGTACTCTGGCCTTTTCTGCCGGCCGGTAGCTGAAGGTCAGCAGGTGAGTGGCACCGATAAAGGTGAAGTTCCAGCCCACGCCCAGCAACAACAACCCCCACCAGTAATGCCAGAAGCCGGTGCCGGAGAGATTGACCGCCACGCTCAGCAGCAAAGCGCCACAGCCACAGAGGATGACCTTGCGGGTACCAAAACGGCGGATCAAATGACCGGTAAAAAAGGAGGGTACAAACATGCCCAGCACATGCCACTGGATCACCATGGCGGTAGCGGGAAAATCGTGGCTGTGATGTTCCATCGCCAGGGGAGTGGCGGTCATCAGCAGCACCATAATGCCGTAGCCAATCATGCCCGAGGCCACCGCCGCCAGCAGCAGCGGCTGGCGAAACAGTTCACCATAAGCACGCACTTGCTCACCAGGCTGCACCGGCGTCGCCGCCGGCAGCGGCAACAGCAGGATCAGCAGCAGCGCGACTACATAGAGCCCAAACAAACCGTAAAAGGCGCCGCCATAGGGGTTGGGCTGATACCAGGCCTGAGACCACACCGCCAGGTTGGGGCCAATCACCGCCGCCAGTATGCCTCCGGCCATCACCAGGCTGATGGCCCTGGCATGCTGGCCGCCGTCACAGGCTTCCAGCGCCGCAAAGCGGTATTGCTGACCGACACCGATGGCAATGCCGGTGAGAAAGGTACCGGTGGCAAACAACCCCAGACTGGTGGCCGCCAGCCCCTGCAACGCTACCCAGGCCCCCAGCAGGCCAAACAGGTTACCCAGTACAAATCCGGTTTTGCGCCCCAGCCGCTGCATCAGGTGCGCCGCCGGCAGGGTGGCCGCTATCAGGCCGGCAAACTGACAGGCCACCGGCAGGGTGATCAACCAGGCCTCATCGGCCAGCTGGCGACCGATCAGCGCCGATACCGACACCAGCAGAATATTGCCCGACGCCAGCAGCGCCTGAGCGATGGCCAGCCCCCATACGGTAATCGGCATCACACACCCTTGGTTACATTAGAAACAGTTAAACCATGATAACCCGCTCGCCCAAAAACAAAAAGGCCCGCAAATGCGGGCCTTTGTTCAACAGCCGGTTCGGCTTATTTGGTGGCGAGACGCTCTTTGATACGAGCGGACTTGCCGGAGCGCTCGCGCAGGTAGTAAAGCTTGGCACGACGCACGGCGCCACGACGCTTCACTTCCACGCTGCCGATCAGCGGGCTGTGAGTCTGGAAGGTACGCTCAACGCCTTCACCGCTGGAGATCTTGCGAACGGTGAAAGAAGAGTGCAGACCGCGGTTACGCTTGGCGATAACAACGCCTTCGTAAGCCTGCAGACGCTCTTTGCCGCCCTCTACAACACGTACCTGTACGCGCACGGTGTCACCCGGTACGAATGCGGGGATGTCGCTGCGCAGTTGTTCTTCTTCAAGCTGCTTGATGATGTTGCTCATGATATTTCCTTACCTAGGGTAAACTGAAAACTCTACTGTTTGTCCTGCTGTTCGCGAACAAATTGGGCAAGAAGCTGTTCCTGCTCGTCAGTCAGAGCTAGGTTGTTAAGCAGTTCCGGTCTTCTCAACCAGGTACGGCCCAATGACTGCTGCATTCTCCAGCGCGCTATGTCGGCGTGGTTGCCACTGAGCAAGACGTTGGGAACGGCCATTCCCTCCAGTTGCTCGGGACGCGTGTAGTGAGGATGATCCAGCAAGCCTTCACTGAAGGAATCCTGCTCCGCACTCGCCATGTCGCCCAATACGCCGGGCACCAGACGGGCCACCGCATCAATCAGCACCATGGCCGGCAATTCGCCGCCGCTGAGTACGTAATCGCCCACCGACCATTCTTCGTCGATATCGGCCTGAATCACGCGCTCGTCCACTCCTTCATAGCGTCCGGCCACCAGGATCAGTTTGTCCCGGTTTGCCAGCTCGCGTACGCCCTGCTGATCCAGCTTGCGGCCCTGAGGCGACAGGTAAATCACCCTGGCCCCCTCGCCCGCCGCTGTTCGCGCCGCCGCAATGGCATCGCGCAATGGTTGCACCATCATCAGCATGCCCGGTCCGCCCCCGTAGGGTCTGTCGTCGACAGTGCGGTGTTTGTCCCGGGTGAAATCCCGCGGATTCCAGCTTTCAAATGTCAGCAGACCGTCTTTAACGGCCCTACCGGTGACCCCGTAGTCACTGACTGCCCGGAACATCTCCGGGAAGAGGCTGACAACCCCTATCCACATGATTCTCTCCGCGCAGGATGACCGGGATTAAAAATCCGGATCCCACTCTACTTCAATGACTCTGTCCGCAATATTCACGGACTTGATCACCTGTTGTTCCAGAAACGGAATCAACCGTTCCCGTTGACCAAATGCGTCGTTGGCATTGGCTTTGACCACCAGCACGTCGTTGGAGCCGGTTTCCATCAACTGAGTCACCACGCCAAGGTCGTAACCCCGGGTGTTGCTCACTCGACAACCGACCAGATCGCGCCAGTAAAATTCATCCGCCGGCAGCGAGGGCAGAGCCTCGGCGCTGACTGCGATGTCGGCACCGGTCAGTGCCTGAGCCTCTTCACGCTGGTCGATATCGGCCAGCTTGCAAATCAGGCTCTTGTTGTGGCGCTTCCATCCGGTGACCTGAATTTCACGCCAGCCTTTGCCATCTCTTATCAGCCAAGGCCGATAATCGAATATGCCATCGGGCTGATCGGTAAAGGAGTTGACTTTCAACCAGCCCTTGATGCCGTAAACGGCGCCCAGGCGGCCTACTATGACAGGTTCACTCACCTTCTACTCCCTACCCGACTGACTCAGGCAGCGGCTTTGGAAGCGTCTTTGACCAGCTTGGCCACGCGCTCGGAGAGGCTTGCACCCTGGGCTACCCAGTGGTTGATGCGCTCGATGTCCAGACGCAGTTTTTCTGCCTGGCCAGAAGCGATCGGGTTGAAGAAGCCTACTTTCTCGATGAAACGACCATCGCGAGCGTAGCGGCTGTCTGCAACTACTACCTGGTAGAACGGACGCTTTTTCGCGCCACCACGTTGTAAACGAATGGTTACCATACCGTCCTCTATTCACTTGAAACAAACAAGGTTCGCGAACATTGCGAACCCCGGCTTAAAATAAGCCGCGCAATTGTACTCCGATCAGGTGAGAATGCAACCAAAAGGGAGGTGCGCGGCCTGCTCATTCCGCCGACCGTGGCCGGCGCAAATCCATATCAGGATCAGAACGGCCCGCGGCGTCCTCCGCCACCCATGCCACCCGGCCCCATCATACCCTGCATCTGGCTCATCATCTTGCGCATGCCGCCCTTGCCGGACATTTTCTTCATCATTTTCTGCATCTGGGTAAACTGCTTGAGCAGCTTGTTCACTTCCTGCACCTCGGTGCCGGAGCCCAGGGCGATACGGCGCTTGCGGCTGCCCTTGATCAGCTCCGGACGACGGCGCTCCTTGGGGGTCATGGAGTTGATAATGGCCTCCATGCGCACGGTCAGCTTGTCGTCCACCTGATCCTTGACGTTGTCGGGCAGCTGACTCATGCCCGGCAGCTTGTCCATCAGGCTCATCATGCCGCCCATGCTGCGCATCTGCACCAGCTGATCGCGAAAGTCTTCCAGATCAAAGCCCTTGCCCTTTTTGAGCTTCTGGGCCATTTCGGCGGCCTTGTTCTTGTCCACCGAGCGTTCCATCTGGTCGATCAGCGACAGTACATCGCCCATGCCCAGAATACGCGAAGCCACCCGGTCCGGGTGGAAGGGCTCAAGGGCATCCACCTTTTCACCCATACCGATAAACTTGATGGGCTTGCCGGTAATATGGCGCACCGACAGGGCTGCACCGCCCCGGGCGTCACCGTCGGCCTTGGTGAGGATAACACCGGTGAGCGGCAGCGCCTCACTGAAGGCCTTGGCGGTGTTGGCGGCATCCTGACCGGTCATGGCATCCACCACGAACAGGGTTTCCACCGGATCGATAGCGGCGTGCAGTTGCTGAATTTCGGTCATCATGTCTTCATCGACATGCAGACGGCCGGCGGTATCCACCAGCACAACATCAAAGAACTTCTTGCGGGCGTAATCAACGGCATTGCGGCCGATGTCCACCGGCTTCTGGCTGATGTCACTGGGGAAGCATTCCACTTCCAGATCCGCCGCCAGGGTTTCGAGCTGCTTGATCGCGGCCGGACGATAAACGTCGGCACTGACCACCAGCACTTTTTTCTTTTCCCGCTCTTTCAGGTATTTGGCCAGCTTGCCCACCGAGGTGGTTTTACCGGCCCCCTGCAGGCCCGCCATCAGCACCACCGCCGGCGGCGTGACAGCCAGATCCAGGGCCTCGTTGGCCTCGCCCATCACCGCCACCAGCTCGGCGTTAACGATCTTGATAAAGGCCTGGCCCGGGCTCAGCGACTTGGAGACCTCCTGGCCTACCGACCGCTCCTTAACCCGGTTGACGAATTCCCGTACCACCGGCAGGGCTACGTCGGCCTCGAGCAGCGCCATGCGCACTTCGCGCAGGGTTTCCTTGATATTGTCTTCGGTCAGACGTCCGCGGCCGCTGATGTTTTTCAGCGTGCGCGACAGCCTTTCGGTGAGATTCTCAAACATGAACAGCGTCCGCAAATGGCGAAAATTGCGACCAGTATAACCAAGTTGGGCTCCGAACTTAAGCGTACCCGGCTGGCGATGGTCGAGGCCTTGGGGGTATACTGGTCTTTCTTTTTATATTTCCGATAAATGGCTGACATTCATTATGGAACTGCTTGCTGTTCTGGCGATGGCATTTTACCTGTTGGCGGCCTTTGCCTGCGTGCACAATCTGCTTAATCCGCACTCAAAAGGGCGCCGTTACGGTCTGCTGGCCGCCCTCTGTGCCCTGTTGCTGCACGGCGCTTGGCTGGTCAATACGGTGGTGCTGGTGCCGGGGCAGAACCTGAGCATGCTCAACGTGGCGTCCCTGGTCAGCCTGATCGTGGCCAGCCTGATGACCCTGCTGGTCACCCGCTTCAATGTCTGGGTGCTGATACCGGTGGTGTACGGCTTTGCCTTTTTATTGCTGCTGGCCGATATGCTGCTGCCCGGCAATTACACCATGCACCTGGAAACCCGCCCCGAGGTGCTGGTGCACATCACCCTGGGGCTGATGTCCTACTCGCTGCTGGGCATTGCCTGCCTGATGGCCATTTTGCTGGGCTTTCTCGACCACCGGCTGAAGAAACACAAGCTCACCAACCTGCCCTCCATGCCGCCGCTGATGACCCTGGAGCGCTATTTGTTCCGGCTGATCTTTGCCGGTGTGGT
The DNA here is from genome assembly GCF_030732065.1 of Oceanimonas aquatica. Taxonomy (GTDB): domain Bacteria; phylum Pseudomonadota; class Gammaproteobacteria; order Enterobacterales; family Aeromonadaceae; genus Oceanimonas. The sequence goes on from NZ_JAVBHX010000008.1 coordinate 49,220, forward strand.
GCTGCTGACCCTGTCCATTTCCAGCGGCCTGTTCTTTTTGCAGGAAATGTTCAGCCCCGGCAAGGTGCACAAGGCGGTACTCACCATCATTGCCTGGTGCGTGTATGTGGGATTGTTGTGGGGCCATCACCGTCTGGGCTGGCGTGGCCGCAAGGTAATCTGGACCAGCGTGGCCGGCAGCCTGCTGCTCACTCTCGCCTATTTTGGCAGCCGCTTTGTACGGGAAGTCCTGATCGGTTCTTGACAGGCTTTCGGCAAACTCGTAGAAATTGATCAGGTTTTTTACACAGGACGGTCTGTTTGGACGACATATCGACGGGTGCCCTGACCGGCATCCTGATTGCACTGCTGTTTGTTTCCGCCTTTTTCTCCAGCTCCGAAACCGGCATGATGTCGCTTAACCGCTACCGGTTGCGGCATCTGGTGCAAAGCCGCCACAAGGCCGCCACCCGGGTTGAAAAGCTGCTGTCCCGCCCGGATCGCCTGATTGGTCTGATCCTGATTGGCAACAATCTGGTCAACATTCTGGCCTCGGCCATCGCCACCCTGCTGGCCATTCGCCTGTTCGGCGACTACGGCGTGGCCGTGGCCACCATTGGCCTGACCCTGGCGGTGCTGATCTTCTCGGAAGTCACGCCCAAGACCCTGGCCGCCCTTTATCCGGAAAAAGTCGCCTTTCCCGCCTCCATTATTCTCAAGCCGCTGATGGTGCTGCTGTATCCGGCGGTGTGGGCCATCAACGCCATCTCCAACGGCCTGCTGGCACTGTTTCGCATCAACCCCAAGGGCGGGGAAGACACCGCCATCAGCTCCGAGGAATTACGCACCATCGTCAACGAGGCGGGCGGCCTGATCCCGCGCCGCCACCAGGACATGCTGGTGTCGATCCTGGATCTGGAGAAGGTGACGGTGGACGACATCATGGTGCCGCGCAACGAGATCTACGGCATCGACATCACTCAGGACTGGAAAAGCATCAACCGCCGGCTGCTGCAAAGCCCCCATACCAAGGTGCTGCTGTACCGGGACAACATCGATGATGCGCTGGGCTTCATTCACGCCCGCGACGCCCTGCGACTGCTGGCCAAGGAAGAATTGTGCAAACCCAGCCTGATGCGGGCGGCCCGGGAGCTGTATTTCATTCCCGAGGCGACGCCGCTCAACGTGCAATTGCTCAAGTTTCAGCGCAACAAGGAGCGCATAGGCCTGATTGTGGATGAATACGGCGATATTCAGGGTCTGATCACCCTGGATGACATTCTGGAAGAGATCGTCGGTGATTTCACCACCACCATCAGCCCCACCCTGAGCGACGAGATCAAGCCCCAGGACGACGGCTCCTACCTGATTGAAGGCTCGGCCAGTATTCGGGATCTGAACAAGGAGCTGAACTGGGATCTGCCCACCGACGGCCCCCGCTCCCTCAACGGCCTGATCCTGGAATACCTGGAAGACATTCCCGAAGCCAATATCGGCCTGCGCCTGGCGGGTTACCCGATTGAAATTCTGGAAGTGGAAAACAACGTGATCAAGCAGGTACGGGTACAACCCCAGTACTATCTGCCAAGGCATGGGTGAACGGCCACGGAAATAAAAGCGCCTGACGGCGCCAATGCAGGCATCACGGTTTCAGTTGGTTTGCCCGGCTGAAGCCGGGCCTACAGAGAGTTACAGCCAGTCAATCAACAGCTCAGCTCGCGCTGCGGCGCAGACTTTCCGACTCCAGATGGCTGAAAATGGTCATCAGCTCGTCCCGGTTGCCCACCAGATCCGCCAGGGTATACCCTTCCATCACCTGTAAAAACGCTTCCATCGCCTGCCCCAGGGCGTTTTTCAGTCGGCAGGCCGGCACCAGCTGACAGGCCGGACTGCCGCAATCAATACCCCTGAGGTTGTTTTCCAGCAACCGGATCACTTGGCCGACGTTAATGTCCTTGGCTTCACGGGCCAGACGAATGCCGCCATTCTTGCCGCGCAGGGCATGAATGTAGCCTTCCCGGGCCAGCTGGTTGATGACCTTGACCATGTGGTTACGGGAAACATCATACAGCGCCGACACCCGGGCCACGCTGGTCAGCTCGCCCCGCGGCAGGGTCGCGAGGTACATCAGGGCCCGCAGGCCAAAATCGGTATAGGTGGTCAGCTTCATCGGAACATGTCCAGGTGGAGGGCGAACATATATACATAATACACATTCATGCACAAACTGACATTAAATGTCAGGTCAAAAAGCGGTGGCCGTCAGTACAATAGCTGATGGTTGAGCGCTTTCACCTTGTGCTCCGGCATACGTGCCGCCAGCCCCTGGCTCAGTCGCTGTGCTTCCTGATAGCGCGCCTGGTCGTCGGTCACGATCTGCTTCAGCCAGAGGTAGGCCTGGGGATAGTCCAGCGGACTGCCGGCGCCGTCCAGCAGCCAGGCGGCCCAGGTGAACTGGGCCTTTTCCAGCCCCAGGCTGGCGGCTTCCTGCATCAGGGGCTCGGCCCGCTCCCGGTTTTGCTGCACCAGGGTGCCATCGTAGTAATAGCGCCCCAGTTGCTCCAGCGCCGCCGGCAGGCCCTGACGGGCCGCCGCCCACAGCATTTGCAGGCCCCGGCGCGGCTCGGCGGGCACACACACGCCCCAGGCCAGCATGTCGCCCCACAAAAACTGGTAGGACGGCATGCGCAGCACCTCGGCCCGGGCCTCGATGTCCTGCACCAGCTGGCAGTCATCCCGATCCCGCACCCGCTGCAGATGACGGTTCTGATTAATCAGGCCGATCAGCTCGTTTTCTTCATACAGGGGCACCGCCTTGAGCCCGTCCAGCTCCGTCTCAAGGGCAGAGGAGAGATCGGGATCCGTGGCCAGGGGCGTTTCGGCGGCCGAGACCGACAAACAACAACACAGCAACATCAGGGGAAAAGGCTTCATGGCACCTCCTTTATGTGCCGGTTATCGGCCGGTGCCCGCAAATATTGAGCCGGCTCAGCTCTCGCCGCCCTTGACCAGCTTCCAGTAGCCGTCCAGCTCGTCCAGCGAGCAGGCCCGGCTGTCTTTGCCATCGGCGGCCAGCAACTGCTCCACGGCACGAAAACGGCGCTCGAACTTGTCGTTGGCCCGGCGCAGCACCGCTTCCGGCTCCTGCTTGAGGTGGCGCACCAGATTGACGGTGGCAAACAGCAGATCCCCCAGCTCGTCGGCGATGCGGTCTTGATCGCGCTCGGGCTGGTTGACCTCTTCCATGACTTCGTCCAGCTCTTCCAGAATCTTGTCCACCACCGGCGGCAGCTCGCGCCAGTCAAAGCTCACGGCGGCGCAGCGCTTCTGAATTTTGTGGGCCCGGGTCAGCGCCGGCAGCGCCAGGGGAATGTCGTCCAGGGCACTGGTGGCGTTGGCATTGCGTTGCTTGCGCTCCTCGGCCTTGGTGGCCTCCCAGTTGGCCTTGATGGCGGCCTCATCGTCGAAGCGGGCATTGCCGAACACATGAGGATGGCGGCTGACCAGCTTGGCACTGATGGCCTGCACCACATCGCCGAAATTAAAGCGGGACTGCTCTTCACCCAGGCGGGAATAAAACACCACCTGAAACAATAAATCCCCCAGCTCCCCGGGCAGTTCGTCCCAGGCCTCACGGGCGATGGTATCGGCCACTTCGTAGGCCTCTTCCAGGGTGTGCGGCACTATGCTGGCGAAGTCCTGCTTCAGATCCCAGGGGCAGCCGTTTTCCGGATCCCGCAGGGCGGCCATGATCGCCAGCAGATCGGTCAGCGAATATTGGTGTTGTTCCATGTCTCTCCCTAAAGTCGACGGGCTTCCAGAATGTCCGGCAGCTGGCTGATGCGGGCCAGGGTCCGGCTCAGGGTATCGATGTTGTAAACTTCCAGCTCCATGTCGATGGTGGCGGTCTGCTGCTTGCGGCTGGAGCGGCTGTTCACGCTCATGACGTTGATCTTTTCATTGGCCAGTATGGTGGTAATGTCCCGCAGCAGGCCGGAGCGGTCGTTGGCGACCACCCTCAGGGTCAGGTGGTAGCCACCGCCGTTGTCTTCGCCCCATACCGCCTCCACCACCCGCTCCGGATGCTGGGCGGTCAGCTCCTTGAGCTGGTCGCAGTCGGCCCTGTGTATGGAGATCCCCCGCCCCTGGGTAATGAAGCCGATGATCTCGTCGCCGGGAATGGGCTGACAACAGCGGGCGGTGTTGGTCAGCAGGTTACCGACGCCCTGCACCACAATATGGCCCTTGGGCTTGTTGTCCTGCTGCTTTTTCGCCGCCTTTTGCTCCAGATCCCGCAGCACCTGCTGATCCTGCTCTTCACTGGTGGGCTTCTTGTGCTGGCTTTGCAGATGATTGAGCAACTGGTTGATGCGCAGATCACCGCCGCCGATACCCGCCAGCAGATCGTCCAGGCTGGTGACGTTAAAACGCTCCAGCGCCTTTTTGTCCACCTGGGAAAAGGTCAGCCCCAGCCGCTCCAGCTCCTTGTCGAGCAGCTCGCGGCCGGCCAGTATGTTCTTGTCCCTGTCCTGCTTCTTGAACCAGGTGGCCACCTTGGAGCGGGCCCGGGCGGTGCGCAAAAAGCCCTGGTTGGGGTTCATCCAGTCGCGGCTGGGGTTGGGCTGCTTCTGAGTGATGATCTCTACCTGATCACCGGTCTGCAGCTGGTAGGTAAAGGGCACGATACGGCCGTCGACCTTGGCGCCGATGCAGCGGTGACCTACCTGACTGTGTACGTAATAGGCAAAGTCCAGCGGCGTGGCACCGGCTGGCATATCCACTACATCGCCTCTGGGGGTGAACACATAAACCCTGTCCTCAAACACCTGGCTGCGCAGCTCGTCCACCAGGGAGCCGCTTTCGGCCATGTCTTCCTGCCAGGCCAGCAGCTTTCTGAGCCAGGCGATCTTTTCCTCAAAGCCGCCCTGTTTGCCGCTACCGGCGCCTTCCTTGTATTTCCAGTGAGCGGCCACCCCCAGCTCGGCGTCCTGATGCATTTGATCGGTGCGGATCTGGATCTCCACCGTCTTGCCCTCGGGGCCGATCACCACGGTGTGAATGGACTGGTAGCCGTTGGGCTTGGGGTTGGCAACGTAGTCGTCGAACTCCCGGGGAATATGGCGCCACTGGGTGTGTACTATGCCCAGCGCGGCGTAGCAGTCCTGCAGCCGGTGGGTCACCACCCGCACCGCGCGCACATCGAACAGCTCGTCGAAATCGAGGTTCTTTTTCTGCATCTTGCGCCAGATGCTGTAGATGTGCTTTGGCCGGCCATACACCTCGGCCTCGACCCCGGCCTCTTTCAGGGCACTGCGCAGCGAGCCGACAAAGTCACTGATATAGGCTTCCCGGGCCAGCCGCTTCTCGTCCAGCAAGTGAGCAATGCGCTTGTAGGTCTCCGGGTGCAGATAACGGAACGACAGGTCTTCCAGCTCCCATTTGAGCTGGCCAATGCCCAGCCGGTTGGCCAGGGGCGCATAGATATTGGCGATCTCCTTGGCCACCAGCACCCGGGTTTCCTCATCGGCGCGCTTGACCTCGCGCAGGCAGGTGATGCGCTCGGCCAGCTTGATCACCACGGCGCGCACGTCTTCCACCATGGCCAGCAGCATGCGCCGCACCTTGTCGACCTGGGCCTCGTTGCCCTTGTCGCTGTGCACGTGCTGCAGCGAGCGAATGGCCTCCATGTCGGCAACGCCCTGCAGCAGGCGGTGAATATTGTCCCCGAAGTCTTCCTGTACCCGCTCCGGGCTCAGCACGCCGTGTTCCACAAAGGGGTACAGCAGCGCCGATTTCAGGGTGTCGGCATCCATACTCAGGGTCAGCAAAATGCCGACCATTTCCACCCCCTGGGCCAGCAGCCGCCCCTGCGCCTCGGCACACAGCTCCAGTTGCTGGCAATACTCGTAAACCGCTGTCAGCCGCGCCCGCTCATTCGCATCCAGCGGCAGGCTGTCGGCCCATTCCCGCAGGCAGAAGGTCGACTTCAGATGTGTTTCGCGCACGGCAACCATAGGCGTCCTTTAACTGAGTTCAAACAGCGCCATCGCTTCGCAATGGGGCGTATGGGGAAACATGTCAATGAGTCCCAGCCGGGCAAGGCGATAACCGGCGGCGAGCAGCACTTCGCTGTCCCGGGCCAGGGTGGCCGGGTTGCATGACACGTACAGCAGCCGCTCGGGCGCCAGCTCAGCCAGATAGGGCATAACCTGCTCGGCACCGGCCCGGCCCGGGTCGATCAAGACGCGGTCAAAGCCTTCCTGCGCCCAGGGCTCAATGGTGAAATCGGCGGCCAGATCGGCCCGGTAAAACCGGGCCTGAGACAGCTGGTTGTCTTCGGCATTGCCCCGGGCCTGCTCCACCATTTCCATCACCCCTTCCACGCCCACCACCGGATGACCGGCGGCGGCCAGGGGCAGGCAGAAATTGCCGATACCGCAGAACAGATCCAGTACCGACTGACCGGGTTTCGGCGCCAGCCAGTCGATGGCCTGGTGCACCATGCGCTCGTTCAGGGCGCCGTTAACCTGAATAAAGTCGCCGGGGGTAAACGAGAGCCTGAGCTTGTCCATTCGGTAATACAGCGGAAACGGCACATGCAGCGGGCGCCGGGCGTGGTCGTCCTGCAGAAACAACGCCAGGTTTCGCTCCTGGGCAAAGGCCAGCAGGGCATCGAGATCCGCCGCCGGCAGGTTGCCGGTGTGACGCAGCAACAGCGCCACGCCCTCGGCGGCGTCGTACAATTCCAGGTGGCCCAGCTGGCGCAGGGCCCGCAGCCGGTTCAGCAGCTGTCGCAGCGGACCGACCAGGCTCGACAGCACGGTTGTCAGCACGCCACAGCGCTCGATTTCCACCAATTCGTGGGACTGAGGCTGGCGAAAGCCCAGGGCCACACCCTTGCCTCGGCGGCGAATGGCCAGCCGCGCCACTCGGCGATAACCCTGGCCCTCTCCGTCCAGCCACTCGGGCTCGGGCAGCACGTCGATGCCGTGGCGGGCAAACAGCTTGCTCACCGCTGTTTGTTTCAGGGCACGCTGAGCCGCCAGCGGCAGCTGCTGCAGATTGCAGCCACCGCAGTCGGCCACGTGATTGCAAAAGGGTTTGACCCGGTCGGGCGAGGCCTTGAGCACCTTTTGCAGGGTAGCGGTGGCATAGCGGCTGGTCTGGGTGGTCAGTATTACCCGGACTTCCTCGCCAGGCAGTACCCCGGCCACGAACAGCGGCTTGCCCTGGTGCCGGGCCACGCCCATGCCGTGACCATTGAGTTCCAGAATGCGAATATCCAGCGGCGTTTTCGCCGGTACAGCGGGCTTTTTCACCTTGAAGAACTGAACCATAAAACGTGGAGCCCTCGAACCGCCTATGTCATCATAAGTCTACTGTCTATCGAACGCGCATTGTCCCACATTAGCCCACTATGACCAAATACGGCCTGCGAGCCCGGGTACTGGCTTTTACCATTATTCCGACCCTGATCATCGGCATTCTGCTGGCCGGTTACTTTTCCGTAAACCGCTACCAGCAGCTGGAAGACGCCCTGATCCAGGAAGGGGTGAACGTTATCGAGCCTCTGGCCCTGGCCAGCGAGCTGGCGCTGTCCGGCCGCAACCGGGAAGCCCTGAACCGCCTGCTCAGCAACATTCACCGCAACAACAGCCCGCTGGTCACCGCCATCGCCCTGTTCGATACCGATGGCCGGCTGCTGGTGACCTCCAACTACCACCGGAACTTCAATACCCTGCGTCTGCCCCAGGGGCGGATCATTCCCGCCACCACCAGCGTGGACACCGGTGAGGACGGCATTATTCTGCGTACCCCGGTGCTCACCGACAGGGCCCGGGTAGGCGCCCTGTGGGAAGAGTCGTCCACTCAGCCCCTGGGGTATGTGGCCATGCAGCTCACCGATGACTCGGCCATGCTGCTGCACTACCGCGACACCTTTTTTGCCGGCCTGATCGTGCTACTGGGGGTGTGCGTCAGCGCCCTGTTCGGGGTCAGGCTTATCAAGGGTGTGTCCCAGCCCATCACCGACATGGTGAGCGCCGTGTACAAGATTCGGGAAGGCCGGCTCGACACCCGGGTCAGCGGCGAGTTCAGCGGCGAGCTGGAAATGCTCAAGAACGGCATCAACGCCATGGCCAAGTCGCTGTCGGAATACCACGACGAGATGCAGCAGAATATCGATCAGGCCACCTCGGATCTGCGCGAAACCCTGGAGCAAATCGAAATTCAGAACATCGAGCTGGACATGGCCAAGAAGCGAGCCCAGGAGGCGGCGCGGGTCAAGACCGAGTTCCTGGCCAACATGTCCCACGAGCTGCGCACCCCGCTCAACGGCGTCATCGGCTTTGCCCGCCAGCTGCAAAAGACCAAGCTCACCGCCAGCCAGCTCGACTACCTCAAGACCATTGAAAAGTCGGCCCAGAACCTGCTTGGCATCATCAATGACATTCTCGACTTCTCCAAGCTGGAAGCGGGCAAGCTGAAGATGGAGCAGATCCCCTTCTCCCTGCGCGACACCCTGCAGGAGGTGATGACCCTGCTGGCCCCCAGCGCCCACGACAAGGGCCTGGAGCTGTCGCTCAGGGTGGATGCCGCGGTACACGACAGCCTGGTGGGGGATCCGCTCAGGCTGCAGCAGGTGCTCAACAACCTGGTGGGCAACGCCATCAAGTTTACCGAGCAGGGCAACGTGGACGTGCGGGTGGATGCCCGCCCCGCCGGCCAGCCGGAACGCACCGGCCTGTGCATTCACGTGCAGGATACCGGTATCGGCATTTCCGACAGCCAGCGCCGCCAGCTGTTTCAAGCCTTTAACCAAGCCGACTCCAGCATTTCCCGCCGCTATGGCGGCACCGGCCTGGGGCTGGTGATCACCCAGAAGCTGGTGCACCAGATGGCCGGCGACATCGAGCTCTATTCCGAGCCGGGCTCGGGCTCGGTGTTCAGTTTTACTCTGGAGCTGGACAAGGCTGCCCTGCCCCTGGCCGAGCCGCTGCCCCTGGCGGAGCTCACCGGCAAAACTGTGCTCTACCAGGAAGAAGACAGCTTCAGCCGGCGTGCCACCAGCGCCCTGCTGCGGGAATGGGGCATGCAGGTGCTGTACGAGCCTTCTGCCGAGCAGCCCATCGATGTGGCCCTGCTCGGCTTTGGTCCTCATGCCCTGCCCAGCCAGGTGGAGCAGGAGCTCAGACGTCAGCTCGCCTTCAGCAACAAGACGGTGATCCTGCTGAGTTCCACCGATCCCACCCTGAGTGACTCCCTGCTGACGGCCGGCGCCGCCCACTGCCTGAGCAAGCCGGCTCACTACCAGAAGCTGGCCCAGGCCCTGACCGAACAACGCCGGCCCGCCGACGAGCCGGTGGCGCCCATCGCCCTGCCACCGCCCGCCAGCCGCCAGCCGATGCGGGTGCTGGCGGTGGACGACAATCCGGCCAACCTGAAGCTTATCAGCGCCATGCTCGCCGAGCAGGTCAGCCAGGTGGACACCGGCCGCAACGGTCGGGAGGCACTTAACCTGGCCACCGTTAACCGTTACGACATCATCTTTATGGATATTCAGATGCCGGTGCTGGACGGGATTCAGGCCACCCAGGAAATTCGCAGCCAGGGCGGCCCCAATGCCCGCACCCCCATAGTGGCGGTTACCGCCCATGCCATTGCCGGCGAACGCGACCGGCTGCTGGGCCAGGGCATGGACGACTACCTGGCCAAGCCCATCGACGAAACCATACTGGCACGCATTATCGGCCAGTTTGCGCAAAAAACCGCGGCTCGGGGCCAGATCGACTGGGCACTGGCGCTGCAACGGGCCGGCGGCAAAAAAGGGCTTGCCAGGGAAATGCTGAGCCTGTTGCTGCAAAGCTTTGACGAATTCACTCCCCGGCTGGGCGCCGCCCTGGCCGGCGAGCTGAGGGACGAGGATCTGTACGCTCCCCTGCACAAGCTGCACGGTGGTGCCGTGTATTGCGGCGTGCCTCAGTTGCAGTCGCTGCTGGCCGGGCTGGAGCAGGCGCTGCTCGACAAACAGCCGCTGGAAAACCTGGAGCCGGAATTGCTGGAGCTGGAAGAGCGGATTGAGCAGGTGCGGGAAGAAGCGAAAGCTTTTTTGTGAAGGGTGAGGGGTAAAACGTGAGGGGCATGGAGACGGCGCCAATACGCCTCACTCCACCCCCCTCACACCTCGCGGTCACACGCCCTGGCGGGCCTCGCGCAGCAGCCGCTTCATGTCGCGCACCGCTTTTTCCAGGCCGTCAAAAGCGGCCCGGGCAATGATGGCGTGGCCGATGTTCAGCTCAAGCATCTCCGGAATGGCGGCGATGGGCTTGACGTTGTGGTAGTGCAGGCCGTGGCCGCCGTTCACCTTGAGGCCGGCATCGTGAGCATGAGAGGCAGAGGCCGCAATGCGCTTGAGCTCGGCCAGCTGTTCGGCCTCGCTGGTGGCATCGGCGTAATGGCCGGTGTGAATTTCAATGTAGGGGGCACCGGTGGCCACGGCCGCGTCGATCTGGGCCCGATCCGCATCGATAAACAACGACACCTTGATGCCCGCCTCGCGCAACCGGGTCACCGCCGCGGTTACTTTGTCGAGCTGACCGGCCACATCCAGGCCGCCTTCGGTGGTCACTTCTTCGCGCTTTTCCGGCACCAGGCAGACAAAGGCCGGCTTGATGCGACAGGCGATGTCGATCATCTCCTCGGTGACTGCCATTTCCAGGTTCATGCGGGTTTGAATGGTCTGGCTCAGGATCTCCACATCCCGATCGATGATATGCCGGCGATCCTCACGCAGGTGCACGGTAATGCCGTCAGCCCCGGCCAGCTCGGCCACCGTCGCGGCGTATACCGGATCCGGGTAGCTGGTGCCCCGGGCATTGCGCAAGGTAGCGATATGATCGATGTTCACACCCAAATACAGTTCACTCACTGGGACTTCCTCTCTTTCCTTTGATAAACAGGGCCCGGCTTTTCAGTACCCGCCCCTCCAGATAGGGTGCCAGCGCAATGCGGCTGAACCGCTTGGCCGCCGCCAGCACCTCGGGCGTATCCAGCTCGAGCTCGGCCAGGGCATGGAGCCAGTCGCCGCGAAAGGCGCCGGGCTGCCGGCCCTCGAGGGCCACAAAGCCGGCCTCGGGCCGGTAAGCATACCAGCCTCGCGGACAAACGGCTGCCCCGGTCTCGGCATCCTGAGTAAAATCCACGCCATAACCGAGCACATTCAGCATGTAAAACTCGAAATGACGCAAACAGGGTTCAAGGGCACTGCCATTCGCCAGTTTTTGCAGGGTATCGAGGTAGACGTCAAACACTTCCTCAAAGGGGGTCTGCACTTCCAGCAGATAATGAATGAGCTCGTTGAGATAGAGACCGCTGTAGAGGGCGGTGCCGGTCAGCCGAATGGCCGGGCCGGTGGCCTCGGCGCTGTGCAGGGTTTTCAGCTCGCCCTTGCCGGCAAAGGTCAGCCGCAGGGGCACAAAAGGTTGCAGCAGCCCCTTGAGGGGCGAACGGGGCTGGCGACTGCCCCGTGCCACCAGGCTCTGCCGCCCCTGCTCTTGAGTGAAGACGTCCACCAGCTGGCTGGTTTCCCGGTAGGGGCGGCTGTGAATGACAAAGGCGGCGTGCGCCATACTCAGTCGTCGCCGTAACCCAGGCTGCGCAGGGCGCGTTCGTCATCGGCCCAGCCGGACTTGACCTTGACCCAGAGCTCCAGATAGACCTTTTGCTCCAGCAGCCGCTCGAGATCCAGCCGAGCTTCGGTACCTATGGTACGCAGCTTCTCGCCCTTGTTGCCGATCACCATGCGCTTCTGGCCGCTGCGCTCCACCAGTATCAGGCCGTTGATGTGTACCACGCCCTTTTCGTCCACCTGATAGCGTTCGATCTCCACGGTAATCGAGTAAGGCAGCTCGTCACCGGTAAAGCGCATCAGCTTTTCGCGAATGATCTCCGCCGCCATAAAGCGGGAAGAGCGGTCGGTGATGTAGTCTTCCGGAAAATAGTGCAGCGAAGGCTTGAGCCGGGACCGGGCCAGTTTGGCGATGGTATCCACATTGGTGCCCTTCTCCGCCGAGATAGGCACTATGTCGGCAAAGTCCATTTGCTGGGCCAGCCACTGCATGTGGGGCAGCAGGGCTTCCTTGCTCTCGACGTTGTCGATCTTGTTGATGGCCAGCACCACGGGACAGTTCATGCGCTTGAGCTTGTTCAGCACCATGTCGTCGTCCTTGGTCCACTGAGTGCCGTCGACCACGAACACCACCATTTCCACGTCACCCAGAGAGCTGGACGCCGCCCGGTTCATCAGCCGGTTGATGGCACGCTTTTCCTCGATATGCAGCCCGGGGGTATCGACGTAAACGACCTGATAGTCGCCGTCAGTATCGATGCCCATGATGCGGTGCCGGGTGGTCTGCGGCTTTTTCGAGGTAATGCTGACCTTCTGCCCCAGCAGCCGGTTCAGCAGGGTCGACTTGCCCACGTTGGGACGACCGACGATGGCCACAAAGCCGCAATAAGTTTGCTGTTGTTCTGTCATAACAAAGTTTCCAGGGCCTGCTCGGCCGCCGCCTGCTCCGCCTTTCGGCGGCTGGTGCCCACCCCCACCACGGGGTCGGCCAGGCCGTCCACGGTGCAGTGCACGGTAAATTTCTGATTATGGGCTTCACCAATCACGTCGACCACCTCATAGGTGGGCAGTGGTTTGCGTTTGCCCTGCAGCAGCTCCTGCAGCCGGGTCTTGGGATCTTTCTGCTCCACCCCGGGCTGAATGTCGTTAAGCCGGCTGTCGTACCAGCTCAGCAGCAGTTCGGTAATGCGTTCGATGCCGCTGTCGAGGTAAATGGCGCCGATCAGCGCCTCTACCGCATCGGCCAGAATCGACTCCCGGCGGTAGCCGCCGCTTTTCAGCTCGCCGGGCCCCAGGATCAGGTACTCACCCAGCTCAAAGGCCCGGGCCAGCTCGGCCAGGGTCTTTTCCCGCACCAGGGTCGCGCGCATGCGTGACATGTCGCCTTCGTTGACCTTGGGAAAACGGTGAAACAGGGCGTCGGCGATCACCATGCTGAGAATGGAGTCGCCGAGAAACTCCAGCCGCTCATTGTGGCGGGAGCCGGCACTGCGGTGAGTCAGCGCCCGCACCAGCAGGGCCTCATCGTTAAAGGTATGACCCAGTTTTTTTTGCAGAGTATTCGGTTTTTTCATTAATGAATTGCGCCTATTCGGCTGAAACGCACATCGCTCGGCACCCACTCGGGCAGCCAGCTGTCGGCGTTGCGATCAAACTCAAAGCTTATCCAGATGGCGACCGCCTTGCCCACCAGATTGCCCTCAGGCACAAAGCCCCAGAAGCGGCTGTCGGTGCTGTTGTCGCGGTTGTCACCCATGGCGAAGTAGTGGCCTTCCGGTACCACCCATTCGTTCAGGGCGGTGCCCGGCTGACGGTGATACATGGAGACCCGGTCCGGCAGCAGCGGATTTTGCAGAATATCATGGGGGCGCTCGGTCAGGCTTTCCTGATAGCGGGCCAGCGGAATGCCCATCTGGGTAAACTCGCCGCTTTGCTCGAACTTCAGTGCCACCGGCGCATAACCGGGGCAGTCGTCGCCGTCGCAGGCCGGCTTGATAAACAGCTGCTTGTCCCGGTACACGATGTGATCCCCGGGCAGACCGATCACCCGCTTGATGTAATCGATACGGGGATTTTCCGGGTACTTGAACACCGCGATGTCGCCCCGCTCCGGCTTGCCGGTGGGAATGAGCGTGGTGTTGGTCACCGGCTCCTTCAGCCCGTAGGAGAATTTCTCCACCAGAATGAAGTCGCCTACCAGCAGGGTGGGCATCATGGAGCCGGACGGGATCTGAAACGGCTCATAGATAAAGGAACGCAGTACCAGCACCGCCGCGATCACCGGAAAAATGGACCTGGCCTGCTCGATCCAGCCGGGGGTGGCCGCGGCTTTCGCCAGTGCCGCCGCATCCACCTTGTTGCCGTGGTTGGCTTGCGCCTCGGCCAGCCGGCGCCCGCGCTGGGGCGCCCAGATCCACTTGTCACAGGCCCAGATGATACCGGTGACCAGGGTCACCAGCACCAGGATCAGGGCAAAGGTACTTGCCATGGTTACTTGTCCTTACCGACGTGCAGAATGGCGAGGAAGGCATCCTGCGGAATATCCACCCGGCCCAGGGACTTCATGCGCTTCTTGCCTTCCTTCTGCTTGGCCAGCAGCTTTTTCTTACGGCTGACGTCACCGCCATAACACTTGGCGGTCACGTCCTTGCGCAGGGCCTTGACGGTGCTGCGGGCGATGATCTGGTTGCCGATGGCCGCCTGAATGGCGATATCGAACATCTGCCGCGGGATCAGCTCACGCATCTTCTCCACCAGCTGGCGGCCGCGGAACTGGGCGTTGTCCTTGTGGGTAATAATGGCTAGGGCATCCACCCGATCGCCGTTGATCATGATATCGAGGCGCACCATGTCGGCCGCTTCAAAGCGCTTGAAACCGTAATCCAGCGAGGCATAGCCCCGGCTGGTGGACTTCAGGCGGTCAAAGAAGTCGAGCACCACTTCCGCCATGGGAATGTCGTAGGTCAGCGCCACCTGATTGCCGTGATAAACCATGTTGGTCTGCACGCCCCGCTTTTCGATGCACAGGGTGATGACGTTGCCCAGGTATTCCTGAGGTACCAGAATATGGCACTCGGCGATGGGCTCGTGAATTTCCTCGATGTTGTTCACCGCCGGCAGCTGGGACGGACTGTCGATGTAGATCACCTCGCCGTCGGTCTTGACCACTTCGTACACTACCGTGGGCGCCGTGGTGATCAGATCCAGATCGTATTCTCGCTCCAGGCGTTCCTGAATGATCTCCATGTGCAGCATGCCGAGGAAACCACAGCGGAAGCCAAAGCCCAGGGCGTTGGAGGTTTCCGGCTCGTAGAACAGGGACGCATCGTTCAGTGCCAGCTTGTCGAGGGCGTCACGAAACGCCTCGTAGTCGTCGCTGGAGATGGGGAACAGGCCCGCGTACACCTGGGGCTTGACCTTCTGGAAGCCGGGCAGGGCCTTTTCCGCACCGTGCTTGGCATGGGTCAGGGTATCACCCACGGGCGCACCGTGAATGTCCTTGATGCCGCACACCACCCAGCCCACTTCGCCGCAGTTGAGACCGTCGGTGTCCTTTTGCTTGGGGGTAAAGATGCCGATGCGATCCACGCCCCAGACCTGGCCGGTGCTCATCACCTTGATCTTGTCGTTCTTCTTCAGGCTGCCGTGCTTGATGCGCACCAGTGACACCACCCCCAGATAGGGGTCGAACCAGGAGTCGATGATCAGCGCCTGCAGCGGGGCTTCGGGGTCCCCTTCCGGCGACGGAATCTTCTGGACGATGGTTTCCAGCACCTGATCCACACCCAGGCCGGTCTTGGCGGAGCAGCGCACCGCGTCGATAGCGTCGATGCCGACGATGTCTTCAATCTCTTCGGCCACCCGCTCCGGCTCGGCCTGGGGCAGGTCGATCTTGTTCAGTACCGGCACCACTTCCAGGTTCATGTCCAGGGCGGTGTAACAGTTGGCCAGAGTCTGTGCCTCAACCCCCTGACCGGCGTCCACCACCAGCAGCGCCCCTTCACAGGCGGCCAGCGAGCGGGATACCTCGTAGGAGAAGTCCACGTGCCCGGGCGTATCGATGAAGTTGAGCTGGTACTGATTGCCGTCCTGCGCCTGGTAGTTCAGGGTCACACTCTGGGCCTTGATGGTAATGCCGCGCTCGCGCTCCAGATCCATGGAGTCGAGTACCTGCTGCTGCATTTCCCTATCGGTGAGGCCGCCACATACCTGGATCAGGCGATCGGACAGGGTCGATTTGCCGTGGTCGATGTGAGCGATGACGGAGAAATTACGAATATGCTTCATGATGCGATAAGGCGTCCGTAGTCAATGGCGACAATAAAGGCGAGATTCTACCGGATTCGCGGCACAGTGACCAATCCTTAGTCGGGACTAATCGGCACGGGCCACCGGGAGCAGCGATCCGAGGATCACCGGCTGATCATGGCCACGACGGCGGGACAGCCGGGATGCCAAGGCAAAGCCCAGCCCACCACCGGCCAATGCTCCGACTATGCTGGCCCCCTCACCCAGCCCGGCCCAGCCGGCCACCAGGCCGCCCGTCAGCAGGCACAACAACGGCAGCAGATAAACCAGCAGGGCACCGGTGATCAGACTCTGTTCGGGAATGCCGATGCGCACTTGCTGCCCGGGCTGGAGTGTCAGCTCGGTGGCAATCACAAAGCGGTGATCCCGCCCCGGCAGGGCCTTTGACACCAGGCCGGTACCGCAGGTGCTGCTTTGCCGGCACTGACCGCAGGCCGACTTGCTGAAGCAACTGACTTCCACCCGGCCGTCATGCACGGCGGTGACGGTGGCGATCTCCTCAATCATTATTGGCTCCGTCTGCCTCGCTGGGAATGACCGATTCGGCAATGCGCCGGGCGATGTCGGCAGGCACGTCGCCCACCACGGTGACTTCCACCCGCCCCGGGCTGACCAGACTGACCAAGTGAGTGGCGCCCTGGCGCACCAGCTGCTGACGAGGCTCGCTGATTTGGGTCTCGGCCACATAGACGGAGACATCCACCATACCGTTGGACGCCATCAGGTAGTCTACCGGCTGCTCGGTGAGCGGCAGCCGGTGGCGGTTCTGGGCACGCACCTCAAAGCCGGCCGGCAGCCAGTCCGCCCGCCAGGACGCCTGTGGCTCGGGAGCCGACTGTACCTCGGCCAGGGGCATGGCGGGGGGCAGACGAATCTCCTGCAATTCCTGCAGCAACGGCGCCGGGGCTTCGCTGATGGTCAGCGCCACCCCCATGCTCTGAGCCACCAGGGTAGCTTCATGATCCAGGGTATCGAGACGCAGCAACAGACCGGTCTGCTGATCCAGCCAGAGCACATAGCCATAACAGTGCTCGGCTTTTGGCAACAGCCGCACCAGGTTGGCGGCACGACCCAGCACCCGGCTGCGCCCGGCGATCACCGCTTCATAATGTTCAAGCACATGCTCAAGGGGCAGCAGCTGCACGCGGGTAAACAGTCCCGGCAGGCGGGAGTCCCGCAGGGTGTAACCTTCGGGGCCATAGTCAAAGAAGCTGGTTTCGTCGTCACGCTGCACAAATTCCCGGGGGCGACCGTTCAGGTGCAGCAGGTGGGTCAGGGCCTGGCCATCGAGGTGGCCCCGGGTCAGGCGCTTGGGCTCGGGCTCGCCGATGCCCGACTCCACCAGGGTCAGCTCAAAATTCATCTCCCCGTAGGCCTGCTGCATACGTTGCAACAGTTGCACCGGGTCGCCTTCCATAGTGGCCCTGGCGGGCCATGCCATCACCAGCAGCACAAGCAGTGCCGCTCGCAGTCCGTGATAGATCAAGAAGCCGCTACCTCAGTTCTGGTTCTGACGCAGCCGTTGCTGCAGTTCATGGTCCATCAGCAGGGCGTTGATGCGCCGCTCCTGTTCCAACAATTTCTGTTCAGTGGCCCGCTGCTGAGCGTCATTCTGGTAGTTCAGGCTCACCGGGGCAGCCCCGCCGCTCAGGGGCACGGTATTCAGCACCGGCGACTGCATGGCCGAAGGCTGACTGTAGTGCTGCACGCCAAAGATCACGGCCGCCGACACCGAAGCGGCAATGGCGAACTGTCCCGCATGGCGCAGGGCCGGCCCGACTCGCCCGAACAGCGGCCGCACCACTCTGGACGACGCCGGCTCGGCGGCGTTGTCGTTGGCGGCCGTCAGCGGCGCTTCCTGCTCCAGCGCGGCCATGACGCCGTCGCTCAGATCGAACGGCAAGCGTTCGGGCAGTTCGTTGCGTAGGGCGTCGCCGTAAAGGTGATAGCGGCCAAACGTATCGGCCAGCTCCTTGTTGTTGGCAACGTCCTCCAGCAACACCCTGTCCTGAATTTCTCCGTCTACCAGTGCCGATATTTGTTCTTTGTTAGCCATAACACTTCCCCGTTCAACTCCGAAGCAAGGGGGTCACCCGCTTGTCAATCGCTTCCCGAGCCCGAAAAATGCGTGAGCGTACGGTTCCCACCGGGCACTCCATGACACTCGCAATGTCTTCGTAGCTCATCCCTTCCAGTTCCCGCAGTGTGATTGCCGTTTTCAGATCGTCCGGCAGGCTGTCTATGGTGTCATACACGGCCCGACGGATTTCCTCGGTCAGCATCAGGCTTTCCGGCGAGGCCAGCTCCTTGAGGGCATCGCCGCCACCGTAATATTCGGCGTCATCCACTTCCACATCCGAACCCGGCGGGCGCCGCCGCTGCGACACCAGGTGGTTCTTGGCGGTATTGACCGCGATGCGATACAGCCAGGTGAAAAAGGCACTGTCACCACGAAAACCGGGCAATGCCCGATAGGCCTTGATAAAGGCCTCCTGGGTTACATCGGGTACGTCTCCTGGGTTGGACACGTAACGGGACACCAGGTTCGCCACTTTATACTGATATTTTTTCACCAGCAGGTTGTACGCATTCTTGTCGCCCCGCTGAACCCGCTCGATCAATTGCTGATCCGTCAAATTTTCGCTCATACGAGCCGCGTACCCTCCGATTCTTCCGGTGTCTGACCACCAGCCCGTCACAAGCGTACCTTAATGGACTTCAAAGGCGGGAAAAAGTTCTGAACTCATTTGGAAAAGCCAATTACGGCTGCGCGAACGGGGCGCATGGGATAACATGCAAAGACTCTCCATTTCGAGCCAATGATACTTTATGAAGGATCCCGTTGAATACCTCTGCGACGTGCTCATCATTGGCAGCGGTGCCGCCGGCCTGTCTCTGGCGTTGAAACTGGCCAGTCACGCGCGCGTGCACGTGCTGTGCAAAGGACCGCTCGCCGAAGGAGCCACCCTCTATGCTCAGGGCGGCATTGCCGCCGTCTTTGATGAAACCGACAGCATCGAGTCCCACGTGGCCGATACCCTGATCGCCGGCGCCGGCCTGTGCGATGAAGACGTGGTGGAATTTACCGCCCGCAACGCCCCCGATGCCATTCAGTGGTTAATCGGCCAGGGCGTGCCCTTTGATACCGAAGAATCGGCACAGGGTGAGCCCAGTTACCACCTGACCCGGGAAGGCGGCCACAGCCACCGGCGTATTTTTCACGCCGCCGACGCCACCGGAAAGGCGGTGCAGACCACACTGATCGACCAAGTCAAACGCCACCCCAACATTCACGTGCTGGAGCGGGTCAACGCCCTGGATTTGATCACCAGCGCCAAGCTCGGCCTGCCCGGCAACCGAATACTGGGTGCCTATGTGTGGAACCGCAACAAGGAGCGGGTGGAAACCGTGCGCGCCCGCTTCGTGGCCATGGCCACCGGCGGCGCCTCCAAGGTCTACCAGTACACTTCCAACCCGGATGTCAGCTCCGGCGACGGCATAGCCATGGCCTGGCGGGCCGGCTGCCGGGTGGCCAACATGGAATTCAACCAGTTTCATCCCACCAGCCTGTATCACCCGGACGATAACAACTTTCTGCTCACCGAAGCCCTGCGCGGCGAAGGCGCCCGCCTGCTGCGCCCGGACGGCAGCCGCTTTATGCCCGACTTCGACGAGCGCGGCGAGCTGGCGCCCCGGGACATAGTAGCCCGGGCCATCGACCATGAAATGAAGCGCCTGGGCGCCGACTGCATGTACCTCGATATCAGCCACCAGCCCGCCGATTTCATCATCAAGCACTTTCCCACCATTTACGAGCGTTGCCTCAAGGTGGGCATCGATATCACCAAACAGGCCATGCCGGTGGTGCCCGCCGCCCACTATACCTGCGGCGGTGTCATGGTCGACCGCCAGGGCCGCACCGACATCGACGGCCTCTATGCCATTGGCGAGGTGTCCTACACCGGCCTGCACGGCGCCAACCGCATGGCGTCCAACTCGTTGCTGGAATGCATCGTGTTTGCCCGCGCCGCCGGCGAGCACATGCTGGCCAACCTCGCCACCACCCCGGAGCCGCCCATGCTGCCGCTGTGGGATGAAAGCAAGGTGACCAACTCGGACGAGGAAGTGGTGATCCACCACAACTGGCATGAGTTGCGGCTGTTTATGTGGGACTATGTGGGCATAGTGCGCTCCAACAAGCGGCTGGAGCGGGCCAAGCGCCGCATCGAGCTGTTGCAGCAGGAAATTCAGGAGTATTACGCCAACTTCCGCGTCAGCAACAACCTGCTGGAATTGCGTAACCTGGTGCAGGTGGCCGAGCTGATCGTGATGTCGGCCATGGAGCGCAAGGAGTCCCGCGGACTGCATTACACCCTGGACTACCCGGAGCAGCAGGACCAGCCCCAGCCTACCGTGCTCACCCCCGCCAACTACCGTCGTCGTCAGCCGGCGTAAAGCAGTTGCCGTGTCAGGCGCCGGTACACGGCGTCGGGCACCGCATCCTGAAACAGCCACAGCGGCGGCCAGGGGTCACCCTTCAGTACCAGCAGCAAAAAGCCGGGCCCGGCCCGGCTGTGATGGGAAAGCTCGCCGCTGCGGCCGTTGAGGGTAAGCACACCGGCATTGAATTCGCCGCGAGGCCGGTAATACCGGCAGCGTCGCCACATCAGCATCACCGCCGGCAACCAGCCCAGCGCAAACCAGGGCAGACGGTCAACACTCAGCAACAGCGAGGCCGGCAGCCACAGGCCAAGCGCCAGCCCCAGTGCATACAACCGGTGCAGCCGTGAGGGATCAGCGTTGATTGCGAATCTGGTTGCGCTCAAGAATGTAGTTCACCATGGCCTGCAGAGCGGCATCCTTGGAGCTGTCGTGGCCCATGAACCAGGCAAACAAATCCGGATCGTCACACTCCAGCAGGCGGCGGAAGGTGGCCTGTTGTGACTCATCAAGGGCGTCGTATTCGTGCTCCACAAAGGGCGCGAGAATGACATCCAGCTCCAGCATGCCCCGGCGGCATGCCCAGATCAGGCGGGGTTTGTCAGTGCTAGTGAGCATGTCGGCTTCCATGTAACAAAACAAAGCTCATGGTATAAGGTCGAATGAGTACTGACAAATAACTTGGCCGTCTTTACCATGAGGGTCACACTTTAAGAATGAAACAGAGGGTGTTCCCGTGTTTACCATCGCCTCTTCTCCAAAACTCTACCCGCTCACCGACCGGGCCGTTCTCAGCCTTACGGGTGACGAACGGGTCAAATATCTGCAGGGCCAGGTCACCTGTGACGTGGCCGCCCTCAGCCCCGGCGATGCCAGCCCCGGCGGCCATTGCGACAGCAAGGGCAAGCTGTGGGCCAGTTTCTGGCTGGCCAATCAGGGCGAACAGCTGCTGCTGGTACTGAATCAGTCGCTGATAGCGCGCCAGCTGCCGGAGCTGAAAAAGTTTGCCGTGTTCTCCAAAACCGATATTGAAGAGGTGACCGGACAGTGGCAGGTATATGGCCTGGCCGGTGAAGGCCTGTCCCACTGGCTCAGCCATGAGGTGGGCGACGGCAATCTGTGGCAGGGTGGCGTGGTTATTCCGGTGGCCGCCGAGCATGCCCTGCTGGTATTGCCCAAAGACGCGACCCTGCCCGATCTGCCTCGTGGTGACGAGCAGGAATGGCAGGGGCTGATGATCCAGGCCGGCCTGCCGGACATGAGCGCCGAACACCAGGGCGAGTACATTCCGCAAATGCTTAACCTGCAGGCCATTGGCGGCATCAGCTTTAACAAGGGCTGCTACATGGGTCAGGAAACCGTGGCCCGGGCCAAGTATCGCGGCGCCAACAAAAAGGCCATGTTTATTCTCGAAGGCAAGGTTGAGAGTGAGGTGACCGTCAATCAGGATCTGGAGCTGCAGCTGGGCGACAACTGGCGCCGGGCCGGCACCGTGCTGAGCGTATGCCAGGATGGCAACCGCTGCCTGCTGACGTCGGTGCTCAACAAGGATCTGGACGCCGACACCGTGCTGCGCATCAAGGATCAACCCGACAGCCGGCTGCGGCTGCGGCCTCTGCCCTATCAGCTGGCCGACTGAGCAGCTCCGATCGCCGCCGCCTTCAACCAGGCGGCGGCCTTGCCCAGGGGCCGCTGCTTGTGCCACACCAACTCCAGTGCCACCGGCCAGTCCTGATCGTCAAACTCCAGCGCCGGCGTCACCAGGCCGCCACTGGCCAGGGCCTCGGCCACCACATGCCCGGGCACAAAGGCCCAGCCCAGGTTGCGCTGCACCAGCTCGACAATCACCCACTGGCTCTCTACCCACCAGACATCCGCCGCCACCCGCAAGCGGACCTTTTCTTCGCTGTCGTTACGGGTCGCCACCATCAGCTGACGATAACGCTTGAGCTCTTCCCAGCCCACCCGCTGGCCGGCCAGAGCATGCTCGGGGGCGCACACCAGCTTTAACGGTACCCTGCCCAAAGCATGAAAGTTCAGCGCCGAAGGCAGAATCTCCTGCCGCCACATGATGCCCAGATCCACACGCTCCTCCAGTACCATGCGACTGACATCTTCCATCAGCGGAAACAGCAGCTCCAGCTCAACGGATGGAAAGCGGCGGGCGAACTCGTCCATCAGGGCCCCCAGCTGTTCGGACGGATACAGCTCATCCACCGCCAGCACCAGCCGGCTTTCCACCCCTTCACCCAGGCTTTTGGCCACGCCGCGAAAGTGCTCGCACCGCTCCAGTATCACCCGGGCTTCCGCCAGCAAACGCTCTCCTTCCGGGGTCAGCCGGGGGTAGCGGCCGCTGCGCACAAACAGGGGGTTGTCGAGATCGATTTCCAGGTTGGCAACGGCAGTGCTGATCACCGATTGAGCCTTGCCCAGACGACGGGCCGCCGCCGAAAAGGAGCCGGTATCGACGGTCGCCACAAAGGCCTGTAACTGTTCCAGAGAAAAGCTCATCTATCCAGCAAACCGATACTTACCAACTTTATCGACAAACAATAGCAGATAGAATGACATGCTGAATATGCATTTGTTGAAGGAGTTTTTATGCGTACCACCAGGGATCGTATTCGTCATACGCTGGGATTCGAGATCATTGGTCTGGTTATGTTCGCGCCGCTGGCCAGCCTGGCATTTGGCCATGATCTGTTTGAAATGGGCCTGATGGCACTGGTGGGATCGATCATCGCCACCCTCTGGAACTATGCGTACAACCTGCTGTTCGATCACGCCATGCTGAGACTGCGCGGCGATGTTCGCAAAACCACAGTGATCCGGGTGTTTCATGCCCTGCTGTTTGAAGGCGGCCTGCTGCTGCTGTTTTTGCCGATGATCGCCTGGCACCTGGGCATCAGCCTGTGGGACGCCTTTGTCATGGACATTGCCATGTCGGCCTTTTACCTGTGCTATGCGTTTCTCTACAACCTGGCCTACGACCGCATTTTTCCCATCCCCAACCCGACCGCTCAGCCCGAATAATAAAAAACCGCCCGAAGGCGGTTTTTTATTACCTGACTTGAATATTACTTGCTGCGAACCGGCTCCGGCTCGGCGTCGTCGATGGTATCGGGGTTGCCTTCCATCTTCGCCACTATGGTGTTGACGGCGGTATCGCCCACCACGTTGGAAGAGGTGCAGAACATGTCATTGATGCGATCCACCGCCATGATGATGGCCATGGCTTCTACCGGCAGACCCATCTGGTGCAACAGCACGCCGGCCATGACCACGGCGCCACCGGGCACACCACCCACGCCCACCGACATCAGCAGCACGGTAATGCCAACGGTCAGCAGATCACCGGCAGGAATAGGGGTACCGGAGATATTGGCGGCAAAAATGGCGGCCAGGGTAATGTAAATGGCAGAGCCGGACATGTTGATGGTGGCGCCCAGGGGCACGCCAAAACCGGCAATGGCGCGGGACACACCCAGTTTCTCGGTCAGGGTGCGCATGGTCACCGGAATGGTGGCATTGGAGCTGGCAGTAGACAGAGAAAACAACAGCTGCTCACGCGTGGCCTTGCGGAACACACCCGGCTTGATACCGGTGATCAGCCACACCGCCAGGGGATAAACCACCAGAATCCAGAACGCCAGCACCATCACTACCATGGCCACGTAACCGGCGACCGACATCAGGGTATCGGCTTCCAGGGTGGCGCCCAGGCTTATCATCAGCGCAAACACACCGTAAGGGGCCAGGGTCATCACCAGGCCCACCAGCTTCATCATTACCTCGTTGGCCATGCGGAAGGCACGGGCCGCCGGCGCTGCAGTGGCACCCAGGCCCTGAATGGCCAGGCCGGTGAGAATGGCCATAAAGATGATCTGCAGCATATCGCCGGAGGCAAAGGCCTGTACCGGGTTGCTGGGCACAATATTCACCAGCATGGCGCCCAGATCCGGGGTTTCGGTGGTGGTCAGCTCCACCGCACCGGATGCGCCGTGCGGCAGGGTGGCGCCCAGGCCGGGCTGGAAGATCACGCCCACCAGAATGGCGGCGGCGATCGACAGCATGGTATTGACGATATACAGGCCAAAGGTTTTGCTGCCTAGGCGCCCGAAGCTGGCGATATCGCGCAGCTCACAGATGCCGGTCACGATGGAGATGTACACCAGGGGGACCACCATCAGCTTAATCAGTGACACGAACATGCCGCCCAGGCCTTCGGCCAGGCCGACCAGGCCGTCGTTAAGCAGGGATACATCCTTGAACAGGTACTGGATTGCGCTGCCGATCAGCAGACCGACAAAAAGCCCGGTAAAAATCCGGGTGGAAAGAGAGCCTTTCATTACTACGTCCTCAGAAAAAGCCAAACTATTTATCTGCTGTTTGTAATTTTTGTAGATAACTTAACCAATCACTTGCTAAGCGCACGGATTTTACATTCAAAAAACAGCACAGCAACCACAATGATCCACTGAAGGCAATTTCGCGTGATCAACCTCACAAAACCTGCAAAAGTTAAAAAACTTTTAAAGTTTCACCCAGAAACACATGAGTCCCAGCGAAATCGAGGCGCGAAGATGAAGTCGCCGAAAAGGATTAAGAACGCTTTGCTGCCGGCGAGTTGACACCATCGGCGCGGCTGAACTGTACTGGAGTGAGTCCCGCTACCGGGCTTATGGTTTTCATGCTTCATACAAGGGGGCAGGCATGCACACACAGATCCCCGGTTTTTCACGGGAGGAATATCACCAACGCCTGGCCAGAGTCAGGGCCGATATGCTGAAACAGGATATTCAGACCCTGATCGTGCACGACCCGGCCAATATCGCCTGGCTCACCGGCTATGACGGCTGGTCCTTCTACACACCTCAGGCGGCAGTAGTCAGCATGACCGGCGAGCCCTGGTGGTTTGGCCGCCACATGGATGCCAACGGCGCCCGTCGCACCGTCTGGATAGAGGAAGACAATATTCTCTGGTATCCCGACTATTACGTGATGAACCCGCCCATGAACGCCATGGAGTACCTGGCCAACCAGTACCTAAAGCCTCATGAGCGGGCCTATGGCCGCATCGGGGTAGAAATGGACAGCTACTATTTCACGCCGGCGGCCTGGCAGGCCCTGCACGAGAACCTGCCCGACGCCGAGCTGGTGGATGCCACCGCCCTGGTGAACTGGTGCCGGGCCATCAAGTCGGACACCGAGCTACGTTATATGCGTATTGCCGCCCGTATCGTGGAACGCATGCATGCCGCCGCACTGGAAATGATCGAGCCGGGCCTGCCCAAGCATCTGCTGGTGGCGGAGATCTACCGGGTGGCCATGGAGGGGCATGACGGCCATTTTGGTGATTACCCATCCATGGTGCCCATGCTGCCTTCGGGTATGGACGCCTCGGCACCGCACCTGACCTGGGATGACAGACCCTTTTGCCGGGATCAGGGCACCTTTTTCGAGCTGGCCGGCTGCCACCGCCGCTACCATTGCGTGCTGTCGCGCACCATTTATCTGGGCCGGCCCACCGACAATTTTCTGCGTGCCGAAGAGGCCCTCAACGCCGGGCTGGAAGCCGGGCTGGCAGCAGCCCAGCCCGGTAACCGCTGTGCCGACATTGCCAACGCCCTTAACGCCGCCCTGGCAGAATACGGCTTTGACCGGGAAGGTGCCCGCTGTGGCTATCCCATTGGCATGAGCTATCCGCCGGACTGGGGCGAACGCAGCATGAGCCTGCGCAACACCGATAACACCATACTGGAGCCAGGCATGACCTTTCACTTTATGCCCGGGTTATGGCTGGATGACTGGGGCATGGAAACCACCGAAAGCATAGTGATCACCAAAAACGGCGGCGAGCCCCTGTGCAACTATCCGCGCCAGCTGTTTGTGAAAAAATGACGATGTTTCTGACTTAAAAAGGCGAAATCATGCGGCTGGATCGCTACGACATTCAAATTCTGCAAATACTGCAGCGCCGGGGCCGCATTACCAAGTCGGCCCTGGCCGAGGCCATCAACCTGTCGGTCAGCCCCTGCTGGGAGCGGGTAAAGCGGCTGGAGCAGGCCGGCATCATTGAAGGCTATGGCGCACACATCAACACCGAACTGCTGCAGGGGCGAACCTCGGTGTTGGTGGAGATCAGTCTGGGCCGGCACAGCGCAGAAGCCATGCGCCGGTTTGAACGGGCCATGCAGGAGTGTGACAAGGTGACCGACTGCTACGCCACCGGCGGCGGTGTGGACTATGTGCTGAAGGTGATGTGTGACGACATTGATCAATATCAGCGTCAGATTGACCGCTGGCTGGCCGCCAATCTCGGTATAGAGCGCTACTACACCTACATAGTCACCAAGACCATCAAGCATCAGCCGCCAGGGTTATCGATCAGCGAGCAGGAATAATAAAGGGGCCGGCTGGCCCCTTTACTTTTACAGTACCTGGCGGATCACCCGACCAAAGCGGCCGATGCCCTCTTCAATGGTGGCGGCGTCGGAGCCGGAATAACTGAAACGGGCGGTGTTGAGAATGTCCGGGCGCACGTAGAAGGGCTGGCCCGGCACAAAAGCCACGTTTTCCTTGATGGAGAGGTTGAACAGCTCCATGGCTCTGATGTGCTCGGGCAACCGCAGCCACAGGAACATGCCGCCTTCCGGACGGGTGAAGTCCAGCCCCGGACAATGACGCAGCAGCGCCTGCTCCATCACCTTTTTCTGTTCGCCATACACGGTGCGAATGCGATCGATATGGGCATCCAGACTGTTGTCCTGCAGGTAACTGTACAGCACCTGCTGCACAAAGCCGTTGGTGTGCAGATCGGAGGCCTGCTTGGCAATGGTGATCTTCTGGCGCAACCAGTCAGGGACCACCATCCAGCCCAGACGGAAAGACGGCACCACCACCTTGGAGAAAGAGCCCAGCAGCACCACGTTTTCCGGCGCCAGCTTGGCGATGGGCGGCAGGTGCTCGCCTTCAAAGCGCAGCTCGCCATAGGGGTTGTCTTCCACCATCAGCACATTGTGCTTAACCAGTCGCTCGGCCACCGCCTTGCGTTTTTCCAGGCTATAGCTCAGACCTGACGGATTCTGAAAGTTGGTCACCCCGTACATCAGCCGGGCATGATTGGCCTCGCCCAGCAGGGCGTCGAGCGCGTTCAGATCGGGGCCATCGTCGTTCAGAGCCACCCCCTGAAACTGGGGCTGGTAAACCGACAGCGCCTGAATGGCCCCCAGGTAGCCCGGCTCCTCGATAATCAGCTTGGAGCCTTCATCCACCAGCACCTTGCCAATCAGATCCAGCGCCTGCTGGGAGCCGTTGGTGATCAGAATATTGTCCGGGTTCACGTCCATGCCGTGCTGGGTGCGGTAGCGGGCGGCAATGTAGTCGCGCAGTGGGCCAAAGCCCTCGGTGGCGGCATATTGCAGCGCGCCGTTGCCCTTGTTCTGCAGCACCTTGGCGGTGGCCACTTCCAGCTCTTCGTTCGGAAAGAACTCCGGGTTGGGCAGGCCGCCGGCAAAGGAGATCACTTCCGGGTTGACGGCGACTTTCAGTATTTCTCGAATAAAGGAAGGCTCTACCTTGGCAAAGCGCTGGGCAAAAAACGGCTGCATAGGGGTCTCTCTGAATTACTACGCGTGGCGGGCGCCAACAAAACCTTTCTTTTGTATCAGAAAACATCGCAATAACAAACCATAAACAACATCCCGGGTTTGCACCCCGGCCCGGCTTGTGGTCGAATTCGCCCATGCCAAACCACACAACCACTTCAGTGAAACGCCTTTCCTTTTCAAGCCGCATTCTGGCCTGGCACGATCTGCACGGCCGCAAAACCCTGCCCTGGCAGCAAAATAAAAGTCCCTACCGGGTGTGGGTATCAGAAATCATGCTGCAGCAAACCCAGGTCAGCACGGTTATTCCCTATTACCAGCGTTTTATGGAGCGCTTTCCCGACGTGGTCAGCCTGGCCGACGCCGCTCAGGATGAGGTGCTGCACCTCTGGACCGGCCTGGGTTACTACGCCCGTGCCCGCAACCTGCACAAGGCCGCCCAGGTCATTCGCGATCACTATGACGGGCACTTTCCCGAACGCTTTGAGGAAGTACTGGGCCTGCCCGGTATCGGCCGCTCCACCGCCGGCGCCGTACTGTCGCTGTCTCTTGGCCAGCACCACGGCATTCTCGACGGCAATGTTAAACGGGTGCTTACCCGCTGGCTGGGGCAGCCGGGCTGGCCGGGCAAAAAGGAAGTGGAAAACGCGCTCTGGGACAAGGTCGCCGAGCTCACTCCCGATGAGGGCGTCAGTCAGTACAATCAGGCCATGATGGACATGGGTGCCACCATCTGCACCCGCAGCAAGCCCGCCTGCGAGCGTTGCCCGGTCAGTGAAGACTGCCAGGCCCGGTTGCTGGGCACCCCCACCGCCTTTCCCGAGTCCAAACCCAAAAAAACCGTGCAGCCGGAAAAAAAGGCCTGCTTTGTGCTGCTGCAAAGCGGCGACCAGCTGCTGCTGGTACAACGCCCGCCGCAGGGGCTGTGGGGCGGACTTTACTGTTTTCCCGAGTTTGCCGACGAGGCTGAAATGCAGCAATGGCTCAGGCGCTTTCCCGATGCCGGCAAGCCCGAGCCCCTGCCCGGCTTTCGCCACACCTTCAGTCACTTTCACCTGGATATCAGCCCCTGGCGCGTGCCATTGCCCCACATTCCCGCCGAGGTCATGGCGAGTGACGAGCGTCTTTGGTATAACTTGCGTCAACCGGCACCGGTAGGTCTGGCAGCCGCCACCAAAAAGCTGCTCGCCTACCCGCAACTGCACAAGAGGACATGATGAGCCGAACCATTTTTTGCCAGCGTTTGAAGAAGGAAGCCGAAGGTCTGGACTTTCAGATGTACCCGGGAGAGCTCGGCAAGCGCATTTACGACAATATTTCCAAGGAAGCCTGGTCCGAGTGGCAGAAGAAGCAGACCATGCTGATCAATGAGAAAAAACTGAACATGATGAATGCCGAGCATCGCCAGCTGCTCGAGCAGGAAATGGTCGCCTATCTGTTTGAAGGCGCCGACGTCGATATTGAGGGCTATACTCCCCCTTCCGGCAACTAAATCACCGCTTTGCTCAAGCCTTGAGCGAACGCACTCAAGGCCGGAAAAAGCGGTTGACTTGCCAGGGGCGATCGATTTAAATGACGCCCCGTTGCCCAGATAGCTCAGTCGGTAGAGCAGGGGATTGAAAATCCCCGTGTCGGTGGTTCGATTCCGCCTCTGGGCACCATTTTTCGGTGCTTTCTCAAAAACACCAACGCCCAGATAGCTCAGTCGGTAGAGCAGGGGATTGAAAATCCCCGTGTCGGTGGTTCGATTCCGCCTCTGGGCACCACTTTTCGGTGCTTTTTCAAAAACACCAACGCCCAGATAGCTCAGTCGGTAGAGCAGGGGATTGAAAATCCCCGTGTCGGTGGTTCGATTCCGCCTCTGGGCACCATCTTTAAAGCCTCGCGAAAGCGGGGCTTTTTTGTATCCGCGATCTGCAACCCGGCTGACGGCAGCCCGCTTTCATGGTATTCCCGTCCACTGTTTTCTAATCTTAGAAAAAGCCCAGGCAAAGGATACTGCCATGAGACTCATGCTACTGCCCCTGTTGTTGCTGCCATTGGGTATCAGCCACGCAAGTCATGAAGACGACACCGACCTGCCCCACTGGGCGGTGGACAAAATCACCCCCATGCACGACAGAGTCACCAACTGGCTCGACAACAATGCCCGCAACATCGACAATTTCTTTGGAACAGACGACAGCCTGACCATGGAAAATGGCTCCTATATGCGTTTCAGCCAGGAGTTTTCATGGCATGAGCGTGATCGTTATGACTGGGATACCGCGCTGCGGGTTAAGCTGGACCTGCCCACCACCAAGGAGCGGCTGCGCATACTGATTGAAAGTGATCCGGAAGAAACACAAGGCACCCTGGCCGAGCAGGGCGCCAACACCGCCCGCAGCAATAACAACTTCAGAACCGAAGACTTTCTGCTCGGTCTGCGCCGCCTCAGTGATCGGGACAAGCGCGAACACTGGCGCTTCGATGCCGGCGCCGGTATCAAGGTAAAGCTGCCGCTGGATCCTTACGTGCGTTTCACCGGCGAGCGCCAGTGGCAGCTGAACGACGGCCCCTGGGTGCTCGACTCCTGGAGCCGGGCCTCATGGTTTAATGAAGAAGGCTACTCGGTACGCAGCCGCTGGGATCTGGGCCGGCCCCTCAGTGACATTTATCACCTGCGCTTTATTACCAATGTGCAGTGGCAGGAAGAAGTCGACACCCTGGAGTATTCCGAAGGCATCGAGCTAAACCAGTTGCTCGGCACCCGCAGCGCCATTCGCTATGCCGCCGTGGCCGTGGGCCGCAGTGCTTCCGACCCGCGGCTGTATGACTACTACCTGCTCAGCCAGTACCGGCGCAACCTGCACCGGGAGATATTATTCGTGGATTTCATTCCCGAGGTTCATTTTCCCAGAGAGCAGAATTACGATGCCGAGTTCGGTGTCACCCTGCGTTTTGAACTCTTGTTCCGGGCAGATCTGTCCTGGGGAAGATAAAGTGTCAGACAGCTCCGCCGTAGTCCAAAATTCCCGACTCGCAAGGGCTGATGAAAGTTTTGTGAACCCGCCACCGGTCACAAAAATACCTGTTGACCCCCATCAGGTAACCGGTTAGAGTGAATCCGGCTCTGAGAATACCGCTGAATTTATGTTCATTACGAAGTTCCTAGTAGTACCTCGTCCTGTATTTCATAAGTCAAGGCCGTGTTTTCAAGTCGATTTCTCAAGCAAGTTTGTTTACAGGATTTAGGTATGTCTAACACTGTTAAAGGTAAAGTAAAGTTCTTCAATGAAGCCAAAGGTTTCGGTTTCATCGAGCAAGAGCAAGGCCCTGACGTATTCGTACACTTCAGCGCCATCCAGACTCCGGGCTTCAAGACCCTGGCTGAAGGTCAGTCCGTTGAGTTCACTGTAGCCCAAGGCCAGAAAGGTCCTCAGGCTGAAAACGTAGTACCTCTGTAAGAGACTGCGTTAAAAAAGCATTTCAAAGCCGCGCTTTCGAGCGCGGCTTTTTTGTGTCTGCATAAACCCCGCGCCCGTACCGTTATACTGTAAGCGAATCACCCGACAAGGCGGATTTCATGGAAAGAGACTCCGTTATCAGGCTGGTTTTGTTGCTACTGCCCCTGATCCTGTTTGGCCCTCTGGGCATCGATATCTACCTGCCGGCCATTCCATCCATGGCCAGCCAGTTTGCGGCCAGCACCAAAGATATTCAGGTGAGCCTGTCGGTGTTTATTCTGGCGCTGGGGCTGGGACAGCCTTTCTTTGGCCCCCTGGCCGATAACTACGGCCGCCGCCCGGTGGCGCTGACCGCCACCCTGTTGTTTTTGCTCGGCGCTCTGCTGGCAGTGCAGGCCCAGAGTGTTTCGGCCCTGCTGCTGGGCCGGTTAATCCAGGGGCTGGGAGCCTGTGCCGCCTCTGTGGTGGTATTTGCGGTGGTTCGCGACCGGCTAAGCGGCAATGACTGTGTTCGGGCTTATTGCTACCTCAACGGCACCCTCTGCCTGGCTCCTGCCCTGGCTCCCTTGCTGGGTGCCGGCCTCACCCTGAGCCTGGGCTGGCAGGCCAATTTCCTGTTTCTGGCCCTGTTCGCCCTGCTTACCCTGTTGCTGTGCCTGCGACAATTGCACGAAAGCCGCCCCGCACACACCCTGCGTCAGCCTCTGCTGTGTACCCGGCCCTATTGCGAGCTGTGGCGATATGGCGCCTTTCGTGCCTATGGCATTGCCTGCCTGGCGGCCATGGGCACCATGCTCACCTATGTCACCCTGGCGCCCATGGTACTGATGGAGCAAATGGGGCTGAACGAAACGGAGTTCGCCCTGGTGTTTGCCGGCAATGCCGGCCTGATTATGGCCACCAGCTTTACCGTGCCTCGCCTGAGCCGGCAACTGGAACGCCACCGAGTGGCGGAACTGGGTACAGGGTTACTGCTGGCAGGGGGCGCCGCCATGCTGTTTGGCGTACAGGCCGGCCTTGGCGTGGCCGGCTTTATGCTGCCCATGGCGCTGTGCTCGGTGGGTTTCTCCCTGACGCTGGGGGCCGCTTCGGCCTCCGCCATGGCGCCTTTTGCCGACCGGGCCGGGCGCGCCGCGGCCCTGCTCGGTTGCCTGCAAATGGCGGGCGCCGCCGGCGTGTCTTTTGCCGCTTCACGGCTGCCCCTGCCGGCGGGCGAATCCTGCGCCCTGGCGATTGTATTGCTGTCGGGCTGCGCCCTGCTGGTATTGCAGCGCCTGCCCCACCGGCAGCAATGCCCGGTCTAAAACCGGCCGGTGGCAAACACCGACAGTCCCTTCAGCACCAGGGCTCCCAGCATGACGCACAGTCCAAGAGTAAAGGCGGTATCCACACCAGCCTGGGCCAGTACCGCCGTCAGCAGGCTGGCACTGAGCATCTGCATGGCTCCCGACAGCGCCGCCGCCGAGCCGGCAGAATCCCGGTAGGGCTCCAGCAGCCGGCTCATGGCATTGGGAAAGGCCATGCCGTTGCCCAGCGCCTGAATAAATACACCCGCCACCATCAGCCAGGGCTCAAGGGGCATCAGCATGATCCACAGCCCCGCCACCAGCTGAATAAAGGGACTGATGCGCAACACCTGCTCGGCCCGTACCCAGAACTGAATGCGATTGTTGATAATGCCACCCAGCAGCAGCCCCAGCGCCGGCAGCAGGGCCCAGCGCCCATATTCCGCCGCACTCATGCCGATCTGATGCTGCATTACGTAAGGCAGCACCGATACCGAGGTCATCATCAAGGCAAACTGGCCCCAGAGCATGCCGCCATGGCCGAGAAAATGGCGCTGCCCCAGCAAAGCCCGGTAACTGCTGAGAATGCGTACCGGGTGCAGGCTGAGGCGCGGCCCACGGTGAGTCTCTTTGAAACGCGCCAGCAACACCAGCCACAACAGGGCCAGATACAGCAGCATGGCGGCGAACACACTTTGCCAGCCGGCATAGTCACCCAGCATGCCACCCAGCGCCGGCGCCAGCACCGGCGTGATCGCCGCCGCCATGGCCATGTACGACAGCGCATTGCGCAGCGCCGGACCCTCAAAGCTGTCCCGCAGCATGGCCCGGGACACCACGGCACCACAGCCCGCCCCCAGCCCCTGCAGCAGCCGGCCGGCCAGCAGCCATTCAAAGGTCACATTGGGCAGCAGGCACAGGCCCACTCCCGCCACGGCCAGCGCCAGCCCACCCAGCAGTACCGGGCGCCGGCCATGAGCATCGCACAGCGGCCCGTACAGCAACTGCACCGGGCCAAAGGCCAGCAGGTAGGCGGAGATCAGCCACTGTACCCGTTCCGGATCTTCAGCCAGGGCTTCACTGACAGCAGGTAACACGGGAAACACCAGTCCCAGACTGAACTGGCCAATACTGACGATAAGACAGGCCAGCACCATGATGGTGGTGCCGGAAACGGAAGAGGTCACTTCGGCTCCTTTTTGCGAGATAAGAAAACAGGTGCGAGAAACCGCGACAGGATCGGGCTCACCCTTTGGCGGCCCGCTCCCTGAAATGAAGCATTTATTTACGCTTTGCTTTGACAAGCCGGCCGTTCATTAAGCACAATCAAGATTGAAAAATAACAAAAAGGACTGACCGACATGACCGCCCCATCATCGAACCCCCAATCGCTGCAGCAAGCCTTCTCATTGGGTAACGGGCAGGATGCGGCACTGAACTGGTTGCGCAAGAACCAGACCCACTGCGCCATTTTCCTGACCAATGGTATCAAACTTGAAGGGATGATCAGTGCCTTTGACCAGTACAGCATTCTGCTGTCCGATCCTCGTGGCCAGCAGCAGCTGATCTACAAGGCCAAGATTTCCACCATTTCTCCGGCCAGCCGTCGTCCGCCGCGCACCGGTGTGATCATCAACAAGCCCCGTCGTCCGCGCTACGACAATCATCATGATCACCACGGTCATCGGGAAGATCACCATCACGGTAACGACACCGGCAACGACGATCAGTAACCCGTCGTCCCGGTTGTTCAAGCCAAAAAAATGGCCGCTTGCGCGGCCATTTTTTATATCAGTTCCAGCTCTTCCATTACCCGGCGAATGCGCGCCTTGGTGTCCTGCTGCAGCGGCACCACCGGAATGCGGCAGTGTTCGCTGGCCATGCCCAGCAACGACAGGGCGTACTTGGGGCAGGCCGGGTTGGGCTCGGCAAACAGTACCTGGTGCAGGGGCATCAGCTTGTCCTGCAGGGCACGGGCTTCTTCCCACTTGCCGGCCAGGGTCAGATCCTGCAGCTGGGCACACAGCCGCGGCGCCACGTTGGCGGTCACGGAAATACAGCCCTGACCGCCGCCCACGTTATAGGACACGGCAGTGCCGTCTTCACCCGACAGCCAGGCAAAAGGCTTTTTAATCAGCTGACGCTCGGCCCAGGGACGATTCAGATCGCCGGTGGCATCCTTCACGCCCACAATGCGCGGCAACTCGGCCATGCGCGCCAGGGTCTCGGGTTTGATGTCGACCACGGCACGGGGTGGAATGTTGTATACGATGATCGGCAGCTCGGTGGCGTCGTGCAGCATTTTAAAGTGAGCGTACAGACCGTCCTGGTTCGGGCGGTTGTAATAGCCGGCCACGTGCAGCGTGGCATTGGCTCCGGCTTCCTGAGCGCACACGCTGTATTCAATGGCTTCAACCGGATTATTGGAGCCGGCACCGGCAATCACCGGCACCCGGCCGGCGGCCTGCTCGGCCACGATTTCGATCACCCGGCAGTGTTCGTCGTGAGTCAGGGTCGGACTTTCCCCGGTGGTGCCCACCGGCACAAGGCCGTGCGTCCCTTCATCGATGTGCCAGTCAACCAGGCGGCGCAGGGACGCCTCGTCGAGCCGGTCACCGTCAAAGGGGGTAAGCAGGGCAACTAAAGAACCGCGAAACATGGAAACTCCTTCTCCTGATCAGAGGATTGAATTTTGAATTAAAAAACCCCGGGCGCGAAAGCGTAACCGGGGTTTTGACAAGGGCTGGTCTGAACGAATCAGGCGTCGGTCACGCAAAAAAACAGGCCGCTTTACGTTTAAGCGGTTTGGTCGATTTGCGTTTGACTGAAACTTGCATGGATAACACCTGAAAAAACCTTGAAGAGCATCTTTTGCCAACCACCGGCAAATGTCAAGGGGGGCCACGCCATGTATAATGCGGATTTTGCCAAATAAAGCAGGAACACTACATGTATGAGGCCCTGACCCCGGTCAGCGAGATGCTGAGCCGTAACCTGGACACCCTGTGCCATCAGCCACTGCTGGTGTGCGGCCTGCTGGAAGACGATCTGCCCGGGCTGCTGGCGGGGCACGGCCCGGCACCGCGGGTGTTTACCACCGACTTTCGCTACTTTCAGTGGCTGAACACGAGAAGCAACGTTAAACCCGAGTTTGGTGCCGTGCCCGCCACTGAGCCCGCCACCGGCCTGCTGCTGCTGATGCCCAAGGCCAAGGCCGAAGCCGAATACCTTCTGACCGCCTGCCTGCCATTACTGGCCCCTGGCGCCCCCGTGTTCATCGCCGGTGACAACAAGGGCGGCGTCAAGGCCGCGCCCAAATTGCTGGCGCCTTACTGTGGCCATGTCAACAAACTCGACAGCGCCCGTCGCGCCAGCCTCTACCAGGCCGAGCTGAGCCGCCCCGCCTCCCCCCTGAAAAGCAGCGACTGGGTGATCCGCTACCCGCTGGCAGAAGAGCAACTCACCATCTGCACCCTGCCCGGCGTGTTCAGTGCCGATCACCTGGATGCAGGCACTCGGCTGTTGCTGAACAACACGGACAAGCTGCATGGCCGGGTGCTGGATTTTGGCTGCGGCGCCGGGGTCATTGGTGCCAGCCTGCTGAAGCGGCACCCCGGCATCGAACTGGAACAGATCGACATCAACGCCCTGGCACTGGAAGCCAGCCGTATAACCCTGGCCGAAAATGGCCTGCAGGCCAGTGTATATGCGTCCGACGGCCTGAACGAGGTACAGGGCCGCTTTGACTGCATCATCAGCAATCCGCCCTTTCATGCGGGCCTCAAGACCTTTTACAGCACCACCGAAACCCTGCTCAGCGAGGCCAAAGGCTATCTCAAGCCGGGTGGCAGCCTGTTGCTGGTGGCCAACGCCTTTTTGCCCTATCCGGAGCTGATTGAGCAAAGCTTTGGCCATTGCGACACCCTGGCCGCCAACGGCAGGTTCAAAATCTACCGGGCCCAGGCCTGAACAGGACAAAACTGAGCCATTTTTGAACAAACGGCCGTAAAGGCCGTTTTTTTATGTTTTTTCTAAAAAAAGCGTATTGACGGCCGGTAAAAAATCTATAGAATTCGCAGTCCTCAGCACGGGCGAGGGTGGCGGAATTGGTAGACGCGCTAGCTTCAGGTGTTAGTGTCCTATGGACGTGGGGGTTCAAGTCCCCCCCTTCGCACCACACTGAGAAACAATGACGGCCTCATTTAAAACAGCCGAACAATTTGAGCATGCGAGGGTGGCGGAATTGGTAGACGCGCTAGCTTCAGGTGTTAGTGTCCTATGGACGTGGGGGTTCAAGTCCCCCCCTTCGCACCAAGCTTGACGGCTTGCGAACGGCTCAAATATCAACATGGTGGCCCATGTAAAACAGCCGAACAATCAGGTATGCGAGGGTGGCGGAATTGGTAGACGCGCTAGCTTCAGGTGTTAGTGTCCTATGGACGTGGGGGTTCAAGTCCCCCCCTTCGCACCACGATTGTTGATTCAAGACTCTCTTCTTTTGTACTTCCCTTGATCTTGCTTATCTGCTGAAACACCTTCTGTTTCTCAAATTTCTGCTGTTTGTCGTTCAGGCATAATCGCTCAGCATGATTCCCAATGCCATGCCCAGTCCGGCCAGACCGCCCACCGGCAACCAGTACCAGTGCCGGCTCAGCGAGGGCGTGATCAGCGCCAGGGCAAACAACGCAAAGCCCGCACTCAGCCACAGGGTGAGCGACGATGCCGGCACCCACCACGCCAGGGTCAACCATCCCAATACCAGTAATACGACCATTATCACCTCCTCACACAGAGGGTGATAATAGTTATCAATTGCATTAATGGCAAGCGTTTATTATTTCAGGACAAACAGCGCCACGGTTTCCACGTGCATGGTATGCGGGAACATGTCCACCGGCGTGGCCTGCACCAGTTCAAAACCGTGCTCATTCAGCCAGGCTGCATCCCGGGCCAGGCTTTTGGGATTGCACGACACATATACCAGCCGCGCCGGGCGCATGTGTGCCAGGGTGTTGAGCAGTTGTTCATCGCAGCCCTTGCGCGGCGGATCCACCACCACCACATCGGCAGCCAGCCCCTGCTCATACAGCGCCGGCACTACCTGCTCGGCGGCACCAGTATGAAAGGTAACGTTATCCGTGCCATTGCGCCCGGCGTTACGTTCGGCATCGGCCACCGCCTCGGGCACCAGTTCAATGCCGTGCACATGGGCGGCATGAGGCGCCAGAAACAGGCTGATGGTGCCGATGCCGCTGTAAAGATCAAACACGGTCTCATTGCCGGTCAGCGACGCCAGACGCACCGCTTCCCGATACAGCACTTCGGTCTGGCGCGGATTGATCTGGTAAAACGACAGCGCCGAGATATCGAACTGCAGCTCGCCGAGGGTGTCGGAAATGGTGCTTTCCCCCCACAGGGTGCGTACCTGCTGGCCCAGCACCCGGTTGCCGCTGGCCTCGTTAAGACAAAGCTGCACGCTGGCCATGTTGGGCACTTGCGCAAGCAGCTCAACCAGAGCGGCAAGGGCCGGAGCTGCCGGCTCTTCGGCCACCACCAGCACCACCATGAGTTCACCGCTGTGCACACCATCGCGCACCATCAGGTAACGCACACAGCCACTATGGTGCGCTTCGTTAAAGGCCGGTACCGCCCACTCACGCATCCACTGGCGCACCAGCGCGGTGATCTCGGCGGTTACCGGGGCCTGCACCCGGCACAGCTCAATTTCCACCAGCTGGTGGCTGTGTTTGGCATAAAAGCCGATGGTGGGGCCCGGCTGCACCGCGAACTGGGTCTTGTTGCGGTAATGAAAGGGCTCGCTCATGCCCAGGATATCGCCCACCGGACAATCGAGGCCGCGCTCTTCCAGTGCGCTCAGCAGCAGGCCGCGCTTCAGCTCCAACTGGGTGGCATAGTCCATCACCCTGAGCTGGCAGCCGCCACAGGCGGTGTGGGGGCAGAAATCGGCACAGCGGCCCGGCGCCGGCGTCAGCACTCGCCGAAGCTCGGCCTGGGCATAGCGGGGTTTGGCCAGGGTTACCCTCGCCTCCACCTCGTCGCCGGGCAGGGCCCCGGCCACGTAAACGGGCTTGCCGTCATGGCTGGCGATGCCATCGCCCTTGTCGGTAAGGCTGTGAACGGAAAGGGTAAGCAACTGGCCGGTCTTGAACATGATGTGCACTCTGAATCGCAAAACACCGGCCGAGCCGGCAAAGCGCGAAGTTTACCCGAGCCGGCCCCTTCGCAACAGTCTGCCGGCACTGTGCTCGATGTTAAAGTGACCCGGACTCCTGCACCCAGTGCGGAATTTCCCGGCGGGTCCAGCGGGCAAATTTCATTTTGTCCCCCAGGTAGAAGTTGCGGTAGGCCTGTACCGCATCATTGGGCACCTTGTACTGATCGGGCATGGCCTGGGCAAATTCGGTGAGACCAATGGATGAATATTTGAATTGCTGTATCTGCGCCAGCACCGGCATCGACTTGTGATCGGCATCCTTGCGGTAGCGATAGCGATATTCGGCGTTCAGCGCCTGAGTGAGTTGCGTCAGCCACTGAAAGTTGTCGTACGACTCTTCTACCCAGAGCACGCTGGGGTGCTTGATATGAGTCGACTTGTAGGGCGTTTCAAAGCCTTTCTTGTTAAGGGCGGTGCACAGTATCTGCACGCTTTCCAGTATCATCTTGACCACGTGCTGGTCGCAGTGATACTGAGCGCAACGTTCTATGTCCTTGTCCAGAATGAAAATATTCACGAATATCGTCCCGTTTAAACACGAAGTGATTGTGAAAGCGAATACAGTACGGTGCAAGGCGTCAAAGCGCGAGGTGGTCAGCAAAAGCCGAAAAACGGGCACAAAAAAACCCGATAATATCGGGTTTTTGTTGGTAGCAGTGGCCGGACTCGAACCGGCACGCCCGAAGGCAAGTGATTTTGAATCACTCATGTCTACCAATTCCATCACACTGCCACCGGTAGACTCACCATGAGTGAGGATTTGCATTATACCCGACCCCCTCGACCCCGCAACCGGATTATCACCAAGGCGGTGCCGAGTGAGCATTATTTGCACGGCCAGCTTTGGCTTTTTCGCGCCGCCGCTTTTGCTAGAATGCCCTCCTAAATTAACCAAAGGAACATGACTGGTGGCTTCTTCTTATGCGGGTTTGCCCCGGGCCGGGGTGCTGCGTCGCCTCGGCGCCTGGCTGTATGATTTTCTGGTGGTGGTGGCGCTGCTGATGGTGGCGGGTTTTGTGTGCTTCGGGCTCACCGCCCTGGCGCTGCACCTGGGCTGGATTGGCCTGGGCGAGCACGAAGACACCGCCGCTCTGCTCAGTGCCAGCCGCGGGTATCAGCTGATTTTGCTGGGGGTGGTACTGGGCTTTTATTGCTGGTTCTGGCGCACCAGCGGCCAGACCCTGGGGATGCGCGCCTGGCGGCTCAGAGTACAGAATACCGATGGCTCCCGGCTACGCCTGGGCCAGTGCCTGGTGCGCGCCGTGGCGGCACTGCTGGGGCTGGGCAATTTCTGGATTTGGCTCAACCCGCGCAGCAAGCTGGCCTTGCAGGACAAGCTGGCCCATTGCGAAATGGTGGTACTCACCAAGGAGCAGAACAAGGAACTGCTGAGCCGGTGATGTTGTGAGGGGTGAAGAGTGAGGAGAAAAACACACCTCTCCCCAGCCTTCTCCCCCTCACTGTTAAGCCCGGCGGTTAAGCAGGAACAGCGCCACGCCAATAAACAGCAGGCTGGGCCCCAGAGCACCGAGGATGGGCGGCACCTGATACACCAGACTGATGGGGCCGAATACCTCGTTGGCCACGTAAAAGCCAAAACCGAACAAAATGCCCATCAGCAACCGGGCGCCCATGGTCACACTGCGCAGGGCGCCAAAGACAAAGGACGAGGCCAGCAGCATCATGGCAATCACCATCACCGGCTGCAGCGCCTTGCGCCAGAATTCCAGGGCATAGAGGCTGCCGTCCTGACCGTTGTCTCGCAAATAACCCTGGTATTCCCACAGTCCCCGCATCGACAGCTCCGCCGGCTCAATGGCCACCACCCCCAGCTTGTCGGGGGTCAGGCTGGTTTGCCAGCGGCGGCTGGCCTGCTGCTCGGTCACAATAGACTCGCCGTGGTTGAAATTGGTGTCGGTAAGATTCAATAAAATCCACTCACCGTTGCGATAGTCGGCGGTGGCCGCCTGAGTAATACGCTCAAGGCGCAGCTCGTCATCGAAATAATACAGGGTGATATTGCTCAGGGTACCGTCGCGCCGGGCCTGGCCGATGTTGATATAGGCCTCACTGTCCCTGGCCCAGACGCCGTTCACCGACAGCACCACCTGGCCGCCGGAACGGGCTTGGGTGCGCAGATCGTCCGCCGCCAGCTTGGTGGCCGGGGCCACATATTCACCGATCAGCATGATCACCAGCATCAGCGGCACCGCGGTTTTGAGGGCGCTGGTCACAATGTTGAAGCGGGAGTTGCCCGCCGCCTGCATCACCACCAGCTCGCTGGAGCTGGCCAGCTGACCCAGGCCAATCAGCCCCCCCAGCAACGCCGCGATGGGAAAGAACAGCACGATTTCCTTGGGCATCGACAGCAGCACGTAATAAAAGGCCGACAGCAGGGTATAGCTGCCCTCACCCACACTGCGCAGCTGCTCTACATAGCGAATGATGGCCGACAGTCCCACCAGTACAAATTCACACAACAACATGGCCATCAGCACGGTACGGCCAATGTAACGATCGAGAATATTGAACATCAGGCAGCCTTGCTCCGTGTGAATTTTTCCCGGGTACGGTTCCACCAGGCGGTTTCCGCCAGGTTAAGGGGCAGCGCCACCAGCAGCAAAAAGGCCAGCGGCACCGCATAAAGGCCGGGGACCGGCGGCAGGCTGCCCCCTTCCACCGCCGAGCGGGACGCGGTCTGCAGCAGAAAATACGCCAGATACAGCATGATGGCCGGCAACAGCTTGGCGTAGCGGCCCTGACGCGGGTTAACCACCGACAGCGGCACCACTACCAGGGTGAGCACCAGCATCGACAGCGGCAGCGCCAGCCGCCATTGCAGCTCGGTACGCTGTTGCAGATCCTCAGCGTTCAGCAGCTCCCGGCTGGGCATGGCCTCGATGCGACGCTGCACTGTCTCGATTTCCGACGGGCGAATATAGGCGCTGTATTCATCGAACTCGGCCACGTCGAACTCCCGGTTGCCGGGGGTACCACTGTAGCGGCGGCCGTGCTCCAGGGTCAGCCACTGACCGTCGTCCTGCTCGTGCAGCCGGCCGCCATCGGCTACCGCTATGGCGGGCTCACGCTGAGCCCGGCCCTGCTGCACCACAAACAGCCGGTTGAGCCGGTTGCCGTCATCGTCTTCTTCCAGCTCTTCCACATAGCCCACGATGCGCCCCCCATCCAGGCTCATGAAGCGGGCCTCGCGCAGCACCGCAAAACCGGGGTCAGCCTTGACCTCTTCCCGCAGCTGATACACTTGCTCCTTGGCCCAGGGGTTGAGCCACAGGGAGTTGAACAGCGCCAGTGCGGTCCACCCCAGCGCCAGCACCAGGGTGGTGCGCATAATACGCCCCGGGCCCATGCCCACCGCCTTCATCACCGTCATCTCGCTCTCGGCATAAAGCCGGCCATGGGCAAACAGAATGCCGATAAACAAACTGACCGGCAGCATCAGGGTGGCCATCTCCGGCAGGTTGAGCAGCAGCAGCTTGCCCACCAGGGTACCGGGGATCTCCCCGCTGGCGGCCTTGCCCAGCACGTCGATAAAATTCTGGCTGATAAATATGAGCAAAAGCACAAACAGCACGGCCAGCTGAGTCTTCAGGGTTTCCCGAAACAAATAGCGGAATGCAATCACCGTTAATCCCAGTGTAAACTTGTCTTTTTTAATGGAAACGCTTAACAATAAGCGTAAAATCACGATTTTCGCATATTAACTCTGCGAAATCCGGCGCCTTGGCGATGCCCGTCATTATCGTTCATTCGGCGCCCATTGTCTTCAGGCTCAGGAGAATCCATGGAGTTCAGTGTAAAAAGCGGTAGTCCCGAGAAACAGCGCAGCGCCTGCATCGTGGTCGGCGTGTACGAACCGCGCCGGCTGTCACCGGTAGCCGAGCAGCTCGACAAGGTCAGCGACGGCTACCTCAGCTCGCTGCTCCGCCGCGGCGATCTGGAAGGCAAACCCGGCCAGACCCTGCTGCTGCATCAGGTACCCGGCGTACTGGGCGAGCGGGTACTGCTGGTCGGCTGCGGCAAGGAACGCGAGCTGGATGAACGGCAATACAAGCAGATCATTCGCAACACCATCAGCACCCTGAACGAAACCGGCTCCATGGAAGCGGTCTGCTTCCTCACCGAGCTGCACGTCAAGGGCCGCGACACCTACTGGAAGGTACGCCAGGCGGTGGAAACCACCCTCGCCAGTCTGTACAGTTTTGACCAGTTCAAGACCAACAAGGCCGAACCACGCCGCCCGTTGCGCAAACTGGTATTCAATGTGCCCACCCGCCGCGAGCTGACCATTGGCGAGCGTGCCATCGCCCACGGCCAGGCCGTGGCCCGGGGCGTGCGCGTCTGTCGCGACGTGGCCAACATGCCGCCCAACGTGTGCAACCCGGCCTACCTGGCCTCTCAGGCGCGCCAGCTGGCCGACGCCTGGGACAACATCAGCACTCGGGTCATCGGCGAGGAAGAAATGGCCGAGCTGGGCATGAACGCCTATCTGGCGGTGGCCCGTGGCTCTCACAACGAAGCCATGATGTCGGTGATTGAATACAAGGGTCACCCGGATCCCGATGCCCGCCCCATTGCCCTGGTGGGTAAAGGGCTTACCTTTGATGCTGGCGGCATCTCGCTCAAGCCCGCCGAGGCCATGGACGAGATGAAATACGACATGGGCGGCGCCGCTTCCGTGCTGGGCACCATGAACGCCCTGGCCGAACTGCAGCTGCCGGTGAACGTAGTGGCCATTCTGGCCGGTTGCGAGAACATGCCCGACGGCAATGCCTACCGCCCCGGCGACATTCTCACCACCATGTCCGGTCAGACCGTGGAAGTGCTCAACACCGACGCCGAAGGCCGGCTGGTGCTGTGCGATGCGCTGACTTTTGTGGAGCGCTATGAGCCGGAAGCGGTGATCGACGTGGCCACCCTCACCGGGGCCTGCATCATCGCCCTGGGGCACCACACCTCGGGACTGCTGGCCAACCACAACCCGCTGGCTCACGAGTTGCTTAACGCCTCGGACCAGGCCGGCGACAAGGCCTGGCGCCTGCCCATGAGCGACGAATACAACGAGCAGCTGGAAAGCCCCTTTGCCGACATGGCCAACATCGGCGGCCGGCCGGCGGGCACCATTACCGCCGCCTGCTTCCTGAGCCGGTTCACCAAGAAGTACAACTGGGCCCACCTGGACGTGGCCGGCACCGCCTGGCTAAGCGGCAAGAACAAGGGGGCCACCGGCCGTCCGGTACCGCTGCTGACCCAGTTCCTGCTGAACCGCGCCGGCGCCCTGAACGTCGAAGAATAAAATGAGCACCGGCTGTTTTCACCTGTTGCCCAACGACGACGACATCCTGCTGGAACAGCAGGTGTGTCGCCTCGCCACCGACTGCTACCGCCAGGGCCTGGGTGTGTTTATTTACACCACCGACCAGGCCCGGGCCGAGGCCATTGATGAGCGGTTATGGCAGCAGGAGGCCGACAGCTTCGTGGCGCACAACCTGCAGGGCGAAGGCCCGCGTCAGGGCGCGCCCGTGGTCATCGGCTGGCAGCCGCCCCAGGGCGGCCGCGCCGTGCTGATCAACCTGGCCCCCGAGGCCCCTGCCTTTGCCCGCCGTTTTGGTCAGCTGCACGACTTCGTGCCGGCCTCAGACCCGGGCAAACAGCAGGCCCGGGAGCGCTTCAAGGCCTACCGCCAGGCCGGCTTCGAGCTGACCACAGAGCCGGTACCACTCCAAACTCAAGATGTATAACACCATGGAAAAAACCTTTAACCCCAACGCCATCGAGCAGGCCCTGTACCAGCAATGGGAAAGCAAGGGCTACTTCAAGCCCCACGGCGACACCAGCAAAGATGCCTACAGCATCATGATTCCGCCGCCCAACGTGACCGGCAGCCTGCACATGGGCCACGCCTTTCAGGACTCCATCATGGATACCCTGATCCGCTACCAGCGCATGCAGGGCAAAAACACCCTGTGGCAGGTGGGCACCGACCAC
Organism: Oceanimonas aquatica; assembly: GCF_030732065.1. Lineage (GTDB taxonomy): Bacteria > Pseudomonadota > Gammaproteobacteria > Enterobacterales > Aeromonadaceae > Oceanimonas. The sequence continues at coordinate 94,153 of NZ_JAVBHX010000008.1, forward strand.
GCCGGTATCGCCACCCAGATGGTGGTGGAGCGCAAGATCGCCGCCGAGGAAGGCAAGACCCGTCACGACTACGGCCGCGACGCCTTTATCGACAAGATCTGGGACTGGAAAAAGGAATCCGGCGGCACCATCACTCAGCAGCTGCGCCGGCTGGGCGCCTCGGTGGACTGGGAGCGTGAACGCTTCACCATGGATGAGGGCCTGTCCAACGCGGTGAAGGAAGTGTTTGTGCGCCTGTATGAAGACGATCTCATTTACCGCGGCAAGCGCCTGGTGAACTGGGACCCCAAGCTGCACACCGCCATTTCCGATCTGGAAGTGGAAAACAAGGACAAGAAGGGCCACATGTGGCACTTCCGCTATCCGCTGGCCGACGGTGTCAAGACCGCCGATGGCAAGGACTACCTGGTGGTGGCCACCACCCGTCCGGAAACCATGCTGGGTGACACCGCCGTGGCGGTGAACCCGGAAGATCCGCGTTATAAAGACTTGATAGGCAAGGCCATTATCCTGCCCATCGTCAACCGCCGAATTCCCATCGTGGGCGACGACCATGCCGACATGGAAAAGGGCACCGGTTGCGTGAAGATCACCCCGGCCCACGACTTCAACGACTACGAAGTGGGCAAGCGTCATCAGTTGCCGATGATCAACGTGCTGACCTTTGACGCCGCCATTCGTAACGAAGCCGAGGTGTTCACCAGCACCGGCGAGCCGAGCGACGTGTACAGCCCCGAGCTGCCCGTGGCCTATCACGGTCTGGACCGCTTTGAAGCGCGCAGCGCCGTGGTGGCCGAGCTGGAAACTCTGGGTCTGCTCGACAGCATCAAGGATCACGACCTGACCGTGCCCTACGGCGACCGTGGCGGCGTGGTGATCGAGCCCATGCTCACCGACCAGTGGTACGTACGTGCCGCCCCTCTGGCCAAGGTGGCCACCCAGGCGGTAGAAGACGGCGACATTCAGTTCGTGCCCAAGCAGTACGAAAACATGTACTTCTCCTGGATGCGCGACATTCAGGACTGGTGTATCTCCCGTCAGCTGTGGTGGGGCCACCGTATTCCCGCCTGGTACGACGAGTCCGGCAAGGTCTACGTGGGTAGAGATGAAGCCGAAGTGCGCGCCGCCCATAACCTGGGCGATGACGTGGTGCTGAGCCAGGACGACGACGTGCTCGACACCTGGTTCAGCTCGGCGCTGTGGACCTTCTCCACCCTGGGCTGGCCGGAAAAAACTCCGGAGCTGGCCACCTTCCATCCGTCCAGCGTGCTGGTCACCGGCTTTGACATCATCTTCTTCTGGGTGGCGCGCATGATCATGATGACCATGCACTTCATCAAGGACGAAAACGGCAAGCCCCAGGTGCCGTTCAAAACCGTTTACGTCACCGGTCTGATCCGTGACGAGAACGGCGACAAGATGTCCAAGTCCAAGGGCAACGTGCTCGACCCCCTCGACATGATCGACGGCATCGATCTGGAATCCCTGGTCACCAAGCGCACCGGCAACATGATGCAGCCCCAGCTGGCCGCCAAGATTGAAAAGCGCACCCGCAAGGAATTTGCCGACGGCATCGAGGCCCACGGCACCGACGCCCTGCGCTTTACCCTGTGCGCCATGGCTTCCACCGGCCGTGACATCAACTGGGACATGAAGCGCCTGGACGGCTACCGCAACTTCTGCAACAAGCTGTGGAACGCCTCTCGCTACGTGCTGATGAACACCGAAGAGCAGGACTGCGGCCAGAACGGCGGCGAGCTGCAATACTCGCTGGCGGACCGCTGGATCCGCGCCCAGCTGCAGGCCACCATCGCCGATGTACGCAGCGCCCTGGACGGCTACCGCTTTGACCGCGCCGCCAGTGCCCTGTACGAGTTTATCTGGAACCAGTTCTGCGACTGGTATCTGGAGCTCACCAAGCCGGTGCTGTGGCATGGCTCCGAGGCCGAGCAGCGCGCCACCCGCAAGACCCTGATCGAGGTGCTGGAAACCCTGCTGCGTCTGGCGCACCCCATCATGCCCTACATCACCGAGGAAATCTGGCAACGGGTCGCCCCGTTGGCCGGACGCGGTGGCGACAGCATCATGCTGGCCGCCTACCCCGAGGTGAATGCCGCCGAGCAGGACGAGCAGGCCATGGCCGATCTGGAGTGGGTGAAGCGCTTTATCGTGTCCATCCGCAACCTGCGCGCCGAGATGAACATTCCCCCGGGCCAGGCCCTGAGCGTGCTGCTGCGCCCGGCCGGTGAAGACGCCCGCCGCGCCACCGACAACGACGCCTTCCTCAAGGCCATGGCCAAGCTCGACAGCATCACCCTGCTGGCCGCCGGCGACGAAGCGCCGGTGTCTACCAAGCAGCTGATCGGCGACACCGAGCTGCTGCTGCCCATGGCCGGCCTGATTGACAAGGACGCCGAACTGGCCCGCCTTGACAAGGAGCTGGGCAAGATTCAGGGCGAGATCAAGCGTCTCGAAGGCAAGCTCAACAACCAGGGCTTTGTGGCCAAGGCCCCCGCCGAGGTGGTGGCCAAGGAGCAGGAAAAACTGGCCGATTACCAGGCCACCCTGGCCAAGCTGGAGCAGCAGCGCGACCAGATCGCCAGCCTGTAACCCCGACAGTTAACCCGTTACGCAACAGCCCCGGCAACCGCCGGGGCTTTTTTATGGCCGCTTGCTGGTGAGGGGGAAAAAGGGAAACATGGCGTTTTCAGGCCCGCGCCCTTAATCTGAAAACACTATGTCCATCAAGGAGGTGCCCCATGAAACGGCATCATTTGCTCTGGCTGACAGGGCTGCTGGCCAGCTTCGTCTCTGCCACCGATATAAAACAGGCATTGCTGGAGGCCCACAATGAGGTTCGTGCCGAGGTGGGCGCCGTCCCGCTGGTCTGGTCGGCCCGGGCCGAAACGCAGGCCGCTGGCTGGGCACACGAGCTGAGCAAGCGCTGCGATATTGAGCACAGCCGGGGCTCGGGCTTTGGCGAGAATCTGTTTATGGGAACCCTCGGCTATTACGACGAGCTGGACGGGGTAAAAAGCTGGGAAGAGGAAAAGCGGTATTATTCGGGCCAGCCCCTCACCCGGGCGCTGGTTCTCAAAGTGGGCCACTACACCCAGATGGTGTGGTCCGACACTCAAGAGCTGGGCTGCGCCACCAGCACCTGCAACGACATCATGATACTGGTGTGCAATTACCATCCGCCGGGCAACTACCTGGGCGAAGCCGCCTGGTAATGCCCGGCGGGAGTATCATTTGCCGGTCTGATTACCGATCACACCACCGACCACGGCGCCACCTATGGTGCCCACAGCGCTGCCATGGGTCAGCACCGAGCTGGCCACACCGCCCACACCAGCGCCAATGGCGGTATTGCGGTCCCGATCAGACATGTTGGCACAGGCCGACAGCCCAAGTAGCAATACCACCGCCACTGCGCTCGCCTTCACGTTGCCATGCATAACCATCTTTCATTACCTCTGTTCACTCTCCGGGCACACAACGCCCGGCCTCAGCATTAAGTGTATGCCGGGTCAGACCAGCCCGACAGAGGCAAGCGAACGCCCTGTGCAGAGCGCTGACGCAGTGATTCAGGCCGCCAGCCACAACAACCGCACCACCGCCACATTGGCGATGCTGACCAGCAGCAGAAAATCGACGTAAATCATCACCAGGTAACGAAAATAATTGTGCCGGCTGTGCCGTATCAACCCCAGCTCCTCCTGATGAGCCCGGTGCGCCCGTGCAATTTTGCCAAACAGGGTCAGCTCAAAATGCATCAGCACCCGGCTGATCAGGCTCAGTACCGTGCCCAGCAGCGGCGCTATCAAAATCTAGCCCCGCAGCACCTGAGCGATCTCGGGCTTGAGGTAAGGCACCGAGCCCAGCAGCACCACAGCAATGGTGATCTGAAACAGCTTTTGCCAGATGTGGTCGTGGCGGTATTTGTACTCGTCCCACAATTGCATGTGGGGATCCGGTGGCGGATACATCAGGCCTTCCCTAAACATGTTTTGCGCCACTATAACACGCCAGTGAGTCCCATCTCTGCATTGCTGGGACGTCCCATATCTCCCCGGCTGAAATCGCAGACACCATCGGGAAAGACCACGCGCAGCATGGCCAGGTGCGAGCGCATGTCGAGCTCACCGTAAACGCCTTGAGCCACGGCCTGTTCAACCGGGATCAGGGCACACTGGAACAGCTCTCCGGTCAGCGGGGCGCCGGCCACGTTACGGGGCGAGCGAAACGCCGGGTAACGCTGCAGGCAGGCACCGGTCTCGGCATTGCCCCGCCAGGGGCCGTTCCATACGCTGTTTCCTTCGGCAATCAGCTCACCGGTGTCGGTCCAGCAGGCGTCCACGGCCGTGGCGGGCCGCTGCCCCGTGGTGAGCCACTCGTCAAGCACCTCAAAGGCCCGGTCGCTGGGATTAAAGGGCTTTCCGCTTTGCCAGATCACCAGATTGTCGGTGTTGCCGCGGGCGGCCTGCATGCGCAGCCACACCGACTGGGTAGCATAGGAGTGGTGCATGTCGAGCTCGGGGTCGAGGTAGTGCCGCACATCGATAACCGGAATATCGATATCGCCCAGGAAGACGTGGCCGGAGCGGTAGGCGGCGGCAATGGCGTCGTGGTTCCCCCGACTGCGGGGGGCGGTTTTAACCATGTCGGCCCGGTTGCGCTCAAACACCCACAGCGGTACCGGACTGCCCGGGGTCTTGCGCATGTTGTGATCGCTCCAGATGGATACGCCGGCCAGGCTGTCGTCGCCGGTCAGCACCCAGAGCTTTTCCTGTACCATGTCGGCCGGCGGCTTCCAGCTGCCGATATTGGCGTTGAGATGGAAGAACTCGGCGGGGGTGATCTCCCGCTCGATAAGGGCCCCCAGCCCGTATTGCACGCCGGTATTATCGTGAGTGCGGTTGGCATAGCCGTTGTCATCCACGCCATACACATACCCCAGATCGTGCCAGTGGCTGAAGCGTGCTTTTGCCACCACCGCCGGCGAGTAATAACGGGCCCGGTGGGAGTAATGGGGGTTGTTGGTCAGCGGGGCCAGACCGCGCCAGCTCTTGGAGCACTCGGTGGCCCCCGGGGGCAGCCCGGGCAGGCGCAACCCCAGTCCGGCCATGCGTGCCCAGCGGTAATACTTTTTGAACTCGTGCTCCACCTCGCTGCTGGCCGCCACCCCCATCACCAGGCCACGGTTTTCCTGCACGCGCCAGCGCTTGTTCTCCCGGGCAGTTACATCGAAGTAATATTCGAACAACTCGCAGTCCAGTGCCCAGATACTCTGGGTGATCATGTCCGGATAACTGTACTGGGGGATTAGGGCGTCAAGCAGGCCTGGCTTGTTCTGGGCGAACAGATACTGCTGCACGGCGCCACCGGAGCCGCCAATGCCCACCGTGTAGTCGGGCCGACCGTAGCGGGCTTCAAACTGAGCCTTGACCATTTCGGCGGTATTGGCCGCCAGCCACATGTTGTAGTGGTTGCTGGTGACATTGCCGCTGGAGCCCGCCAGCGCATAGCCCTGAGCCAGCTGGGCCACCAGCCGGCTGCCCACCCGCCCCAGGCTCATCTTGCCCTGGCGCTTGCCGATGCCGACCCCGCCCTTGAAGTGGAAAATCAGCTTGCGGTTCCAGTAGCGGCTGTGGGTGTCGGTGACCGGTGTCGTCGGATCGGCCAGCATGGCAAGCATGTACACAAAGCGGTTGATGGTGCCCTGCTCTACCCTGAGCACAAAGGGAATGCGCTCGCCATCCCGCTCGATCCAGTCCATGTCCTCGGGGTAGTCGCCTTCGGGCAGCCGCCGAAAGTCGTTCTTGCCCTTCACCCGGTAGTAGTAATCGAGGCGGGTGTTGAGCAGGCAGTCCTTGCTGTGACCCAACAGGCGCTGCTTGTTTTTTATGCCGTTTTCCTCGGCATACACAGGTGTGCCGATGCCGTCCTGGTTATCCACCAGCGGCTGACCCAGTCCGGATTCTTCGGTATTGCAGGAAAACGGGTATTGCAGCGGCCCAAGGGAGGTGTCGATGGGGCCGGTTTCGCCGGGCTGCACCGGAAAGTCAAAGGCGCCGAGATCCAGCTTTACCAGGGAAGCATGAGGGCCGGTATAAGGCGGGCGCGGGCGGGCCGGGTCATAGCCCGGCGGCAGGGTCTCCACCACCACCTCGGGAGCATCCGGCAGCAAGTGCCGGCCCAGGCGGGCCTGAATTTCACTGCAACCGGACAGAACAACCAGGAATGGCAGCAATAACCACAAGCAAGCGACGCGGTGACGGCACATGGTACTCTCCTTGATCCATGCATATATGGATCAAGCTTAGCCGAGCCGCTCCCGCCATGCCGCCCTTGCACTTATTCCTCTTCGTCGTCTCCCTCGAAGTAGGTGCCCCAGCCATCGTAGTCGATACCGTATTTCTCGGCGATGGGCAGCAGCTCTGCGATTTGTTGCATGATTTGCTCTTCGTTGAGGGCGCTGTCGGCCACGGCGTCAAAGCACAGCAGGGTCTGCCCCCGCTCCAGGGTCAGCTCCTCGGCATCGGTAACCTCGTAGCCGGCCTTGAAGCAGTCGACCGCGGCCTTTTCCAGGCGGGCGAAGTTCTGCCCGGAAAAGTGGTGTTCTATGGTGTATTCGGCATCGGGATGGCTGCCGTCGTTCAGCAGGGATTCAATGATGTCACGGGTTTCGGCCCGCCAGTCGGTGCTCTGGCTCATGATTCGGCTCCGGATTGAGTAAGGGAATCGGGACGGCGGACTTCCCCGTCGAGGCGGGTAATGCCGTCGGCAATCTGCTTGCGACTCTGTTTCAGCAGGTCGCGCAGTTGCGCCGGCTGGCACTCGCTTACGTCGATGGGTGGCATGATGTCGATCAGCACTTCGCCGTTGTCCCAGCGGTTCAGATCCACCTGACCAAAATAGCTGGAGCAGGCGACGGGCACTATGGGCACTCCCGCCTGCAGGGCAATATGAAAGGCGCCGGTCTTGAACGGCAGCAGCCCCTTGCCCTTGCTGCGGGTGCCTTCGGGAAACATCCAGATGGACAGCTTGCGGCTGCGTATTTTTTCCACCACCTTGCCGATGGTGCTGGCGGCCTTGGCCTTGTTTTCCCGGTTGATCAGCAGGTTGCCACTGAGCCAGAACAGGGGGCCAAACAACGGAATCCAGAACAGGCTGTTTTTGCCAATGGCCACGGTGCGCGGCGACAGCACGCCCGGGTGAGTGATGATGTCCCAGTTGGTCTGGTGGTTGGCAATGTAAATGGCCGACTCCAGATCCTTCACGTTGTCACGCCCGCGAATTCTGACCTTGAGCCCGATCAACGGACAGGCCAGGTGAAACAGGCGGCCAAGCAGATAAACGTTGTTCGGGTGGCGGGGGCGTACCAGGCACAACAGGGTACCCAGTACGAAAACGACGACCATGGCCAGGCCCAGCAACAGTATCCGCAACAGCTTTAACATGAACAATCCTCGCAATTTGAGACACGGCAGTATACTGACCGCCTTCCAAGGGAACAAGGCCGGCAGCCAGCTACCGAACTGCCACAGCCCGGCTCAGCGGAGCTGGGCGTGCGTGTTCTCGAGCCTGAAGCCCTGAACCGCCGTCTGTAATTGCTCGGCAAGACTGGCCAGCTCACGGCTGGCACTGGCAGTCTGATCGGCACCCGCGGCATTCTCCTCACCCATACCGTGAATGCTGGTGATATTACGGCTGATGTTCTCGGTCACCGAGGCCTGCTCTTCCACCGCACTGGCGATCTGGGTGTTCATGTCGCGGATCAACTGCACCGCCGAACTGATCATTTCCAGCGCCTGCTCGGCATCCCGCGCCCGCTCTACCGTCACTTCCGCCCGCTGACGGCCACTGTCCATGGCGGACTTGGCTTTTGCGGCATCGGCCTGTAGCCGGGCGATGGTGTTCACGATTTCCTGAGAAGAATGCTGGGTCTGCTCGGCGAGGTTGCGAACCTCAGCCGCCACCACCGCAAAGCCACGCCCCTGCTCACCGGCCCGTGCAGCCTCGATGGCGGCATTCAGCGCCAGCAGGTTGGTGCGATCGGCAATTTCCTGAATCACCTCAACCACGGAGCTGATCTGGGTGCTGCTGTCGGCCAGTGATTGCACCACTTCGCTGGTGGTGCCCACTTCCTCAGCCAGACAGCTGATCTGCTCGACAGTCTGCAGGACGATCTGGCGGCCCTGCTCGGCCGCTTCTGACGCAGAGCGAGCCGATTCCGCCGCTTGCCCGGTATTGTGCGAAACTTCCTGCACCGTGGCCGACATCTGGTTAATGGCGGTAGCAACCTGCTCGGTGTCCTGCTGCTGACGCTCAAGGTTGGTGCTGGTCTGCAGCGACACGGCCGAGGTTTCTTCTGCCGCCGAAGCCAGACCTGAACTTGAACTGTTAATCTGGCCGACCAGGTCACGCAATTTACTGGTCATGTGCTGCATGCGGCCATAGACGCCCTGTGCATCCGGTAAAAATTGCAGGCCAAGCTGGCCGTCGGCAATAGAACTGGCAATTCGTGCCATCTCGGCCGGCTCCGCCCCCAGAGGCTGCAGCACCGCCCGTCTGAGCACCCATCCCAGCAACAGGCTGAGCGTCACTAGCAGGGCCGCCATCACCACCATGACGATCACCATGTTATGCTTCTTGGCCCGGGCGATCTCGATATCCTGATCAAGGCGGGTCAGCAGCATCGAGATAAAGCGGTTAACCGACGCCTGAAGTACGGCCCTGTTGTCGTCATATTCCTTGTTAAATACCTTGCCCCAGGCTTCACGACTCTGGCCGACCTGCATCAGCTGCAACGCCTCGCTTTCCAGTTTCGCCATGTTCACGGTCGCCTGCCGGCCCTTTTCCAGCAACGCCAATTCCTGAGGAGTCAGCGTCATGGCCTGCAGCATCTGTTCGTTTGACTCGGTAAAACCGTTGATCCGCGGCTTGCGGCCTTCAGTCATCGCCAGTACGCTGCGGTAGTTGTCCAGATCTTTCTGGGCAGAGGTGGAGACATAATTACGGATACTGGCTGTCAGCTCCCCGGACATGATGCGCATCAGGTTGACGGAGTTAAAGTCTTCATGCCGCTTGTTCTGGGCCGCTTCAAGATCACTCTGCGCCTGTAATAAAAGAAACAGGGTGCCGCCCAATATCAGGGCAAAACCCAGTGCCACCAGGATAATCAACCGGATAATGGCCTTCAGGGTCATACCACTTCCCATACACTCCTCCCCGCAAACTGTATACAACGTTTAATTCAAACGGCGCGGATTATGTTCTTATTTAACTAAAATTAAAACACAAAAGATCCATTCGAGGCTTTATAAGGGAATCAGGGGAAACTCAGCCGGGAGTACCATGGCGCGCAGCCAGCACGACGCGGCCCTGATGGCGCTGGCCCTGGCGTAACTGCCAGCCCAGCACGAGACTGCATAACACCAACAGCAAGAACGTAATGAGCATGGCAATCATGGTATACCGGTTTTGCTGGCGTGCCTGCTCAATGTTCCGCTCCAGCCGTGCCACCAGCAGGTTTACAAACTGGTTGACCGATCCGGTCACTACTTCTCTGTAGCTGTCGTAGTCCGGGTTGAACACCTTTTGCCGGGCCTGAGCATAATGCCCCGCCTCCATCAGCCGAAGTGCCTCGTCTTCCAGCCTGGCCAGAGTCAGAGTCGCCTGGCGCGCCCGTTCCAGCAGGTTGAGCTCTTCCCGGGTCAGCGTCATTGACCGCAGCAGTTGCTCGTTGGAGATGACCCTGCCATTGTCCCTGGGATGGCGCCCTTCGGTCATGGCCAGCACATGGCGATACAGCGACAGGCTGCGCTCCGAGCCGGTATAGGCATAGTTGCGAATACCGGCACTGAGCTGGCCCGACAACTGCCGGATCTGGTTAGCGGCTTCGAAATACTCAAACCGCGTCTGCTGGGCCAGTGTCAGCGCCCGTTGCGATTGCAGCAGCATGACCAGCGCTATCGCACCCGCCAGCAGCAGCACCGGTGCCAGGGTAAATGCCAGCCGCAAAAACACTCTGTGATGCATGAATGCCTCTTGTTTTTATCCCGTAATTATTTTTATTTCCCCTTTGTGGGGGCGAAAATTATGGGTCAATCCGGCCCAAAGTGAAACCTGGCCGGACGCAGAATCCATAATAAAAATAATCTCACTCCTGTACGGCCCGGGTCGGGACAATATTTCAGTATTTTCCCTTTTTGCCATTTATATAATTAAAAAGCCGCCCGAAGGCGGCTTTTGCAGAAATACGATGCCGGCTCAGCTCAGCTTGCCGTGGCATTGCTTGTACTTTTTGCCCGAGCCGCAGGGGCAAGGGTCGTTGCGGCCCACTTTCTGGCCTTCCCGCACAAAGGGTGCACTTTCGGCTTCTGCTGCAGCAGTGGCAGGCTGACCATCGGTCAGCGGGCTGTCGGCCTCGGCATGGCTGTAGCTCTGAGGCAGGCGCTCGGCGGCTTCACGACGTTTGGCTTCGGCCGCATCCACTTCTTCCTGGGTCTGCACCCGCACCCGGCTGAGAATGCTCACCACCTCGCGCTTGAGGTTGTCCAGCATCTGGGTAAACAGCTCGTAGGACTCGCGCTTGTATTCCTGCTTGGGGTTCTTCTGGGCATAACCGCGCAGGTGAATGCCCTGACGCAGGTGATCCATGGCCGCCAAGTGCTCCTTCCACAGGTTGTCCAGGGTTTGCAGCATCACCGAGGTTTCAAACTGGCGCAGTACCTCGGCGCCCACCACGGCTTCCTTCTCCTCATAGGTGCTGGCGGCTTCGGCCAGTACCCGCTCCAGGATCTGCTCATCGTGCAGCTTGTCATCCTGCTTGAGCCAGTCACCGATGGGCAGCTCCAGGGCGAAATCACTCTGCAGACGCTGCTCCAGGCCGGGCACGTCCCACATTTCTTCCAGCGACTGGGGCGGAATGTATTCGTTAACCACATCGGTGAGCACGTCTTCGCGGATCACCGAGATGGTGTCGTGAATATCGCCGGAGTCGAGCAGCTCGTTGCGCTGCTCGTACACTACCTTGCGCTGATCATTGGCCACGTCGTCGAATTCGAGCAGGTTTTTACGAATGTCGAAGTTACGGGTTTCCACCTTGCGCTGGGCGTTTTCAATGGCCCGGGTCACCCAGGGATGTTCGATGGCCTCGCCTTCTTCCATGCCCAGTTTTTTCATCATGCCGGTGACCCGGTCTGACGCAAAGATGCGCATCAGGGCGTCTTCCATGGACAGGTAGAAACGGCTGGAGCCCGGGTCGCCCTGACGGCCGGCCCGGCCACGCAGCTGGTTATCGATACGGCGGGATTCGTGACGCTCGGTGCCGATAATATGCAGGCCGCCGGCGGCCAGCACGGCATCGTGGCGTGGCTGCCAGTCGGCCTTGATGGCGGCAATCTGCTCCGGCGTCGCGCCCTCACCCAGGGCCTCGATTTCCGACTGCCAGCTGCCGCCCAGCACGATATCGGTACCCCGGCCGGCCATGTTGGTGGCAATGGTCACGGTGCCGGCTCGGCCGGCCTGGGCGATGATCTCCGCTTCCTTCTGGTGGAACTTGGCGTTGAGCACCTGATGCCTGATGCCTTCCTTGTCGAGAATGCTGGAGAGCAGCTCGGAGTTCTCGATGGACACGGTACCTACCAGCACCGGCTGGCCCCGCTCGACGCAGTCCTTGATGTCGGCAACGATGGCCTGGTATTTCTCCGGCGCGGTCAGGTACACCAGGTCGCCCATGTCCTTGCGGATCATCGGCTTGTTGGTGGGGATCACCACGGTGTCGAGGCCGTAGATATGCTGGAATTCAAAGGCTTCGGTGTCGGCGGTGCCGGTCATGCCCGCCAGCTTGTCATACAGACGGAAGTAGTTCTGAAAGGTGATCGAGGCCAGGGTCTGGTTCTCATTCTGGATTTTCACCCCTTCCTTGGCTTCCACCGCCTGGTGCAGGCCCTCGGACCAGCGCCGACCCGGCATGGTGCGGCCGGTGTGCTCGTCGACGATCACCACTTCGTCGTTCTGTACTATGTAGTCGACGTTGCGCTCAAACAGGGTGTGAGCGCGCAGGCCGGCGTTGACGTGAGACAGCAGGGTAATGTTGCCGGCGGAAAACAGGGAGTCGTCTTCCTGCAGCAGGCCCATGCGCTTGAGCTCTTCTTCCACGAAGATCTGGCCGTTTTCGGTAAGCAGCGCCTGCTTGTTTTTCTCGTCCACCGTGTAGTGGCCGTCACCCGTGTATTCCTCGGTGTCTTCCTGATCCTGCTTCACCAGTTTGGGGATCAGGGTATCGATGCGCTTGTACAGCTCGGAGCTGTCTTCCGCCGGGCCGGAGATGATCAGCGGGGTACGGGCCTCGTCGATCAGTACCGAGTCCACTTCATCCACCAGGGCGTAGTTCAGCGGACGCTGCACCCGCTGCTCGGGCGAAAACGCCATGTTGTCGCGCAGGTAGTCAAAGCCGAATTCGTTGTTGGTGCCGTAGGTGATGTCACAGGCATAGGCGGCCTGCTTTTCCTGATGACTCATGCCCGGCAGGTTGCAGCCCACGGTCAGGCCCAGGAATTCGAACAGCGGCCGGTTGCCTTCGGCATCCCGGCGGGCCAGGTAGTCGTTCACCGTGACCACGTGCACGCCCCGGCCGCTGAGGGCGTTCAGGTACACCGGCAGGGTACCGGTCAGGGTTTTACCTTCACCGGTTTTCATTTCGGCGATCTGGTTGTTGTTGAGCACCATGCCGCCGATCATCTGCACGTCGAAGTGACGCATGGCAAACACCCGCTTGGACGCCTCACGCACCACCGCAAAGGCTTCGGGCAAAATCTGCTCCAGGGTTTCGCCCTGCTCCAGGCGGGTACGGAATTCCACCGTCTTGCCCTGCAGCTCGGCATCGGACAGGGCCTCGAACTTCGGCTCCATGGCATTGATTTCGTTTACTACCTTGCGCAGTCGCTTCAGGGTTCGGTCGTTGCGACTGCCAATGATTCGAGTGAAGAGTTTGGTGATCATGCTTGGCCAATTGTGATGTTGAAAAAGGTCACCCCGCGCGCCGCGGAGCCATAACGATACATTTTGCCGGAAAAGACGGTGCGCCCCATGCGGCCGGCCCTGCGCTTTCGGCATTTCATTTATGCAAATGTAACCCGTTGGGGCAGCAAGAAAAAGGGTCTGGTAAATGCGCGAATCGGGAATTATATGGTGATGATGCGGGCAATAATCAAGGGCAATGGCCGGCAAAAGGGCCCGCAGCGCCGGAATGCGTGGTAAAAACTGACGCCATTCGCGCAAAAACAGCGCAATGAGTATTCAGAACAAAACAAAAAACACGCCGGCGCGGAGAGATGCCGGCGTGTGTATACGGGATCAGGCGGGCTGGAAGGCGGTGTCGTAGTAACGGATCGGCGACTCGGCGCCCTCGTCACCAAAGGTGACCATTTCCCAGGCGTCGGCTTGTGCCAGCAGCGCCCGCAACAGGTTGTTGTTGAGGGCATGGCCGGTCTTGTAGGCACAAAACTCGCCCAGAATGCTGTGGTTGCACATATACAGATCGCCGATGGCGTCCAGCATCTTGTGCTTCACAAACTCGTTGGGGTAGCGCAGACCGTCTTCGTTGAGCACCTTGTACTCGTCCAGCACCACGGCGTTTTCCAGGCTGCCGCCCAGTGCCAGATTCTGGGAGTGCAGGTATTCGATGTCGCGCATAAAGCCGAAGGTTCTGGCCCGGCTCAGTTCCTTCACAAAGGCGGCGCCGGAAAAATCCAGTACCAGATGCTGACTGCGGCCTTCAAACACAGGATGCTTGAAGTCGATGGTCAGATCCATGCGAAAGCCCTTGTTAAAGGGACGCAGTTCGGCCCACTTGTCGCCGTCTTCCACCCGGATCGGCTTTTTGATGCGAATGAAGCGCTTGAGCGCGTTCAGCTCGCGAATGCCGCCGGACTGTAGCAGGTAGATAAAGGGATGGGAACTGCCGTCCATCACCGGCACCTCGGGGGCATCCACCTCAATATAGAGGTTGTCGATACCCAGCCCCGCCAGTGCGGCGGACAGGTGCTCGATGGTGGATACCCGCACGCCTTCATCATTGACCAGGGCGGTACACAGCATGGTGTCCTTCACCAGGTCGGCGTCGGCCCGAATCTCGACCTGCGGCTCCAGATCGGTACGACGAAACACGATACCTGTGTTGGCCGGCGCAGGAACAAAGCGCATCTGCACCTTGTGGCCGGAATGCAGGCCGATTCCGGTGGCCTGCACGGTATTTTTCAGAGTTCGTTGTCTAATCATAGGATTGTCCGTCAGTCAGATAGCCCGATTCGAACCATATAAAATGGCCACGTATGCTAACACGTTTTTACCCACCCGCGCCAATCCGGCGCATTTTTCAGTCGGCCTGCTTGCGCAGGAAGGCCGGAATGTCCAGGTAATCCAGATCGGTTTTCGCCTGGGCGGTATCGCCACCCACGGCCACCTTGCCACCCTGCTCTTCCGGGGTTTCGGCGCGGCGCATGCCGTTGTCGTCGCGGCTGTTGCCGGACTTCACCAGGGTGATGTCGGGCTTGCGCTCGGCACCGATACCGGTGGCCACCACGGTGACCCGCAGCTCGTCGGTGATTTCCGGATCCAGTACGGTACCCACCACCACGGTGGCGTTCTCGGAGGCAAAGGCCTTGACCGCGTTGCCCACGGTTTCGAACTCTTCAATGCTCATGTCGAGGCCGGCGGTGATGTTCACCAGAATGCCCCGGGCACCGGCCAGATCCACGTCTTCCAGCAGCGGGCTGGAGATCGCCTTCTCGGCGGCTTCCTCGGCTCTGTCTTCACCGGTGGCATGGCCGGTACCCATCATGGCGGTACCCATTTCCCGCATCACGGTGCGTACGTCGGCGAAGTCAACGTTGATCAGACCCGGACGGGTGATCAGCTCGGCAATGCCCTGCACCGCCCCCAGCAGCACGTTGTTGGCGGCCTTGAAGGCGTCCAGCAGGGAGATGCCGCGACCCAGCACCTTCAGCAGCTTGTCGTTGGGAATGGTGATCAGCGAGTCGACGTGCTTGGCCAGCTCGTTGATGCCCTGCTGGGCATAGTTCATGCGCTTCTTGCCTTCAAAGGCGAAGGGCTTGGTCACCACGGCCACGGTCAGAATACCCAGCTCCTTGGCCACTTCGGCTACTACCGGAGCAGCACCGGTACCGGTACCACCACCCATGCCGGCGGCGATAAACACCATGTCGGCGCCGTCGAGCAGATCGCGAATGGCGTCCTTGTCTTCCAGGGCGGCATCACGCCCCACTTCCGGATTGGCTCCCGCGCCCAGGCCTTTCGTAATGGCGCTGCCGACCTGCAGGGTGTGATGGGCACTGGCGTTGCGCAGCGCCTGGGCATCGGTGTTGATGGCCAGGAATTCAACCCCTTCGAGGTTTTCCCGTACCATGTGCTCAACGGCGTTACCGCCGCCGCCGCCCACACCGACCACTTTAATGACGGCTTCCTGCTCGTGATCATTCATCAGTTCAAACATAGGATTAACCCTCTCTCTCCGCTTTGGTCCCGGCTAGCTCCCGCCGGGATTAAAATTCACCACGCAGCCAGTTGCCGACTCGCTTGAACAGGCCGGTCACACTGGACTTGCTGCTGTATTCCTGTTGAGGCATGGACTGGTGCTCCTTGCCGTATTGCAACAGCCCCACGGCGGTGGAATACACCGGCGTCTCAACATAATCCGATAATCCCTTGATGCCGTCGGGCTGGCCGATACGTACCTGGCACTGAAAGATCTGCTCGGCACATTCCACCAACCCTTCGATCTGGGCGGCGCCTCCGGTGAGCACCAGACCGGCCGCCAGCTGATGCTTGACCCCGGACTTTTTCAGCTCGCCCTGTACCTTGGCCAGCTCCTGGTTGATCATGCCGAGCAGCTCGCTGTAACGGGGCTCGATCACTTCCGCCAGGGTCTGGCGCTGCAGACTGCGCGCCGGGCGTCCGCCCACGCTGGGCACTTCGATGCTGTCTTCCTTGCTCACCAGCCGGCTGAAGGCACAGCCGTGGCGTACCTTGATGGCTTCCGCATCCAGCGGCGGCGTGCCAAAGGCATAGGCGATGTCACTGGTGACGGTGCTACCGGCATAGGGAATCACCTTGGTGTGGCGCAGGGCGCCGCCGGTGAACACCGCCATATCCATGGTGCCGCCGCCGATGTCCACTACGCATACACCCAGCTCCTTTTCGTCTTCGGTCAGCACCGCATAGCTGGACGCCAGGGCACTGAAAATAAGCTGGTCTACCCGCAGTCCCAGGCGCTCCACGCATTTCTCGATGTTGCGCGCCATGTCGTTGTGACAGGTGATCAGGTGCACCTTGGCATGCATGCGCACACCCGACAGGCCGATGGGATTCTTGATCCCCTCCTGAAAGTCGATGGAGTACTCCTGAGGGATCACGTGCAGCACCCTGTGCTCGTCAGACAGGCGCACCGACTTGGCGGTGTGGATCACGTTGTCCATGTCTTCCTGGGTCACTTCCTCGTCCGACACCGGCACCATGCCGGTTTCGTTGCGGCACTCGATGTGCTTGCCCGACAGCCCCAGATAGACGGAGGTGATCTGGCAATCGGCCATCATTTCGGCCTCGTCCACCGCCCGCTTGAGGGATTTGACCACCGACTCAAGATCGTTTACACCGCCTTTGTCCATGCCCTTGGCAGCGTGGCTGCCGAGGCCGATGATGTTGAGATCACCGTCCGGCAGCACTTCGCCCACCAGGGCCGTGACCTTGGCCGTGCCGATATCAAGCCCGACGATCAGATTTCGTTCCGCGCTCTTGGTCATTATCTGTCTCTTCGTCCTGCTTCCATCCCACTGCCAGTCCGGTATCGTAACGCAGGTCGAGGTAAGCCACTCGCTCGCGCCCCACAATGCCCGGATAGACATTCACAAATCGTTTCAGACGGGCTTCAATGTCGTCCCGCCCCAGTATCAGCGTGACCCCGTCGTTCAGGGTCAGTTCCCAGGAAAATCGCGGCGTCAGGTGCAGCCGGCGAATGTCGTACCCCTTGCCCGCCAGCAGCGGCTGCAGCCGCCGGTATTCTTCCAGCACGCGGGGCGCTTCTTCGTCGGGCCCCGACAGTGCAATCAGCTCAAGGCTTTCTCTGTCGGCCTCAAACACCTCACCATGAGTGTTGACCAGATCCTTTTCATTCCAGAACGCCGCCACCGGCTGCTCGACAATGTACACCCGCAGGCTATCGGGCCACTGTTTGCGCACCGAGGCCTGGTATACCCAGGGCAGTTGCTGCAGCTGCTGCTGAACTCTGTCCACCTCCAGGGTGAAAAAGTTACCCACCTCGGGCAGTGACAGCACCGACTGGCGAATGTCGTCCCGGCCCACAAAGCGGTGTTCCCCCTGAATGATCAGGCTGTTCACCGGCACCTGATTGGACGCCGTGGCCCACATCACTGCCTGCCACAGCCCCCACAGCAGGGCACCCAGCACCAGCAGGAAAAACACCAGGCCGGACAAAAAGCCCAGCCGGGTACGGGTGACCGCGGCCTCGCTCATGTCAGTCCGCCATTTCCAGCACGCGCACCACCAGCTGGTCGAAATCGAGGCCGGCCACCCGCGCCGCCTTGGGCACCAGGCTGGTTTCGGTCATGCCCGGCACCGTATTCACTTCCAGCAGCCACCACTGACCGTCCCGGTCGCGCATCAGATCCACTCTGCCCCAGCCCGTGGCGGCCACTCCGTCAAAGGCGCGCAGGCACAGTTCGCCCAGTTCGCGTTCTTCCTGCTCGTCCAGGCCGCAGGGACACAGGTACTCGGTATCGCCCGACTGGTACTTGGCCGAGTAGTCGTAAAAGGCATGGGGGGTGCGCAGGCGAATGGCCGGCAGCGCTTGCTCGCCGAGAATGCTGACGGTGTACTCGTCACCGTCGATAAAGCGCTCCAGCAGCACCTCGTCGTCGAATTCAAAGGCGGCTTCGATGGCGGCAGCCAACTCGGACTCATTCTCCGCCCGGGCCATGCCGATGCTGGAGCCCTCGTGGGACGGCTTGACGAACACAGGACCGCCAAAGCGGGCCATCAGTTCAGTGGCCAGGATCGGCTGGTAGTCCTTGCGGCGCACAATTTCAAAATCGGCGGTGGGAAGATCCATGGCCCGCCACACCTGTTTGGTGCGGATCTTGTCCATGGCCAGCGCCGCCCCCAGCACGCGGGAGCCGGTATAAGGAATGCCCAGATGCTCCAGTGCCCCCTGCAGGGTGCCGTCTTCGCCGCCGCGGCCATGCACCACGATAAAGGCGCGGTCAAAGCCGTCTTCCTTCAGCTGCGCCAGCGGATAGTCTTTGGTGTCGATACCGTGGGCATCCACGCCGGCCCGCTGCAGCCCCGCCAGCACGGCGGCGCCGGAGCGCAATGACACTTCCCGCTCGGCGGAGCATCCGCCAAACAGCACTGCAACCTTGCCGAATTGTTCCATTACTGGCCTCCTTGCTGCTTCATCGCCTCGACCGAGAGTTTAAACCCACCCAGCTTGCGCGCCAGGGCACCCACATTACCGGCTCCCTGGGTCAGCACTATGTCGCCGTCCTGCATTAGCTCCGCCAGCACCATGGGCACCTCATCGGGGCTGGCCACGTAAATGGGCTCCTGACCGCGGCTGCGAATGGTACGGCACAGCGCCCGGCTGTCGGCGCCGGGAATAGGCGACTCGCCTGCACTGTACACTTCCAGCAGGATCAGCACATCGCTTTTCGACAGCACGTCGACAAAGTCTTCGTACAGGTCCCGGGTGCGGGTGAAACGGTGGGGCTGGTAAATGGTCACCAGCCGGCGCTCGGGCCAGCCGGCGCGTACTGCGTTCTGGGTGGCGCGCACCTCGCTCGGATGGTGGCCGTAATCGTCCACCAGCTTGACCCGGCCGCGGCCGGTATCGAACTCGCCGTATTGCTGAAAGCGCCGGCCCACACCCTCGAATTTTTTCAGCGCCGCCAGAATGGCCGCGTCTTCGATGCCGTCTTCACATGCCACGGCGATGGCTGCCGCCGCGTTCTGGGCATTGTGCCGGCCCGGCAGGTTGAGCTGCACGTCCAGGCAGGTGCCGTCGGGGCGGCACACACGAAAGGTGCTGTGATCCGCACTCTGCTGAAAGTCTTCCACACGGTAGTCGGCCTCGGGGTTAAAGCCGTAGGTCACGAACTGGCGACCGATGCGCGGCAACAGACTGCGCACCACCTCGTCGTCGATGCACAGCACCGCCAGGCCATAGAAGGGCAGGTTGTGCAGAAACTCGATAAAGGTGCCTTCCAGCTTGCTGAAGTCGCCACCATAGGTGTCCATGTGATCCGCTTCGATATTGGTGACGATGGACACCATGGGCTGCAAATGCAGGAAAGAGGCATCGCTTTCGTCGGCCTCGGCGATCAGGTAACGGCTGGAGCCCAGCCGGGCGTTGCAGCCGGCGCTATTGAGCAGGCCACCGATCACAAAGGTGGGATCCAGCTCGGCCTCGCCGTAGATGCTGGCCACCAGACTGGTGGTGGTGGTCTTGCCGTGAGTACCGGCCACCGCCACGCCGTGGCGAAAACGCATCAGCTCCGCCAGCATTTCGGCCCGGCGCACCACCGGAATGCGCAGATCCCGCGCCGCCAGCAGCTCGGGATTGTCGGCGTTAATGGCGGTGGACACCACCACCACGCTGGCCCCGGCCACCTGCTGGGCATCGTGACCCAGGAAGATGGTGGCGCCCATGGCCTGCAGCCGGTCGGTGACCGGGTTGTAGGCGATGTCGGAGCCGGTAATGGCATAGCCCTCGTTGGCCAGCACTTCGGCAATACCGCCCATACCGGCACCGCCGATGCCGATAAAGTGAATGCGTCTGACCCGTCTCATCTCCGGGATCATGCTTCTCAGTTTTGCCAGTTCAACCTTGGTCATGCCAGTCTCTCGTTTATTTCGCCAGGGTGCGCAGGCAGTTCGCCACCTGCGCCGCCGCATCGGTAATCGCCTGTTGCCGGGCTTTGCCGGCCATGTCCCGCAGCCGCTCACGGCTGCCGGCCAGTTGTTCCAGTTGTTCGGCCAGCGCCGCCGGGGTCAGGGTGGCCTGAGGCATCAGCAGGGCCGCGCCCTGATCCACCAGGGCCTGGGCATTTTTGGTCTGGTGATCGTCCACGGCGTGAGGCAGCGGCACAAAAATGGCCCCCACGCCCGCCGCCGCCACTTCCGACACCGTCAGGGCCCCGGCCCGGCACACCACCAGGTCGGCCTCGCCATAGGCGGCGGCCATGTCGGTAATAAAGTCACTCACTTCGGCGTCAACACCCTGACCCCCGTAGGCGGCGCGCACCGCCTCGCTGTTGTTCCTGCCGCACTGATGGCGAACCACCACCGGCGCCTTCACCTGCGCCAGTGCCTCGGGCAGGGTGTCGTTAAGAATTTTCGCGCCCAGGCTGCCCCCCACCACCAGCAGACGCAGCGGCTGTGGCTCAAGACCGATGCGTTCGGCCGGGGCCGGCAGTGCCACCACGTCCGGGCGCACCGGGTTGCCCACCACTTCGCCCTGCTCAAAGGCGCCGGGAAAGGCCATCAGCACGCGGCTGGCAATGCGCGCCAGCAACCGGTTGGTCATGCCGGCGGCGGCGTTCTGCTCGTGCAGCACCAGCGGAATGCCCGCCAGTTTTGCCGCCACGCCGCCCGGGCCGGCAGCAAAGCCGCCCATGCCCAGCACCACGTCGGGTTTGGTTTCTTTCAGCACCCGGCGGGCCTGGCGCACGGCGTTGGCAATTTTGAACGGGGCCGCCAGCAGCCGCTTGAGGCCATTACCGCGTACACCGGCAATGCTGATGGTGTGCAGCGGGTAGCCGTGTTTCGGGACCAACTGGGCTTCCATGCGCTCGGCGGTACCCAGCCAGTGAATGGTCCAGCCTTCCTCCCGCAGCAGATCGGCCACCGCCAATCCGGGGAACACGTGGCCGCCGGTGCCGCCGGCCATCACCAGCAGGGTCTTGTTGTTGCTCATAGCGCCTCCCGCTGTCTGGCCTGCATATGGTCGCGGCGCCATTCAAAGTCGATACGTACCAGAATGGCCACGGCGGCGCTCATCACCAGCAGGCTGGAGCCGCCGTAACTAACCAATGGCAGGGTCAGGCCCTTGGTGGGCAGCATGCCCGAGGCCGCCCCCACGTTGACCACGGTCTGAAAACTGAACCAGATGCCAATGCCCACGGCCAGGTAACCTTCGTACTGGCGACCGCCGTTGAGCACCTTCTGGCCAATGCGCAACGCCTTGAAGGCCAGCCAGCACTGCAGCAGCAGCACCAGCATGACGCCGGAAAAGCCCAGCTCCTCGCCGAGAATGGCGAATACAAAGTCGGTGTGGGCCTCGGGCAGGTATTCCAGCTTCTGAATGGAGTTGCCCAGCCCTTCGCCGAACCAGCCGCCCCGGCCAAAGGCCATCAGCGACTGGGTCAGCTGGTAGCCGCTGCCAAAGGGGTCATCCCAGGGATTCAGAAACGAGGTCACCCGCTTCACCCGGTAGGGCGCCATGGCGATGAGGCCCGCCACCAGCGCCATGCCCAGGGTCACCAGGCTGATAAACTGGCCCATGCGGGCACCGGCGATAAACAGCATGCCTAGGGTAGTGACAAACAGCACCACCACGGACCCCAGATCCGGCTGCAGCAACAGCAGCACCGACAGCATGCCCATCACCGCCAATGGCTTGAGAAAGCCCTTCCAGTGGCCACGCACTTCATCCTGCTTGCGCACCAGAAACCCGGCAAGAAAGGTAAACAGCGCCAGCTTGGCGACTTCTGCCGGCTGCACGTTGAACAGCCCCAGCGCCAGCCAGCGCTTGCTGCCGTTGATCTCGCGGCCGGCCACCAGCACCAGCACCAGCATGATCAGCGCCAGGATCAGAAAGCCGGCGTTGTACTGCTGCCAGCGCGCCATGGGCACCTGCAGCACCAGGGCACTGAGGAACAGGCAGATCAGCAAAAAACTGCCGTGGCGCTTGACGAAATAAAAGGGGTCATCGCCCACCGCAATACCTTCGGCAATAGAGGCGGACGACACCATCACCAGACCGATCACCATCAGCGCCAGCGATAAAATTACCAGCTGACGGTCATAGATGTGGCCCTGGGACGGGCGCAGCAGCCAGTCGGCACTGAATGCTGACAGCAGCTTCATAGCGCCTCCACCAGGGCGGCAAAGTGGTCGCCCCGGGCCGGGTAATTGGGGTACATGTCGAGGCTGGCGCAGGCCGGGGCCAGCAGCACCCAGTCTCCGGGCTCGGCCTGGCCGGCGCACCAGGCCACCGCCTCGGCCATGTCGGCCACGGCATGGGTATTGTCGGAAAGTCGAAGCAGCTGTTCCTTGTCCTGCCCCAGGCAGGCCATGCCGGCAATGGATGTGTGCAGCAGCGGCACCAGCGGAGCGAAGTCCTGGCCCTTGCCCTGGCCGCCGGCGATCAGCCAGAGCCGGCCGGACACCGCATCGGCCACGCCGTCGATGGCCGCCAGGGTGGCGCCCACATTGGTGGCCTTGGAGTCATTAATCCAGCGCACCCCATGTTTGTCGGCCACAAACTGGCAGCGGTGCGCCAGACCGGCAAAACGGCGCAGTACCGCCAACTGGGCTGCACGGGGAATGCCGGCTTCGTCGGCCAGCGCCATGGCGGCCAGGGCATTGAGCTGGTTGTGGGCACCGACAATGCGCAGTTCGCGCGCCGCCAACACCGGCTCGCCGTGCACGCTCAGCCAGCACTCGCCGTCACGCTCGACGCGGCTATAGTCCTGTGTGTTCAGGCCAAAACTCACCGCCCGGCTGCCCGCCGGCGGCAATGTCTCATCGTCTTCCCGGTTGTAGACGCACAGACCGGCATTCTCGTAGATGCCGAGCTTGGTGTCCCGGTAGTGAGACAGGGAGTCGTAGCGGTCCAGATGATCTTCACTGATATTGAGCACGGTGGCGGCCAGCGCCCTGAGTCCCGGGGTGGTTTCCAGCTGAAAGCTGGACAGCTCCAGCACCGCCAGATCCAGTGGCGCGTTCAGCAGTTCCAGCGCCGGCGTGCCGATATTGCCGCCCACGCCGACCGCCAGACCGGCCTCGGCGACCATCTCGCCCACCAGGGTGGTGACGGTGCTTTTGCCGTTGGAACCGGTAATGGCAATGACCGGCGCGGTGCATTCGCGCACAAACAGCTCGACGTCACCGATGATCTCCACCCCGGCGGCGGCCGCCTGCTGCAGCTCGGGCGTGGCCAGGGCCACGCCGGGGCTGGCGATGATCAGCTCGGCGGCACACAGCACCTCGGCGTTCAGGCCGCCAAAATAACATTCCAGCCCCTCGGGCAGCTGTTCGGCACCCGGCGGCTGAGCCCGGGTGTCCATCACCAGGGGGCGCACGCCCCGGCTCAGGCAATGGTGTACACAGGAAAGTCCCGTCTGCCCCAGTCCGATAATCACAGTGCGCGCAGGGATCATGGCGTTATCTCAGCTTCAGGGTGGCCAGGCCGGTGAGCACCAGCATCAGGGTGATAATCCAGAAACGGACAATCACCCGCGGCTCGGGCCAGCCTTTCAGTTCGTAATGATGGTGAATGGGCGCCATGCGGAAGATCCGCTGACCGCGCAGCTTGTAGGAGCCCACCTGCAGGATCACCGACAGGGTCTCGATCACGAAAATGCCGCCCATGATCACCAGCAGGAATTCCTGACGCACCAGCACGGCAATCACCCCCAGGGTCGCGCCCAGGGCCAATGAGCCCACATCGCCCATAAACACCTGGGCGGGAAAGGTGTTGAACCACAGAAAGCCGAGGCCGGCGCCGACGATGGCGGTACAGACCACGGTCAGCTCGCCGGCGTGAGCCACGTAGGGAATATGCAGATACTCGGCAAAGTTGACGTTACCGGTGGCCCAGGCCACCAGCGCAAAGCCCGCCGCCACCATGACGGTAGGCATGATCGCCAGGCCGTCGAGGCCGTCGGTCAGGTTAACCGCGTTGCTGGAGCCCACGATCACGAAGTAGCTGAGTACGATAAAGAACAGTCCGAGCTGGGGCATGACGTCCTTGAAAAAGGGCACCACCAGCTGGGTCTGGGCCGGATCCTTGGCAATCCAGTACACAAAGCCCGCCGCCGCCAGCGCCGCCGCCGATTGCCAGAAATACTTCCAGCGGGCGATCAAACCGTCTGTGTTCTTGCGCACCACCTTGCGGTAGTCATCCACAAACCCGATGGCGCCAAAGGCACCCAGCACAAACAGCACCACCCACACATAGGGGTTGGACAGCCGGGCCCACAGCAACACCGACACGAAAATGGCGATAAGTATCATCAGGCCGCCCATGGTGGGGGTGCCGGCCTTGCTGAAGTGGGACTCGGGGCCGTCGTTGCGCACCACCTGGCCGATTTGCAGTTGCTGCAACCGGCGAATAAGCCGGGGGCCAATCCACAGGGAGATCAGCAGGCCGGTCAGAATGGAGACGATGGCCCTGAAGGTGAGGTAGGAAAAAACGTTGAAAAAACCGAAATGGGGAGTCAGCCATTCCGCCAGCCAGACTAGCATAGCTCTCCCTCCTGAATGGCCCGGACCAGTTGTTCCATCCGGGCACTGCGTGCACCCTTGACCAAAACTACCACCTTGTTGTGCGCGGCCAGTGCTTGCTTCAGCGCCGGCCACAATTGTTGCTTGTTCTCAAAATGACGGCCGTGGGCCGCCGTGGCCGTGTGCCGGCTGTCGTGCCCCGTGGTCAGCACGGCGTCAATGCCGAGCCGACGGGCATGCTCGCCCACCTTCACATGCATGTCGCGGCTGTAGTCGCCGAGCTCGGCCATGTCGCCAAACACGAAAATGCGATACCCCGGCAGGCTGGCCAGGGTGTCGAGTCCTGCCAGCACGGAGGCGACGCTGGCGTTATAGGTATCATCCAGTACCGTCAGCCCGGGTCGCGTCCATACCTGCAACCGGCCCTTGGCCTGACCGAAGGCGGCAAGACCGGTCGCAATCTCTTCCAGGGTGGCGCCCAGTTGCTCGGTGCCGGCGGCGGCGGCCAGGGCATTGGCCACATTGTGTTTACCGGGTACCGGCAGCTGCACGTCCACCTCACCCTGCGGCGTGAGCAGCCGAAAACGAGCACAACCGGCGGCGTCCAGGGTTACCTGACGGGCCTGGTAATCGCGCCGGTCGCCGAAATACGTCAGCTCCACCTGCTGTTTCCACAGGCTGCAAAAGGGGCTGTCGCCATTGGCAATGGCCACGCCGCCGGGCTCCAGGCCACCGTAAATTTCACCCTTGGCCTGCGCAATGCCTTCCAGGGAGCCAAAGCCTTCCAGGTGCGAGGCTTCCACGTTGTTAATCAGTGCAACATGGGGCCGGGTCAGGGAGCAGGTCCAGGCGATTTCACCAATATGGTTGGCGCCGAGCTCAATCACCGCATAGTCGGTATCGCTGGTCAGCTCGCACAGGGTCAGGGGCACGCCAATCTCGTTGTTGAGATTGCCTTTGGTGGCCAGCACCTTGCCCTTCTGGCACAGTATGCTGGCGGCCATTTCCTTCACCGTGGTCTTGCCACAGCTGCCGGTGATGGCCAGCACCTGGGCCTGGCTGGCGTCGCGCACCAGGCCGCCGAGCACGCCCAGCGCCAGCCGGCTGTCGGCCACGCGAATCTGCGGAAGCTCGAGGTCCAGCCAGCGTTCCACCAGCAGGGCCGATGCCCCCCGGGCCACCGCCTGCTCGGCAAAATCGTGCGCGTCGAAGCGTTCGCCGGACAAGGCCACAAACAGGCAGCCCTCGGCCATGGGCTGACGGCTGTCGGTGGACACCGCCAGAATATCGCGGTCGGTACCGCGCAGCTCGCCACCGGAGGCCTCGGCCAGCCGGCTCAGGGAAACGGCGATCACCGGCCTTCACCCAGCACTGCGGCCACGGTTTCCCGATCGCTGTAATGTAATATGTCAGTGCCCACTATCTGATAATCCTCGTGGCCCTTGCCTGCTACCAAAATGATATCCCGCTCGTCCGCCGCGCTTACGGCATGGTCAATGGCCTCGGCCCGGGCATGGATCACCCGGGCTGCACCGGGGCTGCTCAGCCCGGCCTGCATGTCGGCAATAATGGCCGCGGGCGACTCGGTGCGCGGGTTATCGTCGGTGAGGATCACCTCGTCGGCACCGTTTTCTGCCGCCGCCGCCATCAGCGGACGCTTGCCCCTGTCGCGGTCGCCACCGCAGCCCACCAGACACCAGAGGCGGCCCCGGCAGTGCTGACGCAGCGCCTGCAGCACCTGCTCCAGGGCATCCGGGGTGTGGGCATAGTCCACCACCACCAGGGGTTTGCCGGGGGCGGTAAAGGGCTCCATGCGCCCGGCCACGCCCACCAGTTTGGGGGCGGTGGCCAGCAAGCGTTCGAAGGACTCACCCAAAACCAACAGTGTGCCCATGGCCGCCAGCAGGTTGGCCACGTTGAAACGGCCGATCAGGGGGGCGGATAATACACCATTCCCCCAGTCGGAGTTAATGGTCACTTTCACTCCGTCACCGTAAAAATGCACCGTTTCCGCCACCAGCTGACGCCCGGCAAAGTCCGCCACCCGGCCATGCAGGCTGTAGGCCACGGCATCGGGATAATGGGCCAGCCAGCGCCGGCCGTGCACGTCATCGGCGTTGATGACTCTGCCCTGGCGGCACAGTTCAAACAGGCTCCGTTTGACCTCACCGTATTCGGCCATGGAGCCGTGATAATCCAGGTGATCCCGGCTCAGGTTGGTAAACACCGCCACGTCAAAATCGAGCGCGGCCACCCTGTGCTGGTGCAGGCCGTGGGAAGACACTTCCATCGCTACGCGTTCGGCGCCGGCATTCAGCATGCTGGCCAGCTCACCCTGTACTTCCAGCGCCGAGCCGGTGGTGTTGACCGCCGGTTTGAGCTGACCGCACATGCCGTTCCCAAGCGTGCCCATCACGCCGCTGCGGGTATCCAGCAGCAGGCTCCAGTGGGCGATGAGCTGAGACACGGTACTTTTGCCGTTGGTGCCGGTCACCCCCACCAACTGCAGCTGGCGGGACGGGTCGCCGTAAAAGGCGCCGGCCAGCCGCGACAGCTGCTCCGGCAGCCGGTAGACGCCCAGCAGCCGATGGTCCTGGCTGTTCAGGCCGGCTTCTTCGGCCGTATCGACCTGATGAATAATGGCGGCCGCGCCCCGCTCCAGCGCGCTGTCAATGTATTGACGACCGTCGGCCTGATGACCTTTAACGGCAATAAACAGGCAGCCGGGAGTCACGTTCCGGCTGTCGAGGGTCATGCGGTCAATGGCGATGGCCGGGGCCGCGTGCCCCAGGGGAATCGCCAGCTCTCTAAGTGTGAGGGACAACGGCTGCCTCCTGTCCTGCCAGCTGGAATTGTTCTTCGGTGGCCGCATCGGGGCGAATGTTGAGCAGTTGCAGGGCCCCGCTCATCACCTCGGCAAACACCGGGGCCGCCACCTGGCCGCCGTAATACTGATCGCCCTGGGGCTCGTTGATCACCACCACCATGGCCAGACGCGGATCGCTGAGCGGCGCCACGCCGGCAAACAGCCCCACATAATCGCTGCCGTAACCACCGGCAATGGCCTTGCGCGAGGTGCCGGTCTTGCCGCCCACCCGGTAGCCGGCAATGGCGGCGTTGGTGGCGGTACCGCCCGGCTTTACCACGCTTTCCAGCATGTGCAGCACCGCCTCGGCATGACGCCGGGGAATCACCTGCTCAGCCGCGGGCGGCTGGCTGCGCTTGATAATGCTCAGCGGGTGGCGCTCGCCACCGTTGGCCAGAATGGCGTAGGCCTGCGCCAGCTGCAGCGGCGTTACCGTCACGCCGTAGCCAAACGACAGCGTGGCCTGCTCAATGTCGGACCAGCGCCGGCGCTGGGGTACCATGCCGGTGCTTTCACCCACCAGCCCCATGCCCGAGTCGATGCCCAGACCAAAGCGATAAAGGGTATCGAGCATCTGCGCCGGGGTTTCCTCCATGGCCATGCGCACCATGCCCATGTTGGAGGAGCGCTGCAGCACGGTTTCCACGCTGATGTTGCCCAGGTTACGGTGATCCGCCACCCGCTTGCCCCCCAGGCGCATCCAGCCCGGACTGGTGTCAATCATGCTGTCGGCCTTGACCACGCCGTTTTCCAGGGCGCTAACCACGATCAGTGGCTTGAGGGTGGAGCCGGGCTCATAAGTGTCGGTCACCGCCCGGTTGCGGGCGCGAAAGCCCTGATACTGGCTGCGGTTGTTGGGATTGAACGAAGGCGCATTGACCATGGCCAGTACTTCGCCGCTCTTGACGTCCAGCATCACCAATGAGGCCGAGGTGGCCCTGTGATATTCAAAGGCGCGCTTGAGCGAGCGGTAGGCCAGGGCCTGAATGCGCTGATCGATGGTCAGCTCAATGTGGTTGGCTTCCCGGGCTTGTGCCACCACCCCCAGATCCTCGATTACCCGGCCAAGCCTGTCCTTGCGCACCTTGCGCTCACCGGGCAGGGCGGTGAGCCAGTCGTTAAAGGCCCGCTCTATGCCCTCGATGCCGGCGCCGTCGATATTGGTCATGCCCACCAGGTGGGCGTTGATCTCGCCGGTGGGATAAAAGCGCCGCTCTTCCGGACGCAGGTGCACGCCGGGCAGGCGCAGCTTGCGAATGTACTCGGCCACCGCCGGCGTGACCTGGCGTTGCAGATAGACAAAACGACGTTTGGGATCCTGCACGCGTCCCAGCAGGGTATCGTGGGGTACGCCCAGCACTTCGGCCAGGGCCAGCCAGGCCTGTTCCTTGTCGAGGCTGTGGGCATCGTGGATCTGCTTGGGATCCGCCCATACCGCCTGCACCGGTACCGACACCGCCAGCTCCTCGCCGTTGCGATCCATGATCATGCCGCGGGAGGTATTGCTGACCGCGGTGGAGCGCAGGGAGCGCATGTCCCCTTCCAGCCGCAGCCGATCCGGCGAGATCACCTGGATCCAGGCGGCCCGGGCAAAGAGGGCGAAAAAGGCCAGCAGGATCACGCCGCAGGTGAAATAAAACCGTCCGCGGGCCAGCATGGGCTCCTTTTTCCTTTGTCTGCGCCAGCTCATGGTTGCATCACCAATTTTTCCTTGCCCGGCTCGGGCCGCTTCATGCCCAGTTTTTCCCGGGCCAGGGCCTCGATTCGGCTGTGCTCCATCAGGGTATTTTGCTCAAGCAGCAGGTTGCGCCACTCGATGTCGAGCTTGTCCTGTTCGGCCATCAGCTCGTTGTATTCACTGGTCAGCTGCCGGGTACCGTGGGTGACCACGATCACCGTCATGGCCGACGCCACCGTGGTCACCGCCAGCAGCAGCAGCCATTTGTATCGCCACAGATCCCGCCCGATTTCCCGGGCCAGGTTGATGCGGCTGTCCATTACTCGGTGCGCTCCAGCCGCTCCGCCACCCGCAGCACCGAGCTGCGTGCACGGGGGTTGGCGGCCACTTCCTCGGCCGACGGCTTCTGTGCCTTGCCCACGCTTTTCAGCGAGCGGCCGCCGGCCAGCTGGGCCTCGGTCAGGGGCAGGCCGGGGGGCACTTCGGGGCCTTTTTCGTGCTTGCGGATAAAGTGTTTGACCAGGCGGTCTTCCAGGGAATGGAAACTGATCACCGACAGCCGGCCGCCGGTGGTAAGCACGGTCAGGGCACCATTCAGGGCCTGCTCGATCTCGTCCAGCTCGCTGTTGATGTAGATGCGAATGGCCTGAAAGCTGCGGGTGGCGGCGTGCTTGTTCTTTTCCTTGCTGGGGTTAACCCGGGCGATCATCTCCGCCAGCTGACGGGTTCGGCTCCAGGGCGTGGTCTGCCGATCATGCACAATGGCCCGGGCAATCTTGCGGGCGTGTCGCTCTTCACCAAAGGTTTTCAATACCCAGGCGATGTCGTCGACGTCGGCATGATTGAGCCAGTCGGCGGCGCTCTGGCCGCTGGTGGGATCCATGCGCATGTCGAGGGGGCCGTCCTTCTGAAAACTGAAGCCACGCTCGGCTTCGTCCAGCTGGGGCGACGACACGCCCAGGTCGAGCAAGACGCCATCGACCCGGCCGGTAAGGCCCTCGGCGGCCATCATGTCGGCCAGACCGGAAAAGGGGCCGTGCAGAATTCGAAAGCGGGGGTCATTGATTTGTTCGGCCACGGCAATGGCCGCCGGATCCCGGTCAATGGCCAGCAGCCGGCCATTCGGGCCCAGTTTGGAAAGAATATGGCGCGAGTGTCCGCCCCGGCCAAAGGTGCCGTCCACATAAATGCCGTCGGGGCGAATATTCAGACCGGCCACTGCTTCTTCCAGCAGTACGGTAATGTGTGCCTGTTGTTCACTCATTGTTATAGCGAAAAGTCCCGCAATCGTTCCGATGAATCCCAGCCTTCGTCGGGAAGGGCCTGCAAATCATCGTTTATTTGTTGTTGCCAGCGGGCTTCGCTCCAGATTTCAAAGCGATTAAGCTGCCCTACCAGCATGATTTTTTTATCCAGCCCGGCGTGTTGCCGCAGCGGCGCCGGTACCAGAAAGCGTCCGTTGCCATCCAGTTCGCATTCGGCGGCATGCCCCAGCAGCAACCGCTGCAGGCGCCGCTCCTGAGGGTGGGTGCTCGACAGGCTGCGCAGCGTTTTTTCTACCAGTTCCCACTCGTTCAGCGGGTAAAGCAGCAGACAGGGATGGCTGATGTCGATGGTACATACCAACGAGCCGTCGCATTCGTCACGCAACGGCTCACGATATCGGGTTGGTATGGCCAGCCGCCCCTTGCTGTCCAGGCTGATGGCATGGGCACCGCGCAACATTCAGAGTCCCTGAAATTCTACTTTGTTCCACAAAGATCCACTTTTTCCCACGACGCCAAGTGTAAGGAGCGAATACCGGCATTTCAAGCAAGGAAATAGTTGCTCACGACAAAGGACGCTGTTGACCGGCATATTCAAAAACACCAACGGCGGTCTGGCGGAAAAAGATAAGCGAAAAGAAAAATAAGAGGATGCCGGCGACATAACGAAACAGCGCAGCCATAAGGCTGCGCTGTGGGGTAAATAATTGAGCTGGCCTGTAAGCCGGGTTCTGTATCGAGCAAGCTCGATTGGCAACCATTCCTCTAGGCCGACGATCGCTCGCCGGCTCCAGCAACCTACCCGCCTCCAGCGCGGGCCGCGCCTGTAGGAGGCCTATTTGGTCTTGCTCCGGGTGGAGTTTACCGTGCCACGGACTGTTGCCAGCCGCGCGGTGCGCTCTTACCGCACCCTTTCACCCTTACCTGTGCCCGAAGGCCATCGGCGGTCTGCTCTCTGCTGCACTGGTCGTGGGCTCGCGCCCCCCAGGCGTTACCTGGCACCCTGCCCTATGGAGCCCGGACTTTCCTCCCCCTCGCCCGTCTGCCCGAAGACACAACGACGAAGCAGCGATTGCCCGGCCAGCTCGGCGCGCAGTGTAACCCAGGCCATCGCCCGGCGCCAGTCCCATTCATTCAACGGCGCTCATGGCCAAAAAGTGCCCGGGATCTCATTTTGACGAATTGCTGATACAACTGCTGGGGAGCCGTGCCGGAGCGCTCTATTATTGGTAATTCTCTTTTGAAACCCAATTGAACAATCAAGGACGATGACCATGAAAATTGCCCACAAGGTCGGCTGGGCCGCCGCCGGCGTGCTGTTTTTAACCACGGGGGTACTGTCGGTGCTGCAGGCCACCCAGATGCGCGCCGCCCTGATGGATCAGACCCGGGCCGGCATCATGGAAACCAGCGACACCCTGGCCCGCCAGATCACCGGCTGGCTCAACGGCAAGCTGCAGCTGATCGATCTCACCGCCCAGCAGCTGGATCGCCGGTTTGACAACGGCGAGATCAATGCCGCCTTTGCCGATCCGGTTTTGGTGGAGCAGTTCGACTCCATGTTCGGCGGACTGGAGAGCACCGGCGGACGGGCCATTACCAACGACGCCAGCTGGAACCCTCCCGCCGACTGGGATGCCCGCCAGCGCCCCTGGTATGATCAGGCCCGGCAGGCCCCGCGGGCGGTGCTGACCGAACCCTATGTGATCGCCAGCAGTGGCGAGCTGATGATCTCCGCCGTCACCAAATTCACCCAGCAGGGGGAATTCCGCGGTGCCTTTGGCGGCGACATTCACCTTGGCGTGATTGCCGACGCCCTCAATACCCTCGACTTCAACCAGGCGGGCTACGCCTTTCTGCTGAGCAGCCGAGGCAATATCATTTCCCATCCCGATGCCGCCCTTAACGGCCAGCCGCTGAGCACCCTGTTTAACGGCAAGACCCCGGCGCTGGAGCCCACCCTGACCGAGATCAGCGGTAACGAAGCCGACCTGCTGGTGTCCTTTACTCCCCTTAACGGACTGAACGGCATGGACTGGTATATCGGCGTGGTACTGGATCGGAACACTGTGATGAGCGAGGTCGACAGCCTCAACCGCCGGGCGGCCATTGGCACCCTTATGGGCGTGGCCCTGAGCCTGCTGCTGCTGGGTTTTCTGGTACGCCAGCTGCTGCGCCCGCTGGTGCAGCTGCATCAGTCGCTGAAGGAGATCAATCAGGGCGAAGGGGATCTGACCCGGCGGCTGCCGGCCCGGGGCAATGACGAGATCACCCAGGTGGAACGGGAGTTCAACGGCCTGCTGCAACACCTGCAAACCCTGATTGGCGAGGTCAAGGGCAGTTCGCAGCAGGTAAAAGCCAGCGCCAGCCATACCACTCGGGAAGCCGAGCAGGCCGCCGGCCGGCTGCAGGAGCAGTTGCAGGAGCTGGATCAGCTGGCCACCGCCATGCAGGAAATGACGGTCACCGCCGAAGACGTGGCCCGCCACGCCCAGCACGCGGCTCAGGCCGCCACCGACGCCAGCCGGGAAACCGAAGACGGCGTGACCGTGGTGTCATCATCCACCAGCGCCATTCGCCGGCTGGCCGACGACATGGACGAAACCAGCCTGGCCATTCACGAGCTGAGCCAGCTCAGCGGCCAGATAGAATCCATTCTGTCGGTGATCACCGGCATTGCCGAGCAGACCAACCTGCTGGCACTGAACGCCGCCATTGAAGCCGCCCGGGCCGGGGAGTCGGGCCGGGGCTTTGCGGTGGTGGCCGACGAAGTGCGCTCCCTGGCCTCGCGCACCCAGGCATCCACTCAGGAAATTCGCCAGATGATCGAGCGGTTGCAGCAGGGCGTGAGCCTGGCCGAGGCGCGCATACACCAGAGCCGTGACGCCGCTAGCCGCACCGCCGAGGAAGCCGGCGCCGCCAACGCGCTGCTGACCCGCATTCGTGAGGCCATGACGCGCATCGACGACATGAACCTGCAGATCGTGACCGCCGCCGAGCAGCAAAGCGCCACCAGCGAGGAGATCAACCGCAACACCACCAACATTCGCGATCACGGCCAGGCGGTGGCCGACGGCGCCCGCCATCAGGTGGCGCAGTGCGCCATCATGGAGCAACAGGTGGAACAGCAGGAACTGCGGCTGGGGCAATTCCGGGTCTGACGCAGGACCCGGGTTCCAGTCGGACAAAAGGCCAACTCCCACGACACGCCGTAGACCCCTCCATGGGGGCTCCGCTGCGCCCTCCATGGCGCAGAGGGTCGTTGGAGTTGTGCCCTTTGCCCTCCTTGAGCATCCTGGCCGTTAAAAGCTTATAAACCCGCTTCCAGCCCGTATTTGTACAGGGCGTTCTTTTTCAGGCCATGGATCTCCGCGGTCAGGGCCGAGGCCTTTTTCAATCCCAGATCGGCGCTGAGCAACGCCAGGGTTTTCAGCGCCGGCACCGGCAGGGCATCGGCGTCCGCCTTGTGCCCGGCCACCATCAGCACGATTTCGCCCCGGCAACGGTTGGCGTCTTCTTTCAGCCACGCGAGCATCTCCCCCGCCGGCAGGCCGTGAATGGTCTCAAAGGCCTTGGTCAGCTCCCGGGCCACCACCAGCCGGCGGCTGGGTCCCATCACGTCAACCAGTGTCGCCACCGTGTCGAGCAGACGGCGGGGTGACTCGTAAAACACCATGGTTCTGGGCTCGTCCTTCAGGTTTTCCAGCTTGTCGTGGCGGGCCTTGTCCTTGGCCGGCAGAAAGCCTTCGAACACAAAGCGATCCGTGGGCAGGCCGGCTGCCGACAACGCGGTGACGGCGGCGCAGGGCCCCGGCAGCGCCACCACCTGCACGCCGGCCTCACGACAGCGGTTGACCAGATGGTAACCGGGGTCGCTGATCAGCGGCGTGCCCGCATCCGAGACCAGGGCGATGCTTTTGCCGTCCAGCAGGCGGCTCACCAGTTGCTCGGCCTTGTGCTGCTCGTTATGGTCGTGCAGCGCCCAGGTGGGCGTGCCAATCTGGTAATGAGACAGCAGCTTGCCGGTATGGCGGGTGTCCTCACAGGCGATCACATCCACTTCGCTCAGGGTGTCCAGCGCGCGCTGGCTGATGTCACCCAGGTTTCCGATGGGGGTGGGCACGATATAAAGGGCGGCAGCCTGGCTCATGATGACTCCTGTGCAAGCAATTGTTTCACCGTCCCGGCCCGATTACACTTAGGACCAGAATGACTCAGCATGGGAAATAAGGGATTGGCAACTCAAATTCAATGGACCAGTGTAACACGACTGCTGTGTACCCTGGTGCTTTCATCTGCACTCATGGCCTGCGGCAGCGGCCTGCTGCAGCCCGCCGTGGTGCCCGAGCCGGCACCGGACATGTTCAGCCCGCTCGACCGGCCCGCCGAGCAGTACTCGGCCCAGGCCGGGGTCGCCGGCGGTAACGACGCCTTTGCCTGGCAGGTGCTGTCGGTGCGCGCCCTGCTGCAACAGGGCAACGTCGCCGAGGCCAGGGACCGGCTCAACAGTCTGCGCCCCGGTGCTTCCCTGTCGCAACAGCCGGTGCTCGTCCTGCTCGATGCCGCCGTGCTGTTGACCGAGCTGCAACCGGGGCCAAGCCTGCAACGACTGCGGGCCATTGATGCTCAACGCCTGGCGCCCTCGGCCCGGGCCTACCTGTGGTTGCTGGAAGCCAACATTTACGAGCAGCAGCAACAACCCTTGCAAGCAGCCCAGGCCTTGATTGCCCGCCACGGCCTGCTGGCCGGCCCGGCGCAGAACAACAACCGCGAACGGATTTACCGGCTGTTGGCCCGGGTGCCCGCCGCCGAGCTGCGCCGGGCCCAGAGTGAGAACAACAGCCCCGAGGCCAATGGCTGGTTCCGGCTGATGGCCATTCTCAACACCGCGGAGCAGCCCGCCGCTCAACGTAACTGGCAACTGCAGTCCTGGAGCCGCAGCTACCCGGATCATGCCGGTCGGGCCTACCTGCCCGATACCCAGGCCACGGCCCAACAACAGGCATTTGCCCCGTCCCATATCGCCGTGATGCTGCCCCTGTCCGGCCGTCTGGCCGAGCAGGGCGACGCCATTCGCAACGGCATTCTCGGTGCCGGTCAGGGCCAGTCAGCCCGGGTGAGCTTTTTTGATACGCAGGGCGCCGACATGGCCAGCCTCTATCAACAAGCGGTGCAGTCCGGGGCCGACTTTATTCTGGGCCCGCTGCTCAAGGACAAGGTCGACGCCCTGCTCAAGCAGGATCCGGCCATGCCGGTGCTGGCGCTGAACCAGCCCGCCTACCAGCCGGAGCTGGCCGCCTTTTATTATTTCTCTCTGTCTCCCGAAGGGGAAGCCGCCGATGCCGCCCGCCGCATGTGGGACGACGGCCACCAGCAACCACTGGTGTTTGCCCCGGCCAACGAGCTGGGCCGCCGGGTAGCGGCCGAGTTCGACCGGCAGTGGCAGGCCCATAGCGGTCGCCCGGCCATTCTCGCCTATTTCAGCGATCAGGCCGGCATTGAGCAGGACGTGCGCCGCGCCTTGAACAGCCGCCCCGCTGCCGCCGGCCAGGTATTGCCGGTGAACGGTGAGCCCGGCCTGGTGCCCGAGGCCCGCCCGGCCGATGCGGTATTCATGGTCACCAATGCCGCCGAAACCCGCTTTATTCTGCCCTACTTCGACTTTGTGCGGGACAGCCGGGCCGAGCGCCTGCCCACCTACGTGATCTCCCGCAGCTATATTCCCGCCGGCGAGGCCCCCATGGGCGAACTGGCCGGACTGCGGCTGGCCGACATGCCCTGGATGTTTGAGGGCTCCCCCCAGCTGAAGGAAGAAGTACTGAGCCTGTGGCCCGACGCCAATACCGGCTGGCTGCGGCTGTTTGCCCTGGGCTACGACGCCCGGGCCATGATCAGCCAGCTGCCGGCCCTGCGTCAGGGGGCCCCTGCCGTGCCGGGACTGACCGGCGAGCTGACGGTCACGCCCGAAGGCGTGGTACAGCGCCGCCTGCAATGGAGGGAGTACGTAAATGGCGACTGGCTTTCCATCGGACAACAAATCGGGCAACAATAAGCGCGCCCACGGCGCCGTTTATGAACGCCGTGCCGAAGACTACCTGCGCTCGCGGGGGTTGCAGCCGGTGGCCCGCAACTACCAGTGCAAACTGGGTGAAATCGATCTGATCATGCGCCAGGGCCAGACCCTGGTGTTTGTGGAGGTACGCTATCGTCACAGCCGGCGCTTTGGCGGCGCCGCGGTGTCGGTGACCGCCGCCAAACAGCAGCGTCTGCGCCGCACCGCCCTCAGCTATCTGCACATGAAGGGGCTGAACGAAGCACACCAGCCCTGCCGTTTCGACCTGGTCGCCTGCGACGGTGACCAGCTCAACTGGATACAAAACGCCTTTTAAGGAGCCCCATGCAGGAAGAAATCAAAGCCAGCTTTACCGAGAGCATTCAGACCAAAATCGCCGCCGCCGAGGCCCTGCCCGACGACATTCTGGCCGCGGCCCAGATGATGGTGATGTGCCTGCTGAACGGCAACAAGCTGCTGGTGTGTGGCAACGGTGGCTCCAATGCCCTGGCCCAGCTGTTTGTGAGTGAGCTGATCAACCGCTACGAAACCGAGCGCCCGGCCCTGCCGGCGGTCTGCCTGACCCTGGACACCAGCAGCATCAGCGCCATTGCCGCGGATCACCACTTCGATGACGCCTATGCCCGCCAGATCCGGGCTCTGGGCCAGGCCGGCGACGTGCTGGTGGTGATCTCCACCAGCGGTCACAGCCGCAACCTGATCAAGGCCGCCGAGGCGGCCCTGAGCCGGGACATGACCATAGTGGCGCTGAGTGGCGGCGATGGCGGCGAGCTGGCCGGTCTGCTTGGCCCCAACGACGTGGAAATCCGGGTGCCGGCGTTGCGCGCCCCGCGCATTCACGAGGTGAACCTGCTCACCCTGCATTGCCTGTGCGATCTGATTGACCGCACCCTGTTTCCCCAGGAGGACTGATTACATGAACAAACCACTGGTCGTGATACTGACCTCTCTCGCCTTGTTACAGGGCTGTGCCGGCCTGGTCGCCGCCGGCGGCGCCACCGGCGCCAACATGATCACCGACAGACGCACCATCGGCACCCAGATCAGCGACCAGACCATTGAAATGCGTGCCCTGCACCGCCTCGGCGAAGAAAAGCCGATGTGGAATGACAGCCGCTTTGCGGTGATCACCACCAATGGCAAGGCGCTGCTGATCGGCCAGACCCCCAGCGAGGACTACCGCACCCGGGCCGAAGCCATCGTGCGCGAGGTGCCCGGCGTGAAAGAGGTGTTCAACGAAGTCCGCGTTGGCCAGCCCCTGACCCTGGCTCAGCAAAGCAAGGACAGCTGGCTGACCTCCAAGGTCAAGAGCACCCTGCTGACGGAAAAAAACATGGACGGCACCAAGCTCAAGGTGGTGACCGAAAACACCGAGGTGTTCCTGATTGGCCTGGTGACCCGCAAGGAAGCCGACATTGCCGTGCAACTGACCCGCAATGTGGCCGGCGTCACCCGGGTAGTGACCGCCTTTGAATTCGTCCAGGATGCGCCCTGAAGGGTAAGACGTAAACGTAAGACGACATAAAAAAACGCAGCCGGCTGGCTGCGTTTTTTGTTACTTGATGACCTTGAGGTTGGGCCTGCCCTTTTTGGGCTCGGGGCGGGCCGGCTCCATCTCGGGCGGCGCCGCCGGCTCGTCTTCGTCACTGGCCGCTTCGAGCCATTGCTCATAGGCCGGCTCAGGCGGAAAGAAAGTACCGGCACCGTTTTCACGGGCCTGAATGGCCACCACCGCCGCCATGGGAATGTACACCTGCAGCGGCTGACCACCAAAGCGGGCATTAAAGCTGACCGCCTCGTTGTCCATGTGCAGGCCGACCACGGCGCCGGGCGAGATATTGAGCACGATCTGGCCGTCGTTCACGTACTGGTGCGGCACCTCGGTGTGAGGCACTTCGGCGTTCACCAGCAGGTGCGGAGTCAGATCGTTGTCCAGCAGCCAGTCATAAAAGGCCCGCAGTACATAGGGACGACTGGGGGTCATCTCATCCATGGTCAAACCTTGCCACCCATGTCGCGCTCGACTTCGGTGAGCGAGGCCTGGAAGGAGTCGCGCTCAAACAGGCGTACCATATAGGCCTTGAGCTCCTTGGAGCCACGACCGGACAGCTCGATGCCCAGAGACGGCAGCCGCCACAGCAGCGGGCCCATGTAGCAGTCGACCAGACTGAACTCTTCGCTCATGAAGAAGGGGTACTCGACAAACACAGGCGCAATGGCCAGCAGCGCCTCACGCAGCTCCTTGCGGGCCTCATCGGCCTTGTCACCGCGCTGAATGCGCGCCACCAGTGAATACCAGTCCTGATCGATGCGGTGCATCATCAGCCGGCTGTTGCCCCGGGCCACCGGATAGACCGGCATCAGCGGCGGGTGAGGAAAGCGCTCGTCCAGGTATTCCATGATGATGCGAGACTCGTAAAGCACCAGCTCACGGTCGACCAGGGTGGGCACGGTACCGTAGGGGTTCAGCTCCAGCATGTCCTCGGGCAGGCTGTCAGGCTCGACCTGGCTGATCTCCACACTGACACCCTTTTCCGCCAGCACAATGCGCACCTGGTGGCTGTAGATGTCATCAGCCCCCGAAAACAGCGTCATGATGGAACGTTTGTTGGCCGCAACTGCCATTGAATCCTCCAGAAATCAAAAATGGGAACGGCAATGGAAGCAGTATACCCCCATTGCCGTTCACCTGTTCAGCTTAGACGACGTCGATTCAGTGTACGTCCCGCCAGTACTCTTTCTTCAGCAGGTAGGCAATGACGAAGAAAATCGCCAGGAAGCCCAGTACCCAGTAGCCAAGACGCTGGCGCTCCAGCTTGACCGGCTCACCGGAGTACACCAGGAAGTTGACGATATCGAGTACCGCCTGGTCGTATTCGGCCGTAGTCAGCTCGCCGTTGCCGTCGGCCTTAATGCCCACCGGCGTCACCACTTCCACACCGTCAACGGTATGGGTTTCGGTTTCCAGACGCGCACTGCCCTGCAGCGGCTCCAGCACGTGAGGCATGCCCACGGACGGGAACACCAGGTTGTTCACGCCAAACGGACGGCTGTCGTCCTTGTAGAAGGAACGCAGGTAAGTGTACAGCCAGTCGGCACCACGTACCCGGGCCACCAGGGTCAGATCCGGCGGCGCGGCGCCAAACCAGTTGGCGGCGTCGCTTTCAGGAATGGCGTTTTCCATCAGCTCACCGATGGGCACACCGGTGAAGTTGAGGTTGGCCTGCATCACATCTTCCGGAATGTCCAGATCCTGAGCAACGCGGTTATAACGCTGATATTGGGTGCTGTGGCAGCCGGAACAGTAGTTCATGAACAACTTGGCGCCGTTTTGCAGTGACGCCTTGTCGGTCAGATCGTAGTCCGCCTCGTCCAGGTGAACATTGCCGCCGGCGGCAAAGGTCAGGGCCGGCAACAGCGCAAACAATGCAACAACTATCCTTTTCATTTGAACGTTACCCTCTCTGGCAGCGGCTTGGTTTTTTCGTTTTTGCTGTAGAAGAACAACAGCACGAAGAAGGCAAAATAGCCGAAGGAACATACCTGAGCCAGCAGCGTCAGGGTCGGAGTAGACGGCAGCGCGCCCAGAATACCCAGAATGATAAAGCAGATCACGAACTGAACGATGTTCAGCAGGTGCAGCTTGCTGCGGTAGCGGAAGGAGCGCACCTTGCAGCGATCCAGCCAGGGCAGCACAAACAGCACGGCAATGGACAGGCCCATCAGGATAACACCCATCAGCTTGTCGGGTACCGCCCGCAGAATGGCGTAGAAGG
The DNA here is from genome assembly GCF_030732065.1 of Oceanimonas aquatica. GTDB lineage: Bacteria > Pseudomonadota > Gammaproteobacteria > Enterobacterales > Aeromonadaceae > Oceanimonas. The sequence goes on from NZ_JAVBHX010000008.1 coordinate 134,360, forward strand.
GAGTGAAGTACCATACCGGGGCAATGTGCTCGGGGGTCTTCAGGCCGTTGGCCGCTTCAAAGTTCGGCGCTTCCAGGAAGTAGCCGCCGCCTTCGGGCATAAAGAAGATCACAAAGCTGAAGAAGAACAGGAAGCCCGCCACACCAACAATGTCTTTCACTGTGTAGTAGGGGTGGAAGGGAATGGCGTCTTTCGGCCAGCCGTTTTCGTCCTTGTTCTTCTTGATGTCGATTCCGTCGGGGTTGTTGGAACCCACTTCGTGCAGGGCCACGATGTGCAGGAACACCAGGATCACCAGCACCAGCGGCAGGGCAATCACGTGCAGCGCAAAGAAGCGGTTCAGGGTGGCGCCGGAGATTACATAATCACCCCGAATCCACAGGGTCAAATCGTCGCCGATGACCGGAATGGCCCCGAACAGCGAGATGATAACCTGGGCACCCCAGTAGGACATCTGTCCCCAGGGCAGCAGGTAACCCATGAAAGCTTCTGCCATCAGTACCAGGAAGATCAGCATGCCAAACAGCCACAGCAGCTCACGCGGCTTCTGGTAAGAGCCGTAGATCAGGCCCCGGAACATGTGCAGGTAGACCACCACAAAGAAGGCAGACGCACCGGTACTGTGCATGTAACGCAGCAGCCAGCCGTATTCCACGTCCCGCATGATGTATTCGATGGAGGCAAAGGCGCCTTCACCGGACGGGTTGTAGTTCATGGTCAGCCAGATACCGGTGAGGATCTGGTTTACCAGTACCAGCATGGCCAGAGAGCCAAAGAAGTACCAGAAGTTGAAGTTTTTGGGCGCGGGATACTGACCTACGTGCTTGTTGTAGGTCGCCGTCATCGGAATGCGCTCGTCGATCCAGCTTACGAGTTTACCCAGCATGATGTTAGGCTCCTTCCTTGTCTTCGCCCACCAGAATGGTGGCGTCGTTGACATAGTAATAAGGGGGAATGACCAGGTTCAGCGGAGCCGGAACCCCCTGGAACACGCGGCCGGCCATGTCAAACTTGGAACCGTGACAGGGGCAGAAGAAGCCGGCGCTCACACCCTGTACCTGCTCACCGAAGCTGTCGGGCAGGTAGGTGGGCGAACAGCCCAGGTGAGTACACAGACCCACGGCCACGAATACCTCGGGCTTGATGGAACGGTAAGCATTCTGGGCATAACCCGGCTGTTGCGGCTGCTCGGAGGCAGGATCCCGCAGCTGGTTGTCATGCTTGGGCAGCCCGTCCAGGATGTCCTGGCTGCGACGCACGACCCATACCGGCTTGCCACGCCACTCTACCCGAATCAACTGACCGGGCTCCATTTTGCTGATGTCGACTTCTACCGGCGCACCGGCGGCTTTCGCCTTGGCACTGGGGTTCCACGATGCTATGAAGGGCACAGCGGCAAACGCAGCTCCGACCCCACCCACAACTGTGGTTGACCAGGTCAGAAATCTGCGGCGACCGGTATCAACTGGCGCATTGCTCATCCAAAAACTCTCCCATTTGGTCTCCGCGCATTTATTTTTCGTTCCATGCATTGAACCTGCGATGTGGCAACCGCGGCGGATATCATGGTTTCAATTGCCACAAAAAACCCGGAAATTCTAATGAAAAGCGCGGTCTTTTACAAGGACGGCCAGAGTGCCGGAGCTCTCATATATGACGCCACAATTTGTTTCAAATCAATATATAAGCAACAAGTCATTGATTCGAAAGAACCGCCTTTCAACAATAAAAAAGCCCGGGTAAACCGGGCTTTTTGATATACAAGACTGCTGTCCCAATTAACGCTTGGAGAACTGGGGACGCTTACGCGCCTTGTGCAGACCAACTTTCTTACGCTCAACGCGACGGGCGTCACGGGTCACGAAGCCGGCCTTGCGCAGGGCACCGCGCAGGGTCTCGTCATACTGCATCAGGGCACGGGTAATGCCGTGACGGATGGCGCCAGCCTGACCGGAGATACCACCACCAGCAACGGTGATGAACAGGTCCAGCTTTTCGCTCAGTTCAGTCAGTTCCAGCGGCTGACGAACCACCATGCGGGCGGTTTCACGACCGAAGTACTGATCCAGTGAACGCTGGTTGATAACGATGTTACCGCTGCCCGCCTTTACGAATACGCGCGCAGTGGAGCTTTTGCGACGGCCGGTACCGTAGTATTGAGTTTCTGCCATTTGCCTAATCCCGCCTTAGATGTCAAGTACTTGAGGTTGTTGCGCAGCATGGTTGTGCTGGCTGCCCGCATAGACTTTCATCTTGCGGTACATGGCACGACCCAGGGGGCCGCGGGGCAGCATGCCGCGTACGGCAGACTCGATTACCATCTCGGGCTTACGGTCGATCAGCTTTTCGAAGCTGATGGACTTGATGCCACCCGGGAAGCCGGAGTGAGAGTAGTAAATCTTGTCAGACGCTTTATTACCGGTAACTTTTACTTTCTCGGCATTGATCACGATGATGTAATCACCGCAGTCAACGTGAGGAGTGAATTCCGGCTTGTGCTTACCGCGCAGGCGGCGGGCGATCTCGGTGGCCAGACGACCCAGAGTTTTGCCCTCTGCATCAACAACATACCAGTCACGCTTGACGGTTTCTGGCTTAGCAACAAAAGTTTTCATGGATGAACCCAAATTACTGAAAATGAATCCTACACTTGCGCAAATGCGCAAAACACGACCAGACCCCCTACCCCTTCGAGTAGCTGTCTGCTTACTGTGATGCCACCTTATCGGCAGCTGTGTAACGTGGGCCGGGCGATTATAGGTAAAGTAGCCTTAAAAATCACCTGCTAATTTCAATGCCCGTTGAAACCGGCCGGCTCGCCCGCCCTTCCCCCGACCATGCCTCGGATCGGGGGCGCATATTGTGACTAAGGAAGGTGCTCTCTGGCAAGATATTCATGGGATTGCATTTCGGTCAGCCGCGATAAACAGCGCCGAAACTCGAAATCGAGCCGTCCTTCTCCGTATAACTGCTCCATGGGCACTGCCGCCGAGATAATGAGCTTGACGTGACGTTCGTAGAACTCGTCCACCATGGCGATAAAGCGCCGGGCGGCATCGTCACTGTCGAGCCCCATGGGCTGCACATCCGCCAGCAGCACGCTGTGGTAGCAGCGGGCCAGCTCAATGTAGTCGAGCTGGGAGCGGGCGGTGCAGCACAGTTCCTCAAAGCCGATGTAGAGCACGCCGTCGCCCTCGGCGATGGTGGTCAGGCGGCGGTGGTTGACCTCGATGTCGGCGCCCCAGCGTCCCGGCTCGTTGCTCAGACGGGCGAAATACTGCTCCAGGTTGGCGCTGGCACTGGCGTCGAGGGGGGAATGATAGATTTCCGCCTGCTGCAGGGTGCGCAACCGGTAATCGGTGCCCGAGTCGACGTTGATCACCTCGCAGTTGGCCTTGATAAGCGCGATGGCCGGCAGAAAGCGGGCCCGCTGCAGGCCGTTGCGGTAGAGTTCGTCCGGGGGAATATTGGAGGTGGCCACCAGGATCACGCCGTGGCCGAACAGGTATTCAAACAGGGTGCCGAGGATCATGGCATCGGTGATGTCGGAGACGAAAAACTCGTCAAAGCAGATCACCCGGGCATCCCGGGCCAGCCGCTCGGCCACGGTTTTCAGCGGATCCGCCTGCCCTTTCAGGCTTTGCAGCTCGTCGTGCACCCGTACCATAAAGCGGTGAAAGTGCACCCGCAGCTTGCGCTCAAAGGGCAGACAGTCGTAAAAGGTATCCATCAGGTAGGTTTTGCCCCGGCCCACACCGCCCCAGAAATAGAGGCCGCGAATGGCAGGTGACTGTGTCTCCTGGCGCCCCCTCAGCCGCTGCCACAGACTGGGCTTGGGGACTGCTGCGGGCCGAGCCGTAAGCTCATCGAACAGGCGCTGCAAATGGGCCACCGCCTCGGCCTGGGCCGGGTCGCGCACAAAGTCGGAACGGGTCAGATCCGCCTGGTATTTACTGCTGGGAGTCATGGCTGTCACTGAATGAACACGAAGGGCGCCAGTGTAGCGAGGGGCTGTGGAAATCGGCAAGCAATGGGGGGCAGAGGCTTGATCTTCCACACAAAAACCACAATTAATGAAAACAGCACCATTTGGCACGCCGGTATGGAACTCCGCTCACGACGGCGAGTCTGAACAAACAATTTCCGGTATTTATCGTTTGAACCGTTAGGAGCATATGCATGAAAGCTCGACTTCCCCTGTTGTCCGCCCTGGCCCTGAGCATGGGCCTCGCCATTCTGCCCGCCGCCCAGGCCGCCCTGCCCTTTGGCGCCGGTACCGAGATCAACAGCCTGGCGCCGGTGGTGGAAAAGGTCAGCCCCGGCGTGGTCAATATTTCGGTGTCCGGCAGCAAGGTCAGCCGCCAGGTGCTGCCCGAGCCGTTCCGCTTTTTCTTTGGCCCCAACATGCCCGGCGAGCAGGTGCGCGAGCGTCCCTTTCAGGCCCTGGGCTCCGGGGTGATCATCGATGCCGACAAGGGCTATGTGATCACCAACAATCACGTGATTGAAGACGCCGATAAAATTTTGATCACCCTGATCGATGGCCAGGAATACGAAGCCGAGCTGATCGGGTCCGACAAGGAGTCCGACATTGCCCTGCTCAAGGTGGACGCCAAAAACCTGGTGGAGATCGGCTTTGCCGACTCCGACAAACTCAGGGTGGGCGATTTCGCCATTGCCATCGGCAACCCCTTCGGCCTGGGCCAGACCGTGACCACCGGCGTGATCAGCGCGCTGGGGCGCACCGGCCTGAACGTGGAGAACCTGGAAAACTTTATTCAGACCGACGCCGCCATCAACTCCGGTAACTCCGGCGGCGCCCTGCTCGATCTCGAGGGCAACCTGGTGGGCATCAATACCGCCATTCTGGGCCCGGGCGGCGGTAACATCGGCATCGGCTTTGCTATTCCCGCCAACATGGTGAAAAACCTGGCGGATCAGATCCTGGAATACGGCGAAGTGCGCCGGGGCGTGCTGGGTGTGATGGGCGGCGAGCTCACCTCCGAGCTGGCCCGCACCTTTGGCTATCGCAGCCAGCACGGCGCCTTTGTCAGCCAGGTACTGGAAGACTCCGCCGCCGCCGAAGCCGGGCTCAAGGCCGGGGACATCATCATCAGCCTGGACGGCAAACCCATTCGCTCTTTTGGCGAGCTGCGCGCCAAGGTAGCCACCATGGGCGCCGATCGCACCGTGGAACTGGGGCTGTTCCGGGATGGCAAGGAAAAAACCCTGGAGGTGACCCTGGATCACGCCAGTGAGCAAAAGGTCGCTGCCAACACCCTGCATCAGGCGCTGGAAGGCGCGTCCCTGACCAACAGCGAGCACGGCGACGGCGTACGCGGCGTCAAGGTCACCGAGGTGACGCCCCGCTCTCCCGCCGCCCTGGCCGGTCTGGAAGAAGGCGATCTGATCATCGGCGTGAACCGCCAGCGGGTGAAGGAGCTGGGAGAATTGCGCAGAATCATCGAGGCCAAGCCGGAAGTGCTGGCCCTGAACATTCAGCGCGGCAATTCCTCCATTTATCTGGTGCTGAGATAACCCCCTGACACCAAAGGGAGTCTGCCGCCGGTGGACTCCCTTACCCACGCCTTTATGTTATGCTTGGTGGATTCAACAGCCACCACCCTTTGCCATGCGGCCAGCTTCCCTTTTCAAATACAGTCTTCAGGGCGTGCTCTACGGCGTGCTGATGGCCGTGCTGCTGTTGTTACTGTTTCCCCAGTTGCGCACCCAGTCCATTGAGCACTGGTGGCGCAACCCCCAGGCCGGCATCACCAGTTTTGCCTATGCCGCCGCCCGGGCCGGTCCTGCCGTGGTCAATATCTACACCCGCAGCTTTCAGCACGGCGGCACCAGCCCGGAGCTGAGTGCCACCGGTCTGGGCTCGGGGGTGATCATGTCATCCCGCGGCTATGTGCTGACCAACTACCATGTGATTGCCGAGGCCGATCAGGTGATAGTCGCGCTGCAGGATGGCCGCATCATTGCCGGCAAGGTCATCGGCTTTGATGTCCCCACGGATCTGGCGGTGCTGAAGATCGACGCCGACCGGCTGCCCGCCATTCCCCAGAGCGAGGATCTCGCTCCTCAGGTAGGGGATATCGTGCTGGCCATCGGCAACCCCTACAACGTGGGCCAGACCATCACTCAGGGCATTATCAGCGCCACCGGCCGCAGCGGCCTGTCGAGCATGGGCCCGGACAGCAACGGCCGCCAGGATCTGCTGCAGACCGACGCCGCCATCAATGCCGGCAACTCCGGTGGTGCCCTGGTCAATGTGTATGGCGAGCTGGTGGGCATCAACACCGCTTCCTTTCAGAGCGTGGCCCATCAGGAAAGCTACGGCATCAGCTTTGCCATTCCCTATGCCCTGGCCACCCGCATCATGCAGGATCTGATCACCAACGGCCGGGTCATTCGCGGCTACCTGGGCATTGGCGGCGCCGACATTCCACCGGTGATGGCCCGGCTGCTGAATCTGGAAGAGCGGGCCGGTATTTACGTGGACAACGTCAGCCCGGACGCGCCCGCCGACAAGGCCGGCATTACCAGCGGCGACGTGCTGCTGGCCATCAATGGCGAGGAGATCATCAATACCCGCCAGGCCATGGACATGGTGGCGGAAACCCGGCCGGGCACGGAAATTCGCGTCACCCTGCTGCGCGCGGGCAAAATTCTTACCCTGCCGGTACAGATAGAGGAAGACCGCCGCTTTCAGCGCCTTCGATAAATAAGGCCGTAAGCATGTAACGTTGCCAATAAAAACGGGAAGACATTCAATGTCTTCCCGTTTAACTGTTAACGCAGCCCACCCGGGCGACACTCGCTCAGAACTTAGTTGCCCTTGATACGCTCAATCTGGCCACCCAGGGCTTCGAGCTTGGCTTCAATCACTTCGTAGCCGCGGTCAATGTGGTAGATGCGATCCACAATAGTGGTGCCTTCGGCCACAAAACCGGCCAGCACCAGACTGGCAGAGGCACGCAGATCGGTCGCCATCACGGTGGCGCCGGTCAGTTGCTCGGTGTCGCCGCAGATGGCCATGTTGCCGTTAAGCTCGATATGAGCGCCCATGCGGTTCAGCTCGGGCACGTGCATAAAGCGGTTCTCAAAGATGGTCTCGGTCACCTGACCCACGCCCTTGGCCACCGCATTGAGCACGGTGAACTGAGCCTGCATATCGGTGGGAAAGGCCGGGTACGGCGCGGTCTTGATGTCCACCGGCTTGAGGGTGCGGCCGGTCATGTCCAGGCGAATCCAGTCCTCACCGGTTTCCACCAGTGCCCCCGCTTCCCGCAATTTCACCAGTACCGCTTCCAGCAGGTGCGGATCCGTGTTGCGGCAGATGATATCACCGCCGGTAACGGCCGCGCCCACCAGAAAGGTGCCGGTTTCAATGCGATCCGGCTGCACGCTGTAATCACCACCGTGCAGGGCCTCGACGCCGTCGATAATCAGGGTGTCCTGGCCAATGCCCTGAATGTTGGCGCCCAGGGCATTAAGGAAATGGGCCAGATCCACCACTTCCGGCTCCCGGGCGGCGTTTTCGATAATGGTACGGCCTTCCGCCAGCACCGCCGCCATCATCAGGTTTTCGGTGCCGGTGACGCTGACCATGTCCATCAGAATATGGGCACCCTGAAGGCGGCCGTCGACCCGGGCCTTGATATAGCCGTCTTCCACCTTTATTTTCGCGCCCATCTGCTCGAGGCCGTGAATGTGCAGGTTGACCGGGCGGGCACCGATGGCGCAGCCGCCGGGCAGGGACACATCTGCCTTGCCAAACTTGGCCACCAGCGGCCCCAGCGCCAGAATGGAGGCACGCATGGTGCGCACCAGATCGTAGGGGGCGATATGGCTGTTGACGGCGCCGGCGAGCACGGTGACACCGCCATTCACTTTTACATCCAGGCCCATGGAGGCCAGCAGCTTGAGGGTGGTGTCCACGTCCTTCAGTTTGGGCACGTTGGAGAGATGCACCGCCTCGTCACACAACAGGGTGCCGAACAGGATGGGCAGAGCGGCGTTTTTAGCGCCGGAGATGGTCACCTCACCGGCCAGCCGGCAGGGACCCTGAATTCTGAACTTGTCCATTCGCGCTCCTGTCAGGACGGCATGATAAATTTGCGCTCCCGGGCCCACTGCTCGGGAGTAAAGGTCTTGACGCTCAGGGCGTGAATGGCGTTCTGGGCAATCAGATCCATCAGCGGGCCGTTAATGGCCTGCTGACGCTTGACCCGGCTCATGTCGGCGAAGATCTCGGACACGGCGATCACCTGAAAGTGATCACCTTCGCTTTTCACATACAGCTCGTCCAGCTCCAGGGCGTCGCGCAGTCGGCGCTCTACTTCGTTATTCAGATCCATGTTGGCTCCGGGAATCGGTTTCGGGCAGCTCAAACAGTGAGCTGACTCCATACAAATCGGCAAGAGGATAAAAACTGTCGGGGGGCGAACACAGCGCCAGGCGCTGGTCACGGGCCGCCAGGGCCTGGCTCCACTGCACCAGCAGCGCCAGACCCACCGAATCGATGCGCTCAACCGCGCTCAGATCGGCACGGGTCTCGGCAAACAGGGTATCACGCTCCGCCCACCAGGCGGGCAATTGCTCCCGGGTCAGCGGACGGGTCAGTTTCATTGGGCGGTTTCCAGCGGGGCCACCGGCTTGCTGGTCAGCTCGCGCAGCTGGCCGCTGACCACATCAATGCCCTTCTGGCGGATCAGGCCGCTCAGCTCCGACTGCTTGGCGGAGAGCAGGCTGATGCCTTCGGCAATCATGTCAAACACCTTCCATTCGCCGGTGCGGCCGTTCTTGCGCAGCTTGAATTCCAGCTTGATTTCAGGCTTGTTCGGCTCCAGCACCGTCACCGGCACCGTGGCCAGCTTGTCGTCCGGGCCCACGGTGCCCTTGCCGATGTTCACGGTCTGCTGCTTGTAGGCGGCCAGAGCATCGGCATAGGTCACCACCAGGTAGTCACTGAAGGCACTCACAAAGCGCTCGCGCTGCTCGGCGGTGGTCTTGTTGAGCTGGCTGCCAATCACGCGAAAGGCGGAAAAGCGCACGTCCACCGCCGGCAGCATTTCTTCCCGCACTATGGTGCGCAGGTGCGCGGGATTGGACGAGATCTCGCCCTGCTCCTGCTCAAGCCGGTCAAAGGTGCGCTGGGCCACCTGATCCACCAGCACATAGGGATCGGTACCGGCCAGGGCCGGCAGTGAAAACAGGCCGGTCAGTACCAGCAGCCAGGACATCAGTTGTTTTTTCATGATTCCTCCTCGGGGAAAATGGGCCGGTTCAGTCTTTACCGATGGAATAAATAAACTTGCCGATCAGCTCTTCCAGCACCAGGGCGGACTGAGTGTCGGCGATGGTGTCGCCGTCGGCCAGCATGCCGATGCCCATGTCTTCGTCGGCAAAGCCCGGGGTAATGCCCAGATACTGCTCGCCCAGCAGGCCGGACGTCAAAATGGCGGCGGTACTGCTTTCGGCAAATTCACCCGCGTCCTTGTTCACCGCCAGAGTGACCACCGGCACCTGAGTGTCGCTGTCCAGGGTGATGTTGGCCACCCGGCCCACCACTACGCCCCCCACCTTGATGGGAGAACGCACCTTGAGGCCGCCGATATTGTCGAACCGGGCATAGAGGGTATAGGTTTCGCCCTGACCGTTCACACTCACGCCGGCCACCTTGAACGCCAGCAGCAACAAGGCGCCGATGCCGGCCAGCATAAAGCAGCCGACGCTGAATTCCAGTTTGCTGTATTTCATTATCGCTTACCCGAACATGATGGCGGTGAGCACGAAGTCGAGCCCCAGTACCGCCAGAGAAGAATGAACCACGGTACGGGTGGTCGCCTGACTGATGCCCGCCGCCGTGGGTTTGGCATCAAACCCGTTGAACAGGGCAATCCAGGTCACCACCAGAGCGAACACCAGGCTTTTGACAAAGCCCTGCATGATGTCTTCCTGCAGATCCACCGCCGCCTGCATGGCCGACCAGAAGCCGCCTTCATCGACTCCCAGCCAGTCTACTCCCACCAGCTTGGCGCCCCAGATGCCGATCATGTTAAACAGAAAGGCCAGCAGCGGCATGCTGATAAAACCGGCCCAGAAGCGGGGGGCCACCACCCGGCGCAGCGGATCCACCCCCATCATTTCCAGGCTGGACAGCTGCTCGGTGGCCTTCATCAGGCCCAGCTCGGCGGTCAGGGCCGAGCCGGCCCGGCCGGCAAACAGCAGGGCGGTGACCACCGGGCCCAGCTCCCGCAGCAGCGACAGCGACACCAGCGGCCCCAAACTGCCCTCGGCGCCAAAGTCCACCAGCACGTTATAGCCCTGCAGGGCCAGCACCATGCCGATAAACATGCCCGAGACCAGAATAATCAGCACCGACTGAACGCCCACCACATGCAATTGCTGTACCAGCAGCGGAAAGTGCTTTTTGGGCTGCGGACGCCCCAGCAGGGCGTGGGCCAGCATAAAACCGGCCCGGCCCAGGGCAGTGAGACCGGATACGCCCTGGCGGCCGAGACGGCCAATCACGTCAATCAACATAGGCCAGTGACTCCCTGTAGTCCGGTGCCGGGTAATGGAACGGCACCGGGCCGTCCGCCTCGCCCCGCAAAAACTGAATCACCTGGGGATCCTGATGGGCCTTCAGCTCCCCGGGGGTACCCGCGGCGATCACCTTTTTATTGGCGATGATATAGGCGTAATCGGCGATGGTCATTACCTCGTCGACGTCGTGGGTGACCACGATGGAGGTAAGCTGCTGGGCCCGGTTGAGCTCGGCAATCAGCCGCACCAGCACCCCCATGCTGATGGGATCCTGGCCGGCAAAGGGCTCATCGTACATGATCAGCTCCGGATCCAGGGCGATGCTGCGGGCCAGGGCCGCCCGCCGGGCCATGCCGCCGGACAGCTCCGATGGAAACAGTTGCGCCGCGCCGCGCAGGCCCACCGCCTCCAGCTTCATCATCACCAGGGTGTGAATAATGGCTTCCGGCAGGCCGCTGTGCTCACGCAGGGGAAAAGCGACGTTGTCGAACACCGACAGGCCGGTAAACAGGGCGCCGCTCTGAAACAGCATGCCCATGCGCCGGCGCACTTCATAAAGCCGGCTGCGGCCCAGGGACGGTATCGACTCGCCGTCGAACAGCACTTCGCCGCTGTCTGGCTTGATCTGACCGCCGATAAGACGCAGCAGGGTGGTCTTGCCAATACCGCTGGGGCCCATGATGGCGGTGATCTTTCCGCGCGGAATTTGCATGCTGATGCCCTCGTAAAGAGTGCGATCACCATGACTGAAGCAAAGGTCCCTTATTTCGACAAGGCTTTGACTCACACTGTGTCCCCGCAAAAAAGAAAGGATTGTATGGGTTCGGTCGAATATCGGCAACCGAATGGCATTGAATTTGCGCCACCCCCTGACCGGAGGTGATCCCGGTCTCAGGTATCAAGCCGGTCGCTTCTCGGGCCCGGCTTTTCTATAATGGCGCCGCCTAAGTGTGGAGAAAGCCATGTCAGCAGAATTTGATTACCGTACTACCGCCCAGCGCGTTCTCGATATTGAAAAGGCGGCCCTGGACGGCCTTTATCAATATTTGGATGAGTCCTTCAATCATGCCTGCCGGCTGATGTTTGAATGCCCCGGCAAGGTGATTGTCACCGGCATGGGCAAATCGGGCCACATTGCCAACAAGATTGCCGCTACCCTGGCCAGTACCGGCACCCCCGCCTTTTACGTGCATCCGGGCGAAGCCAGCCACGGCGATCTGGGCATGATTGACAGCCGGGACGTGGTGCTGGCCCTGTCGAACTCGGGGGAAAGCGAGGAAATCATCTCCCTGCTGCCGGTGCTCAAACGCCGCGGCATCAGGCTGATTTGCATGACCGGCAAACCCGAGTCCACCATGGCCCGGGAAGCGGATGTGCACCTGTGCACCCGGGTTGAGCAGGAAGCCTGCCCGCTGGGACTGGCCCCTACCGCCAGTACCACCGCCACCCTGGCCATGGGCGACGCCCTGGCGGTGGCGCTGCTGGAAGCCCGTGGCTTTACCGCCGACGACTTTGCCCTCAGCCACCCGGGCGGCGCCCTGGGCAAGCGGCTGTTACTGCGGGTGGCGGACGTGATGCACAAGGACGCGCGGGTGCCCAGCGTGAGCCTGGATACCCTGATCATCGACGCGCTGCTGGAAATCGGCCGCAGTGGCATGGGCTTTACCGCCGTGGTCGACGCCGAAGGACGCCTGGCCGGCATCTATACTGACGGTGACCTGCGCCGCACCCTGGACCACAAGATAGATGTGCACAATACCCGCATCGACCAGGTGATGACCCGCGGCTGCACCACTGTGCCCGCCGGCATGCTGGCGGCGGAAGCGGTCAAACTGATGGAAGAAAAAAAAATAAGCGGTCTGCTGGTACTGAATGGCGAACAGCGTCCGATCGGTGCCTTTAACATGCACGACTTACTACGCGCGGGAGTGATCTGATGACGGTACAAACCCTGTACGGCGCCGTAACCAAAGAGGTATGGCACCGGCTGAAAGACGTTCGGCTGCTGATCTGCGATGTGGACGGCGTGCTGTCCGACGGCATGATCTACCTCGGCAACGAGGGCGAGGAATACAAGAGCTTTTCCACCCGGGACGGCTTTGGTATCAAGGCCATTCTTAACGCGGGCATCGAGGTGGCGGTGATCACCGGGCGCAGCTCGCGCATCGTCAGTGACCGCATGACCGCCCTGGGCGTGCGCCACATCTACCAGGGCCAGAGCGACAAGCAGCGAAGCTATGGCGAACTGCTTGACCGTTTACAGCTGACTTCGCAGCAGGTGGCTTATATCGGGGACGACGTGGTCGATCTGCCGGTGATGCAGGACTGTGGCCTGGGCGTGGCGGTGGCCGATGCGCATCCGCTGGTGCTGCAGCGGGCCTGCTACACCACCCGCACCGCAGGCGGCCGGGGGGCGGTGCGCGAGCTGTGCGATCTGCTGCTGGATGCCCGCGGTCAGCTGGATCAGGCCGAGGGCATGAGCGTATGAGCCGCCAGACCTGGCTGTTTGGCGGCCTGTTTGTGGCCGCCCTGGCCACCTGGCAATGGTTTGACCGCGACCGCAGCGCGCCGGCCAGCGAGCAGGATTTTCAGCCGGATTTTGTGGCCACCAATCTGTCCAGTGTGCAGTACAACCGGCAGGGATTACCCTACCGGGGCATGGAAGCGCAGCATGCGGAGTACTACGAATCCCTGTCCATGACCCTGATGAAAAAACCTGTTATCTTGCTTTATTCTCCCGATGGCCAGCCCCAGTGGCGACTGAGCGGGAATGACGGCACCATCAACACCGGCGATAACGCCGTGCTCACCGGCAATGTGGTGGGCAAGGGGCTGCAACCGGATGCCCTGGTGGACACCCTGACCACCGAATATCTGGAAATGGACTTTATCAACAACCGGCTGCGCTCCAACCAGAAAGTGCGGCTGGAAAGCCCGCAATATCAGGCGGAAGGCACGGGCCTGCGAGGCAGGCTGGATCAACAAACGGTGGAATTACTGAATGAAACCCGGGCAACTTATTTCAATCCTTAGTCTTGGCGGCCTGCTGGGCCTGGGTCAGGCACAGGCCAAAGACAGCGATTATCGTCAGCCGGTGACCATTGACTCGGGCCGCCAGCTGGTGGAGCTGGCCGACAACAAGGTCACCTTTATCGACAAGGTGGTGGTCAAGCAGGGCAGCATTGACGTGCGCGCCGACGAGCTGGTGGTGATCCGCAACGAGCAGGGCCTGCAGTCCATGACCGCCAGGGGCAACCCGGCCACCTACCAGCAGACCCTCAACGACGGTCAGCCGGTACACGCCGAAGCCCGGGAGATTCACTACGACATGCGCGCCCGCACCATTACCCTGATCCGGGACGCCCAGCTCAAGCAGAACGATAACATCGTCACCGGTTACCGTATCCGCTACTTTATCGACAAGGAACAGATGGAAGCCGAAAGCCAGGGTGGCAAGGACCGCGTGACCACCATCTTTCTGCCCGAACAGGTGCAGGACCTCGACAACCAGGATAACAACTGAGCATGGCGATACTGAAAGCGCGCGGCCTGCAGAAAAGCTACAAGGGCCGCAAGGTGGTGGCTGACGTCAGCCTGACCGTCAACACCGGCCAGATCGTGGGCCTGCTCGGCCCCAATGGCGCCGGCAAGACCACCTCCTTTTACATGATAGTGGGCCTGGTGCAGCGGGACGCGGGCAGCATCACCATTGACGACAAGGACATCAGCCACGAGCCCATGCACGTGCGCGCCCGGGCCGGCATTGGCTATCTGCCTCAGGAGGCCTCCATTTTTCGCCGCCTGAGCGTAGCCGACAACCTGATGGCGGTATTGCAGACCCGCAAGGATCTGAATGCCGACGGCCGTACCGAGAAAATGGAGCAGTTGCTGGAAGAGTTCAACATCACCCATATTCGTGACAGCCTGGGAATGAGCCTGTCCGGCGGCGAGCGCCGGCGGGTAGAGATCGCCCGGGCGCTGGCGGCGGATCCGCGTTTTATTCTGCTCGATGAGCCCTTTGCCGGTGTGGATCCCATCTCGGTCATAGATATCAAGAAAATTATTCTGCACCTGAAGGAACGGGGCCTGGGCGTACTGATCACCGATCACAATGTGCGCGAGACCCTGGATGTGTGCGAAAAGGCCTATATTGTCAGTCATGGCCATCGCATCGCGGCCGGCACGCCGGCGGAGATCCTGGCCAACGAGCAGGTCAAAAAGGTCTACCTCGGCGAACAATTCAGCCTTTGACGGCACCGCCACCCGCGGTTTATCAGGAAGGACGTTGCAACGAATGAAGCCAACTCTTCAGTTACGCCTTGGCCAACAGCTGACCATGACCCCTCAGTTGCAGCAGGCCATTCGCCTGCTGCAACTGTCCAGCATGGAGCTGCAGCAGGAAATCCAGCAGGCGCTCGACAGCAACCCCCTGCTGGAACAGGAAGAGCCGGACAGCATCAAGGTCGATGATAACCGCAACCAGGAGCAGATGGCCTCCGACACTGCCATGGAGCGCAACCAGCTGTCCGAAGAGCTGCCCATGGACACCAGCTGGGAAGAGGTCTACACCGCCTCTCCCGTCAGCGGCGGCGCCGGCCTGCCGGAAGGGCTGGAAGACAGCGTCTATCAGGGAGAAACCACCGAAAGCCTGCAGGATTACCTGCTCTGGCAAATGCACCTGACTCCCTTCAGCGACACCGATCAGGCCATTGCCCTGGCCATTATCGATGCCGTGGACGAGGCCGGCTACCTTACCGCCGATATTGATGACCTGCTGGCGGCCGTCTCTGCCGAGGAGCTGGGCATTGAGGCCGACGAGGTGGAAGCCGTGCTCAAGCGCGTTCAGCACTTCGACCCCATCGGCGTGGCCGCCCGCAGCGTTCAGGAATGCCTGCGCATTCAGCTGGATCAATTCCCGCCCGACACTCCGTGGCTGACCGAAGCCCGTAACCTGCTGGCTCAGCACATGGACCTGCTCGGCAACCGCGACTACCGCAGCCTGCAGCGCAAGACCAAGCTCAAGGAAGACGAGCTGCGGGAAGTGCTGGCGCTTATTCAGCAGCTCGAGCCCCGCCCCGGCAGCAGCATCATTCAGGGCAACTCCGAATACGTGATCCCCGACGTGGTGGTGACCAAGCGCAGTGGCGTCTGGGTGGTGGAGCTCAACCCCGAGGCCATGCCCAAAATACGCCTCAACCAGACCTACGCGGCCCTGGCCAGCAAGCCCCGCAACAGCGAAGACGGCCAGTTTATTCGTAACCATTTGCAGGACGCCAAGTGGTTTCTCAAAAGCCTTGAAAGCCGAAATGAGACGCTGCTCAAGGTTGCCAATTGTATTGTTGAACAACAACAGGCATTCTTTGAGTATGGAGAGGAGGCCATGAAGCCCATGGTGCTGAACCATGTGGCGGAGGCGGTGGAAATGCATGAGTCCACCATATCCCGGGTCACCACCCAGAAGTTCATGCACACTCCCAGAGGCGTGTTTGAACTCAAGTATTTCTTCTCCAGCCATGTGGGCACCGACGATGGCGGTGAGTGTTCTTCCACGGCAATTCGCGCCCTGATCAAAAAACTGGTCGGGGCAGAAAACCCGGCCAAGCCGCTGAGCGACAGCAAAATTGCCCAGCTGCTGGCCGACCAGGGGATTAAGGTGGCCAGGCGGACCATCGCCAAGTACAGGGAGTCACTGGCCATTCCCCCTTCCAATCAGCGCAAACGCCTGGTTTAAAGGCAAAAACAGAAGGAAGACGTTTATGCAAATCAACCTGACCGGACACCATGTCGAAATCACCGATGCACTGCGTGATTATGTAAACAGCAAGTTTTCCCGGCTGGAACGCCATTTCGATCACATCACCAATGCGCACGTCATCCTCAATGTGGAAAAAATGCAGCAAATCGCCGAGGCCAAGCTGCATGTGAGTGGCGGCGAGCTGTTCGCCAACGCCCAGCACGAAAACATGTATGCAGCCATCGATGGCCTCATCGACAAGCTGGATCGTCAGATCATTAAACACAAAGAGAAGCTCAAGCAAAAGTAACCATGGAAGTCGCCGACATACTAAGCAGGGACTGCACCCGCAGTGCAGTTCCCTGCACGAGCAAGAAACGTGCTCTGGAAATCATCAGCGAGCTGGCTGCCGAACATCTCCACATCGGCAGCCAGCAGCTTTTTGACTGCTTGCTGGCCCGGGAAAAAATGGGCAGTACCGGCATCGGCAATGGCATCGCCATTCCTCATGGCCGGATCAGCAACGATAACAAGGCGACTGCCGTACTGCTTACCTTTGCCGAGCCGGTGGAATTCGATGCCATCGACAACCAGCCGGTCGGCCTGGTGTTTGCCCTGCTGGTACCGGAGCAGGAATGCAAACAGCATCTGAAAACCCTGTCGCTGATCGCCGAGAAGCTGAGCAACAGACAGGTTTGCCGGCAACTGCGCCAGGCCGGCAGCGACGAAGAACTTTACCAAATCATGATTTCAGCCTGAGGACATTCACATGCAGCTGGTGATCGTCAGTGGTCGTTCCGGATCGGGCAAAACGGTGGCGTTGCGGGTACTTGAAGATCTCGGCCACTACTGCGTCGACAACCTGCCGGTGGCGCTGCTGCCGGAGCTGGTGCGGCTGCGCCGGGACAAGCCCGGTGCCGTGGCAGTGAGCATAGACGTGCGCAACCTGCCCGACAGCCCCGATCAACTGGAAGCCTTTCTGGCCGAAGTGCGGGCCATGGATGAAGTGCAGCTGTCCAGCTTCTTTATCGATGCCGACAACTCGGTACTGATCCGCCGTTTTGGCGACACCCGCCGGCTGCATCCCCTGTCCCGCCAGAGCCTGACCCTGGACGAGGCCATTCGCGAAGAGACCCACCTGCTGGCGCCGCTGTCATCGGATGCAGATCTGCGTATCGACACCTCAACCCTCAGTATTCACGATCTGAGCGAGATCATTCGCGAGCGCATTCTTGGCAAAAAGGAGAAGGAGCTGAACTGGGTCTTTGAATCCTTTGGCTACAAGTACGGCGTATCCAAGGACGCCGACTTCGTGTTTGACGCCCGCTTTCTGCCCAATCCCCACTGGATTGCCGAGCTGCGCCCCTACACCGGCCAGGATCAGCCGGTGGCCGACTACCTGAGCAGCCAGCCCGAGGTGATGAAATACCTGTGGCAGCTGGAAAACCTGCTGATCACCTGGATGCCCCATCTGGAACGCAATAACCGCAGCTATGTCACCGTGGCCATCGGCTGTACCGGGGGACAGCACCGCTCGGTATTTATCGCCGAACAGCTGGCCCGGGTCTTTACCCAGCTGGGCAAGAGCGTGCAGCTGCGCCATCGCACCCTGGAAAAGCGCCATGCCGAAAATTGAACGCAACCTGCAGATCGTCAACAAACTGGGGCTGCATGCCCGGGCCGCCATTCAGCTGGTCCAGCTGACCCAGCAGTTCGATGCCGAAGTGACCGTCTGCAACCAGCAAAAAGAAGCCCCTGCCAACAGCGTGATGGGCCTGCTGATGCTGGAAACCGCTCAGGGGCACGCCATTCGGGTGGTGGCCGAGGGGCCGGAGGCGGAAGCGGCCATGGACGCCGTCGCCCGGCTGGTGGCGGATCGCTTTAACGAGTCGGAATAAGCAGATCCCATGACTGAGCCAGCAGAGCAGCCCGGCGCTCCCGATCACCTGGAAACCATCACCCAGGCGCTGAACAGCGGCATGTTTGTGCACGTACGCCGCATGCTGCAGCAAATGCGCCCCGGGGACGTGGCCTGGCTGCTGGAGTCCTCCCCCACCCCCAGCCGCAAGGTGCTGTGGCAACTGATCGATCCCGACGATTACGGCGAAATCCTGGAAGAGCTGTCGGAAGAGGTGCGTGACGGCATCATTCGGCTGATGGAGCCGGAAAAGCTGGCCAGCGCCCTGGAAGACATGGAGTCGGACGATCTGGCCTATGTGCTGCGGGATCTGCCCGAGCAGCTGTTCAACCAGGTGCTCACCGAGATGGACGAGCAGGACCGGCACCGGGCCGAGCTGGCGCTGTCCTACCCGGAAGACACCGCCGGCTCACTGATGAACACCGAGTTTATTACTCTGCGCCCGGACGTGACCATCGACGTGGTGCTGCGCTACCTGCGGCTGCACACCGAGCTGCCGGAAGGCACCGATACCCTCTATGTAGTGGATCAGCACAACCGGCTGCTGGGGGATATTTCCCTCGCCAGCCTGGTGGTGCAGTCCCCCACCACCACGGTGGCCGAAGCCATGGACACCACGGTGGAGGCCATTCCCCTGACCATGGCCGACACCGATGTCGCCAACCTGTTTGAGCGCCACGACTGGCTCTCGGCGCCGGTGGTGGACGACAACAACCAGCTGCTGGGGCGCATTACCATCGATGACGTGGTCGACATTATTCGCGAGGAAGGCGAGCACTCCATGATGGGCATGGCCAAAATGGACGACGACGAGGACACCTTTGCCCCCGTGCTCGTCAGTGCCCGCCGCCGCTCCTTCTGGCTGACCATCAACCTGGGCTCGGCACTGGTGGCCGCCAGCGTGTCCAACATGTTTGAGGAAACCCTGTCACAGCTGGCCACCCTGGCCATTCTGATGACCATAGTGCCATCCATGGGCGGCATTGCCGGCAACCAGACCCTGGCGCTGGTGATCCGCGGCATGGCGGTGGGCCATATCGGCGACAGCAACGCCCGCTGGCTGCTCACCAAGGAAGCGCTGGTGGGCCTCATTAACGGCATGCTGTGGGCCCTGGCCATTTCGGTGGTGGTGGCGTTGTGGAAGGGCAGCTGGGAAATCGGTCTGGTCATCGCCGCCGCCATGTTTATCAACCTGTCGGTGGCCGGCCTGGCCGGCGCCAGCATACCGCTGATCATGAAACGCTTTAATATCGATCCGGCCCTGGCCGGCTCCATGGCATTAACCACCATCACCGATACAGTAGGCCTGCTGTCCTTCCTCGGCCTGGCCACCCTGATCTTGCTGCACTAAAAGCGGGAAGCCGAAAGCCAGAAGCGGTAAGCACCCAAAAACACAAAGGGCCGCATATGCGGCCCTTCTTCAAGCTTCAAGCTTTCAGCTCTGGGTTATTGCCCGGCGATCTTCATATTGTCGATCAGTACCGAGCCGGTATGCAGGCTGGAGCGGGTTTCCACATCGGTGCCGATGGCCTGAATGCCGGCGAACATGGTTTTCAGGTTGCCGGCGATGGTGATCTCCTCCACCGGGTAGGCAATCTCGCCGTTCTCCACCCAGAAGCCGGCGGCGCCGCGGGAATAGTCGCCGGTGACGATGTTCACGCCCTGCCCCATCATCTCGGTCACCAGCAGGCCGGTGCCCATCTGCTTCAGCAACTGGGCGTGATCCTGACCACTGCTGGATACCGTCCAGTTGTGAATGCCGCCGGCGTGGCCGGTGACCGGCAGCCCCAGCTTGCGCGCCGAATAACTGGTCAGCAGGTAGGTCTGCAGTACGCCGTTCTCGATGATATTGCGCTCAAGAGTGCGAACGCCTTCGTTGTCAAAGGGCGCGCTGGCCAGCCCCTTGTTGAGGTGGGGTTGCTCGTGAATGGAGAGCCAGTCGGGAAAGATTTGCTCGCCACAGGCGTCAAGCAGAAAGGACGACTTGCGGTACAGGTTGCCACCGCTGATGCCCATGACCAGGTGACCGAACAGGCCCGCCGCCACATCCGGGTGAAACAGCACCGGCGCCTGGGTGGTGCCGATTTTGCGGCCGCCCAGTCGCCCCAGGGTACGGCTGACGGCCTCGTCGGCCACCCGCTCGGGCGCCCACAGATCGTCATAGCTGCGGGCCGAGGTAAAGCCGTATTCCCGCTGCATGTCGCCGTCCTGCTCGCCGATGAGCACACAGCTCATGCCGTAACGGGAGCCGGCAAACCCCTTGATAAAACCATGGCTGTTGCCGTAGACCCGAATGCCCACATTGGCAGAGAAGCTGGCCCCGTCCGACTGCTTGATGCGCTTGTCGCGTCCCAGCGCCGAACGCTCGCAGCGCAGCGCCTGCTCGATAAAGTCGTTCGGCTCCATGGCCCGGGGAAAGCACAGCTCGAGCTCGGGCGCCTCCCAGGCCAGCTGGTCGGCATCGGCCAGGCCGGCATGAGGATCGGCGGTGGTGTAACGGGAGATGTCCAGCGCCGCCGCCACGGTGCGGGCAATGGCATCGGGGCGCAAATCCGAGGTGGAGGCCGAACCCTTGCGGCCGTCCCGGTAGACGGCAATGCCCAGAGCGCCATCCTTGTTGAACTCGATGTTTTCCAGCTCGGCATTACGGGTGTTGACCGACAATCCGGTCTGCTTGCTGATGGACACCTCTGCCGCCTCGGCACCGAGGCGTTTCGCGCTTTCCAGCGCCTGCTCGACCGCCAGTTCAAGCTGGCGCTGTTCGTTTAGAATCTCTTCGGGAGTCATAATGAATTCGCTGGTTCCGTTTGCCGTTAGCATAACAGACCCCTGCGCCCCTTGGGAGAAGCTGGTAATATATTCACCATCACCGATTTGCAAGAGAAATACCATGCGCCATCACGACGATCAGCCCGCCCACGACGACGACATCGAGTGGGTCAGCAAAAGCGAAATGAAACGGGAAAGCCAGGCCCTGCAACAGCTGGGCATGGATCTGGTCAGGCTCAATCCGAGCGATCTGGCCAAGGTGCCGCTGGATGATGAGCTGAAAGACGCCATCGCCCTGGCCCACAAGCTGGCCAACAAGCGTGAGGCGCAGCGCCGCCACCTGCAGTTTATCGGCAAGCTGATGCGCAGCCGGGATGTGACCGCCATTCGCGAAGCGCTGAATGCCTTTGATCAGAAAAGCGCCGTGGCCAACGCCCATTTTCACAAACTGGAGCAATGGCGGGATCGCCTGATCAAGGAAGGCGACAAGGCCGTAAACGATCTGGTGGCCCAGCACCGCCAGCTCGACCGCCAGAAGCTGCGCCAGCTGGCCCGCACCGGCCGCAAGGAGCTGGCCGCCGGCCTGCCTCCCAAGGCCTACCGGGAACTGTTCCAGTACCTCAAGCAAAACCTGGGAGAGTAACCTCTTTCCCCATAAAAAACGCCGGCAGCATGCCGGCGTTTTTTATTGATAGCCTAACAACTTACTGGGTGCCGCCGACCGTCATGCGGTCCAGCTTGAGGGTGGGCTGGCCCACGCCCACCGGCACGCTCTGGCCGTCCTTGCCGCACACACCCACGCCGGCGTCCAGGCTCAGATCATTACCCACCATGGACACCTGGCTCATGGCCTCGGGGCCATTGCCGATCAGGGTGGCGCCCTTGATCGGGGCGGTCAGCTTGCCGTCCTCGATGAGGTAGGCTTCAGACGCCGAGAACACAAACCGGCCCGAGGTAATGTCTACCTGGCCACCGCCGAAGTTGGGGGCGTAAATGCCCTTTTTCACACTGCGAATGATCTCTTCCGGTGGCGTCTGCCCCGGCAGCATGTAGGTGTTGGTCATGCGCGGCATGGGCAGGTGGGCGTAAGACTCGCGCCGGCCGTTGCCGGTGGGGGCCATGCCCATCAAGCGAGCATTGAGCTTGTCCTGCATATAGCCCTTGAGTACGCCGTTTTCGATCAGCACGTTATAGCCACTGGCGGTGCCTTCATCATCCACGGTCAGGGAGCCGCGGCGATCGGCCAGGGTGCCGTCGTCGACGATGGTGCACAGCTCGGAAGCCACCTTTTCGCCGATGCGGCCGGCATAGGCGGACGAGCCCTTGCGGTTGAAGTCCCCTTCCAGACCATGGCCCACGGCTTCGTGCAGCAGCACACCGGGCCAGCCGGCGCCCAGCACCACCGGCATGGTGCCGGCGGGTGCATCCACCGCTTCCAGGTTCACCAGGGCCTGACGCACGGCTTCTCTGGCATAGCCCATGGCCCTGGGGTGACCGTCCACCTCTTCCAGAAAATAGTCGTAACCGAAGCGACCGCCACCGCCGCTACTGCCGCGCTCGCGCCGGCCGTTGCGCTCGGCCAGTACCGAGCAGTTGAGCCGCACCAGCGGGCGCAGATCCGTGGCCAGGGTGCCGTCGGTGGCCAGCACCAGTATTTCTTCATAGACACCGGAGATGGAGGCAATCACCTGAGTCACGGACGGATCCAGACTGCGAGCAAAGGCGTCCATCTGCTGCAACAGGGCAATTTTTTGCTCCCGAGGCAGGCTGTCGAGGGGGTTTACGCCCGAGTAGCGGGCGGTCACCGGCTGCTGCCGGCCCACCTTGAAGCGGCCATCGCCACCGTGAGCGGCAATGCCCCGGGCGGCGCTCACCGCCTGATCCAGCGCAGCGGCGGTGAGTTCATCGGAATAGGCAAAACCGGTCTTCTCACCGCTGACCGCCCGCACCCCCACGCCCTGCTCGATGTTGTAGCTGCCGTCCTTGACGATGCCGTCTTCCAGCACCCAGGACTCATGCACACTGTTCTGAAAATACAGATCGGCAAAATCGATCTGGTGGCGGCTGAGCCGCGCCAGCTGGGCGTCGAGCAGGGCCATGTCCAGCTCGTTGGGCACCAGCAGGCTTTGATTGATCTGTTCAATACTCATTCGTTGTCTCTCCACACCGCTCGCAGGCGGGCATGTTGGGCCACTGGCATTTGTCGGCGTACGCTGTCGAGGCGCTGTTGTTCAAAGGGGGCCACAATCAGGCCCTCGCCCTTGGGCAGGCAGGCGCAAATCTCGCCCCAAGGGTCCAGGATCACCGAGTGTCCCCAGGTCTGTCGCCCGCCGGCATGGTCGCCAAACTGGGCGGCGGCCAGCACGTAACACTGGTTTTCAATGGCCCTGGCCTGCAACAGCGGCAGCCAGTGAGCCTGACCGGTCACCCGGGTAAACGCTGCCGGCACCATTAAAATGTCAGCCCCCCGCTCGCGCAACGCGCGATACAGCTCGGGAAAGCGCAGATCATAACAGATCGACAGGCCCAGGCGACCAAAGGGACTGTCCACTACACACAAGTCATTGCCCGGGCTGTAGGTATCCGACTCCCGGTAGCGGCCATGGCCGTCGGCCACGTCCACATCAAACAGGTGCAGCTTGTGGTAGCAAGCCACCCGCTTACCCCGATCATCATACACCAGGCAACTGGTGTGCAGTTTGTCACTGCCCTCGATGCGGGTGGGCATGGAGCCCACGACCAGCCAGATACCAAGGCGCCGCGCCCACTGAGCAAAGCAATCCTGTATGGCGCCTTCGCCCAGTGGTTCCGCCACTCGCTGCACCGCCTCGCGGCTGCCGAACACCACGGCGTTTTCCGGCAACTGCACCAGCAGCGGCCGGGTGGCAGGCAGGCGCTCCAGCAGGGCCTCAATGCGCTCGCGGTTGGCCGGCCAGTCGGCGCCGGCATTCAGTTGCAAGGCTACCAGTTCCATGTATTACTCCTTGTCGGTTTGCGGCAGACGTATTCGGTTTCGCTCCCGGCCCAGCTCGCTGACTTTCGGGTTGGCAAGCGGGCCGCTCACGCCATAGCGAATGCGCGTAAAGACATCGACCACGGGGCCCAGCACCTTGGACAGGGCCAGCACATAAAGGCCGGTGACCGGGGTCACCGCAAAGGCCGCCAGCACCGGCAGGTTGCCGGTGAGGTTGGGGGTGAAATCAAAGCGGTAGTCCAGTCGCTCCGCCGCCAGATCCACCCGCCCGCGCCCGGCCAGATCCCCCGCGGCCCCTTTCAGCAAAAAATCATCGTTGTGCAGCACGCCGTGACGAAACTCGCCGGTGGCGGTAATGCTGTCAAAGTAAAAGCCGCCCTCAAACACATCGCGAAAGTCCAGCCTGAGCCGGCGCAGCACCGACTCCATGCTCAGCACCGACAGCAGGCCCGCGCCCTTGTCGCTGACCCCGGTGAGTACCCCGGCACCGGTTTCCACACTCACGGTGCCGTTCAGGGAGCCCGGCTTTGGTTGCCAGGGCAGCCCGGGCCAGTTCAGCTCGCCTTCCAGCAGCGCCTGAGTGTCACGGAACGGCGAAGGCTGGCCAAGCGCTCGCCACAGCGCCTGCAGGGATTGGGCGCCGCCCTGCCACTGCAACCGGCTGATGTCGCCGCCCCCATGCTGCAGCCAGCGTCCCTGGGCCCGGCCCTGCAACTGGGGTCCGTCGAGCCAGAGGTCATCGAGCTGCACGCCGTTCTCCGCCGTGAGCGGGGTCAGCTGAAAGCCGGCCTTGCCCAGCGCCAGGTCGCGCCAGCGGCAGTCGTCGCAACGGAACACCAGCGCCGGTATTTGTGCCGGCGCCAGCCGGCCCACTGCAGGTCCGCTCTCACCAAGCTCGGGATTCAGCCACAGCCGCTCAAAACGGGCGGTCACCGGCTCATGGTTGCCCCAGGCCACTTCCCCTTTGGCCTGCTGGGCGTTCACCGCCAGCCGCTGGCGCCCCGCTTCGCCGGGACTCAGGGTCAGGCGCAGATCGCTGAGGGGCTGGCGCCACAGCTCACCACGGTCGGCCCGCACCACGGCCCGGTAACGTTCGGGCCAGTGCAACGACAGCCCGGCGGTCTGCTTGCCATTCTCGCCACCGGCCAGGGCCAGCCAGTCGTCCAGAGTCAGCTCTGCCAGGTGCGCCGACACATCCAGCGGCGCCCGGGGTGGTGTGGCCACGGCGCCGCCGGCGTTCAGCCACAGCCGCTTGACATGAGCCCCGTCGGCGGCAAAGGCCAGCCGGACGTCGGCATCGAGATCCGGTGCCATATTCACACTCGCCTGAGCCTGGGTGGCGTCTCCGGACAGGCTCAAGCGAAGAGGTCGCTCAAGTGGTGCATCCTTGCCCAGAGGTGTGGGCAGCCGGCTGCCCAGCCCGGCCAGATTGGAGCCCAGTTCGGCCTCGTACTCTACCCTGCCCTGCTCCAGCCGCAGTTGTACCTCCCCCTGCCAGCCGGTCTCGCCACTCAGGCCGGCGAGCCCGGGCTGCACCCGGTTCAATGCCGCCGCCTGCAGCCGGCCGTCCAGGCCGATATCGGCCCGGTAGCCGGCATCGGTCACGCTGCCCGAGTAATCCACCGTCAGTGGCTGGCCCAGCCAGCGGGCCTGAAGCTGCGTCAGGCTCGTGTGCTGTGCATCAAAGTGAAGGGTGCCGGTCACCCCGCTCAGGGGCATGGCCAGGGGCGCCACCCGCACCTCGTTACCGGCGAAGTTCACTTCGCCGTCCACACCCACGGGGCCGCCGGTGAGGGGAATGTCCAGGGCCAGCCTGCCGGTCAGCGGGCCGGACACTTGCAACTGTTCAAGAGTAGTGCCCACCGAGCCCGCCAGCGGCGAGGCCTGCAGATAGCCGGTGACCGCCTCGCCTTCTCCGCGAACGCCGGCCTCAAGCGTCAGCCGGGCGCTGCGGTTAAGGGGCACAATGCGGGCGTCGAGATTTTCCGCCCGCGCCTGGCCCAGACGCCCGCGAGGCCCCGTCATGTACAGGCCGTCGTTTTCAAACAACAGATCCAGGTCGAGGGCGGTGAGCGCCTGCCAGTGGGGATCAAAGCGAAACTCGGCATCGCGCAGGGGCACGCGAGCTCGAAAAATACCCGAGCCGTCATGGTAGGGAAACTGATTGAGCCGGCCATACCAGAGCACCTCGGCATGCTCGGCCTGGCCATCGCGAATGGCCCCCTGCAGGTAATCCACCAGCCTTGAGCCCATCACCGGCTCGGGCAGGTAATTACCCGCGCTGCCGGCCCGGTGCAGATCCACCCGGGCCGACGCGCTGAGCAGGGGCGACTCTCCGGCAGGCAGTTGCAGGCTGAACCAGGCGTTCAGATCGAGATCATCCCCGTCCACTGCCAGCCGGTCGCTCCACAGCCTCCAGCCATCGGCACGTTTTTGCCACTGCAGCCCGGCGCTCAGTGCCTTGATGGGCCAGGTGCCGCGAAAGGCCTTGTCCCATTGCCAGTCGGCCGGTGCCGCCTGCTGCAGGGTCAGCCGGCCATGATCGGCGGCCAGCACAAAGCGGCCGTTAATGCCCTGAGTTTGTGGCGCCCAGCCAAACGCCCGAGTGCCGACGTCATGGAGTTCGCCCTCCAGACGCCAGTCGCTGCCGTCGGCATTAGCGTCAAAGCGCAGTCCCGCCAGTTGCCCCTCGGGCGCGATACCAGTCAGCTGACGGGCCGCCGCGGGCCAGTAATGCTCACCCCACTGGGCCAGCAACGCCAGATCGGTAAAGCTGAGCCGGTCCAGATAGCCGCCGAGGCGATCATTCTGGCGATCGAGCTGTACCCGCCAGCTGGGCCAGGCCTCGCCGTCGACGCTGATGTCGATATCGCTGCTGGCCAGCTGCCAGCCGCCGGCGGTGGGCTGCCACTGAATGCGGCCGCCATTCACCGCCACGGTATGCTGTTCCCCCCAGCCGGCGCGGTTGCGCCCCAGGGTGAGCAGGGCCGCCTGCAGCTCGCCCTGCTGCCATTCCAGCCAGGCGTCGAAAGACACCTCGGCCGAGACCCGGTCATCGTCGGGCCGCCCCCGGGCCAGCAGCGGGCTGGCATCGACGCCGTCGGCCTGCAGGAAAATGCCGCCAGTCAGGTGATCGAGCTCGCCTTCCAGCCGGCCTTTAAACTGAAATTGCTGGCCGGCACCGGTGCCAAAGCCAAGGCGGCCTTCGCCCTGATGCAGCCCGGGCTGGTTGCGCCAGCTCAGGGAAGGAATGAGCAACGCCAGCAGCGGCTGGCCGGGGCTGGCCAGCTCCAGCTGTGCATCCACCAGGGTGAACCGGCCCACCCCCTGCAGCGCCAGGGTGCGCAGGGCGTGAAGATCGGTTCCGCCGCTCCCGGAATCTTGCGACGGCGCCAGCGCCAGCGGCAGGCGCAGGCCGTCGAGGGTGACTTCGTTGAGTACCGGCCGCCACTGGCGCAGGCTTTGCCACAGCTGCACATCGATCAGCGCCCGGCGCAGGGTCAGATCCGGCTGGGCCGGGCGCTGCAGGCGTACGTTTTCCAGCACCAGCACCGGGCCGTAGTCCTGCCAGTCCAGCCCCAGACCGCCGATATTCAGGGTCAGGCTGTGCTCGCTCAGCAGCCGGTCGAGCCACTGTTGTTGCAGGGTGGCCAGCCAGGGCGGGCCGAAGCGCAGCAGGGTGACCAGCAGGGCCAGCACCACTGCGCCTGCGGCCAGGCCGAACCAGGCCCAGCTCAGGCTGCGTCTCAACACTACATCATTACCACGTCAAACTGCTCCTGGTTGTACAGGGGCTCATTGTTGACCTTGACCTGCTTGCCGATAAAGACCTCCAGCTCGGCCAGCATATGGGTTTCGTCTTCCTGCAGGGCATCGGCCACGGCGGTGGAGGCATAGACCACGAACTTGTCGGCATCGTAGGCCTTGTTGACCCTCAGTATCTCCCGCAGAATTTCGTAGCTGACGGTTTCCACGGTTTTCACCCGGGCTCGGCCGTTGCATTCGGGACAGGCGTCGCAGAGCACGTGCTCCAGGCTTTCCCGCGTACGCTTGCGGGTCATTTCCACCAGTCCCAGCTGGGAAAAGCCGTTGACGTTGGTCTTGGCCCTGTCTCTGGACAGAGCCAGCTCCAGGCTGTGCAGCACCCGGCGCTTGTGATCGTCATCGTACATGTCGATAAAGTCGATGATGATGATCCCCCCCAGGTTGCGCAGGCGCAGCTGACGGGCAATGGCCTGGGTGGCCTCGATATTAGTGTTGAAGATGGTTTCTTCGAGGTTGCGATGACCCACAAAGGCGCCGGTGTTGATGTCGATGGTGGTCATGGCCTCGGTCTGATCGATGATCAGATAACCGCCGGACTTGAGCTCGACCTTGCGATCCAGAGCGCGCTGAATTTCATTTTCCACATCATAGAGATCAAAGATGGGGGCATTGCCCTGGTAGTACTCAATGCGCCCGGAGAGCTCGGGCACGAACTCGTCCACAAAGGTGCGCAGGCTGTCGCAGGTTTCCCGGGAGTCGACCCGAATACGATCCAGCTCGGTGCCGACGAAGTCGCGCACAATGCGAAACGCCAGCCGCAGGTCTTCATACAGCATGGAGCAGGACGGGTACTTGCCCCGGCGCTCCTGAATTTTGCGCCACAGCCGCTTGAGAAAGGCCGCATCCTGGGCCAGCTCCTGCTCGCCGATGCCCTCGGCGGCGGTGCGAATGATAAAGCCGCCCTGCTCGTCCACATGCTCGGCGGCCAGGGCCTTGAGCCGCTCCCGCTCCTGCTCGGAGTCGATGCGCTGGGACACGCCCACGTAGGCGCTGCCGGGCATGAATACCAGGTAGCGGGACGGCAGCGTGATGTCGGTGGTGAGGCGGGCGCCCTTGGTGCCGAGCGGATCCTTGACCACCTGCACCATGATGTCCTGGCCCTGACGTACCAGCTCGGCGATATTGCCGGCCTGAAAATGGGCCTGCTCGCGGGTGTCCACGCACTCGGTATGGGGCACGATATCGGAGGCATGAAGAAAGGCGGCCCGTTCACCGCCGATGTCCACAAAGGCGGCCTGCATGCCGGGCAGCACCCGGCTGACCTTGCCCTTGTAGATATTACCGACAATGCCGCGCCGGGCCTGGCGCTCGATGTGCACTTCCTGCAGGATACCGTTTTCCACCAGGGCGACCCGGGTCTCCGCCGGGGTCATATTGATAATCAGCTCTGCAGACATGATGGCTCCGCCAGTGAGAAAGTAGGTAAAGCCCTAAGCTAACACAGAATGGAGGCTTTCCGGTGCCGGAATCAGGCGGTGACCACGCCACCGCGCTGCAGCAGGGCCTCGGTTTCCACCAGCGGCAGGCCGACCACGGCGCTGTAGCTGCCGTGAATGCATGACACAAAGCGTCCGCCCAGGCCCTGAATACCGTAGCCGCCGGCCTTGTCGGCGGGCTCGCCAGTTTGCCAGTAACGCTCGATATCGGCGTCGCTCAAGGCCCGAAAGGTCACTTCCGTGGTCACCAGTACCGCCTCACAGCCGCTGCCGGTGGCCAGCGCCATGGCGGTCATCACCTCATGGGTGCGTCCCGACAGCCGGCGCAGCATGGCCTTGCCGTGAGCTTCGTCGCGAGGCTTTTCCAGTACCTCGCCGTCCACCACCACTATGGTGTCGCCGCCCAGCACCGGCAGCGGTTGCGGCGCCAGTGCCGCCCCGGCCAGCGCCTTGTCTTGAGCCAGCCGCTTTACGTAGTCGGCGGCGGCTTCATTCGGCTGTTGCCGTTCCTCCACCTCCGGGCGCACCAGTTCAAAGCTCACCCCCAGCTGGGCCAGCAGTTCACGGCGGCGGGGCGAGGCGGAAGCGAGATAGAGGGAAACGGCCATGGTGTGTCCTCAGGTCAGGGCAAACTGGCGCCGGCACTTGCGCAACAGCAAAAAGATCCAGGGCCAGAACACCATGCTGCTGACGATGGACCAGAAATAGTGATAGTCCGCCTGAATATCGCGGTTGAGGTAGGCGGTCCAGAAGATCAGCAGCTTGTTGAGCATCACCAGGCCACCCACCACAAAGGCCTGCTGCCACACAGAGTAGTTGCGCATGCGCTGAAACTGGGAGGCGGCCAGGTATACCGGGATCACCAGTGCCAGGGAGCGCACGCCGAGCACCGAGCCCAGCAGCAGATCCAGCAGCAGCCCGGCCACAAAGGCGGTGCCCACGTTGGCCCGGTGCGGCAAAGCGATGGCCCAGTAGATCAGGGTGATCAGCAGCCAGTCGGGCCGGAACGGCGCGATCAGATCCGGCAGCGGTAAAATCGACAGCATCAGCGCCAGCGCCAGGCTGAGCATGATGCCGAGGCGACTGCGCAGGGGAAAGGCGCTCATGAGCCCTCCTTCTCTTCAGCGGCCGCCGTTTCGGGTTCGTTCACCCTGGGCTCGGGCCACAACAACAGCAGGTAGCGCACCCGATCGAGGGCCGCGAAGGGGGTCACACGAATATCGGCAAAGGACTGGCCTTCCTCATACCCCACATAAGTGACTCTGCCCACCGGATAGCCCTCGGGAAAACGCCCGGCCAGGCCGGAGCTGAGCAGCACATCGCCTTGCTGTATGTCGGTGTTACGGGTGATGTTGTCGAGCACCAGCCGGTCCAGCCGGCCGCTGCCACTGGCAATGGCGCGAATGTCGTTACGCGCCACCCGCACCGGAATGCCGTGGCTGATGTCGGTGATCAGCAGCACCCGGCTGGTAGTCTGGCCCACCGAGATCACCTGCCCCACCACGCCCTGCTCGTTGAGCACCGGCTGACCTTCAAACACCCCCTGCCGGCTGCCCTTGTCGATCACCACCTGGTGGGAAAACGGGTCGGTATCTACCGCCATGATCTCCGCCACCATGCGCCGGGCATCCCGCTGCACCGGCGAGCCCAGGAGCTCGCGCAGGCGCTGATTTTCCTGCTCCAGATGGCGCAATCGCAGCAGATCGTCGCGCAGCAGAAACAGTTCCCGCTCCATGCGCTCGGTCAGGTTAAGCAGCGACTGGCGCGACATCAGCTGGGTGGAGGCGGAGTCGAGCAACAACCGAGGGCTGTTGGCCATGTACTGCAGCGGGCTGACCAGGGCGTTGAGGTAGAGCTTGATATCGGTAAAGGACTGATAGCGGCTGTCCGCCACCATCAGGGCAAGGCTGGCCAGCACCGCCAGGGTCAGGCGAATGGGCAGGGAAGGTCCACGACCGAATATGGGTTTCATCAGGGCAGTGCGGGCCGGTCACCCGGCCCGGTTCATCAGTCGTAGTGGAACAGGTCGCCGCCGTGCATGTCGATCATCTCCAGAGCCTTGCCGCCACCACGGGCCACACAGGTCATGGGATCATCGGCCACCACCACGGGAATGCCGGTTTCTTCCATCAGCAAACGGTCCAGATCACGCAGCAGGGCGCCACCACCGGTGAGCACCATGCCCCGCTCGGAAATGTCGGACGCCAGCTCGGGGGGCGACTGCTCCAGCGCCACCATGACGGCGCTGACAATACCCGACAGCGGCTCCTGCAGGGCTTCCAGGATTTCGTTGGAGTTGAGGGTAAAGCTGCGCGGTACCCCTTCGGCCAGATTGCGGCCCCGCACCTCGATTTCCAGCACCTCGTCGCCCGGGTAGGCAGAGCCCACCTCGTGCTTGATGCGCTCGGCGGTGGCTTCGCCGATCAGCGAGCCGTAGTTGCGGCGCACGTAATTGATGATGGCCTCGTCAAAGCGGTCACCACCCACCCGTACCGACTGGGAATAGACCACGCCATTGAGCGAGATAATGGCCACTTCGGTGGTACCGCCACCGATGTCCACCACCATGGAGCCGGTGGCTTCGGATACCGGCAGGCCGGCACCGATGGCGGCGGCCATGGGTTCGTCGATCAGGTACACCTCGCGGGCGCCGGCGCCCAGGGCCGATTCCTTGATAGCCCGGCGTTCCACCTGGGTGGAGCCGCAGGGCACGCACACCAGCACGCGGGGGCTGGGGCGGAAAAAGTTGTTGTCGTGCACCTGCTTGATGAAATGCTGCAGCATTTTCTCGGTGACGTAAAAATCGGCGATCACGCCGTCCTTCATCGGACGAATGGCGGCGATATTGCCGGGCGTACGCCCCAGCATCTGTTTGGCGGCATGGCCGACGGCGGCAACACTCTGGGCCGAGCCGGCACGTTCCTGGCGAATGGCCACGACGGAGGGCTCGTTCAGAACTATGCCCTGATCCTTGACGTAGATAAGGGTATTGGCCGTTCCCAGATCGATCGACAGATCGTTGGAAAACATGCCTCTGAGCTTCTTGAACATATGCTGAAGGGGATCCTGGGTTGAGAAACCGGAAAATTCGGCTAACTTTACCAACGCAACCGGCCCCCCGCAAGGCGCAACCCCGGGCGGGCCAGTCACAAACGAATACGAGTTTCAATAAATCGATAAGTTCCTTACACTTGCGCCAGAACTTTCATTTTCACTGTTTTTACGTGCGTTCACTGCATCGCTGGCAACAGCTGTATGACCGGGCCGGCGCGTCCGTGCTGCAACCGGTTCATCATACCTCGCTCGACCACCACCGCCTGACCCTGCACATCAAGCGGGATGACTTGCTGCATGCTTCTATTTCCGGCAACAAGTGGCGAAAACTTAAATATGTGTTGCGCCAGGCACTGTCGGACGAGGCCGCCGGTCTGCTCAGCTTTGGCGGTGCCTGGTCCAATCACCTGCATGCCCTGGCTGCTGCCGGCCACGCTCTTGGCGTGCCCACAGTGGGAATTGTACGGGGCGAGCCCGAATACGCCGCCAACCCCACCCTCACCGATGCACGGGCCTGGGGCATGACACTCGACTTCGTGGACCGGCAAACTTATCGTCGTCGCCACGACGCCGACTTTCTGGCCGCGCTGGCATTGAAATACCCCGGCTTTTATATCATTCCCGAAGGGGGCAGCTGCCCGCTGGCCCTGCCCGGGGTGGCCGAGCTGTGGCGAGAGCTGCCCGATTGCGACCAGCTCATTCTGCCGGTGGCCAGCGGCGGTACTCTCGCCGGCTTGCTGTCGGCCCGCCCCGCCAGCACTCACGTCACAGGCTATGCCGTGCTCAAGGGCAAGGACTGGCTGGCCGACACCATACACGAGTTGTATTCACCGGCAGCCGACGATAGCGGCTGGCAGTTGCGGCTGGAGCATCACGGCGGTGGTTATGCCAAATGCAGAGCCGAAGACCGAGGCGCCATCGCCGCATTAAGCGAGGCACTGGCGGTACCGCTGGAACCGGTGTACAGCGGCAAGGCCCTGCTTGGGTTGTTCCGGGACATCGAGGCCGGCCGTTATCCTTCCGGCAGCCGGCTGATTTTTCTGCATACCGGTGGTCTGCAGGGGGCCAGAAGCTAAACCAGCGCAAAACGCTCGGGGCAGGAAAAATAATAGCCCTGGCCGGCGTGCACCCCCAGTTGTTGCAGGCACTCCCATTCCGCCTCGGTTTCCACCCCCACGGCGATCACCTCGGTGCGATTGCCCATGCAGTTGCCGAGCAGGCTGCGCACCGCCATCTGGTTATTGGGCTTTTTTTCAATGTCCCGCACCAGGCTGGGATGCAGCTTGAGGTAATCGAGCTCGTAATCCTTGATGTACTGGGTACTGACCACGTCCTGGCCGGCGTGATCCACCGCCAGCCCGCAGCCCAGCGCCTTGAGTGCCCGCAGCGGCTTGACCAGATCCAGAAAGTGACGGCTGACACCGGCCTCCGACAGCTCAATCACCAGTTCGCCCAGCAGGGACTTCGGCAGCTGGATCAGCTCAAACACCAGCCAGCGGTGAAAACCCCGGTTGAGCAGGCTGTCCACCGACAGGTTGATGGCCAGGGTAGCCCGGCGATCACTTTCCTGCAGCAGGGTCAGGCAACGCAGCATGATGCAGCGATCCAGCTCCTGCAGCAGGCCGCACTTTTCCGCCATCGGAAGAAAATGCCCCGCCGCCAGCTCCCGGCCCTGCTCGTCGTGAATGCGCGCCAGCAGTTCCTGGCTCTCGGGCTCACCGCCCCGCACCCGGTAAACCCCCTGATGGTCGAGTAGTACCCCATCCTGCTCCAGCAGTCGCCCCAGCAGGGTGCGCCAGCGTACCGTGCCCTTGCCGCTGCTCTCCTCGGTCAGCCCCTTGTAATACATGAAGTAGCCGTCGCCGCCCTGCAGGGCGGCGCTGCGCAGCGCCAGCTCGGCTTCTTCCTCCACCTGATGCAACTGTTCGCCAAAACGAAAACAGACCCCACCGATAAACAACGCCGGATCCCGCACCGCATCGGGCCAGTGCAACCGGCGCAGCAGCTTGATCACCTGGCGGGCCGCATCCTGTGCCTCGCTCTCCACCAGGTTGGGAAACAGCAGGGCAAAGGTATTGCCGGTGTAGCGGGCCTGCAGAGCGCCGGGGTAGCGCCGGATCAGATGGCTCAGGTACACCGAGGCCGAGCTCAGCAGCTCGTCCCCCCGATCATGGCCCAGCTTGTGGTTGATGTGCTCCAGATCCTGCAGTTCCACCAGCAGCAGGGCACCGGAATGGCTGGCAGAGTCATTAAGAGCCGCTTCCAGCCGGTTGTCGAAAAACACCCGGTTGCCGATGCCGATTTTGCGATCCACAAACACATTGGCGCGAATAAAGGTATCAAAGCGGCTGCGCTCCTTGCGGGCTTCACGCAGCTCGCCCATCAGCTTGTCCAGTGCCCGGCTGGCGGCCTGGGGCCACTCCTCATTGGGGCTGTGCTGCAACATGCTGAGCCGGCCCGCCAGGATCAGCCGGCCACGCTGATCGAGCAGTTCGGCACCGCGCAGCTGGCGGCGAAACCAGCGCAGGCTGAGCAGCAGGCCGGCAAACACCAACATGATGGCGCCGGTCAGGCCCGACACCGCCGCCAGCGAGCTGTCGATATCGTAAAAAGGCGGCCGCAACACCAGCCTGACCGACAGCCCTTCTTCCCCCGGCAGCGGCCGCCGGTATTCCCGGGACACCTCACTGGCGGTCAGCGGCTGGCCGAGACTGTAGCGGTAATGCACCCTTGCATCATCCTGCACCGTAAACTCGATGATGTCGTTGACGTCGAGCAGGGCCGGCAGCCAGCGTTCCAGCGCGGGTTGCTGCTCGGCACTGCTCTGCCAGGCCTCGTCGACCATGCGCACCACGGCGTCCACCTGGCGCTGCTGGTAGGCCACCCCCATCTGGTAAAAACTGATGCCGGCACCCACCAGCACCATCAGCACGGCCGCCAGCACACACAGGGTGATGGTGGTAATAAACTGGTTGGTGAATTTCATTTGCTGTCCTTGCCGCCGACCCGGTGCCGACACGTCCTGTCTTCCGTTATAACAGAGCCAGGCGAAACCCTCACCCGCCTTTGTTCAGTATCGTTCAGTTTTTGCCACTCACCCAAACGGCAAAAGGCCCCGCCTGAGCGGGGCCTTGCAGAAACAACGCGTATCAAGCGCCGATCAAAACGGAATGTCGTCATCAAAGTCCATGGGCGGCTCGTTGTATACCGGCTGGCTCTGGGGCTTTTGCTGCGGCTGGCTCTGGGGCTGCTGCTGGGGCTTGTTGCCGCCATACTGCTGGGACTGACCGCCCTGCTGACCGTACTGGCCGCCACCCTGTTGCTGGCCCCAGTTGCCCTGCTGCTGACCACCACCCTGCTGGCCCTGGTTCCAGCCACCCTGGCCCTGACCGCCACCCTGAGGACGACCGCCCAGCATCTGCATGGTGCCGCCCATGTCTACCACCACCTCGGTGGTGTAGCGATCCTGGCCGCCCTGATCCTGCCACTTGCGGGTCTGCAAACGGCCTTCCACGTACACCTGCGAGCCCTTGCGCAGGTATTCACCGGCGATTTCGGCCAGCTTGCCGAAGAACACCACCCGGTGCCATTCGGTGCGCTCACGCTGCTCACCGCTCTGCTTGTCGCGCCAGGTTTCGCTGGTGGCCAGGGTGATGTTGGCGACGGCGTTGCCGTTAGGCATATAGCGCACTTCGGGATCCTGACCCAGGTGACCGATCAGGATGACTTTGTTGATGCCTCTATTGGCCATAACTTGCTCCGTACTCACAGGTTGATCAGGCGTTTGGCCTGATCCAGTTCAAAAATGTTGCCATCTACCTTGAGGTAGGCGGCGCTTTCATCGGGAATAATCAGCGCCTCATGCACGCCCGGCAATGCCATCAGCCGCTGCAGCAGCTGACTGCGGGCAGACTCGCTCTCTATATTACCACCGATGGGCAGAATATGAGACCGCACCCGGCTGACATTGGTCATGCCCGCCGACAGCCAGAACCAGAACACCATGGTCAGTGCCACCAGTAAAAACACGCCGGCGCCGTCCAGTTGCTGGAACAAGGCTCCACCCAGCACGCCGCCGAGAAAGGCCCCGAAAAACTGACTGGTGGAGTAGATGCCCATGGCGGTGCCCTTGCCGCCCGCCGGCGCCAGCATCGACAAAAATGCCGGCAGCGAGGCTTCCATAAAGTTGAAGGCGGTGAAATACAACACCATGGCCACCGCCAGCAGCCACAACTGGCCCTGGCCCAGGGCCATCAGCACTAGGGCCACCATCATCACCAGAATGGAGGCCTGGAACAGCAGCTTGTTCATGTTGCGCCGGGCACCGAGGATCAGAAAGGGAATGATCAGCACAAACGACAGCATCAGCGCCGGCAGGTACAGCCACCAGTGATGTTCGGGCACCAGGCCTGCGTCTTTCAGCGACAGCGGAAAGGCCACGAACACCGCCGTCAGGGTCATGTGCAGCAGCATGATGCCGAAATCGAGACGCAACAGCTGTTTGTCTTTCAGCAGGCGGCCAAACAGCTCGGGGGCGGCGGTCACATCCCGGATCTGGCCCTTGCTGACCGAGGCCGGCAACATAAAACGCACCATGACGATGCCTACCAGCGCCAGCAGTGCCGTGGTCCAGAATACTCCGGAAAGGCCAAACAGCGCCGCCAGCAGCGGTCCTGCCACCATGGCGACGGCAAAGGAAATACCGATGCACACGCCAATGATGGCCATGGCCTTGGTGCGGTTTTCTTCCCGGGTAATGTCGGCGGCCAGTGCCAGAATGGCACCGGCGATGGCACCGCTGCCCTGCAGCACCCGGCCGACCACCACGCCATAAACGGAGTCGGACATGGCCGCCACCACCGAGCCGGCGGCGAACAGCGCCAGGCCAGCGTAGATCACCGGCTTGCGGCCGATGCGATCCGACAGCCAGCCGGCGGGGATCTGCAATATCGCCTGGGTCAGGCCGTAGGCACCGATGGCAATGCCCACCCACAGGGGCGAATAACCGATGAGGCTGTCACCATAGAGGGCGAACACCGGCATGATCATGAACAGGCCCAGCATGCGCATGCCAAAGATGCTGGCCAGGGTAAAGGACGCCCGCCGTTCCTGCGGGCTGAAGCCTTGCTGTTCGCTCATGAGTGATGGTTCCGCTGTCATTGTTCACAAAAGAGCGGCAGTTTAGCACGGAGCGGCGGTGGAGATTAATCCCTCTGTTACGCTCTTGGCTGGCTATTCATCCAGTGCCATACTAGCCGGTCTGGTTTAAAACTTGGTCAAGCTGCAGATGGATAAAATCGACGTTCGCGGAGCGCGCACCCACAACCTGAAGAACATCAGCCTGGAACTGCCCCGGGACAAACTTATCGTGATCACCGGCCTGTCCGGCTCGGGCAAGTCGTCCCTGGCCTTTGACACCCTCTACGCCGAGGGACAACGCCGCTACGTGGAGTCGCTGTCCGCCTACGCCCGCCAGTTTCTGTCACTGATGGAAAAGCCCGACGTCGACCATATTGAGGGGCTGTCTCCGGCCATCTCCATCGAGCAGAAGTCCACTTCTCACAACCCCCGCTCTACCGTGGGCACCATTACCGAAATTCACGATTACCTGCGGCTGCTGTTTGCCCGGGTGGGCGAGCCCCGCTGCCCTACTCATGATTTGCCGCTGGCGGCCCAGACCATCAGCCAGATGGTGGACAAGGTGCTGGAGCAGCCCGAAGGCAAACGACTGATGCTGCTGGCCCCTGTGGTGCGCAATCGCAAGGGCGAGCACAGCAAGCTGCTCGACAACCTGTCGGCCCAGGGCTTTATTCGCGCCCGCATCGACGGCGAGGTCTGTGACCTGTCGGATCCGCCGGCGCTGGAGCTGCAGAAAAAGCATACCATCGAAGTGGTGGTGGACCGCTTCAAGGTCCGGGACGATCTGCAACTGCGGCTGGCCGAGTCCTTTGAAGCCGCGCTGGAGCTGTCCGGCGGCATCGCCTCCGTGGTGAGCATGGACGATGCCAACGAAGAGCCACTGGTGTTTTCCGCCAACTTTGCCTGCCCCGAGTGCGGCCACTCCATTGCCGAGCTGGAACCGCGCATTTTCTCCTTCAACAACCCGGCGGGGGCCTGCGAACAATGCGACGGCCTGGGCGCCCAGCAGATTGTCGACCCCGACAAGGTGGTGTCCAACCCGGAGCTGAGCCTGGCCGGCGGCGCCATTCGCGGCTGGGACAAGCGCAGCTATTACTACTATCAGATGCTGAAGTCCCTGGCAGATCACTACGACTTTGATCTGGAAGCCCCCTTTGAAAGCCTGTCAGCACAGGTGCAAAAGGCGGTGCTGTACGGCTCGGGGCGGACCAGCATCGAGTTTCGTTACATGAACGACCGCGGCGACGTGCTGGTGCGCAAGCATCCCTTTGAGGGCATAGTGCACAACATGGAGCGCCGCTACCGGGAGACAGAGTCCAACTCGGTGCGCGAGGAGCTGGCCAAGTACCAGAGCAACCGGGCCTGCCCCGGCTGTGGCGGCACCCGGCTGAAGGAAGCCGCCCGCCACGTGTTTGTGGCGGATCACAACCTGCCCCGGGTGTCCGACATGGCCATTGGTGAAGCCCATGCCTTTTTTACCCATCTCAGCCTGCCCGGCCAGAAGGCGCAGATCGCCGACAAGATCCTCAAGGAAATTACCGAGCGGCTGGGCTTTTTGGTAAATGTGGGGCTTAACTACCTGACCCTGTCCCGCAGCGCAGAAACCCTGTCCGGCGGCGAGGCCCAGCGCATTCGTCTGGCCAGCCAGATTGGTGCCGGCCTGGTCGGGGTCATGTACGTGCTTGACGAGCCCAGTATCGGCCTGCACCAGCGCGACAACGAGCGACTGCTGTCCACCCTCACTCATTTACGGGATCTGGGCAACACCGTGATCGTGGTGGAGCATGACGAAGACGCCATTCGCGCCGCCGATCACGTGCTCGACATCGGCCCCGGCGCCGGCGTGCACGGCGGCGAAATCGTGGCGCAAGGCACGCCGGAAGAAGTGATGGCCAACCCGGATTCCCTCACCGGCGCCTATCTGTCGGGACGGGAATGCATTGCCGTGCCGGCACAGCGCACGCCGGTGGGTGAGCACTGGCTGAAACTGGAAGGTGCCAGCGGCAACAACCTCAAACAGGTGGATCTGGAGCTGCCCCTGGGGCTGATGACCTGTGTCACCGGCGTGTCCGGCTCGGGCAAGTCGACCCTGATCAACGACACCCTGTTCCCCCTCGCCCACCGGGAGCTGAACAAGGCCACGGTCAGCCAGCCCGCGCCCTATCGCGAGATTCACGGTCTGGACAGGCTGGACAAGGTGGTGGATATCGATCAGAGCCCCATCGGCCGCACCCCCCGCTCCAACCCGGCCACCTACACCGGCATTTTTACTCCCATTCGCGAGCTGTTTTCCGGCACTCAGGAAGCCCGTTCCCGGGGTTACAAGCCAGGCCGGTTCTCCTTCAACGTGAAAGGCGGCCGCTGTGAAGCCTGCCAGGGCGACGGCATGATCAAGGTGGAAATGCATTTCCTGCCCGACGTCTATGTACCCTGCGACGTGTGCAAGGGCAAGCGCTACAACCGGGAAACCCTGGAGATTCGCTACAAGGGCAAAAGCATTCACGAGGTACTGGAAATGACGGTGGAAGAGGCCTGCGACTTCTTTGCTCCGGTGCCGGCCATCGCCCGCAAGCTGCAGACCCTGATGGACGTGGGCCTGTCCTACATTCGTCTGGGCCAGTCGGCCACCACCCTGTCCGGGGGCGAGGCCCAGCGGGTCAAGCTGGCCCGGGAATTGTCGAAGCGGGACACCGGCCAGACCCTGTATATTCTTGACGAGCCCACCACCGGCCTACACTTTCACGACATTCAGCTGCTGCTGACGGTACTACACCGATTGCGGGATCACGGCAATACCGTGGTGATCATCGAGCACAATCTGGACGTGATCAAAACCGCCGACTGGATCGTGGATCTGGGGCCGGAAGGGGGTAGCGGCGGTGGCCGGATCCTGGTGGCCGGCACACCGGAACAGGTCGCCCAGCACGACGCGTCTCACACCGCCCGCTTTTTACGACCTATGCTCAGTGAGTGCTAGCCGGTAAAGGAATCAGGGAATGACCCGCATCTCGCTAACCTATCTGTTTTTCTGGTGTTTTGCCGCCTGGACCCTGGGGGGCATGCATTATTTTATGCACAACCCCGGTGGCTCCGGCCTGTACCTGCCGTTCAACATGATTGGCTGGATCTTCGTGTCGCTGATGATCGGCCTGGGACTTTGGCAGCTGACCCTGAACCGGACGGTGGTATGGAGCCGTTTTCATGCGGGATGCTGGCTGGCCCTGGCGCTGATGCTAGTGCCCCTGCTCTACCCCAATGCCGAGCTGGCGGATCGGGCCCTGCCCCGGCTTGCCGGGATGGCCGGCGGCCTTCTGTTCTGGTTTGCCCTGTTGCAGTGCCGCTTTGACGAGCACGGCCGCTGGCGCCTGCTGTATTTTCTGCTGGCGGCGGTCAGCCTGGAAATCCTGTTCGGGCTGGTGCAGTACTATCTGCTGGAGCCGGGCAACCCCATTGGTTACAACACCAAAGTCAACCGGCCCTACGGCATTTTTCAGCAACCCAATGTGATGGCCAGCTTTATGGCCACCGGCCTGATGCTGGCCTGGTACCTGTGGCTGGAAGACCGTCGTTTACTGCCGGCGGCACATCGCTTCTGGCTGAGTACAGTGCGCAAGTTCTGGCTGGGCGCCGTATTGGTGACCACACCGCTGCTGCTGGTGGTGCTACAGTCCCGGGTCGGGCTGCTGGGCGCAGCAGTAGGCATAGCGCTGATACTGCCGCTGGCCTGGCAACGCAATCGCAGCGCCTGCCTGAGCGTATTGGGGCTGATCACCGCAGGTCTGGTACTAAGCCAGATATCAGTGGCCGCGGTGGAAGGGGTCCAGCGCAGCGCTGAAGTCTACACCAATGCGGGCATGCGTCCCTATTACTGGCAGCAAAGTCTTGAACTGATCTCCCGTCATCCCTGGGCCGGAATTGGCTACGGTGGTTTTGAACGGCAATTTATGGAGTTTTACGCCGCTCAGCGTGACGTCATTGCCGGCCTGCCCCCCATGGAGCCCAACCTGGATCATCCTCATAATGAGCTGCTTTTCTGGGGCGTGGAAGGCGGCCTGCTGCCGGTGCTGGTCATTGTTGGGGTCGCGCTGATGTTTGTACGACTGTTGTGCCGGGCGCCCTGGCGGCAGGCACTGGCGCTGACGGCACTGGTGTGGCCCATTGCCCTGCACAGCCAGACCGAATATCCTTTTTATCACTCCCTGGCCCACTGGATCACCCTGCTGGTGCTGCTGTACTGGATTGATGGGCGGTTGCAGCCCTCCCGGGAAACCCCCTATCGCCACCGCTTGCTGGCCCGCTTTACCGCCCTGCTGATCCCGGTGCTGGTCACCGGCTTTATGGCCACCGGGCTACAGACGGCACATGTGATCACCCAGTATGAACGGGGTGGCAGCAAGGAGCCGGCGCTGCTGCAGTCGGCCAGCAATCCTCTGGCCTGGCTGGGCCGGCTGGAATTCAATGCCATGTCGCTGCAACTGAAAGTGGGGGCGGCACAACAGGATGAGAAGGCGCTTCAGGCCTATCTGGACTGGGGCCGTGAATTTGTGCACCACACACCCAGGGCCTCCATCTACTACAACATGGTACTGGCCCTGCATCGCCTGAACCGGCCCGAAGAGGCGCAGCAACTGCTGACTCTGGCGCGACATTATTACCCTGATCACAAACAACTGCAGAGTGAGCGTATTCAACGGATACTGAGCACCGCCCCCGACGCCTGAACAAAGCGCACCCGGAACAGGCGGGGCCACCATTTGCCGGTGAGGTAAAACTCACCGGTGTGAGGGTTATGAGCAATGCCGTTCAGCACCGCTTCCCGGTGCTGAACCCGGCCGCTCGAAGACAGCAGCGATGAAGCATCGATCACCCCATCCACCTCGCCACTGGCCTTGTGAATGCGCAAAATGTGCGTCTCTTTCCAGACATTGGCATAGATATAGTCTCCCACGCAGGCCAGGTCATTGAGCCGGGATTGCGGGCGCCCGTGTAAGCGCACTTCCAGCCGCTGTTGCAGGGTAAAGTCCACCGGGCTGCGCCGCTGCAGGGTGGCCGAGCCATCGCTCATCCACAGACTGTCACCGTCAAAACACAGACCCCAGCCTTCTCCTTCATAGGAAAACGCCGTTTCCAGTTCAAGCTCGGGCAAGCGCCATACCAGCGCCAGTCCTTCCCGCCAGGTCAGCTGCACCAGCCGCTCGTCCACCCGGGCCAGGCCTTCGCCAAACAGGCTGTCGGCCAGCAGGGTTTGCCGGTCAGCCTCACCATTGCGCGGATCCAGCCGGCGCAGGCTGGACTGACCGTAAAGGCCGGTACTCACGTAAAGCCGGTCCTCATGCCATTCCAGCCCTTGAGTAAAGGCGTTGATATCATGGGGCAGGCTGTCGAGTACGCGCACCGTCAGCCGCTCCACCGCCATGACCGGCGCGCTCAGCGTCAGCAACGCCCACAACCACCAGCCATACCGGCTCATTGAGGCTGTGCCTGGCTCAGCAGCCAGTCACTCATCTCCACCACAAGCCGGTCGGCGGCCCGGCCCAGCGCCGTCACCACGGCGTCCGCATTCAGGCGTTCAAGGGGCTCCCGCTGCTCAAAACGCCGGCTGGCCAGCAGGCGGCGATCGGTGGTGCGCAACAGCCGGGCCTCATACTGAATCACGGCTTCACGCCGACCCGAACTCAGATCCACTTCAAAGGCGCGCAGGGTACCGGTAAGCTCCCACTCGGCCCGAATCCCCTCGTCTTCACGGCTCAGCCCACCCAGGCGCTCGTTCCGCCAGAGGGCGTCCAGCAACCAGTCCTGCCACAGTTGTGGCAAGGGGGCCGCCCAGCGGGCATCGCCATAGGCCTGGTAGGATTGTTGCCCGGTCAGCACCAGCAACCGGTTGCCGTTTAAGACACCGGTGGCAAGGGGCCGGGCCAGCCGCAGGCCACCAAGTTGCTCGCCATCGTCGTTCGACATCAGGGTCGCCGGTGGCAAGCGATAAATACTCACCGGCTGCGCCGGTGGCAGCACCGAACAGCCCGCCAGCCCCAACAACAGGGCCAGTAATACAAGGCCTTTGCTCACGGTTGAAATTCCTCCATCTGTTCCCGCTCCAGCAGGGTGCCGGCCGTGTCCTGCTCCAGACTTTGAACCATATCTCCCAATGCTCTCAGGGTACGGCGCAGTTCCCGCAGTGCCGGCTCCAGCCCGGCCAGCCCTTGCAGTCCCGCT
The DNA here is from genome assembly GCF_030732065.1 of Oceanimonas aquatica. GTDB lineage: Bacteria > Pseudomonadota > Gammaproteobacteria > Enterobacterales > Aeromonadaceae > Oceanimonas. Next base: position 177,979 of record NZ_JAVBHX010000008.1, read on the forward strand.
TCCAGCGCCGGTTGCTGCCGGGCCAGCAGCCGATCCAGCCGTTCGGTTAACCGTTGCAGGCTGGCGGCGGTGGCGGCGGTATTCGCCAGCAGGGGGTCGCCATGCTTCGCCAGTTGTTGATCGAGCCGCGCCAGCAGGGCATCCAGCCGGGCGGCGGCCGTACTCAGGGAGGTCACGCCATCGCTCAGGGTGTGCTGCTGCCGTGCCAGGGCGGCGGTGAGGGTATCGAGACTGGCCAGAATATCACTCACACGGGCGGCATTTTGCGGCGTCAGCAGGCGATTGGCATTGTCGAGCAGGGTATTCAGCCCCACCATCAGCTCTTCACTGCTCACCCGCAGCCGGGCCAGTGGCGACGGCTGAGCCTGAATGACCGGAATATCGTCATCGTTTTGCGCCAGCAGCGGGCTGGCGGGGGAGCCGTGGCTGAGTTCGATATTGGCGGCTCCGGTAATGTTGGCCAGGGCCAACCGGGCCCGGGTATCGGTCTTGACCGGGGCATCGGCGGCAATGCGCACCCGGGCCCGTACCTGACGGGGATCCTCCGGGTTCAGGGTCAGGCTTTCCACCTCGCCCACGCGAATGCCGCTGTACTGCACCGCACTGCCCACCGACAGGCCGGATACCGGCTCGCTGAACACAATGTCGTAGCGACGCAGCTCGCGTTCATCCCCCACTTTGGCCAGCCAGAGCGCAAATCCCAGCGCGGCGGCGACCGCCAGCAGGGTAAAGAGACCAATCAGCACGTGATGTGCCCGGGTTTCCATACGTTACTCCTTGTTACCCTGAGCGGCATATTGCGCCGCTCTGCCCCGCGGGCCGTGAAAATAATCCCGAATCCAGGGATCCTCGGTGGCCGCCACGTCACCGAGCGCCCCCACCGCCTGTACCCGTTTTTGTCCCAGTACTGCCACCCGATCGCAACAGGCATACAGGGTGTCGAGATCATGGGTCACCAGCACCACGGTCAGCCCCAGGGCGCTACGCAGGGTTTGCAGCAGTCGATCAAAGGCGGCCGCCGACACCGGATCCAGCCCGGCGGTGGGCTCGTCCAGAAACAGGATCTGCGGATCCAGCGCCAGCGCCCGGGCCAGTGCTGCCCGCTTGATCATGCCTCCGGACAGATTCGACGGATAACGGGCTCCCGCCAGCGCCGGCAGCCCGGCCAGCGCCAGCTTGATATCAGCGAGTTCGGACGCTTGCGCCCGGCTCAGGCCGGCATGCTCAATCAATGGCAGGGCAATGTTTTCCAGCACCGTCAGGGAAGAAAACAGCGCTCCGCTCTGAAACAGCACGCCCATACGCCGCTCCAGGGCGCTGCGCTGCGCCGCCGGCAGGGTCAGCAGATCCTGCTGCCACAGGCGCACTTCGCCGGCGTCGGGCCGGTGCAGGCCGATGATGGATCGCAGCAACACCGACTTGCCGCTGCCGGATCCGCCCACTATCCCGAGGATCTCGCCCTCGATCACATCGAGATCCAGATGCTCGTGCACCACCTGGGCACCAAAGCAGTTACGCAGGCCCCGCACCTGTATGATGGCGCCGCTCACCAGCCCATCTCCATCAGGAACAGGGCGGCAATGGCGTCGAGCAGGATCACCACAAAGATCGACTGCACCACGCTGGAGGTGGTGTGCTCACCCACCGACTGGGCGCTGCCCGACACCTTGAAGCCTTCCAGGCAGCCGATAAGCGCAATCAGCACCGCAAACAGCGGTGCCTTGCCCAGCCCCACCAGCAGATGGCGCAGCGGTACTTCCTGCACTATGGCCAGGTAGCGCGCCGGCGCGATATCCAGCGACAACAGTCCCACCAGGGCACCGCCAAACAGGCCGCTGATAATGGCGATAAAGGTCAGCAGCGGCAGGGTCAGCAACAGTGCCAGCAGCCGTGGCAACACCAGCAGGGCGATGGGATCCAGCCCCTGGGCGCGCAGGGCGTCCAGCTCCTGGTAAACCTTCATCGAGCCCAGCTGGGCGGTAAAGGCACTGGCGGTGCGGCCGGCCAGCAAAATGGCGGTGAGCAGCACGCCGAATTCGCGCATAAAGCTGTAGGCCACCAGATCCACCGTGTAGATGGTGGCGCCGAAGTTGGCCAGTACGGTGGCGCCGAGAAAGGCCACCACGGCCCCCACCAGAAAGGTCAGCAGCGCCACTATGGGCACCGCATTCAGACCACACTGATGCATTTGTGCCACCAGAGCGGTCATGCGCCATTGCCGAGGACAAAAAAGCAAACCCAGACCGGTGCTCAGAGTCAGGCCGGTAAAGCCAAGCAGCAGCCGGCCCTGCCGCCAGCCCGAATGCATGTATTCGCCCAGCCGGGCCAGGCCATCGCTCCAGCGGGCCTGACACACGGGCGCCGGCTCACGCCCACTCATGGCGCCGGCCACCGCCAGCAGCAGCGCTTGCTGGCCGTCGGTCAGGCCGGTGGCCGCCTGCGTCAGCGTCAACAGCGACGGCCCCAGTCGGTGCCACAACAGGCCGGCACCGGCGGTGTCGAGCCGGGTCAGCTCACTGCCATCGAGCGCCCTGATGTCTTTGGCTCGCAGGCCGGTCAATCCGGCATCCAGGCTGGCATGATGACCCAGAGTCCAGTCACCCCGCAGGCACAGGGTGCCCTCGCGCAGGTGCCAGCCGCGCTCGTGATCGCTCAATACAGGCCTCCTTCTTCGGTGAGCATGTGCATCAGCCGGGCACGGGTGACCAGCCCCCGGCCCCGACGCACCGGCACCAGAAAGCCGGCGCCGGCCTCGCCCTGCAGGGTGCGCAGGGCTTCCAGCAACGACATGTCCCGCTCCAGCGGCAGCAGCCGGCGCTCCGGAATAAGCAGCTCATCCAGGGTTTCCGGCGTGACTTCCTGCTCAAACCGGGACAATTCGATCAGGTAATAACCCTGCTCCCGCTTAACCACCAGCGCCGCTGCGTCGGTCCGCGGCAGCGGCCCCTCGCCGCTCCACTCCACCAGGCTCATGTCGGCCAGCTCCGACAGATAACGCTGGGCCAGGGCAGTGCGCAGCGGATGCGTCTGCAGCTCCTGACCGCGTACGCGCAACTGAGTGATCACCAGAGACGGTAAATTAAATCCATGCTGACACAACAGGTTGGCCCCCAGTACCACCACCATGGCCGGCAGCATGGACTCGGCACTGAGAGACAGCTCCAGCACGGTGGCGATGGCCGCCAGGGGCGCATGCAATACCGCGCTCATCATGGCCGCCATGCCCAGCAGGGCATACAGGGCGGGATCCGAGGCGCCCGGGATCAGGGCCCCGGCCACACCACCGGCGCACACGCCCAGCATCAGGGTGGGTGCAATCTGACCGCCGGGCACACCCAGGCCAATGGCCGCCGCCGTGGCCAGCAGCTTGGCGCCCAGTATACCCAGCAACATCAGCCAGGGCAGCTGGTTGCCAAGAGCAGCATTGATGGTGTCGTAACCGGATCCCAGAATCTGGGGCGCGACCAGGGCCAGGGCACCGGTAATGGCCCCTGCCAACAGCAGCCTGATGGCCCGGCTTTGCAGTGGCAGGCGTACAAAGGTCAGTACCAACCACTGAAACAGTGCCGCCAGCAGACCGATACCCAAGCCGGTGAGCAACAACCCGGGGATGTCCAGGTGGGATGCCAGCGACAGACTCACAGGCGCCAGCACGGCGTGCTCTCCCAGCAGGGCGCCGGTCAGGGCCGAAGCGGTAATGGCGGCGGCGATAATGGGTGCAAAACCGAGCAGGCTGTATTCCATCAGCACCACTTCCATGGCGAACAGCACCCCCGCCAGCGGCGTGTTAAAGGCCGCCGAAATCGCCGCGGCGGTGCCGCAGCCCAGCAACAGCCGCAACTGGCTGGGCGGACGGCCGGTGAGCTGGCCCACCTGACTGGCGATGCCCGCCCCCAGATGCACCGTGGGTCCTTCCCGGCCCACACTGTGTCCCGAGCCGAGGGCAATGAGCGCCGCCATAAATTGAAAGCCGATATTGGCCGCCGGAATCCGGCCCTGGCCGAACTGCAGCCGCTCCACGACATAGGCCAGCCCCACCGACCAGGATGCCGGCGGCGTCAGCCGGTACAGCAGGATCAGCAACAGGCTGCCCACCAGGGGCAACCCCAGCTGCCAGTACCAGGCCAGGGACTCAAAGTCTTCCAGATTCTGGCCATTCAGACCGCCCAGAGTCGTGTTGAGCAGAAACAGAAAGCTCATCATCACCAGGCTGGCGATGATGCCGGTCAGCACACCCAGCAGCACCAGCGGCAGCAGGCTGCCGGGCCGGCGGGAAAGCAGGCGCTGGATCAGGTTGTCCGCTTGGTACATAAGCAGGTTCCGAACGCATCAGGACTTTTCATTATCCCCCCCAGTGGTGGAATAAACCACTTTTACAGCAATGATTTATGCTACATTTCACAGACTTTGAGCAGGAGGCATTATGTACAAGCTGGTCTTTTTCGTACCTGAACCCCATGCCGAAGCCGTCAAGCAGGCGGTTTTCGCCACCGGTGCCGGCAAGATTGGCGACTACGATCAGTGCTGCTTTGAAACTCGGGGCCGGGGGCAATTCAGGCCCCTGGCCGGTGCCAATCCCTTTATTGGCGAAGCTGGCGAGCTGGAGCGGGTGGACGAGCTGCGCATCGAGCTGGTGTGCGAAGATCACCTGATTCGCGAGGCCCTCGACGCCCTGCGTGCCGCCCACCCCTACGAGGAGCCCGCCTACGACGTCTGGCCCCTGGCCGGGCTCTGAGTCGCTGCCTCGCAACTTTTCGCCGCTGCGCGGCTCCAATGCTTGTCACTCACTTTCGAGCATGCTGTATGCACTGTATTATTTCCAGCCCCTGCGGCCCGCTGCGGATCGACGCCAGCCCCGAGGCCATTACCGGCATTCACTTCCTCAACGAGGACACGCTGGCGCTTTCCCCAACCTCACCGCTGCTGATGAACGCCTGCGCCCAGCTTGACGCCTATTTTTCCGGCCGGCTGCAGCGCTTTACGCTGCCACTGGCACCGCAAGGCACGCCCTTTCAGCAGCAGGTATGGCGCGCCCTGCAACATATTCCCTGGGGAGAACACCGCAGTTATGGCGACATTGCCGGTGCCATCGGCAACCCCAGGGCGATGCGGGCCGTGGGCGCCGCCAACGGCCGCAACCCCATTGCCATCGTGATCCCCTGTCACCGGGTGATCGGTGCCAATGGCAGCCTGACCGGCTATGCCGGCGGGCTGGAACGCAAGCGCTGGCTGCTGGCGCACGAGACAAATGCCTGACAATTACCCCGTGAGCGTGTGCGAGATCTCTCAAGCTGAGCACAGACAATGCGTTTTCATGGCCGCGCCATCACCTTCAGCCATAAGAGTTTTCTCTTTTAAATCAGTGAACTGATATTTTTTAATCCATTCTGACCGTAAGGACAATGAAAAAGCCCGGCTTGAGCGACGTCCGCGCCGGGTTATTATTTTCCCCGCAAGGAAGCAGCAAGGCCGGTCAGGAAGACGGGCCTGCCAGGAACGGCAAAAGGACACCGCGAGGATCGCGGCAAGGACACCTTCAGGGTTGAAGAGGTGAAGCGGGTCAGGAAGACACGCGGTCAGGAACGACCAGGACACCCCGACGGACCGGGAAGCGGATTATTTCACGGAGTGAAATACAGTCAGGGAAATGGCAGGGAGCCATGAGGTTCACGGAATTGAGCCGTCAGGACGACCGAAAAAGGGGCAACAGCAATGTTGCCCCTTTTTCGTGCTCGCCGTTCGCTCCCGCGTTGTTACAGCCGAACCACCAGGCAATCCATGCCCTGACGGGACAGATGCTGGCAGGCGTTCTGCGCCTGTTGCTTCTCAAACCCCACCAGACGGGCACGAAACAACTTGCGGTTGCTGATCTCCACTTCGGTGACCGCGGCCCGGGCCTGAGCCAGGCTGCCCAGCCTGCTGGCCGCATCAGACGCCCTGTCCCGGGCCTGCTCAGGCATGCGGAAAGAACCGATTTGCACCGCCCAGCCCAGGTTATCGCTGGCCGTGGTCTGGCCGGTGGGCAGAGACGCCACCGCCGGCTGCAGCGAAACCGGCGCCCGGGTTTGCGCTGACGGACGCACACTACGCGCGGTCACCACCTTGCGCTCGGGTGCGGCAACCCGGGCCACCCGTATGGCCCGGCCAATGCTGCGATCGATCAGCGACGCCATCTGTGCGTCCCTTGATTTGGCGGTCTTGCCCCCCATCACCACCCCGACGACCCGGCGATCATCGCGCAGCGCCGACGTCGCCACGTTAAAACCCGAGGCGCGAATATAGCCGGTTTTCATGCCATCCACTCCCGGCAGGTTCTGCACCATGCGGTTATGGCTGCGATAGGTTCGCCCCTTGTAGCTGAACGACGGTGTGGAGAAATAATGATAATAGGCGGGGTAGTCCTTCATCAGCCGCAGCGACAGGGTCGCCAGATCCCGGGCGGTGGACGTCTGCCCCTTGTCGGGCAGACCCGAGGCATTGCGAAAGGTGGTGTTGTACATTTTCAGCTCTTTCGCCTTGGCGGTCATGCGCCGGGCAAAGGCGCGTTCGCTGCCACCCAGCGCCTCCGCCACCACCACCGCCACATCATTGGCCGAACGCACGATCAGTGCCGGAATGGCGTCCCGTACCCGCAACCGCTCGCCCGTTTTAAGGGAAATGTTGGTCTGGGGCATGGAAGCGGCGTGGGCCGAGACCGGCATGGTGGTATTCAGGTTCATGCGCCCCTGCTCCATGGCCTCAAACAACAGATAGAGGGTCATCATCTTGGTAAGTGACGCCGGATAACGGCTGGCATCGGCATTGGCCGCATGCAGCACGGTCCCGTTTTCCGCATCGATCACAATGGCCGCATAACGGGGGTTGGCCTGAACCTGCACAGCCAGTGCCAGCAGCATCAGTCCCAGAAGGTGAGCAAGTGTTTTTCCCGGACGGGGTACAGCAAACATGGGACCCTCCTCCCAATGTTGAACGACAGCCGGCAGAAACTACGCCAAGGCATAAAGCCTGTCCAGCCCCCCATTCAGGGTCAGGCGACAGGGCAGCACGCAGCCGGACGTGCCATGGCTCCCGGTGACAATAAATCCATTTATATCATCAAGCATATATGCCCTGGGCCTGGCGCAGCACAAGACGGGAAAATATTTTATAAAAAAGGCGCCTGCGGCGCCTTTTTCGGTTAATCACTGAGGTTGGGAGCCAGCCATTTTTCGGCTTCGTCGCGGGTCATGCCCTTGCGCTCGGCGTAATCCAGCAGCTGATCTTCCTGAATGCGCGCCACCGCGAAATAGCGGGTGTCCGGGTAGGAGAAATAGAAACCCGATACCGCCGCCCCCGGCCACATGGCGTAGGACTCGGTCAGCTTCATGCCGATGCGCTTTTCCACGTCCAGCCACTGCCATAAGGTGCCCTTCTCGGTATGCTCGGGGCAGGCGGGGTAGCCCGGCGCCGGACGAATGCCCTGATATTTCTCGCGAATAAGCGATTCGTTATCAAGGTTCTCGTCCGGGGCATAGCCCCAGTATTCCCGGCGCACCTTCAGATGCATGTATTCGGCAAAGGCCTCGGCCAGGCGGTCGGCCACGGCGCTGGCCATAATGGCGTTGTAGTCGTCGTGGGCGTCCTTGTAGCGCTTGACGATGTCGTCCTCGCCGATACCACCGGTGACCGCAAAACCGCCGATGTAATCGGGCTTGCTGCCCTTCGGCGCCACATAGTCGGCCAGGCAGTAATTGGGGAAACCGTCCTTTTTCTCGGTCTGCTGACGCAAAAAGCGCAGGGTGTGCAGCACGGTTGAGCGGGACTCGTCGCTGTAGATTTCCACATCGTCGCCCACGCTGTTGGCCGGGAACAGGCCAATCACCCCGGCGCAGCTCAGCTCGCCCTCGGCTTCCAGGGTGTCGAGCATGGCGTTGGCGTCATGAAACAGCCGCTTGGCTTCCTCACCCACCACCTCGTCTTCCAGAATACGCGGATACTTGCCCGCCAGCGACCAGGTGAGGAAGAAGGGTGTCCAGTCGATGTACTCCCGCAGCACCGAGATGGGCACGTCGTGAAACTCGTGAATCCCCGGTTTGGCCGGCACCGGCGGGGTGTAGACGTCCCAGTCAATGGCCACCGGGTTGGCCCGGGCTTCGGCCAGGGTCACCGGTTTGGTGCGCGGCTTCTTGCGGGCGTGCTGATCCCGCACCACCTCATATTCCTTGTTGAGCCGTTCCACAAACGCCGGCTTGTTGGTCTCGCTCAGCAGGCTCTGCACCACGCCGACGGCCCGGGACGCGTTGGACACATACACCACCGGCTCGTCGTAGTTCTGTTCAATCTTGACCGCGGTGTGCGCCTTGGAGGTGGTGGCACCGCCGATCAGCAGCGGAATATCAAAGCCCTGACGCTGCATTTCCTTGGCCACATGCACCATTTCATCCAGGGACGGCGTGATCAGACCGGAGAGGCCAATCATGTCGGCATTGGTTTCCCGGGCGGTCTTGAGAATGGTTTCGCAGGGCACCATAACCCCCAGATCTACCACCTCGAAGTTGTTGCACTGCAACACCACGCCGACGATGTTCTTGCCGATGTCGTGCACATCGCCCTTGACCGTGGCCATGACAATTTTACCGTTGCTCTGACCCACGGCCTTGGTGGCCTCGATATAAGGATTGAGGTAGGCCACCGCCCGCTTCATCACCCGGGCCGATTTCACCACCTGGGGCAGGAACATCTTGCCCTCGCCGAACAGATCGCCGACCACGTTCATGCCGTCCATCAGCGGGCCTTCAATCACCTCCAGCGGGCGCGCGGCCTGCTGCCGGGCCTCTTCGGTATCTTCCTCGATAAAGTCGGTCAGACCCTTGACCAGGGCGTGCTCGAGACGCTTGTTCACCGGCCAGCTGCGCCATTCCAGATCCCGGGCGTCGTTGGCGGCGCCACCGCTGTCGCGGTAACGCTCGGCCAGCGCCAGCAGGGTTTCGGTGGCATCATCGTTCTGGTTGAGCACCACGGCTTCCACGCTGGCCTTGAGCTCGGGGTCAATGTCTTCATAAATGGCGAGCTGGCCGGCGTTGACGATACCCATGTCCATGCCGTTGCGAATGGCGTGGTACAGGAACACGGCGTGAATGGCCTCGCGCACCGGCTCGTTGCCCCGGAACGAGAACGACACATTGGACACGCCGCCGGAGATCATGGCGTGGGGCAGGTTGTCCTTGATGTCCTTGACCGCCTCGATAAAGTCGACCGCATAGTTGTTGTGCTCATCGATACCGGTGGCCACCGCAAAGATATTGGGGTCAAAGATGATGTCTTCCGGCGGAAAGCCCACCTTGTCTACCAGCACCCGGTAGGCGCGCTGGCAGATCTCGAACTTGCGCTCCCGAGTGTCGGCCTGGCCCACTTCATCAAAGGCCATCACGATCACCGCAGCGCCGTAGCGACGTACCAGTTTGGCCTGCTCGATAAACTTGTCTTCCCCTTCCTTGAGGGAAATGGAGTTGACGATGCCCTTGCCCTGAATGCATTTGAGGCCGGCTTCAATCACGTCCCATTTTGACGAGTCGATCATGATGGGCACCCGGGAAATATCGGGCTCACCGGCGATCAGATTGAGGAAGCGGGTCATGCAGGCCTCGGCGTCGAGCATACCCTCATCCATGTTGATATCGATGATCTGGGCGCCGTTTTCCACCTGCTGCAGTGCCACTTCCAGCGCTTCGTCGTACAGCTCTTCCTTGATCAGCCGCTTGAATTTGGCCGAGCCGGTGACGTTGGTGCGCTCACCCACGTTAACGAACATGCTCTCGGGGGTGATCAGCACCGGCTCCAGACCCGACAACCGGCAGGCCACCGGCAGTTCGGGCAGTTTGCGTGGGGCAATCCCCTCCACTGCTTCAGCCATGGCACGAATGTGCTCCGGCGTGGAGCCGCAACAGCCGCCCACCAGGTTGAGAAAGCCACTCTCGGCCCATTCGCGAATATGACCGGCCATTTCGTCGGCCTCGAGATCATATTCCCCAAAGGCGTTGGGCAGACCGGCGTTGGGGTGCGCGGACACATAGGTCTCACTGATGCGGGACAACTCGGCCACGTACTGGCGCAGCTCATCCGGCCCCAGGGCACAGTTCAGGCCAAAGGAAATGGGCTGGGCGTGACGCAGGGAGTGATAGAAGGCTTCGGTGGTCTGGCCGGTCAGGGTCCGGCCTGAAGCATCGGTAATGGTCCCGGAAATCATCACCGGCAGGCGCACGCCGCGCTGGTCGAACACCCCTTCAACAGCGAACACCGCCGCCTTGGCATTGAGGGTGTCAAAGATGGTTTCGATCATCAGCAGATCGGCGCCGCCGTCGATCAGCGCCTCGGCGGCTTCGGTATAGGCCTCGACCAGCTGATCGAAGCTGACGTTGCGGTAACCCGGATCGTTCACATCCGGCGAAATGGAAGCAGTGCGGTTGGTGGGGCCCAGCACCCCGGCCACGAAGCGCGGTTTGTGCGGCTCTTTCGCGGTCCATTCATCGGCCACCCGGCGCGCCAGTCTGGCGGCTTCCAGGTTGATCTCGGCCGCCAGGCTTTCCATGGAATAGTCAGCCATGGCAATGGTGGTGGCGTTAAAGGTGTTGGTCTCGACGATATCGGCACCGGCGGCGAAATAATCGCTGTGGATTTGGGCGATGATCTCGGGCTGGGTCAGTACCAGCAAATCGTTGTTGCCCTTGAGATCGCTGGCCCAGTCGGCAAAGCGCTCGCCCCGGTAGGCGGCCTCGTCCAGCCGGTGTGACTGGATCATGGTGCCCATGCCCCCGTCGATGATCAAAATGCGTTCGGCCAGGGCCTGTTCGAGCTGAGAAAACACGGGGGATCGGGACACTGCTGACTCCTGTTACAACCTGATTCCTGTATGCAGCGACCATGCTATCACAATTTGCACAATCGGAAATCCGGCCATCTGCATGGCCGGTGATAACGCCGAAAAAGTGCGGTGTAAAAATGCACGAATTTGCCGCATTTTCGCTAGTGAAGCCGCAGCCAATAGGGCAAACTATGCACGACCGAACATATTCGGCCAACTCGGCTTGCAAATAATAAAATAACCTTTCGGAAGTGCCCTCTCATGAGCGTTTATTACACTCTTTGCTTTTTGGCGGCCATGGCGATCACCATTGCCTTCGTCAATCAGTACATTATGAAAATCCAGACCACCATCGCCATTACCTCCGGCGCCCTCGCAATCTCCGTGTTAATGCTGATCCTCGGCAAAACCACCTGGCCCGAGCTGCAGCAGCATGCGGTGGAAGTGGTTAAAACCGTCGACTTCGGCTCCTTTCTGCTGCAGGGGATCCTCGGCTTTCTGCTGTTTGCCGGCGGCCTCGGCATTAACCTGCCGGCACTAAAAAGCCAGAAATGGGAAATTTCGGTGCTGGTGATCGTGGGTGTATTGATCTCCACCCTGCTGGTGGCCGGCGGTCTCTGGCTGCTGGGCTACGTGGCAGCCATTCCTATTCCCTTTATCTACTGCCTGTTGTTTGGCGCCCTGATCTCGCCCACCGATCCTATCGCGGTGCTGGCCATCGTCAAGAAACTGGGGGCACCGGAGCAAATCGCCATTCAGATCGAAGGGGAATCTCTGTTTAACGACGGCATCGGCCTGGTGGCCTTTCTGACCATCTTTGCGGTGGCCTTTAACGGCAATGAAGCCAGCTTCGGCTCGGTAATGACATTGTTCACTCACGAAGCGGTAGGCGGCATTATCTTTGGTGCGCTGCTGGGTCTGATGTGTCACATCATGATCAGCGCCACCGACGACGGCTCCATGGAACTGCTGATGACCCTGTGCGTGCCCACCGCCGGCTTTGCCATGGCCAACGTGCTGGGCGTGTCCGGCGCCCTGGCCATGGTGGTGGCGGGTATCATCATCGGCAACTGGACCCGCTACACCGGCTTTTCCGAGCAGAGCCAGAAATACCTGGATCACTTCTGGCACCTGCTGGACGAATTCCTCAACGCCCTGCTGTTCCTGCTGATCGGTCTGGCCATGCTGCTGGTGCAGTTCCACTGGCAGGCCTGGATTCTGGTGGCGCTGTCCATTCCGCTGGTACTGGCCAGCCGCTTTGCCAGCGTGGCGGTGCCCTACCTTGGCTTTCGCCGGGTGCGCAGCTACAACAAGTATTCGGTACGCATTCTTACCTGGGGCGGCCTGCGGGGCGGCCTGTCGCTGGCCATGGCGCTGTCAATTCCGGCGGGCGTGAAACTGGGCAGCGACGGCCAGGTGGAACTGAGGGATCTAATTTTGATGATGACCTACGCCATCGTGCTGTTCTCGATTATCGTGCAGGGCATGACCATCACGCCGATGATCAACAAGGCCAAGGCCGCAGAAAAGGCCGGCTTTCCCATCGAATAGCAAAAAGGGGCGTGAGCCCCTTTTTTAATGTTCAGTCTTCCCAGTCTTTGGTCAGGGTATCGCCGGCCGCACTGAGGGTCTTCAGATCGTAGGGCGTCAGCTGGTAAACGTGGTAGTTAAGCCAGTTGGCAAACAACAGATGACCATGGCTGCGCCAGCTGGCCCGCGGTGCATTGTCGGGGTTGTTGTCGGGGTAATAATTCACCGGCATGTTGGGCTGTGCTCCCACGGACAGATCCCGCATGTATTCCTGGTGCAGGGTGTCGGGATCGTATTCCGGGTGGCCGGTGACAAACACCTGACGCCGATCCGGGCTCACCGCCAGATACATACCCACCTGCTCGGAGCCGGCCAGTACCTTGAGGTTGGTTTTCTCCCGAATCAGATCCAGCGGAAAGTCCGCATAACGGGAATGGGGCGCCAGAAACACATCATCAAAGCCACGCACCAGCGGCTCGAACTGGCCCATGTTCTGGTGTTCATACACGCCGGACAGCTTTTCCAGCCGGGTGCGTTTATCGAGATCGTAGAGGATTTTGAGGCCGGCCTGAGCCGCCCAGCACAGGAACAGGGTGGAAGTCACATGGCTCTTGGACCATTCCACCACCTGCTCGATCTTGTCCCAGTACACCACATCGCAGAAGTCGGTCAGCCCCAGGGGCGCACCGGTAATGATGAGGCCGTCGTAAAACTGATCCTTTATCTGCTCGAAATCGAAGTAGAAATGCTCTAGGTGTGATTGAGGCGTGTTCTTGGACGGCCGGTTATCGATGCGCAGCAGATCCACACCAATTTGCAGCGGCGAGTTCGACAGCATGCGCAACAACTGGTTCTCGGTTTCGATCTTTTTGGGCATCAGGTTGAGCAGCAACACCCGCATCGGTCGTATGTCCTGATTGACCGCGCGCGTCTCCGTCATCACGAAGATATTTTCTCGGCTCAGGACATTGGCCGCCGGCAGACGATCCGGAATTCTGATGGGCATGTGCTTACTCCATGTACTGCATCGGTAGAAAAGTCTAGACATCTAGAAATCTACAATAAAGCACGGCCTCTTGTCATCTCTCTCATGGGTTGTGACCAAAAGATACGTTAAAATTCGAACAACGCTTCTCAAGGATATGCATATGGAACCCGTGATTGAACTGGTCAGTACCGGTGACGAAGTGCTCACCGGCCTGATAACCGATACCAATGCCGGCTGGCTGTCGCAGCGGCTGCTGGAGCAGGGCTGGCAGGTTCGCCGCCGCTTTACCATAGGCGACGACAAGGCCGATTTGATGGAGCTGTTTGAGCAGCGCAGCCATCAGGCCGATATCGTGATCGTCAATGGTGGCCTGGGGCCGACCTCGGACGACATCAGCGCCGAGGCCATGGCCGAGACCGCCGGGGTTTCACTGGTGCTGAACCCGCAGTGGCTAAAGGTGATGCAGGAAAAATACGCCGGCCGCGGCCGTACCATGCCGGAAAGTAACATCAAGCAGGCCATGTTGCCCGAGGGCGCCGAGCTGGTGGACAACCCCATCGGCACCGCCTGCGGCTTTGCGGTGCAATATAACCGGGCGCTGTTTTTCTTTACGCCGGGGGTGCCGTCCGAACTGAAGAAAATGATGGATCAGGAAATTCTGCCCCGGCTGCGCACTCGGCTGGGCCAGCAGGGCCAGAGCCAGGTGCGGCGCTACTTCACCTTCGGGTTGTCGGAGTCGGGCCTCAGTGACCGGCTGGATGCTCTGAGCTGGCCGGACGGCATTACGCTGGGTTACCGGGCCAACTCACCCACCATCGAGCTGAAACTGATCATCGACACCCGCGATCGCAATGCCATTGTCAGTGCCGAGGCGCAATTACTGGAGCAGGTGGGCAGTCATGTGGTGGCCCGCAACGAGCTGAAGTTTGACACCCTGGCGGCACAGCTGCACGATCGGGATCTGGTGATCTTTGAAGATGCCAGCGGCGGTCGCCTGACCGACACCCTTCACACCCTGACCACGGAGTTTGAAGGTCATTACCTGGCCGGACTGCCCGATACCGCAGAGGACCTGGCCCGGTGGCTGAAAGGCTCGGGTCGGGCCACCACCCTGGCTATTGGCGCCGAAGGGCCGCAGGGCATACCGCTGGCACTGCTGACCCCGGACGGTTGCCAGGCACAAACGCTTAAAATGCACTTTCGCGATCCGCTGATGCGCCGCCGGCTGCTGGCCTTTGCCGCCTTTGACATGTTGCGCCGGCAACTTGAAGGGCTGCCGGTGATCATCGACTACGACATACTGCCCCGCAGCGAACAGGTCAGCCTGCCGCAGTAACCACCAGGGGCGGCCTGGCCGCCCTTCGACTTATCCCTGCAGTTGCCAGCGCCGCAGCAGCTTTTCTGCCGGGCTCACCAGTGCTTCGGTCAGCCAGCGGGCCAGAGGCGTGTGGAACAGCCAGGCGGCGGTGATCAGCGCCAGAGGAATGGAGCCACAGATAAAGTCGGTAAACCAGTGGGCACCCGACATCACCCTGGGCATGGCCAGGGCCAGCACCAAAGGCACTACCATATAGAGATAACGGCGCGGAAAGCGGTAGATGGCAAATACCAGAAAGGTGGCAAAGCCAATGCCATGATCACTGGGGAAGGAATCACCTGAGGCATCCTTGGCCTTGATATCGGGCACCAGCTGGCTGACCCGCTCCGCATGTTCATAGACCAGGGTCGGGCTGGGACGTTCCACCGGCAGTGCCTTGCCCGCCGCCGCCTGCAGGGAAAAACAGCCCGCCATGATGATCAGCAGGCAGCAAATACGTGCCCGCTCCCGCCCCGACGCCAACCAGGCATGGCGAAACACAAACAGGGCCATCAGCAGCGCCACGGCGCCGTCAATCCAGCGCTGATTGACAAAAGCCACCAGCTCGGCAAAGCCCGGTACCGTCACCAGGCGCTGGTTAAACCACCAGAATACGCCTTCGTCCAAGGCCATCCAGTAGCCTTGCCACCAGGAAAAAAACAGCGCAGCAGCCAGGAGCTGTAATCCGGCCCAGCCTTTAATATCCCATTGCATCCTGAAACCCGTTTTGCAAAAAAGGCTTTATACCAGAAAGGCCTTGAAAAGTCCGTTGAAACAGCAGGTTGCGGGCAATAAAAAAGAGTGCCGAGGCACTCTTTTTCTTTATATTGTCCCATCCTGAATATGGTTTACACCTTTCCCCCGAAGATATGGAGACCCCAATGGGACA
The DNA here is from genome assembly GCF_030732065.1 of Oceanimonas aquatica. Taxonomy (GTDB): domain Bacteria; phylum Pseudomonadota; class Gammaproteobacteria; order Enterobacterales; family Aeromonadaceae; genus Oceanimonas. The sequence continues at coordinate 193,583 of NZ_JAVBHX010000008.1, forward strand.
AGGTGTGAAACGAACACAACGCGATTACTCGCTGACTTTTAAATTGGCTCTCGTCGAACAGATTGAAAAAGGCGAGCTGACCTACAAGCAGGCGCAGGCTCGTTATGGTATTCAGGGGCGCTCGACCGTTCTTGTATGGTTGCGTAAATATGGTCGGCAGGATTGGAG
>NZ_JAVBHX010000009.1 GCF_030732065.1 Oceanimonas aquatica
GCCTGGCGGCCATAGCGTTGTGGAACCACCTGATTCCATGCCGAACTCAGCAGTGAAACGCAACCGCGCCGATGATAGTGTGGCAGCTGCCATGTGAAAGTAGGTCACTGCCAGGCACCCAATACCGAAAAGCCCGATACGTTTGTATCGGGCTTTTTTCGTTTCTGCATTTCAAAACAACAGGCCCCGTTTTCACGGGGCACATGCCTCTTTATTGCGGCTCATGATCCAGCAGCAGTTTGAGCTCGACAATACCGTCTTCCATTTGCATCCTGGTTTTAAAACCGAGCTTGCGGGCCAGGTTCACCATGCCCCGGTTCGATGGCATGGTAATGCCGCTCAGGCTGTTCAGGCCCCGTTGCCGGCCGTAGCGAATGATCTTCTCCATCAGCATGCGGCCCAGGCCCACGCCCTTGAGATCCGAGCGTACCAGCACCGCGAATTCGGCATCCTCGTTGTCGGGATCCGACATGGCCCGCACGACACCCAGAATGTTGCCGTCTGCTGCCACCGCCACAAAGGCCATTTCCCGGTCGTAATCGATCTGGGTCATGTGAGCCAGCTCTTCATGTCCGATCACCACATCGGCAAAGAAACGCTTGTAGCGATCTTCATCCGTTACATGGCTGACAAAGTCCTGATGGGCGGGCTCGTCTTCGGGCAGTATGGGCCTCAGAGTGACGGGAGTACCGTCTTTAAGAAGAGTGTGCTCCTCCCACTCTCTCGGGTATGGGCGAATGGCCAGCCGGGCCTGACCATCTCCCTTAAAGGGAGCCAGTTTCATACTGACGTCCAGGGCCACCAGCTCGCTGCCGGTGGCCAGTAGCGGATGAATATCCAGGCTGACGATTTCCGGGTGGTCGATGATCAGATGGGATACCTGGGTCAGCACCCGGCATACCGCCATCATATCCAGAGGGTGCTGGGAGCGGTTGGCGCGCACCTTGCCGCTTTTGAGCGCCTGGATTACCAGGTAGCGGGCCAGGGTCATATTCAGTGGCGGCAGTGCCACCGCGGCCTGTTCTTCCCCTTCCAGATCCACACCGCCGTCCCCCAGCAGGATCACGGGACCAAATACCGGATCGGAGCGCACTGCGATATGGAGTTCCTGGGAGCCGGCCCGGCGGGCCATGCGCTGTACCATAAGGCCGTGAATACGGGCGCTGGGGTAGGTATGCCGCACCCGGTCGAGCAGGGCATCGGCGGCCTGGGCCACTTCCGCTGCCGAACGTAGGTTCAGCACCACCCCGGAGACTTCCGATTTATGCACAATGTCTGGAGATCGCAGCTTGATCGCCACAGGATAGCCGATCTGCTCTGCGATATGGGCCGCTTCAGTGCCGTCGGTGGCAATCCAGGTGGGCAGGGTCTGAATACCGTAGGCGGCCATCAGCCGGCTCACTTCGTGGGTGTCGAGCTGGTTCAGCCCTTCCTCAAAGGCCTGGCCGATCAGCTCACGTACGGTTTCGCCATCGTTGGGCATGTCCGAGATGGATTCGGGCGTTTCCATCAGCTGTTTCTGGTTACGGCGGTATTCCACCATGTGCATAAAGGCGCCGGCAGCGCTTTCCGGTGTGCGGTAGGTAGGAATGCCGGCCTCGGTAAAGCAGCGCCGGGCGTCAAAGGCACTGGTTTCCCCGGACCAGTTGGTCAGAATGTTAAAGCGTTTGGCCCTGGGATGACTCTTAATCACCTCAATCAACTCTTTGGCCACCCGCGTACTGTTCACCGTGGCCGAGGGGGCATGCATGATCAGAATGGCATCAAAGTCGTCGCTGTCGAGCAGCACCCGCAGGCTGGCTACATAGCGCTCTACCGGGGCGTCACCGACAATGTCGATAGGGTTGATGCGCGACCAGGACGGTGGCAGCACCCGGTCCAGTGCCGTACGGGTTGTGTCGGTAAGGCTGGCCAGCTTGCCGCCCCGGGCCAGCAGGGTGTCGATGGCGTTAATGGCCGGGCCGGCGCCATTGGTGAGCACCACCAGCCGCTCGCCACGCAGGGTGTGAGTGTGGTTGAGGGTTTCCACCGCCGCAAACAGATCGTGGGTGTCGCGCACTCGCAGCATGCCGGCCCGGCGAATGGCGGCGTCGTAAGAGGCGTCCATGCCCACGTCACCCCCGGTGTGAATATGGCCCAGCTGGGCGCCGATGCGGGTTTTGCCACTTTTTACCACCAGCACTGCCTTGTTGCGGGATGCCGCCCGGGCCGCCGACATAAAGGTGCGCGCATTCTGCACCGCGTCCATATACAGCAGAATGGAGCTGGTGTGCCGGTCTCGGGCCAGGTAGTCAAGCAACTGGGCAAAGTCGATGTCGCAGGCGTCTCCCAGCGAGATGAAGTGAGAGAAGCCAATGTCATTGTGCCGGGCCCAGTCGAGAATGGTGGCGCACACGGCGGAAGATTGCGATACAAAGGCAATTCGGCCCGGTTTGGCCGGAAACGGCGCAAAACTTACATTCAGGCCCAGGTGAGGCAGTATTACCCCCATGCTGTTGGGGCCCAGCAGACGCATGCGATGCTCCCGGGCACTGGCCTTCATTTGCTCAAGCTGGTCGTTGCTGGTGCCGGCGGCAAGAATAATGGCCGCTTTACAGCCCTTTTGGCCCAGTTGCTCGATAATGGCCAGGTTTTTGTCGGCTGGCGTGCAGATAATGGCCAGATCCGGCACTCGGGGCAGACTGGCGATGTCGGGGTAAGCCATGACACCGGCCACCGCCTCGTATTTGGGGTTGACCGGCATCACCGGGCCGCTGAAATTGCCGGCCAGCAGGTTTTTCATCACCAGCTTGCCGGCGCCGTTGTCCCGGTGCGAGGCACCGATCACGGCAATGCTGGCGGGCCTGAACAGGGCATCGAGTCCTTGCTGCGGCATAACGTCTCCTCAAATACGATCTGTGGCGCAATAAAGGTATTTAAAGCATATTATCAGCCTGTGACTTCTTTTGTGTTGACCGCCAACAAAGCCTGACCGGAGACTGTGATGGAAATCTGGTTGTTGTTTATTCCCGCCTGTCTGGCTCTGAATCTGACGCCCGGGCCCGATATCTTTTTTATTCTTTCCCAGGCCCTGGGAGGCCGGCGTCGGGCCGGCATGCTGGCGGCGCTGGGTCTGGGGATGTCTTACCTGGGGCATACCCTGCTGGCGGTGGTGGGGCTGTCGGCACTGGTGCTGCAGTCGGCCACCGCCTTTACCCTGATCAAGTACGCGGGCGCCGTCTATCTGCTTTATCTGGGTTGGACCAGCCTGCGCCATGCCAGCCGGCTGGCGTTACCGGCGGCGGCCGGCGCGCAGAGCGGCTGGCGTATTTTCCGCCAGGGGCTCACCGTAGGCCTGCTCAACCCAAAAGTCGCGCTGTTTTTCCTCGCCTTTTTACCCCAGTTCGTGACCAATGACGGGGGCGCTGTGCCGCTGCAGTTGCTGCAGCTGGGGCTGGTCTTTACCCTGACCGCCACCCTGTGTAATGGCGCCTATGGCCTGCTGGGCCAGCGGCTGCAGCGCAGTCTGGCCGGCCGTGAGCGTTTTTCCGTTTACCTGGGCCGGATCTCCGGTGGGCTGATGATGGCCCTGGGTGCGCGCCTGGCGCTGGTACAGCAATAAGCGGTCGAGGCCGCCGGTGGCATCGGGTAAACTGGAGCCAGTTACAAGCACGCAAGGATTACCCATGTCATTTCCGACCATAGAGGATTTTGTCGGCAACACCCCGCTGGTGCGCCTGCAGCGCATGGCCAGCCATACCAACAGTCGAGTGCTGGTCAAGCTGGAAGGCAACAACCCGGCCGGCTCGGTAAAAGACAGACCCGCCCTGAACATGATTCGGCAGGCCGAGCTGCGCGGCACCATTCAACCGGGTGACACCCTGATTGAAGCCACCAGCGGCAACACCGGCATCGCCCTGGCCATGGCCGCCGCCATCAAGGGCTACAAAATGGTGCTGATCATGCCCGACAATTCCACCGAGGAGCGCAAGGCCTCGATGCGGGCCTATGGTGCCGAGCTGATCCTGGTCAGCAAGGAAGCCGGCATGGAAGGCGCCCGGGATCTGGCGGAAAACATGGCCGCCGAGGGCCAGGGCGTGATCCTCGATCAGTTCAATAACCCCGACAACCCCGAGGCCCACCTGCTCTCTACCGGCCCCGAGATCTGGCAACAAACCGAAGGCCGTATCACCCACTTTGTGTCCAGCATGGGCACCACCGGCACCATTATGGGGGTTTCCCAATACCTCAAGGAACAGAGCCCGGAGGTGCAGATTGTGGGTCTGCAGCCCTGCGAGGGCAGCCATATTCCGGGTATTCGGCGCTGGCCCGAGGCTTATCTGCCGGGCATCTTTGACAAGAGCCGGGTGGATGCAGTACTGGATATCAGCGAAGCCGAGGCGGTGGATACCATGCTGCGCCTGGCGCGGGAAGAAGGCATTTTCTGCGGGGTCAGCTCCGGCGGTGCCGTGGCCGGCGCGCTCAAGCTGGCCGAGCAGGAGGATAACGCCGTGATCGTGGCCATTATCTGCGACCGGGGCGATCGCTACCTGTCATCGGGCGTGTTTAACGGATAACTGCAGCTGGAAGCTTGAAGCTTGAAGCTGAAAGCGCGAAGCCGCCCGATATTGTTTTTGGAATATGCAGCAATTAAACATGAAAATCACGCTGTGAATACCAAAAAGGCCGCATTTGCGGCCTTTCTTCTAGCTTCCGGCTTCCAGCTGTGTTTCAGGCCGTTAACGCCAGCCCGGTCTCGCTCAGTTCCTGTTCACCGGCGTACAGGCGGCCGTTGTCCCCTCCCAGATACAGGGTCTGGCCTCGCGCCAAATTACTCAGCTGATGCCGGGGCAGTTCGGCTTCCAGCAGCTGGCCCGGCCAGTCGGCGGGCTCCAGCTCCAGATGCACCATGGCACCACGGGGGTTCACGTCGGTGACCCGTACCGGCAGCGGATGGTCAGCGTTGGCCTCGCTCTGCAGACTGATCTCGTGAGGGCGCAGATACCAGCTGGCAGCGCCGCTGTGCCGGGCCGCCGCCGGCAGTGCCAGGCCATGCTCGCCCACGCGAAAACGGCCACCCGCCAGCTTGCCGTCAATTTTCGCCACCTCACCCAGAAACTCCAGCACAAAGCGGCTGGCCGGCTGCTGCCAGACGGTGTTGGGGCTGCCAATCTGTTCGATGCGGCCCTGGCTCATCACCACCACCTGATCCGACACATCCAGCGCTTCTTCCTGATCGTGAGTCACAAACACGCTGGTAAAGTGCAGATCGTCGTGCAGCCGGCGCAGCCAGCGGCGTAGATCCTTGCGCACCTGTGCATCGAGCGCGCCAAAGGGCTCGTCCAGCAGCAGCACCCGTGGCTCCACCGCCAGTGCCCGCGCCAGGGCCACCCGCTGGCGTTGGCCGCCGGACAGCTGGGACGGAAAGCGGTCGGCCAGGTGCGACAGCTGGATCATTTCCAGCAGCTTGCCCACCCGGGTTTTGATCTCGGCGGCGGACGGGCGTTCTTTTCTGGGTTTAATGGTCAGGCCAAAGGCGATGTTGTCGAACACCGTCATGTGGCGGAACAGGGCGTAATGCTGAAACACAAAGCCCACCTTGCGATCCCGGGCGTGCAGACCGGTGACTTCGGCGCCGTTGAAGTGAATGCGGCCGGCATTGGCCTGCTCCAGCCCGGCAATAATGCGCAGCAGCGTGGTCTTGCCCGAGCCTGACGGCCCCAGCAGCCCCACCAGCTGGCCGCTGGGCAGATCCAGGCTGATGTCGTGCAGCACCTGAGTCTTGCCAAAGGATTTCTGAATGCCGTCAATGCGAATGCTCATGCCGGTTACTCCTGTTCACTGGCGCTGTGCAGACGCCACTCGAGGTAAGATTTGATCATCAGGGTGACCACTGCCATCAGGGTCAGCAGGGCGGCGGCGGTAAAGGCGCCGACGGCGTTGTAGTCCTGATGCAGCAGCTCCACATGCAGCGGCAGGGTGTTGGTTTCGCCGCGAATGCCGCCAGACACCACCGATACGGCGCCAAACTCGCCCACCGCCCGGGCGTTGGTGAGGATCACCCCATAGAGCAGCGCCCAGCGAATGTTGGGCAGGGTGACCCGGCGAAACAACTGCCAGCCACTGGCGCCCAGCAGCACGGCGGCTTCTTCCGAGTCTGTGCCCTGGCTGCTCATCAGCGGCACCAGCTCGCGCACCACAAAGGGGCAGGTCACGAACACGGTGACCATCACAATGCCGGGCCAGGCGAACATCAGCTGCATATCGTGGCCGTCGAGCCAGCCGCCCACCGGGCCGTTGACACCGTACATCAGCAGGTAGAGCAGGCCGGCCACCACCGGCGACACCGCAAAGGGCACGTCCATCAGGGTCAGCAGCAACTGGCGGCCGGGAAAGCGAAAACGGGTGACCAGCCAGGCCAGCAGGGTGCCAAACACCAGGTTGATGGGCACGGTAATGGCCGCCACCATCAGGGTCAGGCCAATGGCGTGCAGCATGTCGGGCTCGGCCAGGTTGTCGATCACGCCACCCACACCGGCGGCCAGGGCGCCGGCAAAAATGGCCAGCATCGGCACCACCAGCACCAGCAGGGTCAGCACCACGCCGGTGCCAATCAGCAGCCAGCGACCCCAGGGGCGGGACGCTTTAAGGGTGAGGGTCTGTTCCATCAGGCGTTACCTCGTATGCGGCGCATAAAGCGGCCCTGCAGCATATTGATGGCAAACAGCAGCACGAACGAGGCCAGCAACACCAGGCTGGCAATGGCACTGGCGGCGGCGTAATCGAACTCCTGCAACCGAATGAAAATCATCAGCGAGGTGATCTCGGTCTGCCAGGGCATGTTGCCGGCAATAAAGATCACGGCGCCAAACTCCCCCAGACTGCGGGTAAACGACAGCGCCGTGCCGGTAAACAGCGCCGGCCGCAGCTCGGGCAGCACCACTCGAGTAAAAGCTTGCCAGGGGCTGGCCCCCAGGGTGGCGGCGGCTTCTTCATACTCGGGGCCCAGATCTTCCAGCACCGGCTGCACGGTGCGCACCACAAAGGGCACGCTGGTAAACACCATGGCCACCACTATGCCCACCCAGGTGTAGGACACCTTGATGCCCAGCTCCGCCAGCCAGGCACCATACCAGCCATTGGTGGCAAACAGCGAGGCCAGAGTCAGGCCCGCCACGGCGGTGGGCAGGGCAAAGGGCAGGTCCATCAGACCGTCGAGCAGGGCCCGGCCGGGAAAGCGGTAGCGGGTGAGGATCCAGGCCATCAGCAGGCCAAAGGCCATGTTAAACAGGCTGGCCACGGCGGCGGCACTGAGGGTCACCTTGTAGGTGGCCACCACTCGCGGATCGGTCACCACCTGCCAGTATTCTTCCCAGCCCATCTGGCTGGTGTTGATCACCAGACCGGTGAGCGGCAGCAGAATGATCAGGCTGACGAACAGCAGGCTGGTACCCAGACTCAGGGTAAAGCCCGGCAGCACCCGCTTTGAAGCACCCAGCAACGCCGCCATGACTTAGCGGGCCTCGGCCTGCAGCTGATCCAGGCTGCCGCCGTTAGCAAAGTGATCCTTCATGGCCTGCTCCCAGCCGCCAAAGATGTCTTCCACGGTGAACAGCTCGGTGGCCGGGAACTGCTCGGCAACCTCGGCGGCTACGGCCTCGTTATGCACCCGGTAGTTGTAGCTGGCCAGAATACGCTGGGCCTCGGGGGTATACAGGAACTCCAAATAGGCCCTGGCGGCATCGGCGGTGTCGTTGCGCTTCACGTTGCGGTCAATCCAGGTCACCGGAAACTCGGCCAGCACGTCAACCGGCGGTACCACCCGTTCAAACTGCTGATCCGGATACTGGGCAATGATGTTGTTCACTTCCGATTCAAAAGTGATCAGCACATCGCCAATGCCGCGGTCCACAAAGGTGGTGGTGGCACCCCGACCGCCGGTGTCGAACACCGCCACCTGCTTCACCAGCTTGCCCATGTGTTCGCGAATCTTGGCGTCGTCGCCATCAAAGGCCTGGTGAGCGGCGCCCCAGGCGGCCAGATAGGTGTAACGGCCGTTGCCGGAGGTTTTGGGGTTGGGGAACACCAGCTGTACGTCTTTCCGGGTCAGATCGTCCCAGCCCTGCACCTGCTTGGGATTGTCCTTGCGCACCAGAAACGCCATGGTGGAGTAATAGGGGGAGCTGTCATTGGGCAGGCGCGCCTTCCAGTCTTCGGGGATCAGCTTGCCCTTCTGATGCAGTACGTCCACGTCTGTGGTCTGGTTATAGGTCACCACATCGGCGCGCAGACCCTGCAAAATGGCCTGAGCCTGGCGGGATGAGCCGGCATGAGACTGCTTGATCTCCAGGGTTTCACCGGTTTGCTCCTGCCAGTGCTGCACAAACACAGGGTTGATGTCGGCAAACAGCTCGCGGGCGATATCGTAGCTGCTGTTCAGCAGCTCCTTGGCCTGCAGCGGCAGGGTGGCACTCAGGCCGGCGGCAAACAACAGGGAAGCCAGAAGGGATGGACGCATGATTCAGCTCCGAACAGGAAATTGAGTGTTCGTTCGAGTCTAATATGCCCAATTAATATTTAAACTAAATTTAATAGTTGCTTTTGGAATATGTAAGCAAGAGTGGATATATGTAACAAAAAACCCTCGTTGATAGGCCGTAGATAACCAAATCTTCGGGTTTCTGCCCCGTTTGGCCGTGTCGATGACCCAGCCTTTCCTCTGTTTCCGCTGTCTCTTCCCGCGATAACCCATCCCTCCGACCAAGAAGAGGTCTTTTATGACCTCCGGTCAGCCGGCCGCCAGCTCTGGCAGGAACAGAGCGATTTGCGGGAAGGGGATCAGCAAGGCGGTGACCAGCAACAGCAGCAGCAGGAACACGGGCACGCCGCGAACCACCTCGATAAAGGGCCGCTGGAAAATGGCCACGGCGGTAAAGATGTTACAGCCAAAGGGGGGTGTGGCGGCGCCAATGGCCACCTGCAGGGTGATCAATACCCCGACCAGCACCGGGTTCAGCCCGCTGCTGGCGATAAGCGGGGCGAAGATGGGCACCATGATCAGAATGACCACAATCGAGTCCACAAACATGCAGCCGAGGAAAAAGGCGATATTGATGGCCAGCAGCACGGTGAGTGGCCCGGCCTGCTCCAGTCCAAGAGCGGCAATGAGTTGCTGGGGAATCTGGGCAAACGACAAAATCCATGAAAATGCGGCCCCGGCGGCGACCAGGACGAACACCACGGCAGTGATGGCCCCGGTAGACAGGGCAATGTCGTAAATATCCTTGGTGGTGATTGAGCGGAACACCAGTAATTCCAGGATCAGGGCATACAGCACGCAGATGGCTGCCGATTCGGTGGGGCTGAAGATTCCGCCGTAAATGCCGCCCACCACGATGACCGGAAAACCGATGGGCCAGGTGGCGCGTTGCAGTGCAATCAGACGTTCACGCCAGCTGGCTCTGGGCTCCACCGGGATCTGGTGACGATAGGCATACCAGACGCAGTACAGGCTGAACAGGGAGATAACCAGCAGTCCGGGGCCAATACCGGCCAGGAACAGGGCCGAAATGGAGGTACCGGAAATCACGCCGTAGATGATCATGCCGATGGACGGCGGGATCAGGTAGGCCAGGTCGGCGGCATTGACGATCAACCCCATGGTGAAGTTGTCGTTGTAGCCGGCCTTGAGCATGCGTGGACGCATGGCACCACCAACGGCGACCACGGTGGCCTGAGTGGAGCCGCACACGGCGCCAAACAGTGCGCAGGCAGAGGTGACGGAAATGGCCATGCCGCCACGCAGGTGGCCCATAAAGCGCATCACCACATCCACCAGCCGGTCGGCGGAATGCCCCCGAGTAATGATGTCGGCGGCCAGGATGAACAGGGGCACGGCGATCAGTGCCCCTGGCTTGACCCCGCCGATCATCTGCTGGACCAGCACATGGGGGTTCAGATCCGGCAGGTAGACCAGCAACGCCATCACCGCCGCCACCAGCAGCGGCATCATCATGGGAAACCCGGCCAGCAGCAACAGCAGCATTATGCTCAGCATCATCAACGTCATGATTGGAGTTCCTTCTCAAAGCGGGCAGGGCGGGAGGAAGGCTTGATTTGTTGCTGCAACTGTTCCAGCTCCGGATCCTGGTATTCGTCGATAACTGTCAGTGACAGATAGACCTGGCTGTCGCCGTTCAGGTTTTTGATGATGGTCAGCACATACTGCAGCCCGGCCAGGGCGAACCCGGCGACCACCCAGACATAGGTGAGATAGAGGGGGATTTGCAGGGCCGGCGTGACCCGGCCGCGGGAGGCCAGGCGCTCTACATAGCCGTAGGCATACCATGCCAGCATAAACATGATGATGGCGCTGCACAGGGCGATGATGATCATGGTGGCCTTGCGTGCCAGCGGCGACATGGCGTCATAGATGGCTGACATTCTGATGTGGCGCCCCTTGCGGGTGATGTAGCCCAGGCCGACAAAGGTGATGGCGACGATAAGGAATTCGTTCAATTCCTCGGTGAAATACAGGCTTTGGGAAAACACGTAACGCCCGAACACGTTGGCGATGGTATTCACCGCCATGATCAGGATAGCGCCGGCCAGGAGAAGGGCCTCGGCTTTTTCTGTCAGCCGGTCCAGGGGTTTGAGCAGCGTGGTAATGCGTGACATAGGGTTGATCTCGTACTGGCACAAGGCAAAACCGCCCTTTTCAGGGCGGTAGGGGGGATCAGAGCGTGGTCAGCTCTGCCTGCAGTTGTTCAAGTAACTGTTGGCCGCGTTGACCGGTGATCTCTGTGTAAGCCTCATGGGTATGGCCGGTGCGGGCCTTGAAGGAGGCGCGTTCTGCCTCGGTCAGCCTGATCAGCTCAATGCCGGGTTTGGCTTGTTGAATACGCTCCAGCTTTTCCTGGTTGTAGCTGGTTACGACGTTCTGAATGTAGCCCTGCAAACCGGCCATGGTCTGTTTAACCAACTGCTGGCGTTCGGGACGGAGGGAGTCGAACCAGTCGCTGCCTGCCAGCACATTGGTCACCAGCTCCTGCTCGCCGGCCCAGATCAGGTAGTCGGTTACTTCGTAGAACTTCATTTCTTCAATGGCCGGAATGGGATTGACCTGACCATCCACCTGCTTGAGCTGCAGAGCACCATAGACTTCGCCAAAGGGTACCGGAGTGGGGCTGGCGCCGAGATCGGCATAGGATTTCAGCAGAATGGGCGACACCATGACCCGCATCTTGAAGTTGTGGAAGTCGTCGGGAGTGCGGATGGGCTTGTTGGTGGTCCATACCTGAGGCCCCTGGGAATAAAAGCTGAGCGGCTCCAGTCCGCGCTGCCGATAGTCCTGAGACAGTTCCTGATGAATAAGCGGGCTGCTGTCGAGAAAGTTGGCCATGGCGGCGGAGTCGGACGGGAAGGCATAGGGCAGCAGGAAGATTTGCGACTCGGGCACTATGGTGCCCAGGTTGCCCACCGACACGTTGGTGAACTGGATGATGCCATCGGCCGCCAGCTCCACCAGTTCGGTGGGGGTGCCGAGCGAGCCAAGATGGTAAATGCGCACACTGACATCGCCCTGAGTCTGGGCCTCTATGCGTTTTTTAAATTCCTGGGCGTAGGCATCCATGATGGAGCCGGGAATCTCTTCAATGGCGAACTTCCACTCTTCGGCCTGTACCAGGGCGGGTGCCAGGGTGAGCAGGGTGCTCAGGGCCAGGGTATGAAGGGTCGTTTTTGTTGCTTTCATAGCATCATCTCCTGCTACTGGGTGAGTCCGGCCTTTAAGGCCGAAGGTGATTCCGTTCTACTCGGGGCCAGTATTGCAGATGGATATTTATCCAAAAATATGATTTTTAATATGTATACTTGCAAAAATTTAATGTAACTCCGGAGCGGAATCCGATGTATTCGATAAAGCATATGCAGACGTTTTGTGCCGTGGTCGAGTACGGCGGTTTTGTGGGCGCCGAGTCGGTGCTGGGCATGAGCCAGCCCGCGATCAGTACCCATATTCGCGACTTCGAGGTGCGGCTGGGGTTTTCGATCTGTCACCGGGGACGCAGTGGCTTTGGCCTGACGGAAAAGGGCGAGGTGGTATACCGGCGATGCCGGGAAATGCTTAACAGTTTTTCGGATCTGGAGGCGGAGCTGGGCTCGTTGCGCAATATGCTGACCGGTACCCTGAGAGTGGGCCTGGTGGACAACACCATCACCAATACCGAGGTACCCATACCCGATGCTATTCACCGGTTTTTTGAGCGCAGCAGCCAGGTGTCCTTGCGGCTGGCGGTGCTGCCGCCGGAAGAGCTGGAGCGTGAACTGCTCAATGGCAATCTGCACCTGGCCGTGGGGCCCTTTCAGAAGCGGCATCCGGCGCTGAACTATCAACCCCTGTATACCGAGGAACACCGCTTTTACTGCGGCCGGCGCCATCCGTTATACGGGGTGGAGCCAACCGAGCTGTCGCTGGAGCGGGTGGGCAGTTACCCCATTTCCAGCCGGACTTATGTGCAGCAGGCAGAAATACCCCTGATACGGCCGTATTTGGGTGCGGCGTTTGTCTCCAATATGGAAGCCCAGGCCATGCTGATCCGTAGTGGCCGGTTTCTCGGCTTTCTGCCGGTACACTTTGCTGCCTCCTGGGTGGCCAGTGGTGAAATGAAGGAACTGGCGTTGCCCGAGCTGCGCTGGCATTCCGAATTCTGTCTGGCGATGCGGGCCACGCCGGCACCCCAGGAAGTAGTCCGGGTGTTCGTGGACGACCTGGTCAGCAGCCTGGGACTGCGGGTTGGCGGGCGGTGATTTACTTTATTTTATATAAAGTGAGCATATTAAAATTTATATTTTTTGATGAAAATGGCTTTGTCATACTCGCTGGCGGAATGAAATAGATTGTTTTTTGACCGGGAAGTTATGTTGCCGGCCCAATCCGGGCGGCACCAGCGAGGAGACGGAGCATGAGTGAAAACAGCTATGAGAAGGGACGCCTTAATCTGCCCTTCGTCGGATTTTGTACCTTTGCCAAAAGTCCCATCTGTGAAGACTGGGATAACCTGAAGGCGGATGTGGCGTTTCTGGGCGCCCCCTTTGATTGCGGTACCCAGTGGCGCTCCGGTGCACGCATGGGGCCCCGTGCCGTGCGGGAAGCGTCCACCCTGTTTTCCTTCGGCCATGGTGGCGCCTATAGCTATGAAGAAGACACCATGTACCTGGAAGGGGTAAAAATCGTGGATATTGGCGATGCCGACATGGTGCATACCAATACCGAAAAGAGCCATGCCAACATTGAATACGGCGTGCGCAAGATCCTCGAATCCGGTGCCCTGCCGGTCACCGTGGGCGGGGATCACTCGGTCAACGCCCCTTGTATTCGTGCCTTTGAAGGGCGCGGCCCCATTCATATCATTCAGATTGATGCTCACCTCGACTTTGTTGACGAGCGTCACGGCGTGCGGTTTGGCCATGGCAACCCCATGCGCCGGGCGGTGGAGCAGCCCTTTATTACCGGCATGACCCAGCTTGGCATTCGCAACGTGTCTTCATCCAACCGGGCCGACCACAAGGCGGCGCAGGACGCGGGCTCGACCATACTGTCGGTGCGGGACGTGCGCCGATTGGGGGTACAGGGCGTACTGGATCTGATCCCCAAAGGGGTGAATTATTACATCACCATCGATATTGACGGTTTTGACCCCTCCATCGCTCCGGGCACCGGGACGCCAAGCCATGGCGGCTTTACCTATTACGAAGTCATGGAAATCCTGCAGGGTGTGGCCTTCTCCGGCGACGTGGTAGGGATAGATCTGTGCGAAGTGGCGCCCGATTACGATCATACCGGCACCACCAGTGTGCTGGCGGCCCAGGTGCTGCTGAACCTGCTCGGCTATGTCTTCCATGGCCGCCGACTGCGGGAGCAGCGTTAGGGTAAATTATTCGGCGGGTGGGTGTTTCCCCTCGGCCCGTAAGCGGAACAAGCAACAAAAAGGCCTGCATTCGCAGGCCTTTTTCAATTCAGCGGTTTACTCATCAGGAAGCAGACTTTTCCTGCTTTTCCGGTACCAGCGGAATGGCCGGTTTGGCGATCAGGGAGCGGGTGTCCTCAATGGCCTCGGTCAGGATCACCTGAATGTGCTGGCCCAGCTCGTATACCGGCTGCTTGTCGAGGTAGACCTTGCCGTCGTCCCAGCTGCATTCCAGCCGATCCCGGTTGGGCAGGATCAGGGAAGAAGGCATAAACACCACGGCGCCGTTTTCCTGCAGGCGCAGCTTCACGCCGCCCCGGCCGATGTCGATGATTTCGGCGTCAAAGGCGTGACCATTGGCCACCGCCGGCTGCAGGTAGCGCACATACAGCCAGTCGGCGATGTCGCGTTCGGCACGGCGGTGCATGCGGCGCTGCTCCGACAGGTGTACCGCCAGCTCGGCGTTGGGGGCGTGGGCGTCGTGGGCCTTCTCGGCCAGAATGGCCTTGATAAGCCGGTGGTTGATGATGTCGCCGTATTTACGAATGGGCGAGGTCCAGGTGGCGTAGGCGTCCAGGCCCAGGCCGTAGTGCTCGCCCGGGGTCACGCTCATGGCGGCGTAAGACTGGAAGCGGCGTACCCGGTTGTCCAGGTAGCTGGTGTCGCGGGCGTCCAGCCAGCGGCGCAGTTCGCAGAAGCCTTCCAGGGTGGTCAGCCGCTCCGGATCCACCGGGGCCTCGTGCTCTTTCAGCAGTTCCTGCAGCTGGGCCAGTTTTTCTTCGTCAAAGCCGGCATGCACGTTGAATACACCGGTGCCGCAGTGCTTGGTCAGCCAGTTGCCGCAGGCCAGGTTGGCGGCGATCATTGATTCTTCCACCATCTGGTTGGCAATGCGGCGGTGGTCGGCGTGAATGGCCACCACGTTGCTGGCGTCGTCCAGTTCAAAGCGGAAGTCGGGACGGTCGGGGAACACGATGGCGTGGGTGCTGCGCCAGTTGTTGCGGGCCTTGGTGAGGGCGGTGAGTTCGCGCAACTGCTCGGCAATCACCTCGCTCTCGGGCTGCCAGTCGCCGGTGCCTTCGACCCAGTCGGAGACCTTGTCGTAGGCCAGGCGGGCGTGGGAGCGAATGCGGGCGGCAAAGAACTCGGCGTCGTCTGCCACCTTGCCGTCGGCATCGATATGAATGCGGGCGCACAGGGCGTGGCGGTCTTCACCTTCCTTCAGCGAGCACAGCTCGTCGGCCAGGGTGCGCGGCAGCATGGGAATGTTGCGACCCGGCAGGTATACGGTAAAGGCGCGCTCGGCGGCGATTTTGTCCAGATCGCTGTCGTGGGCCACGTAGGCGGTGGGATCGGCAATGGCCACGGTCAGTTCCCAGCCGCCATTCTCCAGCTTTTTCACGCTGAGGGCGTCGTCCATATCCTGGGTGGACTCGCTGTCGATGGTGAAAAAGGGCACCTCGGTGAGATTCTGGCGGGGCAGGGTGTCTTCCAGCAGTTCCCACTGTTCCCGGTCCTGGGGAGCCTCGTTGGCCAGCTTGTTGCGGGCCAGCACCACCCACCAGGGGGCGATGGGATCGTCCACGCCGGCAATCACTTCCACCACTTCGGCGAAAAAGCCGTTGTCTTTCAGGGCGTGACGCTTGAGTTCACCCAGTACCCAGTCGCCTTCCTTCAGGTTCTTTTCGTTCATCCCCTTGATGGTACGGGCCTTGATGGCGTCCTTCATCAGCGGGTGATCGGGCACAATGTTGAGCCGGTCACGGAACCACTTCACTCGGGCCACAAAGCGGGTCAGGCCGGGCTCGATCAGGGTCTCGGGCTCTACCAGTTCCTTGTCGTTCTCGGTGCGCAGCACGGCGGTGATGTGATCGCCATGCATCACCTTTTTCATGTGCGGCGGCGGAATGAAATAGCTTTCCTTGTCACTGACTTCGAGAAAGCCGAAGCCCTTGGAGGTGCCTTTGACCATGCCTTCCTTGGTGGGAAGGGTGTCGCGGATTTGTTGCTTGAGCTGGGCCAGCAGGGGATTGTCTTGAAACATGTGTTTGGGAACCTGTCGAAATATCGGCCTGACTATACGGATTTACCCTCATAATGCCAAGAAAACCTTGCGTTTTGCACCAATTTGGTGCGTGTTTTGTGGCGGTTTTATCAGCAGCCCGGGCCGTAAATCAGGGTGAGGTTTTGCGCCTGCGGTTGCCCTTGCGCATTCACGCCGCTGTGCAGCAAATAGCGCAGGCCGTCGAGCAGGGCCGGGCAATTCGGCGTCAGCTCGCCCGCCAGTTGCGCAATATGCTGATGGCCCAGGCCGCTTTCCAGGTTGCCCGCCAGCATCACTTCCATTCCCCGGTCTTGCGCGGCCTCGGCCAGCAGCCGGCAACGTGCCGGCTTGCCCAGCAGGGAAGGGCGCAGCACCAGGGCGCGCAACTCCTCGAACGGGGCCGGCACCACGCCGCCGCAGCGCTCGGCACTGAGCGCCACCGGCCAGCCGTGTTGTTGGGCCAGCCTGCGAGTTTCGGCTTCATTCGTACCGGGATCCAGCAGCCAGTCGATGGCGCGGACGTCGATATGCCGCCATAGACCAATCAGTTGTGCTTCACTGAGCCGGCCGCCGGCGTCCAGTACCAGGCGCAGGCCGGGCACCAGAATGGACAGCTCCCGTACCAGGCCGGCGTCAAACTGCACATCGCCGGTCAGGGTCAGCCAGGCTCGAGTGGGCTGCACCCGGCGGCAGCGCCAGGCGCGAATAATGCTTTCCCGCTCGCCTTCCAGCAATGGCAGGCTGGGAGCGGGGGCTGCCGCCAGCGGCGCCAGGGCGCAGCCCAGACCAAAACGCACCCAGGGCAGAGTGGCATCGGGCTCAAGGCCTTGCTCCAGCCGTTCGCAGGCGGCCAGCAGCTCGGCTTCGGTGGCGGCCGGGTCGGCGGTGAGCGGCGGGGCCACGTCGCCCCAGTGGCCGTTAATGTTGACGTAAAAGCCGTGGCGGCGGCGTACGGTAACGCCGTCGATCAGTTTTTCCCTGGTCAGGGGCAGGGCATAGCGATAAACCGAGATGGACATGGCGTGACTCTCACATATTTACTTTCACATAAAAATAACATGGTGTTGATGTGAACGACAGCGGGGTTTATGGCAGGGGCTGAGTGAGTATCATAGGGCCACCTTGATAAGAGGAATTCGTTTTCATGCCCCTGACTACCTGGCTACTGGCCATTCGTCCTAAAACCCTGCCGCTGGCGGTGGCCTCCATCCTGCTGGGGGCGGCCAGTGCCGGCACCGTTCAGCCCGGTGTGCTGGCACTGGCCCTGCTTACCGCGCTGCTGCTGCAAATTTTGTCGAACTTGGCCAACGATTACGGCGACGGCCTGCGCGGCACCGACGGCGCCGAGCGCACCGGGCCAACCCGGGCGTTGGCCTCGGGGCGAGTGACTCCGGCGCAGTTGCGCCGGGCCATGATTCGGGTGGTGGTGCTGACACTGGTCAGCGGCCTGGTGTTGCTGACTTTGGCACTGGGGAACGATCTCATCGCCTGGTTCGGTTTTTTGCTGCTGGGAGCGCTGTCGGTGCTGGCGGCCCTGGGCTATACCCTGGGGCGGCGGCCCTACGGCTATTCGGGGCTGGGGGATGCGGCAGTGTTTGTGTTTTTTGGCCCGGTGGCGGTGCTGGGCACCGGCTGGCTGATGCAGCCTGAACTTACCGCCACCGGCGGCTGGTCGGCATTGGTGGCGGGCCTGCTGTCGATGGCGGTGCTCAATATCAATAACATTCGCGATCTGGACGGCGATCGTAAAGCCGGCAAACATACCCTGGCGTTGCGGCTGGGGCTGCCCCGGGCCCGGGCCTGGCAGGCTGGGCTGCTGGCGCTGGCCCTGCTGGCCGCCGAGCGGCTGATAAGCGGTTGGGGCGTAGTGGCCTTGGCGGGGCTGTGGCCATTGGCGCAAGGGCTGAATTTGGTGCTGACCCGTGAAGGCGCCGAGCTGAACCGGGCACTGGCGCTCACCGCCAAAGGCACTCTGGTATTGACCGCCGGGCTGGCACTGGGGCTGGTGACGGCGTGAGCCGCCTATGCAAAAAAGTAAGCGCCCGGTACATTTTTGGCACTCGGCCGGCCTGAGAACGCCTTTGCTTTTGTGAACTCGCTCTGGTTATACTGCGACCATCTTGTCGGAGTGCCCTCACGGGCTGAGACCGCGAAAGCAGCGGGATCCGTTGAACCTGATCAGGCTAATACCTGCGAAGGGAAACAAGTGAAGAGCGGCATCGGACCTTCGCCGGCTCTTTTCTCAACACTCCCGGCAAGCATTTTCACCCTATGGACGCAAAAGTGAGATTGCTATGTCAAAAAAAACCAACCGTCGTGAAGTTCGCAGTCAGGCCCAGGAATACATTCATAACCTGAAGGGCGAACCTTTTCCGAATTCATCCCGTATTTACCTCGACGGTTCACGCCCGGATCTGAAAGTGGCCATGCGCGAAATTGCCCTGGCCGACAGCTTCAAGGGCGGCAGCGAAGAAAACCCGATTTTTGAAGCCAACGAGCCGGTACCGGTGTATGACACCTCCGGCGCCTACGGCGACCCCGAGTCCGAAATCGATGTGCGCAAGGGCCTGCCCCAGCTGCGCCGTGACTGGATCCTGGAGCGCAACGACACCGCCGAGCTGGAAAGCGCCACTTCCCACTTTACCCAGCAGCGCATGGCCGACGACGGCCTGGATCACCTGCGCTTTGAGCACCTGCCCAAGCCGCGCAAGGCCAAGCTCGGCCAGTGCGTGACCCAGATGCACTACGCCCGCAAAGGCATCATCACCCCCGAGATGGAATACATCGCCATTCGCGAAAACATGGGCCGCGAGCGGGTGCGTGACGAACTGCTGCTTAAGCAGCACCCGGGCGAGAACTTTGGCGCCAACCTGCCGGAAAACATCACTCCCGAATTCGTGCGCAAGGAAGTGGCCGAAGGCCGCGCCATCATTCCCGCCAACATCAACCACCCGGAAGCCGAGCCCATGATCATCGGCCGCAACTTCCTGGTGAAGATCAACGCCAACATCGGCAACTCGGCGGTAACCTCCTCCATTGAGGAAGAAGTGGAGAAACTGGTGTGGTCCACCCGCTGGGGCGCCGACACCGTGATGGATCTGTCTACCGGCCGCTACATTCACGAAACCCGCGAGTGGATCCTGCGCAACAGCCCGGTTCCCATCGGCACCGTGCCCATCTACCAGGCGCTGGAAAAGGTCAACGGCGTGGCCGAAGACCTGAACTGGGAAGTGTTCCGCGACACCCTCATTGAACAGGCCGAGCAGGGCGTGGACTATTTCACCATTCACGCCGGCGTGCTGCTGCGCTACGTGCCCATGACCGCCAAGCGGGTGACCGGCATTGTGTCCCGCGGCGGCTCCATCATGGCCAAGTGGTGTCTGACCCACCATAAAGAGAGTTTCCTGTACGAGAACTTCCGCGAGATCTGTGAGATTTGTGCCGCCTACGACGTCTCCCTGTCGCTGGGTGACGGCATGCGCCCGGGCTCCGTGGCCGACGCCAACGACGAGGCCCAGTTCGCCGAGCTGCATACCCTGGGTGAGCTGACCAAAATCGCCTGGGAATACGATGTGCAGGTGATCATCGAAGGCCCCGGCCACATTCCCATGCACATGATCAAGCGCAACATGGAAGAGCAGCTCGAGCACTGCCACGAAGCGCCCTTCTATACTCTTGGGCCGCTGACCACCGACATCGCCCCGGGTTACGACCATTTCACCTCCGGCATTGGTGCCGCGCTGATCGGCTGGTACGGCTGCGCCATGCTCTGTTACGTTACGCCCAAGGAGCACCTGGGGCTGCCCAACAAGGAAGACGTGAAACAGGGCCTGATCACCTACAAGATCGCCGCCCATGCCGCCGACCTGGCCAAGGGCCATCCGGGCGCCCAGATCCGCGACAACGCCATGTCCAAGGCACGCTTCGAGTTCCGCTGGAACGACCAGTTCAACCTGGCGCTGGATCCGGAAACCGCCCGGGCCTACCACGACGAAACCCTGCCCCAGGAATCGGGCAAGGTGGCGCACTTCTGCTCCATGTGCGGACCCAAGTTCTGCTCCATGAAAATCACCCAGGATGTGCGCGACTACGCCGCCAGCCTGGAAAACAACATAGAAGTGCAGCTGGTGGGCATGAACGGCGAGCCCGAAACCGTGCAGGCCGGCATGGCGAAAATGTCGGAAGAATTCAAGAAACGCGGCGGTGAGCTCTATCACCAGGCCGACAAACTGGAGCAAGAAACTCTATGACCAAACCCATTGTCTGGACCATAGCCGGTTCCGACTCGGGCGGCGGGGCCGGCATTCAGGCCGACCTGCACACCATACAGGCACTGGGCGGCCACGGCTGCTCGGTGATCTCCGCCATCACCGCCCAGAACTCGGTCTCGGTGTCCATGGTGGAGCCGGTGCTGATGCAGGCCTTTACCAGCCAGCTGGTATCCCTGTCCACCGACATGCAGGCCGCCGCCATCAAGGTGGGCCTGCTGCCGGGCGGACTGCGCGCCGAGGTACTGGCGCGCTACCTCAAGGAATACCGCCGTCAGTGGCAGCCGTATGTGGTACTGGATCCGGTGGCCATTGCCAGCACTGGTCAGTCCATGGCCGAGGCCAACCTGCTGCCGGCCATCAAGACCCACCTGCTGCCGGAAGTCGACCTGATCACTCCCAACGCCGTTGAACTGGAAGCACTGTCGGGCATCGCGCCCGACTCACCCCAGGCCCTTCGTGCCGGCGCTGCCGCCCTGCGGGAAATGGGCGTAGGTGCCGTGCTGGTCAAAGGCGGCCATCTCGGCTGGACCGGTGATCAGGCCATCGACTTCTACAGCGACGGCGAACGGGAAATCTGGCTGGCCAGCCCACGCCTCGATACTCAGCACGGTCATGGCACCGGCTGTACTCTGTCGTCGGCCATTGCCACCGCCGTGGCCCAGGACTACCCGATTGAAGACGCCCTGGTACTGGCCAAGGCCTACGTCAATCAGGGCCTGAAAGGCGCCGAAGGCATTGGTGCCGGTGCCGGCCCGGTGGCCCATCTGGGCTGGCCCACCGACCTGGCCGATTTTCCCGCCGTGGTGATGCCGGGCAGCCCGCTTGCGAAGCAGCTGGGCATTGAAGGTCCGCACCCCGAGGGCGCCTTTGCCGCCATGGACACCAACCAGCTGGGTCTGTACCCGGTGGTCACTACCGTGGCCTGGCTGGAGCGGCTGCTGGAGCAGGGCGTTCGCACCCTGCAACTGCGCATCAAGGACAAGGCCGACGTCGAGGTAGCGGCAGACATCAAGGCTGCCGTTGAACTGGGCCAGCGTTACAACGCCCGGCTGTTTATCAACGATTACTGGCGGCTGGCCATTGAGCACGGCGCCTATGGTGTGCACCTGGGTCAGGAAGACATTGAAGTGGCGGATCTGGAAGCCATTCGTGCCGCCGGCCTGAAGCTCGGGCTCTCCACCCACGGCTATTATGAAATGCTGCGGGCCCGGGAGCTGAAGCCGTCTTATCTTGCGCTGGGGCATATTTTCCCCACCAAAACCAAGGACATGCCGTCCCGCCCGCAGGGTCTGGAGCGGCTGCACCGCTACGTGGCGCTGATGCAGGACGAGTTCCCGCTGGTGGCCATTGGCGGCATCAGCAATGACCGGGTACCTTTGGTGGCACAAACCGGCGTAGGCAGCATTGCCCTGGTTACCGCCATTACCGAGGCGGCGGACCCGGATGCGGTCACGCAGGAACTGCTGCAAATGGTGGAGGGCTAATCATGCTCAGCGATAGCGAATTCATGCGATACAGCCGGCATCTGCTGCTGGAAGAGGTGGGCGAGGAAGGTCAGCTCAAGCTGAAAAATGCCTCCGTGCTGATTGTCGGCCTGGGCGGGCTGGGCTCGCCGGCGTCCCAGTATCTGGCGGCGGCCGGGGTCGGCACCCTGTGGCTGGCCGACTTCGATCAAATTGAGGTCAGCAACCTGCAGCGTCAGACCCTGTATGACGTCGACAGCCTGAAAATGGCCAAGGCCGAAGTAGCCCGGGAAAAGCTGCAAAAGCTCAACCCTGAGATCGAGCTGGTGGCGGTCAATCAGAAAATGGACGCCGACAGCCTGGCCGGCTTTGTGGCCGAGGCGGATCTGGTACTGGACTGCACCGATAACATGACGGTGCGCCAGGCCCTGAACGCCGCCTGCTACGCCGAGGGAAAACCCCTGCTGGTGGGCGCGGCCATTCGCTTTGAAGGCCAGCTGCTGGCGCTGGACCCGTCCCGCGAGCATGGATGCTATCGCTGCCTGTATGGCCCCGAACTGGAAGAACGGCTGACCTGCAGCAACGCCGGTGTCATTGGCCCCGTTGTGGGCACCATCGGTTTGTTGCAGGCACTGGAAGCCATCAAGTATTTAACCGGCACCGGCACCGTGCCCTGGGGTGAGCTCAAGCTGTTTGACGCCAAGGCGCACCGCTGGCACGGCCTCAAGGTGCCCAAGGATCCGGCCTGTCCGGTATGTGGACCCAAGGGGAGCTAAACCATGCACATTATTCTGAACGACGAACTACATCCCCTGACCGAGGGAACCACCCTGGCGCAACTGCTGGCCGAACTGGAGCAGGACAAGCCCGGGGTGGCGGTGGCGCTCAACCGCGAAGTGGTGGCGCGCAGCCTGTGGGCCGAGCGACAGCTCGAGCCCAACGACAACATTACCCTGTTCCACGCCATTGCCGGAGGCTGAAATGAGTCTGACGATTGCCGATAAAACCTTTGAATCCCGTTTGTTTACCGGCACCGGCAAGTTTGCCAACGGCAAGCTGATGCAGGACGCCCTGCAGGCGTCGGCGTCTCAGCTGGTGACCATGGCGCTGAAGCGGGTGGATCTGAAAAACCACAGCGACGACATACTGCCGCCGCTGCTGGAGCTGGGCGTGAACCTGCTGCCCAACACCTCCGGCGCCAAGGATGCCGACGAAGCCCTGTTCGCCGCCCGCCTGGCCCGGGAAGCCCTGGGCACCAACTGGCTCAAGCTGGAAATTCACCCGGATCCCAAGTACCTGCTGCCCGATCCCATCGAGACCCTCAAGGCCGCCGAGCAGCTGGTGAAGGAAGGCTTTATCGTGCTGCCCTATTGTGGTGCCGATCCCGTGCTGTGCAAGCGGCTGGAAGAAGCCGGCTGCGCCGCCGTCATGCCCCTGGGTGCGCCCATCGGCTCCAACAAGGGCCTGGTGACTCATGACTTTCTGGAAATCATCATCGAGCAGAGCACGGTGCCGGTGGTAGTGGATGCGGGCATCGGTGCCCCCAGCCACGCCGCCTACGCCATGGAGCTGGGCGCCGACGCCGTGCTGGTGAACACCGCCATTGCCGTGGCCGGTGACCCCGTGGCCATGGGCGACGCCTTCCGCCAGGCGGTGATCTCCGGTCGCATGGCCTATGAAGCCGGCCTGGCCGGACAAAGCCGGCAGGCCCAGGCATCCAGTCCGCTGACCGCCTTCCTGGAGACCCTATGACTTTCTTCGATGTCTGGTCATCCATGGACTGGGATGACATCAAAATGAGCATCTACGGCAAGCAGCCCAGAGACGTGGAGCGGGCGCTGGCCAAGCCCAAGCGGGATCTGAACGACTTTATGGCGCTGATCTCGCCGGCGGCCGAGGCCTATCTTGAGCAAATGGCCCAGGAGTCGTACCGGCTGACCCGGCAGCGTTTTGGCAATACCGTGGGCTTTTACATTCCCCTGTATCTGTCCAACCTGTGCGCCAACGACTGCACCTATTGCGGCTTTTCCATGAGCAACCGGCTCAAGCGCAAGACCCTGAACGCCGAGGAAATCGAGCAGGAATGCCTGGCCATCAAGGCCATGGGCTTTGACACCGTGCTGCTGGTGACCGGCGAGCACGAGGGCAAGGTGGGCCTGGACTACT
This sequence comes from Oceanimonas aquatica, assembly GCF_030732065.1. GTDB lineage: Bacteria > Pseudomonadota > Gammaproteobacteria > Enterobacterales > Aeromonadaceae > Oceanimonas. Next base: position 23,891 of record NZ_JAVBHX010000009.1, read on the forward strand.
TCAAGCAGATGCTGCCCATCGTCAAGCGTCACTTCAGCTACGTAATGATGGAAGTGCAGCCGCTGTCCCGGGAAGAATACGCCGAGCTGCGCCAGTACGGCCTCGACAGCGTCATGGTGTATCAGGAAACCTATCAGCACCTGACCTACGACGAGCATCATATTCGCGGCAAGAAAAAGGACTTTCGCTGGCGCCTGGAAACCCCGGACCGCCTGGGCCAGGCCGGTATCGACAAGATTGGCCTGGGCGCCCTCTACGGTCTGGAAGACTGGCGTACCGACAGCTTTTATACCGCCTCGCACCTGCGTTACCTGCAGAAGCACTACTGGAAGACCCGCTATTCGGTGTCGTTCCCGCGGCTGCGCCCCTGCACCGGTGGCCTGCAGCCCAAGTCGATCATGACCGATCGCCAGCTGGTGCAGCTAATCTGCGCCTACCGCATGCTCGACGGCGAGCTGGAGCTGAGCCTCTCCACCCGGGAAGCCCAGGAATTCCGTGACAAGGTGATCCCCCTCGGCGTCACCAGCATCAGCGCTGGCTCCAAGACCCAGCCCGGCGGCTATGTGGACAACGTCAAGGAAGAGCTGGAGCAGTTCGAAATCGACGACGACCGCACTCCCGCCGAGGTGGCCAGGGCCATTGCTGCCACCGGCCTGCAGCCGGTATGGAAGGACTGGGACAACAGCTACTCCGCAAGCCGCTGAAGCCGTCCGACAGCGCAAATCTTGCCGTAGGTTGGCGATGAGCGCAGCGAATCCCAACAACAGAGCCGACGGCTGAAATGTTGGGATTCGTAAAACTCATCCCAACCTACCGGTTACAGCTCCCGCAGGGTCACGACGAGCCGGGTCGCCGATTGGCCCACAGGCATGGCAGTTGCACACGGCAACGTCTAGAATGGTCGTTTTTATCAATCCGCGCGGAGCAGCATGAACAATACGCACAGCAAGGTGATCGGCTACATATTGTGGATCTTCGGGTTCATGGGCGCTCACCGCTTCTATTACGGTCGTCCCGTCAGCGGCACCATTTACTTCTTTACCCTGGGGCTGTTCTTTATCGGCTGGATTGTGGATCTCTTCCTGATCCCGTCTATGGACAGAGCCGCCGATCAGCGTTACGCCACCGGCCCCAAGGACTACAGCATCACCTGGATACTGATGACCTTTCTCGGCATCTTCGGTCTGCACCGGCTCTATATGGGCAAGTGGGTCACCGCCATTATCTGGTTCCTCACCGGCGGCCTCTTCCTGCTCGGCTACCTTTACGACTACTGCACCCTCAACGCGCAAATCGACGAGGTAAACCGCCGTTCCCGCCGTTTTGGCTGAGGCGTTTTATTTGTGCAACAAGGGCCCGCCAGTGCGGGCCCTTGTCTTTTATACGGATTAGACATTTGGCTTAAACCCTGCATGTTCATGGCAAAATGCCGTAAAATAACTCCATAAACTTAATGATTGCGGAAGTTCTAATGAACAAAAAACAAATCATTACCGCGCTCAAGGCGGTGCGGGTGCAAAAGCCGCTGGTGCTGAACATTACCAACTATGTGGTAATGAACAACAGCGCCAATGGCCTGCTGGCGCTGGGAGCCTCGCCCATCATGGCCCATTCCCGGGATGAGCTGGCCGAGCTGGTACCGCTGGTGGGGGCTGTGGTGATCAACATCGGTACTCTCGACAGCAGCTGGATTGAGCGCATGGTGATGGCGGTTATGCTTGCCAACCAGCACGGCAAGCCGGTGGTGCTGGATCCGGTGGGCTGTGGTGCCAGCAGCCTGCGCACTCACACCTCGCGCCGGCTGGCGGGTTTGGCCGAGCGGCTGATCATTCGTGCCAACGCCTCCGAGATCATCGCCCTGGCCGGTGACAACGCCGGGGTCGAGGCTCAGGGGCGGGGCGTGGACTCGCTGGATGGCGTGGAATCGGCGCTGGCGGCGGCGCGTTATCTGACCCGCCATTACGGCGCCAGTGTGGTTATCTCCGGCGAAACCGACATTATCCTCGATGAAAACAGCGAGACCAGGCTGAACAATGGCTGCGCCATGATGCCCTTCGTGACCGGCATGGGCTGCACCCTGTCGGCGCTCACCGGTGCCTTTGCTGCCGTGGGCGAGACCTCGGGCGTGGCCGCCGCCGCGGTGATGGGCGTGGCCGGTGAGCTGGCCGCCGACATGGCCAGAGGCCCTGGCAGCCTGCAGCTGAACCTGCTCGATGCCCTCTACCGGCTGGATGCCGAGGCCCTGGACAACCGCCTGAAAATTGCGGTGACCACGCCATGAATCCCTACCGTTTATATCTGGTCACCGACGACCGCCAGCCTACCGATACCCTGCAAAAGGTGGTGGCCGAGGCCGTCGCCGGTGGTGTAACCCTGGTGCAGGTGCGGGAAAAGCACGGCGACGTGCGCGCCTTTATTGAGCGGGCCGAGGCGGTAAAAGACGCGCTCAGGGGCACTGGTGTGCCGCTGATCATCAACGATCGGGTGGATGTGGCGCTGGCGGTGGACGCCGACGGTGTGCATCTGGGGCAGACCGACCTGCCCGCCGCTCTTGCCCGCCGGTTGCTGGGGCCGGATCGGCTGCTGGGGCTGTCGGTTGAAACCGAACAGCAATTATTCGAGTCCGAATCATTGCCGGTGGACTACCTGGGTCTGAGTGCCATCTTTGCCACCCCCACCAAAACCGATCTCAAAAAGCACTGGGGGCTCAATGGCCTGAAACGGGCACTTTCGGTCAGTTCGCGTCCAATCGTCGCCATTGGCGGTATTAACGCCGACAATCTTCGGCAAGTGGCCGGTACCGGGGTGCACGGTGTGGCCCTGGTGTCGGCCATTTGCGCGGCGTCCTGTCCGCGTTCGGCGGCGCGATCGCTGCGTCGAATGATGAAGTGAAAGCTCGAGTTGAATCACACAAAAAATGCTTTTTACATAAGCGGTTAGCACCCTATTGTTTAGGGTGTTTGTGTATTTTTGCAGCGTTTTTGCGCAAATGTCTGTAAATACGTAGCTAATTCCTTTAGTATGGCAAGGTTTTTGCAGTAGAAGGAGTTAGATTGTGAGCAAGCAAAAAATCGCGATTTTGGGCGCCGGGCCCAGTGGTCTGGCACAGTTGAGAGCGTTTGAGGCAGCTCGCAAGGCAGGCGTTCAGGATCTGCCGGAAATCGTTTGTTTTGAAAAGCAAAGTGACATCGGTGGCATGTGGAACTACACATGGCGCACGGGTTTAGATAAAAATGGCGAGCCAGTTCATGGCAGCATGTATCGGTATTTGTGGTCCAACGGCCCGAAAGAGTGTCTGGAATTTGCCGACTACTCTTTTGACGAACATTTCGGCCGGGCCATTCCCTCATATCCGCCGCGTGCCGTGCTGAAAGACTACATCATGGGTCGTATCGACAAGCAGGCCATTTCTAAATACATCCGTTTCGAGTGCCCGGTTCGCTGGGTAAGCCATGACGACGCCACCGGCAAGTTCACCGTGACCGTGATGAACCACAAGACCGGTCAGCAGGAAAGCGACGAATTTGACTATGTGGTCGTGGCCACCGGTCACTTCTCCACCCCCAACATGCCTTACTTTGAAGGGGTAGAGCAGTTCCCCGGCCGGGTACTGCACGCCCATGACTTCCGCGATGCGCTGGAATTCAAGGACAAGAACGTGCTGCTGGTGGGTGCCAGCTACTCGGCGGAAGACATTGGCTCTCAGTGCTACAAGTACGGCGCCAAGTCGGTCACCATCAGCTACCGCAGCAACCCGCTGGGCTTTGAGTGGCCCGAGGGCATGGAAGAGCGTCCGCTGCTGGCTCATTTTGACGGCAACACCGGCTATTTTGCCGACGGCTCCACCAAGGAGTTCGACGCCATCATCATGTGTACCGGCTACCTGTTCCACTTCCCGTTCCTGCCGGACGCGCTGCGGCTGCAGACCCATAACTGCCTGTACCCGGACAACCTGTACAAGGGCATTTTCTTCCAGAACAACCCGAAGATGATCTACCTGGGCATGCAGGATCAGTATTTCACCTTCAACATGTTCGATGCCCAGGCCTGGTATGCCCGCGACGTCATCATGGGCAAGATTGCGCTGCCCGAGGCCGACGAGCGCCGCGCCGACATGCAGCACTGGCTGGCGCGTCACGAGCAGCTGGGTGGCTGCTGCGACTCCATCGACTTCCAGGCCAGCTACATTCGTGATCTACTCGGTCCTACCGACTATCCCGAATTCAAGGTGGAAGAGCAGGCCGCCCTGCTCAAGGTATGGCAGCAGGACAAGCAGGAAGGCATCATGAACTTCCGCGAAAAGTGCTACCGCTCCACCGTAACCGGCACCATGGCCACCCGCCTGCCGGGCACCTGGCTGGACATCAAGGACGACTCGCTGGAAAGCTTTATGTCCCTCGACTTCATCGAGAACAAGAGCTTCGACAAGGTCGACTGAGGTTGAGTCTTTGGTGAATAAAAAGCCCGCTTCATTGAAGCGGGCTTTTTTGTGCCTTAAAACTGTGCTCGAAATGCCCGGTATTCCTGCTGGGCTTCACTGGCGGTGGTGGTGATCAATCGCAGTGTCTGGCCCGGGCGGCACTGGGCCAGGCGGGCGCAGGCCAGGGGGGTAAGGGTGCCGAGACGCGGATAACCGCCAATGGTCTGGCGGTCGTTCAGCAGCACGATGGGCTGACCGTCGGGGGGCACCTGCACCGCGCCGAGCGTCAGCCCTTCCGAGACAAGCGATCCTATGTTGCACTGCAACAAGGATCCTTCCAGCCGGATCCCCATGCGATCCGATCGGGGATCCACGGACCAGGTCTGGTTAAGGGCGTCGATCAGGCTGTGATCGTCAAAATGACGAAACTGAGCGCCGGGGATAAGAGAAAGCACGGGCTCGTCGTTGTAACCCAGAGCTTCCCTTTCGGGAAGGGTGCGGGGCCGGGCTGCAGTCTGGGCCTGCGCGTTAAACACCAGGGTGTCACCGGCGGCCAGCGGGCTGCCGTCGCCCTTGTGACCGCCCAGACCATCCCGCACCACGCAGGCGGTACTGCCCAGCACAGGCTCTGCGGTAAAGCCGCCGGCCACCGCCAGATAGGCGCGCACACCGTTGCGAGCCATGGCCAGAACGAGAGTATCGCCGGCATTAAGGGTGAACGCCTGCCAGTTGGAGACGGGGCGGTCGTTGACTCGAGCCTGCAACTCGGCGCCGGTCAGCGCCAGCCGGCAGGGCGCCTGAGCGGTCAGCGTCAGCCCCCCAAGAGTGATTTCCAGCGCTGTGGCGCCCCAGGTATTGCCGGCCAGCCAGTTTGCCCAGGCCCAGGCGTGCAGGTCTGCCGGGCCGCCTTGCGCCACACCCAGGCGATGTACGCCCGAGCGACCGGCATCCTGAAGGGTGCTGAGCGGGCCGGGTTTTTCAATCAGCAGACTCACGGTGCCTCCATGGGCGTGGTATCGCCCCCCAGCCGTTCAAATTCGGCGCGGCTGACCGGTTCAAAACGGACCCGGTCGCCCACTCGCAGCAGGCTCAGGCTTTGGCTGGCGGGATCAAACAGAGTTGCCGGGGTGCGCCCCAGCAGGTTCCAGCCACCGGGGGTAGCGCGGGGGTAGGCGGCGGTCTGTCGGCCCGCCAGGGCCACACTGCCGGCAGGCACGTGCGGGCGGGGGCTTTCAAGCCGGGGCGTTTCAAGCTGCTCGGGCAGGGTGCCCATAAAGGCAAAGCCGGGGGCAAAGCCCAGCGCAAATACCCGGTAGGTATGGCCGCTGTGCAGCTCAATCACCCGCCCGGCACTCAGGCCGGTATGCTGTTCCACCCGGGCCAGATCCGGCCCCACGCTGGGGTGATACCACACCGGCAGGGCCTTTACCTCGTTCTGCGAGTTGTCTTCCAGCGGCGCGAGCCTGGCCAGCAGGGTTTGCAGCAACTGGCGGGCCTCGCCGTGATCAAGCGTGAGCGGATCGAACTGCACCAGCAGGGTGGTGTAGGATGGCACCAAATCCACCAGGTGGTCGCCAAAGGCACCCTCGCAGTCCTGCACCAGGGCGGCTATCCAGTTCATGTTGGCTTCGTCGATGTCGTCGAACAGCCGCACCAGCCAGGCGTCGAAGCCGGCGTTTTCCAGCCTGGGGTTCATGCCGGGCCGTCCAGCATGCGGCGAATGGCGGCCACGGCGGCAATGGACTCGGGGTTGTCGCCGTGCACGCACAGGGTATGGGCGATGAGCCTGAGCGGATTGCCGTCTATGGTCACCAGCGGCTCACCGGTGGCAATGCGCCGGGCCTGCTCGACGATCACCTCGGGGGCATGATGCACGGCGCCGGGCCGGCTGCGTGGCACCAGAAAGCCGGCGGCGTCGTAGGCGCGGTCGGCAAAGGCCTCAAACCACAGTGGTACGCCGTGCTCATTGGCCAGAGCCTGTGCTGGCTCTGGGTTGGCAGTGGCCATCAGCATCAGCGGCAGGCCGGGGTTAAAGGCCGCCAGGGCGCGCATGACCGCCGCCAGAATGGCCTCGTTTTGCATCATGTCGTTATAAAGGGCGCCGTGGGGCTTCACGTAATGCACTTGCGTGCCTTCGGTCCGGCAGATGGCGTCGAGCGCCCCCAGCTGGTAGAGCACCAGGTTCTCCACCTCGGCGGGCGAAACAGCCAGGGAGCGGCGGCCAAAACCCACCAGATCCGGGTAGGCGGGATGCGCCCCCACTCGCACGCCGTGCGCCTTGGCCAGGGCCACGGTGCGGCGCATGGTGTCGGGATCGGCGGCATGAAAGCCGCAGGCCACATTGGCCAGATCCACAAAGGGCATGACCGCCTCGTCCTGGCCCATGGTCCAGGGACCAAAGCTTTCTCCCATGTCGGCGTTCAGCAGCAGTGTGGCCATAAGCTCGCTTCCTTATGCGATGGAATCTGACCTTCATCTTACCGCGTCTGTGCGGGCCGGGCACTCTGGCCAGCATATGGCCTGTTTATTCTGCGTTTTGCCTCAGAAAGGCCGGCACGTCGAGATATTTACTGTCTGGTGAGGGCTGCTTGTCGTCCGCACGCTGAACGGGCAGGCTGACCTCTTCCACCACAAAGCAGCCAACACGCATTGGCTCGTTCTCGTGGGCGAAACGGATGGAGCTCACCTGCCAGCCGTCCGGCTCCAGGTTGCGGAAGTAGCTCGCGGTGGCGTTAAAGTCTTCAATGCCGGTGCTGAGGTGCATGGTCAGCACCGCCAGCACGCTGATCCGCTGGCTTGAAAAACAGGCATTAAAGCTTCGGCTCAGGTAGCCGGGCAGGCTGTCGCTGTTCAGGCCGTCTTCCCCGGCGCCGCTGTGGTAGCGGGCCATGCCCTTGCCGGAGCAGAGCACGGTGCGAAGGTCTGCAAAGTCGACCCCGATTAGGCTGGGGCGGGTCACCGGCTCGGTGAGATCCCGCAGCAGCGGCGAATACTGCTCGGGACAAGCCAGGATCAGGCAGTCGGCCCATTCTGCCAGCGCCGCTCTCAGCTCGGCCGGGCTGTCTGGCGGCAGCACCGCCAGGCAGAGCCCGGTGGTGGCTGTTTGAGCGGGCAGCAACGGCAGGTCGGCCCCGGTGGGTGCCAGCACAATCACCATGTCCGCCGGGCTGTTGCTGCCATCATCGGGCAGCCGGGTGTGGTGACGAATGCAGTTCATGGCCAGAGGGCCGAGGGGCAGGTTCTGCGGGTTGAACAGGGCGATCACCGGATCTGTAAAGTCGGCGTCAAAGGACTCAAAAGCGGGCATGGTATTTTCCTTGTGAGGTACTTGCCGGAGGCACATTTGTTCAGAAGGGGTTGAACGGCTTATCGCCCCGTTTCGAACAGGAAGGAGTCAAATATATCCTTTTCGGCGGTTTCATCGTCAAGCCCGGGCAATGTAAAGACTATTGCCAGCGGGCGGATTCCGATTATGATATGCGCTCATTTTAACCAAGAGGTCCGGCCCAACGCCGGTGTACGATATGGACTGCTCGCGAAGTTGCTTGCAACACGCTGTTAATCATTCATTTTCCTGCCTTTCTCCGCTATTTCTGGCGTCCTCCGTTTTGTTCCGACCCGCTCGCTGCCGTGGCTATACTCACGTTGCCGGCCTGGCGCGCGTGATTCGCTGATCCGCACCACCACATTCTCTCAACGAGGTAAAACATGGAATTCCTGATGGATCCGTCTGTGTGGGCGGGTTTGCTGACACTGGTTATTCTTGAAATCGTACTGGGTATCGACAACCTGGTATTTATTGCCATTCTGGTGAAAAAACTGCCGCCTCATCAGCGCGACAAGGCGCGGGTCATTGGCCTGAGCCTGGCGCTGATTATGCGTCTGGCGCTGCTCAGCGTGGTGTCGTGGCTGGTGACGCTGACCACACCGCTGATCACGCTTGGGGAGTTCAGTTTCTCCGGGCGGGATCTGATCCTCATGGCCGGGGGTCTGTTTCTGCTGTTCAAGGCCACTTCCGAGCTGCACGAGCGGCTGGAAGGCAAGATGCACGAGGAAGAAACCAGCACCGTTTACGCCGGTTTTGGGGTGGTGATTGCCCAGATCCTGGTGCTGGATGCGGTATTCTCGCTCGACTCCATTATTACCGCCGTGGGCATGGTCGACAGCCTGGCGGTGATGATGATTGCCGTGGTGGTGGCCATGGTGGTGATGCTGGCGGCTTCCAAGTCGCTCACCGACTTTGTGAACGCGCACCCCACGGTAGTGGTGCTGTGCCTGAGCTTCCTGCTGATGATCGGTTTCAGCCTGGTGGCCGAGGGCTTTGGTTTCCATATTCCCAAGGGCTACCTTTACGCCGCCATTGGCTTCTCGATTCTGATCGAGTTCTTCAACCAGCTGGCCCAGCGTAACAAGGTGCTGCAGGAAGCCCACCGGCCCCTGCGGGAGCGCACCACCGACGCCATTTTCCGGCTGATGGGCGGCAAGGACAAAACCGAAGACGAGGCGCAGGAGAGCACGCAGCAAACCGAGCAGCAGGGCTTTGTGGAAGAAGAGCGCAACATGATCAGCGGCGTGCTGTCGCTGGCCGAGCGTTCCATTCGCACCGTAATGACCCCGCGTTCCGACATTGTGTGGCTGGACGTGAACGACACCCGGGAAGAGCAGGTGGCGGAGCTGATGGCCTCGTCTCACAGCCAGTTTCCGGTGTGCGACGGCGAACTCGACAACCTGCTGGGCGTGGTGCGGGCCAAGGATCTGATGGCCGGCCTCAAGGCGGGCAAAACCCTGGCCGAGCTGGCCGAAGGCGGCGCGCCCATTATTGTGCCCGACAGCATCAGTGTGATCCGGCTGCTCAACGTGCTGCGCGACGCCCGCGGCAACATGGTACTGGTGAACGACGAGTTCGGCACCGTACAGGGCCTGGTAACCCCCCACGATCTGCTGGAAGCCATTGTCGGCGAGTTTCTGGATGAAGACGAAGACCCGGAAGTGATCACCGAAGACAACGGCTGGCTGGTGAAGGGCAGTACCGATCTGCACTATCTGGAGCAGGTGCTGTCGCGCAAGGGGCTGGTGGATCCGGACGACGAATACGCCACCCTGGCGGGCATGCTGCTGGCGCTGGCCGGTCAGCTGCCGGAAGCCGGCGCCGTGTTTGAGCACGAGGACCTGCGCTTTGAGGTGACCGAAGTGGAAGACTTCCGCATCGCCCAGGTGCGGATTACGCCACTGGCCGCCTGAGCCGGTGACTGATCAAAAAGGGAGCACACTGTGCTCCCTTTTTTTATTCTGCAGCTTGTGTCATTCCGGGCTTGACCCGGAATCTCGGGAACATGGCACCGTGTTGCCTGCAAAAAGATACCGGCACAAGGCCGGTATGACAGTGGATGGCGTTGTCACACCCGCACACTTTTTTCGTCACTCCCGCGAAGGAATGTCATCCCCAGCGAAGGCGGGGACGGGAGTCCATGCCACAGTCAGCACAGAAACCTACAGAACCCCCTCAATCGCCGCTTTCAGCCGCTTGCTCTCGGGCCCGGTAATGCTGGAAAACACCTCGGTCACGCGGCCGTCTCTGTCGATCACGTATTTATAAAAATTCCAGCGGGGCTGCTTGCCGGTCTGGCGAGTGATTTCCTTGAAAATGGGGTGGGCCGAGTCGCCCTTCACGCTTACCGGGGCCGCCATGTCGAAGGTCACGCCGTAATTCACAAAGCACATCTCCGCCGCTTCGGCCTCGCTTTTGGCCTCCTGCTTGAAGTCATCGGACGGAAAGCCCACCACTCTCAGGCCTTGCTCCTTGTATTGCTGGTGCAGGGCTTCCAGCCCCTCGAACTGGCCGGTAAAGCCGCAGTGGCTGGCGGTGTTCACCACCAGCAGCGGCTGGCCGGCAAACTGGCGCATGTCGAGGGTGTCATCGGAATGCAGCCGGGGTAACTGGTGCTCAAACAGGGCGGCGGTGTCGGGGCCCGCCGCCATGGCGGGGGCACCGAGCAAGGCGGTGCACAGGGTCGCGAACAGAGCTTTCATTACAAGACTCCTTGTTATGGCCGGTAGTGAAACAAACAGACCCGGCAGGGGCAGAAATGCTTCACCACCAGCGGTTGCGGTGCAGCCAGAACCCCAGCCCGGCCCCAAGAGCCAGCAGGCCAAGGCAGAAAACCCAGAAGGCGGCCGGACTGCCGGCCCCGGGCATGCCGCCCAGGTTGACCCCGAACAGACCGGTAAGAAAACTGGCGGGCAAAAACAGCAGCGCCATGATCGACATCTGGTAGGCGCGCTGGTTGGTGGCCTCTGTCATCATGTTGTTGACCTCTTCCGCCAGCACGGCGGTGCGCGCCAGGCCGGCGTCGAGATCGTCCATCCAGCGGCGCAGCCGGTCGGCAATGTCGAGCAGGCGGCGGCGATCGTCGTCGTTAAGCCAGCCGATCTTTTCGCTGGCCAGCCGCGCCACCAGATCCAATTGGGGGGAGAGGTAGCGGCGCACCAGGATCAGCTGTTTACGCATATGGCCAAGCAGGCCGTGGCCGGGAATTTCCCGCTCCATGATGCATTCTTCCAGCCGCAGAATGCGGTCGTGCAGGCTTTCCACAAACTCGCCCACCCGGTCGGTGAGGGCATCGCACATCTCCACCAGCCAGTCGCCCAGGGTGACGGGCTCTTCGCTGTTGCCCAGTTGCTCGTACACATCCTTTTCCGACAGCAGCGGCCGGTGCCGGCTGCTGATAATCAGTGAGGGCGTGATGTAGATGCGCAGCGCCACCATTTCTTCCGGGCTGTCGCCCTGGTTGTGGTTAATGCCGCGCAGGGTGAGCAGCAGGTTGTCGCCCTGGCGCACCAGCTTGGGCCGGCTGCTCTGGCCCAGCAGGGCCTCGCGGGCGCTCTCAGTGACGAGGTTGGTGTTGCGCAGCCAGTCGGCGGCCTCGGGCTGCTCATAGTCCAGATGCAGCCACACCGGCGCCGTGGTGGTGGCCGGCAGCTCGGCCCCCGCCGCCAAGGGCTTCAACCCGCCCTCAACGCTCAGTTGCAGGCGATAAATGCACTGTTTGGGTATTTTTTCCATGGGCGATCTCCCCACAGTTGAAAACTCACAGCTTATAGCAAGGTGTGAGCAGGTTCATGCGAAACCTCTTTGTTGTGTCTATAAAATGACATTTGCATTGAATTTTATTGGAAAGAGGACAGAATGTATCCAAATGAAAATTAACATGAACATGTGGTGTTCATTTTTAATTGAGTATTGTTGACTAGGAGAATTACATGAGACGTTTGGCTGTCTTATTTTTCGTGGCGCTTATGGCCGGTTGTGCATCTTATGGCAACGAGATTGATCAATCACAAGTTGAAAGAATTGTGAAAGGGGAAACGACAGAGACTGAAGTTAGAAGCATGCTGGGAAGCCCAATGTCTGTCGGAATTTCTTCTGAAGGAAAAAAGTATTACATGTACGTCTATACCCGCTCTCAGGTTAAGGCTTCTTCATTTATACCTGTAGTTGGCTTGGTTGCCGGTGGTGCTGACACCAATACTCAGACACTTCAAGTATGGTTTGACGAGAGCGGCGTAGTATCAAGTTATGCCTACAATAATACGGATCAGGAGATTAAGACAGGAATCTTCTAGAGCTCGAATTTTTCAGGAGTAAAAGCTTTATGAGTAACTCCCTTAGATTTCTTTTTCGGGCCTGTTTAGGCCCGTTTTTATTCCGTAGTGAGTAGAGTTGATCATTTAAATGAATGCTCTCCTCATTTGCATATGGTCTTTATGACTTTGACAGTATTTAGCCCGCTGTGACGAGGTTCTCGATGCTGTTCGTTCCGCCAAAGCGGAGTATGCTCATCAGTATTCCTCACTTAAACGACTGACTTATGCGCCGAGGCTCGTACCACCCGGATATGGATGACGCCACCATCAATGTCCGTACCCTGAAAACCCTGATCCCCTACCTGCTGGCCTGGAAGGGCCGCATCGCGCTGGCGCTGTTGTGCCTGGTGGCGGCCAAGCTGGCCAGTGTGGGTCTGCCCTTTATTCTCAAGCACATAGTGGACGGCATGGACACCGCCGTCAGCACTGTGGTGGCGCTGCCGCTGGGGCTGTTGCTGGCCTACGGCACGGTGCGCTTTGCCAATGTGCTGTTCGGCGAAATTCGCGATGCCCTGTTTGGCCGGGTCACCGAGCGGGCCATGCGCCGCATTGGCCTGAATGTGTTTAACCATCTGCACCGGCTGGAGCTGGACTTTCACCTCAACCGCAGCACCGGCGGCCTCTCGCGGGACATAGAGCGGGGCGTGACCGGGGTGGGCTTTTTGCTGCGTTTTATGGTGTTCAACATTGTGCCCACCCTGCTGGAAATCGGTCTGGTCACGGCGCTGCTGCTGATCAACTACTCGGTGTGGTTTGCGCTGATTACGCTTGGGGCCGTGGTGGTGTATGTGGCCTGGTCGGTGGTGGCCACCGACTGGCGCACTCGCTATGTGCGTGCCGCCAACAAGGCCGACTCGCAAACCCATAGCCGGGCGGTGGACAGCCTGCTCAACTTTGAAACGGTGAAATACTTCAACAACGAGCAGTACGAGGCGGGCCGCTACGATCAGGATCTGGCCGAGTGGGAGCGAGCCCGGCGCAACAACCGGCTCAGTCTGTTTGCACTGAATGGCGTTCAGGCGCTGATCATTGCCGTGGCCATGACCGCCATGATGATACTGGCCGGCCAGCAGGTGGTGGCGGGCACCATGACCCTGGGTGATTTTGTGCTGATCAACGCCTTTATGATGCAGCTGTTTCTGCCGCTGAATTTTCTTGGCTTTGTGTACCGGGAGATGAAGGGGTCACTGGCCAACATCGAACGCATGTTTGCGCTGCTGCGCCGCCGGCCGCAAATCAATGATGCGGAAAATGCCCCTGAACTTGAAGTCGGCCGGGGCGAAATCGAGTTTCGCAATGTGAGCTTTGGCTACCGCACCGACCGGCAAATTCTGCACGATCTCAGTTTTACCCTGAGGCCGCAGCAAAAGCTGGCTGTGGTGGGAGCCAGCGGCTCGGGCAAGTCCACCCTGGTGAAGCTGATGTTTCGGTTTTACGAGGTGGGCGAGGGCGCCATTCTCATCGACGGCCAAGACATACGGGAAGTGAGCCAGGCCTCGCTGCGCCGGGCCATCGGCATAGTGCCCCAGGATACGGTGCTGTTTAACGCCTCCATTTACGACAACATTCGTTATGGCCGCATCGACGCCAGCGAAAGCGAAGTGAACCAGGCCATTCGCCTGGCCCACCTCGATGAGTTTATTGCCAAGTTGCCGGAAGGCAGCGCCACCCTGGTGGGGGAGCGCGGGCTCAAGCTGAGCGGTGGCGAAAAGCAGCGGGTGGCCATTGCCCGCACCATTTTAAAGCGCCCGCCCATTCTGGTGTTTGACGAGGCCACCTCGTCCCTCGACAGCCGCTCCGAGCGCAGCATTCTGCGCGCCATTCGCGAGGTGTCGCGGGGGCAGAGCAGCCTGGTGATCGCGCACCGGCTGTCCACCGTTGTCGATGCCGACCACATTCTGGTGATGCAGGACGGCCGCATCGCCGAGCAGGGCAGCCACGAGCAACTGCTGGCCAAAGACGGTCTTTACGCCCAACTGTGGCGGCTGCAACAACAGCAGCGCCGGCAAGTAAATGAGCCGCCGGCGGTAGACTAGCGGTTCACATCCACCACCAGCCGGCCGCGTACCCGGCCCGCCAGCAGGTCATCGGCGGCTTCTATGGCCTCGCTCAGGGCAATCTCCCGCGTGGTTTGTTCCAGCAGGCCGGTGTCCAGTTCTTCGGCCAGTCGCGCCCAGGCCTGATCCCGCTCGCCTTGAGGGCGGGTTACGCTGTTAATGCCGAGCAGGGTGACGCCACGTAGAATAAAGGGCGCCACCGTGGCCGGAAAGTCCATTCCCTGAGCCAGACCACAGGCGGCCACCAGGCCGTCTTCCATGGTCTGGGCGCAGGCATTGGCCAGGGTGTAGCTGCCCACCGAATCGATTACCGCTGCCCAGCGGGCCCTGGCCAGGGGCTTGCCGGGGGCGGAGAGCGCGTCTCTGTGCATCACCTCGGCGGCACCCAGTGCGGTCAGATAGTCCTGTTCTTCCAGGCGGCCGGTCGAGGCCACCACCCGGTAGCCCCGTTGAGCCAGCAGCATGATGGCCAGGCTGCCCACGCCACCGCTGGCGCCGGTCACCAGCACCTCGCCCTTGTCCGGGGTCAGGCCGTGGCGCTCCAGTGCCATTAAACACAGCATGGCGGTGTAGCCAGCGGTGCCGATGGCCATGGCCTGACGGCTGTTGAGATTGTCCGGCAGCCGGGTCAGCCAGCCGGCCTTTACTTTGGCCCGCTGTGCCAGTCCGCCCCAGTGCCCTTCACCCACGCCCCAGCCGTTCAGCAGCACCCGATCACCGGGTTGCCACTGGTCGCTGGTGCTGTGCTCCACCACCCCGGCCAGATCCACGCCCGGCACCATGGGAAAGCGGCGCACAATGGGGCCCTTGCCGGTAATGGCGAGGGCGTCCTTGTAGTTGAGGGTGCTCCACTCCACCCGTACGCTGACTTCGCCTTCTGGCAAATCCGAGGTATTCAGTTGAGTAAGGGCGGCCTGGGAGGTCTGGTCGTCGGCCTGGCTGATCAGAATGGCGTTGAACATAAGCGTACTCCTTTTATTTAGACTGATCGTCTATAAATGAGTGTGAAAAAAGGCCTCAGCGGGGCAGCCGGGCCAGAAACTCCTGTCCGAACAGCGCCATGGGGGCGTTGCTCCGTACAATGCGGGCCCGTTGCACGGCGCCTTCCCAGCCAATCCAGAACAGCTCGGCCAGGCGTTCGCAGTCGGCATCGGCGGCGATGTCGCCGCGTTCGGCGGCCCGTTGCAGGCAAGCCGCCAGCCGTTGCTCCCAGCTTTGCAGAATGGCCTGCAGCAGCTCGCGGTAGCTGGCCGGCAAAATGGTGACTTCCTGGCACAGGTTGCCCACCAGGCAGCCGCGCCGGAAATCGTGGCGGGCCATGCCGGCCATGGCGTCCTGCATAAAGTGCTCAATGCGCAGCAAGGGCGGGGTGTGGTCATCCAGCAGCCAGCGATCCAGCTTGGCGGCAAAATAGGCGGCGTAGCGCTCCATCACCGCCTGGCCAAAGGCTTCCTTGCTGTCGAAATAGTGATAAAAGGAGCCCTTGGGCACACCTACTCGTTTGAGCACACCGTCGATGCCGGTGGCCACAAAGCCCTGTTCGGTGAGCACCACCACGCCGCAACGAATAAGGGCGTCGCGGGTGTCGGGGTTATCGCGGGGCTGGCGGGGCGGCCGGCCCCGGCGTTTGGGAGCGGATGCATTCATGGCAATTAATTTAGACTGGTTGTCTACAAAAGGCAATGACCGCCTCGCCGGCGGCCGGACTGTGATACATATGAGTGCAGATGGCGGCGGTGGCCGCGCAAACAGGAGACAAACATGATTCGGGTCTATGCCGGGCTGGCACTGTGGTATGCGGTGCTCAGCCTGGTCACCTTTGGCGTGTACTGGTGGGACAAGCGTGCCGCTATCCACGGCCAGTGGCGGGTGCGGGAGCGCACCCTGCACATGCTGGCCCTGCTGGGAGGCTGGCCCGGCGCCTGGCTGGGACAGCGGCTGCTTCGGCACAAGTCGCGCAAGCCCTCGTTCCGCATGGTGTTCTGGCTGACGGTGCTGCTCAACCTGTTGCTGCCGGTGGCACTGTGGTGGGGGCGCTGGGGATAACCCCTATACTGGCAGAACACGCCATGACCGGAGGTCGCCATCTTGTTGCGTTTGCTTGCCATTGTGATGCTGAGTGTTGGGCTGGTTGCGGTGCCGGCACAGGCGCTGACCTTTACCCCGGCGCAAATGCTGGCATGGAATGCCAAACGCTTTGACGGCCGCACCGACTACCGGCTGGTGTTTGACCCCGAACTGCAGCGGCGAGTGCTCAGGGCCGAGAGCCGGGGCGGGGCCTCGGGGCTGTTTTATGAAGGGCGTATCGATCTGCAGGCCACGCCCTGGCTCAGCTGGCAGTGGCGGGTGGACCGCTTTCCGGGCATAAGCAACGAGCGGGTAAAAAGCGGTGACGATTTTGCGCTGCGGGTTTATGTGGTGGTGCGCGACGGCTGGACCCAGCTCAGCAGCCGGGCCATCAGTTATGTGTGGGCCCGGCAGGCAGGTACGGGGCAAAGCTGGCCCAATCCCTTTGCCGGCAACAAGGCCATGATGCTGGCGCTGCAGACCGGCCCAGCTGCGGGCTGGGTGCGGGAAAAACGCAACCTCAGGGCCGACCTGCAGCGGCTGTTCGGCAAGGATTTTCGTTATCTGGACGCGGTGGCCATCATGACCGATGCCGACAACGGCGGCGGCACCGCCATCGGCTACTATGGCGATCTCGCCTTTAGCGCAGAATAGAGGCCTGCCTTTTCAGGCCCGGCGCCATCTGTCATACCCCCCGGCAATGAATATGGCTTACCATGGCCACAGCCGGGCGGCGACACGCCGGGTGAACAGCCGATACAGAAGAGAAACGAGTCATGCCGGAACAGTCCGAACAACAGCAGTACCTGGAGCACACCGAAAACTGGGTGAAGCAGGTGATCATGAAATACAACCTCTGCCCCTTTGCCCGGCGGGAGGTGGAGCGTGCCAGCATTCGCTATGTGGTGGTGGAAGAACACAAGCCGAAAATGGTGCTGCAGGCATTGCTGGCCGAGTGCCGGCTGCTGGACGAGCAGCCGGAGGTGGAAACTACCTTGGTGATCCTTCCCCGTGGCTTTGAGGGGTTTTACGCCTTTCTGGATCTGGTCGACCTGGCCAATGACCTGCTGTTTGAGCAGGGCTTCGAGGGTGAGTATCAGCTGGCCACCTTTCACCCCGACTATTGTTTCGACGGCGAGCCTCAGGATGACGCCGCCAACTACACCAACCGCGCGCCCTATCCCACCCTGCATCTCATCCGGGAAGCCAGTATGGAGAAGGTCCTGGCGGATTACGACGATCCCGAGTCCATACCCGAACGCAACATTCGGTTTGCCCGGCGCAAGGGCAGCGATTTTTTCGCCCGGCTGCTGGCGCAGTGCACTCAGCCACCGAGCCGTGACTGAGCAATTGGCGCTCCAGGGGGCCGTTTTGCTGCCATGTTGCGCTCAGCGCACCACCAGCACCGACACCTCGGCGTGGTTGGCGATGTAGCCGGCATTGGAGGCAAACAGGTGCTCGGCCAGGCCGGGTACATGCGAGGCCATTACCACCAGATCGGCGCCGCTTTCCTTCACCGCCTTGAGCAGGGTGCGGTCCAGATCCACCGCCGGATCCAGACTGATGCAGGCTTTGCTGCTGACTTCGCGCAGCCGGTGTTTGGCCGCCTGTTCGCTGGCGAACTGCTTCAGCTTTTGTTCAAATTCCTCAGGGTTGTGGGCCACTTCGCCGGGGGTGTTGGACGAGACCCCCACATAGCACACGGGAATATCGTACAGCCGGGCCAGATCGGCACCTGTGTTCAGGGCCTTTTCCAGCCGTTCTTCATGGGCCAGGTCGACGGGGATCATGATGTGCTGATACATGCTGGGCTCCTTGTTGCCATCAATCAAAAGGCGGTATTGCCCTGCCTCACAGTATTGCAGAGCGCGCGGCAAGTGCCCGTGCAACGGAATTCTTTGATGTTGCCCGCGCGTTTCACGTTTTTACGCTAGATCCCGTCGAAGGGGTGATATACCGTTGAGTGCCAACTAAAATGGTGCCTTTTGAGCACTTTATTATCCCCCGCAAGGAGCATTGCAATGTTGAAAAAAGCACTGATCATGAGCGCCGGTCTGTTTGCCGCCTCTGTTTCTGCCCAGGCCGATCTGTTCAAACCAGAAGACGCAGTCAAGTATCGCCAGTCCCTGTATCAGGTGATGGCCGCCCAGGCGGGCGTTATTGGCGGCATGGCCAAGGGTGAAATCGACTTCGACGCTGCCGCCCTGCACCAGCGCGCCATTAATATGAGCAATGCTGCCAGCCTGCTGGGTGAAACCTATTTCCCCGAAACCCGCGACGTGGAAGCGAGCAACATGCTGGCCAAGGGCTGGGAAGATACCGAAGGCAGAATGGCCAAGGCCAAGGACTTTGGCGCCGCACTGAAGAACCTGGTGCAGGTGTCCGGCGAAGAAGGCTTTGATCAGGCCCAGGCCCGTGAGGCTGCCGGCGCCCTGTTTAAAACCTGTAAAGGCTGTCACGACAACTACCGCAAAGACTAAGTGCGTATTGCGTGCAAAAAACGCCGGGGCTTGCCCTGGCGTTGTTGTTTTCGCTTACAGCCTGAACAGGGCGTCTACCGCGGCCCAGGCTACCCCGGCGGCCAGCCCAAAGCGCAGCCAGGGAAAGGCCTGCTCATGCCTGAGATGATCCGCCACCCGTTCGGCAGGGGCCTGCTTGCGGCCGGTGAACATGGGGCCCACCAGGTTTTCGCCCCGCAGCCGGTACAGCAGCACGGCGGTGACGTGCAGGCCCACCAGCACCAGTAATCCCCAGTAGAACCAGCGCTTGTGCCAGCGGGTCATTTGCTCGGCCGTGTCATTGGTGACGTAATCGTACAGCGGGCCGGTATAGAAGATATCGTCGGTGGCAAACAGCCCGGTCGAGCCCTGCAGCAGCAGGCCGCCCAGCAACACCAGCACCATGATGCCACCCAGGGGGTTATGGCTCAGGTACACGGGTTTGTGCGGTGTGAGACTGGCGCGCACATAGGCCAGCACATGGCGCGGGTGATAGACAAAGTGGGTAAAGCGGGCATAAGGCGTGCCCACAAAGCCCCAGATCACCCGGTACAGCACCAGGCTCATTAGTATTTGGGCAAACAGCATGTGCCGGTCCATGTCTTCACCGGCGTAGTACCACAGCAGCCCCAGCAGCACCGGCAGGCTCCAGTGGCACAGGCGCACCGACCAGTCCCATACGCGAACCGGGGAAGAAGGAATTGTGCTCATAAACGATGACTCTCCGCGTAACCAGTCGTCCATTAACGGACGGATTGGTATGACCTGCTAATGCAGTAAATTAACGCAGCCAAGGTGCCAAAATAAAACATCCCGGTAAAGACCGGGATGGTTAAAACGGCAAGCGACGGTTTACTGGGCCGGTTCGGCCTGGCGGGTGCGGATCTCGCTGATGGCCTGCTCCAGCCCCTGGCGGTACTGGTTGCGGGTGAGGGCGTCAATCTCCTGCCACTTTTCCCGGGGGGCGAAGTCGAGCTGGGTTTCGGTGACCACATCCTGGCCCTGCAGGGCAACCCAGCGCGGATCATAGTTGCGGGTCTGTTCGCTGTCCCACTTCAGTACCTGATTCACTATGGCCCTGAGCCGCTCGGGGTTACTCAGGGAGTGGGGACCAATGCGTACGCCAAACTGCTGGTTAAGGCGGCTGACGGCGGCGTGGGTGGTTTCATCCCCCGACTTGTTGGCATCGCTGCGGGCGCGCAACTGGGCGGCGTAATACCAGAAGGTGCCCTGATCCTGGTAGTCGTTGTCGAACATGATGGCCGACATTAAATACAGCACCGGTGGCGCATAGTCGTTGGGGCTTTGCAGAATGATATTGATGGTATCGGCCTTGCCGCCGGTAATGTCATCCATTGCCTGCTGCGAGCGGCTTACGTCAATTTGTGCGAACTCGCCCTTGGGCGTGATCGGGCCCTGTTCCTGAGCGCCGTTCTGGGTGGCCTGGGTCTGCTCGTCGGCCGGAGTGTCGGCGCCGCTATCGGGCTTGCCGGCACAGGCGGCCAGCAGGACACAGAGCAGAAGCGGGCTGAGTTTTTTCATGGTGCAGTCTCTTGAAAAAGTAATATATCCAGCAAAGCGGTAAACGCGGATCAAGTCAAGAGACAGACTCGTTTAACGCCTATTGGCGCGTCTGTTTTTGCCAGAACAGACGAATATCCTGACGGTAGGAGGCGGGAATACTGCGAGAACACATCAGCACCACCTCGTTGCCCCGGCGAATGCCGCGAATGGTGCCCTTGAGGGTTCGGGCATCGTCCACCATTTGCCGGCAATGACTGAGCAAATTCTGGGGAGGGGAGCCACGTTTGACCTTGAGGTGTGCACCGTGAATGGTGATGCAGAAACTTTCCTGGCGCCGGCGCAGCAGATAGAGCAGCGCAAACAGCGAGGCCGAGGTTGCAGCCAGTATGCCGAACATGGTTTTCTTCCCTGAAAACATTGAATACAAATGATGACATTTTGAACGTCAAAGGCAATAACTCCTGTGCAAAAAATACGAATCGCCAGCTTTAATGTGGCCCTGGATCGCACTACGCCCGGTGCCTTGGCCGCCGAGATAGAAAGCGGCAGCCCGCAGCTATACCATCTTGCCGCCATGGTGCAGCAAGTGCGCCCCGATATATTGCTGCTGAACGAGTTCGATCACGGCGGCGAGGCCAGCGACACTCGCCACCTTACGGCCTTTGCGGCGCGTTATCTGGCGGCGGGCAAGGAGGGCATTGAGTATCCTCATCGCTACCTGACGCCGGTCAACACCGGACTGGCGGGGCCACTGGCGCTGAACGGCGGCGCGGTACCCGTGTTGCCGCAAGACGGCCTGGGCTTTGGCGCGTTTCACGGTCAGTATGGCTTTGCCATGCTGTCCCGTTTTCCGCTGGAAACCACCAGACTGCGCACCTTTCGCCGCTTTTTGTGGCAGAACATGCCCGGCGCCCGGCTGCCTCGGTGCGATGGGCAATCTTACTATTGCCCCGAGGTGCTGGCGTTTTTGCCGCTGTCGTCCAAAAATCACGTCGATCTGCCGGTGCGCCTGCCGGACGGACGACTGTTGCATCTGCTGGCCTGCCACCCGGCGCCGCCCATCGATGAGGGCCCGGAGCGGCGCAACAGCTGCCGCAACCACGACGAGTTGCGGCTCTGGCACGACTACATACAGCCGGGCCGGGGTGATTATCTGATAGACGATCAGGGCCGGCAGGGCGGGCTGGCGCCGGGATCCGACTTTGTGATCCTGGGGGATCTGAACGCGGATCCGGCCGACGGTAACGGTTATCGATCAAGGATCCGCGCCCTGCTGGCCGATCCGCTGCTGAATCAGGAAGTCAGCCGGGGGCGGCTGCGGCCGGCATCAGAGGGTGCCCGCCGGCTGCGCCCGCTTGAACCCCGTCGGGGCCCGGCCCGGTTGTGGACCCATGTTAACGGCCTACGGCTGGATTACGTGCTGCCTTCTGCCGGCCTTGAGGCACTGGCCAGCGGCGTGCACTGGCCCGCTCCGGAGCAGGATGAATCCGGCTGGTTCTGGCGGCGCAACGGCCGGCCGGCGCGGCGCTCACAGGGATCGGATCACCGGCTGGTATGGGTGGATATCGCCCTGTGATGTGAGAGTCTTCACGGTTTTACCGGGCTGAAAAGCAATAACGGGAGCGACATCAAACATTGGGTATGAAAGGCTGGGAAGTGACCATTTTTAACGATTAAATGCTTTTCGAGACCCTAGATTGCTTTCGAAGCTTCAGTTGTCCGGGATGGTGACCCGGAGAATTTGCTGAATTTCTTCATATCGGGGCAGGCCGTTCGGCCTGCCCCTTTTTTCGTCCGTTTTTCACGCTCTTGCCTGCCTTTTGCCGCCCTGTGAGCGCGGTGGTTTCCGGCTGCCGGCCGTCCCCTGAACAAATGTTTCATGCTTTTCACATTAGTGGAATAAGTGCATTTAAATCGCCATGTTTTCCCATATTGTGAGAATTAAGTTTTACACCGTTCGCTTTCTGAGCGAAGGTCGCGCCCCCAGGAGGACATCATGGCTGAAAAAACACCATCCCAGGACAAGGTATTTGCGCTGTTATCGGCGCTGGCCGTGGCGCCCGAGCCACTCACGGCCCGGGCCCTGGCGGAGCATACCGGCCTGCCGCTGTCGAGCACCTACCGTTATCTGGCCACCCTGACGCGCTGGTCGCTGGTGCAGGAGCGGCACAGCGGTCACTACGCGCCCGGCCCCATGGCGGTGCAGCTGGCGGCGGGGTTTGAGCAGCACAACAGCGTGCTCACCTGGGCCCGGCCTCTGCTCAGCGAGCTGGCGGTGCGTACCGGGGAAAGTGCCGCCCTGATGATGTTGTCGGGTCGTCGCGCCTTGTGCGTGGAGATGATCGACAGCCCCCAGGCCCTGCGCTGCTGTTATCAGAAGGGCCATTCCCAGCCGCTGCTGCGCGGTGCCAGCGCCAAGGCGCTGCTGGCTTTTGCCGAGCCGTCGCTGCGCGACGGGGTTCTGGACGATCTGGCTGTTGCCGACCAAGTGGCGCTGCAGGCCGAGCTGGCCAGCGTACGCGAGCAGGGTTACGCGGTGTCGGAAGGGGAAATTGACCACAATATCTGGGGAGTGAGTGTTCCCGTACTGAGCAGCCGGGAACACCTGCTGGGGGCCATCAGCCTGATGGCACCGGCAGCACGGGTGGGGCCCGCCGCCGGCCAGTGGATTCGCTGGACCTGTGATGCCGCCCAGCGCCTGGGCGCCATCAGTTACTGAACACCAATGCAGGAGTCAACCATGAAGCAAACCACCTACAAAATGGCCGACATGAACGTCTGGCAGGGTCGCATCGATACCGAAGAAGGCCCGCTGGCCCGGCGCTGGCATCAGCAGGTGCAGTCGCTGGCCGGCACTTCGCCGGCCGGGGTGGCGCTGCTTGGCTTTTGCAGCGACGCCGGCGTGCGCCGCAACCAGGGTAACCCCGGTGCCGCCATGGGACCGAAGGCCCTGCGTGCCGCCGCCGCCAACCTGTCCTGGCACGGTAAGCACCCGCTGTATGACGGCGGTGACGTGATCTGCCACGAAGACGAGCTGGAAATGGCCCAGTCGCTCTATGCCGAGCAGGTGGCCCGGCTGTTGGGCGCCGGCCACCGGGTTGTGGGCCTGGGCGGCGGCCACGAGATTGCCTATGGCAGCTTTACCGGCCTGATGCGTCACCTGCAGGACCAGCCGGCCCTGCCGCGGGTGGGCATCATCAACTTTGATGCACACCTGGATTTGCGTCGCTCCGCCAAGGCCAGTTCCGGCACCCCCTTTAATCAGTGCGCGCTGCTGTGCGAGCAGCTGGGAACTCCCTTTCACTACACCTGTATTGGCGTGAGCCGTTATCACAACACGGCGGCGCTGTTTGAACGGGCCGAGCAGCTGAACACCCGCATTGTGCTGGATGAGCAGCTGGCCGGCTGGAACCCGGTGCCGATGTTTGACGCACTGGATCAGGCCCTGGCCGAGGTAGACGTTATCTACCTGACCATTTGCCTGGATGTATTGCCTGCCAGCCTGGCCCCCGGCGTGAGCGCGCCGGCGGTGCGGGGCATGGACATGGGTCTGCTGGAAGCGGCGATCGACCGCATTCTTGCCAGCAACAAGGTGATGATGGCCGATATTGCCGAGCTCAATCCGGCGCGTGATCACCAGTCACTCACGGCCCGCGTGGCCGCCCGCCTGTTGGCCCGCCTGGCCGGCTGACAGGCCCCTCAAGCTGTATTTATAGGGAAGTTTTATGAACGTGATTTCATTCGATGTGATGACCACCACCACCCTGGCGGCGCTGCTGCTTATGTTGGGTATGTACCTGCAACGGCGTATACCCGTGCTGCACCAGTTGTGCGTGCCGGCGCCGGTGATTGGCGGCTTTGGTTTTGCCGTGTTTGCCTGGCTGGCACGGGACTGGGCCCAGGTGGAATTCAAATTCGATCTGTCGCTGCAAAGCCCGCTGATGATCGCCTTCTTTGCCACCGTGGGCCTGGGCGGCAGCCTGGCGCTGCTGAAAAAGGGCGGCAAGGTACTGGGCGTCTATCTGGTGGCCTGCTGGCTGCTGGCCATTTTGCAGAATACTCTTGGGATTGGCATTGCCTCCTTGCTGGGTGAGCATCCGCTGCTGGGCCTGATGGCCGGTGCGGTATCGCTGGAAGGCGGCTTTGGCGCCGCCGCCGCCTTTGGTCCCGAGGCCGAGGCGCTGGGCGTGACCGGCGCCACCACGGCGGCGCTGGCGGCCGCCACCTTTGGCATGGTGGCCGGTGGCCTGCTGGGGGCGCCCGTGGCCCGCTTGCTGATCAAGCGTCATGGCGTGAGCATTGAAGCCGAGCAGGTACACGAGCTGGAAGCGCTGAAAGAGTCGGAAAAACCGAGCCGTGAGCCGGTGACCGGCACTCTGCTGCTGAAGAGCGTGGCCGTGGTACTGTGCACCATGGTGGTGGGCCTGTGGCTGAGCGGTAACCTGCGCGAACATTTCGACATTATTCTGCCGTCTTACGTGGGCGCCATGTTTGTGGCCATCGTGATCCGCAATCTGAATGAAGTGGTACGCCTGCTGCCGTTGTCCGACAGCGCCAACAACGTGGTGGGAGATTTCTGCC
Organism: Oceanimonas aquatica; assembly: GCF_030732065.1. Taxonomy (GTDB): domain Bacteria; phylum Pseudomonadota; class Gammaproteobacteria; order Enterobacterales; family Aeromonadaceae; genus Oceanimonas. The sequence goes on from NZ_JAVBHX010000009.1 coordinate 48,682, forward strand.
TGGGCATCTTCCTGACCATGGCGATGATGTCACTGAAACTGTGGCAGCTGGCGGATCTGGGTGGCTCGCTGATCATTATTCTGGCCATTCAGACCCTGGCCATTATTCTGCTGGCTTACTTCCTGATGTTCCGGCTGATGGGGGGTAACTATGACGCCGCCGTGTTGTGCGCGGGCTTCGTGGGCCACGGCCTGGGTGCCACCCCCAATGCGGTGGCCAACATGGGGGCGGTATGCGATCGCTACAAGGTGTTCTCCCACAAGGCCTTTATCGTGGCGCCCCTGTGCGGTGCTGTGCTGATCGACATTGTGGCCATTCCCGCCATTACCTGGTGTCTGAACGTGTTTGGCTAAGGCCAGCACTTCAGCACTAAAAAGGCCGACGCATGCGTCGGCCTTTTTCTTTTGTGAGCGCCAGCGTTACTGCTGACGTTGGCGCAGAAAGGCGGGAATATCCAGTCCTTCCTGGGCCGGCTGACTTTCCGTCTGCTCGGGCTGCGGTGGCTGCACCGGCGCTATGGTCTCTTTCGGGGGCTGAATGCCGGTGGCGATCATGGTGACCTGAATGCTGTCGGTCAGATCCGGATCCAGGGTGATGCCCGAGACCACGGTGGCGTCTTCGCCCACGCACTCGGCCACCCGGTCGCCAATTTTCTGAAAGTCGTCGAGGCCGATGTCCATGGAGGCGACCACGTTCAGCAGTACGCCCCGGGCCCGCTCCAGCTCCACCTTTTCCAGCAGCGGGTTGTTCAGGGCCTGCAGGGTGGCGTCTTCCACCTTGTTGTCGCCCTTGGCCAGGCCAATACCCATCACCGCCTTGCCCTGCTGGCTCATGATGGTGCGCACATCGGCAAAGTCGATGTTAATCAGGCCGGTCTGGCCAATAATGTCGGCCAGGCCGCGCACCGCGTTCTGAATGACCTTGCTGCTTTCGGAAAAGGCCTTGAGCAGGGGCGTGCGAGCGCCCAGCACCCGCAGCAGGTAGTCGTTGGGTAGCACCAGCAGGGCGTCGGTGTGCTCGGCCAGGGTATCGAGGCCGAGCTCGGCCATTTGGGCGCGCTTTTTGCCTTCAAACCCAAAGGGGCGGGTAACGATGGCCACCGTCATGATGTTCATGTCCCGGGCGAGGCGGGCCACCACGGGGGCTGCGCCGGTGCCGGTGCCACCGCCCATGCCGGCGGTAATAAAGCACAGATCCGCGCCCTGCAGGCGGGCGCGAATGTCGTCTTCACTTTCTTCGGCCGCCTTGCGCCCCACCTCGGCTTCGGCGCCGGCGCCCAGGCCCCGGGTCAGCTCCCGGCCCAGTTGCAGGGTTTCTACCCGGCATTGCTGCAGGGCCTTGGCGTCTGTGTTCATGGCCATGGTACTGACATGGGCCGGCAGGCTGTGATCGGCCAGCAGGTTAACGGTGTTGCCGCCGCAGCCGCCCACGCCCACCACGCTGATGCGGATGGTGTCGCAGTCGGGTTCGGCGGGCTCAAAAAGGAACTGATCCATCCTGGTCTCCGTGGAAAAACAAAAGGGCTGAACCAGTCAGCCCTTGTCATCGGTGTCGATGCCGTTATTTGAGGGTTTTCAGTGATTCCGGCGCCAGGATTTCTACCTTGCCGGCCATATCGGTCAGCCAGCGACGAAATTCGGGCGAATCTTTCACGTCGGTTTCCACCATCATGCTTTGCTTGTCATAACGGGTCAATCGGGGATTGTGGCCCGGAATGGTCTCTTCCAGCAGGGAGCGGCTCGGGTTGGCGATGCGGCCCACGAAATGAATGGTTTCCGCCTCTTCCTGATAGCCCTTTTCGCGGATCAGCTTGTGCACGCTGAATTCACGGGGCTGGGTGACCGGCCGGCTGGTCAGCTCCACGTCCTTGATGTGCTCAAAGGGAATGCCGTAGATCTTGGGATCCATGTCCGACACGGTGCACAGCAGCATGGGGCCGTCTTTACGGGTAACGATGCCGAGCGGGTTCACCTGCTCGTAGCGCAGCCAGACGGTGCGGCCCTTGATCAGTCGCTTGATCTCGGCGCTGAACTTGCGGCCCCGCCACAGGGCGTCGCGAATGGTGGTGGCGCGGCGCATTTCCGGGCTGCCCGGGAACGGCTTGGGCAGCTGCACCACGTTTTCCATCCAGCGGCTGGCCAGCTCGCTCTGGCTGTCGTTAATGACCTGGGTCGCCTTGTCGATGATGGGATTGAGTTCGGTCAGCACGCTGGCTGGCAACAGATCGGCGGCCTGGTCGTTCCAGGTCTTGAGCGCCATGGCCAGGCCCAGCGGCATAAAGTTGGCGAAGTCGTTCAAACCATTGCGTTCGAAACACCAGCCGTGGGGTTTGCTACGATCATCCGAGGTCAGATCGAACAGGCCCATGCCCGACATTTCTTCCAGATCCCGCTGTACGGTCCGCAGGCTGACCTGAATTCCTTCTTCTTCCAGTTTTTCTTGCAGCTGGCGCGCGGTCAGCTTGTATGGACGATAGGGAACACAGCGCGCCAGGGTCAGTTGTCTCAGCAGTTTCTTACTCATGGTTATGCCCTCTTGCTTGGGATGATTGTATCCTAGGCAGGAGGTGTGACAAGTTTTGACGCAACCTTTTCCCGTCCGAGTGTCGCTATTTTTCTACACACGCCCGAATCGGGACCGTTTCTGACGCGGTGCCCGTTCGCTGAATGAGCACAAAATAATAACTTAAATATCTGATTTGAAAAGACTTTTGTGTTTTTGTGGGGCCTTTCAGGTGGGGTGGTTGGCCGACAGTGCAAGTCTCGTTCGGGCCGTTACCGGGGGCGGATCCCGCTGGAAAAAGAATGTCTTTTGGTGTTGTGCCGGCGTCGCGACAAACAAAAACCGGCCCGCTGCGGGGAGCGGGCCGGTTTTATGGGAAGCAAGGGAATGGATTACAACGCCAGCCAGGACAGCGGTGACTTGCTGATGGCCGCGCCGTAGATATAGGCAAAAATGGCGATGGAGGCCAGTGCCGCGATCAGCCGCTGGCCCGGTGTTTTACCGCGCTTGATGGCGATGGTGCCGACAATGATGTAAAGCACCAGGCCCACCACCTTGGCGGTCAGCCAGGGGCTGTTGCCAAAGGGGATCTGGTTAATGCTGACCGCCAGCCAGATACCGCACAGCAGCAACAGGGTGTCGTTGATGTGGGGCAGGATCTTCAGCAGCTTGTTGCTGACCCGGGCGGGTGAAGGCACGGCCAGCCAGGCTCTCAGCATGAACAGCACTATGCTGATCATGGCAAACATCATGTGCGCGTGTTTCACGGCAAGGTAAGACATGTAGACTCCGAATAAAGCAGTAAGATAGAAAAAATCGTGCCGTTAGCATAACCGTTTGGCGCTGGTCTGAATACCGGTGGCAGGCGACCCGGACCGCGGGTTTTGCTAGTCTGGAGGCAGGTTGTACAACGAGGGTAATTATCAATGAAAAAGAGCTTATTGAGTCTTGCTCTGCTGGCGGCACCGGTACTGGCGGCGCCAGCCCAGGTCACCGTATACAAGTCGCCCACCTGCGGCTGCTGCGAAGACTGGGTGGATCACATGCGCGAGTCCGGCTTTGAGGTGAACAGCATCGACACCGAATACATGGGCGCCATCAAGGCCCGGGCCGGCGTGCAGCAGCAGCTGGCGTCCTGCCATACCGCCGCGGTGGGTGGTTATGTGATTGAAGGGCATGTGCCGGCGGCAGACGTGAAACGGCTGCTGGAGCAACAGCCCGAGGTACGCGGCCTGACCATTCCCGGCATGCCCCAGAGCGCCCCGGGCATGGACATTCCCGGCTCTCCCTACGAGGTGCTGAGCTTTGACGAGCAGGGCAATACGGCCGTGTTCAGTCGTTATCCAGGATAACTTCGTCCGGTTCAAAGGCGATAAAGCGCCGGCCCTTGATCACCAGGGTGCCGGCGGTATTGGGCACGAGCTGTTCGTAAAGGTGTTTGCTGACCTGAAATTCCCGCTCGCGGCCGCCGCTCTCGGGCCGAAAGCTGACATAGTAATTAACCCGGGCCGGCGGCACCTCTGTGTCTTCCTTGCGGGTGCGGCCCATGAACTCCCGCGTTTGCTTGCCGGTGATCACCACCTTGAGGCTGTGTTGAGGCTGAATATGGTCGTAAAACCGCCGGTACAGCTGCCGGCCGATCACCACAAAGGCGATGATGATAATGGCCCAGAGCACGAAAGTGTCCATATTGGCTCCTCCCTTGTCACTGGATTTAGCTTAAAACCTGTGCCAGACGGCGCAAGTGGATTTTTACCATGACGGGGTTCGCTCGTTGCCTGATGGCGGTGCTGCTCTGTGCCGGGCCGGCGATGGCGCAGGGGCTGCCCCCCTGGCTGGAGCTGAACGCCAGTCTGGAGCGGGCTCATGTGCCGGCCTGCCCCAGAGAGCGGGCGCAGGACTTTCGTCTGCACTGGCGCGACGGTGAGCTGACCGGCAGCCTGGCCTACCTCGGCCTGGATCTCACCTGCTCGCGCAGCGGCAGCCCGGGGGCGAAGGGAGAGGGGGAGGCGCTGTCGTTGCTGCAGACCCTGCCAAGCGTCGACTTTGCCATTGACCACCTCATTTTGCATCTGCCCGGTGATGTCGCGCTGAGTGGCCCGGCCCGGCTGCGCCGCAGCGATGCCGGCGTGCTGGTCGACTGGCACACCGACGGCGGCGCCCTTGAACTAACCCTGATCCCCTACGAGGGCGGCTGGCGTTTACAGGGTGATCTGCCCGGGCGGCTGTTGCTGGCGAGTCTGAACGGGCCGGTGCAAATGGAAGGAAACTGGCACCCGGGGCAGGGGCTGCAACTGATGGCCAGTACGGCGCTGCCGGCGCCGTTGTCGGGCACCCTGCGGCTGAACGGACAGCTGGCCACCACCCAGGCCGGCCTGCAATGGCAGTCCGGCACTCGCCTGACCATTACCGAGCTTGGCTGGCGGCAGCTGCGCCTGCACGGGCTGACGCTGCGCCCGGCCGGTCCCCTGCCGCTGAACGGCATCGGCCGCTGGACTCTTGGCTGGCAGGGGGGACGTTGGCAGGATCAGCCCTTGCCCGGTGCACGGCTGGAGCTGGCGCTGACCGATCACCGCCATGGTGACGTCACGCTACACCTTGCCTCCAACCTGCAAGTAAGTGGTCACTGGCGTTGGCAGCAAGGCCTGGCGCTGACCCTGCCCGAGCAGCGGCTGTCACTGGCGGCGGTGGCCGCCTGGATGAACGGCTGGCTGGCCCTGCCAAAGGTGGAGGTGGACGGCGGTGAGCTGCGGTTGTCGGGCCGGGCCGGCAACCTGCCTGGTGCCGCGCAACGATTGAATCTGGCGCTGAGTGACGGCCGGCTGCGCCGGGGCGAGCTGGTCGCCCGGCAGGTGGAAGGACGGCTGGGGCTGGCCTGGCGGCAGGGGCAAGTGAGCCTGACGCCGGACAGCGGTTTGGCCATTGGCGAGCTCAACACAGGGGTGCCGGTGACGAAGATTCATGCCGCGCTGGGCTGGCGCCGGGGGGAACTCTGGTTGTCGGGGCTCACCGGGCGCGTGCTGGAAGGCCGGCTGGCCCTCTCGCCAATGAAACTGAGTGCTCACACACAAGGCGAGCTGCACCTGCAGGACATGTCCCTGGCGCAGTTGCTGAGCCTGGCGGCGGTGCCGGGGCTGACTGGCGACGGCAAGCTGCACGGCCGGCTGCCCTTTGTGGTGGAGGGCCGGCTCAGCGTGAATCAGGGCCGGTTATGGGGGCGAGATGGCTGGGTGTCCTATCAGGCGGGTGAATCCCTGACCACCACCGCCGAGGATAACCTGTCCCTCGGTCTGACTCTGGGCATGCTTCAGGATCTGCGCTATCACCGTCTGGACGCCGAGGTGTCGATGACACCCGATGGCGAGGCCGTGGTGCTGACCCGGTTGCAGGGCCGGGCGCCGGTAATGGGGAAAATGCACCCGGTGAACTTCAATTACCGGCACCAGGAAAACCTGTTACAGTTGCTGGAAAGCCTGCGCTTTGCCGGGCAGCTCAGCGAGCGGCTGCCGGCAAGCCTGCAAGGGGAGACGAACCAATGAAGCCAACAGCCGTAGTGCTTGGGAGCCTTTTGCTGGCTGCCTGCACTCCCCGGGTGGAAGTGATGGTGCCCGACAAACCCATTACGGTGAACCTGAACGTCAAGGTGGATCACGAGATTCGGGTACGCGTGGACCGGGAGCTGGAAAAACTGTTTGAACAAGAGCAGGAACTGTTCTGAGGAGCTGAATATGCGATGGTTGGCGATGTTTCTGGCGGCAACCCTGAGCCTGTCGGCCTGGGCGCTGGATCTGCAACAGGCCAAGCAGCAGGGGCTGATTGGCGAACAACTTAACGGTCTGGTAGGGGCGGTGCAGGGCAGTGCTCAGGTCAGCGCCATTGTCGGCGACATTAACCGCAAGCGGCTCGACAGCTACCGGGATATCGCGCAAAAAACCGGTACCAGCCTGGCGGTGGTGCAAAGTCGCGCCGGCCAGCTCAATATTGAGCGCACGCCCGCCGGTCAGTATGTGCAACTGGCCGACGGACGTTGGCAACGTAAGTAGTCACTATCTACGAAAAAGCCGCCCAGAGCGGCTTCATTTGGCTTTTATTTCCGTTTTATTTGGCATTTTTTCCCGGTTCTGCTGGCTGCCGTCATATTCTATAGATAGTATTCGTTCGTTTTTTATACAAAGCGAGAAGGAGTGACGCGTGCGCAATAGGGTAAGGCTTTGCCTGATGTTAGCATGGGTGGCTTGTGCCAAACCCTATGCCAAAGGAACCGACGTGGAAGTAAAACCGCCTGTCGCCAAGAAGATTCCCCATGTGTTGTTCAACCACGACGACCTTCGCGTGGACAACTATCACTGGATGCGCGATGACGAGCGCGATGATCCCGACGTGCTCAACTACCTGGAGCAGGAAAACCGCTACAGCGAGCGGGTGATGAACCCTCTCGACGAGCTGCAGGAGGAGCTGTTCCAGGAGATGGTGGCGCGCATTCGCCAGGACGACAACACGGTTCCCTATCTGAAGCAGGGCTGGTGGTACCGCACCCGTTACCAGCAGGGCCAGGAATACGGCATTACCGAACGTTACCGCGACGGTCACCCCGAGCAGGTACAGGTGCTGCTCGACGGCAACCAGCGGGCCGAGGGCCAGTCCTATTACGATCAGGGCCAGATGGTGGTGAGCCCGGATCAGCAGACCCTGGCTTTTTCCGAAGACTTTCTGTCCCGCCGCCTGTACCAGGTGCGCTTCAAGTCGCTGGAGACCGGCGAGCTGTACCCCGAGGTGCTGGAAAACACCTCCGGCAACCTGGTGTGGGCGAAAGACGGCAAGACCCTGTTTTACGTGAAACAGGACACCAGCACCCTGCTGCCGTTCCAGGTGTATCGCCATACGCTCGGGACCGATCAGAGTGAAGACGTACTGGTGCATGAAGAGCAGGACAGCGGCTATTACACCAGTATTTACAAGAGTCGCTCCGGAGACATGATTTTCATCGGCGCCTGGAATACCGATGCCAGTGAAGTTCGCGTGATCCCCGCCGACGATCCCTCTGCCGAGCCCCAGTCGTTTCTGCCCCGCCAGCATGGCCATGAATACGATCTGGAACATTTTGAGGGCCGCTTTTACGTGCGCTCCAACAAGGATGGCGCCAATTTCGGCCTGTATGTGGCCGACACTGCCGGCCACCCCGAGCAGTGGCAGCCGGTGATCCCCGCCCGGGACGACGTGTTGCTGGAAGGTTTTGCCCTGTTCCGCGACTGGCTGGTGCTGGAAGAGCGCAGTGAGGGCCTGCTGCAACTGCGCCAGGTAAACCGCCAGAATGGCGACGAGCGCCAAATTCAGTTTGATGATCCTGCCTATGTGAGCTGGATGGGTACCAACCCCGAGGCCGACACCCCCTGGCTGCGTTATGGTTATTCTTCCATGACCCGGCCGGTGACCATTTATGAAGTGAACATGGATACCGAGGAGCGCCGGGAGCTCAAGCAGCAGTATGTGGGCGATAATTTCAACGCCGGCGATTACCGCAGCGAGCGGCTCTGGGTGACCGCCCGGGACGGCTCCCGGGTGCCGGTGTCGCTGGTATACCGGGCCGACAAGTTCAGGCAGGATGGCAGCAATCCGCTGTTGGTGTATGCCTACGGTTCTTACGGGGCCAGTATGGATCCGGACTTCAGCAGCTCGCGCCTGAGCCTGTTGGATCGGGGTTTTGTGTACGCCATCGCCCATGTGCGTGGCGGCGAGGAGCTGGGCCGGGACTGGTATGATCAGGGCCGGCTGATGAGCAAGCAGAACACTTTCAACGACTTTATCGACGTGACCAAATCCCTGGTGAAGCAGGGCTATGGCGACCAGTCCAATGTGTTTGCCTCCGGCGGCAGCGCCGGCGGCCTGCTGGTGGGTGCCGTGGTCAACATGGCGCCTGAGCTGTACAAGGGTGTGGTGGCCGCGGTGCCGTTTGTGGATGTGGTGACCACCATGCTGGACGAGTCGATTCCGCTCACTACCGGTGAATATGGCGAATGGGGCAACCCCAACGATGCCGACTCTTATCACTATATGAAGTCTTACAGCCCCTATGATCAGGTGAAGCCCCAGGCCTACCCTAACATGCTGGTGACCACCGGCCTGCACGACTCCCAGGTGCAGTACTGGGAGCCGGCCAAGTGGGTGGCCAAGCTGCGTGAGATGAAGACCGACGACAACCTGGTACTGCTGCACTGCGACATGGACAGCGGCCATGGCGGCAAGTCCGGTCGCTTTGAGTCTTACCACGAGCTGGCCCGGGAATACGCTTTTCTGCTGGCCCTGGCCGACGAGGAACAAGGCACTCGCCTGGCCGCCGGCCTCAGTGCCCCGGACGATCAGGAAACCCGGTAATTCATTGGCAACAGCAAGCAAGAAAGGGCCGCAATGCGCCCCTTTCTTTTTTGAGTGACAGTCAGGTTCAGCCGCCGATGGACTGAATGATTACCACCAGTACCAGCACCGGGCACACAAAGCGCACATACCAGGGCCAGATTTTCCAGAACAGGCCTTGCTCCACGTCTGGGCAACCGGCCTTGAGCTCGGCCAGCACCTTGTTGCGCTGCCATACCCAGCCAGCGTAGAGGGTGATGCACAGACTGACCAGTGGCTGGGCATACTGGGTGGTGGCGGTGATCACCAGGCCAAACAGGCTGCCGAAATTGAACACGATGATCACGCTGACCAGGGTGCACAGGGCGGTCATCAGCCAGGTGGCCTTGATGCGCGACATGCCGGTGCTTTCAATGGCCAGGGATACCGGCGCTTCCAGCATGGAAATGGAGGAGGTCAGCGCCGCCACTATCATCAGCACAAAAAAGGCAAAGGCGATCAGATACTGGGCCTGACCCATAGTCTCGAACAGTGCCGGCAGCACCGAGAACACCAGGGTGTCGGAGCTCAGCAGGCTGCCGTCTTCGGCAAAAATGGCCACGCCGTTATGCTGGGCCACGTACATGGCCGGCAAAATCAGCAGGCCGGCAAGAAAGGCCACGCTGGTATCGAGCAGGGTGACCTGGGCGGCCAGCGCCGGAATGCTGGACTGACGGCTGAGGTAGGAGCCGTACAACATCATCACCGCCGCGCCCAGCGACAGGGAGAAGAAGCTCTGGCCCAGGGCACCGATGAGCACGTCCCGGTTCAGTACTCGGGAGAAGTCGGGCACCAGGTAAGCCTGCAGGCCTTCGCCGGCACCGGGCTGGGTCAGCATGTAACCGGTGAGCACGATCAGCATCAGCAGCAGCAGCGGCATCAGCCGGCTCGACCATTTCTCGATGCCCTGTTCCAGGCCCCGGCTGACCACATACAGGCTGAGCAGGGCAAACAGCAGGGTAAACACCAGGTTGCGGGAGGTAGAAAAGGCGGTCAGCCAGCCGGCCTCAAGCCCCAGCATTCTGCTGACGGGGTCCAGGGCGAAGGCGATAAACCAGCCGGAGACGATGGCGTAAAAGGTGAAGATCAGGCTGACGGTGACTACCGCTGCCAGTCCCACCAGGCCGGCGAGGGCCTTGCCGCTGCGGTTGCCGGTGAGTTTTTGCAGGGCATGAAAGGGGCCGGCCTGACCGTGGCGGCCAATGGTGATTTCGGCCACCAGCATGGGGTAGCCCAGCAGCGCTATCATCAGCAGGTAGACCAGCAAAAAGGCACCGCCGCCGTTACTGGCCGCTTGAGTAGGAAAGCCCCATATATTACCCACACCGATGGCCGAGCCGGCCGCGGCCATTACGAATCCCAGCTTGCTGCTGAATTGCGCTCTTGCATTCACGTTCGCTTGCTCCTGGTGGCTGTAAATATAACTGTACAGTTCGCTTCAATAGAAAATGGCGAAGACTATGGAGTTTTGCAGAGTTTTTGTCAAAGGAAACCGGGAAGGGCAGGATTCAATAGTGATCACTCTTCTTTAAAAAGCGAAAGATAGGGTGAAAATAACGAAAGTTAAGAGCCATTCGGTGCCTGAGAGTTTGGTCCGTCTGAAGCCGGTTCTGCGGACAATCACAAATTGACCAATCGGGGCTGACCGGCCCGGCACAACAAGGTATGATTCGGCCATTAAAGTTTTGAGCGTGGTGTGTCGTGGGCGTTCGCGCGCAACAAAAAGAAAAGACCCGGCGGTCTCTGGTGGAAGCGGCGTTTCGTCAGCTCAGCGCCGAGCGCAGCTTCTCCAGCCTCAGCCTGCGCGAGGTGGCTCGTGAAGCCGGGCTGGCGCCCACGTCCTTCTATCGTCATTTCAAGGACATGGAAGAGCTGGGGCTGACCCTGGTCGATGAAGGCGGCCTGACGTTGCGCCAGTTAATGCGCCAGGCACGCCAGCGCATTGCCGATGGCGGCAGCGTGATTCAGATTTCGATAAAGACCTTTATGGAATTTATCGACAGCAGTCCCGACGTGTTCCGCTTGCTGTTGCGGGAACGATCGGGGACCTCTGCGGCTTTTCGTCAGGCGGTGGCCCGGGAGATTCAGCATTTTACCGCCGAACTCACCGACTACCTGGAAGAGAAGCAGAATACCAGCCGTGACTATGCCGAGGCCCAGGCCCAGGCCATGGTTACCCTGGTGTTCAGTGCCGGCGCCGATGCGCTGGACATGAACGAGGAAGAGCGTGCCGTGCTGGCGGAGCGCATGATTCTGCAACTGCGCATGATCGCCAAGGGCGCAGATGCTTATAGCAAGGCAAAACGGCTCTAGGCCTTAAATCAGGAAGGATCACTATGTCTGGAAACAAGAACATTCGCCGTAAACCCATTTTGCTGGCACTGCTGGTGGGTCTGTGTGGCAACGCCACCCTGGCCACTCTCAGCGTCAGTGAGCTGGCGTTTTCCATTTTCCCCATTATCTCTCTGGTGCTGGCAGCCCACATGCTGTATCAGGAGTACCTGAGTTCGCCGATGGAAGGTGATACTCCGGTATGCGCCCTGCTGAGTTTTCTGATCGGCGTATTTGGTTACTCCGCTTTTCTGCGCACCGAGTTTCCGGAAATGGGCACCAACTATCTGTCGGTGATGATCACCCTGGTGCTGGTGATCTGGCTGGCCATCAAGATGGGTGTGGCCGAGCGCCCGGCACCCAAGGCCGAAGCCGAAGCGCAGAAGTAAGTTTCTGCCCCCGGAATTTAAAAACCCGCCATTCGGCGGGTTTTTTGTTTTATAGGTCCGTTTCCACCGGCAGGTGGGCTGAACCGCCCCATTCGGTCCAGGAGCCATCGTACACGGCGATTTTTTGGTATCCGGCCAGCTCGGCGGCCAGGGCCAGTATGGCGGCGGTGACGCCCGAGCCACAACTGCAGATGAGGTGTTGCCCTGTGTGCACCAGAGGCGCAAAGGTGGCGTTCAATTGCTCGGCGGGCAGCAGGTGACCGTCTTTCAGCAGTTCGTTAAAGGGCAGACAGACGGCGCCGGGCATGTGGCCGGGGCGCACGCCGGGGCGGGGATCGGCGGCAGCACCGCTGAAGCGTTCACGGCTGCGGGCATCCAGCACTCTGTAATCGTCGTTTTGCAGGGCTTGCTCCACCGTGTCGGCGTCGGCAATCCAGTCAGGCTGACGATGAGCGATGAACCGGCCAGGCTCAACGACGCCGGGCTCGTCCTGCTCCAGGGGCAGACCGGCCTGTTGCCAGGCGGGCAGCCCACCATTGAGCACGGCTACCTTGTCGTGCCCCATGGCGCGGAACATCCACCAGGCTCTGGGGGCGGCAAAGAGACCCAGGCTGTCGTAGATCACCAGGTTCTGGTGATTGCTGATGCCCAGCCTCGAGACTTCTTTTGAAAACAGCGCTTCGTCCGGCAGCATGTGGGGCAGGCTGGCGTTCTGATCCTTGATGCGGCCGTCAAAGTCAAAATAGCGGGCGCCGGGAATACGTTGCTGCCGCCATTCTTCAAACCCGTTACGGCCGCTGGCAGGCATATGCCAGCTGGCGTCCAGCACCACCAGATCGGGGTGGTTCATGTGTTGGGCCAGCCAGTGGGCGTCCGCCAGTGGTGACGGTAATTCCAGTTCGTTCATAAAACCTCCCTCATTAGACAGGATTATCCTAAGAAAGCTCAGGCGGGCACGCCACTCTTTTGTTGCTGTTGAATTCCGTAACGACAACACCCCGCCGGCTTGTGCGAGATCTCTTACTTTGGGTGTGGGAAAAGGCGTTTTCGGTTGCGGAATACAGAGTGTTATTTTCTGTTCTTCTCTTTAAAAACAGCCACTTGTATCTTTAATGCATATTATGGGTGATGACGGCGCCCGGTTTTTTCAGCGGCCGGTGACTTGAGGCAAAGTCAAAGTCCTCTATAGTTAGTGGTGCAAGGAGCAAGGAAGTGGGTCAAGACAGACCGGCTGCCAGGAAAGGCGAAAGGAACACCGCAGGATGCGGTAAGGGACACCTCCCAGGACGGAGACAGTCAAGCAGCTCAGGATGAACTGCGGTCAGGATGACCATAAGGACGCGCCGACGGAACGGTAAGAGGATCGCCTTAAGGAAAAGGTATTGTCAGGGATTGCAGGGAGCAACTTGGTTTACGGATTAACCATACGACAACCCAAAAGGGGGTGACACGATGTCACCCCCTTTTTCTATTGTGTGTTCGGAAGGGAATGAATGAACGACTGGATACCGGTATTCGAGGCGGCCAACGGCCTGGAAGCGCACACCCTCAAGGGTGCGCTGGAAAGCCGTGGCATGGCGGTGCAGTTGAAAGGTGAGGCACTGGCGGGAGCCCTGGGCGAACTGCCCATGGATTTGGCCCAGGTGACCCTGCTGGTTCGAGCCCCGGACTGGCAGCGGGCGCGGGAGTTTGTGCAGGCTTATCAGCAACAAGGCCATCAAAGCTGGCGTTGCGGACAGTGCGGCGAGGAAAATGACGCCAGCTTTGAGATCTGCTGGCGGTGTGGCTCCGGACCCGGAGATCCGGAGCACTGATTCAGCGTTTTTGCTGTTCGTTCAGCTCTTTCAGGCGTGCGCGGTGACGGTGCATGGCAAAGGAGCCAAACACCAGTACTTCCAGATAATCGCCGGCGCTGGGGTTGAGCAGGCTGGATACCTGCTTCAGCATCAGCATTTGCAGCACGTGCATGACCAGTACCACGGCGCCCAGGATCAGCGGCGTGGAGCCGGCTTCTTCAAAACCGGGGCCGAGCAGGGCATAAATGATACCGGCCCAGAACACCAGCATCACCAGCCGCATCAGCAGGTTGAGTACCTTCATTATTTTATTTGCTCCCTTTGATAGAGTTGATAACTGACCTGGCCGGCCTGCTTGTCTTTGTGCAGCCGCCAGTGGTCGGGCAGGGTGGGCAGTGCCAGTCCCTGTTCCCGTTCGATATAAATAAGAGCGTCATCGGCGAGCCAGCCGTTTTGTTCCAGCAGTTCACAGACGTTGGGTAACAGCTCCTTGTGAAAGGGCGGATCGAGAAACACCACATCAAAGGGCGTGGCCGGTTGTTGCAGATACTGCACGGCGTCGGCCTGCACCACTGTGCCCGGTGCCGCCGGCAGGGTGGCCAGGTTGCGTTTCAGCTGGCCGGCCACGGCGGCGTCTTTTTCCACCATCACCACCTCGGTGGCATGGCGGGACAGGGCCTCAAACCCCAGGCTGCCACTACCGGCAAACAGATCGAGGCAACGGCTGCCGCGAATCTCGAACATCAGCCAATTAAACAGGGTTTCCTTTACTCTGTCGGTGGTGGGTCTGAGTCCTTCACTGTGTAACACCGGCAGTTTTCGTCCACGCCACTGGCCGCCGATAAGCCTTATCTGGCCTGTGGCCGCAGTGGTTTTTTTTGCCGGTTTTGCTTTTGCCATCTCGTTTCGCCGTCTTTCAATAAAGTGCTAGTATAAGGCGGTTTTGCACCCATTAAGGGGCGAATATTCTAATGAAGCGGCCGATTCACGGCCAGTCCTAATCGTCCCGAACAACAGCGAGTATTGGCAATAATGGCGAAAAAAGGTTTTTTCTCCTGGCTGGGCTTTGGCAAAAAGAAAGACGAGCAGCCGGAAGAAACACAGGAACAGCAGGTCCCCCAGGATGCGGTGGAGTCGGAAGCGGAAGCCGGTCATGGTGCGGAAGTTGAAGCGCAGCTGAAGCAACAGGAAGCCGAGGCCCAGGCGGAAGAGGCCCGTTTGGCTGCCGAAGCCAGGGCGGCGGAAGAAGCCCGTTTGGTTGCCGAAGCCAGGGCGGCGGAAGAAGCACGTCTGGCGGCCGAAGCCAAGGCCGCGGAAGAAGCTCACTTGGCTGCCGAAGCCAAGGCGGTGGAAGAAGCGCGTCTGGCTGCCGAAGCCAAAGCGGCGGAAGAAGCGCGCCTGGCCGCCGAAGCGAAAGCCGCGGAAGAGGCCCGTCTGGCCGCCGAAGCCAAGGCCGCGGAAGAAGCGCGTCTGGCGGCCGAAGCGAAAGCGGCGGAAGAAGCGCGCCTGGCCGCCGAAGCCAAGGCGGCGGAAGAGGCCCGTCTGGCGGCCGAAGCCAAGGCGGCGGAAGAAGCCCGTCTGGCGGCCGAAGCGAAAGCGGCGAAAGAAGCCCGTCTGGCGGCCGAAGCGAAAGCGGCGGAAGAGGCCCGTCTGGCTGCCGAAGCGAAAGCCGCGGAAGAAGCCCGTCTGGCAGCCGAAGCGAAAGCGGCGGAAGAAGCCCGTCTGGCTGCCGAAGCGAAAGCGGCGGAAGAAGCGCGTCTGGCTGCCGAAGAAGAAGCCCGACAGGCAGTGGAAGAAGAGGCTCGTCTGGCCGCCGAAGCGGAAGCCGCCGAGCAGCAGCGCCTGGCTCAGGAGGCTGAAGAGCAGGAACGTTTGGCCGCCGAGGCAGCGGCTCAGGCTGAAAAAGCCCCCAAAAAAGGCTTTTTTGCCCGTCTTAAGGCCGGGCTGCTTAAAACCCGGCAAAACCTGGGTTCGGGCTTTTTCGGCCTGTTCCGGGGCAAGAAGATTGACGATGATCTGTTCGAGGAGCTGGAAACCCAGCTGCTGACCGCCGATCTGGGCGTGGAAACCACCATGTCGATTATCGACAACCTCACCAGCCAGGCCAGCCGCAAGCAGCTCAAGGACGGCGAAGCCCTGTATGAACTGCTGAAGGAAGAAATGGGTGACATTCTCGCCAAGGTCGACCAGCCCCTGGAAATCAACAGCGAGCACAAGCCTTACGTCATTCTGATGGTGGGTGTCAACGGCGTGGGCAAGACCACCACCATCGGCAAGCTGGCCCGCCAGTTCCAGGCCGAGGGCAAGTCGGTGATGCTTGCCGCCGGTGATACCTTCCGCGCCGCTGCCGTCGAGCAGCTGCAGGTATGGGGTGAGCGCAACGAGATTCCGGTGATCGCCCAGCACACCGGTGCCGATGCCGCCTCCGTGATTTATGACGCCGTGGAAGCCGCCAAGGCCCGCAAGGTGGACGTGCTGATCGCCGATACCGCCGGTCGCCTGCAGAACAAGGCGCACCTGATGGAAGAGCTGAAGAAAATCGTGCGGGTGATGCAGAAAATCGATCCCCAGGCACCCCATGAAATCATGCTCACCCTGGATGCAGGCACCGGCCAGAACGCCCTCAGCCAGGCCAAGATCTTCAACGATGCCGTACCCATTACCGGCATTACCCTGAGCAAGCTGGACGGCACCGCCAAGGGTGGCGTGATCTTTGCGGTGGCCGACAAGTTCGGCATTCCCATTCGCTACATCGGCGTGGGCGAGAAAATCGACGATCTGCGTCCCTTCAATGCCTCCGAATTCATCGAGGCGCTTTTCAGCCGGGAAGACTAAATGATCCGCTTTGAGCAGGTTAGCAAGGTATACAGTGGCGGCTTTCAGGCGCTGCAAAAAGTCAGCTTTCATTTGCAGAAGGGTGAAATGGCGTACCTCACCGGCCACTCGGGGGCCGGTAAAAGCACCCTGCTCAAGCTGATCAGCGTGATGGAGCGGCCTACCGACGGCCAGGTGTATTTCAACGGCCGCAATGTCAGCCGCATTGCCCGGGGCGACATTCCCTTTGTGCGCCGGCGCATCGGCATGATTTTTCAGGACCACCACCTGATCCAGGGGCGCACCGTGTTCGACAATGTGGCGCTGCCATTGGTGATTGAAGGCTACAGCCATCATGACATTCAGCGTCGGGTATCGGCGGCCCTCGACAAGGTGGGCCTGCACGGCAAGGACCGTTACTTTCCGCCCATGCTCTCCGGCGGTGAGCAGCAGCGGGTGGGCATTGCCCGGGCCATCGTCAACAAGCCGCTGCTGCTGCTGGCGGACGAACCCACCGGCAACCTGGACCCCGAGCTCTCCATGGACATTCTGCGCCTGTTCGAGGCCTTTAACCGGGTTGGCGTGAGCGTGCTGATCGCCACCCACGATACCGGCCTTATCAATGCCCAGCGCTACCGCACCCTGCGGCTGAACGCCGGGCGCATGGAGCAGGAGGTACCGGCATGAGCAGAACCCACAAGCTGGCATGGCACCAGCGTCTGGCCATGTACTGGGTGGATCACCTGCGGCAGCTGTTCGCCAGCCTGGGTGAGCTGTGGCGCACGCCCTTAAGCTCCTTGATGACCATTGCCGTGCTTGGCGTCAGCCTGGCGCTGCCGGCCAGCTTTTACGTGTTGCTGAAAAACGCCGAGTCGGTCAGCAGCTTCTGGCAGAGCCAGGCCCAGATTAGCCTGTACCTCAAGCAGAATACCGGCGAGAGCCAAGTGAGCGAATTCCGCACCCGGCTCGAGGGCATGGCCGAGATTCGCCAGGTGACCTACATCAGCCCCGAGCAGGGGCTGGCGGATTTCAGTGGCGCCGCCGGCTTTGCCGAGGCACTGGACCTGCTTGAGCAAAACCCGCTGCCGGCGGTACTGATCCTGAATCTGTCGGAAAGCGGTCGTCAGCCGGAGGCGGCCGAGCTGCTGCTGGCCGACATGAATGCCGAGCCTCTGGTGGCCACGGCCCGGCTCGACATGGCCTGGCTGGCGCGGCTGTCGGGCATTGTGGAGCTGCTGCGCCAGGCGGTAGTGGGCATGGCGGTATTGCTGCTGGCCGGCGTGCTGCTGGTGGTCAGCAATACCCTGCGGCTGAACATTCTCAGCTGCCGTTATGAAATCGAAGTGATGAAACTGGTGGGGGCCACCGATGGTTTTATTCACCGACCCTTTCTTTATGTGGGGCTGTGGTATGGCATTATCGGCGGTCTGCTGGCCTGGTGGCTGACCCTAGTGATGGTATTCTGGCTCAGTCACAAGGTCAGCGCCCTGGCGGCCCTGTACCAGAGCGACTTTGAATTGCTGGGGCTGGGGCTGAACGAAAGCCTGTGGCTGGTGCTGATTGGTACCTCGCTCAGCCTGCTGGCGTCCGGTTTTTCCGTGCGCCGTCACATAAGAGCCATAGAGCCGGCTTGAACCATGGCGCTACACTGTGGTCTTATGGGGGCAGCAAAGCCCGGTGCTTCCCTTGACTTTTGATGGTGGATCCATAAATTTTGCTCACCGGCTCAGGCCGGCCGAGTCGACAAAGTCATTGCAGAGCAAGCAACCGAAGCCGTTTACACGGAGTCATGTAATGAACACGAGTTTGATGACGACAGATTTTCAGCGCCATTTTGCCCTGGTACCCCAGGGCAGTCTGGAGGCCTATATCCAGGCAGTGAACACCATTCCCGTGCTCAGCGCGGAGGAAGAAAAGTCTCTGGCCGAACGCCTGCAGAACGAGGGCGATCTGGCCTCGGCCCGGCAGCTGGTGATGTCACACCTGCGTTTTGTGGTGCATATCGCCAAGAGCTATGCCGGTTACGGCCTGCCCCAGGCGGATCTGATCCAGGAAGGCAATATCGGCCTGATGAAGGCGGTCAAGCGCTTTGACCCGCAGGTGGGGGTGCGCCTGGTGTCCTTTGCGGTGCACTGGATCAAGGCCGAAATTCACGAATACGTGCTGCGCAACTGGCGGGTGGTCAAGGTGGCCACCACCAAGGCCCAGCGCAAGTTGTTCTTTAATCTGCGCAAGTCCAAAAAGCGCCTGGGCTGGTTCAACCAGCAGGAAGTGAACCGGGTGGCCGAGGATCTGGGGGTATCGCCCTCGGAAGTGCTGGAGATGGAATCGCGCATGAGCGCCCAGGATCAGGCCTTTGATCTGGCGTCCGACGACGATGAGCGTGAAGGCAGCTTTTCTCCGGTACATTATCTGGAAGACAAAAGCTCAGACGTGGCCAACCAGGTGGAAGAAGCCAACTGGGAGCAGGCCGCCAATCGTCGCCTGCGTGCCGCCCTCGACGCCCTTGACGAGCGCAGCCAGCGCATTATTCAGGCCCGCTGGCTGGAAGAAGACGACAAGACCACGCTGCAAAGCCTGGCCAACGAATACGGCGTCTCCGCCGAGCGCATTCGCCAGCTGGAGAAAACCGCGCTGAAAAAGCTGAAAGCCGCCATGGAAGCATAAACCGCAGCGGACATTTGCGGCATTCTTCGGTGTTAAAAGGCCCCCCTCGGGGCCTTTTTTCCGCCTATTTTATAAATACCGAACGACAACATGGCAGGTAGTACCATGAAAATACTGAAGCATCTGTTTGAGAATAACCAGGAATGGTCCGAGCGCATTAAGGCGGAAGATCCGGCGTTTTTTGAAAAGCTGTCGCTGCAGCAGGCGCCGGAATACCTGTGGATTGGCTGCTCCGACAGCCGGGTGCCCGCCAACCAGCTCACCGGCCTGCTGCCCGGTGATGTGTTCGTGCACCGCAACGTGGCCAACCTGGTGGTGCATACGGACTTCAACTGCCTGTCGGTGGTACAATACGCTGTTGAAGTGCTCAAGGTGAAGCACATCATCATCTGCGGCCACTATGGCTGTGGCGGCGTGCTGGCCGCCATGCAGAACAAGGAGCTGGGTCTCATCGACAACTGGCTGCGCAATATCAAGGACATCTGCCACAAGCACGAAGAGGCATTGAGTGCCATCGAGGATCAGCAGACGCGGGAAGACTACATGTGCGAGCTGAACGTGGTGGAGCAGGTGGCCAATCTGTGTCACACCTCCATAGTGCAGAATGCCTGGAAACAGGGTCAGTCCCTGTCGGTGCACGGCTGGGTCTACGGCATCAAGGACGGCCGGCTGCACGATCTCGATGTGTGCGTGTCGGGCATGGATCAGATCCCCGATGTTTACCGTGTGTTCCGCCAGCGCATTCTGGGCGAAGAATAATAAGTAACCGAATTGACAGGAAAGAATAATGAGACGTGAACTGGCCATCGAATTCTCCCGGGTCACCGAAGCCGCCGCACTGGCCGGCTACAAGTGGCTGGGCCGGGGCGACAAGAACATTGCCGACGGCGCCGCCGTGGCGGCCATGCGTCATGTGCTGAACGAGATTGAGATCAGCGGTGAAGTGGTGATTGGCGAGGGCGAGATCGACGAAGCGCCCATGCTCTACATCGGCGAAAAGGTCGGTCAGGGCGGTGACGAGGTCGACATTGCTGTTGATCCCATTGAAGGCACCCGCATGACCGCCATGGGCCAGTCCAACGCCCTGGCGGTGATGGCAGTGGGTGAAAAGGGCACCTTTCTGCGCGCGCCCGACATGTACATGGAAAAGCTCATCGTTGGCGCCGGCGCCAAGGGGGCCATCGATCTGAACAAGTCCATCGAGCAGAACATCAAATCGGTGGCCAAGGCGCTCAACAAGCCGTTGTCGCGCTTTACCGTGATCACCCTGGCCAAGCCCCGTCACGACAAGGCCATCAAGACCATGCAGGCCCTGGGCGTGCGGGTGTTCGCCATTCCCGACGGTGACGTGGCCGCCTCCATTCTGGCCTGCATTCCCGAAAGCGAAGTAGACATGCTCTACGGCGTGGGTGGTGCTCCCGAAGGGGTGATCTCCGCCGCCGTGGTGCGCTCCCTGGACGGCGACATGCAGGCCCGCCTGCTGCCCCGCTACGAGGTAAAAGGTCCGGACGAGGAAAACCTGGCCGCCGGCAAGGCCGAGATCGAACGCTGCAAGGAAATGGGCATTGAAGTGGGCACAGTGCTCAAGCTGGAAGACATGGCGCGCACCGACAACGTCATCTTCGCCGCCACCGGCATCACCAAGGGCGACCTGCTGGAAGGCATCAGCAGCGACGGCAGCTATGCCCACACCGAGACCCTGGTGATTCGGGGCAAGTCACGCACCGTGCGCCGCATTCGCTCCACCCATATTCTGTCGCGCAAGGATCCCAGACTGCAGGAAATCATTCTGTAACGCTTTGTTCTGAATGACACTCTTCTTGAACCCGGTCTGCGTACCGGGTTCATTTTTATGGGGAGCAAGCCATGCGGCTGCTGTGGCTACGCAACGATCTGCGACTGGACGATCACGCCGGCTGGCAACGGCTGGCGGATCACCATGGTGAAACGGCGGCGGTTTATATACTGCCGGCCCACTGGCGAGAAACCGACGGGAATGGACTGCACCGGCTGGGAGCGGCCAGGGTAGCGTATTTGCAGCAGGCGCTGGCGGACTTACGCGAACGCTTGGCCCCCTTTCCGCTCACCCTGCTGGAAGGGGACCCGGTTGACTTGCTGCTGGCCTGGCATCAGGTTCAGCCCTTTGAGCTGGTGACTCACGCCGCCCAGGCACCGGAAGAAGTGAACTGGCTGGCTCGGCTGCATGATGCCGGCGTAAATGTGCAAACCTTCGAGGTGCAGCCGCTTTTTAGCCCGGAGCAGGTGGAGCCGCTTTTCAGCAAGTTTCCCGCCAGCTTTACCGGCTTTCGCAAACAGGTTGAAAAAGCCCCGGCCTGGCCGGTGCCGGCACCGCAGCCGGCAGTGAATCTCGGCCGGCTTCAGGCGGCGGCGTGTCCCTTAACCACCGGCATTCACTGGCGGGAGATATCAGGTGAGCCGGCCCATCCTGCCTGGCAGGGGGGTGAATCGGCGGCGCAGACCTGGTTGGGGCATTATCTGTTTGAACAAAAAGCCCTGGCCCATTACAAGGCCAGCCGCAACGACCTGACCGGCCGCTACTTTTCCAGTCACCTCAGCGCCGCCCTGGCCTGGGGCTGTTTGTCGCCGCGAATGGTGTGGCATCGCATTCTTGCCTACGAGCAGCAGTGGGGCAGCGACGAGCATAGTTATTGGCTGAAATTCGAGCTGCTGTGGCGGGAGTACTTTCACTGGTCACTGCGGGTGCACGGTAGGCGGCTGTTCTTGAAAGGTGGTCTTACCGGCAAGGCGGTGCCGGGCGCCTTTAATGCCGAATACTGGCAAGCCTGGTGCAGTGCCAGCACCGGCTGGCCCATGATCGATGCCGGCCTGAAAGAGCTGATGGCTACCGGATTTTGTTCCAACCGGCTCAGGCAGAACCTGGCCAGCTGTTTTATTCACGAGCTGGGACTGGACTGGCGGCTGGGCGCGCGTTTTTTTGAGCAGCATCTGGTGGATTTTGATGTGGCCAGCAACTGGGGCAACTGGGCCTACATTGCCGGCGCCGGTCACGATCCGCGCCGAGGACGCCACTTCAACCCGCACCGCCAGTGGCGCCAGTACGACCCCAAACTCACCCACCTGCACCAGTGGCTGCCCGAACTGGGCCCGGTCACCCTGAAGCAGGTAGAAGCCCACCAGCGCGGCGAGCAATTACTGGATTATCCGGCGCCCCTGGTGCCGCTGGATTAGCCCTGCTGGCTGCCCCGGGTCAGAGCGGCAGGGTCCAGCAGTTCGCGCAGCTCGGCTTCGGAGAGCTCGGTTTCTTCCAGTGCCACCTCCAGAATGGGCCGACACTCGGCGTAGGCCTTTTTGGCGATGTCCGCCGCTTTTGAGTAGCCAATTACCGGATTCAGCGCGGTGACCAGAATGGGGTTGCGGGCCAGGTTTTCATTAAGGTGTGACTCGTTCAGGGTAAAGCCGTCGATGGCCTCGGCCAGCAACGGGGCGCAGTTGGCCAGCAGTTTAATCATGGTGAGCAGATTGCTGGCCACCAGCGGCAGCATGACGTTGAGTTGAAAGTTGCCCGACTGTCCCGCTACCGTGTTGGCCGCATCCAGGCCGATGACCTGAGCCGCCACCATGGCCACCGCCTCGGGCACCACCGGATTGACCTTGCCGGGCATGATGGAGGAGCCCGGTTGCAGCGCCGGCAGCTGGATTTCGGCCAGGCCGGTGAGCGGGCCCGAGTTCATCCAGCGCAGATCGTTGGCGATTTTCATCAGTGCCACCGCCAGGGTCTTGAGCTGACCCGAGAGTTCCACCGCCGTATCCTGGCAGCTCAGGCCGTAGAAGTAGTCATCCGCCGGGCAAAAGTCGAGCCCGGTGTGGCGATTGAGGTAGTCGCAGGCCAGCCGGGCCTGGCGCGGATCGGCGTTAATGCCGGTGCCGATGGCGGTGCCCCCCAGCGCCAGCTGCTGCAGCCGGCTCTGCATGCCCTGCAGCCGGTCGCGGCCATACTGCACCTGGGTAGCCCAGCCCCCCAGCTCCTGATCAAAGCGCAGGGGCATGGCGTCCATCAGGTGAGTGCGACCGGTTTTTACCTTGCTCTGCAGTTGTTCGCCCTTGCCGAGGATGGTCTGTTCCAGCTGGTACAGGGCCGGCAGCAGCTCCCGGCTGAAGGCAAGGGCGGCACTGACGTGAATGGCCGACGGGATCACGTCGTTCGAGCTCTGGCCCATGTTGACGTCGTCGTTGGGGTGTACCGGCTGGCCCAGGTGCTCGCCGGCCAGATGAGCCACCACCTCGTTGACGTTCATGTTGGTGCTGGTGCCCGAGCCGGTCTGGAACACGTCTATCGGAAAGGCGTCGTCGTGCTCGCCGGCGATCACGCTGTGGGCGGCGTGCAGAATGGCGTCGGCCTTGTCCTGATCCAGCCGGCCCAGCTCGCTGTTGGCATGGGCGCAGGCGGCCTTGAGCAGGGCCACCGCATGAATAAAGGCCGGCGGCAGGGGCTGGCCCGAAATGGGGAAGTTGTTGATGGCGCGCTGGGTCTGGGCGCCGTAAAGGGCATTTTCCGGCACCTCGACCTCGCCCATGGAGTCCCGTTCGATACGTGTTTTCATTGCCGTTCCCCTCTGTATTCAGACCGTCAGGTTACAGGGAACAGCTTAGCACTCCGTCCTTTTGCTCAAAGCCGTGGGCGATGAAAAAAGCCGCCAGGCCGTTGGCGTCGTCGGCGGGGGCGTCGGTAAGGTGAAACTCCAGCCGGGTCAGGCCGTCTGCCTTGGCTTCTTGCTGAAGCTGGCGCAACAGCTCACTGCCCACGCCCCGGCGACGGGTGATATCGCGCACCGCGAAAAACGTGATCTGCTCATGCCGGCGCCAGGCCAGGGCCACGGCCCGGTCGTTAAAGGTGGCCAGCAAAAACGGCTGATCTGCGGGCAGGAGCTGGCCCTGCAATATCAGCCCGGCGTGGGCACTGTGCCGGTCGGGCAGTTGAGTTAGGTGATGTACGGTGAGACGCATGGTGCCGCTCCTTAGCCATAAAAGCCGGCATTCTACCACGGGGTGAGTTCGACAAATGGGCCGTTCGGCGGCATTATGGCGCGGTATTTTTCACCACGATCAATTTCATGAGTTTCGACACCCGGGCGCAGAACCGCGCCATGACCCATTTTGACGAGCATGACAGCTTCTGGCTGTTTGGCTACGGCTCCCTTATCTGGAAGGCGGACTTTGCCTTTATTGAGCGTCGTCCGGCCTTGATCCACGGCTGGGCGCGTCGCTTCTGGCAGGGCTCCCATGATCACCGTGGCACGCCGGTGCGGCCTGGCCGGGTGGCCACCCTGGTGCGCCAGCCGGGGGCCCTGTGCCATGGCATGGCCTACCGCATTGAGCCCGCCGTGCTGGCCCAGCTCGACCTGCGGGAAAAGAACGGCTACCTGCGCGAAAAGGTGGCGGTGCACTTTGACGATGGCGGTGCTGAAGACGGGCTGATCTATCTCGCCACCGAGCATAACGCCGCCTTTCTGGGAGAAGCGCCCCTGGCGGAAATGGCGGCACAGATAGCCTCGGCCCATGGCCCCAGCGGCAGCAACCGGGAGTATTTGCTTAACCTGGCCCAGGCACTGGCGAGCCAGGGTGTGCACGACGACCACGTGTCCATGCTGGCGGCCTTGTTGCCGCCCGAAGAAGGAGAATGCTGATGGAATGTCGGCCACATTGCGGCGCCTGCTGTATTGCGCCCAGCATCAGTGCGCCCTTGCCGGGCATGCCAAACGGCAAGCCGGCGGGGGTACCTTGTGCCCATTTGCTGGGCGACATGCGTTGCGAGTTGTTCGGCAAACCCGAGCGGCCGGCCTTGTGTGCCCGTTTTAATCCTGCCGAAGACGTGTGCGGCACCAGCCGCGATAATGCCATCTGGCTTATCAGCGAGCTGGAGGCGGCAACGGCTTAACCCCGGCGCAGCCAGGGCAGGGGATCGATGGCTTTGCCCTGATAGCGAATTTCAAAATACAGGCCGGGTTTGTCTTGGCCGCCGCTTTCACCACTCAGGGCAATGGCCTGACCGGCCTTGACGCGGTCGCCCGGGCCCAGCAGCAGAGACTGGTTATGGCCGTACAGGCTCAGGTAGCCCTTGCCGTGGTCGATCACCATCACCATGCCAAAACCGTTGAGCCAGTCTGCGTATACCACCTGGCCGTTGGCCACGGCACTGACTTCCCGCCCCGCCGGGGCGCCAATCAGCAGGCCCTTCCAGCTCAGCTGGCTGGTGCGGGCGGCGCCAAAGCGATGCTGCAGCTTGCCCTTGAGCGGCCAGGGCAGGCTGCCCTTGGCCAGACCGCCAAAGTTCCCTTGAGTCTTGGCCACCACAGGGGTGTGGCCCGATGGCCCGGGCTGGCGACGGGCGGCGGCTTCACGGCGCTCACGCTCCAGACGCTCCCGTTCGGCCCGCTCGGCGGCGGCCTTGATCTGCTGCTCCAGGTGGCTGGCGGCCTGCTTCAGGTTGGCCAGCCGGCGGTTGCCCTGCTCCAGCCGGGCATTGATCTTTTTGGCGGTCTGGTTGCGCTCACTCTGGCGCTGCTGCAGGGATTGCTGCTGTTGCTGCTGACCGGCCAGCAATTCCTTGAGCCGGGCCCGGCCCCGTTCGGCCTGGCGCCGGTTGTCGGCGAGCTGGCGGCGAATGCCGGCGAGTTGCTTCAGGGCATCGGCCCGGGCCTGGTTAAGATGGGCGTAGTAATGCAGTAGGCGGTCGATGTCGCTGCTGTCCTGACCGTTGAGCAGCAGCTTGAGATAATCGTGGCGGCCGTTCTGGTAGGCGGCGCTCACCTGGGTGGCCAGCTGTTGCCGTTGTTCGTCGGCCTGGCGGTTGAGGGACTGGTGCTCCTGATCGAGCCGGGCCAGTTCCCGTTCGTTATCCTTCAGCTGGTGCTGAGTCTGGTTCAGCTTGCGGGCCAGGTCGGAAATGGCCTTTTCGTCCTTGGCCAGCTGTTGCTGCAGGGCCTTGAGCTCGCGCTGCTGTGCCTTAATGTCTTTTTGCTGGCTGGCAATCTGACCCTTTACGTTGCTCAGATCCTTGCTGTCGTCCGCCCATGCGCAAGCACCGGCCATCAGGCCGGTGCTCAGCAATAACGAAACAATCAGTCTTTGTATGCCCATAGGCTGTGATTATTTCAGAACCATCAGGGGCTTGCCAGTCATTTGCGGCGGGATCTCCAGGCCCATCAGGCTCAGCATGGTGGGCGCCAGATCCGACAGCCGGCCACCTTCCACCGGGGTGGCATTGCGGCCGATGTAGATCAGCGGCACCGGCAGGTTGGTGTGGGCGGTGTGGGCCTGCCCGGTTTGCGGGTTCACCATCTGCTCGGCATTGCCGTGATCGGCGGTGATAAGGGCCTCGCCGCCCACTTTTTCCAGGGCCTCGACCACCCGGCCAATGGAGCTGTCCACAGCTTCACAGGCCTTGACCGCGGCCTCAAAGACCCCGGTGTGGCCCACCATGTCGCCGTTGGGGTAGTTGCAGATAATCACGTCAAACTCACCACCCTCAATGGCCGCTACCAGCTTGTCGGTGAGCAGCCCGGCGCTCATTTCCGGCTGCAGATCGTAGGTGGCTACCTTGGGGCTGGGGATCAGCTCGCGCTGCTCGCCCTTGAAGCACTCCTCAATGCCACCGTTAAAGAAGAAGGTCACGTGGGCGTATTTCTCGGTTTCCGAAATGCGCAGCTGGGTCTTGTCGTGATCCGCCAGCCATTCCCCCAGGGTGTTTTCCAGACGTACCGGCGGGTAGGCGCAGCTGGTATGAATATCGGCGGCGTATTCGGTGAGCATGACAAAGTCGGTCAGCGCCGGGCGTACGCTGCGTTCAAAGCCGGCGAAGTCGTCTTCAACAAAGGCGCGGGTCAGCTCCCGGGCCCGGTCGGCACGGAAGTTCATAAAGATAATGGCATCGCCGTCCTGCATGGTGACCGGCTCGCCGATAACGGTGCCGTTGACGAACTCGTCGTTCTCGTCCCGGTCGTAGGCAGCCTGCAGGGCGTCAACACCGGTGGCGGCGCTGAACTCGGCCTTGCCCTGAGTCAGCAGGTCATAGGCGGTGTGCACCCGTTCCCAGCGGTTGTCTCGGTCCATGGCGTAGTAACGGCCGATGACCGACGCCAGCCGGCCCTTGCCGAGTTTTGTAAACAAACCATCAAAACGTTCGAGTGTACTCCGGGCCGAGCGGGGGGCCACGTCGCGGCCGTCGAGAAAGGCGTGCAGGTAAATTTCGGTCGCCCCCCGCTCGGCGGCCATCTTGACCATGGCGGCGATGTGATCTTCGTGGCTGTGCACGCCACCCGGTGACAGCAGGCCCATGATGTGCACGGCACGGCCCTGGTTAACGGCACCGTCCACCGCGCCGGTCAGGGCCGGGTTGGTAAAGAAGTCGCCGTCGGCAATGGCCTTGCCGATGCGGGTCAGCTCCTGATAGACGATGCGGCCGGCACCAATATTGACGTGACCCACCTCGGAGTTGCCCATCTGGCCGTCGGGCAGGCCCACATCATCTCCGGAGGTGGAGATCAGGGTGGACGGGCGGTTTTTCATCAGGCCGTCGAGCACCGGCGTGCGGGCGGTGTGAATGGCGTTATGTTCGGTTTTTTCGCTGTACCCCCAGCCGTCGAGAATGAGCAGTACCAGGGGCTTTTTGGTCGAGTTCATGGTGTAACCCTATAGTTGTTATTTGAAAGCTTTAAGCGAGCAACTGAAACTTGTGCGTCATATTACTACAACTGCCGAATTGGTCACCAGACAAGGGGCAGGGGTATTTGCCATAGGGTGATCCGGGCCTCCCTGAGGGCGCCCAAGGCGGCTGTTATTTGACGAGTCCCCATGTATACTCGGGCTTTTCCGTCTTTCGAAACGCAAGAAGTAACATCATGCAAGAGTACCTTGATTTTGCCGCCCGGCACCCGCTGCTGACCATGGTCTGGCTGGGCCTGGCTTCTGCGGTCGTGTACACCTCGATCATTTCCCGTCTGTCCAAGGTGAAAGTGGTCCCGTCCCAGGAGGCGGTCATGCTGATCAACAAGCAGAACGCCGCCGTGGTCGACATTCGTTCGGCGGAAGAATTCCGCAAGGGCCATATCGCCGGTGCTGTGAACGTACCTCACGCTCAGCTCAAGGCCAACAACCTGAACCTGATCGAAAAATACAAGGACAAGCCGCTGGTGCTGGTATGCGAAAGCGGCATGACCACCGCCAGCGCCGGGCGCCTGCTGAGCAAAGCCGGTTTTGGCCAGGTGTTCACTCTGCGCGGCGGCATGGCCGACTGGCGCACCCAGAACCTGCCGGTGAGCAAGCGTTAATTTTTACCACCCATTGAGCAAAAGGATAGTTTCATGGCCGAAGCAGCAAACGGCGCCGATGCCCAGGCGCAACAGCAGGTAGAATTCCAGATCCAGCGCATTTACCTGAAGGACGTGTCCTTTGAAGCCCCCGCCACTCCCGTGGTGTTCCAGAAGGAATGGAAGCCAGAGGTCAAACTGGATCTCGACACCAAGAGCGCCCGCCTGGGTGACAATGTGTTTGAAGTGGTGCTGACCCTGACCGTCACCTGCAACATGGGCGAAAACGAAACCGTTTACCTGTGCGAAATTCAGCAGGCCGGCGTGTTCACCATCGGCAACATGGCCGAGCCTCAGCTGGCTCACTGCCTGGGTTCCTTCTGCCCCAACATTCTGTTCCCCTATGCCCGCGAAACCGTGTCCAGCCTGGTGAACAAGGGCTCCTTCCCGCAGCTGAACCTGGCGCCGGTGAACTTCGACGCCCTGTTTGCTGCTCACGTGCAGCGCGCTCAGCAGCAACAGCCGCAGGCCGACGCCTGATGAGCACGGATGCCGCCATTACCGTGCTGGGGGCGGGCTCCTACGGCACGGCCCTGGCCATCGCGCTGGCCCGTAACGGTCATCGTACTCTGCTGTGGAGCCACCGGCCCGAGCAGGTGGCGGCATTGGCGGCGGATCGCTGCAACCGAGTATTCCTGCCCGATGCGGTATTTCCCGACAGTCTGGAGCCGGAAGCCGACCTGCAGCGGGCGGTACAGGCCAGCCCTAATCTGCTGATTGTGGTACCGAGCCATGTGTTTGCCGAGGTGCTGCGCAAGGTGAAGCCATTTCTGCGCCCCGACAGCCGCATTGCCTGGGCCACCAAGGGCCTGGACCCGGCCACCGGCAACCTGTTGCAGCACGTGGCCGAAGACATTCTCGGCCAGGAGCGTCCGCTGGCGGTGTTGTCGGGCCCGACCTTTGCTAAAGAGCTGGCCATGGGGCTGCCCACGGCCATTTCGCTGGCCTCCACCGAGGTGGATTTTGCCAAAGAGCTGGCGGATCTGGTGCACTGCGATCGTTCATTCCGGGTATACCTGAACGACGACATGGTGGGTCTGCAGCTGGGTGGTGCGGTCAAGAACGTGATCGCCATTGGTGCCGGTCTGGCCGACGGCCTGGGCTTTGGGGCCAATGCCCGCACCGCGCTGATCACCCGTGGCCTGGTGGAGCTGCAACGCCTGGGTGTGGCCCTGGGTGCCCAGCAGGAGACCTTTATGGGCATGGCCGGGCTGGGGGATCTGGTGCTCACCTGCACCGACAACCAGTCCCGCAACCGCCGCTTTGGCCTGGCCCTGGGTCAGGGCAAAAGCGTGGACACCGCCATGGCCGAGATCGGCCAGGTGGTGGAAGGCTACCGCAATGCCGCCGAGGTGCATCAGCTGGCCGGCCGCCACGGCGTGGAAATGCCCATTTGCGAGCAGGTGTATCAGGTGCTGTATGAAGGCAAGAACGCCAAGGAAGCCGCCATCGCCCTGCTGAGCCGGGATCGCAAGGCAGAGTAAGCCTTTTCGTCTGTTGGGCCGCGCAGCAACGTCGGCCAAAGGGCACTGCTTCTCCGGCACGCCGTAAACCCATCCATGGGGGCTCCGTTGCGCCCTCCCTGGCGCAAAGGGCCGGCGCAGCAGACACCCTTTGCCCTCCTCTGTAAACTCGGCGCTGACTGACAGCTTGCAGACAGCGCCTATGTTGCCTGAAGCAGCAGTGGGGATTGCCGTAGCCGACCATTAAATGCCATGGATGGCATTTTCGAGCGTTACAGGGAGGTACTTGTAGCGTGTCGGCGGAGCGCAACCGCACTGATGCTTCACACTGGGTACAATTTGACAGCGTAAACAAAAAGAGGAGCCCTTGTGGCTCCTCTTTTGCGTTCCGGCGGGCGAACTCAGTAGTAGGAGTGGTCGCCGCGCTCGTGCTCGGTGGCGTCGCGTACGCCGTTGAGCTCGCCCGGGAACAGCTCGAGCAGTTGCTTCTCGATGCCTTCCTTCAGGGTCACGTCCACCATCGAGCAACCGTTGCAACCGCCGCCAAACTGCAGAATGGCGAGGCCGTCTTCGGTGATTTCGGTGAGCACCACCTTGCCGCCGTGGCTGGCCAGGCCCGGATTGATCTGGGACTGCAGCACGTATTCCACCCGATCGGCCAGCGGCGCATCGTCCGGCACCTTGCTCATCTTGGCGTTGGGGGCCTTCAGAGTCAGCTGGGAGCCCATCTGATCGGTGACGAAGTCAATTTCGGCCTCTTCCAGAAACGGTGCGCTCTGAGGATCGACCACGGCTTCAAAACCATCAAATTGCAGGTGGGTATCTTCGGGGTCCACCGCATCGGGAGGACAGTAAGAAACGCCGCACTCGGCATTGGGGGTACCGGGGTTTACCACAAAGACCCGAATATTGGTGCCTTCCGGCTGCTGCGACAGCAGTTTGCAGAAGTGTCCCTGGGCGGTTTCGGAAATCGTAATCATCGCTATCCTCATAAACCTGACTAAACAACTCAACTTTTATCATACTCCTGTTGCCAGGCCTTGAATAGCCGTCAGTGCTCAAGAGTGCGGCACACCGCCCACACTTCCACTCGCTCGACGCCTTGCGCGTGCAGCAGCCGCGTCAGCTCGGCCATGGTGGCGCCTGTGGTGATCACATCGTCGAGCAGTGCCACATGGCGATAGGGGCACGACACCGCGGTAAAGGCACCTCTGAGGTTGCGCCGGCGCTCCATTTTGCTCAGGTGGGTTTGTGACGGCGTGGCCCGCACCCGGCGCAGCAGGTGGTGGTCCACTTGAATGTTCAGCTCCCGGCCCAGTTCCCGAGCAATTTCATCGGCCTGGTTATAGCCCCGGCGCAGCCGCCGCCACCAGTACAGCGGCACCGGCAGCACCGCCTCGGGCCAGGGCGGCGCCAGTTGCTCGGCCAGCAGGCGCCCCAGCAGCCGGCCGTTGAGGAGGCGGCCATGATATTTGAGATCGTGTACCAGCCGGCTGAAGGGGGCTTCAAAGGGTGCCAGTACGCGCATGCGTTGCCAGGGCGGCGGTCGTTTCTGGCAGCGGCCACAGTGGGCATCGTCCAGGGGCAGCGGAAACGCACAGCCGGGGCAGGGGTGTTCCAGTACTGGCAGTTCGGTGCGGCAGTGCCGGCACAACAGCGCGGTATCCTGGCAGTCCTGCCGGCACAGCAAACACTGGCCCCACCACAGCGGACCGGATTGTAAGCGGGTAAGCAGGGGCCGTATCATGGGCCGGTCGTGATAAGGAAACATGCAATGAGTGTATATACAGAACAACACGGGCGCGGCCCGGACCTGGTGCTGCTCCATGGCTGGGGCATGAACGGTGCCGTATGGCGCGAGCTGGCGGCCCGGCTTGAAAGCGACTTTTGCCTGCATATCGTGGATCTGCCGGGTTTTGGGCACAGTGTTCCGCTGCCTGCCGGCAGCACGCTGGCCGACTGGGCCGACAGCGTACTGGCGGTGGTGCCGGAGCGGGCCGCCTGGCTGGGCTGGTCCCTGGGCGGACTGGTGGCCACTCAGGCGGCGTTGCAGGCGTCGGAGCGGATCAGTTCCCTGATCACCCTGGCCAGCTCCCCCCGCTTTGTCAGCGAAGACGGCTGGCCCGGCATTCGGCCCGAGGTGCTGAGCGGCTTTGAACAGCAACTGGCGGAGGATCATCATCAGGTGGTGAATCGTTTTCTGGCGCTGCAGGCCATGGGCAGCGAGCACGCCCGGGAAGACATTCGCCGGCTGCGCGACAGCCTGGCCAGCAAGCCGGCGCCGGATCCGCAAGCCCTGGCGGCGGGCCTCGGCCTGCTGGGCGAGGTGGATTTGCGGGCGCAACTGGCGGAGCTGGAGATGCCCTTGCTGCGGCTGTATGGCCGGCTCGACGGCCTGGTGCCGCGCAAGGCGGCCGTGCTCACCGACACCCTGGCGCCGGACAGTCGCAGCCATGTTGAAGCCAGGGCCTCTCACGCCCCCTTTATCTCTCATCCCGAGGCCACCGCCGGGCACATTCGCCGGTTTCTGCAGGGGAAAGACTGAACACAAGGGCGCGGTTCACCCCCGGGCTGGGCTATAGTCAAAGGCACAGTCAGCAAGGCCAACGCCGACCAAGGAATGTTGCATGGCGATACCCGTGATTCTGCCCAACCTGCCGCCCAATCTGGCCCAGCCGGCCACCGAGGCGGCCCATGCCGATAACGTGCGCCGGCCGGCCATTCCGGTCATTCGGGCGGTGCAGCCCTATGTGGCCATTCGCCAGCGGGACCGCCAACGCCAGCGCAGCCGGCGCGAGGAGGCCTTTGAGGCCTGGCTCAGCCTGCATCAGGGCGCTGTGTGTCTGATTGGCACCAGCCCGGCCATGAGCCGCCGGCTGGCCGTGATCAACCGGCGTTATCACGACCATGAGGGTCATGGCGACGCCGTGCTGGATATCGAGGTCTGACCAAACGGGGGAGTTTTCATGGCCAGCTACGACATTACCCTCAAGCGCACCGAGCCGGTGGCCGACGGCACCCTGGCGCTGTATTTCGACAAGCCCGACGGGTTTGCCTTTCGGGCCGGCCAGTGTGTGCGGCTGGTGCTCAAGGACCCGCCGGAAACCGACGACGAGGGCAATGGCCGCATGCTGTCGCTGGCTTCTGCGCCGGCCGAGAGCGAGCTGATGGTGGCCACCCGGCTGCGGGATACCGCCTTCAAACGAGTGCTGGGCGGACTCAAGCCCGGTGCCGTGCTCACCCTCAAGGGGCCTTACGGTGATTTTGTGCTGCCCGCCGAGGGCGATGCCCCTGTGGTGTTTGTGACCGGTGGCATCGGCATTACCCCGGTGCGCAGCATGCTGTTGCAGGCCCTGGATGAAGGAGACAACCGCGCCATCACCCTGTTTTACGCCAACCGCAGCCTGGGCGATGCCGCCTTTTTGTATGAGCTGCAGCAGGCCTGTGCCGGGCGCAGCAACTACGAGCTTGTTACCATTCTGACTCAGGACCCCGGCTGGCAGGGAGAAAAGGGGCGCCTGGATGAGGCCATGCTGCGCCGCCATGTTATGGATCTGACGGCGCCGTTGTATTACCTGGATGGACCGCCCGGTCTGGTAAGCGCCATGAAGTCGGTGCTGGCGGGGGCCGGCGTGCCCGAAGACAGAGTGCGTACCGAGGAATTTGCCGGCTACTGAAAATAGACCTGCTTCGGCTCTGTGTGTAAAATTCGTGCTCTTTTTGTTGAACAACGAGATCACGCCATGGGCAGAGCCTATCAAAACCGCAAAGAATCCATCGCCAAGACCGCCAACGCCAAGAGCAAGGTCTACAGCAAGTACGGCCGCGAAATTTACGTGGTCGCCAAGTCCGGCGGTGCCGACCCCGATGGTAACCTGAGCCTGCGTGGCCTGATCGAACGCGCCAAGAAAGACCAGGTGCCTACTCACGTCATTGAAAAGGCGTTGCAAAAGGCCACCAGCGGCGCCGGCGAAGACTTCTCCCCGGCCCGTTACGAGGGCTTTGGCCCGGGCAACTGCATGGTGATCGTGGACTGCCTGACCGACAACCCCAACCGCACCATCGGCGATGTGCGCCAGTGCTTTAACAAGGTCAAGGCCAAGCTGGGCACCTCCGGCACCGTGGGTCACATGTTTGATCACTGTGCCATTCTGGTGTTTGAAGGTGATGACGAAGAAGCCGTGCTGGAAGCCCTGATGATGGCCGATGTGGACGTCACCGATATCGAGCTGGAAGACGGCCACATCACGGTGTTTGCGCCCCACACCGAGTACTCCAAGGCCAAGCAGGCCCTGAGCGACGCCTTTGAAGGCATCGACTTTGAAGTGGATGCCATTCAGTTTGTGCCCCAGACCACGGTGGAACTCAGTGGCGATGATGTGGCCCAGATGGAACGCTTCCTCGACATGCTCAACGACGTGGACGACGTACAGAACGTCTATCACAACGCCGAGTACTGATTCCGACTCGACGAATTTGCCCTCGGGCAAGGCAAAACAGGGGGCAGCCGGCAGGCTGCCCCTTTTGGTTTTCAGTACACGTCTTCCCGGTAACGGCCCTGCGTTTTCAGGGTCTGCACGTTCAGCCCCAGGGGCGCCATGACCTGATCCAGGGTGTCCATCACGCTGTTGGCCATGTCCCGGCCGCCGCACACCAGAAACTGGGCGCCGGCACTGACAAGCGTGCGCAGTTGCTCGGAATCCGCCCGAATCTTGTCCTGCACATGGCAGCGGTCGCCTACCCGTGAAAAGGCGGTGTTCAGCCCGGTCAGACGCCGGTCGGCCAGGTAACGCTCCAGTTCCGGCCGGTACAGAAAACCGGAGTCGGGATCCCGACCGCCCCAGTAAAGGTGCATGGCGCGCTTTTGTGTGTTGTGGCGAATAAAGCTGGCCAGCGGACCTATGCCGGTGCCGGTGCCAATCAGCACAACCGGGGCTCGGCCGGCGTTGGGGCGGAAGGCCGGGTGGGTCTGAATAAAGGCCTCGATGGCATCCCCGGGCTGCAGGCCGTGCAAAAAGCCCGAGCACAGGCCGCCTTCATGCCGGCGCACACATATTTCCAGCTGACCGTCGCTTGAGGCGCTGGCCAGGGAATAGAGCCGGGGCACCGGGCTGTCCGGCGGATAGATACCCACCAGATCCCCGGCTTCAAACGACGGCCATGCCTCGCGGCCAAACAGCCGGTGCCAGCCGCTGCGGGGCAGGACAAAGCGCAATACGCTGACCGGAGCATCGGTTTCACTGCCATAGTTCACCCGCTCGGCCAGTTGCAGCCGTAGGGTGGATCGGCGGCGGGGAATGTGGTTTAGGGTCAGCGGGCAGCCCAGGGCCTTGCCCAGTCGCTGACCCCAGCGCGAGAACGCCTGGGTCGATTGCCGGTCTATGGTGTCCAGCGCCAGCAAGGGCGACCAGCCGGCAGCCAGCAGGGCCGCATTCACGTCCCGGGCAAAGCGGCAGAACTGCGGAAACTGACTGTCACCAAAGCCCAGCACCGCAAATCCAAGGTCGGGGACGGTGGGCAGGGTGGCCAGCCGGTCCAGAAAGCGGTCGGCCGAGGCGGGGGCGTCACCGTCGCCGTAGGTGGCGGTCAGGATCAGCAGCCGGCGGGCGCGGGGGTAATGGGCCAGCCGGTTCATGGGGGCGGTATGCACGCGGTGGCCGGCGTCGGTCAGCGCCCGGTGCAGGGTGCCGGCAAAGCCCCAGGTGCTGTTGGACTCGCTGCCCACCAGGATCACGGTGTCGGCGGCATCGGCCTTGCGGTTGCCGGCAAGCCCGGGCATGGCCCGGCGCCGTTGCCACCACATGGCAATGCCGGTTACCGTCAGCACCGGCACCACCAGGGCACCGAGGCCAAGAGCCAGCCCCAGCCACCACCACTGCTCTCCGGTATGCAGCGAGGCAACAAGCGCATTGATGCCCAGCCGGCAGTCATTTGCCTGCCACGACAGCAGTTCGCCGCTGTAAGGGTCCACATAGCCGGCCCCCTCAGTGGTTTGCAATGAATAGGGTTCGGCCGGATCGCCGGGATAGGGATACACCAACTCTTTCAGCTCGGTGACGTCGATGGCCTGCAGGGCGGACAGGCCGGCCGCGTCGGTGAGCTGACCCTGCGCGGTAATGACGGGCCACTCGGGATTGGCGGCGGTGCCTTCCGGCAGCAGGCCAAAGGTGAGCGCCGACATATAAAGCCCGGTGGCGGCCGATATCAGCAGGCCGGGCAAGGCGGCACGGCCCAGCCGGGCATGGTGGCTGCGCTGGCCACTGCCCACCGCCGGTGCCAGCAGTCGGCGCCATCCTCCCTGTTGCCGGGCCAGCATCAGCACACCGGAAAGGGACAATATCAGCATGGCGAGCGCGGTGATCCCCGCCACCGCCCGGCCGGGGGTGTCCAGCAGCAAGGAGCGGTGCAGCTCCCTGACCCAGCGAAAAAAAGCCGACGGCCGATAGGGCGCAATGACCTCGCCGGTAAATGGGCTGACCAGATCGGCACCCGCCTGCTCCTGCCCTTGGTAGTAGACCACAATGGCGCCCGATGACCGGCGATCAATCTGCTCTACCTGATCATAATGACGGCCGATGCGTCCGGTCAGCTCGGCGACCGTGATTTGACCGGCGGCAGGTACCTCAATGGCGGCCCGCTCCAGGGCCGGCTCCACCGACAGCAGGGCACCGGTAACCGCCAGGGTCAGAATAAACAGGGCGGCCAGCAATGCCGACAGTGAATGCAGTGTGCGCAGCACGATGACGCTCCTTGACCAGCAATTACAGCTGATAGGTAAAGGATTTCACATAACCCCGGCCCGCTACCGGCTGGCCGGCGCCCGCCGTGGTCAGCGGCGCAATCACCTCGGCGCGCTGATCACGCTGATCTTCCACCGCGGTATCCAGGCGCAGCTGATAGCCGGCGTCAAACAGGGCGTCGTCCAGATCCACTGTGGTGGTCAGGGTGTGGCCGCTTGTCAGGCTGGCGCCGGTTTTGCCGTCATACTCGGCGCGCTGCTTGCGGCTGCCCCGAGCCCAGTCTTTCAGGTGCTTGTAGTACTTGGACTTTTTGCCGGCAATCCACAGGATGTCCTGATAGCGGCCCTTGGCATCGGTGAGATAGATGGCGACGTAGGCGCCGTCGCCGTTATAGTTTTTCAGCTCGGTGGTCAGGGTGACTTCCCGGCCCTTGACCTCGTAACAGCCGTCATGCCAGCGAAGCAGCTGGCCGGGCTGACCGCGCGCTTTGCCCGGGGGTCGGGCTCGGGTGCCGCCGGTCCGGGCGCCGGTCTGGGCCTGGCCATTGCCGAGGCCATTGCCAGCGGGGCCGGCACCCGCCTGAACCTGCACTCTCCGGCACCGGGAAAACCGGACGGCTTTGAGGCCGAGGTGGCGCTGCCCGGCGCCCGTTAATGCATTTTTTGCCTTTCAAACCCTTCGGCCGAAGGGTTTTTTATTGCCTATTTACGTGTTTTGGATCACATAATTGATAACAATTTTGTTTCTTTTTGTGAAGGTGAAACCTCATAAATAGGCTCTGAATGAATCATTTTTTGCGGGCGTCCCATTGTGCCTTTATTTGTATTTATCCTTTTTGATCAGTGGTTTGTTGTTTTTGTTTCACTGTTTGGCCATGCAGGGAAGGGGCGTCCAAATCAGGGTGATGAGTGAAGATATAATTCACAGGCATGTTTACAGATCGTTAACGATTGTTCCATAATCCAAATCGTTAACAATTCACTCGGTTAGCTGTAAACAAGGAGTTTGTATGCGGATCAAGATTATCAACCCCAACACCACCCAATCGTTTACCGATGCGCTGCAGCGGCTGGCCGACGACGTAGCCCGCCCCGATACTCAGGTGCTGGCGGTCAGCCCGAGCACTGGTCCGGCGTCCATTGAAGGTTTTTACGATGAAGCGCTGGCGGTACCCGGCGTGCTGGAAGAAGTCGCCAAGGGAGATCGGGAAGAAAATATCGATGCCTATGTGCTGGCCTGTTTTGGCGACCCCGGCCTGTATGCGGCCCGGGAGCTGACCGACAAGCCGGTGCTGGGCATTGCCGAAGCGGCCTTTCACATGGCCAGCATGGCCGGCGCCTGCTTCAGCATAGTGACCACCGCGCCTCGGGTGCGCTTTATGACCGAGCATCTGGTCAGCCGTTACGGCTTCAGCGAGCACTGTAAAGGTGTTCGTACCACTCCCATGCGGGTGCTGGACCTGGCTACCTCGCCGGACACCGCCATCGCCAAGGTGATTGCCGAGTGCTGCCTGGCCATGGAAGAAGACAAGGCAGAAGCCATCGTGCTGGGCTGTGCCGGCATGTCGGCACACCGGGAGTTTATCGAGCAGGAGATCGGTATTCCGGTGATCGATGGTACCGTGGCAGCGCTCAAGCTGTGCGAAGCCATGGTGGAGATGAAACTGGGCACCAGCAAGGTGCTGACCTTTAACTGGCCACGCCCCGAGCTGGCCCCGCAGGGCAAGGGGCTGAAAATCGCCTGAGCCCACCCGCAATACGCACGGTCAATGACGGCCGTGCAGGACTGAGGGCGGCAGCGCCCTCACGTGATGGAATACCGAGGACTAAACTATGGCTATTCAGAATGTAAACAGCGAAGCCGCCATTCCCATGAGCACCGGCAAGGCCGAACCGGCCCAGGCTGCCGGCCACGACAAGAAGGCAGGGGAAGAATCCCTGGCACCGCAAAAGCACCGCATCATGGGCCGGGTGTCCTACCTGCTGGCCTGGTTCGGTGGTTGCGTGTCGATCGGCACCTTCACCATGGGCTCCAGCATTGTCGGCACCCTTAACCTGGTACAGGCGGTATCGGCCATCGCCATTGGCTGCTTCGTCATCGGCATAGCTTTGGCCCTGAACGGCGCCGCCGGTTACAAATACGGCATTCCCTTTATGGTGCAGGCCCGTAGTGCCTTTGGCTTTTCCGGCACCCGTTTTCCCGGTCTGGTGCGGGCTATTCCCGCCATTGTCTGGTACGGCTTTCAGAGCTGGATAGGGGCGGGCGCGCTGAACGCGGTGTCGGCCACCCTGTTCGGCTTCGACAACCTGGTGCTGTTCTTCGTGCTGTTCCAGTTCCTGCAGATCGGCCTGTCCATCTTTGGTTTCCAGGGCATCAAGTGGCTGGAAAACGTGGGCAGCGGCTTTATTCTGCTGGCGCTGGTGTACATGTTCTGGAGCGTGATCAACCGCTACGGCGACGAGATCACCGCCAACCTGGTGAACATGGAAGGCACCTGGGGTGTTCCCTTCTGGGGCGCGACCATGCTGTTCCTTGGTATTTACAGCACCATGATGCTGAACGTGAGTGACTACTCTCGTGAGCTGAAGGAAGGCACCAAGCCCGGCCTGCTCACCATCATCTATGCCATGTCGATTCTGCCCTGCACCCTGTTTATGGGTCTGATTGGCCTGATGGTGTCCGGCGCCACCGGTGTGTCCGACCCCATTCAGGTGTTCTCCAGCGCCGTCGACAACACCCCGCTGCTGGTGACTACCCTGCTGTTTATCGCCTTTGCTCAGGTCACTACCAACGTGCTCAACAACGTAGTACCGCCCACCTACATCCTGATGGACGTGTTCAAGCTGAAGTTCCGTACCTCTACCATTCTGGTGGGTCTGCTGGCCTTCTGCACCTTCCCCTGGGAACTGGTGAAGGAAGAGTCATCCGCCGGCCTGCAGCTGTTCGTGCAGACCTATTCCGCCTTCCTCGGCCCCATCTTTGCGGTGATGGTGGTGGACTACTTCATCCTGCGCCGTCGCAAGCTGGATATCGACAAGCTGTATGACGAGAATGGTCCCTACAAGGGTGTGAACTATGCCGCCGTCATCGCCGCCCTTACCGGTGCCCTGGTGGCCCTGACCTTCACCTCGGTGTCCTGGTACGCCAGCCTGGTACCGGCCGGCCTGACCTACTACCTGCTGATGCAGTACTGGCAGCCCTGTCAGCGCTTCCGTCAGTAATGACACCGGCCCCGCTTGTTACTAGGCGGGGCTTTTTTCGTTTTATCAAGGAGCTGCAAGCCATGGCCAGACTGGTACTGATCAATCCCAATTCCAATGCTCAGGTCACCGCCGCCATGACGGCACTGGCCCGGCGGGAGGCGGCGGGACGGGTTCAGGTTGAGGGGCTCAGTAATACAGGCGCACCGGCGCTGCTGACAACCCCCTCCGAGATCGCCACCGCCGCTGCCGGGGTGATTGAACTGGGGGTGGTCGCCGCCGCCGAAGGGGCTTCGGCGCTGATGGTGGCGGCCTTTGGCGATCCGGCACTGGCCGAGCTGCGCGAGCGGGTAACCATTCCGGTATTCGGTATCGCCGAGTCGGCCTTTCACGCGGCGGCGGTAAACGGCCGGCGTTTTGGCATTGCCACCATTACCCCGGACGCGGAGCTGCTGGCGTCGTTTGCGCAAAAGGCGCAGCGTCTTGGCTATGCTCAACAGTACTGTGGTACCCGGGTTACTCCGGGCAATCCGACTGAGCTGGTGCGCGCTCCAGCCGCCCTCGACGCCGCCCTGGCCGAGGCGGTGCGCCAGGCGGTAACGGAAGATAACGCCACTGCCGTGATCATTGGCGGTGGTCCGCTCACCGAGGCGGCGCTGCGGCTGCAACCCCGTTTTGATATTCCGTTGATTGTGCCGGTACTTGCCGCCACTCAGGCGGCACTGACGGCCATTGACGCCGACTGACATTATCCTTATTTGCGTTTTCAAGGGAGACAAACGCCATGGATGACAAGCAACTCGAAATTACCCATCACGACCCCTTGCTCTACAACGAGGATCTGGCCCCCATCAAGCACAAGGATCGCCGCTGGGGCTGGTTTGAAATTTTTAACGTCTGGTCCAACGACATACAGAGTCTGTTCGGCTATACCCTGGCCGCTTCCCTGTTTCTGAGTTACGGCCTGAACGGCTGGGCGGTGATGGCCGCCATTATTCTGGCCGGCTTTATCGTCATGGTGCTGGTCAACCTGAGTGGCAAGCCCAGCGTCAAATACGGCATTCCCTTTCCGGTCATGATCCGCTCCAGCATGGGGGTGCGGGGCGCCAATTTTCCGGCCCTGCTGCGGGCCATTATCGGTATCTTCTGGTACGGGGTGCAGACCTACTTCGCCTCCACGGCGGTCACCCTGCTGCTGACCGCCCTGTGGGGCCCCGGCGATACCGAGTGGCTCGGCATGTCGGGCACCGCCTGGCTGTCGTTCCTGATCGTCTGGGTCTTTCAGATAGCCTTGTTCTGGCAGGGCATCGAGAAGATCACCGTGTTTCTGAACTGGGCCGGCCCGCTGGTGTATCTGGTGATGCTGGTGCTGATGATGGTGGTCTGGTATCAGGCCGGTGATCAGCTGCTGCCGGCCGTGGCCACCATCTTTGATGGTGGCGGCGATTATCAGGGCAGTGATCTGGCGGCGTTCAGCGCCATTGTGGGCACCATGGTGGCCTATTTTGCCGCCGTGGTGATCAACTTTGGTGACTTTACCCGTTTTGTGCGCAGCGAGCGGCAGATGAAAATCGGCAACCTGGTGGGCCTGCCCCTGAACGTGGCCTTCTTCTCGTTTATTGCGCTGATCATTACCGCCGGCACTCTGGTGCTGTTTGGCGAGGCGCTGACCAACCCGGCGGATATTGTGGACAGGGTCGACTCCCTGCCGCTGACCATCATAGCGGCGCTGACCTTCTTTGCCGCTACCGTGGGTATCAACCTGGTGGCCAACTTTATTCCGCCGGCCTATGACCTGGCCAACCTGTTCCCCAAGGTGATCAGCTTCCGTATCGGTGGCCTGATCACCGCCGTGGTGGCCTTCTTTGTGGGTGGGCTCTGGGTGTCGGTGATCAGCCAAATCGGTATTTCCGGCTTCGTGAATGCCCTGGGGGCCATAGTCGCGCCCTTCTACGGCATTATCGTGGTGGACTATTACCTCATTAAACGCCAGAACCTGAACATGCAGCAGCTGTTCTCCCGGGATCCTGAAGGCGCCTATTTCTACCAGAGCGGCTGGAACAAAAAGGCGATTATTGCCTTTGCCATGGCAGCGGTGTTCTCCATTGCCACCGTCTGGGTGCCGGCGCTCAGCGATTTGAACGGCTACGGCTGGATGATTGGCGCGGCCCTGGGAGGGATTTTCTATTACTTCCTGGCGCCCAAAGCCAAAGGCTGACAGCCGACGCGTGACCCTTTCATAAAAAAGCCCTGCACAAGCAGGGCTTTTTGCGTTGGGGCTGTTTATCAGCAGCCTTTTTTCGGATGGCATTTGCCGTTGCCACCCCCGGTGTCACCGCCATCACCACCATCGCCGCCATCACTCTGGCCCTTGGGGCTGATGCTGATGTTGAGGGTGGCGGTCGCGGTGAGGTCACCGTCGCTGATGGTATAAGTGACGGTATCGCCGCCGCGCTTGTTGCCACTGCTATATACAAGCTGGTTATCGATCAGCGCTACCGAGCCCTTGTTGCCCTGGCTGTACTCGACGATGGTGAGCGTATCGTTGTCGGGATCGCTGTCGTTGGCGAGCACGTCTATGGTCAGCACACTGTTCAGCTGAACGCTGGCGCTGTCGTCCACCGCCACTGGTGCCTGATTGATCTCGGTAGTGCTCTCCGTAGTGGCCGAGCGCGTTGCCGACAGAGCGGTTTCGTTACCGGCGGCGTCTCTTGCCTTGACCTGAAAGCTGTAGCCGGTGCCGGCCTGCAGCCCGGTGGCACTAAAGCTGGTGCCATCCTGCCAGCCGCTGTTGCTGCAGCCGCTGCCACCGGCCACGCACAGGAAGTTGTACTGCACCACACCGGAGTCGTCAGTGGCCGGGTTTGCCGCCATGTCGATTTGCGTTGTGCCCTGTGCCGTGGGCGGCGTGGCCCACCAGCCGGCCGGGTTCGGGGTGGGCGCCGTGGTGTCGCCCTGAGCGGGAACCAGACCGCCGGAAATGAAATACATGCCCAGGCTGCCGTAGTCGCTGTAGGGGGTCACACTGTTGCCGACGCCGGTGATTTCAAGGTAATAGCGGCCGGCGGCCAGGGACTGATCGAGCTGTGCCATGGTGTCGTTCAGCGGGTCGGCACTGGCTACCAGGTTGCCCTGGGCATCGTACAGGCTGGCCTGAATGTCGAGGTTGGCGCCACGGCGGTTGTCGTTATAAAAGCTGTCCCAGCCCGGCGTGACGGTGAGGGAGACATTGCCCGCGCCGGTCTCGAACCAGAACAGATCTCTGTCGGTGCGGGTTTCGATCACCCCCTTGTTGGCCGGCATCAGATTGCCGGGGTCGATTTCCGGCGAGGTGGATTGAATGTTGCCGCCGGCATCGGCCACCAGCGGGGTGGCGCTGGCCAGGTCATTGCCGTGGTCATCGGTGCGCATGGCCAGCTTGTTGCCGATGATCTGAATATCGTCCTGTGTGTTATTGGCGTCGCTGTATTCGCCCTGGCTCCACTGGGTGACCTGGGCGTAGTAGCCCACGCCCATGATCGGGCCCCAGGAGACATAACCGGTGCCGTGGCCGCCGTAGTAACCCTGAGTGGAAGTGCCATCATGGCTGAGTCCGAGGTTGTGCCCGAACTCGTGGGTGGCCGCTTCGGCGATATAGGAAGCTACCTTCCCCAGATTATTGGCGTAGACCAGCGCCGGTGAGTAGTACTCGTAGTTGCTGCGACCCCAGACGCCCACATAGGCGACCCCGCCGGCACCCGATGCCGGCATGGGCGTGCCGAACTCATCGGTATCTTCGGTGATCAGTACATGGCCGACGTTTGGCCCGAACGCACCAGGATCCTCGGTGGTGACGTCAATATCAAACGGCGCCATATCCTCGGCGATACGGTGCCAGATTTCGGCGATGCGGCCGCGTTCGGTGTCGCTGAAGCTGGCCGGGCTGCCATCGGTATCGTAAGGCCGGGCATGGAAGGTGGCCCCACCCTCCCAGGCGGTTCCGCTGATCACGTGGCCGTCAAAGTCGAGAAACACGACCTTGCCGGCGCCGGGACGGCTGTGCAGAAAAAAGGTGTCTTCCGGTGCGACCGCCAGCGGCTCACCCACCTTGTCGGTGGTGTCGT
Source organism: Oceanimonas aquatica (assembly GCF_030732065.1). Taxonomy (GTDB): domain Bacteria; phylum Pseudomonadota; class Gammaproteobacteria; order Enterobacterales; family Aeromonadaceae; genus Oceanimonas. The sequence goes on from NZ_JAVBHX010000009.1 coordinate 92,424, forward strand.
CCGCGGTGTGTTCCGGCAGCACGGTATCCTCATAAAAAATGGCGCCGTCCTGGTCGGTCCGCAGAAACTCGAAGTCCTGGTCCGGAATATTGAACTGCTCAAGCCATTCCAGGGCCCGCTGCTGGGCGGGGTAGGGCAGCTTTTCGATCTGGGTTTTCAACCGGCCGGGGGGCAGGTTGTCGGGGTTGCCGTCGAACTTGGGCGCGGCCTGGGCGGTAAACGTCACCAGCAGTGACATCAGACACCCGGCAAGGGGAGTGTTCGGTTTGAAGTTCATCCTGAGGTTTCCTTGTTCGCCCCGACCATCGAATGGCGGGCGTCGCTGTTATGATGCCACTGTGCCTATCCCCGAGTGGTGCCGTATGGGCCAAACGGGGTAATTCCTAAGCAGAATGCTAGCGGGGCGGACCTGAGCCTGCCAGTTTCACCTGGGCCTATTGCGGCCTTGCTGCTCGCGTTTGGGGGCTTCTTCCCACGACCGCCGGCGGCATTGACTCTGTGCCTGGCGTGCCTCCATGATGATCCCTCCTGCGCCGGCGGCACGTCAGTCAGTGTCGCATGGGCGCCATGCCAGTCCGGTCCTGCCGGGGGAGCGGGCCTGAGGTGATTCAGAGAGGAGCCGCTGTGGTTTTCACACCTGGCTGCCTTCTTGCTTTTAACGAATGAGTGCATGATTGTTGACAATGAAAAGCCATGTTAACCTCAGGTTAAACGGCGATGGTTTCGCCGTGGTTAACGGTATGGTGGAGAGGCCATGACCCGCTCGCCCAACCGAGCACAAGGACAAGCCCATGAATAATAAAAACACGGATCTGGACAAGGTTTATCAGCGTATCTGGGAGGCGATCGTCGCCCACAAGCTGTTGCCGGGCACCCGGCTGAAGGAAGAAGAGCTGTGCGACACCTTTGGCTTAAGCCGGGGGTTTGTGCGCAAGCTGCTGCTGCAGCTGTCCTATCACAAGCTGGTGAACCTGGTGCCCAACAGCGGTGCCTTTGTGGCCGAGCCCTCGCCGGAAGAGGCGCGGGATATTTTTCAGGCCCGCCGGCTGATCGAGGCCGAGCTGGTGCGGGAGCTGGCGAGCAAGTGCACCCTGCGGGAGAAAAAGCTGCTGCAGGAACATCTGGAGCAGGAGCACCAGGCGGCCGAGCGGGGCGATCAGAGCCTGCGCATTCGGCTCTCCGGTGAGTTTCACCTGCTGATTGGCAAGCTGGCCAACAAGCCGGTGCTGACCTCCTTTTTACATGAAATCATTCCCCGTTCGTCACTGATTGTGGCGCTGTACCAGAACGGATCCCGCAAGGGCCATCATCATGGCGCCGGACCGTCCTGCAGCGAACATAATGAGCTGCTGGAAGCCATTGCCGGTCATCATACCGAGCGAGCGGTGCAACTGATGATTGACCACCTCAACGAGATTGAGGCCCGGTTGCAACTGGAGCCGCCAACCGAGGAAGACGTCAACCTCAAGCATATTTTTGCCGACTTCTGAGTCTTGACCGGCTCAGGCGGTGGGCTAAGATGCCAACACACTGATTTTATTAAGCACTGACGGCGGCCACTAGGCCGCCGTTTTGCATAGCGGGCGCGGTGCCCGCCGTTATTGCCGGCAGGTGTCGTTGCAGGCGCTGATCAGCCGCTCCGCCAGCAGCTTGCAGTGAGCCGAGAGCTTGTCCTGAGCGTGCAGGGTCAACTCAAGATCCGGCACGTCCGGCAGGCCGTCGGCCTCGGAGAGAATGCGGTGGTCGGCGGTGACCAGCCGCCGGGGCAGCAGCGAGATGCCAAAGCCCGCTTCCACCGCGCAACAGACGCCCGACAGACTTGTACTCACGTAAGCCAGCCGCCAGCTGCGGCCCAGCCGATCAAAGGTATGGGCCATTTCGCCCCGGTACAGGCCGCCGATGGGAAAGGTGACCAATGGCACCGGATGACTGGCCAGGTTATTGCTCTCTAGGCCGTCTATCCAGCACAGGGGTTCGGGCCAGCTGGCCAGCCCGGGCACGCTGCCCGGGCGCTGCTTGACCAGGGCGAGATCCAGCTCGCCGCGCTGAAACTCCCGCCAGATATCGCTGCACAGGCCGCTTTTCACTTCCAGCCGAATGCCGGGGTACTGGTCGGCAAAGCCGGACAGGGCCGGCATGATGGCGTGGGTGGCGAAGTCCTCCGGCACCCCCAGGCGTATTTTCTGCTGCTCTATGCTCAGGCTGGTCTGGGCCACCGCTTCCTGCATCAGCTGCAGAATGCGGCGGGCGTAGTTGAGCACCCGCTCGCCTTCCAGGGTGGCGGTAATATAGCGCCCCTTGCGATTAAGCAGCTCGCAGCTAAGCTGGGATTCCAGCTTGCGCACCTGCTGGCTGACGGTGGACTGGGTGAGGTGGGTACTGTCGGCGGCGCGGGTAAAGCTGCCGGTGTCCACCACGGCCACGAAGCTGCGCAGCAGTACCGGATCGAGCGTTGTCAGTTGAGTCATTTTGTCCTGGTAGTGGGAAATGCACTGGGTTCCATTGGATTATTTAATTTATAAATCATTCGGCCATGCTCTACAATCCATGTGTTCAGCATTTAAGCAGTGCGGCTCACCAGGGTGACCGGGCTGCTTTCGTTGGCAATGTCCAACCATCAAGCATAAAGGACGAAGTAATGGCCCGTAATACCTATTATGCCCCCAAGGGCGGTCTGCCCCCGCAGACTCAGATGATCCACGATCGTGCCGTGTTCACCGAAGCCTACGCCGTGATTCCGAAAGGCGTTATGAGCGACATCGTGACCAGCTTCCTGCCGTTCTGGGATGAAACCCGTCTGTGGGTTATCGCCCGTCCGATGAGCGGTTTCTCCGAGACCTTCTCTCACTACATCATGGAAGTGTCTCCCAATGGTGGCAGCGAGAAGCCCGAGCTGGATGCCGGTGCCGAAGGCGTTATCTTCATCGTTGAAGGTGAAATGACCCTGACTCTGGAAGGCAAAGAGCATCACATGGAGCTGGGTGGCTACGCCTACCTGCCGCCGGGTGCCAACTGGACCGTTAAGAACAACAGCGGTGAGCCGGTTCGCTTCCACTGGCTGCGCAAGGCCTACGAATTTGTAGACGGTATCGACGTGCCGGAAGCCTTCGTAACCAACGAAAACGACATCGAGCCGACTTCCATGCCGGACACCGATGACGTCTGGGCCACCACCCGCTTCACCGATCCGACCGACCTGCGTCACGACATGCATGTAAACATCGTGACCTTCCAGTCTGGCGGCGTGATCCCGTTCGACGAAACTCACGTAATGGAGCACGGCCTGTACGTGCTGGAAGGCAAGGCGGTTTACCACCTGAACCAGGACTGGGTTGAAGTTGAAGCCGGTGACTACATGTGGCTGCGCGCCTTCTGCCCGCAGGCCTGTTACGCCGCTGGCCCGACCCGCTTCCGTTACCTGCTGTACAAGGACGTGAACCGTCACATGGTTCTGAACTCGTCCCCCGCTTACCGCGGCAACCGTCGCTAAGCAGCAGTTGGAACGATAAAAAGGCAGCCTTCAGGCTGCCTTTTTGCGTTTATGGTAGGAAGTAAAACCCCTCACCCCTCACGTTTACGTCTCACGCTTCCAGCAGCCATTCCTGCAACTGGCCAAGAGAAGTGACCTGGTGGTGCGGGGTGATGCCTTCGGGGGTAGGGGCGCCGAGGGTGTTGAGCCAGCAGGTGTGCAGGCCGGCGTTCAGGCCGCCGAGAATATCGGAGTGAGGGTTGTCGCCCACCATCAGTACCCGGTCGCGTTCGGGGTTGCCCATCAGGTCAAGGGCGTGTTCAAAGATGCCCGCGTGGGGCTTGGCCACGCCCACTTCTTCCGATACCACCAGGGGCGAAAAGGCATGCTCCCAGCCGGCCCGCTGCAGCCGGGCCTGCTGCATGGAAGCAAATCCATTGGTGATGATCCCCAAGCGCGCCTTGCCTTGCAGTGACGCAATCAGCTCGCTGGCGCCGGGCAGCAGGGTACACACTTCCACCATGGTGCTCATAAAGGCCTCGTTGAGGTGCTCGGTGGTCACCGCCAGCCGTTCGGCCCAGGGCACAAAGCGGCGGTGACGCAGCTCCGCGGCACTGATATCACCGTTCTGGTAGGCCACCCACAGTGGCTGGTTCTGAGTCTGATACTGCACAAAGGCCTGTTCATCAAAGTGCACACCAAAGCTGGCGAACATGCGTTTCAGGCCGGCAAAGGCGTCGAAATGAAACAGGGTGTCGTCGGCGTCGAACAGTATCCAGTCATAGCGCATGTGGTCAAAACTCCGGAGCAAGTGGCCGTTAAAAGGGGCACAGTGTAGAAAGCCTGATGGGGAAAACTCAATGGCCGCAGTAAATTATGCTTAAAACGGCGGCCTGTTCTGCCCTAAGATACGGTCGCAAATGAATATAACCATAACGAGGAAAGAGCATGGAGTTTTCCAGCTGGCTGGCTCTGGCGGCCATCTGCATCATGGGGGCCATGAGTCCCGGCCCCAGCCTGGCGGTGGTAATCCGCAATACGGTGCGCGGTGGCCAGGGCCACGGCGTGCTCACCGCCCTGGGCCACGGTCTGGGGGTGGGGCTTTATGCGCTGATCACCGCCCTGGGGCTGGCGCTGCTGATCACCCGCAACCCGCTGCTGTTTGATGTCATTCGTTATGGTGGCGCCGCCTTTCTGGCCTGGCTCGGCATCAAGGCCTTGCTGGCGCGGCCGCAGCCGGGGGAGATGAATGAGAGCGGCCATGCCGTGTGTGGCCGTCAGGGCGCCTTTGAAGGTTTTATGGTGGCCTTTCTCAATCCGCAACTGGCCATCTTTTTTGTGGCGCTGTTCAGCCAGTTTGTGCGGGCCGACACCGGCTGGCAGCAGGGCGGCATCATGATGTTGACCGCCGGCGGCATCGATGCGCTCTGGTATGTGCTGGTGGCGCTGTTGCTGTCCCGGGGGCCCGTGCTGGGCTGGCTGCGTGCCAAGTCGTTTGTGATCGACAAGCTCAGCGGTCTGGTATTGCTGGCGCTGGCCTGCAAGGTGGTGTGGTGAATTAACTCAGCCGGCGCGTCATGGTTGTGTGCTGGATCAAAGTTTGGTAGCCTTTCGCGGTCAAAAAAGCGGCCTTTGTGGTCTGCATCACTCTTTTAATTACACCAGTTACCAACGGAATCAGACCGTGAGCCCGATGTTGCACCTGCCCATAGCCGAGAGATGGCACGACCTGGCGTCGTTGTCACGGTCCGGTATGGACGGATTTGGCATTCTCGGCGCCATCATGGTGCTGGAACTGGTGGGCGACTGGCTGCTGAGCTGGACCGGCCTCTCCGCCGATGTATTTGAATACCAGGCCCAGCTGGCCGATCTGCAACCCATGCAGGCGCTGAAAGCCCTGCTGTGTACCAGCCTGCTGGTTTTTGCGCCGCTGTTGCTGCAATGGCTGCTGCTGTTGCTGCACCTGCTGCTGCAAACCCTTAACTGGCCCCGGCTGACTCAGCCAAAACCTCCTTTTTCTGCTTCCACCAAGCCGCGCCGTGCCCTGTTAAGAGCGCACAGCTGCCGCGCGCCACCTGTTTGCCCCTGCGGACTCTGACAGCCTGACGGCGTAACCATCACGCCCGCTCTGCCTGTTCGATCCTCCGCGGTCGGGTCATACCCGATATTCCCAACATGGTCTTGCCGATGAGCGGCAAGATAGCACCCATAGGAATAGGGGAAGGTTTCCTTTGTTTATTCGAAAGTTAGTTAACCTGCTGCTGGCAGGGGCGGCGTCCGTGATGCTGGCCGGCTGCGAAGGCGGCGTGCTCGACCCCAAGGGTCAGATCGGCGCCGACGAAAAGTACCTGATTATCGTCGCCACCTGCCTGATGTTGCTGGTGGTGGTGCCGGTGATCGTGATGACGCTGTACTTTGCCTGGAAATACCGGGAAGGGCGCAACGAGATCTATGAGCCCAAGTGGGCGCACTCCACCAAAATCGAAACCGTGGTGTGGGTCATTCCCATCATCATTATCGTGATTCTGGGCACCATCACCTGGCGCTCCACCCATGAGCTGGATCCGTACAAAAAGCTGGACCACGAGAAAGATCACCTGGTGGTGCAGGTGGTGTCACTGAACTGGAAGTGGCTGTTTATCTATCCGGAGCAGGGCATCGCCACCGTCAACGAGCTGGTGTTCCCGAAAGACGTGCCGGTGGAGTTCCGCATTACCTCCGACACCACCATGAACTCGTTTTTCATTCCGCAACTGGGTGGCCAGATCTACTCCATGGCGGGCATGGAGACTCAGCTGCACCTGATCGCCAACGAAGCCGGCCGTTTTGACGGCATCTCCGCCAACTACAGCGGCGAAGGCTTTACCGGCATGCAGTTTGACGCCATTGCCACCGAAGACGAAGCCGGTTTTGACGCCTGGGTGAACAAGGTGAAGGAAGACCGCCACACCCTCAACATGGCGGCCTACAACCAGCTGGCCGAGCCCAGCGAAAACCATCCGGTGGAATACTTCGGCGATGTCAGCCCGGATCTCTTCCACAACGTAGTGATGAAGTTCATGCAGGATCATCACCCCATTGCGGGCGATGAGCACTCCCATCACCTGTCAGCCAGCGCCATGATGGAGGCTGAGAAATAATATGTCGTTACTAGGTAAACTCACACTCGACGCCATTCCCTACCATGAGCCCATTATCATGGTGACCCTGGGTGTGGTGGCCATTGCCGCCATGGTGATCGCCTTCCTGGTCACCCGTCATCAGAAATGGGGCGTGCTCTGGCGCGACTGGATCACTTCGGTGGACCACAAGCGACTGGGCATCATGTATATCGTGCTGGCTTTCGTCATGCTGATCCGCGGCTTTGCCGACGCCATCATGATGCGGGCCCAGCTGGCACTGTCGACCAACGGTGCCGACGGCTACCTGCCGCCGGAGCACTACGACCAGATCTTCACCGCGCACGGTGTCATCATGATCATCTTCATGGCCATGCCATTCATGATCGGCCTGATGAACATAGTGCTGCCGCTGCAGATCGGTGCCCGCGACGTGGCCTTCCCCTTCCTGAACAACCTCAGCTTCTGGCTGGCGGTGTCCGGCGCCGTGCTGGTGAACATCTCCCTCGGTCTGGGTGAATTCGCCAAGACCGGCTGGGTGGCTTATCCGCCGCTGTCGGAGACCAGCTTCAGTCCGGGCGTGGGGGTCGATTACTATATCTGGGCCTTGCAGATATCGGGTATCGGCACCCTGCTTACCGGCGTTAACTTCCTGGTGACCGTGTTCAAGATGCGTACCCCGGGCATGAAGCTGATGCAGATGCCGATCTTCACCTGGACCTGCACCTGGGCCAACATTCTGATCGTGGCGTCCTTCCCCATCCTGACCGCGGTACTGGGCATGCTGACCCTGGACCGTTATCTGGACTTCCACTTCTTTACCAACGCCGCCGGCGGCAACGCCATGATGTACATCAACCTGTTCTGGGCCTGGGGTCATCCCGAGGTGTACATTCTGATTTTGCCGGCCTTTGGCATTTTCTCCGAGGTGATCTCCACCTTTACCGGCAAGCGCCTGTTTGGCTACAACTCCATGGTGTATGCCAGTGGCGCCATCTCGGTGCTGGGTTTCATCGTGTGGCTGCACCACTTCTTCACCATGGGCTCCAGCGCCAACGTCAACGCCTTCTTTGGCGTCATGACCATGATCATCGCCGTGCCCACCGGGGTGAAGCTGTTCAACTGGCTGTTCACCATCTATCGCGGCCGGCTGCGCATGACGGTACCGGTGCTGTGGACCCTGGGCTTTATGACCACCTTTACCATTGGTGGCATGACCGGCGTGCTGTTGGCACTGCCCGGTGCCGACTTCGTGCTGCACAACAGCCTGTTCCTGATCGCCCACTTCCACAACACCATCATCGGTGGTGCCGTGTTCGGTTACCTGGCCGGCTTTGCCTTCTGGTTCCCGAAAGCCATGGGCTTCCACCTCAACGAGAAGCTGGGCAAGGTGTCGTTCTGGTGCTGGCAAATCGGCTTCTACGTGGCCTTTATGCCGCTGTACGTGCTGGGCTTTCTGGGCATGACCCGTCGCCTCAACAGCACCGACAACCCGGCCTGGAACTTCTGGCTCTATCTGGCCGCCGTGGGCGCCGTGTTCATTTTTGTCGGCATAGTGGTGCAGTTCTACCAGCTGTATACCGCCTTCCGTGACCGTGAAGCGAACAAGGACCTGACCGGTGACCCCTGGAACGGCCACACCCTGGAGTGGTCCACCGCGTCACCGCCCCAGTTCTACAACTTTGCCAAACTGCCTCACGTCAGCGACATCGACGCCTTTACCGACATGAAGGAAAAAGGCACCGCGCACAAGGCGCAGGGCGACTATCAGCCGATCCACATGCCGAAGAACACCGCCTGTGGCGTGCTGATCGCCGCCGCTGCCACCGCCGCCGGTTTTGGTGCCATCTGGCATATCTGGTGGATGGTGATTGCCGGTCTGGTGGCCAGCTTTGTTGTCTTCCTGTGCCGGGCCTATGACACCGACACCGACTATTACGTGCAGCCCGACGAGGTCGAGCGCATCGAGCAGGCACACCTGCGTAACGTGATGATGAAGGAGGCCTGATGGAAGCCGTATCCGTCGATCTCAAACAGGTGCAGGCGCACCACGAAGAAGAGCACCACGACACCGGGGGCAATACCCTGTTCGGTTTCTGGCTCTACCTGATGACCGACTGCCTGCTGTTCGCGTCTGTATTCGCCACCTATGCGGTGCTCTACATGAACACCGCCGGTGGTCCGGGCGGCCGTGAGCTGTTTGATCTGAAATTTGTGGCGGTGGAAACCGCCGTGCTGCTGGTGTCCAGCATCACCTACGGCTTTGCCATGCTCGCCGGCCATAACCACAAGCGGGGCCTGACCCTGCTGTGGCTGCTGGTGACCTTTGCCCTGGGTGCCACCTTTATCGGCATGGAACTCTATGAGTTCAACCACCTGATCGCCGAAGGTGCCGGTCCGCAGCGCAGCGCCTTCCTCACCTCCTTCTTTACCCTGGTGGGCATGCACGGTCTGCACGTGACCGCCGGCCTGGTGTGGATGCTGGTGCTGATGGTGGAGCTGATGAAGCGGGGCACCGGCCCCCGCACCCTGACCCGTCTGGGCTGCCTGAGCATGTTCTGGCACTTCCTCGACGTGGTGTGGATCTGTGTGTTTACCGTGGTGTATCTGATGGGGGCAATGGCATGAGTCACAACCATGACGCCGTGGATCACGGCAGCGTGAAATCCTATCTCACCGGCTTTGTGCTGTCGGTGATCCTGACCGCCATTCCGTTTTGGGCGGTGATGACCGGCCAGCTGAGCCCGGGGGCCACCCTGGGCACTGTGGTGTTGTTGGCCATTGTGCAAATCGTGGTGCACCTCAAGTACTTCCTGCACCTGAGCTTCAAGCCCGGCAGCCGGGAAAATACCGTGGCCTTTTTGTTCTCCGCCCTCATTATCGTGATGGTGGTGGGCCTGTCGGTGTGGATCATCATCAGCTCCAACGAAATGATGATGTACTAAGGCGCTCTGGCCCGGGGTAACCCGGGCCCTTTACAGGCATAAACACGCGAACAACGGGGTCTTCCCAAGGGGCATTTTATGATTCGGCCTTATCTCAAGGTCACCAAGCCGGGCATTATCATGGGCAACCTGATCTCGGTGGCCGGCGGCTTCTTTATGGCCGCCCGCGGCGATATCGACTGGTCGCTGATGTGGGCTACCGTTATCGGGCTGTCGCTGGTGGTGGCCTCCGGCTGTGCCGTGAACAACTGCATCGACCGGGATATCGACGCCCACATGCGCCGCACTCGCAACCGGGTGACCGTGACCGGCGAGCTGCCGGTACGCACGGCGCTGGTTTACGGGCTGGTGCTGGGCGTGCTCGGCTTTGGCCTGCTGGCCTGGTTCACCAATGCCGTGGCGACCGGCTTTGCCGCCTTTGGCTATGGGGTGTACGTTGGCTTTTACAGCCTCTGGCTGAAGCGCGCTTCTGTGTACGGCACCCTGGTGGGCAGTCTGTCCGGGGCCGTGCCGCCGGTGGTGGGCTACTGCGCCGTTGCCGGCCAGTTTGATGCCGGTGCCGCCATTTTGCTGCTGATGTTCAGCTTGTGGCAGATGCCCCATTCCTACGCCATTGCCATTTTCCGCTATGAGGATTATGCGGCTGCCAACATTCCGGTGCTGCCGGTGGCGGAAGGCATCGCCAAGGCCAAACGGCAGATCGTGCTTTATATTGCGCTGTTCTGCGTGGTAACGGCGTTGCTGCCGCTCAGTGGTTATACCGGCCTCACCTTTATGACGGTGGCCTGTGCCACCAGTCTGTGGTGGCTGGTGATGGCCTTTAACGGCTATCGCCGGGGGGCCGAGGAGCTGGGCTGGGCCCGACGCGTGTTTGTGCTTTCCATTGTTACCATCACCGCCATCAGCGTGACCATGGCGCTGGACTTTCGGGCCGCGCCCGACGCCTGGCTGGCGATGAATTTTTAATTTCTTTACCGGTTCTCTCCCATTTGGCCGACACGGCAGCCGCCGTCTCGGCCCTTTTTTCAGAGCGTCAGAATGCGCTCGTATTCCCCGATATTCACCTCAAAGTCCGTGGTCTGGCGCAGGTAATCGCGCATGGCTTCCAGGGCTTCCGGTTCGCCGTGTACCAGCTCGATGGCCGTGCTCGCCGTCAGCTCGGAGTCCGCTAGCCATTGCCCCAGCTCGGCATAGTCCGCATGTCCCGACAGGCCGTGCAGCCGTTCCACCCGGGCCCGGTTGTCGAACCAGTCGCCGTGAATGCGCACCTTGTCGCAGCCCTGCAACAGCTTGGCGCCCCGGGTGCCGCCGGCCTGGTGACCGGTGAGCAGCAGGGTGGTGCGGTGATCTCCCAGCAATCGCTTCATGTGATGAAGAATCCGCCCGCCGGTGACCATGCCGCTGCCGGCGATAATGATATGAGGGTACACCTCGTCGGCCAGGGCCTTGGAGTCCTCCACGCTGCGCACCAGGGTAATGACCTGCCCCATGCGGTGGCAGTCGGCCCGGCTGAGGCGGTGCTGATCCACGAACCGCTCGTAAATTTCTCCCACCTCAATGGCCATGGGGCTGTCGAGAAACACCTTGAGTTTGGGAATGCGCTGTTCATCCATCAGTCGCACCAGCAGGTGTTGCAGGGTCTGGGCCCGGCCCACGGCAAAGCTCGGGATCAGCATGACGCCGCCGGCGGCCACGGTGTCGTTGACCAGGGTGGCCAGCTGCTCGAGCGGGTCGCCAGGCTCGTGGCGGCGATCGCCGTAGGTGGACTCCAGCAACAGCAGGTCCAGCGCCGGCAGCGGCCGGGGCGGGCGCATAAAGACATCGTCGGGCCGGCCCACGTCACCGGAAAAACCCACCTTTTTGCCCTCGCACTCCAGGATCAGGCTGCCGGCGCCGAGAATGTGCCCCACCGGTTGCAGCCAGAAGCGCATGTCGCCCACCTCTTTGGGCTGGTCAAAGTCCAGTGGCCGGAACAGTTGCATGCTGTGCTCGGCGGTTTTCCGGTCGTACAGGGGCTCGGGTTTTTCATGCTTGCTCAGCCGGTGCTTGGCCAGATAACCGGCGTCTTCTTCCTGCAGGTGACCGCTGTCCGAGAGCAGAATGTCGCACAGCGCCTGAGTGGCCGGATGGCAATACACCGGGCCCCGGTAGCCCTGCTTGTAGAGCACCGGAATATAGCCGGAGTGATCCAGATGGGCGTGGGTCAGCACAATGGCGTCGAGCTTGTCGATATCCAGGGGCAGTGGCTGCCGGTTGCGCCGGCGCAGCCACTTGTAGCCCTGGTACAGGCCGCAGTCCACCAGAATCTGCCGGTGGTTATGGCTGACCAGAAACTTGGAACCGGTCACCGTCTGGGTGGCGCCGAGAAAGGTGATTTTCATATGCCTGCTCCTGCCTGGTTGTCTGGAAAGGGGGAGGGGTCATCGGTCAGCCCGGCCAGCCGCCGTGCCGGGGCCAGCAGCAGTGGAGTGAGGTCCAGCCCGTTGGACGGGTGGGGCACCGAGTTGCTGGTAATCAGCCTTTGCACGCCGGCCTGGTGCAGCCGGTCTTCAATGCGGTCGGCAAACAGGCCGTGAATGGCGGCGCACTCAATATGTTCAATGCCGGCGGCGGCAAGCGCATAAGCACACTGCAGCATGGTGCGGCCGCTGGAGATCACATCATCCACCATCACGGCGCTGTGCCCGCGCCAGGCGGACAGGTCCGGCAGTTGAATGTGCACGTCTCTGTCGCCCCGGCGCTGCTTGCTGCCCACCACAAACGGATGGCCGCTGGCTTCTGCCAAGGCCGACACCCACTGCTCGCTTTCTGCATCGGGCCCCACCAGCAGCAGGGGCTCGGGGCGGGCGCCGAGCCAGTCTGCGAGCAGGGGAGCGGCGTGCACCGCAGTCGCGGGAATGGTGTAAACCTCGCCGAGGGCATGATAGCGGTGCAGATGTGGATCCACCGTCAGCAGCCAGTCGAAGCGTTCCGAGAGCAGCCGGGCAAAACTGCGGGAGGTGACGGCTTCGCCGGCATGAAAACGGGTGTCCTGGCGCATGTAGCACAGATAAGGCGCAATCAGCCCTACCCGGCCGGCGCCCAGCTCCTTTAAGGTCTCGCACAAAAAACACAGGGGCAGCACGCGGTCGTCGGGGTGAGACAGGTCCGCCAGTATCATCACGCTTTGCCCCGGCTCAATGGTGGAAAGTATCCGCACATAACTTTCGCCATCGGGAAAGCGGCGATATTCCAGCTCGCCCGCCTCGGCGGGCAGGCTTCGGCACAGGGGCGCCAGCAGGGAGTGACCCTCGGGAAACGCGAACAACAGCGGGGTCATGGCGATTCTCCAATCATGAACAGATCGTGATTGTGCTCATAATAGTCGGCGGCGTAGTCCAGCTCGCCCTGGCTGTCGGCATAGAGGGTAAACAGCGGCTGGCCCATGGCCATGGCCTGCCCCAGCTTGGCGTGCAGCCGCAGCCCGGCGGCAGGGGTGTTGGGGGCCCCGGCCAGCTTGGCCAGCCGGGCCAGACGGCGGTTGTCCATGGCCAGCAGGGTGCCGCTGTGGCGGGCGCCCAGTTGCAGCGAACAGGCCGCCTCGGGAATGGGCTTGAGCCCGCCCTGAGCCTCGCAAATACGCTGGAACTGCGTCCAGGCCTTGCCCGAGTCCAGCAGCTCCCGCGCCTGTTTGGCGGTGTCATCGAGGTTGCTCTTGCCCGCCATGTTCAGCAGGTTGCCGGCCAGCAGCAGGGCCCGCTCGCGCAGATCGGGTGGGGCCTCGGGCTGGTTCTGCAGCACCGCCAGCACGTCTCTGGCTTCCTCGGCCGGACCTATGCCATAGCCGATGGCCTGCTCACCATTGGTGATCAGGCAGCGCACGTTCAGTTGCAGTGCCCGGCCCACGGTTTCAAACAGCCGGCTCATGGCTTCGGCTTCGGGCTGGCTGCGCACCTTGGCGGTGGGGCCCACCGGTATGTCGATCAGGGCATGGGTGGAGCCGGCGGCGATCTTCTTCGACAGCACTGAGGCCACCATCTGGCCGGTGCCGTCGATGTCCAGCGCCCGTTCAATGCGAATGAGCATGTCGTCGGCCGGGCTCAGGTTAACGGCGCCGCCCCAGGCCAGGCAGGCGTTGGCCTGGCGCACAGTGGCCTGGATTTCGGCCAGATCCAGGTGCACCCGGGTGAGCACCTCCATGGTGTCGGCGGTGCCGGCGGGCGAGGTGATGGCCCGGGACGAGGTTTTGGCCATGATCAGGCCCGCGGCGCTGGCAATGGCCACCACAATCGGCGTGGTACGGTTTCCGGGAAGGCCGCCAATGCAGTGTTTGTCTACCAGCTGCAGCCGCTTTGGCCAGCTCAGCTGTTTGCCGCTGTCCACCATGGCCCGGGTGAGAGCGATAATTTCATCGGTATTGAGCCGCTCCACACAGGCGGTCAGAAAGGCGGCGATCTGCATGTCGGAATAGCGGTGCTGGCTGATGTCGCCGATAATGTCGTTCATTTCCCGTTTCGACAGGGTATGGCCGTACATCTTTTTGCGCACTGCGCTCATGGAATGCAGCACCGGGCCGTGGCGCACCGTGACCATCTCTTCACCGGTTAGGGCCAGGCGCTCCCAGGCGATGCGGGAAAATCCGATATGACGGGCCGGCAGCACCTCGTTGGTGACCACGTTCAGGGTGGCGATCAGGCTGCGATCCCCCACGCAAACCTGAATACGGGTGTTGGCAATAAAGCCCTCGGCCCGGCACACTTCGCTGTCGGCGCGAATAAACACCACCGGTTCCTGGTGAGTGTCGATGCCCATTTGAATGGCAAGCAGGGAATGAACGGCAGACACGCTGATGATCCGAAAGTGAGTGGTGCTTAAAGCCTAGCCGCCGGCCCGAGTTTTCGCCGTCTACACTTTGGCAGGGTTGCCCTGTGCAGGAGGGAACATATGTCATGCTGAGGCCCCGCGTTACCCCCAGCCGGTTATTGCACCAGCACCAGCCACTGAACGGCGACAGCCTGGGCGTGCTGTGCTGGAACACTCAGAAGCTGACCCAGGATGCACGTTTTCATCACAGTCTGACCATGCTGACCGAACGCTATGCCACCAGCCTGCTGTTGTTGCAGGAAGCCCGGCTGGCACCCATGGGAGAAGCCTGGCTGGATGGCTGGTCCTGGGCAGTGTCCCCCAACATGCAGACCCGGGCGCATCTTTTTGGGGTGCTCACCGCCGGGCGCTGCGCCTTTGACGACGTGCTGCCGCTGCTGAGCCAGAGCCGGGAGCTGCGCTTTGCCACCCACAAGAGCCTGATCCTCACCCGTCATCCACTGCCTGGTGACGGCTCCCTGCTGGTGGTCAACATGCATGCCATCAACTTTGTGCACGCCGGGTTGTTTATGAACGAGATGGAACTGCTGCGGGCCGAGCTGCTGCGCCACACCGGCCCCCTGATTGTGGCCGGCGACTTTAATGTTTGGAGCCGCCAGCGCCGGCTTTATCTGCGCCGGTTCTGCCGGGCCACCGGTTTGCGCCAGGCGGTGATGGAAAATGCCCACCATGTGAAAAGCTACCTGCGCCAGCCCCTCGACTTCATCTTTTACCGGGATCTTTATCTGCGTTCGGCCGAGGCCATCAATATGCCCGGCATCTCGGATCACAACCCCATCTACGCCCGCTTTTTGCTGTAAAGCGTGTCTGCTCACAGCCACTCCCTGTGGAATGGCTGCTTTGGGCTCGTTTTTCGCCGTGATTATTTGGTTAAAAAAGTTACCAAATCGGTGATAAGTCCCAAGATGACAGGGTTTGACCCAGCACAATTCACTTTTTTTGCCCGAAGGGTCAGGTTTTATCTTCTGCGGTGCATTGGCTTGTCGTGATCACTGATTTCATCTGTAACCAATGTCGTAAAAATTGCGCGGTTTCACACTTTGGATACAAGATTATTGTGTTTTGTATCCAATTTTTTCGAGTGTAGGATTTATCCCGTTCGCAGCCAACGACCTTAGGGTCACTCTTAATGCGAACGATTTTTCGCAGTGGTCACGCAAGCGCGGGCCAATACATAAAATACAAAATAAGAAGGTGTATAAAATGCAAAAAGCCAAATGGGTAATTTCTGCTGCTGCTCTGGTACTCGCCGCTTCCGCCAACGCCGGTTTCGGTGGCAGCTACTCCTACGACAACAGCTACAGCAACGACTACGCCGATGTTGAAGTTAACAAGACCGTATCTGAAGACGGCTCCGTGTCTTTCACCAAGACTGTGACCAAGGCCAACGGCGAAACCTACAGCTACACCGTTGACAAGCAGGTTAACGACGATGGCACCGTGACCATCAACAAGAACATCAACGGCAACGAGTACTCTTACAAGAGCTTCTACCGTTAATTCACCGTCACTGAGCTGACGGTTCAAGGAGGGTGCTGATAACAGCACCCTTTTTTTCATGTTTTTCCGGTAACAGTTATGACGCGCGCAATCCTTTCCCTTCTTTTTTTCACCAGTTCGGCCATGGCGGTCACCTGGAATACCGACGATCACCAGCAGGTGCTGGAGCTGCATGGCAAAATCCAGCAGGAGTTCGGTGCCTTGCGGTATCAGCCGGGTTACAAGGCGGAATCCTTTGGCGGCGATACCATGGCCTCGCTGGGGCTGTCCGGTGCCGGACGGCTGAACGCGGATCTGATCCTGATTGGTGAACTGAGCTGGGATCTGGTGAACGACTCCCGTTACGGCGACCAAATTTACTCGGACGAAGCCTGGCTGGGGGTGCGCATCAAGGATGATCTGGAGCTGACCGTCGGGCGCAGTGACAGCACCTTTAACCAGCTGCGGGACAAGACCGATGTCTTTAATCTGTTTGGCGGCAATGCCTATGCCTATCTGGTAGACGGCACCCTGGATGATCACCTCAAGCTGACCTGGGCCAGTGATGGCTGGGATCTGCGTGCCGGCTATGCCTTTAACGATGCCAATAAACAGGACAACAACGATGATACTAAGGCCCAGTATGGCGGCTCTTTGGGCTATCAGGCGCAAAATGGCCTGGGTGCCGTAGTAGCATATGAGAACAAGCGGGAAGGCGACCCGAACAGCGATGTCAGCAATATGGCGGTGGGGCTAAGTTACCAGACGCCTGGCGGGTTTTATGCCGCCGTGACCCGGGGACGCACCGATTTTCAGAATAACTGGCAGGTGTTTTCCCTGAAGGATAACCGCCTGTACAGCATGAGAAGGGTGGATTACTGGGAGTCGGTGCTTTCCTATTCCTATGAGAAAGTGGCGTTCGGTGTGGGATACAGCCGGCAAAGCATGCGCGAGAATACGCACCTGCACTGGGTGGATGAGTATATTTTTGCCACCGAGTATTACCTGATGCCCAAAGCCAAGATTTATGCCGAGTTTCTGCTCAACAATATGGATGATCAGGACAATCTCTACGGCGTGGGGCTGCAGTATTACTTCTAACCCAGAATAATATGGGGCAGGTAGCGGGACAGATCCTGAGTAATGGGGCTTTCGTCCTCGCGCATGGCGATGCCGGCGGGGGCGTCGTCCACCAGCCAGCTGCCCACCAGGGCGTGGCGGCCGCCAAACACCGGCAGCGGATGCCAGGCCTGAATAATAAACCCTTCCTCGCCGTAGGGGCCGTCCACCTCGGCCACCACTTCGCCGTGGCGCACGATGCGTATATTGGCGCCTTCCCGGGAGAACAGCGGCTTTTGTACGTATTCATGCAGCTGCGAACGGGCGGGATCGTCGCCGAAATAGGCGGGTAACAGATTGGGATGGCCGGGAAACTGCTGCCACAGCAGCGGCAGCAAGGCCTTGTTGGAGAGCACCGACTTCCACATCGGCTCCAGCCAATTCACCCGGCTGGACGTCAGATGGGCGGCGTACTCTTCCTCAAACATGAACTCCCAGGGATAGAGCTTGAACAGCCAGTCGATGGTGTTGTCCCGGCTGTCGGTCAGCCAGCCACCTTTCCCCAGGCCGATGTCTTCCACAAACACAAAGGCGGTATCGAGCCCGGCTTCCCGGGCACAGTCTTCCAGATACTGCACCGTGCCCCTGTCTTCATCGGTGTCCTTGCAGCAGGCAAAGTGCAGGGTCTGGCCGGCATGCTCCGGTGCCAGGGCCCGAAAACGGTTCACCAGCCGCTCTTGCAACAGATTGAACTGATCCGCATCCCGGCGCAGCCGGCCGGCATCCACGTTGTCTTCCAGCCACAGCCACTGCCAGAAGGCGGTTTCAAACAGACTGGTGGGCGTGTCGGCGTTGTTTTCATAAAGCTTGGCCGGGCCGCGGCCGTCGTAGGCCAGATCCAGCCGGGAGTAGAGGCTGGGATCGCGCCTGTGCCAGGAGTCGGCAATCTCCTGCCAGCGGGCCTCGGGCAGGCCGCAGCGGCGCAGCAGTTGCTCGTCGCGCACCACCCGGTCCACCACTTCCAGACACATTCGATGCAGCTCGGCGGTGGGATCTTCGATGTCCCGCTCTATCTGGGCCAGGGTGAACTGGTAGTAGGCGGTTTCGTCCCAGTAGGGCTCGCCATACATGGTGTGAAAACCAAAGCCCAGTTGCTCCGCCTGCGCCCGCCAGTGCGGCCGCTCCTTGTGGCCGACCCGCAGCATCAGCCGCCCCAGCCCCGGGACCGGCTGCTTGAGCGCTTGCTGCTGCTCCAGCTGCTCTTGGCCTGGGCCGAAGAGCCAAAGCCGCCCCGGGAGATGGTGCGGGTGACCTTGGGTTTGGGCTTGAGGGCCTCCCGGCTCACCGGCATGCGCTTGCCATAGCTGGCCTTGCCCAGCCGGTAGCCGCCCGCGGTAGTCCAGTGGCCGTAGTAGGGAGAGTAGGGGTTGTAGGAGGTGTACACCGGACGATGAATGTAGCGGTTCTGATCGAGCAGGCGGCCAAACATGAAACCGGCCATGGCGGGCATAAACCAGTTGTTGCCCTGATATTGGTAGGGCACGCAGTTGCCGCCGCCGAAGTCGGCTTCACAGTCATGCTCGCGGTTATATTTGGGCGCAGTATCGGCAGATTCGGCCAACGCCTGCTGATAGGCGGCCCGGCATTGTTCGGCCTGTTCCGGGTGGGCATTGCTGCAGTCTTCCGGTGACTGATAAACCTGCACCTCGGGCTCGTTCTGGCCGCAGGCGGTGAGCAGCACGGAACCGGCGATGGCGGCACCCACCGGCTTGCCGATGCGTTGGGTCATGCTGGTTAACAGCTGGCGTCGGGAGCGTTTCATATTGCCTCCTCAGTAGGTGATGCAGGCGGCGTTGAGCAGGCCCACGGCCACCGACAGACCACCGACCACGGCACCGGCGGAGACCTGACCGTCGTTAATGCGCTCGGCCACTTTGGGCAGGAACACCAGCCGCACGATGGCAAAGGCCAGCAGCTGGGCCACCAGGGCAACAATGCCCCACACCGCGAAGTCGAGCAGCGACACCGAGTTGGCGGCGGCACTGGCTACCGCCAGCGAGAAACCGACAAAGGCCCCCACCAGTGCAATGGCCGCGGCCAGGTTTTGATCTTCCTTGATTAACCGCCATTCGTCATAGGGGGTGATCAGCACATACAGCCACTTGAACAGCAGCAGCATGATGATGGACATGGCGAAATACAGTACAAAGGGGCCCAGGCCCGCAAGAGAAGTTAGCAGAGCGTCCATGAATATCCTTTTATTCCGTTGGAAAACAAGTTGTCTGTGGTTGCGGAGTTCGTCGGCCAAATGGCCTGCTCCTTCGACACGCCGTAAACCCATCCGTGGGGGCTCCACTGCGCCATCCCTGGCGCAGAGGGTCGACGGAGCAGTTCCCTTTGTCCTCCTGGTCGGCAGTTGTCATGCTCGCCAATGAACATCAGCTTACAAACCGGAAATCGGTCGGGCCCAGATCGATGCCGGTGGCCAGCACCAGACTGTGCTCGGCCCGGTGGCCGGCGATCTTTTCCTCGCCGGCCACCATCAGCATTTCGGCCTCGTCGTTATCCAGCACGCGCTCATAGAGCATCACAAACTGATCGGTATCGCTGCGGCTACCGTTTTGCAGCCAGGTGGTTTCGGTCATGGCCACGGGTTTGGTGTTGTCCCAGGCCTTGCTGAACGTTTGTCCGTCCAGATCCCACTCGGGCTGCACCAGCTCCTGCTCCAGCAGGCGGTTCCAAGCGGCATCGCCATCCACCGGACGAGTCTGATAAAAGTACCAGAGCTTGACCTCGGCCACGCAGTCGTCGCTGGTGCCGCCGCTCAGCAGCACCTGCACAAAGCCGTCGTCGTCGGTGTAAAAGCGCAGCAGCTGGTGGCTTTCATCGAGCATGACCCGGCCCACCGCCTGAATGATCTGAGTGCTGGCGGCCCCCTCAAAGGTGACCTTGTCTTCCAGCAGCGACAGCCGCAGGGCATCGAGTTCAATGCCGCCGCCCAGGCGCAGCCCCAGCACTTCCGGGGCCGGCTCACTCTGAGAAGCCGGGGGCTGCATTTTCCTTTTCAGCCAGTCGAACATGTTATTTGCCTAAAATACGGGCCAGCTCGTCTTCGGCTCCCGCCGACTGGCTGCCGGTAATGCCGGAACTCTTCAGCTTTTGCTCCAGGGCATCGCCGCTTTCCATGGCGGCGCGCTCGGCGGCCACGTCCAGCTCGGCCTGGCGCTGGGTCTGCTTTTGCTTGATGCGATCCAATGACTCCACCGCGGTTTTCATGCGCGAGTTGGCGCCGGTATGGCGGGATGACACCGATGCCTGGGCCTTTTGCACGCTGTCGGTGGCCTTGACCACGTCCAGTTGCTGCTCCAGCTGGCGCAGGCGGTTTTTGGCGGTGCTGATGTTGTCTTTCAGGGTCTGCTCGGAGGCGGTGAACTGATCCAGATAGGCTTGTTCCGCGTCCTGCTCGTTTTTCAGCTCGCTCACCCGCTGGGCACACTCCAGCGCCAGCTCACGGTTTTCCTTGGCCATGGCGGCCCGGGCATGGTTTTCGTATTCGGCAATGCTGGCGCCAATGGCGTCCACTTTTTGCTGCGCCAGTTTGCGCTTGGCCATGATACCGGTGAGGGATTCGTCGGAGCGGCGCAGCTCCTGCTTGGCTTCACGAATTTCCTGCTCGAGAATGCGCAGGGCCTGGCTGTCGGCCACGGCTTCGGCGGCTTCGTTGGCGCTGCCCTTGATGGCGGTGACCAGTTTTTTCCATACGCTCATGAGGTTACTCCTTGCAGATGCTCCTGATAGAGCTCGAGAAAGGCTTCGGTATTGCGGAACAGGGTTTCCACCTCGATCAGCACGCTTTCTTCCTTTGAGCCCGATGACAGGGCGCCAAAGGCGATGTAGTAGTCGTCGCCGCTGATGTGGCTGATGCCGACCGTGGTCAGGGGAAACAGCTGATGAGTGCGCAGAATGGTGTCGTTAAGAACGGCGGCGTTGGTGACGGCCTCGGCGGGAAACAGCAGGGTTTCGGCGATGATCTGTTCGCCGGACACCGCCAGGTAGGCTTCCAGCCCTTCCTCGTTGGTGATCAGCAGCGAGTTGTTCTCAAGTGAACATTGCCAGCCGTGGCGTTTGGCCAGCAGATCGTGCAGTTGTTCCAGGTTCCAGGACATGGGTTGCTCCGTATTGGTTGGGCCATAACCCAGACAAGATAGAACAAAGATGGTTCCGAAAGCTACCCGAATCAGGGAGTTGTTTCGCCACGAAGAGCGGGGGGCTGCGGTGCTGTTGCTTCGTTTGGCAGGCGCCGGAGCGACCAAGGCGAGGGCCGGGAGACCCTCGCCGGGGATGGCATTAACGAGCGGCTTCGGCCGCGACCTTGCTGCGCGGAGCCTGGGTCACAATGCCCTGCTCATAGGCCATGGCGTGGGCCATGCGCGGGCCGGTCCAGAGCACCGGCAGCAGCAGCAGCGATACCGGGGCCGCGGTGATCACGATAAAGGACTGCAGCGCATTGATGCCGCCTTCGCCCATGCGCAGCAGCACCGCCGCCACCAGACCCATGGTCAGGGCCCAGAAAATGCGCTGGCTGGTACGCGGGGTGTGGTCACCGCTGATGGCCATGGCAATGGAGTAGGCCATGGAGTCACCGGTGGTGGCCACGAAGATCACCGTGAGCACCAGAAAGGCGGGCACCATCAGCTCGGCCAGGGGCAGTTGCTGGGTGACGGCCAGCAGGGCGGCGGGCAGACCGCTTTCCTGCAGCGGACCGGAGACCACACCGGCAGCGGCCTGCTCATAGAAGATGCCGGCGCCACCGATGCTGGAGAACCAGAAGTTGGTGACCAGCGGGGCCATCACCGCCACCGCCATTACCAGCTCGCGCAGGGAGCGGCCGCGGGAGATACGGGCGATAAACAGTGCCATCATGGGGCCGTAACCGATAAACCAGCCCCAGAAGAACACGGTCCACCAGCCCAGCCAGGCGTCGTCCTGACGGTTCAGGGCCATGGGCATAAAGTCCTGCAGGTAGATGCCCATGCCGTTGAGGAAGGCATCGATGATGAAGTTGCCCGGGCCCGCCAGCAGAATAATGGCCAGCAAAATGACCGCCAGCACCACGTTGGCACTCGACAGCCACTGAATACCCTTTTCAATGCCGGTAGAGGCCGACAGGGTGTAAATGGCCACCAGGCCGCCCAGAATCGCCAGCTGCAGGCTGTAGTTATTTTCCCAGCCCAGCAGCGCTTCAAAGCTGAAGCCCAGCTGAGTGGCGAGAAAGCCGATGGGACCTATGGTACCGGCGGCCACGGCAATAATGGAGACCACGTCGGCCAGGGTGCCCAGCCAGTGGGTTTCCACCTTTTTGCCCAGCAGCGGATAGAGCAGGGTGCGCGGGCGCATGGCCAGACCCTTGTGATAGTGGGCATACACCACCACGATGGCGGACAGGGTGCCCAGCGCCGCCCAGGCCAGAAAGCCCCAGTGCATAAAGCTTTGGGCCAGTGCCGCGGAGACCGGTGATACGCCGGATTCGCCGTCGGCAAACAGCGGCGGCGTGGTGACATAGTGATACATGGGCTCGGCGGCGGACCAGAACACACCGCCCCCGGCCAGCAGGGTGCACATGATCACCGCCAGCCAGCGAAAGGTGGAGCTGTCGGGGGCCACATTGCCGCCCAGGCGAATATCGCCGTAGCGGGTCAGGCCCAGCACCAGGGCGATGACCAGGTTGGCCAGCATCCATACTTGCCACAGAGGACCAAATACATCAACGGTCCAGGCAAAGCCCTGGTTGATCCATTGGGTCATCTGTTGCAGGTCAAAAAAGGCGAGGATTACGAAGAGAAGCAGGAAGCCGCCGCTCAGGCTGGCCACCAGCCTTTGCTCGGTAAAACTGAGGTTGGAAACTTTCATCAATTCACTTTGTTCAATGCATGAACGCGCCAATTGTACAGAAAAGGCGCTAAAAAGTGAAATTTAATTAGAATGCAAAACAAACTGCCGGCATGGCTTCGTACGGTAATATCCCTGTAACAGGCGCGGAAAATGCCGGTAACATCTGAATATAAGGCCTGTTCTGCTTTCTGACTTTGGGGTTAGCTCAGGGCTTTCTCCATGGAAATATGCACTATGCCGGCATCAAGAAATTCGTCCCCGTAAGGAGTGAACCCCAGCTTCCGGTAAAAGCCGGTGGCGTATTTTTGTGCGCCCAGATACACCCGCTCCAGGCCCCGCTGGGCGGCCTCGTCCACCAGTGCCTGTACCACCTTTGCCCCCAGTCCCAGACCGCGAAACTCCTTGCGCACGGCAATGCGGCCGATATGGCCGTCGTTCAGCATGCGGCCGGTGCCTGCCCACTGGCCGTCGATGCTCAGCAACACGTGAATGGCGTCGTCGTCCAGGCCGTCGAATTCCAGCTCCGGGCTGATGTGCTGTTCCTCAATAAACACGGCGTTGCGCACGGCGCGAATGGCCGGCTGGTGTTCGTTATCAAAGGGAACGAGTTGAATGTGCATGGCTGGCTCCAACGGTTGATAAAAAGGCTCGCTCGCATCTTACCCGGGTTTGACGAGGGATGCAGGCTTTCCGCCCGGGAGGAAAGCCCGAGTATAAATGACGCGGTTCAGACGCCGTCAATCTCGGTCCGGGTCAGGGCGCGCCACTGACCCGAGGGCACATTCAGCCGAATGCCGCCAATTTGCTCCCGGTGGAGGTTGACTACCCGGTTGCCCACCGCCGCGAACATGCGCTTTACCTGATGAAAACGGCCTTCGGTAATGGTCAGCAGCGCCTCGCGGGGGCCGGACGGCACCACGCAGGCGGGATGGGTGGGCGTGGTTTCTCCCTGTAACAACAGCCCCTGGGCAAAGCGGGCCGCGGTCTGGTCCGACAGCGGATCCCGCAGGCCGACCCGGTATACCTTGGCACATTGCTGCTCGGGCCGCGTGATATTGAACGACCAGTGGCCATCGTCGGTGAGCAGCACCAGGCCGGTGGTGTCGGCGTCGAGGCGGCCGACGATGTGCAGATCGTCGCGCCGGTCGAGGTCCAGCCAGCGGAACAGCGACGGATAAACGCCGTCCACGTTCGAGCACAGAGTGCCGGCGGGCTTGTGCATCATGAAATAGCGGGAAGGGCGGGGGATCAGCCGCTGGCCGGTCAGGGTGACACAGTTGTTTTCATGTACCTGGGCCGCCTCGTTGGTGATCACCTCAGCGTTCACCCGGGCCTTGCCGGCATGAATGGCCTGCCGTGCCTCGGTACGGCTCAGCTCGGTACTTTTGCAGATGAATTTATCGAGACGCATAACTGTTGTGGCGCTGGCAAAGAGCGCCATTATCGCACAGGGGGCGGGGTAAACCGATCAGTCCGGCAACGGTGTGATTTGCAGGGCCAGCGCCCGGCACAGGGGCTGCAACTCGGGAGCGTCGATCAGGCCGGCAATAAAGCGATCGGGAATACCCGACAGCCCGCACTGCGCTCCGGCCAGGGCGCCGGTGAGCATGGCCCGGGCCTGATTCTGGCCGCCGCCGTTAATGGCGTGCAGCACCGCCGACTCAAAGTCATCGGCAAAGCGCGCCGCCAGATAATAGACAGCGGGCAGCACATGATAGCTGGCGCAGGGCATGCCATAGACCAGCGACACCTTCCAGGCCGGCTCAATGCGCACGCCGGCATCAAGCGCGGCCTGGGCCATACAGGACGGAGTGAGCAGGGCGTCTGGAGAAGCAAAGTTGCCGGCCCGGGACGGTTCGGCGCCGGTAACGGGCGGATTCAGTCCTTGGGTGGTGACCGCATGAAAGGGCAGAGCGCCCTCCTCAACCAGTTGCATCAACCGGTTTGAGATCTGGCCGTCGAGGGTGTGGCCCTGCACCAGCTGGCCGAGCACGGCGCCATAGGCCACCGTCATCGCCAGCATGCTGTCATCGGTCTGGGTGATGGCGGCATTGGTCGCTATCGTCTCCGCCAGCCGGGCGGGCTGGGTGGCGTAACGCACCGCCAGTGCCAGGGTTCGCTCAATGGCCTCGGTGGTGTCGGCGTGGCCGCCGCAGTCGTCCCAGGGCAGCTGTTGCTCCACCCGTTTGTGCCAGGCGTCCCGTATCGACTGACTGGTGTAGCCGCCTGGGCCGACCCTGGGGCTGCCGTCGATCAGTGGCAGCAGTTGTGTATCGAGCCGGTGGCAGAAGTCGGTGTGGTCATAGCCGTTGCCGTCCACCAGCGACTGCAGCAGCAGTTTGAGAATAAAAGCGGGCTGAGCGCCGTCACCGGCCTGCAGGCCCTGGTGATAGCGGCCGGGCAGGGGAGCACGATAGTCACTGATCCAGTGGCCGTGATCCCGGCGCAGGGCCCCGAGATCGTAATACCAGTGCGGGCCCACGCCCAGTGCCTCACCGATAAAGGCCCCCATCAGGGCGCCGGCGGCCCTGTCCTGCAGTGGTGTCATGGCAATGTCCTTGTGCCGGAATGAATGCTCTCACTATAGCCAGCGCCGCCGGGGTTGCCCCGCCGCAACAATGAAAAACGCGGGCCTGAGCCCGCGTTGCTGTCATGACGGCAAGCGCCTTACTTTTGCTTCTGCAATGCCGCTGCCAGAGCCGCACCCATGGCGCCTTGCGGTGCCGGCTGCTCTCGGCGGGCCGGACGCTGCTGGCGCTGGCCCTTGTTACTGTCGTTGCGGCTGCGCTCATTGCGGCGCGGCGCGCTCTTGCCCTCGGCGTGCTCGGCGGCACTCTGATCCAGGCGCATGGTCAGGGCAATGCGGTTACGTGGCAGATCCACCTCCAGCACCTTGACCCGGACGATGTCGCCGGCCTTCACCACTTCGCGCGGGTCCTGCACAAAGCGGTCGGTGAGCGCCGAGATATGCACCAGGCCGTCCTGATGCACGCCGATATCCACAAAGGCGCCGAAGTTGGTGACATTGGTCACCACCCCTTCCAGCACCATGTCGGGAATGAGATCGGCGGGCTTTTCCACCCCGTCCATAAAGCGGGCAGTCTTGAACTCGGGGCGGGGATCCCGGCCCGGTTTGTCCAGCTCCTTCAGAATGTCCTGCACCGTGGGTAGGCCGAAATGCTCGTCGGTGTAGTCTTTCGGGTTCAGGGTCTTGAGCAGGCCGGCATTGCCCAGCACCTCCTTCACCGGTTGCTGCAGTCGCTCCAGCATGCGCTTGACCACCGGGTAGGCTTCCGGGTGCACCGCCGAGGCATCCAGCGGGTTTTTGCCACCCTGAATGCGCAAAAAGCCGGCGCACTGCTCAAAGGCCTTGGGACCAAGGCGCGGCACCTTGAGCAGCTGCTTGCGATCGGCAAACACGCCCTGCTCGTTGCGCCAGGCGACAATGTTCTGGGCCAGAGTGGGGGTCAGGCCCGACACCCGGGCCAGCAGCGGCGCCGAGGCCATGTTCACGTCCACGCCCACGGCGTTCACGCAGTCTTCCACCACCGCATCCAGATTACGGGCCAGCTGGGTCTGGGACACATCGTGCTGATACTGGCCCACTCCTATGCTCTTGGGATCGATCTTCACCAGCTCCGCCAGCGGGTCCTGCAGCCGGCGGGCGATGCTGACGGCGCCACGCAATGACACATCGAGATCCGGAAACTCATGGGCGGCCAGCTCGGAGGCAGAATAGACGGAGGCGCCGGCCTCGCTCACCACCACCTTCTGCAGCTTGAGCTCCGGGCTTTGTTTCATCAGGGTTTCCACCAGCCGCTCGGTTTCCCGCGAAGCGGTGCCGTTACCGATGCTCACCAGGCTGACACTGTGTTTGCGGCACAGCGCTTCCAGGGTGCGTAGGCTCTGCTCCACCTTGTTGTGGGGCTGAAACGGATACACGGTGGCGTGTTCCAGCAGCTTGCCGGTATTGTCCACCACCACCACCTTGACCCCGGTACGAATGCCCGGATCCAGCCCCATGGTGACGCGGGCGCCGGCGGGGGCGGCCATCAGCAGATCCTGAAGGTTAAGGGCAAACACCTTGATGGCCTCTTCCTCGGCCCGCTCCCGGGCCTGGCCCAGCAGCTCGGTTTCCATCTGCAGCGACAGCTTGACCCGCCAGGTCCAGCTGAATACCCCGGCCAGCCACTTGTCGGCGGGGCGGCCTCGGTCCTGCCAGCCGGCATGGCGGGCGATAATGGTCTCGCAGGGGTGACGTTCGGCTTCGCTGTCGACCACCAGCCCCAAGGACAGCACGCCCTCGTTGCGGCCACGCAGCATGGCCAGCACCCGGTGCGACGGGGCCTTGGCAATGGCTTCCTGGTGCTCGAAGTAGTCCTTGAACTTGGCGCCGGCCTGCTCCTGACCTTCGATCACCCGGGCCTGCAGCAGGCCGTGCTGTTGCAGGTAAGTACGCACCGCTTCCAGCAGATCCGCCTGCTCGGCCAGGCGCTCCATCAGTATGTATTTGGCGCCGTCCAGGGCCGCCTTGGCATCGGTCACGCCGGCCTCGGCGTTGACGAACTGCTCGGCCAGGGTTTGCGGATCCTGGCTCGGGTCGTCAAACAGGGTGTCGGCCAGGGGAGCCAGGCCGGCTTCAATGGCAATCTGGCCCTTGGTGCGGCGCTTGGGTTTAAAAGGCAGGTAGAGATCTTCCAGCCGGGTTTTGGTGTCGGCGGCCAGCAGCTCGGCTTTCAGTTCCGGGCTCAGCTTGCCCTGCTCGTCCACGGATTTGAGGATCACCGCGCGTCTGTCTTCCAGCTCGCGCAGATAGCCCAGCCGGCTGTCGAGGTTGCGCAGCTGAGTGTCGTCCAGGCCGCCGGTCACTTCCTTGCGATAGCGGGCAATAAAGGGAACCGTGGCGCCTTCGTCGAGCAGGCCCACGGCGGCATTTACCTGCGCCTGGGCCACGCCCAGTTCCTGCGCCAGAATATGGTTGATCTTGGTCATAAGTCAGTCTTCAAACGGGGTGTAGCGAATGTGGTTGACGTACCATTCCTTAACGCCCGAGGGCGTGCGGACCTGAACTTCGTCGTCCACCTGCTTGCCGATCAGCGCCCGGGCCATGGGCGAGTCGATGGTGATGTGATTGTTTTTGGTGTCGATTTCGTCGGGGCCGACAATGCGATAGCGCACGATCTCGCCCTCTTCGTTTTCCAGCTCGACCCAGGCGCCAAAGAACACTCGGCCGTTCTGGCGCGGGTCGTGATCGATGATTTTCACCGCTTCCAGCCGCTTCATCAGGTAGCGCACACGGCGGTCGATTTCCCGCAGCCGCTTTTTGCCGTAAATGTATTCGGCGTTCTCACTGCGGTCGCCGAGGGCGGCGGCTTCCGACACCGACTGGGTCACGGCGGGGCGCTCCACCTTCCACAGGTGCTTGAGCTCGTCGTCCAGCTTGTGCCAGCCGGCGCGGGTGATCAGATTGGTTTTCATTGAACGGACTCGTGGCTCAACAATGGCGGTTATTGTGCGTCAGCGGTGAGGAAGAAGAAAGCCCCGGGCAGAGCCGGGGCTGGTGGTGTGTGCCGTGAGTCTCGGGCGATGTTTATTCCTTCTGGCTGGCTTCCTGGCTGCGCTTGCCAAAGGAAATGGCATAGGCCGGGGAGCGGGCCTGCAACACGGGGTCGTCCGAGGCTTTCACCCCGTCCGACAGCCGCAGCGGATCAAAGTTGATGGAGCGGCAGGCGGCATCGGCGTCGGTATGCACCGCCTGCAGTTGCAGGGTGCCGGCTTCAATCACCTTGTGGGTGCCATTCCAGGGCTGGCTGGGATCGGTGAGCGGGTCGCCGTCGTTGGCCAGGGTGATGTTCATGTGCCAGCGAATGTCACTGTCCTTCAGTCCGGTCTCCAGGGCCTGCAGCAGATAGTTGTCATCGAGGGATGCGGCCTGCTCCACACTCAGGTAGGCAGGCTGATCTTCGGCGGGCACAAAGGACCAGCGCACCGGTGTGGCCTGGCCTTCGGTGTTTTCCAGCATAAAGGTATGAATGCTGTTGTAGGTCAGCCGGTGATAGCCGGCGGGAATGCGGGACTGACCCGCCAGTGCCTGCCCGAGCCGTCGGGTTTCGGGAAAGGCGTTCTTGAAGGCCTGAACCTTGGCGGGATCCGGTTTGCCGGTGGCCGGGTCCGGGGTAGTGGCCAGCTGTTTTTGCAGAAAGCCTTCCGGAGTGGCGACGTCAAAGAAGGGAATGTCGAGCATGGCCATCTGGTGCAGCTGGCCGTCCGGCAGGGTAAAGCGCAGCGCCATGCCGTGCGCGTTGGGGGTGTTGTCGGCAATGTGCAGGTTGCCGCCTGCCTGAGAGAAACGACCCACTACGGTAACCGGCTCGCCCTGAAACAGCGGGCTGCGGCTCAGCTCGGCGGCCTCCGGCGTAGCCTTAAACTCGCCGCTAAAGCAGATGCCCTTGGTGTGATTGCGGCGCTCGCCCGGGTAAACGCCGAACTTGTTTTCCAGTGCCGAAACGATTTGATCGGGTGTGGCCTGCGCGTGCACATCAGCGGCCTGACCGGCTCCCAGGGTTGCCAGCGCCAGGCACACTATGGACTTCTTCATACATCTTCCTTGTTTTGATGGTTGGTCGAGGGCTGATGTGACATGCAGGGTGTAAATTAAATTTCCATAAAATGTTAATATTTTGTTTTTCTTGCCGGTATGGTGACGACGATCTCATTTCGCAGGGCTCTGTTGCGTAGCCATGAGCCCATCAGTTCTGGCACTTACTCCCAGGCTGGAAAGGGGTCGGGCAACCCTTGCCAGGCGTCAATGCCCTGCTCCATTTCCACGTCGGTCAGCAGACAGGCGTCGAGCTCGCGCACCAGCCCGGCCTGATCCAGACCCTGGCCGATAAACACCAGCTCCTGGCGGCGATCACCATAAGGTTCGGCCCAGCAGGACCGAATATGCTCGCGGCTTTCCTCATCCTCGGGCCATTCTTGCTCGGGTACCGCCTGCCAGAACAGACCGGCGCCGCCGTGGTAGGCGATGCCGCCGGCCTGGTTCCACTGACCGGCAACATCCGGGCGGCTGGCCAGCCAGAAGAAGCCCTTGGAGCGCAGCAGCCGGCCCTGGTCCTGGGGCCGGTGCAGAAAGTCGAAGAAGCGTTGGGGGTGGAAGGGGCGGCGGGCGCGATAGACGAAGCTGCCGATATCGTATTCCTCGGTTTCCGGACTGTGCTCGCCACGCAGCTCCTGCAGCCAGCCGGGCGCACTGGCGGCACGCTCGAAGTCAAAGCGGCCGGTGGCCAGTACCTTGTTCAGCGGCACCTCACCATGGCGAATGGGCAGAATTTCCGCGTGCGGGTTGAGCCGGGCGAGAATGGCGGTCAGCTCCGCCAGCTGTGTGTCGGTGACCATATCGGTCTTGCTCACCAGCAGCAGGTCGCAGAACTCCACCTGTTCGATCAGCAGGTCGGTCACGCTGCGCTCGTCCTCCTCTCCCAGGCTTTCACCCCGCTCGGCCAGGGCCTCGGCGGCCTGAAAGTCGGCCAGGAAGTTAACCGCATCCACCACGGTGACCAGGGTGTCGAGCCGGGCGGTATCGTTCAGGCGCTGACCATCTTCGCCCTCAAAGGTAAAGGTTTCGGCCACCGGCATGGGCTCGGAAATGCCGGTGGACTCGATTACCAGGCAGTCGAAACGGCCCTCGCCGGCCAGCCGGCGCACCTCCAGCAGCAGATCTTCGCGCAGGGTGCAGCAGATGCAGCCGTTGCTCATTTCCACCAGCCGATCCTCGCCCCGGTGCAGGCTCACCTGCTGCTGCACGGTGGCGGCATCAATGTTTACCTCGCTCATGTCATTGACGATCACCGCCACCCGCAGGCTCTGACGATTGTTAAGAATGTGGTTCAGCACCGTGGTCTTGCCGGCGCCGAGAAAGCCGGACAACACGGTAACGGGGAGGGGAGAATGGCTGGACATGGTGTTTGCTCCGCTTGCTTGCCATGGGTTATGATTATCTTGTTGTTATAACATAACATAATCTCTTTACTCCGTGTATCAGCAAGGAACCCTGATCATGAGCATTACCGAAGCCCCCATGTCTCACTTCACCCCCGCCAGTAAGCAGGGCAGTGGGCCCGCCGTTTTCACCCATATCTACCAGCCCGACTGCAACTTGGCGGTGTGGCAGCGGCCTCTGCCGGCCGGGGTGGGCGATTATGTGCAGCGGCTGTTGCAAGCGGGCAATCGGGTCAGCGTGCGCGAGCTGGCGCCGCCCGAGACGGTGGCGGAGATACTGGCCGGTCAGCTGCCGGATCGGCCGGGCCGCCAGGCCCTGGCCGACGACGTGCAGCAACTGGCGGAGATGTTCGCCTGCCTGTTCGATCTCAAGCGGGTGGGGTTGCGTCTGGCCAGCCTGCAAACCGCCATGTGCCCGCGTTTTCATGTGGACCGGTTGCCCTGCCGGCTGGTGAGCACCTATTCCGGACCGGGCACCCACTGGCTAACCACGCCGCAGCGGGACCAACTGCTGGCAGAAGGGGGCAAGGAGCCGGAGCAATGGCAGCAACTGGCGGTGGGCGACGTGGCGCTGATGAAGGGTGACGGCTGGCAAGGCGAGGAAGGCCGGGGCCTGTGGCATCGCTCACCGCCGGTACCCACCGGCTACCGCCGTTTGTTTTTATCGCTGGATTTTGGGGAGTGAAAATAATAATGGCGGAAGCAGGTTATGAATCCTGTACTTCCGCCATTAATTTATTCTGAATTCTGACCGTGCAGCCAGGTCAAGAGGTTGGTTTTGCTTAGCCTCTATTGCAGCCGGGCTGAGTGGTGTCAATGATTTGATCACCCTCGACTCTGAAACCAATTGAGCCAACAATAAATGCGTGGTTCAGCTGAGTGACAACTACATCGCTCAGACCAACTGCACACTTGTCAGTTTCAATAGCTTTGTCCATTGCGGTCTTAACATTAGGAATGCCAAGCGGAAAGAGAATTACCGGATAGGTATCTTCACCTTTAACCCGCTTCCCTTTGACAAATTTTGCAGCGTTGATGTTGTAGTTCTTGGTGCTGCCTACAGTCATGTCTGCAACGCGCATGGAACATGCCGAAAGAGTAAGTGCGGAGAGCGCAGCTACAATTATTGCTTTTTTCATTAGTCGCCACCTGCTATGTAATTGTTGTCGATTTTGAATGCTCATTTCAGCGACAGGTCAGTCGGATATTGTCGCTAGCCCCGAAGGGTAACAGTTTTATGTAAATCATAAAGATGGAATTCAGTGCGAGGTCATATTTCTTTCTTGCTCGGTAGTATTGGAATAGTTAGTGAGAAGTTTTTGCTCCCGGCTTATGTCTTTACATCCCTATTCACCGCCTTACAATGGCTCGCTTTGTGTCGAAAATGGAGACAAAGCCTATGCAGTGTTCTCATTGTAAGGAGCCGGGCGGTATCAGCCTGGCGGCGCGGCCGCTGTTGTGCGTGGCCACCGGTGAATACAGCGAGAAAGGGTGGTTTACATAATGACTGCCCAACGCCAACGCCGGCGGGTGGCCGCCGAGACTTATCCCCTGTTTAAACACCTCAAACATACCTTTGTCCGCGAGGCCAGTCACCTCAAGCGCGGCCACTGGACCCTTAATCACCTGCTGGACTACACCCGGCTGCGTGACGAATTTTCCGAATACCCCTGGTTGCTGCCCGAATGGCTCGACCGGCTCTCTCTCGATCTCATGGACTGGCACCATCCCGAACATCAGCCGCTGTTTGAGCACTTTCGCCATCGCGCCCTGAATGAACACGAGGATATTTACGCCCCCCGGCCGCTGTTCTGGGGCGAAACCCAGCCCAAAAAACAGTGGGCCGACGCGGCCCCGCGCATTCACGACTTCGGCATGGACTATCGCTGCAATGTGGCACTGCTGGACCATAATGCCGAAACACCCCGCATGGTGGGTAACTGGGTGCTGAGCTTTGCCGTCGAGATCCCCGAAGCGCGCCCGGCCCCGGCGCTGGAAATGACCCTGAACAGCCTGTATCTGCTGCCGGAATGGCAGGGTTATGGCGTCGGCTCGGTGGTCAACCGGGTGGTGAGCGAGCTGGTGTGCCGGGTGCTGTCGCCGCCCCTGGCCGAGGCGTTGCCCGAACAGCTGCCGGCACCACCGGCCATGCAGTTCGATGCCGATTATACCAGCCGCAACGGCCAGCGCATGGGCCGGCAAATCGCCCGCCGGCTGGCGCCCCTGGCCCGTCATCATGGCCTGCTGTATTACGACAGCAGCCGTTTCTGCAATCAGGGCAGCGCCCGCAATCTGGTGTAACCGCTCAGTTGAAGTCGACCTGAACGAAGTGCGGATTGGGCTGCACCGCCGTCATGCGGGCCAGGCTCGCCAGGGGCAGCAACCGCACTTCGTTGCCGATAAGTAGCGTCAGGCACTCTTCCTTGTCTGTATTACGGGTGGTGTTGAGGGCCATGCCGCTGACCTGTTCGCCCGAGACCAGGGTCAGGGTGACGGCATAACGGTACAGGCAGGCGATCTCGATATAGTCGTGCTGTTCGCAACTCATCATTTATGGTTCTCCTGTTTCGAGTCGTCTGCTGTTGGAATTCGTTCCTCATTCCAACCTACGCTCCCCAGTCCCCAGTCCCCAGTCCCCAGTCCCCAGTCCCCAGTCCCTGCTTTTAAGCCAGGTGATCCAGCGGCAGGGCGGTGTCGTGCTTGATGCGCCTGAGTACAAAGCTCGAGCGCACCCCGGTGACCCCGCCCAGTCGGGTCAGCTTGCCCAACAGAAACTGCTGGTAGTGCTCCATGTCGCGCACGATCACCTTGAGCTGATAGTCCGCCTCGGTGCCGGTGATGAGGTCACATTCCAACACCTCGGGAAAGCTCAGTACGGCGGCATCAAAGGCTTCAAAGCGTTCCGGCGTGTGCCGGTCGAGAGAAATATGAATATAGGCCTGCAGGGTCAGCCCCAGTTTGGCGGCGTCGAGCAGGGTGACGTGGTCGGCAATCAGGCCGGCATCTTCCAGCGCTTTTACCCGCCGCGAGCAGGGCGAAGGGGACAGGCCCACCCGCTCGGCCAGCTCCAGGTTGCTGATGCGGCCGTGGCGCTGCATCAGGTCGAGAATGCGTCTGTCGGTGCGATCCAGTTGTACCAGGTTGCTCACATTGATACTCCATAACAACAATTATTCAATTAATAGTGTATATGGGGTGAATGATTGCGAAAAGGATGATTTTAAAGGGTGACTTCGCAACCACTCACTCACGGCTTGGGGTTACTATGATTACACCTTAACGGGAACAGCAGACCGGCATCACCGGACCCTGCCGCAAGCCGGAATATCCTTTCGGGGCGTACCACAAGCGCGGCACTTTAAACAGAAGGGCAACAGCGCGAACGACACGAACCACAAGTTCGTCAAGGGCACAAAAAGCCAGCCACTCGGGGCTGGCTTTGGTGTTTTCGGGGTTCAGAGAATACGATGGCTTGCCTGCCGGCGGATCAGCACCGCCACCGACTTGGAGGTGGGGGTGTGGCTGTCGTCGCCCACGCTGTGCAGGGGCACCAGCGGGTTGGTTTCCGGGTAATAGGCAGCCACGTTGCCGGCGGGAATGTCGTAGGGCACGACGCTGAAGCCGCTTACCTTGCGTTCCACGCCATCGTGCCAGAGTGAGACCATTTCCACCTGGTCGCCTTCGCTCAGCCCGCGCCGGCGAATTTCATCCGGGTGCATAAACAGCACCATGCGCTGGCCGTATACGCCCCGGTAGCGGTCGTCCATGCCGTAGATGGTGGTGTTGTACTGATCGTGAGAGCGCAGGGTCTGCAGGGTGGACACCGCCTCGCCGTTTTGTTTCACAGGCAGTAACGCCTTGGGCAGGGCCTCGGCGGCAAAGCAGGCCTTGCCGGTGGCGGTTTGCCAGTGGTAGTCGGCGGCACTATTGCCCAGGTAAAAGCCGCCCGGCTGTTGCAGTCGCTCATTGAACTGCGCAAAGCCGGGCAGGGTGGCGGCCATGTGATCGCGAATGCGGTCGTAATTGTTGGCCAGCGCCAGCCAGTTGACCGGCTGGCTGCCGAGGGTGGCCTGAGCCATGCCGGCGATAATGGCGGTTTCCGAGCGCTGGTGCGGGCTGTTGGGTTTGCCCACGCCCTGGGAGGCATGCACCATGCTGAAGGAGTCTTCCACGGTAATAAACTGCGGCCCTTCTGCCTGCACATCGGCTTCGGTGCGGCCCAGGCAGGGCAAAATCAGCGCCTCGCGCCCGGTCATCAGGTGGCTGCGGTTGAGCTTGGTGCTGATCTGCACGGTGAGATCGCAATTGGCCAGGGCTTCGGCGGTCACCAGGGTGTCGGGGGCGGCGGCGGCAATATTGCCCCCAAGCGCGATAAACACCTTTGAGCGACCGTCCAGCATGGCCTGAATGGCGGCCACGGCGTTGTGGCCGGGCCGGCGCGGCATGGGCGAGTTAAAGTGGCTTTCAAGCCGGTCGAGAAAGGCGGCATTCGGCTGTTCGTTTATGCCCACTGTGCGGTTGCCCTGCACGTTGCTGTGGCCGCGCACCGGGCACAGGCCGGCGCCGGGCTTGCCAATCTGGCCTCGCAGCAGCTGCAGGTTCACAATTTCCCTGATGGTGGCCACCGAGTGTTTGTGCTGGGTTATCCCCATGGCCCAGGTGCAGATCACCCGTTCGGCTCTGGCATACACCTCCGCCGCCTGGCGAATCTCGGCGCGGCTCAGGCCCGATTGTTGCTCTATTTGCTGCCAGGGGGTGGCCGCCACGGCCGTCATGTAGTCGTCCAGGCCCTGGGTGTGGTCGGCAATAAAGTCTCTGTCCAGCAGGCCGGGCTCGCCCCGCTTCAGGGCCTCGGCATCCCATTCCAGCACCAGCTTGGCCATGCCCCGCACCGCCGCCATGTCGCCGCCCAGGCGTGGGCACAGGTACAGGCTGGAAATGGACGAGTCTTTGGGCGTCAGCATTTCCAGCGGGCTTTGCGGATCGGCAAAGCGCTCCAGTCCGCGTTCCTTCAGGTTGTTAAAGGTCACGATGGCGGCACCGCCGCGGGCGGCGTTGCGCAGGCTGTGCAGCATGCGCGGATGGTTGGTGCCCGGGTTCTGGCCAAAGGCAAAGATGGCATCGGCCCGCTCAAAGTCCCGCAGGGTCACGGTACCCTTGCCTACGCCAATGGCCTGAGTGAGGGCCACGCCGCTGGCCTCATGGCACAGGTTGGAGCAGTCGGGAAAGTTGTTGGTGCCAACGCTTCGGCCAAACAGCTGATAAAGATAGGCGGCCTCGTTGCTGGCCCGGCCCGAGGTATACAGCTCCAGCTGATCCGGGTGTTCCAGCCGGTTCAGGTGACGGCCGATCAGGGCAAAGGCGTCGTCCCAGGAAATGGGCTCGTAGTGATCGGTGTTCCGGTTCAGGTACATGGGCTGCTCAATGCGGCCCTGATATTCCAGAAAGTAGTCGCTCTGCTGCCGCAGCCGGCTGACGGCGTGTTGCCTGAAAAAGGCCGGGGTCACCCGGCGGCTGGTGGCTTCCCAGCTGATGGCCTTGGCGCCGTTCTCGCAAAAGGAAAAATGCTTGCCCTGCTCGTCGCCCCAGGCGCAGCCGGGGCAGTCAAACCCCTTTACCTGGTTGGCGCGCAGCAGATTGCGCAGGTTGGCGGCGGGCTTTTTGCTGCCCAGCACAAAGCGGGTGGTGGAGGCCAGGGCACCCCAGCCGCCTGCGGCGGCCTTATAGATTTTGATTTTCTTGTTCATGACACTCAGGGGTGGAAGTGGAAGCGGAGTAGACGCGCGGCCCCTGCCGGCGCGGCAGGTGCAGCAGATTCAGGCCGAGGGCCTGCGCCTGGCGCACTGCCAGGGTGGTGGGGGCGGCCAGGGTGATCAGGGTGGACTGGCCGGCACGGGCCATTTTTTGTACCAGCTCCACGCTGCAGCGGCTGGTGATCAGCACCAGTCCTGGCGCCTCGGGGCCGTGGCGGTGATGCCAGCCCAGCAGTTTGTCGAGGGCGTTGTGCCGGCCCACGTCTTCACAGGAATGATGAATGCGGCCCTGCTCGTCGGCATAAAAGGCGGCATGCAGGGCACCGCATTCCTGCCCCAGCGGCTGCCAGTAATTTAGCTGACGGCGCAACGCCTCGACGGCGGTCAGCGGCGGCAGAGTGCGGCCGGGCAGGGCGGGCAGCTCCGGCAGGGCCTGCGCCAGCGACTCAATGCCGCACAGGCCGCAGCCGGTGCGGCCCGCCAGGCTGCGCCTGTGCTCCCGCCAGCGGTAGTGGGTGCTGTTGGCCAGGCTGACCCGGGCTTCCAGGGCATCGTCCACCCGCACAAACTCGAGATCGTGCATTTCCCGGTGGTGGCGAATAATGCCTTCACTCAGCAAAAAGCCGGTGACAAATTCTTCCAGCTGGTTGGGGCTCACCATCATTACCGCGTGGCTGACACCGTCCAGCACCACGGCCAGGGGTACTTCGCTGGCCAGGGCATGACGATCACCGCGGCGGGTGGTGACGAACTGGTAATCGGGCAGAGTGTCGGGATCAAGCATGGCGGTATCCGGCTGACGGTTTGATTCCAGTGTAAAGAGCCGGGTTTGCGCTTTCTAATTGAAAGATTTGATACTGTGATAGATATAATTTATCAAAGCTCAGCTTATTGATTTCAAACTGTGATGAAAGGCACATTCTGATGGACATCAAGCAACTGCACTATTTGTGCACTCTGGCGGAGCAGCGCCACTTTGGCCGGGCGGCACAGGCCTGCTGCGTGACCCAGCCCACCCTGTCTATGCGGTTGCGCCAGCTGGAGCAGGAGCTGGGCGTGGCCCTGGTACGCCGGGGCCGGCAGTTTGAGGGCTTTACCCCGGAAGGCGAGCGGGTGCTGGCCCGGGCCCGCACCCTGCTCAGCCAGTATGACAACCTGCGGCTGGAAGTGGACGCCATGAAAGGCCAGCTCACCGGCACGGTGCGGCTGGGGCTGGTGCCGCTCAGCTGCATGGATCTGAGCCCGGTGCTGGCCGAGCTGCGCCGCCGCCATCAGGGCGTGAGCTTTGAACTTAACGACATGACCGCCGACGCCATTCTCGACGGCCTCAACCATAATGCCCTCGACATTGGCGGCGGCTTTTTCGAGCCCGAGGTGCTGGCCCGTTTCGACAGTCTGGCCTTGCCCGAGCAGGGCGTGGTGGTGGCGTTCGGGCCGGGCTGGGGTGAGCGCCTGCCGGCTCATCCGGGGCCGGCAGAGCTGGCCGGACTGCCGCTATGTCTGCCCAAAACCGGCATGTACTTTCGCCATTACCTCGATACTCAGTTCGCCCGGGAAGGGCTGGCGTTGCAGCCGGTGCTGACGTCCGACTCCGTTTACCGCCTGATGCGCTGGGTGCATGCCGGCCTGGGCTGCGCCCTGATCCCGGCGGGCAGTGTGCTGTTCAACGAGCTGCCGGGCGTCACCTGCCGACCGGTGGCCATGCCGGCCATGGCCCGGCTTGGTGCCCTGGTGATGCGTCACGATGGCCAGGCCAGTCTGCTGGCCCGGGGCTTTTTCGAGGTGGCCCGGGAGTTGTGGCGAGCCCCCTGATCCTGCGCGTGCCGGAGTTGCCTGTTCTATGCTTGAGTTTTAATCGCCGCCATCACGGTCAGGCGGGCAGTGGAGTCAGGCGCTCGTTCAGGGCGAATCATCAGGATCAACAACAAAATGCGAGCGCAGAAA
This sequence comes from Oceanimonas aquatica, assembly GCF_030732065.1. GTDB lineage: Bacteria > Pseudomonadota > Gammaproteobacteria > Enterobacterales > Aeromonadaceae > Oceanimonas. Next base: position 130,948 of record NZ_JAVBHX010000009.1, read on the forward strand.
CATCAGGACGATAGCGCAGGCAAGGTGGCCGGCATACTCGACGGCCATGCCCGGGAGTGGCACCAGCTGTGTGAGCAGGCTGCAACAGAGGCCGGCGCAGAGCGGGCATGCTTTGTTTTTTTTCACCACGAAGCCCGGGGCGTCAGCCGAGTGCTGGGGCGCCGGCTGCGGGGCTGGCGCGAGTTCCATTACCTGGCGGTGTGGCGACAGCGCGGCTTCTACTGTGCCCTGACCGCGGCCGAGTTTCAGCTCGACAGCGAGTCCGCCTTTATGGCGGTGCCGGTCACCCGGGGCACTCAGCGCGGGCTGATGCTGCTGGAATTTGCCGCCACACCCGTGGCGCTGACCGAACACCTTCGCCTGCGACTCGACACCCTGGCCCGCCACGGCGCCCTGCTGTGGCGTGAAACCGAGCTGGATGCGCGCCAGCAGCAGCTGAATGAGTCGTCCGGGCGCCTGCTCAGCCGGCTGAAAACGCTGTTTATGCACGTGCCCATTCTGATCAATGGCTTTAATACCCAGGGGCGCTGCATTCTGTGGAATGACGAGTGCGAGCGGGTATTTGGCTGGCACTTTGACGAGCTGAAACATCACCCGGCACCCATTGAACTGTTTTACCCGGATCCACAAGAGCGCAGTGGCGTCATTGCCACCTTTGGGGAGCTGAAAGGCTCGGAGTTTCGCGAATGGCATCCGGTAGACCGACACGGGCACCGGCTCACCACCCTGTGGGCCAATATCATGCTGCCCAACGGCGACATGATCTGCGTGGGGCACGACATTACCGAACAGCGCGCCCTGGAAACCCAGCAACGGCTGGCCGCCAGCGTGTTTGAAGCCAGTTACGACGGCATCATGCTGACCGATGCCGATAACAGGGTGGTGCACATTAATCCGTCGTTTACCCGCATTACCGGCTATTCCCCCGCAGACATGATCGATCACCCCGCCACCCTGTTTGAGCAGGACCGCGAGGGCGGTGAGGTTCCGCCCTTGCCTGCCGACCCCGACAGCCCGGATCAATGGCAGGGAGAGTGTTCTATTCGGCGGCAGAACGGCAGCCGCTGCGCCCTGCTGATATCGGTCTCGGTGATCCGTGACGAACGCGGCCTGGTGCAGCACCATGCCATTATTCTGACCGACATCAGCCATATCAAGCGGCACGAGGCCGAGCTGCGCCAGCGCGCCCTGTATGACTCCCTTACCCGCATTCCCAACCGGCAGCTGTTCAGTGAGTTACTGGAGCGGGGCATGGGGGCGTCCCAGCGTGGCAACAACATGCTGGCGGTGTGCTACCTGGATCTGGACGGCTTCAAGCAGGTCAACGACAACCTGGGCCATGCCGCCGGTGATCGCTTGCTGGTGGAAATGGGCCGGCGCATGTCGCTGGTGATCCGCAACTGCGATGTGGTGGCCCGGCTGGGAGGGGACGAGTTCGCGCTGATGATCACCGGCCTGCACCAGCCGCTGGAATGCACCGATATTCTCGATCGGGTGCTGGCCGCCATTGATACGCCGGTGAACCTGGACGGCCACCAGGCCCGGGTGTCGGCGAGCATAGGGGTGGCGGTGTTCCCCCAGGATGCCAGCGATGGCCAGACCCTGCTGCGCTATGCCGACAAGGCCATGTACGAGGCCAAGAAACAGGGCAAGCGCCGCCATGTGTTTTTTGAGCCCGGCCTGCATTCCCAGGATCAGGAGCGTCACCAGCTTTATGAAGAGTTGCACCGGGCGCTGGCCAACGGCGAGTTTTTGCTCCATTACCAGCCCAAAATCGATCTGTTCAGCCGCAGCATGACGGGGGTGGAAGCCCTGTTGCGCTGGCAACATCCGCAAAAGGGCATGCTGACCCCGGCGGAGTTTTTGCCGGCGGTACTCGACAGCGACATGGAGTTTGAGCTGGGCCAGTGGGTGGTTCGGCGGCTGCTGCAGCAAATGACGGCCTGGCTGGAAACCGGCCAGGATTATTATGCCAGCTTTAATGTAAGTGCCGGCCAGCTGCTGCACGAGGATTTTTACTGCAACCTCAAATACCTGCTGGGCCTGTACCCGGCAGTGTTGCCGGAGCGGCTGGAGCTGGAATTTCAGGAGAGTGCGGTGGGCGGTGACGTGCAGCGGGTGGCCGGTGTGCTGGAGCGTTGCCAGCGGCTGGGGCTGACCATTTCCCTCGATAATTTCGGTGCCGGTTATGCCTCACTGGTGCACCTTAACCGGCTGCCGGTGGACATCATCAAGATCGACCGGCGCTTTATTACCGATCTGCTGACCAGCCCCACCGATGCCACCATGGTGGAAGGGGTGGTGCAGCTGGCGACGGCGCTGAGCATGGTGGTGGTGGCGGAAGGCATGGAAGTGCCGGAACTGGGCGAGCGGCTGCAGCAGCTGGGCTGCCATTATGTGCAGGGCTATGGCATTTCCCATCCGATGCCGGCGGAGGCCATTGCCGACTGGCTGCTGGAATGGAACCGGCAATTGCCATTGCAGTAATGCGCCCAAACGAAAAAACCCGGCCGAAGCCGGGGTTTTTTATTTGCCGTATTGAGCTGAGCTTACAGCTGCGGGCCGGCGGCTACCAGGGCCTTGCCCTCATCGGTGTCGGTGAACTTCTCGAAGTTGTTCACGAAGCGCTGAGCCAGATCCTGGGCCTTGGTGTGCCAGTGGTCGGCATCGGCGTAGGTGTTGCGCGGATCCAGAATGGACTCGTCTTCCACGCCCTGCAGGCCGGTGGGAATGGCCACGTTAAACCAGGGCAGGGTCACAAACTCGCTGTTCTCGATGGAGCCGTCGAGAATGGCGTTGATGATGGCGCGGGTGGCCTTGATGGAAATACGCTTGCCGGTACCGTTCCAGCCGGTGTTTACCAGGTAGGCTTCGGCGCCCACGGCGTCCATGCGCTTGGCCAGTACGTCGGCGTACTGGGTGGGGTGCAGGCTCAGGAAGGCGGCACCAAAGCAGCTGGAGAAGGTCGGGGTCGGCTCGGTGATGCCACGCTCGGTACCGGCCAGTTTGGCGGTAAAGCCCGACAGGAAGTGGTACTGGGCCTGTTCGCGGGTCAGCTTGGCCACCGGCGGCAGCACGCCGAACGCGTCGGCGGTCAGGAAGATCACCTTTTTGGCGTGACCGGCCTTGGACACCGGCTTGACGATGTTGTCGATGTGGTGGATGGGGTAGGAGACGCGGGTGTTCTCGGTCTTGGAGCCATCATCAAAGTCGACGGTGCCGTCTTCCAGTACGGTGACGTTTTCCAGCAGGGCGTCACGGCGAATGGCAGCGTGAATTTCCGGCTCGTTTTCCTTGCTCAGCTTGATGGTCTTGGCATAGCAGCCGCCTTCAAAGTTGAACACGCCGTCGTCGTCCCAGCCGTGCTCATCGTCGCCGATCAGGGCGCGATCCGGATCGGTGGACAGGGTGGTCTTGCCGGTGCCGGACAGGCCGAAGAACACGGCCACGTCGCCGTCCTTGCCCACGTTGGCGGAGCAGTGCATGGAGGCAATGCCCTTCAGCGGCAGCAGATAGTTCATCATGGAGAACATGCCTTTCTTCATTTCACCGCCGTACCAGGTGCCGCCGATCAGCTGCACCCGTTCGGTGAGGTTGAAGGCCACGAAGTTTTCGCTGTTCAGACCCTGTTCCTGCCAGTTGGGGTTGGTGCACTTGGCGCCGTTCATTACCACAAAGTCGGGCTCGAAGTTTTCCAGCTCGGCTTCTGAAGGGCGAATGAACATGTTTTTCACAAAGTGCGCCTGCCAGGCCACCTCGGTAATAAAGCGCACGGCCAGGCGGGTGTCGGCGTTGGCACCGCAGAAGGTGTCGACCACAAACAGGCGCTTGCCGGACAGCTGCTCGGTAACCAGACCCTTGAGCTGATCCCAGGTGTCCTGGCTCATGGGCTTGTTGTCGTTCTTGCCCTGGTCGGCCCACCACACGGTGTCGCGGGTCACGTCGTCACGGACGATGTATTTATCTTTGGGGGAACGGCCGGTAAAGATGCCGGTATCTACGGCCACGGCGCCCAGGCTGGTTACCACGCCTTTCTCGTAACCTTCCAGATCGGCACGGGTTTCTTCTTCAAACAGCTGCTCGTAGGAAGGGTTGTAAAGCACTTCGGTGACGTCGGTAATACCGTAGCGGGACAAGCCTAGTTGTTGCGCCTTGGGCGTCATTGTTCACTCCTGGATTTGGTACAGAGGGGTTTGCTTGGTTATTTGAATTTTTTGAAATGTGAGGATATCAAGATTTAAATATCAATTAGGGGATCTGCTTCAAAATTTATAATTTTGCGACACGAATTAAGAGGATGTTCGTGAAAATGACGTTTTTTATGCTGCTATAATGTTAATTTGCTGTGCCTTTGTTTTGCTTATCAATGAACAAACAGGGCAAGTTGGGCGGTGGGCGTAAGGGAAACGTTAAAAAATAAATCGGGGCCGGCTATGCCGGCCCCGATGCTGAGCGTAACCGCTGGGATCAGTGCAGGGTCTGGCTGAACAGGTTCTGCACGTCGCTGCCGTCAAAGCGATAGTGATGGCCGCAGTAGTCGCAGTGCATTTCGATTTTGCCCTGCTCCTGAATGATTTCCATGGCTTCCTGCTGGCCTACCTGCAGCAGCGCCTGCTCGCACTTCTCCTGGGAGCAGGTGCACTTGAAACTGACCGGCTGCGGATCGAACACCCGCACCGCTTCCTGATTGTAAAGCCGGTACAGCACTTCCTGAGCGTCTAGCTGCAGCAGTTCCTCGGCCTTCACGGTGGCGGTCAGGGCTTCCAGATGCTCAAAGTCGTCCTGCCGGCTTTCTTCTTCGCTGGGCAGGGCCTGCAGCAGCATGCCCGCGGCGGCCTGGTGGTCGCCCTGCAGGCCGGTAAACAGCCAGATGCGGGTGGCCAACTGCTCCGACTGGGCAAAGTAGTTTTCCAGGCTGGCGGCCAGGGACGCTTCGTTCAGTTCCACCACACCCTGGTAACGCTCGCCGTCGTCGGGAGTGATGGTAATGGCGATATAGCCCTTGCCCACCAGATCGGCCAGCCGGGTGCTGTCGGGCACATCACCCTGCCAGCGGGCCACGCCGCGCAGCTGCTGGTTGTGATCGCCGTTGATCACCGCCAGGCTGACCGGGCCGTCGCCCTGCAGCTGCACCGTGATGTGGCCTTCAAACTTGAGGGTGGCGGTGAGCAGGCTGGTGGCGGTGAGCAGTTCACCCAGCAGCCGCTGTACCGGCACCGGGTAGGCCTGGCTTGCCAGGATCTGCTGAAAGCTGTGCTGCAGCTGCACCAGCTCGCCGCGCACCGGGTAGTGGTCGAACAGATAACGGTGAAGTTGATCGGGTTTGTTCATCATGGGGTCCTGTCTCGGCTCAGTTGCCCTGCTTGATTCTGAGCAGGGTACGTCTTTCTTTCTTGTCGGGCCGGCGCTCGGGGCTGGGGGCAAACTGGCTGTTGAGTTTGCGCGCCTGGGCGTTGCGTTCCCGTCGTTCAATGCTGTCCGGTGTTTCCCGGTAGAGCTGTTGCGCCATCTCGGCCTTGCCGCGCTTGTCGGACAGGGCCAGCACCACCACTTCCCGTTCGTCGTGGCCCTGCCACAGACGCACCAGGGCACCGGTTTCCACCGGCTTGCCGGGCTTGGTGCGCTGACCGTTGTAGTGCACCTTGCCGCCGTCAATCATGTCCCGGGCCAGGCTGCGGGTCTTGTAGAAACGGGCGGCCCACAGCCATTTGTCCAGCCGCACGGAATCCGTTTTTCCGTTCATGGTACTCGCTCTCGTCAAAACCGGGCTCCAATTATACCAGATGGCCCGCGTCGTCATAGAAGCCGTAGGCAAATCACGTTTTGTGACCATTATGCGGCAGACGTTGGCCGTCAGTTGCGATAACCTCATGTAAGGCGATTTAAAAAACGGGATGGCCATGACCGGGAACAAACAAAAACCGAAAATACTGCACACCGAACTGGTGGCGGAAAGCCGTCTGTTCCGGGTGGAGTCGGTACACCTGCGTTTCAGTAACGGTGTTGAACGAATCTATGAAAGAATGCGTGGCGGCAGCCGGGGCGCCGTCATGCTGGTGCCCATGCTCGACGACGACACCATTCTGCTGATTCGGGAATATTCTGCCGGCACCCACAGCTATGAACTCGGTTTTCCCAAGGGGTTGATTGACCCGGGGGAAACCGCCCTGGAAGCGGGCAACCGGGAGCTGATGGAAGAGGTAGGCTATGGCGCCCGGGAACTGACCCCGCTCAAGCAGGTGAGCCTGGCCCCCGGCTATTTTGGCAGCCGCATGGATATTTTACTGGCACGGAACTTGTATCCGGAACAGCGGGAAGGAGACGAACCCGAGCCGCTGGAAGTGGTGCCCTGGCCGCTGAGCCGGCTTGGCGAACTGATGGCTCGCCCCGATTTTTCCGAAGCCCGCAGCATCTGTGGTCTGTTTTTGTTGCAGGACTGGCTTAATAAAGAGGAATAACCATGGATACCAGTGCCCTGCTGCCGGGGGTGAAGGCGGCAGCCCGAGAATCCGGCCAGTTGATCCTGTCGATGTACAACAGCGGTCAGTATCAGGCCGAAAGCAAAGACGACGACAGCCCGGTGACCAGCGCCGATCTGGCGGCTCACGAATATCTCGACCGCGCGCTGCGCGCCCTGGCCGATATTCCGGTGTTGTCGGAAGAGGGCGGCGACATTCCCCTGGCCGAACGCTGCACCTGGCCCCGCTACTGGCTGGTGGACCCCCTCGACGGCACTCAGGAATTTATTGCCGGCAGCGGTGACTTCTCCACCATGATTGCCCTGATTGAGCACGGCAAGCCGGTGCTGGGGGTGGTGTACGGGCCGGTGCATGATCTTATGTACTATGCGGTGCGCGGCCAGGGGGCCTACAAGGAAGCGAATGGCGAGACCCGGCGCATTCATGCCCGCCATTACCATGAGCCGGTCACCAGCCTGTGCATTGCCATCAGCCGGCGCCAGAACGTGGACTGGGTGCGCTCCCGGCTGACCGACGATCTGGACTACCGGCTGCTGCCGCTGGGCTCGAGCTCGCTCAAGTCTTGTCTGGTGGCTGAAGGGGAGGCAGACATGTACATGCGCATCGGTCCCACCGGCGAGTGGGACACCGGCGCCACCCAGTGCATTGTGGAAGAAGCGGGCGGCCGCATTCTGGATCTGGGACTGGCACGGCTCAGCTACAACGAGCGCGACAGCCTGATCAACCCCAACTTCATTACCCTCGGGGATGAAAACCTGCCCTGGCAGGAGATATTGCAGGTGGAAGCCTGAATACCACAAGGGCGGCCATGGCCGCCCTTGTCACGTTCAGTCGTCCTGACCGAAATCTTCTATTTCAATACCCAGCGCGGTCATGATCTCCCGGGCGTGGGCCGGGATCTGGTCGGGGACGTCCTTGCGCAGATCGTCGTCCTGGGGCAGGGGCTGGCCGGTGTAGGCATGCAGAAAGGCCTCGCACAGCAGCTCGCTGTTGGTGGCGTGACGCAGGTTGTTCACCTGGCGGCGGGTGCGCTCATCGGTGAGCACCTTCAACACCTTGAGCGGGATGGAAACGGTGATCTTTTTGACCTGCTCGCTTTTCTTGCCGTGCTCGGCGTAAGGGCTGATATAGTCGCCGTTCCATTCAGTTTTCATCGTCCACCTGCGTTCGGAAATTGGTTCCGGCGAATTGTAACCCCTGCATTTTGTGTTGGCAATCCAACAGCAAAGCCTTGCGGACGGCCAGATGGCTTGACGGCTTTTGCCCGCTGGGTTACTGTGCGCTACTCGAAAATTCCCCGTTTCAGGCTGCCGTGCGCAAAGGAGAAGGACATGCCGAATTACAAGACTCAGACTCACGCCGTTCGTACCGGTCTTGAGAGTGACACGCAGCATGGTGCCGTAGTGCCGCCCATTTACCTGAGCAGCACCTATTCCTTTGCCGACTTCAACCAGAAGCGTCAGTTCGACTATGCCCGCTCCGGCAACCCCACCCGCCAGACCCTGCTCGACGCCCTGACCCACCTGGAAGGCGGTGCCGGTGCGGCGGTGACCGCCAGCGGCCTGGGCGCCATCAATCTGATCGTCACCTCCCAGCTGCAGCCCGGCGACCTGCTGGTGGTGCCCCACGACTGCTACGGCGGCAGCCAGCGGCTGTTCAACTCCCTGGCAAGCAAGGGTCTGTTCGAGCTGGCCTATGTGGATCAAACCGACACCGATGCCCTGGCCGAGGTGATGGCCCGCAAGCCGCGCATGCTGTGGATTGAAACCCCGTCCAACCCGTTGTTGCGGGTGGTGGACATCGAAGCCCTGTGTGCCGCCGCCCGGAACGTGGGCGCGCTCAGCGTGGTGGACAACACCTTCCTGTCGCCGGCACTGCAGCAGCCGCTGGCTCTGGGCGCCGATCTGGTGCTGCACTCCACCACCAAATACATCAATGGTCACTCCGATGCCCTGGGTGGCGCCGTGGTGGCGGCCGACCCGGACATGGCCGAGCAGCTGCGCTGGTGGGCCAACTGCCTGGGGCTGACCGGCTCCGCCTTTGACAACTACCTGACCCTGCGCGGCCTGCGTACCCTGGGGGTGCGCATGCGTCAGCACTGTGAAAACGCCGAGGCGCTGGTGGCCTTTTTGCAAACCCAGCCCAAGGTCAAGGCGGTGTATCACCCGAGCCTGCCGGGCAATCCGGGCCATGACATTGCCGCCCGTCAGCAGGCCGGCTTTGGTGCCATGCTCAGTTTTGAGCTGGATGCCGACGAGGCGGGTCTCAAGGCTTTCCTGCAGCAGCTGCAGCTGTTCTCCCTGGCCGAATCCCTGGGCGGGGTGGAAAGCCTGATCGCCCACCCGGCCACCATGACCCATGCCGCCATGAGTCCGGAAGCCCTGGCCGAGGCCGGCATCAGCCAGCAGCTGCTGCGGGTGTCGGTGGGTATTGAGGACGCCGGCGATCTGATCCACGATCTGGAAAACGCATTCAAGGTACTCAGCAAGTAAATGACCATTCTCGAGCCCGAGGCCGGCGCCCAGCGACCGGTGCACAAGTTTGGCGGCAGCAGCCTGGCCGATGCCGCCTGTTTTCACCGGGTAGCCGGTATTATTCGCACGCTGCAACAGCCCGACGCCCTGATCGTGGTGTCGGCCCCGGGCAAGACCACCAACCGGCTGATTGAACTGCTCAGCCTGTTCGCCAGCGGCGATACCGCCGCCCCCGAGGCGCTGGCGGGTCTGCATGCCTTTCAGCGCAACCTGATTGAAACCTCGCTGCCCGCCGAGGCCGCCGCCCCCCTGCTGGCGGCCCTGGACGACGACATTGTCACCATTGCGCAAGTGCTGGAGCAAAACCGGCTCGACGAGTATCAGCGCGGCTTTATTCAGTCCTTTGGTGAAGTGTGGTCGTCCCGGCTGCTGGCCCGGGTGCTGTGCCACCAGGGCCTGGCTGCCGACAGCCTGGACGCCCGGCGTTTTCTGCGGGTATCCGGCACTCCGGTGCAGGTGCAGGAAGAGATGTCGCGGCGCCTGCTGGCAGATATTCTGGCCCGGCATGCTCGGCAAATGCTGGTGGTGACCGGCTTTATCGCCGCCGATGACGATGGCAATACCCGGTTGCTGGGACGCAATGGCTCCGACTTCAGCGCCACTCTGCTGGCGGCCCTGGCCGACAGCTCCCACACCACCATCTGGAGCGACGTACCCGGCGTGTTCAGCGCCGATCCGCGGCGCATTCCCGAGGCCCACTTGCTCAAGCGACTGGCGCTGCCCGAGGCCGCCGAGCTGGCACGACTGGGATCGCCGGTACTGCACAGCCGCACCCTGGGGCCGGTGGCCGCCAGCCGCCAGCAGCTGATGCTGCGTTGCAGCTACCACCCGGACGACGGCCATACCCGCATTGAGCGCCGGCCCCGGCGGGAGCAGGGCGCGCGCATCGTCACCGCCGTCGACGACACCGTGCTGGTGGAAATGACCATTTCCGATCGCTACCAGGAGCGGGTGGACGCCCTGACCGACTGGCTGACCAGGCGGGAACTGGCGCCCCTGGCCTGCAAGCGCCGGCCCGAGCGCAAGCTGTGGCAGATTGCCTATACCCGGGAGCAGGCCGAACAGGCCTTTCTGCTGCTCAGGGATCATCAGCCCGCCGGGGGCTTTGAAGGGCTGCAACAGCGGGAAGGCTTTTCCCTGGTGGCCCTGGTGGGCAAGAACGTGACCAGTCAGGCCGAACAGTGCCTGCAGTTTTACCATGCGCTGACCGAACAGCCGATGGAGTTTATTCAGCCGGCCAAAAACGCCCTTAGCCTGGTGGGGGTGGTGCGTAAAACCGCGCTCGATCCGCTGCTGCAGCGGCTGCACCAAAGCCTGTTCAGCCGGCCCAAACGGGTGGGCGTGTTGTTGTTTGGCCGGGGTAATATCGGCCAGGCCTGGCTGCGTCTGTACAAGGAGCAAAAGGCCCGGCTGGAGCAGGAGCTGAACCTGCGGCTGACCCTTTACGGGGTGTTCGACTCCCAAGGAGCCATGTTGGCCAGCCAGGGGCTGGAGGTAGACAAGGTGCTCAACGACTTTGAACCCCACAGCCTGGTCTGGCCCGACTGGCTGGAAAACCTGGAGGAGCACGGCTTCGACACCATGGTGGCACTGGACTGCACCGCCTCCGAGAGCCTGGTGCAGTATTACCCGGCCCTGGTGCAGCAGCACATTCACCTGATTGCCGCCAACAAGCAGGCCGGCGCCGCCAGTCAGGACTATTACGCGGCCCTGAAGCAAACCCTGGCCGAGCACAGGGTGAAGTTTCTCAGCAATGCCACCGTGGGCGCCGGCCTGCCGGTGCAGAGCAGCCTGCACCAGCTGCGCCAGTCGGGGGAACAGATTCGGGCCATCAGCGGCATCTTTTCCGGCAGTTTGAGCTGGCTGTTCCAGCATTTCGACGGTAGCCAGCCGTTTTCCGAGCTGGTGCAGCAGGCCTGGCAGCAGGGCCTGACCGAGCCGGATCCGAGGGACGATCTCAACGGTCAGGACGTCAAGCGCAAGCTGGTGATCCTGGCCCGGGAAGCCGGCTTCGATCTCGACCCCGAGCAGGTGAAAGTCGCCAGTCTGGTGCCCGACGAGCTGGCCGGACTGGACAAGGAAAATGCCCTCGAGGCCCTGCACCGGCTCGATGAGGCCCTGGCCGAACGGCTGGCCGAGGCGCAGCAGCAGGGCGGTGTGCTGCGCCACGTGGCTCGTTTTCACGCCGACAGCGGTAGCGCCAGCGTGGGGCTGGAAGTGGTGCCGGTTAACCATCCCTTTGTGCCATTGCGCCCCGGCGACAATGTGTTTGCCATTGAAACCCGCCACTACCGCCAGAACCCCATGGTGATCCAGGGCCCGGGCGCCGGGCGGGAAGTGACCGCCGCCGCCGTGCAGGCGGATCTGTGGCAACTGCTGGCCGCACTGTAACGAAAAAGGCTCCTGCGGGAGCCTTTTCATCTTCAGGTATGGTGTCGGCCTCAGCCTTGTTGCGAGCGTTCGATAATGTCTTTCAGATCCGGGCACAGCGGTGAGGGCAGGGCCTCGGGGCTGAACCAGGCCACGGCTTCGGCGTCGTCGTCGGCCACCGGGGTGCCGCTTTGATAGTGGCCGCGTACCGCCACCATTACATAGTGGTGGGCCAGCTCGCCGGCTTCTTCGGCCAGTACGTCGTAGCAGGCAAAGGGAGTCTCCATGCGGGCGATCACGCCGGTTTCCTCCTGCAGTTCCCGGGCGGCCCCCGCACTCATGGTTTCTCCCCATTCGAGCTTGCCACCGGGAAAGCCCCAGTGCCCGGCATGGGGAGCGTGTTTGCGTTTCACCAGCAGCACTTGCTGCCGGTGCCAGACCACGGCGATAACGCCGACCTTGGGTGCTTTCATGAAGGTTCCCTGGCTTAATGAACAAGAAGGGTATTGTGCCAAAGCTCAACTGGCTTCGGTGAATTAAATGGTGCGGGGTTACGAGCGGCTGATGATGCGGTATACAAACAGCAGAAACAGGGCGCCAATCACGGCGGTGAGCATGCTGCCCAGATTAAAGCCGGTGACGGTGCCAAAGCCCAGCCGCACGCCCACCCAGCCGCCCACAAAGGCGCCGGCAATACCGAGCAGGGTGGTCATGATGAGGCCGCCACCGTCCCGCCCTGGCATGATCCAGCGTGCCAGAAAGCCGGCAATCAACCCGAAAATAATCCAGCTGAGATAACCCATGATGCACTCCATTGCTTGTTTTTTAACCTGTTTCAAGCATAGCCCAGCGGAACCCACAGCTGTCAGTGATGAGCTTGAAGCTGGAAGCTGTACAGCAACAAGCTTTCGGCATCCGGTTAGCCGATCAGCGACCAGTGGTTGTCCCACTGCCAGGGGGAGTAGAAGCGGGTTTCCTCGCCCTGGATATCGAGCCGGCTGATACCACCCTGACCACTGCCCAGCCATATGTGGCCCTGATCCGCCGAGGCGCCTGAAGCATCGGGCAGGGGCGCAATGCGGATCAGCTCGCCGCTGGGTCTGTGCCACAGACCGTAGCAGTTGCCCGGGGGCGAGGTGGCGGCAATGTAGTCGTCGGTGACCGCAATGCTGGCGATGTAATGGTTGAAGCGGGCCCAGTCCAATGGCTCACCGCCAAGCGGTGCCAGTTCGCGGCCCCGGCGGTGGCGCACGATCAGTGGCGGGTAGTCGTCGGGACTGCCGCGATATTGCTGGCCGGTAAAGACTTCACCGTCGGCGGTGACCGCCAGATGGCGAATGGACAGATGCCGGTCGGCCAGGCCCCGTTGCTCCAGCACTCTGCCGGTGCCGGCGTCGAGGTAACTCAGGCTGGGTTGCATGGTGTCCAGATTCAACGGCTCGCGCCCCTGCGTGTGCACGCCGCCCACGCCCACCACCAGATTGCCGTCGGGCAGGCGGCATATTTCATGGGGCCCCAGGCCAAAGCCGGTAAACTCGTTTATCTTGGTGAGCCGCTCTCCTTCAAGCGCATAGACACCAATCACGCCCTCGCTGCTGCTGCGTACCCCTTCGGTGGTGTAAAGCAGCCGGCCGTCGGCGCTGAACACGCCGTGGCCGTAATAATGGCGCTCATGGTCGGCCTCGCGTACCTGCAACAGCCTGCCCTGCTCGTGGTTGAACAGCGCCAGGTAGCCGCCGGGGCGGCGGGCGTGGCATACCGCCAGCGGGCGTGTGGGGTGGGCCGCCATGCCGTGGCCCCGGTCCGGCAGCGGCAGCTCAAAGCGCAGGCTGCCGTCCAGGTTGAGTGCCTGTACCACGTAGCGGTGGCCGCCGTCACGGCGGCCACCGCCCACCAGGTAGCCGCGCTTGCGTTGCGGCAAGGTACAGCCGGCCAGCCCCAGGCTGCACAGCACGCCGGCGGCGGAGAGCCCTTTTAAAAATTGCCGGCGCTGCATCAGTCGCCGTCCGTGGCGTTAAAGCCGAGGCTGATCCCCAGGGCATCGGGCAGGCGCAGCTTGAGCTTGCTGCCCAGGCGATCAAAGGAGAGCTTGAAACGCAGCAGGGCGGCGTAGTTGTCCCCCCGCAGCCAGTGGGTCAGGCTGTCGCCCTCGGGCAGGTGGTTAAGGGTGTCGGCAAAGGCCTCATCCAGCTCGGTGATCAGGGTGGTGTCATGCTTTTGCTGCAGATAAGCACGAATGCCGCCGTCCTGATATTCCCGCTCCAGGCTTTGCAGGCTGGTGCGCACAAAGTGCAGCGACTGTTCGCTGCGCCAGGCCTCGGCAAACAGCGGACGGGGATGGTCGACCGTGTTCAGTGGCAAATCCAGTTTCTTTTCAATGCGATCAAAGCGGTGGGCGAGCTGGCCGAGGATCTGCACCAGCAGCACGCTGTCGCCGCCCTGAATGGCCATTTGCTCCAGCTGTTGCTCATAGTCGGACGGGTTGTACCAGGCCATCTGCAGCCGCTCGCCGTTTTGTACCAGTTGCTCGTTCACTCTGGGCAGCAGGGTGCAGCGTTGTGTCTGTGACAGGTCTTCATAGAGCAGGTGTTCCACCGCCCCCAGGGTAATGCTGGCGCCCTTGAGCGGGCCGGGCTGGTTCAGCTGACGCGCTAGCTGGCGGCCGGTGGTGTCCTTTTTGTCGGGCCACAGCTGAAAGGCGTAGCTCAGGCCGGCGGCGTCCAGCGGGCCGCCGCTCTGGCCCTGGTGAGCGGTCCAGGCGGCAAAGGCGTCGCGCCATTGCTGCTGCACGGTGGCAAGGGGCTGTTCACCGGCGCAGTAGGCCCGGCTGGTTTCATCAAGTTGACGCAGCTCGCCGGCCAGCTCGTCGGCCTGCTGGCGCATCAGGCCAAGGTGGGCCTGAGTCAGCTTGCCGAGTGCCGGGTCAACCGGTGGCTGGCTCTGGCAGGCGGTGAGCAGGCCAAGGGCGGTAAGTGAAAGCAGGCGAAATTTCATAGCGACTCCAGGAAGGCAATCAGTTGTTCACGCTCTTCGGCACTGGCGGCCAGCACCCGGTTGCGTGCCGTTTCGGCCTCGCCACCGTGCCAGAGCACGGCTTCCATGGGGGTGCGGGCACGGCCGTCGTGCAGGTAGCGGGCGGGCTCGCCTGCCACTTCATCGGCATAGCCCAGGCCCCACAGCGGCGGAGTGCGCCATTCGCGAGCGCCGGCGTTAAACTCGGGGCGATGATCGGCAAGACCCTCGCCCATGTCGTGCAGCAGCAGATCGGTATAGGGGTAGATTTTCTGCCCGCTCAGGGCCGGACTGGTGTGTGTGCCTGTGGTGTAAGAGGGGGTATGACAGCCGGCACAGCCCAGGGCCAGGAACAGCTGCTCGCCGGCCTGCACTTGGGGATCGTCCAGGTTGCGCCGGGCGGGCACCGCCAGGTGCTGGCTGTAGAAGGTGACCGAGTCGAGAATGTCGTCGCTCACCTCGGGCTGGCCGCCGTCCGGGTATTGGCCGCAGGTCTGGTCCGGCGTGCAGTCGTCGGCGGGTGCCAGGTTGGAGGTCAGCCCCATGTCGCCGGCAAAGGCGCCGGCATTTTGCTGGCGCAGGCTGGGCTGGCCGGCCTTCCAGCCAAAGCGGCCGATGACCGTTTGCTCGCGGGCCGCGTCCCATACCCGGTTGGCGTAGCCGCGAATGCCGTCATGGTTTTCATCATTCGGATCCTCCCCGGCCAGTAGGTCGTCCTCACGAATGGCTTCCAGCAGGCCCAGGCCGATCATGGGCGGGGCGATGCGCGCCGAGGTCAGCAGGGCCGAGCCGGGCTCGCCAAAGCCGGGGTGGTCGATGCTGACATCAGGCCGGCGCAGCTCCACCGTGCTGCCATCGTTAAAGCGCACGGTTTCGGGCGTGTAGCGAATGGCTACCTTGCCTTCGGGCACGGCGCCGGGAATGGCCATGTCCTGCAGCTGGCCGCCATAGACCGGATGGGGCACCACCCCAAGGGTGCGCAGGTAGGCCTGGTGCTGTTCGCTCTCGTCGGCGGGAACCGACAGCCGTACCAGCATGCTTACCGCATTGTCGCCGTCAAAGGCGGGGGGGTGGCCGCGGCCATCCTTGATGTGGCAGCTCTGGCAGGCGTTGGTGTTGAAAAACGGGCCCAGGCCGTCGCGGGCGTCTGTGGTGGCCGGGGCGGCAACCCAGGGGTTACGGAAAAAGCTGTTGCCCACCGAGAAGTCGAGGCGCTTGTCAAAGCTCAGGTTGGAGGCGGGCATGGAAAAGGCGTTGGCGCCGGTTTTGGTGGTGGTGGTGTCGCCGCCGGGCAGGGCGGGATTGGCCTGGGCGCTCAGGGCAAAGGCAGCGCAAAACAGCAGACCGGTGAGTCGAAACGACATAAGGACTCCAGAGTGAAGGGCAATACGAGCGTTATTGTCGGGACCGGCAACCGCCGGTCCCTCTTTATTTATTGGTTTTTTATGCTGCGAGATCAGAATTCGTGATCGGCGGTGTCCGGGTTCAGGTTGTTGATGCCCACGGTATTGGCGGCCAGCTCAATGGCGCGGGTCTGCTCCACCAGAGCGCTGATGGCGTCGGTGACCAGCTGGTTGCCTTCGGGGTTGTCGGCGGCGATGAGCTGATCGAAGTGCACCTTGTTGACCTCGGCGGACTGCACCAGCTGATAAACGGCCTGTTCACTGGTGCGGAACTGCTCGCCGATCTGGGTGGCGGCCTGGTCGTTTTGCTGGGCCACCAGTTGCAGCAGAGACGGGCCCTGCAGGGTGGAACCGTCGGCGCGCTGATAGGTGCCGAACATCAGGTTGCTGATGCCTTTCTCGTTGTAGTAGTGAGAGTGGTGGGTGTTGTCGGAGAAGCAGTCGTGCTCGTCTTCCACCGAGTTGGCCACCAGAGCCACCTTCATGCGCTCGCCGGCCAGCTCACCCAGCGACAGCGAGCCCATGCCAAACAGCATGCGGCGCAGGCCTTCTTTCGCCGGCAGGGCAGTGAGTTCGGCGCGGTAGTTGTCCTGGCCCGGCTGCCACTGGCCCGCCATGTACTGCAGATCGTTGATCAGCAGCTGGCTTGCGGCCTGCAGGTAGTCGCGGCGACGGTCACAGTGGCCGTTGGTGCAGTCGGCACCCAGGGCAAAGTCGCTCCAAGCCCGTTCACCGGCGCCGGCACTGGTACCGTTCAGATCCTGCCCCCACAACAGAAATTCAATGGCGTGGTAGCCGGAGGCCACGTTGGCTTCGGAGCCGGCCAGTTCATTCAGGCTGGCCAGAAGCTCGGGAGTAATGGTGCTCACGTCCAGCAGCTCGCCGCCTACCTGCAATTGCGTGCTGGCAATGATGTTGGCGGTGGCGCCCGGGTTGCCCAGCTCGTGCTGATAGCCCGGGGCCACGTAGTCGATCAGGCCTTCATCCAGCGGCCAGGCGTTAAGCTGACCTTCCCAGTCGTCGACCACGGGGTTGCCGAAACGAAACACTTCCGACTGCTGATAGGGCACCCGGGCGGCCAGCCAGGCGGTGCGGGCCTCGGCCAGGGTTTGCTCACTCGGGTTGGCCAGCAGGGCGGCAATGGCCTGATCCAGGGCCTGGGCGGTGCTGAGCGAGTCGCTGTACACGGCCTGAGCGATGTCGGCGTAGTGCTCCACCACCTGCTCCTGGGTCACGGCAGGCGTGCTGGTCTGGGCGCAGGCGCTCAGCAGGCCACCGATGGCGGTGGCCAGGGCGAGTTTCCGGAAGTGCATCTGTTTATCCTTATGCATTTGAGAATCGTTTACATTGATGCTGTGATTCTAATGGCATAAAGGACAGGAAAACAATGAAAAAGTGCGGACTTATTCGGCAATGGGAGCGCAGACCGCCTTAAGCAGGCGCGCGATTTCCTGAGCCGACAGCCCCACCGACAGGCCCCGCTTGCCGCCGGACACCAGTACGGTGTCGTGCTCACTGGCAGAAGCGTCGATCACGGTAGTGAGGCGTTTTTTCTGGGCAAAGGGGCTGATGCCGCCCACCTTGAAGCCGGTTAAACGCTCGGCCTTTTGCGGCGGCATCATTTCCAGCTTTTTCACCCCGGCGGCTTTGGCCAGCCGTTTGAGATTGACCTTGCCCGACGACGGCACCAGCGCCACCACGGCGCCTTGTTCGCCCTCGGTCAACAGGGTCTTGAACACCCTGGCCAGCGGTACCCCCAGCTGTTCGGCAGCGTGCGCACCAAAGTCGTCCTGGGCCGTGCAGTCGTACTGATACAGGGTAAAGGCGGCGTTTTGCTTTTCCAGAAACAGAATGGCAGGGGTCATGGTGGAAGTCCGGTGATATTGAGAGATATGCAGATAACGGCGGGGAGTGGGAAGGGTGAATGACGGGGCTGGGCTGGGGAAATGGCAAATGCTTTTTTGAAGCGCCTGCGGCGCTAATGCAGGCTGGCAGCCTGCGCTCCACCGGATCGTGCCGTATTTGGAGCGCGGGCAGCCTGCCCGCATATTGCCGCTGAAGCGGCAACCTGTAACTCGGTTTGATACCGGACTGCTTACACCCGGCGTCAGCCGGTGTTTCGCATACCGGCGGCGATGCCGGCGATGGTGACCATCAGTGCCTGATCCAGCACCGGGTGAATGTCACCCTGCTCCCGGGAGCGCTTGAGCAGCTCGGCCTGCAGCACGTTGAGCGGATCCGTGTAAGGGTTGCGCAGCTTGATGGACTCCTTGATCCAGGGCTCCTTGGACAGCAACTCAGCTTCCTCCTTCAGTTGCAGCACCAGGCTGGTGCTGGCGCGCAGTTCGTCCCGCAGTTGCTTGCCCAGGCCTTTAAGTTTTTCCGGTACCAGCACGCTGTCGTAGTAGGCGGCCAGGCCCAGGTCGGCCTTGAGGAAAACCATTTCCAGCATGTCGAGACGGGCACAGAAGAAGGGCCAGCCCCGGCTCATGGCACGCAGGGTAGCTTCGTGACCATCTTCCATGACTTTCTCCAGTCCCTTGTGGGCGCCCAGCCAGGCGGGCAGCATCAGCCGGTTTTGGGTCCAGGCAAAGATCCAGGGAATGGCGCGCAGGCTTTCCACCCCGCCGTTGGGCTTGCGTTTGGCCGGGCGGGAGCCCAGGGGCAGCTTGCCCAGCTCCAGCTCGGGGGTGGCGGCGCGGAAATAGGGCACAAAGTTGGGCTCACCGCGAATAAGCGAACGGTAATGGGCGCAGGATACTTCGGCCATGGTGTTCATCAGCTCGCGCCATTCGGGCTCGGGCTCGGGGGGGGGCAGCAGGTTGGCTTCCAGCACCGCACTGGCATAGAGCGCCAGGCTGTCGATGGCCACCTGAGGCAGGCCGAACTTGAACCGAATCATCTCGCCCTGCTCGGTGACCCGCAGCCCCCCAAGGGTGGAGCCGGGAGGCTGCGCCAGAATGGCCTGGCGGGCCGGACCGCCGCCCCGGCCCAGGCTGCCACCGCGGCCGTGGAACAGGGTGAGGGTGACCTTTTCACGCTCGCTGATGGCCACCAGTTTTTCCATGGCGCTGTACTGGGCCCAGCCGGCGGCGAGCATGCCCGCGTCCTTGGCCGAGTCGGAGTAGCCGATCATCACGTACTGCCGGCCCTGCATATAGCCCCGGTACCAGGGCAGTTGGTACAGCCGCTCAATCACGGCGGCACCGTGGTTGAGATCGTCCAGGGTTTCAAACAGCGGCGCCACCGGCATGGGGAAGTCGACGCCACTTTCTTTCAGCAGCAGCTGCACCGCCAGCACGTCCGACGGCTCACCGGCCATGGAGATGATATAGATACCAAAGGCATCCCGCGGGTGACGGGCGATCACGCCACAGGTGTCGAGCACTTCCCGCGTGTCGTCGGACGGTTGCCACTGACGGGGCAGCAGCGGACGGCGGGAGTTGAGCTCGTTGAGCAAAAACGCCTGCTTGTCGGCCTCGCTCCATTCGGCGTAGTCGCCCAGTCCCAGATAGCGGGTGATCTCCGCCAGCGCCTGGGTATGGCGCTCGCCATCCTGACGAATGTCCAGCTTGAGCAGGTGAATGCCAAAACAGGCCACCTTGCGGATCACGTCCAGCAGCAGGCCGTCGGCAATCTTGCCCAGGCCGCATTGCTGCAGTGAGCGGTAACACAGCTCCAGGGGCTGGCGCAGCTGCTCGGTGTGGGTGATCAGATCCCGGGCATCGGTCTTCTGACCCTGCACTTTGGCATTGAGGTAGAGCAGGGTTTCCCGCAGATCTTCCCGCAGCCGTCGCAGTACCGCCCGGTAGGGCTCATCGCTGTCGCCGCTGGCGGCGCGCAGCTCGGTGCTGGCCTCGGACATGGACAACTCCGACACCAGCTCCTGAATGTCGTTATGAAACAGCGAGCTGGCCATCCAGCGGCCCAGCAGCAGCACTTCCTCGGTCACCCTGGCGGTGACGAAGGGGTTGCCGTCCCGGTCGCCGCCCATCCAGGAAGTAAAGCGCACCGGAGCCGCGTCCAGCGGCAGGCGCTCACCCAGTTCGCTTTCCAGGCGCTGGTCGAGCTGGCGCAAAAAGCGGGGCAGGGCGGGCCAGAGGCTGTTTTCAATAACCGCAAAGCCCCACTTGGCCTCATCCACCGGAGTGGGGCGCTGGGCGCGGATTTCGTTGCTGTGCCAGGCTTGGGTGATCAGCTGATCCACCCGGGCCAGCAGATCGGCCTTTTCCGTTTCAGGCAGATCCAGCTCCAGGGCCGCCAGACAGTCGTTCAGCTGCACATGCTTGTGAATAAAGGTACGGCGGGTCACCTCGGTGGGATGAGCGGTGAGAACCAGATCGATGTCGAGGGACGCTACGGCCTCGCGAATGGCGGCTTCGCCGACCTGGGCGCCTTTCAGCCGTTCAAACACCTGATCGAGGGGATTGGGGCCGGCGTCCTGACGATAGCCCCGGGAGATGGTGTGAAACTGCTCGGCCACGTTGGCCAGGTTAAGAAACTGACTAAAGGCGCGGGCCACCGGCAGCAGCTCGTCGTCACTCAGCTGTTTGAGGATGGTCAGCAACTGTTGCTGATCCTCGTCGTTGCCCTGGCGGGCCGACTTGGCCAGCTGGCGAATGGTTTCTATCTTGTCGAGAAAGGCCTGTCCGTGATGATCCCGAATGGCATCGCCCAGCAACTGCCCCAGCAGGCCAACATTGGCCCTGAGTGCCGCATGATTATCCATATCTGCCTCTTTTGTCAGTTTATTACAAAATAGTCACGTTTCCGCGTTCCATTCAGCCAGCTTTCCCCAATACGGTCAATCCTTCCACCCGTTTGACTTCACATTTTGTAATTTAATTACTTAAACAGAAGCGGCTCACCAGGCGTTGCAGCACGTCCACCGTGGGTTTGACGAAGGACAGATCCAGGTATTCGTCGGGCTGGTGGGCCTGAGCGATGTGGCCCGGGCCGAGCACGATGGTCTGGCAGCCCAGCTCGTTGATAAAGGGCGCCTCGGTGCAGTAGTTGACCGCTTCCGCCGGGTTGCCGGTCAGTTCGGCGGCGGCACGGACCAGCTCGGCGTCGGGATCGGTGCCGTAGGGCGGAATGGGTTCATGCAGGTGGGTCAGCTCCAGGGCATCGGGATACTGCTCCCTGATGGGGGCCAGGGCGTGGTGCAGCAGGCCCAGCAGTTCGTCGGGGCCCACGCCGGGAATGGGGCGCATGTCGAAGTGCAGCTCGCAGCAGGCACAGATGCGGTTGGGACTGTCGCCGCCGTGAATATGGCCCAGGTTGAGAGTGGGCTGGGGCACCTTGAAGTGGGGGTTGGCGTATTTCTCTTTCAGCTGGCGCTGCAGATCAATCAGCCTCGCCATCACCTGGTTCATGATTTCCAGGGCATTGACGCCATTGGCGGGATCGGAACTGTGGCCGCTTTTGCCGGTGACCCGAATGGCTTCCGACATGTGACCCTTGTGCATCATCACCGGCACCAGCCCGGTGGGCTCGCCAATCACCGCGTAGTCGGGCTTGATGGCCATGGCACTGGCAATGGCACGGGCGCCGGCCATGGTGGTTTCCTCGTCGGCGGTAGCCAGAATGCGAATGGGCTTGTCGAGCTTGCTTAAGTCCATATCCTTCAGGGCTTCCACAATAAAGGCAAAGAAGCCCTTCATGTCGATGGTGCCCAGACCATAGATGCGGTCGCCTTCTTCGGTGAGCTTGAAGGGGTCCTTGTTCCAGCGGCCCGGATCAAAGGGCACGGTATCGGTATGACCGGCCAGCAGCAGGCCACCGTCGCCTTCGCCTTTGGTGGCCAGCAGGTTGAATTTGCCGGGCAGGTCGGGCAGCTCGGTCACTTCCACGTCAAAGCCCAGCTGGCTGAACCAGTCGGCCAGCAGGCGAATCACCTGCTCGTTGCTCTGATCCCAGATGCTTTCGGTGCTGCTGATGGAAGGCAGGGCGATGATGTTGCGGTACATGTCCAGCAGGTTGAGAGTTGCCATGGATCCTCCGTTGAAAAGCGTCCAATTTAAATTCAATACAATTGCATAAATATGTTTTTGTTGCTAGTCTGCCACTCTGTCATTATTCGGTAAACAGCGGTTGCAGGCGGCCTTGCAGTAACCCTCTCACCTTGTGGTGAAGGCAGCCCGCGCAACACTTTGCCTCAGGGTGACACAGGCCCTGCAAACACGCTAGGCTGATGCCTGCTTATTTATAACAAGCTGAATCGAGACTACGGACGCGACCATGTTGAAAGCTGCAATCATAGGTGCCAGCGGTTATACCGGCGCCGAGCTGGCCGGACTGATCCTCGGCCACCCCCATCTGGAACTGGCCGGACTTTATGTGTCCGAGGGCAGCCAGGATGCCCACAAGCCCTTTGCCAGCCTGCACCCGCGTTGGCGTGGCGTGATTGATGCCCCGTTGCTGCCGCTGGATGACGAGGCCCTGAGCCGCATTCACACCCAAGCCGATCTGGTGCTGCTGGCTACCGCCCATGAAGTAAGCCACGATCTGGCGCCGGGTTTTCTGGCCAAGGGCCTGCCGGTATTTGACCTGTCCGGCGCCTTTCGCGTGCCGGGCGAGGGCTTTTACGAGCAGTTCTATGGTTTTGCCCATCAGCACGCCGACTGGCTGGCCGGTGCCGCCTACGGTCTGGCGGAGTGGAATCAGGAAGCCATCAAGGCGGCTCAGCTGATTGCCGTGCCCGGCTGCTACCCGACTGCCTCACTGAGCGCACTCAAGCCGCTGGAGCAGGCCGGTCTGATTGCCGATGGCAACCGCCCCATTATCAGCGCCGTGTCCGGGGTCAGCGGTGCCGGTCGCAAGGCAAGCATGGCTAACAGCTTCTGTGAGGTCAGCCTCAAGCCCTACGGCGTATTCAGCCACCGTCATCAGCCCGAGATCAGCCATCACCTGGGCACCCAGGTGGTGTTCCAGCCCCATCTGGGCAACTTTATTCGCGGCATTCTGGCGACCATTTATGTGCAGCTGAAAGACGGCGTGACCGACGAGCAGATCGCCGCCGCCTATCACCAGGCCTACGACGGTCAGAAGATCGTTCGCCTGGCCGGGCAGTGGCCCCAGATTAACGACGTGGCCGGCACGCCGTTCTGTGATCTGCACTGGAGCCGGGACGGCGACCAGCTGATCGTGGTGTCGGCCATCGACAACCTGCTGAAGGGCGCCGCCAGTCAGGCCATTCAGTGCATCAACATTCATCAGGGATTCTCGCCGCTGGCGGGTCTGGTCAAGGAGTAACAAACCATGTCTGAGCAACAACCGCTGGTGGTCAAGCTGGGTGGCACCCTGCTGGAAAGCGACAAGGCGCTGGAAGCGCTGTTTTCCACCCTCAAGGCTTTTGTGAACGAGTCCAATCGTCCGCTGGTGCTGGTGCACGGCGGTGGCGTGCTGGTAGACAACCAGCTCAAGGCCATGGGTCTGACCTCCACCAAGAAAAACGGTCTGCGGGTGACCCCGTTCGAGCAGATTCCGGTGATTGCCGGCGCCCTGGCCGGCACCGCCAACAAGCTGCTGCTGGCCCAGGCCATTGCCC
Organism: Oceanimonas aquatica; assembly: GCF_030732065.1. Taxonomy (GTDB): domain Bacteria; phylum Pseudomonadota; class Gammaproteobacteria; order Enterobacterales; family Aeromonadaceae; genus Oceanimonas. The sequence goes on from NZ_JAVBHX010000009.1 coordinate 154,295, forward strand.
ATGAGATCCCCTCTGTCGGCTTGTGCCTGGGTGACGGTGGCCTGTGCCGGGTCAGCCAGCTGGATCCCGAGCTGGGAGCCGTGGGTCAGATTGAAGGCGGCGACGGCGCCCTGGTGAGCTTGTTGCTGGCCGGCGGTTTTCTGCCTATCGTCAGCTCCATCGGCGTGACCTTTGACGGCAAGCTGATGAACGTAAACGCCGACCAGGCCGCTACCGCCATCGCCGAAATTCTCGATGCCGAGCTGGTGATGCTGTCCGACGTCAGCGGTATTCTCGACGGCAAGGGCCAGCGCATTGCTCACCTGACCGAGACTGAAGCCTTTGAGCTGATGGAAAAGAACATCATCAAGGACGGCATGGCGGTCAAGGTGAAGGCGGCGCTCAAGGCCACCAAAACCCTGGGCAAGCCGGTGGCCGTGGGCAGCTGGCGCTACCCGGAGCAGCTGCTGACGCTGCTGGCCGGTGAATCCGAGCACGGCACCCGTATTTCTCATTAAGGAAGCCCCATGCAGCATTTACTGAGCCTCAAGGACTACAGCAAGGAACAAATCGAGCAAATTCTCGAGCTGGCCAAAGACGTCAAGGCCAATCCGGCCAAATACGCCGACGCCCTCAAGGGCCAGAGCGTAGTAACCCTGTTTGAAAAGCCGTCACTGCGTACCCGGGTGACCTTTGACATTGGCGTGAACAAGCTGGGCGGCCATGCCGTCTATCTGGACAGCCAGAACGGCGCCATGGGCAAGCGGGAAACCGTGCAGGACTTTGCCGCCAACCTGTCGCGCTGGTGCGATGCCATTGTGGCCCGGGTATATGACCACCAGACCCTGGTGGAGATGACCGAGCACGCCACCGTGCCGGTGATCAACTCCCTGTGCAACCTGTATCATCCGTGCCAGGCGCTGGCGGATTTTCTGACCATCTCCGAGCATTTCGACGATCTGAGCAAGGTGCATCTGGCCTATGTGGGTGACGGCAACAACGTGACCAATTCGCTGTTGCTGGGTGGCGCCATTCTGGGTACCACCGTCACCGCGGTGAGCCCCCGCGGCCACAATGTGGACGCACAAATTCTGAAGGAGGCCGAGGCCCTGGCCGCCGTCAGCGGTGCCAAGATTCGAGTCACCGACAGCCTGGATGATATTGAAGGCGTGGACGTGATCTATACAGACACCTGGGTCTCCATGGGTGATAATACGCCGCTGGAGCAGGTGAAGGAGATCTACATGCCGTATCAGATCAACCAGGCCCTGCTCGACAAAACCGGAGCCACCAAGGTGCTGCATTGCCAGCCCGCCCACAGGGAGTGGGAAATTACTTCCGAGGTCATGGACGGCCCTGCCTCCCTGATCCTCGACCAAGCCGAAAACCGCATGCACGCCCAGAACGCCGTGCTGCTGACATTGATGAAGGGATAATTGTTAATGAGCCAATTCAAAAAGATCGTGCTGGCCTATTCCGGCGGCCTGGACACCTCCGCCATCATTCCGTGGCTGAAAGAGAACTACGACGGTTGTGAGGTTGTGGCATTTGTGGCCGATGTGGGTCAGGGCGCGGAAGATCTGGAAGGCGTGGAAGAGAAAGCCATCGCCTCCGGCGCCTCCAAGTGCATCGTGGCCGATCTGAAGGACGAATTCGTCAGCGACTATGTGTACCCGACCCTGACCACCGGCGCCATCTATGAAGGCACCTACCTGCTGGGTACTTCCATGGCCCGTCCGGTGATCGCCAAGGCCATGGTGGAAGTGGCCGTGGCCGAAGGCGCCGACGCCATCTCTCACGGTTGTACCGGCAAGGGCAACGACCAGGTACGCTTTGAAGGCGCCGTGGCCGCCCTGGCCCCGCAGCTGGCGGTTATCGCCCCGTGGCGGATCTGGGACATGAAGAGCCGTGAAGATCTGCTGGACTACCTGGCCGAGCGCAACATCAAGACCACTGCCAGTGCCACCAAGATCTATTCCCGCGATGCCAACGCCTGGCACATTTCCACCGAAGGTGGCGAGCTGGAAAGCACCTGGAACGAGCCTTCAGAGCAGGCCTGGACCTGGACCGTATCGCCCGAGCAGGCCCCCGACAAGGCCGAGCTGGTCTCCCTGACCGTTGAAAAAGGCCACATCGTGGCGGTAGACGGCAAGGCCATGTCTCCTTACGAGGTGCTGACTCACCTGAACGAGCGTGCCGCCAAGCACGGCGTGGGCCGGGTGGACATAGTAGAAAACCGTCTGGTGGGGATGAAGTCCCGGGGTTGCTACGAAACTCCCGGTGGCACCGTTATGATGGCCGCCCTGCGCGCCATTGAAGAGCTGGTGCTGGACAAGCCGACCCGCGCCTGGCGCGAAAAGGTGGGTGCCGAGTTCTCTCACCTGGTGTACGACGGCCGCTGGTTCACCCAGCTGTGCAAGGGCCTGCTGGCCTCGGCCACCGCGATTGCCGAAGACGTGACCGGTGAAGTGGTACTGAAGATGTACAAGGGCCAGGTCACTGCCATCAAGAAGCAGTCTCCCAACAGCCTGTACTCCGAAGAGTTTGCCACCTTTGGCGAAGACGAGGTGTACGACCAGAGCCACGCCGAAGGCTTTATCCGTCTTTACTCTCTGGCCAGCCGCATCAAGGCGCTGAAAGACCAGCAGAAGTAAACACCGAAAAAAGGGGGGCTTCGGCCCCTTTTTTATCCAGCTTTAAGCTATAAGCTGTCAGCTGTAAGAAAAAACACGTTATATTCACCATTTTTACAGCCATGCCGTACCCGGCGGGCGGAAGAGATTATCTTTCGGCCTCTCGGGCTGCTGATAGCTTACAGCTTAAGGCTGATAGCTATGTTTTAGATAGGAGTAACAGAATTATGGCACTTTGGGGTGGACGTTTTACTCAGGCCGCAGATACCCGGTTTCAGCAGTTCAATGACTCGCTGCGTTTTGACTATCGGCTGGCGGAGCAGGACATTACCGGCTCGGTCGCCTGGTCCCGTGCCCTGGCCAAGGTGGGCGTGCTGACTGCCGAGGAGCAGCAGCAGCTGGAACAGGCGCTGAACGAGCTGAAGGATCGGGTGATTGCCGATCCCGAGCAGATCCTGAAGTCCGACGCGGAAGACATTCACTCCTGGGTAGAAGGGGAGCTGATTGCCGCCGTGGGTGATCTTGGCAAGAAGCTGCACACCGGCCGCAGCCGTAACGATCAGGTGGCCACGGATCTCAAGCTGTGGTGCAAGGCACAGGTGCCGCAACTGCTGGAAAAGCTCGACGCCCTGCAACAGCAGCTGGTGACCGTGGCCCGGGAGCAGCAGGGCACCGTCCTGCCCGGTTACACTCACCTGCAGCGCGCCCAGCCGGTGACCTTTTCCCACTGGTGCCTGGCCTATGTGGAAATGCTGGAACGGGATTACACCCGGCTGCAGGATGCCAATAACCGCATGGATACCTGTCCGCTGGGCTCCGGCGCCCTGGCCGGCACCGGTTTTCCGGTAGACCGCCATGAACTGGCCCGGTCTCTCGGCTTTGCCGGCCCCACCCGCAACAGCCTGGACTCCGTGTCCGACCGCGACCACGTGCTCGAGCTGATGAACTGCGCCGTCAACTCCATGATGCACTTGTCACGCTTTGCCGAAGATCTGATCTTCTACAACTCCGGCGAATCCGGTTTCCTCGAGCTGTCCGACGCCGTGACTTCCGGCTCGTCGCTGATGCCCCAGAAGAAGAATCCGGATGCCCTGGAGCTGATCCGCGGCAAGACCGGCCGGGTGTTCGGCGCCTATGCCGGCATGATGATGACCCTGAAGGCGCTGCCGCTGGCCTACAACAAGGACATGCAGGAAGACAAGGAAGGCCTGTTCGACGCCCTCGACACCTGGTATGACTGCCTGGAAATGGCCGAGATGGTGCTGCACGACCTCAAGGTCAATGAAGACAAGACCCGGGAAGCGGCTCAAGGGGGCTATTCCAACGCCACCGAAATGGCCGACTACCTGGTGTCCAAGGGCATTCCGTTCCGGGAAGCCCACCACATTGTGGGTGCCATCGTGGTGCACGCCATCGGCAAGAAACTGCCGATGGAAGAGCTACCGCTGGAAGACTTCAAACAGTTCAGCGATGTGATTGAAGACGATGTTTATCCGCGCCTGACCCTGGAGTCCAGCCTAGCCAGCCGCTGCGCCCTGGGTGGCGTGGCCCCGGAGCAGGTGGAAACGGCCCTCGGCAACGCCGAACAGCACCTGCAAAACCGTAAGTAAGCCGGTCATTTGCCATTATGAGTCATTCCGGCCATCGAGCCGGAATCCATTCTACAGGCAACTGAGTATTGTGCAGGAAGCGTCGTCCCTTGCCATGGACTCCGGGTCAGGCCCGGAGTCACGGCGTTTGGCAAGAGCCCGTCAGGGCTCTTTTTGATCCTGTCCCCTTCCTCCTGACACCTCACTCCTCATGCTATCGCTGGTTAAAAAATAACAGAGCGGACTTGCAAGACAGCACCATTCCCGTATAATGCCGCTCGCTTGGTTAACTTTACCAAGCGAGCCGAAAGGTTCCTGCCAGGTAGCTCCTGGCTCTTACAGGCCCCCGATATGGTGGGCACCGTTGTTAAATCACACCCCCTCTTTCAGCTGAAAGAGCAGGCGGTGCTGATTTTATGTTCTTTATCCAATTGGAGCTCTGGTAATGCAGAACCAAAGAATTCGTATCCGCCTGAAGGCGTTCGATCACCGTCTGATCGACCAGTCTACTGCGGAGATCGTAGAAACTGCCAAGCGCACCGGCGCCCAGGTTCGCGGTCCTATCCCGCTGCCGACTCGCAAAGAGCGCTACACCGTACTGGTATCTCCACACGTGAACAAAGATGCACGTGATCAGTACGAAATTCGTACTCACAAGCGTCTGGTCGACATCGTTGAGCCCACCGACAAAACTGTCGATGCGCTGATGCGTCTGGATCTGGCTGCTGGCGTCGACGTCCAGATCAGCCTGGGCTAATAACGGAAAGAGGTTTTATCAATGGCAATCGGTCTAGTAGGTCGTAAGCTGGGTATGACCCGTGTCTTCACCGAAGACGGCGTGTCCATCCCGGTCACCGTTATCGAAGTAGATGCCAACCGTGTTACCCAGGTGAAAACACTGGAACAGGATGGCTACGCTGCCATTCAGGTGACCGCTGGCACCAAGAAAGCTAACCGCATCACCAAGCCGGAAGCTGGCCACTTCGCCAAAGCCGGTGTGGAAGCGGGTCGCGGTCTGTGGGAATTCCGCCTGGGTGAAGGCGAAGGCGACAGCATCGAAATCGGTGCCGAGCTGAAAGTCGACATCTTTGCTGATGTCAAGAAAGTAGACGTTACCGGTACTTCCAAGGGTAAGGGTTTCGCTGGTGCTGTTAAGCGCTGGAACTTCCGCACTCAGGACATGACTCACGGCAACTCTCTGTCTCACCGTGCTCCGGGTTCTATTGGTCAGAACCAGACTCCGGGTCGCGTGTTCAAGGGCAAGAAAATGGCCGGTCACATGGGTGCTGAGCGGGTAACCACTCAGAACCTGGAAGTGGTTCGCGTTGATGTTGATCGTAACCTGCTGCTCATCAAAGGTGCAGTCCCGGGTGCGACTAACGGCAACGTAATCGTTAAACCTGCCGTTAAAGCGTAACGTCTGAGGAGATAGTAATGGAATTGGTAATGAAAGACGCGCAAGGCGCTCTTGAAGTTTCCGAAACTACCTTCGGGCGTGAGTTCAACGAAGCTCTGGTGCATCAGGTTGTTGTGGCCTATGCCGCCGGTGCTCGTCAAGGTACTCGTGCTCAGAAGACCCGTTCTGAAGTGTCCGGCGGCGGCAAGAAGCCGTGGCGCCAGAAGGGCACCGGCCGGGCCCGTGCCGGTACCATCCGCTCTCCGATTTGGCGTTCCGGTGGTGTGACTTTTGCGGCCAAACCGCAGGATCACAGCCAGAAGGTCAACAAGAAGATGTACCGTGGTGCCATCAAGAGCATCCTCTCTGAGCTGGTACGTCAAGAGCGTCTGATCGTGGTAGAGAAGTTCGGTGTGGAAGCGCCGAAGACCAAAGAACTGGTTGCCAAGCTGAAGCAGTGGGATCTGAACGACGTTCTGATCGTAACTGGCGAAGTGGACGAGAACCTGTTCCTGGCCGCCCGCAACCTGTACAAGGTTGACGTGCGTGACGTGGCCGGTATCGACCCGGTTTCTCTGATCGCGTTCGACAAGGTACTGGTAACTGCCGACGCAGTTAAGCAAATCGAGGAGATGCTGGCATGATCCGTGAAGAGCGTATTCTGAAAGTTCTGAAGGCGCCGCATATCTCTGAAAAAAGCACCATGGTTGCCGAAAAGACCAACACTATCGTGTTCAAGGTTGCCAAGGATGCTACCAAAGCCGAAGTAAAGGCTGCGGTCGAGAAGCTGTTCGAAGTTGAAGTGAAAGATGTTCGCACTCTGCTGGTAAAGGGTAAAACCAAGCGTACCGGCATGCGTGTTGGCCAGCGTTCCGATTGGAAAAAGGCCTACGTGACCCTGAAAGAAGGTCAGGACATCGACTTCATCGGCGGTGCCGAGTAAGAGAGGAGTAATTCAAAATGGCAATCGTAAAATGTAAGCCTACTTCTCCGGGTCGCCGTCATGTAGTCAAGATCAGCAACCCGGAACTGTACAAAGGCAAGCCGTTCGCCGCCCTGCTGGACAAAAAGTCCAAGTCTGGTGGTCGTAACAACGCCGGCCGTATCACTACCCGTCACATCGGTGGTGGTCACAAGCAGCATTACCGTATCATCGACTTCAAGCGCAACAAGGACGGTATTCCGGCCAAGGTTGAGCGTCTTGAGTATGATCCGAACCGCTCTGCCAACATCGCTCTGGTGCTGTACGCAGACGGTGAGCGTCGCTACATCCTGGCCCCGAAAGGTGTTCAGGCCGGCGACCAGCTGCTGTCCGGTGACGCTGCTCCGATCAAGGCCGGCAACTGCCTGCCGATGCGCAACATTCCCGTGGGCTCTACCGTTCACGCGATTGAAATGAAGCCTGGCAAAGGCGCGCAGATCGCCCGTTCCGCCGGTACTTACGCCCAGATCCTGGCTCGCGAAGGCAGCTACGTGACTCTGCGTCTGCGCTCCGGTGAAGTTCGCAAGGTGCTGGCCGAGTGCCGTGCTACCCTGGGTGAAGTTGGCAACGCTGAGCACATGCTGCGTCAGCTGGGTAAAGCCGGTGCACAGCGCTGGCGTGGTGTTCGTCCTACCGTACGTGGTGTGGCGATGAACCCGGTAGACCACCCGCACGGTGGTGGTGAAGGTCGTACCTCTGGTGGCCGTCACCCGGTTACTCCTTGGGGTAAACCGACCAAGGGCGCCAAGACCCGTAAAAACAAGCGTACCGACAAGTTCGTCGTACGTCACCGTAACAAGTAATAGTTTTTTAGAGGTATCACCATGCCACGTTCTCTCAAGAAAGGTCCGTTTATCGACCTGCACTTGCTGAAGAAGGTAGAGAAAGCGGTGGAAAGCGGGGATAAAAAGCCAATTAAAACCTGGTCCCGTCGTTCAATGATCATTCCGAACATGATCGGTTTGACCATCGCTGTCCATAATGGTCGTCAGCACGTACCTGTCTACGTTTCCGATGAAATGATCGGTCACAAGCTGGGTGAATTTGCACCGACTCGTACTTATCGCGGCCATGTCGCTGATAAGAAGGCCAAGAAGCGTTAAGGGGTAACAGATGGAAGCTATAGCTAAACACCGCTTTGCTCGTACTTCTGCCCAGAAGGCGCGCCTGGTAGCCGATCAAGTTCGCGGCTTGTCCGTAGACAAAGCACTCGAAGTCCTGGCGTTCAGCCCGAAAAAGGCTGCCGTTCTGGTCAAGAAGGTACTGGAATCTGCCATTGCTAATGCCGAGCACAACGAAGGTGCGGATATCGATGAGCTGAAGGTGTCCAAGATCTTCGTTGACGAAGGTCCCACCATGAAGCGTATTCGTCCTCGTGCCAAGGGCCGCGCGGACCGTATCATGAAGCGTACCAGCCACGTTACTGTGGTTGTGTCCGACCGCTAAGAGGCTAGGAGACAAGCAATGGGCCAGAAAGTACACCCGAATGGTATTCGCTTAGGTATCACCAAGCCTTTTAACTCGACCTGGTTTGCGAATACCAAGGACTTCGCTGACAACCTGCACAGCGATTTTCAGGTACGTCAGTTCCTCAACAAGGAGCTGAAGAACGCCTCCGTTTCTCGCGTCGTTATCGAGCGTCCGGCCAAGAGCATCCGTGTGACCATTCACACCGCTCGTCCCGGCGTTGTTATCGGCAAGAAAGGCGAAGACGTTGAAAAGCTGCGCAAGCATGTAGCCAAACTGGCTGGCGTGCCTGCTCAGATCAACATTTCCGAAGTGCGCAAGCCCGAGCTTGACGGTCAGCTGGTTGCCGATTCCATCGCATCCCAGCTGGAGCGCCGCGTAATGTTCCGTCGTGCCATGAAGCGCGCGGTTCAGAACGCCATGCGCATCGGCGCCAAGGGCATCAAGGTAGAAGTGAGCGGTCGTCTGGGCGGCGCTGAAATCGCGCGTACCGAATGGTACCGCGAAGGTCGTGTGCCTCTGCACACCCTGCGTGCCGACATCGATTACGCAACTTCTGAAGCATCTACCACTTACGGCATCATCGGCGTGAAGGTTTGGATCTTCAAGGGTGAGGTACTGGGCGGCCTGCAGGCCGTGGCTCAGGAACCCGCTCCTTCCAAGCCCAAGCGCAAAGGCCGCGGTAAGTAAGGAGACTCGGACATGTTGCAACCAAAACGTACGAAATTCCGTAAAGTCCACAAAGGCCGTAACCGCGGTGTGGCGACCTCAGGTAACCAGGTATCCTTTGGTTCCTTTGGTCTGAAAGCGACCACTCGTGGACGTATCACTGCTCGCCAGATCGAAGCAGCTCGTCGTGCCATGACTCGTCACGTTAAGCGTCAGGGCAAGATCTGGATTCGTATCTTCCCGGACAAGCCGATTACCGAAAAGCCCCTGGAAGTACGTATGGGTAAAGGTAAGGGTAACGTGGAGTACTGGGTAGCACAGATCCAGCCGGGTCGTGTTCTGTACGAAATGGATGGCGTACCGGAAGCGCTGGCTCGTGAAGCCTTCGCCCTGGCTGCTGCCAAACTGCCCGTAAGAACCACTTTTGTAACTCGGACGGTGATGTGATGAAAGCACAAGATCTGCGTGAGAAGAGTGTTGAAGAGCTGAACCAGGAACTGCTGAACCTGCTGCGTGAGCAGTTCAACCTGCGCATGCAAGCGAGCACTGGCCAGCTGGCTCAGACTCACAACCTCAAAACGGTACGTCGCGACATCGCGCGTGTTAAGACTGTTCTGAATGAAAAGGCAGGTGCCTAAGATGAGCGAACAAACCATTCGTACTCTGCAGGGCCGTGTAGTAAGCGACAAGATGGACAAGTCCATCACTGTGGCTATCAACCGCTTCGTGAAGCACCCGATCTACGGGAAGTACATCAAGCGTACTACCAAACTGCACGTTCATGATGAGAACAACGAGTGTAAGGCCGGTGACGTCGTGTCCATTCGCGAATGCCGTCCTCTGTCCAAGACCAAGTCCTGGACCCTGGTAAAAATCATTGAGCGTCCGGTTAAGGCCTAACGTTCTCTGATATAATAATCAGGTCAAACGGCCCAGCGATGGGCCGTTTGTTTTTTACGCTACCCTTTCACATTTGGCAGTGCTATAATGCCGCGCCTTCTTTGGCAGCCAACATGCCCTGAAAGGGGTTTTTACGTAGTAATTTTAGCGGAGCACTAACATGATCCAAATGCAAAGTATGCTGGACGTGGCCGACAACTCCGGCGCGCGCAGCGTAATGTGTATTAAGGTCCTGGGTGGCTCGCACCGTCGCTATGCCGGCATCGGCGACATCATCAAGGTTACCGTCAAGGAAGCAATTCCGCGCGGTAAGGTTAAAAAAGGTGATGTAATGAACGCGGTGGTCGTTCGCACCCGTAAAGGCGTTCGTCGTCCGGACGGCTCTGTCATCCGTTTCGACCGTAATGCGGCCGTGATTCTTAACAGCAATCACCAGCCGATCGGTACTCGTATTTTTGGCCCGGTGACTCGTGAACTTCGTACTGAGAAGTTTATGAAGATTGTTTCACTGGCACCTGAAGTACTGTAAGGAGTCAAACGATGGCAGCAAAAATCCGTCGCGATGACGAAGTCATCATTCTTACCGGCAAGGATAAGGGCAAGCGTGGCACTGTCACCAAGGTCCTGACCGAGGAAGGTAAGGTAATCGTCTCTGGTATTAACATGGTCAAGAAGCACCAGAAGCCCGTGCCCCAACTGGGTCAGGCTGGCGGCATCATCGACCTGGAAGCACCGATTGACGTTTCTAACGTAGCGCTGTTCAACTCTGCCTCTGGCAAGGCTGACCGCGTAGGTTTCCGGATTGAAGACGGCAAAAAAGTTCGTTTCTTCAAATCCACCGGCGAACTTGTGAAGTAATTGGAGTAATACGATGGCGAAACTGCATGATTACTACAACGAAACTGTAGTAAAAGAACTGATGAGCCAGTTCGGGTACAAGTCTATCATGCAAGTCCCTCGGATTGAGAAAATCACCCTGAACATGGGTGTGGGTGAAGCACTGGCTGATAAAAAGATCCTGGACAATGCTGCTGCCGATCTGGCTGCCATTTCCGGTCAAAAGCCGCTGGTCACCAAAGCTCGTAAATCCGTTGCTGGCTTCAAAATCCGTGAAGGCTACCCCATTGGTTGTAAAGTAACTCTGCGCGGCGAGCGCATGTGGGAGTTCCTGGAGCGTTTGATTTGTATCTCTATCCCCCGGATCCGTGACTTCCGTGGCCTGAACCCTAAGTCGTTCGATGGTCGTGGTAACTACTCCATGGGCGTGCGTGAGCAAATCATCTTCCCTGAAATCGATTATGACAAGGTAGATCGTGTGCGTGGTCTCGACATCACCATCACTACTTCTGCTCAGTCAAACGAAGAAGGTCGTGCTCTGCTGGCTGCCTTTGACTTCCCATTCCGTAAGTAAGGTGTAGGGTTATGGCAAAACAATCAATGAAAGCTCGCGAAGTCAAGCGCGCAAAGCTGGCTGACAAATATGCAGCCAAGCGTCAGTCACTGAAAGACATCATTTCCGACGTGAAGACTTCTGATGAAGACCGTTGGGATGCAGTGCTGAAACTGCAGCAACTGCCCCGTGACGCAAGCCCCTCTCGTCAGCGTAACCGCTGCAACATCACTGGTCGTCCGCACGGTTTCCTGCGGAAGTTCGGCCTGAGCCGCATCAAGGTGCGCGAACTGATGATGAAGGGTGAAATTCCGGGCCTGAAGAAGGCTTCTTGGTAAGCGAACACGGGAGTAATACACAATGAGCATGCAAGATCCGATCGCGGATATGCTGACCCGCATCCGCAACGGTCAGGCAGCCAACAAAGTTGCTGTCTCCATGCCTTCCTCCAAGGTCAAGGTAGCGATTGCCAAGGTCCTGAAAGAAGAAGGTTATATCACTGACTACGCCGTTGCCGGTGAAACCAAGGCCGAACTGGAAGTTACTCTGAAGTACTTCGAGGGAAATCCTGTGGTTGAACTGCTGCAGCGTGTGAGCCGCCCCGGTCTGCGCATCTATAAGAAGCGCGACGAACTGCCGAAAGTTATGGCCGGCATGGGTGTGGCCATCGTTTCCACGTCTCAAGGTGTGATGACCGACCGTGCCGCGCGTAAAGCCGGTATGGGTGGTGAGATCATCTGCTACGTTGCTTAAGGAGTAGATATGTCTCGCGTTGCTAAGGCACCTATCGAAATTCCTGCCGGCGTAGAAGTGACGTTGAACGGTCAGGAAATTACCATCAAGGGTGGCAAGGGTACGCTGAACCGTACCATCAATGCCGCTGTTGAAATCAGCCAGAATGACAACCAGTTGAACTTCGCCCCGCGTGAAAACGTGGCCGGCGCCAACGCCCAGGCCGGTACCGCCCGCGCTCTGGTCAACAACATGGTTGTCGGTGTTACCCAAGGCTTCGAACGCAAGCTGCAGCTGGTTGGTGTGGGTTATCGTGCTCAGATGAAAGGCAATGCTATTGCCCTGTCTCTGGGTTTCTCTCATCCGGTTGAGCATGCGCTGCCTGAAGGCGTATCCGCTGAGTGTCCGTCCCAGACCGAGATCGTTCTCAAGTCTGCCGACAAGCAGCTGGTAGGCCAGGTTGCTGCCAACATTCGTGCGTACCGCAAGCCGGAGCCCTATAAGGGCAAGGGTGTTCGCTACTTTGGCGAGCAGGTTCGCAGCAAAGAGGCTAAGAAGAAGTAAGGTAACACTATGGACAAAAAAGCAGCTCGTATCCGCCGTGCTACTAAAGCACGCAAAAAGATGCTGGAACTGGGTGCTACTCGCCTGGTGGTTCACCGTACTCCGCGCCACATCTATGCCCAGGTTATTGCATCAGACAGCTCTGCTGTTCTGGCCTCAGCGTCTACCGTTGAGAAGTCTGTTCGTGAACAGGTGCAGTCTACCGGTAACATCGATGCCGCCGCGCTGATCGGTAAAATCATCGCTGAGCGTGCGCTCGAGAAAGGTGTTAAAGAGGTCGCTTTTGACCGTTCCGGTTTCCAATATCACGGTCGTGTAGCCGCTCTGGCTGCTGCTGCCCGTGAAGCTGGTCTTCAGTTCTAAGGGTGGAGTCGAAAATGGCAAAAATCGAAGCTCAAGCCGGTGAACTGCAAGAGAAGCTCATTGCAGTAAACCGTGTATCAAAAGTTGTAAAAGGTGGTCGTATCTTCTCCTTCACTGCACTGACAGTGGTAGGTGACGGTAACGGTCGCGTTGGTTTTGGTTACGGCAAGGCCCGTGAAGTACCCGCCGCCATTCAAAAGGCGATGGAACAGGCTCGTCGCAACATGCGTACCGTTGGTCTGAACAACGGCACCCTGTTCCATCCGGTCAAGGGTCGTCACTCTGGCTCCAACGTGTACATGCAGCCTGCTTCCGAAGGTACCGGTATCATCGCCGGTGGTGCCATGCGCGCCGTTCTGGAAGTAGCTGGCGTGCACAACGTGCTGGCCAAGACCTACGGTTCCACCAACCCGAACAACGTAGTTCGCGCTACCATCGACGCTCTGGCTCATATGAAGTCGCCCGAGCAGGTCGCTGCCAAGCGTGGTCTGAGCGTTGACGAAATTCTGGGGTAATGCGCCATGGCTAACAAAACTGTAAAAGTTACTCAGACCCGCAGCTCCATCGCCCGTCTGCCTAAGCACAAGGCAACGCTGCGTGGCCTCGGTCTGCGTCGCATTGGTCACACCGTAGAGCTGGAAGATACAGCTTGTGTACGCGGTATGATCAACCAGGTTTACTACATGGTTAAGGTAGAGGAGTAATCGCATGCGTTTGAATACTCTGTCTCCTGCCGCCGGCTCCAAGCCTGCCGCCAAGCGCGTAGGTCGTGGTATCGGTTCCGGTCTGGGCAAGACCGGCGGCCGCGGCCACAAGGGTCAAAAGTCCCGTTCCGGTGGTAAGGTTCGCAACGGTTTTGAAGGCGGTCAGATGCCGCTGAAACAGCGTCTGCCGAAGTTTGGTTTTACTTCGCGCAAGTCTCTGGTCAGTGCTGAAGTTCGTCTGAGTGAACTGGCGAAAGTTGAAGGCGACGTGGTGGATCTGAACACCCTGAAGCAGGCTGGCGTTCTGACCAAGAACATCCAGTTTGCCAAGGTCGTTCTGTCCGGTACCATTGACCGTCAAGTGACTGTGGTTGGTCTGGGTGTCACCAAAGGTGCCCGTGCTGCCATTGAAGCCGCCGGCGGAAAAATCGAGGAATAATAAGTACTATGGCCAAGAAACCAGGATTAGAAGCTAAAAACGCACAGGGCGGGCTGAGTGAACTGAAAAGCCGTCTGCTTTTCGTTCTGATCGCGATTATCGTGTTCCGCGCCGGCTCCTATGTGCCTATTCCTGGTATTGACGCCGCCGTACTTGCCGACTTGTTCCAGCAACAACAGGGCACCATCATTGAAATGTTCAATATGTTCAGTGGTGGCGCTCTGGAACGAGCGTCCATACTGGCGCTGGGGATAATGCCGTATATTTCTGCGTCCATTATCATTCAGCTGCTGACTGTGGTTCACCCTCCCTTGGCCGAGCTCAAGAAGGAAGGTGAAGCGGGCCGCCGCAAAATCAGTCAGTACACCCGGTATGGCACGCTGGTTCTGGGCACCATTCAGGCCATCGGTATTGCCACCGGTCTGCCGAACATGATGCCGGGCCTGGTGATAAACCCCGGGCTCGCCTTCTACTTTACGGCAGTGGTGAGTCTGGTCACCGGTACCATGTTTTTGATGTGGTTGGGTGAGCAGATTACCGAGCGGGGCATTGGTAATGGTATCTCGTTGATTATTTTTACGGGTATTGTTGCCGGTCTGCCTTCGGCCATCGGTGCCACGGCAGAGCAGGCGCGTCAGGGGGAATTGCACATTCTGTTGCTGTTGCTGCTGGCCGTGATCGTGTTTGCCGTGACCTATTTCGTGGTGTTTGTTGAGCGTGGCCAGCGCCGCATTGTGGTGAACTATGCCAAGCGTCAACAGGGCCGCCAGGTGTTCGCGGCACAGAGTACACACCTGCCCCTGAAAGTGAACATGGCGGGGGTTATTCCAGCGATTTTTGCATCCAGCATTATTCTTTTCCCGGGTACCGTGGCCTCATGGTTCGGTCAGGGCGAAGGGTGGTTTGCCAACCTGCTGCAGGAGCTGTCGCTCACGCTGCAACCCGGCCAGCCGCTGTACGTAATGTTGTATGCCGCTGCCATCATCTTCTTCTGTTTCTTCTATACCGCGCTGGTATTTAATCCGCGCGAGACGGCAGACAACCTGAAGAAGAGCGGTGCCTTCATTCCGGGGATTCGCCCGGGTGAACAGACAGCGCGCTACATTGATAAAGTAATGACTCGCCTGACCCTGGTCGGTGCCCTGTACATTACCTTTATCTGTCTGGTTCCACAGTTCCTTATGACAGCCTGGAACGTCCAGTTTTACTTTGGCGGAACCTCGCTGTTAATTATTGTGGTCGTCATCATGGATTTCATGGCTCAGGTGCAAACCCACATGATGTCTCATCAGTATGGCGATGTCCTGAGAAAAGCGAACCTGAAGGGCTACAACCGTTAAGGTTCGGTTATTTACGGAGTTAAGCAATGAAAGTCCGTGCTTCCGTTAAGGCTATTTGCCGTAACTGCAAGATCATCAAGCGTCACGGCGTGATTCGCGTGATCTGCACCTCTGACCCCAAGCACAAGCAGCGCCAGGGTTAAGGCTAAAAAAGTTACGGTTTAGCTTGAAAATTGAAGGCAGGCTGGCTAAAGTAGCCAGCCACCTTCGTTAGGTGAAAGTTCAGCCATTACGTATCCTCGACGGGCTTTGTAATGGCTTTTTATTCGTTAATATGTAGGAGTGCATAGTGGCCCGTATCGCTGGCATTAACATTCCTGACCATAAACATGCCGTCATCGCTTTGACCGCTATTTATGGCGTCGGTCGTACCCGCTCCAAGGCCATCTGCGCCGCAGCCGGTATCGCCGAGAATGTGAAAATTAAAGAATTGGATGAAGCTCAGGTAGAATCTCTGCGTGAGCAAGTGGCCAAGTTCACCGTTGAAGGTGACCTGCGCCGCGAAATTTCCATGAACATCAAGCGTCTGATGGACCTGGGTTGTTACCGTGGCCTGCGTCATCGTCGCAGCCTCCCCGTTCGCGGTCAGCGCACCAAGACCAATGCTCGTACGCGCAAAGGTCCTCGTAAACCGATCAAGAAATAACGGGAAGGTAGATCATGGCTAAAACTCCGGCTCGTAGCGCTCGTAAGCGCGTTAAAAAGCAGGTGAGCGACGGTATCGCCCACGTACATGCTTCTTTCAACAACACCATCGTAACCATCACCGACCGTCAGGGTAACGCTCTGTCCTGGGCGACTGCCGGTGGTTCAGGTTTCCGTGGTTCCCGCAAGTCCACCCCGTTCGCTGCTCAGGTAGCTGCTGAACGCGCTGGTGAAGTTGCCAAGGAATACGGTGTCAAGAACCTGGAAGTAATGGTTAAAGGTCCGGGTCCGGGCCGCGAGTCATCCATCCGTGCGTTGAATGCTGCGGGTTTCCGCATCACCAACATCACCGATGTGACTCCCATCCCGCACAACGGTTGTCGTCCTCCCAAGAAGCGTCGCGTATAACGTTTCTTGTAGGATAGTTGGAGAAAGAACATGGCAAGATATCTGGGTCCCAAGCTCAAACTGAGCCGTCGTGAGGGCACTGACCTCTTCCTGAAGTCAGGTGTTCGCGCGATTGATTCAAAATGTAAAATTGATACCGCACCCGGTCAGCACGGCGCTCGCAAGCCCCGTCTGTC
The DNA here is from genome assembly GCF_030732065.1 of Oceanimonas aquatica. Taxonomy (GTDB): domain Bacteria; phylum Pseudomonadota; class Gammaproteobacteria; order Enterobacterales; family Aeromonadaceae; genus Oceanimonas. Next base: position 170,671 of record NZ_JAVBHX010000009.1, read on the forward strand.
TGACTACGGTGTACAGCTGCGTGAAAAGCAGAAAGTTCGTCGTATCTACGGCGTACTGGAAAAGCAATTCCGCAACTACTACAAAGAAGCTGCGCGCCTGAAAGGCAACACTGGTGAGAACCTGCTGCAGCTGCTGGAAGGTCGTCTGGACAACGTCGTATACCGCATGGGCTTTGGTGCTACCCGCGCCGAGTCTCGCCAGCTGGTGAGCCACAAGGCCATCCTGGTAAACGGTCAGGTTGTTAACATTCCTTCCTTCCAAGTTTCTCCCGAAGACGTAGTCAGCGTTCGCGAGAAGGCCAAGAAGCAAGCCCGGATCAAAGCTTCCCTGGAGCTGTCCGGTCAACGTGAAAAGCCGACTTGGGTAGAAGTTGACGCTACCAACATGCAAGGCACCTACAAGCGCCTGCCTGAGCGTAGCGACCTGTCTGCCGAGATTAACGAACAGCTGATCGTCGAGCTTTACTCCAAGTAAAGCTAGCTTCTAAGAGAGGACACAATGCAGGGTTCTGTAACAGATTTTCTTAAGCCGCGTCTGGTTGATATTGAACAAGTCAGTCAGACTCATGCCAAAGTGACTCTCGAGCCGCTGGAGCGTGGCTTTGGTCATACATTGGGTAATGCGCTTCGTCGTATTCTGCTTTCTTCCATGCCGGGCTGTGCCATCACCGAAGTTGAACTCGACGGTGTATTGCATGAGTACAGCAGCAAGGAAGGTGTCCAGGAGGATATCCTGGAAATCCTGCTCAATCTCAAAGAGGTTGCCATCAAGCTGGAAGGCAAGGACGAGGTTACCCTGTCACTGACCAAAACTGGTGCAGGTCCCGTAACTGCAGGCGACATCACCCACGGTGATGACGTCGAGATCGTTAACCCAGAGCACGTCATCTGTCATCTGACCGGGGACGACGCCGACATCAGCATGCGTCTGAAAGTACAGCGTGGCCGTGGCTATGTACCTGCCGCCGCCCGCGCTCACACTGAAGACGACGAGCGTCCGATTGGTCGCCTGCTGCTGGATGCCGCGTACAGCCCCGTGGTTCGTATCGCCTACAATGTAGAGGCGGCCCGTGTTGAACAGCGTACCGATCTGGACAAGCTGGTTATCGACATGGAAACCAATGGCACCCTGGATCCGGAAGAAGCCATCCGCCGTGCGGCCACCATCATGGCCGAGCAGCTGGAAGCCTTCGTGGACCTGCGTGACGTCAGCGAGCCGGAAGAGAAAGAAGACAAGCCTGAGTTCGATCCTATCCTGCTGCGTCCTGTCGACGATCTGGAACTGACAGTTCGTTCTGCGAACTGTCTGAAGGCAGAAGCGATCCATTACATTGGTGATCTGGTACAGCGTACCGAGGTGGAGCTGCTGAAGACTCCCAACCTGGGTAAAAAGTCTCTTACCGAGATTAAAGACGTGTTGGCGTCTCGTGGTTTGTCTCTGGGCATGCGCCTGGAGAACTGGCCGCCTGCCAGCATCGCTGATGAATAAACCGGATCACGGGTTTTACCGATTTAGTTAGGAAGGATTAGGTCATGCGCCATCGTAAGAGTGGTCGTCAACTGAACCGGAACAGCAGCCACCGTCAGGCGATGTTCCGCAACATGGCCAGCTCCTTGGTTCGTCATGAAGTTATCAAGACGACTCTGCCCAAGGCAAAAGAGCTGCGTCGTGTGGTTGAACCTCTGATCACACTGGCCAAGAGCGACAGCGTTGCTAACCGTCGCCTGGCATTTGCCCGTACTCGCGACAGCGAAGTAGTTGGCAAACTGTTCAACGAACTGGGACCCCGCTACCAGGAGCGCCCGGGTGGTTACACCCGCATCCTGAAGTGCGGTTTCCGCGCTGGCGACAACGCCCCTATGGCTTACATCGAGCTGGTAGGTCGCGACGTTGAAGCGCAAGAAGCAGCTGCTTCTGAAGAGTAAAAACAAAAGCCGGGTCCGCCCGGCTTTTTTCTTTTTGATTATCCCCACCTGAATCCCGTATCTCTGCTATACCTTTAAACCATCACTGATCTGGATCAAGCCGGAGTGCCTTGTGCGTGGCTATTATTCAGTAAATGAAATGCAACTTTCTGGTGGTTTGATGTCCTTGTTCCTTCGCCTGTTGGCCCTCTGGTGGTTATGCGCCGGCGTTGTGCTGGCTGCCGAACGCCCGGTGCCGGAGCAGCGGCTGGCGGAGTGGTATCCCGGTGCCAGCATCAGCGCCATTGATCAGCCCTTTGCCGGCTGGCACATCGAACATGCCGACGACAAGGTGCCCCGCTATGCCTTTTTGAGCCGGCAGTTTGCCGATATTCCCGCCTACTCCGGCAAGCCGGTGGAAATGCTTCTGGTCATGGATGAGCAGGGCCGGCTGGAGCACAGCCTGGTGGTGGAGCACCATGAGCCGATACTGCTGATTGGCATTCCCGAACGCAAGCTCACTGCCTTTGTGGATCAGTATGAGGGTATCGCCTTTGATGAGCGGGTGCAGGTAGGTCTGTCCCGACGGGATGACATTCACTCGGTGGACGGCGTCACCGGCGCCACTGTTACCGTCATGGTGATCAATCAGACCGTCATGCGCGCGCTGCGCTCGGCACACCAGGCTCTGGCACAAGGGCAGACCGTGACCGCCGGCGTGCCGGCGACCCAAGCCGCCACCCTGGTGCAGGACTGGCAGCCACGCAGCTGGGAGGCGCTGGTTGAGCGACAGCTGGTACGCTCTCTTGTACTTACCGAAGGCGAGGTGGAAAGCGCTTTTGCCGGCACCAAGGCCGCCTCACGCAAGCCTCCCGAAAATCCCGATGCCGCCTTTATGGAACTGTATTTTGCGCCCCTGCGACCGGCCGAGGCCGGCATCAACCTGCTGGGGCAGCAACAGTACGATAAATTGATGAGCAGCCTGGGGCCGAATGATCAGCCCATTCTGGTGGCGGCCAACAGCGATTACAGTTTTCGCGGCAATGGCTTTGTGCGTGGTGGCATTTTTGACCGGGTGCGGGCCTGGCAGGGCCCGGAGGAAATCGCTTTTCGGGACATGGACTATCAGCGTCTGGCCCCGTCGGATCTGAAGGCCGAAGACATTCCCCGATTTGGTGAGCTGGCCATTTTTATCGCCCGTGACGACGCGCTGGATCTGACCCGGCCCTGGCAGTTCGAGCTGATGGTACGCCGCCAGGTGGGCGCGCTGGACAGTGAGTTTGCCAGCTTTTATGCCGACTATGATCTGCCCGACGCTTATCTGAACCTGCCGGCGCCGGCCACGCCTGTGTCTTCCGGCCTGCCCATGGAAGAGGAAACGCCGCTCTGGGTCAGTCTGTGGCAAATGAAGCAGGTGCAGATTGCGGTGCTGCTCACCGGCCTGGTGGTCCTGATGATTATTCTGTTTCTGCAGGACTGGCTGGTGCAGCATCCGACCCTGCTGAACCGGGTGCGTATCGGCTATCTGTGTTTCACCCTGTTCTTTATCGGCTGGTACAGCCTGGCCCAGTTGTCGATTGTTAACGTCTTTACCTTTCTGCATGCACTGTTCAGCGGCTTTCAGTGGTCGTCGTTTCTGCTCGATCCCATGATGTTTATTTTGTGGAGCTTTGTGGCCCTGACTCTGCTGCTGTGGGGCAGGGGGATCTTTTGCGGCTGGCTGTGTCCCTTTGGTGCCCTGCAGGAGCTGATCAACGAGGCGGCGCGCAAGCTGAAAATCAAGCAGTTTACCGTGCCCTTTGCCATTCACGAGCGCCTGTGGGCACTGAAGTACCTGATCCTGCTGGGCCTGTTTGGCCTGTCGCTGCAATCGCTGGCCCTGGCCGAGCAGGCGGCGGAAGTCGAGCCCTTTAAAACCGCCATGACCCTGCGCTTTATGCGCGAGTGGGGTTATGTGGCCTACGCCCTTGGCTGGGTGGTGATTTCAATATTCTTGCGCAAGGCCTATTGCCGTTATGTCTGTCCGCTGGGCGCGGCGCTGGCGGTACCGGCCCGGCTCAGGCTGTTTGACTGGCTCAAGCGCCGCCATGAATGTGGCAACCCCTGCCAGCTTTGCGCCAAGGAGTGCGAGGTGCAGGCCATTCACCCGGATGGACGCATCAATGCCAACGAGTGTCACTACTGTCTGGATTGCCAGATCACTTACTTTAACGAACGCAAGTGCCCGCCACTGGTGATGAAGGCGAAGAACCGCCGCCGTCGCGAGCTGGAGCGGGAAGCGGCTCGTATCAGAGTAACCAACGTGGAAACCACAGCCCCACAAGGAGAGTCGAATGAGCAACAAAGATAACCATCAAGAGCCAAGCGAACACGTCAAACTGAGCCGGCGCCTGTTTCTGGGCGGCTCGTCTGCCCTGCTGGCGACCGCCGCGGCCGGTGGCGGTCTCAGCCTGGCCTCGGCCCCGGCGCTGGCGTCCGACGACATTAACGTGAAACCCGGTGAGCTGGACGAGTATTACGGCTTCTGGAGTGGCGGTCACCAGGGGGAAGTGCGGGTATTGGGCGTGCCTTCCATGCGGGAGCTGATGCGTATTCCGGTGTTTAACGTGGACTCGGCCACCGGCTGGGGCATTACCAACGAGAGCAAGCGGGTGCTGGGCGACAGCAGCAAGTACCTGAATGGTGACTGTCACCATCCGCATATCTCCATGACCGACGGCAAGTACGACGGCAAGTATTTGTTTATCAACGACAAGGCCAATACCCGGGTGGCGCGCATTCGGCTCGATATCATGAAATGCGACAAAATTGTCACCATTCCCAATGTGCAGGCCATTCACGGGCTTCGCCTGCAGAAGGTGCCTCACACCAAATATGTGTTCTGTAACGCCGAATTCATCATTCCGCATCCCAACGACGGCACCAACCTGAAAAACCTGGACACTGCCGAGCAGTACACCATGTTCAACGCCGTGGATGCCGAGACCATGGAAGTGGCCTTTCAGGTCATGGTGGACGGCAACCTGGATAATACCGACGCCTGTTACACCGGCAAGTATGCCGCCTCTACCTGTTACAACTCGGAAGCGGCCACTACCCTGGGTGGCATGATGCGCGAAGAGCGCGACTGGGTGACGGTGTTTAACATTCCTCGCATTGAGGCGGCGATCAAGGCCGGCGACTTTACCACGCTGGGCGACTCCAAAGTGCCGGTGCTGGACGGTCGCAAGGGCTCCAAACTGACTCGTTATGTGCCGGTACCCAAGAACCCCCACGGTCTCAACACCTCCCCCGACGGCAAGTATTTCATCGCCAACGGCAAGCTGTCGCCCACCGTGTCGATGATTGAAATCGACAAGCTGGACGATCTGTTCGACGACAGGTTCGAGGATCCCCGTGCAGTGATCGCCGCCGAGCCCGAGCTGGGTCTGGGGCCGCTGCACACCACCTTTGACGGTCGTGGCAACGCCTACACCACCCTGTTTATCGACAGCCAGGTAGTAAAGTGGAACATGGCCGATGCCATCAAGGCGTATAACGGCGAAGACGTGGACTATATTCGCCAGAAGCTGGATGTGCAGTACCAGCCCGGCCATAACCATGCGTCCCATACCGAAGCCCGGGATGCAGACGGCAAGTGGCTGGTGGTGCTGTGCAAGTTCTCCAAGGACCGTTTCCTGCCGGTGGGGCCACTGCATGCGGAAAACGACCAGCTGGTGGACATTTCCGGGGAGGAAATGAAGCTGGTGCACGATGGCCCCACCTATGCGGAGCCCCATGACTGTATTCTGTTGCGCCGTGATGTGCTCAATCCCAAAAAGATCTGGGAGCGCGATGATGCCTTTTTCGCCGAAACCGTGGCCATGGCGAAGGAAGACGGCGTCACCCTGGAGCGGGACAACAAGGTGATCCGCGACGGCAACAAGGTGCGGGTGTACATGACCTCGGTGGCCCCCAACTACGGCATGAGCGAGTTTACCGTTAAGCAGGGCGATGAAGTGACCGTGACCGTCACCAACCTGGACATGATTGAGGACGTGAGTCACGGCTTCTGCATGGTCAACCATGGTGTCAGTATGGAGATCAGCCCGCAGCAGACCTCGTCGGTGACCTTTATTGCCGACAAGCCCGGGGTGCACTGGTATTACTGCAACTGGTTCTGCCATGCCCTGCACATGGAAATGGTTGGCCGCATGCTGGTTGAGCCGGCGTAAGGCGCGCCATGGTGCAACGTTGGCTGCTGTGGCTGCTGCTGTTTGTCGGGCCGGCGGCGGCGGAGGTACGGTTGACGCCGGCCTCCGTTGCCGCCTTCGATTCGGTGGCGGCCGGCGAAACCGTGATCCTTGAGCCGGGTATCTACCCGGCCTTGCGCCTGACTAAACCCCTGACCCTGAAAGGCGAAGCCGGTGCCGTGATCGACGCCGGTGGCCAGGGCCATGGCCTGTATCTGGGTGCGCCCGGCATTGGCGTGTTCGATCTGGCCATTCGCAACTGGGGGGCGGATCTGGGGGAGCTGAACGCAGGCATTTTTATCAGTGGCCAGGCCAGTGACGCCGAGGTGGCCCGAGTGCAACTCATTGGCCCCGGCTTTGGTATCTGGGCCGAAAGTGCCAAGCGCCTGTATCTGCATCACAACGACATTGAAGGTGATACGTCATTGCGTTCCCAGGACAGGGGCAACGGCATTCATCTCTTTGATGTGGGTGATAGCCTGGTGGCGAATAACCGCATACGCCGGGTACGCGACGGCATCTACATCAATTACAGCCATCATAATCGCCTGGTGGACAATCGCATGAGCGAACTGCGCTACGGCATTCACTACATGTACTCCAACAACAACGAAGTCACCGGCAATATCACCGAGCATACCCGCACCGGTTATGCGCTGATGCAGTCCCGGCAGCTGACGGTAACCGGTAATGTGTCGAAGCAGGATGAGAACTACGGCATTCTGATGAATTACATTACCTACTCCAGAATCAGCGGCAACCGGGTCAGTGATGTGCGGGCCAACAGCCGGTTGATCAATCCCAGAGGCGCCGAGGGCAAGGCCATGTTTGCCTATCAGGCGGTGGGTAACGAGATCAGCGACAACTGGCTGGCTCACAGTGATCTGGGCCTGCACATGACGGCCGGCTCGGAGCAGAATCATATTTTTGGCAATGCCCTGGTAGGCAACCGTACTCAGGTGCGCTATGTCTCCAACCGGCCTCAGGAATGGTCCCGGGATGGCCGGGGCAACTACTGGAGCGATTATCTGGGCTGGGATCTGGATCAGAACGGCCTGGGGGACATTCCCCACGAACCCAACGACGGCATGGACAGGGTATTGTGGCAATATCCGGCGGCCCGCTGGCTGCTGAATGCGCCTGTGGTCAGCCTGCTGCGCTGGATCCAACAGCAGTTTCCGGTGTTCCGGGGGCCGGGCGTCACCGATTCCTATCCGTTAATGGCATTGCCGGACACCATGGCCGAAGGGAGGCGCGATGAGCATTATTCGCTTACGGCAGGTCGTTAAATGCTTTTCCGGGCGTGAGGTACTGAAACGCATCTCGCTGGAGGTGCAGCCCGGCGAGGTACTGGGGCTGCTGGGCCATAACGGCGCCGGCAAGACCACCACCATCAAGCTGATCCTCGGCCTGCTGCAACCCGATGACGGCGACGTCAGGGTGATGGAACGGGATCCGGCAAGCAGTGACTTTCGCGAGCTCCGCCGGCACCTGGGCTTTTTGCAGGAAAACGTCAGTTTTTACGATCAGCTTAGCGGTGCCGAGGTGATCACCTATCTGGCGAAACTCAAGGGCATGGAACCGGCCCAGGGCATGGCCTTGCTGGAGCGGCTGGGGCTGATTGATGCCGCCAACCGCCGGGTAAAAACCTATTCCAAGGGCATGCGGCAGCGGCTGGGGCTGGCTCAGGCGCTGCTGGGGCAACCCAGAATACTGTTGCTGGACGAACCGACGGTCGGGCTGGATCCGGTGGCCACTCACCACTTTTATGAGCAAATCGACGAACTGCGCCGGCAGGGCTGCGCCATTGTGCTGTGCTCTCATGTGCTGGCAGGGGTCGAGCCCTATCTGGACAGAGTGGCGGTGATGGGGCAGGGGCGTCTGCTGGCGGCAGGCAGTCTCGACGCCCTGCGTGCCGAGTCCCGCCTGCCGGTGACCCTGACCCTGCAGGGCAGGGAGCTGTTACCGGCCCTTCCGGCGCGCTTTCACTCACTGGTAACCGAAGCCAGTGAGCAGCAACTGGTGCTGCAGGCGGACGCCGCCGGGCAAAGAGTGCTGGCAGAGGTGATCTGCAGCCTGCCGGACATAGAGCAATTCCAGTGGCAACAACCCAACCTGCCCGAACTGTATCAACATATCTGCTATGGAGCCGCCGATGCGCACACTGCTGATCATTGCCCATAAGGAATGGCTGGATGGCATTCGCAACCGCTGGATACTGGCCATCGCCATCGTGCTGTGGGCTATGGCGGTGGGGCTGGCCTACTTTGGCGGTGTCGCCTCCGGCCTGGTGGGCTTTACCTCCATTGAATCCACTCTGGCGAGTCTGGCCAGCCTGGCGGTGGTGATACTGCCATTGATCGCCCTGATGCTGGGGCACGACGCCCTGATTGGCGAGGCGGAGCGGGGCACCCTGCTGTTATTGATGACCTACCCGTTGAGCCCCGGGCAACTGCTGACCGGCAAGTTCACCGGACAGGCGCTGATGCTGGCAGTGGCCACCGGGCTGGGGTTTGGCAGTGCCGCCCTGACCCTGCTGCTGTTTACCGACGGCCTTGATGCTGCTCTGGTGGCGCGGTTGTTCGGTGCTCTGATTGTTTCCGCGATTCTGCTCGGCTGGATTTTTCTGGCCATGGCCTATGCCCTCAGTGCCTGGGTCAGTGAAAAGGGCAAGGCTGCCGGTGCCTCGCTGCTGCTCTGGTTCTTTTTCGTGGTGGTGTTCGATCTGCTGATGCTGGGCCTGCTGGTGGGCCTGCCGGAACAACTGAATTTCTCCTCATTGCCCTATCTGATGCTGCTCAACCCGGCGGATGTGTTCCGCATTTTCAATCTGGAGCTGCTGTCGGACAGCGAGGTCAAAACCGGAGTGATGGCGGCAAGCAGCGAGCTGGCCCTGGGCTCGGCGGGGCTGCTGGGCAGCCTGCTGGTGTGGCTTGCATCGCTGGTGGGGCTGGCTCGTTTTCTGTTTCAACGGTCACTGACAAGGATATAAATATGCGTATGTATGGATTGCTGCTGGCCTCTCTGTTGCTGGCCGGGTGCGGAGAGCCAGGTGCGGATGCGCTGGCACGGCAGGCGGTGGCCATTGAGCAGGGCGACGAGTGCCATCTGTGCGGCATGGTAATCAGCCGGTTTCCCGGTCCCAAGGGCGAAGCCTATGAGCAGGGCGTGGAAGAGGTTCGCAAGTTTTGCTCCACCCGGGATCTGCTGAACTGGGCGCTGGAGCCGGAAAACCGCCATGCCCGCCAGGAAATATGGGTGCACGACATGAGTGAGGTGCCCTGGGAGCAGCCCGATGATGAACACTTTATCAATGCCGAAACTGCCTGGTATGTCGTAGGCTCCAGCCAGGCCGGTGCCATGGGGCCGACCCCGGCCAGCTTTGGTGACAGAGCCGTGGCAGACGCTTTTGCCGGTCAGTATGGCGGTGAGGTACTTGGCTTTGAGCAGTTAACCCTGGATAAACTTAATAAAAATGGCCGTGGTATGCACTGATGTGTGTATAACTCTGTGTCTAACTTGTGCTTTTGCTGGGTTAATAAGCATTCGGTGTTAAAGGCCGTATTTTTGTTAAAAAAGCCCTTGCGCAAAATCGGCCGGTCCCTATAATGCGCATCCACTGACACGGGGCAACACGCCAACGGTCACAAGGGTTGAAAGCGAACCAAACAAAGTTCAAATCAACGCTTGACGAACAAAAAGGATTGCGTAGAATGCGCAGCCCTGACCAGCGAAAGCGGTCAACGCTCTTTAACAATTTATCAAGCAAACTGTGTGGGCACTCGCAGTCGATTGAGAAACAAAAAATATTGTTTTTCAATGATTTGTGAAGTGCACTA